>NZ_CP070345.1:0-3822815 GCF_016919285.1 Bacillus sp. PDNC022 | reverse complement strand
TCTTCGCCGTCTCTCAGAGGCGACTTTATTAATATAACATTCTATCAAGATGAAGTCAACAACTTTTTTCTTGAATGTTATTTCTCAACCGCGCTGTTTCAGCGGCGAATACAAATATAACACCTTTTAAAAGAAGAAACAAGTATTTTTTCTAAATAATTTATTTTTCCTGATCTCTTCCTATATATTCATACAAAAAGGGCTTAACTCCGTAATTCACTATTGTTGATCCTGTAGGTCTTTAGTATATTTATAATAGATTGAAACTAAATAACCGCAGGGGGAGCTTTGTGCTGAGAGTGAACAATTCGTTGTTCTGACCCTTTGAACCTGTCAGTTAATACTGAAGTAGGAATGTGGAATCACTTGCATACATGCATTGTATTCAAGCCGATATGTTTTTCTATGAATCACATACTCATCCTGACATGGTCTCTCCTTGCACAATTCGTGAAAAGGGGATTTTTTTATGCAGCAATCAAATCAATTAGTACGACTGATGGAGATCGCCATCATGACTTCTCTTGCACTTGTTTTAGATTATTTATCGGGTCTCTTTTTAAGAATGCCGAACGGCGGGTCAATTGCACTGATCATGATTCCTGTCATTCTCATGTCCATTAGATGGGGCGTGTCTGCTGGATTTATCATCGGTGTGTTAATCGCAGGACTGCAGCTGATGAACAATCCTATTATCGCAACACCTGTACAAGGATTTCTCGATTACTTTGTCGCATCTGTTGTGATTTGTTTAAGCGGGCTATTCTCAGTATCAATCAAAAAAGCCATTCAGGATAAAAAGCGAAAGAAACAATTCTTCTATATTATCCTAGCTGTATTTGTCGCCAGTTTCTTCAGACTGCTGACGTTCTTTATTTCAGGCGTTGTTTTCTTTTCTCATTATGCACCAAAAGGAACGCCGGGATGGGTGTATTCATTAGTTTATAACAGCACATATATGGTTCCTTCATTCATCATTTGTAGTATTGTTCTTTGTTTACTCATCCCTAGTGCGTCTCGTTTGGTTTTTCCTCGACAAAAATAACCCGGCTGCTTCAGCGGGTTATTTTTATATGCATAATTTGAAGCTCTATTGAATCTATTAATAGTAGAAGATTTCATGCTGGAGGTACGACAATGAATCCTTACTCCATTATGCTGTGCTGTTACATTCTCAGTCTCGCCTACTTTTTGGCAAGTTTCTATGAGGCACTAAAAATAGCAGGTGTGAAAGGAAAAGTAGAGGCTTCTCCTTTTATATCTTATATTTTGCTCGCCACACTTTTTACTTTTTTCTCTCATTATTACTGGAAGCTGACGATATAATCTGTTGAACATGAGCACTTAGTACAGACAGCTCCCATCCATACCCTATTTCCTCATGTTTCTCACCAGCCAGCTCGAACTGGCTGGTGACGGCAAAACTAGGTTGAAGCTTTTGATAAAATTGCTTCGCTGAATTTTGCTCAAATACCCAGAGCAGCATATTCTGAAAGCCTTTCTCTATTAAATAATCCACGCCTTTTGCAATCAAAGCCATACCCGCTCCTGATTTCTGCTTTTTCTGCAACAAATAGATGGCATAAAGCTCACCATCATATATTGGATATCTCTCATCACGCTGTTTTCCGAAGGAAGCAAAACCAAATACTCCGTCAGTATCCTCTGCGACAAATGTGCCTTCAAGTGATCTGCTTCTCCAGCTCTCTTCCCGCTCCTCTACATTTAAAGCCTCTAAATACTCTTGTGAAATGATGCCGTGATAAGTCGTTTGCCAGCTCTCCACATGAATTTGCGCGATTTTAGGAATATCGTTATGTACTGCATGTCTAACCTTCATCTGCACACCCCTTCTAACCATTTTCTACTCTATGTTTCATATAATAAGTTTCTATTTTATAAAATTCAATCTTTAATGGATATCCGTTGACATTTTGTCAACACCCCTATATATTGGGTACGACTTCTTCTATTGAAGAGTTGAACTTTATAAAAAGGGTGAAGAAAGAGATGGAATTTAAAACAACTGAGCTTCGGCAGTTCTTAAAAGAACAACTGCAAATACGTTCTCTTTCATTAAGAGAACTTAGTACGCAAACAGAAATTGATAAAGCCACACTTTCTAGAATCATGAATGGAAAAAGAAAACCAACTTTGAACCATTTACAACGGCTTTCAGATGCTCTACACATTTCTTTAGATCATCTATTGGTCACGGCTGGGTTTTCAATTAAAAACGAGAAAGTTCACGGTGATACGTTCATTCAAGCAGTAGAAGAGATTGAGCGAACGCTGAAAGATCATAATGTCTATGACGGGACGTTCAGCGAGAATGAATTGAAACAGAAGTTAAATGAATATGAGACCTATAGTCAATCAGACGATGGAAAAGAAACAATCTCAGCAAAGTTTGAAAAAAAGATGGACACGATAAACGGCGTTGGGCCATTTCTTGATCAATTGAAAAGCATGTACAGCTCATTCATGAGCGGACGGGGTACTTCTCGCGAATTGATGTTGATGGGAGGCGCATTACTTTACTTCATTATGCCCGTTGATTTAATACCAGATTATATTTTTCCGATCGGCTATATTGATGACGCTGCTGCGGTGCAGGTCGTATTAAACCAGCTGACAAATAGGTCATAGCAGGTGGCAGAGACATGAAAAAACAGAACAGCATTGACTTAGTCCTATTATTCACTGTCATTTGCTTCTTTGTGATCAGCCTGCTGGCTGTGTATAGCGGATCGGGACAGTATGAAACGCAAGATATGTTTTATTTCGTCAAAAGACAAGTTTTCTGGTATATCGTCGGTTTTGGCCTCATGGCGGCAGTTGCTTACTTTGATTATGAACTGCTTGAGCGTTTATCTTTTCGATTATTTGCAGGTGGTCTCTTCCTGATCATTCTCGTACATTTTTTTGGAACGAATCAAAATGGCTCCCAGAGATGGATCAGTTTGGGGCCCATGAAAGTACAGCCATCAGAATTTATGAAAATTTTTGTCATTCTTCTGTTAGCGGCTATTTTAAATCGATACAAACATCAGCGTTTTACATTTAAAGAAAGCATGGTTCCCACAATAAAAATCGTATGCTGGACCGCTGTTCCTTTTTTCCTGATTTTAATTCAACCAGATTTAGGGACGGCACTTGTGATCTTGTCGATTGCTTTTACACTGATGCTTGTGTCAGGAATTTCAAGTAAGATGATTGCTGCATTCATCGCTTCTTTTCTCGCGCTTCTTGCATTTTTGACTTACTTGCACAACGAACATTTTGAGCACTTTACAAAAGTGATTAAACCTCATCAGCTTGATCGCATTTATGGATGGCTCTCTCCTGATGAATTTGATTCGACATATGGATATCAACTGAAACAAGCGATGCTTGGCATTGGGTCAGGACAATTATCAGGCAGCGGGTATACAAAAGGAAATCAAGTACAAGGGGGAAATATCCCTGAAGCCCATACAGATTTTATATTTGCAGTTATTGGTGAAGAGTTTGGTTTTATCGGTGCCTCGCTATTGATCTGTTTATATCTTATGATGGTCTATCGAATAATACATGTGGCTATGCATGCGAATACCCTTTATGGGCTTTATATATGTGCTGGCGTGGTTGGGCTGATCGTCTTTCAAGTCTTCCAAAACGTCGGGATGACAGTAGGCCTAATGCCCGTGACTGGTCTTGCCCTTCCATTTATCAGCTATGGGGGCAGTGCGCTTTTAACCAATATGATGGCCGTTGGCCTTGTGTTTAGTGTCAATCTGAGGTCCTCATCCTACATGTTTGGACGAAGCTGGGATTGAAGGTGATGTCATTGATTTTTTCTCACCTAAAAAAAATCGACCTCATGCTTGCTGGGACGATTGTTTGTCTTTGTTTATTTGGATTACTTATGGTGTACAGTGCGAGTTATCCTTTGGGCGAAATAAAATATGGACAGGGCAGCTACTTCTTCATGAAACAATGGCAATGGCTTTTGATTGGGTTCTTCTTTTTCATCGCGGCGGCCCTGGTTCCATATCAAGCTTACCGTAAATGGATTCGGTGGCTTGTTATGCTGTCATTGTTATGTCTCTTCCTTGTCCTGCTTCCAGGAATCGGAGTTGTCAAAAACAATTCACAGCGGTGGATTCAATTTGGTTCTCTGATCATCCAGCCCTCTGAGGCTGTGAAATTAGTGATGATCATCTACTTCGCCTATATATATGCAAGGAAACAAGCTTACATCACATCATTTAAAAAAGGAGTACTGCCTCCACTTATTCTTTTAAGTCTAGCTTTTTTATTGATTTTAAAACAGCCTGATTTAGGCACGGCAGTTTCTATTTTATTGAGCTGCGGTATCGTGTTATTGTGCGCTGGGCTTAAAACACGCCATCTCGTTCTATTAGGTTCGACGGCTGCGGCAGGAATCACTTTTTTTGCTGTGACAGCTCCTTATCGTTTAAAGCGGCTCACTTCTTTTCGTGATCCTTTCCTGTATGAGGATGGAGATGGTTATCAGCTGATCCATTCCTATCTCGCCATGGATTCAGGAGGATTGACCGGGAATGGTTTAGGCGGAAGCATTCAAAAACTAGGGTTTCTTCCTGAAGCCCATACAGATTTTATTATGGCCATCATCAGTGAAGAGCTAGGAATCATGGGGCTGTTGTTTGTGATGGGTGCCTACATTCTCATCATGTATCGCGCTGTTCGAATCGTACAAGCTTTACAAGATCCATTTGGAAAGCTATTAACAATCGGGCTTACTTTTCAAATCATGATCCAAGCAGTCTTTAATCTAGGAGCTGTCTTCGGGCTTCTCCCCATTACAGGCATACCTCTTCCCTTTATTAGCTACGGCGGGTCTTCATTGGTGTTCATGATGATATCAGCAGGCATTCTTGTGAATCTTTCTTCATCTATCAAAAGACAACGGCATGTGCCCCAAATAAAATAGACACCTTCTATCAGAAGGTGTCTTTTGATTTTATTCTTCTATTTGACGATCAGCGATTTCTTTTTTTCTTGGCTGTTTGATTTCATTGGTCAGTTCTTGGATGCTTTGTTTCACATTGCCTTTGCCAGAGAAATTCTCAATAATTTCTTTGACATCAATCCCAGAGGAAGCTTTTAGACTTTCTTGAAGACTGGACATAAGGTTTGTCGCATAGCCGGTCACTTTATTGGCACCGCTGCCTTCGCCGTTACCGCCCGTATCCACAACAGTAATTTTATCAATGTTAGAAAGTGGTGCAGATACTTGCTTCGCATATTCAGGTAACATTTTCACAATCATATCAAGAATCGCTGCCTGACCATACTGTTCGAATGCTTCCGCAATTTTCTCTTTTGCTTCCGCTTCCGCAAGTCCTTTCAGTCTAATGACTTCTGCTTCTGTTTCCCCTTTTGCACGATCAGCTTCTGCTTTGGCAAGCCCATCAATACGGACTTTCTCAGCTTCTGCTTTGGCCATTGCTTCAATGCTGTATTTCTTCGCATCTGCTTCAGCAAGACGTTTCGCTTTTTCCGCCGCAGCTGACTGCTCAACAGCATAACGGTCCGCATCTGCTTTCTTTTTCACTTCAGAATCGTATTGACGTTCACGACGCTGAATCTCTTTTTCTTCTAATTCAATTTGTTTCTGACGTTCGATGATTTTGACTTGCATTTCTTGTTCAGTTACGTGCTGGCGGTTACGAGCTGTTTCTAGATCGTACGCTTGGTCAGCACTTGCTTTCGCCGTATCCTGTTCACGTCTGAATTCTGCTCTTTTCAGCTCATTAATCTTTTCTGCTTCAGCGATTTCAGTAGCACGCTCAAGCTCAGATTTCTTCGCATCTTTGTCTGCTTCGGCACGTTTGATACGTGTTTCTTTATCTGCTTCAGCTGTTGCAATATCAGCATCACGTTTTACTTGGGCAATTCTTGGTTTACCTAGCGATTCTAAATAGCCATTTTTATCACGAACATCTTTAATCGTAAATGATACAATGACAAGACCCATTTTCGCTAAATCTTGAGAAGCGACACGTTGTACTTCTTGAGAAAATTTCTCTCTGTTTTTATAAATCTCTTCAACTGTCATTGATCCTAAGATTGAACGAAGGTGGCCTTCTAATACTTCTCTCGCTTCGTTTTCGCGGTCTTCTTTTGTTTTCCCTAAAAATTGCTCTGCAGCAGTCGCGATTTCTTCAATCGATCCGCCAATTTTAATGATGGCTGTTCCATCCGCCATGACTGGTACACCTTGTTCGGTATAAACTTCAGGCGTTGAAACATCTAGCTTGCTAGATAGTAAGCTGAGCGGCTCTGCTTGTTGAAAGACTGGAAGTACAAAGGTACCGCCGCCTCTCACAATCTTAATCTTGTTTCCACCTTCATCCACGTGGACATTTTTACTTCCTAGGTAACTTCCTGTGACGATTAACGCTTCATCTGGACCTGCTGTCCGGTATTTAGAAACAAATACACCAATAAGTGCAATAAGAATCACAAGCACAATTCCAATGATAACTAAAATAGTTGTTCCTGGCATAGCATTCCCTCCTAGATTTCTTCATTTGGTATAACAGATAAGACGCCTTTATTCACTTCGACAACTAGCACACGGGTTCCATATGGAATCTCCTCTTGGTCGAAGCTGACAGCTGGCTTTGAGATTTTCCCGCTATTACTGATTAACAGCACTTCTCCAAACCCGTCTTTTGGAACAGATACAATGATCTCCCCAGTTCTTCCTTTTAAATCGGCCTCCGTATAAGAGAGAGATTCTTCAGCAGAGGAAAGCGGGACTAGTACAAATACATTCAAACAAGTCACAAGGATCACTGCGAGGATGGCAGATAATACTGCGCCAAGTCCACTTCCTACAATTGCTGTTTTTTCAGAGATAAACCCTCCAGCCGAGAAAAAGGTAAGAAATGCGAGGATCAATGTTGGTTGAAGGAATGGAACAGGGATCGCTTCAAACAATCCATCAAATACATCGCCGAAAAAGACGAAAACAAGTGTCAGGATTCCTGATATCATTAATATGTATAAATACAGCGTCTGAAGAGGCAGCCCGAACACATCCATCTTCCTCACCCTTTCTTCATGAAATGAACAGCTTTTGTTTCATTTAGACCACACTCACCTCCAATGTATTCCTTCTAACAGGTAATACGAACCACTTTTGTAAAGGTTTCATATTTCATCACAATTCTTCAAAGGGATTTTCGGATAGTTCAAGAATGATTGTCATGTACCATTATGTTAAAATTTGATCTTGAGGTGATGAAGAAAATGAGTTTATTACATGATGCAAGACAACAATTGTGGCACGAGCTGCAAGGTTTGAGTGAAGAACAATTGAATCAAAAATTATCTGATGATACTTGGAGTATTCAAGAAGTAACAGATCATTTAAAGAAAATGGACCTAGTTGCAGCCAAACATCTAGCTGCTGAGGGGAAAAAAGCACCGATCAAAGAATATGAACCAAAACCAGTGGAAATGGCAGAGAATCGTTCAAAAAAAGCCACTGCGCCTAGTATCGTTGCGCCTGAGCGCAAGCATGTAACACCTACACATTTAAAGGATGAGCTCGATACAGCACGTGAGAAGCTCAATCAAATTTTATCAACATTTACTGAGGAAGATTTCAAACGCGTCATTGCACACCCTGTGTTTGAAGAGCTATCCCTCAAGCAATATCTTGATTTTATCGGCGCACACGAAAAACGCCATATTCATCAAATCAAAGAAATTAAAGAGCAACTATAGACATAAAAAAGACTCCCTTATGGGAGCCTTTTTTCATTATTATACCGTTTTAGGTGTTAACTCAAAGCAGCGAGCATAAATCCAGTTGTACGCTTTTTCGTTTAAATCTCTTGGGTTTCCAACTGTTTGCGGATCTTTCATCGCTTCTTTAGATAAACGATCAATCATATCTTTTGATACACCTTGTTCTTCTAATGAAGGAACTTCTAAATCTTCTACTAAATCATACATCCAATTCACAGCTGCTTTGGCTGCTTCCTCTGTTGACATTCTGCTTGTATCAATACCAAACGCTTGCGCAATTCGAGCGAATTTTTCCGGATACCCTTTCCAGTTATACTCCATCACTGGTCCCATCATCGCTGCAACACACTGACCGTGCGCTACAGGAATAATGCCTCCGAGTGTTTGACTCATCGCATGTGCAGCTCCTGCTGATTCGCTTCCATAAGAAAGCCCGGCAAGCATCGCAGCTTGTGCCATTCCATATCTTGCTTCTAAGTCCTCGCCATCGGCAAAGGCACGGCGAATATAATGAGCAGCATATTCAATCGCCATGAGCGCTACCGCATCTGTAATAGGCTGAGCAAATTTCATCGTATAGCATTCAATAGCGTGAGCAAGTGCGTCGATTCCAGTCATTGCTGTCACATGAGGCGGCATGGATACATGAAGCTCTGGGTCAATCACTGTAAGATGAGCTGCAATGAGAGGACCACCTGTATTGAATTTGAATTCTCTTTCTTCATCAGTAATGACCGCCCACTGCGTTACCTCTGAACCTGTACCAGCTGTTGTCGGAATAGTGGTTAAAGGAGGTATTCTATTTTCAAGCGGTTTTTTCCCCTCTGCCGCTTCGTAATCAAGGACTGAGCCTTCATGAGTTGCCTCTACTCCGATTGCCTTTGCTGTATCCATTGAACTACCGCCGCCTACTGCGACTAATCCATTACAACCTTCTTTCTCATATAAAGCAGATCCTTCGTTCACTAGACGGACTGGCGGATTTGGCTCTACTTTATCAAATAGAACGACATCGATTTGCGCTTCTTTTAATGAAGCAATTACTGGGTCCACCACGCCGGCGTGATAAATACCAGGGTCTGTTACAAGCAATACCTTTGAAACGCCGTATGCCTTCACTTCTTCCCCAACATGTTTCACTGCACCAATGCCATGTTTGATGACAGTTGGAATTTCAAATGTATGGAATTTCTGCATGCTTTCAATTTTCATATTTAGTGTCATATAGAATCTCCTCCAAATGCGTAATTTTTATTTAAACCAATGAACTGCTTCAGGTTTTGTATTTCGATATAAATGCTTCAGCTCGGTATATTCTTCAAGTCCCGTGCGTCCTAATTCGCGCCCAATGCCTGATTGCTTGTAGCCACCCCAAGGCGCTTGAGCGAAATAAGGATGGAAGTCATTGATCCAAACCGTGCCCAATCTTAATTGTCGAGCCACTCTTTCGGCCTTGCTGATATCAGAAGACCACACAGCTCCTGCTAAACCATAAATCGTATCATTTGCGAGCTTGATGACTTCTTCCTCTGTACGGAAGGATTCGACTGTCAGGACGGGTCCAAAGACTTCTTCCTGTACAATCCGCATATCTGACGTGCAGCCTGAGAAAATGGTCGGCAAGTAGAAGAACCCATTTTGCAGCTCCTCTGCGTCAGGTCTTTTTCCGCCTGTCTCTAACTTAGCGCCTTCTTCTAAACCGATGCTGACGTATTTTTCTACTTTTTCTCGATGCTCAGCTGAGATAAGCGGCCCGCTCTGGGTGTCTTCATCAAAGCCGTTGCCTAGCTTGATTTTTTTCGTACGCTTCACCAGTTCTTCTAAAAATTCATCATGAATAGATTCTTCCACCAGCAAACGTGAACCTGCTGAACACACTTGCCCTGCATGGAAAAACACAGCATTCATCGCCTGGTCAACCGCTACGTCTAAATCAGCATCTTGAAACACAATATTCGGATTCTTTCCGCCAAGCTCAAGGGCTATTTTTTTCACATTCCCGCTGGCTCCCTGCATAATTTTCTTACCTGTTTCAATACCGCCTGTAAATGAAATCAGATCTACTTGATCATTCACAGCAAGCTCATCTCCAACCGTTGCCCCAGGTCCAAGCACTAGGTTTGCAACACCTGCTGGAACGCCCGCTTCTTCCATGAGTTTAAATACTTTTATTGTGGTGAGTGGTGTGATTTCACTTGGCTTTAGAACGATTGTATTTCCCGCCGCAAGAGCAGGAGCGATTTTCCAGCTTGCTTGAAGCAATGGATAGTTCCAAGGAGTGATTTGTCCGCATACACCGACAGGCTCTCTGACTAATTCACTTTTCGAGTTTGGAATTGGTGATGCAATGATTTCCCCGCCATCTTTATCAGCCAGACCTGCGTAATATTGGAACACGTTCGCAATATCGTCCATATCTGCTTTGCTTTCCTCTAATGTTTTGCCTGTATCAAGCGATTCCAATTTGGCTAGTTCATCAAGATCACGTCTAATCAATTCAGCTATCTTAAACACAATATTTCCTCTTTCAAGTCCAGGCATGTTTGCCCAGTCCCCTTGATCAAAGGCTTTTCTTGCTGCTTTAATGGCTAGCTGCGCGTCATTTCTAGATCCTTCGCTGACTGTCGCGATCACTTCTTGATTGAACGGATTGATGATATCCCGTGTGTCGGTACTTTTAGCGCCAACCCATTGTCCGTCTATAAATAGTGTTTGACTCATAGAAGGAACCTCCTCTGATTCTTTTCGGTAAGTTTGTTAAATAAAAATTTAACGTTTTGAACATAATTAACTTAACATGTTCAAATTTTTCTGTCAAAGGGAGATATGCTTCATTTATTTTGACATTTTGTATTCTTCCGTTAACATATAGTCCATAAAGATTTTTTTGAACGGATTGAATTCTCTTAATAGAAAGCAGGGACAAGATGAAAAAGCAGGAACAGCCGCAAGCAGAAGATCGTATTTTAGCTGCTAAAGATCTAGTCATTGATTCCATAGCTGAAACGATGGATCTCTATGGCATTACACGAAGTGCAGGTATTCTATATGGGACGATGTATTTAAATGAGGAAATGACACTGGATGAAATGCGTGAAGAGCTGCAAATGAGTAAGCCGAGTATGAGTACGGGTGTGAAAAAGCTGCAAGACATGAATATTGTCAAAAAGACGTTTCACCGGGGCCGAAGAAAACACAGCTTTGTTGCGGAAAAAGACTTTTTTAAGTTTTTCACGAACTTCTTTCCGCAAAAATGGGAACGTGAGGTCGAGGTCAATTTAGCGGCAATTGAAGAAGCACAAGAGCGGCTTCAAGAGGTAGCGCATGATGATCAGCTGGAGGAGCATGTAAGAGAGGAAGCGCAGCAGCTAATTGAGCAGCTTGAAAGCTCAAAAGCCTATTATGACTGGCTGAGACGACTAGCCCATTCTGTTCATTCTGGTGAAATTTTTGACTATATTCCGATTGAACAGAAAGAAAAATAGACGATGTGTTTACGTTTTACAGCTTGAATTTCACAGGAGGATTGATTATAATAAATTATGTCGTCATACCTCGGGGCATTAGCTCAGCTGGGAGAGCGCTACGCTGGCAGCGTAGAGGTCAGCGGTTCGATCCCGCTATGCTCCATACGAAAAACCATTCTTGAGAAATCAAGGATGGTTTTTTTATGTACATATCTCTTACAGTTCTGTTTGTTCTTTGTTTTTTCTTAATAACTTTATGATGCGGTATGTAATCACAGAAAGATAAGTTAGGATGAGAATGATTGTGTAGGACACAGGGAAATCGCTCGTCATTCCGTGATAAATGAAATAGATGAGCAGCACTGAAAGCATGATGATCTGGAACAGTTCTTTTTTCATTTTTCTCTCCTCTCATGATAGTGATTTTGTTGATTATATCACACATGATGTCATTTTTTGTTAGCTATCAGCAAGGAAGCATTTCCTCACTTGCTGATAGCTCTTTTTATAGATCATTATTTCTTCTGTAATTGTTCGATTTTGTTTTTTGTCTTCGGTCCGTAAATTCCGTCTGCTGTTAAGCCATTCATGAGCTGGAACCGCTTGACCGCATTCGCCGTTTTCGGTCCATAATAGCCGTCAATCCCATTGTTTTTTGCCCCTTTGTCTGGGTAAAAATAAAGGGAAGATAAGGCTTTTTGCACGGCTGTGACTTTAGGGCCTTTTGTTAAGGGCTTGGTGACTTTTAAAATGCCAGATGGCAGATTTGACGATTTCTGTTTGGAAACGGGTGTTTTGTGGCTCAAGCTTTCTGCTTGAACTGGTTTTCTTGTACTTTTGCTGCCGGTATGCGCTGTGGCTATGCCAGCTTTAAACTGATCCCACCGTCCGAGAAGTTTCCTTGGGCACTCTTTCCCGCTCCAATGTTTATGAGGCACTACATTTGATAAAGGAATTCCGAAATCTCCTATCAGCTTGCGAATGAGCCATTGGGCATTTTCGACTGCTTGTTCAAAGTTACCGTCTGCATTTTCACAAATTTCAATTCCAATTGACTTCATATTGCCAGTGCCTCTGCCATCCCCTGCGTGCCAGCCGTTTTCGTTTAACGGTAAATGCTGATAAATCACCTGATCATCAACGGTGTAATGCCAGCTGACCCCGGTACTCGAACGTGCAACAAACGCTGCATGACTGGCCGCATTGGCACCTTTTGCACTGTTTGACGTATTATGCACCGTAATATAGAGCGGCTTCATCGTGTTTCCTGGTCTGTTGCGATGTTGTTTTGGGATGAATGCTTGAATGATTTTCACCATGTTGTTTCTCCTTCAAGTATTATTTTGTTAGCCCTCTTTGTTTCAGAGCATCTTTTTGTAATTGACCTTTGTAGGTCACATAATTGTTTTTAAACCAAGCTATTACCGCTGTGACCATAGTAAAAATCGTAGAACCTGCCACATAAAGTGCCTCACCAGCGGTTTGTACTTGCTCCTCACTAATCGGCAGCACTGTCTGTCCAAACATGACAAGCGTTTGATTGATCAAAGCAATAAAAAGAAGCACTGTGCGAATCACAGTGCCTTTGTCGAATGTTTTCATGATATTTACCTCCTATTTTAAATTCCGTTCAATTTTGTCGAGCTTGTCGATCACGACATCATACTTCTCACTAAACTTTGCTAACACATCATTTTGCGCCTCGATTTGTGCATTGAGTTTGTTTTCTCGTTCTTTTGTTGTGTTGAGAACATAAAACAGAATCCAGCAAAAGAGAACAGCAAATGGGCCTTGTGTCATTAAGTTTTGAATGACATCTACTTCCATTGGAATCACCTTCTTTCCGGCAAAAAAATAAAGCCATTAGGCTTCGTATATTTCTCCAGTTATATCTTGATAGTCGTCTGCCGAGATCCATATTAACAACACAAAAAAACTTTAGTAGTTTCATCATATGATGACTACCATAGTGGAATTTCCTCGTTAATTTCAATACGGGTTACCTTTGAAGGATCGTTTGCAATTAATCCATCAAATTTTAGACTACCCTCTTTAGATAAAGACATCCTTGCAAATCCGTATGAACCAACCGTCGCACAAGTGAAAACGCTTAAAGAGGAAGGTTTATACGTTAAACGTGCAATTTCTGTTTCACTAGCCGAAACTATTTCAAATGATCCTCTCAAATATAAAATATTTTGTCTGACAGAATATTTCAATGGGTTGACTGAATATTGGTTTATATTACTATTGAGATTTACATTATACCAAGCAGCATTTAAATCTGAAGACGTGAGCTGCCTTTCCCATTCAGTCCATGTATAATCAGTCTTCCTAATTCTATAAAAAGAGTTCAGACCATTAACTGCATCATATATAGCTTGCAGCAGAGTATTCCCATAACTTATCACGATCATAAATGCCCTTTTGATCTCTTTTGGACCATTTAAACCAGCATTATAAATGAGATACAATCCTGTTTCTGTCATCTCGTTATAGTCGGTGGTTTCACCTATGCTTTTATAAAAGGGTTGACCGTTATCTCTTGTTATTTTATGAAGCTGACTGTTGTTCCATTTATCTTTTTCAGCTACTGTCGGAATCTGAGTCCAAGTGATAGATAGATGACTAGAATTATAGTAGAAGTAATATGCATTACCTGATGTATCTATCGCAAAACCTGTTCCAATGTTATTCTGCCCCACTGTCTGTATCCCTCTAATGGCATATTGTGAAGGGCTATCCTCTATTCCACTGGGCGCATAAAATGTACATGTCCCTTTGTCTTTAATTGAGTCAAAAATTTTTGTGCCGACAGGAATATTTAAAAGTTGTACTCCATTATCACCTGTAATTTTATACAGCTGCGACTCATTCCATTTCTTTTTTTCTAGTTCTGAAGAGTGCTGTCTCGAATCATCGATATGATTAGTTAATTGTTCTGATATACCAGTGTCGTTATGAATCAGTATTTTCAACATATCGTTGAATAGATCAGCATGAGCTTTATCACTCGTTTCAAAAGAACGAGGAGTTTTTATATCCAATGTGTTCTCTCCTTTCTACAATTTTTATATCAAGTTTTGAACGACTTCTACTTCCAATTTGCTCACCCACTTTCTTTTCAAATATCCTTATCTTAGCTGTGACAAGGTAACATAAGCTCTATTTACCGTAATGGTTCTCCCAGTGTTTTTGGGTGTAATATAAAATGTTAATTTATCTCCTGCTTTAAACTTTTGTTGAAGGTACAATACACATATACTTGATGAGATAACAGGATTCCAATTACCTAATCGTTGAAATTCTGTACCATTCACATAACATGATAAAATGCTATCTGATCCAACAGGAATGTTATTGCTATTAAGATAAAGCCTAATTAAATACAGACCATTGTTTTTCAGTGTAATTTCAGCGCGCGAACGATTATACTCTCCTAGGTCGTCTGATCTTGTATCACCAAAATTCAGTTTTGTTGGAACGTTTTCAACGGCTGATACAGAAGAATTATCGAGATCATACGTATCAACAAAAGAAGTATTATCCATATCCTCATTTGTTAAAACACGTTTCCAGCCTTGCCACCCCAAATTTAAATCAAGATAGTTTGTATACATGTAATTGTTATAATCTATTGCTATGACCCATCCAAATGTCCCTTTTCCATTACTATCTTGAGAAGTAAAATGATACATTCCACGACACGATCTTGTTGTTGGGCTGTTTAATACTTTACCTGTGGCATAAAATGTACCATGCTTCGGGCCTAAAGAAACAACCTTTTCAAGTAAATCTTCACCATCAGAAACAGATAGAATCACCCCTCCATTATCTGAGGTAATCTTAGATAATTGTCCATCATTCCATTTGTTTCTTTCAGCATTTGATGGGAGCTTTGTCCAGTTAATAGCAGTATGTGCAGCATTATAGTAAAAACTATAAGCATTACCAGCAATATCTACAGCAAAGCCAGTACCAATGTTATCTTCACCTACTGTCTGTAATCCTCTCAATGATATATTTACTGGGGAATCTTCGACTCCAGAAGCTGCATAAAAAGTACACGTTCCTTTCCCTTTTATCGCATCAAAAATCCTAGCATCTGCTGGCACATTAATTAACTGACTTCCATTATCTGCTGTAATTTTATAGCTCTGAGAATCGTTCCATTTTTTCTTTTCCGCTTCAGATGCATGTGGTTTTATATCTTTCATATGTTGATTGATTGCCTCTAATAGACCCACATCATTGTCAAGAAAGGCCTCAACCATGTCATTAAATAGATCAGCATGGGCTTTATCAGTTGTTTTAAAAGTGCGTGGTGTCTTAATCTCCATGATCATTCTCCTTTCAAATCTATGCTTGGTTCTATTTCTTTCAGCTGCTCTAAAGTGAGCATCCTTTGCTCGTATCCTGCATTTAGATCTTCCATAGAACAATCACCTAGTTCAACTGCTTGTTTGACCAATTCAGGTGTCACCCATTGGAAATATAATGCCATTACCCAATAATTCATGTTTCACTCTCTCCTTTAATGAAAAGGATGTCATTTTTTAGCGCTTTTAGTTCGTTTGATAGAAGATCACATTGATGTTCAAGCTGTTTTCTCATCAGCTTTTCTTTTGCTACTTCTTGCGCTAGATAATCTAGCGGGAGCGGTGGTTGATACCTTGGATTGGTTTGTGATTCCTCCCACCATTTTTTTAATTCTTCTTCTGTTGGTTTGGGGACATCAAGATACCATTCATCTATATACGAACCAGCACCGTCATTTCTTAATTCAAAATCCTTTTGCGGGTCCGCATTGGGATATTTATATTTAATGGCTTCATATAAAATCATCAAAACCCTCCTATACTCGCGGGAAATTTCGGCCGCCTACTTCTGTAATGTCAAAATAGTTGTACCAGCCTGAGTTATCTGATATATAACGACTAACGTCTCCGTCATATCCTACATACATGTAAATTTCTAAATAATCCCCTTTATTTGCCGGTACATTGGCAGAACCATAAAGTCCCATACTAAAACTCAACGTATCAGATGGACTTGTCGGACTTTGTCTTTGATGTGAAATATTTTTATATCTTTTTCCATTTAAATAGATCGATAATTCAAAGTTTGCATATCGTTGAAAGCTTTCAATATACACACCTGCATTCACTGAATACATTCCGTTTTCAGGGCAGATGAAGCGATTATTTTTGATATCAAAATTGTTATGACTGTCTTTTATCTTTCGATTAAAAAGGACTTTTTGATACTCTCCCTTGGTTAATAACTGCTTCCCAGTTGTACCTATATTGGCATGACAGAACCCAGAGAGTTTATGCCAGTCGGTCCAACCCGAACCAGTCCACCAATGACGGCACCACGTACCTGTGCTATCAAAATAGCTGCCTGCTTCGTTTCCAGTCCCATAATAATATTGAACAAATCGAAAGTTACTATATTTTTCATTTTTCACAAAGCCGAATCTTGTAGGGTATCCCGTATCATTGGCTTGACCAATATCCATGAATGTAATCCCTATTGGATATTCCTCGCCGCTGACTGTTGCATCTTGAATGGCTTGATCTCCTGTTAGTTTGAATAAGCTTTCATTTGTGATCCCTGCTATTTGTTTACTCAGCGCATGATCATTCTCTACAAGTGTGTTGACCATCAGGTTAAACAAGTTGGCATGGGCTTTGTCAGTGGTTTCAAACGGTAAAGGTGATTTTATGTCCACTTCATTTCCCCTCCATTAATAAATATCATCAATCTCAAAAACAAATTCGATGTCGCCGTCTTTTTGTTTGTCTGTCATGGTGCGGATGGCGGTGAATTTGCCTTCTTCGTCGACAAGTGCTAGTTCGTTGATCACTTCTCCTGCCAGTTCTCCTTCGGCGATCGTGCAGGTGTAGCGGATTTTTGCTGGTTCCATGAAGGTAAACGAATCAATATTTTTTTGGACTAGTTCTTTTTTAAGTTTTTGTTCAGTGCCGTCTAATGAGATCGGTTTTCCATCCTTCGTTCCCCCATTGCCAAATGCCATTTTAACGACTTTTGTGAGTTTTGTTCCTTCGGCTCTTGCCTTTGCCATTTGTTGACGTGCATACAGTGTTGTTACGGTTAATTGATCAGCCATTGTGATCCTCCTTATAACTCTATTTTTTTAGAAGTTGCTGCTAGCATTTTTGATCCGTCCAGCGGAACAGATCCATCGAGAATCCAGTAATGATCCTTGATCAGTAGGCTTCCACCCTGCTCAGTTTGGACATGTACTGGCAGACGGAACGTCATCTTCTTCTTGGTTTGATGCTGGCGCTGATTTTTTGTGCGTAAAGTCAATGCCGCTCCTTGCTTCGTTTCATGTACCGTTCCAGTCATGACATAGTTCATGCGATATGCTGTGTCTGACTGATGTTGAAGCCGCATTCTCATGTTTAATGAATGCCGAAAACGAGCAGGCACATCCGTTGTACCTCGTGTTCCGCTGAGATAGAACGTACCATTTAAGACAAACTCACCATTGAGTATAATCGGAATATGATCGAAAAAACCCACCCTGCTTCGCAGTGTGAGCCTCCCGTGATGTTCATTTTTTTCATGTACATCAGTATGATGAAAAGCCGTGAACGTATAAGCCAAATGTGCAGGTTTTAACGTTTCAAGAATTTCTACAATATATCTCGTGTTTTGCAGATCATCCAGGTTCACACGTAAGGCGAAATGATAGCGATTGGTTGTGAGACGGATGACAGCACTTGGATTCTTGAGAAAGCGATTGACTGATTTCTCTAATGAAAGATACGTGATTGGCGGAATATTTGACATCATATTGAGTAAGCGTGCCCTGCGCAGTTCAATTGAATCATCTGATTCCCGCTGCACCTTCAGCATTCTTTCCCATCTATTCAACCCCCATGTCGCTGTTAAAGGAAAGAACTGATCCGTTAAGTCGAAAATGGATTCGTCCAATTGCTCAAATTCCGGTGCCTCTGTCTTGAGTAGATGATCCACTTCATAAATCTCTGTAAAATATGGCGGCAAGTAGTTTTTCATTTCATCCTGTTTGCTCAATAACCTTCACCTGCCTAAGACGCGGAATCTCAATATCCTGCAATACTAAGTTTTTCGACTCTCCATTCAATAGCACATCTGCATAATCTGACACACTTTCTGAATGGTACAGAATATCATTTAAGGCGGACATTCGAATGGTACTCTTTTCAAATGCGATTGATTTCAATAGCGTCTTGACCTTTTCTTCTATTTCTTTCTGAGCTCCTTCAAGGGTCCAGTCCATTTGAAGTTCGACAGCTACTTCTATGTCGATATCCAGCCATTTGGCGCTTTCAACGGTTGCTTTTGAGCCTATAGGCGCTTGTCCTTCTCCTTCACCTGGCACTGGGTCGATATATTCCTGTACCCTTTTGACAAGAAGGTCTGATGCAACATCTAGATTGCCATCTGTAATGACAATTTTGACTGTCCCTTCTCCGTTCCAAAGCGGGAACACTTTCGCTCTGCCAACACCGGTCACTTCCTCAGCCCATTTTTTATAATGCGCCCTGTTGGCACTGACAGCCTCTCGCCTCGCACGTATTAAATATCGATCGTATAATGAAGCATCATCTTCCTCTTCTTGACCTGGTATGACCAGTTCTTTCATCGTAATCGATTCAAGTCCTGGAATTGTATCAAGTGACAGCAGCGGCTGATCTGTTAATTGAACATTGCCGGCTTTACCAGGTGTCTCGCATTCTAGCATGGCATCCTTTGAATATTGGAAATAAACGTCTTCAATAAAAAAACGTGAGCCAGCTGGAATATTGATATTTTCTGGCTGAATGGCCGCTGACCATACCGCTTTAGTTGCTGGTTTTCTTTCAATTCCTACTTCAGCAGCCCGCCGATCTAGAAACTCTCCTTGTGCTGTATCTGCAAAGACCAGCTCAAACACTTGATCAAGCCAAATATAGGACTGGGCCAGTTCAGCGGCAGCAGGTGCCAAGGCATTCCAAATCACGCTGTTTTCTCTTTTATCTATATCATCTGGCAGTCTGTCCATCATTCTTTCCATTAATGCTTCGTACGTCTGTTCCTCAAACATCGCCCTCCATCACCTCCTCTATTTCTAATGTGCCCTCATCTGTGACGATCGCTAGTTTGACATGAAACGAGTCATTTTGCTTTGTGACCTCTAACTCTTCAATATGATCAATCCGCTCGTCAACGAGCAGTGCTTCCTCTAGCAGCCTTGGAATCTCCATTTCTTTGTATTCATCCGTGGCTTCTGTATCCGTCAACAGCTCCTGAATTTCAGTGCCAATGTCGTGGCTGTAGATAGGGTGTGCATAACGCTCTGTCCTAAGTGTCATATAAATGAATTGCCGGATTGCCTCAATACCTGAAATGGTTTCGCCAGTCAGTCTGCCGGTTTCAAAATCTATTCGATACGTCGTGGAGGTTTCGACCTCTTCCTCTTCTTCTGTTTCCTCGATTTCTTCCTCTGGTGAAAGTGCCACGTTCATCACCTCCCTTACAATTTGTCGATGATGTAAAAGGACTGTCCTCCTGCCATTGCAAGCACCATAATACTGTCTCCCCTTTTCAACTCATCATCCTCACCCTTATTTAAACGCTTCGGCCAAATCAGTAATTCTTCTGGAATAATCAGTTTATGATTTTCATTTAATCGGATACTCAGAGGGGAAACCGCCGTGACTTCTCCAATGACAAGATCAATTGGAGATGCTGCATCTACCGCATTCACAGCCAATCGTTTAATCGCTTCACTTAATCTCACGCTTGATCACCCTTTGGCATGGAATTTTTCTCAACAACATCAATGGTCATGGTGTGTTTCACTCCACTGAATTCATGTTTGTCTTGATCGATCCAGTAAGTTTTTTTCACGTTGATTTCAGGAATTTTCAAATAGATTGGGAGACCACTTTGCAGCTCAGGAATTCCTAGGGCTTGTATGCTTTTGACTTCTTGTTTGACGCCTTTTTTCTCTGCCAGCCGTACTTTGGCTCTTTTTTGCAGCTGCGGCTGATTGATTTGCCCCGTGACTGTTTCAACATGCTGTAAAATACCGTATTTATTCTGACCAGCTTTATCCTGTTCGATCACCACAATCTCGGATTTACTGCCTTTTTTCTTATTCTTCCCCTTTTCATCAACAGACGTACGCATTTTGACACGAGTGGCTGTCTCTTCAATCGAGGTGCTGTATTGATAACTGATGAGATTGACGCCTGATTCAATGACCCATACATCCTCTGGGTCAGGCCAGGCTTTCAACCCCATCTTGCCTTTAGCAGAATAGATTTGATAGTTTCTGCCAGTCTGCCGCTTCGTTTCTTTCAAAGCTTTTAATATCATGTCATACAGGCTCGTATCATTTTTAAACACTAGTGATTTTATGACATGTCCTGTATTGGCGATAGAGGTCATTGGAATTTGAAAGTCAGTTCCAATCCGCCTTAAGATTTGATCTGCTCTTTGATTTGAAAAAACATAGACATCTTGGTTTTTCACCAAATATTGAAGCATATCGTATGCGGTAAAGTTCAGCTTTCCTTCAACCGGCGTCCGTGAAAAAACGATGCCCCTGAACAGCTCTTTTCCTTTCCATTTAAAAAGAACCGTGTCCCCTTCTGAGACACGGTAATATGTTTGACTGCCTTGTTTAGTGATAATATTTGCTTGAATAGAGCGAGGGGCTTGATACCTTTGCCCCTGAAGTGTCACACTCTCTGTGACAAGCTCATACATGGTGCCGCTTCTGATGGCAAAAAGCTCGATCAATGCCAGCCCCCCTATTGTGGTATTTTTAACCTTTGTCCAGGGAAAATCCAATGCCCCGGCTGCTTAATATTGCGTCTGCTACGTTTAATCATCGCTAATTTATTGGCATTCCAAATACGCCGCCATTTTGTACTGTCGCCATAAAACCTGCCAGAAATGGCCCATAGCGTATCCCCTTTTTTGACGGTGTACATTTTTGGTGGTGTTTTTGATGGCCTTTTCTTTTTCGTTTGTTTTGCTTTTTTCTTCCGTTTGATTTTCCTAGGCGATGCAGTTTTATATTCCTTTAACTCGATCGTAAATTCACGATCGCCAATATCATATGAACCTTCTTTATGGGTAAAGCTTTCAATGCTGCACGTCATATTGATTTTTGTTCCCGTTACAATCAGTCGTACAGACTTCTTTGAACGCATCATTCGTTCAATTTTCGCGATCGCATTCTCTGGTGATGGAATGCTTTTATATTCAGCAATCGGCGAATATTTCTTAGGAAATAATGAGGTGAATGATACTTGTTTCGCCGATGGTACGTCAATAAACGTCAGTTCTCCAAAAGAGGCGACCTTCACTGTTTCATTTTGTACGTTATTCGTGATTTCGAGTTCGGATGGAAGGACAGGGAATCGTAACTTGTCCTTTCCTTGGGAAATCCACAATTGATACACTGATTTACCCATCGATCACGACCCCCTTCGTTCCTGTATGAAGCTCTACTTCTAGTTCATCTACAAGCATTTGTCTAATTTTTTCGACAAGCGATTGCTGGTCTTGTCCATTATGGAAATGCTGATCTCCATTGAACTGAATCGTAATCTGTTTATTACCTGACGATGTTGTACTGCCAGTAGTCTGAGCTGAGGTGACTTGCTGCATCTGTGCTTCTGGTAAAGGAGCAGATGCATTTGATGGATCATATACTTGCATCCCAAGTGCCTTGGCTGCCTGCGTCAATAAATACCTTCCGCGAATGCCTCTTTCTTCAGGAATAATCCATTCGCGTTTATTTCCTTCACCGACTCTTGCAACCTGCTCTTGAGTAATCAAACCGCCATTTGCATAGCCTTTATAAGGGCCGCCTCTTCTCATACTTCGTAATCCCGGCGTGTTGAAGACTGTTCCATATCTGCCCTTAATGTAGTTAATGGCTGCTACGGCATTATGAATTGGGTTCCAAATGTCATTCATACCCTTGCCTTTATTGGCGTTAAACGTCGTTCCAATGGTTTGCATTAAGCCTTTAGAAGGTGTTCCCTTTTTGGCGTTGGAATCCCATAAGTTGATTGCTCTCGGATTTCCATTTGATTCATGCTGCGCGATGGTCATCAGACCTGGAAGCCAGTTCATAGATGTGCCAGTTGCCATGAGAGCTGCCATGAGCCATTGCTGAACACTAAGACCTGAAGCTCCCATACCGCTGAAGGCACCGATTAATGAACCAGCCTGATTTTCGGCAAATTTTTTCACATCAACTGAGTCGAGCCCTTTGACGACACCGATCGATGCAAATTTCCCAAGACTCATCATGACGCGTGAAGGGGAATGAATGTCTAATTCCTCTCTAAACGCCTGCTCTACTTTCTTCGCCATTTCTTTGGCTGCTTGCGTGACTTCGCTTCCTTTGGAACGCATGCCGCTGTTAAAGGCGTCAATCATTCCTGAACCCCAGCCTGGTGATTCTTGTTTTGCTTGCAGGAATGGTTGTTTGATGTGCTGATCTACGTATTGGCTAGTACCAACTGATGTGGCATTTTGCCCTGTCGCAAAACCACTAACCGTCCCAGAACCCCAAGTTGGTGATGCCGTCATCACTTGTTGGTATGGTGCTTTTACACGACTTTGTAAGAAGCTATCTGTTCCTGTTGGTGTCATCTGCTGACCATTTGCAAAGGCAGAAACCGTTTGTTGACCATACTTTCCTGAGTCTGATGTCAATTGACTAAAAGGCTGCTGAATATTCTTTTGTTTCCATTGATCAAGAGAGATCACTTTACGGTTTAACCCTTGTTCAAAATCTTTATTAAATTGCTCGCCAATACTAGAGGCTTGAATGTCCCCAGTCATCGAGACCGATCCGTCTATTGAACCGACAGAAGATGATGCAGCTACAGCTGTAGGAGCTGGAGAACTTGATACTTGATTTTTTCCAGCTGCTCCGCTTGGCATAACAGACATTCCAAGATGAGAAGCAGCCTGTGCAAGCAGCATTTTTCCGCGCCCTCGGTTATTTTGAGTTGGAATAACAAATTCGTTACCTGCTTCACCGACCCATGATAAGGTTGGCTGGGTGATATAGCCGCCTGTGGCATTATTATCAGGTTTTTTCTTCCCAACGACCCAATTTATTACTACATCTACAATACCGCCTGCTTTGTCAAAAATCTTTTTTACCCAGCCAAATGCTGCAGAAAATCCATCACTTATGGCACCTGCCACTTTTACGATCGGTGTCTGAATATTATCTTTAAACCATTTGGATAATCCATCCCAAATATCTGTCACCACTTTATACGCTTCTTCAAACTTTTTCCCGAAACTATCTTTAATGGTTCCTACAGTATCTACAAGTGGATTCCACACATTCTCCATAAACCATGTCGATACAGCCCCAAAGATTGATTGTATTTTTTTCCATGCATTTGATAATGCCGTCCAAATTCCTGTAGCGACTGTAACAACTGTGCTGCTTAGCGGCGTCCAAACGTTCTCGATAAACCAGCCTGCAACCGCACTGAATGTTTCTTTGATCCACGTCCAGGCATTGACTAGGCTTGACCAGATGGTCGTTGCTACCGTAACGACTGTACCGCTTAACGGTGTCCAAACGTTTTCAATAAACCACCCTGCAACTGTACTGAATGTTTCTTGAATCCACGTCCAGGCATTGACTAGGCTTGACCAGATGGTCGTTGCTACCGTAACGACTGTACCGCTTAACGGTGTCCAGACGTTTTCAATAAACCACCCTGCAACTGTACTGAATGTTTCTTGAATCCACGTCCAGGCATTGACTAAACTCGACCAGATGGATGACGCTACTGTGACAACCGTGCTGCTTAATGGTGTCCAGACATTTTCTGTGAACCAAGTCGCAACTGTTGACCAAACTTCAACAATTTGGTCTTTGATTTCAATGGCTTTTTGACCAATCTTTTCAAATCCGCCTCCATCAAACCATTTTCCGATCGTTTCACCGATAGATTCGCCGCCCATACTTCCAGCGATGCCGCCTACTAGACCACCGATGGCTGTACCTACTCCTGGAACTACGCTTCCAATAGCTGCACCTGCTGCTGCACCTGCCATCCCGCCGGCGATACCGCCTCCAGTCGTACCGATCTTTTCACCAGCATTCTCTTTTTTCATACCGATTAAATTTGTTGCACTAAGTAAACCACCTAGAATAGGTACTTTCTTTAATAATTTACCGCTCCCTTTACCGATATTTTTCATCGCATCCCCTAGTCCACTTAACCCCTTGCCACCTTTCTTTAGTCCACTAGGGATTTTTCCAAATAGCTTACCTGCATTTGTTTTCAGTTTCCCTAATTTACTTGGAGGCCTTCTATTCATTTCGGTTCTTGATGTGGCATTTGGATTTGTTGGTCGTCTCGGTGAACGGCCATTTTTCGCTTTAGTAGATCCTCGGCTGCTTATACCTCTTGCACAACAAGGGCAACAACTACTGCGAAACAAACCTTTTCCACCTCGCGGCTTAGACTGCGTTTTAGGAGCCGAATTAGATGGTGTTGATGTTGGTGCAGTTGTCGGAGCTGTTGTTGGTGCCGTCGTTGGTGCAGTTGTCGGAGCTGTTGTTGGCGCCGGAGTCGTACTGTTGTTTTCACTTGATTGATCACTTGTACCAAAGAGGCGATCTAATCCAGTCTTCACCCATTGATCTAGTTTTTCTTCAGGATTAAATTTAATCTTCTCTTTAATTCTTCCGATCACATCTTGTTTGTACTCTTCTATTTTATTTTCAACCCAAGGAAGTGCTTTTTCATCCCAAAACTTTCTAGGACTCAATTTTTCCTTCACTTTGTCTGCAACGTCACCTGCATATTTTTGAATTTCATTTAATCCTTTATTGGCAAAGTTCTGTAGCAAACTCTGTTTAGGTTCATCCGTTTTAGCTGACGGACTAGCAACCTCAGGCTCTTTTTTTATGGTTTTTTCTTTCACAACAGACTCTGCCTGATCTCGTTTTTTCAGCTTACTTTTTGCATTGTCTTGAACTGACACTCTGATTTCGTGTTTGGACATCGTCAAGCTTTTGAGTGTCTTTTTGATTCGTTGAATTGCTGCGGTGGCTTGGTCAACCATGTTTAATCTCATATAGTACGTTCTGTTGATGAGCTGAAGGATTGATTTTTTGATTGATGATATTTTACCTGACAATTGATCGTTCAGTTTAAACGTCATCATAATGGGGGTTGTTCCCATTTGTTTTAAACGATTTATACTGGATTTGATGACATCCAGTCCCTTCGCTTGAATGGATATGATCAGATGATTTGGAATCATATTTAACTGATTGTTCAATGCTTTTAGATCACGATAGATTCCCTGATCCAGCCTCATGGAAAATACTGAAATTTTCCGAAGCGCTAAAGTGAGATTTCTTAAATTCTTTTCATCCATTTCTAGGCTTATTTTTACCGGTTTTCTAAATGGTTTGAGCTGCTTCTCAAACGTTTGAAATCGTTTTTGAATGCGTAATAGCTTTTTCGACACCCGGTCTTCTAATTCAAATCGCGCTGTAAGTTTCGCCATTTATTTACCTCCTTTCTTTGCTTCTTTTTCTAACATGTCTAGCTTGTAGCTGATAAGTCCGAAAAGGAATGCTTTGAATGGTCTTGGTGCTTCATATAAATCTAGGAGTTCAGATGGGGAGTAGTGAAGCTCGTGCATCGCGTAATATAAAAACACCGCTTCTTTATCCCCATCTTTTATTAGTTTTTTGCTGCTTCTTCTAAATCTTCAATTTCATCTTCGAATCCGTTGATTTCGATCGCTTTGTTTAACCAGTTCGCATATTCACCGCCGACTGACAGGACCCGTTTTGCTACTTCAACTGGATCTTGTGTGCTGTAGGCTTCTCTTAATTCCTTTGAGCGGAAATCTGGGTAAATCGTCGATTCAATCGCAATCCGTGCGTAGAAGCGCTGGCTGTCTAAGTCTTTCACACGTCCTCTGCCTTTGATATTTTTGAAAGTTGTGTTTTCTTTTTCCAATTCATCAATACGTTCAGTTGTAATGGCTTTAAAGACAAAAGGAATGACATTCCCTTTTTTATCAACAAAACGCTTAGAAATCGGCACTTTGACTTCTTCCGCTTCTACTGTTTGTCCTGGCATAAAAAATGAAAGATCAAATGTTTGTTTTTCACTCATGTTTAAAAACTCCCTTTGTTATGTTTTTTTGAATGCAAAAAAGCACATCCATTTTTTGAATGTGCTTTCCAATCTTTTCATGTATAATTTAAATTGTACAATTGAACGGCTTGCTCAAGGGCGTCTGGCTCATCCCCGATAGGAAGGGGGTGATGCGTATGTCAACATTTGAAGCGATTTCCCTTATGCTTTTATTCGGGATGTTTATCTTTACTTTGTTGACGTATATAGACAAAAAATAGACTCCCCTTGAGCTGTGGAAGGTTAAAGGGAAGTCTACCTAAAGAACCTATTCGATAAGCCAGCCCCTTGAAGGGCCTCATTGTACATTGCCGGGATGTTAGAGCATCCTGGCTTCTTTTTATTTTATGCAAATTGCTTTGCATGTAAACATATTTTAATGAATCGAATACAAGACGTTACCAGACGAAATTAAGACGGCTTTCAAGACAGTTGTATTACAACTGCATTATAGCATATTCAGCTGTTATTTAGCTAATTAATTAGCTAATTTCCTCCACTTTTCTTAGAATGTATTCTTCAGCTTTTCAGGCAGATCAAAGTCCTCGAATGTGAAAGGAACTTCTTCTTCAAGTGCCTCTGAATCAACATCCAATCCAGCGATTTTAGCAGAATCAAAGTTGACATCAAATAATGTCACACGCTCAGTGCCACGGCCTGATGATTTATCGTCAATGACAGCTTGAAGAGTGAAATATGGATCTTCTCCTTTTTTCACATAATTGAGCATTAATTGAACGAAACGGGACGTAACTTTATAGAATGTTGCCGTTCCTGTTCCGTTTGCTCCCGTTGTTTTATGGCCAGTCATTCGGCGGCCCATGACGTTGACTTCTGATTTGTTTTTCTCCACGTTTGCTTCGAAGGTTTTGATAAATGCAAGTTCCTCACCTTCTAAGAAAAGACGACCTTCTTTACCTGAAATTGTATTTTGCGCTTTAAAAGCCATCTTACTTCACCTCCACATTGAAATAGAATTTTTCTGCTGCATCTACTGGTTGAACCGCTAAATCGATGATAAATCCATCACGATCTTCATTGAGACCGATCACGATATCTGTTTCTGAATTAAAGCCTGTAATGCCGCTGCCATCTTGAAGCTGTGTGAGATACTGGGTAATCAGTGTTTTCACAAGCTGCACACCATCATCTGATGCTGGAATGTCATTGCCATTGGCTTTACGTAATTTAATCAGATTTTTTAATTCGAATGTTAAATCATTGTTGATCGCATCAAGCACACGAATGATTTTATTTTTCGCCAATTGCTGGCTCTTTTCAGCTGTAAAGCTTGTCAAGGAGTTAATATCTTTTTCAACACTCACAGTACGATCTCTCGCATCAAAGGTGAAAAGGAACTCCCCTTGTGATAATCGGTATTCTACTTGATCATTGTCAAGGCGTTCTAATGTATCGACTGCTCCTTCGTATTCAACAAAGGTCAATGACTGATTGAAATTTGCTCCAGCACTTGCACCTGCGACCCATGCTGTTGCTTGAGCAGGTGTTAGTTCTGTTCCATCTTCGAGTACAACGCCGCTTGTCACATTGATAATTCCTTCTTGGTCCGCTGCATAATTCGCCACAACCCCTTGCACCTTACGTCCTTGCTTATCACGCAAACGCTCGATAAATGAAGCGAAGGTTGCTTTTAATTGCTCACTATTATCGACTGGAAGGGCAATGACATCAAAGTATTCTGTTTCTGCTGCTTCTAGGAAAGCTGTATAATCTGCGACACTTGCCACGCCATTTTTCCCGCCGCTTAGTGCCACACCAGCTGTGATGACGGCTTCACCTTCACCAGAAAATTGAACGTATTTGTTTTTCACAAGGTCTTTGACATCAGTGACGACCTGTTTATCCACAATATCTGTTCCAAGATAAGTGATCACATCGCGTTTTTTACTATCAAGTACATTTTCTGCCACTTGTACTGTGATCTCATTTCCTTTTTGGCCGCCATAATTTGCTGTGACTACAAAATTTTCAGCAATTTCGGCTTTGGCCGGCTCACCTTCATTGAGGCGGTAAAGCAAGACTGTTTGCGCTTTTTTCTTTGCTTCACGGAAAAGAAGAAGTGACTTATCATCAATGTTGAGTCCAATCTTTTTATTTAAATCTTCCATATTTGAAACGGAAATAAAGGTTTTTGGTTCTCCCCAGCTCATCACAAGAGGAAGTGCCACCGTACCTCGATCGCCTAAAGTAATTCGCTGCTCTGCTGTTGTTTTAAAATTAAAGTAAATGCCAGGACGCTTTTTCTCTGTACCTGGTGTAAAAGTGCCTCCGTTCATCCTTTAAACCTCCTTGGACAAAAAAGCATCAATGTGCTTTTTCGCTTCTGTTTTTGTAATTGGTTGATGTTTGATATAAAAAAGAGCCCCTTCAAGGATTTCTGGTTTGACCCCAAAAAGATCCTTACTGTGCTCCTTTAAGGCTTCAAATGAAAAGCCAAATTCTTTTTCTTCGCCGGCTGTTTGAGCAGGCTGAGCATTTTTAGTCTTGCTCACGTTTGATCACCCCATCTGAAAAGTTGATATCTTCAAGGCTTGCCTCTTTGTCACGGTTATACCAATAGCTGCTATCCCACGTCAGGACAATCGCTGCTACGCCTTGATCTATCATTCTTGTTTCCACTCTTTTTATGCGGACATAATCATCAAGCACCTCTCCGTCTTCACTCATCATCTGAATGATTTGACGATCAGCAAGCAATGCATCAACGATTGTTTCTGCCGCATCATGTGCTTTTTCTGTATCAATATGAAAGATTTTCACTTGCAGCGAATAAGATTTCATAAAGGTAGAGACCGTATCTGGACCACTGATCACTGTCACAGGCGGCACATAAACGGATGGCACTTGAAAGCGTTCTGGCAAAAGACGATCATACATTGTCACAGGAAAGTGTGTGTAGATATAATGCATGATTGCCCCGACTTCTTGATTCATTCCATCACCTCCCAAAATGTCGATCGAACCAGCTTTGCAGCTTTCGATCCAGCGACTGTTCAAACATTTGCTCATAGAGCATGACAGCATGATCCCAGTAGCCATTTCCATCAATCCATTGAGAGGCAAGCATCATTCCTGTACTTGCATTTGGATCATATTCAAAGCGGCTGCCAGTCCATCTGCCAGGCACCCATCTTCGCTCTCCACTTGAAGAAGTGGCATGTCCGTCATTGACATAGGAGGCATATTCAAGCTGCGTTCCCACTTCAAGTGTGAGACCGCCTTTTGAAATGAGAAAATGATTCTCCTTGCCGCCTTGCTTAAAGGAGTTTAGAAGCCGGCCTGTATCGACAGCGTTCTCCTTAATTAATTCATCCTGAATGATGTCTAAAAACTGTAGGCCCATGTCCTCCAGCCAATCTTGATATTCTGCCTTTAAGCCGCCATCACACGCTGTCTGCAGCTGTGAAAGCAGCCGGTCAAGTCCATCAATTTTCATAGATTTTCCTTCCTGACTGCCATCACTTCGATGTGATGATTTTTCACTTTTTTAGGCTGCTGTAATTTGAGTGACACGCCATTCCACACTATTTTGTCATGCAAGCGAATATCACTTGCTAAAGGAAAATGGACAAGATAGGATTGATAAATGACTGTATTCGGCTCTTCTTGCACAAGTGACTGGTTCTTTTCTATGACATAACATGCTAGATCGGCTAGGCTGGGAGCATCGGGATAGGAAAGTGTCATTTGTAAATCATCAGCTGGAATTCCAAATTTCCCGCGGGCAGACTCCTTATGCTCAAGGTGAAAAAGATCACAGCGATCTGTTAATAGAGATTGATAGCTCATAATGATCTCACCTTTAGTTTGGCACTGCCGCCGGTCAATGTTGGTTCAATGTAATCTACAAGCAAGGCATATACATAGGGTCTGCCTTTCACTTGATCAGATGCCTTCGCATATGAATAATCGCCCATTTTTTCTGACGTAAAGCCTTTCATCATAGATTCGTCATCATTCAGCATGGCAAAATATTGGGCCATTTTTAATAATGCGATTCTTGCTTTTTCAGGGAGGGGCTGATATTTTTCACTTGAGAAATCGTGACCTACGATCTGAAATACCGCAGCTTCCGCTTCGATAATATCTGCTGTCAGTCTTTCCACAGATCGATTTTTCACACGATCAAATACAGAATAGGCTTGCAGTTCTTCAGCAGAAATGATCATGGCCTGCCGTCACCTACTCTTTCACTTTCATCACTTTTGCTACAGCATCCTCTTCCTCAAATTTGCTGTCTAGCTTCGCTGTGAGGACAATAATAAATTTACGGCTGCGAATATCTTTTTCTACTTCAATTCGAATATTACGAGAGAAACCTACGATAATATTTTTAGGGTGTGTCAGCAAAATATCTGATACGTCTGTTCCCGCTTCGTCATATGGTTGCATATTGGCAAGACCTTTGACCGGCACACCGAATGCAGAAGAAAGTCCGCCTTGAATGGCCGCATCTCCGAGGCCTGTCTGACGGTTTGCTACTTGATCCTTCCACTCAACCTCTAAACTTGGGGATGTGTAGAAACGGAAATCCTGAGGCACACGTAAATATTTTGACGGCATCGCTTTATAGGCTTGCTTAAACATTTGGCGGCTGATTTCCGCTCCATTAGCATCTACGATATGAGATACTGCTTGTTTTCTCACGCCATCCATTTGAGCTAAAAATGGATCTGCTGAAGTCGTATCGCCATTGACGATGAGCTCTTCAATGTCAACCGCTGCTCGTTCAGCAAGCATTTGCATAATCGTCTGCTGAATTCCGTCTTTCTCAATATTGTTTTCAATGCTGTCGTAGGTCATATGGATCTCTGCGATGACCTCTTTCGCGTTTAGCTGGACAGTGCTTGTCGCTGGGACAACACGGTCTTTCGCATCAAGTGCTTTGCCTTCTTCTGCTGGGCGCAAAATACGCTGGCCAAAGCCGATTTTTTCGATTTTTTGTGAATCACTTTCCATTGGAATGATACGTGCATCATTTAAGACGGTTGGTGTATTTTGCATCATTCTAATGAATGTGTTGGATTGGGTTGCGTTCATGAGACCGCCGGTTTTTAAGCTGGCAAGTGTCATTTCGGCCTTGCGAATCAACTCTTGATTTCTCACACTGTTTCCTCCTTATTTAGGCTTATAGTAAGCCATCCCATACGGGCTTTGTACTGTCGTTTTGTGTATCGTGGATTGTTTGTTTTGACATGCCTCGTGCTTTTTCAAGCATGTGAATCCGCTCTGAAATAGGCAAAAGCTGCTGCTGAAGCACTTGTTCAAGTGCTGCTTTTTCTCTGCTGGCTGATTTCTCTAAGGAAGAAAGCTGATGACGAATCGGTGCAACGACTTGCTCAAGCACCTTTTGGACAGGTTCTTCCCCTGTTTGATCTGTTTCCTGCTGTTCGGCCTGCTGTAAGACATTTTCGATAGCCATTTTTGCTTTTTCAAGCTCTCGTACTTGCTCCGTCGTCAAAGCGGCATCTTGTTTTTGTACGGAGGCTGGCTTTTCACCAATCGTTTGAAGCACATCTTCTGTCTTCAAAATGTCCTGCACGATTGGCAGCAATTGCTCAAGCGCTGCTCTTACACCCGCCTCATCACCATCACTTGACTGTAAGGTTTCCAGCAGGTGGTCTAAAACGCTCCAAAATTGTTGTGACATGTTTGCACCTTCCTCTTTCAAAAAGAAATTTTTCAACAAAGAAAAAAGCCCTCTCTCATTCGTGCTTTGAGATAAGAGCTGATCTTGTTCTTCTATTGCTACAATGTCCGCCGTTCCAGCCATTGAATATCCTGTAATGTGGCCTTTCTGAATTTGATCCCAAATCTCTTGCGAGGCCTTTGTCACGAGCACCCAAGATCCTTTTCGAATCAGCTCACCGCCTACTTCAAAATCAGCTGGTGCGATGTATGATTCAACAACTTCGCCAACACCATGTTGAAAATCATGCTGCTTGTCAATGTGGCGGGCATCCTTCATAAAACCATGTGCCGCTCTTTCAATTTCTTTGGCAGACATAAAGTCTTGGTGTGCATCAGGTGTATTCGGTTCATACACGACACCATACACAAGGCGATGAGCATCTTCTGCCTTTGTCAGCACACTGACCTCCTTTTGAAAGTCAGGCTGCTTTTTCTTTGCCTTCATCAAAAAGAATTTCTTTTTGTTTGCTGCTCTGTCTACATAGGAAACATGCGTAATTTTTGCGTTTTTTAATTCTCTTGGCATATGTTCACCCCCTTTCAAAAAAGCGCATGCGCTTCGGTTTATTCCTTCAACTGATTCGTCTCTCGTTGAGACTGTTCTTCAGCTGATGTCATGCGGCTTTCTAAAGGTCTGTGATAAAGATCCTCCGGCCATTCCTCTAACGTTTTCCCAAGAATACGTCCTGCCAGATCTCGCAAATCGTTTGGTGACACTGCCCCAGCCTGAATAAACGGTGTTAGAACTTTGGCAATCTCTAATGGGTCTCTAAAGTCAGGACCATTTAATAGGAAACGAACATGCCAAATATCAAGATCCGGCAGGAAAAGTGTATTGAGTTTTCCTGTGATAAGATGCCGTTCAGGCTGAAATACTTGTTCTTCTGTTGTTTTCCGCGCCGTATCGGCTGTCGCTTTGTTATAGTCTTGAGACTCACCTGTGTAAATAGGCGGCAGGCGAAAAGCAGAGCGGATTTTGTTTCTTGTTTTTTCATCGTATTCTAAAAAGAGTGCATCTTCTTGCAAGATCTCTGCTAGGGATTTAAAGTTCACTTTGACATTTGAGACATCTTCTTCTCCAGTTAACCCTTTTTCTGTCGGGAGTCCTTCAACTTCAAGCAAGAGAAACTTATGTGCATGATCAGAGCCTTCAATATCGTCCATATAATCCTGAAGCTGCTGATAGGAAGACTCTGACAGCATTCCATTTTCGACAATGATGGCACCAGGTACATGCCGCCCTTGTTTAAAATAAAGGTAGTTCAGCTCTTCTGCCTTGCGTGCTCCATACATATTGACGATGTTGCCAATCCAGCGGGGAATTCCATACGTTCCACTGCCGATTTTAAAATGAATTACTTCTGTTGCGCGCAGCGGCTCTGGGGTGGTGTCATCGTATTTACCTGTTTCACAATGTAAAATGCGCGGATCACCATATTCCTTGAAGAAGACTTTCTTTTCATTGATCACCTGCACATATTTACGGAATCGTTTCTTTCGATTCATTGTTTTCAATTCACCGTTTTCTGTGTACTGGAATTCGACGTCGACTGGCTCACTCAGCTTGCAAATACGGATATGGAGCGCATCTAAATACTCGATTCCTGCCGGCTTTCCCTGACCATCTCGGAGCACCTCTAAAAAACCATTGCCCGTTTTCTCCCGGTCTTCGATGACATAGCCAAGCACTACATCGGCTGATTCATCATAGTTCATGTATTTCGTAAACTCTTCAAGTCTTGTCCATTCCTTCTCTGCGGCCTTCTTTTTTGCTGGTTTCACACCTTCTGCATTAAAGTCAAAGGCATATTCTACACCAAAACCAAAGCCTAAAATATTGGTCTTATACGCATCAATACATTGCTGAAGAATGGTTGAATATTCTGCCATGCTTTTTAATTCATTGATATTGTAAGGCGGGGGAACAATGTCATCCTTTTCGTAGGAAAATTCATCTGCATACATTTGTTTTGTATGATCAGACATGTTTGCCTTCATAATGGTTGCTTTCAATTGTTTCATTGTATGGACCTCCTCTCTCTGTTTGGACGGACTCGCTCCGAGGCGGTCTGCTTCAAATCTGTCACTTCATAATCATCCAGCGCATACCAGATGGCTGATAATGTGTGCGGATCGATTTGAAATTCATCTTCCTCTAAGCGTCCATCCTTATCTGCCTTATAGGTTAGTGATTGAAGTTCATAGATGGTATATGGACAAGCATCAGAACAAATAATTTTCTTAAAACGTTTGATCTTTTTTGTATACTGCAAACGTGAGCCTTGAAACTTATGTGCGGCCACCATTTGAAAGCCGCGCTGCCGAAAATAGTGAATGGTTTTAGGTTCGGCTGCATCGGCTTTAATCAGTTCCTTTGTTTCAATAAACTCTTTCAAGTCAATGGCTGTTTCATCATCTGTCTTCCCGCGGTCATAATATTCCCAATAAATATATAAGTACTTTTTTTCATGATCGACAGCTAATCGAATGAGCGCATTGTATGACTCAACAAATCCAAAATCCATGCCTGCTCGTTTCAGCGGTCTGTCAATCTGTTGAATGGCTTCTAATACGTCAGAATGGCTTCTCACTTCAAATTGAGGAAAAACCTTTGTGCCATTAATGCCGAAATACCCCTTCCTCGCAATACGATAGAGATCCGGATCATACTCTTTCAGCTCATCCAGCTGCCTCACGTAGCTTTTAGGAAGGAATAGGTTATCTTCCGCCGTGGAGTGATGATAGTACGTATCCTTGATGACAACAGTTCGCTTTTTGTATAAGGTTTCGTCATCTAAAACAAAACGCTTTAGCTGTTCATCTCGAAAAAAATGTCGGTACGTCCAGTTATCCTGACCAACGGGATTGGTCGATAACATCATATAAAGCGGTAAGGATGGATGCCTCAGCCTTCCAAGCAGCTCTTTAAAGCCTTCATAAGAAACCTCTGAACATTCCTCAATCCAAATGATCGAGATGTTGTTGATCGATTTCAATTTTTCAGGCTTGTCCAGCCCTTTAAATAAGATGCTGCTGCCGTTTCGAAACGTCAGTGCAAGCGGCGAACTTCGGCACTTTACCACATGGTCGATGCCGAGGTCGCTGACGATCTCTTGTAATAGAGAAAAGGTTGATTCGCGGTGCGTATCATACACGTCTCGAATGACAAGTGCTGTCCGTTTTTCTTCCAGCAGCTTTAAGACGAGCTTTAAAGCAATGTGATAGCTTTTAGAGGAGCCGTAGCCCCCTACTAAAAATTGAAACTTTTGATTCCAATCGAATAGAAAGTGTTCAAAGTGAGGATTGACTTCTTTTTCAATCAATGGCGTCATGAGTGGTCCTCTTTTCGCTTGATCATAATTTGAAGATCTTCCTCTTTTTCTTCACGCACTGCCTTTTTTGTTTTTTCGATCGTCAGTTCAATTTGCTTCAGCCTCAATCTTCGTTCATCCTTTGCATGTGCGAGCTCTTCAAACTGTTTTATTAGACGCCTGAGTTCACCCATTGCACGGGATTGTGCATTTAAAAACGTGGCATGCCGATCCCATGAAAATTGAAACGAGTATTCTTCTGAGGTGATGTCTAGTTCTGTCTGAATGCCTTCTCCTGTTTCTTCTAATGAAGATGGCATGTATGCCGCCTTTTTCAGCTCTTTGATCATGTCCTCTTGATCTGCTACATACATGATTCGCTGCGCCCGAATTATGGCTGCATATTGAATTTGAATTTGGTCCCAGATTAAATCAAGTGATGTGCGTCCATCCATTTTCTCCATGATTTCAATCGTTTCATCTGAAAGAAATTGATTGAAAATCGAGTGTGCTTGCTTTGACGATGTTTTTTGTCTTTGCCATCCGTATCGCCTTTTCCACGATTTGACGGTATTGATCGAGACATTGTAATGATCAGCAATTTGCTGGTACGTCATCCCCTTCATATAATCCTGCTTGGCCTCTATCCGTTTATCTTTCATTTACATTCACCTGCCGCCTCCTTTTAATTCGAACGATTCCCTCTGAAGGAATCATTTGTGTAGGGCTAGCAAACATTCGTTTGGTCTTTCTAACTATAGGTGGCAACTGTAAGACAAGCTTTCACTGATTTATTTTCGGATAGAAAAAACGCCTATTCAGCAGCTCTGAATAGGCGTTCTTGTACTTTTTTGGACATCTTCGTCCGCGCTCTTTCCATATGTTTTTGGACAGTTCCTTTTTTGACATCCAGCATGACCGCAATCTCGCTAAACGATAACCCTTGTGTTGTGTGCATAAAGAATACGTCCTTTTCTCGATCTGTTAAAACAGACAAAGCTTCATCAATTCGTTTTTTGTCTCTCTCACTGACTTCTCTTTCTTTCTCTTGAATAAGGGTATATTCATGTGATAAAGCCTCTAACACTTCTGGATTTGCGAGGATGGTACGCTGATAGACTGAACGTCTGTCTAATCCTCTGCGTGCACCTGGCTCTCTTCCGATTTGAAGCCATTCTACTACGTATTCTAGATCGCTCACCATGCTGGCGATCATTTTTTTATCATGCTTATCTTGAACGGACAGCTGATGTTCTTCTTTTTCTTTAAATGGTTCATATTGTTTTCTAGCATTCTTTAATGCTCTTTTATATTCAATGAGTAAATCTTGCATATTGGCTCTCTCCCTTTTTTAAGAAAATAAAAAACGGACACCAATCAGATCCCCTTTTAGCAGGGTTTTGATCAGTGTCCGCAGGCTTTCCGTCTTGGACTTAATATTGTGCTTTGATATGTTCAGTCAGTTAACTGATTTTAAAACCAATCTCGTGATCTACTCTTGCAAAATGACCTTTTGCCGTTTGAATAATGGTTTTTCCATGTTCAGGTACATCCATTTTATAAGCCGTTCCTACATTCCCATCTAACACGATGACTTGAATTTTCCCTTTTTCCATCTCACCGACAAATGTTTGGTTTTCTTGAATGAGTAATTGTTTTGGCTCGTTCATATGCTTGTCTCCTTTTTTGGTAATGGCCTCGTGCCACCACCTACCGTATTGATAATGATTTCAACTCTTGGACACATACTATAAAACTGGGAAACTCTTAAATCGACAATCTGCAGAGGGACTTCATTCGCTATAGAATGAAGTGCTTCTTGAATATGCTGTAGACTTGGCTGAAAGATGCTGACGTGTACAGGGCGTATCAATCCTTTTTCTGCGTATGTACGCTTTTTTTGACAGTCAGCCATGTCAAGCGGCATGTGATCAAATAAACGAATCTCAAGTGATAGTGCGCCTTCTAATTTTTGCGGGCATTGTACTTTTGCAGCTGATCGTATTCGTTTCATCAATGCCTCCTTTGTTAACAAATGCTCATGCTCAATGATTAAATGGATGACCATGTTATGATCTCCCGTCATCCTCTGCCCATTGGCGGATGTCTTGTTCATTTTTACTCGCTTTGAGCAAGCATTTCAAGAATGTGATGATTTGCTTCCATCGTTTCACGTCGGCCTGATTCCTCCTTTTTTTGCCTCATCGACCTTAGCTTCCAGGAGGGTCATATATGTCTCTTTCTCTTCTGCTGTGGCAAAAACAAACATCGGTTTCTGATGATGAAAGGCGATCCAGCCGCCAGCTTGCTCTAAGCAAACCTGCGCTTCTTTTCTAGCATCAAACGTCAGCTGATGTCTCATCTTCTTCAGAGGCCTCCAAACTGTCCTCAATTTCTGTTTGGTATCCATATCGTTTCATGTCATATAACCAACAGCTTTTTGGATAGCCAAAGTCATTCATCTGTGTCACTATTGGATGCTCAATATTCATTCTGTTCGTCTCCCCTTTTTTAAGAACCGATCTTCTTTCAAGAAATTACTCTTTTCGTGTAACTTTTGACCAAAAAAAAGCTCTTGAACACCGGTATTCAGCAGATCTGCAATATGCTTTGCTATTTCTAAGCTAGGCTTCGTTCTGCCCATTTCGATATTCGCATAGCCGCTTGTGTACTTATATCCCAGTTTTTTCGCCATATAGGTTTGTGTTTTTCCTTGCAATATGCGCTCTTCTCGTAAATTTTCAAGTTTCATCTTTCCACCTCTTACTCAATATGTGTAAGTTATATTCCTTATGATAATATACACGAAACGAGTAAGTCAATCATATTTTTATTCTTTTTGTGTATTTATTTATCTTTTCCGTGTAATTCGTGATAAAATTTACTCATAACATGAAAAAAGGTGTTTCCGATGGATAATTTAACTGGGAAGATTTTAACTAAATTAAGAGAGAAGCATGGATGGAGCAAGTCAACAGTTGCTAAAAAACTCGGATTAAAGGCGATGTCCACCTATGCAAACTGGGAATATGGCTTGAGAAAGCCCGACGGTGAAATGATTGTGAAAATTGCCGAGTTATATGGAGTCTCAACCGATTATCTTCTCACAGGTAAGGACAAAGACAGGCCCGCCGACGATCTTGCAGACGATCCTGATTTGCAAATTGCGTTTAAAGCAGCCTCAGATTTTTCCGAAGAAGCACGAAGACAAACCATCGATTTTATTAACTACATTAGAGAGAAAGAGAAGCAAAAAGGCCGTCAGCCAAAACAGCGAGACGACCATTGATCATCTCTTTCCATCATGATTTATGTTGCTGGGATGAACCCAGCTTTTTTTATACCTCTTTTTTCCCCTAAAAAAGAAAGAGCATATGAATAAAAAATCATGTCTTTCCAACATAATATGTGACAATTTTCACCAAAATCACTCTTTTTTTACATATTATAATTGACATATAATTCTATTAATATTAATATATGTATATACCAAAAAAAGGAGTGTTACCGATGAAAAAATTCATGAAAGTCTGTACATTGTCTTTAGTTGCTTTAGGTGCTCTTACGTTCTCCCAAACTGAAGGTGCTCATGCAGCTGCACAGCCAAAAGAACCAGTCATAGCAAAAGCTCCTATTATGAATAAAGTAATTACGATCGACCGTAAAGTTAAGGTAGGATGGTCTGGTGCTTTTTCAATTCCAATCAGTAAAATAACTTTGTCCGGTAGTACAGATGCTGTTGAACTGAAACAAACTGCTCCAAATTTCACTTGGATTTACTTTTTAAAACCTGGCTTTGTTAAAGTATCTTATCTAAATTCAGATGGTGAACTTGTGATTAACAACTATACAATTACCTACTAAAACTCTTTTAAATTTATTAAGCTTAAGGCGATGACATCATATCATCGCCTTTAATAATGTGACAATTCTCTAAAACCAGCTAGACATTCAATTCTTGCTATAGACTAACCTATATGTTAACTTTTATTTATAATAAGTTGACATTTTAAGGAGCTGATGATGATAAAACACATATCTTTGTCTTGGGAAGCGATAGCGGAGAAAGCGCTGAAAAATGAACCGATCACGGCGCAAGAGGGTCTAGACATTCTTGAAGCTGACGATAGAGAATTGTTACCTATTATGCACGCAGCCTATCAGGTACGATTTCATTTTTTTCAAAAAAAGGTGAAATTAAATATGATTTTTAACGCAAAAAGTGGATATTGCCCTGAGAACTGCGGATATTGTTCACAGTCGATGATTTCAAAAGCACCAGTTGAAAGATATACAATGCTTGATCAAAAAACCATTGTGGCTGGCGCGCGTGAGGCACTCAATAGAAAAGCCGGGACTTATTGTATTGTGGCAAGCGGGAGAGCGCCTTCTCATAGGGAATTAGATGAAGTCACTGCAGCAGTCAAGGAGATCACTGAAACGATGCCTTTGAAAGTGTGTGCCTGTCTTGGGTTATTAAATGAAGACAAAGCGAAGCGGCTGAAGGAGGCGGGTGTTCATCGGTATAATCACAATATCAATACACATCATGATCATCATGCTCAAATTACGACAACTCATACATACGATGACCGCGTGTCGACCATTGAGCAGGTCAAACAGTCTGGCATGTCACCTTGCTCAGGGGTCATTATTGGAATGGGTGAAACCAATCAGCAGATCGTTGAAATGGCTTTTGCGCTTAGAGCACTTGATGCGGATTCAATTCCAGTCAACTTTCTTCATGCCATCGAGGGAACACCGCTCGAGCATCAAAAACGAACACACCCGATCAAAGCATTGAAAGTGCTGGCAATGATGAGATTTGTCAATCCAACAAAGGAAATTCGGGTATCCGGAGGAAGAGAGTTTAATTTACGGACACTCCAGCCGCTCGCACTTTATGCGGCAAATTCCATTTTCGTTGGTGATTATTTAACAACAAAAGGCCAGCAAGTCCAAATGGATCATCACATCATTGAAGATTTAGGGTTTGAAATAGAAGAATGTGCGTTATAAAAAAAGTCTGCCGATTCACCGGCAGACTTTTAAGATTAGAATCTTTTATGAAAATCGACAGTTCCACTTCCATCTTCTCGATCAAAGCTGCCAACAAACGTCCAGTTAATATATCCACCATCACCATTGTTGACAAACGTACCATCTTCAAATACCCAAATACCAAATGTAATACCGTCATATTCAACACTATCATAGTAGACAACATTGTTCAGACCGCTAAAGTCGTGATCTTGGCTTAAGTTTTGGACAACAACGTTGTAGTTTTGACCTGCTTCATAGAATGCACTGTACGCCGCATTTTTTACGAATCCATCACGATTTTGAGATGATTTTACTGCTTGTTCAATTTTATCGGCAATGGCTACTGGATCAATAGAGACACTTCCATCAACCCCTGTTGTTGTAGCAGCTTCAGCCGTTTGACCAAAAGTCGTAAGAGATAGAGGGGCAGCAATCATTGACGTAGCGATGACAGAACCAACAAACATTTTGCTTGTTTTTCTCATTATTTCTAACTCCTCCTTTAATTGGTATGTTTATGTACTACCCCTTTCTCTGTCTCTTAAACACTAATTTATGAAAAAAAATCTTATTCTACCAATTAAAAGGGTGTTTTTACTGTTTAATTAGGCGGAATAACAAAAAAACTACTCTTTATAAAAGAGTAGTTTCAGATTGTTGACAAAGGGCTAAAATGTTCTTGATTTTAGCCCTTTGTCTTCTTTTCAGCGTGATAGAAAACCTTTGCAGTCTAGGAAGGACGAGCACCGGAGCGGAGCGAATTGACATTCGTGAGCACCGGAGCGCAGACCTGACACAGAATGCGAGGGTTTGTCTACACGCTGAAACTACTCTTATAAAAGAGTAGTTTACAGTATTACATGAACAGGATAAATAAAATCACACCTAGGATAATTCGGTATATCGCAAAAGGCACCAGTTTGATTTTATTGATTAGTTTTAGGAAGAATCGAACAACAAAGAGAGCCACAACAAACGCACTCACAAAGCCGACGATAAAGAATGGCAGCATGTCTGTTGTTAAATATTCGGCATTTTTCACAAGGGTTAACAAGCTTGCTCCCGCCATAATCGGCATCGCCATGATAAATGTAAAGTCTGCCGCAGCACGGTGATTCAAACCAAGAATAACCCCGCCTGCGATTGTCGAACCTGAGCGCGAGAAGCCTGGCCATAATGCCAAACATTGAAACAGTCCGATATAAAGCGCCTGTCTGTAAGTCATGTTATCGACAGAGCTTGTTTCTGTTTTCCGTTTATTGATCCAGTCAGCGACAAGCATCAGCACTGCCCCTAAAATCAAACCGACAGCGACCGTTCTGACGTCAAACAAGTATTTATCAATATAATCTTCAAATAAGAAGCCTAAAATGACGGCAGGAACAAGTCCAACAGCAATTTGGGCAATGGTCAGTTTATGCCCGCTGCGCTTTTGTTCTTCGGTGATATTTTTCTTTAAGCCCAATAAGTTTAAAATACGATCTTTAAACACGATCATGACAGCTAAAATTGAGCCTAACTGAATCACGACTTTAAATGTGTTGGCCGCTTCTGGCGTAATAATTTCCTTTGATTTTAGCCAAAGATCATCGACAATGATCATGTGACCTGTAGATGAAACAGGTGCGTACTCTGTTAATCCTTCGACAATTCCTAAAACCAGTGCCACGAATAAATCCCATAGATTCATGATTTTCTTTCCTTTCAATTCTGATCTTTTGAACACGCCAAACATCTATGTCCACATAAAGACAAGCTTCCTTCATCGAAAGCTCGTCTTTATGATACTATATTTTTTTCAAAAAAAGATTATGACATCAAACCTTCTCTTCTTTATACAAATTGGACCGCATTTTGAACCAATCAAACAAGTGGGTCGTGATGACCTTCAGAACGGCATACGTCGGAATAGCGACAATGATGCCGACCACGTTGAACAATTTACCAGCTGTTAATATAACAAAAATAATCGTAATGGGATGAATATGCAGGTTTTTCCCCATCACCTGAGGAGAAATGAATTTCCCTTCAACTAGCTGAACCACTGTCCAGACTATAATAAGTTTTAACAGCATTACTGGTGACGTCACAAGTGCAATCACAATCGCTGGTGTAATCGCAATTGTTGGACCAAGGTAAGGGACTATGCTTGTACATGCAGCAATGATAGCGAGCAGCAGCGCATAGTCAAGTCCAATGATCATATAACCGATTAACAGAAGAACACCGATACAGAAGCTGACAATGATCTGTCCGCGAATATACGAGCTCAGACGGTGGTTCATTTCGTGAAGCATGATATGTGTATGTTCCCTCATTTTACTTGGGAAAAATTTCAATAGATAGTCAGGCAGCTTTTTGCCGTCTTTTAATAGATAAAACAAAATGAACGGCACAGTCACGATCGAGATGATAATTTCTGTGAGCGCCCCTAAGAATGTTCCTACACCGGTAAAGGTGCTTTCCAAAATCTTCGTCGCTTGACTGGATGCTTTACTTACCAATTCAGACACGTTAAAGTTCATCGAGTTTTGCACTTGATTAATAAAGTTACTTCCTGTTAATTGTCTAATTTGATCTTCTACCGTATCGACGTATTTCGGAAGATTATGAAATAGACTCATGGTTTGAGCTTGTAAAAAAGGAATAATGGACACGATGGTCACTGTAATAATCCCAATAATGACAATATATAAAAGCAAAATGGAATAGATCCGCTTGATTCTTGCTTTCTCTAACAAGTTGACAATTGGATTTAATAAATAATACACGACCCCCGTTAAAATAATCGGTAAGGCAATGGTTTTGACGAGTACAATGAGCGGTGTGAAAATAAATGATGTTTTCATGAAAACAAGGATATTCAATCCAATTAATAACAGAACGAGTAAAAAGAGAACAAACTTGTTATCAAGAAAAATTTTTTTAAATCGACTGCTCCACATTTGCATAGAGTTCATATCGTTCCTCCAAACACGGGCTATTTTATGAGTAAATTGTACACTACTTGATCATGATATGGTCGTCATTGTTTCAGCTTTTTTTCCATTTTGCAATAGACATCGCCCATACAATGAGAATCGGCTGTACAATAAGCCTTATCCATAGCAAGGCTTGTTCTGTATTTTCTTGACCTGGAAATGGTATTCCCTTACTTGCAGCAAATAAGTTTGCGGGGAAAATGAGTACAAGATAGACAGCAATGAATTTTGCCGCTGCGACCCTGACATTCGGCAAAAGCAACAGCACGGCCAGCAGCCATTCAAGACATGCAGTCGCATAGACCATTACATATGGAAATGGCCAACCTGGCATCATGCGGGCAAAGCCGCTCGGCTCTATCACATGAAAAATACCAGCCGCTATGAATAAAAGCGCAAAGGTGTATGTACTTCCTATATGCAGGACGCGCTTCATGTTTCCTCCTCTCCCTTCTATCCTGAGTATTACCCGAAGAAGGAAGAAACTACCCACTTTTCGTACATTTATATCCTTTATGTAAGACGCATCAGCCTATATAAAGGTTTCATCGGCTTTTCAATAAAAAGAATATTCTTTCATACAAACGCTTTCAAAGCATGTATAATCAGAGAAAAGCAGAAGGAGGGAATGACATGATTCGATTTGCTGTCATCGGAACGAACTGGATTACAGATCTATTCTTACAGGCTGGTGAAGGAATTGCTGATTTTACATGTACAGCCGTCTATTCACGGTCCGCTGAAAAAGGACAGGCCTTTGCCGAAAAATATGGGATTGATACGGTTTTTACGAACTTACAACAAATGGCGGAAAGTGATACGTTTGATGCCGTGTATATTGCGAGCCCAAATGCCCTTCATAAAGAGCAAGCCATGTTGATGATGGAGCATCAAAAGCATGTTTTATGCGAAAAACCATTCGCCTCTCATCGAAAAGAAGTGGAAGAAATGATTGCCGCAGCGAAAACACATCAAGTGTGTTTGATGGAAGCGATGAAAACGACATTTCTGCCAAACTTTCTTCAAATCAAACAGCATCTTGATCAGCTTGGACCTATCAGGCAGGTGGTCGCGCATTACTGTAAATATTCCTCAAGATATGATGCCTATCGAAACGGCGAGCTTCCAAATGCCTTTAAGCCTGAGCTATCCAATGGTTCTTTAATGGATATCGGTGTGTATCTAGTCTACCCAGCCATATACTTATTTGGTCTGCCGAATCAAATTACCGCGAGGGGCTATAAGCTTTCTTCTGGTGTGGATGGGAACGGCTCAGTCCTTTTACAGTATGACGGGCATCAAGCACTTCTTTTTCATTCTAAAATTTCAACGTCTCATTTATCGGCTGAAATTCAAGGCGAGGATGCCACGATGGTGATTGATCAATTCCACCGTCCTTCACGAATCACGATACATGACCGTGACGGACATCAAACTGACGTCTCTCTCAAAGATGATCAGCCAGCTATGTCTTATGAAATCAATCATTTTATTGAGTGTATTCAGCAAGGATTGGGGCAGTCTCCGGTCAACACTTTTGCCCTATCTGTTCAAACCATGTCCGTCATGGATGAAGCGAGAAGACAAATGGGTGTGATGTATCCTGCCGACAGACAAAATGTATAGGGCATGAAATGATGAACAAAGGGCGAAATTATTTTTTGTTCGCCCTTTGTTTTTTACGTTTCGCGTCAGTCGTTTATTTTGACGCTAACACATCCGCAAATGCTTTCACATACGGCGGAAGATCTGGCGGACGTCTGCTGGAGATGAGGTGGCCATCTGTGACCACTGCCTCATCGAACCAGTCCGCACCAGCATTTGTCATATCATCTTTAATACCGGGTGTACTTGTCACTTGTCTGCCTTTCAAGATTCCTGCTGAAATCAGCACCCAGCCGGCATGGCAAATCTGCCCGATTGGTTTTTCCTTCGCATCAAATGTACGGACGATCTCTAATACTTCTGGATAGCGGCGCAGTTTATCAGGCGCCCATCCGCCAGGGACTAGCACAGCATCATAATCATCAGCTTGGATGGAATAAAAATCTGCATCTGATACCGCCGGCACACCATACTTCCCGATATACTCATGATTTGCTTTTTCACCTACAAGATGGACAGTCGCCCCTTCTTCTCTTAAACGCAGAACCGGATACCATAGCTCTAAATCTTCAAAATCATCACTGACAAACGCAATGACCTTCTTATCTGATAAACGCATACTATCTCTCCTCTTCTTTTAATTACTTCTATTGTACGAGATGACCTCTTAAAAAGAAAAGCGGTTCCCCTTGAGGAGAACCACTTGACCTTATTCGCTGATCTTGAATTTTTTAATTAAATCACGTAATTCTTCCGCCATTTGGGAAAGAGTCGTGGATGAAGAACTAATCTCTTCCATAGAAGCAAGCTGCTCTTCAGCAGATGCTGCGATATCTTGGATACTTGCTGAACTCTCTCTTGATACATCTGCAATTTCATTCACTGCTTTAGAAATTTGCTCAGATCCTTTTGAAAGCTCGCGCACCGTTGTATTCATTTCATTAATTCTTGCTGCGATTTCCGCTGTTTGCTCATTTATTTGTGAGAAGCTTTCTTTCGTTTGATCTGTAATAGTAAGACCATTTTTCACTTCTTCATTCACTGCTTTGAACATATTTTGAGATGTTTCAATTTCAGAGACGATTTCATTCACAAGCTTTTCAATCTCTTTTGCTGAATCCGATGATTGAACCGCTAGTTTACGGACTTCTTCCGCAACAACAGAGAAGCCTCTGCCTGACTCGCCTGCGCGTGCTGCTTCAATGGCAGCATTTAGTGCAAGTAAGTTCGTTTGATCCGCAATGCCGTTAATCACGCCTAGGATGTTTGTGATATCTTTTGATTTATGTTCTAGTCCGTTGATCACACCTTCAGCTTCTTTTACTGAATGGTCAATCGTCTTCATTTGGCCAACTGTTTGCTCCACAAGCTGTCCACCTGTTTCCGCGACTGTTTTTGATTGAACAGATGACGCTGTGATGACATCAGACGTTTCGGCAACTTCGTTCAGTCCTTCATTCATTTGTTTTAAATGAGCCGCGCTTTGCTCCACCATTTCGTTTTGATTTTCGTTGCCGTTTGAGAATGTTTCAATAGATGATGTAATATGTTCGGTTGCTTTTGTTGTTTGACCTGCGCTCGCCGTCAGTTCTTCAGATGATGAAGCGACATTCTCAACAGATGTTTGTACAGCTTGAATGACATCTCTTAGGGACTCACTCATTTCATTAAAGCTTGTGCCAAGCTGTCCAATTTCATCTTTTGAGCGGACATCAATTTTTTCTGTTAAATCTCCCTGACTGATCTTCTTCGAAGAAGAGACAAGAGTGGAAAGCGGTTTTGTAATGGAACGGATGATAAAGAAGATCAAAATTCCGCCAATGATAAGCGCACCGGCTAAAATGATGGCGGCCATGTTAAAGACTGGCTGTGCAGCTTCTTCTACTTCACTGACAAACATCGTACCGGCAATTTTCCAGCCAGTCGCCTTGTTTGTGGTGAACTCCATTTGCTTTTCTTTTCCTTCAAACATATAGCTCATCGATCCGTTATCTTGTGAATACAGTTTTTCTAACCATTCACCACCAGATATTTTTGTTCCCGCTTTTTTATTTGGATGCGCCACATATGTGCGATCTGGACTTCCAATAAAGGCAAAGCCTTGTTTCCCAATATTAATGCTATTGGACTCTTTAACTAGATTTGCAATATTTAGGTTCATCGCGATGACGCCTGATCCATCCTCTAGTTTTTTAGAAATGGTTACCACAAGTGTACCGGTTGAAGCCGTTGCATATGGTGCTGAAACAGACAGCTCACCGTTTTTCGCCCAGCCGTCTTTATACCAATCACGCTCAGTTGCGACATAACCTGCAGGCATTTTTTGATTAGGATATCTTGAAAACACTTTGCCGTCACTTGAAGCGACAAAAATGCCTTCTGTGTCATCATTCATACTCATGAACTGCTCAAAGCGTCCTTGAATATCGGTCGTTCCTTTTTGCTTCAGCTTTTTCTCCGTGATCCATTTGCTAAAGAAATCGGCTGCGTCTGTTTTCACTTTTACAACCTTCGTAATATTTTTATCTAGCTGCTCTACGTTTTCCTTTGCGCTTTGCATAATTTGATCATTTAAGGAGGTGCTAGCCGTATGATATGAAGAGAATGCCAATACGATGATTGGGCATAAAAGAATAAATAAGAAAGAGAATACGAGCTTTTTTGAGATAGATGGCTTTCTGAAATACTGTATGAATTTCATAAAAAAGAAAACTCCTTTTAGTAAGATAGTATATATATCGGAAGTACTACTATGTTCTTTACTTTTTTAACTTATTAAAGTCTAAATAAGTCGAATTTACCCAATTTATATGCATCGAATGGAAAAACACCTGACGATTTGGCGTCAGGTGTTTCGCTACTCTCTTACATTTTAAATTGTTTAATGAGCTCTCTAAGTTCTTCTGCCATCTGAGATAAAGTGGCAGACGATGAGCTGATTTCTTCCATAGATGCCAGCTGCTCTTCTGCTGAAGCCGCGATATCTTGGAAGCCTGCTGAGCTTTCTCTTGAGAGCTCTTTAATTTGATTCACTGCATGGGAAATATCATTTGAACCATGCGATAGTTCTTTGGCTGATCCGTTCATTTGTTTCATTTGTTCTGTCATTTCTGATGTTTTATCAGTGATTTTCTCAAAACTCACTTTCGTTTCATCTGTAATGTTTAATCCAGATTGTACTTCTCCTGCTACTTGTTTAAACATTTTCTGCGATTTTTCTATTTCCTCCACAATTTCGTTCGTCAGGCTTTCAATTTCTTTTGAAGAGCTTCCTGACTGCTCTGCCAGCTTGCGGACTTCTTCTGCGACAACAGAGAAGCCTCTGCCTGCTTCACCTGCTCGTGCAGCTTCTATCGCAGCGTTTAAAGCAAGTAGATTCGTTTGATCCGCAATACCGTTGATGACCCCAAGAATGTTTGTAATATCTTTTGATTTCTGCTCTAGGCCTGCAATGACAAGCTCTGCTTCTTTTACTGCCTGCTCTATAGTTTGCATTTGACCTGCTGTTTTTTGAACGAGTTCTCCTCCAGCCTGAGCGGTTTTGCTCGATTCGATCGACGATTCCATCATATGAGAGGTTGTGTCGACCATATGCGATAGGCTGCGATCCATTTCGTTTAACTGGACCGAGCTTTTTTCGATCATATCATTTTGATGTTCAGTGCTGTTTGAGAACTGTTCAATAGATGATGTGATATGCTCGGTCGCTTGAGCTGTCTGTCCCGCACTTGCCGTTAACTCTTCAGACGAAGCAGCCACATTTTCAATGGAATTTTGGACAGCTTGAATGACTTGTTTCAGCTTTGCTGACATGTCGTTAAAGCTTTGTGCAAGCTTTCCGATTTCATCGTGCGTACGCACTTGAATATGCTGGGTCAAATCACCTTGGCTGATTTTCTCAGCCGATTCAGAGAGCTCTATCAGTGGCTTTCGAATCGATTTAATAATAAAATAAATCGCGATTCCGCCAATGACAATCGCAGCCGCAAGGATGATCATTGTTAAGTCGAGCACTGGCTGTGCGGCTTCTTTTACTTCATTCACATACATCGTTCCAGCAAGTTTCCAGCCTGTTGCTTCATTTGTGTCAAAAAACATTTGTTTCGGCTGGCCATTGTATTCATATTCAAAACTGCCTTCTTTTTTATCATACAGTTTCGAGATGAAGTCACCAGTCAGCTTTGTCCCAGCCTTATCGGTTTTATGGGCAACATAACGCTGATCTGAGGTGGCGACAAACGCATAGCCTTCTTGGCCAATTTTGATGCTGTTTGTATCTTTCACAACCGTATTTAATCGCACATTCACCCCAATCACACCAGATCCATCTGCTAATTGTTCTGATATTGTGATGAGCAGGTCATCTGATGACTTACTTGTAAAAGGATCTGAAATAATGAGTTTCTTCTCTCCCATCGATTGCTGAAACCATGGTTCATTTTTTGCGCTCTTTGCATTATCTTTGTGTATCTCGGAATATTCAGTTAGTTTACCATTTTGATCTGCAACAAATACTTCTACTACATCGTCATCTGTTTCCGATAATTGCTCTAATTTCACTTTGAGTAAATCTTTGTTTTTAGCAGCCAATTCACTCTTTTTGACCGATTTGGATAAGTATGAAACAATGTCAATTTTAGGCTGTATATCTTTATTAATGAGTTCGTTTAATTGTTGAACACCATTTGCAGCGCTAGACATAATCTCATCACTGAGAGACTTTGATGCCACTTCATAAGAAAATGCGGCCAATACGAGAATTGGCACTAGGAGAATCGCTAAGAATGCAGTAATTAATTTCTTCGACATCGTAAAGTGCTTAAAAAAGTTGATTTTTTTCATTTCTCTACTCCTTTTGATTTATAATTTGTGGTCTTTCTCTTCTATTCTTAGGTAATATGAATTATTTTTCAAGGAATAATGTTCAAAAAACCCAAAAAATAAGTATAATTACCCGCTTCTTTTGATTTACTCAAACAAAAAAAGAGCCTCTAGCTGGAGGCTCTTTTCTTCATGTCTATTCAACCTTAAATTTACTTATTAAATCGCGTAATTCTTCTGCCATCGAAGAGAGTGTGGCAGAGGACGAGCTGATTTCTTCCATCGATGCCAGCTGTTCTTCTGCTGAAGCAGCAATGTCTTGAATATTTGCCGAGCTTTCACGTGATACGTCTGCAATCTCACGAACAGCCTCTGACACATGTGCAGAGCCTTTTGAAAGCTGGACAACGGTTTGATTCATTGTTTGGAGCTGGTTAGAAATTTCTTTTGTCATGTCGAAAATATTGTGGAAGCTTACTTTTGTTTGTTCAGTGAAGCTTAAGCCTGATTGAACTTCTCGATTCACCGCAGTAAATACTTCCTGTGATACATCGATGTCTTGCACGATTTCTTTGATCAAATTCTCAATTTCTTTTGCTGAGTTGGCAGATTGAACCGCCAGTTTTCTTACTTCTTCTGCTACAACGGAGAAACCTCTGCCAGATTCACCAGCTCTTGCTGCCTCAATCGCTGCATTTAGCGCAAGTAAGTTCGTTTGATCAGCAATTCCATTGATAACACCGAGAATTTGGGTAATGTCTTTCGATTTACTTTCAAGTGCACTGATGACATTCTCTGCTTTTTTCACGGACTGATCAATGACATTCATTTGAGAAGCGGTTTTTTCAACAAGCTGTCCTCCTTCCCCTGCGATATCTGTTGATTTGATCGATGAAGCAGTAATAGATTCAGCCGATTCATTCATATTCTGAAGGCCTCGGTTCATTTCCTCTAATTCTTCTGAGCTCAATTCCACTTTATCATTTTGGCTTTCATTTCCGCTGGAGAATTGTTCAATGGCTAGTGTAATATGCTCTGTTGCTTTACTTGTTTGTCCTGCACTGGCAGTCAGTTCTTCTGATGAAGATGCGACATTCTCGACTGAAGTTTGAACGGCTCCAATGAGGGATCGCAATGAATCAATCATCGTATTAAAGCCTTTACCAACTTGTCCAATTTCGTCATCTGACTGAATCTGAAGCTTATCGCGTAAATCACCTTCGCTGACTTTTTTCGAGAAGCGGGCAAGATTGGATAATCTTTTTGAAATAGAGCGGACGATAAAGAAAATGAGGGTTCCTGCTACAATGAGTGTGACACTGAATACGATAATGGCTGTATTGAAAACGGGCTTTGCCGCTTCTTCTACTTCAGATACGAGCATCGTTCCACCAATTTTCCAGCCGGTTAATTCATTGGTTACATATGCAACCTTTTTATCTGTTCCTTTGAGGGTATAGCTGCCGCTACCCTCTTTGTTTTTAAAAATAATACTGGCCAGATTCTCATTGACCTGACTTCCTGACTTTTGGGTTGGATCTGCTAAAACCGTTTTATCTTTCTCCATGATGAAAGCATAGCCTTTTTGCCCAATTTTGATTTCTTTTAGTTTTTGGAGCAGGCTGTCAATTTCCATATCAAGACCAATGACACCTGAACCATCTTTCATTTTTTGGGCAATTGTGATAACCATTTTACCTGTGGATGCTGCTACATATGGTTTTGTGATGACTTGTTTGCCGTTTTCTGCTTTCAATGCCTCTTGATACCATGGACGTTCTCTTGGATCGTAGCCATCTGGCATCTTTTGAACTGGGTATTGCATAAACAATCCCTTTTCAGAGCCTGCATAGATCGCGGATACATCTTTTTCATTAATTTTTCCAAATTGCTGTAATTCTTTAATGGTCGCATTTCTATTTTTTTCTTGAAGGTTAGACGCTTTGAGCGAGTCTGAAAACAGTGTCACAGCATCTGATTTGTTGCCAATATTCTCATTGATTAAGGTATCAAATGCATTGACCTGACTCATCGCACTGCCCATAATCTGTTTGTCTAGTTCTGTCTTTGATGTAAAAAATGCACTAATTGTCAGTGCCATAGTTGGCAGGATAAGGACTACCAAAAAGGCAATGATTAATTTTTTTGAAATGGATGGTTTTTTGAACCATTGGATCATTTTTCCCATTTTAACTTTCCCCCTTTACTTCTCTAAAGTTATTATCGGATGAAAGGTTTATTTTTAGAGGCTGGAAGTGACCTTTAAAAATAAAAAAAATATCCAGACAATTCTGGATATCTTTTCATCATCATTTAATTAATTTTAAATTGACTTGTGAGCTCTTTTAGTTCCTCTGCCATGTTGGCAAGTGTCACAGAAGAAGAGGTGATTTCTTCCATAGATGCTAGCTGCTCTTCTGCAGAAGCCGCAATGTCCTGAATGTTTGCTGCGCTTTCTCTAGAGACTTGGCGCATCTCCTGCATCGCTTGTGAAACAAGCTTTGAACCGCTCGAAAGGTCAATGGCTGTATCGTTTAATTGCGTCAGTTTTTTCGACATTCCTTCTGCCGCCTCATAAATGTGCTGGAAGCTTTCTTTTGCTTCTTCTGTCATACCGAGTCCTGCGTTTACTTCTCGATTGACTGCTTTGAACATATCTTGAGATTTAGCAATTTCTAACACAATTTCTTGGATAAGCTTCTCAATTTCTTTCGCTGAATCTGCGGATTGGACGGCGAGTTTTCTCACTTCTTCTGCAACGACGGAGAAGCCGCGTCCTGATTCACCTGCTCTTGCTGCTTCGATTGCTGCATTAAGCGCAAGTAAATTCGTTTGATCCGCGATGCCGTTAATGACATTTAAAATACTCGTAATATCTTTAGATTTGTATTCTAATTCTTTCATGACCTGTTCTGCTTCTTGTACAGATGTATCAATATGTTTCATTTGGCTCGCTGTGCTTTCAACAATTCGGCCGCCTTGACCAGCCGCCTCTGTTGATTGAAGTGAGACAGCAGCCACTTCAGATGAGGTTTGTGACATATCTTGTAATCCTTCGTTCATTGCCACAAGCTGATTCGTACTAGATTCGACTTTCTCGTTTTGTGCTTCATTTCCATTTGAAAATTGTTCAATCGACATCGTGATATGCTCTGTTGCTTGACTCGTTTGGCTGGCGCTTGCCGTCAGCTCCTCTGAAGCCGAAGCCACGTTGTCGACAGATTGCTGTACAGCGCGAATGACGTCACGAAGAGATTCACTCATCTTGCTGAAGCTTCTTGTGAGATCTCCTATTTCATCCTTCGATTTGGTTTCGAGGGTTTCTGTTAAATCACCTTCACTCACCTTTTCTGAGAAATCAACAAGCCTTCTCAGTCCAATTGTGATCGAGCGAACGATGAAGAAGATAGCGACACCACCAAGGATAAATGAAGAAATTAAAAGAATAATGGCAGAATTCCAAACTGGCTGTGCTGCTTCTTTTGTTTCTGATACAAACATCGTTCCAGCAATTTTCCAACCTGTTAAATCATTTGTGACAAAAACGAGACGTTTTTGTTCTCCTTTATTCTCATAAGTTGATGTTCCTTCTTTGCTGCTGTAAAGGATTGATGAAATGTTCTCTGTAACTGCAGAGCCTGATTTTTCTTCTGGATGAGCTACAAATTGCTTGTTTCTATTTGCAATAATTGGATATCCTTCTCGTCCAATTTTAATGTCTTTGATTTTATCGACAATATCCTGTACATCAATATCAATCCCAATGGCTCCCGATCCGTCCTTCAGACGCTGAGCGATTGTGACTACCATTCCATTTGTTGTGGCAGAGATATATGGATTGGTGACCACCGGTTCACCTTTTTCATCCTGCATTGCTGCTTTATACCAGTCACGAGTCGTTGGATCATAGCTTTTTGGCATGTCTACTTTAGGGAACTGAATAAAGTCACGTTTTTTACTTGCTGCATAAAATCCAACCACATCATCTTCATTGATTTTGCTGTATATTTGAAAGTGCTCATACAGTTCGTCTCGGTTTTTCTTTTTAAAATCTGCAGCACTGGATGTTTCAGTAAACAGTTTGACTGCATTTTCCTTATTCAAAAGCTTTTGCTCGATCATGTCATTCAGTTCATTGACTCTTGCATTTGCTCCGTACATGATTTCATGATCTAATTCTTCTTTGGCAATCTGATATGAAATCGTACTGAGTGCAATAATTGGCAAGATAAGAACGAGAGTGAATGAAATAATCAGTCTCTTAGAAATCGATGGTTTTTTCAACCATTTTATTGTATTTTTCATGTTTTTCCTCCTTTTAAACGATATGTTATATATCGGACATCTTCATATTATTTTCATGTTTTTCAAATAAAAAGGATGCATTTTTGTTTATTTTCACAAATTGATTCCTTGCCCAAGCACCTTGCATACGATAATACAAAAGGGGGCGCTTTTCATATGATTATCCTTTCAGGACAGCCAGTGACAAATGAACAGCTGGCATCGTTTCAGCTAGAGGGACAAAAGCGGATCATTTTGATGCAGTTACAGGCCTCGAATGATACGTTCCGTTATAGGCAAGCATCTGATTTGTTATTTGAGGTCACTTTAAGATCGAACATTATGAATGCTGCAAGAGATTTGAATAAGAGTGGTGCCTCATTTGCCATCTTTCAAAGGTCTCGTGCAAATGAGGCGTTTTGGCGTGTATCGGAAGCAGGAGCACTAGAGCTGCGCTATCAAGTGGAGCCAGCTAGAGGCATTAAAGACATTTTTGAAAATGGTTCAAAATATGCATTTGAATGTGCAACGGCGATTGTCATTGTGTTTTATATGGGGGTCTTGCAAACAGTAGGAGAGGAGAAGTTTAATCGAAGGCTCCGCAGTTTAACACTGTATGACTGGCACTATGATACATTGTCGATTTATACAGAGCGCGGGAATGATTTTATCTATGGGGATTGCTTATATTTCGAAAATCCAGAGTTTAGTTACCAGCAGTCGCAATGGCGCGGGGAAAATGTGATTTACTTAGGAGAAGATCAATATTACGGACATGGGCTTGGGATTTTAACAGCGGCAGAAATTATCGACAAACTGAATAAGAGAAGACGGCCAGGTGCAGTTCAATCCGCTTATTTATTACCACAGACTACCCGGATGGATGTGATTTATCTCAGGCAAATGTTTGGCAGTTAAAAAAAGCCTCTTGTCTATTGGTTATGACAAGGGGCTTTTGTATGCCTTGCGTTTACGATAATTTTGGAGTGTGCCAAGCATCGTGTTTGCAAGGACCTCCATCTCTTCTAAATCTTTTCTTGTGACTGGTGGATCGTGCCGGCTCCATTTCACGTATCGAACAAAATAGTAATGGCGAATGGGCGTAAGGACGGCAGGAGATTGTGGAAAGTCATCAAACCAAAATTCAATCTGCCCTTTTTTTCGGTAGGAATGTTTTAAGATGTCCATCCTGTCACACCACCCATCATGATTTTATGTCTGTGTCAGTTCGTGCATGATGTCTTCAACGCTTAAAATCGAGTGAATACGTCCAACGCCCTGTCCTGCCCACAGAGCCATTTGATCAGGGTTACCGCCGGCAGCAGCTGCTTTTCGCATCGGTGTTGTGCATACATGCTGAATTGGATAAGGAAGAACCCTATCTTCATGCAGGCTTTCATCCTCCATCCACTGATTCACAATACCTCTCGCTCTTTTCCCAGAAAAAAGCTTTGTCACCCTTGTTTCACTGCCTTCTGCTTGTAAAATAGCCTTCTTGTATACCTCTGCCGCAGCACTTTCCTGGCTGGCTAAAAACCGTGTGCCGATTTGAACCGCATCCGCTCCAAGCGCTAACGCTGCTTTCACACCTGATCGGTCCGTGATGCCTCCGGCGGCAATCAAAGGCACACGGCAGAGCGGTTTGACATCAGAGAATAAACTGATTAGTCCCAGCAGGGCGTCTCCTTTTGCATGTAAAAATGTGCCGCGGTGCCCCCCTGCTTCACTTCCTTGCAGAACAATGGCATCCATTCCTTTTTCCTCTAAAAGCAGTGCTTCCTCTTTTGTTGTGGCCGTTCCGATTAAAAAGATTCCCTTTTGTTTTAAGCGGTGAATCGTTTGTTCATTTGGGCAGGCGAATGTAAAGGACACGATAGGAACGTCTTCTTCCAGAAGAATGCTGATTTTCTGTTCAAAATCATCCCGCAATTCTTCTTCACTTGTAATCCTATCAGCTGCGGGCCATACAGGCAGTCTCTTCTCCCAAAACGCCATATCCTCTTTTTTCACATCTGGAATTGGCTCTGGTACAAACACATTGACCTGAAACAGGCGAGATGTCAGCTGTTTGACCTGTCTAATCTGCTGTCTCAAATCGTCAGACTGCACATATCCACTTGCCAGGCTGCCAAGCCCCCCGTATTCTGAAACAGCGGCTGCCAGCTGCGGTGTCACAGACCCTCCTGCCATAGGCGCTTGAATGATTCCATGTTCGTTTTTCGGTAACCTTTTGATATCCCCCATTTATTTCCCCCATCTCTTACTCGTTTGATGACACTTGTACATAAAAATGCCGATGTCTTGGCCCGTCAAACTCACAGAAATAGATTCCCTGCCACGTGCCAAGCACAAGATCCCCATCATGAATGAGAACATGCTGAGACGCCCCCATATAACTCGCTTTCATATGTGCTGCCGTATTTCCTTCCATATGGCGGTCCTTTGGATGTTCCCACGGAAAGACTTCATCTAGCCGGCGAAGCATATCCCGTTTCACATCTGGATCCGCATTTTCATTAATGGTCATCCCTGCTGTCGTATGTGGACAATAGACGATGACAGTTCCGTTTTGTATGCCTGTTTCCCTGACATAATGACGAACCTCGTGTGTGACGTCGATCATGTCATCGCGTCTGTCTGTTTGTATATTGATTTTTTTCATTTGAGCTGCTCCTTTTTGACGTTTCTATAAAACCATACCCTTTTTATGCGCGATCAATCACCGCAATCAGCAGAAAATAAATCCTCTTACCTAAAGTTTACCAAGCAAAAAAACCTCGTCAAGCAATGCGAGGTTTTTAAGAAAAGTGAACCTTTTTGACTTCAATGGTTCGAATATGGTGGTCTTCAGCATCCATGATGGTAAATTCACAGCCTTCTGCTTCAATCGTATCTCCAATGTCAAAATCAAATTTATGGGTCATCATCCAGCCAGCAATTGTATCAACATCATCATTCTCAATGGCTAAATCCAATAAATCATTTACTTCATCAATCAATGCTTTCCCATCCATCACATAATGGAAATCACCTTTTTTAACGATGTGAGGTGTTTCATCCTGATCATATTCGTCTCGAATCTCTCCGACGATTTCCTCTAATATGTCCTCTACTGTGACAAGTCCCGCTGTTCCTCCGTATTCGTCTACGAGCACTGACATATGAATTCGTTCCTTTTGCATCAAAATGAGCAATTCTTGAACAGGCGTACTTTCAATGACTCGTATCACCGGACGCATTAAGTCTTCAATAGATACATCTTGATTTAGGAAGCTGGCCTTAAATACATCTTTGCTATTGATAACACCAATCACATGATCTTTGTCTTCTTTAATAACAGGGTAGCGTGTGTACCTTTCGTTCAGCATATAATGGGTCACGTCTTCCAGGGTCTGTTCAATCTCTATGGCTGAAATTTCTGTACGCGGGATCATAATCTCTCTCGCCACTCGGTTATCAAATTCAAAGATTTTATTCACATATTTGTACTCAGATTGGTTAATCTCACCCTTCTCATAGCTTTCAGATAAAATGAGTCGCAATTCTTCCTCACTGATCGCCACTTCATGTTCTTTGACAGAATGATAACCAAATAATTTCACGATGCTTCGTGCAGCCCCATTTAATGCTTTAATAAACGGGTACATGACTTTATAGAAAAAGATGAGTGGTTTTGCTGTCACAAGGCTGACGGCCTCTGCCTTTTGAATGGCAATTGTTTTAGGCGCGAGTTCTCCCACCACGACATGTAAAAACGTAATGATCACAAATGCGATGATAAACGAAAGGATGTCAGTCAATGCGGAATGAAGCCCGATTTTTTCAAACAGCGGATGCAGAAAATGCTCCACCGTCGGCTCACCCAGCCACCCTAAGCCTAAAGCCGTGATGGTAATGCCAAGTTGGCAGGCGGATAAATATTCGTCGAGATTTGATATCAGTTTTTGAACATGGATGGCTCTCTTATCACCGCTTTCAATCAGCTGATTGATTTTAGAGCCTCTAATTTTCACAATCGCAAATTCAGTGACAACAAAAAATGCTGTCGCAGCAATGAGTAATATGACTAAAAATACGTTTAAAATATACAAAAAACCCTTACCTAACAATGGTAAGGGCTCACCTCCTCTGGCATCAATTAATCATTACGGCCATTTAGGAAGATCATTACAAAACGGAGCAATTCAAACAGGGAGACAAGGGCCGCTGCTACGTACGTCAGAGCTGCAGCATTTAACACCTTGTTCACGCCTCTTTCTTCACTGCTTCTAATGATTCCTTCTGAAACAATGATATCTTTTGCACGAGAACTTGCATTAAACTCGACAGGCAATGTCACAAGCTGAAAGAATACAGCTGCTGAGAACAAAATGATCCCAAGCCCGATTAAGTTAAGGCTGCTGAGCAAAATTCCACCAAGGAAAAGAAGCGGAGCAACACCAGATGCAAAGTTCACGACAGGAAAGATCTTATGTCTCAAAACAAGCGCACCATAGGATTCCTGATGCTGCAAGGCATGTCCAACCTCGTGTGATGCGACTGAAATGGCCGAAATCGAATGGCCGTAGTACACAGGTTCAGATAAACGAACCACACGCTGTGTCGGGTCGTAATGATCAGTCAAAGTTCCTCTTACCGGTTCAACAGGCACGTCGTATAACCCGTTGCGATCTAAAATATATCGAGCGGTTTCAGCACCTGTTTTCATACTGGATGCTTCAACCTTTGAATACTTTTCAAAATTATTCTTTACTTTAAATTGTGCCCAAAATGATAATCCCAATGCGGCAAATGTTAAAAAATAAAAAAACAGCATGCTCATCAGCTTCCTTTTATTTTATATATTTATTTACAATTTTAATGACTTTTATGTACCATGTACAGCAAAAAGCACTAGGTCTTTTTCAGGGGAATAACCGCACCAATGAAAAAGAAGAACACACCTAAGCAAGCTGTATAAAAAGTCACTGTACCATAAAGGTCTTGAAAAAAGTGCAGCCATGAAAAATCATTCATAAAATGATTCACAGCATTTAAATCAAACACGAGTAAGATGACAGCGGATGATAAAAAGTGCACGCCAATAAAAAGAAGTACGGTCTTTTGAACGAACGTCATTCGAATTCCCTCCTTCTTCTCCCTTATTTTAAGATATGGGTTCTATTTCAATACATGACGAAGATGAAAAAATGTTTCCTCAATCGGGCATACTGACATTAGCAGTCTCCTGAAAGGAAGAGTCCGATGAAATCAAACCGTATCTTTATTGCTTGGCTAAGGTGGCCACTTTATCTTCGAATTGCTATTATCATCTGTTTCTTGCTTCTCTTTTTTGGACAATTAATCGTTTTACTTGAACCGAAACAGTATCATACGATCTTTGATGGGATTTGGTGGGCGCTCATTACAGTCTCTACGGTTGGCTACGGTGATTTTGTACCGCAAACCATGTCAGGGCAGGTGGCGGGTATGGCGCTCATTTTTATCGGTGCCAGCTTTGTCACCGCTTATTTCGCCACTCTTGCCGCCGCTGTGTTCAGCAAGCAGCACCATTATGTTGAGGGCAAGGTAGCCTTTAAGGGGAAAGGACACCTGATTATCGTCGGCTGGAATGAGAAGACGAACAAACTGCTTCAATCGTTTCAAACAATTGATCCAGCCATGCCGATTGTGCTGATTGATGACTCCTTGAAAGAGGGGCCTCTTTTGGAAAATGTTCATTTTATTAAAGGACATGGGACAGAAGATGGCACACTGCGCAAAGCCAACATTACCAGTGCAGATGCACTCATGATTACCGCGGATCAGCATGAAAATGAAGTGACAGCCGATATGCAGAGTGTTTTAACCTTACTTGCAGCAAAAGGATTAAATCCTTCGCTATATTGTTTAATTGAAATCTTAACAGATCGTTACGTGAAAAATGCCGAGCGCGCTGGTGCCAACCAAGTCATTCATACCTCTGATGCAGTCAATCATTTAATGGTTGAACATTTTCTTATAAAGGAACAACTCACGGCGTTAACAAAAAAACGACAAATGACCTTGCATAAAAACGTCGCTATCATACCTGTACCGGCTTCATTGGCTGGAGAAACATTCTTAACAGCGCTCCATCACTTTTTAGAGCATCATGTGATCATCGTCGGCGTACAAAAAAAAGAAGGACCCATGATGAATCCTCCCTTTGGCTATGAGCTTCATCCAGAGGATGAACTGATCAGCCTTTAAAGCAGTGCGTCTTCTAATTCCTTGACGAGCGAAAAGCCAATTTCAGCATAAGCCTTTGATACATCTCCATCTTTCTCTTTTGGTTCTTGGAATTGGTTAAAGGATGCGCCCACATTTCCAACCATCGCATGATCATCTAACTTGTCTTGATATACATGCTTTAAAAGAAATGGATGTCCCATTTTCACCACAACACCTGGCTGATCGAGCTGGCCTTTCTCGGCTGTAAAAGGAACTCTGAGAAAGGTATAGCCATCACGGTTATCAATTTTATAATCAAAATACCCGTGATCATAATCCCAGTTGCCATTAATGACATAACCGAGCGGCTTCATCGTTTCTTCTAAATGGTAAAGTGAAAAGCTCTCGCCAGGCAGTCTGGATGGTACATGAATCATACGAAACCCTCCTTTTTGTATAGGTTTCGTTAAAGAGAGGAATTCATACATTTCCCCCTTGTGATTTGTACATTGTTTGTAAACGCGGCATCAAATAGGCTTTGATTGGTTGATTGATTTGTCTCGTTATCACTGCCAGAACCTGCTGTTTCCTTCGTAGCACTTTTAGAACAAATGCGTCCGACATTGCCAAAGTTAACGATCGCCTGGCCAGAAATATCATGAATATAAATATGATTCGTCCTCATTTTTCACCCTCCTCCATTCATTATTCTATGTACAGAACACAGGAAAGCTTGCACAGGAACCTGAAGAAAACAAAAAAGGCACACCTTTATGAAAAGGTGTGCTTTTTCATTCTTATGATTGTTTCAGACGGCTTTCAAGCTCTGCTTTTTTCTCTTCAAAGCCTGGTTTTCCTAGTAAAGCAAACATATTCACTTTATAAGCTTCTACTCCAGGCTGATCAAATGGATTGACACCTAGTAAATATCCAGACATCGCACATGCTTTCTCAAAGAAGTACACGAGGTATCCGAATGTATAAGCATCCATCTCAGGAATTGTCACGATGAGATTCGGTACTTTTCCATCTGTATGGGCAAGCATCGTTCCTTCAAATGCTTTTTTATTGACGAAATCAACCGTTTTTCCTGCTAGGTAGTTCAAACCATCAAGGTCTTGTTCTTCTGCTTCAATCAGAAGCTCATGTCGAGGCTTGTCTACATTCACGATTGTTTCAAACAAGTCTCTTCTTCCTTCTTGAACATATTGACCAAGTGAATGAAGATCTGTTGAGAAGTTAGCAGATGAAGGATAGATTCCTTTTTCATCTTTCCCTTCACTTTCACCGAATAATTGCTTCCACCATTCAGCGAAATATTGAAGGCCTGGCTCATAGTTAATCAGCATTTCAATCGTTCTGCCTTTATTGTAAAGGACGTTGCGAACAACAGCATATTGGTAAGCCGCATTTTCAGAAAGCTCAGATGATGCGAAGTCTTCGCTTGCTTTTGCCGCACCTTCCATCATCTGATCAATGTCTGCTCCGCTCACAGCGATTGGCAAAAGGCCGACTGCTGTTAATACAGAATAGCGTCCACCAACATCATCAGGGATGATAAATGATTCATAGCCTTCTTCAGTTGCTAATGTTTTAAGTGCACCGCGTGCCTTGTCAGTTGTGGCATAAATACGTTTTTTCGCTTCTTCAGCACCGTATTTTTCAATGAGGAGCTTTTTAAAGATACGGAACGCAATGGCTGGCTCTGTTGTTGTACCAGATTTTGAAATCACGTTAATGGAGAAATCCGCATCTTCCAATAGATCCATTACATCTGTTAAATAAGAAGAACTGATGTTGTTTCCAATAAAAATGATTTGCGGCGTCTTGCGTTTGCCTTTTGGCAGCGTGTTATAGAATGAATGGTTCAAAAATTCAATCGCCGCACGTGCGCCTAGATAAGAGCCTCCGATTCCGACAACAAGCAGGACGTCAGAGTCAGACTTAATTTTATCTGCACTTTTTTTAATGCGGGCAAATTCTTCGCGGTCATATTGCTTCGGCAAGTCCACCCAGCCTAAATAATCGCTGCCTGCACCCGTTTGTTCATGAATATTATGATGGGCTACCTTCACAAAATCTTTTAAATATGTAAGCTCATGTTCTTGAAAGAAAGGTAACGCTTTCGAGTAGTCAAATTGAATATGTGTCATCGCTTGTAAGCCCTCCATTACGTTAGTTCTGTCCCTTTCACTTTAGCGGAACTAGCTTTTGAAATCAAGTGATCGTCACTGGCATGGCAAAAAGCCGCTTCTCTGGATGAGAAGCGGCAATCTGAATTATAAAGAAGCTTTCAAAATAGAAAGAATGTCATCACGATTAAGTTTCATAAAGTTACCAAAACCACCGTATTCCATTTCTTTTGCTGCAATGTCGGCAATTTTGTCCAGCTGATCTTCACCAATGTCATAATCCGCTAAACGACTTGGTGCACCGAGGCTTGTCCAGAATGCTGACAGTTTGTCGATTCCTTCTAATGCGATGTCACGATCTGACTTTCCTTCTGTTTCGATGTCAAACATGTTCAGCATAAGGTTTTTAAAACGTTCTACATTATGATCGAGGGTGTGGCGCATCCAGTTTGGGAAGAGGATGGCAAGTCCGCCTGCATGCGGAATGTCATAGACAGCCGATACAGCATGCTCAATCGTATGAGATGCCCAGTCACCAAAGTAACCCATTTGCAGCGTGCCATTTAAAGCAATCGTTCCTGCATAAAGGATGGTTTCACGGTGCTCATAGTTTTGTAAGTCTTCAAGAAGCTTTGGTGCTGTCTCGATGACTGTTTGAAGAACAGCAAAACACATTCGATCTTGTAGAGGCGTGTTTTTGACATTATGGAAGTATTGTTCAAATACATGGCTCATCATATCAACCATGCCATACACCGTCTGATTCTCTGGGACAGAATATGTGTGCTCAGGGTCTAGAATTGAAAATGCAGGATGAGTAACTGAACTTCCCCATACATATTTTTCATTCGTTTCCCAGTTTGTGATGACAGAGTCTGGATTCATTTCTGAACCAGTTGCTGCAAGTGTCAGCACTGTGCCAAACGGCAATGCTTTTTGAGCGGTTGTTTTCTTTGAAATAATATCCCACACATCACCGTCATACTCTGCTCCGGCTGCAATCGCTTTTGTACAGTCGATCACACTTCCGCCGCCGACGGCTAATAAGAAATCAATGTTCTCCTTTTGGCAAATATCAATTCCCTTTTTCACTGTTGTGAGGCGCGGGTTTGGTTCAACGCCAGAGAGCTCAAACACTTCAGCATCTGCTTCATTTAGCGCACTGATGACATTGTCATAAAGACCATTTTTCTTAATGCTGCCTCCGCCATATACAAGTAACACTCGTTTACCATAACGAGCGAGTTCGCTTTTGAGTCCTTCTAGCTGTCCTTTTCCAAACATCAATTTTGTTGGATTATAGTAAATAAAATTCTCCATCTGTTGAAACATCTCCTTACAACGAATATATCCAAAAACATGAAAGCCTACTGTAACATATGTACACGATGAACTCAAAAAAAGATAACTGCCCGCAAGAGCAGCTATCTTTTTTTGTTTAATTATAAAGAAGCGTTCAAAATGGCTAAAACATCTTCTTTGTTTAGCTTTTTAAATTGACCAAATTCACCGCGTGCCATTGCACGGTCTGCAATTAAATCAATTTTCTCATCGTTAATGTCATAATCCGCTAAACGGCTTGGTGCACCAAGACTTGTCCAGAAAGCTGACAGCTTGTCGATTCCTTCTAAGCCAACTTCTTCGTCTGTTTTGCCCGCAGGATCCACATCAAATACACGCACCGCTAATTGTTTAAAACGGCCTGGGTTTTCTTGAATCACATGCTTCATCCAGTTCGGGAACAAGATCGCAAGTCCGCCTGCATGAGGGATATCATAAACAGCAGATACTGCATGCTCAATGTTGTGAGACGCCCAGTCACCACGTGCCCCCATTGAAAGCATTCCATTAAGCGCAATTGTGCCAGTGAATAAAATCGTTTCACGCAGCTCATAGTTCTCTAGATCGTTGATCAACTTCGGTGCTGTTTCAATGACAGTGCGAAGAAGTCCTTCACACATACGATCTTGGTAAGGTGTATTTTCTGTGTGATGGAAATATTGTTCGAACACATGTGACATCATGTCAACCATGCCATAAATCGTATGGTTTTTAGGCACAGTGAATGTGTTGACTGGATCAAGAATAGAGAATTTCGGGAAAACTGCTGGACTACCCCAGCCATACTTCTCATTTGTTTCCCAGTTTGTGATAACTGATCCAGAGTTCATTTCAGAGCCTGTTGCGGCAAGTGTTAGCACAGTACCGAACGGAATAGCTTCCATAGGGACGTGCTTACGTGTCACGATATCCCAAGCATCTCCATCGTACTTCGCACCAGCTGCGATTGCTTTTGTCGCATCAATGACACTGCCGCCGCCTACTGCCAAAATAAAATCAATATCGTTCTCTTTGCAAAGCTCAACCCCTTTTCTTACTGTTGTTAAGCGCGGGTTTGGCTCCACACCAGCAAGTTCAGTGATTGCAGCTCCTGATTCTTTTAGGATGCTGACAACTTGGTCATAAAGGCCGTTTCGTTTAATACTGCCTCCACCATATACAAGTAATACGTTTTTTCCGTAGTGTTTGAGTTCATCTGAAAGGGCTGATACTTCTCCCTTTCCAAAAATTAATTTCGTTGGGTTCCAATAAGTAAATCGATCCATGTGATCTCCTCCTCGCGCTACATTATGCGCCTGATTCATTCCAAAAGTAAAGTAATTTGCTTTCATCCATTTTCTTACGCATAGTTTGGCTGAAAATCTGCAAAATATAAATGTATTGATGCTGTAGCGAAAGGAGGAATCACGATGAGTGCTATTCAGCGTATTGCCCTCGTGCTCACGATTATCGGTGCTATTAACTGGGGACTAATCGGCTTTTTTCAATTTGACTTAGTAGCAGCGATCTTTGGCGGACAAGGTTCTGCATTATCACGTATTATTTATGGTCTTGTTGGAATTGCAGGTCTTGTCAACCTTGGTCTGCTGTTCAAACCAAGCGAAGAAGCTGTTCGCCGTGACGAGCCGAACCCAGAAGTTCGTTAAATAAAAGGACATAAAAAAGGCTGCCTACATGAGGCAGCCACAGGCACCGTTTGAAGCGGTGCTTTTTTATTATTTCTTGATAAGATCTTTACGGTTTGATTGCTCAATCCACTCTTCAAGTTTATCTTTAAGCGTATTGAAACCTTGTGGTGTAGCAGCTTCTTCTTTCACTTGCTGTGGTCTTTGTTTCTTTGGTTTGCTTTCTTTTCTTTCAGGTGCATCTTGTGTCGCACGAATAGAAAGGCTGATTTTACCTGCATTTTCATCAACAGAAAGAACTTTTACTTGTACTTCGTCACCAATTGAAAGGTGCTCGTTGATGTCTTTTACAAAGCCATGTGTTACTTCAGAAATATGCACAAGTCCTTGAGTTTCTTCATCTAATGCAACAAACGCACCATACGCTTGTAATCCTGTTACTTTACCAGTGTAAACACTGCCTACTTCAAACTTTGTCGCCATGATAACAACTCCTAAATAAATGTTTTAATATTCGTTTATACGCAATTAAAAACTATATCATAGAACGGTCAGTTACGCAAAATATTTTTTAAATGGGTTTAGATTAGATCAAAAGGGGGAATACCTGAAAACAAGAATGCTTTCTAGTATTCCCCCCTAATTTGTGAGGCATGAGTCCATTTGGATTGATGCCTTTTTTTATTTTAAGATGGCTGATGCTTCTTCCTTCACTTGTCGAGCCTGCAAAAAGCGCTGAATTCTTGAAAGTGATTCCTGAAGATGATCAAGTGACGAAGCATATGAACAGCGAATATGACCTTCACCGCTCGGTCCGAATACATTCCCAGGAACAACGGCTACTTTTTCACTTAGGAGCAGCTCCTCAGCAAATTGTTCTGACGTCATGCCTGTGCTTTTAATCGATGGGAACGCGTAAAACGCTCCGTTTGGCTGGTGGCATGTGAGTCCTAGTTCATTAAGGGAGCCGACAAACAAATTACGGCGCCTTCTGTAGCTTTTCTTCATTTTCTCGACGTCTTCAAGTCCATTTTTTAATGCTTCTTCTGCTGCATATTGTGCCATCGCCGGCGCACACATCATAGAATATTGATGTATTTTCAGCATGGCATCGCGCAGCACAGGTGGTGCTGCCACATACCCTAAGCGCCAGCCCGTCATGGCAAACCCTTTAGAAAAGCCCGAAATCAAGATCGTTCTTTCCTTCATATCTTGAATGGCCGCGACGCTTGTAAAAGCTTCATCGTACGTCAGCTCTGCATAAATCTCATCCGTAATAATGAGCAGGTCATGCTCTTTCGCAAATTGAGCAATATCTTCAAGCTCTTCTTTTGAATAAACAGACCCAGTTGGATTTGATGGCGAGCAAAGCAAAATGGCTTTTGTCTTCGGCGTCAGCTTCGTGCGAAGATCCGCAGAATCTGCTTTGAAATCTTTTTCAGCGGATGTACTTAAATAGACAGGCACTCCGCCTGCAAGTGTCGTAAGTGCCCCGTATGCTACAAAACAAGGCTCTGGAATGATTACTTCATCTCCGCTATTTAAAATCGCACGAAAGGCCAGATCAAGTGCCTGGCTTCCGCCAACTGTGATAATGAGTTCTTCTTCTGGACTGTAGTCAATGTGAAACCGCTTATATAAGTAGTGGCTCAGTTCTTTTCGCAAAGAGATTAAACCGGCATTCGCCGTATAAGAGGTCAGTCCTTGTTCTAATGACATAATACTTGCTTCTCTGACATTCCAAGCTGTCACGAAATCCGGCTCGCCGACACCAAGGGAGATAACCCCTTCCATTGTGGCAGCCAAATCAAAAAATTTCCGAATACCTGACGGCTGAATGCTTTGTACCGTTTCAGATAAATAAGACTTTTTCATTTACGGAGACACCACGATTCTTTTGTCATCGTCTCCTGTTTCAAACACTTTCCCATCATGTTTATATCTTTTTAAAATAAAGTGGGTAGTTGTTGAAACAACGGAATCAAGTGTCGATAATTTTTCAGATACGAAGCGGGCAATATCAGACATAGATCTTCCGCGAATCACAACGGATAAATCGTAAACACCTGACATGAGATAGACAGATTCCACTTCCTGAAATCGATAAATCCGTTCAGCAATTTCATCAAATCCGACGCCTCTTTTTGGTGTCACTTTTACATCAATCATTGCTGTAACGCCTTCATGGCCATCCACTTTTCGCCAGTCAATCATAGTTGAATAATCAATAATGACTTTTTGATCTTCAAGTTTTTGAATGATGGCTTCGGCTTCTTCTGTTGTCACGCCTGCCATTTTTGCAATTGTATTTAAATCGGCGCGGCTGTTTTCATCTAAAATCTCTAATATTTCAGTTTCTTTTTCTGTTAGTTTCATTTGATTTCACACCTCAGATTATAAAAGCTAGTTTTAAAAAATCTTCTGAACATTATAGCACGTTTTTCCCATTATGCTAAGCAGGGAAAAGATTCTAATAATAGCTTAAAATCCACTTTTTAGGGTACAATACAGTCACCTAACAGAGAGAGTATCAAGTATCGGAGTGAAGAATGTGGACATTGTTCAGCCAGCTTATATGAAAAGTACATTCGGTTTAGATATCTATTACGAGCACTATCCAAATGAGGGCAAGAAGACATTGATCTTAATTCACGGTCTCTTCTCTTCTACCTTCAGCTATCGAAAGCTCATCCCTCTTCTGAAACAGGACTTCAATTTAATTGCGATCGATCTGCCGCCATTTGGACAGTCCGAGAAGTCGAATACGTTTATTTACAGCTATCGCAACATGGGAAAAATTATTATTGAACTTGCTGGTTATTTACAGATTCGGCATGCGATCCTAGTCGGCCATTCAATGGGCGGACAAATCGCCTTATACGCTGCTGCTGAACGGCCGGACCTATTTGAAAAGGCAGTTCTTTTGTGCAGCTCAGGATATTTGAATAAGTCAAAAAGATCACTTGTTTACAGCACATATATTCCTTATTTTTATCTGTATCTAAAAAGAAAGCTTTTAAAGCAGGGCATTATGAAAAATTTAACGGCTGTTGTGCATGATCATTCCATCATTGATCAAGAGATGGTCGATGGATATTTAAAGCCATTTTCAGATGATCAAATCTTTCGGGGGATATTTCGTTTGATTCGGCACCGGGAAGGAGATTTGACCTCGGACGTTTTAAAGAAAATGGAAACACCCGTGCTGCTCATTTGGGGCGAGGAAGATCGAATCGTTCCCATTCAAATAGGCGAAAGACTGCACAAAGATCTGCCAAATTCGACTTTACATGCATTAAAAAAAACCGGGCATCTCATTCCTGAGGAAAATCCGGTCTTTGTGTCTGATCAAATCGGACATTTCAGCCTGTCTTAGCGTGAACAGGAGCTGCTGTCTCGTATGATAAATAGCTGATTCGCTGTATGCTGACAGCTCTCTATCGGAAGAAGCTGTTCAAATGAGTGATGGTAGATGGCTTGAATCTCTTTTGCTAAAGATAACGGGTCTTCTGCGTCGTATAATGCACTAATGACGTCAGCAGGCTCCGTTTCATAAAAATCCTCTCCATAATGAAAAGGGTCCCATGCCTTAATAAATTGAATCATCTCTTCTACAGCTTGACTATCTTTCATCGGTATCACCGCTTATAATAAATTTTGTGATGTTTATTTTAGCACAACCAAGAATGGTTGAAAAACAGCTAGAGGTGGGTTTCATGAATTTCGACGAACAGATCATACGTAAAGGTTCAAAATCAGTGAAATGGGATCAGGCAGAGTCTTTGTTCCTGACAACAGATGCCCTCCCAATGTGGGTGGCCGATATGGATTTTAAAGCACCTCAGGTCGTCCTTGATGCATTGAAAGAGCGATTAGATCATGGCGTTTTTGGCTATGCATTTCAAGATCAGGATACGCAGCAGGCAGTCGCTGGCTGGCTCAAAAGAAGACATGGATGGACAATCCAGACAGATGCTGTCACCTTCACGCCAGGAATCGTAACGGCACTTAGTTTTGCTGTTCAAGCCTTTACAGCACCGCATGACGAAGTAGTTATACAGTCACCAGTGTATACACCTTTTTATCAAATGATTGAGCGAAATGGACGTACAGTCTCAGCCAATCCCCTAAAAATAGAAAACAACCGCTATATGATGGATTTTGATGATTTAGAGAAAAAACTGAGCAGACCACAAGCAAAGCTCATGTTTCTATGCCATCCGCATAATCCGTCCGGAAGAGCATGGTCAAAAGAGGAATTAAAGCGAGTTGGAGACTTATGTGTGAAGCATGGAGTCACAGTCGTTTCAGATGAGATTCACTCGGATTTGATGCTTTACGGGAAGCAGCATGTGCCCTTCGCCAGCCTTTCTGACGACATTGCACATATCATGGTAACATGTATTGCGCCGAGTAAAACCTTTAATCTAGCAGGGCTTCAAGCATCTGCTATTATCATTTCAGATGAAGAAAAAAGAACTCTTTTCAACAATGAAGTGCAAAGAAACGGACTGTCCAAACTGAATGCATTTGCGATTCCTGCGATGGAAGCAGCGTACCGCCACGGGGATGAGTGGCTTGATGCCCTTGTTCTTTATCTCGAAGGCAACATGAAGATGGCGATGGACTATATTGACGAATATCTTCCAAATATGCGTTATATGAAACCAGATGCTTCTTATTTATTGTGGCTGGACATTCGGGATTATCAATTCAGTCAAGCGGAATTGAAACGGAATCTGCTGAAAAAAGGGAAAGTGATCCTAGAGCTTGGCCACGTGTACGGACACGAAGGAGACGGTTTTATTCGGATAAATCTCGGCTGTCCTGCTTCAACAGTCAAAGAAGGACTGAAACGTCTTCACCAAGCGTTCACACTATCAGCTGAATAAGACCTATACGATAGAAAGAACATCCTAACGGGTGTTCTCAGCGTGTAGACAAACCCTCGCATTCTTTGTCAGTCCTGCGTGCTGGTGCTCACGAATGTCTAATTCGCTCCGCGCCAGTACTCGTCCTTCCTAGACTTCAAAGGTTTTCTATCACGCTGAAAAGAAGACAAAGGGCTAAAATCAAGATCATTTTAGCCCTTTGTCAACAATCTGAGAACATCCTAACGGGTGTTCTTTTTAAAGAAAAAAACCCTCCTTTTATCATATCTACTTTGTACATGAAATGATATAATGAGAGGAATTACAATTATTTACGAGGAGAGCATTTAAATGGAAATGTTCAAGGATTTTCTGCTCCATGTATCTTTTATTCTATTTCCAATCTTTTTATATCATGCGCTATGGCTAAGCCGGACCCCTGCTCATTTCCCAAAAACGAATAAACTGCTCATCACAGTATTCGCATCCATCTCTTCAGCACTATGTATTATGTATCCAGTTGGTTCGATTTTAGATTTGCAGACTGGGCTTCAATCCATTCCCCTTGTGCTTGCTATTTTATACGGAGGATACATGGCGGGGATCGTTGCCATCTTGATAAGCATCATTGTCAAATTCGTGATGTACGGCTCTTTCTTATGGATTGGACTCATCGTTGTCCCAATTTACTTTTTTATCCCATTCCTGTTCTACCGAAAATGGCATCAATATTCAAAGCTGAATAAGCTTTTTTACGGAGTGCTTATCGGTTTATCCAAAGGATTCTTTATTTACATTGGTCTGCTTGCGGTCAGCTTAATGGCATACAGCCCAGCTTTTATTATGCAGCAAAAGCTCCTTGAGTTATTTTTCTCAACTCTTTACTACATATTCTTTCTTTTGCTCAGTATCTATTCCATTGAATTCGTTAAAGAAAATGCGGAAATGAGATCACAGCTTGTCCAGTCAGAAAAACTGACCATTGTAAGTGAACTTGCTGCAAGTGTCGCCCATGAGGTACGCAATCCGCTGACAGTTGTGAGAGGCTTTATTCAATTGCTCTTTTCGAGTGATAATACGAAAGACCCACCTGCCAATAAAGATTATAAAAATCTCGTTCTGTCCGAATTAGACCGGGCGCAGGACATTATCACGAGTTATCTTGACATTGCAAAACAAAACTATTATCAAATTGAATCTCTCAATCTATCTAAATTACTTGAGGAATGTGCATCACTGATGACATCCTATGCGAATTTTAAATCGGTCACGATTCATCAATCCATTGAACCTGACTTATACATTCAAGGTGACGTAACGAAGATCAAGCAAGTCATGATTAATTTAATCAAAAATGCAATTGAAGCAGCTCCTGAACATGAAGGGAAAATTGAACTTTTTGCTTCAAAAGAAAATCATAAGATCTGCCTTTATTTCGTTGATAACGGTGTAGGTATGACAGAAAGCCAGATGAAAAAGCTTGGCGAACCCTATTACACCTTGAAAAATAAAGGGACTGGGCTTGGGCTGACAGTGACTTTTTCTATTATTGAGAATCACCATGGAACGATTCGTTTCAAAAGCTCGCTGCAGTCTGGAACAACCGTCACCGTGAAATTTCCTGAAGATACAAGAAGAAAATGATTAATCCATTTTTTTTGTTCTTTTTTCATCTATGTGCTCCTGCTTCTTAGACGCACGAACGATGAGACGAAAACAAATAAACGCAGCAATAAAGAAAATCACCGTGGTGATAGCCGCTGGGATGTACTCCCTTTTATCTTCAGGAAAATATAGTAGAAAAAGTACGATGAATGACATCTCGCCATTCCCCCTTTTGCTCGTTTACTTCACTATATTGGCTAAAAGAAATGAAATACCTTCCTATGAGAAGGAAATGGAGGAATTTCACATGACAGACATTCAAATTGGACAAGTTGTGAAAGGTTTTTATAAAACAGGTGTATACGTTGGGGAAGTGACAGCAGTGAAACCATCGACCTATCTCGTTCAAGTAAAAGCAGTTCTGACACATCCCACTCAAGGCGACTTGCATCATCCGAAAGAAGCAGACGTGCCTTTTTTCCAGGAGAGGCGGGCTTTGGCCTATAGAGAACAGACAAATATCCCTCATCATATGGTGAAGCCTTATGATGGTGATATACCTGATTATGAAGTATCACTGAAAGAAGCTGTAGATAAATTGAAACAAGCACTCCGTGCGGATGATTCCAAATGGGCTGAAAAATCAAGAGCGTGCCTATCTTCTCTTGAGAAAGATTATTTTCCAGAAGACGTCCGCTAATCAGCCGAATCAAAAAAATGCGAGAAATCGATAAGCTCACCAATTTTGGTTGTTTGCGGATTTTCCACATAGGCTCTGTCTTTTTCAAAGAGGGTTAACAGCTGATAAGTCGTCATGGCATCATCGAGTGCTTTATGATGCTTACCAGCTCCTTCACTGCCGTATTCCTTTGCCGCTTTTCGAAGCCCTGTCAGTGTGCGGTCACCAAAAAAGGTCTTATATTCAAAGGCAAGATCCCTCAGTTTCCCCTTAAAAGGAAAGGTAATGTGATTGAGCATACAATTTTGCTTCAATACCTTCATGTCCATGTTGCCCCACGTAATAATCTCACAATTCTCTCCCCCATCAAGTGTGACGAGCTTCTCGATAAACGCCTCAAATGAAATTCCGCTCTCTACATCTTCCTGCGTAATTCCGAGGAAAGATTTACAGCGTTTCGTCAGCTTCGGGAACTTTTTCGGTTTGACGTAGCTAGAGAATGTGTCTATGATCGTTTCATCTGCTGCTTTCACTACCCCAGCTTCAATAATTTCAGGAAAAAAGTTTTGTGGATGATATTTTCCATCAGGCATCGTAAATTCAAAATCGACCACAAGCACCGTCTTCTGTTCCACCAGTTTCACCTCACTTTTTCGTCAGTTTTTCATTCTCATACCATTATATTAAGACGGACCTTGAAATCACTTCATTTTCGTGAAAATAATGCAGATTCACTATGCCCAACCTATTCATCGGATGAAAGATCGTTTATTTTCCTTTATAATTATTAAGGAACACGAAATAAATAAAGAAGGTGGTCTCTATCACAAACAGGAAGAAAAACTTGTACATCATGTGGTTTGTGAACTTTTTTGTATCTGCGAGCATTACAATGATCGTCCCTTTTTTATCACTTTACATAGAATCTCTTGATAGCAGCTATTCAAATGAATTTGTTCAAAGATGGAGCGGCTATGTCTTTGGGGTCACGTTTTTAACGGCCTTCCTGATCTCTCCGATTTGGGGGCGGATTGGCGACCGGCATGGCTATAAAAAGATTTTATTGATTAACGGTATTGGCATCGCCACAAGTATTCTATTAATGGGGCTTGTAAACACCGTGTATCAGCTATTCGCATTAAGGCTTTTCATGGGGCTTGTCACAGGCTTTATCTCGACTTCAATGGCACTGATTTCTGCACAGACTGAAAAGGCAACTGCCGGTAAAACCCTTGGAACAATGCAGATGAGTAATGTCGCCGGAGGATTGTTTGGTCCGTTAATGGGCGGATTCATGGCAGACAGCGTCGGATTTATTTATACGTTTTTCCTCACAGCGGCTGTCATTTATGTGTCAGCTATTGTGATTATCTTCGGAGTGAAGGAACAGCCGATCCGTTCAAAAGAAGCAAAGCGTGTTTCTTACTCACGGAAGGATGTAATCATTCATATTTTCAAACAGCCTTTGCTTGTGGTCACGATGCTTTTAACGTTTATTACACAAGTAGGGAACTTTAGCATTCAGCCGCTTTTGGCTTTATACATTCATGATTTACATGGTCCTGTCAATCTCGCTTTTTATGCGGGGCTAGCATTTTCTGCAACTGGACTTGGCAATTTGCTGTTTACGCGAAAATGGGGAGATCTCGGAGATCGAATTGGTCACGACAAGGTGCTGCTTGCCCTTCTCATTCTCTCCTCTATTTTATTCATCCCGCAAGCCATGGCGGATTCCTACGTGATGTTAGTCATTTTCCGTTTTCTATACGGGATGGCACTTGGCGGGATTATTCCGTGTACGACAGCGTATATCCGGATCAAAGCACCTGCTTCTATGCAAGGAGAAGTGCTCGGATACAATGTCAGCTTCCGCTTTCTTGGGAATGTCGTCGGTCCGGTAATCGGCGGCATTGTGGCGAGTCATTACGGGATTCCAGCTGTCTTTTATGTCACTGCCGGCATTTTTCTGTTTGGCGCATTATTTTTATGGGCGGTTCGCTCACATTCAAAGACAAAGGAAAGGAGTGTCTGATCATCTTCAGATACTCTTTTTTCTTGCGTAAAAGCCTGATTCACTAGACTTCACGCCCATTCTTTTCTAAAAATAACCTTCTCGTATTCGCAAAAGAATGGTACGATATGGCTAGAAAATTGAAGAAAGTGAGTGACCTCATGTTTCGTGCAATCATTGGTTGGTTATTACTTGCTGCCCTCATCCCACTATTTGTTCTGACTTTTTATCTATCAAAGGAAGAAGCTGCAAGTGTAAAGCCTGTTAACGAAGTGCTTGATCAAAAAATCAAGCTGGAAAAGATAGATTTTTCCCAAAACAGTTATATGTATGACCGGGATGGTTCTCTTATCTCCGAGATCGTCTCAAACGATGAGAACCGAGTGTTCGTGAAATACGATAAAATTCCTGAACCTGTGAAGGAGCTGTTCCTCCGTTCAGAGGACCGCAACTTTTATGACCATAAAGGCATTGACTTTATGGGAGTTGTTCGTGCCCTTGCTGCAAACGTCAAAAACCATGGCATCAGCCAAGGAGCGAGTACGATCACACAGCAGCTGTCCCGCAACTTATATTTAAGCCATGAACGTTCGTTCAGCCGAAAGTTTACGGAGCTGCTCTATTCCTATGAACTTGAACGGAAATTCTCAAAGGATGAAATTCTCGAAAGCTATTTAAATACGATTTATTTCAGTAATGGTGTTTACGGTGTCGGTTCAGCGGCTAATTACTATTTTGATAAGCCGCTTAGTTCTTTAACACTTGCACAAATGGCATTTATCTCTGCTATTCCAAACAACCCAACACTGTATGATCCATTAAAACAGTTCAAGCACACAAAGAAACGCCAAGAACGACTGCTTGGTATTTTGAAGAAAGATGGTGTCATCACCAAAAAACAATACAAAAAAGCCGTCAAAGAAAAAATCAGCCTGTCCTTAAGTGAAAAGAAAAACCTTTACCCTGACTATGTGACATATGCCAATGAAGAGTTTACCGATCTTGTGTCTGATCAGGAGGGCTTTACAAAACGATTGAAGAAGGCCAAAACGGCTGAAGCAAAAAAGGCTATTCAAAAAGAATTATCTGAAAAAGTGAGTGCCCTGCTCCAGGATGGTGTGAAAATTTATACGGCGCTTGATCCATCCTTACAGCAAAGAGCCGTCTATCAGCTCAATGCTCAATTGCCTTACCAAGGTGTGGAAGGCGGATCAGCCGTCATTAATCATGAAACGCATCAAATTGTTGCACTTGCTGGTGGGAAAAACTATAAGAAATTTGATTTTAACTACGCTTATCAAGCGCAAAGACAGCCTGGTTCTGCGATTAAACCGCTTTTAGATTATGCGCCTTATATTGATCAAACCGGCGCAACGGCTTCAAGCACCATCAGTGCCGGCAAGTTTTGCAGCAGCGGATACTGTCCGCAGAACTATAACCATAAAACGTATGGAACGGTCACACTTGAAACAGCCTTTAAAAATTCTTATAATACCCCTGCGATCCGAATGCTGGATACAGTAGGTGTCAAAAAAGGCTTCAGCTATTTAGAGAAGTTCTCATTTGAGCATATCGTAGCGGATGATTACCGCCTTCCTTCTGCACTTGGCGGATTTACGAAAGGCTTCTCACCGCTAGAAATAACAGATGCGTATACCGTCTTTGGCAACCAAGGAGCCTACACACAAAGTCATTCAATCACAAAAGTGACAGACTTAAACGGTAAGACCCTTTACAAGTGGAAAGAGTCGCCAAAGCAAGTATATTCTCAGCGTACAAATGAAACGATGCGTAAGCTGCTTACCTCCGTTGTGAAAAGTGGTACAGGGAAAAAAGCGAATTTCAATGCCCCTTACATCGGTGGTAAAACAGGGACATCCAATGACTACAAAGATATTTGGTTTGTGGGACTGACAGATCAGTACACAATGGGTGTCTGGGTCGGAAGAGATAGAGGAACGGTTGAATCGATTTATAATTCAAGCCCGCACTTACGTATTTGGAAAAATACGATGCAATACGCCAGATAAACAGGAGGTTTGATTGCGATGCATTCAACACATCCACCCCATTTAATTTTATTTGACGGTGTCTGCAACGTGTGCAGCGGCGCTGTTCAGTTTGTGATTAAGCGCGATCCGAAAGAACGGATGATGTTCGCTTCATTACAATCAGATACAGGGCAGCGTATTTTAAAGGAAAACGGTTTGCCTTTAGATGAGTTCAATTCATTCATTTATATTGAAAAAGGGACCCTTTATACGAAGTCAACAGGCATCTTAAAAGCCGCGCGGCATTTAAAAGGGATATACAGATGGAGCTTTTTACTCCTTGCCATACCTCGCCCAATCCGTGATTGGTTTTATCAGCTGATTGCAAAAAATCGCTACAAATGGTTTGGTCAAAAAACATCTTGTATGATGCCAACACCCGATATTCAAAAACGGTTTCTTTCATAAAAAAGCATCCTCCATCATTGGAGGATGCTCAGATTGTTGAAAAAGAGCTAAAATGATCTTTATTTTAGCTCTTTTTCTTCTTTTCAGCGTGACCTGAAAACCTTTGCAGTCTAGGAAGGACGAGCACCGAAGCGGAGCGAATTTAACATTCGTGAGCATCGGCGCGCAGAACTGACAACGAATGCAAGGGTTTGTCTAAACGCTGAAAGCATCCTCCGTTATTGGAGGATGCTTTCTTTGTCTGCTTATGAAGGCAGACTTGCCATCACACTGTTATAAAGCTTAATAAATAAGTACAAAATACCGATCAAAAACGTCGCCCAAAACAGCAGAATAAACATCATAAATCCAATCAAATTCAGCATAGAAAGCGATTGATAAATGCGAACCACAACCCAGATAAAATAGACAAGACTTGCTAATGCAAAAAGTCCGACAAGCAGGATGAGCTGCTGCGTCAACAGAAATGCAAGCAAGCTGGCAAATAAATAAACAACGGATGCAATCCGAATTTTCTTTAAGTTCTCCCCTTCAGGGTCCTTAGCGAAAAAGAGCAACGCCAGCTCTAATACCGTATCTGCAATCAGTTTTAAGGCAGATAAGATCATAAAATAAACAAGGGCAAAAGCGGCAAAGAGAGCAAGACGGATGCCCTGTTCTGAGAAAAATTCCAGCATTCCTTTTAAAATACCTGCTTGAGTCAAAAAATCAGTTGTGATACCTACTGTAAAAATCGAAAAAGCAGAGCTGAATAGTAAAATTGAAATCAGCGGAAAATATCCAGTCAAATATGTATTTTTCATAAATAGTTCCTTTCTCATAAGCTCACATTTATTATGGCTCACTTAAAACGGATTGACAAGATGCTTTCAAAGTAAACTGACAGCAAAATCAAATTTATGATTTTGCACGTACATTCCTTCACAAACTTACATTTTCCCGTTAAAGTATTACTGTTACGAAAAAATCGTGCGTTAGGGGTATACTCGTGAAAAAAACTTTAAGACTGCAAACACGGCTGACGATTTTTGTGTGTATCGTTGTCCTGATCTCCCTTTGTATCACATTCTTTACGATCTGGTCGGAAACAGCCAAGAACATTCATCAGCAGGAGCGTGACATTGCTCTCTCTACTGCCAAAATGGTCGCAGAGGCACCGATCACCGCACAATCATTAGAAGATCATTCATATTCAGCATTACGAAAATATACAACAAGTGTTCAGCAAATCACCAAAACCGAATTCGTTGTCGTCATGGATATGAACGGTATCCGCAAAACACACCCGAATCCGCAGAAGATTGGAAAGCGGTTTGCCGGCGGTGATGAAAAAGCAGCATTACAGGGGAAAGAACATATTAGTACGGCTTCTGGAACACTCGGCAGATCCATGCGTGCTTTTGTTCCTGTTTATGATCAAAATGGAAAGCAGCTCGGGGCTGTGGCTGTAGGGATTACGTTAAAGGAAATTGACTTGATTATTCATCAAAGCTTACTTCCGCTCTACTTCGTCACATCACTCAGCCTTCTATCTGGCATCATCGGAGCACTCATTGTGGCAAGAAAAGTGAAGAAGATTATGTTTGGACTGGAGCCAGATGAGATCGCCACATTATTAAAAGAGAGAAGCGCCATGCTAGAATCAACAAAAGAAGGGATACTTGCCGTTGATCAGCACGGTAAAATCAAGCTGGCCAATGCAGAGGCCAAACGGCTCTTTCATAATATGGGCATTATGGTTGACCCTAGAGAACAAGATGTTCAAACTCTCCTCCCTTCAAGCGGCTTAAAGCAAGTCATTGAAACACGCAAGCCGCTGCTTGATCGTGACGTGAGAATGAATGGACTGGAGCTCGTCTTTAATGAAGTGCCGATTACAGTAAAAGGTGAAATTGTCGGAGCCATCGCCACCTTCCGTGACAAAACAGAAGTAAAACACCTGGCGGAACAGCTTAGCGGGGTCAAAATGTATGCGAATGCGCTACGGGCCCAGTCACATGAATTTATGAACAAGCTTCATGTCATTTTAGGATTGGTTCAGCTCAAAAACTATGATGACCTTGGCACTTATATCAAAGATATTGCGATCTATCAGCAAACGGAAACAAATGAAATCATCAACCATGTGAAAAACTCTGTTTTAGCAGGATTTTTACTAGGAAAACAAAGCTATATCAGGGAACAAGGCGCTGCCTTAGAGGTTATTTGCAGCACACAAGTGCCAAATACGGAGGACCCTGCAGTGACGCATGATCTCATTACCGTGATTGGCAACCTGTTAAATAATGCACTTGATGCTGTTTCTCATACTGAGACGAAAAACATCTCGATCTCCTTCAGATATGTTCAAGAACAGCTTCACATTGAAATCACGGACACAGGTGTTGGTCTCACAAAAGAAGAACAAGACATCATGTTTGATCAAGGCTTTTCAACTAAAGGAGAAGACAGAGGGTTCGGACTCTACTTCGTTGACCAAAGCATCAAGAAATTGAACGGACATATGATTGTCACGAGTGAAAAAGGAGAAGGAACGACCTTTAGTCTCCGCATTCCGTATAAACAAAAGGAGGATTCACATGATTAATGTGTTAATAGTAGAAGATGATCCAATGGTTGGGGAGCTGAACAAACGCTACCTGACCCAAATCGATGGCTTTGAGTTAAAGGGAATTGCCACCTCTTTTCAGCAGGCACTTGAAGTGTTAAAAACAGAAGTCATTCACCTCGTACTGCTCGATATTTATATGCCTGGTCAAAATGGACTGGCATTATTAACAGAAATTCGCCAGCAAAATCATTCCGTTGATGTCATTGTCATTTCGGCTGCCAATGAAGTGGATGTTGTCCAGCAAACGATGCGAAACGGAGCGGTCGATTATTTAATCAAGCCTTTTGAGTTCGAACGATTCCAATCAGCGCTGGCAGAGTACAAACGGAAACACGCCCTGTATCAATCCATGAACAGCATTTCGCAAAATGATTTAGATGCGAAGCTTTTTCATAAAAAAGCAGAGGCGGAAAAAGTCCTTCTGCCAAAAGGTTTGACCAAAAGCACACTCAAACTCATCTGGACAAGCATTCAATCATTTGGTCAGCAGGCTTTCACGACTGAAGACCTAGCCAATCATACAGAAATCTCTCAAGTCTCCATTAGAAAATACTTAAAATTCCTTGAGGATATCGAAGTGGTGGATGTTGAAATGGCATATGGGACAATAGGACGTCCTGTTTTCCAATATAAACTGAACACAAGCAATATGAATTTGATTCAGCAATATCTTTAAAATACTACATCTGACCTTTCACAAAGGCCAGATGTTTTTTTATGGCATACGATGTAACAAACCCCTTGATATCAGTGGTTATGCTGTAGCGGAGCACACCACAAAAGCGGCATTATATCATATTTCAGCAGATAAAAAGACATCAAATAAAGCCATTTAACATTTTTTTAAAAATAAAACAAATTTCTATTTATTTATTCGATCGGAAATGATAAATTATGATTGATTAGTTCAACGAGATATAAGTCTGATGTCTTACATCTTCTCTCCTGCCCTCCATAAGTTTCATGAGAAAGCAGGATAAAATACCCTCTTCAGAAGGGTGAGAAGAGATAGATCGGTCTTTTTTCGCGAGACTTTTCTGAAACTTTTAAATTTTATAGGGGGTTATGTTTTGAAGAAGCGCAAAATTGGACTAGCATTGTCCTTAGTCGTAGCAGCAGGAACCATCCTTGGAGCATGCGGCAACTCTGGCTCAAACAGCGGTGAAAGCAAAAAAGATAAAGATCAATTCACTGTTGCAATGGTAACTGATGTCGGTGGTGTCGATGACAAATCGTTTAACCAATCAGCTTGGGAAGGTTTACAAGCATTTGGGAAAGACAACAATCTAAAAAAAGGTAAAAACGGCTTTGATTACTTACAATCTAAATCAGATGCTGACTATACAACAAACTTAAACACACTTGCTCGTGAGAAATTCGACCTGATTTACGGAATTGGTTTCTTAATGGAAGATGCTATATCTGAAATTGCGGATCAACGTAAGAAAAACCACTTTGCTATCGTTGATGCAGTCGTGAAAAAAGACAACGTGGCCAGCATTGTATTTAACGAAAACGAAGGATCATTCCTTGTAGGTGTTGCGGCTGCTCTTTCTACAAAATCAAACAAAATTGGTTTTGTCGGCGGCGTTGACTCTGAATTAGTCAGAAAATTCGAAGTTGGTTTCCGCGCAGGCGTTGAAGCAGCTAACCCGAAAGCAAAAGTTGAAGTGAAATATGCTGGTGCATTCGATAAGGCTGACATCGGAAAAGCAACAGCTGAAAGCATGTACAAATCTGGCGTCGACATTATCTATCATGCTGCTGGCGGCACTGGAACTGGTGTGTTCACAGAAGCGAAAAACCTGAAAAAAGCGGATCCTAACCGTAAAGTTTGGGTTATCGGTGTAGATAAAGACCAGTATGACGAAGGAAAAGTACCTGGAACAAAACAAAGTGTCACCCTTACTTCTATGGTTAAGAAAGTAGACACAGCGGTACAAGACTTAACAACGAAAGCAAAAGAAGGTAAGTTCCCTGGCGGCGAAGTGATCACATACGGTCTGAAAGAAGGCGCTCTTGACATTTCTCCATCTCAGGAAAACCTTGATAAAGATGTATTAAAGAAAGTTGAAGAATGGAAACAAAAAATCATCAAGGGTGAAATTAAAATCCCTGCAACACGTGATGAACTAAAAGATTTTAAAGCTTAATTTGAGCATCGGGATAAGCACACCTTATCCCCTTGCCTCTCCTTTACCTCCTCTTTATTCGTAAAAGGTGGTAAAAGAAAAGCTGCAGCCTCGTTTTGCAGCTTTTCTTTTGCTAGTTTTTATCTTCATCAGCACCCTAAAAAAGGAGCGGTTAAACCTGTGGATTATGTCATTGAAATGTTGAATATACGCAAAGAATTCCCTGGCATTGTAGCAAACGACAACATTACGCTGCAGCTAAAAAAGGGCGAAATTCATGCGCTGCTTGGTGAAAACGGCGCTGGAAAATCAACGCTCATGAACGTGCTTTTCGGACTGTACCAGCCTGAAAAAGGTGAAATCAAGGTACACGGAAAACCTGTGACCATCTCTAGTCCAAATGATGCTAGTGATTTAGGCATCGGAATGGTGCATCAGCACTTTATGCTTGTCGATACCTTCACTGTCGCTGAAAACATCATTTTAGGTAAAGAGCCCAAGAAGTTTGGAAAGATTGACAAAGAACAAGCCATACAGCAAGTACAAGAACTTTCTGACCGCTATGGTTTGAAAATAGATCCTGCCGCAAAAGTATCTGACATCTCTGTCGGCATGCAGCAGCGTGCAGAAATCTTAAAAACACTTTACCGCGGCGCTGACATTTTGATCTTCGACGAACCAACGGCCGTTTTAACACCTCAAGAAATCAAAGAACTCATACAAATTATGAAAAACTTAATCAATGAAGGCAAATCCATTATTTTAATCACCCATAAGCTGAAAGAAATTATGGATGCCTGTCATCGCGTGACCATTATCCGAAAAGGCCAAGGCATTCGTACACTTGATGTGGAAAGCACAAATAAAGACGAACTTGCAAGCCTCATGGTTGGCCGTGAAGTGTCATTTAAAACAGATAAAAAAGCTGCTTCTCCTGCTGAGGAGGTTCTTCAAATTCAAGACCTCACAGTAAAAGACGCCAGAGGAATTGAAGCCGTCAAACAGCTAAACCTCTCAGTGAAGGCTGGCGAAATTGTGGGAATTGCTGGGGTAGACGGCAATGGCCAGTCTGAATTAATTGAAGCCATTACCGGTCTAAAAAAATCAGAATCTGGCACGATCATGCTAAACGGGAAAGCCATTCAAAATCTCCCGCCTCGTAAAGTGACCGAATCTGGGATTGGACATATTCCTCAGGACCGTCATAAACATGGACTTGTGCTCGATTTTTCAATTGGAGAAAACATTTCCTTACAAACATATTATCAGCGTCCTTATTCAAAATTCGGCTTATTGAATATGAAAAATATTTATCAAAAAGCAAAACGAATCATTGCGGAATATGACGTCAGAACACCAAGTGAATATACAGAAGCGCGCGCTCTGTCAGGCGGTAACCAGCAAAAAGCCATTATCGGCCGAGAAGTTGACCGCAACCCTGATTTATTAATTGCCGCTCAGCCGACACGTGGACTTGATGTTGGTGCGATTGAATTTGTTCATAAACGTCTAATTGAGCAAAGAGACTCAGGCAAAGCCGTTTTGCTCATCTCCTTTGAACTTGATGAAATTATTAATGTCAGTGATAAGATCGCTGTCATTTTCGAAGGCAGCATTGTGGCCATTGTTGATCCAAAAGAAACAACAGAGCAAGAGCTTGGTTTATTAATGGCTGGAAGTACGCAACAGGAAGTGGGGAAAGAAGCAAATGTCTAATCGCTTAACAAATCTGCTGATTCCGCTTATAGCCATTGTACTTGGCCTTTTCGTTGGGGCCATTATTATGCTGGCAAGCGGTTATAGTGTCATCGAAGGCTATAGTGCCCTTTGGAATGGCGTTTTCGGTGAAACCTATTATATGGGAGAAACCATCAGGCAAGTGACACCTTATATTTTATCCGGTCTTGCTGTTGCCTTTGCATTTCGGACAGGCCTATTTAATATCGGTGTAGAAGGCCAAATGCTCATTGGCTGGGTAGCTGCTGTATGGATCGGAACAACTGTCCATGCACCAATGTATATCCATCTCCCGCTTGCACTCATCACAGCTGCTGCTGCTGGTGCATTATGGGGCTTTATTCCTGGGTTTTTAAAAGCTCGTTTTTATGTGCATGAGGTCATCGTCACCATCATGATGAACTACATTGCCCTTCATGTCACAAACTATTTAATCTCAAATGTCTTAACAGATAATAAAGATAAAACAGATAAAATCGATGCCACTGCCTCGCTCCGCTCTGGATTTTTTGAGCAGATCACTGATTTTTCCCGGATGCATAACGGTATTTTTGTTGCCATTATTGCTGCTGTCGTGATGTGGGTCATTATTCAAAAAACCTCTAAAGGGTTTGAATTACGAGCTGTTGGAATGAACCAGCAAGCATCACATTATGCTGGTATGAACGTTCGCCGCAATATCATTTATGCGATGCTTATTTCAGGTGCTTTTGCAGGTCTTGCAGGCGCTATGGAAGGCCTTGGTACATTTGAATATGCCTCTATTAAAGGCTCGTTTACAGGCGTAGGTTTTGATGGAATCGCCGTCGCTTTATTAGGTGGAAATACGGCTGTAGGTGTTGTTCTTGCCGCATTATTGCTTGGTGGATTGAAGGTCGGTGCTTTAAATATGCCGCTTGAATCTGGCGTACCGACTGAGGTTGTTGATATTGTCATTGCGATCATCATTCTTTTCGTCGCCTCAAGCTATATTATCCGTCTTGTGATTCAACAAATGAAGAAAAAGGGGGGAAAATAAGTGGGATTTCTGCAAATACTTGAAATCATCGTCCCAGCTACACTTGTTTATGCTGCACCACTTATTTTAACCGCTCTTGGAGGCGTCTTTTCAGAAAGATCAGGTGTTGTCAATATCGGTCTTGAAGGTTTGATGGTCGTCGGAGCATTTTCCAGTATTATCTTTAACTTATTTTTTGCTGATACGTTTGGAGCCTTGACCCCGTGGCTTGGGCTTCTCATCGGAATGGCCGTTGGCGGATTGTTCTCACTGATTCATGCAGTGGCGACCATTACCTTCCGAGCTGATCAAACGGTCAGTGGTGTGGCCATTAACATGCTGGCACTTGGCGCTACATTGTTTGTCGTTAAACTGATTTACGGAAAAGCACAAACTGATAAAATTACAGAGCCTTTCTATAAAGGAGATATTCCCCTTTTAAGTGACATTCCGATCATTGGTGATATTTTCTTTAAAGATGTTTATTATACGTCCATACTCGCCTTAGCGCTTGCAGTTGTTGCTTGGTTTGTTTTATTTAAAATGCCGTTTGGACTTCGTCTTCGTGCAGTCGGAGAGCATCCAATGGCAGCTGATACAATGGGAATCAAAGTGTACCGGATGCGTTATATCGGCGTCTTCATTAGTGGACTGTTTGGCGGTCTTGGCGGAGCTGTATATGCGTCAACGATCGCGCTTGATTTCTCCCATGCCACCATTACTGGACAAGGCTTCATCGCACTAGCTGCGCTTGTATTCGGTAAATGGCATCCGTTTGGCGCAATGGGCGCTGCGTTATTCTTTGGATTTGCTCAAAGTTTAAGCATTATTGGCTCTCTCCTGCCGCTGTTCCAAGATATACCGAACGTGTATATGCTCATAGCACCATATGTGCTCACCATCTTAGCACTTACTGGCTTCATCGGACGTGCTGATGCACCGAAAGCACTTGGTACGCCTTATCTAAAAGGAAAACGATAAATCCGATGTATGATCAATCCCCTGAAGGACAAACTACCTTCAGGGGATTTTTGTATGATAAAAAACTCAAAAATTCCTGTTTATTTTACTTTTATTACACTTATTTTAGTTTAATAAATAGATGAGTGTCACAGAATCTTCTACAATTGAGACAAATAGCATTTGGGGGTGTTTATGTGGCTAATGCACAACAATTGAAATCGATTACAGACGATTCTGACAATAATAAAAGCGTTTTCCGTAAGATCATGTCTTGGAAAATTGGTGTTATTGATCTACCTGTGTATTTAGTACTTGCAGCGATTATTTTAACTGCCGCTTATTTTAATAAAATTCCAGCAAATATGCTTGGTGGTTTCGCTGTTATTATGATTTTGGGGATTTTCCTTGGAGATGTAGGACAACGTATTCCAATCTTAAAAGATATTGGAGGACCGGCGATTCTTTCTTTATTCGTACCATCGTTCCTGGTCTTTTTTAATGTTCTGAATCCGAACTCATTGGAAGCGGTTACGTCTCTTATGAAAACGTCGAACTTCCTTTACTTCTATATTTCTGCTCTTGTAGTAGGTAGTATTCTTGGGATGCAGCGAACTGTTTTAGTACAAGGCCTTATTCGTATGTTTGTTCCTCTAGTTGCAGGTACAATTGCAGCTGTGAGTGCTGGAATCCTTGTTGGCCTTTTAGTTGGTTTCACACCGCATCATTCATTCTTCTTTATTATTGTACCGATTATTGCCGGTGGTGTTGGAGAAGGGATTCTGCCATTATCTATCGCTTATTCACAAATTCTTGATGTATCAGCAGAGTCATTAATTTCTCAATTAATTCCTGCGGCTGTCATTGGGAACGTCATTGCCATTATCTGTGCTGGCGCATTGAAGAAGCTTGGTGAGAAACGTCCTGAACTAAACGGGAATGGCCGTCTTGTGAAATCTAAAGAAGCAAACGAGATTTTCGAGCAGCCAGATTTGGATGCAAAAGTTGATTTCGGGTTAATGGGTGCTGGTGTACTTGTTGCTTGTACAACCTTCATCTTTGGTGGTTTGTTAGAAAGCTTTGTTCATATTCCAGGTCCAATCTTAATGATTGTTCTTGCCGCTTTAATCAAATACTTAAACGTGATGCCTCAACATCTTCAAAACGGCTCACAACAGTTCTACAAGTTTGTATCAAAAAGCTTTACATGGCCGCTAATGGTTGGTCTTGGTATTCTATACATTCCACTTGATGATGTAGCAACTGTCATCTCGATTCCATTCGTATGCGTATGTATCGCTGTTGTACTCGCAATGGTTGGTTCTGGCTACTTCGTTGGAAAACTAATGAACATGTATCCAGTAGAATCTGCTATTGTCACTGGCTGTCACAGCGGACTTGGCGGTACTGGTGACGTTGCAATTCTTTCAGCTTCTGGAAGAATGGGTCTTATGCCTTTCGCACAAGTATCTACACGACTTGGCGGAGCAGCAACTGTTATCTGTGCAACGATCTTACTCAGAGTGTTTAGTTAAACTACCACACATAAAAAGCATGAGCTCTCACATGGGCCCATGCTTTTTTTATATTTCTTTTCTCCTATAGGATCTTATTCATCAGCATCAGCTAATACAATTCGTAAATATTCTCTGGGCTGAAAAGGATACAGCTTCGTTTCTTGATAGCTCATGTGAAGAAGATGCTCAGAAAACAGCGGCCATTCACTCCCGGCTTGCCACCTTTTTTGATCATTTCGGTCAATCAAGAATGCTCCTCCTAAAATCGTGCAGAATAGGCTTAAGCTGATGGCGATCTTTCGTTTCATTTGATCAGCTCCTTTAAGAAAAGCATGTACGAAAAACAAAACAATATACAATGAGTATCATTTTTGATAAAATTATTTTTGTGGTCAAAAGAACCTAAAACAAATACAGTTTGCTTGAAATCGTTTCAAACCAATGCACTATGGCTGTATTTACGCTATAATTTTAATTACCAGTTCTTTAGAACGTGAATTTATATTGATCAAAGGAGGTTCATTTTCTTGCAGCTTATTCACTTCGCCATCCTATCACCTTTTTTACTCGCTTTTGTTGTACCTTTCCTTTACAAATATGTGAGGCGTATACATACAGGATGGTTTGTTCTCATCTTGCCGATTCTTTTATTTACCTATTTCATCCAAATGATACACATCACTTCGAATGGACGAACGCTTTTCTCACAGGCTGAATGGATTCCATCATTAGGGATGAATTTCACTGTGTATGTCGATGGTCTCAGCTTGTTATTTGCTTTATTAATAACAGGTATCGGTGCACTTGTGGTGCTGTACAGTATTTTCTACTTATCAAAGGAAAAAGAACAGCTTGGCTCTTTTTACACGTATTTGCTCATGTTTATGACCGCGATGCTGGGTGTCGTTCTTTCTGACAACATGGTGGTTCTATACTTGTTTTGGGAGTTAACGAGTATCTCTTCCTTCCTCTTAATTGGGTATTGGTATAAGCGGGAACGCTCTAGGTACGGAGCAACGAAATCACTGCTTATTACTGTTTTTGGCGGATTAGCTATGCTTGGCGGCTTCATCCTCATTTACCTGATTACTGATTCATTCAGTATTCGTGAAGCAGTGAATCAGCTTCAGCTCATTATGGCATCACCTTACTTTATCCCTGCCATGATCCTAATCTTACTAGGTGCCTTTACGAAATCAGCTCAGTTCCCATTTTATATCTGGCTGCCTGATGCAATGGAAGCACCGACCCCTGTGAGCAGTTATCTGCATTCTGCTACGATGGTGAAAGCCGGTATTTATCTTGTTGCCCGCTTCAGTCCAATCTTTGCTATATCAGAGGTATGGTTCTGGACCATTTCCATCGTTGGACTTGTCACATTATTCTGGGGATCATTCCACGCCGTCCGGCAAAACGATTTGAAAGCCATTCTGGCCTATTCAACAGTGAGTCAGCTCGGCATGATTATGCTCATGCTTGGCGTCGGCGCAGCTGCAATTCATGAAAACAATCCTGCCTTTTTTGGCGCAGCCGTTCTTGCTGCTATTTTTCACCTCATTAACCATGCTACGTTTAAAGGCAGTCTCTTTATGGCAGCTGGTATTATTGATCATGAAACAGGAACTCGTGACATTCGGAAATTAGGCGGATTAATGACGATCATGCCGATTACCTTCACGATTACGTTAATCGGTACATTTTCAATGGCCGGACTACCGCCATTTAATGGCTTCTTAAGTAAAGAACTATTTTTCACAAGTATGATACGAATTTCTGACATCAGCTTTACGGACGTTTCAACATGGGGTGCAATCTTTCCAGCACTCGCTTGGCTCGCTAGTGTCTTTACGTTCATTTACAGTATGATGCTCCTCTTTAAAACATTTAGAGGCCGTCTGAATGTAGACCAATTGGAGAAAAAACCGCACGAAGCACCGATCGGCATGCTTATTCCGCCAATCATTCTAGCTGCACTTGTGGTCACTTTCTTCTTTTTCCCTAATATTCTTGCCTATTCTGTCATCGAACCTGCAATGGCGGCGATCATTCCTGAAGCGATTGAAACAGGAAGCCGTTTTTCTGTGAAAATTGAAGCATGGCATGGCTTCCAGCCAGAGCTCTATATGACAATAGGTGTTGTTGTACTCGGCACAATCGGCTACTTGACGCTTTCAAAATGGCGTCCAATGTACAACATCTTTAAGGAGAAATGGTCATTTAACGCTTTATACGACCGCTCTCTTATCGGTTTGGAAAAAGGTTCATACCGCCTGACAAACAGTTATATGACTGGTTTTCTTCGTGATTATCTTGTTTATGTGTTTGGGTTCATGATCATCGTCATTGGCGGTGTGATGTTTTATCAGCAGGCCTTTTCATTTAAAACAGATCAGGCTGCCTCAATTGGCACGTATGAGATGATTCTTTCACTTGTGATGGTGGCGGCGACGATTGCAACTGTATTCGCAAGTTCACGATTAACAGCTATTATTGCTCTAGGTGTCATGGGCTACACGCTGTCATTATTCTTCGTGATTTTCAGAGCACCTGACCTTGCGCTGACGCAGCTCATTATTGAAACGATTTCTGTCGCACTGTTTTTGCTTTGCTTCTATCATTTGCCGAAGCTGAGCTTAAAGCAAAAAACGAGAAGATTCAAAATGACCAATTTCATCATTTCATTAGGTGTTGGGGTAGTTGTCACTTGTCTAGCTTTTGCTTCCACAAGTCAGCAGTCACTTGACACCATCTCAACTTACTTTATTGAAAACAGCTACAAACTTGCTGGCGGTGACAATATTGTCAATGTCATTCTTGTAGATTTCAGGGGCTTTGATACCCTCTTTGAAATTACCGTGCTCGCCATTGCGGCACTTGGTATTTATGGTTTATTAAAAACGCAAACAAAACGGAAGAGAGGTGTGCGGCGATGAGAAAGATTGATACGAATGATATGCTTTTGCAAGTTACAACAAAAATCACAGCATTCATCATCTTGCTTTTCTCCCTTCACCTATTTCTTGCGGGACATAACAATCCTGGCGGCGGATTCATAGGCGGTCTGATGAGTGCTGCGGCTGTCGTTCTTCTGCTTTTAGCCTATGATCTGAAGACAGTAAGACGCATTTTGCCATTTGACTTTATTTATGTAACTGGAGCTGGTTTGCTCGTTGCGATCCTGACAGGTATGGGATCCTTTCTATTCGGTGCACCTTTTCTATCCCATGCATTTGATTATTTCCAATTACCGTTTTTAGGGAAAACAGAACTGGCGACAGCTGTCCTGTTTGATATCGGTGTGTATTTGGTTGTTGTCGGTGTCACCATGACCATTATTCAAATGATTGGAGAGAAGGAATAATGGAATTTCTAATGTCTATTATCGTCGGAATTATTTTTATGGCGGCGACCTATTTGATGCTGTCAAAAAGCCTTCTGCGGGTCATCGTCGGTACTGCTGTTTTGAGTCACGGCGTCCACTTGCTGCTTTTAACAATGGGCGGCTTAAAAAAGGGAGCGCCTCCCGTTCTAAAAGAGGGGATCACATCCTATGTAGATCCATTGCCACAAGCATTAATTTTAACAGCCATTGTCATTGCTTTTGGTGTGACATCCTTATTACTTGTCATGGCCTTCCGTGCCTTCCAAGAGCTGCGAACAGATGACATGGATCAAATGAGAGGAAATGATCAGCATGAATAATCTCGTGATCCTGCCTATTTTAATTCCATTACTAGCTGCTACACTATTGATCTTTATGAATAAAAACATCATGCTGTCAAGAGTTTTTAGTGTCTTGGCATCTCTCTCAGCCATTATATGTAATGTATATTTGGTTCAAACGATTTTCACAAACGGGATACAAACCCTTTATTTAGGCGGCTGGAAAGCCCCATTTGGGATTGCCCTTGTCGCCGATCAATTTGCTGCACTCCTTGTGCTGACCGCATCCGTTGTCGGGCTTGTAACAGTCCTCTTCTCCTTTCAAACAATTGGGAAAGAAAGAGAGCAGCTCTTCTATTATTCTGGCGTTCAGTTTTTGTTAGCTGGCGTGAGCGGAGCCTTTTTAACGGGAGATATTTTCAACCTGTTTGTATTCTTTGAATTACTGCTGATGGCGTCTTATATGCTCATTGTGTTAGGCGGATCAAAGCCTCAGCTTCGTGAATCACTCAAATATATTGTGTTTAATATCATCTCGTCGGCATTATTTATTGTCGGAGTTGCCTGCTTATATGCAGTGACGGGCACGCTCAATATGGCTGATTTAAGTGTGAAAATAGCTGAATCAGGGCAAACAGGGTTAATCACTGTTATTTCCATCCTGTTCCTCATTGTGTTCGGCTTAAAAGCTGGGATCTTCCCGCTTTATTTCTGGCTTCCAGGATCGTATCACGCACCGCCTGCCGCGATTTCAGCTCTATTTGGGGCTTTGCTGACAAAGGTTGGCTTATATGCGATTGCCAGAGTCTTTACATTAATTTTTATACATGATACAGGCTTCACCCATACACTCATGGCGTGGCTTGCCGCACTGACGGTGATATTCGGTGTGATTGGTTCGATCGCCTATTCTGATGTGCAGAAGATTGTGATTTATAACATTGTCACAGCTGTTGGGGTCATTTTGTTTGGATTTGCAGCCAACACACCTGCATCACTCCAAGGAGCTATTTATTATCTCATTCACGACATGGTGATCAAAGGGGCTTTATTTATGCTGGCAGGTGCCCTCTTTGTGTACGCTGGTACAAACCAACTGAAAAAAATGGGCGGACTGATTCAATCTCAGCCTCTATTAGGATGGATGTTTTTCATATCGGCTTTATCACTGGCAGGAATTCCACCGCTGAGTGGCTTTGTTGGAAAACTAAAAATTGTGGAAGGTGGATTTTCTGCTGGATACATGACGTTTTCTATCTTGGTCTTACTGTCCAGCCTCCTTGTCCTCTACTCTATTATGAAGATTTTCATGTCCGCATTTTGGGGCGAGGAACAGGATATGCGAAGAAGAAAGCCGTCAATTAAAGGAATGGTGTATCCTGGCGTACTGCTTGTCGTCTTATCTCTTGCTATTGGGTTAGGAACTGAGTTCATTGCCCCTTATATCAATCAAGCAGCGGAAATGCTCTCCACACCAGAAAAATATATTCAAGCTGTGCTGAAGGAGTAGATGAACATGGCCTTTCAAATATTACTAAACGCTCTCCTCGCCTTTACATGGATGTTTATGAATGATACATACAGAGCCGCAGACTTTGTATCAGGCTTTGCCTTAGGGATGATCGCCATTTTTATGCTGCGGCGATTTTTCCCGCAGCGTTTTTACGGCTATGCTCTTTATGCGATTTTCAAGCTCATTATCATTTTTATTCGGGAGCTGCTTCTTGCCAATTTAAGTGTATTAAAGACGGTATTATCTCCAAAGCTCACGATTAAGCCCGGTATTTTCGCCTTTCGTACGGACTTGAAAACAGATTGGGAAATCACCATACTAGCAAATATGATTACTTTGACACCAGGTACACTAGTGATTGATATTTCCGATGATCGTTCCATTTTATACATTCATGCGATGGATATTGAAGATGCTGAAAAAGCCATTCACGATATCCGGGTTTCATTTGAGAAAGCGATTCAGGAGGTGAGTGGTAAGTAATGGAACTCATTTTGCAAATTTCACTTGGCATTCTTGCTCTGTCTACTTTGCTTTTTGTGATACGAGTGATCAAAGGTCCCTCAATTCCTGATCGTGTGAGTGCACTTGATGCGATAGGAATCAATTTAATTGGGATGACAGCCATCGTTTCAATTTTACTGAAAACCACTGCATTCTTTGAGATTATTTTACTGCTCGGCATCCTTGCCTTTATCGGTACTGTCGCTTTTTCCAAATTCCTTGAGAAAGGGGAAGTGATTGAAAATGATCGTCATCGCTAAAGCCATCGTGATTTTCTTTATCCTGCTAGGCGCTATCCTCTGTTTGATTTCAGCCATTGGTGTCCTTCGCCTGCCGGATGTTTACACACGTATGCATGCTGCATCAAAAGCATCGACCCTTGGCGTTGTTCTGATTTTAGTAGGCGTGTTTTTTCACGAATGGTTTCTTGCAGGCGTTATTTCTGCAAAAATCCTTCTCGGGATCGTATTCATCTTCCTGACAGCACCAGTCGGCGCACACTTGATCGGAAGAGCAGCCTACAATACTGGTGTTAAGCTTGACAAGCGCAGTGTCCAAGATGATTATGGCGGCTTCCGCAACTTTGTGATTAAGCGAAAAGAAGACTCTTATTTATAAAAAAAGCGAAAAGAATGGCCTGATATGTTGGGCCATTCTTTTATTTCTCTCAATTTATCGCTCAACAGCATATAAAAAAAGCTTCCGCTGCACCGGGAGCTTTTTTATATGCGATCAATGACAGCAAGTGTGCACCTTGACGTACAGATGTGCCGGTCTCGATCATCTTTTATATCGATTTGAAATACCATTGTACGCCGTCCTACATGTACAGGAACAGCTGTCGCTGTCACCACTCCATCACGTACAGATTTTAAATGATTGGCATTGATTTCAATACCTGAGCAAACTTGCTGCGTTAAGTCTAAATGAGCCGCAGCCCCCATGCTCGCCACTGTTTCTGCTAGAGCAGCAGACGCTCCTCCATGCAGCAGCCCAAATGGCTGTTTTGTTCTGTGATCGACTGGCATTGTTGCAACGCATCGTGACTCATTGCACTCTACAATCTCAATGCCTAGTGCCTCAAGCAGTGTATTTGATCCGCTCACATCCATTAAGGCCCTCTCCCTTCACACGTTTACAGCACACTTTCAGACTTGGCAATTAACACCGCTTCTGTACGAGATCCAACATTCAGCTTATTAAAGATGGATGTCAAACTGTACTCAATTGACCGTTTGCTCAAATGAAGCACATCGGCAATCTCCTGGTTCGTGTATCCTTTTTCTACTTCTCTAAGGATCAAACACTCCCGTTCGGTTAAGAGGTCGTGATCAGTCTGCTGCGCCTGTTCTGGCTTTTCTTGCTGCTGTGAAATTAATTTCTTTAAATAGGACAGCTGAATGACAACTTCTCCTTGTAATGTGCGGTGTATGTATTCAATAATTTTGTCTTTCGTCTCTGTTTTACTAATTGCACCGTGTAATCCAGCCCGAATAGCCTCTTCAAAATAATCATCTACTTCATACCCTGTATAAATGATAATTTTTACTTGCTGGTTGGTTTCTAAGATTTGCTTCGCAATGTCCATTCCATTGATATCCCCGAGATTTAAATCCATCAAAATCACGTCATAGATGGAAAAGTCATGCGTCTTTAAAAAGGCGGCTTCTGCATCAGGACTTAAACAATCGACTGATAGCTGCTGGTCTGATTCTAATATGCTTTTTGTCCCTTCCATGACAGCCGGATGATCATCAATGACCAATATCTTCTTCATGTCTTCCTCCCTTTAAATCACTCACTTCCATTTTATATAAAAAACTTGGCTAATGCCAAGTCTTAATCCTTAATAAATCGTTACAATTCCATTTCAATTTTCACCTTAAGCCCTTTTTCCGGTGCTGTGTGAATTTGAAGCTTTCCATTTAACGCTTTGACTCGTTCCCTAATTCCCGATAGCCCCATGCTCATTGTGTGCTGATCAAGATGACTTGCATCAAAACCGACTCCATCATCCTCATAGTGAAGAACAACCTGATCTTTAATACAAATCAGCATCACTAACACTTGGGTGGCTTGGGAGTGCTTCAGGGCATTGGATAACAGCTCCTGGACAATTCGGTAAATATTCAGCTGTGAATCAATATCAATGTCCAGCTCTTTATCAAAGCGTGTCGTATTCAGCCTTATATGAAACGGTGCTTCCTCTTGAATTTGAGAAGTCAGCTTCGATATCGCCTTTACTAAACCTAAATCATACAGCAGCTGCGGCCGAAGCTCATGACACGTTTCTCTCGTCGTCTGAATCACTTTAGACATTTGATCGTTCCATGAGACAAGCGAATTTTCAATGGATGTTGGGCATTGGTTGTTTTGGAAATTCGTTAAAAACATCTCTGACTGCCTTTTTAGGGATATCAAGTCCTGCAGCACGGAATCATGAAGATCCCTCGCTAAATCTGAGCGCTGCTTTTCTTCCATGGCAAACATGATTTTCTTCAGCCAGGCAGGATTGGACTCGCGCTGTTTCAAATCGTCAAGATGCTCCATCAATTCTTCGATCTTGACGACATTTTCTAAACTGACACTTGTATAAAAGGCCAATGTTTTCAACCAAGAAATCTCATCACGCGACAATTTCGGTGTCTGTATATTGGATAAGCAGCAAATGATAAACGAGTGACCGCCCCGTTCGCCAATTTTCATCATAAACCCTTTATCAAGCTCAATAATTTTCCCGACTTCACCTAAAATATCTTGAAATTGATCCACGTATTCTTTCCATAGCTTACTATCATTTGTCGATTCATCAATTTCAATAATTTGTCCGTCAGCTTTCACCTCAAGCACAAAGGCTTTATTCACAACAAGCACTTCTAAAATGGTGTATTTCAAATGATACAGCACTTGATGAAGTGAGGACGCCTCACGAATGAGCTGCGTGAATTTAAACACACTGTCCTGGTAATTATGCTTTTCTGAAAAACGCTTCAGACGGAAGCGGAAATCTAGAATTTCTTTGAAATAGAATACAGCCAGCATGAGTGTATAGGTGATTAATGCGAGCTTCAGTGTGTACTTCAAATCTTCTGGTTTTTGCAGAATGTAAAACGTGACAACAACAAAAACGGTCGGTGTAATGGCAAGAAACCCATAGTATTTCAGTCTGCTTATCAAAAAATCCATATTGTAAAGCTTGTTCGTCATAAATTGATACACGAGTGAAAAAGGAATGAGCAAGACAAAAGAAGTTAAGAAAAAGGGATCTACCACATAAATACGAAACAAAACATATGGAATTGCAAATAAAAAGATAAATGGACAAAATGCTATGATATTTATCATGACAAAAAACTTTAAAACAGACCCCTGCTCTGTCTCTTTATATTTCCGCATTCCATTGATAATCACTTTGAATGACATGATAATAGAAGCGAAAAAGAATAAAAGATTTAAACTTGGCATGTATCTGGCTATCGCCGAATCAATCGGAACAAATAACTCTATTACTAGATTAATTATAGGAAGACTATATAAAAAGCGAATTGTTTTTTGAGTCGTTATATGCAGGTCAAACTCTTTGAAATATTGATAAATGAAATGAATATAAAAGACAAATACACTTGATAAACAAAATGTAATTACATAATGGCTAAATCTTTCACCAATACCTGAAGTACCTGCACTAAGATATCCGATACAAATCGTTAATAAAAATACAACTAAAAGAAATGCTGATTTTCGTTGGGCCTCTTTGTTAATTCGAATGATAAAGAAGATACAAAATAAACAAATTGAATACAGGATGAGAGGAATTATATAGACAAATAAACTTTCTTGACCAATCAATGTCTTATTTTTTAGGGTGATCATTTGGTTGCCTCTTTGAATATCAATTCTTTGCACATTCCTAAGCTCACCATTGATCAAATGATCTTTGTTGTTAGCAGGTTCCCCATTGATTTTAAGTATAATATCTCCTTCTTCTAATCCTGATGTGTAGGCTAAAGAAAGATACTCAACTTTGACAACTTCTGCTTGACCGTTCTTGTTCTCCGCTACACGTGCTCCATTAAAAATATCAAATACATAAATATATGAAACATAGATCAGAAATAAAAAAGACAGAAAAACCAAAAAAGCAGATAGTTTCGTATAAGTTATCTTCATGTAAAAAACATCCTTAACTGGAGAACTTTTAAATCATTTTTAAATGAATAGTATCATTTATAGTACCATATATAATCTGCAGACATTTGCCCTTTTTTAATCCCCTGAATGATTGCTTGCATGGTTTGCTCATCTGTGTGAATTAAATTTGCATTCCCTAAGTCTAATTCATTCACAACACCAGGATTTTTGACTAAATATGCAATAACATTTTGAATGTTCAACCATTGCCCTCCTTTGTCATAAATGCACATAATTGTTCCTTCTTCTTCCTAGGTAAATCAAGTTGTTCAATTCCTTGCTTCATTTTTAACAGCATAATCTCTCTCATCGATACCATGTACTGAGTCAAACCAGCTTCAAGTAACTTCTGCTTCAGTTGAAACGGCTTTTGCTCTGACTCATCCAGCCGGTTAGAAAAGAAGGAAAGAAGCTCTTGACTGGCATCGTTAAAACGTCTTTGTAAATAACTGAATGCCAGCGTTTGTTTTTTTTGAAAATCTCCGTTTGATTTTGAAAATAACGCAAAAAAATCGTTACTGATCTGTTCAGCAACACCATAATATATCGAATAAGATTCCACAGTGGCGTTTATTTTTCCTGTCGCTAAATAAACACCCAATACGCTAGAAATAGCTGTTAAAGATCCTGACTTTTTCTTTAAAACCTCTACACACTCTTCTTCTGTTCCATGCAAATGACGCAAATCCTCGTGCTGCCCTTCCATTGACATTTTAATGAAATGGAACAGTTTCTCTAATAGTTGAGAATTATTTTCACATATTGATGCGATGAATTGGATACTCACCGTATATAAATACGTAGAAGCATTGATGGCCACTCCTTGGTCGACGTTCATCCAAGGATACGAATCATTGTCCTGATCTTCAATATCATCTAATATATCGGCAGATAAGATAAGAAGTTCAATCCCTGCTGCCAGTTTTGTAATCGCTTGCTTGTCTTGTCCGCCAAATGCCTCATAGTGCTGGTAAGCTAATTGACCAAGAGGAAATTCTTTTTTTCTATCTGTAAATTTTAGAAGCAGCTTTTGTAAATCATTCTGCCTGACTGCATGTTGAATAAAATCAGACATATTCTGCTTGATTTTTGTATTCTCTAGATAGTTTAGCATACTCGATCTTGTACCTCACCCTTTCGTCTTTTATTTTACTAAAAAGACATGAGCAAATGTCCACTGACATCGCTATTTAACAATTATATAATAATATATCCTTTTTTTGTATGTATTTGGATAAAAAAAAGACTTGATGATTATCAAGTCTTTAAGAAATTTTCACATATTCATATTTGTCGTATTGATCAATGCTTTTGTTAATGTTATGAAGAGAAGCCGTTGTTTCTCTAATTTCGTTTTCAAGTTTCCATAATAATTGTTTAAGTTCTTCGATTTCATACTTTTCCATCGATTCCACTCTCCTTTTTTGGAAGATCAATGTATTTGTGTATGGTGATTGGGTCATAAGTATTTGATCTGTTACTAACAGTGTAAATGTAATTGAGTATTTTTTCACCGAAAAGTATGCACAAAACATGTGCGTGATACCGCAAAATTCAATAGGTCTTTTTTCATCATTTTCTGACTTTTCAAATCATACTTTTATCTCAATTTCAAAGGAAATGCGTCATTTTTGCTACAGGAATAGGCATCATTCGTCACACTTCTCTCCCTGAAGAACATACGATCCCCTCTATATCTTTGGTTTTGCGTGTTATAGGTCAGACGACAGACGCTATTGTGGACACCGCAATTTTTTGGCGACATCCACCGAAATTGACCGCAAAAGTACCTATTTTTATGTTGGATTTACAAAGATAGAAAGATCATTTTGATTCTTTATTCTGATTTTCTACATACATTTAGAACAGATATCCGTCCAATTTCACGTCAATGAGAGAAGAGGTGACCATGTGTTTTACTATGTTCCTTATCCTGCTTTGCAGGTTCCCGCAATGAGCCACGCATACCCGCCGCGCACGCCAATGACTTTTCCTCCAGTAGATGCCCACTCATTTCAACGAGCCGCAAAGGAATCAGCCCGTCTCGTTGCTGATGCGTCACTCATCACGCAGCAAATTTCCAGCTCCCTTCCGTTTGCCAAGCGCATCATGGAGGCTGCTGAGCGCTCTGATTCCACAAGTGTCATCCGAATGCTGAAGCAAATCGGTGTGAAAAGCGGCATCGATATCCGCTTTAGTCCAGAAGGCATTCGGATCTACTTGTCTCTTGCCTCCAGCAGAATTTTTCTTCTTTTACAGTGGTCATGACAAAGAAAAGCCGCTCATTCAGAGCGGCTTTTCTTAAGATTCAAACATTTTATGGCACCATTCAATGGCTTCTATATAACAGCCATAAGCTTCCTGTTTCGGGAGATTTCCATCTAACATCTCATCATCCCATTCATTTCGTTCAATACGTTTGGCCACATCCAGCACAGAAGAATAATCATTTTCATAGCCAAGAAGTGCCTCGCCAACTTCATCAGAAAGCGGCAGCTCCTTCACTAGTTCTGTGATATCTGCTCTGACAAGTGTATCAATAAGAGAAAACATACCTGTCAGCATATAAGAGGCTGGGTGCTCTCGTTCAGTACGATAGGCAATCAGTTCACACGTTTTGGCGCGAATGAACGACATTTTGATAATTTCTTTTTGACTTGAGTTAGCTTGGACATTCAGTTCTTTAAATGAAAGGATAAAGATCCAGCGCCGAATCTCATTAAACCCAAGCAGGATAATCGCCTGCCGGATACTTTTAATTTGATAAAGACGTCTCATGCCGCCTGAATTCAGCATTTTTAATAATTGATATGATAGCGAAAGGTCACTTTCAATAAAATGGGTCACGGTCTGGATATTCGGCTGGTCCTTGCTTAACTCATTTAAAAGCTGATGGTATGCATGGAAGCTGGTCGATAAGGCTCGTCCCGATATCACATGCGGCTCACTAAAGAAATACCCTTGAAACAAGTGGAAGCCCGCTTCTAGCGCTTCTTCATATTCTCTTCTCGTTTCTACTTTTTCAGCTAAGAATCGAAGGCGATACTTTTTATACGTATTCAGAATAGCTCTTCGTTCTTGCGTTGTCGTTTTCAGAAAGTCAATTTTTAAAATATCAATGCAATAGAGGAGTTCCTCAAGCAGCTTGTCACAATAATGTGTTCCGTTTAGGAAGAAATCATCGAGTGCAATCGTATATCCCCATTTTTTTAACTGCTTACATCTCATAATAAGTGCCGGGGTAATCGGTACATTTTCTAATATCTCGATCACAAGCTGATGCGGATCAAAATAGGTGAGCAGATCAGATGAAAGCAAGCTTTCGGTGAAATTAATGTAGCATCGTTTTCCTTCTGTCAGTGTTTCGATGCCGATATTTAGAAAACTGTTGATAATGAGGTCCGTTGTCGCTTGATCACCGTCTTCAGCGCTATATGTATTGGTTTCACTATCTCTATAAAGCAGCTCATATGATACGACTTGTTCTTTTCTGTTAAAAATAGGCTGTCTCGCAACAAACACCCTCAACTGCTCCAATCCTCCTTTATGCCATGACAAACAAGATGTGCTTTCAGTATACCAAATGATTGCGCTTTTAGTTCATTTTCAATCGGTCAAAATAAAAAAAAGAGATCATCCGGCTTGATGATCTCCCTTTCTTCTAATCATTCGCTTTCATAAAGCTCTTTTTTGATTTTATTTTTCACATCATGGATAAACTGCATTTTATTATCCCAGCATTTTTGACTCAAATCGACTGGATATTCTTCTGGTTTGCTGATTCGTTTGTATTCCTCCCAGAAAAGTCCAAGACTGTCCTGCACATAGGCTTGAATCGTTTGAATATCCGGATTGTCATAGACAAGTTTACCTTGTTCAAAAATCGGGACGTGAAGATCTTTCGCCACAAAGTTCGTAACAAATTTACTAATAAATGTATGCACAGGATGGAACATTTTTAGTTTATCCTCACTATGAACATCTTCCTCTTCAAGTGCAATGTAGTCACCCTCAGAATGATGATTCAATTGATTAATAATGCGGTACACCCGTTTACGGCCTGGTGTTGTCACTTTCTCTGGGTTGGATGAAATTTTGATGGTATCATTCATTTTGCCGTTTTCTTCAATGGACACCAGCTTATACACTGCACCGAGGGCTGGCTGATCGAATGCTGTGATCAGTTTTGTCCCAACACCCCACACATCAATTTTGGCACCCTGTGCCTTTAAATTCATAATGGTGTGTTCATCAAGATCGCTTGATGCAATGACTTTTGCATCATGGAATCCTGCTTCATCCAGCATCGTTCTCGCTTTTTTAGACAAGTATGCAAGGTCCCCGCTATCAAGTCTGACACCAATGAAGTTGATTTTGTCTCCAAATTCTTTCGCTACCTTAATTGCATTCGGAATACCTGATCTGACGGTATCATACGTATCGACTAAAAAGACGCAGTCTGTATGTGTTTCAGCATATTTTTTAAATGCTGTATATTCATCCCGGTATGCTTGTACAAGTGCGTGGGCATGTGTTCCTGATACTGGAATGTTGAAGCGTTTCCCAGCACGAACATTACTTGTCGCCTGAAAACCGCCGATGAGTGCAGCTCTTGCTCCCCACATCGCCGCATCCATTTCATGCGCACGTCTTGTTCCGAATTCTAATGCTGTCTCATCTTCAATGATGCCTTTAATCCGGGCTGCTTTTGTTGCAATCAGCGTCTGGAAATTCACGATATTGAGCAATGCTGTTTCGATTAACTGAGCTTCAACAAGCGTTGCCTCGATGCGCATAATCGGTTCATTCGCAAAGACAATTTCCCCTTCTTGCATTGAATGAAGTGTACCTGTAAAGGACAATCCGCTTAAATAGTCAATGAAATCGCTTTTATAACCGAGTTCATCTTTTAAATACGCTAGATCGCTTTCAGTGAAGGAAAAGTCCGATAAATATTCAATCGCTTTCTCTAAGCCAGCAAATACAGCGAAGCCATTGTCAAATGGAAGCTTTCTAAAGAAGAGTTCAAAGACTGCCTTCTTCTCATGTATGCCGTCTCTCCAATACGTTTCTGCCATGTTAATTTGATAAAGATCTGTATGTAGTGATAAACTGTCGTCAATAAACCGATGCTCCAACTTCCATTCTCCTTCCCTTACTTAACCACTTTCGCACCAAGCGACTGCTCAAAGTGAGAAAGTGCCCACTCGTGCCCCGCTTCATTAAAACTCGCCACAGCATTCTCGTGAATCACAAGTTCAAAGCCTTTATTGTACGCATCAACAGCTGTATGAAGTACACAAATATCGGTACATACGCCGGCTAAGTGAAGTTCCGTGATGCCGCGCTCGCGCAGTTTCATTTCTAATTGAGTGCCTGCAAAAGCAGAGTATCTTGTTTTTTCCATATAGTAGACATGTTTTAAATGTTTTGACGTGTGAAATAGTGAACTTAGTTGTCCATAAAGTTCAATGCCCTCGGTTCCGCGAATATTATGGGGCGGAAATAACTTTGTCTCTGGATGATAAGGGTCCTCTTCTTCATGATGATCGACAGCAAAGACGACAAAGTGGCCTTCATCAATAAATGAAGAAGTGATCTCTGTGATCTTAGATTCAATCGCCTGTCCAGGCTTTCCGCATGTCAGTTTTCCATCGTCTGCAACAAAATCAACTGTATAATCTATACAAATCAACGCTTTGCCCATCCGCATCTCTCCCATATGCTCTTTTGAATCATTATATCTTATTCATTTCACTAGGGAAACCTATTCAACAGATTCATGAGAAAAAGCTTTTTGAAACAGCTCATCCTCTATATAGATGTGCTCCTCATTGACCGCACCTGGCATCTCTATGACAAGACCAAAAGGAGAGTGCGATTCGTGATGATTCACCACTTTAAAGGAACATCCAGCGGTATTGGCCATTTTGACATATTGAGAATAAGAAGTATAGGAAAGTTCACCATTTAAAAGAACTGTAGCCTGGCGATTGGCCTTCAATATTTGTTCGACCTCTTGATACGGTTTATTTCTTGATACCTGTCCCTTTGTCAGGGCGAGAAGCGCTCGTTCCCTTAATGAACCAAGAAACATTCTTCGTTCATCGGGTTTTGTTTCAGCATGTCCAAATATCCCTTGCTGCAAATAAAAGTCTACGGATTCTTCTTTCATCGCTGTTTTCACTCCTGGTTTCTAAATTTACATTTCTGTGACCCAGTGCACAATCTTGAGTGCGAGGTCACGGGCTTCGTCTGTTTCTACTCTTTCCATTAAGGATTGTTCAAGCGTATGGATGAGCTGCTCCTTTTCGTCCTCATACGCAATGGAAATACTCCATTCAATGTCAGGTACGGCAACAAGCGTTTTATATTCTTTTTTATTTTCATGTAAATATACATTGTAGGTCTTTGGTTGTCCGCTTGTGATGTGTGCTTTTCTAATTTTCATTTGACTCTGTTCACACCTCTTTTTTCTTCTTACATCCATATCCATTGTACCATAAAAAAAGACAGCTTCTGAAAAGGAATTCCCTTTCAAAGCTGGCTACGCATTAAAGCTCTTTTGCTGGCCGATCAGGTCTATATCCCACACAAACGTAACGTTTGGACTGTTAACAAATTGGCCAAAGTCCCCTGCATTATACGTACCTGAACCGCCGGCGGAGTGATCGACACTTTTTGGCGAAATGGCAAAAACATCACCGAAATGTGCAGAACCATTTCCAATTACACGGTCTATATGAATAGGTCCAACAATCGCTGGCATCTTTCCACCACCTTTTCTCCCCACATCATATGCCCAGCTCAAAAATACGTGTATGAAAAATAAAAAAGACAGCTGATCTTTGATCATCAGCTGTCTTTTTTATGCGTTAAATGATTGAGGCTGGCCAAACAATGTAAAGTCCCAAAGCATCGTAGCATTCGGATCACTTGAAAGTGACATATAATCACCTGAATTAAAGGCTCCCGCACCACCAGTAGAGTGGTCTACAGCCAAAGGGGCAATGGCCAGGACATCACCGAAAGTAGCTGCACCGTTTCCTCCTAACGACTCGATATGAATAGGTCCAACGATTGCAGGCATCAGAATCTCCCCCTATCTGCTTATCTCAATCATCTTATGCAAAAAGGGAAAAGGTGTGCATCTGTCCTAGACGTTTAAATGCTGTTCCTTACGAGATCGCTGACGCAGCTGAACCAATCTGACAATATTCAAGGTGATGGCTTTGAGCAGTGCATAGACAGGAACCGCAAAGATCATGCCAAGGATTCCGCCAAAGCTTCCTGCCCCAATTAATAGCAGAATAATGGTCAATGGATGTGTGTTGAGGCGTTTCCCAATAATCAATGGAGAAATGACATTTCCATCGATTTGCTGAACGATAAGAATGACAATAACTGTCACCACCGCTTTTCCAGGCGAATCAAGAAACGCAATAAGTACAGCTGGTGCCGCGCCAAGATAAGGCCCAAGGTATGGGATCACATTTGTGACCGCAATGATAATACCGAGAATGAGCGCATATTTCACACCAATTAATAAGTACCCGATAAAACAAGCCACTCCAACAAATAAACAGACAACAATCTGCCCTTGTATGTAAGCCGCAAGTGTATCGTTTAATTCTTTAAAGATTTTCAATCCTTCCTTACGGTAAGGCATTGGCAAAAATTGAACGAGCTTGTCCGGAAACTTATGTCCGTCTTTCAACATATAAAACAAAATGAACGGAACTGTGATCACAGCTAAGGCAATATTGGCAATCACGCCAAACACCGCAGACATGCTTGAAGCAATGTTTTCCGGCAAACCTTTTAATGTCGAAACAATTGTCTGTTCAAATTTCGAGACGGAGACATAATCTTGGTTCATCATCCAAGTAAATGTTTTAGAATGCGAGAAGTCGTTCATAAATTTCTGCATGTCCGTCACATAACCAGGGAAGCTTTTAACAAGTCCACCTACCTGCGTGACAATAATCGGTCCCGCAGCATTCACAATGAACGTGATGAGTCCGATGAACAAGAGATAAATGATCAGGATAGCAAGTGTCCTAGGTATTTTCTTGGACAAAAATCGAACAATTGGATTAAAGATGAAAAAGAGAATTCCAGCCAGCAAGATGGGAACAAACAAGGTTGAAGCAAATAAAATAATCGGCTGAAATAAAAACGAAACCTTTGTTGATACATAAACAATAAGTAAAACAAGTAATATTTGGAATGTCCAAAAATGAACTTTAGATTTTAACAAAGATGCTCCTCCTGTTACGTATTGATCTTATTAAAAAACTACTATTCAACCCACCTTCTGTCAACTGCTTCTTGTTTTAGAACCTTATTTTTTGAAAAAAAAAGAACAATTGGTATATCATGCACTTTTTCCAGATATACATTCTATAAGCATGAAAAAAGCAGACACCTATGCGTCTGCTTGTTACACTCTTTCACTGTGATCAGGCATCACCGATACAATTTGCTGGATCCGCACATAAAAAACTGATTTTGTCCCCGCCTCAATGACAATATGATCCGGCATGACTTCCTTCAATTTTCCACGCACCGTATCTTTCACTGTTTGAACAATTAATCTCATACCAATCACTTTCTGCAATGTTTGATAAACATATGGATCAACTAATGAAACAAGCTGCGGACTTCCTTGTTGTGCCATCCTACCTGCCCCTTTACTTGTGTATTTACCCACAGCGTATGCAATGACCCATGTGAATGTCACTCAGGGCAAACCCACAACTCAAATACCATATTTTTACATTTTATATATTTTTACATCTTTTGGAAGTATAATAGATTGGTGCTGCCAACAACTTAAATCATTTGAAGAGGTGAATGTTCTTGAAAAAACTCATCTGTCTCGCTGCTGTCATGCTCTTTTTTTCCTTTGCAAGTTATGCATATGCAGGAACAATTGGAGATGAACCTGGGACACCAGGGAAGTGGTTTAAAGGAGAAGAGCCGGTTCAAAAAGACGAATCAAAACCGCCGCTTGTTTTTGTACACGGCATTAACAGCTCCTCCTCCACATGGTTCGACCGAAACGATATGGCAAAGCAAGCTGTTCTGAACGGATTCGAAAGCGCGTTCATAGATTTGTATCCAGATCAGGATACGAAAATGAATGGCAAACTATTAGCAGAAAAGTTAAAAGAAATCTATGATGTGTTCGGTCGAAAACTCATTGTGATTGGTCATAGTAAAGGCGGGGTGGATACACAGTCCGCACTCGTGTATCACAATGCCCATCCATATGTAGAGAAGGTCATTACACTCGGCTCCCCTCATTACGGGACGCCGCTGGCAGATTTAGCGTATAGCAAGGGCGGAAGCTGGCTCGCGGAAATTCTTGGACAAAAAAGCGACGCGCTCTATTCTTTGCAAACGGGGCTCATGGCGGCTTTTCGAAGTGAAACCGACAAGCTGGAGAAGTTTCCTCATAAATACATCACGTATTCGGGATCGGAATGGGGAACATTTGGCGGGGTGCTGTACTTAGGAGGCATGTATTTAAAGAGCTTTGGCGCAAACGATGGCGCCGTCACGGTAAGCAGCACAAGACTATCATATGCAAACAATATTTTAACAGGGAAATGGGATCACAATTCAATTAAAAACGGCACAAGCATGTTCCCTGTATTCCAGCATCAGCTGCTGGCAAATGTCGCAAGCGCTGAAAAAGAAAATATAGAGACCCCGAACTCTACTGAGCTGAATACAGATGTTTATGTGAAAGGCGGAGAAAGTGAAAAGGATAAAACAGAAGCGTTCTATGTAGAGGAAGGAACGAATGGCTTATCGATTCAGTGGTTAAATGAAAGACAGGAGACGCGGCCAGAAATCATCGCCCCAAATGGAGACGTCTTAACAAATCTGAAGACATCGAAAGCATCTTTCCCATATGAAGGCGCATATACGCACCATGTGCAAATCAATAAACCCGTTCCTGGAAAATGGACGATTCGATCAAATTCAGGAAAAAAGGCTCCTTATTTGCTGCTCGTATCCTTTGATTCACCATTAAATGAAGAAATCAAAGCAGAGGCAGCGAAATCAGGGGATGATGCATCGACCCATTCAAGCGGTCTGATTAAACGGTTAAGCAAGAAAGTAGAAACCTTTTACTTTAAGGATGCCCAAAAAGATCATCCACTCAAAACAACTGATTCATCCGCTGTTCAATTGAAAAAAGAAGGTGCTTATTCTGTCACGGTTCATTACACTGGACTCACTGCATCAGGTACATCAGCATTTAACCGTACCGTTATTCGCACATTGTATGTCGATCAGCATGGAAATATTCATGGAGACATTCCATACTAAACAGAGCGTTTCATGGGCTGAAGTGCCTGCTGCACTTTTTGATCCAATTCCGTGATTTTTTTCATTGCAAGTGATTCGTCTATTTGTCTGTAATGATGATGTCCGCCAGGCTCTTCATCCATTTCATCTGCTTTCTTGACGATTTGCTGGAGTGTGTCCTTATGAAGGTCGCCCTCTGGCAAATATGAATCCGTATGAAGCAGAATCGCAAGCGCAATATCTTTGGCTGCCTTCGGTTCCTCACCGAGCCGTATGAGCAGTTTGTGAGCCCGCTCTGCGCCTTTAATGGCATGAATATCATTCCGTCTATATGTCTCGTAATCCCATTCTCCGCCATCTGTATACCATTCATAGTGGCCGATATCATGCAAGAGGGCTGCTTTCACAGCGAGATCTGGATTAATCCCAGCCTGCACCGCCAGTTTGAATGCGTGATAAGCACAAGCAATTGCATGGGCTTTTCCTGAACGATTTAAATATTTTTGAGCGACTGGATGGGTGTAAACATCCATTAATGTAACCTTTCTCATGGAAACCCCTCCTTATCTATATTTTTAGCATCCTAACATATTCTGAAAAGAAACTCAAATGTTCTGTTATATTTTCTATGAGTCTCAAGAATAGCTTATGTCAAATAAGCTGTGTTTGCTTGTACAATACGAAAAAAGCAGTCGTTATGACTGCTTTTTTTCTTCTTTAAAACCATTGAAGTCTAGGAGCACGGAGCGAATTTGAGATTCGTGAGCACCGGCACGCAGGCCTGGTACCGCATGCGAGGGTTTGTCTTCATGCTTCATTATGACTGCTTTTTCATATACTCACGTGCATCGTAGACACATCCGCCAGCTGGATCATCCGCTAAAAGATCGAGCAAAATACGTGCGACTTCATCTGGGCTCTTCAACGTGCCTGTTTCATATAATTGCTGAAAACGGTCTATTTGTTCAAAGTCTTGTTTTGATGATTTCCGAATTTCCCCCTGCATATCTGTATCGATCGTGCCGGGTGAAAAGGAAAACGTGTTGATCGGATGCGCCTCGTCCTGCTGTTCCTCATGAAAAGTCCTCATAAACATATCGAGTCCTGCCTTTGAACTGCAATACGCACTCCAGCCTTTGTATGGGTTTTTCGCCGCTCCAGAAGAAAGATGAACGATCGTTTTCTTTCCGTTAAATGATTGAGTCTGCTTGGCAAACACATGGCTCAGCAAAACAGGAATGACAAGATTCAACGTATAATGCTGATGAAGTGTATCCTGTCCGCCTTGTCCAACGCGCTTGATAGGTGTGACCATTCCTGCATTATTGACGAATAAGATGTCATCAGCATTTGCCAGAGTTTGCGGCGTGAGACTATTTTGAAGCCATTTGGCTGCTGCCGTTTCATCGGTCAGGTCAACCTGAGTATGTGTGAGCTTCGGATGGGATATCGGCGATGCACTTCTTGCTGCTGTGTACACATGATCCCCGCGTGCAAGCAGCCTGTTCACAAGTGCTAGGCCAAAACCTTTTGATCCGCCTGTAACGATTGAAATTCGAATGACAATCTCCTCCCTTGATATCACTATTTTACGTAGTGAAACGGTATGACATCAAGCAATCTGCATAAAGAAAAGCCTGCCTCTTTTAAAAGAGACAGACTATTTCTTTTCAGCCTTCACATTCACCTTTGGAATCAGGATGATCATCACGATGAGTCCAAGGGCTATCAAGAAACCAAAGATAATCGGAAGCAGAGCCGATGTCTGCTTCTCATGATCATCGTCAGAAGGTGCTGATACAGCCGAATCACTAAAAGAGATATTCATCTCTTTCATCATGCGAGCCGGTGTTTTGGGCGGGTTCTCTTTGAGATCACTAAAAAGCTGCGGAGAAAGAGATCCACCCGGGGCTTTAGGCGGTTCAGCAAAATGAATGTCTGTTTTGATTTTTGACGTCGTTTTGCTTTGTTCGTATTTCGTTTGATCCCTCAATATACTTGAGTTAATATTGAGCTCCTTTTCCTGATATTCATTCGGCTTGACATTCGTATCCGTATCTTCACCAGCAGCGAAAGCAGCAGGGATGAGGAGAAAAAGGGAAACGGCAACGAGCACCGTCCCTTTCACGAATAGATTAAGCTTCATGAGTCACATCACGTTCCTCTGTTTTATCTTTCCATAGCTTTTTCATAAGCGGTACGACCATGAAAAGAACAGTTAAAATCACTAACCCCGTGACGCCCATTCCAAACGTGTCTCCATTTCCATATTGGATCGACAGGTACACATCTGTCACTGGATTGGTAAAGTGGAAATTCGGCATCACCAAATCAATTAACGGTGCAACAAAGAAGAAAATAAGCGCCGTTGCTGCCATCCATCCGGCAATGGAACCAAATAGGAAGGCCGTGCGAATAAAGGCAGAGCAAGCAACTAATAACAAAATGGTGAAGATCGACCATTGAATGGCTTGATCATCTGCAAGTTTGTAAATGTTCAGTCCAAACAAACTGATCATGAGTCCGACTAATAGATTTAAGATGCCAAACAGTGCACCTTTGACGAGCATCGGAGCTGACGCATAATACGAGCTGAAAAAGCCAATTAACAAACTGCTGATCATCACAATGACCAAAATGACGACCGGCGGTACAGTCTGTGTTTTTTCTTCCGGCACATCGCCGCTGATTTTCAGCGGATTGGCTAAATGGTTATACACATAATTGCTGTTGCCTTGATCACTTAATGTATTTCCTAGAATCCCCTTTAAATCTTGCTGAACAAGCTTCGTAGAGCTAACATTCTTGCTCCAGTTTTCATTCAGTGTATCTGCTTTTTCTTGAACTGTTGTGACACTCTCTTCAATGTTATTCGTATAATCCGCCACCCCTTTTTGGCGATCGGTTAACGAACTCATATTTTCAGAAAGACGAAGCACTTCCTGACCAATTGAATCCTGTGCACTGACAACAATTGAACTGCCTGCAAGATCTGCCGTATACACCGCATCTCCTTGATCAGCCATTTGCTCAGCTACATTGTCGGCACTTTCAGAGATTGTCTGTAACTCCTGTTCCATGCTTGCCTGCTGAGTCGTAATGTACTCCGCATAACCATCTGAAAACTTCTGCATCTCATCAATAAAAGTAGACACATCAGCATTTGATGTCAGCATCTGGTTTTTGAGCTTATCCCAGTTTTCTGTTTCTTCTTTTTTGATGGAGAGGATGGACTGGATATTCTCTTCTTTTGCATCATATAGAGAAGAGTTATTAGATGGTTGATAGACATTTGCGATCATCAGCTCTAGCTGAGAGAGTTGATTTGAATAGTCCATTAATTTTTTAGTTCTTGTTGATTTTGTTTCGAACTTTTTCTCAAAAAGATGATCACTAAAGGCATTACTAATCGGTGAGTTCCTGCGCTTCAGCTCTTTTACTTTGCTTACAATGGATGATTCTTGATTTTTGATTTCATTCGGAATGACGTTATATCGGTCTTGTAACCGTAGGATAGTCTTTTCAAGCTTTTCTACTTTTTTCGTAAGGGTCTCAAGCTCTTTACTCATCTGACTCACTTTGTCTTTTAATTCGTCGTTATGAGCGTCCGCTTTTTCTTGTATTTTCTTTTTCACTTCATCTAAGCGAGTTGAGAGTGCTTTTAGGTCATCCTGCGATGAATTCTTGCTGCTGGTATCTGGCTGAGCAGGATTTTCACCGCTTTCACCTTCTTGCCCATCTTCAGTCGAAGGCGGTGGTGTCTCCTGTTCTCCTAATTGATCGGCAAGGTCGTTCATTTCTATTGAAATTTGTGAGAGCTCATTTGTTTCTTCATCTAGGTTAATCCCAATCTCTTCTGGGTTTTCATTATCTTGATCTGATTGCCCGTCTTCATCAGAGTCAGCTGGCGGTTCCGGCTCGTCCATTAACTCTTGCCTTTTTGCCAATAGCTTTGTCTGCAAGTCTGATATTTTATTTCGATAATCTTCTAAGTAACGATCTTCATAGTTTTTAATCAGTTCCTTCTGAGACGCTATCACAAGTTCCGTTAATCCCGTGGATTGCTTAGGAATAGCGTCTTCTCTCGACTTTTGAACAGATTGGATGGCGCCGTCAGTTGTTTTCAGCTGACTTTGTACCCCGTTGATGTCTGTTTTTAGTCCGCCCATTTGGTCACTAAAGCTGCGGGCATTTTGGTTTTGAATGTCAGCGAGCTGTTTGAGCCCTTGCTGGATTTGCTTTTGGCTTGTTGATTGCGCTTTGATCAAGAGATCCTTTTGTTTGTCTTGATACTGCTGGTATTGATCGACTACTTTCACAAAGTCCTTTAATTGGTTCTTTGCTTCTTCTGTTGTACTCAAGCCGTCTTTATATTGTTTCTGTGAATCGGCCATCGCATTTTTTAATTCTTCTATTTGTTTCTTCTGCTGCTGTACGGCATCTGATAGTTTGTTTGAGTTCGGCTTATAGAAGTTGTACATCGTGTTTTGGAATTCGACTTCTTTACCGACAATATGCTCAAACTCTTCTCTTACATTGCCGATTTCCTGTGATACAAAACTCCAATATAGCGTCGACATCTGTTCATTCATTTTCTTTTGTGCATTTTCCAGCTCTCTTTGCACTTTCTCTTTATTGACTGCATTGAGCTGATCTTGAATTGAAAATTGAATGGACGCCTTTTCGGGATGGTCTTTATCATAGCTCAGCACATTTTTAGAGAAGTCAGACGGAATATAGAGGACAGCGTCATACTTTCTGTTTTTCAGTCCATTTTCCGCCGCACTGCGATTCACTACAGTCCATGTATAATCAGGACGCTCTGACAATGCTGCCACAACATCCTGTCCGAAGCGAGCCGTGTTTTCACTTTCGCTCGCTCCCATATCCTCATTGACCACCGCAATATTTCGTGTCGCATTCTTCTTCTGTTTTGCCGGATCATCTCCAATCAGGTGGAAAAATAAAACCGGCAGCACAAGAATCAATATCATGGTGGAGATGATTTTGATGGAGCTTTTTTGCTGCTCTGTCATTGAACACTCTTCCTTTCTACCGCACATAAAGGAACCTGAATTTTCTTCTCTTTCCCGTTTTCAACCAAATAGCCGAAGCCTGGCTGAATCTCTGGTTCTTGTCTTGCATACGGAAGCGGTATGATGTTTTGCTCTGATTTTTTCATGAGTAACATAGCATGACGAACTTGTTTGATTTCGTTTGTGAGTGCATCATAGCCCTTACTGAACTCGGTATGATTCCCTGATGCAATCAGGCTGAAGCCTAGGTGTGCATATGACTTCATGAAATCAGCCAATTGATCTTGAAGACGCGGATCGATCGTCTGCTGAAAACGCGTAATGCCATCAATCACAAGCACAATTTGAGGAAATGACAGCTGATCGGTCTCCCCTCGGCGTACAGCTTCGACGTACATCTCTTCCCGCACCTTGAATAAGCGGTCTATTTCTTCTGCCCATTCGGTGATATCATCCTTTGTTTCAAGGTAATCAATGTTCTCTTCTTTTGCATAATGGGATAGACCCCGATCAATTGAATCAAAGACGGCCAGCTTTTCAGGCTTTGCCACCAAAAGCTGATCAAGCATCAGTTTTGTCACATTTGTTTTTCCGCGCTGCGTTTGACCGATGATGAGGCAATGTTTATTCTTTTTCAAGTCAAAATAAACAGGTGCCACAGATTCCTCATCTAATCCGACTGGAATATCATAAGGCGTTTTTTGTTCATCTAAACGGCTCTCAAGCTCCCAAACTGTCAGCTTATCAGGAAGCATTGGCACAGGCTTTGGTTTTTCAGCCGCTTCAAAGCGGTCATGAAGAAGCTGTATCTCTTGTTTCAGATGCTCAAACAATTCGAGATCGTTCTCTCCTTCCACTGGCAGGAACATTTGCGCAAAATAAAGCTCTTCTTTGTTAATAATGACTCGTCCTGGGATCGGCTCTAAGCTGAATTTCGGTCTGCCAATAATCGAGTACGCCTCTCCTTGATCCATTAAGTAATGGACAATCTTTGTTTTCAGATTGTTCATCAGCGATTGACGCACTGCATTTACCCGTGTCGCTGTAATCAAGAAGTAAATACCTAGTGATTGTCCGTCACGGCTCAGCTGAATAAATTCAGATTCGAGCTCATGCATTTCGTCTTTGACAATGTCAAAGTTGTCAATCACGATAAAAATGAACGGAAGCTTTTTCTCATTTAAGGCGTTGTACATTTTGATATGACTCATTTCTTGCTGTCTGAATAACCGCTTGCGATATTCAACCTCTTCCCGCAGACGCTTCATTGATTTTTGGATCTTTCTCATCTGATCCATTAAGAAATAATCCGCCGTATGCGGCAGTTTGGCTAACGGAAGCAATGTCCCGTTTCCGAAATCATAAATATATGCGTGCCATTCTTCAGGTGAATACCTCTCCGCAAAGCTCATCAACAGTGTTGTAGCAGCAAGTGATTTGCCGTATCCGGAGGAACCGAAAATGCCAATGTTCCCATCTTCCATCATTTGATAAGAAAGTGGATGCTGGCTTTGCTGATCTGGTTCATCGACAAGTGCAAAATGGAAGACATGCTCTTCACTCGACGCATAACGTGTTTTTGGAATCCGCTCTTCAAGCGGTGGAAGCCATGGACTTGGCAGCTTCTCAATTCCAAGCTCCTGCTGCATACGTTCAATTTCATCCACAACAGCGGAAATCTCCGTCACTGTCTCTTTTTTCACTGCCGGCTCTGTGCTTACCCCTGATAACGGAATAAGACCAGTATCTGTCACAATGGCAATGTCATCTTCTGAGCCGTAGCCATCTTCCATATATGGTGCACCGCTCCAAGCCGATTGGAACAATTCATAAATTTCATTGTTGCCAACTTGTAAATAGCCGCGGCCTGTGACGGTAATGGACGCTGCATCACTATTTTTCAAAATTTCCTTACTGTCTGACGCATCTTGCACTTTTAGTGCGACCTTAAAGCGGGAGTTACTCCAAATCTGATCATCAATGACTCCGCCTGGCTTTTGGGTAGCCAAAATGAGATGGACCCCTAGGCTTCGGCCGATACGTGCAGCACTGACAAGCTCCCTAATAAAGTCTGGTTCTTCACTTTTTAATTCAGCAAACTCATCAGAGATTAAGAACAAGTGAGGCATTGCCTGCTCAGCCTTTTTCTCCTTGTAGAGCTTTGTATAATCATTGATGTGATTCACATGATACTGATCAAACAGCCGCTGCCTTTTCTTCAATTCACTTTTAATTGAGGCAAGCGCTCTTTCACTAAAGTTCTTGCTGCCTTCAATATTGGTGATCGTTCCAAGTAAATGAGGAATATTTCGAAACGGCTGCGCCATTCCTCCCCCTTTATAGTCAATCAATAGGAAAGCAACTTCGTGCGGGTGAAAGTGTACAGCGAGCGATAAAATATATGTCTGTAAAAATTCACTTTTCCCTGATCCCGTTGTTCCCGCCAACAATCCGTGCGGGCCGTGTGCTTTTTCATGCAGGTTCAGATCGACAATGTCGTTTTTCCCTTTATAACCGATTGGCACCGATAATGACTTGGCCGTTTCTGAAGTCAGCCATTTTTCACGAATGCCAATGTCGTCCACCTGTTTGGCATGAAAAAGATCAAGGAATGAGACCGTTTCAGGAATCGAATTGGTCATACCGACTTGATGGTCTAATGTTCTCAGTGTTCTGGCAAACAGTTCATTGTCTCCGCGCTGATGTGTATCAAGCTGAAACGGAATTCGTACTGCCTTCTTGTGCTGAATGAGAATATCTCCTTCTTCTTCGTTAATATAACGGACAAGCGTCGAGATATTTTCAGCCAAGCTTTCCTTTGTTTCTGCAGCAAAGATAATGGAGATACCAAGGTCTGTACGGCTGCCTTCTAAGTATTCTAAAATCACATGCTCAGCAATGAGCTCATGATTTGTCACGATGAACACAAAATGAGGCGTAAAGATTTTCTTCTCTTTTTCTTCTTCTAAATCACGCTCACGTAAAATTTCATAGATCGAAGACAACAGCTGATCACGTGTTTGTTCATTGTAAATAAACCCTTTGCCATATGTATGAGGCAGCTGGAAGTGCGGAAGCCATTTCATCCATTCCCAATTCTCATACTCCTGCTCATGAAAGATAAAGACAAATCTCAAATCGTGATAGCTGTGTGAGAAAGCAAGCTGTCCGACAAGCTGATGAAGCTCATTTTTCACAATCGCAGGCTTCCCAATTAACCCTGTTGGACCATCCGCAAGACCGAATGTAATCGGGACATTCTTCACTTCACGATATACTTTTTGCATGTGCTGCGTTTGTTCCATTAAGTCATCAATATCTCGATTGGCCATATCGCCGCCGCTCATTGATAACTCATAGCTTGATGGGACTGCGCCTGTTCCAAGACGCAGGTGTAAGAAGTCGTCACTCACAAGCGTCTTTTCCCAAATGCGTCCGCTGATTTCTGAAGTTAAATACTTCATTTGTTCAAATGACGGATAATGATACGTCAAAATATATTGCTGGCGGTCATACAGCTCCTGCAGCTCTTTTCTCTTATTTTCCAAATAAAGAGAATAGACTCGCTGCCGCTTCTCTTCTCGTCTTTTGCGCTGTGATTTTTCTTTAAAGTATTGAACGGACGATGTAATTAACGTCATGATAAACATCGCCATCGACACGACAATAAAGATTCCGCGCGGCTGGATAAGGGCGACAATCCCCATCACAAGGAGCATTACAAGCGGCGGAAGGACGACAAGCCAAAGCCCTCTGCTGTTATTTTCACTCTCCTGCGAAGGAAAGCTAAAGGATACCCGGTCATCTGGTAAATCATAAATCAAACGCGGTGTGCGTCTGTATGAAGGGTATTTTTGTTTTGTTTCTGTACTTGGTGGTCTTGTTTTTTCCAAACGTGTTTGAAAGGGTTCGTATGCTGTCACCTGTAATAAATCATCATCTTTAAATGTCACCGTCAGAAAGTTCCAGAACAGCTCATCTCCGGCATAAATCTTCTCTGGACCGTGGATTTTTTTTCCGTTTACGTAAATCGTCTCGTCCTGAGGCATGATATACCATGTTCCTTCGATTTTCTCTAAAGTGAACTGGCTGGCATCTTGAAACATGGAATGTGCTTGTTCTTTCCACACATCAATTTCATCCTTCTCCTCACGTGAAAAAGACAACTCGACTCTATTTCCTAGGTAATAAATATGCTGATCATGATGTGCATCCATTAAAATAAGTGTGAGTGAACCAAGCTGATATGGTTCATGTGGATGTAATTTGCCTTTCTTCTCATCTCCCTGATAAACATAAAAACCTTCATTCGGTTCATCGGGTGATAAACGAATTGCCCCTTCATCAAATGAAAGTGAAGGGATTGTCACCGTATGCTCTATTTCAGGTCCAATCAGAGCTTCTCGATTGAACTGCTCATCTAAACGGACGGTTTGATAATCCTCCTCATAAAAAACCCAAAGAAGACTCAAACGCTCCACCTCCTCATGGGACAGCACCTACTGTCAGTTGTATCGAAAGAATTATTTCTTCTCATCTTTTTTTGTCTGAGAGGTTTTCTTTTTTGCTTCAGATTCTTTCTCTTTTTTCTCTTGATCGGCTTTTGACTGCTCTTTTTGTTCAGCTGTTTCATCTGTTTGGCTTGCGCCCGAGGAGTCACTCGTGCTTGTCTCCGTTGTTTCTTTTTCTTCATATTTCGCCATTTCCTTAATGATCGGATCTAGCTGTTTTTGTTTTTCTTCAGCAGAAAGGCTGTCATCGTTTTGAATTTCATTGCGGTAGGCGACGAGTGCCGTAAATATGTACCTGTCGTCTCCTAGCACCCTTGCAATATCAAGTGCTTCCTTGCTATTGCCTTGCCCAATATGAATCCAGAATAGGAAGTATTGCGGATCTGTCTGTAATGTGTACGTCTCTGTGATTTCTTTTTTATGCTGATCAAGTAAGAGGCTGCCTTGATTCGTTTGTACATACGAAATGGCCAGTTCATATTGAAGAGAGACTGGCATTTTATTGGCTGGATATTTTTCTAACGTATCCACCACTTGACTGTACTGCTTGTTGAGATAATATTTGTTTGCCTCGACGTATGCTTCTTGTTTTGGCATGGCAAAAAAGAAGGTGTAAATGGTGTACACCAATGCAGGGATTAACAGGACAAGTAGACCTAGTCCGATGTATCGCTCGATCTTCCATTTCTTTTTAGGAATGGTTAAGAGCGTTTTTTCTTTCGCATCAATTGCTTTGATCTTTTGCTCAATCAAAGCTGACAATTCTTCCAGCGACTTCGTTTCACTGATTTCTTTTGCCAGCTCAGATAATTTCAACGTTTCATTGTAAGCCACATATTCTTGAAATTGATATTCATGGTCAACCACTCGAAGAACGACGGCCTTGACCTCTTTTAACAGGCGATGCTCATCGGTTTCATATGGCGGAATGCTTTCTTTAACCCCATAATGCAAAAATGCAGGAGCTAAGCCTTGATGAAAAACAATGTTTTCAGGAGAAACAATAGGATGCAGCCGCTTCACGTCGTGTTTAAGAACTGCATCGACAAGCTGGTATGAAAAAATCCATTTGCTTTTTTCATCCTTTGCATGGATGAAACGAAATTCCTGATAGGCAGGAGGCGGTTGAATAGAAATAATGACCTCATCTTCGGTTAATTGAATCTCTTTCTGAAATGAAGGATTGATGTCTTTGATCGGTGCCGCTTCTAAACCGTCTAAGAGTTTAATCGTCTCTTTTTGAAAAATAAAGGTATAGGTGTCTCCCTCTTTTTTCATGACTGCTTCTAATTGTTCTTCTAAATAGGAACTCTTTTTATCTGCCATTTACAAAAGTCCTTTCATAGTATTTCCAGCCTGTCTCCTGTGGTAATCCCACAGTCTGACAGCTTATATTCGCCTGAAAACACAGCTTTCTTATTGACTACTCGCACCCATCCGCCTTCCCGCTTTGGAAGTGAGATTTGTTTTGCCTGCCAGGCGATATGGATGACTTGTTTAATATGTAAATAATTTGATAGTCTCAAATCAAACACACTGCCATCATAATTTTTTAAGTCGATGGTAATATCGATATACACAAATTTCCACCTCACAAAATAGAAAGAGCGCCGGCATCCATTGACAGACTCGGCGCTTTTTCTGCATTTCACACTTAGAAAGGAAATCCCTTTGATTAGCCGCGGATTTGGCTTGCGATGTCTTGGTCAGTGCTTTCAAGTGTATTTGCCGTTTGATCAAGCTGATTGCTGACATCTGTTAATAGATCAGACATTTTGATAAATGAAGGCTTAAGCTGCTCGTATTGATCAGCAAATGCTTCACTAGAAGCACCTTCCCACATTCCTTTTAAATCAGAGATCATTCTATTTAGACGATCAACTTGGTTTAACACTTCTTGACTTTCAACACCATATTGCTTAGCGGTCGCTCTTAGTTCTTCTGGGGTTACGCGAATAATTCCTGACATATTCCTCATTACCTCCCGTGCATAGCCGCCATATAATGGGCTAATCCACTTATTTTTTGACGTTATTATTATAAAAACAGAAATGATACACAGTCAAACAAATCTGTTTTTATTTTACAAAATGAGTCTATAGAATTACTGTTTTTTCGCTTTTTATCTAGTATTTAACAGTTTTTTGGTCATATATTCTTAATAAGTGTCCACCCACTTCGATGAACCTTTCCGCCTATTGATTTTTTACTACGTTATTATTGTACTATTTCTTTTTCATCGTGCTTCAACATCCATGTGCTTGCTTCTCACACTTTTTGTTTTTTTTAATTTATGGCAGTTTTTTATTGATTTACACACCTTATTCTCTTCATAATGTAAGTACGTGAAATATTCGAAAAAGCAGGGGTTTTTTATGACAAAAAAGACAGATCCGTTTAAGTATAGTCTTGATCGTTTAGAGGATGTGGCAGACCAAATTAGTGATGTGCTTAATTGCCCTATTACTATAGAAGATACTCATCATCGATTATTGGCATATAGCACACACAATGATTTTACTGATCCCGCCAGAACTTCAACCATTATCTCCCGCCGGGTGCCGGAAAAAGTGATCAATCGGCTTTGGAAGGACGGCATCATTCCTACACTCCTTAAAACAGACGAACCGCTTCGTGTCCCTCAAATTGCAGAGGTGGGTTTATCTAGCAGGGTCGCCATTTCCATCTGGAAGGACAAAGAAGTGCTCGGATTTATTTGGGCGATTGAATCTGCACAGCCTTTTTCAGAAGAAGAAATGGACCTTCTCAAAATGGCAGCACATGCCGTGAAAAACAAATTACTCAACTTACAAATTCGAAAAACGAAAACAGAAGAACGCAATCAGGAGCTTTTCTGGAAGATGCTCACGGGTCATATTCATGAAAAGGATGAGATGCTTGACCTATTTTTAAGACTTGGCATTAGATGTCCAGACACATATGCCATCATCATCTTCCGTCTCCGTGACGAACTCACAGAGGAGACAGAAAAAAAGCTGTCCTATCTGCTTGAGACAACACAGCAAGTTCAGGTACTGTTAACGACTGTTGATTTTCACGAATTCATTATTCTTGTCTCACCAAAAACAGAACATCCGCTTCAAGATATTAAACAATTCACAAGCGGCATGCTGCATCAGCTGGCGGACAGGTATCATATTCAGCATGTTCAGGCAGCGATTGGAGGAATTTACGATAACATCTCTCATATTCAGCCTTCCTATAAAGAAGCACTGGCTGTATTAAAGACGAAAGAACGCTTTCCAGTTGAAACAGAACGTTTAAACAGCTTTTCTGAACTAGGCATTTATCAATATCTTGATGTGCTTGCTGAGAAGCGAAAGGGCTCTTCTTACTCCAGTTACTCTTTATCGAAGCTGGAGGATTACGACCTGAGGCATCATTCCAACCTCGTCGAAACCCTCGAACGGTTTATTGACTGTGACAGCAATGCCAATATTGCCGCAAAGCAATTGAACATCCATATTAATACGTTGAATTATCGATTAAAACGGATTACAGACATCGCAGAAATTGATTTAAAAAACATGAATGAGAAAATGACCATCTACCTTGATATGAAGCTAAAAAACGTCGATTTGTGAAATTTCACAAAGAGGCGTTTTTTTATTTTTTATTTCAACCGAAGAATTTTCTAAACTTTCAGGATACACTAGACATACAATATCAATAGATAAGCATAGGGGGAATAAACATGATCATCGGCATTCCGAAAGAAATTAAGAACAATGAAAACCGAGTGGCATTAACACCAGGAGCAGCTTCTCAATTGCTTTCAGCTGGACATCAGATTTTAATTGAAACAAACGCTGGTTCTGGAAGCGGATTCACTGATGACGATTATGTATCTGTTGGTGCAGAAATTCTTGATCAGGCGAAAGATGTATGGGCATCTTCTGAAATGATCATGAAGGTAAAGGAACCATTACCTGAGGAATATCCTTATTTCAGAGAAGGACTCATCTTATTTACGTACCTGCATCTTGCCGCAGAGCCCTCCTTGGCTGAAGCTTTAAAACAAAAAGGTGTTACAGCCATTGCTTATGAAACAGTAACGGACGGAAAATCACTCCCTCTTCTCACACCTATGTCAGAAGTAGCAGGCAGAATGGCTGCTCAAATTGGGGCACAATTTTTAGAAAAACCAAAAGGCGGAAAGGGTATTTTACTTGCAGGGGTACCAGGGGTATCAAGAGGAAAGGTCACCATTATTGGCGGCGGTGTTGTTGGAACAAACGCTGCGAAAATGGCGATCGGACTTGGCGCAGATGTCACCCTGATTGATGTAAATGCAGAACGCCTGCGTCAGCTGGACGACCAATTTGGACATCAAATGAAAACGTTAATGTCCAATCCTGTCAACATTGCCGATTCAGTCAGTGAGGCAGACCTTCTCATTTGTGCTGTGCTGATTCCTGGTGCCAAAGCACCAACGCTTGTGACAGAAGAAATGGTGAAACAAATGAAGCCTGGTTCTGTCATTGTGGATGTAGCGATTGATCAAGGCGGTATTGTCGAAACCATTGATCACATTACAACCCATGATCAGCCTACTTATGAAAAACACGGTATTTTGCATTACGCTGTCGCTAATATGCCAGGCGCGGTTCCGCGGACATCAACTGTTGCTTTAACGAATGTGACTGTCCCATATGCGCTGCAAATTGCGAATAAAGGCGCTGCAAAAGCCATTATAGAAAACAATACCATCGCAGAAGGTGTCAATGTCATGAACGGACATATCACGTACGAAGCAGTCGCTCGTGATCTCGGCTATGATTACGTACCTGTCAGCAAAGCCATCGATGCCTCTTTTATGACCGAAGCTTAATCAACTACCCGCCCTATTGATGGGCGGGTTTTATTGTTAACCTAAAACAAAAACAAGTTGACAAAAATCCCTCTTCCCCTTAATCTATTTGTACAGATAAGACAGGGGGAAACATCATGCAAAAGAAGACAAGAACTGCTGACTTTGTGCTAGTCGGAATGTTTGCTGCACTCATGGCTATCGGAGCCAATATCACATCCATTGTGCCGTTTTTACAGGTCGGCGGAATTCCACTTACGATGCAGCCGTTTTTTTGTGTGCTTGCTGGTCTCTTACTCGGCAGACGGCTCGGGGCATTAGCTATGATTGTCTATGCCTTGGTTGGAATTGCTGGTGCACCTGTATTCGCCCAGTTCTCTGCGGGCTTTGGGGTCATTTTAGGTAAAAGCGGCGGCTTTGTATTATCGTATATCCCTGCTGCCTGGCTTGCTGGATTCATTCTAGAGAAAAGAAAAAACCCTGGCTTTGGCCGCTTTTTGCTTGCAGCCATTGCTGGTACGACCGTGATGTATGTGATCGGAACGACCTATACATACCTCGCACTAAATGTATGGCTCAATGCCCCGATTTCCTATCAAACCACGTGGTTCTTTATGATTTGGTTTATGGTAAAAGACTACGCATTGACCATATTACTTGCGATGCTGGCACCTAAAATTTATCGCTCTGTTTCCAAAGCCACATCCTTTCGAAAACAAGAAGCCGCCTCATAAATTGATCATAAAAAAAGAGCCTGTTTTCATTCAGGCTCTTTTTTCATCATTACTCAGCGTATTGATCTATGATTTCTTCCAGCATTCCTTCAAGCACTTCTACATTTTCAAGATCTGATGGACTGAAGCGGTAGCGCACAAGCTGTTCTCCATCATTATACATCTCCTCAAGCCATCCTCTCAGGCCTCTTGCTCTGCGGTCGACTTCGAACACAATGTCTAAGCCGCCTTCATCTATCAGAAAAATCATCTCTAATTCATCAAGCATATAGCGATAGTAGTCTGATGTCGGAATGAACTCGAATTCTTGGACAAATGGCAGGCGTCTCTGAAAGTAAGGTGCTTGCTCACAGTCTGCTTCGCTCAGGTGGAAACCTAGATTGCTAGTGGCTTCCAGTACATTTCTCACCCAAGGATGTGCTTCAACGAAAATGCGGTCATAATCAGATTTATCGATTCCTCCTTGGATATCAAGGTCTGTCATTACTGCAATTTCTACTTTTCCGATCGTCATCGGGGTATCAATAGGAAGAATAAATGAAAACGGAAATTCATGCTTTTCACCAGGCTGGATGGTAAAAGAATCCGTCACCCGTAAAGTAAAGATATTTGCATATTTTCTATGCTCTTCATCATCTTTCACAATCACATACTGTGTTTGAATCTTGACATTGATATAGCGGATGTCCTGAGCAATTTTCCCGCCCTTTACATGGACAGTTCCCGTTACTTCTTGTCCTGGATAATAAGCGTTTTTCTCTAAAATGGTATCTACCTTTGCCGCACCAATTCCTGCACTGGCCGCTAGTTTTTTAAAAAATGACATGTCCCATCTTCCCCTTTTCATTTTTATCAGCATATATACGTAAGTTAGAGGAAGAAAGATTCATTTAATTCATACTTTTGTCCTAATTATTTTTTCATCTACGAACAACAAAAAAGCTTATAGAAAAAACATCATCGTTTTCTCTACAAGCTTTTCATTTTACAAAATAATGGCCGCAAGCCAGCCGAACAGAACAAGTGGAATATTATAAAAGATAAAAGTCGGGACACAAGTTCCCCAAATGTGGTGATGCTGTCCATCCATATTCAATCCAGATGTTGGTCCAAGCGTACTGTCACTTGCAGGTGAACCTGCATCTCCAACAGCCGCAGCAGAGCCAATAATGGCAATGGTCGCCATTGGACTAAAACCTAAGTGTAAGCAAAGTGGAACAAAGATGGTTGTAATAATCGGAATCGTTGCAAATGATGATCCGATCCCCATTGTCACAAGCAGGCCAACGAGCAGCATTAAAATCGCTGCAAAGCTGTGGCTGTTGCCGATAAATTGGGAAGATGCTTTGACAAGAGATTCAATGTCTCCTGTTTTTGTTAAAACGTTGGCAAATCCAGCCGCAACAAGCATGACAAAACCGATAAATGCCATCATATTCATTCCAGATGTAATCAGTTCATCTGCTTCACCGCGTTTCATCATTCCAGTCACAAACAAGACAAGCAGTCCTGAGAGTGCACCGAAGATCATTCCTTCCACACCAAGGCTTTGCGATAGATAAAGCTGGACAATTAATGAAACGAGAATAGCAAGACCGGCAAAGAATAAGCTTTTTTTCGTATAAGCCGATTTCTCTACGTCTGTAATTTCACGATCCTCATATACCTTCGGCTTGCGATACACAAAAATGGAAACGATTAAACCAAGAACCATACCCGCAACAGGAATCAGCATTGCATATGGAATATCTGCTAAGTTTACAGTCAGACCCGCTTCCTTCATATTGTCACGAAGCATTCCGTGGAAAATCTGTCCAAAACCAACTGGAAGTAATATATATGGTGCAGTGAGTCCGAAGGTCATGACACACGCTAGCAGTCTGCGGTCAATTTGAAGCTCGTTAAACACCTTTAATAACGGTGGAATTAAGACTGGGATAAAAGCAATATGAACAGGGACGACGTTCTGTGAAAAACAGGACACGATCAAAATGACAAGAACGATGAGCACTTTTGATAGTGTTTTCCGTCTTGAATCGCCTTCTTTTCCTAGAAGCTTCACTGCTCCTTCAACCATGGCATCTGGTAGACCTGTTTTCGTCAGCGCCGCAGCAAAAGCCCCTAATAACGCATAACTAATCGCCACTGTTGCATTTCCTCCGAGACCGTCCGTAAATGCGTTTACTGTTCCTCCCAAGCCTAATCCACCTGCGAGTCCGCCAGCTAAAGCGCCTAGTGCCAGCGCAATCACGACATTGACCCGCAGCAAGCTTAATATCAACATTAAAATAACCGCTAAAACAACTGCATTCATGGTGAAACCCCCGAAATCCTTTAGTTTACTAATGTAGTAGATAATTAAAGTACCAACGTATGTTACCATAGAAAAAAAACTTCGTCAAATGGCGTATGTCCTACATAAAAAAAGCCCTGCCACTTGGCAGAGCCTTATCCTTTATTTCTTTCCTTCAAATCGTTCCACAAATGTAGCAAGTGATCTCACCATCACACCTGTGGCCCCTGTTGGTCCAAAGCATGAAGGTTTTTCTGTTGTTGCAGTTCCTGCAATATCTAAGTGAACCCAAGGGGTATCCTCTGCGAATTCTCCAATGAAAGCACCTGCCATGATCGCATGACCATCACGGCCTGGTGAGTTATTGAGATCAGCCATTTTGCTGTTTCGTACTCGTTTTTTATCTTTTTCCGTGATTGGCAGCTGCCAGATCATTTCACCGCATTCTTCTGATGCTTCTTTAAACTGAGCGTACAGCTCATCGTTATTGGTCATCACGCCTGTTGTCTCATTTCCAAGCGCCACAATGACACCGCCTGTTAATGTGGCCACATCTACAAGGACAGAGGCACCGTGCTGCTTCGCATATGTCACCCCATCTGCTAAAACAAGACGGCCTTCTGCATCCGTATTAAGCACTTCGATCGTTTTACCGCTTAGTGACACGATGACGTCATCCGGCTTCATAGCGTCTGCTGAGATCATATTATCGGTTGAGGCAATGACCGCAATGACATTTTGCTCTGGGCGCAGTTCTCCGATGATTTCCATTGCACCTAAAACAGAGGCTGAGCCGCCCATATCTGTTTTCATGCCAACCATACTAGCTCTTGGCTTTAAAGAATAGCCGCCGGTATCATATGTGATGCCTTTACCGACAAGGCCGATGACGTCTGTCCATTCTTCCTTGCCTTGATATTTCAGTACGATAAGTTTTGGAGGTTCTGTTGAGCCTCTATTGACGGCTAAAATACCACCCATTCCGAGCTCTTCCATTTGTTCTTTATCTAAAATTTCAATCTCAAATTCGTATTTATATGCAAGCTCTGCCGCATACGAAGCCAGATCAGAGGATGTGAGCATATTCGGCGGCATATTCACAAGGGTACGGGCCGAATTGACTGACTGTCCGTACACTTCGCCGACTTTCAAACTCGCCTGAATTTCAGCTGTATCATGATCCGTCATTGCATAAACAAACTCGATGAAGCGATCAGGTTCATTTGTTTTATGTTTAAAATCCTGTAATTCATATGTAGCTAAAAGACAGCTTTCAGAAAGGGCATGGGCTGCATCTTGAGCAGGCAGATCCTTTCCAATAAACGTATCCAGCAAGACAGAAACCGCTTGCTTTTTATCTTGATGAAGCTTTTTAAATAAATGGGCAAACACTTCTTTTGCCTCTTCAAACGTGTAATCTGATTCCTTCCCAAGCCCGACAAAATAAATGCGTTTGATGCCTGTTTCAGGGGATGGGAAAAACTTCGAAAGCTGATTACGTTTGGATGAAATGTCGCCTTCTTTTAATAATTCAGTGATTCTTCCTTCAAGTAATTCATCCATTTCTTTTGCTTTTCCTGATAATTGGCTCTTTTGAAAAAGTCCGATCGCCAGTGTATCTTTATGCTGCAATTCATTTGTCGAGAAAAACATATTTATCACACGCTCCTTAATGAACTCCATTTTTCACATTGGAACTTCTATTATATCAAAATTTGCGTGCCTATACGATCATTGCCAGTCTGTCTTTACTTGATGAACATTTATATTTTCACAAGTGGAAGGGCAACATGAAAAAGCGGCGAAAACCTGAGCAGCCTGTCCTTGTTCTCCTCGTTCCACATCTACTTTCTTTAATGTTATAATGAACATGGACTTGGCATCATTTTTTACTGCTATCATTTTTTCATCATACTAGGATCTTTAGTCCAACATTTCGCACGATATTTTTTCTTAAAGAGAGGATGTTTCTTGTTCATGAGCGTACTGACGAATTTTCCGCTGCTTGCCAGCCTTGCAGCCATCTTTTTTGCTCAATTTGTAAAAGTACCGATTCAATTTATCATTTCTAGACGACTAGATTGGTCGCTCATTACAAGCACAGGCGGAATGCCAAGTTCACACTCCGCAGCAGTAACAGCACTCTCAACAGCAGTTGCTTTAGAGCACGGGCTAGATACATCTATCTTTGCCATTTCCGCCATCTTTGCCATTATTACCATGTTTGATGCGACAGGCGTTCGCAGACAGGCAGGAGAACAGGCGACTGTTCTCAACAAGCTCGTAACAGATTTTAACCGATTTGTTTCCGAAGCAAAGAATTTCCCAAATGCGGAAGAAAAAGAAAAGCAAAAAAAATTAAAAGAGCTTCTTGGTCATAAGCCGATTGAAGTCTTCTTCGGCGGCTTAACAGGGATCTTGCTGACACTCATCTTAGATTATTACTTCATGTAGAAGCGAAAAAGCTTTGGACCTTAAATGGCCCAAAGCTTTTTCATTCTTTATTAGCTTGAAATTGCTGACGGAATACTTGCATCGATTCTGCTTCATTGAGCTGATTTAAGTCTTTTTCCGTTAACGTCCCTTCACCCTTTTTGATGATATACACATCGAGCACTTTTTTACCCCATTCTCTATACACATCATCAACGGTTTCATAGTATAGATCAAGCTTATGACCTTTAATGGCTTTCCCAGTATCTGCAACCACACCGTAGCCATAGTTTGGGATATACAATACCGTTCCAATCGGAAAAACAGATGGGTCCGCTGCCACTGTTGAATATAAATCACGTTTCACTTTGACGCCTGAATATGTAATGCCATATGCATGATGTTCCTTCGTTTTGCCTGTTGATTCCACACCTGCTGTATAGCCGGTTGCAACAACCTTCTGCTTCGGGTAATCGTTCCAATTAAACGCTTCTTCAAGAGAAACAGCCCGCATGTCTTCACTTTTGAGTGCCATCGTTTCCCTTTTTGGCTGTTGAAAAAAAGAAGATACTTGCTTGCCCGCATCGGTCTCTTTCATCCATGCAGCTAAATCACTTGGTTCGACTCCAGATATGCCCGTAAAGCTTGTCAAAAGTGCAAGCATGAATAGGGCGGTCATGAACAATCGTTTCATCCATGTTTTCATCTCTATTTGTCACTCCTCTACCCATCTATTTGTTTCCAAACAAAATGGAAACTATGCAAAGGAGAAACAAAAAAACCCACTTGCGTGTCCACAAGTGAGTTAAAACATTTGATACCCTCTTTTTCGAAGTGCATTAATGACAAAACCTGATGTGATCGCACCGATCAGGCCGCTTAATAAGATGATGATATCTGCCGCAGCGAGTGAGACGATCCGGTCTCCTATTCCTGAAAAAGCGGTGCCAGGTTCTCTTACATAAGCTATCATCTTTTGATTGTTAATAATGAAAAGGCATACAATTGGATATAAAATAGCCATAATCCATGACATTCTCAGCAGCATATTGAGCAAAAAGCCAATGCCGAAGAATAACACGAAAAATAAAATAACTGAAATGATAACGACTGGTAAACTGATCACTTCATCTCCACCCCCAAATATCCCATCATTAGTTTAACTTGGAAATAGAGATGAAGTCAATCAATGGAAAAAGCAGATCAATTAATGCTTCTTTCCTGTCCCTTTACATTCCTCACACGTTTCAGATCCGCCGAGCAATAGCTGAAAATACCCTTTTCCTGAACAATATTGACAGGTTGATGTTTTTTCCTTTGTTTGTGCATTCATATTGCTCACTCCTTAATCTAAATTTTCTGATAATTTATCATAACATATTTTGCTGTCCATAACCAAGTGAGAAAATATACCACAACACATAAAAAAAACGCGTATCACGAGGATACACGTTTTTGTCTATGATGGTTTAGAAGAACTTGAATTTTCCTTTTTTCAGAACAAGTCCTGGTCCGCCAACCATGAATAAAGAACGGTTGTCGATGATTTTCTTCATTGCAGAAGCTTTTGTTCCTTGAAGTTTTTTACCAAACGCAACACCTACAGCGTCGTGTTCACCAAGAGAAGCAACTGTTCCTTTGATGTCTGGCTTAAAGCTTTCAAGAGAACCGCCTTTTACTAGTGCTGCAAGGTTTTTCGCTACTGTTTCACCTTGCTGCATAGCAATTTGTGCAGTTGGTGGGTATGGACGGTTGATTTCTTCATTGATAATCAATGAACAGTCACCGATGATGAAGACATCATCATTTTCTGGTACACGAAGATCTGGAGAAACTTTTACGCGGCCGCGCATGTTTTCGAAACCAGCTTCTTCAACGATTGGGTTACCGCGTACACCTGCAGCCCAAACAACAGTTTCAGCTTTGATTTCTTCTGTATCATCGTCTTTTCCAACAATGATACCTTCAGGCGTACATTCTTTGATCGCTGTACCGATTTTGAACTCAACACCTTTACCTTGAAGGTAGTTCATCGCATAGTCGATCAATTCTGGATCGAATCCAGGAAGAGCTGTTGGCGCAGCTTCTACACAGATGATACGCACGTCTTTTTGATCAATGTCATACTCTTTGCAAAGCTCAGGCACACGGTTTCCAAGCTCACCAAGGAACTCAATACCTGTGAAGCCTGCACCGCCGACAACGATCGTCAAACGCTCTGGACGTTTTTCAGCATCTGTATTATACGTCGCAAATTGAAGCTCAATGTGCTCACGAAGCTGACGCGCAGAGTTGATGTTAGAGATTGAGAATGCATATTCTTTCAGTCCTGCAATACCAAATGTTTCAGGAACAGCACCAAGTGCAACAACAAGGTAGTCATAAGAAAGTTCGCCATCTGATGTCACAACTTTCTTCGCTTCCTTATCAATGCTTTCAACTGTTGCTTGTACAAAGTTGACACGGGAACTGTTAATCACATCTTTGATTTGATAACGACAGCGGTCATGATGAAGTGTACCTGCACTTGCTTCATGAAGCCAAGTTGTTTCGTAATGATAATTATGCTTGTTCACAAGAGTAATGTCCGCATCATTTGTGCCAAGCTGTTTTGTTAATCTTGTTACAGTCATTAATCCGCCATAACCTGCACCTAATACAACGATTTTCGGTTTATTCACTGGAATCACATCCACCTTTTTTAAATTTGCTGTAAAACGGATAAAGAATTACATATCGTTATTCTCAACCGCTTTGCGGCATTTTATGAAATTTAAACAAAAAAATAAGTATGTGAAAATCTGAACTTTCACCTACATAAAACGAAAGCATTTGACCGTATCCGACAAAAATTCATAAAAAATTAATATTTAGTTCCCTTAACAATAATAGCGAGTTCTGCTCCAATTTTCAAGGCTTTAAACTGAAAATCCTTATGATAAACGGTCTTTCTCACTTTTTCCTTCTTTTCAAAGCTTCAGCATCAAAAAACGACAAGTTTTTCAAAACAAGTCAAAGGGCGATATGTGGTATGATATGATATAGTGATAACAATTTTCATTTGGGAGGATTAAAGGAATGCAAGAAGATTCTAAGGTATATGACATTACCGTTATCGGGGGCGGCCCAGTTGGATTGTTTACTGCGTTTTACGGAGGCATGAGACAGGCAAGTGTAAAAATCATTGAAAGCCTTCCTCAGCTCGGCGGTCAACTATCCGCTCTTTACCCTGAAAAATATATTTATGATGTGGCTGGTTTTCCAAAAATCCGCGCACAAGAATTAATTGATAACTTAAAGGAACAAATGGATAAATTTGATCAAACCATTTGCTTAGAGCAGGCAGTTGAAACGGTTGAAAAGCAAGCAGATGGCATCTTTAAACTTGTGACAAATCAAGAGATTCATTATTCTAAAACAATCATCATCACAGCTGGTAACGGTGCATTCCAACCGAGAAAGCTTGAACTTGATTCAGCAGAATCATTTGAAGGAAGCAACCTGCATTACTTCATTAATGACTTGAACCAATTTGCCGGCAGACGTGTGGCCGTTCTCGGCGGCGGAGACTCTGCGGTGGACTGGGCACTTATGCTAGAACCAATCGCAAAAGAAGTATCCATTATTCACCGCCGCGATAAATTCCGCGCGCATGAGCACAGTGTAGAAAACCTGCATAACTCAAAGGTCAATGTACTGACACCATTTGTACCAACTGAGCTCATTGGTGAAGACCGCATTGAACAAATCGTGCTCGAAGAAGTCAAAGGCGACAAAAAACAAGTGCTTGATGTGGACGACGTGATCGTCAACTTCGGTTTTGTTTCCTCCCTTGGACCAATCAAACAATGGGGCCTTGAAATCGAAAAGAACTCCATCGTGGTGAAATCTACAATGGAAACAAATATTGAAGGCTTCTATGCGGCAGGAGACATCTGTACGTATGAAGGAAAAGTCAAATTGATTGCAAGCGGATTTGGTGAAGCACCAACTGCTGTCAACAATGCGAAAGCTTACATGGACCCGAAAGCCCGTGTACAGCCTCTCCATTCCACAAGCTTATTTGAAAACAAATAAGATCGGATCAAAAAAGGAGTTCCCATTTGCGGAACTCCTTTTTCGTTTATTTAAAAACCCCAATATAGGCATTTGCCATTCCAAGTACCATTGCAGCAAGCAGCACCACAACAATCCCTGCCACAACCAAAATCACCCGATCCTTCACACGTTCCTTTTTCGGAAGCGGCTTCTCAATCCCGCAAGATGGACACGTTTTGGAACGATACGGAATCAGTTCATGACAGTTCCTGCAATTGATTTGTTCACTCAAACCTCAGCAACCTCTTTTCTGACTACAGTTTATGTTTGGTTTTCATGATACTCTTTTCGAGTGGAAATAGCCAGTTGTTCGGGCAAGCTGTAACAAAATTGAGCGATTTGCGAGACAAACATAGATCCTTTTCGCTGCTTCAAACAAGATCAACAATCTATGATGTAAACTTTTAAAAAGATGATTGACCCTAACGTAACGTCATATTTTATAGTGGATATCAAGAGAGGTGATTGAAATGAAAGTAAAAGAAGTAGCTGAATTATTTAGTATTAGCATTCGTACACTTCATCATTACGACAAGATCGGTTTATTGACTCCAAGTGAAGTAACAGATAAACGTTATCGACTCTATTCAGAAGAAAACCTTGAAACATTGCAGCAAATATTATTTTTCAGGGAACTTGGATTTCCATTGAAGGAAATCCAAAAGATGATGCACAATCCTTCATTTAACAAGAAAGAAGCATTTATGCTACAAAGAAAAATGTTAATAGAGAAACGAAACAATCTTGATAAAATGATCGGAAATATTGATAAGACGCTAGAGCATTTGAAGGGAGAAACTCAATACACCTATAAAGAAAGGTTTGAGAATATGAATATGAAATTTAGTCAATATGAAAAAGAAGCTCGTCACCGTTGGGGAAATCAAGCTGTTGATGAAGTCAGCTCAAAACTAAATAATTTATCTAAAGAAGAACAAATTGAATTATCTGATAGCTGGGATAGCATCTTTAATAAACTAGCCTCACTTCGCAACCATTCCCCTAGATCCAAAGAGGTGCAAATCGTCATCAAACAATGGTACGTCTTTTTAAACGAAAACTTTCATTATTACTCTCTTGATGCTTTTTACGGTTTGAGCCAACTCTATATTCAAGATGAACGTTTCACAAAGAATATAGATCGATATGGTGAGGGATTGGCATCATTTATGAGCGAATCGATGAAAGTCTTTACTACTCTTCATAAAAGAGAGAACAGCTATGAAAATTATGATTGAGAATACAATTGATCAATACGAGAAGTTATTCTCAACGAAACACAATCAAGAGCATTTTTTCCGGCACACCATGATGAAACCTTTTGAAAAGATGTGGAATATGATAAACGTTCCGCTAAAAGCTAAACAGCAAAATGGCTATGATGTAATCATGGCAACCAAGATGCTTGGCTATCTTGATGTAACAGATACACAAACTGGACAACAAGCATTAAAAAAACTACAAGAAATTCGGGCTCTTCAAACAGCAGATATGACCTTAAACCATTGTATGGATTTCATCAAAAAGCACAACCTTCAAATAAATGCTGATGAGTTGAGATTTGGTCTATATATAGCTGATCCGAAAAAGCTTGAACTGCAAAAAGGATATTGTGGCTTTGGAGGAATTCCTGGATTTATTCAGATATCACTATATCCAAATTCATATAATATCCCCAGAATTCCTGCTCTCATTGCACATGAATTCCATCATAATATCCGTTTTTCACATTTTGAATGGGATTACGGAAACGTCACGGTTGGAGATTATTTAATTATAGAGGGATTAGCTGAATCATTTGCAAAAGAGCTTTATGGTGAACAAGTTTTAGGGCCTTGGGTCACTTCTTTTGATAAAGAGGAATTAGACTATTCTAAAGAAGTGATGAAAGAGGCTTTACATATGAAAGGGTTTGGTGAGGTCAGTAGTTATATGTTTGGTGATGCCATTGCCAAAGAACAAGGCTTTCAACCTGTAGGATTATCACCCTTTGTCGGTTATGCAGTAGGTTATCAAGCTGTACAATCATTCATGAGAATTAATAAGGTAGGGATTGAAGAAGCGACCTTACTTGGTACAGAGGAAATACTAAAAAATTGCGGACATTTTTATACTTAATCTTCGCATCTTTAAAAACAACACAAAAAACCTCCTCAAAAAATGATCAATTGAGGAGGTTTTAATTATCGTAATGGATTTACAGAATTAATCAATACTAACCCTTAACACTCTTCCGGCGTACCGGTATTCGTCGCTGTTCTAAAAGAAGAACCGCATCCGCATGACGCGATGGCGTTCGGATTGTCGATGGTGAAACCGCCGCCCATTAGTGATTGTTTGAAATCAATGATGGTTCCGTTCATGATATCAAGGCTTTCGGAATCGACAAGGACATTTATGCCGTGCTGTTCGAACTGCGTGTCTTTCTCTGAAACTTCATGGTCAAAGCCCATGCCGTAGGAAAGACCGCTGCATCCGCCGCCTTTTACGCCCACTCGAAGGAACGCATTTTCTTCTTCATGCTCTTTCATCATATCTTTAATCTGCAGTGCAGCAGCTTCTGTAATGGTTACTGGTGTACTCATGATCATCCCTCCTTTTGACTGGATGTTTCTTTTCAATTATAAACGTGATGATGCCTTTTCTCAAATAAATGGTTTAGAGATAAAATGTGCCGTCACAAATCGTTTCAGCAGGTCCTGTCATGAGCACGTGGTCATTGTCCTTCCAACGAATGATGAGGTCTCCGCCTGCTAAATGAACGGTCATGTCTGTTTCTTTTTTCGCCTGACCATTCACAATTGTGGATACAGCCGCAGCACATGCCCCTGTTCCGCAAGCCTGTGTAATCCCTGAACCTCTTTCCCACACACGAAAATGAAGCTCTGTTTCACTGACAACTTCTACAAATTCTACATTGACGCCTTCTGGGAACATGTCGTGTTTTTCGATGATTGGTCCAAGTGTATGAAGAGGTGCTTTTTCAATGTCCTCTAAATAAAAAACGATGTGCGGGTTTCCCATCGAAACAGCTGTTCCATTTAATTTCGCAGTGCCAAAATCAAGCGGCTCATTAATTGTTGTGCTGGCCGGTTCACCAAGCATTGGCATCGCTTCTTTTTCAAAACGTGGTTTTCCCATATCTACAGTGACTAGCTGAACGTGACCATCTTGAGCGTGAACAGTCGCTTCAACAAGACCTGACAATGTCTCAATCTGGAACGTTGTGTCCGTCACAATTTGATGCTCATACACATACTTTGCAACGCAGCGCAGCCCGTTACCGCAGTTTTTGCCCTCTGAACCATCATTGTTGAAAATGCGCATCTTCACAGGTGCAACATCTGATGGGCAAATCAGGATCATCCCGTCAGAACCGATTCCTGTATAAACAGAAGAAACGCGAATCGCTATCTCTGATAGCTGCTCTTCTGGAAGCTGTTCCTTCATCTGATTGACGTAAATATAATTATTTCCTAATCCGTGCATTTTCGTGAATTGAAATGATGTCATGAGCTTCCTCCAAAAATGTTGTTTCTTTATAGTATAAAAGGAGTCGATTCAGGAGACAATCTTATCATCCCCCGTTTTTCATACATAGAAGCTCTTTGCTGCCATGGCAAAGGGCTTTTATTATGCATATGCCTCTTTTTCTCTCGTGTGATGCTTCACATTGGTGATATTTTATTAGCATAACATATTGGATGCGCTTTCTATTGATTTTCCTTAAAAATGGAAGATGGAAATGTGAAAAAAATGCACCTCATGACCCATGTGGTGCATTTAAAACATGTCGTTTTCCTCTATAAAAGCATAAATACGCTCGACTAGCTGCTCTGCATTTTCTCCTGAAACAAATTCTCCATTCACAAGTGCAAATGGGGAGTCCATACATTTGCCGCAATAGCTTAAACAGCCGTATTCCATTACGTCTAGGTTTGGGTCTTTTTCAAGCTTCTCTTTTGCTTCTTGAGACCCTTGTGCAAGATTACTTACACAAAATTCGATCAGTGGAAACACTGTGCTTCACCTCACATTGCCTTACCATCCTACCGAAATTCCTTGTATTAGTCAAAATATGAGCTTCATCTGTATCGTTACGCCTATTCCTCGTAAAATGTTTTACTATTTAGGACTAACTGATGAATATGTAGGTTATTTTGAAACAATTATTGTGGTTTCACAGTAAATTCGATATAATTTTATTTGGTATTTTAACTTAAAGTTTTTTAGTATAAGTGTTTTTCAATGTCTACGGGGAAAAGGAGAATCGTCATGAAAAATTTAGTCTTGATCGGCGGAGGTTACGGGAATATGCGGGTTCTCCACCGCTTATTGCCAAATCAATTACCTGATGATGTCACTATCACATTAATTGATCGAAATCCTTACCACTGTTTAAAAACAGAATATTATGCACTTGCTGCTGGAACGATCTCTGATCATCACATTCGAGTATCTTTTCCAGAGCATCCGAAGCTGGATATTCAATACGGGGAAGTAGAAAAAATTGATATTGAAAACAAACAGATCTTATTCAGCGACCGTGAACCGATTCCGTATGATGATACGGTGATTGGACTCGGTTGTGAGGACAAGTATCATAATGTCCCTGGTGCGAAAGAACATACATACAGCATTCAAACCATTGATCAGTCAAGACATGCGTATAACAAATTAAATAATTTGAGCGCAGGTGCAACGGTTGGCATCGTCGGTGCTGGACTTAGCGGGGTAGAGCTGGCCAGTGAACTAAGAGAAAGCCGTTCTGATTTAAACATTATTCTTTTCGACCGCGGAGAGCTGATTCTATCGAGCTTCCCAAAAAGATTAAGTTTGTATGTTCAAAAGTGGTTTGAAGAAAATGACGTAAAGATCATTAACTGTGCCAATATTACAAAGGTTGAAGAAGGCGTCGTTTATAACCATGATGACGCGATTGAAGCAGATGTCATTGTGTGGACAGCAGGAATACAGCCAAGCAAAGTCGTACGTGAGATGGATGTTGAAAAAGACGCACAAGGACGCGTCGTATTAACTCCTCATCACAATCTTCCTGGGGATGAGCATGTATATGTCGTAGGTGACTGCGCAAGTCTGCCGCATGCCCCAAGTGCACAGCTTGCTGAGGCGCAGGCAGAACAAATTGTCCAATCTCTGCAAAAACGCTGGAAAAATGAGCCGCTTCCTGAGGCTTATCCACAGTTTAAGCTAAAAGGTGTTTTAGGTTCTTTAGGGAAAAAAGCAGGCTTTGGCTTAGTGGCTGATCGTCCGCTTGTTGGCCGGGTGCCAAGACTCCTGAAATCTGGACTCCTTTGGATGTACAAGCATCACAACGGCTAAATCATGTGAATTTTTTCTCAAAGCTCCTTCGTGACGAGGGAGCTTTTTTCTATGAAACGGCATGTGCCGGTGAGTGGGTCCATTTGATCGGAGCAAGGGCAAGAATGCAGTCTTTACGAAAGGTTCTCATCGTCTTCTTCGATAAACAATACGCTTGGATGAGCTGATCGGTTTGACGATGGACAATGATTTTACGCTTCGTGCACTCTCCGTTTTTCTTCATATAAATCATCTCAATCGGTATTTGCTGATGAAGAGATTGTTTCAGTAAATAATTCATGTTGCTCACGCTCCTTTCATTTCATTATAAACGAACAAACGTTCCTTTTCAATATAAAAAAGAACGTTTGTTCGTTTTGTTTCTCGAAAAAAGAACAGCTTATTCACTGCTCTCCTTGTACCCGTATTTCTCCATTTCTTGATAAATGTCTTTTAATTTCGGATTGCCTTCTCCAACGATTTGATCCTCTACTAAGACAAGCGGATAAAAGAATTCATCATCAAGAATTCGTTCAGACAATTCCTTTTGTTGTTCGTTTTCTGGCGGGTGCTCAATATCAATATATGTGATGCGGAATGGCTGATTCGGATATTTTCGTTTTAATGCTGCATCTAACCATTCAAACGTATCTTTTGAAGAAGGCAGATTCACACAGCTAGCGCACAAGACATCTCTTCCATATACATAAAGATCGACGGTTTGATTCATTTGGCAAGCCCCCTATTCTAACTTCATTTTAGCTGAATTTTCTGTATGAAAAAAGCCAAAATCACTTTTTGTTTCAAGATGAGATTGTGCTATAATGAAAAGGAAACTTTGAAACCAATCAATAGATTTTTATCGTCCAGATGAATATAATGGTGATATGTTGTGAAAGGAGCGATTATATCTAATGACTGAAGTCGAAATGAAAGACCAAGTACAGGAAGTACTGGACAAACTTCGTCCATTTCTATTACGTGATGGTGGAGACTGTGAGCTTGTAGACATTGAAGATGGCATTGTGAAATTACGTCTTCTTGGTGCATGCGGCAGCTGCCCAAGTTCAACCATTACATTGAAAGCCGGTATTGAGCGCGCATTATTAGAAGAAGTGCCTGGCGTTGTAGAAGTTGAACAGGTTTTCTAATTCATATATGACATGAAAACGACCCAATCAGGGTCGTTTTTTTCATGATTGACAAAGGCTTTAGCCCTTTGTCTTCTTTTCAGCGTGATATGAAAACCCTTGAAATCTAGGAAGGTCGAGTACTGGCGCGGAGCGAATTTTCTATTCGTGAGCACCAGCACGCAGGACTGACACCGAATGCGAGGGTTTGTCAGCACGCTTCGTTTTTTATTAGGCTAGTTTTTCTCTAAACCATTCCTTTATAAAAGTCAGTCTTTGAATACGCTGCCCCGGATGGCCGCTTCTGGATAGATCATGAGATGCCTTCGGGAATTTGACCAATCTTGTGTCTTTCCCAAGCTCCTTCAATGCCACAAAAAGCTGCTCTGCTTGATCAACTGGACAGCGATAATCTTCATCGCTGTGCAAGATGAGCAGCGGCGTGTTCATTTGCTTCACATATTTTAGCGGCGAACGATCCCATAGTTTATCGACAGAATCATAAATATCCCCCTCAATCTGCCACCTTGTAAAGAAATAACCGATATCACTGATGCCATAAAAGCTAATCCAGTTTGAAATGGAGCGCTGTGTGACAGCTGCCCGAAAGCGGTCGGTCTGTCCGACAATCCAGTTGGTCATAAAACCGCCATAGCTGCCGCCAGTCACGCCAAGTCTTGTTTCATCAAGGAAATCATAGGCTTTGAGCACATGATCAACAGCCTGCATGACATCGTCATAATCAACGTCACCATAGCTTCCTCTCACACGGTCGGTAAACATCTGTCCGTATCCATGACTGCCATGCGGGTTGATATATACGATGGCATAGCCTTCAGAAGCAAGCATTTGAAATTCATGAAAATACGTATGACCATACATCGCATGCGGTCCGCCATGAATTTCTAGAATGAGCGGATATTTCTTTCCCTCTTCCATCTTGGAAGGCTTCATAAACCAGCCATGCACCTCGTCGCCATCTTTTGACTGAAAAGAAAATGGTTCAGGTTCGGATACGACATGCTCCTTTAGAAAATCATGATGCTCAAACGTGATTTGCTTTAGTTCTGTCTCCCCTAATGTCATCTCATACAGCTCACTTGGTGAGACAGGTGAAAGCCTGCTGAGCAGCAGTTTAGATTCATTTGGATGAAGGCTGAAATTGGTGATATGTTCTGCCTCTAGTCGAACAGGATACGCTAAACCTTCAATAGAGAAATAATAAATCCCTGTACTGCCTTGATCAGAAACAAGCGCATAAAACCCTTGGCTGTCCTTTGTCCACTGCGGAAGCTGATAGGCCTCGCCCATCACGCTATCTCCTGCCATACAGTTCCCAACATACATATCGAGCATTTCTGACAACAGAACCGCTTTGTCTTCCTTCAGATCATATAACCATAATGATGGGAAGGTGGCATTTTGAAATTCGCGCTCATGTCCAATATACAAAAGGCTCTTTCCATTAGGAGAAAAAGATACGGTGGAATAAGCGCCGTTTGCTTGTGTAATTTTCCTTGTCGTACCATCTTCTAATGACAGGAGACACACGTCACTTATGTAAGGTGTCTGTGCATTTAATTGAATAAAGGCAAGCCATTTGCCGCACGGAGAAACCGTATGATTCATATGATGAACCTGCTCACTCGTGACAGGCTCTATCTCTCCTGAACGGATATCCACTTTCACGATCTGCGTGAATCGCCCATCTAAAAAGCCTCTTCCATCTGCTTTATAGGTCAAATCATCATATACTGCTGGAGCAAAGTCATCTCGCTCTTCCTTTTTTTCATCATGAACAGATTCTGATTGTTTCAATGACACAGCCGCATAAAGAAAAGCGCCATCTGGAGAAAAGACAGGATGAGATACTCCGTAAGGAATCGTCGTTAAGGTTCGCACGCCGCCTCCTTCGCTCTTCATGAGCGCCAGCTGAGGGACTTCCTTTGGCTTTTGTAAAATAAAAGCAAGCTGCCTGCCATCTTTTGACCAAACTGGCTGATGATGCTTTCCATCCTCAAATGTCCATTGTGTCAGCTCCTCTGTCTCTTCATCTCGAACCCATAAATGGATATTGTAATCGTCCTTTTTCTCATTCACAGTGACTTTTGTAAAGACTGCCTTTTTTCCATCTGGTGAATAAACCGGATGAGAAACAGAAACAATCTTCGTTAAATCTTCTGCCATCATCAATTTCTTCATGAACGTATCTCCCCCTTATATGCATAAAAAATAGTTCGATCCTCTAAATAATAATCCCTGCTTCTTCCCATAAAAACAAACATAAAAAAGAACGTGCAGATTCACAGCACGTTCTTTACTTGATTAACAGGATAATGCTGCACGACAACCCCTTCTACTGGCACCGTCAGCAAATCGACTTCGCAATGCGGGAAGTTTTGAGCAAGCTGTTCTTTCAGCGCTTCTCCCTTCCCTTTTTCCACTAAGGTAAGGATCGTCGGCCCAGCACCGCTCAAAGCCGTTCCATACGCTCCTTTTAGCGAAGCGACATGCTCTACCTTCGACAGCTCTGGCACGAGCATTGTGCGGTAAGGCTGATGAAATAAATCCTTATTCATCATTTCTCCAACAAGCGGCCAGTTTTGCGTCATTAAGGCGGCTACAAGGACGTTGCTCACAGCACTCGCACTGACGGCATGTTTATAGGAGAAATCCTCTGGCAGGACATCACGGGCATCCTTTGTCAGCACTTCATAAAAAGGAATCACCACGACGACATCTACATCCACATGCTGCACTTTAACGGCATGTGTTTTGTCTTCTTCGTGGAGACCAATCAGTAAACCACCAAATAAAGAGGCACCCGCATTATCTGGATGACCTTCTACCTCACTTGCATAAAAGAGCTTCTGATCATCTGTCATATTTAATTCAAGAAGCTGATTGGCGAGTTCAATGGCGGCCACGATGGCAGCAGCACTGCTGCCAAGCCCCCGTGCCAATGGAATATCACTCCACACTTTGACATGAACAGGCGGGAGTGTTTTTCCAAAGTCATCTGCGACCTTTTTGGCTGTTTGATAAATCAGGTTGTCGGTGCCTGATGGAATCCCAGACACGACATCTGTTTCTGCTTCAAACAGCCAGCTATCATGGTCATAGACCGATAGCTTTAAATAGCGGCTGAGCGCCATTCCAACTGAATCAAAGCCTGGTCCTAAATTGGCAGTGCTTCCCGGTACTGTGATTGAAAAAAGCATGGAGGCTTCACTCATACGCGTGCGGCCTTTTCTAAATGTTCAAGAATTTGATCTTCATCTGCATCGAGTGTGACTGGCTTGATTTGTGAAATATCGATAGCCGTATTTGGATCTTTCAGTCCGTTGCCTGTTAGTACCGCAACAACTTTACTGCCTGGCTTGATTTCTCCAGATTTCACCTGCTTTAACACGCCCGCAATCGACGCACATGAGCCCGGCTCTGCAAACACGCCTTCTTCACGTGCAATCAATTGATACGCATGAAGAATTTCCTCATCTGTTACTTCATCAATCTTTCCGTTTGATTCATCTGCGGCTGCCACAGCTTGTTTCCAGCTCGCTGGATTTCCGATACGGATAGCCGTTGCCACTGTTTCTGGCTGCTCAATCACTTCATTTCGAACGATTGCCGCTGCACCTTCTGCTTCAAAACCGCGCATGACAGGCAGTCCAGTTCCTTTTTTCTCGTGATATTCCTTGAAGCCTTTCCAGTAGGCCGTAATGTTCCCAGCATTTCCGACAGGAATCGCCAGTACGTCCGGGGCAGAGCCTAGCTGCTCACAGATTTCAAATGCTGCTGTCTTTTGTCCTTCAATTCGATAAGGGTTGACCGAGTTAACAAGGGCAATCGGTGCTTTTTCACAGATGCTGCGGACGATTTTCAGTGCATCATCAAAGTTACCGTCAATGGCAATGATCTCTGCTCCGTACATGACAGCCTGTGCAAGCTTACCGAAGGCAATTTTCCCGTCTGGAATGATGACAATACATTTCATATCAGCGCGGGCTGCATAAGCTGCTGCTGCTGCTGAGGTATTCCCTGTTGAAGCGCACATGATTGTATCGTTGCCTTCTTCTTTTGCCTTTGCAACGGCCATGACCATTCCTCGATCCTTGAAAGAGCCTGTTGGATTGACGCCTTCTGTTTTCACATGAAGCTCGATCCCCAGCTTTTCTGACAGCTTGGCGAGATGGATCAGCGGTGTATTCCCTTCATTTAATGTTAGTTTAGGTGTAGATTCGTTAACTGGTAAGAATTCTTGAAATTCTTCAATGAGTCCATTCCATTTCATCAGCTTAAACCGTTCCCTTCTACTCGGTACGTGCTCTTCACTTGAACCACCACGTCGAGGTCGTTTAATTTTTGCAGGATATTTGAGAAATCTTCTTCTGAGGTCTGATGTGTAATAATCACAATTTCAGCCAGCTCATCATGTCCTTTCACAGGAAGCTGAAGGATCTTTTCAAAGCTGATACCTCTTTCAGAAAAAATAGATGTAATGCGGGAGAATGCCCCGACTTGATCTCTGACATGAATTCTTAAAAATTGCTGAGCAAATATTTCTGATGAGGATTTGATCTTCTTGTCAAACTGCGGTGCGATAAATCCGCTTCCGTTCACGCCAAGGCGCATGTTTTTCATTACTGCGACTAAGTCTGATACAACAGCTGTTGCCGTTGGCAGACTTCCTGCTCCAGGTCCGTAAAACATCGTTTCTCCTACAGCACTTCCGTAGACATACACCGCATTGAATTCATTGTTGACGGATGATAATGGATGATGATCAGGAAGTAAGGTTGGCTGGACGCTGACCTCCACCTTCTCTCCGTCTCGCTGAGCAATTCCGATCAGCTTCATGGTATAACCAAACCGCTTACTGAAATTAATATCCTCATCAGAGATATCAGAAATACCTTTCACCTTTACATCCTCTAAATCCACATTCATAGAAAAGCCGAGTCTTGCAAGAATCGCCATTTTCCTTGCTGCATCCAGTCCTTCTACATCAGCTGTCGGGTCTGCTTCTGCAAAGCCAAGATCCTGTGCTTCTTTTAAGACATCCTCATATGCGCTTTTATCGACGTTCATTTTCGTTAAAATAAAATTCGTTGTACCGTTCACAATCCCCATCATCTTGGTGATTCGGTCAGAGGCCAATCCTTCCTCCAGCGTACGCAAAATCGGAATTCCTCCGGCGACACTTGCTTCATAATAAAGATCACAGCCATTTTCTTTCGCTACATGTAAAAGCTCCGTACCGTAAAGTGCCATTAAATCTTTATTGGCTGTAATAACATGCTTCTTCTCATTCAATGCATCTATTAAATATTGTTTTGTCTCTTCAATGCCGCCCATCACTTCAATGATGACGTCGACCTCTGGATCTCTAATCACATCGTATACTTCAGTTGTGAAGACCTCTCTTGCGACATCCACATCTCTTTTTTTATCGGGATTGCTCACAAGCACTTTTTGTATTAATACCGGACAGCCGATTTGGTGCATTAATTTATCCTGATGGTCTTGGATAATTTTTACGACACCGCTCCCCACTGTTCCTAATCCTAATAGCCCAACTCGAATTGCCTTCACCTGAAATTCCACCTTTCTCCGTAAATGTCCTCTCTAAAAAGACATTTGTTAACCTTACACAGACATTCAATGTACACACATTATAAAGGGGTATCCTCATTTTGACAAGGTAATAAAATAAGAGATTGTCAGAATGAAACCGCTTAACAGCTATTTATATCAAGATTCTATATTTTCAAAATATTTTTGTCAGAAAAGCTCCCGAAAGCCGGGAAGCTTTATATTATAAACGAACCGGCGTTTTGGCTGGCTCGTCTTGTAAGACAAGCGCAATATTTTCAGCACATAAACGCATCATTGTTTTTCTCGTTTCGACACTGGCACTTCCAATATGAGGAAGGACTGTGACGTTAGGTAAAGTCGTTAACGGATGAGACGGACTGACAGGTTCCTCTCTAAATACATCCAGACCAGCGCCGGCAATTTTTCCTGTCGTGACAGCCTCATATAAAGCATCCTCATCCACAGTCTGTCCTCTTGATACGTTAATGAAATAAGCAGAGTTCCTCATCAGATCAAATGCTTTTTCATTAAACATGTCTTTCGTTTCCGGGGTTAACGGCGTCAGACAGACGATGAAATCAGACTGCTTGAGCAGTTCCTCAAAAGCCGCATAGGTCACGCCAAGCTGCGCTTCTGCCTCGGGTTTTCTTGAACGATTATGATAAAGGACATTCATATTAAAGCCTTTGGCCCGCTTGGCAAGTGCTGTTCCAATGCTGCCCATTCCGACAATCCCGAGTGTTTTGTGATGAACATCAGCACCGGCAAGAAGAAGCGGCCCCCAGCCTGTCCAGTTTCCATCCTTAATCCAATCACTCGCCTCGACAATGCGTCTAGCTGACGCCATCAGAAGAGCAAAGGCTAAATCAGCCGTCGATTCTGTTAAGACATCTGGTGTATGACATACGGTGATTCCGTACTTTTTGGCTGCTTCAAGATCAATATTGTCATAGCCAACAGCAAGGTTTGCAACCACCTTGATATTCGGTGCCTTTGATAAAAGGGTCTCATCTATTTGATCTGACAGCATGGTGAGAAGCGCATCCGCTTTAGCAGCCTGTGTTTCTAACTCTTCTCTTGGACACGGCTCATCTTCGCTCGGCCACATCTCAACATGAGCGACTTCTTTTAATGGTGTAAGTGATGCTTCATCCAGCTTTCTTGTGATATAGACATAAGGTTTCGGCAAGAAGAACACTCCTTTAATCGATTTCTTTAAGCATAACGAAAAACGCCTCAAGAGAAAAGAGACGTTTTGTGTGTTCACTGAAACTTCAAATCAGCTGCAGGCTGAATCCAGCCAACAGCCGGAATGGGGCTGCCGCCGCTTCGCATGGCACTCATTTCTTGAAAGACCTTCAGAAAGTATTCATAGCGGCTTGCATCATTTAAGACGTAATCTAACCGCTCTTCATAATATGACTTTTCATTTTCTCCCGACATGTAGTAGCCTTCTACAATTTCAAAGTAATGAAGCGGAAACAGCAGGCGGCTGTATAACAAACGCTTTGAAAAGGAGGAAAGAGGTGTCACCTGTTCATATTGCTGAAGAAAGGAAAAGCCCTCTTCAATTAAATCTTCCTTATGCTGTACAAAGGTCTCTCTTAAGTATTCGGCAATATCACGGGTTGGATGATCAAAGACCCAATCCACAGGTAAACGCAGCGGCTGCTCATGCGGCCATGTCATACGTGAAAAGCGCTGATGACAGACAGTGCCTGAGTCACCTTCTTTCGGTTCATCATCAAGTTCAGTATCGACTAAATATTGAATGGCATTCTCCGTTAATCCAAGATAATACGGAAACGATTCAATGAATTTTTGTTCAAACCGTTGCAGCGGTTTTTGATGCATTTGCTGCATCCAAAACCCTTCAAGCTGATCTAATCGTTTTGCCCATAATTCCTTCCAGGCACCGACACGTTTTGTTTCGGATACTTCATATGGAAATCCTCTTCCCCTGACATGAAAGGCTGCCAGCTCTGACGCTTGCTGAAACGAGCGGCTTGAGAGCGGAGGCGCTGCTTTTAATAAAGCATACTGCTCCTTCCCATGAGTGAAGGTGGGCTTCTCTTCGTTTGTTAATTCAAACACAGCAACGTATGGGTCTCCAGCATTCAGTAAATACTGACTGATATGATACAACTCCGAGAGTTCTTCTTCTCGCAAATGAGACACAGGAACAATGAGGAAGAGAGCCTCCGCCGTTTGAAAGCTCTGATAACTGCCATATGGCGTAAATTGACGAACATCAATACCAAATGTGTGATAGATGGTTTCTTTCATGTTTTCACCTGCGTTCCTATGATCAATCTCTTATCATATCGTAGTCGCAGGTTGAGGGATTTATGAATACTATTTACTATCCGAAGCTTTTTACACGTTGTGGACAAATTACGAGGATTGGGTGAGGAATACATGCCGCATCATCATGAGATGAACGAAGTAGAAAAAACAGCAAGACGCCGTTTACAAGAACGAGGCGTAACCATTCAAGATATAGCAGACCTTGTCTACTTTTTACAGGAAAAATATCATCCTGGCTTAGACATGACAGAGTGCATCCACAATGTGGAGCGTGTCATCGCAAAACGTGAAGTCCAAAATGCGATTTTAACGGGCGTCGAATTAGACGTACTCGCCGAGCAAAAAAAGCTGACTGAGCCGCTTCAATCAATACTTGAAACTGACGAAAGCCTGTATGGCGTTGATGAAATTTTATCCTTTGCAATCGTCAATATTTATGGTTCGATCGGCTTTACGAATTACGGATATATCGATAAAGAAAAACCAGGAATACTCGGGAAACTCAACGATAAATCCACAGGCGAATGCCACACCTTTTTAGATGACATTGTTGGCGCTATTGCTGCTGCCGCATCAAGCAGGCTGGCACATAGTGCAAGAAATGCGGAATAAAGAAAAAGAGGACGCGCGCGTAACGCTTGTCCTCTTTTTTTATGATAATCGCTCAATCCACTCGGATAATGAATCAATCACATAGGTTGGCTGTTTTTCATACTGCTGAAGCAGCTCTTTTGTTGTCACACCTGTATGGACGAGTAATGTGTCCATTCCTGCATTCATTCCTGCCATAATATCCGTATCATAGTTATCACCCACCATGAGCGTTTCAGACACATCTGTCCCAAGTACACGCATCGCTTGTTCCATAATAATGGATTCTGGCTTTCCGATAAATGTCGGCTGAACCGTTGTCGTCACGGTTAGTACTGATGTTAACGAGCCGTTTCCTGGCAAAAGCCCTCTTTCTGTTGGAATGGCAATATCTCCATTTGTTGAGACAAATTGTGCGCCTTGACGAATGGCAATCGCACCTACTGCTAATTTTTCATATGTAATGCCACGATCAATTCCAACAACAACGAAATCAGCGTCTTCCTGACCAAATGTCAGCCCTTTTTCTTCAATGGCCTGTTTGATTCCTTCTTCACCAATCACGTAAACTGACGCATCTTTCTTTTGCTCAGCAATATAATTGGCCGTCGCCATACTTGTTGTAAAAACTTGTTCTTCTGTTGCTGGGATATCGAATGAAACGAGTTTTTCCGCTACCTGCTTCGGCGTGCGTGATGAGTTATTCGTGACAAACAAGTAAGGAATGCTCAACTCATTTAACTTTTGAACAAATTGACCTGCTTCCTCGATCTTTTCTGTTCCTTTATACATTGTCCCGTCTAAATCAATTAAATAGCCTTTGTATTTCATGATGCTCACAACTCCAATGGTTTATTTAAACGCTGATACTGGGCCAAGCTCCTGCTCCAAGTAGGTTCGGATGCGGCTTGGAAAGACCTCTAGTGCCTGCTCTACTTCGCTGATCACCTGCAATAAGTCATGATGAACCACTTCCTGATATTGCTGCACAAGTGTTTTGCGGGATGAGACAAGCTTTTTCAGCTGACTGCCTTCCACTTCTGGTACGACTTTTTCATCAACAAGTATATCCATGATGTCATCATAGCTTCCTGGGTCACGCATAATAAAGCCATCAATCATGTCATTTCCAGTATCAAGAATACATTCGACGAGCAAATGAACAATTCGTTCCAGCGCTTTTTTCTCTAGAGGACTTGTCCATGTTTGATGACTCTGCAACAACTCATATTGCTCCTCGAAAAAACGTAATGTCTCTTCAATCTTTTTTCTGTCTACGAAATACATCATGACGCTCCCCTTTGCGTTATTTTCTGATTCGTTTTAAGACAAAATAGGCACAGCCAAAATTACAGTATTCATAAATGTATTCATCGAGTGTGCTGATTTTAGTATCAAATGTGGCCTTTTGGTTTTGGTCATCAAAGAAACCCTTCAGCCTGAGCTGATTATAGCCCCAGTCCCCCACAATATAATCATACTTATTTAAAATATCTGAGTACCTTGCTTTAAACGCTTCTTCATTAAAGCCGTCTTTGATATCTCTTACAAGATCAAAGGTAGCATTCTGAACGACGATCATCTTCTCACCTCTTTTTAAACGATCCATCTTTAATGATAATTCATTGGAAGAACTCCATCAATTGCTAAAGCATGTTTTTTCCGATTTAGCCGAAGCTAAAGGAAAAAGGAGGTCACATTTATGAAGAAACAACTGACGGCCGCGGTTCTCCTCAGCATGCTTTTAGGCGGGTGCGGCTTTCAATCAGGTATGAACCGGCAAGTGGATGAAGATTCTTCAAGTAAAACCATCCGTCTGTCGGATCGTCATGAAGGAAATAATTCCAACATGCCAGAAGCAGACACAAACAGAGCAGGGTATGTTCGTTATCAGCGCCAGCAAGTAACGGATCAGAAAGAAAGAACCCCTGCTTTAAATCGTGAGCATCTTGCCCACGTGATTACAAGTTTAACGGTGCAGCTGCCAAACATCAAAGATGCTGCCACACTTGTGACAGATGAGGATGCACTCATTGTGTATCGAACAGGAAATAAAAACCGTGATGAATCTGCCGATCAAGTAAAGAAAACGGCGGTTTCTGTTCTCCCTCGTTATTATCATGTATACGTCTCTGATAATCCAGAGCACTTTCAATCCATTGCCAATTTTTCACGTCTTCAAACCAATTCACGTGATTTTGACCAAATTTTAACCAAAACGATTCAACAAATGAAGTATTCCCCTCAAGGTGGAGATATCTCAACGAAAGAAGATGCAAATGGCATGACGAATTCCGACCGTACGATGAGAAGAAACGCCCCTTACGGCCAAAATTAATACGAGAAAAAACGCCAGAGAGCTCTGGCGTTTTCTTTGTTATGCTTGCGCCTGACGCTTTTTAGACGCTTCGTTTACTTGTTCATCTGCATGGTAGGAAGAGCGCACAAGCGGCCCAGCTTCACAGTGGCTAAAGCCTTTTGACATCGCAATTTCCTTCAGCTCTGCAAACTCATCCGGATGGTAGTATTTTTGAACTTTCAAATGCTTTTTCGAAGGCTGTAAGTACTGCCCAATCGCCATGATATCGACGTTATTGGCAAGAAGATCATCCATGACTTCAATGATTTCTTCCTTCGTTTCACCGAGTCCAATCATAATGCTTGATTTTGTTGGAATATCGGGCTGCATTTCTTTTGCACGACGCAAGAATTCTAATGAACGATCATATGTAGCACGCGCACGAACTCTTGGCGTTAATCTGCGAACTGTTTCAATGTTGTGATTTAAAATGTCAGGACGTGTGTCCATTAACGTCTTCAAGTTATCATAATTACCGCCCATGTCTGAAGGGAGAACTTCAATGGTCGTGAATGGGCTTTTTCTTCTAATGGCACGAACGGTTTCAGCAAACACACCTGCTCCGCCATCCTTTTGGTCATCCCTTGCAACCGCTGTTATGACAGCGTGCTTTAAGTTCATTAAGGCTACTGAATCTGCCACGCGTTCTGGCTCTTGCAGGTCAAGCTCAGTTGGAAGTCCAGTTTTCACCGCACAGAAACGGCATGCGCGCGTACAAACAGATCCAAGGATCATAAATGTAGCGGTTCTTCTCACTGCCCAGCATTCGTGAATATTCGGACATTTTGCTTCCTCACAAACAGTATGCAGGTTGTTTTCCCGCATCATTTTCTTCAAACCGGTATAGTTTTCATTCGTATTCAGCTTAATTTTAAGCCAGTCCGGTTTTCTTACGTGCTCTTCCTTCTTTGCCAATTCCATCATCTCCATATGAATTCGTTAAAGGTGCATCTACAAAAATCTTCCTGCTATATACGATGGATGCAGCCAAGAAGCTGCAAAAAATTGAATCTTCGGCCTAAAGCCTTTTCTTTAGACACTTTAACATAGTACAGATTGAACAACAAGGGAATGAGCTGCAAAAATACCCAAAAGCCTCCTAAAAAAACAGAAGAAAATTACTAACATTTTCTTCTTATGAAATAGAGTGATCTAACCACACTAAACGGTAGAAGACGATGCTCGATGAAAGGAGATGGACGTTTGTGAAAGTCGTTTTAGCCATCATGATTGCTCTTTCAATGCTCCCTTTACCTGTTCATGCAAAAGGGACTGGCAAGCAGCCAGATGAATTGAAGCAGAGAATGGCCCTATATGAAAAAGTCTCCATCACAACTCATGTTCCATGGTATGTACTTGCTGCAGTTGATCAGTATGAACACAATATTCGAAAAAGCAGAAGAGATTTACCGAAACAAAAAGGCGTCATTGGCATCTACATTCCCCGGGAAATGTGGATTGGACCAGAAAACCCGAATAAACAGGATACCTCTCCTTTAAGCATTAAAGTGTTTGACGGAATTGGTCTTGATGGGAATGGGGATGGCAAAGCAAGCAGCGATGACGATGAGGATGTATTATTCACTTTTGCACAATACTTGCTTCACTACGGCAGCAGCATTGATCAATTAAAAATTGGCTTATGGGACTATTATGGACGTGATCAAACCGTTGGAATCATTTCATCTTTTATGAAGCTATATAAGCACTACGGGCATCTTGATCTTGGAAAGCATGCTTTTCCTCTTCCGGTTGGAGCTGACTACAGCTACCGGAGTACATGGGGAGATGCGAGAGGATTTGGAGGCAGAAGGATTCATGAGGGAACCGATTTATTTGCCCATTATGGACTTCCTGTTCGTGCGACATCGTATGGCGTGATTGAAATGAAAGGCTGGAACCGTTTTGGCGGCTGGCGGATAGGCATTCGAGATATTCATAATCATTATCATTACTTCGCTCACTTAAATGGCTTTGCGAAAGGACTTAAGACAGGTCAAATAGTTGAACCTGGCCAAGTGATTGGATCTGTCGGAAGCTCCGGTTACGGTCCTCCAGGCACCGCAGGAAAGTTTCCGCCCCATCTTCACTATGGCATGTACAAAGACAACGGCAGAACCGAATGGTCATTTGACCCATACCCTCATTTAAGGGCGTGGGAAAGAGCTGAACGGAAACGACATTAAATAAATAAAAGGAGAAGTTTAGCGCTTTTGCACTCTTCTCTTTTTTTATTGCATTTTATTGCTCATTGCTTATTTTTCTCCTTCAAACCTAAAACTAAAAATACAATACCCAGGATAAGAAATATGATATACATAACTGTTACTTCCATTGGAATCATATCAAACATCCCTCTAAATATATCGATACTCAAACTTTCATTTCCTATCAGTAATATTGATGCTGCGATATATTTAGCACTAAATACTATGGCAAAAACCAAAAAACAAATACCACTTACATAAAGTTTCTTCATAATAAATCCCCCCTCACCAATGCAATCACTACTAGCAATAGTAATAATCACGTGCGCATGCCAAGCCGAACATTTTACCAATATAAAATTAGCCACTAATTATTTATCATGACACATTCTCCTCTATGGAATCAAGTGGTGAAATAGGATTTTATTAACACTCCCAAACATATAAGACGATTCATTACATCACATTAAAAAACAGCCCAATCATTCTTGGGCTGTTATTCCTCTTTCTTCTTTTTCTCTGGGAGAACAATTGGTGGAGCGCCTGAGTTTGTTCCGCTGCCATTATAATAATCTGGTACGTCTCCTTGAACGGCTTGTATGGAGACAGGTACAGAGTTTTTGACTACGATTGTTTCAGAGGCAAATGGGATAATGACTCTTACCTTGACCTCGATCAGAACACTAATATCAATCAAGGCATTGTTGATGCCATAAGGCTTAATGTTTTTTTCAACGTCTGTATGCGGATCACCAATCACACTAAAGCGTACAGGCACTTTTGGTCCGAGGTTGGCGATGAGTGCATTTCCGGACGCTTGCCCAAGCGGAATGTTATATATAATGCCGTCATGTCCATCTGTTTGATCCTTTAATGCTTCTTTTGCCTCTTTTTGAAAGTTCCCCTTTTCAATGTCCTCTAAATTTTTTTGAAGATGACGCGAGAGGTCAGCCATTGCTTTCGATGTTGCTTGCGCATTAAAATCAATGGTCGTCACTTTTCCATTCTCACTTGTATTCATGACCACCATATCCTTCATATTCTCCTGATCGTCTGCAAAGTCTTGTACTGAATATTGTATGAGGTGATTGGCGATGCGCTCTGTTTCTAGTTCAGCAATGTGAATAAGGGTTGGTTTAATGGATCGGTTGATAAAAAATAAACTAATTACGGTTGAGAGCACAAAGAATAAGATCGCAAGCAGCATGACGTAACGAAATGGCAAAGGGCCCTTTTTGTAGGGGCGATAACGGCGGTTCATTCTCAATAAAAAATCCCCCCTTCTCCATTACATGTGTATGCAGACAGGCGGGGGGATAGGAATCATCTCTCTATTTTATTTCACCATTTTTAATAATGCATCTCTTCCAATTGTTCCAGCTGAGATGCCCAGTGCTTCTGCGGCGTATGTCACAGATTCTAAAGGAGCATCGAGCAATTGCTCAATCGTTCTTACACCAACTGCTCTTCCTGCAATAATTCCTCTATCTGCAAGCTTTTCATTCAAGAGCCCGACATCCAGTGCACCGCACATGATATACCCATGTTCATTTGATACTGCCATAAAATTTGTCTTCGGCAGTTTGACGGTGACCGCTGTAAAGGAATGGCCATCAATTGTAATAGGTGTTAAATTCACCAAATCCCTTCACTCCTCTCATCACAATCTATGTGAAAAGAGGGCGCGTGTTGTTAGGCTGAAGCGGATTTCATGTGGCTTCCTTCAAGCGCCATGTCAGAACATCACGTAAAAATTCAGGCATGAAATATTCAATATGTTCGTGATCACGGATATGCGGAAAAAGAGAGCCTAATGTATACATATCGACTGTGCCAACTGTATAGGAGGCGTCTTTTTTGATCAATTGACCATGTACAAAGACATCTTCCACCCGTTTGGCATCGCCTTCTTCTAATGTATAGCTGAGTCCACTATATAGCATTTTCCCCATCAGCTCACCTCTAAATCCGAAACCTTTGATGCGCAGCTGTTCCATTTTTTCTTCACAGCCCCGCCGAACCGTTTCGATGAGCTGTTGACCGGTAAGCGTCACCCGAATGGGGTTAATGGGATGCGGACATATCCGGTGGATTTCTTCTCTTGTGACGATCCCTGCCTCTAATGAATCAAGCACCATACCTGCATTCATCATACCAATATCTGCTCCGCACCAATCTTTAATGGCATCTGTTAAGAGCTGCGGAAGCGGAGATTCGTCGAACCACTTCGTTTCTAGCTTCGACTCAATCGTTGTCACTTTTTCCTGCATGAGTGCTTTCGCTCTTCTTTCTGCTTGCTGTAAGGTGGTGATGGCTTCATCTGATTCACTGATGAGCTGATCCACTGACTGTACTGTCGCTTTTTTCTCTATCAGCTCTTTGCGCGCTGTATCGATCGTCAGCTCAACACAGCCAATATAATGCCCATACTTTTCAGCACATGCAAGCAGCACACCATTGTCCATTTCACCTTGTTCTAACAGATGATGCGTGTGTGAGCCTAGGATGATGTCGATTTCAGGGAAATCACGTGCGACCTCTCGATCATGAATGATACCGAGATGGGATAAAAGTACAATGACATCTGCCTGTCCCTTCACTTCCTGCAGCATGTCCCTTATGCTGTCAAACGGATCAGTAATGTTCCAGCCGAGCTTTTCATATACAGGTGTATACGCAATGGTCACGCCTAAGAGACATATCTTCAGTCCGTTTTCCATCGTGATCATATGATAGGGCTTTGCCCACGAAGGCCGTTTGCCTTTCTCAAATAGATTAGACAGGACCACTGGAAATTGGGCATTTTCATACAAGTGATCCAGCTGATCATGAGGCAGCGTAATGCCTTCATTATTCCCGATCGTGACCCCATCATAGCCTAGCTGATTGAGGAGCTTGACGTTTACCTTTCCATAATCAGCTTCGGATACGAGATTCACTCGGTCCATATGGTCGCCAATATCAAACAAGAGCATCTGATCGTGAACTTGACGCTTTTCTTCAATATAAGCTGCAATTTTTGGCCAGTTCTCAAAGTGGCTGTGCAAGTCGTTTGTATGATATAACCATAGCTTCTGCAGCATGTTGATCTCTCCCTCAAGTTGTCACTGAACCGTCTCATTCAGGTTGAAAGCCTCAGCTCTCGGTTAACTAAATAAATCTAACTGCTTCGGAGACAGGCTTGAATACGTGATATCCAGCAAATCAATCATCTGCTGGCCATTCGTCGCTGCATCTCCGCCGGAGTTATTATTAAACACGACATAGACATCTTTCGATTGCTGATGCAGGATGTCGAGATTCTTTTTCCACTCTTTTAATTCAGCTTCATTATATAAATATAAGTATCTCACTTCACGCCAATTCTCATGGTCTGCCGGGTGAAGCCAGCCCTGTTTATTCCTCCCGTGAAATCGGACCAATGTTTTATCACGGTGTGTAGCTTTTATGACTGGCGGAATGGAGCCTTCTCCGACTTGCGGTTCATCACAGACGGAATGAATCCATCCTTCCTTTTCCATAAAGGATAAAGTCTGCTCATAAAATTCTTCTGAAAACCATGTACGGTTTCGGAATTCGAGAGCACATGGAATATCGCCCATCTTCTCCTTACACCATCTTAAATAGTGGACGTGCTCTTTTTTGCAATCAAACCATGGGGGAAATTGAAATAGGACCATGGCTAGTTTCCCTTCACGAATGAGCGGAGTCAATGAAAGAATAAACGCGTCAAACATTTCTTCCTTCGAAGCAAACGGAATCTCGCCCCTTTGATGTCCAGTCATTCCTTGGTATGCTTTCACAACAAATTGAAAGTCATCCGGAGTATCCTTTATCCACTTTTCATGATTACGCTCAGGCTGAACCGCATAAAAGCTGGCATCCAATTCCACAATCGGAAACGTTGACGCGTAGTGAAACAGCTTTTGCGCGCTGCCGATTTTTGGCGGATAAAGACTGTCATGATCTCCCCAGCCAGTTAATCCGATATAAATCATGTTTCTCACCTCTTGCCACTCTCATGTATAGACGGCTTCCTCATTCGAAGCCTTTGTTTCTTGTGATACCCATATTTCTGAAAGAAATTCTTCTGTCTACAACATATCATATTTGCTCGTAATTCTGAATGAAGATGACTGGCAGCACGTGATTTTGTCCTGAGGCTCTGTTTGTTTGTTATATTAATTGACAACTTTCTATCTAAAATGATTTTAGCTGATAACATAAAATGCATATCAGAGATGTTGACAGTGATTGTCCATTTTTTTATTCATCTTCACCAATAAAGGAGATTGAGTGGATATGAACATAGACGATAACCAGTTTGAATTATTACAAAAAATGGCCAAAAAGATTCACAAGCCTGTCTATTTGTTTAATCAGCATGGACGTATTCTTTATACCTCGCACCCCATGATTACGAGCCCAGAATGGATGCACATTCTCCCCTTTTTTCAAAGCAGGACAACTCATTCTTTTTCAATGATACATGCAAAACAAACCTTTTCCGTCTTTCCAATTGATCTAAACGAACAAACATGTGATTATCTGGTCATCCTCTCTTTCATTAATCCGCAGAAAGCATTGCATGCGATGATTGCAAAAGCAGTGAACGAAATATCGATTGCGCGCATGAGACAATATGCCGCTCTGCAAACAGCCAAGCGTGCTAGAAATGAGGGCTTTCGCAAATGGATAGAGAGGGCATCGTCTTCCCAGCAAGATCCCTTACATTTCGCTCAGGCGTTTGGATTAAACGCCGAATGCCGCTACCTATGTATGATCTGTCAGCTTGACCAGCGTAGTGATACCATATGTTTTATGAAGCAGCAGATGATTTTAGATCAAGTGGTTGATTTGCTCGAAAGTGCACTTCCAAGCTGCCCATTCCCTGCCCTTCTGTTTGTCAAAGGTGATATGGGTGTTGTATTGATGGAGGAGACTGGCAGTTGGCCGGAGGTTGGCGACAGGCTCACCTCTTTTTTAAAACAGTTGCAGATGCTCGTTAAAATGCAAGTGAATCACACTATTTCCTTTGGGGTGAGCTTGACTGGCTGCCCATTCCCCCATCTGTCTGAGGGCTGCAATGAAGCATTAGAGGCTCTTCATGCCGGACATCTCTCATCGCGGACTGAATATATTCAATTTTATCAGGCAAAGGATGTGCCAGATTTACTAAGGCTCATTCCAAGAAAAGATATGATCACGTTTCACCAGCTGCACCTTCATCCGTTATCTGAACCATCACGAGTCGATCAAAGTCTTCTTCACACCTTATCTGTCTATTTAGAAACCCATTGCCACATTTCAGAAACAGCCAAACGATTGTCTATTCATCGCAACACGGTCATTTATCGCCTCGAGAAGTGTGAAGAATTGCTTCGAATCAGCTTAAAAGATCCTGACGCAACATTGCGGCTGCGCTTAGCCTTCCGTATTCAAATGTTTCTCTCATCCCATCCTGATTGAATTTTTTCTTCCGGAGCTTCATATAGTTTGGAGGAGAAAATTGAGACTCGAGGAGGGATGACAAATGGATGATGAGCTCCGTCACATCCCGCAGCCCATTCGAAAGGATGGCGCGGGTGCCACCGACTTAGGCCCGCGCGATGTCCTTCGAGATATAGAAAACCCAGATATGTTCGTTCCCCCTAAAACCGATGCCGGAACGATCCCAAATTTAAAATTTTCATTTTCTGATACACACATGCATTTGAATCACGGCGGCTGGTCTAGGGAAATTACGAAGCGGGAGCTGCCTGTTTCAACAACAATTGCAGGTGTCAACATGCGGCTCACACGCGGAGGTGTTCGTGAGCTTCATTGGCATAAGCAGGCGGAATGGGCGTATATGATTTTAGGCAAAGCCCGCATCACATCTGTAGATGCAGAAGGGCGAAATATGATCGCTGATATAGAAGAAGGCGATTTGTGGTATTTCCCGCCTGGTATTCCGCACTCTATTCAAGGACTTGAGGATGGTTGTGAGTTCCTTCTTGTATTTGATGATGGCGATTTTTCCGAATTTGATACATTCACGATCACAGACTGGTTTGCCCATACACCGAAAGATATTCTCTCCGACAATTTTGGTGTCCCTAGGAAATTGTTTGACCATATTCCGAATAAGCAGCGCTACATGTTTCAAGGTTCGCCGCCGGCATCCTTAGAAAGCCAAATGGTATCTGATCCATACGGCAGCATCAAGCCGGCATTTACGCACCAGCTTCTTCGTCAAAAACCGATAACGACCTCTGGCGGAACAGTCCGAATTGTCGATTCACGAAATTTCCCGATTTCAAAAACGATTGCGGCTGCACTTGTTGAAGTAAAACCTGGCGGCATGAGAGAAATGCACTGGCACCCTAATAATGATGAGTGGCAATACTATTTAACCGGTACAGCCAAAATGACAGTCTTTGGAGCAGGTGGTACTGCCCGCACCTTTAATTACAGAGCAGGTGATGTTGGATATGTTCCTTTTGGTATGGGGCATTACATCCAAAATATCGGCCAAACGAGCCTTTGGTTTTTAGAAATTTTTAAAAGTGACCGGTTTGCAGATATTTCGTTGAATCAGTGGATGGCCTTAACCCCGCTTCAATTAGTGAAAGAGCATTTACACGTAGATGATGCGATGATTCGTGCGCTTCATAAAGAAAAATCACCTGTCGTGAAATATGAGAGATGATGCGATTTTGTTTATAAAAAAACCGATCATTTTTTAGATGATCGGTTTTTTATCATGGCTATCCTTATCGATACCACGCTTTTGCTAAATTGTTTTTAAAGTTACTATCTTTGAAAGGTACGTTTGCACTACCAAAGTCTGTTGTATTCAATGCATGTCTTGCTGCCGGCGTTAGATCATCCCAGCCAATTAAAGGCTGCATCCCTTTACCGCTCACATTGCCGCTTACATCCAGCTCGTGGTTCAATGGCCAGTTGCTATCATAACCAACCAAAGGATTTGTTCCTAAAATACTTGCGGCACTCGGTGCTGCTTTCTTATATTGCCCATGACCTGAGTAAGCAATCGATTGAACACGCGGGCTGGCTACAGCTGGGTTGTCAATCCAAACGACAATGGATTCCCAGTCATGACGATGACCAAAGCCCGGTGATGGATTATCTTTTGGGAAATACCAAGCATACATAATCGCCCAGCTGCCATTGTACCAATCTGAACGTGAATATACTTGACCGATATTACTGCTGCATCCACCATTATGTGAACCGCTCGTTTTTAACCCTCTGCTTGTGTTTCCAGCAGCATCTACAGCTGGGAATGGTACACATCCATGCCATACTTTCAAATAAGGCTGAAATTTCTTCGCCGCTTTTTGTGTAACAGTTGTTGGATTGACTTCTCTAAAACCAACTACCTTGTCATGATCAATTTCTGCCGCATGAACTGCTGATGGCACTGCTGTACTAAACATGGTGACGATAAAAAATATAATGGCAAACATAAACTTCTTCATTTTCTATCCCCTTTTCTCTTGATTATCTCAGTTACCTCATGCTGTCGAGATTGATGTTACCATTGCGGAAAAAACCAATCAATCACTTTTTGTACAAAATGTATATTTTAGTATTTTATTAACAAGTTTTTATTGATCTCAAAGACCTAAATCTATGGATTCCATCTCAGTAAAAGGTGTAAATATTGATAAACTCTACTGTTCATTTTGATAAAATATAAAACATATACTATTTCTATATGGAATTTTTCTAAATACATTTCATTCAATAAAAAAAGACTGTAGATCAACTACAATCTTCCTTGCGCTGCATGAGCATGCTGCACTTTTTTCCCCCACACGATAGATGCAGCGAAGCTTACGCAAAGCACCAGTGTTCCAAACATAAAAGGAAACTCAATATTCACATCAAATAATATACCCGCAAGACTCGGTCCGACGATATTGGCAAGGCTCATAAAGGATGTATTGAGACCGCCTGCTATCCCTTGCTGATTGCCTGCCATCTTGGACAGCAATGTATTGAGGGCTGGTCGGACAAATGACGTAGCCGATAAAAATAAAATCGAACCCGTAAAAATCAACCAAAAGGACGGCGCAAAACGGCAGGCGATCAACATGAAAGCCGCACCTAACAGCGCATAACGCACGACTCTCATCTCCCCAAATCGTTTCACACAAGCATTCACTAATGCACCTTGAACAAGCACCCCGGCAAGACCCGCAACCGTAATCACAAACGCAATATCCTTCGGAGAAAATCCGTGTTTTTGGTCTACATATAAGCCGAAAATCGATTCAAAATGAATGATTCCGAAATTGAGGACAAAGGCCAATATAAACAAAAAGCCGTACGATGTCCTTAGGGCCTCGATCATTTGCACAAAAGGATTGAAATGAATATGCTTGTTGAGCCGCGCCTCTTCCTGCTTTTCCTTTGTTAATGTTTCAGGTAAGAAGAGGATGGATAACAAGGTAGAAAGAGCAGCAAAGGAACCGGCAATAAGAAAAGGAAAAGCGATCCCGTACTCAACCAAATAACCGCCTACGCCCGGCCCAATGACAAAACCTAGTGTCATCGCTGCACTGAATAGACCCATTCCTTTCCCTCGGTCCTTTTCACTTGTGATATCAGCGATGTATGCAAACATGGCCGGCATGAGTAAAGCCCCGGCAGCACCGCCTAAAAACCGAGACACGAACAGCATCCAAAGCTGATCAGCAAAAGCAAAAATAAACTGAGCAATTGTAAAGCCGGCAATCCCGGCAATGATCAATTTTCTTCGTCCAAATCGATCGGTCAGTGCGCCGGCAATCGGCGATAACGCAAATTGTGTAAGACCTGTTGCAGCGACAAGAAAACCAAGTGTTTTTCCTGTTGCACCAAAGGCTTCGATATAACTCGGCATAACAGGTACAATGAGGCCAAAGCCAAGCATGGCAATAAAAATATTGAGCATCAAAATGTATAATCTGCCCATCTTCTTCATATAAAAACCTCTTTCTGCAAAATAAATGAAAATGATGACAAAAAATGATGAGAACTTCTCCAGTATAGCGATAACCTCATCTATAAGTCTAGTTTTTCAAAAATTAGCGTTCTTTTCCAAATAAAAAAATACCCGCCAATGGCGAGTATGAGGTATCACGTTATTTCAGCTTGTTCATAGATAGAAAGAGCCGCCTGAAGCCCTGCTCCGCAATGGATGGACGCACCGTGTTTGATGAGGATCGCTTCAAGCCCTGCTAACACAAACAGTACATTTTCCTTTCGGCAGCTGTAGCCCATTGTCCCAATTCTCCATATACGGCCGGCAAGCGGTCCAAAGGAGCTTGCAATCTCAATCCCAAAATGATGGAGCAGGTCGGCACGGACCGCTTCTCCGTCAATATCACTTGGAATGACAATACAAGTCACAACCGGCATTTTACAATCTGGATCACCAAACAATTCAAGCCCCATTGCTTCAAGACCTTTCATCAAGGCTTTCTCATGATATGCGTGCCTTTGAAAACGTTCAGACAGCCCTTCTTCCAGCACAACACGAACCCCTTCTCGCAGTGCATAGAGCATCGTTGTCGCTTCTGTATGATGATTTAATCGTCTTGGGCTCCAATAATCCTGAAGCTGGCTTAAATCAAAATAATTGCTTTTGATTGGAGAAATATCGATTTGTTTTTGTAATTCATCCTGTGTCGCAATGCCTTTTTCTACTTTCTTTCTCGATTCAATGACAGCTGCGACTCGGTCATTATACGTAATAGGTGACATGCCTGATGGAACAGATAAACATTTCTGCGTGCCGCCAATCGCCGCATCAATTTTCCATTCATCCACTTTTACCTCGACACCGCCAATGGTCGCCACAGCGTCTACAATGAACAGCACATCAAGAGCCCGGCATGCTTCACCGATTTGCTTGAGCGGCTGCAATCGTCCAGTCGATGTTTCACCATGAACCATTGCAACGATTTTAGGCTTGACCTGCTTTATTTCTTGGATGATGTCGTCAGGATCAAAAACCGTCCCCCATTCACATTCCATTGTATGTACCTCAGCACCGTAGCGCTGCCCTATTTCAATGAGCAGGTGACCAAAGCGGCCAAAGACAGGCACAAGCATTGAATCTCCCGGTTCAATCACACTGGCGAGCACAGCTTCAATCCCTGAACGGGACGTACCGTCAATTGGATAAGCCCATTTGTTTTCTGTTTGAAAAAGTGACCGCAATAAGGTCATTGTTTCATTCATAATGTGTGTAAATGCCGGATCAAATTGACCGAGAATTGGCGTGCTCATCACACGGAGCACTCTCGGATCTACTTCAACGGGCCCCGGTGTCATAATCGTTCTTGAAGGTGTTTGCAGTTCTTTCACGTTATCCATCCTCTCCTTGCTGTCATCCTATATGCCCACTTATACAGTAATGTGTATAAAATAGCAATCTCTTTTCCTACGAACTTATTACATAAAATTTACGAGAAATCCATTTATTTCTTCATGGCAATATGATAGAAATAAAGAGAATACATTCCCTATCAAGGAGGAAATCGAATGAAAAGAACTTTATTTGGAACTGTGGCCGCCGGATTGATGATATTCGGCACATTAGCCGCTCCGCTGCCTCCAGCTGCAAATGCTCAAGCCTTCACGCTGAATGAACCAAGTCAAACGATCACCTTTTCCCCGTTACAGCTTCAAAACGAAACATCTGCACAACAAACGCAAACTACCGCCACAAGTCAAATCGATTCCTATTACCAATCTGCTGCTGGCAAATCAGGACCCGCTCTTAAGAAAGCCTTACACGATATCATTGATGATCATACGCAGCTATCCTACAGCCAGGTTTGGGATGCCTTAAAGACAACAGATGAAGACCCCAATAACCCAAACAATGTGCTGCTGCTTTATAGTGGTGCCTCCCGCTCAAAGCAGTCGAATGGCGGAAATGTGGGCCAGTGGAACCGGGAGCATGTCTGGGCCAAGTCTCACGGCAATTTCGGGACAAGCCAAGGGCCTGGGACAGATCTCCACCACCTTCGTGCGACAGATGTGCAAACGAACAGCACACGCGGAAATTTAGATTTTGACACGGGTGGTAATGAATACAAAGGAGCGCCGGGCAACTTCTACGACAGCGACTCATTCGAACCTCACAACCGGGTCAAAGGAGATGTCGCGAGAATGCTCTTTTATATGGCGGTTCGCTACGAAGGCGATGACCGATTTCCAGATTTAGAATTGAACGACAAAGTGAATAATGGAAGCTCTCCTCTTCACGGCAAAATGTCTGTGCTTCTCAAATGGCACAAGCAGGATCCAGTCGATCAAATCGAACGGAACCGCAATGAGATCATATATCAAACGTATCAACACAACCGCAACCCTTTTATTGATCATCCTGAATGGGCAAGTGAGATTTGGGAATAAAAAAAAGGCACTGCTAAGAACAAGCAGTGCCTTTCTTTTTTTCAAGAGGACAAACAAGACAATAATCGAGACTCTCCGATTTTTTCTCAAGCTTGTAATACATACAGCAGGTTTTCCGATTGGATGTTTCAAGTAAGCTGTCGTCTAGGTTTAGGCTGTGCTGAAATGGGTTTTGCTGAGCTCCAAATACATCACCAGCCGCCTGCTTCAGGTACAGATAATCCTCCCGCACGCGCTGCTTCACCGCAGGCTCTTCCGCTTCCCGCATCATGCTTCGATAAAGAGAGTTGATTCGAACCGCTACATTTTCCCATAAAATACGATAAGAGAGTTTTGATGTGCGGTTCAGCACGTCTAAAAGAGGCGTGACACACTCCGTAAACAACTCACGCACAACCTTTTCTCTCCATTCATGCCGATCTCCTTCTAGTGGAACGAACGAACACGCCGCCTCATCCATTTCAATTTTCCGATCCTCTCTAAATGCACATGCTGCTGGTGGAAACTGATAGACACCGTCATACAGCGTCATCAAGTATAAAGAGGAACTGACGGCTAAGTAGGCATACCGCTTTGAAAACATAGATGCTGCTACCGCAAGATTCGGTGCATGCATCGCTTCCTTTTCAGCTTCTAATAAACGCATGACGGCTGCTTCTGAAAAAAGCGCAGCAAGTGTTCGATCAGATGTCATTGGTCCATTTGTGATGTGTACCCCAAAATCAAGTAATTCTCTCTCAACCCACTCTGGCCTCATATCAAAACCCCCATCTTCTGTTTATCGATTGCGCTGTTGATATAACAAATAAATAAAGAACGGTGCACCAATGGCCGCTGTAAAAACACCTGCTGGGACATCTAACGGTAGAAATGCGGTTCTAGCAACAAGATCAGCCAGCATCACGAGAATACTCCCAACAAGCGCAGATGCTGGGACAAGCGCTATGAATGAACGTCCAATGATCATCCGTGCAACGTGCGGCGCCATGAGTCCAACAAATTCAATGCCGCCTGCAAATGCGACTGCAACACCAGCCAATGTCACACTCATCAGGAGAAAGAATAATCGTTTCGCCTGCACTTTTACCCCGAGACCTGTTGCAAGATCATCGCCAAGTTCTTTTACATTCATCGTTCTTGCTAACACCATGACAATCGGTAAAATGATCATCACCCAAGGAAGCATTGCAGCAACGTCTTTCATCGTAGAACCATATAAGCTGCCTGTCAGCCAGATGTATGACTTTGTCGTTGTCATCGTGTCACTAAGAACAAGCGTAAACGTCACACATGCCTTCATAATGGCAGAAATCCCAATTCCCATCAGGACAAGTGTGATCGGTTTGACCCCCTTTTTCCATGAAAGCAAATAGATTAGGCACGATACCGCAAAAGCACCTGCAATCGCCCATAAAGATTGATAAGCAATGGGCACAGTGCCCATCCAAAAGACGATGAACATAATCGCACCAAACGAAGCACCACTCGTAATTCCAATGATGTCAGGTGATGCAAGCGGATTGCGGATCAATCCTTGCAAAATAAGCCCTGATACCGCAAGCGCGGCTCCGACTAAGACAGCCAGCAGCGTTCGTGGAATTCTCAGCGTATTTAGCACAAAGGAATTCCCCTCTCCCTGACCGATTATATGAAGCAGCACATCCACCGGCTGAATGAACCGGCTTCCCATACTGAGACTAAGAATAAATAAACCAAAGGCAATGGCCGTCAATAAAAGTAAAATCAAAAATGTCCGCTTTGAAAATTGAAATGAAATGCGCCCGCCTTTAGAACGCACTGTATATGTTTTAGCCACCTGTCTTCAACCCCTTGCGCACGAGATAAACAAATAGAGGCGCTCCTGCTATCGCCGTCATGACACCAATCGGCACTTCCTGCGGCATGATCAGAAAACGAGCCGCCAGATCCGCGGCAAGTAAAAGCGACGCCCCCACAACGGCACAATACGGCAGTACCCAGCGGTGGTCAGGCCCGACAAGCTTTTTCACAATATGCGGCACAAGAAAACCAACAAAACCAATTGAACCAGCAACAGCGACGGAACCACCTGCTAAAAAGACAACGAGTACACCCATCGTTATTTTCAGCAGCAGTGTACGCTGGCCAAGTCCTTTGGCAATATCATCTCCCGACAAAAGAACATTAATAGAACGTCCTAGAAGCAGCGCCACAATAGTCGCACCTAAAATATATGGCAAAACAGGGATTAACATATCAATGCTTCTTCCAGACACTGAACCAGCCATCCAGAACAAAATGCTTTGAATCGACTGTTCATTCACGATTAAAAGACCTTGTGTAAAAGAAGCAAACAGTGCAGATATCGCCGCACCTGCAAGGACAATTTTGACAGGCGTCAATCCATCTCTTCCAATGGAGCCCAATAGAAAAACGAGCATCCCTGCAATCGCTGCGCCTAGAAAGGCTGTCCACATATAGCCTGTTAACGACTCTGTTGAAAAGAAAACAATCGAAATCACGATAAAAAATAGTCCACCTGCATTAATTCCTAATAAATCAGGCGCCGCAAGCGGATTTCTCGTCAATGCCTGCATAAGAGCACCTGAAATCGCCAGGCTTGATCCAACGACCGTTGCGATTAAAGCTCTTGATAATCTGGATGTCATGACAATGACACTGTTTGGATCCGATTCATCAAATTGAAGAAAAGCATGGATGGTGGCTTTGAGGGAAATTGAGGTTTGCCCAAGGGAAATACTGAGCATAAAAAAGACCAACATCAACACAATGAATCCAGCAAAAAGCAGTGCCTTGCTTGAATCCTTTTTTAATAAACTTCTCATCTGATTCCCGCTTTCAATCTGTTATGGAAAAAAGGAGAAAATGGTATGTTCACATTTTCTCCTTTGTTATAACTTATTTATCAATTCCTAGTCGATCGTAAATATCATCAAGCATCATGTTTGCAGCAATAATACCGCCGCCCATGTTCCAAGTGATTTCATCTACTTTATGCACTTGTTTCGCTTTCACTGCGTCAAGCTGCTTCCATAAAGGATGACTCGTCCACTCTTTATATGCTTTTTCAACCGCTTTATCCTTTTCATCCATAAAGTAATAGATCACATCTGCATCCATTTGCGGAATGCTCTCTTTGTCTGTCAGTGTAATGATATCTTGCTTTTTATCTTTGACATTCTTAGGTCCTTCAAAGCCTAGCTCTGTTAAAATCGACCCTGCGAAACCAGTTTGATAGATTCTAGCATGATCTGCACGGAAGTTCACCACAGACACACTCATTGGCCAGTTCTTGATGTCTTTTTTCGCTTTTTCTTTAAAATCAGCGACACGGTTATCCCACTTCGTCAGCAATTCTTTTGATTTGTCTTCCTGATTTAACGCTTCACCCATCAACTTCACTGTATCTTTAAATGTGAACACTGTTTCTGTTGCAACAGTTGGAGCGATTTCTTGCAGCTGATCAAAAATTTGCTCGTGGCGGATTTTTGATGCAATGATCAAGTCAGGCTTTAGCTTTTCAATTTCTTCTAAGTTTGGCTGTGTTTCCTGCCCAACAATTTTAACATCCTTTAAATCATCTCTTAAATATTTATACGTAGGTGCTTCAAGCCAAGATTCTACAACACCCACTGGTTTAATGCCCATAGCGACTGCTGCATCCGTTGCTCCTTGGTACAGCGTCACAATACGCTTTGGTTTATCCTTAATATTGTCAGTTGAACCGATAGCGCTTTCAACGGTCCTTGTTTTCTCTTTATTACCTGACTTGCCGTCACTGCTATTGCTGCCGCAAGCTGCAAGTAAAACGATGGAGAGCACAACTAATAGTGACCAAAAAGATTTCTTGAACATGTACCTCACCTATCCATTCTATATGTAGTCATATCGTTTGATAACGATTCTCATTATCACACTATGATTTTATCATAGAAAAGGATGGTGTCAATGTAAATTTTTAAGAAAATGGGAGAGTGTTGACTAGTTATTCTTATGAAATAGGATGATTCCACATTTGGATGGTCCTGCCAATCTCTTTTCCTGCTTCTAGTAATACCGACAAATGGGTATGTCCTTCCATCACTTGATAGACTGATTGTTTTTTAATTGGTTCCATCGGCAGCTCATGATAGGGGAGAAATGTCTCGACGTCATACAGCTCGTCCTTGCTGCCTACAAACATGCCATATGGCCGATCCATCTTCGCAAATTGGTTTTTAGGTGCAGATGGTGTTAAGGCAAGAGATAGATTGACAGTGATGGTCGTCAATAGAAGTGGATCCTGCTCGATCACCCATGCAGGATAGTGAAAACGTACGGCTTCAGAATGACTCATCAGCCCCCCTTTTGTCATCGCAGACAGAACGAACTTCCATACTTGAACAGTGGCAAAAGGGATTTGATCAGCCCTTGCAGTGCCTGACTTATAGCCAAATTCAGGTGCAATAAAAAAGTAACCGTCCACTTCTCTTTTTTTTGGCCAAGACAAGTAGTTAAGCAGCAGGCCCGCTCCAGATGAATGACCACAAAGATAGATGGCTCCATTATGATCCTGTTTAATGGCATCCACAACCTGCGAGATATCCTGCCATACATCCGTGACCCGAGGTGTATCACCCTTTTTTCCTTGAGAATGGCCATGGCCTCTTAGATCAAGTAAAAATACATTTACGTGAAAATCATGTTGCAGTGTGTAAGCAATATGCTCATAACCAGCCAAACTATGAGCACCACCGCCATGAATCAAGATCATATTGGCCTGCGTCTTCTTTTCTGATAAAAATGGATAATACGCAAGGCTTGTACCATCATGTGATGAAATGAATTGTCTTTCTGGAATATGTACAGGGGCTGCCTGCTGCATACTTGCAAATGAGAATGGTTCGATCTTGGTGTCTGTCAATTTTTCGCTCCTTCAAACAGAAACAAGAATGGCCAGCTGCGCTAGTCATCCTCATTCCTATATCTTATTCATTGCTTTCTTTCAAAGGGAAGGTATTACTTTCAATAATCTCGACAATTTGGTTTAACGCTTTTTTTGCTTCTGGTATAGGGAAAACAGGAAACACATGATTCATTTTAGGATATTCTATATAGTTTATTGGAACCCCCTGCTTATCTGCTATCTCTTTGAATTTACGGGCATCTGGAAGGAAGAATTCGTGAGTGCCTATAAAAACAGAAATTCGTCCCAGTGCTTTGATCTCCCCGTAGATTGGACTGACTAAGTGGTGTGTTTCATCCATGTCACCCGCATATCTTTTTCCTGCTTCAATTAATAAGGCTAGATTGAGCATTGGTTCTTTTGGAACCATAGCAGCGATATCTGGGTTGCTTAATGTAACATCTAGCCATGGTGATAAAAGAATGATATTCCCTGGCTGCGGCAAGCCCTTTTTTGCCAAGTATTGAGCAAAAGCTAACGATAAACCGCCACCAGCAGAATCACCCATGATGACGATATTTTCAGGTGTTCCTTTCTCTAAAAGAGCTTGGTACACAGGAAGGACACTCTCGATCGCATCCATATACTGATGGTTCGGTGCTTTTGGATATACCGGCACATACACCGTACTATTTAATTGCTTCGTCAATCGGTCTAAAAAACGCCAATGCCAAGTTAAAGGCTGTTCAATATAGCCGCCACCTGGTATAAACAACACCTGATGGTCATCTGGCTGGTCATTTGATTTCAGCATATACGTATCGACTGGAAACGAGTGATTTTTAGTGATTTTGTACTTATTCTTAATTTTGTCAGGCAATTCATAAGGTAATTGATTTGCCCTTCTTCGTTCTTCTAGATAATCATTTACATTGAGTTTCTTTTTCGTCAAACCAAGTAGCAGTTCTACTAAAAAACTTTGAATACTTCGCATATGATCGTCCCCTGTTCATAGAATCATGATGATCGATTTCGATGGAAAGATAAGGCTTCTAAAGCATACCATATGAGGACGTACATCAGGAAAAAACTTTTTTATCCAGCTGATCACTCACCACAACAAACAGTTGTTCATTAATGAACAACTGTTTGTTTACTGTTACTCATATTCTACTTTTTAGATGCATGACAATCAATAGTCAATCTGACCCTAACCGTTCATTAATAGACAGATAACGACTAAGTGTTCATCTCGTCAATGTCCAGACATGAAAAAAGACGAACGGTCATCGTTCGTCTTCTTCGCTCACTTCACTTCTTCATGCTCCTGAACCGCATGTCGTTTACTAGCGATAAAGAGAGCAACGGTCATAGCTAAAATGGTCAGCGCCCACCAGAAGGTCGATACAGCCTCTTTATGATCGATGATAATCAAACGGATGACGGCTGTGATGCCAATATAAATAAAATAGCGAAGTGGAAAATGAAAGTTTGATTTAAAGTACTTAATAATTAAGGCAATAAACTCAAAGTACATAAAGAAGATCAGCAGCTCTCCAAGCATTTCATAATAACTGTCTTCTTTGCTGAGCAAATTCTTGTAGACGAATTGGACAATATACCAAGTTTCACTAATTAAGAGGACGCTTAAAGCAATGGCCAGAAAGAATAGACAAATATTCAGAAGGCCTTGCAAGAGATCCGGTACCTTTTGGAAATTGTTGAATCGTTTCATTAGATTGTCTCTCCATTCCATGTTATTATTTGCCACCTATATTTTGATGTGCCAGAAACGCAGCACGATGTAGTAAACGCCGTTCTTTTCCATCCTTTCAAACTGCCCGTGCATGCGGGACATCATTCGTTTTATGCTTCGTTCACCAAGTCCAGTGCTTTCCTGCGTGTCATTTGTATCGATTATCGCATTGCTGATATGGATCTCAAAGATTTCTTGGTCGGATAGAAACGTGAGATTGATATCTTTTTTCGGGTCAGCGTATTTCAGTATGTTCGACATCAGATTATCAAACACTCGGCCAAGCTCCTCGACATTCACATTGATATAGCTGTCTGGCAGCTCTCCTAAAAGATGAACCTTAAATGTCTCTTGCTGCAAGATCGCCACCTGATCTGATAAGAGATCGTAAATGACCTCTTTGACTGCAACTGTCTCAAGCTCAGGTTCATGTTCTTTATCAAGTAGAAAATAGGCGAACAGATTATCAGATAGATTTTTCAATTGCAGTGCTTTTTCATAAGCACTTGCTATATATTGATCCTTACGGGTATCCGCTCCATCCCCCTCTTTTTTCGCAAACTCCAAGTTCATCATCAGCGACGTTAGCGGTGTTCTCATATCGTGTGACATTTCAGTAACCAAACTGCGGCTCTCTTCTTGCAGCTCATCAATGGCTTGAAGCTTGTCCAAAAAAGCTTTACGAAGGTCCTCAATACTTTTGGCAATCATCGCTAATTCGTCATGCCCTTTCACCGTCATCTCATAGTCCAGCTCGCCGCCTTCAAGAATATGAATGTCTTGGTGAATCGTTTGCAGGTAGCGTAAACTTTTGCGAATACCGAGAAGAACAATGAGGAGAAAAATAAGCGTTGCTCCAAGCAGCTCGAGTGTAAACGCAAGATCGTGGTAACGAGACGAATAGAAACCATCCACCATGACCCGACCTTCACCGTCGCTAAACTGAACAGGAAACGAATGATGATCGGCGTACTGGGTCATCTTTTCTTTTCCGTACGCCGATTCATCCGCAGCCGAATAGATGGAGTCATATTGTAGCACCTCATCCTTGAAGATAGTCAAATTAATGTAATTCTCTTTTTTCACCCACTCACCAAACGCTTGTCGATCCGTTGAAGACAGCTTATTCTCAGACACATAACGACTGAATTTTTGAATATATTTAGCTGACTCCTCCTCGTAATACTCGTCCGAACTCAAGTATCCATCAATGAGCTCATTGGTGATCTTTTGCAGCGTCATAAAAACAAGACCGCTCACAATGGCAGCCGCTAAAATCAACAATGCCAGCTTTTTAGCTAGCGTATATTTACGATGTGCCAAATCGGTATCCTCTTCCCCATTCGGTTTTGATATATATAGGATGTGCCGGATCATCCTCAATTTTGGCACGCAGCTTTCGAATATGCACCATCACCGTATTGTTGGAACAATAAAAATACGGCTGTCCCCACACGCTTTCATAAATATTTTGAGCTGAAAAGATTTTGTTTCGCCTGCTCATAAGCAGCTTCAACATACGATATTCTAAATCAGACAGCTTGAGTTGTTGATTTTCTTTCCACACTTCATTAAATTCTTCGCTCACCCTTAGCTTGCCTCCAACAAGATAAGTTTCTTCCTGTTCCTTCTTTTCCTGATAGACAGTATACCTGCGTAATAGTGCAATCACTCTAGCATGAAGCTCCTCTTGTGAAAAAGGTTTTGTCATATAATCATCCCCGCCGGCAAGTAAGCCTTCGGTTTTATCGAATGTACTTGATTTGGCTGTTAAAAATAGAATCGGGACATTAGAAGAGGCTCTTATCTGCTGGCACGTTTCGATGCCTGAGAGCCCCGGCATCATCACATCCAAAATCACCAAATCGAGCGAATCGTCCACAAACTTCAATGCTTGCTCACCATTCATCGCTCTCAGCACCTCATATCCAGCACGTGTAAGGGATTCCTGCAAAAGGTCTCCAATATCCTGATCATCTTCTACGACTAATATTCGATGTGTCATGTCTCTCTCACCTCATGATACGTGATGTACTTTCTTATGTCTTTACTATATATCATCTAGCTATGTGAAAAGATACAGCATAAATCTTAACAGTTTATGAAATTGACCGTTCTCCATCAATTTGTCACATTTATTTTCAAAGAATTAGATCTTCATAAATTGTTAAGAATTGGGACGTATATTGATTCATTGTAAGGATCGATGGAATGATCCGAATGACATTTATCATAACAAGAAAAGGAGCATGGATATGAATGCAAACAAAGTAGCACACGCGATGAGTTTGAAAGATCGGGTTCATTTCTTAGACATCGTAAGGGGTTTCGCTTTAATGGGAATTATTCTGGTTAATTACTTTTTGATTGTGGATTCGGCGAAGGGGTTTGATATGGGAGCAAATGATGTCTTTCACAACTTGGTGAATTGGTTCGCCTCAGGGAAATTCATTACGTTGTTCTCCTTCCTATTCGGCGTTGGGTTTATGATTTTTATGGATCGAGCTGCTCAGAAGGTGGACAGTCCGAACAAGCTGTTTGCCCGCAGATTAACCATTCTCTTAGGATTTGGCCTTCTGCATTTAACTTTTGTTTGGATTGGTGATATTTTGGCCTATTATGCAGTCGCTGGCTTTTTACTGCTTTTCTTTTACAAACGCACAGCCAAAACCATCCTATACTGGCTCATCACACTCTTTGTGATTCAATTGCTCACGCCTTTTTTCACGATGCTGCTCAATACCGTCAGTTCAGGATCATCAGGCAAGCCGGACTTTGCTGATTTTGAATTAATCAGCCACAACAGTCTGACTTATTTAGCATCTATTGGTGATCGGTGGACAGATATGGTGACAATGGCTTCCGGCTCTTTTTCTACTGTCTATTCCATGTTCTTCATGTTTTTACTTGGTGTGTATTTTGTAAAAATGGAGTTTTTCAAAAACATGGAGGCGAAAAAAGCGATTTGGAATCGCATTTGGATCATTTTTGCCATCGCTTTTCTCATTACCCAAGGCAGTACGATCATAGCAGCGGTCAATCCTTTTGAAAATACACTCTGGATGAACATTGCCACTGCTCTGGAACAAAACGGGGGATTAACTGGCAGTATGTTTTATATGAGTACACTTGCGATGCTTTTTCTGCACGTTCCTCAGCTGCGAGGTGCTTTAATGGTCTTTACAAAAGTCGGACGGATGTCCCTGACCTGTTATTTGCTACACTCGATCATTGGAACTCTGCTATTTCTAAAGTATGGAGCGGGGCTTGTCGATCATCTCCAGCCGGCTGGTACGTTTTTCATGGCTATTGGCGTGTATGTCTTCCTTGTGCTTTTCAGTACGTTTTGGTTAAAGCGGTTTAAGTATGGACCGATGGAATTTATTTGGCGGCAGCTGACGTATGGAAAGGTCGATGATAAATCGAAAACAAACACAATGGATGTGGCGAAGTAACTGACATCATAGTAGTTAAATAGAGTGAGTGAGAAAAAGGCGAACTTTAGTGGTTCGCCTTTTCTGTAGTATATTAATTTTTTTTGATTCAATACTTGTCAATCACTTCTCGTAATTGATTCAAATAACTTTCTTTCAATTCCTCTGGGTATTCAATTGTCACATGTTTCCCAAATGACATCAAATAGTGAGTCATATACGATAATTCTTCTTGGTTGTATCCACCCATAATATAAGGAATCTGATCAATGATCTCCAATCTCATATTTGGGTAATGATGCTTCAAAAACTTTTCTTTTCCTTGTTCCGTTAATCGACATTTAAATGAGATATCATGATAAGTTTTTTCGTACTCGAGTTGCATTGCTTTTAATTCTTCCTTCGTATAGGTGCCTCTGCCTTCTTCTTCAATGATCAAGTCCTTCATAAAGTCACATCTATAGATGCCCCACTTTTTATTTTGAACATCATATGCTTTGGTGAACCAAATCCCATTTCGATAAAATAACTCAAGAAATTGCAGCCTGATCCTTTTATTTTCATATTGAGTGTACGTCATCTTCACGATTTGATCTTCCATCATCGCCTGTAAAATCAATTCCAAATGATTTTGTTCACTAACTGGTGCGACATTATAGTAATGAATCACTTCCAAAGTCTCCGTAATCGTTTGTTTTCTCTCATCAGACATTGTGGCAAACAGCTTTTGCCGAATTTGTGAGTAGGACTTTTTAAATGGTGTGGCTGACACTAGATCTAGAGCTTTAAGAGCGAAAAAAATAGCTTGGACTTCTTCTATATTGAAATAAATAGGAACCAATGGAGATTGATTCACCAGTCGATATCCTCCATGTCTGCCATTTTCAACGTAAAAAGCTAAGCCCATTGACTCTAGCTCTTCTATATCTCTTAAAGCCGTCCTTTTAGAAATGCCAAATTCGGATTGTAAGTCCTTTAACTGAAAAGAGTGTTTATCGCTTAAAAAAATAAGTTCTTGGTTTAATCGTTCTGATTTTTTCATTTGTTTTCCCTCTTAAAAAGGTGACTTCTTTTGTCACCTTTATCATTTATACTCAGCTTATCAAAAGAAAAGGAGCATGTATATGCAAACATTAATCATTAACGCACACCCAGATTTTACTCAACAAGAAAGTTATTCAAACAAACTGCAAACACTATTTTTAAAACAGTTTAAAGAAAGATTCCCTCATGAAGAACCAACCATTTTACATTTACATGAAACTGAAATTCCTCGTATCGAAAAAGACCAGCTGCTACGTATTTGGGATAAGCAAGCATCCGAACAAACATTAACGGCTGCCGAAGAAAAAATCGCCGCTGCTTCATCTGCTTTATTGGCCCAATTCAAAGCACATCATCGAATTGTGATCGTGTCACCTGTTCATAATTTCAATGTGACTTCACGAATGAAAGATTATATAGATAATATCTTTATTGCGAGAGAAACGTTTAAATATACAGAAGATGGTTCAGTTGGTCTGATGACTGACGATTATCGTGTACTTTTACTTCAAGCAAGCGGCTCAATTTTCACAAATAACGATCGATATACACCTCTGGAATTTTCACATCAATACCTAAAAGAAATATTTCAAAACTTGATGGGGTTTCATCAATTTCATATTGTCCGAGCACAAGGAACAGCGATTTTAGAAGAAGATGCTATTTTACAATCTGCATCTGATGATATGACGAAAACCTTAGAAGAGTTTTATTCACCTAGTTAACCTCTATTTAATCAAAAAGACCCAAAACGAAAAATCGTGCTTTTTTTAATAAAAATCACCTTTTTCGTTTTAGGGTGCTATAAAAACTTTCAGTTGATGTGCATCGGCGGATGCGATTTCATTTCAATTACGACATACTTTATTTATCCCACATTCTCAACTGCTAGTAAGACTATTTTTTATAACCAAAGCTGCCGTTTCACTCGGATGGCTAAGAGGAAAATGATGACCATATGGAACAAAATCAATTTTACCAAGATGCGATGGAGCAGAATAGCCTTTGTCATACTCCCCCCAGATCATATGAGGATTATCCTTTGTTAATTCATTGAATTCACCTTGATCGGTGTTCAGTAGTAAATGATTAAGCTGAACCGTCGTATTTAAAATTCTAGGAGACGTAAAGCTGTTTCTGATTTTTTCAATATAATGTTCAGGGATGCTCTCCGCCCTTTCAAACAAACCCTTACTTAATAAATAACGCTCTATCATTTTAGGAGTTGATAATTTTAAAGACCATTTGTTCATCCATTGAGGAACATTTAGCGATTTAGCATTTTTTTTAGCAACTGGCGGCTGAAGTAAAGTGATTGAATACTTCTTATCTATGTACCCTTGTCCTAGCGCTTCCAGTAGAATAAACGCACCGAATGAATGGCCGATTAGATGTGCACCATTAGCCGCTTTCTCCAATACCTTTTTGACTACATTCAAATAGATATCTAGAAGGTGTTTCCCTCGTTTAAATGGAGAACGTCCCAAACCTGGAAGGTCCAAGATCCATATAGGCTGACCCGTTTTTTCATGAAGCTCTTGTGCTAAAGGAAATAAATCCTCTCCATCACTCAATAAACCATGTAATAAAATAAACGGTTTCCCTTCTCCTTGTAATTGGTAAAGGGTGTTGTTATCGCATAATGTTCGCTCAAATACATGATAATGCTCACCATGTTGATCCATCATGCGATAATCCAGATCAGCTACTACAGCAGGGAAAAAGTTCATGACACTCGTCTTCTTAAACCAATCTTCCCCCATCATGTTTTTCACTGAAGCATTTGAAAATGTTCGTTTTGTCATAAAATTGAGTCCATCAGAAGGAATGTTTGTTATTTTACTTACTCCACTTTTCATCATTGCTTTCATAAACGGCATTGGGACAGAGATTTTTGGTGCTCTCATATTCATACTTTCCGACATCACACTTAATAATTCAGCAATGTTCTGATCGTGCTGTTTGTCTTCAACAAGTGTATATGTTTGAATAGCCGGCTGTTCGATCCTGAGAACCTGCACAATAAATTTTGCAAACTCATCGTTTGAAATCAGTGGCAGCCTATATCCCTTACCTCCAGGAATCACCGGCATGAGCCCTCTTCGTATACTCGTCACAAGCAAACCTAATCCTGCTATCTGCTCTGTACTCCCTGTTTTACTACTGCCGACTATAGTTGGCGGATTAATGACAGAAAGCGGATAACCTACTGCTGATGCCTGTTGACGGATATAAAGATCTGCTAAAAATTTTGTTCTCTCATAAGAATTTTTTATTTTCAGGTAATCATCTCCTTCTTTAAACACATCAATTTCTATCTTGCTATTTTCATCATCAAAGGGACTCATATAACCGACAACATGAATAAATTGCTGCAAGCCCTTCAATTGATGAATACTTTTAGCTAATTCACCAATATGTTTGGCACCATTTAAAAAGACGGAAGCTGCCTCATTACTTGTCGCTTGAATATCCATAGGGCCTCCTGCGTGAATCATCACATCCGTCTTCAATACCCTCTCTTTATCTTCAGGACTTAGACCTAAATCTATTTTCGTCAAATCACCTTCAACAAAGTGCATCACTGACTCTTTTAAAATACCTCTTTCTTGAAAAATGCGTGTCGCTTTACTTTTCGACCTCACTAAAAGAAGAATGTTCACATCCTCTTTAGCTAATTCTTCCACTAATTGCTTTCCAATAAAGCCTGTTCCACCTGTTAAAAATACTGTTTTCATATAAAATCTCCTTTTTAGTACCATTCAGTACTAATTTGATGTAAAAAAAATGCTTCTTTTATCGAAGCAAGTTAAATAAATGATCTGCTGTTTTTGTGATGACAGTGGAATCCTTCAATGTTTCTGAAATAAATAACGCCCCTTCAAGATTTGTAATAAAAAGTGATGCCACCTCATCAATCTGAATCGTATCCCTGAATTCCCCATTCTCTACCCCTTGTTTCAGTAATAGAGAAACTTTCTTTTGTAATCCTGTAAAAAATAGACCTATTTTTTCTTTTATTTGCGTGGCCTGTGCAGGACTTTGAATATAAAGAGTAATAAATGGACAGCCTCCCTTATACTCTCTCGACTGAACTCCTTGTGATAATTGCTTTAAAAACATTTGGATACGATCTTCAACTGAAAATTGGGTCTGAGACATTACGTCGTCTATTGAAGCTTGATACATGTCAATCCAATAATCAACGACCCCTTCTAATAATTCTTCCTTATTAGAAAAGTGATAATACACATTAGACTTTGATACTTTGCTAACACGAACTAATTCGTCCATACTCGTATAAGCAAACCCTTTTTCTAAAAATAAAGTTGCAGCTACTTCAAGTACACGTTTTTGATTCATTAATTTTACCTTTGTCATAATTAGAACTATACAGTACTAATTTGAATGTGGCAACTATTTATGTTCATTTAGAAATAAATTTAATTCCACAGAAAAATATGATGGCTTTAATGATGATATTGGAGGGATGGCTCTGACTTCACGAACTAATTACATCTGTCGTTTCATCAGAAATGTGAATAAGAGCCATTTGTTGAGGATGAACACTGTATACTTCTCCACATTTACATAAAAAAACACAACGCCATGAAGGCTTAATTAACAAGTGGTATCACTCGAAAATAAATGCCTTCAAAAAGCGTTGTGTATCAATGTTTTTTATTAACCAATAGAACCTTCCATTTCAAACTTAATCAAGCGGTTCATTTCAACGGCGTATTCCATTGGCAGTTCTTTTGTGAATGGCTCGATGAAGCCCATGACGATCATTTCTGTTGCTTCTTCTTCAGAAATTCCGCGGCTCATCAAGTAGAATAGCTGTTCTTCTGATACTTTTGATACCTTTGCTTCGTGCTCTAATGAAATGTTGTCGTTTAAGATTTCATTGTAAGGGATCGTATCAGATGTTGATTTGTTATCCATGATGAGTGTATCACACTCGATGTTTGAGCGTGCACCCTCTGCTTTGCGTCCGAAGTGAACGATTCCGCGGTATGTTACTTTACCGCCTTGTTTCGAAATCGATTTCGATACGATCGTTGAAGATGTGTTTGGTGCAAGGTGAATCATTTTCGCACCTGCATCTTGGTGCTGACCTTTACCTGCTAGGGCAATACTTAATGTCATACCACGAGCGCCTTCACCTTTTAGAATGACCGCTGGGTATTTCATTGTCAGTTTAGAACCGATGTTTCCATCAATCCATTCCATAGTTGCATTTTCTTCACATACTGTACGTTTCGTCACAAGGTTGAAGACGTTGTTTGCCCAGTTTTGAATCGTTGTATAACGGCAGTAGCCGCCTTTTTTAACGATGATTTCAACTACCGCACTGTGAAGTGAGTTTGTTGTGTAAACTGGAGCTGTACAGCCTTCTACGTAATGCACATGTGCGCCTTCGTCAACGATGATCAGTGTACGTTCGAACTGACCCATGTTTTCAGAGTTGATACGGAAGTATGCTTGAAGTGGAGTATCTACTTTTACGCCTTTTGGTACGTAGATAAATGAACCACCAGACCATACAGCCGAGTTAAGCGCAGCAAATTTGTTGTCAGTCGGAGGAATGACTTTTGCCCAGTGCTCACGGAAGATGTCTTCGTTCTCTTTTAATGCGCTGTCTGTATCTTTAAACACAATTCCTAGATCTTCAAGGTCTTGCTTCATGTTGTGATACACAACTTCAGATTCATACTGAGCAGATACACCAGCTAAATATTTTTGCTCTGCTTCTGGGATTCCAAGCTTATCAAAGGTTTGTTTGATTTCTTCTGGTACTTCATCCCAAGAACGCTCAGAGCGCTCTGATGGCTTTACGTAGTACGTAATTTCATCAAAGTTTAATGCATTTAAATCTCCGCCCCATTGTGGCATCGGCATGTTGTAAAAGTGCTCAAGAGATTTCAAGCGGAAGTCGAGCATCCACTGAGGCTCTTCTTTCATACGAGAAATTTCTTCAACGATCTCTTTTGTCAGTCCGCGCTCTGAACGGAAAATGGAAACGTCTTTATCAGAAAAGCCGTATTTATATTCACCAACATCTGGCATTTTTTTAGCCATCCATTTTCACTCCAATCTTATGATTTGCCGTTATCTTCGGCAGATGCGCCTTTTTCAAGCGCCTTCCAGGATAATGTTGCACATTTGATGCGCGCTGGGAATTTTGCGACTCCCTGCAGCGCCTCAATGTCACCAAGATCAATGGAATCGTCGTATTCTTTTCCTAGCATCATATCGGAGAAAATCTGAGACATTTTCAAAGCTGTTTCAATATCTTTCCCTTTAATCGCCTGCGTCATCATAGAGGCAGATGCCATCGAAATCGAGCATCCTTCTCCTTCAAATTTCGCATCGATGACTTTTTCGTCTTCTATTTTCATCGTGAGACGAATGCGGTCACCACACGTTGGGTTGTTCATATCGACGACAATGCTGTCGTTTAACACACCTTTGTTTCTCGGATTTTTATAATGATCCATAATCACTTGTCTGTACAGTGTGTCTAAGTTTACATTAAAAGACATTCGTAAAATACTCCTTTGTCTTACGGAGCGCTGCAATAAGTTGGTCAATCTCTTCTTCTGTATTATACAGATAAAAGCTTGCTCTTGCAGTCGCTGATACACCAAGCCATTTCATGAGCGGCTGTGCACAGTGGTGTCCAGCACGAATGGCGACACCTTCCGTATCCAGAACAGTAGACGCATCATGCGGATGGACGTCGTCTAAGTTAAATGTCACAAGCCCAGCTCGGTGCTGCGGTCCATAAACAGTCGCACCATCAAGCTCCTTAAAGCGCTCAAGCGCGTAAGTGGCAAGCTGATGCTCGTAACGGCTGACTTCCTCCATACCAATGTCATTTAAGAAATCAATCGCTTTTCCGAGTCCAACTGCTCCGGCAATAATCGGTGTCCCCGCTTCAAATTTCCACGGAAGCTCTTTCCAAGTAGAATCATACAGATCCACAAAGTCGATCATTTCACCGCCAAACTCAGCAGGCTCCATATTATTCAAAAGGTCCTTCTTCCCGTAAAGCACACCGATGCCAGTCGGTCCACACATTTTATGCCCAGAGAATGCGAAAAAGTCACAATCTAGATCCTGAACATCAATTTGCATGTGCGGGGTGCTTTGTGCACCGTCGACGACAATGATTGCCCCATGATCGTGGGCAATTTTGGCGATTTCTTTAATTGGGTTGATGGTTCCTAATACGTTTGAAACATGTGTGACAGCGACGATTTTCGTTTGATGTGTGATCGTTTGCTTCACATCTTCAAGCGATAGCGTGCCGTCTTCCTGTAACGGAATGTATTTCAATGTGGCGCCAGTTGCTTTTGCTGCTTGCTGCCAAGGGATGATATTCGCATGATGCTCCATATGCGTAATGACAATCTCATCGCCTTCTTTGAGGTTGGCTCTAGCATAGCTGATCGCCACTGTATTTAGTGCAGTTGTTGTACCTCTAGTAAAAATAATCTCCTGGACAGATGAAGCACGGATGAATGCACGAACTTTCTCTCTCGCACCCTCGTATGCGTCCGTTGCTCTTGTGCCAAGGGTATGAACACCCCTGTGAACGTTCGAGTTGTAAGACCGGTAATACTCATTCATTGCATCAATGACCACTCTTGGTTTTTGAGAAGTCGCTGCACTGTCCAAATACACCAAATCATGTCCGTTCACTTGCTGATGAAGGATTGGAAATTGCTCACGAACGTCTTTGATATTCATTATTTTACTTTCCTTTCAATCACAGAAACGAGCTGCTTTTTAACTCCTTCAATCGGCAGTTCTTTGACGACTGGATTTAAGAAGCCATAAATCACAAGTCTTTCTGCATCTTCTTTGGAAATCCCACGGCTCATGAGGTAATACAGTTGAATTGGATCGACACGTCCAACAGAAGCAGCATGCCCTGCTGTCACATCATCTTCATCAATTAAAAGAATTGGGTTTGCGTCACCGCGTGCTTTCTCACTAAGCATGAGGACACGTGATTCCTGCTCTGCATTTGACTTCGTTGCGCCATGCTCGATTTTGCCAATTCCGTTAAAGATAGAGGATGCTTGATCCTTCATCACACCATGCTTCAAGATATACCCTTCAGAGTTTTTACCGAAGTGAATGATGCTTGTTGTGAAGTTTTCAGTTTGGTTTCCTCGGCCGACAACAACTGATTTCGTATCACCGAATGTACCGTCACCCATCAGTTTTGTGATGTTTTCAGATACGACGTCTCCATCATTCATCAGACCAAGCGCCCATTCGATTTTACTGTCACGGCCATTAGCCATACCGCGTCTGTTTACATATACTGTGACTCCTTCTGCAAGGTTATCTACAGCACCGTATGTGACGCGGGCGTTTGCACCTGTGAACACTTCAGAAACGATATTGAAGATCGCTTCTTCCGGTTTTGCTGTACTTATGTAGTTTTCTACATATGTCACAGCACTATGATCGTCTGCTACGACGATGACATGGTTGAACAATGTCGTTTCGTCATTTTCATGAAGATAAACAGCTTGAATTGGTGCTTCAAGCTCAACGTTTTTCGGAACATAGAGGAAAGCTCCGCCATTCACTAAAGCAGCGTGTAAAGCTGTTAGTTTATGCTCATCCACTTTCACTGCATCTGTCATGAAGTATTGTTTCACTAAATCTCCATGCTCACGAATCGCTGTATGAAGATCAGTGAAGATCACACCTTTGTCTTTCGCTTCAGCTGAAAGAGACAAATAGGCCGGCGTTTGATCACGCTGAATGTAAACTGTCTTATCTGTGTCCTCTAAATCAATAAGTGATTTCACTTCTTCTGGAAGCTCTTCTAATGATCCAAATGGTGCACTTTCGACTGTATGCTGTTTGAAATTCGTTAAATTCCATTTTGAAATATTCGTTTTGTCAGGCTTTGGCATTGGGAGGTCTTCTGCTTTTTCAAGAGCCTGTAAGCGAAGGGAGCTCATCCATGCCGGTTCCTGATGCTTCTCGGAGAAGCTTTTGACATAATCTTGATCTACTGATAATTTCGTTTCTAATGTCATCAATAATCCTCCTAACGCTTACGCTTCTTGACCAACAGTTTCGTCTTCAATTCCTAACTCTTTTTTAATCCAGTCATAGCCTTCTGCTTCTAGACGCTGCGCGAGTTCTGGTCCGCCAGATTTCACAATACGACCTTGCATCATGACATGAACGTGATCTGGTGTGATGTAGTTCAGCAGGCGCTGATAGTGAGTGATCATTAAGCAGCCGAAGCTTTCGCCGCGCATTTTGTTAATTCCTTTAGAAACAACTTTCAAGGCATCGATATCAAGACCAGAATCGATTTCGTCAAGGATGGCGATCTTTGGCTCAATCATCATTAATTGAAGAATTTCGTTGCGTTTTTTCTCCCCGCCTGAGAAACCTTCGTTTAGGTAGCGCTGTGCCATATCTGGGTCCATTTCAAGGAACTCCATGTTTTCGTCCATTTTGCGGATGAATTTCATAAGAGAGATTTCATCGCCTTCTTCTCTGCGTGCGTTAATAGCAGAACGAAGGAAGTCAGCATTTGTGACACCGCTGATTTCAGATGGGTATTGCATCGCAAGGAAAAGACCAGCTTGAGCGCGCTCATCTACTTCCATTTCAAGGACATCTTCGCCATCAAGCAAGATGCTGCCTTGTGTTACTTCATATTTTGGGTGACCCATAATTGCAGCAGATAAAGTAGATTTACCTGTTCCGTTTGGTCCCATTACTGCGTGGAATTCTCCACCTTTTATCTCGAGGTTTACACCCTTTAAGATTTCTTTCCCTTCAATCTCAACGTGCAAGTCCTTAATTGTTAATGTCGAAGCAGTCATATATCGATACCTCCAAAATAATCATTATTCTCAATTTATTCTCATTCTAATTTTATAACAAATTAAAACTGAATACAACACATTCACGATAAGCGTGAGAGGATGCTCTCAAAATTCTAACAAAAAAAGCAGGTAGATAAAAGGATTTATGTCGAAAAGACTGTTTTCATAAAGAAAGGGCGGGAAACTGTTCTCCCCGCCCCTCAGCTATTAATAGCCTCGTATATTCATTTTTGCGAGCTGTCTTTTCTCATCTCGGTAGGACTGCTCTCGTTTATATTCCACTTTCATCCGTAAGTCATGGTCTCTTTCGTACTCTGCATAGCTCATGCCATGAGCTTGATGCATGGCCTTTTCCATCTCGGCGGTATAATCCAATCCCAGTGTACTATGGTCCGAACAAATAATAAACCATTCCCTTCCTTGAGTGTAGCTTTATTGTAGCAAACGTATGCGGCTTCACTCAAAAGGGATATGACACCTTATGCTGGCATATTTTCTCACACAATCGGATGAGAAGCACTCAACTCCCTGAGATGGAAAAATACCGTGTTTTGCTTCCCTTAATGCGTCTGTCCTCCAAATTCATCAATACATTGCTGAACGACAGTGATTCCTTGGCTTAGTGCTGCCCCGCCGCCAAAAGCTGCCGCCACGCTGACAACCTCCAGCAAATTCTCTTCTGTCGCCCCTTGATCTAGTGCTCCCTTTGTATGATAAATCATGCAGTATTCATCTTGTGCATGAATACTGATGCCGAGGGCAATCATTTGTTTTTCCTTTTGCGTTAATGAATCGCTTTGGAAGCACTGCTCCGTAAATTCATTAAATTTCTTTCCAAACACCGGCATTTTCTTCTGGAATTCACCCATTGCGGTTTTATAATCAGTCAGTGATTGCTGCATGGATCCGCTCATATGCTGTTCATTCATCTTCATTCCATCCCTTCAGGTCATTTGTACGTTTTTATTATGAGCGAGATTTGAAAAAATACACAAAAAACCTCGCTTTGATAGAAGCGAGGTTGAAATGTTGTTATTCAGATACAGGCAATACTGCACCGTCATATTTTTTGTCGATGAATTCTTTGATTTTATCAGAGTGAAGAACTTCCATTAGTGCCTTGATCTTATCTGATTTTTCGTCACCTTTGCGAACCGCAACGATGTTTGCATATGGGTTGTTCTTTGTTTGCTCAAGTTCGATTGAATCTTTTTTCGGATTCAATTTGTTTTGGATCGCATAGTTTACGTTGATAAATACAGCATCGCCTTCACTGTTTTCATAAGCTTTCGCAGTTAATTCAGGCGCGATTTTTTTGAATTTTAGGTTCTTTGGGTTTTCTTTAATGTTCTTTACTGTTGCGTTGATTGTATCAACCTTTGGATCAAGCTTGATGACACCAGCATTTTGCAGCAGGGCAAGCATACGGCCTTGCTCAGCTACGTTGTTTGTCATGATGATTGTGCCGCCGTTTGGAATATCTTTTACTGATTTGTATTTCTTAGAGTAGATACCGAAAGGCTCAAGGTGAACCGCACCAGCACTCACTAGGTTATAATCTTTGTTTGATTTATTTTCTTCGTTTAAGTAAGGGATATGTTGGAAAAAGTTCGCATCCACTTCTTTTTCAGCTAACGCTTTGTTGTACATTTTATAATCGCTAAGCACTTTCACTTTTAAATCGTAGCCTTTTTCTTTTAGAAGTGGTTTTGCTTCTTCAAGAATTTCGGCATGCGGCGTTTTTGAAGCGGCAACCGTAATGGTTTTGCTTTCACTTGCGTTATTAGATGAACCGCATGCAGCTAAAATACCTGCAAATGCTAGAAATAGTGCACTTAAAATCAATTTCTTCATGAATAAATCCTCCCTTAACGTTTATCAATTTTATTTGTAATCAAATCACCGATTATTTGAATAATAAAGACGATGATGAGAATAAACACAGTAGCTACAAGTGTGACATCAGTATTACCAGATTGGTACCCTTCCACATAGGCGAGGTCACCAAGTCCGCCTGCTCCAATTGCACCTGCAATAGCAGTAGAGCCAATCAGAGCAATCGCTGTTACGGTAATACCTGAAATAAGGGCCGGCAATGATTCTGGCAGCAATACTTTGAAAATGATTGTCGACGTTTTTGCTCCCATTGATCGTGCTGCTTCAATGACTCCTTTGTCTACCTCACGCAGTGCAATTTCGACTAGACGTGCGTAGAATGGAGCTGATCCTATGACAAGGGCAGGGAGTGCTGCATTTGGGCCAAGAATCGTATGCATTAAGAATTTCGTGAACCCTAATAAAAGAATAATTAAAATGATAAAAGGAATCGATCTGAAAATGTTGACGACAGCGCCGATGACAGCATTAATCGGTTTATTTTCCCAAAGACCGCCTTTTCCTGTAAGGAAGAGCAGGAGTCCTAGGATAATCCCGATTGCAAAGGCAAATGCCAATGAAATGAGTGTCATATACACTGTTTCACCTGTTGCACTCCAGATGACGTCTAAATCAACGTTCGGAAACCATTTCTCAAACATGTGTCATCACCTCGATTTCAACCTGTTTGCTTTGGATATAGGCGATGGCTTTTTCTACCTCGGTCTCTTCTCCATTAATGTGGATAAAGAGTGTTCCAAACGCGCCTTCCTGCGTTTGAGAAATCTTCCCTTGAAGGATGTTCACATCGACGTTGAAGGATCGAATGATTTCAGTGATCAGCGGCTGCTCGGCAGAATCTCCGATAAAGGACAACCGTACGACCTGACCTTCTTTTACTCGCTCAAGGACATGCTCAATTGTTTCTTTCGCTTCCTCAGGTTCAGCAAGCTGTTTCACAAATCGCTTCGTCATTTCTTCCTTCGGCTGTCTGAAGACGCGCAATACTTCGCCTTCTTCGACAATACGTCCATTTTCCATGACCGCGACGCGATGACAAATTTTGCGAATGACGTGCATTTCGTGTGTAATCAGCACAATCGTGAGCCCTAGTCGTTTATTGATATCCGCCAAAAGCTCAAGGATAGAATCGGTCGTTTGCGGATCTAACGCAGATGTCGCTTCATCACATAGAAGAACCTTTGGATCATTCGCTAATGCTCTCGCAATACCGACACGCTGTTTTTGCCCGCCGCTTAGCTGAGACGGATATGCATTTTCTTTTCCTTCTAAACCGACCAATTTAATCAGTTCATTCGCACGCTCTCTCCGTTTCGATGTCGGTACACCTGCGATCTCAAGCGGGAACATAATATTTTGTCTCACCGTTCTTGACCAAAGCAAGTTAAAGTGCTGGAAGATCATGCTGATTTCTTGTCTTGCTTTCCGAAGTTTCGCATTCGATACTTCATTGATTCGGTTGCCTGCCACTTCAACAATTCCTTCTGTTGGCAGCTCCAGACCGTTTAATAGGCGAATAAGTGAGCTTTTTCCTGCACCGCTATACCCGATAATTCCGAATATTTCACCTTTATCAATATCCAAGTTGACGTCTTTTACGGCATCAACATTTCCGCTTTTTGAATAGTACGTTTTTGATACATTCTGTAAATGAATCACAGTCTGATCACCTGCTTTCTTGCTGAATCTATAGGTTGCCATCACATACGTTATTTATTCTTCTTTCTGTCATGACTCTAGCCTGTCGCCAGGTCAGTAAAAAAGACCTAACTGCAACGCAAGCAGAAAGGCCTTTTATGTCAATTACGCCTTTCTCTCATCTTTCAAAGCGCTGCGGCTTTGAGTGAATTGGCACCAATTTCAGCTATGCTGACGGTTGCCGGGTTTCATAGGGCACGTCCCTCCACCTCTCTTAATAAGAGAAAATATGTTGTTTTATGTGATGTTCATGTTTTTACTAACGTAGAATATCATGCTACCCGAGATATGTCAACGCTGTAAATCGCTAATTTCCAAGTAAACAACTACGTTATCATTTTTCGAAAAAAACCGTTCGTCAGCCAAAGCACTGCCTCTAGTCTAAGGAGCGCCCGGAATGACCCTTTGACTTTGACTTGTCCCCTGCTGATTAACTGCTGTAAGGACATATCTCCATCTAATAATTGAAGAATTTCTTTCCTCTCACCATAAAAGATGAGATCCGATAACTCAATTGCAGGTAGTTTCTTCACTTCACCACGTTCATCCACAATCAATGTACAAGAGTCAGTTTCCGCCTCAAATGTAATCTTCAAGGATGATGATGAGAGCAGCGGCTTTAATAATAAACGCTGCCCTGTGTTACCATGGGCTTTCACTTTTTCCACATGTATAACCTCCCTGTCATTTGGTTATACATAACATTTCTCTACAAACATCGGCTTGTCCTTTATAAATAACTCGACAAATTTTCAAATGAATTTCTTGAAATATGACAAAAAACCGCTTTATTTAGCGGTTTCAATCATTTCATGAAGATATGGAACTGAGTGAAATGCATAGCCTTTTTGCACCAATTTACCTTTTTTAAACAGTAGAAAGCAAGGAACACTCTCGATCTCAAACTCTTTCGCAAAGCTTGGTGAGTAGTTTAAATTATTTTCGTAAAATGGTACATCCGGCTGCATGGCGTCTACGACTGCCAGCATTTTCTTTGCCAGCTGGCATGTTCCGCAAAACGGTGTATATAAGTATAAAAGAAATAAATCGTCCTCTATCTCTTTGAATTCGTGTTCTTCAATCTCTTTCATATACGTCCACCCTCATAAATATTTCGAATGAACATCAATGTTTGCAGCTAATAGGATAGATGCAATGTGGGCTGACGGTGAAGCGGCCACTTCGCGGTACGTTCTGTCGACAAAAAGATGAAGTGCTTCAGGGAATTCTTTTCGAAATTGCTTCCGCAGTTTGTCGCCTGCATCGTCACTGTCTGCTAATATGTAAACGTCTTTCCCCAATAAATCGTCTACAAGCTGATCCAGCTTCGATGTACTGATCGTGCCATTGGTGCAAATGATGGTAACAGGTTCACTTATGACTTCTTTTAGCTTTTGTTTGTCTGTTTTACCTTCTACAATGATGACCTTTTCTATCTCGACATTCATCACGATCACCCGGCCCTTTTGACGTTGATTCACTTCTTCCTTAGATTACAATCTTTCATTCAGGTTGTAAAGATTGAGCGCCTCGTCATCAAAAAGACTGCAGCTTCTGTTCACTGCAGTCTCATCTGTGATTAGCACCAGCCATTTTCATCGTCACAGTCAACATATTTTTCTGTCCCGTGGGTCAATGTATCCGTTAGTCGATAAAAACGGTTTTGATCATAAGAATATCCCGATTTAAGCTCATATTGGTTTTCACTAATCATCGTGCCAATCTCTTCATTTTGATGATAAAGCACCATGCCGCTTTCTTTAAATCGTCCAGTGACATGCTCTGTTATATCCACGTGTTCTTTTTGAAAAGACAAATTGGACACCCCCCATAAAGGTAGAGTGTCCAATTCCACATGAATTAGTCTTCTTTTGTCATTTCTTCATATTGCTCAGCCGTCATTAAGTTCTCGATTTCAGATGCATCAGCTGGTTCTACAACGATCATCCATGCTTTTTCGTATGGAGAGTCGTTGACGAATTCTGGGCTGTCATCCAGCTCATCGTTCACTTCAACGATTGTGCCATTGATCGGTGCATAAAGTTCAGAAACAGTTTTCACTGATTCTACACTTCCGAAAGGCTCGTCCGCTGTGATTTTGTCTCCTACTTCAGGAAGCTCAACGAACACGATATCGCCCAGCTCAGATTGAGCAAAATGCGTAATACCGATACGCACCTTATCTCCTTCTACTTTGACCCATTCATGTTCTTCTGAATAACGTAAATCTTTTGGTGTGCTCATTCAATACCCCTCCAGTCTTTTCTTACAATCTATATTGAAGATACCACAATCTGAATGAAAGTTACATCATTTCCAGACGCTTTTAAATGTATCTTCATTAAATCCAACCGTCACTCGTTTTCCGTCTGTTGTAATCGGGCGCTTAATCAGCATTCCGTTAGACGCGAGTAATTCTAGCTGCTCGTCCTCTGACATTGCAGGAAGTTGATCTTTCAGCTGCAGCTCCCGGTATTTTTGTCCGCTTGTATTAAAGAATTTCTTCAGCTCTAAACCGCTTTTTTCGTAAAGGGCTTTTAATGTTTCTTTATCAGGCGTCTCTTCGACGATATGTATGCTGTTGATGTCTTTATTGTGTGCTTCCAGCCATTTTTTTGCTTTTCGGCATGTACCACAAGATGGGTATTCATAAAAATCTAAAGCCACCATTTTCACCTCCTGCAAATAGTGACAACATTTTATCACAAAATATTTTAAAAACCTAAATGTATGCTTACAAAAAGGTGCGGAGTGATATCCGCACCTTTTAAGCCGTCCTTATACGATATATTTCTCTGCTTCAAAGATTCGTTTCGCCACTTCGCGCTTTTTGGCGATGACATTGATCGGAGTAAATCGCGTCAACTTGCGAAGGGCTGACAGGCTCATGCGGAGTGAATCCCCTTCCTCCATCGCAATCAAAGATTCTTTTGCATGGGCTTCAATCTTTAAGAAAGCTTCCTGCGTGAAAATTTGAGTGTAAGCAAGCTTTTGAGCATTCTTTTCTTCCCCTGTTGCAGCGATTGCCTTTTCTGTGCGCAGAATCGCTGATTCAGCAGCAAAAATTTCATTGACGATATCGGCTATGTTCACAAGAATTTCTTGCTCTTTGTCTAAGGCTTTCCCGTATTTCATTGCTGCCATACCAGCCACCATTAAGGCGATCTTTTTCCCATGAGAGAGCAAATATTTTTCTTGATCGAGCGGCTGATCGCCTGGCTCTTCCGGCATCATCATCATCAGCTCTTCCTGTAAGGTTTGCGCCTTTTGAAGCAGCGGGAGCTCTCCTTTCATCGCTTTTTTCAAGAATGTACCTGGTACAAGTAAACGGTTGATTTCGTTTGTCCCTTCAAAAATCCGGTTAATTCGTGAGTCACGATAGGCTCTTTCGACCTCGTATTCTTGCATGAATCCATATCCGCCGTGAATCTGCACGCCTTCATCCACAACATAATCTAACGTTTCAGAGCCAAGCACTTTACAGAGAGAACATTCAATCGCATATTCCGCAATGGATTGAGCAATTTGTTTGCCGTCTTTTTGCTCTTCATCACTTAAGAGACCCATCCGCTGTTCAAATAATCCAACCGTGCGGTAAACTGCACTTTCCATTGCATAGAGCTTTGCTGACATATTGGCTGCTTTTTCACCAATTAAGCTGAATTGAGAAATTGGTGTTTTGAATTGCTTACGCTGGTTCGCATATTCTGCCGACAATTGAATGACGCGTTTTGATGCACCGATTGTGCCAACTGCCAGCTTATAGCGCCCAATATTCAAAATGTTAAAGGCAATCACATGTCCTCTGCCTGCTTCACCGAGCAAATTCTCCTTCGGTACTTGGGCATCTTCAAGAATTAATGTTCTTGTCGATGATCCTTTAATACCCATCTTTTTCTCTTCAGGTCCCGTTTTGACACCTGGAAAATCCTTTTCGACGATAAAAGCAGAGAAGTGTTCCCCATCAATCTTCGCATACACAACAAAGACATCGGCAAATGCAGAGTTTGTGATCCACTGCTTTTCTCCATTGAGGACATAATGGGTACCTGCTTCATTCAGAACTGCCGTTGTTTTTGCTCCAAGAGCGTCAGAGCCTGATCCCGGCTCAGTGAGTGCGTACGCCGCAATGGTTTCCCCAGAGGCGAGTCCAGGCAGGTACGTTTCCTTTTGCGCTTGATTTCCGAAGAGTACGATCGGCAGAGAACCAATACCGACATGAGCGCCATAGGAAAGTGAGAAGCTTCCTGCTCTAGCGAATTTTTCAGTAATGATAGCTGAACTGATTTTATCTAATCCAAGCCCGCCGAATTCTTCAGGCACATCGGCTCCTAAAAGTCCAAGCTCACCAGCCTTTTTGAGTAGCCTCACCGAATGCTCGAACTCATGGTTTTCAATTTGATCTATATGTGGAACCACATCTTGTAAAATATAATCCTCTGTTGTCTTTCCAATCATTTGATGTTCATCAGAGAAATCCTCCGGTGTAAAGATATGCTCATAATTCGTCTCATCAATTAAAAAGCTTCCACCCTTTTTTACATCTTCCAATGCTTTCATCCTGATTTCCCCCTTTAAATCAATTCAAAAATTCCTGCTGCTCCCATGCCTCCGCCGATACACATTGTGACAATGCCAAATTGCTCGTTTCGTCGTTTCATTTCATGAATAAGTGACAGCGTGAGTTTCGTACCTGTACAGCCGAGCGGATGTCCGAGCGCAATCGCCCCGCCGTTGACATTCACCTTTTCTTCATCAATCCCTAAATGGCGAATGACTTGAATTGCCTGAGAAGCAAACGCTTCGTTTAATTCAAACAGTCCAATATCCTTTAGCTCTAGTCCAGCGATTTTCAGCGCACGCGGAATGGCTTCAACCGGCCCGATCCCCATCACCTCAGGCGGTACACCACCGACAGCAAATGCTCTGAACTTAGCGAGCGGCTGAAGAGAAAGTGAGGATGCTTTCTCGCGGTCCATCATCATCACACACGCAGCCCCGTCACTTGTTTGAGACGAGTTCCCTGCGGTCACCGTGCCTTTTGTCGAAAAGGCTGGACGCAAAGTAGACAGAATCTCCTCCGTTGTGCCTGCTCTCACACCTTCATCCTGTGAGAACGTGAATTGATGCTCTTCTAATTGATATTGCTCACCTACCCGTCGCTCTGTTACATCAACAGGCACAATTTCATCTGAAAATTTCCCTTCTTGAAGTGCCTTTGCTGCCTTTTGATGACTCCTCACCGCAAAGGCGTCCTGATCTTGACGTGTGACCTGATACTTTTGCGCCACTTGCTCTGCCGTGTGCCCCATGCTCATGTAGTATTCAGGTGCTTGCTCTGCCAAGAGAGCATTTGGACGAATGGAATGACCCATCATCGGCACCTGCGACATCGATTCGACTCCTCCGGCTAAAATCGTGTCTGCCTGCCCGAGCATAATACGTTCACCCGCATAAGCGATAGATTGAAGACCAGACGAGCAGTAACGGTTTATGGTGATGGCAGGTACCGTATAAGGCAGTCCCGCTAATGCCCCAATATTCCGCGCCACATTTAACCCCTGCTCTGCTTCTGGTGTTGCACAGCCAATGATCAAGTCATCTATCTGACCGTCGTATTCACCGGCACGCTTTAACGTTTCTTTTACACATAATGCGCCCATATCATCAGGACGGACATGTTTTAATGATCCTTTTTTCGCCTTCCCTACTGGTGTTCTTGCGCCAGCGACAATGACTGCTTCTCTCATTTTGACTCCCCCTTAGTTACGTAAAGGTTTTCCTTTGACGAGCATGTGCTGCATACGTGCCTGTGATTTCACTTCTCCTACAAGACTTAAAAAGGCTTCTCTTTCAAGCTCTAATAAGTATTGCTCCTCTACCTCTGTTCCAAATGGCAGTTTCCCGCCGGAAATGACATGAGCTAATTTTTTTACAATGGTCATGTCATGCTCTGAAATGTATCCTGACAGTCTCATATTTTCAGCAGCCAAAATCATCGCTGCATAGCCTGTTTCTCCCATGACCGGCACCTTTTGCTTGAGCGGCGCTCGATAACCGGCTTCATCTAGAGAGAGCACCAGTTGTTTTGCATCATAGATCAAGTGATCTCCGTTCATACTGATCCGGTCACTCATGCGGAGCATGTTCATATCCCGCGCATCCTCAGCTGAAGTCGATACTTTTGCCATTGCAATTGTTTCAAATGTTTTCAGCGTGGCATCCTGTATAGCCGTCTGCGACGGCTTCGCTGATCCTTGCAGGTGACGAAGATATAACTCTTTGTTTCCGCCGCCTCCTGGAATCAGCCCAACTCCCGCTTCCACAAGTCCCATGTAAGTTTCGCTGGACGCCTGAATAGCTGCTGCCGGCAGACAAACTTCTGTTCCGCCTCCTAATGTCATCCCAAACGGTGCAGCTACGACTGGGCGCTCGCTATATTTCACCTTCATCATTGCCTGCTGGAAGCGCCTGATCACAAAGTCAATTTCAAAGAAATTATCGTCCTGTGCTTCCATTAAAATCAGAGCAAGGTTAGCACCAACACAGAAGTTCTTCCCTTGGTTTCCGATGACAAGCCCTTTATAATTCTTTTCCGTTTCATCAACAGCGCGATTGATCATATCAATGACATCTAGTCCAATGGCATTGCTTTTAGAGTGAAATTCGAGCAAGGCGACATCATCACCAATATCGATCAGGCTCGCACCAGAATTTTTGAAGATAACGTCGTGTTTCTTTTTCAATCTAGCTAAAGATATATGTTTGTCGTTCCATTTTTCCTGTTCATAAGCGCCATTATGATAAAACGCACGGTCTCCATCAGCATTCTCTTGATAGAATGTGTCGTGTCCTTTTGACAGCATGTCTTGCACCCACGCTGGGATGCTGTGACCTTCTGCTTCCATGCGCTCGGCGGCTTTTTTGACACCAATTGCATCCCACAGCTCAAATGGGCCATGCTGCCAGCCAAATCCCCATTTCATTGCGTTATCGATAGACTGAATATCATCCGCAATTTCACCTGTTAGATGAGCTGAATAAAGAAGTACGGGCGCTGTCATATTCCAAAGTAGTTGCCCTGCACGGCCATCCTGATAAATAAGCGCTTTCAACTTTGCTTTTGCACCCTTTTGCTGCTTCGCCATTTCAATGCCTGGATCTTTCAGCTTTGTGCGTTCTCCATATGTGAGCGTGACTGGGTCAAGCTCTAAAATGACCTTCCCATTTTTTTGATAAAAACCTTGGCCTGCCTTGCTGCCAATCCATCCTTTTTCGAGCATGCTTTCAATAAACTCAGGCAGCTGAAAAATCTCTTTTTCCTTTCCTTCCACCTGTTCATATACGTTTCGTGCCACATGAGAAAACGTGTCGAGTCCCACTACATCCAGTGTACGGAAGGTCGCACTTTTCGGTCTTCCAATGAGGGGTCCTGTGACCGAATCCACTTCTCCGATGGTGTATTTGTTCTCAAGCATTTCACGCACTGTGACAAGAAGTCCATAAGTGCCAATGCGGTTTGCGATAAAGTTCGGTGTGTCCTTTGCTTCAACCACACCTTTGCCGAGTACATCCTCGCCAAATGTTTTCATAAATGAAAGTACTTCTGGATCGGTTTCTTGAATAGGAATGATTTCTAAGAGCTTTAAATAACGAGCTGGGTTAAAAAAATGTGTGCCTAAAAAATGGCGTTTAAAATCATCTGATCGGCCTTCTGCCATTTTTTCAACTGAAATACCGGATGTATTGCTTGATACGATGCTACCTTCTTTGCGGTGTTCGTCGATGAGAGAGAATACGTGCTTTTTGATGCTGAGCTTTTCAGTGACGACTTCAATGATCCAGTCAGCATCGTGTAATAAGGAAAGGTGGTCTGTGAGATTTCCCGGTGTGATGTATGATAGGTTTTTTGCTGAAGTAAGAGGTGCTGGCTTTTGCTTTAACAATTTTTTCATCGCTTCTTGACTTAATCTATTCCGAACACTAGGGTGATCAAGCGTCCGCTTTTTCGCCATTTCTTCCTTTGTCAGTTCATTTGGCACAATATCTAGCAGTGTAACTGGTATCCCAATATTGGCTAGATGCGCAGCAATGCCTGAGCCCATGACACCTGAACCAATGACAGCCGCCTTGCGAATATGTTTGCCCATAAATATCCCCCTAAACATTTTGAATGAACAGTCATTCATTTTTTGTCCAAAAAAAAGCAATGCCTCTTTCTTTATCTTAAAAGATTTTCCGAAACAGTTCAATAGCAGATTTCAAAAATTTACACATTCTCAAGTGCCTCCGTTTGCGGCGTATGAATTAAAGATGAGAGGGAATTGTAAGAATGGAGGTGATGTCCACATGTCTCGTTTGAAGAAAAACCCATCGAAAGCAGGCGTAAGTGCTGCAAGTGTAAAAGGAAACGCAGGTCCATCACAGGAAGCAGACCTTGGCGGGAAAAAAACCAGTCAAAATCAGCAATATAAAAAGCATCAGTAAGGAAACAAAATCGTAAGGAGGAACACATGTTGAACAATCAGCAAATGAATATGCCCCCAGAAGTCATTTCAGTGAAAGATTCCTTATACTTAGAGGATATGCTCAACTGGAACTTGATCGCCATGAAAAAGGCTCATTTTATGGCCGAGCATTGCCAAGACCAAACATTGAAACAGGAATTAAATCAAGTTGGCCAAATGCATCATCAGCATTACACACAAATTCTTCAGCATTTAGGCAGCTCAGGGCAAGGCCAGTCTACTGGCTTTATGCAATAGGAGGAAAAAACATGGAACAGCAAAATCAACAAAAAATCGGGAATCCACAAACTCCGGTTCCCACAACAACAAACATGAACGATCGTGATTTCGTCACAGATCTCTTGTCGACTGAAAAATATATGACAAGTGGATACAACACAGCGCTCAATGAATTCAGTCATGAATCTCTTTATCAGGATATTCAGCGAATTGCGCTCGAAACACAGAAAACACAAAGACATTTATATGATGTCATGTTCCGATATGGCTGGTATTCTGTTGAAGCCGCTGATCAGCAAAAGCTCCAGCAGGCACATCAGAAATTCCAGCAAACACTGACAGATCAATCCCCGTACGGTTCATCACAAATGTCATAAGAAAAAAACTGCCAGTTGGAGCTGGCAGTCAATTGTTGATAAAGGGCTAAAATGATTTTTATTTTAGCCCTTTGTCTTCTTTTCAGCGTGATAGAAAACCTTTGCAGCCCTAGGAAGGACAGCTACTTTTGCGGAGCGAATTGAACATTCGTGAGCACCAGCGCACAGGACTGACAAAGAATGCGAGGGTTTGTCTACACGCTGCTGGCAGTTTTTTAACGGTCTTTATTGGCGCGATGAGCCTCGTTCAACTGTTTGATCCGTTGAATCGTGTGTTTGATTTCTTCTTTTGCTTCTGGATACGTTTCATTGAAATGCTTTGCTAGCGGCGGCATGCTTTTTGCAATATGAGAGTAGATCACCCACTGTTTCACATCTTGTTTCAGCTCGTCTGTTGATTCACCGAGCAGCAGCTCTGTATATTTATCAAGCAAGCCTTCCAGCTTTTCATCTAATTCATTTCCCATTGATACTCCGCTCCTTTTTCAGAAAAAAGCCTGACTCTGTGAGACACAGATGTCAGGCTTTTGACATACGATTATCTTGCAGCAAGAAATGTTTCAGCTTGCGCTTGCTGCACAATACAGCGTCCTCTACCGTGCGGAATACATAATGGTGTTCCAAATAAAGGATCTGTTGTCACTTGGCAATTCATATCAAAGACATTTTTCACGAGATCACAATTAATCACTGTTTCTGGTCTGCCTTCTGCATAGATCGACTTGTCTTTAATCGCCACAAGATGGTGAGCATATCTGCATGCGAGATTGAGATCATGAAGAACCATCACAATCGTGCGCTGCTCTTTCTCATTTAAATCAAACAGAAGGTCCAAAATTTCGATTTGATGCGTCATGTCTAAATATGTCGTCGGCTCATCTAACAAAATAATATCGGTCTCTTGTGCCAGCGTCATCGCAATCCATGCACGCTGCCTCTGCCCACCTGATAATGAATCAACGGTCCGATCAGCAAGGTCTTCCATCTTTGTTGACTTCAATGCGCGGTTCACTGCTTCTTCATCTTGCTTCGACCACTGCTTCAGCCAATTTTGATAAGGATATCTGCCTTGCTTCACTAACTGATGCACGGTCAATCCTTCTGGGGCTTCTGGTCCTTGTGGAAGAATGGCGAGCTGTTTCGCTACTTCCTTTGTAGGTAATTTTGCAATGGAATGACCTTCAAGCAGAACAGAACCACCCATTGGCTTCATGAGACGGGCCAAAGAGCGAAGTAGCGTGGATTTACCGCATCCATTACTGCCAATAAATACTGTGATTTCTCCCTTAGGGATTGATACATTTAGTTCGTCTATGATCATTGTTTCTCCGTAGCCTAAGCTTAAACCTTCAGTAGAAATGGCACTCATTCCGCTCAAACGCTCCTTTTCTCATCCAAATTTTTATATGAAATATCGTCTATGTACAGACGTAAAAGATCACTTATCTCAATTTAGTGTATCAGATTTAAGTGATCTTGAAAATCATTTTCAATTAAAAAATGAGAAAGTCTCGTTTATTTCTTCTTTTGGAATGTACGTTTGGTCCCATCTTCGAGCTTCAGATCGATCTGAATCCGCTGATAGTCATCATCTAAATTAAAAGCAGTTAATAGTTCATTTACATACGCTTCATTGATCTTTGCACTAGGAATCGACATATCATTCAGCTTCATCTTCATCTCGCGCAAGGCTTCTTCCCCTTCATAGCGGACACCATTCATATGATCACGAATGAGTGCTTCCTCTTTGCCTCTTGACTGACGGTAAGTCGCTTCGTATAATTCGTTTTTCTGTCCATATTGTACATGCAGATGTATATGCTGAAATGGCAGTTCCTTCATTTGAACAGCTGACAGACTTTCTGCTTCTGCTTCATGTGTTTGTTGTAACGGTTCAATTGATTGACAGCCGGACAGCATAAAGAGCAGCACTCCTATTCGTCCCGCCTTCTTCCAACACATCATGTGTTTCCTCCTATTTCACAGCATCGCTTTTTATTCTTCTCCAAGCTCCTTTTCGTTATTCAATAAAACATCGCACTATGATAAATTTAAACAAAAAGGAGAACCGGATAATGAAAAAAACAGCCATTGTAACTGGTGCCAATAGCGGCTTTGGCAAGCTCATCACAATGCGTCTCGCCAAGCGGGGCTATACAGTGATTGCCGGCGTCAGACAGGAAACCAATGCAAAAAAGCTCGCTGAAGAAATCGAGCAAGCCTCTTTATCTGGCATGATACATATTGAAGCGTTAGATGTGACCGATACGCAGTCAATTCAAGCATTTCAGAAGAAACTGCATGACTACGCACCCATTACCCTGCTTGTGAACAATGCGGGAACAGCCTTTGCTGGTTTTGCGGAAGAGGTTCCTGTCGACACGTACCGCCAGCAATTTGAAGTGAATGTTTTCGGTGTGATGGAAATGACCCAAGCGGTGCTGCCGTTTATGACAAGTGGTGCAAAGATTTTCAATATGAGCAGCATCAGCGGATTAATGGGGATGCCTGCCCTATCTCCATATGTATCGTCTAAGTTTGCGTTGGAAGGCTATACAGAAAGCTTGCGGATTGAACTGGCTTCGTTCGGTATACAGGCGGCCTTGATCGAGCCGGGCTCTTTCCAAACGAATATTTGGAACACCTCCATGAACGAGCAAATGATTCAACCCGCAGAAGGATCGAAATACACAAAACTCTATCAAAAGATGATGGCCCATATTGATGCCCAGAAATCCAACTATGGAGATCCTCTTGAAGTGGCAGAGCTTGTTGTACGATTAGCAGAAAAGAAGCGGCTGAAACGGCTGAGATATCTTGTTGGAAAAGGCGTACGACTTTCATTCACAGCAAAGCAGCTTCTACCTTGGAACATGTGGGAACACATCATACTACGGACACTCTCTTCAAAAAAATAAGCACAAAAAAACAGGTGGATATGTTGACATCCACCTGTTTTTTTCATTTATTCGCTATCTGACTGTCCAAGGGTAATATCTAGATTTTTGTTCTTTCCTTCACGAATGACTGTCATTGTGGTTTTATCGCCGACTTTTGTTTCTTTATAAAGAATTTCTTTCAGCTGAGAGCTGTTCACTACGTCTTTCCCTTTGAACTTGATGATGACATCTCCAGATTTCAAGCCTGCTTTTTGTGCAGGTGAACCTTTTGAAACATCCTTTACATAAATGCCTTTGCCGATTTGTTTATCAAATAAGCCGAGCGTATTTTCTTGATACGTCTCAGGCACTTGCTCAAGATCAATCATTTGAACGCCAAGATATGGACGTTCAACTTTTCCATTTTTCAACAGCTCATCTACAATCGGTTTGACATCGTTACTTGGGATCGCGAATCCAAGTGATTCCACACCGCTTTCGCTGATTTTCAAGCTGTTGATGCCAATGACTTGACCATCTGTATTGATCAGTGGCCCCCCGCTGTTTCCTGGGTTAATGGCTGCATCTGTTTGCAGCACATTCATCTCCACCGTACCAGATGATGTATTTGCTTCTACAGTACGATCAAGACCACTAATGATTCCTTCTGTCACAGTACCTGAGAACTGTGCACCGAGCGGATTCCCAATGGCAATGACTTTATCTCCAGCACGAAGCTTAGAAGAATCACCAAAGCTCGCCACTTTATCAATGCCGTCTGCGTTCATTTCAACAACGGCTAAATCTGTCATGACATCACTGCCGACAAGCTTTGCGTCTTTTGTTTTTCCATCATAAAGGGTGACCTTGATTTTATTGGCACCTTCGACAACATGGTTATTTGTAATAATGTACGCTTTTTTGCCATCTTTTTTGAAGATGACACCAGAGCCTGTTCCAGCTTCAGCTTCTGTTTGATCACCGCTCAAGCCAAACGAATTTTGTGTAGATTGATAGTTTGAGACCCCAACAATAGTGGGCTCTAAATCTTCTACCATATCAGCAACATTTGTGGCATTGGTGATTTGTTTTGTCGAGAAATTATCTGAGGCTGCCGGCTCGCTTGATGCTGTCTGCGTTTGCGTGTTGGCAGCTGTATCCTGTGACTGCGGCAAAAGCGGTGTAATGCCAAGTACAAGACCCCCGCCAATAATTCCTCCAAGAATTGGACTGAGCCATGCCGCCTTCCGCTTTTTCTCTTTTTTCGACGCACGGTCATCCACCATTTGAGGAGAATGCTTTGTCACACTCTCCTGCGAGGCAGATGCTTCGTTTTCATGCTGGTGAAAAACGAGTTCCTTCTCTTTTTCTGGTGCGTCTATTTGTTTCTCATTCTCTTGATGGGTATCTTTTTGCTGATTCATTTCATTGTCTTGATGCGCGTTTTCAGGATGATTCATCTTATTCTCTTCATCTTCTCTTCGGAAATCCATCGCTTGCACTCCTTTACATCATGTTTCATTCATATGTCTAGATCGGACTTTAGGTCCTCTTAATGGAAAGATCATTGAAAATCACTTTATGGCAATATGTCAAATTATATAATACTTATTCATAGAAAAAAAGCAAGGTGCGCACATTGATGAAAAGCACCTATTCATCCGCCTTTTGTCTATGCCCTTTTTTCCCTTGACCTTATCATAATCAAACATTATGGGATAATGATGAGAAGAATATGTGAAATTGTGAAAAAAGCGTGTGATTGTTGACATGCCGCCTTCGTATCCCGTTATAATGACGTTGAGAGGATGTGGAAGACTTTGTCGTACACCATTTATTTAGTTGAAGATGAACAAAACTTAAATGAACTGTTAACCAAATATTTAGAGAGTGAAGATTGGAATGTCTCCTCTTTTTTAACTGGAGAAGCGGCACGCGAGGCAATGAACAAGCCGCCGCATCTATGGATTTTAGATATCATGCTGCCTGATACAGACGGCTACACCCTTATTAAAGAAATCAAGGCCGCATCACCTGACGTACCGGTCATTTTCATTTCAGCACGTGATGCAGATATCGACCGTGTCCTCGGCTTAGAGCTGGGAAGCAGTGATTATATTGCGAAGCCATTTCTTCCGCGTGAGCTAATCATTCGAGTTCAAAAGCTGCTGGAGCTTGTGTATAAAAACAGCGATACCCCGCAGCAGCAAAGCGTCACACCAGTGTCTTCTTATGTCATTCATGAGGATGTAAGAGAGGTCTATGAAGAGGGTCAGCTCATTAACTTAACGTCTAAGGAATTTGACTTGCTGCTTTTATTTACACATCACCAGGGACATGCTTTTTCTCGTGAAGATATCCTCGTCAAAATTTGGGGACACGATTACTTCGGGACAGATCGTGTGGTCGATGACCTTGTCAGACGGCTGCGCAAAAAAATGCCCGACTTAAAGGTCGAGACCATCTATGGATTTGGCTATAGGATGCTTAAAGGATGAAGAACAAACCGCTCGCTTTTCAAATTTGGGTTGTGATCTCTGGCATTTTGCTCACCATTTCAATTGTCCTGATTATTCTATTTTCCAATACATTACGTGACTTCTTCACAAATGAAATTTATAAAAATATCGAAAATGAACAGCAAGTGCTGACAGAATATCCATTAAACCGAGACGGCTCGCCAAAGTCGACACCGGAAAACCGCTCCGTGCAGCACATTTTGATCCCATCAGATGAATTAGATCAAATGGCGCAGTTTTTCCCGCATGCCTTTATTGAGAAAATCCAATCGTTTGTGAAAAAACAAAAAACCGCAACGAAACGGTATTCTGAAGAGGTGAACGGCCAGCATATCTTTTTTGTCATCAAAAAGGTATCAACAGGCAATACACAATATATTCTTCTGTCCTATGCACCGGATTCTTATCGAGACGACCTGTCCTTTACGCTGTTTAAACAGCTGATCTTTATCTTAGGCACCGTTATTTTACTAAGCTGGATTCCATCGATTTGGCTTGCCCGCTATTTATCCCGACCAATCGTTGCGTTTGAAAAGCACGTTAAACGAATTGCACAAGAGGACTGGGACGACCCTGTCATCGTTGACCGGCAAGATGAAATCGGCAAGCTTGGCCATACCATTGAAGAAATGAGACAAAAACTCATCCAAAAAGATGAAACTGAACGGACACTTTTGCAGAATATTTCACATGACTTAAAAACACCTGTCATGGTCATCCGCGGCTATACGCAGTCCATTAAAGATGGTATTTTTCCTAAGGGAGATCTTGAACAAACGGTGGAAGTCATTGAAGGTGAAGCGGAAAAGCTTGAGAAGAAAATCAAGGATCTGCTGTACTTAACAAAGCTTGATTATTTATCTAAACAACATCCCGCACATTCTTCCTTCCTACTCAGTAATACGTTGCTGGAAGTGGTCGACCGAATACGCTGGTCGAAAAATGAATTGCAGTGGAACGTGGACTTAGATGATGAGGCTACTCTTGAAGGCGATCCAGAACAATGGAGCAAATTATTTGAGAATGTACTAGAAAATCAACTTCGCTACGCAAAAAGTAAGATTGATATTCAGATGGAACAGGAAGAGGATCAAATCCGCATTGTCATTCGTAATGACGGTCCTCCAATTGAAGAACATATGCTATCCAACCTATACGAACCTTTTAGTAAGGGAAAAAAGGGCGAATTCGGTATTGGGTTAAGCATTGTCAAAAGAATTCTTTCAATGCATCAAGCGTCCATATCTATTGAAAATGATGATCTAGGTGTACGTTATACAATCATGGTTCCAAAGAAGAGACTGTAGGTTTTTGACCGCAGTCTTTTTTAGATGAATGAATACCCATTGAAATCACGGTATGTGGCTTTGATCTTTTTGCCAGCTTGATACATCCATTTCTTTTCAATGGTTGTCTCTTTCGGCATTTTGACTTTTTCTACTTGAATCCCTTTTGTTCGCAAGCGTCTAATCATATCATCGATTTCTCTCATGGAACATCATCCTTTCACATATTTTGACCAGTTGGTCACCTTACTTTATAATATAAAGAATTACACTGTAAAAAACAAGTTACAATCTGATTAATTTTTGAAAATTTTCGTCGTTTATGACCGATAAGTCACATCTCTTTGCGCACGTTTCCTAAGACATTTGTCTCTCGGTAAGAAAGGATGACATTCATTTTGAAAAAGAAAGAAAAAATGATCATTGAGGCTGGCATGAAATTATTTGCCAGCAAAGGCTATAACACAACGTCTGTTCAGGAAATTGCAGATGAATGCCACATGTCAAAGGGTGCTTTTTATCTTTATTTTAAATCAAAGGAAGCACTGCTCATTTCGATCCTTCATTACTATTACGATAAGGTATTTACCCGGATTCATGAGGTTCAAACAGAGGGCGGCACACCAAAAGAAGCCTACCGCAAACAGCTCACTGTCTATTACGATAATATTTTGCAGCAAAAGGATTTTATAAAAATGCAGCTGAGTGATCGTGCGCTTCCATTGAATGAAGAGACGCAGCAACTCGCAAAACAAATTAGGCTTGCAACCATCCAGCTTCACATCGATAACATTAAACAAGTGTATGGAGACGCTGCCATTCCATATATGGCTGATTTATGTTTGACGATTGAGGGCATGAGCCACGTTTATTTCGAGCTGGCGATTTTATATGATTTTCAGCTGGAAGCAGAAGAGCTTGCCACAACCATGATTCATCGTATCGATGATTTGATGGGCGGTATGATGAAGCGAAATGACCTTCCTCTCATTTCTGTAGATCAAGCGAGCGATTGGTTTGGTCCAATTTATGAACGGTCATTCGATCCGCTCACAGAATCTCTTTTAAAGGAATTAAGAGAGCTGGCTGAAGCACACTATGAAGTGAAAGAAGAGCCCGATTTATTTGAAGCGCTTGGCATTCTAGAAAATGAATTAAACAAACAAAAACCAAGACAAGTCATCGTGAAAGGCATGCTGTACCAATTGAAATTATACGCACCGCTTCAAACCAACTCTGAGTCACTTTTGCGTATTTTGAAAGAGGATCATTTGTAAAACCCAGGGGATGCCTTGGGTTTATTGTTGTGATAAAAAATCAAAATCCTTATGTGTCAGTTCAGGAAGTTTGCTGGCTTGAACTCTATTTAGTAAGTCATCTACATATCTTTGAACAGCAAGCATGTCACAAGGAAAATCAAATTCAAATTCTTCCTCTATCGACAGAGTGTCCATACAATACGAACAGGTTGGTTTAAAGCCAAGCATATCGTTATTGAAACTTAGAACATCTTCATACGACTCTTCTGACAGCTCAAAATGAGAGATCAAAAATATATCAATATGATTCCCACCCTCGGGCCGTCTTTGATCAATGTATAACAAAAAAGCTGACTCCTCCGTATCTTGGGACATTACTTGAAAGAATTCAACATCACGTGTCCGCAACCATCTAATAAACCTTGTCTTTAATGTTCTCACAACTATTCACCCCAAATATCTTCCCACATAAAAACCAGGGGCAGCCGCCCCTGGTTTCTTATTTTGCTTTTGGTGTCACCATTTCCTCTGGTTTCACAAATTGCTCAAACTGCTCTTCTGTTAACAGCTCTAATTGAAGTGCTGCTTCTTTTAGTGTTAATCCTTCTTTGTGAGCAAGCTTCGCAATTTTTGCTGCATTTTCATATCCGATGTGCGGGTTAAGTGCCGTCACAAGCATCAATGAATTGTTCAAGTTTTTCTCAATCGTTTCAAGGTTTGGTTCGATTCCAACTGCACACTTGTCATGGAATGAGTTCATGCCGTCAGCAAGTAGTTCAACTGATTGCAAGAAGTTATAAATAATGACTGGCTTAAATACGTTCAGCTCAAAGTTTCCTTGGCTTGCCGCAAAACCGATTGTGGCATCATTCCCCATGATTTGCGCTGCAATCATTGTTAAAGCTTCACTTTGGGTTGGGTTGACTTTTCCTGGCATAATTGAGCTGCCCGGCTCATTTTCAGGAATGATCAATTCGCCAATTCCGCAGCGAGGGCCACTTGCAAGCCATCTCACATCATTGGCAATTTTCATTAAATCAGCTGCAAGTGCTTTTAAAGCACCGTGTGCATACGTAATTTCATCATGGCTTGTCAGCGCATGGAATTTGTTTGGTGAAGAATTGAATGTTTGACCTGTCAGCTGGCTGATTTCCTCAGCAACATATTGACCGAACTCAGGATGTGCGTTAATTCCTGTACCAACAGCCGTTCCGCCAATGGCTAATTCTCTCATTTTTTCAGTTGATTCTAAAATCATTTCTTTTGAACGATCCAGCATGTATACCCAGCCGCTAATCTCTTGACCAACTGTCAGCGGTGTTGCATCCTGCAAGTGCGTACGGCCGATTTTCACAATCTCTTGATACGCTTTTGCTTTCTCATCAAGAGTTGTTCTTAACTGGTCAATAGCAGGCAGCAATTTTTTGTACACAGCTAAAACAGCTGCCACGTGCATAGCAGTTGGGAATGTATCATTTGAGCTTTGGCTGCGGTTAACGTCATCATTCGGGTGAATGCTGAACTCGCTATTTTTATCTTTCAAGTAAGCAGTTGCTCTGTTTGCAACGACTTCGTTCATGTTCATGTTACTTTGTGTTCCACTGCCTGTCTGCCAAACAACAAGCGGGAAATGCTCGTCATACTTTCCGCTGATGATGTCATCACATACTGCAGCAATTGCTTCTGCTTTTTCGCTTTCAAGGTTGCCAAGACGTTCGTTGGCAATCGCTGTGCTACGTTTCAAAATTGCAAACGCATTCACAACTTCCTTTGGCATTTTCTCAGAACCGATTTTGAAATTTTCTTTGCTTCGTTGTGTTTGTGCACCCCAGAACTTGTCCTTCGGCACTTTGATTTCGCCCATTGTATCTTTTTCGATTCTAAATTCTGTCATTATGTATCCCTCCATAGCTTCTCATCACTCAACTCTATTCTATACAAAAAACGAAAATCCTTTAAGCGTTTTCAATTAAAATTTTATCTTTATTTTAATTTTAGTTCAATATAAACGCGAACATCCTTCGAATATTTGTATTTTGGGTTCGTTTTTCCGTAATCCTTTGATGTATATGTCACCTCATAATGCTTGTCAAACGACTGTAAAATACGGTCGATCTCCTCTTTTGTTCCTGCTAAACGAATCTGTGCCATCTTGTTTCCTCCAAAACCCTCATTCTTTCTTTTACCACAAAATAATGTAACACAGAATATTGTTTTTTCAAGCAGGTAATGCTAAGAAAAAGATTTGAGGCGGGTGATCCGAATGAAACATACTCCATTAAAAGAGCACTTATACGATAATCTCTCCGTCATTCTTCCGCAATTAAAAGAAATGGACGATTTGGTTCATGAGAAAAAAACACTGCCTCAAGGACAGGTTGTTTACTATTTATACATAAAAGAAATGAACGAAAAGATGGAGATTCAAACTTTTTTAAAGCTGCTTCTCCAAGATCATACGTCTCTCACAAAGGAGAAGCTGGAATCCAATTTATCAATGATGACCACACGTTCGGTGAAAACATCTGAGGAATTGGTTGAGGCGATTTTTGATGGGCATTGCGTGGTACTGATTAACGGATTTCAGCATGCGTATATTTTAGAAACGCATGGAACGAAGAAACGCAGTATAGGTGATGCTACCTCTGAAACAGTTGTGAGAGGACCGAAAATTGGCTTTATTGAAGATTTAGATACGAACTTAGCTCTTGTGAGGCAGCGCTTGAAAAACCCCAATCTTAAAACCGTCGACATGAAGATTGGTCAAAAAAAGTACACCCAAGTGACCATCATGTACATTGACGGTATGGCTCAATCGTCTGTTTTAAAAGAAGTGAAAAAACGACTCAAGCAAGTCACCATTGATGATATACAAGATTCCGGTGTTCTTGAGGAACTGATTGAAGACAATGTGTACTCGCCTTTCCCGCAAGTCCAAAACACAGAACGGCCGGATAAAGTGGCATCTGCTTTAAATAATGGACGTGTCGCCATTTTTGTTGACCATTCACCTTTTGTGTTAATTGTACCTGCTTCTCTTGCGACGATTATGCAATCACCTGATGATTATTATGAAAGGTGGATCGCCGCCTCTCTCATTCGTATGCTGCGGTTTACCTCTATCTTTCTGACATTATTTTTATCAGCCATTTATATTGCACTTGTGTCCTTCCATCAAGGACTTTTACCAACAACACTGGCTATTTCGATCTCAAGCACAAGAGAAAATGTCCCCTTTCCGCCTATTGTGGAGGCACTCATCATGGAGATAACGATTGAGCTGCTGCGGGAAGCCGGTTTAAGACTGCCAAATCCACTCGGTCAAACGATTGGGCTTGTAGGCGGAGTCGTCATTGGGCAGGCGGCCGTGCAAGCTCATATTGTGAGTTCGATCATGGTGATTATCGTCAGTGTGATTGCCCTTGCGTCCTTTACTGTGCCTCAATACGGGATGGGCATGTCGTTCCGCGTGCTCCGCTTTGTGTCCATGTTTACGGCAGCTACTTTAGGTTTATATGGGATTGTGCTGTTCATGCTCGTTCTCCTTACTCATTTAACACGGCAAAAAAGTTTTGGTACGCCTTATTTCTCACCAGATTTTGTGTTCAGCTATAAAAATGAAGACAATTCCATCATTCGATTGCCTTTGAAAAATCAAAAGAAAGGAGAACGATATGGTCAATCATAAAGAGTCGATTTCCAGCTATCAGGCAAGTGCCATTATTGCCAATACAACATTAGGTGCAAGTATGATGATTCTGCCAAGATCAATGGCTCAGGCTGCAACTACACCTGACGGCTGGATTGCGCTCTTACTTATGAGTGTCATTTACATTGTGTTCATTTTTGTGAATGTCCTTATGATGAAAAAAGTCCCCTTCTCCTCTTACTATGATTACACAAATGAGGGGCTTGGAAAGTGGATTGGTGCTCTTGCTAACCTGCTCATTATTATTTATTTTCTTGGCGTTGCCAGCTATGAAGTACGGGCTATGTCGGAAATGGTGAAGTTCTTTCTGCTTCAAAACACACCTGTAGCGGTGACAATGATCAGCTTTATTTTGGTTGGTCTTTACCTTGTAGCCGGCGGGATTGGTGATTTTGCCAGACTGTGCCCCTTTTTCCTCATTGTCACCTTGATTATCTTATTTGTTGCATACGGACTCAGTGTTCAAGAATTTAAGTTAGATAACCTCCGGCCTGTTTTAGGAGAGGGATTCTCCCCTGTCTTCAAATCCCTTAACGCATCAGCCATTTCGTTTGTTGGCATTGAAATGATGCTGTTTATGCCTGCCTATATGAACACGCAAAAACACACCTTTGCTTATGGCACAGTCGGCTTTTTGATTCCTGCGATCATCTATATTTTCACCTATATTCTTGTAGTTGGTGCGTTCACCGTGAAAGAAACTGCGACTTTGACTTGGCCGACGATTGCTTTATTTCAATCATTTGATATACAAGGGATTTTTATTGAGCGAATTGAATCCTTTTTGCTCATCGTTTGGCTTGTTCAGCTTTATACGAGCTTTGTAGGATATACGTTTTTTGCTGCAATGGGGGTATCCAAACTCACAAAATTCCCTAAAAAAATCGTGCTCGCATTGATGGGAATTGTCATCTACTTTGCCGCTGTTTTCCCAAAGGATGTTGATACAGTGCGTGATTATTTAACCTATGTGAATCATTTATTTTTTCTTTTATTCGGTATCCTCCCGTTTCTCTTATTTATCATCGTGTTTTTTAAAAGGAGGCGGAAAGCAGCATGAAAAAAAAGGCGGCCTTTGCATACCTGGCCCTTGTTCTATTAAGTGGATGCTGGGATAGTACCAATATTGAGGAGCTCAATATGGCGATTGGTTATGGCTTAGATAAAGGAGATGACGGTCATAAGCTTAAAATATCTATGCAAGTCCTTGTTCCTCAAAAAATTGAGCAAGAATCCAGCGTGAAAGACCCAACAAAGATTATTGAAACGAGTGGTGATTCCGTACATCAAATATTCCGAACAACGACGCTCAAAAGTCACCGTATTTTCGCCCAGCAGCTGAGGGTGTATTTATTTTCTGAGGAGCTCATCAATGAAAATAATTTCGACCTCGTCATTAATCAATTCATTCGCGACAATGAAACGAGAAGAGGAAGCCTCGTCTTTATGACCTCTGAGAAGCCTGGGGACTTGCTGAAAATCAATGACGATGGACAGCCAGCTTCTTCTACATTATATGATATTTCTGGGAATACTAAATCGACCATACGTATGCTCAAGCCCGTTTCATTAGGAGATATTTCTTCTGCCATGCAAAACAACGTATCTTTTGCTGTTCCGAAAGTCGGTGTGGATCAAGGGAAATTAATAGTAGATGGAGCCTCTATTATAAAGAACAGACGATTTCTCACCAACATCTCTCCTTTAGCAGTGCAGTCATACAACCTGTTGACCGGAGACAGAGAAGGTGGAGTCATTGAATTTGAATATGATCACAGCATCTATTCGTTTGAGGTTTTTAAACTGAAACACAACATTGAAACGAATAAAACAGCAAGCGGAAAATATCAATTTAATGTGTCAGTGGAGCTTGAAGGAAGGTTGTCTGAGGATTGGAATGAACGGGAAAATGCATTTAATGAAAAGTATCTCCAAGAGATTGAAGGTGTCGTGGAGCGTCGAATAGAGAAAAACGTAAAAGATTTCATTGGGGAATTACAACATGAGATCAAAGCAGATATTTGCGGGTTTTCTCAAAAAGCGAGTATTGCGTATCCGAAGGACTTTCGAAAAGAAGCGAAGCATTGGGATGAAATTTTTAGTGAATCGGACATTCGTTACAAGGCAAATGTGAAAATCCGTGACTTCGGGACTAAGGGCGCAACACAATCTTTATAGAGTATGTTAAAATGGTAAGAAAAAAAGGGTGTCAATCATGAAACGAGCTTTACTTTCGGCCGGCATTCTATTTTTGATTCTAGGGATACTTCTGTTAATCGTTGTATTCACGCAATCAAAAGAAGATTTCTTCATTGAAGCCGACAGCTTTTCAAGCACATTTTTGATCGTGGTTTATTATGGACAAACCCCTGCGCTCCTTCTGATGGGAGGCGGATTATTCGTCGGACTTTCACAGATCATTGATTTGCAGGAAAAAAAAGCGGCAGCAGCAAAGGAGAGCGTAAAGCTTTTATCCGAAATGAAGAAAACCCTGGAAGAAAAATCGGCCAAGGAGCAGGAGGCTTTTCCAGTTCCTGAGCTCCATCAACTATCCGAACGTCCGATCACAGGACAGAAGGACTAATTTTACGCATGTTCTAGCAGCTTTCACTTGAAAGCTGTTTTTTTATTGAATCAGCTTATGACGGTGCGCATACACAGCCGCCTGCGTTCGATCTTCCACATCAAGTTTGGAAAGAATGTTGGTAATATGGGTCTTCACCGTTTTAATTGTAATAAATAATTCCTCGGCAATCACCTTATTCGATTTTCCATCCGCAATCAGCTTCAATATCTCCATTTCTCTTGCTGTTAATGAATCATGAAGGATTGATCCATTTGATGAATGACGGAGTTTGTTCATGACCTTTCCAGCCACTTTTGATTCAAGTCTTGGTTCGCCGATACTTGCAGATCTGATGGCATCAGCAATTTCTCCTGCCTTGGATGTTTTTAATAAATAGCTTAAAGCACCCGCCTCAATCACCGGATAGACTTTATCATCGTCAATAAAGCTCGTCAGAACGATGATCCTAGCATCTTCAATTTCTTGACAAATTCTTTTCGTTGCTTCGATGCCATCCATCCCTTCCATGACAAGATCCATTAAAATCACATCTGGCCTTAATTCAACGGCTAGCTCTACACCCTTTTGTCCATCTGACGCTTCACCAATGACTTCAATATCAGCCTGCGCCTCTAAAAAGGCCGCAAGCCCCATTCTCACCATTTCGTGATCGTCGATTAAAAGCACTCGAATCATCGAACGTTCTCTCCTTTTCCTTCATCAAAAATGGGAACCTTCACATCAATTTGTGTGCCTTTTCCCTCAAATGACATAATCTCTGCGACACCGCCTACTTCACTTGTTCTCTCTCGAATCGATTCAAGTCCGTAGGAGGCTGTCTTCACATGGTCTGTTTGAAAGCCGATACCATTATCGATAATCTTTAGCTGCACTTGTCTGTTTCTTATGAGCAGGCGCACTGTCACCTTTGTCGCCTTTGCATGTCTAAACACATTCGACAGTGCTTCTTGCACAATTCGGAAGAGGTGGTCCTCTACTCCTTTAGATAACGGAACATCATCTTCGATTTCCCAATCAATATCAATCGGCTGCTTTGCTTGGAATTCATTTAGCAGCTCTATCAAGCCTTTTTTCAGGTCTTTTCCTTCTAGAGTAATCGGTCTTAAATGAAGCAGAAGAGCACGCATCTCATTTTGTGCATCGCCAGCCATTCGTTCGACAAGCTGCATTTGCTTTAAAATCTTTTCGTCCTTTTCCTTCATGCCTTCCAGAATAGCTGAGGTCATCATCGAAATCGCAAATAACTGCTGGCTAACCGCATCATGGAGCTCTCGTGCTAGCCGCTGGCGCTCTTCTGAGACGACCGACTTCTTCATTTGAACCTGCCATTCAGCCCGTTCATTCGAAAGCTTTTGCAAAGAGGCTACTTGCCCTTCCACCCGTTTTGCCATTTCATTTAATTGATCGGCAGCTAAGCCAATTTCATCGTCGCCAAGAGACGGCAGTCTGTATGCAAAGTTTCCATTTTCAAACTTCAAAATCGACTCTACAAGCTGATCGAGTCGCTTCTTATGCTGATAGCCAAATACACTCCCGGCAGAAATCCCAATCGCAAGACTAACGATGAGTAAAATACAAAAAAACGGTATGCCAAACCAGCGGGTAGAAAGAAGGATCATCGGATCAAGCTGATAATAAAAAAACATCGGCAGTGTCGTCATCGTTACAACACCGAGCGAGATACCGACGCCAAGACGAACAGATTGCCACTGGATACCTAAATGCAGTTTCCTCATAAGTATCTCACATCCACATCTCCGATCAGTAGCGAGATGGAGATTTTCACTTTTCGTTTACTCTCATCGTAATCGTTGGTCATCACATACACTTTACTGCCGAATCCGCTTCTTTTTTCATCTATGATTTTCATATCACCAATCGCGGCGGAAGCACTCACACATACTTCAATATCCTGCGGTACGTAAATATCCACATCTCCGATCAGCCCGCTAATCACGATCGTACTTTCTTCTTCTGCGATGATCGCCTTTGATAAATCGATTTTCACATCGCCAATAAAACCTGAAATCGTCAAATCACTTAATTGAAAAGGCTTTTTCATCAGCCTGACTTCACCGATAAAAAAGTCATGCTCTTTACGCGGCTTTGTCTGGCTTTTTGTTTTCTTCTGATCGCCCTTTTTTTCAAGATTGACTTTCAGTGAAGGTTTCCCGTCTTCTGATGTTTCCTTTTTATCGACATCAAAAACAGGTTTATTCTTCAATAGGCGATAGCCGGCATAAATCAAAAAGGCCGCAAATAAGTAACCTGTTAAACTAAATGTAATATTGAGCAGAAATTTTAAGAAGAGAAAGCCGGCAAAAATATAGGAAACCGAACCGAGCCAACGTTTGGATCGTGAGTGAAGCCAATAACCTGCCAGCGCAAAAAACACAGGCCAAAACAAATCTGCTCCGATCCCAATAATTTTGAGAAATAAATTAATACCAAAAATCACAACAATGATGCCTAAAATTTGATTCCTTGTAAAACGCAGTTGACTCGCCTCCTTCCTTTCATTCATTCATTCATTCATTCATTACCTCAGCTTGAGGTTACCACTTGTCATTTCAATATCGACTAAATGTGTCCCTTTTCCCTGCGTGCCTGTAAAGCCTCGACCTTCACTATTCACCTGATCAAAGTCATACGAGTGGTCGACGCTTCCACTTGTTTTTTTCACCTGAACGTTGAAATCTCCTTCATCTGGTAAATTAAATTTCGCGCTCCCTGATGTCATATGAAAGGAGACAGGTGACTCAATTGTATCAAAACTTGCCGTCAATCGACCGCTTGTCATGCCCAGTTGCAGTTCTCCTTTGACATCTTTAATATCGGCACGACCCGAAGTTGCCCCAATATCACTATCCTTTGCATCGATGTGCGACACTGCCAGCCTGCCAGAGGTTGCTTTGATTTCTACATTTTTTGCTGAAAAATTCTCGGCTGTGAGGTTTCCACTCGTTGATTTGAGTATCACATCTTGAAGGGACAGCTTTCCTTCTCCTTTAATCTCGCTGACTCCGCTTCCACCCGTAATCTTCACATTTTTATGATAATCTGTTGGAATTTTAACTAAGAGCTCTCCTTTTTCAAATTGAGTGAAAAACAAGAAGCTTTTATTTTCAGCACGAACTTTGAATGTACCGCCTGTTTGCTCCGCATACATTTTCCCTTTTCCATTGACAGCAGTCACCGAAATATCGGAACGATTTTCAGGTTTTACCTTTACGCGAAACCCAGAAAGAGAAATATCTAATTGATCAATCTCATCTGTTTTCGCTGAAGCTGTTGTCACTGGTTTTTCACGGGAAAAACTTAAATGAAAGAGATCTCCATTTTTGAAAAGCATCCCAATCATTAAAAAGACACCTGCAAGTATAAAAATTAGACCGATTAATCTCTTCATCATACCATCCCTTTATCTTCTGACCTTTTCATTATAAGGAAAAGCGAAACAGAAAGAAATCAAATATCGGAAGAAAAAGCATGCTTTTCTTCCGATTTGACCTCTATACGTTTGCTTGCTGCTGTTCAGGCTTTTTATCGAGCTTGAGTTTCTGCCATTCTTTTTCAACCTCATCGGCATAGTCTAAATGAGCATATGCCCCTTGATCCGCAAATTGTGCATAGCTGCCTGCTTTTGTTTCCATTTCTTCAATACGGTTCTCCATTCGAAGAAACTCTTTATATGCACTTTCACTGTCTACTTTATTGATGGAATCATTCATATGCTGCTTTGCCTGCGCGGCATTTGCTCTTGCAATCAGAGCCTGCTTCTTGTCCTTTATATCACGCAGCTTCGTTTCTAAGTGCTGTAATTGCTCTTTCAGCTCTTTCAATTGTTTCACAGATTGCTGGTACGCTTCCTGGTATTCGTTGTGCTTTTCTTCAAAATACTTCATTTCAGTAAGCGCTTTTCGTGCAAGCTCTTCTTCTCCCGCATGATATGCCAGCTCGGCCTGCTTCTTTCGCTTTTCAGCAAATGCTTCCGTCTCTTCTGCTTTGCGCAGGAAGCCTTGCTGAATTGTTTGCTGTTTGATGATGGCATGTTTCGCTTTCGCAACATCATCCTCCATATCACGAACGTATTGATTCAGCATGACACGCGGATTCTCCAATTTATCTAAACCTTCATTGACAGTTGCAACAAACATATCTCTTACTCTTCTTAATACCATTTGATATTCCTCCCTTTATTTTTTCTTTAAAAAGTCTTCCCATTCTTGATCAAAAGACGTATGAATCGGTTCTTCCGTATTAGGTGCCGTGTTTGGCTCCATATATGCTCTGCTTGATGATTTTTTGGTAGATTCACCATTGATCATCGACCAGCCAAAATAAAGAAGTACCCCTGCAAATGCGATGCCAAGTATAAACGGCAGAAATTGCACGACGATCAGTACACCAATGACTGCTAGAATGACACCTAAGGTTTTACTGCCTTTTTCGTATTTTTTAACACCTACATAGATGAGCCCTGCACCAATCAAAACCGGGATCAGCCCACCTAATGAACCACCAAAGAAGATGGATAAACCGACAAACAATAAAATTGAACCGATAATGGTTTTACTTGTTATTTTCATCTTCATGCCTCCTTTCTTGCTCCTTGCTTTAACTATAGTCAAAAAAGAAAGCCGGCAAAACGTGTCACAGATTGATCTTTGATTGCGACTAGAGTCGTAACAATGCTCAGACTGAACGGTTGAATCAAACAAAAAACACTCTTCGAAAAGAAGAGTGTTGCAGATTGTTGACAAAGGGCTAAAATGATCTTTATTTTAGCCCTTTGTCTTCTTTTCAGCGTGATAGATAACCTTTGCAGCCCTAGGAAGGGCGAGTACCGGAGCGGAGCGAATTTGACATTCGTGAGCACCGGAGCGCAGACCTGACCCCGAATGCGAGGGTTTGTCTACACGCTGAAACACTCATCGAAAAGAAGAGTGATGTTAAACGTATGGTAGAATCACAGAATAAGTTGTATCTAAATCAAGCAAGAGGTAGGTGTCATATATTGATAAATAAAGATCAACTAGCTGATCTATTTGCTAGTCATTCTTTTCACATACAAGAAATCTATCGTTTAGTCATCCAGCCCCATAGTACATTAAGGGAGTTTAAGACAGAAAGTGCGGGCTTTCTTTTCAGCATTCGCGGGGAAGCTAGACTGAATGTCAATGGAAAGATCTACGATTTGCAGCCAGGGTCCGTCATGCATGTAACACCCGGATGCAAGCTTGCTCTGCAGGTGATCAGTCAATCAGAATACGAGTACCATTCACTGTTCTATCATTTGGATTGTGATAAGAAATCTGACTGTGACACTGCGTTCAAACTGGAAACGGGAGCAAATCCGAGAATCATTGAAATACTCACCATGCTCCATCAGAATGTCCATGTACCCGGCGGGATGGGAAAACTTCGAGTCAAAGAATTATTTTTGCGCATCCTATATCAAATGCTAATGAGCTGTAAGCAGAAAGAGAGCCCTCCTCATGAAAGGGTCATTGAGGAAGCCATCGCTTATATTAGAGGACAATATATGATTCCATTAACACTTCAGGATCTCGCTGAACTGTTCGATATGAACCCTAAAAGCTTCTCATACTTTTTCCATAAATATACCGGACTTCACCCAATTGACTATGTCATCCAGTATCGTATGGAAAGAGCGCTTGAAATACTAAAGGCAGGCAATATTCCCATCCGTGATGTTGCTATGACTGTCGGCTATCCCAATCCGCTATATTTTAGCAGACTATTTAAAAAGAAATTTGGAGTGCCGCCTAGCGCATATACCGCTAAATAAATCTTTCACACTTCTTCTCAAAACGATGGATGCCAGCCCCATTCCTTAAAGGAATTCTACAGCTCTCTATGAAACAACCAGCCTAACTGCCTCAGAAATTGAAGTCGATCAAGATCATCCCTTTTCTGTCAGCCCAGATTAGATAATAATGCATATGATATTCGTTATTTGTGTATTCGCATTTCACGAGGTCCTTGCTATACTATTCAATGATAATGATTATCAATATCGATTATTACTAACTAATAATCAGCAACGACTGGGAGGCAGATGATGTGAACAAAAAAAGGCAGCTTTGTATCGGATTGTCCTTGTCAGCGACCTGGTTGAAGGGAAAAGGCTGGCAGCATCCGAGCAGCATGGTAGAACACTTATTCTCAACCAACTTTTACGTTGAGCTTGCAAAGAGAGCAGAGATGACCAAGCTTGACTTTCTTTTTAAGCCGGATTCACTGGCCCTCAACATAGAGTCATTGAATCACTCCCCTGGCTTTGGCGGTCTTGATCCAACGGTTTTGCTTTCTTCGATTGCTCATGAGACGGATCGAATCGGACTTGTTTCAACCGCCTCGACTACGTTCAATCCTCCCTATGTAGTGGCGAGACAGCTTCAGTCCTTGCACTCGATCAGCAATGGGCGTGCCGGCTGGAATATTGTCACTTCGATCGACGGAGCCGATAATTTTAGCCATTCACCCATGCCAACCTCAGAAGAACGGTATAAGAAGGCGGTGGAATTTACGGATGTTGTACGCAAACTTTGGGAGAGCTATCCAAATGAGGCACTGCTCTTCAATCGAGCAACAGGACAGTTTGCTGACAAGGAGAGAATTTCTTCTATTCAACATGAGGGTGATTTCTTTCAAATTAAGGGGCCGCTTAATGTGCCGGCTCATCCGTCAGGAACCATTCCTTTGTTTCAGGCAGGTGCTTCGGAAACGGGGCGGGATTTTGCCGCTTCAACCGCAGATGCGATGTTTGCAGCAACCCCTGATCTGGCCTCAGGCATTGAATTACGGAAAGACATGAGGAGAAGAGCAAGCAAGCATGGCCGCCAACCGGATGAGATCCGTGTGCTGCCTGGCTTGTACTTTTTTATAGGAAAAACACGTGACGAGGCACATGAAATGTATCGAGAGGCGCATTCCCATATAAGCACTGCACAAGGTTATGCAGCGATACAATCGATTCTAGGTCTCGATATTCGTCACCTTCCCTTAGATCAACCCGTTCCTGCCGATATGCTGCAAGGATTGGATGAGCAGGTACGCAGTCAGACTCATGCTGATTTGCTGCGCAGGTTGATTGTACAAACGCAGCCTACCGTAAGAGAATTACTCTCCAGACCAGAGGTCATTGGATCGGCACACTGGGTCATCGTGGGAACAGCTGAGGATGCACAGAGAGAAATAACCAGATGGTTTGAAGCAGGCGCTTTAGACGGTTTCATTGCTCTTCCGGGCTCAGTACAATCACTAGAATTATTTTTTGACGAATTGGTTCCCTTACTCGTCCAACATGGCTTATTTAGAAGTGAATATATAGGATCCACCTTACGTGAGCATCTGGGGATGAAATTAAGCACGACTACAATAGACAGTTTGAGAGGAGTTTTGAAAAGATGAATAAAAAATTAATGATCATCGGCTTCATTTCCTTATTGATGCTGATCATGGCGGCATGCGGCGGCGGAGACAAGCCTAAGCAATCAACTACAGCCTCCGGAAGCAAAAATGCAGGAATTGAAAATTCAGATGATGCTGCTACGAAAACAATAGAGTATCTTGGGAAAAAGTATACCATCCCGAAAAAAGCCGAAAAAATCGTCATTACTGGGGCGATGGAAGCGATGGAAGATGCCGTTGTACTTGATGTTCATCCGGCAGGGGCAATATCAGTAGGAGGAAAGTTTCCGAAAATATTTGCTTCAATCACAAGAGATTCCGAATCAATCGGTGAAAAACAGCAGCCAAATTTTGAGAAAATATTAAGTTTGAAACCTGACGTTATTTTAGGCTCCTCTAAATTTCAACAAGTCGTACTGAACAAGTTAGAGAAAATTGCGCCGACCATTCCGATCTCCCATATCGCGACAAATTGGGAGGCTAATTTAGAGCTAATGGCCGAATTAACAGGAAAACAAACGAAAGCAGACAAAATCCTCACTCAATACAAAACAGATGTCAAAGACGCAAAAGCTTCGTTAAAGGAGAAGCTCAAGGATAAAAAAGTAGCCATCATTCGCATTCGGGGAGCACAAGCCTTCGTATATCCAGAAGATGTGTATTTCAATCCTGTTTTGTATAACGAATTGGGTCTCGCCGTTCCTCAGCCGGTTAGCTTGGCAAAGACGCAAGAAGCAATCTCTGTCGAGCAGCTCGGGGAAATGAATCCAGATTATCTATTTGTACAATTTTCTACGGATGAAAATCAAGAGGCAAGGCATGCATTTGATGACATGAAAAAGAATCCTGTTATTCGAAACATGACGGCCTTTAAAAAGGATCAGGTTTATACCAATGTGGTACATCCACTCCTTGAAGGAGGACCTGCTTATAGCCGCATCCAGTTTTTAGAAGCCTTGCAGCAGCAATTAGAAAATAAATGAGACTGCATGATTGAGATTGCATGAATCAGCTATGAAATCATGACTATGGTCATTTTTAAAAATAAATGAAAAAAAAGAAGTGGGGAGAATTGTACGATGCAGGATATGGAAGTATATGATGTAACAATTATTGGCGGCGGACCTGCTGGATTGTTTTCCGCCTTTTATAGCGGGTTGCGTGAAATGAAAACGAAACTGATTGAATTCCAGCCTTTCCTTGGAGGAAAGGTTCATGTTTATCCAGAAAAGATGATCTGGGATATAGGAGGATTAACGCCTGTTCCAGGCTCTCAGCTAATCGAACAAATTGTTGCTCAAGGACTGACCTTTGAACCAAAGGTCGTACTTGGAGAAAAGGTCACCTCTATTTCTCAAGACGAAACAGGTCACTTTGTTCTCCACACCGCGTCCAATCAAAAACATTACTCCAAAACCGTCATTTTAGCTGTTGGAGGAGGTATTCTCAAGCCGATTAAATTGGATATTGAGGGTGCAGGACGATTTGAGGTTCAAAATTTGCATTATACGGTCAAATCCCTTGCACGCTTTAAAGATAAAACCGTGTTGATTTCAGGAGGTGGTAATTCAGCCATTGACTGGGCGAATGAGCTGGAGCCGATTGCCAAACAAGTGTATTTAACCTACCGGAAAGATGCTTTAAAAGGACATGAAGCCGAAATATCACGACTTAATAACAGCTCTGTCAAATGCCTGCTTCATACCTCGATTGAAAAGCTCATCGCAGCAGACAATCATGAGCGGATTGAAACGGTTGTCCTCAAAAATAATCAGGACGATGCCTTATTTGAGCTATCCATAGATGAAGTCATAATCAATCATGGATACGAACGAGACAAAGAGTTACTTGCGAATAGCTCCATTAAACTAGAGCAGAAAGATTACTGGATTTCAGGAACTCCACTGAGTGAGACGTCAGTCCGGGGCATTTATGCAGCAGGCGATATTTTGCATCATGAAGGAAAATTGCATTTGATTGCTGGGGCTTTCCAGGATGCTGCGAATGCAGTAAACCAAGCCAAGCAATACGTAATGCCTGATGCAAGTGCTCGTGGAATGGTTTCTTCGCACAATGACATATTTATTCAAAAAAACAAAGAGCTGATGAAGCATTTGTATACGAAATAACGTGTTCATTGAACAAGCAGACTTGGAATCCCTTATGTGCTTACAGAAGGAAGACGTTTAGCACTCTTCTCATTCGAAGAGTGCTTTTCCTTATTTAGATCGAAACACGTCGGCACTTCGTTCATATTCAACATCAGCTTCACCAAGCCGATGATTCACGATTCGGGCGGCAGCAAATAAATAATCGGATAGACGGTTTATGTATGTGAGCGCAACGGCTGGAATCTCCTCCTGTTTCGCAAGCGTCACAATATGCCGCTCTGCTCTTCTTACGACTGTCCGCGCTACATGTAAGAGAGCAGCGCCTTCCTGACCACCTGGTAAAATAAACTTGGTGAGCGGCGCGGCTTCTTCTACATAGACATCCATTCTTTCCTCAAGAACTGTCACAGAGGCTTCTGTTAATTTGCTTTCTTTACGTGGTGTCACTGCTGCCAGATCACCGCCGCAGTCAAACAGCTCATGCTGTATAATGATCAGCTCTGACAAAAGGTCCTGAAACAATTCGCCATGCTGCCGTAATTTTGCATGCGCGAGTCCAATAAAGCTATTCGCCTCATCTAACGTACCATATGCCTCTACTCTCACATCATCTTTATCAGCTCTTCCTCCTATCAAGCTTGTTTGTCCCTGATCCCCGGTTTTCGTATAAAGTTTCAATGGTATTCCCCCTTTTTTACTGCTTTGTCCTTTTTAGTATAACCTGAACTGAATAAGAAGCAGTTGTTTTACTAAAACATGTTGAATGAATGTCATCAATGAAACAGAAAAGTGAACCAAATGGTTCACTTTTGAATGGCATTCAACGTTTGAAGAAGCCCTTGCACCTTTTGTCCCAATCTTTCGTGTAAAAGGTCAGCATCTTCCGTTTCTTGCGTATTGGGTGCAGCAATACAAAGGTGATGGATCGGATAACTTGTTTCTTGCTTCATGTTATGCATAAGCTGACCCATGAACTGAACAGCTGCGCCGTCTGATAAAGATCGTTTAAGGATAAGCCAAATGGTCAACTCTTCTTGTTGAAGCATGCCGTAAAGGATCATATCGTCTTCGGCGTCTTCTGCGGCATATTCCGCTAATCCGTTAGCTTGCTCGAAAAACAGCATATCTTCAGCTGGCTCTAGCTGTTCATGAAGCGTCTTCGTTCCCGTTCCAATAGACCTTTTCCAAAAAAATCCGCCGTTTTTCTTATGTGAGGAAAGGATGCGAAGAGGCTGATTCACGGAAAACGTCATTCCTTCTGAGCCATATGTCCTCCAGCCATCCGCTATGTTTACAATTGATGCTTTAGAAGAGGCCGCAGGCTCAATCATCAGCTGAGGGTTTGCCCTAAATGGATGCTGGAGCGGTGTTACACTTGTTTTATACACACGGTTGATTCGTTCAGTGGTCAAGACGTGATGCGGCAGTCCTAACTTATCAGTCTTTCCTTCATGAAGCAGAAGCAGCCGATCACAATACAAGCTGGCGATGTTCACATCATGAAATACACCAATGACCGTTAATCTAGAGGAAGTCGTTTCTTCTTTAATTAAATCAAGCAAATCTTTTTGATAGGCTAAATCAAGGAAGCTGGTTGGTTCATCCAGCAATAAATATTCAGGCTCCTGCGCTAATGCCTGTGCCAAATACACACGCTGCTGTTCTCCTCCACTTAACTCATGGATGGGTTGATTCTTAAACTGTGCAACACCCGTTTGTTCCATGACTTTGCTGACGACCTGCACATCTTCTTGCGTGACAGATTGCAGCCATCCTTTTTGATATGGATAACGACCGAATTGGACGGTTTCTTCCACCGTAAATGAAAAAGCTTGGTCCGTTTTCTGTGGCAGAACTGCCATTTTTTGCGCAAGCGTCTTGGGCTGATAGGATTGAACAAGTTGACCGCCAAGGCGTACTTCACCGCTCTTAGGTGCTAAAATTCCTGCCATCATTTTAAGCAGGGTCGTTTTACCGCTCCCGTTTGGGCCGAGTATACCGAGAAATTCTCCTTGCTTTACTTCAAGACTAATGCCACGAATGATCTCTTTCTCTCCATATCCACCTCTGATTTCCTTCACTTGAATCATACGTGCGTCCCCCCTCTATATTTACGAATGAGGATGATACCAAATACAGGTGCACCAATTAACGCAGTAATGATGCCAATCGGTAATTCAGTCGGCTCAATGATGGTACGGGATAACACATCTGCTAATACAAGAAAGGAAGCACCGTTCAGCATAGACAAAGGCAGCAGATGCCGGTGATCTGTTATAGTTAAGAGGCGGATAAAATGTGGAATCACAAGTCCTACAAAACCGATCGTACCCGATACCGCTACTGCACTTCCGGTCAGAATCGAGCCCGCCAGCAGCACAATATATTTGCTCCTTTTCACATGTACACCTAATAGCTTTGCTTTCTCCTCGCCATACGTCATGACATTCAAATCTCGCCCCATCAACATTAAAGCGAAGGTCCCAATGAGAAAGAAAGGTAGAAAAAGCGCAATATAACGCCAGCCCCTCATGGACACACTGCCAAGCAGCCAATGAATGATCTCTTTTAGATCATCACCTGTTAAAGCAATCATCAATGAAATGAGCGCACCCAAAAAAGAGCTGAAAATTACCCCTGTCAAAATTAAAGAAGAGATGCTCATCCCCCGATGAACAAGACGTGCAAAAAAGAGAACGAGACAGAGGGTCACAAGCGCTGTTGTCATACTGAATAATGGCAGTGTGAAACTGCCAAAAAGCGGGAGCTGCAAGCTAAAAAACAGGGTCGCTACCGCTCCAACTGATGCCCCTTGAGATACCCCCAGCGTATAAGGGTCAGCGAGAGGATTTTTTAATAAACCTTGAAAAGCTGCACCAGATAATGCAAGTGCTGCTCCGACTAATGCCGCTAATATGACTCTTGGCAGCCGAATGTTCATCATAATATTGCGATCGATGGAATCAAAGGTTCCAAACTGCACTCCGAATAGTTCATGAACAAATATTCGAAGAATAGAAGGAATGGGAATCCCTAAGCTTCCAAAGGAGATTCCCATTCCAATACTCATTACAAGAAGTAAAGTACTTAATGTATATGCGATGATCAATTTATTTGAACGTGTCAGGATAGACGCTTTTCGCAAGAGCCTCGACTCCTTCAACCAATCGCGGTCCCGGTCTTGATGCGAGATCCGTATTCAATTGAAAGACTTGTTTTTCTTTCACTGCTTTCATTGCATTCCAGCCGTCTCTTTTTTTCAGATCAGCTAAGGTGGAACCATCAATTGTCACGATGACATCAGGATTTCGTTTGATGATCGATTCTTCTGTCATTTGCACCCAGCCAGTTTGATCGCCAGCAGCATTTTTGGCATGGATAACAGAAAGCATTTCATCCATAAATGTATTTTTACCAGTTGTATAGATTTCAGGAGCACCTGACACTTCGACAAAGACTGTTTTTTGTTTGTCTTTCGAAATCGCCTCTGCTTGTTTATTGATGTCATTCAGTTTTGTTTTCATCTCGTCTACAAGCTTTGTTGATGCTTCTTTCACGCCAGCTGCTTCACCGATCATATTGATTGATTTGTACACATCCTTAAAGGAGGTCGCATCATTTACAGTCAGCACTTGGATTCCTGCATCTTCAAGCTGTTTAAATCCATCTTTTGATCCCATCTGAGATGCATGTGCTAATACAAGATCTGGCTTTAAGGAAATGACCTTCTCGACATTGAATTCAAGCCCGCCAATCTTCTCTACCTTTTCGACTTCCTTTGGATAATTGTCAAAGTCTGATCGTCCAACCATTTTATCTCCAAGACCGAGTGCATAAGCAACCTCCGTATTACTTGGAATTAACGAAACAATTCGTTTAGGCTGTTCTTTGATTTCGACTGTTTTGCCAGCTGCATCTTTAATCGATACTGGAAATGCCGCAGTGGCCGTTTCTTTATTTTGTGACCCTTTTGCTTTGTGATCTGTCTCAGCGCCTGCACATCCTGCTAAAACACCCATCACAAGCAATAACGATAGCCAAATAGCTGTTAACTTTTTCATGAGTGGACCCCCTGGTTTATGTACTGCTTGACGAAATCTCTTTCGTCAATTCTTTTCTAATTTCGGGAATATTATACTACAGTGCAGATAGGTTGTATATGTGATTTCTAAAAGCGTTTTTTCTGTTCACAAAACAAAAAAACAGCCTCTGAAAAGACTGTTTTTCACTCTTCTATTAATTGATTTGTTCTCCATTGATGACGACTTTCTGAAAGGCAGGCGAAACAGCATGCTCTAAAGATAGGGGATACGCCACATCATCTATGACACAATCTTTCATTTTAAAATGAGTAACAGGAGAATGTGCGTATGCGGCTATTTTTACACCATATCGTCCGCCACTGCTTTTGAGTCCTTCTACTTCAATATGACGTACAACAGGACGATGAGGACCAGCATCTCCTTCCTCATACATCATGTCGATACAGACCACTTCATGCTTTAGACTTTTGACTGTATTGTTTTTAAAATAAATATGTTCAATGGTGCCGCCTCTGACAGAGTTGGTTTTAATACGCAGTGCCCGGTCAAGGTTTGGACTGTCCATTACATTATTTTCAGCATAAACATACCTTACGCCTCCAGAGATTTCGCTCCCGATCGTCACACCGCCGTGTCCATCCCGCATCTCATTTCTACGAATGACGATGTTTTCAGATGGAATCCCTATTCTTCGCCCATCCTCGTTTCTGCCCGATTTGATGGCAATACAATCATCTCCGTTATCAAAATAACAATCTTCAATGAGTACATTCCGGCAAGACTCCGGATTGACACCATCTGTGTTTGGTCCATGCCCAATGATTTTAACGCCGCGGACGATGACGTTATCACTTAACACAGGATGAATTTGCCACATTGGTGAATCCTTCACTGTCACTCCTTCGATTAGAACATGCTGACATTGGTATGGCTGAATAAAGCTCGACCTTAAATAATGGCCTTCTCCAAACACCCTTTCTTCTACCGGTATTCTCTTTTCTGCCATTTCAAACAAGAGCTGACGATCCCGATCCTGAGAGGGCTGGCCATTCGTCCCATACTTCCAAGGCCACCAATGATGCTCATCCCCTCTGCCATCAAGCGTTCCTGCTCCCGTAATAGCGATGTTTTCTGCATGGTGTGCATAAATGAGAGGTGAATAATTATAAAGCTCAACCCCTTCATATCTTGTCAGTACAAGAGGCAGGTAATTCTTTGGGTCTTGGCTGAATGTCACATAGGCTTTCTCATGCAGATGAAGTTCTACATTGCTTTTCAATTCTAAAGCACCTGTCATAAATGTTCCTGCTGGGATCAGCACCCGTCCCCCTTTCAACCGATGCGCATCATCAATGGCAGACTGAATGGCATTTGTAGAAAGCTCTTGCCCTTCCGCATCTGCTCCATAATGCACCACATTCAATTCATGATCTGGGAACTGCGGTGCTTTTATCTGCTTTAGCACTTGATCGATTCCGTTTGCTTTCTTATTTTTCTTCCCTTGCTTTGCTAAACGAGCAATTCCGACTCCAGTTAGTACCGTTCCCGCTGTGATATACATCAAACCCCGTTTTTTAGACACTTACTCATCCCCCAGTCGCCTTAAAGTGTGACACCTGTTTTGAAAATAGCCAGCTCTCTAAAATTGTTTTTTTCATGATTTAACAGCTTCCCGCTCGCTACATCAATGACAGTTGAAATGAATTTTTCTAACACAACATCTTCCGGTACATCTTCAAGCAGTTCTCCAGCATTAAAGTCAATCCAGTGCTTTTTTGTTTCATATAAAGCTGTATTGGTCGAGATCTTCATTGTTGGCACAAACGTACCAAATGGTGTCCCTCTGCCTGTTGTAAACAGGACCATTTGACAACCGGAAGCAGCCAGTGCAGATGAAGCAACCAAATCATTACCCGGTGCACTTAATAGGTTCAATCCCTTTTGTTTCAGCAACTCTCCATATTTCAATACATCTTTAATATCAGAAGTACCTGCTTTTTGTGTACAGCCAAGAGATTTATCCTCTAATGTCGAAATTCCACCGGCTTTATTTCCCGGGGAAGGATTTTCATATACCGGCTGTCGATGATCCATGAAGTATTGTTTGAAGTCATTAATCATTTGTACAATATTGTCGAAAGTCGCTTCTGATGCTGCTCTCTCCATTAAAATCGTTTCAGCACCAAACATTTCGGGCACTTCTGTCAGCACAGTTGTTCCGCCTTGCGCGACAAGAAAATCCGACAGTCTGCCTAAAAGCGGGTTTGCGGTAATACCAGAGAATCCATCTGATCCTCCGCACTTCAAACCGATTTTCAGTTCAGATAACGGAATATCTTCACGATGATCTTCTTTCGCCGCATCATAAATTTCCTTGAGTAAAGCGACTCCCGTCTCAATCTCATCTCCTACTTCTTGGCTTCTTAAAAATTTCACTCTCGTACGGTCATATTCACCTAATGTGGACTGAAAATCCTCAATGTCATTGTTTTCACAGCCAAGCCCAAGAACGAGTACTCCTCCAGCGTTAGGGTGTTTCACCGCATTTTGTAAAATGGTTTTGGTATTTTCATGATCGTCTCCAAGCTGTGAGCAGCCATAATTGTGCTTTAATACGAGGGCTGTTTCAAAAGGATGGATGTTTCCACCCATTTCAGCGGTGAATATTTTGATCATTTGATCTGCGATGCCATTCACGCATCCAACGGTAGGAACAATCCAAAGCTCATTACGGATCCCACTTTCGCCATTTTTTCGTTTATATCCTTTAAATGTAAGATTCGTTTTTTCATAGGGATTTTCTGATAATGAAGGCAGGTATTCGTATTCGAGCTTGCCAGATAGATTGGTTTTGATATTATGCGTATGCACCCATTCTCCAGCAGAAATTACAGTCACTGCATGACCAATGGGATAGCCATATTTGATAATATTCTCTCTTTGCTTGATTTCAGCCAATGCAAACTTATGACCTTTGGCGACGGTCTCTTTTAAGATAATCGTATGTCCTTGATGCTGCAGCTCCTCCCCTTGCTCAAGCTCTTTTAAAGCAATACCGACATTATCTGAAGGGTGGATGACAATAAAGTCTTTCATGCTTTCTCCCCCTGACTTTCATATTGATGAAGCATCATTCGATGAACAGCTGCTCTCATCCCATGCGTCTGTATGAGGGTAAGCTGATCAGCTACAGCTTGACTCAATCCATTTATATCTGTTAAATCTCTGCCCCATAATGACTCGCATGAAAGAATTTTCGCTGCAATTCCTTCAGTAGAATGGTTTTCCTCTTCCCATGCTTCCTTCATGAGCGTTAGCACAGTTTCATCATCCTTTACCCTTCCTGCATGTGCTCTGTAGAAATAAATGAGACTGCTAAGTGAAAACACAAGTTTCATTGGCAGCTGTTTCTTTCGCTCAACATAATCAAGCAATGACGGGAGATTACGGGTTCGGAATTTGGATACCCCATTCAGTGCAATATCCAGCAATTGATGCTTTACAAATGGATTGCAAAAACGATCCCAAACGGATTGTGTATAAAGAAGAAGCTCATCTTCGGGGAGTTCAAGCCCTGGAAGTACTTCTTCCTCCAGCATACGCCTGACGAACGGACCAACATGCTCATCATCCACAGCTTCTTTTACAGTTTCTAAACCGCATGAATAGGCAATCGGCACCATCGCTGTATGTGCACCATTTAAAATTCTTACCTTGCTCATACGATAAGGCGCAATATCCTCTACAAAAAGTACATTTAATCCTGCTTCTTGAAAGGGGAGCTCCTTTTGCACAAAGGCAGGCGCTTCAATGACAAAAAGATGATAATATTCTGCCGTGACAAGCAATTCGTCGATATACCCTGCCTCCTTTTCTACAATTTCAGCCGCTTCCTTAGAGAATCCAGGGACAATCCGGTCCACAAGTGTATTACAAAACGTGTTGGCTTCCTTTATCCATATAATAAACGCAGGCGGCAGTTCCCACTCAGCTGCCATACCGATCACATATTCCTTCAATCGATCACCATTTTGTTCCACCAATTCACAAGGCAGAATGATCAGACCTTTCTGCTTATCTCCAGCAAATGCTTTAAACCGGTGATACAAGAACGCTGTCAGCTTTCCTGGAAAACTGGCTTGCGGCCGATCCTCCAAACGATCCTCCTTTCTGAACACAAGTCCTGCCTCCGTCGTGTTTGAGAAGACAAAGCGGAGATCCGGGTTTTCCGCTACGTGTAAAAACTCCTCGTAATCCGTATACGTACTAATTCCTCTGCTAATCGATTGGATGATCATACGTTCATTCATTTCTTGCTGGTCATGATATCCTTGAATACATAATGTGTACAAGCCGTCTTGTTCATTTAAGGATGCTACCGATCCTTTTCGAGGAGGAACAACAACCGCTCTTCCTTTAAAATCTGTGCAGTCGTTCAGCTTCTGGATGTGCCAATTGATAAATCCTCGCATAAAATTTCCTTCGCCAATCTGCAAAATCGTTTCCGGATACTCAGGTGCCGGGTATATGACTTTTGATAATCGTTTCAAATGGATTCCCCTCTCCGCGCGATATGCACACGTGAACATTTTTTCTAAACAGATGCTGATTACTGCACCTGTTTGACTGAATCTCTGATCATCAGCTCTGTGTGGACATACACTTTTTCCATATGATCTTCTTCTTGTTCTTCACCGTTTATCACTGAAAGGATAGCTTCTGCTCCAAGTGCACACATTTTTTCAATCGGCTTTTTCACCGTTGTCAATGCAGGTGTGGTATAGGATGAAAAGGCAATATCATCAAAACCAATTATAGAAATATCACCCGGACACGTTTTGCCTTTTGCAAATAAAGCATTCATTGCACCAATCGCCATGTCATCGTTTGAGCAAAAGAGCGCTGTTGGCGGATCATCAAGGGCCAGCAGTGATTCCATTGATTCATAGCCGCTTTTCATGTGATAGTCGCCTTTCATCATATATTCTTTCTTCATAGGTATTTGGTGATCAATTAACGCTTGCAGGAAACCAGCTTTTCTTTCTTGAGTTGATTTAAAGCCTTCTTTTCCTTCAATAATAGCGATTTGTTCATGACCTTGCTGAATGAAATGGTGTGCAGCCTGATAAGCTCCTTGACTATCATCTGCTAATATATTCATGACCTCATCACTTTCTACACGGCGATTCAGCACAATAATGGGAATGCCCTGTTTCTTCACATGATGGATAAATGCTTCATCGTGCTCGCTTTGGCTCATAAGCAAAATGCCATCGTAGCGTTGTTTATGAATGGTTGTGTAATCGTGAAAGTCGTCAATTCCTCTTACAAAGAGATTATAATGCTCTGTCATGACGCTATTGACACCTTTTAACGCATCCACAAAGAAGCTTGAAGATGTGCCTTCTGTTAAACTCGTAAAAAATAGACCGATTGTAAACGATTTTTGTGATACAAGGCCTCTTGCATGGACATTCGGTGAATAATTCAGCTGTTTTGCAATCGACAAAATTTTTTGTTTTGTCTTCTCCTTAATAAAAGGACTGTTATTCAAAGCCCTTGATACCGTGGTATGAGAGACGTTTGCCAATTTTGCTATGTCTTTAATTGTGACTGTCATGCTATTTCCGCCTTTTATGATTTTTTACCATCTTATCATAAAACCGCTTTCATTTTCTTTATGTCATTCTGTTTGGATGCTTGAGCTGCTTTGCCCGGTCAAATTGGAAATACTGTCTGGCATTTTCATAGCTGATTCCTTTCACGATTCCCCCTAGCAGTTCAAGATCATAAGGGACTTCTCCTTTTTCTACCCAATCTCCGATGATATCGCAAAGCAGTCTTCGAAAATATTCATGCCTTGTATACGAAAGAAAGCTTCGTGAATCTGTCAGCATCCCAATGAAACGGCTGATCAGTCCAATACTGGATAGAGCCATCATCTGCTCTGTCATCCCTTGTTTCGTATCATTAAACCACCAAGCTGTACCATGCTGGATCTTCCCAGGTGTCGTCCCGTCTTGAAAGCTTCCAGCCAATGTTGAAATCACAACATTATCCCGAGGATTCAAGGAATAGAGAATGGTTTTTGGCAGTGCCTGTTTTTGTTCTAAACGATCCAATATTCGGCAAAGCGGCTTGGCAATGTCTTCATCATTCATCGCATCATACCCTGTATCTGGTCCAAGCCGTTCAAACATTTTCGTATTGTTGTTCCTAAGCGCATTGATATGAAGCTGCATCGTCCAGCCCCGCTCATAGTAAGCCTGACCTAGCTGAATAAATGTTTGTGTTTTAAATTTGATCTTCTCTTTTTCCGTCAATGAATGCCCAGACATTCTTTTATGAAAGATGGCTTCCACTTCTTCTTCCGTCGTTTCTTCAAACGTCATTTCGTTAATAGCATGATCTGAGATCAAGCAGCCCTGTTCATGGAAAAAATCAATTCTTGCGAGGAGTGCTGTCAAAAAGTCTTGATAGGATTGTATTGAAGTAGATGAAGCCTCAGCCAGTTCATGAACATACGCTGCAAATAAATGATTCGTTATATCGAGTGCCTTATCAGGCCGAAATCCGGGAAGCACTTGCACAGTGAATCCTTCTTCCCGCAGTTTTTGATGATATTCAAGCGAATCGACTGGATCATCTGTTGTCACGACTGTTTCAACGTTCGATTTCACAATGAAGTCTCTTGCACCAAAACCCTCTCCTTGCAGCTTTTCATTTACTTTCTGCCAGATGATGTGTGCGGTTTTTTCGTTTAAAAGTTCTTCTACACCAAAATATCGTCTCAGCTCTAAATGAGTCCAGTGATAGAGCGGATTTCCAATGGTCATGGGAACGGTCTTCGCCCACGCCAGAAATTTCTCATAATCTGAGGCATCCCCTGTGACTTGCGATTCGGGTATGCCATTTGCTCTCATGGCACGCCATTTGTAATGATCTCCGTAAAGCCACGCTTCGGTGATATTATGGAAGGTTTTATTTTCATAGATTTCTTTGGGGCTTAAATGACAATGGTAATCTATAATTGGAAGGTCCTTTGCAAACTCATGGTATAGCTTTTCCGCCGTTTGACTGTTGAGTAAAAAATGCTCATCTAAAAAGGCTTTCATCAAACTCCCCCATCTCTCTTATAGATAAAAATGATTTGTTCACGTTAACAATTTTATTGTAACCGTTTACAAATTCAATTTCAATCCTGAAACAGGAAAAAACGATCTCCTTTAGAAAAGAAAATCGTTTTTTGGCTATTTTACAGGTGATGATTTTTTTAGGATAATCGCAATAGTTGTTCCAGTGCCTAGTTCACTTTCAACTTGAATATCACCGTCATGCAGCAAGACAAGCTCTTTTGCTATCGCAAGCCCGAGTCCTGTTCCGTTCGTTGGATCATTTGTATTTGTCCCTCTGTAGTAGCGGTTAAATAGGTGCTCCACCGTTTCCTGTGCCATTCCGCGGCCATTGTCTTTCATTTCGATCCGAACTTCTTCATCTGTTTCAGATAAAACAGCTGTAATATGAGTGCCTTTTTCGTTATGCTTCACTGCATTCGCCAGCAGGTTCTCAATCACTCGTCTGAACCAGGCTCTATCGATCTCAAATATGACACCATCTGTTTGATCTTCAAAGGAGCATGGATAATCCTCAGATGAGGAGCTTCTTGAAAACTCGTCCATAATGGAAGCTAAAAATTCACTGAGTTCGACCGGTTTCCGATTAATAGGCAGGGCACCATTCTTCAATCGGTATGTGAGGTTTAAATCCTCGATTAGTGTCGACATGTATTCTGATTTCTCACGAATCACCTGTCCCATTTCCATGACTTCTTCCTTGGACCATTGATATTGATCGGATTCAAGCATGAGTCCATAGCCGTAAATCGTACTTAGAGGCGTTTTCAAATCATGAGACAATCCTGCAATCCATTCTTCCCTTGTGGTTTGAATTTTTCTTCGGTTTGCTTCGTTCTCTTTTAACGTATGTGTGAGCTGATCCATTGTTTTTAGAATATCCTCAAATAAACGGTATTCCCGCTTAATACGGCCTTTTTTATTTTTACTGACTGGAATTCCCTTTCTATTTGTTGGTTCCTGCAATTTATTTTTTGATAAGAAAATCAGCCAGCGAATAATGTGATAAATTGGCAGCCCATAGCGATACGAATACCATAATGTCATGACAATAATAATAGTGAGTGCAAGACCTGCAATTAAGATGGTTGTATATTGATTTAAAGCGTCTGTCTCTTTATCGTATAGCTCGTCTGGGCTGTATACTTTATTTGGTACTGAAACGATGATATACAGTTTTTTATTCACTTTTATATAAGTGAGGTCACTTCTAAACTCCCAAGGCTTCGATTGATACTTGAGCAATTCAACATCTGTTACATCATGTTTCAAACTGGTGTTGGCTCGAATGCCTTTTAAATATTTCCCTTCTTCATTGAACAGATGAACCGATCCGTTCATTCTCTTCAGGAATTCTTTCGTTTCAACCGAATACTGAGATAATGCAGCCAAATTTTTCTCGTGCTGTTTCAGATAATTGGCTACCTTTGTGCTGTTCGTTTTGAACCCATATAACACAATAAAGCTTTCTTGATCAATCTCAATTGGCCAGAAGTACATCTTGTAATCTTTGAATTCTTTTTTTTCAAAGATCTTGATCATTTCATCCTTTTGATAGGATGTTGGAATGGATTTAGGCCGGTGATAACTATAAACGTTATTCTTTTTCGAATCAATCACTTGCAGCCAGCCGTCTCGTTTTTTCACTGCTTGCTTGAGCTGATCGTCGGCTTCCATTTTTCCATCCTCGTTAAAATAAAGCCAGCTCATGAGTGTATCTCCATCAGCTTTTGTTAAACCGGTTTCAGCCATGTTCTCGTATTGTTTTGTTAAATATAAATTATCAGAGAACGTCTGCCCGATCGTCAGAATGGCAATCACAATAAACATTTGTCCGACAAAGTGAAAGAAAAGTTTTGATCGTAAATTCATAAATTATTGAAGGACCTTTGCAGGGTGTGGTATAAATTTATATCCCATACCACGGATCGTCACAATATATTCGGGCTGACTCGGATCTAATTCGATCTTTTCTCTCAGCTTTCGAATATGAACCATGACAGTGTTGTTATCACCATATGATGGGACGCCCCATACTTTCTCATAGATTTGATCTTTTGAAAGAACTACATTCGGATGGTCACAAAAGTACTTCAGCAAAGAAAGAAGCTGAGCAGAGCATGCCGTCACCTCTCCTCTTACTTTCAATTCGGCTGCATGAGGATGATAGGAGAAATGGGCATAATGATATTGGCTTTGAGTATCTTCTTGCTCCTCCTGTAAGGAGATATATGTTCGGTTTAGGTGAGCCTTAATTCTAGCCACTAACTCAAGCGGGTTAAATGGCTTCGTGATATAATCATCTGCCCCCTGCGCAAAGCCCGTCAGTTTATCGACATCAGACGTTCTTGCAGTTAAATAGAAAATAGGCGCTTTCGTTAATTTTCTGATTTCAGGCAGAACGTCAAAGCCAGACTTACCGGGCATCATCACATCTAGAAGTAAAAGGTGGATGTCCTCGTTTTTGACAACATCTAATGCTTCATCTGCATGGTAGGCTTTATAAATATGCTTGAATCCTTCTTTTTTTAATACGCGTTCAACCATTTTCACAATTGCTTCTTCGTCATCTGCAATCAATATTTTTGCTGTTTCCACGCATCTCTTTCCTTTCTAGCTATGATCTCTAACCGTATATTACCATTGTCTAAAGTAAAAAAGTACCTCTTTTCTGCATAAAAGCGAAAAAATATCAATTGGAGAAAATAGCAGCTTCAGGAATTTTCAAACACGCAAAAAAACCCGGCAGCTGCACCGAGTTCCTTTACATCTATTATCCATTCACAGCTTCTAGCTTTCGTTCATGATTCATTAAGTCATATGTTAAACAGATCGGCTTATTCGTCCTAGGATCAAGCACAATTTCTGCATCAATATGGAATACCTGACTGAGTACCTCTTTGGTCATGACCTCATGTGGCGTACCGTCTTTTATCACTTTCCCTTGATTGAGGGCAATCATGTAATGTGAAAAACGCGCCGCATGATTCAAATCATGAATGACCATCAACACAGTTCGGCCCTGCTCTCTATTTAAGCGTTCTAACAGTTGAAGAATCTCGAGCTGATGTGCAAGATCCAAATACGTCGTAGGTTCATCCAATAGGAGCAGCTCTGTTTCCTGAGCAAGTGCCATCGCTATCCATACACGCTGACGCTGTCCACCTGAAAGTGCTTCAATTGGCCGATCATGAAAAGCGATCATTCCCGTTTCTTCAAGTGCCCATCTAATGATTCGTTTATCTTCATTTGATAAGCGGCCAAACCCATTTTGATGCGGGAAACGTCCATATGACACGAGCTCATACACTGTCAATCCACTTGGTGCTTCGGGCGTTTGCGGTAAGATCGCCATTTGTTTTGAAATTTCTTTTGTCGGCGTCTCATGGATGGCCTGGCCATTTAAGTAAACAGCTCCTCGATTGGACTTCATAATACGAGACATCGTTTTTAAAATGGTTGATTTCCCGCAGCCATTCGGTCCAATCAGTGTTGTCACCTTGCCTTTTGGGATACTGACATTCAAATCTTCTACAATCAAACGGTCTTGATAACCGATACAAAGCTTTTCTGTTTCGAGCGATTTCATATGTTGTCTCTCCTTCCTCATTAGTTCGATTTCATCAATAAGTAAATGAAGTAAGGTGCGCCTAGAGCAGAAACGACAAGGCCAACTGGCACTTCTGATGGTGCAAGTATGACGCGGCCAAGTGTATCTGCCAGTAATAATAACAGCGCGCCAATCAACGCGGAGGCCGGTATCATTCCTTGATGCTTTGGCCCAACAAGCTTTCTCGCCAAGTGCGGTGCGGCTAATCCTAGGAAAGAGATACTTCCTGCAACAGCAACACTCGCACCTGCTAATGCAACGGCAATCAGCATGAGAAGGCTTCTTTCTTTATGAACAGAAATGCCCAATCCATAGGACAGCTGATCACCTAAATTCATAATGTTTAAGTAGCGTGATCTGACAAGCGCTAATATAAGGAAAATCAGCATCCATGGCAGAACAGATAAGACGTATGTCCAGCTCGAGCCATAAATGCTTCCAGATAACCACACGATGGCTTGGTTAAAGTCATTAGGGCTCATCTTCAATTGAATGACCACAATCGCTGCTGAAAACGCAGCATTCACACCAATACCAGTTAAAATCAATCGAACAGGTGTGATGCCTTTTTTCCACGCTAACACATAGATGAGAAATGCAGCAAAGCCTGCACCTACGAACGCGAAAAGCGGCAGTACAAAAATCGTAAAATCACCTAAATTCGTCATCGCGCCTTGAAATGCAAAGATAAATAGCACAACGGCAAAGCCAGCACCGGCATTGACACCGAGAATACCTGGGTCAGCTAAACCATTTTGTGAAACACCTTGCCAAATCGCTCCTGATACAGCGATAGAAGCGCCGACAAGTAAAGCGATGACCATTCTTGGAAGCCTGAACTCGAATAATACGAGCTCATCCATTTCACTTCCGAATCCAAAAAGGGTTTTCAATGTATCCATCGGAGAGATCCTAATTTCTCCGGTATTTAAACTAATGAGGAACACAGCTACGATCGCGAAAAAGATCATGAGCATCGTTCGTTGATATTTCTTTTTCTTTGCTTGCTGCACCATTTCCATTTAAATTCCGCTCCTTTCACGTCTAGCTAAATATAAGAAGAAAGGAACGCCTATAATCGCAGTAATGGCACCGACTGGCGTTTCAAACGGAGCGTTGACCAGCCTTGCAGCAATGTCTGCATAAATTAATAAAATGGCACCTAAAATAGCGGAGCATGGGATAATCCATCGATAGTCCACTCCGACCAAGAATCGAGTGACATGAGGGATCACAAGCCCGATAAAACCAATAGAGCCTGCTACCGACACGGCAGCACCCGTTAAAAGGATAACAACCAATATACCAAGCACCTTGACCGTTTTCGTATACTGTCCAAGTCCTTTCGCCAGTTCTTCACCTAAGCTCAGAACCGTGATCGAGCGGGCAAGGATCATTGCAATGATTAGTCCTGCAATGGCAACTGGGATGATGATATGAATGTTGCTCCAATTCACACCTGCCACTCCGCCAGCATACCAAAAGCTCATATCTTGAGCGACGTCAAAACGGATGGCAATGGCTGAGGAAATGGAGCTCAAAAGTGCTCCAACTGCCGTACCAGCCAGTGCGAGCTTTACCGGGGTCAGTCCCCCTTTTGACATAGTACCGACACCAAATACAATCGAGGCACCGAGTGCGGCTCCAACAAATGACCAAAGAATTAATGTAAAAGAAGATTGGCCAGGGAAAAATGCTAATGCAATGGCAATTGCAAATGCGGAGCCATTTGTCACACCCATAATCTCAGGTGACGCAAGCGCATTTCTTGTCATTCCTTGCATAATGGCACCTGATACGGCTAAAAAGGCACCGACGAGGGCAGCTCCAACTGTACGCGGCAGCCTCAATTCTCGAATGATTTGATGTGAAGTTTGATGTGAATCAAAATGAAAAACGGCTTCCCATACAGTCTGTAGATGAATGTTTGCCGCTCCTAATGATACCGATAAAAAAAGACCAAATGCTAAAGCGATGATTCCTATGATGATAACAGCTGCTGTTCCAAAAGGCTTCGTGACAATATCGATCGTATCATCGCTGGCTGGCAGCTGTTTATTCGATTGTGAGCCCAAAACCAGTCTCTTCCTTTCCGTTCATGTCTATTCTCTATTAGTGATAATGATTATCAATCTCGAAGTCTAGTATATCACTTTCTTTTCTTTTTGAAATCATTGTTCTGATAATTTTCTTTATTTTCATCAAAAAACTGTGAGAATTTCATCATTTTTCTTTTGGTTCTAAATTAGCCGATGCATTTTTATTCCTATCATGTTACGATGAAATCGAAAATGAGAATCATTATCAAGGGAAAGTGAATAGGAGAGAATTTTTGTGAAAAAACGAACTGGATTTCTTTTGATTTCTTTATCCATCCTTATGATCTTTACAGCCGCTTGCGGCAGCACTTCAAATAAACAATCTGCAGCAGCGAAAAAGAATGACATGATGACATATCAGGATGCCAAAGGTGAAGTGAAGCTTCCGAAAAATCCGAAACGAATAGTGCTTCTTGCAGAAAGCTATTACGGGGACCTCGTCACACTCGACAAGACGCCGGTTGCTACAACATCACCCATCTTTAAAAATCCTTTTTATAAAGGGAAAACAGATGGCGTCGAAAATCTTGGAAGGACTCCATCAGTCGAAAAGGTAGCCGCTTTGAAGCCAGATATGATTATTGCTTGGGGAGAAGATGAGAAGTTTGATCAATACAAAAAAATCGCCCCAACTGTAGCGGTTAAATACAACCAATATTCTTTCAAAGACCAGCTAAAAGAATTCGGTAAAATGACAGGTACACCGAAAAAAGCAACGGAATGGATCACGAAATGGGATACCAAAATTGCTGAGGTGAAACCAAAGGTCACCAAAGCTGTCGGCAGCAAAACGGTCTCGATCGTATCGCCATTTGATAAAGGTATTTATATCTTCGGAAACACTTTTGGCCGCGGGGGCGAAATCATTTATGACGAGTTGAAATTGAAAGCACCGAAGGCCGTCCAAAAAGAAGCGATCGACAGCGGTGTCGGCTATGCAAATATTTCTCTTGAGAAGCTGCCAGAATTCGCAGGCGACTATATTTTCACAGGTCCATGGAGCGGTTCAAAAAGTAAAGGAGACCAAGTGTATCAAAGCAGCATTTGGACATCACTTCCTGCCGTAAAAAATAAACGTGTATTTGAAATAGATCCAGTCGGTTACTTCTTTAATGATCCAGTGTCACTAGAAGGTCAGCTAGAGTTTATTGTGGACCGATTGACATCTGCATCATAAAAAAACGTTTCTCCAGAAATGGAGAAACGTCCAAATTATTGACAAAGGGATAAAATGAGCTTTATTTTAGCCCTTTGTCTTCTTTTCAGCGTGATAGAAAACCTTTGCAGTCTAGGAAGGACGAGTACCGGAGCGGAGCGAATTGAACATTCGTGAGCACCGGAGCGCAGACCTGACAACGAATGCGAGGGTTTGTCTACACGCTGAACGTTTCTCCAGAAATGGAGAAACGTCTTCCTTATCTTATGCCGTTTCTTTGGCAAAGCCTTTTGACATCAATGGATAAAGCAAAATACCTACTAAAAATAGACCGATTCCAAGACCAAAAGTTTTCAAGTCGGCTGTTCCTGAAATAATGACCCAAGCCGAATACCCCATCGCAACAAGTGCAATAATGCCGTCTCTTGTTCGATTTCCTTTTTGAAGCTCATACGTGTCACCTTGCATAATGACCTTAAAGCTGTAGATTGAAGACACAATATACGGAATAAGATACGCAAGTGTCGCTGATGTGGTTAAAAAGGTAAAAGCTTCATTGATCGTACGTGACATCACAGAGAAGATAAACAGCTGTGACATAATATTTGTAACAGTCAAAGCGAAAGCAGGACTTCCTTTTTTGTTTGTTTTTGCAAACACTGCTGGAAAATCACCAGCCTTTGCTGCTTGATACGGTACTTCTGAACCGAGTAAAATCCAGCCAAGCATCGAGCCAAACAAACAAATAATCGCAAGCAGTGCCATGACAATTCCGCCAGCTGGCCCAATAATAAGCTGAAGCACATCCACGAATGGTTTGTCAGAGCCTTGCAATTGATCGTGCGGCAGAACACCCATTGTAATCAATGTGATAATCATGTAGATCGAAAGTGCGATTAAAAGACCTGTAATCGTCGCACGTTTCACATCGCGCTGTGAGGATGCTCTTCCTGATAAAATGACAGCTGATTCAATTCCAATAAATGCCCATAGTGTGGAAATAGCCGCATGATGAATTTGGCCTCCAAGTCCGAGCACTCCTTCTCCGCCTGTTTCAACTGGGAAATAATAATGTTCAAATAATGCCGTTTGAAATGCAAATAATCCCGCAACAATAAAAAGGACGAAACCAAGCACCTTTGAAAAGGTCGTAATAAAATTCAATTTACTTGCAGCACTTAAGCTTGTGATTAAAATGGTATGTGTTCCCCATAGAAGAAGGGTACATACGATAAACGTCATGAGCTGTCCAAGTGTGACCGCTTCTTTTCCAAAGGTAAAAACCTCAGTCTTCACTGTGAGAATAGGGAAAAAAGTTGTTAAATAACCAGCAAGGCTTGTAATAATCGCGACATTACTAATCCAGCTTGCCACCCAATATCCCCAAACCATTGTAAAACCGGCCGCTTTCCCTTTTTTCGGATCTTTAAAAAGCGCCCTTGCATAACTTTGTGGTCCAGCTGTCAGCTGCGGCTTATGAATGGACAAATGCCCAAATACAAGCGCAATCATCAGCACACCGCCGCCTGTGACAAGCCATGCCATCGTCACACCTAAAGGACTTGCGTGCTGGGCAAGCGTACTTGGCAGCATAAAGATGCCTGAACCTACCATATTTCCGACGACAAAGGCCGTCAATAACCAAAAACCCCATTTTTTTGTCTGTTCCATTTCCGTACCTCCGTTTTATTCACTTTGGACCAGACCCGGCAGTATCTACATTGATATATTTGTGAAGCAATGACTTGCATTCTTTATGTTCATCATGGATTACTTTTTAACAGCATACCCTTATTTTTGTTACTCAGAACATAAAAAAAAGCCTGAACAAAAGTCCATGCTTTTCAAAACATACACCTTGATCTCCGGATAGCCCTCCACGCTTCAAAGACGTGGCAGTCCTGCATTTATTCAATGCAGACCCAGCATAAAGAAAGTTGGAGCTCTCTCTACACTTCGGCGCTGATGCCTTTTTTCTCATGATCTACGATTCCATCTCTCCTATGAGTGACTCATCATCCGCGCAACCTCTACCTCACTGAGACATAGCGTGAGGATTTCTATTCATTTTTACTACACGAAGGTTATCAAACATTCTCACATCTGTCAAAGGGAAAAACATAGAAAAAAGGCAGAGAATTATTTCTCTGCCCTTTACCTGCTTATTGTTGGTTGTTTTTCTTCTTTTGTACAGCTTCCTGAAGCGGATCGCCTGCTAGCTCTTTACTTGCTTCCTCTAACAGCTGATCTACCTGCTGATGGTCTTTCTCACTTTTCGCCTTTTTATCCTTTTGGAAAAATGACATCGCTGTTTCCTCCCTTTTCATATAATGCGGTTGCCTGTTTAATTTGCGCTACAGCGCTCAGCATTATACAAAGGAAGAGGCTCAATCATCATGAAAGGTCTGTCTCATTTTTTGCAAGTACGTCAGAAAGGTTTTTAAATCATCCTTTGTGAAGTCTGACATCATATGCTGAATCACCTTTCCGAAAAGACGCGTATGCTTTTCATAAATGGCCAGTCCTTTTTCTGTGACTTCTAAACGGACAAGTGACGAATCGTCCTTGTCCCGTTCTCTTTGAATATAACCCTGCTCACATAATTTATTGAGTGCAATAGAGGCTGCACCAGGGTTTAAAGAGAGTCTTTGCTTCAGCTCTTCGGCATGTGATACTTTGCCTTGTATCAAAATAGAAAGAGCATATATCTGCGGTGGCGTGATGTCTTTCTCTAACTCAAGTAACTTGCGGTTTAATTTACGGCTGACTTCATAATGTACAAGAACAATTTCTTTTAAAATGTCTGCATTACCCATCCGAATCGCATCCTTATCGTTAGTATCAACATGACTTCCCCCTTATTATAGAATGTTTTTCCATTCAGCCAACCCTTTTGGCCTTTTTTCTTTAGAAATAAGCCTTGCTGAATGTATCCACCCTTGATATAGTGAGTACTTGAACTAAAGATAGAACAGGAGTACGCATCATGACAGGAAAAACACACATCATGGGCGGAATTGCCGCCTCCACAGCCGTTGCCTACTATTATGGATTCGACCCAGTGACGATGGCTGCTGCTGGATCAGTTGGTGCCCTGATCCCTGACCTTTGCCATACAAAAAGTAAAATCGGCAGAAAATTCCCGCTGCTCTCGACACTGATCAGCAGTGTGTTTGGTCATCGCACGTTTACACACAGTTTATTATTTTTGCTGATCATTTATTTTCTAGCGACAACATACATTCCAAATGACAGCCTAAGTATCGGTTTACTAGTCGGGATGGCAAGCCATCTCATCCTGGATGCAGGAACAGTGAACGGGATTAAATTTTTATTTCCAGCTTCCATTAAAGTGCGCCTTCCCTTCTATGTCAAAACAGGCAGCGCAGGAGAACAAATCGTACTAGCTGCTCTCACCGTCGTTACCTGCTATTACATCGCTGTCATCTGCGGCATATCCATCCCATTCTAATGAATCAAAAAGAGTTTTCCGAAAAAGACAGGATATGAATTGATCATTCCTCATTTTTTTAGTAGGTTTAAGATAAGTGTTTTTACCTTGCAGCTGAATACAGAATGGTGAGGAGCTACATAAATGAAAGCGTTCTTCAAAAATCACTGGTTTTTAGTGTACTCCATCCTCTTCATGTGGATGAAAACATACATCATTTATCAATTCGGATTTCACATACGAACGGCCAATCTGTTTCATGAATGGCTGCTTTTGATCAATCCACTTAGCTTTTTGCTCCCTTTGTTTGGGATTGCTCTTTTTTTAAATGAAACGAAGCAAAAGGTTTTTTTATTGACCGCAAATTTTATTTTGACGGCGATTCTCATATCGAATACGATCTTTTATGGATTTTATATTGATTTCATTACGATCCCTGTATTATTCCAAGCGAAAAACATGGGAGATATGGGCAGCAGTATGACGGAATTGTTCCACCCGCTGTTTTTGCTGATGCTCATTGATTTCGTAGTACTGGCATGGCTGTTAAAGCGCAAACCTTTAGCACCAAAAGCATCCTTCAAGACGATCAAAACATATTATGCCGTGTGCTGCAGCTTTCTATTGTTTCATGTCAGTTCAGCCATGATGGATCACCCTCGCTTTCTGACAAGCTCTTATGATCGAGAAGTGATTGTACGAAACCTTGGGCTGTTCCAGTTCCACCTGTATGACGGCGCTGCCCAAACAGCGCGAATCGGACAAAAAGCCTTTGCAGATGAAGATACACTTTCAACCGTGGCAAACTACACAAAGGCTGATTACAGTGCACCAAACGAAGAGTACTTTGGACTTGCTAAAGGTAAGAATGTGGTGTTCATTTCACTTGAATCAACACAGCAATTTGTCGTTGATCAAAAGGTGAATGGACAATACATCACGCCCTTTTTAAATCAACTCGCTAAAAAGAGTTTTTATTTTGATGAATTTTATCAACAGACTGAGCAAGGAAAGACCTCGGATTCAGAGTTTATTGTCGCAAATTCCCTCTACCCATCTAGCAGCGGCGCTGTCTTTTTTACAGCGAGTGACAACGAATATGACACGTTATACAAACAACTGAAAAAAGAGAATTATCAATCCGTCCAATTTCATGCGAATAATAAAACGTTTTGGAATCGTGATGTGATGTATGAATCGTTTGGAATTGACCGCTTTTATGATGTCGATTCATATCAGGTCAATGAACAGAATTCAACTGGCTGGGGCTTAAAGGATATCGACTTCTTTGACCAATCCATTGATTATTTAAAAAAGTTGAAGGCGCCTTATTACAGCACATTTATTACCTTGACCAATCACTTTCCATTTGAAATCGATCCAAAGGATCAATTGATTGATGAATATGATTCGTCCAGCGCCATTTTAAACCGCTATGTGACGACTGTCCGCTATCAGGATGAAGCCATTAAGACATTTTTTGACCGCATGAAAGAAGAAGGACTGTATGACAATACAATGTTTGTTCTCATGGGGGATCACTATGGTATTTCTGAGGCACATCATCAGGCAATGGCAGAGCTGCTCAAAAAAGATGAGATCACACCGTATGACGCTGTTAAATTGCAGCGGGTTCCTTTTTTGATTTACATTCCTGGTGTCACAGATCAAGCACCGCAGACAATTTCTGAAACAGCTGGACAAGTGGACGTGAAGCCGACACTCCTGCACTTACTCGGTATTGAAACGAAGGATGCCATTCAATTTGGCAATGACTTATTTTCAAACGAACGGACGCCTTTTGCTGTTTTGAGAAACGGGAACTTTATTACAGATGATTATCTCTATACAAAGAACACCTGCTATGATCAAAAAACAAAAGAACCTGTTGAACAGGATGAGGTATGTCAGCCTTATATCGAAAAAGCCAATAAAGAACTTTCCTTATCAGACAAAGTGATCAATGGGAATTTGCTGCGTTTTTATCAGCATTAAAAGTCGCCATCTGGCGGCTTTTTCTTTTCTCTTTTTACTGAAAGCCTATGAATGGTCAAATAAGTTTGCTTATAATAAAGGATACAGATGATATTGAATAATAAGAGGTGTGAACATGAAGTATGCGTTCTTCGCCTTCATCTCCATCTGCTTGCTCCTGAGCGGGTGTCAAACAGAGATGAAGTCATCGGATACAAGCAAAAAAACAGAGCTTGTCATTTCAGCAGCGGCAAGTCTTCAGGATGCACTTATAGAAATTGAATCTGCCTTTAACGATGAGCATCCGAATGTGACATTAACAAATAATTTCGGGTCATCCGGCGCATTGAAGCAGCAAATCGCTCAAGGGGCAAAAGCTGATCTCTTTTTCTCTGCAGCTGAAGCGCCCTTTGATGAGCTTGTGCAATCTGGAGACATCGATCAACATTTTATCAAGGATGCCATTCAAAATGAACTTGTACTTGTTGTGCCAAAAGATCATTCTTCCTCTATTAAAAGCTTTCAAGACGTCCAGCACATAAAAGGAAAAGTTGCTCTTGGCACACCTGAATCCGTTCCTGCTGGTACATACGGCAAAGAAATTTTCACAAAGCTGAACATCTGGGATCAAGTGAAAAAGAATGCTGTGTATGGCAAGGATGTGCGGCAGGTTTTAAGCTACGTAGAAACAGGAAATGTGGAAGCGGGTGTTGTGTATAAAACAGACGCCCTCGTTTCCAAAAAAGTAAAGATTGCAGCTGAAGCCAATCAGGACATGCATTCCCCGATCATTTACCCAGTAGGGATCGTAAAAGGGACAGAACATTTAGAAGAAGCCAAGTCCTTTTTTGAATTTCTTCAATCAGAAACAGCCAAATCCATTTTTAAAAAGTACGGCTTTCAAGTGACATAATGCCCATGCTGACTGAAGAATTCCTATCTCCCATTTGGCTGTCTGTGCAAGTTGCCGTTGTGAGCGGACTACTGGCAACTGTTTTTGGTACATTGATTGGTTATTGGATGGCGCGAACATCATTTAAAGGGAAAATGATCGTAGAAACGCTCTTGATGATGCCGCTTGTCCTCCCGCCAACGGTTGTAGGGTTTTTATTGCTCGTCATATTCGGAAGGCATAGCATAATCGGGGGCGCGATTGAGTGGATCTTCCACCAGCCTGTCATTTTTACATGGTGGGCGGCAGTTATTGCATCGACGGTTGTGGCATTCCCGCTTATGTATCAATCTGCAAAAGCTGGATTTTCTACGATTGAGTCAGACATTGAAGGGGCTGCAAAAGTAGATGGTGCTCATTCATTCCAAGTCTTTGCTTATATTACTGTACCACTTGCCCTGCCTTCCCTCTTGTCAGGCAGCATCCTCAGTTTCGCTAGAGCCCTTGGAGAGTTCGGGGCGACCTTAATGTTTGCCGGCAACATCCCAGGAAAAACCCAAACACTCCCAACTGCTATCTATGTAGCGATTGATTCTGGAAGAATGGAGCTTGCTTGGGCGTGGACGATTTGTATTGTGATCTTATCTTTTATCATGCTCTTGGCTGTGCGACGAAGCAGTACGTAAAAAATCCCCTTTCTCACATGAGAAAGAGGATTTTTTTATTTATTCAAACCCAACCGTCATCGTCTCTGGATTCGAGCCGACACGTTCGTTATTGTTTAATGCATCGATTTTTTCCATGTCTTCTTTGGAAAGCTCGAAGTCAAAGATGTCTGCATTTTGTTTAATGCGTTCTTCATTGATTGATTTAGGAATTGTCACGACACCGCTTTGCAGATCCCAGCGCAAGATGACTTGAGCAACAGATTTGTTGTAGCGTGCAGCAATGTCTTTCAATACGTCATGATCTAATAGCTTCCCTTGCATCAGCGGAGACCATGCCTCAATTTGAATGCCTTTTTCCTTTGCATATTGACGCAGTTCAACAAGTGTCAGTTTCGGATGAAACTCAACTTGGTTCACAGCTGGAACAACCTCAGCATCTTTTAACAGTTCTTCTAAATGCTGAATGTAGAAGTTGCTGACTCCAATGGCTCTGACTTTCCCATCTTTATAAAGTTTCTCAAGAGCGCGCCATGTTTCTTTAAATGTAGCTGCATTTGGTCCAGGCCAATGAATCAAATAGAGGTCTAAGTAATCAAGACCTAGTCGGTTTAAGCTTGCGTCAAACGCCGCCAGCGCTTTGTCATAGCCTTGATCTGTGTTCCATACTTTAGACGTAATAAATAAGTCTTCTCGTTTCACGCCAGATTCTTTAATCGCTTTTCCTACGCCTGTCTCATTTTTATAAACAGCTGCCGTATCAATGCTGCGATATCCGTTCCGTATGGCTGCTTTTACGGCATCTACCACTTGATTGCCGTCCTCCACTTTGAATACACCTAAACCAAACCAAGGCATTTCGACTCCGTTATTCAGTGTTACGGTATCATTCAAGCTTTTGACCATTTTAACAACCACCTTTTTTATAGATTCCATCTCTTTCATTATCTCATGTTGTGCTTCAAAACTCTATTATCAGGCGTTTCTCTTCGCTTCGATGGCTAAGAACAGCGCACCTGTCATGCCAGCCTTGTCCTCAAGTCCAGGGGAGACAATGTATGTATCAAGCGGCGGCAGGTCCACATAATCATTAACATAAGCAGCTAGCTTCTCTCGAATGAGTGGGAATAGCTGCTTTTGCTTCATGACGCCTCCGCCCATGATGATGCGCTCTGGGCTTAAAATGAGCGAGTACTGCATGAGCGCCTGCGCTAAATAATCTGCTTCAAGTGCCCAAACCGCTTCTTCCTTCGTAAGCTCTTTGGCAGGTTTTCCCCACCTTTTCTCAATCGCTGGTCCAGCTGCGAGTCCTTCTAAGCAATTTCCATGTGCCGGACAGACACCTGCAAACGAATCCGATTCATCCTGCCTCAACAGAATATGTCCCATCTCTGGATGTGAATGGCCGTGTAGAAGCTCATTTTTCACAACAGCTCCCGCGCCAATGCCTGTACCGACCGTGATATACAAACAGCTGCTTAGCCCTTTGGCTGCCCCTTTTGTTAATTCACCTAGTGCTGCGGCATTGACATCGGTTGTAAAAGATACTGGGACACCTAATTGCTTCTCAAGCTCTGGAATGAACGGGTAATGCTTCCACTCCGCTTTCGGCGTGTTCATGATATAACCGTATGAAGGATCGTCCTTTTGAACACAAATGGGTCCAAAGGAGCCGACCCCTAATGCTGCAATGTCATGTTTCTCGAAAAACGGAATAAGCTGTTGTATTGTTTTCTCCGGGTGCTCTGTTGGAATCGTCATTTCCTCTAAGATGTCTCCATGCTCATTGCCGATTGCACAACAAAATTTTGTACCCCCAGCTTCAATTGCTCCATAATACGCCATCATTGATCTCCCCTCTGCTCGTTCTCTTTCTTCATCATAAAACACGAGGGAGAAGATGACAACATCACGTATTGGTGAGCAGAACAGCCTCCATGTCATTGATATACTCCCTTAAATGATGGGCAATATCACGATTGATCTCACCATCTTCATATAAGGTTTGAATTTCATTTCGAATCGTCTGTACAGCTTGGAAGTTAAGCTCTTTTTTCTTCCGGTCAAATGAACGGTCTTTTTGCTGGAAGAAGCTTGGGCCGTGTTCACAGCGATAAATCACTTGGTTGTAAAAACCAATCACTTGGTGGCACGTTTGCTGGTTTTCATCTGTCATATGCTGTTTGATCGAGTCTACCGCAGCCTCAGCCGTTTTCTTACGGATTTGTTTGTACGCGTCCTCTTTTTCTAAAATACCGCTTGAAATGTGCTGATTCGGCCGCCATAATTGCAGCCATTGAAGCAAGCGGAGAAACTTCACCTTTGAAAAGCGAATTTTGAAGGAGTTTGAGTACAGCATTTCCAGCTCATGAAATCTCTCTTGCAGATCATAGGCTTCTTCCTTGTCAATTTTCTCTTCATCAATTAATTGTTGAAGTTTCATCTGTTCTGCTTTGATGCCGTGCAGTCTGATTTTTCGCTCTTGTCTTCTCATCCCAAATTGGTATGGTTCACGCTGGATATTTCTCAGCTTCATTCGGTAATCATTGATGAGTGCAAGAGACACTTCTCTGTTGTCCTCATTCATACCTTCTTTTAACGTTTTAATCGCGCTTCTCAGCAGCTTCCGTTTCGCATGCTGAATCTTTGTATCCAAGTCCACAGCGATTTGTTTGTCTTTTTTCTCAGATAATAGAGGCAGTAACACACTGGCTAAAATGAGTGTACATAAAATGACGCCTGCTGCGAGGAAGATAATCAAATGCCGCTCTGGAAATGGTGATCCGTCCGCGAGGGTAAATGGAATAGAGAAGGCACCGGCTAATGTCACAGCCCCGCGGACACCAGAGAATGTCATGAGCATCGAGGCACGAAGCTTAGGTTTTTTCACATTTTGCTTTTTCGTTGCACTCCAATTTCCTGCCCAGAACAGCCATACCCATAAGAATCGCAGCACCATGAGACAGAGTGTAATAATTAAGATGTAACCAATCACCTGCATGTTGTTAAAGGCTTCATCTTGGAAAATGACTGTAGAAACATCCGGAATCTGCAATCCAAGTAAGACGAAAACAAGTCCGTTTAAAATAAATAAAATAATATTCCATGTGTTTGATGAAGCAATTTGCAGTTTGGCTAAATTCGCTTCCATTCGATCTTGCTCAATGGCATGTGTCACACCACCAGCCACAACAGCTAAAATTCCGGATACACCGATTTCTTCCGCTGCTAAATAAATCACAAATGGAGTAAGGATTTGCAGGATGATATGCATTGTGACATCGTCCATTCCTAAACGGCGGAGAAAATAGCGAAAACGAATGATGAAAAAGGATAGAATAAATCCAGTCAATAAACCACCTGCGGCAATCAGTACAAAGCTAAAGGATGCCTGAGCAATTGAAAAGGCTCCCGTCACCGTTGCGGCAATGGCAAATTTAAAGGCGACAAGTCCTGACGCATCGTTCATCAGCCCTTCGCCCTCCAGCAATCTCATGATGCCCTTTGGCATATTCACACGGCTGGATAAAGCACTTACTGCCACCACATCTGTTGGTGATAAAATCGCTGCAAGCGCAAATGCGGCCGGAAGCGGTATGCTTGGAATCATCCAATGAATGGTATATCCCGCTACAATCACGGTCGCAAACACTAAACCAAGCGCTAAAAGGAGAATTGGTGCTCTTAATTTCCATAGCTCGTCTCTTGGGGTACGCTTCCCGTCATTAAATAACAGCGGTGCAATAAATAGAACGAAGAAGAGTTCAGGGTTTAAAGAAATATGTAAACCTGAAGGAAAAGCTGCCACCAATATTCCTAAGCCCACTTGAATTAACGGAATAGGAATAAAGGGGACAAAACGATTGATAATATTAGATACTGCAATGAGTGCTAGTAGTACGAGCACTGCCAAAAAAATCTCCACTAGTACATGTCCCTCCTATGTATATTTTTCATCAAGTTTTGCTTACATGCAAAGATGTGTTCATTACATCTGTCCGCTCAGAAGTGCTTCTTTAGTATTCCGCAAAATGTGAAACCAACACATAACAATCCATCTAGGCAAAAAAAGGCTGAATCCAGATATTCAGCCAGCTGACAAAATTTTCATCATATGTATTGTTCTAATGATGAACAAAAGACCTGCTTTTATTTTACACGAAAACTCCATTATCTGCTGATATTCAGCTCTTATTAAACACAAAAAAAAGAGCGGAATCGCCCTTTTTTCGTTTTACCCTTTATTTAAAAAATAAGACCTGGCGGGAAGACGCCATTTGAATAAGTAGGAACAAACCCTGCATACGACAAGGATGACAAACAGCAGATATAAAGCAAGCTCTCCTTGCGCTAAGCCCAGTCCGACGAATAAGCCGCCAAGGGCTGCCCATACGGCGTAAATCTCTGCTTTTAGCACAAGCGGCTTTCGCCCTGCTAATAAATCACGCACAATTCCGCCGCCGCTTCCAGTCAAAATGGCTGCCACAATGACTGCACTGAGCGGGAGTTCTCTTTGCACAGCAAATAATGCGCCTTGAATCGCAAACGCTGCTAAACCGATCGCATCCGAGAAATTCCCCCATGTGCTCCAGTGCTTGAGCAAAAGCTTTGGAAAAAGAAACACAATCGTAATGGATACAAGGGCAATCGTAAACATTTTGCCCTGTGACCATAAAGCAGACACCGGAAGACCAATTAATAGATTCCGAATCGCTCCACCGCCAAATGCAGTCACAATCCCTAAAATGTACACACCAAGAATATCGTACTCTTCCTCCATTGCCACAATCGCACCACTAATGGCGAATGCAACAATGCCAATGATACTTAAGACTTCCCATGCCATTTTCCGCTTATCTCCTTACCATTATCTAATCATCTAACACTACCCCCTTAATGTATATCTGACACAGGCGAAAAGCAATACAAATTTTCTTTAAATTTTATCTTTTTGCAAAAATAAAAAATAGCCCGCTTATAAGCAGGCTACAGATTGTTGACAAAGGGCTAAAATGAACTTTATTTTAGCTCTTTGTCTTCTTTTCAGCGTGATAGAAAACCTTTGAAGTCTAGGAAGGGCGAGTACTGGAGCGGAGCGAATTTGACATTCGTGAGCACCAGCGCGCAGGACTGCGGGCGAATGCGAGGGTTTGTCTACACGCTGATAGCCCGCTTATGAGCAGGCTATCTCTTTCAATCTTCTTTTGCATTTAACAGCAGCATACTAATGATGATGAGAATAAATGCAATAAGGGCTAGTAGTGGAATGGTGATAAAACCAAACCAATTTAAATAATCAACGGAACAAGGAATACCGCTCAGGCAAGGGCGAATCGATGCAAAGCCTGGTATCTTTTGTTCCATATAATGATAGATAGAAAAACAAGCGCCAATCACAGCCAAAGGCAGAACGTAATATTTCACTTTCACATCGCCTCTGAATGTCGCAATTCCAAGTAAAAGCACGAGCGGGTACATGAAAATGCGCTGAAACCAGCACATATCGCATGGGATAAACTTCTTTACTTCACTTAAATACAGGCTGCTCATCGTCGCAACAATAGAGACGATCCAAGCACTGTATAAGTAAACAAGCTTATTCCTCATGATTTTTTCCCTTTGAGCTCTTGATCAATTAATTCTTTGATTTCATCATAGTCATAAAAGTTTTGAACTTGTTTGTTGTTAATAAAAAGAGTTGGTGTTGCATTCACTTTATATTGGTTCACAAGCTGATCGTCAGTGTTCAGCTGCGGCTGATATGTCTTCTTTGATAGATTATCTTTTAGCTTGTCCGTATTTATTTTTGTTGTCTTTTTCGCTAGTTCCGTCAACTTAGCAGGCGTGACCCATTCGGCTTCACTATCTGGCTGTGCCTGATAGACAGCTTCATGAAATGCCCAAAAGTTTTTCGGATCTTCTTTCCACACTTCTTCAGAAGCTAGTGCTGCTAACACTGCGCCATCTCCATGAACAGGAAGTGGCAAGTTAATAAACGAAAATGATACATCGCCTTTATCTATGTAGTCCGCTTTCAGTTTTGGGAAAATGTCTGTTTCAAATGATTTACATGACGGACATTTATAATCCCCAAACTCGACGATTTGCACCGCTGCGTTTTTATCCCCCATAACAGGCTGTCCTTTAATAGAAGGCTTACTGTCTACTGTTTGCGCTTCTTTGCTGTTGTTATTTCCAATGACGACGAATATTCCGATGAGAAGAGCCGCAATAATGGTTAAAATGACAGCAAATTTAATGGATGAAGATTGATTATTTTTTTTACTCACATAAGCACCTACCTTATCTTTTTCATTCCTTCAAAAGAAAAAGGATAATAGCTTAGAAAAATGCCATTATCCAACTTCTTCTATTTTAACAAGAGGGGGGTCATTATGAAAGATGGTATTCATGAATTTTTCCTTACAATTTTATTTCATCACCCTCATGGCATTTAAAACAGCGAGTACAGTCACACCGACATCTGAGAAGACGGCTTCCCACATCGTCGCTATCCCAAATGCACCGAGTAATAGGAAAACACCTTTCACCCCAAGAGCGAATGCAATATTCTGCCATACAATTCTTCTTGTTCGTTTAGCGACAGCGATGGCTTCTGCCACTTTTGACGGCTGGTCTGTCATAATGACGATATCAGCCGCTTCTACTGCTGCATCTGAACCAAGTCCACCCATCGCAATTCCTATGTCTGCTCTTGCTAAGACCGGTGTATCATTGATCCCGTCCCCAACAAATAATAATTTTTCTTGAGGTGCTTTTTTCTGATCAATTTCTTCTAATTTCGTTACTTTATCCTGCGGCAATAATTCTGCATGTACTTCATCAATGCCAATTTGCTGTGCGACCGCTGTTCCGACTTGCTTGGCATCACCAGTCAGTATGACTGTTTGAATGCCAGATGCTTTTAGAGCAGAGACGGCTTCAATTGCATCATCCTTCAATTCATCTGCAATCAAGATCGATCCGGCAAACTCACCGTTAATGGCCATGTACACAACCGTTCCGCTTCGTTTTTCTTTTTCATATGAAATGCCTTCTCGTTCCATCAGGCGATGATTACCCGCTAACACTTGGGAACCACTGATGGTCGCTTTAATTCCATGTCCCGCAATATCTTCATATGCTTCGATCTTGCTTTCATCAAGCGGCGAACCATATGCCGCTTTAATCGATTCAGCAATCGGATGTGAGGAATGGGCTTCTGCTAAAGCTGCAAAAGAAAGCAGCTCTTCTTCTGACCACTTATCGCTCGTTGTCACGATATTGGTCACCGTAAAGTTTCCTTTTGTGAGTGTGCCCGTCTTATCAAATACAGCATAGCTCACAGAGTTCAGTGCTTCTAGATAGTTACTGCCTTTTACAAGGATACCTCGTTTAGAAGCTGCCCCAATTCCCCCGAAGAATCCTAATGGGATAGAAACGACAAGCGCACAAGGACAAGAAATAACAAGGAAAACGAGTGCCCGGTAAACCCAGTCAGACAATTGAGCTGATGGAATGAGAAGCGGCGGCACAAAGGCAAGCAGCAATGCCAATACAACGACAGCCGGTGTGTAGTATTTTGCAAACTTTGTGATAAAGTTTTCTGTCTGTGCTTTTCGGCTGCTCGCATTTTCAACCAAATCTAAAATTTTCGTCACTGCCGATTCGCTTAGCCCTTTTTGTACTTCAATTTCAAGAATACCGTTTTGATTCACAAATCCTGCAAGAACTTCTTTCCCTGCTTCTACATCCCGCGGCACAGACTCACCTGTTAATGCGGAAGTATCCACGAGTGAAAAGCCTTCAATGACAAGGCCATCGAGTGGAATTTTTTCGCCAGGTTTCACGACGATACGATCGCCTACTTTTACTTCTTCCGGCTTCACTTTTTTCGTTTCATTTCCTACTTTGAGATTCGCATATTCAGGGCGAATATTCATTAATTCACTAATGGATCGTCTTGAACGATTCACTGCTGCCCCTTGGAACAGCTCTCCAATTTGGTAAAAAAGCATCACTGCCAGTGCCTCTGGATATTGCTGAATCACAAAAGCGCCAGCTGTTGCAATGGTCATTAAGAAGTTTTCATCAAATACTTGGCCGCGCACGATATTTTTCAGCGCTTTTAAAACCACATCACCGCCGACTAGTAAATACGCTGCGAAAAACATGATAAATTTCAGTAAGCCATCTTCTGGTATAAGATAAGCTGCTGTTCCAATGACTGCACCGCCAACTAATTTCAGCACAATCGCTTTTAAATTTTTTGTCCCATGATCGTGATCATGGTGATGTCCTTCTTCTTTTGGTGAAACACTCACATGAGGTTCGATGGACTGAACCGTTTTTTCAATACGTTTTGACATCGTTTCTTGCTTATCTGCATGTGTGACAGTCAATGTCCCTGTGGCAAAATTAACGGAACAAGCTTCAACGCCATCCATTTTGCTGACACCTGTTTCAATTTTACGTGCACAGTTTCCACAATCAAGACCGCTTAATACGTATTCATCCTTCATTTTTTTCATGTTCTCACCTTTTTTCTATATGATAAGTAACGTTCCCTGGATCGATGAAACCTATTAAAAAACAAAAACTTTATATATGAGCATATATTCATATATTGGATTACCTTTATTATATGAGGAGTTCTTGTCTTCTGTCAATCATTTCTGAAGAAATAATTGGTTTTTTGTGTCCTATTCTGTCACACGGATTTTCAATAATCCAAGCTCATGTCCCCTGCTCCCCGCATAACATAAAAACGATCGTTTGCAGTTTTTCTCTTTACAAAAGAAGGACAGACGCTTAGAATAAAATAAAAGTTTCCCTAAGGAAACAAATTAGCGTTAGAGAATCATTTCATCCTTTAGTCAAAATTATTTAATTTATGCATATATCTTTAGGAAGTGCAATGATGATTGAAAGGGGCCGCAAGAGATGTCAAAAGCTTTAACAATCGACCGTCTTCATGTCTCATATCACGGACAGGATGCATTAGAGAACGTCTCTCTTTCCATACAGGAAGGGACAATGACAGGAATCATCGGTCCAAATGGTGCTGGTAAATCGACGTTACTCAAGGCATGTTTGGATTTAATTGAGAAAGACCAAGGGGATATTCGTTTTTTTGAACAGCCCTTTAAACAAGTCAGAAAACAGATCGCCTATGTACCGCAGAGAAATGATTTAGATTGGACGTTTCCGATTCATGTACTGGATACCGTACTACTTGGAACATATCCGAAGCTCGGACTAATCAAACGTCCAAAAAAAGAAGACCGGGCATATGCGTACCACTGTTTAGAAAAAGTCGGGATGCAGGACTTTGCTAAAAGACAAATCGGTGAGTTATCCGGCGGACAGCAGCAGCGTGTCTTCCTTGCAAGGGCACTAGCGCAAAACGCACAGCTCTTCTGTTTGGATGAACCATTTGTCGGGATTGATATGGCAAGTGAAGAAACGATGGTTCGCATTTTGAAGGAATTACGAAATGACGGGAAAACCATTTTGGTTGTCCATCATGATTTGAGTAAGGCAGATGATTATTTCAGCCATCTTGTTCTGTTAAATAAAAAACTCATCAAAGCAGGTCCTGTACACGACATCCTTCGCCCAGAGATCATGCTGGAAGCATATGAAACACAGCTGCCATTCTTAAAATCAGCAGGAGGAGACGTGTAATGGAATTTTTAACCGGACTCTTTGAATATGCTTTTTTACAAAAAGCGCTATTTACATCCGTCATGGTAGGCATCATTTGCGGCGTTATCGGCTGCTTTATCATTTTACGCGGCATGGCCCTAATGGGAGACGCCATTTCACACGCCGTACTGCCAGGTGTCGCCATCTCTTATATGCTGGGAATTAACTTTTTCTTCGGTGCCGTTTTAACTGGGGTGTTAACAGCGATTGGGATCGGTTACGTGAGTCAAAACAGCCGCATCAAAAATGATTCTGCCATCGGCATTGTCTTCACAGCCTTTTTCTCAATCGGGATCATTTTGATTACATTTTTGAAAAGTTCAAGTGATCTCTATCATATTCTATTTGGAAACGTTCTAGCGGTTCGGTCATCGGATATGTGGATTACACTTGGTATCGGCATTTTTATTTTGCTAGCTGTCATCGTTTTCTACAAGGAACTGCTCATTAGTTCATTTGATCCGGTGATTTCTTCGGTTTACGGTTTGCCGAATCGAATGATTCATTATTTTCTCATGACCTTATTGACCCTTGTGACCGTTGCATCACTGCAAACCGTTGGGATTATTCTTGTCGTTGCCATGCTGATCACGCCGGCAGCCACCGCTTATCTCTTAACGGACCGGCTATGGATCATGATTTATTTATCTGCTTTTTTCGGTGCTGTTTCTGCCGTCGTAGGTCTTGGGCTTAGTTTTACGTATAACTTATCATCTGGTGCTTCCATCGTTCTGATCGCCACCATTTTATTCGGCAGCGCCTTTGTCTTTTCACCAAAGCAAGGAATTCTATGGAGATCATTAAATTCTAAACGAAAACGAACGCAGTTAAAAAAGGAAGCGTCTATGTAAAAGGAGGACATATATGAAGAAGGTATTTGCAATCCGTTTGACCGCAGTATTCATTGCCCTTATGGTCATCGCAGGCTGTTCGACCAAGCAAAGTAATTCCGGTAAAGATGACGGCACATTAAAAGTTGTCACGACCTACTCTATTCTTTATGACATTGTGAAGGAAGTAGGCGGGCAGCATGTCTCTATTCACAGCATTGTTCCCATTGGTACAGATCCACACGAATTTGACCCACTGCCAAAGGATGTTCAGTATACGACGGATGCAGACCTTGTTCTATATAATGGCTTGAACCTTGAAACAGGGAACGGCTGGTTTCAAAAGCTGCTTGAATCGAGCGGCAAGGATGGGGATGATGCACCTGTAGCCGAGCTGAGTAAAGGCGTCAAAGTGAAGCATTTGTCTTCAAAAGGCCTTGAAAGCCAGCAGGACCCCCACGCATGGCTGAATGTCGAGAACGGGATCCTTTATGCCCAAAATGCCCGAGATGCGCTCATTCAAGCAGACCCTGAGCATAAAGAGGATTACGAAAAAAATGCAGAAGCCTATATGAAAAAGCTTCAAGCTCTTCACGATGAAGCAAAAGACAAGTTTGATCAGCTGCCAAAAGACAAAAAGCTCCTAGTGACGAGTGAAGGAGCATTCAAGTATTTTGCAGAGGCGTATGGTCTGAAAGCCGGTTACATTTGGGAGATCAACACAGAAAGTGAAGGAACACCTGGACAAATGAAGCGCATCATTCATTTTGTTAAAGATCATCAAGTTCCTGCTCTCTTTCTTGAAACAAGTGTTGATAAACGTAGTCTTGAAAGCCTCTCTGAAGAAACTGGGGTTCCAATCAAAGGAAAAGTCTTCACGGACTCTATTGGAAAAAAAGGTGAAGATGGAGACAGCTACTATAAGATGATGAAATGGAATATAGACACCATTTACAAAGGGCTGTCATCATAAGAAAAGACAGGTGGAGTGAATCCGCCTGTCTTTTTTGTCAGCCTGTTATATTTTCTGGATGTTTTTTCGGCCAAATGACGTAGCTGATGCTAATGACAAAATCAATGGCTAGGATCATTCCCCATGTATTGACAAGCTGCATCAGCGCTTCCGTCCGTTCAGGTGCTTGGATGAGATAGGTCAAACCATATAACAGCCCCGCTCCGATGACATAAGAAATGACATGCCGCGCCCAGCCGACCATTTCATACATAGACCGCTCCTTACCGTACTTTGGTTTTCCCTTTGGCTTCGGGCCTCCTGCAAATCGATAAGCAAACCGGACATCTGCCCACTTCACCATTTGATGTCCAAAGGCCAGACTTACACCGATATAAACAGCCGCAAGCCCGTGGATGACACTCGCCATAGCACCCTGTCTTAAATCCATATAAGTGGCCGCAAGAAGAATGAGATCCAAAACCGGCGTACAGACAAGAAAGAAAGCACCCCACTTTTTCTGTTTAAACACATAACGCAGCGTTAAGCCCATTAGAATAAACAGCCAAAAACCAATTTCACATGCCACAATCAATAACCCGACCAATTTCCCCACATCCTTTTTAACACAATTGTATTAAATAAAAAATAACACAACTGTGTTAAAAAAACAACAGCTATGCTAAAATCAATGTATGCCAAAAATCGTCGATCACCATAAACAAAAACAAAAGGTCGCTCAAGCTGCAATGAGAGTGATTAAACAAGAGGGATTGGAAAACGCTTCTGTACGAAAAATAGCAGTCGAAGCTGGAATTTCAGCCGGCTCTATGCGTCATTATTTTTCCACACAGCAAGAGTTATTTCTCTTCTCTATGAGTTTAATTCAGGAAAGAGTCAAGGAGCGGATTACAGGGCTTTCATTAAACGGTTCAACGGAGGAAAATGTCCTCACTTTATTGGAGCAGCTTCTTCCACTTGATGAAGAACGAAAATTTGAAATGGAGGTGTGGCAGGCTTTTACAGTCAAGGCGCTGACTGAACCAGATCTACAGCCGCTCAATGCAAAGATGTATGACGAGCTTTTCCAAACGGTCCAATATTGTTTAATGAAATTGAAAGAGGATGGGCTGCTGCTAACTGATATCGATCTTTTATTTGAAACTGAGCGGCTTTATGCGGTCATCAATGGGCTTGCATTGAATGGAATCGTGCAGCCCGAACGTATACCGCCTCAGCTCATACGCTCCGTACTGCAGATGCACCTGCAATCCATCACAAAAAAAGACATGTCTCCTTAATTGGAGAGCATGTCTTTTTTTAATCTTCCATAAAAATACGTTTTGCTTCGTAGTAAAGCACCTGCACAAATTTCTTCACATTGATGCGAGTGTGTTCTTCTCTTCCACTCGTCTCTTTGGTCAATTCACTCATTTTCTTTCGAACGATGGTGAAATCGAAAAATTTAGATGCGTAATTTTCAAACGTTGGATGGGAAAAATCGGTTAGCCCAAGTGATGCGATGTGTTTTAATGATTGGTTAATCGCACGCCTTACCCGCTGTTCGGCTGCCTTTGCTTCTCTTGCAATGTCTGCCGATGTGTAGGGATCACCTAATTTATCCTCCGTAATCCCATTGAAAATGATCTTTAAAGAAGGAAAGGAATCATGATGATCAGCATGCATCGCTAAATACTGGTCTGTAAACAGAATCATATCTAATAAATCTTTAGACCCCTTCTCACCAACAATACCAAGCTCCGCCAGCAAAAACTGACCAGCCTCTGCAAGACTTTTCCCCCGCTGCTTCGTTTTCGTCTGACCGCGCTGCTGAAATTGCATGACCGATTTGAGTGAGTGCTGAATATTTTCAATTGAATGCTCCAAATGAAGACGTTCAATCATAAGATGGAGGACACTTAAGACCTCTACACGATTGATTGGCTTTGTCACATAATACTCGACGCCAAGCGTATACGCCTGTCCGATTAATTCCTTTGTTTCAACCTGTGACAGCATCAGGTATTTCCCATGAAACTCATCCTTGATTGCTCGAATCGTTTCAAGCCCGTCCCTTTCCGGCATCAATAGATCAATACATAAGATATCAATGTGCAAATCATTTAAGTAGCTGGCTGTTAACTCTGCGCCATCTTCTGCTTCCCCGGCTACAAAGCCAAGCTCTTCATCTTCAATAAGCTGAGCCAGTGAAGAGCGAACGGCTTCATCATCATCAACAATAAAAAATCTCATCTCCCAATCCCCTCTTTTCTACTGACTTGATCTACTGGTATCGTTAATGTGAAAATCGTTTGTTTATTTGGGATACTCTTCATCTCAACACTTCCGCCAAGCTTCTCCGCTGTATCCTTTACATAGGCAAGCCCGATACCACTCGATGGATTCCCGACCTGGTCGTATTTCAAAGTGAAGCCTGGTTTAAAAATCACATGATGATTACGTTCTTTAATGCCAGGTCCGTTGTCGCTGATTTGAAAAATCACCTGGTTCTCTTTCTGTGAAATAGAAAGTGACACCTCTCCATTTACAGGAATGGCCTCAACAGCGTTGGATACGATGTTATTTAACAAAGATAGAATGGTATACACGTGATAGGCGGGATGCTTCCCATCTTCATCATAATGAAAGACGATGTTTTTTTTAAGAGATTCTGCGTAATTTTCATGAATGCGTATCACAAGCCCAGCGATATGAGAAGGACTCTCATAAGCCTGGAAATTTTCCTCATGAATCAGCTTTGATAAAGCAGAAAAAATTCGCTGGTTATCCTTTTTGATTTCATGCACCTCTCCTGCAATTTGCAAGGCGGTTTTACCGAGCTTTTTCAAATCCAAAGATTCCGTATCCTTTGCGTGGTGAAGGGATTGATACAATTGATAGGATGTGGCCGTAATATGCTCAGCATGTGCGAGTGTTTTATGAAAATATGTAGATTCCGTGTAAAGGTTAGACAGAAGCATCAGCAGATGTTCCCTTTCCTTTTTCATCTGACGCTCTCTCGCCTGCTCTTCATATAATCGAATCATTGTATAACAAGCCAACACGAAAAAGCTTCTGAAAATCGCCAAAACAAATAATTGAAACAGCGTCCGCACCGTTAAAATTTCATCTATGGTGCCTCGAAGTGCGATGATCTCAACAACGCTCGCGCACAGCTCCATGATGATGCCTGTCGCTCCAATCAGCCAAGGCTGATCGCGGAAACGTCTCACCTTCAATAAATAAAAGAGTGTGCCATAGACGACATAATAAAGAAGGGAAGGAAATCTTAATGAAACCGCCTCTTCCAGCGGAAGATGCCCTGTCACGGCTGTATCAATCAGCACGCGAAACGTAAAAACAGATATCCCGGCGATGATCCCGCTTGCCCATGCCGGGAATCTTTTCATTTGAAGCAGGATAAAGAAAAAGACAACGGTTCCAAAGCTGACCCGAAAGCTGTCCTCAAATGGATAAAATTTAAACTCTCCGCCGATCGGCGTTAGTACAATGAGCAGAACAATTAAATAAGGCTCTGTATTCAGCCATTTTTTCAGTAGATTCAAACGCAGTCACATCCCTAATAATTGACGATAGTATACTATGTGAGCTTAAGAAAAACAAACAAGCGCACACCGGAACTTTGCCGGTGTGCGCTTCTCATGATGCCGCTTAATCTTCTAAACGATCTTTTTCTAAAAGTGATGCGCCAGCAATACCTGGTTTTGTCATTTCAAAAGGATTTAAGATGACATCAAGCTCTTCCTCTGTTAACACATCATTTTGCAGACAAAGCTCACGTACAGATGCGCCTGTAAGAATGGCTTCTCTTGCAATTCGTGCAGCCGCTTCATAACCAATGTGCGGGTTCACCGCCGTCATGACACCGGCACTCTTTTCTACATATTCTTTTAATCTAGATTCATCTGCTTTTAGTTCACGCAAGCAGTTGTCCACGAAGGACTCGAATACATTTTTCATCATGCTGAGAGATTGAAGCAAGTTGAACACTAACACTGGTTCCATAACGTTTAGTTCAAGCTGGCCAGCCTCTGATGCAAGACAGATTGTGTGATCATTCCCAATGACTTGGAATGCCACTTGGTTCATGACCTCAGGCATAACTGGGTTGACTTTCCCTGGCATGATGGATGAACCTGGCTGTCTCGGCGGCAAGTGCAGCTCACCAAAGCCTGCTCTTGGACCAGAAGCCATCAGACGAATATCGTTCGCCATTTTAGACATGTTCATCATACATACTTTAAGCGCAGCCGATACTTCTGTATAAGCATCTGTATTTTGCGTTGCATCGACTAAGTCTTCAGCTCCAACTAACGGTAATCCGCTAATGTCAGATAGATAGCCAACCACTTGGCGAATATATTTAGGGTCCGCATTCAATCCAGTTCCAACTGCTGTTGCACCCATATTCACTTCATATAAATGCTGTCTAGACTGCTTGATACGTTTAATATCACGAGCAAGAACTTTTGCATACGCACTAAACTCTTGTCCAAGTCTGATTGGGACAGCGTCCTGAAGATGCGTGCGTCCCATTTTGATGACATGATCGAATTCCTGCGCTTTTTCAGTCATGACTTGATGCATGTTTTCCATCGTATAAAGTAGTTTTTCAATCATATTCAATGTTGAAATATGAATCGCAGTTGGGAAAACGTCGTTTGTTGACTGCGACATGTTCACATGCGTGTTTGGACTTAGCTCACTGTAAGCGCCTTTTTCCTTTCCTAGTAGTTCAAGCGCTCTGTTTGCAATGACTTCATTGGCATTCATATTCATTGAAGTGCCAGCCCCGCCTTGAATTGGATCGACAATAAATTGATTGTTCCATTTTCCTTCGATGACCTCATCTGCGGCTTGAACGATTTTTTCTCCAAGGCCAGAGTATAGTCGCTGTGTATCCATATTTGCAAGTGCGGCTGCCTTTTTGACAATCCCTAATGCTTTGATGAGTTCCTCATGAATACGGTAGCCTGTAATTGGAAAGTTCTCCACTGCACGTAATGTTTGAATTCCATAATATGCTTGAGTGTCTACTTCCTTTTCACCTAGAAAGTCTCGTTCGATTCGAACTTGCTTGTCCTGTAGCTTCGTCATTTGAAAAGATCTCCTTTTTACGCTGCTTTTGTTTGTTGCTTTAATTCCTCAATATACTTCTTCGATTTCTCTTGATCAAATACTTTTTCCCACTTAGACATGACAATGGCTGCAAGTGAGTTACCAAATACGTTAACTGTTGTACGAACCATATCAAGAAGACGGTCGATCCCAACGATGAAGGCTAATCCTTCAAGCGGCAGTCCCATAGCACCAAGAGTTGTGATGACAACAACGATCGATGCACCTGGTACACCAGCCATTCCTTTAGATGTCAGCATTAAGATTAATAGTAACGTAATTTGCTCATAGATGGAAAGCGGCATGCCGTACATTTGTGCAACAAATATCGCAGCAATCGATTGATAGATGGCACTTCCATCTAAGTTAAAGGTATAGCCTGTTGGAATAACGAACGACGTGATCGCTTTCGGGCAGCCGAACTTCTCCATTTTGTCCATTAATCTAGGCAGTACAGCTTCTGAACTTGCTGTTGAGAAAGCAAGAATGATTTCTTCTTTTAATACTCTAAATAGTGTAAAGACGCTTGTTCCAGCCATTTTGGCAATAATGCCAAGTACAACAATGACGAAGAATGCCATTGTACCGTAAACGACAAGTACCAGTTTACCTAGCGGGAGAAGCGCTCCGACCCCGAATTTGATCACCGTCACACTGATGAGCGCGAATACACCAAATGGTGCAAACTTCATCACTTTATTGGTCACCCAGAACATCGCTTCGAGTATACCCTCAAAGAATCCTAATACTGGTTTTCCTTTGTCTCCTACTGCTGCAATTCCTAATCCGAATAAGACTGTAAAGAAGATGGTTGGTAATAGATCACCTTCTGCAATAGATTGGAAAACGTTTGTTGGTACAAGATGCACCAATGTTTCAGAGAAAGTCGCTTTTTCAGAAGTAGCCTTAGATGTCTCTTCATATTTAGAGATATCGCCTTTCTCCATGTTGCTCATATCAATTCCTGTACCAGGATGGAAGACGTTTGCTGCAAGCAGTCCAACTGCTAATGCAATTGTTGTCACAATCTCGAAGTAAAGAATTGTTTTTCCTCCGAGTCTTCCGATCGTTTTCATATCTCCTACACCTGCAACTGCTACAATTAATGCAGCAATAACAATTGGAAGAACGATCATTTTAATTAAATGGATGAATATATCGCCAATCGGCGTTAACACATTAATAACGGTTTCATTTTGATAAAACAGCGCTCCCACGACAACACCCAGAACAAGTGCAATGAGTATTTGAGAAGCTAACCCTAACTTTTTCATACGTGAACCCCCTTTTATTGATAACGCTTTCTTTGTTGCTTAATCGCATCTTAACGACGAACCTACAAAAAACGACAAAAAAGAACAAAAAGAAGTGAATTTTTTATGAAAAATCTTTAAAAAGGTGGGTTTTTCCACAATATTGTAAAAAAAAGACTTCGCTTTTGGCGAAGTCTTAGAATAAATAGACAACATGTTAAAGTGATTTTGTTTTCACACGTTGTCTTCTTTTCAGCGTGATAGAAAACCTTTGAAGTCTAGGAAGGACGAGCACCAGCGCGGAGCGAATAGACATTCGTGAGCACTGGCGCACAGACCTGACAAAGAATGCGAGGGTTTGTCTACACGCCGGGACTTCGCTTTTGGCGAAGTCTTAATGATTTTGCATCTGTTCACTTGGTGGAAGTTGATTTGAATAAAATTCATCATAAATCGCATATCCAATAAGAACAAGAGCAACATAGAGCAATGCACTAACGGTCCAAACCCATTTGACATTCATCTTCATTCTGCCCCTCCCTCTCTGACTGGTTTCAATCTCTGCAATCTGAGCGCATTCAGCACAACGGAGACAGAGCTAAAGGCCATTGCCGCTCCTGCAAGCCATGGTGCAAGAAAACCAAATGCAGCGATCGGTATCCCAATACAGTTATAAGCAAGCGCCCAAAATAGATTTTGTTTAATGTTTCTCATCGTTTTTTTACTAAATTCAAGCGCATCTGCAATGGCATGGAGATCTCCTGTCATGAGCGTAATATCTGCCGCCTCCATAGCAACATCTGTCCCTGTTCCTACCGCCATCCCAATATTCGCTGTTGCCAGGGCTGGGGCATCATTGATACCGTCTCCGACCATGGCGACTTTTTTTCCTTGTTCCTGAAGTGCCGCAATGTGAGCCGCTTTTTCTTCAGGAAGCACTTCAGCAATGACATGATCAATGCCCGCCTGTTTCGCAATCGCCTCTGCTGTTAGGTTATTATCACCTGTCATCATCACAACGTGAATTCCCTGCTCTTTCAAACGAGCGATGGCTTGAGGAGAGGATGATTTGATCGTATCTGCCACTGCTACAATGCCGGCGACTTCGCCGTCAATCGCAACGAGCATAGCCGTTTTTCCTTGTTCCTCCAGCGTTGTGACAGATGCTTCAACTTGATCATATTGGATATGATGTTTCTGTAATAGCTTCCGTGTGCCAATGAAAAGCTTGTGCCCAGCGGCTATTGCTTCAATTCCATGACCTGGATCTGCTTGGAAGGCTTCAATCTCGACCGCTTCAAGACCTTGTTCCTTCATACCGTCTGTGATCGCTCGGGCAAGCGGGTGTTCCGACTGCTGTTCTGCCGAACCTGCTAGCTGCAGCAGCGTATCTTCTGTCCAATCGGCATATGCCAGCACATCTGTCAGACTAGGCTCTCCTTTTGTCACAGTCCCTGTTTTATCTAACACCACCGTATCGAGTGATTGAGTCACTTCTAAATGCTCTCCGCCTTTAAACAGAATACCTGATTCAGCCGCACGGCCGCTGCCAGCCATAATAGAGGTCGGTGTGGCAAGACCGAGCGCACACGGACATGCGATGACAATGACGGCTATAAAGGTTTCAAGTGCTGACGTCACATTTCCTGGGTCAACAAAGAAAAACCATATGAGGAATGTGAGCACAGCAATTCCTACAACAATGGGAACAAATATCCCTGATATTTGATCTGCCATTCTTTGAATCGGTGCCTTTGAGCCCTGTGCTTGCTCTACGACTCGGATAATCTGTGAAAGAGCGGTCTCTTTTCCGACTTTAGTCGCTTTTATTTTGATAAATCCATTTTTATTGATCGTTGCCCCGATGACCATATCTCCTGCTGTTTTATCAACAGGCAGACTTTCTCCTGTAATCATAGACTCATCTATTGCGGTTGTCCCCTCTATGATCTCTCCATCTACCGGCACTTTTTCCCCCGGTTTGACAAACACAAGATCATTCACTTTCACGTCAGAAATAGGCACAGTCATCTGTCTGCCATCTCGCTCGATAACCGCTTCTTTCGCCTGTAAGCCCATCAGCTTTTGAATCGCTTCTGATGATCTTCCTTTTGCTCTTGCTTCCATTAATTTTCCGAGCACGATCAACGTAATAAGAACAGCACTTGTTTCATAGTAGAGGGCTGCCTCATGTGTGCCTTGAACCGCTGACTGAATGCTTTCATATAAACTATAGAAAAACGCGGCAGATGTCCCAAGAGCGACGAGAACATCCATATTGGCACTTTTATTTCTTAAAGCCTTATACGCACCTACATAAAAGGGCCAGCCGACAATGAACTGTACCGGCGCTGCTAACGCCAGCTGTACCCATGGATTCATGAATGCTTCTGGCAGCCAAATAAAGGACGTGAAAGAAAAATGGCTGACCATTGCCCAAAGAAGCGGCAGTGACAAAATCATCGAGAATAAAAAGCGTGCCGTTTGCTTCTCTATTGCTGCTTGGCGGTGATCTTTCTTTCCTTCCTCTGCTTGATCTGCTGCTGGTTCAATTAAAGAATATCCAATAGACTGCACCGCATCTTTTATGTCATTTGTAGACGTTTGGCCCGGATAATATGTGACCTGAAGTGTCTCAAGCGCAAAATTTACAGATCCGTGATCAACACCGTCCATTCGGTTAATTTTTTTCTCGATTCGGTTTGCACAAGCCGCACACGTCATTCCCTCTATATCAAATTCTGCTTGCTCCATCACCACATCATAGCCAAGAGATTGAACTTTTCGCTTCAAATCATCTTGGGTTAGCTTCTCTGTTTCATAGACGATATGGGAAGTTTCAAGCGCCAAATTCACACTGGCATCCTCCACACCTTCCAGCCTGTTCAATCCCTTTTCGATGCGCCCTGCACAAGCCGCACAGGTTATCCCCGTAATTTGAAAGTCAATTTCTTTTTTCATTGATCTCACCTCTCCACATACTCCATGGGGGTATTATATTTTGAAAAAAATACGTGCTGTTTTGCAGCACGTATGTTCATTTATACGACATCATATCCCTGTTCTTCAATTACATCAGAGATACGGTGCAACGTGACTTGATCTGGGTGAAATGAAACCTCTACCTGTCCTTTGTCTAAATGGACTTTCACAGATTCAACACCTGCTAGTTCTCCTACATTTCCTTCGACTGCTTTCACGCAATGTCCGCAAGACATGCCCTGCACTTGAAGTGTTGCTTGTTCCACTTCTCATCGCCTCCATCAATCATTTTCTACAATTTACTATACCCTAGTAGGGTATCAATGTAAACATAAATGCTACGATTTTGTCAGTTTCGTAAAGACCGTCATTAACTCTTCAATGGCTTCATCCCCATTGCCGCTCTTGATAGCATCTGCAACACAATGATGTGTATGCTTTTCCATCAAATGAAGACTGACTTTTTTCAAAGCTGCATTGACTGCGGAGATTTGATTCACAACATCTATACAGTAACGATCGTTTTCAATCATTTGCTGAATCCCGCGAACTTGTCCTTCCACTCGTTTCAAGCGATTGATCAATTGGTCCTTTTCCTTCTCGGCTCTAGGCGAAGCCATATGTCTTTCTTCATGTTCTGTCATGTGATCACCTTTTTTCCATTATGACTTGTCTTTACCTAAATTAAAGCATATCTCCACTGGAAAAGGCAAAGATATGCTGAGTACCACATATAAAGCTATGTGTTTGTCCTAATTTGTTAATTGTTCGATATCCTGCAAAAGATTGACGGATTGCTGAAGCTGTTTCATCAATCCCTGCTGATTCTCCAGTATGGCGGCAACATCGATATCGCCTGCTTTCAATTGCTGTAAATACGTTTGGATCTCCGCTGACAGCACTTTATTTTTTTCAATGATTTGCGCATGCAGGTCTTCTGCCATTTTTGGCGCTGTGACTTCATTAAAATCTTGAATGTCTGCCTTCAATGATTCAAGCTGCTGCGTTAATTCTGCCTTTTTGGCGGCGTTTTGCACAGCTTCTTCAGCGAGCTTTGGAAAATCCTCTGTAAATTGCTGAATGTCTGTCACATAGTCATTCGCCTCAGTAACATATGTCGTTGTATCGTTGACCTGATCAAGCAAGCCGGAGCACCCGCTTAATACAAGCGTTCCGGAAAATAGACAAGCCATCACGTATTTTTTCAAGATCGATCATCCTTTCATCTGTAGGATTAAAAGCATCATTTGTTCCGCTTCCCTATCACACAGATGCAAAAAGACATTAAAAATAGCCAGACCTTTGCCTCATGTGTGATAGGCAAAGGTCTGGCTAACATTGTTCATGCCGGAATGGCCGAGAAACAACGAATGTTTCTGTAGTGACGACCAAACCGTAAAAGCTACTCCCCTTTAGGAAACCGTTCAAATGTTATGTTTATCATATCGAATGTCAGGACAACAGTCAATGCGGAAGATCCTGCTCTTGATACAGCACATGGCCCTTACCAGTTGATGCATAAATCCGGTTCCGTCCTTGGCGTTTTGACATATACAAGGCCTGATCCGCTTCAAATAGAAGTGTTTCTAATACACAAGGATCATTGGCTGTATGAGCAATTCCAAAGCTCGCTGTCACTCGCACTTTTTCCTCATCATTCTGAAAGAAACTTGCTTCAAACGAATGTCTTATTTGTTCCGCGATATGACAAGCCTCTTTAAATGACTGATGCGGCAGACAAATGGCAAACTCTTCTCCCCCATATCGTCCAAATAAATCATCCATTTGTAAATGCTCCTGACAAATAGAGACAACATGACGCAGCGCTTCATCCCCGATATGATGTCCATGTGTGTCATTGATTTGTTTAAAGAAATCAATATCAAACAGCATAATAGCGGTATCCTGCGCATCCTCTTCCAGGATCATCTGCGTTCGTTCGATGAAAGAAGAACGATTGAATATATTCGTCAAACCATCAATATACGCACGACGCTCCAGCTCTTCCTGCAGCAAACGCTGCTCTGTTACATCACTGATCACTATTTGCCTGCCCTCAATCTCTCCTCTTCTATTAAATAGCGACGAAGCAGTCAGATGATAATAATAGGACTGGTCTTTTTCCTTTTTCCACATTAAATCATATTGCGAATGATCCTGCGGAGAGCGCAGCCATTGAATAAACGCTGAATCTTTGATGATTTCTGAGAAAATATCATCGATTTTATAGCCAATTCCCTTTTTATTCTCAAGTGCCGGAATAATCGTGGCAGCAGCGGGGTTGTAATCAATGAGTGTCCGATATCGATCTAAAATTAGAACCCCTTCAGACATATGCTCAAACACACGCTCCATTGCAATAGGAGACAGCTTAAAGAGCTGGAACGACATAATCGCCCATAAATAGAGTGCGTTTGTTAAAAACATCACCACTGGGACCGGATCAATATGAAGAGGTGTAACGCCTAATAAATAAATAAAAGAAGTCATAATTGGTAATAACATTCCCACTAACAGTATCAGAATCTGCTTTAAATATTCTTTTTTAGTGACACGTAAAAACCAAAACAGCATAAAGATAGCGAGCATCGAACAGCCAAACGTATAAACGCCATGAATGATATACCAATAGCCAATCGTAAAATCAGCCAATAAAAACCCATCTACTGGATTCATCGTGATGCCTCGATAAAAGAGTGAATGTAAAGAGTTGGTGAACACCATAATGGTTGTGAGAGTTGGAATCAATAAGATGAGAAGCACGCGGCGCTTTGTGAAATATTGATGGAACCCCGTAAATTGCAGCACAATCAGCAGACTGAGCGGCGCGATAAACGGAAGACCTATGTATTGAAAACAAACCCAGAACATGATTTCTCCAGGGGTACGAGCCAATAATTCAAACGTATGCCCAAAGATATAAATCGCAGTTGCTCCAGACATGTACATAAACAATTGACAGCCAATATACCGATGGCGGTTTGCATGAGCAATGATTGATAATATCACGGACAGAATGCCAGAAACACTCATGATCACAATAAAATGTAAAACAATCGAATCCATGTAAACGCCCCAATTTCAGTTATTTAGAACTAGTCTAATCTTACTATATATGAGGACGTCAAAAATGGGAAGATGTGATTTTAATTGGTTGGGGGTTTTTTGTAAAGTTTCGGGAGTTATCTGTTGGTGATCCCTTTTATTTTCACTACTTTTTGCTTAATTTGAGATAGAGGTATGTTGCGTTCGGAGAAATATCTGTGGGGATGAATGGAGAGGAGACGCGAAAGGAATATGACTTTTTGGATGATCATGACGGGGCTGTTTATACTGATTCTTTTGAAGAAACCGTTTGAAAAGAGAAGTTCTGGATTGTTATTTTTGATCAGTTATTTACTGCTGATTGCGGTTTATGTGATTCAGACAACGTTTATGGAACTTGTGCCGAATGGATTTTTGATGATGATTGCGGTGGTTGTCGCTTTTCCTTTGTTTGTTCGGTTGGTGTCTTCTTTGAGAAACCGTACATAAGAAAAGAGATGCCAGATCTGACATCTCTTTTTCTGCTGTGAACCAAGTTCGGTTTTGATCCTTTAAAAGGTTCCAGCATTATTTTTCTAAATCAAGGTTTTGATTTATCCTTTGTTGCATTTTTAGCTTTCTCATCTTCAATTTTACTAACCTCTGCTTTTGCAAGAACCATCTCTTCTAATGCTTTCTTCATCCTAGAATCTATGAAATTCAAATCATCACCGTCTACCTTATCTTGCTTTGCAACCTTTAAAATATCTTTGAAAATCGGCTCTAAGTTGTCATCTGTTTTCACTAAGTAACTATTTACCTTTTTATACGTATCTGGAACTTTGTTTTCATTTTCTTTGGCTTCGTTAAGTAATTCTCGCAGGCTTTCAATTTTCTTCTCAAGTTCACTAGCCCATTCTTTATCATAAACATCATCCATTGGAACTAATGAAAAAAAGAAAGGCATAATTCTATCTTCAAAACGTTTTAAATACCCCTTATACCATGCAGCATATTCTTTATCGGTCATCTTTTCAATTTTTTCTTGTTTTACCGGCGTTTTATTTGACGATGAACCGTTTGCTGCTTCATTTTTACCGCATGCTGTGCTCAGCATCAATGTAAATACTAGAAGAAATATTGAAAGCACTGTCCTTTTGTTTGTCTTCATGTGTGAATTACTCCTTATCCTTTGAGACTTTTTCTACTTCGTCATCGGCTTTGGCAGTTTGATCGTATGCTTTGTCGAGTCTTTTCGAAATGTTATCCAGTGATTCAAGATTAAGATTTTCAAGTGCTTTCGGTGTTTCTTCTACGGCATATTGATATCCTTTGTTTGCTTTTAGCAAATACTCATGTGCTTTTTTATAAGCACCAGGAACGTTTTTCTTTTCATTACCCTCATCAATGACTTTTTGTACATCAAAAAGTGACTTCTCGACAGATCCAAGCCATTCATCATTACCTGCATCAATTGCCACCATCTTTTTAGCAAACGCAAGCATTGTGTCTTCAATATCACTTCTGTAATTTTCATACCACTCGGCATATTCTTTTTCTGCCTTTTGGTTGCTGCACGCTGTACCGAATACCATCAGCACGGCAAGCATAATCATCATTGCAGTCTTTACTTTGTTCACTGAGATAAACTCCTTCTGCATTCCTGCTGTTATTTTCAAGCTTTAAGTTTAATAAAACTCACTCACTAATATATGGTGTAACATCCCTAGATTTCATCGGTTAAAAGATAGTTATATTTAGCTATTCATTCAATTTATTAGTAAAAAGATTCCCTTTGGCTTTTCTGTTAAAAAAAAGCATAAAAAAAGACGCTATCAATAGCATCTTCTTGTATTTAATCTCAATTTTTATGTAGCCATACCCGCATCAAGGGCTTTTAAACCCTTGATGCGACTGCATTCTAAAAGTTTTGATGGAGACGGTGAGGGTCTATTAGATGGGGTTCGTATGTTTGTAATATTCATTAGATACGTTGACTATTCAATGTTTTTGTTTATTATTAGCTGAGCAAAATAAAATAATGTTTTTAAACTTTTAATGCCAAAATGATGCCACAAAACCCTCACTTTAAACATTATCCCCTGTTAATATGATAAACTGATATGGAAATTATTTGATATGGAGGGTTAATATTGAATTACTTTAAAACTTTTCTCTTTTTGATTTTATGTGCCTTATTCTTATCTGCTTGTGGCAAAGCAGAAAACACATCTACAAGTAACTCCAGTAAAAAAGAAGAAAGCACTGAAACTAAAAAAAAATTAAACGTAAAGATTACTTTGGATAAAGAAATCACAAACAATAAAATTATTATCCTTAGTGGGAAGAGCAATTTGCCTAAAGACACAAAACTAAGGATCCGTCTTGATCACAAAGATTCTCATAAAAATTCAATAATTAATTTAAGTGTTCAAAAGGATGGATCTTTCGAGTATAAATTCTTTAATGAAGGTGACAGAATATTTGATGAAGGGAAATATATTATATATGTCGAAACACTTCCGGTTCTTGAACAAACTGAAGTTGTTCAAGAGATTTTTGGAGATAAGGGAACTAACCTCACTGGTACACAGATTAGCGGAGACTCAGAACTAAAAGCTACTGCTGAAATAAATTTAAAAATAAACAATTCTGAAGTTATATCTGAAGAGGAAACTTTGCCTAAAGATAAAGTTGCAGAGGAAGAGAAAAATGAAGCCTATACCTCAGAAGAAGTTGAAGATAACAGTAAAGAAGATGAGATAGATATGTTAAAAGATGATGCGGAAATAGAAATCGAAACAATTATCGAAGAGAACTATAAAACCACATCGATTGAAAAAATTGAAATTAACGAAGATATGGGTTCAAATGAGAATAATAAATTAATAGCTCTTGTTTACTTGTCATTTGACGCGTTGAACACAAGTAAAACCGCTTATAACATGGTTGAAATGTATAGTGATGACTTAGCTGCAAACATTGGTAAAGATAATGATACAGTCAATCAGATAGCTGTATTTTGGAAAGTTCCTTATATAGATGAAGAAGAAACAGTGGCTAAATTCTCGTATGAACGTTCAGGAGAACAAATGAAAATTACCGATAAAGTATCTTCTTTAAAATGACCCTTCAAGTTGAAGGGTTAATCGAACCTACATTCTTTTTGTAAGAGGGTATAACGTGTCGAATCTTGAAAGGAAGTTATACCTATACCGAATCATTTATAATATGAGCCGATTTTGCAAGAACCCTTCGATGGATGACCTTAAAAAGAAAACGGGTAAAGATGAACTCGCGATCCTTAAGGCTGTTAAAAACCTGATGTCTAGAAATGAAATAGAATGTGATAAAGAGAAGCATGAGTGGAAGTTCAAGTAATGTAAAAAGCCGTCCAGGTGGACGGCCAATTTTACATATTAATCTTATTCATATTGAGCAGGAGCAATTTTGGCTACTGGCGCACCACAAAATAGCATGAATACGAATACCACGCTCGGCTTAATTGCAAGGCCCATACCGCCTATGTATACTGCCACTGTCATCCAATCTCCCTTATCTATTGCTTTTTGCAGATGCTTTAAAGTACCTTTAGCGATACCAACTGCATCTTCAATACATCTCGTAACAGTGTTGCTTTGAGTGACCACATCTTGGTTCATGTATTTTGCAAAAGCGATCATTCCATCTTTTTCTGCATCTGTATAAGGTGATTTTGCAAGCTGTTCTTCATTAATGATGAAGCCTTTTTCTTTATCAGAAATGATAATCTTTGTGAAGATGTATTCAATTTCTTTTAAAGACGCCTCAATTTGCTCTTCTGTCAAACCTTCTAATCCCTTTGTACTTTGCGTCTTTGCAGAAGCAGCTGGAGCAAAGGCAGTCACAGCCAGAACCAATGCTAACATTAAAAAAACCAATCTTTTCATATTAACTCCCCCTTTTTTCAACTCAAAATTACTTTATCATACTTTTATGTAAAATAAAGGGTTTTAAGAGAAAGTTAAACCTCTCAGACATAATCAAACAAAAAGCGACATATTACGCCCACAAGTTTAAAGATAAAAACGAGAGAAAATAAATTACCATGCCCAACATTACAAAAAATTTAAGGAAATTTTCATACTTTGTAAGAGGGCGCTCTTTTTTTGTTTTGATTAGTTTCCAATAAAGAGCGTATCCAGAGAAGAAAAGAATTAATTGACCCAGTCTTGAAGCGTTCTCTAATATATCTATGCCATTCATTATAGTTCACCTCCCAAATCAGAGAAAAATCAGACATTCTACACATCTACTTTTCATGTATATCCAAGGTAATTTCAATTCATTATCTCAAATTTCCTTTCACCTTCCAACATTTATGTAAAAATAAGTAATAAGAAGCATTACACAAGATAGATGTATCCCTCCTTTCTCTACGTGTTTTTTTGATATTCCAAAAATACGGTTGATAAATAGGTGAACTTGAAGTAACTGAATTAACACAAAAAACCCCTCCAAAAAAATGGAGGAGTTCTGAGAAACACTAAACAATTATAGCCACATATACCCTTCCAAACAAAAGGAAGTTGTAGCTTTTATGAAAGAAGAAGTTTTCTAAAATATTGCCAGACCCCAAATCAAGGGTATTCCAACCCTTGATACGGCTGCATTCTAAAAATTTTATGGAGACGGTGGGAGTCGAACCCACGTCCAGAGACATCGATTACTTAAGCGTCTACGAGCGTAGTCAACATATTTACGTGTTCACTCATCCTCATGCCTGCTGACGGGCGCTTGGAGAGCTAGTCTGATGGATCTCTTCTTACGTCCTCAGACGGAAACGTAAGCGTAGCCTACTTCATTGGGCTCCTCACAGACACATAGGCGATGTCAGGAAGAGCTCGCTGCGCTTATTAGGCAGCTAGTGCTAAGTTTTGGTTAAAACTTTTAGTTTTGCCAGTTACATTTAAGTGCGTGTTAACGAGATCGCCTCTCGGCTCGCAGCCTAAGCTCGAACCATCCCTGTCGAATCCGTAACGTCCCCTTGTAAAAGGGATATACGGGATGGAAGTTCAGCTTCACTGCTTCCGTATATAACTATTATAACAATCTCCTCGCTCGAAACAACTGGTGGTTTCTGTAAAAACAGCGAGATTGTTTACTGCATAACATATTGTAGCATAATGCTTCCGCTCTCAGCAAGCCATCTGCATCAGGCTAGAATTGCTTTTGACGATCGCGGAAGGCACGTTCGATTTCACGTTTTGCATCTTTTTTCTTCAGATCTTCACGTTTATCGTATTTCTTTTTCCCTTTCCCAATTCCAATCAGCACTTTGGCAAAGCCATTTTTCAAATATAGTTTCAGAGGCACAAGTGAGTATCCCTCTTCCTTTGTCGCACCAATCAATTTGCTGATTTGCTTACGATGAAGCAGCAGCTTTCTCGTTCTCAGCGGATCATGGTTATAACGGTTTCCCTGCTCGTATGGGCTCACGTGCATGTTATGAAGAAACACTTCTCCTCGCTCGATTTTGGCAAAGGAATCTTTTAAATTCACTTTTCCAGCACGAATCGATTTGATTTCAGTTCCTTGTAATACAAGGCCGGCTTCATATGTTTCTTCTATAAAATAATCATGATTTGCTTTTTTGTTTTGGGAAACAACCTTTCCCTCTCCCTTTGGCATTGGCGTACACCCTCCTTTTGACACAAACACGGTCCAAATCGTACGGATTATTTTATCAAACAATCCAGCTTTCGACAATGCTGACGCCATGTGGTCAAAAAGCAAATAGAGCGTGATGCCCTATTTGCTTTTTGGCACGTTACTTTTTCTTTTTACGTTTTTGTTTCGGTGCGTTTTCAAATACGCGTTTTTTCTTTTTCTTCTTCTTACGGTTAGTGAACCAGTCGCCGCCTTTAGCGTCTTTTGCCTTATCACCAGATGCCTTTTGACCCCCGCCACCTTTTTTCGCTGGTGGATCTGTCCGTTTTTTGAACTTGAAATCTTTTGGAGATTTACGGCGAGTGCCTTTCATACCGACGATTTCAAAATCAATTGAGTGCTCATCTTTATTAACATTAACGACTTTGACAGTGATTTCGTCACCGATACGGTAGACATTCCCTGTACGTTCACCGATCATGGCAAAGTGCTGTTCATCAAAGCGGTAATAGTCGTCTGTCATGTAGCTGACATGGACGAGACCTTCTATCGTATTCGGCAATTCAACGAATAGTCCAAAGTTCGTCACGGAACTAATCATGCCATCAAACTCTTCACCGATTTTATCTAGCATAAACTCTGCCTTCTTCAGATCATCTGTTTCACGCTCTGCATCGACTGAGCGGCGCTCCATCGTGGAGGCATGATCTGCGATTTCAGGCAGCAGCTGGCCCCACTTCTCTAGGGTTGCTTCATCTGTCTTTTTCTGAATCAAATAGGTTCTAATCAGTCTATGCACGATTAAATCCGGATAACGGCGGATCGGTGATGTGAAGTGTGTATAGAATTCCGTTGATAATCCAAAATGGCCAATGCTTTCTGGATCATACTTCGCCTGTTTCATAGAGCGAAGCATCACAGTTTGAATGACGACTTCTTCCGGTTGATCCCTGACAGCATCAAGGACACTTTGAAGTGCACGCGGGTGAATGTTCGTTGACGTTCCTTTCACAATGTAGCCAAACGTCGTCACAAACTCTAAAAAGCGCTGAAGTTTCTCAGGATTTGGTTCTTCATGAATTCGGTAAATGAACGGAACATTCATCCAGTGGAAATGCTCTGCAACCGTTTCGTTTGCAACAAGCATGAATTCTTCAATTAATTTCTCTGCAACGGAACGCTCACGAATGACAACGTCTTTCGCTGCGCCTTCATCGTCTACAAGCACCTTTGCTTCCTTGAAGTCAAAATCTACAGCTCCGCGCTCCATTCGTTTGTCACGAAGAATCTCTGCAAGTTTCTCCATCTCTTGGAACATCGGCACGAGCGGCTCATATTTATTTAGAAGCTCTTCGTCTTGTTCGACTAAAATCTTATTCACATCGGAATAGGTCATTCTCTCCGTCGTTTTGATCACACTTTGGAAAATCTCGTGTTTGACGACTTTCCCGTTTCGATCAATGACCATTTCACAAGACAGCGTGAGACGATCGACCTTTGGATTTAATGAACATATACCGTTTGACAAACGATGCGGAATCATTGGAATGACGCGGTCAACGAGATACACACTTGTTCCACGTTCATAAGCTTCCTGATCAATAGGAGAATTCTCTGTGACATAATGAGAAACGTCTGCAATGTGCACGCCAAGCTTATATTTGCCATCATCCAGCTTTTGCACAGTTACGGCATCATCTAAGTCCTTCGCATCTGCACCGTCAATTGTCACAATCGTTTCATTGCGCAAGTCGCGTCTGCCTTCAAGGTCTTTTTCATCAATCGTTTCCGGTGTGTCTACTGCCTGCTGAAGTGCTTCTTCTGGGAACTCACCTGGCAGACCGTGTTTATGAATGATCGACAAAATATCGATGCCAGGGTCATTTTTATGACCAAGGATTTCAGTCACTTCACCCTCAGCGCTCATTCTTCCTTCAGGGTAGCTTGTCAGCGTAACAACAACTTTATGACCTTCGACCGCTCCGTTTTTAGCGGACTTTGGAATGAAGATATCGTTTGTGATTTTTTTATCATCAGGGATGACAAAACCAAAGCTTTTCGTTTCTGTGTAGGTACCGACAACCGTCTGAGTATTGCGCTCCAGAATGCGGATAACAGTTCCTTCTTTTTTCGTGCCGTTTGATTTGTGGCTGACACGTACCATGACGGTATCGCCATTCATCGCTGTGCCTAGCTCATTTGGGGGAATGAAAATATCATCCTGTCCAAACTCTTCTGGCGTCACAAATGCAAATCCTTTTGCATGAGCAGACAGCTTTCCTTTTACCAAATTCATTTTTTCTGGTACACCGTAACGATCGCTGCGCGTGCGAACAATGAGTCCTTGATCTTCCAGCGTCACAAGTGCCTTGACGAGCTCTTTATAATCATCAGGATTGGTAATCTCCATCATGACTTCCAGCTCTTGAACGGTTAACGGTTTATACGCTTCTTCTTTCATAAAAGCGAGTAATTCATCCATAAATTCTTCTTTTTGCACACTCTAACCCCCTATATATTTAAATTGACCAATCAAGTGATTCTAAGAATGCATAGACATCCTGATGAACCTTCTCCCGCTCTTTATCAAGCGTGATGACATGGCCTGATTCTTCATACCATTTCAGATGCTTATCATCTGTCTCTACTTCGTTATAAATGATATTCGCACTGTCTGTATTAATCATATGATCGTGACGTGCCTGCACAACAAAAGTAGGTGAATAGATCATGTCGACATTGTTTCTGACATCTGCAATCAGTTCTTGCAGGCTCCTCAGTGTATCCATTGGTGTTTTCTTGAATGCTTCCATTTCTTGTTCAATTTGGTCCTCTGACTTACCCTCAAATTTCTTATAGTTACGGGCATAATCTAGTACACCCTGGTACATGACTTCTTCACTTTTTATGTACATAGGTGCACACATAGGTACAATTCCCTTTACAGGTACAGTGTAACCTAATTTCAATGAAAAAACTCCTCCGAGGGATAGTCCGCAAACCGCAATCTCCTCATAGCCCTCATCTTTTAAGAATTGATAGCCTTCTTCTACATCTTTCCACCAGTCAGTAGGGCCTGTATGGACAAGCTCTTCTGGCGGCACACCGTGTCCTTTATATTGAGGCGCATGACATGTATATCCTCTTTCGTTCAAATAACGGCCAAGCATTCGAACATCGGCTGTATTCCCAGTAAAACCGTGAAGAAGAAGCACCGCCTTTTCTCCACCTTTAAACGTAAATGGTTTTGGTGTAACAACTTTCATGATGTGACTTCCTTTCCTTCTGATATGGTTTATATTTTCCACTTGTATGTATGAAACAAACACAAAAGAGTGCTGATAATAAAAAAAGGTCTGAAAAAAGATCAGACCTTCTGTTACTCGCGCTTTACACGCCTAAATATGCCAATGCGAGTGTTAAGATGAAGAAAAGCACTGACAAAATAACCGTTAATCGGTGAAGAATCAAGTCAAGGCCTCTCGCTTTTTGCTTACCGAAAAGCTGCTCGGCTCCACCTGAAATAGCGCCTGACAGTCCAGCACTTTTACTTGATTGTAGTAATACAACGATGATAAGTGCGATACTGACAATTACGAGTAATGTGATAACAAATGCGTGCATGAAAACACCTCCAGACAAACTGGTACACATAACTTTATTTTACATGAAAACAAGGTGCATGTCACGAAACATCAAAATAAAGATTTCCTATATATTGTCGACTTGATTCGTTATTTTGATACAATTTCGTTCCAAAGTGCTGATTGCAGCATTTTTATATGCAATTTTCGGTTAAAAACTCAATTTTAATGAGTTGCTTCTTCCTTCAATAGCTGTTTTAATTCTACTAACAAACGTTCAGCTCCTTCAGGACTCAGCATCACGCTCCCATTTCCATAGCTTTTGTTGTACTTCGTCACTTGTCCCGTTAGCAGGCAGCTCTTATCTGCATCATATTTTTTCAGCATAATGGTTTGATCTTCGATGAAAATTTCTAACAGCTGCTCTTCTTTAATATTGAGTACCTTGCGCATTTCTGAGGGCAGAACAATTCTGCCGAGAGAATCAATGTGTCTGACCATTCCAGTCCTTTTCAATGACAATTCCTCCTTGATGATGATATGATGATTTTATTTATTGACTTTTGTCAACATCTTCATAGTAAAATAGATCTTCAAATTTTTTATCAAAGTAATGAATCATTTTACCAATGACAAGCTGTCCTGGTTTTCGGTGACCATTTAATACTCTGCTAAGTGTGGCAGGAGAGATGCCAATTTCATCAGCGAGCTGATTTAAGGACATATCGTTCTCGATCATATACTGCATGACAAAAGCCCGCCTGATCTGAATCTTTTCGACCATCATTACAACCTCCTATGGAATCTTTATGTACAGCATGTAAGGCTCTCACATCAAGCAATTTCATTAACTTATGTCAACACTTTTACCCCTCTGCTATTTCCTTTGGTCAATGATCATACTAAAATAAGTCATATACTGAAATGTGAGGTTCGATGTCATGAATCACTTTGGTGAACAATTACGCATTTTAAGAGAAAATAGAAAAATGTCGGTCAATCAGCTTGCCATGTATTCAGGTGTAAGCGCTGCTGGTATTTCTCGTATTGAAAATGGAAAGCGCGGTGTGCCAAAGCCTTTAACCATAAAAAAATTAGCACACGCCTTGAAGGTGCCTTATGAGGATTTAATGCTGCTTGCCGGTCATATTGAACAGGAACAAGTTCATGAAATGAAACCGAAATATGAGTCCATGTTAAAAATCTATCAAACGGCGCTTCAAAAGGATGTAGAACATCTTCCCATTTTTGACGGGGACAAATGGGAAAGGCTCTCCGCACAAGACATCAGCCAGCTGAATGAATACTTTCTCACGCTCATCAACCAAAAAAGGTGAACAAATAGCGGGGCATAAACCTAATGTACATCCACCATTAACTAATGTCAATATTTTCATGGTATACTTATTGCCAATAGTCAACAAATCAAGTAAAATAGACATATCGAATCTATAACCATGTGAGGTTTTGCGTTGATGAACTTTGGTGCATATTTAAGAGCATTACGTGAGGAAAAGAAGCTGTCGGTGAACCAATTAGCGATGTATTCTGAGGTCAGCGCTGCCGGTATATCTCGTATTGAAAACGGGAAACGCGGCATTCCGAAACCTCCTACGATTAAAAAGCTAGCTGGTGCGTTAAAAATACCTTATGAAGACATGATGCAGGCTGCGGGCTATATTGAGGAAGCCGCTTCTGTCCATCAGCTCGATGAAGATGATCTGGCTTTATCCAAAATAAAGGAAGCCGCAGCGCAATATGAACTTGCTGATCTCGAAATATTTGATGGTGACATTTGGTCTACCCTTTCGAAAAAAGAAATAGAGGACCTCAACCGCTATTTGTTATTTATGTTAAACAGCCGTTCGTCCTCATAAATGTTTAAGCTTTTTGCGCCGATTTATGACAGATTTACGGTATAATGGGTTCAGATTGGAGTGAAGAAAGATGAATCAATCTGACATGTGCCCGCGGTTTGAAAAAGCAGTTGAGTTATTGAGTAAACGCTGGGTGGCACTGATTGTTTTTCAGCTTCTCTCAGGTCAGCAGCGCTTTAGTGAAATTGAGGCAGCTCTGACAAATTTAAGCGGAAGAGTATTATCTGAGAGATTAAAAGAGCTGGAAGCAGCAGGTATTGTAAAACGGGAGGTTTTTGCTGAAACACCCGTGCGTATTGAGTATTCTTTAACAGATATGGGGCGTTCACTTGCACCCGTTTTTGAGGAAATTGCGAAGTGGTCCTCTGAATGGATCACGCTTGAATCATAAAATACCAGCATGCGGACCGCCTGATCATCATAAAACAACCTCCCTTACAGATGTAAGGGAGGTTTTGTCTTTTCAACCGCTTAAGCAGATGTGATATTTTTCTCAGCTAACGCTTTTCTTTCTTTTTTCTTGTTTGTCGGGCTTAAATAGCGTTCGAGCCAGCCCATGACAAGGTCAGCGATAATAGCCATGAGTGCAGTTGGAATCGCACCTGCTAAAATGATAGCCGTTCCGTTGGTGGCGTTTGACCCTCTGATGATGATATCACCAAGACCTCCCGCGCCTACAAATGTTCCAATCGCTGTAATACCGATAGCGATGACCAATGCGGTTCTTAAACCAGCCATAATGACTGATAAAGCAAGCGGTAATTCAACCATTCTCAGCACTTGCCATTTCGTCATCCCCATCGCTTTACCTGACTCTAAATAGGCATGTTCAATGCTGACAATGCCTGTGTATGTGTTTCTGATAATCGGCAGAAGCGAATACAGAAAGAGTGACAGGATGACTGTATTTGCGCCAAGTCCTAATACAAGCATCAACACGGAAAGCATCGCTAATGCCGGTATCGTTTGAATGACGTTTGTAATGGCAAAGACCCAATTGCTCAGCTTGCGGTAATGCGCCACAAAGATGCCTACTGGAATCCCGACAATCGCCGCAAACAACACCCCATACGCTGACATGAGAAAATGCCGATAAAATTCTTCTAACACATATGACCCGTTCTGCTGATAATACGTCCATAATTGCTCCAGTGTGTCCATCAGCCGTGACACCTCCCAATCTTACTCAAAGTAATTGTGTTTTTTCAAGAAATTCTTCGCAACGGTTGCTGGTTCTTGAAGCTCCCCGTCGACTTGGTAGTTGAGCTCTTGCATTTGTTCTGTATCGATTTTTCCGATCAGCCTGTTGATCACCTTATCAAGCCCTGGATTCTCTTTTAAAACTTTCTCCGGGACTACTGGCGATGCATCATATGGCGGGAAGAACCGTTTATCATCTTTTAAGATTTTGAGGTTATAGGCTTTGATTCGTCCATCTGTTGAATAGGCAAGCACAATATCCATTTTTTCATTCTTTAGAGCATCATAGACTAAACCAATCTGCATCGGATACGTGTTTCCAAATTTAATCCCGTATGTTTTCACGAACCCATCATAGCCGTCGCCTTTCTTTTTGAGCCAAATATTATCGACTCCAAACCGGTAATTGTTCGCATTCTTTTTCAAATCAGAGACCGTTTCTAACTTGTTTTCCTTCGCCATCTTCTCCGTCACAGCAAAGGCATACGTATTATCAAATCCATAAGAATTAAACCATTTGTAATCATAGCGTTTCTTAAATTCTTTTTGGACGATGTCCATCGCACGCTTCGGGTCTTTTTCCGCATCCATTCCAAGGGTACTTGTTAAATCCGTGCCTGAATATCTTGTGGCAGAAATATCAATATCACCGTTTTCCATTGCTTTCTGCTGAACGGTATTGGAGCCTAGGTTTTTCACAACGGTCGTCTTTTTATCTGTGTAATGTTCAATCATATCGCCAACCATATAGGCCATAATTTCTGATTCGGTAAAGTTCTGTGCTCCAATTCGCAGCGTGCCCCCTGAGGAGCCGGCTAGTCCAGGAAGTGAACAGCCGCTTATCAATAGCAAGCATCCGGCAAGCAGTGCACTGATCCATGTTGTTTTTCGATTCTTCACATAAGCCAACTCCTTATGAAACTTCCTTCAATCCTTTTAAGCCTTCTGGTGTTACTTTTTTCTCTAGCTTCATTAATGATAAGTCGATGATGACTGCTAAAATTGTGACTGGAATCGCACCCGCAATAATGAATTCAGGCTGATACAGCTGAAGTCCAATTAAAATGTAGTCACCTAGACCGCCTCCACCGATAAAGGCCGCAAGTGTTGTCCAGCCAATCAAATAGATCGTTGACGTTCTGACACCTGCCATAATGACCGGTACAGCAAGCGGGAGTTCAACAAGACGAATTTGTTCCCATGTTGTCATCCCGATTCCTTTACCGGATTCGAGCAAGTTTTTGTTCACACCTTGGACCCCGGCATACGTATTTCTTAAAATAGGTAAAACCGAATAGAAAAAGAGAGCAACGATTGCAGGTATTTTCCCAACCCCCAAAATAGGAATAAAAAAGGCAAGAATCGCTAAACTAGGGAGTGTTTGAAAGATATTCACAACACCGATGATAAAACCTGCGCCTCGTTTCATTCGTGTGAGAACCACGCCTAAAGGAACGGCAACAAGAATACCGAGCACGACAGCAATTAAGGAAATATATAAATGCTCCCACATTTTTGTGAGGAGTTCCCCACCATTTTTCTCTAGAAAGTCGATGATTTGATCCATGTGTACACCTCCCTTAATTCATTTCAGTGACAGCCGCCGGCGTATCGTCTCCCCAAATGGAGTCGTACACAACATCTACAAGACTTGCACGTGTCACAATGCCTTTTAAGTGCCCTTCTGCATCCACAACCGGTACATATTTAATGCCGCGTATTAAGATTTTCCGGACAGTGTCTCTTAGAAGTGCCCCTTCTTGTACGGTATAGAACTCTGTATTTAAAATATCACCGACGAAAGCTGCTTTTCTGCGGTTCGCATCGATTGTTTCAATATCGATATAGCCTTTTAGCACATGATGTTCATCTACTACAAGCAAGGAATCGACCCGCTTTTCTCTCATGATGTAGATGGCATCTGTTAATGTTTTTTCAACTGTAATGGTGACTGGTGACGTGTTCATCATTTGTTCTACACGTTCCATATTCGGATTCGATTGAAGCAGACGTTCTTTCCCGATGAATTCTTCTACGAATTCATTGGCTGGGTTCCGCAGAATATCGTCAGGCGTACCTACTTGGACAATCTCTCCATCTTTTAAAATCACAATTCGATCAGCTAGTTTAATGGCTTCGTCCATGTCATGTGTGACGAATACGATGGTTTTATTTAACGTTTTTTGCAGTTTCTTAAATTCTTCCTGCAATGAATCTCGTGTGATTGGATCAAGTGCGCCAAACGGTTCATCCATGAGGATCAGAGGGGGTTCCGCTGCTAGTGCGCGAAGAACACCGATGCGCTGCTGCTGTCCTCCGCTGAGTTCATGAGGATAGCGCTCTAAATATTCCGGTCCCATGTCGACAAGCTTCAACAGTTCACGTGCCCGTTCTTTTCGTTTTTCTTCCGGCCATTTTAACAGCTTCGGAACAAGTGAAATATTTTGTGCGATGGTCATATGGGGAAACAGTCCAATTTGCTGAATCACATAGCCAATTTCTCTTCTTAATTGGACTGGATCTTTTTTCATAATATTTTCTCCCTCGATGAAGATTTTTCCTGAGGAAGGTTCGATAAGTCGGTTGATCATCTTCATGGTTGTTGTCTTACCACAGCCACTCGGTCCAATAAAACAAATAAATTCTCCTTTTGCTATTTCTAAATCAATATTTTTGACAGCCTTTTTTCCGCCTTTATACGTCTTAGATACATTCTCTAGTTTCAGCAAATGAGACACCTCCAATTAGTCGGATCAATATTTTCAGAAAATTTACACCTTATTTATTATAGTGCAAACTTTATAAAATAAAAAGTTTATGATGTGTTTGTATTGCATAACATTTATTTAAAATTTTCAGTTAACGGGCTGATAGATAGAGATCTCTCCTTTTTCCTCCAAATTACGAGCAAATACTCAATATTTATTGTTTTCATCAACAAACAGGTATATGATATATTGTGTTACAAATTGTCAGTCGTGAAGGGATGAATCGGGGAGTGGACAAGCTAGCGTTAGGCGCCATTCAAAAAGCACAGGATCATTATATTGAAAAAGCTGCCGAGAACATGAATGCCTTTGGTCTTTCTTCTACAGTGGGTAGAGTGCTTGGTATCATTCACATGAACCGTAAACCAATGACGCTTGGAGAGCTATCAGAGGCGACAGGCATGAGCAAAACGAGAATGAGTCAAGTCGTTCGAGAAATGCTCGATTTGAATATTGCGGAAAAGGTTTATGAAAAAGGAATACGTAAAGATCTATACGACGTTGAGCAAGATCAATACCAAACGTTTATTTCCTTGTTTGCAGCCAATTGGTCCCGAGTTGTCAGCAAAAACCGCAAGGCACATAAGAAAACGTGCAAGGAATTGCTGGAACTGCTTGAACAGGATGACCTGCCAAAAGAGACAGAGGATAAAATCAATCTACTTCTTTCAGAAATCAAGGAAAGCCTTGATTACTATGATTGGATTAGCCGCTTAATTGAATTCTTTGAAAGTGAAGAAGTGTTTAAGCATGTGCCGAAACCTTAAAAAAAGCTGTTTTATTTTACATCATTGTAGAAAAAAACAGCTTTTTTATATACACTTATTGCATAAACATTGGAAACATTCCTTTTAAGCCTGCGCCGATCATTTCAACTGCTACTACAGCAAGAATTAATCCCATTAACCGCGTCACGACATTCATCTCTGTTTTCCCCATTTTCCGCATAATGAAACTTGAATAATGAAAAGCATAATAGGTCATTGCCAGAACGATGACAATGCCGATTAAAATCGCCAACATATGAAGCATCACTTGACTTCCCGGAGTTAAGCTCATCACTGTAGCGATTGTACCGGGACCAGCGATAATCGGGATCGCCAGCGGCGTAACGGAGACATCAGCCTTCTCTTTGCTTTCTGCCTTTTCTTCAGAATGTGGATTTTGGACATGAGACTCCTTTGCATTCAGCAAATTGTAAGCGATACCAAAAATAAAAATACCTCCGGCGATGCGGAGTGCGTGAATATCGATCCCAAACAATTTGAAAATGAGCCTGCCTGCCAATAAAAAGGCAATCAAAATAATGAAAGAGACCACAATGGCTTTTTTGGCTGTCTGGGAGCGTTCTTTCTCTGTATACCCTTCAGTTAAGGTGATAAAAAGAGGCACGTTTCCAATAGGGTTTGATACAGCAAATAATGAAACCACGACATGAATCATAAAGGAAATCAACAGACACCCTCCTTTTTTTCATAGTGTCTGCCAATCTGATGTGAATATTCCCTTGTGATGTTAAAACCTGTATATATTTAACCGATGATAATAAAGGTTTTAAAGAAAGGGGAATGACACATGAAGAAAACGATCACTATCGTCCTTTTATCTGTTGCGGTTTTAGGCGCAGCCGGCTGGGTGGTTTGGCAGCAGCAGACCATCATAGCAGCTGAGGAAAAACATCAGCAAGAAAGCAAAACGAACGATGAGCAGCTTTCGAAGTTAAAATCAGATCAAGCGGATATGAAGCATGAAAACGAAGATCAAAAAAAGAAACTGTCTACCATTACCAAAAAGCTCAAAGACGAAAAGAAAGCTTATCAAAAAGAAGTCAAGCAGCGTAGAGTACTTGAGGCAAAAATCGAGCAGCTTCAAAAAGAGCTGACAGCAGCGAAAGCCACTGCTCAAGCGAATAAGCAGAGAGCACAGGCTGCAAGGAAACCAACTGTCAAAAAAGACCCAAATGTCACCCACAATCCTCCCTCACAATGGGTACAGGATCAATATGATTGGGGTGTGAAACAAGGGTATATTAAAGAATAGAAAGGATGAAAAAACATGATACAAATTCGGCCATTGTCAGGTGATCAATCTGTCCCTATGGATCTTTTACTCTTAGCTGATCCTTCAAAGGAAAAGGTTCTTACTTATGTGCAATCCGGCTCTTGTTATGCCGCGTATCATGAACAGGACGTGATTGGTGTCTATGTGCTTTTATCTCTGTCTCAGCAGACAGTCGAAATCATCAATGTCGCCGTGAAGGAATCATGGCAAGGAAAAGGAATTGGAAAGCAGCTGATCCGCCATGCCATTGCTGAAGCGAAAGCCGCCGGTTTTCACACGGTTGAAATCGGCACAGGCAACTCGAGCATTCAGCAGCTCGCACTTTATCAGAAATGCGGCTTCCGCATGACATCTATTGACCACGATTTCTTTCTTAAGCATTATGATGAACCGATTTTTGAAAATGGCATTCAGTGTATGGATATGGTACGGCTGTCACTCACTTTGCAAGCAGACTGATGTTTTGTTCCGTCTGCTTTTTTTTATGTTCTGCGCTTTTTTACCACATGCTTCACATATTGAATGAAGAAATAAAGCACGGCGCCAGCTAAAAAGCAGACAACACATCCAAAGAGCGTCGCCTCCGAACTGAATTGATACTCTTCAATTTTCATGATATAAAATGGCATGCCAAACATTGTTGGACTTGATTCAACATGATTGACCTCTAGCAGCAGTAAAAAAACAGGGGTCATAAACACAGCAAATACATACAGCATTGCAAGTGTTAAACCGCTGGAAAACGAATGAAATACTTTAATCATCTCTTCCTCTCCTTCATCTCTTTTAAACTGGCTGTGATATTTTTCCCGTCTGGGCAAGCTGGATGCAGCATCACCGTATTTAGTAAAGAAAAAAACAGCAGCTGATGACTGACCGGATGCTTCCATATCATAAAAAGCACAATTGAACAAAGTACCGGAAAGAGCGGCCCTGCAAGTGCCACCATCATATTGAAGCTCGGCCGGGCAAATGTTTCATGGACAACCGCCACATGCTTCCAATCAATCGTTATCACAAAATCAAAGGGCGGCCTTTTTTCGATTTTGTTACACAACATGACCATCAGCATATGACCGAGTTCATGTATCACCACAACCGCTAGGAAACTACACACAAGCTCTATCATCGCAAGACAGGCCTCTTTAACATGACCGTATATATACAGCTATAAAATGCAAGTGAACCTAGTAGATAAGCAGTGGCGAGAAGATACACATCTGATGAAAGCCACTTCAATAAAAGCATATCGATGAAGCTGAATACAGCAATCATCATTACGATGACAAACAGTTTATTAAACTCACTGATCTTTACGATAAACCCTGTACAGGCCGCCATGACAGTAATCAACAAAATGGACAAACTTGCGAGGCCATGACCTTCACTTTCAATGCCTATCACCATAGATGCAAGCCCAATAAACACAAAATATATCAACAAATTAATAGCGTAATAAAATAAAATTCTCGACAATAAATAAGCACCCTTTGATGTATTTAACATAAAGATAGCCCTTTGATTCATATGATATTCTCTGCCAATCATCAGCGGAAGCATGATCAATATTTCCTTTAACGCATACTGCACAATAAAAGCATACAGCCAGCCGGTTTCTACCGGTGTAAAAACAAATGGCAGCCCCGCCGTCAAACAAACGAGAAATAGAAACAAAATGCCCTGTTCTTTAAAAACAGCTGACCGGCTGAAATAGACCAATTCCTGCCGCAGGTGCGTCAGAAAGGAAGATTGCGTTCTGATTTTCTTGTAAGAAAACGACTTCACCTCTGTTTTCAGCTGCAAAAACATCCGATGGACATAAGAAGCCGATAACCCCTTCAGCCATAGCCAGCCAGCGCTTAGAAGGATCACGAGAAATAGGAGATAGACTGATGGCCATACGCTGATCATCTCCATTGCTTTTTGCAAAAGGAGAAACACCAAAAGATTCAACACCGCAAAGCCGAGCGTTTGCAGCAGCAAATGCTCTTTTGTTTTTGAGACGAAATGGCTCACAGCAATCCGCATCACCATCCAAGAAGCAAGCGCAAGCAGCGCCAGTACACAGCAAGTCATGCAAACAGTCGTTATCCAATACAGAGATAGTGCCTGACCGCTGATCAAAAGGCCTAATACAATCGGCAAAAAAAGCAGTCCAACCATGAGGAAACAAAAGAGCACTGGAAAGAAATACACACAAAGGACAAATGGCACACTTTGTATCGCACTATTCAAAAAGTAGAATTGATATTCCTGACGCTTTAATTTATTGCGGGATAACACAATACCTGCACCTAAAAGTAAAAGCGTCATTTTCATCAATTGTAGGTATAAAGCAGCCGGCTCACTTTCTCCTGCCTGCATAAAAAAGCGCAGACTGATGACGACGTATATCGCATACATGAGTAAGAAAAAAGCGGCGGCAGCGAGAAGCTGTATAGGGTACTTTTTTGCGAGCTGCTTTCCTTTCGTTGTCAGCATCCCCCATTCTATTTTATGAAGAACGTGTCGTGTCCAGATCATTGAGTAACCTCTCCACCTGCATATAGTAATCTCGATTCACTTCTTTATAAATCTCTTCAAGTGCCTGATGAGGAAATGTGTGATTCGTTTCTTGACGGGACATATCCAGCTTGACGTCACCATTTCTTAAGATCATGAGATGGTCATAAAGCGTATCACCAAAGCTCAAATGATGGGTTGAAATGAGAATGCCAGCGCCTTGATCTCTCAGCTTCATGAGCACCTTTTTTAAGATGATCATCATATCTGGATCAAGTCCGTTCGTTGGCTCATCGAACACATAATAATCACATGGCCTGAGGAGCTGTGAAATGATCTGCGTTTTCTTTTGATTACCATGAGACAGCTGAGCGATAGGCTGATCCATATACGAACCCAGCTCAAACAGATCGATGAACGTCTCTTCCCGTGTGACATCTTGCTCATTTGGCAGCTGAAGTAATTGAAAGTATTCCCTCGGCGATAAATAATCGAATAACGAATGGTCGTCAGGAATATAGGAAACATGTTTTTTCAACAAGGAGATATGTTCTGAGGATTGAAGGTTCAGCTGCTTACCATGTAAAGTGACACATCCTATAAATGGTGTCAGTCCAAACATGGATTGAATCATCGTCGTCTTTCCCGCACCATTATGCCCCAAAAGCAGCAGCATCTGCCCTTTCTCGACATTCATTTGTATATTACGGAGAGAGAAGGTGCGGCTATAGGTTTTTTCGTTTAATTGTAATGTCAGCATCATATCCCTCCGTTTGTTTCAGATAGAACAGATGACCTTGCATCTGTTCTCATCCCTGTTAATAACCGCACTGGATTTTAACGTACATGCCTAATAATTTGAACTCTCCTAAAAATTTAGAGCCTCGTCCAAAGGTCTTGCATGCCCAAATCAATGCTCCAAGTGAAATAATGCCTAATATAGCGGCAAGAACATAAATCCAAAATGCGTTTTTCTGTACATTCTTAGAAGTTAGAATTCGTTGCTTCCTTTCATCATATGCCGCCAATAGGTGAAGAACATACATATACACACCTACTGGAAAACGAAGACTAAAAGGATTCAGCATCTCATCACCCCCTAATATATGTAAAATGATACCACCCCCTTACAGAAAGCATAAGTTCATTTCAGATCATATTTTTAGTCGATTTTTCATGATTTAGTGCTTATAAATGGAGGGGATTTTGCCTTCTTCTCTAACGGAAGGAGGATTTTTTACAAAAATAGGATAAGCCAAATGAATTAGCCAGCGGATTTCGCTCAACACAAAAAAACGCTGCGTCCCGCTCTCATGAAAGAGTGGAACGCAGCGCATAGCTGACATTATTTATTCAAGTTATAGAATGTTGCAATGCCGTGATATTGTGCTGTTTCAGCCAATTGATCTTCGATGCGAAGTAATTGGTTGTATTTCGCCACACGGTCCGTACGAGACGGAGCACCTGTTTTGATTTGTCCAGCGTTTGTTGCAACAGCGATGTCTGCAATCGTGCTGTCTTCAGTTTCACCAGAACGGTGAGAGATAACAGCTGTGTATCCTGCGCGTTTTGCCATTTCGATTGCATCAAATGTTTCAGTTAATGTACCGATTTGGTTTACTTTGATCAGAATTGAGTTACCAACGCCGTTTTTGATTCCTTCAGAAAGCTTCTTCGTGTTCGTTACGAACAAGTCGTCTCCTACTAGCTGAACCTTGCTGCCAAGGCGCTCAGTTAATAGTTTGTGACCTTCCCAGTCGTTTTCATCAAGGCCGTCTTCGATAGAGATGATTGGGTATTTCGATACCATATCTTCATACCAGTCAACCATTTCAGCAGATGTTTTCACAACACCTTCGCCTGATAAATGATATTTACCGTCTTCTTTGTTGTAGAACTCAGAAGATGCAGCATCCATTGCAAGTTTCACTTCTTCACCTGGTTTGAAGCCAGCTTTTTCGATCGCTTCAACGATTGTTTGAAGTGCTTCTTCGTTAGAACCAAGGTTTGGAGCGAATCCACCTTCGTCACCTACAGCTGTGTTTAAGCCTTTTGCGCTTAATACAGATTTCAGGCTATGGAAGATTTGAGCGCCCATGCGAAGTGCTTCACGGAAGTTCGGTGCACCTACAGGCATAATCATGAATTCTTGAATGTCTACGTTGTTATCCGCATGCTCTCCGCCGTTGACGATGTTCATCATCGGTACTGGAAGCGTTTTGGAGTTGAATCCACCAAGGTATTGATAAAGTGGAATTTGTAAGAAATCAGCAGCCGCACGTGCTACAGCGATAGATACGCCAAGGATTGCGTTTGCGCCTAATTTCCCTTTGTTTTCTGTTCCGTCAAGTTCGATTAACATTTTGTCAATCGCTACTTGTTCTGTTACATCAAAGCCTAAAAGCTCTGGTGCAATGATTTCGTTTACGTTGTTTACAGCTGTCAGAACACCTTTTCCAAGGTAACGGTCTTTGTCTCCGTCACGTAGTTCTACTGCTTCATATTCACCAGTAGAAGCACCACTTGGAACAAGCGCACGGCCAAAGCCGCCAGATTCTGTGTAAACTTCTACTTCAACTGTTGGGTTACCGCGAGAGTCTAATACTTCGCGTGCATATACGTCAACAATGTATGGCATCGTTATTTCTCTCCTTTTGAATCAATTTTTTTATTTCTGAATTAATGATGTTCCTGTCATCTCTTTTGGTTTTTCAAGACCAAGTAAGTCTAAAAGCGTTGGAGATAGATCGGCTAAAATGCCGCCTTCTCTAAGCGTCGCACCTTTTTTCGTCACGATGACTGGTACAGGATTCGTTGTATGTGCAGTATGCGGCTTTCCTTCTTCGGTAATAAGCACGTCTGCGTTACCGTGGTCTGCCGTGATGATGGCATGTCCGCCTTTTGCCAGGATTGCGTCGACTACAGCTCCTAAGCACTCATCTACTGCTTCAATGGCTTTGATTGTTGGCTCAAGCATACCTGAATGACCAACCATATCCGGGTTAGCAAAGTTCAGAATGATCGCATCATGCTTGTCAGCATTGATGTCTGCAACAAGTGCATCCTTTACCTCATAAGCGCTCATTTCCGGCTTGAGGTCATAGGTGGCCACATCTGGTGAATTGATTAAGATGCGGTCTTCACCAGGAAATTCTTCTTCACGTCCACCACTCATAAAGAACGTCACGTGAGGATATTTCTCTGTTTCAGCAATCCGCAGCTGTTTCAATCCGTTTTGAGCAAGCACTTCTCCTACTGTGTTATCCAAATTCACTGGTTTGAAGGCAACATAACCATCAACCGTTTCACTGAAGTGTGTGAAGCAGACGAAGTGTAAATTCTTCGGATGAGCTTCTCCGCGGTCAAACGAGCGGAAATCTGCATTTGTGAAAGTGTTCGAGATTTGGATGGCACGGTCTGGACGGAAGTTATAGAAAATCACAGAGTCGCCGTCGTTTACTTTGGCAACCGGCTCACCATTTTCTCTCGTAATGACAGATGGAATAACGAATTCATCGTAGATTCCATTTTCATAGGAGTCATCAACGACATCATAAATGTTTTGATAACTTGGGCCTTCACCATACGCCATCGCACGGTACGCTTTCTCCACACGATCCCAGCGTTTGTCACGGTCCATTGAGTAATAGCGTCCAGAAAGTGTTGCCACTTCACCGACACCGATTTCTTTGATTTGTTCTTCCAGCTGTTTTAAGTACACTTTGGCTGTCTTCTGACCAACATCACGTCCGTCCAAGAAGCCATGAATGTATACCTTTGTTAAGCCTTCTTTTTTCGCCAGCTTCAGCAGGGCAAAAAGATGCTGGATGTGACTGTGCACACCGCCGTCTGACAAGAGTCCGAATAAATGAAGCGCCTTGTCATTCTCTTTTGCATAAGTCATTGCATCTAGGAACGTTTCGTTTTTCTCAAATTCCCCTTCACGAATGGCAACATTCACTCTTGTTAAGCTTTGATACACAATGCGTCCTGCACCAATGTTCAAATGCCCAACTTCAGAGTTCCCCATTTGACCTTGCGGGAGACCTACTGCCTCACCTGAAGCCGTTAAGGTTTGATGCGGGAATTCGTTCCAGTAGCGGTCAAAGTTCGGTTTTTTTGCTTGTGCGACAGCGTTACCGACTGTTTCGCCTCTTAAACCGAACCCGTCTAAGATGATTAATGCAGCTGGTTTCTTACTCATATTGACCTTCCTCCAATAATTGAACGAAAGACTGAGGTTCTAAGCTTGCGCCGCCTACCAAAGCACCGTCAATATCGGATTCTGCCATATATTCTTTAATATTTGCCGGCTTCACGCTTCCGCCATATTGAATGCGAAGGCTGTCTGCCGCTTCTTGACCAAATTCGCTTGCAACGGTTTGGCGGATGTGTGCGCAAACGTCGTTTGCATCTTTCGCTGTAGAAGATTTTCCTGTACCGATAGCCCAGATAGGCTCATATGCAATAACAGATTCAGCTACTTGCTGTTTCGTTAAACCAGCTAGTGCCTTCTTCACTTGATCAGCGACAAGTTCATTTGTTTTGCCTGCTTCACGCTCTTCAAGCGTTTCACCTACACAAATAATTGGAACGATGCCATGCTTGAATGCAGCATGTGCTTTTTTGTTCACTGTTTCATCTGTTTCAGCAAAGAATTCACGGCGCTCTGAATGCCCAATCACTGAATAGCCGATGCCTAGATCTTTTAGAGCAGCAGGGCTGATTTCACCAGTGAATGCACCATTTTCTTCAAAGTGCATGTTTTGTGCACCAATTTTAAGGTCTGTTCCGTTTGAAAGGCTGTTTAGCTTTTCAAGGAAAAGAGCTGGCGCACAGACAATGGATTCCACTTTGTCAGGAGATGGAATGGATGACTTGACTTCTTCAACGAAGCTGACTGCTTCGCCAAGTGTTTTGTTCATTTTCCAGTTCCCAGCTATAATTGGTTTTCTCATGATTGACACTTCCTTATAGCAGTTTTGGTCTTATTTATCGTTTAATGCAGTAACACCAGGAAGTTCTTTGCCTTCCATAAATTCAAGTGAAGCGCCGCCGCCTGTAGAAATATGGCTCATCTGATCGGCAAGACCAAATTTCTCAACAGCTGCTGCTGAATCTCCACCGCCAATGACAGAATATGTATCTTTTGCTTCTGCCAGTGCTTCTGCGATTGCTTTTGTTCCTTTAGCGAATGCTTCGATTTCAAATACACCCATTGGTCCGTTCCAGACAACAAGTTTGCTGTTTTTAATAACATCAGCATACTTTTCTCTTGTCTCTGTACCAATATCAAGTGCTTCTAGATCACTTGGAATTTCAGAGATTGGCACAATGCTTGTATTCGCATCATTTGAAAAGTCGTCGGCTACCAGAACGTCTGTTGGAATCAGGAAGTTCACGCCTTTTTCTTTTGCACGGTCCATAAAGGATTTCGCTAAATCGACTTTGTCTTCTTCTAATAGAGATTTCCCTACTTCGTGGCCTAGTGCTTTCACAAATGTGTAAGCAAGTCCGCCGCCGATGATGAGGTTGTCCACTTTATCAAGAAGACTTTCAATCACACCGATTTTATCCTTTACTTTTGCGCCACCGATAATCGCTGTAAATGGGCGATCAGGATTTGAAATGGCTTTTCCTAAAACCTCAAGCTCTTTTTGCATGAGGAAGCCTGAAACAGCCGGAAGATAAGCTGCAATACCAGCTGTCGATGCATGTGCACGGTGTGCAGCACCGAACGCATCATTGACATACACATCGGCTAAATCAGCAAATGCTTTTGATAATTCAGGATCGTTCTTTTCTTCACCAGGATAGAAACGAACGTTTTCAAGCACTAGCACATCTCCTTCTTTTAAGTCAGAGATTTGCTTTTTCACGTTGTCGCCGTAAGCTTCATCTGCTTTTTTCACTTCTTTTCCAAGAAGCTCTTGCAGACGTATTGCCACAGGTGTCAGACGCAGTTCTTCAGTAACTTGACCCTTCGGACGACCCAAATGACTAGCTAGCAGTACCTTTGCGCCTTGTCCTGTTAAATACTCAATCGTTGGTAATGCTGCGCGGATACGAGTATCATCCGTCACTTCGCCGTCCTTCATTGGAACGTTAAAATCTACGCGGCAGAACACAACTTTACCTTTTACGTCAATGTCTTTTACTGATTTCTTATTCATGCTCGTCAGGAGATCCTCCTTTATTCTGGTTTCCTTACGCATTGGACAAGTCTCTCTTTATCCTTTTCCCATTTTGCCCTCATCAAAACGAGAAATCGTGCAGAACGGATAAATACAGAGAAAAAGGGAAAGGGATGCTTCCCCTTCCCTTGTCCGTCTTCATTATATCGTGTCTCTAGGAAAGAACCAAGTGAGTTCCTTCAGTGTGAGAAATTAAAGACCTTGTTTTGCAATGTAAGCTGCAAGATCAACAACGCGGTGAGAATATCCGCTCTCGTTATCGTACCAAGAGATCACTTTCACCATGCTGCCTTCCATTACCATTGTAGAAAGAGCATCGATTGTTGAAGAGTTTGCATTACCATTGTAGTCACCAGATACTAATGGCTCTTCGCTGTAGCCAAGGATTCCTTTAAGTTCTCCTTCAGCTGCTTCTTTAAGTGCTGCATTTACGTCTTCAGCTGTTACATCTTGGTTTAATTCAGCTACAAGGTCAACTAAAGAAACGTTAGGTGTTGGAACACGCATAGCGCCACCGTTTAATTTACCTTTAAGTTCAGGCAATACAAGTGAAACAGCTTTCGCAGCACCTGTTGAAGTTGGGATGATGTTTTCCGCAGCTGCACGAGCACGACGGTAGTCTTTGTGCGGAAGATCAAGAATTTGCTGGTCATTTGTGTATGAGTGAACAGTTGTCATCATACCGCGTTTGATACCAAATTTATCGTTAAGTACTTTTGCAAATGGAGCTAAGCAGTTTGTCGTACAAGATGCATTAGAGATGACATCGTGGCTAGCTGCATCGTATTTGTCTTCGTTTACACCCATAACGATTGTGATATCTTCTTCGTTAGCAGGAGCAGAGATGATGACTTTTTTAGCGCCAGCTTCTAAGTGTTTAGCAGCGTCTGCACGTTTTGTGAAGAATCCAGTAGATTCAACAACGATTTCTACGCCTTGTTTACCCCAGCTTAATTTCGCAGGGTCACGTTCAGCTGATACTTCGATTGTTTTACCGTTCACTACTAAGTTTGTACCGTCTACAGAAACCTCTGCATCTAGTTTTCCGTGAACAGAGTCATATTGTAAAAGGTGTGCAAGCATGTTAGCATCTGTTAGATCGTTAACCGCTACTACCTCAACTTCAGGATTGTTTAATGCTGCACGAAATACGTTACGTCCAATACGTCCAAATCCGTTAATACCGACTTTTACTGCCATGATGTTTCCTCCTTTTATAGGTCACAATGTTTTATATTGAGGGATCAATTGACTCCCTTAATAACTCTTTTGCGGCTCCTTCGTCTGTGACGAGAACCGTTCGACGTGGTTTTTTGAAATAAGCTTCAATAGCCCCCGCCTTTGATGATCCACCTGCAACAGCAATAATGTGTGGAATGCTTTCTAAATCATCTAGCTGCATGCCGACGGAGTGCACTTTGTGAACGACCTCACCATCACGATTAAAGTAATAGCCAAAGGCCTCTGTCACTGCGTCATGCTCATCAATCTTTTTTAAATCTTCAGCTGGTGTATTTCGTCTCATCGCCATTGTTTTTGCTTCACCAATACCATGAATAAGCATCGTGGACGATTTAATCGTTTGAAGCACTTCTTTGACGGACGGCTCTTCAATAATGGAAGAGTAAGCACCTTCTGACAGCTGCCCTGGAACAAACAGCAGTTTGTAAGTACCGGAAGCTTTTTCAGCCATGTGGGCACAAATGGTGTTTGCCTGATTTTTTACATTCTCCCCAAGACCGCCTCTCGCAGGGACAAACATCATATCGCGGTTTTTGGCATCAGGGGTCATCATTTCGGCAACGGCTTCCATCGTCGTTCCGCCAGTGACGGCGACGATATTATTTCCAGTAAACCTTTTTTTCATACATTGGACAGCAGCTCTTCCCATTTCTTGCTTCACCCACGGGGATTCGTCACTGTCTCCAGAAACGATAATGACTTCTTCCAGGCCTAACTTTCTCTTTAATGTATTTTCCAAAAAGGTTAAACCTAAAACGTCCTTCATCATTCCTTCAAGCATTTCAAGCAAAGCGTGACCCTCACTCGTCAGCATCATGCCGCTCGTTTTGACATCCAGCAGATTTTGTTCTTTTAAGAACTGAACTTCAGCTCGTAAGATGCGCTCACTGAGACCAAGACTCGTCGCAAGACTTCTGCGGCCAATTGGTTCAGCTAATCTGATGTACTGCAAAATGTCGTAGCGTTTTTGCATAACAATGAGAAGATCTGGCAATAATTTTTTTTGAGCTTCCAATAAATGATTCATGGCTAACGACCCTTTCTTTTCACGTTGGACTAAAAACGTCCCACTGTGACAAAAAACGTCCCGCCACAGCCAAAAAAAATCAATCCCTGCTTTCTTTAATTATTTTAACAGGATAATCTTGCATTTTCAACTCTTACAAACACATTTAGACAAAAAATAGACACATTTTCACCGATAGCCTGCTTGTCATCAAGGTTCTTGCTATGATATTTCTTTTCAAAATATTTATTTTCTTTTATATAGAATGTATTCACGATGGAAAATGTGCATGCTGGTGATATCAGCATGCACATTTTTTTCAGGACCTGCTTATGTTTTCGTAATGGTTCCAAGCTGTTTTGCCTCTTCCTTCGGTTTGATTTTGAGATAATAAATAATGTAGCAGGCAGCCATGAACGGAATTCCGCAATAAAGACCGATCCGCTGATCCTCGATAAAAAATAAGCTGATGAGGACGATGGCAAATGCGATAAAGCCTGCTAATGGGACAAATGGATAGAGCGGTGTTCGAAAGACAAGATCCTTTACATCTCCGCCCGCCTTTATGAATTGTTTTCTAAAGAAATACTGGGACAAACAAATCGACATCCACACCACAACTAGGACCATACCAGAAATTGAAATGAGCCACACATACACCGTTTTTGGAGCCACAACACTTGTCAGCAGGGAGAGTGCAGATACGACCATTGTCACCAATAGTGCATTGATCGGAATTTTACGCTTGGACAGCTTTTTCGTAAATTCAGGTCCTTTCCCGTCTTTCGAAAGCGACCAAAGCATACGTGATGATGCATACAATCCAGAGTTTGCTACAGATAAGACCGCTGTGATGATGATAAAATTCATGATATCTGCAGCATACGGTATGCCGACCTTGTCCAGCACGACGACAAACGGGCTGTCGACGGTGCCTGCTGTCTGCCACGGAAGAAGTGCGGCCAGAACCGCAATGGATAAAACGAAAAAGACCATCGTTCTCCAAATAATATTTCGTATAGATCGCGGCAATGTTTTTTCAGGGCTTTCACTCTCTCCTGCTGCAATCCCGACAAGTTCTGTTCCTTGAAAGGAGAAATTGACCGTGACCATGGTTAATAAAATAGCAAAAACGCCGTTAGGAAATAGTCCGCCATGATCCGTCAAATGACGAAATAGAGGGGCTGGTTCTCCATCTTTTAGATGAATCATTCCGAAAATTGCGCCAATTCCAATGATAATAAATAATAGAATGGCAGCGACCTTAATGGCCGAAAACCAAAACTCGGTTTCAGCGAAGCTGCGAGCTGAGATGGCATTCACGGCAAATAAAATCACGCTAAATGCAAGACACCACAGCCAAACAGGGATATCTGGGAACCACCTTTGGAGCAAAATGCCTGCTGACGTAAACTCCAGTCCTATTGTACATGCCCAGCTAAACCAATAAAGCCAGCCGATCATAAAGCCTGTGGACGGACCTATATATTTGGTTGCATACTCCTGAAATGAACCCGCTGTCGGCATCGCCACTGCTAATTCTCCAAGACACAGCATCACCAAATACATTAACAATCCGCCAATGATAAAGGATAGAATGGCTCCCCCGGGTCCAGCCTGATGGATAATGAGTCCTGATCCAAGGAAAAGACCAGTACCAATGACGCCACCTAAGGCAATCATAAAGAGATGCCTGCTTTTCATGGAACGCTCTAGTTCATTATGCTGCTCTTGCTTCAAGTCATTTTCCCCACTTTCACTCTTCTATTCATCATCCTTTGACAAAATTCGCTGTTCGTTGAAAGAGAAAGGGAGAAAGTGAAGGTTTCTCCCCCTTTGACATTTATGCTTGAAATAATGCTTCAATATGACCAATCGCCCAGTCTAAATCTTCTTTAGATATCGTGAGAGGTGGTGCAAAGCGGATGACGGTCTCATGGGTTTCCTTACATAACAGTCCTGCTTGTTTCAGCTTCTCACAATAAGGTCTCGCAGCCTCCGTCAGCTCCATACCGATAAATAATCCGCGGCCGCGAACTTCCTTGATGACAGGACTTTGAATGCGCGTGAGTTTGTCTTTTAAGTATTCACCAAGCTCCATAGAACGCGCTGCAAGGTTTTCGTCGATCAAGACATCCAGTGCAGCCAGCGACACCGCACACGCAAGAGGATTTCCGCCGAAGGTAGAGCCGTGAGATCCAGGGTTAAACACACCTAATATATCGCGGTTTGCGACTACACACGAGATTGGGAATACACCGCCGCCTAAAGCTTTCCCAAGAATCAGCATATCTGGCTCAATGTCTTCCCAGTCACATGCAAACATCTTACCTGTTCGCGCTAATCCGACCTGAATTTCATCCGCAATGAACAGCACATGTTCTTTTTCACAAAGCGCCTTCGCTTCCTTCAAGAAGCCTTCTGGCGGCATGACAATTCCCGCTTCTCCTTGAATAGGTTCGATCAGAAAGGCCGCTGTCTGTGGTGTGATGGCTTCACGTAACGCTTCAATATCTCCGTAAGGAATCAATTTAATGCCTGGAAGCATTGGACCGAAACCTCTTTGATATTCTGCTTCAGAAGAAAGAGAAACAGCTGTCATCGTTCTGCCATGAAAGTTTCCAACGCACGCAATGATTTCTGCGCGATTATCTTCGATTCCCTTGACGTCATAGCCCCAGCGTCTTGCTGCTTTTACAGCTGTTTCTACAGCCTCAGCTCCAGTATTCATCGGGAGTGCCATCTCTTTATTCGTCAGTTGACAAATTTTCTCATACCAAGGACCAAGCTGATCATTGTGAAAAGCTCTTGAGGTTAATGTCACCCGGTCTGCCTGTTTTTTGAGTGCCTCAATAATGCGGGGGTGGCGATGGCCTTGGTTGACTGCTGAATACGCACTCAGCATATCCATATATCGATTGCCTTCAGGGTCTGTCACCCAAACTCCCTCAGCCTCAGAAATTACTATTGGCAGCGGATGATAGTTTGCCGCTCCGTATTGTTCCGTTTGTTGAATCAATTCATTTGTCTGTGTCATCGTCTATTCCTCCTTCTATAACCTAGCCTCTTTTATCTACACACATATGATATGCAAGGATCGTGCCAACTTTCTGTCCGCATCATGACGATGATTGATCTGCTTCTTTATGCAAAATATTTTTGCACATGCCAAATTTTTTAGAGGAAACCGCAAAATTTTTCATGTAAAATAGAGGTAACGTCTGGAGGTGCCTCAATGAAAGAAGATCAGTATACTGCAAAGCTCGAAAATGAGATTGATCTGTATAAACAAATGCTCGATTTAATTGATGTCGGGGTTCATGCAATTGACGAGAATGGCAATACTGTTGTTTATAATAAAAAAATGATGGAGATTGAGTCTTTGAAACGCTCTGATGTTCTCCATAAAAATGTATTAGACCTCTTCGTCTTCCAAGACGAAATGCACAGTACGCTTGTCCAAGCGCTGCGTACTGGGAAACAAACCGTTCATGCAAAGCAGACGTATCATAATTACAACGGAAAAGAAATCACAACAATTAATCATACATACCCGCTCGTTCGAGACGGTCTTATCCAAGGAGCGGTTGAAATTTCGAATGATGTGACCAAGCTGGAACGGCTGATTCACCACAATATGAAGAAAAAAGGAAGCACCCGCTTTACCTTTGATTCCATTATTGGACAGAGTCCTGCGTTTTTAGAGGTGATTGAGCATGCAAAACGAGCGACACGCACCTCTTCCTATGTGCTCATTGTTGGAGAAACAGGGACAGGAAAAGAACTATTTGCTCAAAGTATTCATAACGGCAGCAGCCGTTCATCTGGACCATTTATTACCCAAAATTGCGCGGCACTGCCAGATAACCTCATTGAAAGTCTGCTCTTTGGTACGCAAAAAGGGGCTTTTACCGGCGCAACTGATCAGCCCGGCTTATTTGAACAGGCGCAGGGAGGTACACTGCTTCTAGATGAGATCAACTCATTAAATCCTGGCCTTCAAGCAAAACTGCTGCGCGTATTACAAGAGAAGCGTGTGCGAAGGTTGGGCAGCACAAAAGAAATCGCTGTTGATGTAAGAGTCATTGCCAATATGAATGAGGACCCTGTAGATGCAATCGCAGGCGGACGCATGCGCAAGGATTTATTTTATCGGCTCGGTATTGTCACCTTATTTATTCCGCCGCTTTCGGAGCGAAAAGAAGATATCCCTACGTTTGTCAGTCACTTTATTCAAAAATATAATGAGCTGTTTCAAATGAAGGTGAAGACGGCTGATGAAGAAGTACTAGCCCTTTTTCAAGCGTATGATTGGCCAGGTAATGTACGAGAGCTGGAGCATGTGATTGAAGCGGGGATGAATATGATGATGGATGAGGATTCCTTAAGCATGCATCATCTTCCATATCATTTTAGATTTAAACATAGGGAAGGCCGTCCTACTGCGCAATTACAGACGAATCCTTTGCAGCATACCGCAGCAGCTGACACGTTTATTTATACAAGCCCAGAACATACGACTGATTTTCAAACCCAAATGGAAAGATTCGAAAAACAATACATCGTCCATTACTTAGAAAAAATGGACGATAATATTTCACAGACTGCAAAGATATTGGGCATGAGCAGGCAAAGTCTGCAATATCGCATGAAAAAGCTGCATATTTCTCGTTAATAATAGAGCTGTGCCCTCATTCGGCACAGCTTACTGTGGTTCTGACTGTCCTGCCGGTTCTTGACTCACATCACTCAGCAGTTTTTCTACATTTTTCAAATGCGTGAGCATCGCTCTTTCTGCTTCTTCTGGCTGTCTTGCCATGACGGCTTTGTAAATGTGTTCATGTTCTTTGTAAAGCTGCCGAATGGAGGCTTTTCTTGAAAACAAGACGACGTTTCTCGTCTCCCGCATTGTTTCTACCAGCAAGGTGGAGACCTGATTCATTAACGCTTTTAATAAATCATTCTTTGAGGCTTTGGCTAAGGCGAGATGGAATGCGAGGTCTGCCTCTTCACCAGTTTCTTTATGTGCTTCTGCGCGTTTCATTTGTTCGAGTGCCTCACGCAGCTGATGAAGGTCATCGTCCGTTCGCATGAGCGCTGCCTTTTTAACAGCACCCGTCTCAATAATGGTTCTTAATTCAAGGAGCTGTGTGACATCATGCTGCTTCATCAAAAATGCAGGAGACAGACTAAATGTGAGCTGCTCAGGATCAAACTGCTTCACATACGTGCCTTCCCCTTGCTTCATCTCTATTAATCCGATCGCTTTGAGAGCAGACAGTGCCTCTCTTACAGCGGAACGGCTGACTTGAAAGCTTTCTGAAAGCGCTTGAACCGAATCTAATTTTTCCCCCGGAAGAAGCTCACCTGTACGAATGGATTCAATTAATGCATCCGCAATTTCTTCATATATTTTTTTCGTTTTGATTTGTTTATATTTCAATTGGTCTCACCTCATCACTGTTGTCTATCCCTATCGGCTCATGCCCTAACTTATACTTTACCCCAAAATTTCCGATCACACGTCTCCCCTCTTTAATTTTCAAAAAATCTTCGGGCCGCCTCGCTTTCAACAAAAAAAGAAGCACGTGCCATGTTCTGGCAAGTACTTCTTTTTAATCGTATCGCTTCCGCAGCGTAGAGGACGGAAGATTCATTTGTTCGCGATATTTTGCAATGGTTCTGCGCGACGCGCGGATACCAAAGGTTTGCTGAAGCAGCGTCATGATTTGCTGATCTGAATACGGTTTTTTCTTATTTTCCGTTTGGATGAGCTCTGCAATGTGCGTTTTGACTGTGTAGCTGGACGCCTCTTCTAGCGAATGCCCTTCTAATTTTGCTTGGAAAAATTGTTTCATTTCCATGAGACCATAAGGGGTTTGCACCATTTTCCCTTTTACAGTCCGGCTGACTGTTGATTCATGCACTTGCAGTATATCTGCGATCCGCTTCATCGTAAGCGGTTTCATTTTATGTTTCCCTGTAAGGAAAAAATCGGTCTGATGTGAGATAATCTCACGAACGACATGAGTCATCGTTTTCTTTCTTTGCTTCAGCGCTTGGACAAGCCAATTGTACTGCTGCTCTTTTTCCTTTAAATACGTGTATGCTTCATGCCGCTTTTGGTCTTGAATCATAGCGAAGTAGCCTTCATTCATTTCAACGTCTGGAAAAGCGCGCTGATTCAGCTCAAATGTGATGTGATCCTGCACCACAGTAATTGTCACATCAGGCTCTATATACACATGCTCTTCATCATATGCGAAATGAAGGCCTGGTCTTGGTTCAAGCTGAGACACTACATCTTGTACCGCTTGGAGCGTTTTCATTGAAACTCCTGTTTTCGACGCAATTTCCTTCCAAGCCTTTCTGGCAAAAAGAAAGAAATGCTCTTCGATGATCAGCTCGGCTTCATACCAGCGTTCCTTTTTCCTTCTCAGTTGAAGGAGGATGCATTCCTGCAATGATCTTGCGCCAATACCGGCAGGCTCTAGCGATTGCAGCTGATGAAGGACGGCTTCTACTTCTTCAGCTGGCACCTCTAAGACAGCTGCCATTGCGTCAATCGGTTCATTTAGATAGCCATTGGAATCAATGGACTCAATCATAAAATGAAAGATCCTTTGATTTTTTTCACTTAAATTCAAATCAATCGCCTGTCTCTTTAAAAACATTTGCAGGCTTTCTTTTTGATGCGTTCGATACGGCTCTGTCATTCGATCTTGTGATTTTTTATGATAAACTGGTTGATAGCTGTCCGTGTCTTTCCGCTCAATCAGAGGGTTCTCAAGCGCTAACTGGTCAAGATACTCGCCGAGCTCTGCGCAATTCAGCTGCAGCAGCGTAATGGCCTGCCTGAGTTCTTGTGTGAGCACCTGCTTTAATACCTGTTCTTGTTGCAGTTTAAGGCTCATTGTCTCCCCTCCCTCTCATCATTTTACATGAAGATTGACGGACCGTATATACGAAATAGGAGTGATTTCTATGTCTGAACTTTTTTCCGTTCCATACTTTGTCGACAACTTGAAACAGCACATCGCCATGAACCAAAATGAAGACAAGGTCCATGCCATGAATGCCTATTACCGCTCAGTAGTGTCAACACTTGTTCAAGACCAGTTGACTAAAAATGCGGTTGTATTGAAGCGCATTCAGCATCTTGATGAAGCCTATCAAAAGGTGAAAAAAGAAAGCGAATGAACGAAAAAGAACACCCTTTGTCAAGATGGCAAAGGGTGTTTATCATATGCGAAAAGTTTCTGATCCAGCCTCGATTTATACATCATCAAGAAGCCAGACCGCCCTACAGTATAGATGATAAAAGCAAACCATAGGCCATGATTGTGCCAAATGGGCGTGACCGCGGTTTGAACGACGATAAACAAAATCATCGCAAACAGCATCGAATTTCTGACAGGGGCAATTTCTGTCGCACCTGTAAATACGCCGTAAATGACCAAACCGAAACAAGCCGCAAACGGATAAAGAACGAGCCAGTCTGCATAACGTAATGTCACATCAAGCAGCTGAGGGAGATTTGTAAACAAGCTCAATATCGGCTCTTTAAATAGAAAATAAACCGCCGCAATGACACATGCCATGACAAGTGCCCACTGCCTCGAAAGGGTTAAGGTTCTTTCATAGAGGGTGCGGTCATTTGCACCAACTGATCGGCCAACAAGGATGCTGGACGCATTGGCAAAACCATCAAACAAATAAGCCATGATGTAGTGAATTTGAAATAAGATGGCGTTCGCTGCCAGCAGTTCTGTACCAAAAGAAGCGCCTTTTGCGGTAAACATGTTGATCACCACTAGCAGACAGATCGTGCGAATAAACAAATCTTTATTCACATGAAACATTTTCTTCACTGCCTGAGTATCCATGATTTTCTTAATAGAAGGCATCTGTAATCCGTTTGACGAATACTTCATGATGATCCATGCCCCTAACACAAAAGCGGTTAGTTCAGATATCAATGTCGCCGCCGCTACCCCTTTGACTGCAAACGAAAACACATGAGCAAGCAGAAATGCGAGGGCCATATTCATGACATTGATCAAGATTTGTAATGAAAGAGCTTCTTTCATTTTTGCCATCCCCATCAGCCAGCCCAATATGACATAATTCATTAAGGTAAATGGCGCTCCCCAAATGCGAATATGAAAATAGTCTGCGGCAAATTGACGGACATCAGCATCAGGAGAGATCACTAGAAAAGCAGATTGAATAATCGGCCATTGCAGGGCAATAAAACAAAGTCCGACGATGATGGCGACGAAAAAAGGTCTTAGAAAAGCAAGAACACCCTGCTCCTCATTCTGCGCTCCGTTTGCCTGAGCGGCAAAAGCAGATGTACTTACCCGCAAAAAACCAAACAGCCAATATAATGTACTAAAAATGAGACTGCCAACCGCAACGCCTCCAATATAAGCGGGATTTGCGAGCTGACCGACAACCGCTGTATCAACAGCTCCAAGTAATGGAGTGGTCATCGTAGAAATCGTTAAAGGAATGGCCAAAGCTAAATACGCCCGATGGTTCACGATGCCACCTGCCTTTCATGAAAAATAGCCTCTTTCCTAAAAGAGGCGCAGATTACCTGCAAAGGGCTAAACTGTTCTTTATTTTCGCCCTTTGCTTTTTACCGAATGCGAGGCTTTGGCTGCACGCTGAGGCATTGATAAAATGAAGATTTACTGAACCGGTCTGCCAATCGTTCGTGACAAAGGATGGACTGCGAGCATTGCATCTCTCATTTTCCGCACCGCTTCCTCTTCTGATGAAAAGAATTCATCCTTTGATTGAAATTGGGCAGCAAGCTCTCCTTGATCAAGAATCGCCAATTGATCACTTAAGTGATAGGCTGCTGTCATATCATGTGTAATAAATAAGTAAGCCACACCCAGCTCCTTCTTTAATTCTACTAATAAATCTAAAATAACAGCTTGTGTGACCATGTCTAAGCTGCTGACAGATTCATCAAGTACAATGAGCTTTGGCTGGAGCAATAAGGCTCTAGCAATGTTGATCCTTTGCAGCTGGCCGCCGCTGAATTGGTGTGGATATTTAGACAAATCCTTTTCACCGAGCCCGACTCTTTCCAGCCAGTGAATCAGTACATTTTTTCGTTCTTTTCGGCTCATGGTTTCATAGTTTTCAAGCGGTTCAGATAAAATTTGTTCAACTGTCCATCTTGGATTTACCGCGGAATAGGAATCCTGAAACACTGCTTGCACATGCCGGCGAAAATGCTTGCGTGTTTGTTGATCTGCACGATAGACATCCTGACCTTCAAAAAGAACCTGTCCAGCCCTTGGCTTCTCTAAACCAAGTATGATGCGGCCAAGTGTACTTTTCCCTGCGCCGCTTTGTCCCAGCAGCCCAAGGCAGGTGCCTTCTTCAATAGTCAAATCGACGCTTTTCAGGACAGGGGCTGCGCCTTTTTTTCTCATTAGAAACGACCGGTTCGTGTATGCATGACTGACTGCTTTCACTTCTAATAAATGCAAGGGCCTTCTCACCTCAAATCGGGCAAACAGCTGGAGTCGATGGACGAGCTGCTAATAGTTTTTTTGTATAATCATGTTTTGGTTGTTCAAAAAGCTCAAGAACTCCTGCCTTTTCAACAATTTCTCCTTGTTTCATGACGACAACTTGATCTGCCATTTCAGCAATGACACCAAGATCGTGGGTAATGAGTAAAATGGCCGTTCCATAGTCGTGACGAATTTGGTTCAGATGCTGAAGCACCCGTTTCTGATTGTGTACATCTAATGCAGTTGTCGGCTCATCTGCAATGATGAGGGGCGGGTGCATACAGGCAGCCATGGCGATCATGACACGCTGCAGCATTCCTCCGCTTAATTCAAAGGGATACTTGTTGAACAGCTGGTCTGGCTGCGGCAGGTTCATTTGCGCTAACGCATCCATTGCCTGTGCTCGTGCCTGCCTTTTACTGACAGCAGTATGCCGGCGGATCGTTTCAACCAGCTGATGGCCGATTGTCCATACTGGCGTAAAGCTGTTCATTGGATTTTGCATAATATACGAGATGTCTTTGCCCCGAATGGACCGCATATCCTTTTCACTTATACCGATCAATTCTCGCCCCTGTAATGTGATACTGCCAGTGACTTCAGTTGTTTTCCGATCAAGCATATGTAAGATCGACATGCTTGTCACTGTTTTCCCGCAGCCGCTCTCACCAATTAATCCAAGGATTTGACCGCGCCCTACTTCAAACGAGACTTCTTGAATAAGAGGGGTTGTCCCTTGAGGTGTTTTCGTATGCACATGCAGGTTCTCTACTTGTAAAATGGACTCTTGCACATTGATCATTCCTTTACACACGGCGTTTGATGCCATATTTCTCTGAAAGGGCTTCTCCTAGTAAATTAAACAGAACCACCACAGCCATGATCACAAGACCTGGGTACAGCATTAACTGAGGATTCGTTTGAATGTACGACTTTCCTTCATGAATCATCGCTCCCCATTCAGGCATAGGAGGCTGAACCCCTAATCCGAGGAAAGACATCGCAGAAATGTCCATAATCGCCCAGCCCATTTCGAGTGTTCCAATGACTGCTAATGGCGGCAGAACATTTGGAATCATATGCTTTCTCATAATGTTCCAGTGCGAGGTCCCACTGATCTTCGCAGCTGCAATAAAGTTCTGTTCTTTTAAACTGAGCACCATTCCTCGGAAGACGCGCGCATAATACACCCATTGCACAAGCATCAAAGCAAGTACGACTTGAGAAAGTCCCGGACCGAAGATGCCTACTAATCCAAGGATGAGCACTAAGTTTGGAAATGCCATGATGCCATCACAGATTCTCATCAAAACGTGATCGATCCAGCCGCCTTTGTATCCTGAAAACAGGCCGACAATTAAACCAATGAATAACGAAGAAAGAAAGATTAATAACGCACAGCCGAGCGAAACACGCGCACCATATAAAATACGAGATAAATTGCATCGCCCTAATTGATCTGTTCCAAGAGGATACTCCCACGAAGACCCCTTTAGCTTCATCGCTAGATTGACAGCTGACGGATCGTGTGGAGCGATCCATGGTGCACATATTGTCACAATCAGCAGGAGACCGAGCAGCAGGGCGCAGATCGAGATCATCTTTTGATGAGCGAAGAGATATTTTACTTTTGTCATCATTGCTGGCGGCCTTCCTTTCTAGATATACGAGGGTCAATGATTAGCTGAACCAAATCAACGATCAAGCTGCTCACGATAAAAATACAGGCTGACATGAGGACATAAAATTGAATGACAGGCAGATCCCGGTTAAAGATCGCTTCAATAAAAAATCGGCCAAACCCTGGCCATGAGAAAACAGCCTCTACAATAATGGTTCCGGTCAAGAGCTTGCCAAGGTTCACCCCAAGTCCGGTCAGCATCGGCGATATCGCAATTCTGAACACATGCTTGAACATGATCGATTGTTCCTTCAATCCCCTGATTCTCGCATATTGAACGAAAGGCTCTTGAAGCGCCTCACTCACACTTGACCGTAACAGCCTTGTATACGTAGCAATTAAAGGGACTGCCAGTGTGATCGACGGCAGAATGAGATGCTCCCATGTTCCGATTCCTTCAACTGGTAAAAGGTCGAGCTTCACTGAAAAAAAGAAGATGAGCAAATACCCCAAGACAAACGTCGGGATAGATGCTCCTAAGAAAGAAATGAGCCGGCTCACATGATCAACGGCACCATTTTTCCTCATGCCGCTGAAAAAGCCGAGCGGAATGCTGACACAAATAGCGATCAGCAGACTGGTAAGCGCCAATTGAATCGTCGCCGGTATTCGATAAATCACCTCATCAACGACAGGCTGATTGGACATATATGACCGGCCGAAATCAAGGTGAATGACTTTTTCAATGGTATGAAGATACTGCATATAAAATGGCTCATTTAAGCCGAATTCACTTCGTTTTTGCGCTAATATTTCATCCGTAGGCTGGATATGAGCCGCTGCTAAATATGCCTCTGCCGGGTCAACTGGCGACAGGTGAATCATACCAGTTGTGAGCAGTGTGGCTAATAAAAATACAGGAATAATTGATAGCACTCGTTTGACGATATAGCGGCCCATTTCCTTACCTTCCTTCTGTTACTTCAACTTAATGCCTGTGAAAGGATGTTCATCACGATTTGCAGGGAATTCAAAGTCCTTCACAGCTTTTTGATAAACGGCTGTCTTTTTAAAATAAGAGATTGGCACAATTGCCCCTTGATCCTGTAAAGAGGATAAGACAGACGAATACAGTGCTTTACGTTTCTTTTCATTTGTTGTGGATGGAATTTCCGTCATTTCTTTGATCAGCTTTTCCTTATTTGGATAGGCTGAAATGGCTTCTTTGAATCCAAAACCATCTGAAGAGAGAACGTTCATAAATGTATGCGGATCATACGGCGCTCCGTAGTTGCTAAAGAAGTTCATATCAAACTTATTGGCTTTAAAGCGTTGAACCTGTGTGGCCAAATCCACGCCCTCAAGCTTGACGCCAACACCAACGGCTGCCCATTCTGCTTGCAGCGTTTCTGCCATCGCTTTTTGAATCGATTCCGCTGAGTCATACATCATACTAAACTCAAGCTTTTTCCCATCTTTTTCACGAACGGATTTTCCTTTTGGAAGTGTCCAGCCCGCTTCATCTAGCAATGCTTTGGCTTTGTCCACATCATATTTGAAAGACTTCACTTGAATGTGTGACGTATACGGCATGTTAGTCGGCAGGATGTGATCTGCTTCATCCTCTAAACCTGAGGTGACCCCTTCTACCATTGATTTTTTATTGAAGGCATATTGAAGGGCAAGACGCACTTTCTCATCTGACAGCTGATCTACTTTTGTGTTCATGACAAGCTGTCTTGTAGCAATAGGCTCTGACATTTTCGTTTCATACTTGCCGCTTGCCTCTAGCTGTTTGTAGGAATCAAGGCTAATGGTTCCTTCTCCGTAAAGTAAATCCACATCTCCTTTTTCAAATGCCATGACTCTCGTTTCCGCATCTGGGATAACCTTTACCTTGATTTCTTTTACCTTTGGTTTTTCTCCCCAATAATGATCGTTTCGTTCGAAAATGGCATAATCATCTTTCTTATATGTTTTTAAAACCCAAGGGCCTGTCCCCACTGGTTTTTCAATTCCTTTTGACGTATCTCCGTTTTTAGGGAAACCTGCTTCACCTAAGAAACGAACTGGACGAACAACGGCTAATTCTTGCACAGTTGGATAATATGGTTCTGTTAATGTGAGTTTAAATGTCTTTTTATCAACAGCTTCTGTCTTTTTGATTTTCTTAATGACACCTAACCAGCTATGTAAATCTTTATTTTTTAAAATCGTATCGAAGTTCTTTTTGACAATATCCGCATTAAATTCAGAGCCGTCTGAGAATGTCACTCCGTCTCTTAAATGGAACGTATACACCTTGCCATCCTTTGAAACATCCCATGATTTCGCTAATTCCGGTTTCAGCTTACCATTCTTTTGATAGCTGACCAATGGCTCATAAATCATTGATTGCGCAAACAATTGTGATGGATTGTATAAGTGCGGGTTCATTTCACCGATATCTCTTGGCCATGCCATTGTGATCATATCAGGATGATCCTTATTGCCTTCTGCTCCATTGTTTGTTTGAGAGCATCCTACTAATAAAAAGAGAATAAGCAGGAAGGGTAACACAGTATTTATTTTAATTTTCGGAAAACTTTTCCAAATAGACATAAGTTGATCCTCCTAATTGATGCTGATAATCATTTTCATTTTAAGGAGGAAGGCAACTGTTGTCAATATCATATTTGAAACGAAATGACAATACTTATCCCAATTTATTCTATAAATTGATGAATTTGATAGAAAGAGAGGCAGGCTGCTTAAGAATGAGCAGCCTGTGAAGAGGTAAATGTTTTTTCTCGCAGTACGTCGTGGAGTATATGGATGATACGCTCCTGATCTGCATCTGTCATGCTCGTTCCAGACGGAAGACAAAGCCCCCTCTCAAATAACAGCTCAGATACAGGAGTCCCTTTTTCCGCAGTATAAAAAGAGCAATGACGAAAGAGCGGCTGCTGGTGCAGCGGCTTCCATACATGCCTTGCTTCGATTTGTTCTTTTTCTAAAGCACCAATGATATCTGCAGGAGACAATTGTTTCTCATGATCAATGGTCAATGCCGTCAGCCAGCGGTTGGATTTCGTTTCTTGATATTCTGGCATCAAATGAAGACCCTCTGCTTCTGATAAAGCATCCTGATAACGCTGAAAAATGCGGCGCTTTTGTTCAACACGCTCGTCCAGCACTTCCATTTGAGCAATCCCGACACCTGCTAAGAGGTTGCTCATGCGATAGTTGTATCCCATCTCTTGATGCTCATAGTGCATAGCTTGTTCTCTGGCCTGTGAAGCAAGAAAGCGGCATCGTTCAATCGCAGCTTCATCATCACTCACAAGCATTCCGCCCCCTGATGTAGTAATGATTTTATTTCCATTAAAAGAATAGATACCGAACCTGCCCATTGAACCGCTTTTTCTTCCTTTATACAGCGAACCTAACGATTCAGCTGCATCCTCAATGACTGGTACATCATATGCTTCACACAAAGCCATGATCTCGTCCATTTTTGCGCTTTGCCCATATAAATGGACAACGATGACCGCGCGTGGTTTTTTCCCAAGACGCTTTGATTCAACAAAGGCTTTCTCTAAAGCGAGCGGGCACATATTCCATGTGTCCCTTTCAGAATCAATAAAAACGGGCTCCGCTTGTTCATATAAAATCGGATTTGCCGTTGCAACAAACGTGAGGGTGGAACAAAAGACAATGTCTCCTTTTTGAACACCTATCAGCTTTAAAGCAAGGTGAATCGCTGCTGTTCCTGAGGATAAAGCAGCTCCTGTCCTCACTCCTGCATAGTCCGCCACTGCCTGTTCAAATTCATTCACAAGCGGTCCAAGCGGCGCAATCCAGTTGCTCTTGAAAGCTTCCTCTATTTTTAAATACTCTTTTCCGCTCATATGCGGAGGAGATAAGTAAATTCGCTTCTTTTCTTTCATCACTTCCCACCTTCTCTCCGATCTTTGATTTCTATTGCAGGAATTCCTACAGCGACCTTCTGATCATGTATATCTCTTGTCACTGCCGCTCCAGCACCAATGACCGTCCAGCTTCCGATTGTTGTACCCGGTATCACCACGGCACCAGCCCCAATATGGGCACCCTCCCGTACGGATACATCGCCAGTCAGAACCGCGCCTGGTGACAGGTGCACAAACGATTCGAGTATGCAGTCATGTTCTACGATAGACCCCGTATTGATAATCGTATGCTCACCGATTGCTGCATCTGCTTGAATCACTGCCCTTGCCATCACGACAGTCCCCCTTCCAATGACAGCTGACGGACTCATAACCGTCTCTGGATGAATGAGTGTGGCATATGCTGTGTCTTCAAATGAGAGGCGTTCCTTGATGAGCTGTCTGATTTCATTTTGTCCGATTGCAATCAGCCATTTCATATGTGGCATGGTCTCTCTCAGCTGCTCACTCATGGAGATCGGTCCATACAAAATCCCGCTCTGAGTGACCGTCTCTTCAAATTGATCATCTAACACCACACATAATGAGTAATCGGAATGTGCAAAAATGACATCCTGGATGACTTTACTATGTCCGCCGGCCCCAATTAAACCAATGGTTTGCTTCTTACATATCGGTTCCTTTAAATTTTTCAGCTGTGGCATGATCCGGCTGCTGCACCCCCTCTGTTTTCATGACTTTCAGCAAGGTCATCCATAAAATTTTCATATCGAGCCAAAACGATTGATGCTCGACATACCAAAGGTCATAGGTGAATTTCTCCTCCCAGGAAAGCGTGTTCCGGCCGTTCACCTGTGCCCATCCTGTTATGCCGGGCTTCACAAGATGACGCCTTGCTTGTTCTTTTGTATACATAGGCAAATACTCCATCAAAAGCGGTCTTGGCCCGACGAGACTGAGCTCTCCTTTGAGTACATTGACTAGCTGCGGCAATTCATCAAGACTAAGCTTTCGAATCAAGGCGCCGGTTTTTGTTAATCGCAAATGATCTGGCAGCAGCACCCCATGTTCGTCGCGTTCATCGGTCATCGTCCGAAATTTATATAACATAAAAGGCCGGCCATACAGACCAGGCCGCTTCTGCCGAAACACCACAGGCGTTCCAATTTTCCATCTAATCAGTCCATAGATGAGAAGAAAAAGAAGACTGCCTGCGATGAGCAGCGTCAATGCCACTGTCACATCTATCATTCTTTTCATCATTGCATCTCCTTTTCATATTAGCGGGAGACCGCATGTTTTACCTTACGCATCAGCTGCATCCGCTCTCGTTTCGTTCCTGCAAACAGATACAAGTAACCCATATAGAGAATGAAACAAAGCCCGCCAATACAAAACAGCTCCCACCATGAAGTCACGTTATATACCGCCTGAATCCCTACGCAGATGCCCCAAATGAATAGCGCTCCTGCAAGTGGAACCAGTGTATGTTTATAAAAGATAGTGCGTTTCTGATTCGTGATGCTGGCCGTATAAAAAGGCAGAAACACGATATTTTTGATCAATAAAACCATTGCCCCTGCTGATGCAATGCCATATAAACCTAACTGCAGCATATGAGTCAATCCATAGGCAAAAAGCACATTAGAGACACCTAATATAAGTGTGACAACCGCAGGAATTTTAAATCGATTAAACACGGTCGGCACATATGTGAGCGGTAAAAACATCAAGGTCAAACATAAATAAGCCGCATGAATCATGAGAAGCCATTTCAGCTCTTCAAAGGCAGGCCCAAGCCATAAAAGCATGAGCGGACCAGCGAGACCTCCTAAAAGTGCGGCTGGGAACGCCACAAATAAGCCGCTCCACTTAATGGCGTTTGCAGCATATTGAATGAGTCCCTCTTTGTCCTGATTCGAATAAAATTTCGTGATCGTTGGTGCAAACACAACGGCCAGTGTCCCTGCCAGTGTGCGTAATAATAATGGAAACTGTAAAATCGCCGCATACTGGCCCGTTGCTTCCGCTCCAATGAGCAAGTTGGTCATCAATAAATCAATTTGTAAAAACAACAAAATCCCCATTTGCTCAAATGAATGCCAGACCCCTGACCGAACAAGAGTGAGACTAGACGATAATGAGACGTGCCGCCACTTAAACGAAAACCAAGGGATGAGTTTCTTAAAATAATAGATACCGATTCCCATAGCCGCTAAACTTCCAATGACAGCCGCAAGTGGAATATGCCAAATGGCTGGTGTCGTCCATGTAAACAGGATGACAATCATCAGTGCCCTCAAAAACATTTGAACCGCCTGTCCAACACTTGATACATAGAGCTTATTCGCATAAAACGGTGCAGCCCCAATGCCAGACATGACGAAATTGAGCATAAATAAAAGACCCCCTAAAATAAAGGCGGTCTGTGTGTCTTTTGCGAGATGTTCAGGCACATGAAGCCATTCAACAAGCTGAGAAGACATGAAAAGACAAAGCAAAAAGAGACTGATAGATAGTAAAAACGAACTGACGAAATAGGAAGCGAGATAACGCTGCGCCTTCTCCATCTCTCCTTTATGAGCCGCCACAGAAAAAAATCGCACAACAACCGCACTTAACGAAGCCGTAATGACTGATAAATAGTTGATCATATTTTGCGTCAGATGGATTAAGCCGAATGCTTCCACTCCAAGCGTATGAACAATATAAGGTGTTAAACAAACAGACATAAGCAGCATTAGGACAAACGTGATTAAGTTCGCACTGACATTGTAAAGAAACGCTCGATTCATTGTGCTTTCACGCAGCGTGTAAGAGCCCTCATCCAGCTTCCTCTCCCTTTTGACCGCTTGTTTTCATCAGCTGATGAACTGCCTCTTTCACAGCTGCCTCATTTGGTTCTTTTAAAAGGGTCATAAACGGAAGGTGCGCCACCCACTCAAATCCCTCCATCACCTTATGATCAAACGATCTAAGGACAACACACGGTGTATGAGTGATCGCACAAAAGATCATGCCATGCAGACGATCTGTCACGACGACCTGTGCTTGTTTTAACTCCGTCCACAAAGCCGATAATTCATCTAAGCGAGTTGTTCGATCGATTCGTTTGCCAATTGTCGTTGTGATCAAACCGACTTGATCATATGTCTCTTGGATATGCTGCTGCAGCTGCTGGCGCGATTCCTTTGTGAGATATGCTTCTTGATCCTCACGCAGACAAAGCAGAACCCCTTCACGTGTTTCATCCTTTGATGATTCGTCTAATGACAGCACCATATCAGGCTGCTTCCACACATCTTGATCAGGAAAATGAAGCTTCATCCATTCATAGGTTGTTTGATCTCTTGCCATGAGGAGCAGTCTTGGATGCTGCTTATACGTGTGAATGGCGCGGCGTTCCTCTCGTTTCCCTCTCTTAGTTTCTGTAAAATGTACAGTGGCAGGCAGCTGGATCATGGGGTAAGACTTGAAGGTCTTGATGATAAATTGTCTCGTCCATTCTTCGTACCGGTATAAATCCCCCATATTCCCTCCACCGATGATACAGACGATGTCTTCTGGGTGCCGGCTGCGCTTTAGCGGGCGGGCAAGGCGATAGATCTCTTTCATGTCCACTTCTATGATGTCATAGGCCGGAAAGTATTTTTTAAAAAAACAATAACTCGCATAGGCAATTGCATGATCCCCTAAATTATCATGTCCCGGCAGCAGCGTGAGAATGATTTTCTTCTGATGACTCAGCTCTGGCAGCCTTTGGCGGCTCAGTCGATATTCAAGCGGATATTTGACCTTTAAGAGCAGCCACTCTGCGGCTTTTGCCTTCAATTGCTGCACTGTCAATCCCATCACCCCTATTTCCTTGTCTGATATTCGATCCATTTTTGATAGCTAGAAGCCGCGGCAGAAAGCGGATAAACCAATCGGCACTTAGCAAGAAATAAAATCATTCGCTTTCTTACTGTGAGCTTTGATGGTTCCACTTGTTTGACGGCATGCTGAAAAGTATCGTGTGTCACCATTTCCCGCATGTGATCAAGCTTTTCCTGAATGGAGAGATCATTTTGGCTCTTCCATTCGTTGAGCATACAATGAAGCGTATGATTGACGATAAAAAAGTCTAATGCTTTCTCATACAGAGAGATGTCATCATGCTCTTTTAAAAACGAGTGCTGCGCATGATAAAAGGTCAGTCCATGATGAAAATACTGCTTCTGATATCGCTGCACAATGGATGACAGATGAACCCTGTAGTAATAAAGGGGCTCATGAACAAAAGCGATACTGCGTGATAAAGAAAAGCAGCGCAGCGTCACATATTGATCTTCAATGTTCTCAAGCTCACCCCGCAGCGGAAATCGAATATGGTGTTCTTCCATAAAGGCACGCCGATACAGCTTATTCCATGAGAATCCAGTTAAGTCTCCGTGTAATAACGCTTGGATTAAATTCGTTTTTTCGGCTGACCGCTTGTCTAACAGCGTCGTTGGTATCGTTCGCTTTGACTGTTCAAATTGAATCCAATACTCACTCACAACAAGATCTGCCCCGGTCATCTCAGCTTTTTCATACATGGCTTCACAGTAATGAGGAGCGAGAATATCATCTGAATCCACAAAGGCGAGATACGTCCCTTTCGCTTCCTCGATGCCTCGGTTTCTCACAGCACCTAACCCTTGATTGAGTTGATGGATCACCCGGAAACGCTCATCACGCTCAGCATATGCTTCAAGCCATTCACCGCTGCGGTCGGTCGATCCATCATTGATAAGAATGACTTCTATATCGGAAAAGCTTTGATCTGCAATCGATTGAAGACATTGCTCCACATATTGACTCGTATTGTAAACTGCGACCAATAGACTGATAGCTGGCATTACAACATGCCCCACCTTTCTTCAAATCTACTTATTAAATATCGTTCTATACGGCAAAACCGAAGAATCAAACGGCATCAGCATGATGCTGTACAGAATATAACAAACAGCAATCCCTACATACATAAACACATTAGACCGCTGATCAAAAATACGTGTGAAATATGGCAGTAAAATGAGCTGATACAAGCCAAAATAAATATGAAATCTTGCATAAATGACATCCTTCGTTGCAAGGATGCCAAACAAGAAACCCAGCAAACAAAAATTCACAATGTAATCACTCTCAGGCGTCAGCTCACGAAGTCGTTTTCGATAAAAGAAAGCAAGCAGAAGCGGCAAAATCAAGACACCGATTTTTGTCACATTCATTCCATTCGTATTCGTTGTGAGCCATTCTTCGTAATGACCATATGAACTACCTTGCAGCATCACCACAAACACCGAGACAAAACGGTCATAAATAGCGGTTAAACCTAAGAAAATCAGGCATAAGACCAGCATCATCCAAGACCAAGCCTTTGTTCTCACGATAAAATACACAGGAATCATGATGAGGGCCGATGAATGAAACAATGAACATACAAGGACGAGCGGAAAATACAATTTCCACTGACCATTGATCACCAACCGGATGGCATAAAAAAGAATCGCTGCCACCATATACTGGCGCATGCCATTAAATGACGCATAATAATGAAAGGTCCCAAGAAAAAGCAGCATACTCAGCTCAAATGGACGGCCATATTGAATAAGCGTCTTGATAATAAAAAAATAAGTAATAGCCCCGACTGAAATATACATAATTTGCGGATCATGAGACAGTTGATTAAGCATCCATAAAATAAACGTAAACCCCGGATCTGTTGCGGCTTTATCCACACCGAATCCGAATATATGCCAAGGCCTTTCATAGTTGATGGAGAACTCATACATCTGTCCATATGTGACAAAATCGGTTCCTACTTTATACCGAATACCAGCTACGATACAAAGAAACAAAAACGGAAAAAACACCAGAAGTTTGTTAGGCCGCCATCCGCTTTGAATGGTATCATCACGTCTGCCGTAAAATGCGGCAAAGCTCGACCATAAATAGACCATGATCATGTTCACCAAATAAACCGCCATCTGCCCTTCCTTCCTTACAGTCCATATATATTCATCACACGTGTAATATTCTGTTTCACATCAAATCCTCTTTGTTCAAGCTGAGAGGTTATAGACTCTTGAAGAGGAGGTTCTGCATGATACGCTTCAAGCACCGCCTTCATCCATTCATGCGCGGAATCTCGCAGCGACATCCTTTTCACAAGCCCGCAGCCTAAATCTACTTCCTCTGTAATATGATCTGAAATCACACAAGGCAGCCCAGACGCCTGTGCTTCCACTAATACAAGCGGAAGACCTTCAAACAAGGAAGGCATCACAAAAACATCAAATGCTTTCATATACTGCGGAACGTCTGATACGACGCCTGTAAAGACAATGTCATCCATCAAGCCTGCCTTCTCCGCATACGATTCGACTACTTGCTTCAGCGGTCCATCCCCTACGAGAACAAGCTGAAATGAAACGCCTTGCTTCTTTAAAGTCTGGGCCAGTTCTATAAAAAAAACATGATTTTTTTGCTCATGGAACCGCCCAATATGACCGATGACCATGTTTTTTCCGCAAAGATGAAGCTGCTTTTTGATCTCTGCCTTTTCGTCTGGATCAGGCTGAAAAAAAAGGGATAAATCAATCCCATTTGGCAGCACCTCAACTTGCCCATTCTGCATTTTTTTCTGTCCAAATAAAAAGACACCAGCATCCTCGCCGCATGCAACAAGCTGTGTAGAGAATGCAAAGATCAGCTGGCGAAATCCTTTGAGCATCATATGATCCAGCCAGTTTGGCGACTGCTTCCACGCTGTATTATGCGAATGGCAAATGCGCACCTTCACACCCGCTCGTTTTGCAGTAAGTGCGGAGAAGCCTGTTTGAAAATCCGTATGTGCATGCACTGCCTGATAGGGTCCTGTTTTCTTGATCGTCTTTGTCAATGTTTTCACAAAAGTCACCGGAGAGGATGCCCCAATACTCGGGACGTAAAAGATGCGTCCCCCAAGCCGGCGAATTTCCTCATCATAATCACAGTCGTCCTGCCGGTGGGTAATGAAATCAAATTGAAGGACATTCCTATCGAGTGCACGATAGATATTCATGATCATCGTTTCAGCTCCGCCGCGGTTCATCCCGCCCACAATATGAAGCACGCGCTTTGGCTCACTCATCCCGAATCGCCCTCCTCTTCAACATAGACGATGCCAGCTTCCGGCGATGATAAAGCTTCATGACCTTCGGTGACAAGCAGGCACGGACCACCGGCTTTAAAGCAAATAAATAGTCAAGCGGCGACAGCTTTAATACCCAGCATGCTTTCAAGACGAGCCAGGCATTATCCATCGAATATCGAAACTTTCGCCGCTGAAAGGCCGCTTCATCCTCTCTCACCAGATATAATGGCTCTTGTAAATTAAAACCTTTCCTCCCAGCAGCAAAAAAGCGGATCCAAAGATCGATATCTTCCATCCGCCTTGTTGTTTTCACAGAGCGATAGCCATGTAAAGCCCTGTATGCTGAAGCCCGCATCATAATGGTCCCATGACAAAAAGGAGTCCCTCTTGCCATCACCTTCCGATCAGGCTCTGACACAAGTGCCCGCACACCCTTTGTTCCCGATTCATCAAAAACCGTCATCGCCGTACCGACCACATCATATTCAGAATATGTATCGAGGAAATGAACCTGTTTTTCTAAACGAACAGGCACAGAAATGTCGTCGCCATCCTGCCTCGCAATCAACTCTCCCCTCGCTTCAGCCAGGCAGCGATTGAGACTGGCAGCGAGCCTTTGATTTTGTTTATTGCGGATCAGGCGAATTTTTTCAGGATGTCGTTTTGTATAAGACAGCACTTTCTCATAAGTGCCATCTGTTGATGCGTCATCACATATGATGAGCTCCCAGTTTTCATATGTTTGTTGAAGAATGGATTCAATGCTTTCTTCTACTGTCTCTTGGCAATTGTAGACGCCCATGATCATAGACACCTTTGGTTTATGCATGCTGTATCACCTTCTCTGCTTGATCCATATAGATTGTATAAATTTCTTCCATTGCACTGACTGTCTGCTCCTGTGCAAATGCATGAGCCATTGAGCGCCCCGCTTTTCCCATGAGAAGCAGCTGATCCTTTTTGTCATAGAGCTGCTGTAAATAATCAGCTAAACCATTCACATCTTGCGGTTTAACTAAAAAGCCATTGACGCCATGTTTGACAAGCTCACAATGCCCTCTATTCTCCGTTGCAATCACGGGTTTTTCTGCAGACATCGCTTCAAGCAGGTTCATGCCGAGCCCTTCTCTCAAGCTGGTGGAAACACACACATCGCTCATATGCATCCATTCCTCTATTTGTTTGCAAAACCCAGCAAAGTGGATATGCTTTTCAAGTTGGAGCTGGCGGGTAAGCTTTTCATAGTTTGGCCTCATTGCCCCTTCCCCGGCAAACACGATCTTCATATTTGGTATTTTCCTAGACAGCTGTGCACATGCTTTGATGAGCATTCCTTGATTTTTATTCATGTTTAATTCACCAGCACACAGCACGATAAAATCTTCCGAGGAAAAGCCATAGGCTGCGCGAAGGCGCTGCTTCTCTTTTTCATCGACTGGTGCGAACCGCTTCATATCCACACCCATACCGGGCACATAATAAACAGATGTCCGCTCTTTTGATAGACGGTCGGCTCTTTTAAAATCTTCTCCATTAATGGTGATCAAAGCGTCTGTATAGCGGGCGAGAAATCTCTCAATTGGATAATAGAGCAGCCAGTTTTGAAGCGGCGCCCCCTGCCAAAAGTGAAAGCCATGTGCCGTGTAAAGAACCTTTGTTCCTTTTTTGCGCATGCCTTTGGCTGCTAGCCTGCCAATGACACTTCCCATTGGTGTGTGGCAATGGATAAAATCATAGTGCTCTTTCGCTAACAGCTTCTTCAGTTCTACATACGCAAGCCGGTTGCGTACATGAAAAGGAGAGCGCTGAATCGGAATCGAGTGAGCTTGATTCACATAGGGCAGCTCCAACTGGCCGTTTGCAGCTGTATGCACTTCCCATCCTTGTTCCTGAAACCACCGGAAATATGGAAGATGAAAGGCCTTAAAGTGATAATCAACCGTTGCGCAAAACAAGACTTTTTTCTTCATTGGCAAGCGCTTCCTCCTCTCGTTTCATCTGATCGGACAACATATCTTGCGACTCAATGGCAGCAAATAATGCTTGTCTCATTTGCTCTTCACTCATCATGTCAAATTCATGGATAAAGCGGTTCAGCACATATGGGTCACCATCCAGCGCATGGCCGATGTGGATTTTCGGGAAGATTTGCTCCTGTGCTTTTTCATGCTGGTTGAGTAATTCCTCGTACATTTTCTCTCCAGGACGAATGCCTGTGAAAGTGATCGGAATCTGGTCTGTGGTGTAGCCTGAGAGGTGAATGAGGTTTTCTGCGAGGTCCACGATTTTCACTGGTTCCCCCATATCTAAAACAAAAATCTGTCTTCCTTCTGCCAGTGCACCTGCCTGAATCACAAGCCTTGATGCTTCTGGGATGGTCATAAAATATCTTGTCATGGCTGGGTGCGTGACCGTCACCGGCCCGCCTTGCTCGATTTGTTTCTTAAAAATAGGGATGACGCTTCCTCTGCTCCCCAGTACATTTCCAAACCGAACGGCGACAAATTTTGTTTCGCTGCTTGCCCCCATTTGCATGATCAGCATTTCAGCAAACCGCTTTGTGGCTCCCATCACATTGGCAGGGTTGACCGCTTTGTCAGATGAGATGAGGACGAATGTTTCAATGCCGTGCTCGTGTGCGGCTTCTGCGACATTTTTTGTCCCGATAATATTGTTTTTCACGGCTTCTTTCGGACTAATCTCCATGAGCGGAACATGCTTATGTGCCGCAGCATGATAAATCATATCCGGCTGAAATTGACCAACGATTTCACTCATTTTCTGTTTATCTTGAATATCCGCAATTTGTGGATAGAGTCTGATGCTGCCTCCATATAATTCTTTCAGCTCTAGTAAAATAGAATGAATGCTAAATTCTCCATGTCCCACAAGTACAATTGATTGAGGAGCAAACACACAAATTTGACGGCAGATTTCTGACCCAATCGATCCGCCTGCCCCTGTGACCATGATCGTTTTTCCCTTTAAATGAGCAGATAGACGGCTCGTATCTAATTGAATCGGTTCTCTCCCTAGTAAATCCTCTGGCTGTACATCCCGTAATTGATTCAGCGCATGGGTTCCTTTTAAAATCTGCTCCATTTCCGGCATGATTTGTGTTTTGACTCCGGTCGCGACACATTCCTTATACAACCCTTTTAAGGTGTGGCTGCTTTTGGACGGAATGGCGATGATGATCTTCTGAATATCCATCATGACGACAGCTGTTTGAATTTGTTCTTTTCCTCCTATAACAGGCAGACCCATAATTTCAAGCCGATGCTTCGTCTTGTCATCATCGATGAAGGCGACTGGCTCAATATGCACATCACTCGATTGCTGAAGCTGACGAACAAGCATGGTCCCCGCTGATCCGGCGCCAATAATTAAGGCCCTCTCCTTTTCTGCTTGAAGCCGTTTTGCCCCGTCATGAAATAGCCTAGAAGCCATACGAGATGCACCGATGAATAAGATATGAAAAAGCCACACGATGAATAAAAACCGAAATGGCCATGTCTGCACGAAAAGGTACAGCATCGTCATCGAAAATAAAAAAGAACACACAAAGGTCTTCATTAAAGAAAATAGCTCTCTTACTCCTGTATAAGCCCATACTTGCTTGTACACATGAAATATGCAGGCAAATACATGGTGCCCAATGAGCAGACTGAGCGAAGAAATGGCGAGCATTTCAAATGTATAAACGGTTAAAGCCGCCTCTTGGACAAATTGAAAGCCAAAAAAGACGGCAACTAAGATGAGATATGAATCTAGTGCTACGATGATTGATAATCTTTGGGCGTAAGTCAACGCTCCTCCCCCTTTTTAAAGCATCTCTATTCTTACGTAACATGGGCATCAAACCCGTCCTCACACCCCACTACTGATGACGAGCATCTAAGGCACCGGTTATGCCCACAGCAGGATCGAGTGCCTCCATTGTTAAAGATTAGGAGACATCACCTATCAATCTTTTTAATACATGTACAGCCTGCCCTTTTTCTCTTTCTTGCCATTTAGCATAGCTCCAAGCAGTTTACTTGTTGTTCCCTCTAATACTTCTTTTGATTTCTTCACAGCAGCAATCTTTGTTTTGCCGCTTAAGACAACGAGAATGCTCCCGTCCGTTCGGTTCGCCAAGATCTTTGCATCTGCAACTGGCAGAAGCGGCGTGGAATCAACAATCACCATGTCATATTGCTGTTCAATCTCATAAAAGAGCTGCTTCATCACAGAAGAGGAGAGCAGCTCAGCTGGATTCGGCGGAATGGTTCCACTCGGAAGCAGCTCTAAATGCTCAATCGGTGTAGATAAAACAGCTTCCTCCAAGCTGCAATTATTTAATAGCACATTCGTCAAACCGGTGTGATGACTCAGGTCAAAATATTCATGAACGGCCGGCTTTCGCAAATCAGCATCCATGAGCAGCACCCGCTTGTTCTGCTGTGCAAAAACAGCTGCTAAGTTTGCAGCCGTAAATGATTTCCCTTCCTTCGGCAAGGAGGAGGTCACCAATATAGATTTCAGCCTTGTTTGAATCGATGTGAATTCAATGTTTGTTCGGATCGTACGGAATTGTTCCGCAATGACAGAGTGAGGATTTAATACAGAAATACAGGATAAATCTCTCTTTTCTCTTTTCTTCCTCTTAAAGATCAATGTTCTGTCCTCCCGTTATGACGGACTGCTTGTCTTTTTTGGCCCTCCTGTCTGCCTGCATTTGATAGACACTGCCAAGCGACGGCAATCCGATCTCTTCTCTTATTTGATGTGTTCGTTTTACAGTATCATCGAGTAAATTCATTAAGAAAATGAGTGTCATTCCCCCTAATAAAGAGGCACCTAGTGCCAGAACGATATGAACGAATTTCCTTGAATTCATCAGAATCGTGTTGGACAGCTTGGCTTCAGACAAAACATTAATGCGATCCATATTCATTGTTTTTTTGATTTCTTCTTGCAGCACCTCTGTTGCGGTATTTGCAATGGCAACTGCCTTCGCGCGATCCTCATCTTGTACAGAAATATTGATGACCTCAGACTCATTTTCTGTACTTGTGGCAATTTTGTGTTTTAATCCTTCTGCTGATTCTGTGAGATGGAGTGTTTCTTTTACTTTTTCAATGACGATTGGGCTTTTTAATAAAACTTGAAAGGTACGTGTATATTGAAGGTTCATCTGAATATCGTTTAAATCTGCTTGTGCGTCATTGCTGCGTTTATGAACAAGAATTTGAGTGGTTGCCTGATATACAGGAGTCGAGACATAGAACTGATAGTAGGCTGAAATGCCCGTTACGATCAGGACAATCAGGATCAGAAGGGCCATTTTCTCTTTAATGACAGAAAACAGCTGCTTAAAACCTATATTCTCATTCATAGATACCTCCCGATTTCATCATAAAAAGGTTATATATGGTTTCTTTTTGTTAATGATTGGATTATAAAAGATAATACCCGCAAAGAAAAATGTCATAATAGGTCTTATAGTTCTTTTTAAAGAACGAAATCGTTCGTTTTCTTTTGTTTACTTCCTGATTCTTACGTTTTTGAATTTTATAAAGAACAATTTATTTCTTATAATGAACGAAAAGGTCGCAGAACTATTCGCCGTGGAGAAGGGAGATCATTGATCGAATGATAGGCAAGGTGATACGCATTTACCGAAAGAGAAAAGGATACTCGATTCAGCAGCTGGCTGAGGATGCTCATGTCTCTAAGTCATATTTGAGCAAAATTGAGCGTGGTGTCCACAGGAATCCATCTGTCCAGTTCTTAAAAAAGGTATCCTCTTCACTAGAGATTGATTTACAAGAGCTGTTTGATGCAGAGACGATGATGTTTCATAACGCTGAGGGTGGTGAACACGAATGGCGGGAGCATATCGTAAGTGCCGTCCAATCCGGCATGCCCAAAGAAGAGCTCTATCAACTGCTCCAAACCTACCGAAAAGAGCAGGAAGAAAAGTCGTTACATGTCACCCATAGAAAGCTGACTGATTCAAATATCGCAGAGTGGAAGCGTCTAATGAATGAAGCGAAAGCGATCGGCTTAAGTATTGAGGAAGTAAAAGCATTCCTCAACAACATGGGAGAACGCCGGGCGTAAGCCTTTCAGGAAGAATGATTGCGGGGAGAGGCGTTTGACGCTTCGATGAAAAAGAGCCTTTGATTCATGAAAGGCTCTTTTTTATCTTATTCTTCTTTTTTTGTTCGTGCTTTTTTCGTTATATCATTGTTTTTCCAATAGGCCCATAGTGATGTAATCCCCAGAAAGGCCAGCGTGATGAATTGCTGAACGCCTTCTTCATCAATAGGAATTGGGCTTTTTCCCGCAGCAGTTAGCGCACTGTTAACAAGCGCCAGTAAAAGCAGCACAAGCCTTGCGATTGTACCTGCACTAATTTTTTGAACCTCCAACTGTAACCCCTCCCTTTCCTCTTCGTACGGGCGGTATTGCTCGTTCTCTCTCATATGTATGCAGAAGCCGAATGAATAGAAGAACGAATCAAAAAAAGAGACATCATTCCTATATGCGGAATGATGCCTGATTTCATTTGCTATTTATTTAGAAAACATCTCTTTTGCTTCATCCAATGCCATTTTATTGCCTAGAGCTGAGTAATCGAGCCACGGCTGATCGGCAATCGGATAGACTTGGTTTTTCTTCACTGCCTTTAGACCCTTCCAAATCGGAGTCTTTTCTAATTGCTTGAATGCCTGCTGCGCTTTATCATCACGGTTGACAACGACAAAGATCGCATCAGCATCATAATCAGGAAGAACCTCTTGAGAAATCACTTCAAATGGGCGCTTGCTGTCCAGCTTTTTCACACCATCGACAGGTGTCAGGCCTAAATCATCGTATAAAATAGGACCCATTGGACGCTTCATGCTAAATACGCGAAGCTCCTTTGCTGTCACACGGATCGCCATGACTTTTCCGTTTCCAATCTTTTTCTTGATGAGCGATTTGACTTCTTTTGCTTCTTGATTGTAATTCTTAATATATTGATCCGCTTCTTTTTCTTTATTGACGTGTTTGGCGATTTTCTTCAAATGATCCCGCCATGTGCCATCATTTAAATTAAACACTTCTGTTTTGGCGATCTTCTTATATTTCGATAAGTCTTGTCCGGCTAATTCTTCATCAACATAAATGACATCTGGTTGTAACGCAAGCAGTGATTCCATATCTGGATCGGCTGCAATACCGAGCTTCTTCGTGTGACTCAGCTGCTTTTTCGCATGTGGAAGGAAATCTTTTAAGTCTCCTCCTACAACAGAGCCCGCCGGTTTGATACCGAGTGCTAACAAGTCATTTGTTAAATGAATAGACAAGGAAGCAATCTTTGGTGTGCCATTGGTCTTTTCATTTGTTGTATTCTTTGTTTCCTGTTGTCCACAAGCGGCAAGCAGCAAGAAACAGAGCGTTAATCCAATTACTAGTAGTTTTTTCATGATGAGTTCCTCTTTCGTGTTTATTTCGTTTTAGTTAATAAATAGAGAAAATACGGGGCACCGATAAAGGCCACGACCACACCCGCCGGTATGGCATTTGGAGCAAAGATGGAACGTCCGATTGTATCGGCACTGACCAAAATCAACAAGCCAAGCAGCGCACTAACTGGTAAAAAATACTGATGCAGTGAGCCGACAAGCCGCCTGGCCAAATGCGGGGCGACGAGGCCAATAAAGCCAATACCGCCTGTCATCGAAACACTTGCACTCGCGAGGCCTACCGCTAAGGTCAAGAGGAGAAGACGTTTACGCTGGACACGTACACCTACACTTGAGGCGACAGCATCTCCTAATGTCAATGCATTGAGCGTGTTTGACTGCATCAGCGTAAGCGGCACAAGGCATACAATCCAAGGCAGGAGTGCCAGCACATGTATCCAGTCTCTCCCCCATACATTGCCCACAAGCCACCTTGAAGCAAACGTGTATGTATCTTCATCCAGCTTCAATGACAAATATAAGGTGAGTGCACTAAATCCCGCAGCAACCGCAATTCCAACTAAGATCAGCCGGATAGGAACAAGCCCTTCATGCCGGTCATATGCAAGAAGCACGATGACCGCTGCCGCAAGCAGTCCGCCGCCAAACGTAAAGAGCGGAATAAGAAGAGACGGATTACCTTCAAGTGCGTGAAAATATGTCACAAACACAATTAAGCCAAAGGCTGCCCCGGCATTCAATCCAATAATCCCAGGATCGGCCAGCGGGTTACGGGATAAGCTCTGCAAAATGCCGCCAGCAATGCCAAGACCAATACCAGCTAACATCGTCACCACGATTCGAGGCAGACGATAGTCAAACAGCACCGTTTCACTTTGGAAATCTCCAAAGCCAAATAACGTCTTGACGACCATGACAGGGCTTAGTTTCAGCGTACCGGTATTTAAACTATACAGCACAACAGCCGCACTCAGGCAAAGCAAAACGACTGTCACGACAAGAGCACGCTGTTTCTCTCTCATGACAGGTTCCTCCCTTCTTTTCTGGCAATGTATAAGAAGAAAGGAACACCAACAAGTGCCACCATCACGCCAATGGCAAGCTCTCTTGGCGGATTGACTGTTCGGCTGGCAAGGTCTGCAAAGACAAGCAGCATTGCGCCTAATATCGCTGACATCGGAATAACGAAACGATAGTCTACACCAACAAGCTTTCGTGCAATATGCGGGATGACGAGCCCGACAAACCCAATCGACCCGACTGCTGATACAGAAACCCCTGCTAATAACACAGCAGCGGTCATTCCTAGTATTCGCACTTGTCGTGTTTTCACCCCTAAATTTGCCGCTGTATCTTCACCGAGCGATAGTAAGGAAAGTGACCGGCCTAATAGCATTGCCCATACGATCACAATCAGAATGACGGGGGCAAGAATCATCAGCTGAGGCCATTTCACACCAGCTACCCCGCCTGCATACCAAAAAGCCAGATCCTGACTCAGGTCAAAATAAATCGCGATCCCAGAGCTGAGCGCATGAAGCAATGCGGCTACAACCGCCCCTGCTACAGTGAGGCGCAGCGGTGTCAATACGCCGCCAGCCGCTCCAATCGCGAAGATCAGCAGCGTACTGAGCACAGCACCAATAAAGGAAAAAAACATCAGTGCTGAATAAGGCATTCCTGGGAAAAAAGCAAAACAGAGAGCGACCACAAACATCGCACCGCCATTAATGCCCAAAATCCCCGCATCTGCCAGTGGATTTCTTGTGATGCCCTGCATAAGAGCACCCGCTACGGCAAACGCCGCTCCCACTAGAGCTGCCCCTAAAACACGCGGAAGTCTTAATTCATGGATGATCTGCTGCTCTGTAACATTTGACTGGTAGTCAAATACAGCTGTCCAAACCGTTTGCAGAGACAATGTTTTTGCACCGTATGACACAGCAAAAAACATGGCAGCCGCTAAACCAATGACAGCGAGAAAAAATATCAAAAAGAACAGAATATGTGATGATCGTTTTTGTTGAGGTGTTCGCTTATCCTGCAAAATCGGTGTCATCCTTTTCTTCATTAAAAGTCAGTTTGAAAATGAGAATCATAATCAACAAAATTATAGCCGCCAGCCTCTAAAAAATCAATGTACACCCTATTTTTTAATTAATGAAGGTATGTGTAGAGCAGCGGGGTGGGAGATTTTTTTTGCATCTCAGTACGGCCTATCATTTTTTCTCATAGTTTAATAGGAAAATAGTTGACATTTCGCATGAATATCCCCTAAAATTACAAAAGTAAGTCAAATGTTATAAAAATATTACAAACAGATGTCAAACTAATAAAGAATGACCCGTCATGAGAGGAGATTTGAAAGTTGTGTCAGTAAAGGGAAAATGGAGTATCGTCCTATTTGCGCTTGCAGTCGTCATTGGAGCAGTTGCTTTCTTTCAAAATCAACAAGCAAGTGGTACAGAGAAGAAAAATGTAAAGCAGGATTCGAACTATAAAAACGTAGAAATTGTCACTCTCGTAAATGACGGGAAATTTATGAGATATGCAGTCAACTATCCTCTTTTTCATCAAAAAGAGCTAGATGACAAGATTCAAAGCTATGCCAATTCAGCATTAGAGCATTTCAAAAAAACATTCAGTGAAGCAAAAGATATCGATGAAAATAAACGGTATGAACTGAATATTGATTATGAAATGGTGCATTATGCGAAGCAGTCTGCTGCCATTCGCTTTACGACCTATACGTATACTGGCCAGCAAAATGGAACCACCAATCATCTCACGATTAACTTTGATTTTCAGAAAAAAACCTTTCTTGACACAAAAGATTTATTTCTGCCTAAAACCAATTATTTAAAGAAATTATCCTATATTACATATACGGAACTTCGAAAGGATAAAACCTTATCTAAGGATCAGCCTCTCCTTCAGAAAGGAACAGCCCCTGATGCTCAAAACTTCAGTCAATTTGCCTTGAAAGACAAATATGTAGAATTTTATTTCCCTGCATCTCAAGTAGCAGCGGAGGATCTTGGGCCGCAAACACTCGCAATCAAAAAGACATTGCTGAAGGACATATTAAAGCCAGAATATATGGATAAACTCAAAAATAAAAATGAAATGAAAGAACCGAACCCAAAAAGAAAAGCCGTCAAGCTGCCGCAAAAATCAAAGCTTGACCCGAATAAAAAAGCCATCGCCCTCACATTTGATGATGGACCGAATCCAGCGACAACCTCAAAAATTTTAGATGCGCTGAAGAAAAACAAAGGACATGCCACCTTTTTCGTATTAGGCAGCAGGGTGCAATATTATCCTGGGATGCTTGCCGACATTCTAAAAGACGGGAATGAGATCGGAAACCATTCCTACAATCACCCTTTATTAACAAGACTGCCTTTAGAAGAAGCCGTGAAACAAGTGAAGGACACCCAGCAGCTGATTGAGAAAGCAAGCGGATATACACCTACGCACTTTAGACCGCCATATGGCGGTACAAATCAAGATATCAATCATGCAATTGGGATGAAGGTCACTTTGTGGGATGTTGATCCTGAGGATTGGAAAATCCGCAACAGCCAGCAAATCACAAACCGCGTTCTCTCACATGCAGCAGATGGCAGAACAGTGTTAATGCACGATATTTATGAAAGCTCAGCCCAAGCTGCCGTAGAGATCATCCATGAACTCACCAAACAAGGCTACCAGCTCGTCACAGTGAGTGAGCTTGAACAATTAAAAAAAGAACGACATGAACAAACCCCTGTAGAGTAAACAGGGGTTTTCTTTTACGACTCCAAAGACTTTTTTTGTTTCAATAATGCTTGAAATGTCTCTTCAAGCTCTTGCGAGGGCTCAATACTTAAACGGCTGAGCACTTCAGACAGCTGCATATCAATTAACAGAAGCTCCTCTTCTCTATTTGTCACAGCTGGTTTTTCTTCCTTTTGTTTATAGGCTTCATATGTGCCGTCAAATCCTTCAATACGTTCCTCATGAATATGGAAAATACGAGTGGCAACCTCCTCAATCAGCCTGCGATCGTGGGAAACAAACACAACGGTACCTGGGTAATCCTTCAATAGACCTTCAAGAGCTTCAACTGCCGCCAGATCTAAAAAGTTCGTCGGTTCATCCAGCATGAGAACATTGGCATCACTGACGAGTAAGGACGCAAGCATCGTCTTCACCCGTTCTCCCCCGCTTAATACCTCAACAGGCTTATGCACATCATCCCCTCTAAATCCTAGTCTCGCCAAAACCGTTCGAACCACTGTCTCATCTTGAACCGCCTCTTTTAGCGCATTTTGTAAAATCGATTCATCTACCTTCAATCCTGAAAGATCCTGACGAAAATAGGCTAGCTTGACAGCCTCTGAGCGAGTAACTCCGGGATGTCCATTCACTAACATACGAAGAAACGTCGTTTTCCCGCTGCCGTTCTTTCCGATAATGGCAACCTTGTCTCCGCCCCTCACTTCCACATTCGCCTGCTTCCAAAGCACTTTACCTCCCGCCTTGCCATCTACATTTTTCACTCGTAAAATGGTACGGCTTGCTACTTCCTTCATCGTATGCTGAGTCATTTGAATGGGCTGAATGTCCTTTACCTTCTCCACCTTTTCTAATTTCTCCATCCTTGTTTCAATGGATTTGGCTGTTTTTTGCAGCTTTTTTTGCTTATTTGCATAGTAGGGCTTTGCAATTTTAGGCCCTGAAGATTTCACCTTTTGAGATGGTTTTGTTGCTTTGTCCGCCTTTTTCTTTTTCTTTTCGAGCGCATGCTCTAACTGTTTTTTCTTTTGTGTATACGCTTCGTACGCTTCCACCTGCTGACGATGTGCCAGCTCTTTTTGCTGTGCAAAATGCGTGTAGTTGCCTTTGTAATGATGAAGCTGCCCATGATCCAGCTCCCAAATCTCCGTACATATTGCATCTAAAAAAGCACGATCATGTGAAACAACAATGAGAGCACCTTGATAATGACGCAGCTTTTCTTCCAGCCACTCAATATGCTCTGTATCCAAATGAGTTGTCGGTTCATCTGCTAATAAAAGGGCAGATGGCCGGCTTAATGCTTTTTCAATATAAGTCTGGGTCATTTCACCGCCACTCTGTCTGCCATCTCCTTGTTTCAATTGAGGAAGCAGCGTACAGGCCGCTGTGGCTGCAACTGTGCCGCTGTCTGGTGTTTCCTGCCCCGCCAGCACATGCAATAAAGTCGTTTTCCCGCTGCCATTTGTCCCTACAAGACCAATGCGATCACCTTGATGGATGGCTAGCTCCTCAATATCAAATAACAAGCGATCTTTTCGAAATACCTTTAACTGATTGGCTTTTAGTAACATCCAATCCTCTCCTTTCGTATCAGGAGACATGAAAAAGCCTCCCATTCTCAGAATAGGAGGCAAAATGGTGTACAAAAATAAACGGATTGATCCAGCAGTATGTGTGCCGTTCATATTTAGTCACACACATCCCACGTATCAATCACCTTATCCTTTGATTCCCAAGCTGTACCATCCTATTCCGAAGCTAAAAAATGAAAACGCAACAAACATGGCAAACTGATCGTTTGCTCACTGCCTTCGTTCGTTCATTTTGCTTACAGGTCATAGGATTAGTACTTCATTGCATTGGGTCACCCTTCCGTCGTTTGTTACGTATACGATAAAAGATTGGTTATTTTTTGTCAAGCGGGGTTCCATTTGAATATGGCCCCCACCTTCCGAAAATAAGTTATCTATTGAGTTTGTTTCGCTTGTATGAATTGATCAATCACCTTTAATGCTTTTTCTGTTCCACCTGCTGCTTGGAAGCTTTCTTCAATTTTCTCAATCCCCGCACGGTACGTGTCACTGCCTAAAACCGTCTCAACAGTTTCTCTTAGCTGCTTTGGTGTCAGCTGATCTTTATCAAGTGCACAGGCAGCAGATAATTCGGTCAGTCTTTTTGCCACCATCGGCTGATCTTTGTCGACTGGAATGACGACCATCGGAACGTGGTAATGAATCCCTTCATTGACACTATTCATGCCGCCGTGCGTTATAAACACATCTGTCAGTTCGAGCACTTCAAGCTGCGGCACATATGGCTCGATCATAAAATGAGCAGGCGCCTCTTTTAAGAGAGAACGATCTACTTTTTCACCTGTTGCGATAATCACTTTTCCGTCAAAGTCTTCGAAAGCATCTATACACATATTAAAAAATGCTTCTGTATCCCCAAGAACGGTACCCATGGAAATAAAAACGACTTTTTCTTGCTCAAGTGCTTCCAGCGGGAAATCATGCTGGTCGGCTCTTTTTAGAAAGCTCGGTCCAATGAAAACAAACGAATCGTTTAATGAATCAACAGAAGGCTGGAAATATTCACTTGTATAGACGATATTCATTTCTCCACGGTTTTTCATAAATTGCATCAAACGCGTTGGCTGAACGCCAAAACGCTCTTGTATTTTTTCTAACAGATGATCGGCTTTCTCATCCTTTCTGTATAGCGGTGTATCAAAATGCGCCTCTTGCAGCACAAAAGATGGGTTGGAACCAATGCTCGGAATGTGCAAGTAATCTCGAACAAGCTCCCCTGCCCCAAACATATCAAAGTAGACCAAATCAAATGAATGCTTCTCGGAGAGTGTTTCCACCACCTCTAAAATATCATATGATGTTTGCAGCATGGCATGAAAGAACGGCTGCATAGAATCTAAATCTCCTTCTTCCACATGTAATGTCCGAATATAGTCTGGATGTATATGTACGTGAGCGCCTAAGCGTTTAATTCGTTCCTCATAATGTACAGTTGTGACCGCATGCACTTCATCGCCTCGATCCGCCCATGCTTTGATGATTCCTAACATAGGGTTCACATGTCCTTCAGCTGGAAACGTAATCAATAAAATCTTCGCCACAAGAAATCCCTCCTCTTTGTCAATTCTCTTCCATGTTAATCATATACAGCAAGCCGGCTCAACAAATACGCCTGAAAAGGGAAGAAATGAGTCTTACGTCCAGTATTTTTAAGAGGCTAACAGAAAAAAGACAAAGCCTCCTGTTACGCGCTTTGTCTTTTTTTGAGCAGCATTTGTTTAAACGCAGCAGACGGTTTTTCAATAGAGATTGGATCAGTGTTGTGTATAGTTAGCTAGCAACGAGCAGGACTTAAATATCCCTGAATCGGACACATGCTTATAGCCTTCTTTAGTCGTTGTACAATAAGAGGGAATTTGTTACAATTCCATCGAGACTCTCACCTTATGGTCGAATTACGTTTATTCGGTTATAAAATAGCGCGACTCCCGATATAGCTACGCTAACGACGCCGATCATTACAATCCAAATCCATTTCCTATTTGCTTTCATATCCGCTATATCTGCGCGGTTTTCTTTAGCAAACGCTTTGTCGGATTTTTCGCCGGCCCTATCGGCAGTCGTTTTCACATCGTTAAGGTATTCGACTTTTGTATCAATACGTACGAGTATTCATGAACTTTTGCTAATTTATCGTTATATTAGAATATGTTCGGCTCAGGCATTGTGGCGCCTCCTTTCCGTTAATTACAGCAAAAAGACGCCCAATAAGGCGTCCTGAACTCCTTGTTAGTTCGTTATTAAACTTTCCTTCTCTTTAAAAGCATCTTCAAGAGCAATCGTCAAAAGTTTCCTGGAAAAATCCTGATAAAACGACATATCATAATGTACATAAAACATATTCCAAGGATGGTCCTCAATTGATTTGAAGTGCCAACTTTGATAATCGATAACTTTTACATCATAGTTATTAATTACGTGATTATCTAAAGCATCCCACCACTTATTGTATACTGGAACGTTAATATATTTAGTTTTCCCGCTTTCACTGATAATTTTTACTTCTCCAGTTTCTTTTTCGATATACTCATCAATAAATCTGGCTTTGTTAATGATGACCTTGCAGTTCGGCACATTTTCTCTTAAAAAGGTGAATAGGCTCTTCACTCCTGCTTTCCATAACTCCAGATAACGGTCTTTCTGATCGAAAAACATCTGAAATTCTTCTCTAATATCAAGACGTTCATATAGAGATGTCTGTTTAAATAACCATTTTTTATTAGTTATATAGCTATCACCTATCCTTTGAACTCCGTAAAATAGATCCCCATAAAAATCCACAATAAGATAGTCCGGTTGGCATTTTTTCAATTCACTAAAAAAACTTTTATCTAGTTCTGTGGTAAAATGTCTTGTATCAAATGGACTTAAATTGTCGATTAGTTTCTCCTCAAAAGGTATTGGATCAGAATTAAGAGAAACCATCGACATTTGATTCTGATGTAAAACACAAGTGGCATACTTTTTATAATCAGGAATGAATTTAGAATTAAAATTATCTCTCGATACACAACTGCCCAAAACTGCAACCTTAAGCATTTGGTTACCCCCAACATTTTTATTACAAATATACCATAAAATGCGATAGATTAAGAAATCGGAGTGTAACCGATATAATAAATATTTATCTTATCCCTACCTGGACCGTATGTCTTCGTTCAACGGGTTAATCCAAGGTATAATCCCATCACCCTGATTGAATATGTTCCGGTATAAAAGCCGATCTGAAAAGCATTACTATCTACAATATTTTGCATGCACGTCCAGTTGCATACCGTCCCGAACTCTTGAAATGCCGCATCCTATAACAGAATTCGTGTTAACTAAGATAGTTGGTCGGACTGTGCCTTTGAAATAATATGCCACTTCTTGGAATTTTACACGCTCCTGTTCTTGCCGTAGCACTTCCATATCATTTCCACTTGCTTTTCTGTATTACGATATCGTCTACATAATCGAGTTATATTTCCATATAAGGAGGTCAGCGCGTGTCCCATTATTTTTTGTAAGGAACGTATATCGCTGCCGTTTGTTAAATAATTAATCGCAAAGATATGTCGTAAGTGATGAAGGATCGGATGCCATTCTATTTTTACGGTGCTTGTTGGCTGCGCCTAGTAGCATAATAACGAGGTTGCCAAAGTCTTTATCTTCCAGCTTAGACCATTCAAGTTCATTCGAACGAAGCCCGCATTTTAACGCAATAAGGAACGCCATATAATCGCGAAAGCCTGAGAACGATCCTTAAAGAATCGCCGTACTTTTGGCTATCTTTGAGCATCTTAATCATCTTTTCATCGACCCATAACCTGCGTTACTGGTGAAAGATCGCGTACGTTTAGCATCCTTGATATATAGGATCCCAAAGGATCTTCCGTAACGTCCGTTATGTTGTCCGTCATTAGTGTGCCTGCAACTTGCATAAATTCCGCCCAATACTCCGATAAATCATTGATTGTTTTTTCGCAATAGTTCTCCGTTTCGAATAACTCGCGTATGATCCCTAACGATTTGTCAACGGTCTTCGCCGCTTTAAAACTCTTTACTATTCCATCAGTCTCACGCCGATTCCTGACGCCTTGTCGTCTTCTTGTAATCGCCATACGCCATAATAAAAAGCCTCCCGGAAATTATTCCGCAAGGCTTCGTAGAGAATCGGTCTAGTTTGTCCGCTAAGACACGAAATCGGATAAAAACGGACATCCATATCTTCCTAAATCGCGTCCTTCCGTACACTTAACGCATTAACGGACCGTTGGAAAACGTTGATATAACGGCGTTAAAACGTTGTAACGCGCTCGGAGGGATTCGAACCCCCGGCAGACGTGGTACCGGAAACCACCGCTCTATCCAACTGAGCTACGAGCGCACGATATGTTTTTTGAACGTCAGCATATCAAATTATAAGGGAAATGCTGCAAGAAAGCAATGATTAATCATTCGTCTTGATGATGTATTTTCTTCTTTTGGATACATAGAATAATATGCTGGTTTGAAGTGGAATGATTTTGGGGAAAATGGATAGGGGTATTTGAATTTAGGTCAGCGTTTTGTTTGACCTTTATTGACCAAAAATGTATCATTGAATTACATACTTACCTAAAAGGTGAAGGAGGAACATTATGAATTTAATACCTACAGTCATTGAGCAAACAAATCGTGGGGAAAGAGCTTACGACATTTATTCTCGTCTTTTAAAAGACCGTATTATCATGCTTGGTTCTGCGATCGATGACAATGTTGCCAACTCCATCGTGTCACAGCTGCTTTTCTTAGAAGCTGAAGATCCAGAAAAAGATATTTCTATCTACATTAACAGCCCTGGCGGTTCAATCACAGCTGGTATGGCCATTTACGATACGATGCAATTTATTAAACCAAAGGTATCAACTATTTGTATTGGTATGGCTGCATCTATGGGTGCGTTCCTGCTTGCTGCTGGTGAAAAAGGTAAGCGTTATGCTCTTCCAAACAGTGAAGTCATGATTCACCAACCACTCGGCGGTGCCCAAGGTCAAGCAACAGAAATTGAAATTGCGGCAAAACGAATCCTTTCTTTACGCGATAAACTGAACCAAGTACTTGCTGAACGTACTGGTCAGCCAATTGAAGTCATTGAGCGCGATACAGATCGTGACAACTTCAAAACAGCGGAAGAAGCACTTCAATACGGACTCATTGACAAAGTCTTGACCCGTAATACAGAAGAACAAAAATAATGATCACAACACAAACCGTCTGCTCCTTGAACAGACGGTTTTTTGTTTTAATCCTACTTTAAGACAGCTCCGTCCATTTCTGCTGAAGAGACGGTGTTTCGTAAGAAGCCATCTGCGTAATTAATTCCTCCGGTTCGCTCGAAGCATGTAACAATTGAAGGTGTGATTCATTCGAAAAACCTTCTTGTATACTAAATTTCACCATGTCCAAGAGCGGGTTGAAATAGTCATTCACTTGATACAATCCAATTGGCTTTTGATGAATGCCGATTTGTGCCCAGCACAGCACCTCAAATAATTCTTCATATGTACCAAAGCCGCCTGGCATCGCAATAAACCCATCGGCCAGCTCGCTCATTTTCGCTTTTCGTTCATGCATGCCTGTTACCTCAATTAACTCTGTCAGCTCTTGATGCACGACTTCTCCTCTAAAAAGCCCCTTAGGCATGACCCCGATCACTTGCCCGCCATGTCTCATGACCTCATCGGCAATCGCGCCCATTAACCCAATACGCGATCCACCGTAGACAAGACGAATGCCCTGCTTCGCCATATAAGCACCCAGCTCTACAGCCTTTTGTTTGTAGACATCATTTACACCTGGATTCGAACCAGCAAACACACAAATCGTTTTCATCAAAACAGCTCCATCTCTCTCTATGATTTCTTCACTCACTCATTCTACTATAATGATTTGTAAAGAAACAGCCATTTCTTCTATATATAGTGTAAAATCAAAAGAGTGAACACCATATAAGGAGTTGTATAGAGAGAATGCAAACAACTGAGATGGAGAAGTGGATCAAGGATTTTTATCAAACGAGAAATTGGACAGAATACGGACCGTTTATCCGGTTAGGCTTTTTAATGGAAGAAACGGGAGAACTCGCTCGTGCTGTTAGAGCAATAGAAATCGGACGAGACCGGCCTGATGAGCAGAGACAGGAATCACCTGAGCTGAAAAAAGAACTCATTGAAGAAATGGGAGATGTCTTAGCAAATCTCCTCATTTTAGCGGATCAATATGATGTCACAGTAGAAGAGGTCTTCAGCGCTCACCAACAGAAACTCACAAAACGCTTTTCTGGAGAAAAAGAGCCAGTAAAAAACACGTGACCAAGCTGTCACGTGTTTTTTACGTCTTAAAGATGCTGTGGTGAAATGTCATCCGTTCGTTCAAAGAAATGCTGTTTTCCGATATGATGGAATAGTCCCGTTCGATGCAAAAGCTCCTTAGGCTGCGATTGAAGTCCAACGATCATCAGCTTTCCATTATGATGCTTTAATCGATTGGAGATATTCATGAGAACCGCTTCTGCCGATGTATCCATATAATTGACTTTATTCATAAGCAGAATGAGCGTTTTCGGTTTTGTTTGAACATGGTCCAAAATCGAATTTTCCAATGAATCTGTTGTTCCGAAAAAGAGCGGCCCTTCAATGGAATACATACTGATTCCTTTTTCGTCTGTCTGTTTTTCTAAAGCAGCTGCTGTTTCTATTTGAGGAACAGCGACATTGGTATGAATATTGGTCGTCTGGCTCATTTTTTTGATAAAAGCGATAAACGCTAAAATGAGACCAGCAGTGACGCCAATAATCAAATCACCGATGACCGTGAGCAAAAAGGTCACGACAAGGACAAGCGAATCGGCATTTTTCACTTTCACAATATTGATAAACTCTTTTCTCTCACTCATATTCCAAGCAACAAACATTAAAATCGGTGCCATTGCAGCAAGTGGAATCATCGACGCATATGGCGCAAATAGCATTAAGATCAGTAAGACGACAACGCCATGCACGACACCAGAAATCGGACTTGCCCCGCCATTTTTTATGTTCGTGGCCGTTCGGGCAATAGCTCCCGTCGCTGGAATTCCTCCGAAAAGCGGTGCCGCCATATTGGCAATCCCTTGCCCCACAAGCTCTTTATTGCTGTCATGCTTAGAGCCTTTCATATTATCAGCGACCATTGCAGACAAAATTGATTCCACGCCGCCTAAAAGTGCAATGACAATTGCTGGAGGCAGGAGGTATATCATTTTTTCAATCGTCAATTCAGGAAAAGCGAAGGTTGGCAGCTGACGAGGGATTTCACCATATGCAGAGCCAATCGTTTCAACTTGTCCTTGAAAAAAGAGAACGGCTAGAAACGTTGAAGCCAATAGACCTAATAGAGCACCAGGTATTTTAGGAATGTATTTTTGTGCCGCCAAAATCACGATGAGCCCGATGACAGCTGTGATGATGGCGAGACTGTTTGCGGTCCCAAGATGGACCACAATTTCTCTCATATTGAGGAAAAAGCTTTCATGTTTTTCAACACCCTTTAATCCGAGGAAGTTGGCAATCTGTCCTGAAAAAATAATGACAGCAATGCCCGCAGTAAAACCGATGATAACCGGACGAGGAATAAATTTCATGAGCTTTCCCAGTTTGAATATTCCGAATAATACAAGCATACAGCCTGCCATAAAACCGGCAATGAGCAAGTTTTCAATACCGTACTGGCTGACAATCCCGAATAAAATTGGAACAAACGCCCCGGTCGGCCCGCCGATCTGATACTTTGAACCACCAAACAATGAAATCAAAATGCCGGCAACGATGACTGTGTATAATCCATATTCTGGTCCGACACCAGATGCAATGGCAAATGCCATGCCTAAAGGAATTGCCACAACGCCCACGACAAGCCCAGCGATTAAATCGCGTCTAAACTTTGATGAATTGTACCCTTCAAATCTTCCATAAAAACGCATGGTATGTGTTGGCCTCCTTCAAGTATTGTGTAGATGATTTAGGTATACTGCGCGTCAATCTGTTTGTCTTTCACAACGACATCCAGCTTTCCTGTGGCTGGATGAATCACCAGTCCATGAACAGCCACATCACTTGGCATCAGTGGATGCTCTTTCACTAATTTCACACTTTGAGTCACGCTCTCTTCAACCGAATCAAAGCCTGTCAGCCAGCCCTTTAAATCGACTCCTGAGTTTTTCACAATGCTTAAGCATTTCTCTTCGATTCCGCGTGCTTTCGCCTTTTCAAGTAAAGGCTCCGCCGCAAGACCTGCCATTCCGCATTCATGATGCCCTACAATGCATACTTCCTCTGCCTTTAGCTCATAGATGGCTAGCAGGATACTCCGCATCACACTGCCGAACGGATGTGTCACGATGGCGCCTGCATTCTTAATGATTTTCGCATCCCCGTTGCGCAGCCCCATAGATTGCGGCAATAATTCCAAAAGACGGGTATCCATGCACGTTAAAATGACCAATTTTTTCTCAGGGAATTTCCCCGCTTTGTAAGGCTCATAATGTCTCTCATTCACAAACTTTGAATTGTGCTGAAGAATCTGTTCTAATTTAGATCCCATTTTATTCATCTCCCATCTTTTTTAAGTAACGTAAGCCCGCGCCTGTCCCCCTTTTCTTTCTTGTGTTCTCAAGCATAGAGAAGAAAAATGATAGAAAAAAAAGAAAAAAATGAGAAAACGATGAGAAGAAATATCATCATTTTCTCTATTTTACGCTGCATCCCAACAGATTCGCGGGTTTGTTTTCAATCTATTGTTCTCATAAAACCAAAAGACAATAAAATGGTTTAGTAGAAAATGACCATCCCGTTTAATACATTTCAAATATAATAAATTTTCTATCAAAAAGTCTCGATCTATTTTCCAGTTTGTCAGATAATCTCTCGTAAAATCTTGCAATTTCACATGTCTCATCTACCATCAGCTTATTTTTATATAGATAAAAAATGCATCAGATGGCATATGAATCTACATTTTCACTAAGAAAATGTCTTTCTTTACCGTTATTTCAGTATATTAAATATTGAGTATCTAACATTCAAACGTGTTCTGCCGAAATGGTTGCTTTATAATAAAAGGAGCAAGATGACCATATGAAAGGAGCGAATTGACTGTGACACCACACATTTTTGTCGCAAAACCCTTACCTGCCTCTTTTGAGGAAATGCTAAAGGAACATTGTACATACGAGGTTTGGCAATCCAAAGATCCTATTCCAAGAGACATGTTGTTTGAGAAGCTGCAGCACGCTGATGGTCTTTTAACGTCTGGAACGAAAATCGATCAAGAGCTGTTAGACCACGCACCAAAACTTAAGGTAGTGAGTAATAACTCTGTCGGCTATGACAATTTTGATATAGAGGCGATGAGGCAAAGAGGCGTGATTGGTACGCACACTCCTTATACGCTTGATCATACCGTGGCTGACCTTGCTTTTTCGCTCATTCTCTCCTCTGCGCGAAGAATCGCCGAGCTTGATCGTTTTATCCGTGACGGAAAATGGACGAAATTCGTACAGGAAGAAGATATCTTTGGCATCGATGTTCATCATCAAACGCTAGGTATTATTGGCATGGGACGTATCGGGGAACAAGTGGCCAAACGGGCAGCACATGGTTTTGATATGAACGTTCTTTATCATAACCGAAGCCGGAATGAAAAGGCTGAATCGGCGTATGGCGCTGTATATTGCGCACTTGATGACCTTTTAAAACAAGCTGATATCATCGTGTTGATTACACCGCTGACCGAGGAAACGTATCATATGATTGGGGAACGAGAATTGAAGTTAATGAAGCAAACGGCTTTATTTGTAAACATTTCCCGCGGGAAAACAGTGGATGAAAAAAGCCTCATTCAAGCACTTCAGGAAGGATGGATCAAAGGCGCTGGTCTTGATGTGTATGAGCAGGAACCGCTTCAAGAGGATCATCCTTTCAAAGAAATGAACAATGTCACCCTTGCCCCCCACATCGGTTCCGCTACTGAAACAACAAGGGATCTCATGCTGAAACGAGCCATTCATAATGTGATTCATGGAATAGATGGGAAGGCACCTGTTGATGTTGTAAAGGAGCTTGCTTCATCTTGATCAGATAAGACGCAGAGAACTGAACTGCGTCTTTTTATTTATTTAGAGGCAGCAGGAAAAAAGTCTCATTTTAGCAAAGATCCTGATTCTTTACATTTCCTTCATGTTCGGGTGCTATAATATGAGGTAGACAAGCATCAAGAGGACGGCATCCGATTTCCTTAATAGGAGGATGAAGATGAAAAGATTGAGTTCGATTTTTACCATGTTCGCTCTGATCGCTGCTATTCTGTTTTCTGGATTTATCCCGCAGCAAGCTCATGCAGAAACACCTCTTACACCAACAGCCACAACTGAAACTCAGCTCACGCCAGATGTACGTACCCTTGCCGTCATTAATACGTTTGATGGTGTAGCAGATTATTTAATTCGCTATAAACGACTGCCTGATAACTACATTACGAAATCACAAGCAAGTGCTCTTGGATGGGTGGCATCTAAGGGAAATCTAGCAGAGGTGGCGCCAGGTAAAAGCATTGGTGGAGATATTTTCTCAAACCGGGAGGGACGTCTTCCTTCAGCAAGCGGCCGAACATGGCGTGAGGCAGACATCAACTACGTTTCAGGCTTCCGCAATGCTGACCGTCTTGTGTATTCAAGCGACTGGCTCATTTACAAAACAACAGACCATTACGCGACTTTCACACGTATTCGATAATCAATAAAAAAGACAGCCCTGTTTGATCTAGGGCTGTCTTTTAGTATTGTTTACGGTATCAGGTTTTTCACGTAATCCTCAAAAGGAATTGAAAGCGGCTTTTTCGACACTTCTTCATGCTCATGTGTGGTGACATGATCCTCAGTAACGATCACACGTCCTGTTGGCGTGAGCTTTGAGGCAAGCGGTCTTTTGTTAAATGGAGAGGATTCATTTTCATAAATCTCGTGTCTCATTTGGGCCAATACAGCCTCGTCCACCTCGTTCAATGTGAAAGCATAGCCTGTTTCAGCGCCGTCTCCCTTATCTAATTGGAGCAGATGTGTCCCTTTTTCGGTTTCCTCAGCTTTGACGCGAAACCTTATTGACGCTCCTTCCACCCAATCTTCTGTAAAAGGCACAGGCTGGAGAGGTAAATTCACACCAAATCCTGCATCAATGAGGAAGCGTTCGTTGTGATGCTTCAACATGATGGCTACGTGCGTACCATCAATTGCCCACGTATCCGCTTCTTTGTTATACACTGTGCCTTGAAGAAGCTGTACAGAGAGCCCTGCCTCTTTTAACACATAGTATAAGAGAGGATTGAGATCGTAACAAAGACCTCCTCTGTTTTCTTCAAGAAGATGCTGCTTCAACCCTTCTTGATTCAAAGCGTAGGATTGTTTGTTCAAAACAGATCTATTTTCGAATGGAAAGGTATAGGCCATTTTTTTTAATAGTACAGGCAAGTCTTTAAAGGTGATGGTTTGGCCTTCATATCCGATCTTCTGTAAAAAAGCTGATTGAATCATGACATTCCCTCCTAAAAAAACTGAGCCTTTGAAGAGACTCAGTTTTCTTGATTGATAAAATCTGTTAACGCCTCAATGGCTTCTTGTTCATCCGCACCATCTGCAATCAGTGTGACAGTAACCCCAGAGCTGATCGCAAGACTCATGAGACCCATAATGCTTTTCGCATTGACTTTTTTCCCATCTTTCTCTAGAAAAATATCAGCACCAAAGCGATTGGCTTCTTGTACGAACAAAGCAGCTGGACGTGCCTGCAAGCCTGTTTTCAGCTGGATGGTGACCGTTTTTTCCACCATATGATCTGCCTCCCTTTTTCATTCTCCTATTTGAGTGTTACAGCTTGTCCGTTTCGTAATTGTTCTGCGATTTGATCTAGCTTTCTTAAGCGATGGTTAATCCCTGACTTGCTGATCTTGCCGCTTTCCACCATTTCTCCAAGTTCCTTCAGCGTGACCTCTTGATAGTCGACTCGCAGTTTAGCAATTTCACGAAGCTTATCCGGCAATGCATCAAGTCCAATTTTTTCATCAATGAATTGAATGTTCTCGACCTGACGCAGTGATGCACCAATCGTTTTATTCAAGTTTGCTGTTTCACAATTGACGAGCCGGTTGACGGAGTTCCTCATATCTCGGACGATTCGCACATCTTCAAACCGGAGCAGTGAGTTATGAGCGCCCACAACACTTAGGAATTCCGTGATTTTTTCTGCTTCCTTCATGTACGTAATGTACCCTTTTTTGCGCTCGAGTGTTTTACTATTGAGATGAAATTGATTCATCAGCTCACAAAGAGCATCATTATGTTCTTTATATAGTGAAAAAATCTCAAGGTGATAGGAGGACGTTTCTGGGTTATTCACAGAACCGCCTGCTAAAAAAGCACCTCTCATATAGGAGCGCTTGCAGCATCTTTTCTTCACAAGCTCTTCTGAAATATTGCGCTCAAATACAAATTGTTCACCTAATATTTTTAAATCCTCTAAAATGGTTTTCGCTCGTTCTACCAGTCTGACAATATAGACGTTATTCTTTTTCAATCTCATTTTTTTACGGACGAGCAGTTCGACTGTCACATCGTATTTCTTCTTGAGCAGCGTATAAATCCGTCTTGCAATGGCTGCGTTCTCTGTCTGTATATCTAAAATCAATTTTCGATTAGAGAAAGATAATGAACCGTTCATACGGATGAGGGCAGAAAGCTCTGCTTTTGTGCAGCAGTCCTTCACGTCCAGATTAGTCAGCTCTTTTTTTGTTTCGGATGCAAATGACATCCTTGCCACCCCCATTCCTATTTTTTCTGTTGCAGGAGATCGACAAGCAGCGAGGCTACTTTCAGCGTGTCATGACGAATGACATGCTGGTCATATGTAATGATTTCTCCAGGAATCACTTCTAGTCCCATTGCTTTCAGTGCATCTGTGTCGAATTGTACAGGCTGTGCCTGTTCTTCTGCATATTTTGCTTTGATTTCTTCTGGAATTTCTTTATTGTTCACAAAAATCGTATCGATAAATGGACGATCCATATGATCATTTAATGCCTGTACATGATCAGCTGCACTGTAGGAAAGCGTTTCCCCAGGCTGCGTCATGACATTGCAAATATACACTTTTTTCGCCTTAGAGCGAATCACTTCTTCTCCAATATGCGGGACAAGCAAGTTTGGCAAAATACTTGTATACAGGCTGCCGGGTCCAATGACGATCAAATCCGCCTCACGAATGACTTGAATGGATTCTGGCAGCGGTTCAATCGTATCGGGTGTGAGGAACACTCGTTTAATTCGCTCACCATAGGTGGGAATTTTCGACTCTCCTGTCACCATTTGCCCATTTTCTAATTCCGCATGAAGAACAACACTTGAGTTCGCTGCTGGCAATACTTTTCCTCTCACATTTAAAACCTTGCTCATTTCAGTGACGGCATGAAAAAAATCACCGGTTATATTTGTCATGGCCGCAAGAATGAGGTTGCCGAGAGAGTGGCCTGTTAAGTCATTCCCTTTGTTAAAACGGTGCTGAAATAAATCTTCTACAAGCGGTTCCACATCAGAGAGAGCCGCAAGGACGTTTCGAATATCTCCTGGAGGAGGAATATTCAAATCATGCCGCAGTCTGCCTGAGCTGCCTCCGTCGTCAGCAACCGTTACAATAGCGGTAATGTCCACTGGCTTCGTTTTTAGCCCTCTGAGCAAAACAGATAAGCCAGTACCGCCGCCAAGAATGACCACCTTTGGTAGTGTCGTCATCTATTTTCTGCTTCTCTTTTCAATGTCCCGGTGAGTGACATGTGTATAGTAATCGTTTTTAAAATACTCCGATAAATAATTGGCGAGCGTCACAGATCGATGCTGTCCGCCTGTACAGCCGATGGCGATCACAAGCTGGCTTTTTCCTTCGCGTTTATAGGACGGAAGCATAAAGCTGAGGAGATCGATTAATTTCTCCGTGAATTTTTGTGTTTCACTCCATTTCATCACATAGGAGCGCACTTCTTCATCGTTTCCAGTCTGTGGACGCATACTCTCAATATAGTAAGGATTCGGCAGGAATCTCACGTCAAAGACAAGATCAGCATCAATCGGCAGACCGTATTTAAAGCCAAAGGACATCACGTTTACTGTAAACACCTGTCCTTGATTGGTGGCAAAATGCGTGACAATTTTTTCTCGCAGCTGTTTTGGTTTTAAATCCGATGTATCAAAAATCATTTGAGACCGGCCTTTTAACTCCTCTAACAGCTCGCGCTCCATTGCAATTCCTTCGAGCGGCAAACCTGTTGTCGCAAGGGGATGCGAACGTCTCGTTTCTTTGTATCTTGAGACAAGCACCTTATCATTTGCATCTAAGAATAGAATTCTTGGCGTGATCCAGTCAAGATCACCCATTTCATCTAAGGCGGCAATTAAGCTGTCAAAAAATTCGCGTCCGCGCAAATCCATCACAAGAGCGACCTTGCTCATCTTTGAATTCGATTCCTTCATGAGCTCTAGGAATTTCGGTAAAAGTGATGGCGGCAGGTTATCAACGCAAAAGTAGCCTAAATCTTCAAAGCTTTGAATGGCGACGGTTTTCCCCGCACCTGACATTCCTGTAATAATCACAAGCTGAATATCTTCTTGTTTGTGTGTATTCATGCCTGCTCCCTCTCCTTCTTTATGAAAACGGTTCATGTATTATTCTCCCTGAGGATCTAACCGATAAGCAATCAGCTCAAAATCGGGTGTATACGTAAAAGTGCCGTGCAGAAGCCCTTTTCCTTTGAGCATGAAATCAAGAATATGGGAATCTCCTGGAGCCATCGGCAAATGAGGCACATCCTTTACGTCATGCCATTTTAAAATACCTTCCTCTGACTCTGTTACGTTTTTTCCAGTAAATGAATCTGCCATAAAGGTGAACATCATCCACTCTTGAACGATTTGATCGCCTTCTTTTATGATAAAGGTAAAAACACCTTTTAGCTGCGGATTTAAAATATAAATACCTGTTTCTTCTCTATATTCTCGAACGACTGAATCCTTGACCGATTCTCCGCTTTCCATCTTGCCGCCCGGCGCTACCCACCAGCCCCGTCTTGGCTTTTGCAGCAAGAGAACTTGATCTTCGTGATGCAGCACACAATTGGTTACTCGTTGCATCAGCTGTCACCTACTCTTTTATGTCTTTAACTTATTATACAGGTTCAACCTGACTCCCACAATGAACATGCCCGTTCTTCCCTGAAAACAGACCGGTTTTCGTTTGAATGATGTCACGGGCCATTTCTCTACTCTTTATTTTACAGCATCTAACGGTTCTCCATGCGTCATTTGTGAACATCTCGTGAATTTCTGATTTTAGGCAAAAAAAAGGACACGGATTCTCATCCGTGCCAAACATGTATTCCTTATAAAAGGGGGTCAATTACTAGTTTCATCATAACGGAAAAGTATTTCACCCGTGTTACATTCCAGTTAAAAGCCCATGACGCTATATTAAGGATTTACGACAGCCTTTTATTTCGTTGCTTTGAGTTTTTCAGCAAGCTCTTCTACATAATGCTGTGCGCTTTGTGCTGCAATACTTCCGTCACCTGTTGCAGTCACAATTTGACGAAGTGTTTTTTCACGAATGTCACCAGCAGCGAAAATCCCTTCCACTCTCGTTTCCATTCTTTCGTTTGTTTCGATGTAGCCTTCTTTATTTGTAATACCGAGATTTTCAAATGGTTTAGACAGTGGCAGCATTCCGATATAGATGAAGGCGCCGTCTGTTTTAAACTCTTCTTCTTCACCAGTCACCGTATCAATCAATGTCACACTGCCGACTTTCCCGTTTTCTTCATTGATCTGTTTCACAGTTTTGTTCCACATGAAGTCAATTTTTTCATTATCAAAGGCACGCGCTTGTAAAATGCTTTGTGCACGAAGTTTATCGCGTCTATGGATAATCGTTACTTTAGAAGCGAAACGTGTGAGATACACACCCTCTTCTACCGCAGAATCTCCGCCGCCAATGACGACAAGCTCTTTGTTTTTAAAGAATGCCCCGTCACATACTGCACAATATGATACGCCGCGTCCGCCAAGTTCTTTTTCACCTGGTGCACCGATTTTTTTGTATTCAGCTCCTGCCGCGATAATGACAGAGCGTCCTTTGTATTCTTTTGAACCAGCTTTGACGATTTTGTATTCTTCACCGTTCACGATTTCTTTGATATCGCCATATGCATACTCTGCACCGAATTTCTTCGCATGCTCAAACATTTTATTTGAAAGTTCCGGCCCTAAAATGCTTTCAAAACCAGGATAGTTCTCGACATCTTCCGTATTCGCCATTTGTCCGCCTGGAATTCCTCTTTCAATCATTAATGTTGAAAGGTTTCCCCGTGATGTATAAACAGCGGCTGTCATTCCGGCAGGACCCGCTCCAATGATGATCGTATCGTAGATTTTTTCTTCTGACACAACTGTCACTCCCTCTTCAATTGCTGCTCGCATTTCTTATTAGAATGCCCTTGGGTGATGCTTCCATTCATGACAGAGAGCATCATTTCCACTCTTAGCTTTTATTCCTTACCCATATCCTATTAAATCTGCGGGGAATAAGCGAATCATTTGCTCATATCTTCAAAAAAAGAAAAAGCTTCCTTAAACTGCTGTTTAAGGAAGCCTGTTTACGGTTATATACAAAGTAATGATTTATTCAACGACTCTTCTTACAACGCCATTGAATGCTTTTTTCCAGTATACGTTGTTCATTGAGTCAACTGAAACACCGCGAGAGCTGTTGTCGTTTAAGAATGAACCGTTTCCTAAGTAAATACCAACGTGTCCATTTACTTTATACGTATCAAAGAACACAAGGTCTCCGCGTTTCATGTCAGATGCACTTACAGCTCTTCCTTTACCTACAAGCGTATCTGTTGTTGTACCGCCAACTGGTCCAAGGTTGATGCCTGCTGATGCGAATGCCCAGCGAACGAATGAAGAACAGTCAAAACGACGTGCGTCAATATCGGCTTGTGATCTGCCGCCGCCCCATTTATACGGAGATTGTCCAACAATAGTAGAACCTGTGCTGATCGCACCTTCAATTCCGCCTACGTTACTGCTGACAGGTGATCCGCCGCCAGAAGATGGCTTCTTGCTTGGTGAACTGCTGTTGTTGTTATTGTTATTATTGTTGTTGTCATTAGATGATCCACTGTTACTTGAAGACGGGCTGCTATCGTTATTTGAGCTGTTGTCTTCCGCTTGAACACTAGCTTGACGCTGCTGCTGTTGTCTTTGCGCTTTTTCTTCTTTTGCTTTTTGAGCTGCTTCTCTTGCTTCTTTTTCAGCTTGTTTTTGTGCAGCTACTGTTGCGTCTTTTTCAGATGCAATGCTGTTAGCCTCACTGTTTAACTCGCTGATTTCAGAAAACGCACTTCCTTTTTGCTTTTTCACTTGCTTAAATAGCTTGTCTTTTTCATCAAGCTGTTTATTCAAGTCTGATTGAAGTGTTTCAAGCTTTGCAAGTGTGTTTTGCACATTTTCAAGCTTTGTGTTTAATTCGTTTTCAGACTTTTGAAGCTCAGCTTTGTCTTTTTCCTGCTCTTTAATGATTTCACTGTCTGCATTGATCAGTGTAGATACTGCACCTGCACGGCTGATGAAATCGCTAAAGCTTTTTGCTCCTAGTAATACATCTATGTATTTCGTAGAACCGCCGCTCTCTTGAATAGCACGTACACGCTTTTTCAAGAACTCATTTCTTTCTTCAATACGTTTTTCTGTATCAGCAATTTCTTTTTTCAGTGCTTTGATTTCTTTTTTTGTTTTTTCATTTTCTTTTTGTTTTTCTTCGATTTGATCACTTGTTTTTAAAGCTTTCTCGTCAATATCTTTAAGCTTTTGTGCAAGTGCCTCTTGTTTTGCTTCAAGCTTTGAAAGCTCTTCTTTTTTCTTTTGAAGGTTCTTGTTTACCTCAGATTGCTTGCTGTCTAGTTCTTGTTTCTTTTGTTCAAAGTTCTGTGCGTTTGCTTCATGCGTAAATGGAATAAATAAACCGCTCGCTCCGATCACCGAAGCTAAACCAAAAGTAATAAACTTTTTCACGAATAGTTCCTCCTTTGACAATTTCCCAAGCGACATTAGAAAGCAGCAAATTCTCTGCGATCAATCTGTGCTCTCTATGTCTTTCTTCCTGATTGTTCAGTCAGATGTTGACCAGATTGTTTCCATCACTAGGTGTTTCATTATGTATAGTAAAATATTTAAATATCTATCTTTGTTTTAATCCACGATTTTCATTATACATGAGACATCGACAAAATGAGCTAATATTTTTATTACATTTATGTTTCAAAAACATGTCGTGATTGTCATACTTCGCCAATTCCTTGCAAATCCCACCTTTTTATCCAAGAAAAAAGCATGACCTTTTCGGCCATGCTGGGATATTCTGAATCTATTTACCTATTTAATCAATTAACGTACAGATTTCTCGTTCGTATTTTGACAGTGTTTGAACACTGATCTGAAAAGCAGACGCAATGTCTTTTTTGCTGACAGCTGATTCTTCTTGTTCATTCATCCATAGATAATAAGATGCTGCTGCCCAGGCAGGCGCATTTTTCTTATCAATACCAGAAGCACGTGCCTGCTGAATAATATGGAATAACCAAAAATAAGGCATATGACTGTCAGGCTGAACCGCTTCCTCCAAACTGGATGCCGCCTGTTTTGCAAAAACTGCATCTTCTGAAAAAGACTTTTCTTTCATTTCACCTTCATATAAAAGCAGTTCTATAAATTGCTGTTCAAAGGCCGTTTTCGCTGCGCGTGCATCAAGGACAGACTGCAGAACGTCACGTTCCCCTTTTTGTTTGCTGACATAGTACGCAGTCAGCCGTTCCTCAATCGAGACCATTGGCTCAGTCTCCTCAGGTTTATCCTGCCACGGCTTGATTTCATCTGCGTCGATATCTTCTTCGACCATCTTATCCCAAACCGTTTGGGCGAGCGTTTTGTGGCCTGTATGATAGGCTGCGCTTGCAAGCCAGTATAAAAATGTACTATCTCCCTGAAAACCTGTTTTGTACAAAGAATAAAGCCATTTAAAGGCCCATTCAAATTCTCCCACAAGGGCAAATGTTGCGCCAAGCTTATAACGCTGTTCACTTAGTATTGGATACACGTGCGTTAATTGCTTCGCTAACATGTTGACCTTCTCTTCTTCTTTTTCATAATGGTAGAAGACAAGCTGATTGCAAAGGGCATGCAGATTACCGGGATTTTCATGAAGGACCCGGTTCAACATTTCTTTCGCCTGATGGATTCGGCCAGAATAAAAATAGGCCAAAGCGAGATTATTATACGCTGACCAAAATTCTGGATACTCAACAATCATCTGTTCCAGCATCTCAATGGCTTCATCGAGTCTGCCGCTTTCTAGCAAATGGTTTGCTTGATCCTGCTTCACAATCAGGTCATCCTGATCATAAGGAAAATCTCCGTCCTCTTCGTCGCTCATATCGAGCAGGTCAAGGAGGTCGTCATTTTCATCCGCAAATTCCCCGTCCTCTTCCAGTGCGGCATAAGCAGTAGCTGATTTATATGCCTCTTGAAACAGTCCGAGATTGGCATAATTATTGGCTTTAAAATAGTGGCACTCAGACATGTTTTCATCGATGTGTTCAAGGATGAAATCAAGCAGTTCGTTTGATTGCTGGTAATGACCCATTTCAGTATAAATAATGGCAAGCTGTGACAGCATTTCTACATTTTCAGGCTCAAGTACGATGGCCCGCTGTATCAGCTTACTTGCCCTAGACAGATTTCTTTCTCTATATGCTTTAAGACCTTTATGAAAAAAGTAATGCCCATCTTGAAATAGCTGGACGACTTGTGTGTGATTATTTTGAGAAGTGTATTTACTCACCGATACCCTCCATTTCGAACAGTGTACCGTGTGTAGTATAACATACTTCCCTAGTCGTCACATAGAACAAAAGGAAAGGAAGGATTTGTTTTTCATTTAAAATGAAAAAGCCAGGGGTATCCCCGGCTTTTCATTCACCTTGATGACGCTTTTTTAATACCTTTAATACATCATCAAGCGGCAATTGCTGTTCGCGTAGTAGTACAAGAAGATGATAGAGGAGGTCAGCAGTTTCCCATTTCAATTCTTCTTGATCCCGGTTTTTCGCTGCAATGATTACCTCGGACGCTTCTTCCCCTACCTTTTTTAGGATTTTATCGACCCCTTTTTCAAATAGATAGGTTGTATAAGCACCTTTTGGCATTTCCGTCTGCCGCTTTGCAATGACCTGTTCAAGTTCATTTAAAATCGCAAAACGATCCTGTTCTTCGCTTTGGCGCTTTACGCCTTCTTCCGAAAAACAGCTATAGCTGCCAGTATGGCAGGCTGGGCCGCTTGGCGCGACAAGGACAAGCAGAGCGTCCTTGTCACAGTCATATCGAATAGAAGTCACTTGCTGGGTATGTCCAGAGGTGGCGCCTTTGTGCCAAAGCTCGTTTCTCGACCGGCTATAAAACCATGTTTCACCGGTTTCCAGCGTTTTTTCATAGGATTCTTGATTCATATACGCAAGCGTCAATACTTCCTTACTTTGAGCATCCTGTACAATCGCAGGAATCAGGCCTGCTTCATTAAAAGTTAATTCATTTGCCTGTTTCATCTGACCTTCACCCCGTGTTCTCTCAAATATGTCTTCACCTCATGAATGGAGGTTTCTTTATAATGGAAAATAGAGGCTGCTAATGCTGCATCAGCTTCTCCTTTTGTAAATGCCTCAAGCATATGCTGGGCATTGCCAGCGCCGCCAGAAGCGATAACTGGCACAGTGACTGCCTCTGATACAAGCTTTGTCAATCGATGATCAAACCCTGTCTTTTCACCATCGGCATCCATACTTGTCAGCAAAATCTCTCCTGCACCTCTCTGCACAGCTTCCTTCGCCCAGTCGCTAACCTCTAAATCTGTTTGACGGCGTCCTCCGTGTGTATAGACCATATATGCTTTTTTCTCTTCATCGTACTTTGCATCAATTGCGACAACGATACACTGGGAGCCAAAAAAGTCAGCACCTTCTGAAATCAGTTCCGGCCTTAACACAGCTGCTGTGTTGACAGATACTTTGTCTGCACCCGCTCTTAATATACGCTTCATGTCATCAAGGTGGTTAATCCCGCCTCCCACCGTAAATGGTATGGCAAGAGTGGACGCGACTTGTTTGACCACATCCACCATCGTTTTCCGGCCTTCATGAGAAGCAGAAATATCAAGAAAGACGAGTTCATCCGCCCCTTCCTCATCATAGATCTGCGCTAATTCGACCGGATCACCAGCATCCTTTAAGCCTAGGAATTGCACCCCTTTGACAACACGCCCTTCCTTCACATCAAGACATGGGATGATTCGTTTTGTCATCATATGCGGTCAAGCCCTTCAAATGCTTCCGCTAAAGTAAACTGCTTCGTGTAAAGTGCTTTTCCAACGATTGCACCAGACACACCAGACTGTTTTTGCGCTGACAGCTTTTGAAGATCAGCTACTGCGCTGACACCACCTGAAGCAATCACTTGTTTGCCGGTTGCTTCTGCTAAACGAACCGTACTTTCCACATTTGGACCAGACAGCATGCCATCCATTTGAATATCGGTAAAAATAAAGACCTCTGCGCCTTCCTTTGCCAATTCCCTGCCGAGTTCCTCCGCCTTCACTTTAGACGTTTCAAGCCACCCTTCAGTCGATACAAAGCCATTTCGCGCATCTATCCCAATCGCTATTTTCTCTCCATATTGCGCCAGCATTTTTTTCACAAAGGCTGGGTTAGATACAGCTGAGCTGCCGAGAATCACTCTATCTACGCCGTTGCTTAAGTAAAAGGCAACGTCTTCTTCTGTCCGAATACCGCCGCCGATTTGTACCTTCACATCTAAGGAGGAAGCAATCGCCAGCACATGCTCATGATTGACACGTTTCCCTGCTTTTGCACCATCTAGATCGACAAGATGAATCCATTTTGCTCCTTCTTTTACAAATTGCGCAGCCATGTCGAGCGGTGAATCTCCATAAATGGTTTCTTGATCATAATCTCCTTGTACAAGACGTACACATTTGCCATTTCTCATATCAATCGCTGGATATAATGTAAAATCACTCATTTGCTCACCCTCTGTTCGTTTGCTAATTGAATAAATTGTTTGAGCAGCGCCATTCCCGTTGTACTGCTTTTTTCAGGGTGAAACTGTGCACCAAGCACATTTCCCTTGCCAACAACAGCTGGTACTTGAACACCATAGTCCGCGCTTGCTAATTGCTCATCTGGATTCATTTCGCTCACATAATAAGAGTGAACAAAGTACGCAAATCCTTCTGGTACACTGTCAAACAATGGGGAGGGCTGATGAAATGTGAGCTCATTCCACCCCATATGAGGTACCTTCAGCCTTTGCCCATTCTGATCACGATCCTTTAAAAGAACGACACGCCCTTGTAACAGCCCCAATCCTTTTGTGTGTCCTGCCTCTTCACTTTCTTCAAATAACAGCTGCATGCCAAGGCAAATGCCGAATAACAGCTTTCCTTCCTGCACAACTTGGTGAATAAACGCCTCAAGTCCTGTCTGTTTTAACAGCTGCATTGCATCACGAAACGAACCGACCCCGGGCAAAATATAAGCATCTGCTTTTTTCAGCTCCTCCACATCAGAGGAGACGATATAGCGGGCACCTGCTCGTTCCAGTGCTTTTGATACGCTGAACAAATTTCCCATTCCGTAATCAATGACTCCGATCATTAGAGCATCCCCTTTGTTGACGGTATCCCTTTCACTCGTGGATCAATGGTTGTTGCTTCATCTAAGGCACGTGCCATCGCTTTAAAAATGGCTTCAATTATATGATGTGTATTGGTTCCGTAGTGAACAATGACATGAAGGTTGATCCGGGCTTCAAGTGCAAATTTCCACAGAAACTCATGCACTAGCTCTGTATCAAAGGTACCAACCTTTTGACTCGGAAAGGCCGCTCTCATTTCCAAATGAGGACGATTGCTTAAGTCGACCACGACCTGGGCAAGTGTTTCATCCATCGGAACAAAGCTTGATCCATACCGCTTAATTCCCTTTTTATCGCCTAACGCTTCCTTAAACATTTGCCCAAGTACAATGCCGATATCTTCTGTTGTGTGGTGATCATCAACATCCGTATCCCCTTTTGCATCGACGGTCAAATTAAAGTGTCCATGCTTCGTAAATAAATCAAGCATGTGCGTCATAAAAGGGACATCTGTTTGAATATCCGCTTTTCCTTCTCCATCAATTTCTAGCGCTAATGAAATATTCGTTTCATTTGTTTTTCTCGATGTTTCCGCCTGTCTCATTACGATTCCTCCCGCTTTCTCGCTTCAATCGACCTTGCATGCGCTTCAAGCCCTTCTAATCTGGCAAAAGCCGCAATGCTTTCCCTGTGTGTTTCAAAGGCCTCTTGACTATATGAAATAATGCTCGTTTTCTTTTGAAAATCAGTCACACCAAGCGGGCTGGAGAATCGAGCTGTTCCGTTTGTTGGCAGCACATGATTCGGCCCTGCAAAATAATCGCCCACTGGCTCTGGACTATAGCGTCCTAAGAAAATCGCCCCAGCATGCTTGATTTGACCAAGAAGTGATTCTGGATATGCTGTCAGCACCTCTAAGTGCTCTGGCGCTAATTGATTGACGACGTCTACTGCACGATCGATTGATTCTGTCACGTAAATACGGCCATGATCTTGTATAGATTGTGCTGCGATTGATTTTCTCGGCAAAGTATCCAGCTGCTTTCGCACTTCAGCCTGCACGCTTTCTGCAAGTGTCTTAGACGTTGTCACCAAAATACTAGATGCCAGCGCATCATGCTCTGCCTGCGAAAGTAAATCCGCCGCTACCTCATGCGCGACTGCTGTTTCGTCTGCTAGAACTGCAATTTCACTTGGACCTGCAATCATATCAATGTCCACCTGACCAAATACTTCCCGCTTTGCCAGCGCGACATAAATGTTGCCTGGACCTGTGATTTTATCAACAGGCTTGATGCTGTCCGTTCCATAGGCAAGTGCCGCAACAGCCTGTGCTCCGCCCATTTTATACATTTCAGAAATACCAAGCTCCTTCGCCGCAGCCAGTACAGCGTCAGAGAGACGGCCATCTTTCCCAGGGGGTGTCACAAGAACGATTCGTTCAACGCCAGCGACTAGCGCAGGAATCACATTCATTAATACAGATGATGGATAGGCAGCTGTTCCGCCGGGGACATACACACCTACTGCATCAAGCGGCGTTACCTTTTGTCCAAGCATTGAGCCATCCTTTTGGTGATAAAACCAAGAAGACGTCAGCTGGCGCTCGTGGTATGTGCGAATATGCTTGATAGCCGTTTGAATAATTTGAACCATCTCTTTGTCCAAGCGGTCGCAGGCTTTTGCCATTTCATCTTCTGTGACAAGTGGATCTTCAATCAACACCCCGTCAAATTGCTTTGTAAAAGACCGTACAGCTTCATCACCATTTGTTCTTACTTCTTGTATAATGCGCTGAACAGCCTGACGCTGTTCTTCTGTTCCTGTATCTAAAGACCGTTTGAGTGAGAGAGTATCTGTCTCATCTTCTTGTATGCAGGTGATGTTCATGATGATTCCTCCCCTTCTCCAATGATTCTTGCAAGACGCTGCGCCATTTCATCGATTACCGTATCCTTCATCCTATAGCTCACAGGATTGACAATAAAGCGTGACGTGATATCACAAATATGCTCCGTTTCCACAAGTCCATTTTCTTTCAATGTTTGACCTGTAGAGACAATGTCTACAATGCGATCGGCAAGCCCAATGAGCGGTGCTAATTCAATGGAACCATTCAGCTTAATGATCTCCACCTGCTCCCCTTGCTCTCTAAAATAGGAAGATGCGACATTTGGGTACTTTGTCGCCACACGCGGTGCGACACCACCCCAGCTGGCTCCTGGCAATCCAGCTACAGCTAAATGACATTTACTGATGTTTAAATCGAGCACTTCGTACACATCACGAGCTTCTTCGAGCATGACATCCTTCCCTGCAATGCCAACATCCGCCACACCGTGCTCTACATAGGTGGTCACATCCATTGGCTTGGCTAAAATAAAGCGGAGGTTTTCTTCTGGTACATCAATGATTAATTTTCTTGAATCCTCGAATTCCTCTGGCAGCTGATATCCCGCCTGCCTTAACAGCCCTGCTGCTTCTTCAAATATCCGGCCCTTCGGCATCGCCATCGTCAACACTTTACCCATTCCGCTCTTCCTTTCTAGCGCCGATAAAATAAGTCACCTGTTCAAATGCCTTGGTCATCGCGTCAATATTTTCAATCCCCGCTAAGTCTTGCAGGACGATCTTTTTCCCTTTTGACCGCTCCTTTTCTGCAAAAGCAAAAGCTTCCAGTCTTTGTTCTTTACTAAAAATCACAGCCTCCTGTGGCTCAACGATTTCTTTTGCATCGAGCGCTTCAAGAAGACGGTCTAGTCGAATTCCGAACCCTGTTGCTGGCGCGGGTGCATCAAAATGAGCAAGCAATTGATCATATCTACCGCCGCTTCCGATGACAGACCCAACATGATCTGCAAATACTTCAAACAAAATACCCGTATAATAGCTCATATGACTCACCATGCTTAAATCTAAACGGATATATTCTGTACAGCCGTAATCTTCAAGTGTCTCCCAAAGCGACTTTAACTGTGCGAGCACCTCTTTTCCTTCTTGTGAAACAACGATTTCCTCTGCCCGCTCTATGACCTCTTGGCCGCCTCTTAACTCTAAAAGCTGTAACAGCCTCGTTTTATCGATGGAGGAAAGTGGTAATTGTTTCACATGCTGACGGTATCCTACATAATTCTTTTCATATAAAAAACGGCGAAGGACGTTTGCACGCTCTGTATTTCCGAGTACATCGACAAATAACGTTTCTGCTAAAGCGACATGCCCGATCGCGATTTTGAAGGACCTTAGCCCGGCATTTTTTAATGCAAATACGGCAAGCGCGATGACTTCAGCATCTGCACTAATCGAACCATCACCAATCAATTCAATTCCGACCTGCTCAAACTCTGACGGTCTTCCGCCTTCTCTCTCCTGAGCACGGAACACATTGGCTGCATACCCAACACGAAGCGGATACGCCTGTTCATGAAGCTTGGAAGCCGCCACTCTTGCAATCGGACCTGTCATATCAGGTCTCAGTACAAGGGTTTGCCCGTTTTGATCAAGAAGCTTAAAAAGCTGTGTATCAGTAATCGCCGATTGAACACCGACTGTATCGTAAAATTCAAGTGTTGGTGTCTCCATCAAACGGAAACCCCAACCAGTCATGACCTCTGTTAGCGAATGTCTCACTTTTTTCTTCGTCTCATACAATCCAGGTAATGAATCCCGCATACCATATGGTTTCTCAAACATAAACATGTTTCTTCCGCACCTCCAACACATTAAAACGAAAAATTCCGAATCCTTTAGTTCGCTAATATGATAATATGCTAACAAAATAAAGTGATTAAATCAATCATTTTTATTTTCTCTCTATTTTCATGAAAAATTTGTGGAATTATTACATTCAAGTGAAACCTGTGCCTTTTCTGTATGTTCGATGAAGGAACGTGCTATAATACTTAAAAATATTGAATAACACAGGAGATTAACAGTGAAGTTCATCCAGACATTAATCTTAACTTTGTTGTGCGCATGTCTTGTTTATTTCGGCTTTATATACGTTTCACAAATCGATCAAGTCAAGAAAACAGCTTCGCCGCAAAAAGCAGCAAAAGAAAACGATACAGCACTTGCGGCTGAAGAAACTCGTTCAACGAAAAAAGCAGAAACCACACATCATTCATTAAAAGGAAGCAAAAAAGCCATGGACGTCATTCTCTACAATCAAATGGATGCGCCAAGGCTTTATAACGGATGCGAAGTCACGAGCTTAGCGATGCTGCTTCATTACAGCGGCTATGAGCAAGTAACGAAAAACGCATTGGCAAATGAAATCAAACGCGTTCCGCTCAATTATGAAAATGGCTTAAAAGGAGACCCTCATGACGGGTTTGTAGGCGATATGGAGAATGGGCCCGGTCTTGGTGTTTACCATGAACCTATCTATCAGCTTGCGAAAAAATACGCGGGCGATCAAGTTGTCGACTTAACCGGAAAGCCTGTCAAAAAAGCCATCTATCAATCACTTGAAAAGGGCTATCCTGTCTGGGTGATTACGACATCCACCTTTGACAAAACAGATAACATCGAGACTTGGAATACCCCAAATGGCAAAATAAATGTAAGCTTTAATGTGCACAGCGTGGTCATCACAGGCTATGACAAGGAGCATGTCTACTTGAATAATCCGTACGGAGAAAAGAATCAAAAGGTCGACCGTGATCAGTTTGAAGATTCTTGGGAACAGATGGGCAGTCAGGCGATTATCATTAAAGCGTAAAAAAACAACCTCTATTCACATAGAGGTTGTTTTTAATGCTTCATTTTTCTAGTAATTCCTTCAGGCGGTTTTCCAGCTTTTCAGCTGTCATCGCACCTCCACCCAGGCTGAAGTATTCATCCCCTCTTTTTAATAAAAGTGTAGGATAACCGTTCACATGAAGTTGATGAACCTTCGCAAAGTCGGCATACGCATCATTGATCGCTTCTTTTGTTTTCATGCGTTCAATGACTGCGTCAGGATCAAGTTGATGCGCCAAAGCGATCTCCCGATACGTTTCTTCATCACTCAGGCTTTTTCCGTCTTGATAAAAAGCCTTTTGCATTGATGAAGCCAAGTACAATGCGCGCTCAGGTGCGATGGATCTTAATGCAGAAAAACCAATGGCCGCAGCCTCAGAGTCTAAAAGAAACGTTCCATTTGCTAACAGCTCCTGATAACGTTCTCCAAACTCGACACCAGTCAGCTGACTAATTCGCTGATTTGCTTCTGGAATGTGTGGATAATTCTTTATTGGAAGACTTCTTTCCCCTACAAATAAACCGCCCGACACAAGTGTGAGTGATATCTCCGGATGATTTTCATGGAAAGTGCGGATACTGTTTGAAAATCCATAACACCAGCCACAATACGCATCCCATATATAGATGAAAGACAATTCTTGCTCATTCATACGTTAGACTCCCCATTATCATTTTTAAGTAGCCATGAAACGGCTTATTCAGCTTCAGATACGACGGTAAAACGTTCTCCAACATGGGCTGCCTGCTCCACTTCATCAACCAGTGCAATGGCGTAGTCAGCATAGCTCACATAGCTGTCACCTTTAGAATTGACAATCAGATGGTCTTTCCCTTTCACGTAAGAACCTGTACGTTTGCCAGCTGGATTAAAGAATGCAGCTGGGCTGAGGAAGGTCCATTTTAATCCCTCTGTCTGTTGAAGATCTTTTAGATTTTCTCCTTGCTGTGAAGCCGTAGCAACAAATTCTTTAGGAAACTCTGGTGTGTCCACTAGTCTTGTTGTTTTCGCCTCATCTACAAATAGACTTCCTGCTCCGCCCACAACGATCAAACGAGTCTCAGGTGCCTCTTTTAAAATATCGATCAGCTTTTTCCCAGCTTCTACATGAAGATGCTCTTTTCCAGCAGGTGCGCCAAATGCATTTACAATCACATCAAAGCCTTTGATGTCTTCTGCTTGCAAGTGAAACACATCCTTCTCAAGAACAGCTAGTGATGAATCTGTCACCTTTTGTGCATCTCGGACGATCGCCGTTACTTCATGTCCTCTTGATTGAGCCTCTTTCACAATTTCTTGTCCTGCTTTACCTGTTGCGCCAATAATTCCAATTTTCATGTTAACTCCTCCTGCAATATGGTTTTATGTTGATAAAGAAAGGTGTAACTATTATGGTTACAACAGAGGTAAAAAAAATTGAATAGATCATCCAATTTTTTTGATTAGCACATGCGTTAGTTCACTTAATTTGATCTCAGCAAGTACTTGCTCCATCGCACTTTGAGCGCGGCATAAAATTAATTCAAGCACCGCTTGAATATTTGCACCGATCGGACAGTCAGGATTTGGGCTTTCATGAATTTGAAACAATTCCCCCTCATCCACGACTTCAACCGCTTTATACACATCGAGCAGTGTGATGTCGTCTTCACTGCGGTTCAGCTGAGAACCACCTTTGCCAAGACTCGTTGAGATTAGGCCTGCTTTTTTTAATTTACTCATAATGCGGCGAATGACCACTGGGTTTGTATTCACGCTTCCCGCGATATCCTCCGATGTCTGTAATGATCCTTTTTCAAGTGATAGCAAGGCCAGAATATGGACAGCGACAGTAAATCTGCTGCTGATTTTCATGTTTTCTCACCTCTGTTGTAATCATTATAGTTACACCATGTCACATTGTCAACAAAAAAGTCTGCCGAGCTACTCAGCAGACATAGATTGACGTGCTTCCATTTCTTCTTTCGTATAAATCATGCGCATTGGATTTCCTCCAACAAATGAGCCTGCTGGCACATCCTTATGAACAAGTGTACCAGCCGATACGATCGCTCCATCCCCAATGGTCACCCCAGGTAAAATAGTTGAATTAGCTCCAATTAAGACTTCATCACCAATATAGACTTCCCCAAGTCTGTACTCTTTAATCAAATACTCATGGGACAGGATGGTCGTGTTATAGCCGATCACACTATTCCGACCGACAGTGATTTTCTCAGGAAACATAAGATCAACCATCACCATTAAGGCAAACGCCGTATCCTCGCCGACCTTCATACGAAGAAAGGTTCGATATATCCAATTTTTCATTCCCATAAAAGGCGTGTACCTTGCCATTTGAATAAAAATGAAGTTTTTCACCACTTTGAAAAAAGGAACTGTCCGATAGACTTGCCGCAGCGAATTGACCCCTTTTACAGGATAACGATCTGTTTTTCTCAACTTAATCAGCTCCAACAATCGCCAGGAGATCACTCATTTTCTTCAGCATGAAATCAGGGCGATGCTTTAAAAGAGCCTCTTCTCCCTTAATAGACCAAGCAACACCTGCCGTTTTTGTCCCTGCCGCTTGACCAGACAAAATGTCGTGATAATTATCACCGACCATCACCGCTTCATGCGGATCACTGCCAAGCTTTGATAATGCCAATTGAACAGGCTCCGGATGCGGCTTCTCATTTTGTACATCATCAAGCGTCACAATGACCTCAAAGAACGGCTCTAAACCGGTCAGCTTCAATCCCATTAAAACAGTATCCCGTATCTTCGTTGTGACAATACCGAGCTTAAATCCTCGATCCTGCAGGACTTTCAATGTGTCGATAACGGTCTCATATTCAGTCACAAGCAGATCATGCTGCTTATGATTAAACGTGCGGTACATCTGAATCATATCATCCGTCAAATCAGGGTCCATCGCAGAGAATGTATCAAATAAGGACGGACCAATGAAATGAAGAATATCCTCACGGCTGTACTGACCAGGGTAATAATGATCCAGCGTATGCTGAAATGAAGCAATAATTAATTCATTTGTATTGATTAATGTGCCATCTAAATCAAATAGCACCGTGTTGATCGTCGATTCGTTCATATGGCTTCCTTTCTAACAGCTGCAAGTTCCCGCTTCCGCCAAATATAGCTAATAGCAGCTGTCAATAAAATTGCAGAAATCAGACGGATGACAAGAAGCGGCCATACTGGAATACCAAGTGGAATAAAAATCAGCGTATCTTCAACCACCGCATGGCAGGCAACGAGGAAAATAAAGGCAAGAGTTAAGTCCTTTTTACTCACACCGTCCTCTTCCACTGCCTTCATCATCACGCCAGCTCCGTACGCCAGACCAATCGTTAATCCAGCCACCATTGTCATAGACGTATTTTCTTTCATCCCAAGCATTCTAGTAAAAGGTGACAGCCACTTAGACAGTGTATGAAGCCAGCCTAAATCTCTCATGAATTGAATGATGATCATGAGCGGGATGACGATACAGGCGAGCTGGAGCACACCGAGTACAGCCTTTTGTAAAGCAAGCAGGACGATCATGTACCAGCTAGAAGGCACATCAGCCGCCTGAGCTGCCGTCAGCAGTCCATATTGCGCCGGCTCCTCGCCTCCCTGCCAAACGAGATGAATGACAATAGCCGAAATAACAGCAAGACTGATTCTGACCAGCAAAATCACAGACACTCTCAGTCCAACCTTTGCTGCCACTGTCGATTCGATGATTAGGTTATGGCAAAAGGACAGCATCACTGCCAAAATAAACACTTCCTTCACAGGAAGCTCTAATGTCAAAATGGCTGCAATCCCCGCATACAAGTTCAGCATATTTCCTAATACAAGCGGAATAGCCGCTTCTCCCGAAAGACCAAACAACCCCATAAATGGCCGAATGAATTGGATGATCCAATCCATGACAGGCGTATGCTGCAAGATACTGACGAGAATGGTCACTGGAAAGATGACTTTGCCAAGTGTCCAGGTTGTCGACAGCCCTGCTTTCAAGCCGTTTTTCCATGTCTCTCCCATCTCTTCTGATCCCCCCTGCTTAATTCGATGAGTTGTTCTCTTTATACGGTATTGATGCGTATCCTTTCATTCTTCTAAAGAAAATCAGTAGAACAGCCACTGCGAATATCGCAATCGAAATCATCTGTGCGATTCGAAGGTGCTCTGTCAGCATTAAGCTGTCTGTTCTCATCCCTTCAATGAAGAAACGGCCGATTGAATACCAAATTAAATAAGACAAGAAGATTTCGCCTCTGCGCAGCGAAGTTCTGCGTAATAAAATCAAGATGACAACACCAACAAGATTCCATAATGATTCGTATAAGAACGTCGGATGATAATAGGTACCATCAATATACATTTGGTTAATGATAAACTCAGGCAGATGCAAATTTTCTAAAAAGGTTCTTGAAACCGCCTCACCATGCGCTTCTTGGTTAATAAAGTTCCCCCAGCGTCCAATTGCCTGCCCTAGTAAAATACTAGGTGCTGCGACGTCAGCTATTTTCCAAAAGGATACCTTTCTCACTTTTGTAAAAACGATGGCTGTCAGCACGGCACCGATCAGCCCGCCATGAATCGCAATTCCACCATTCCAAATTTTAATGATTTCGTTTGGGTGCTGCTGATAGTAATCCCATTCGAAGGATACATAATAAATTCGGGCACAAATAATCGCTATTGGAATGGCAAATAAGATTAAGTCAATAAACGTATCTTTATTGATTCCTCTTTTTTCACATTCTCTCAGTGCGAGCCAAAGTCCAAGCAAGGCCCCGACCCCAATAATCACACCATACCAATGAACCGAAATAGGTCCGAGCTGAAAAGCGATCGGATCAATTGGCTGAATTGCTTCGTTCATATAGTCAACTCCTATTCATCCTGGCCATTGTCTTCAATGACATCGGCAAGTTTACTTGTAAATTGTTCTGCTGCATTATGTCCCATACGTTTCAGCCTGAAGTTCATCGCAGCCACCTCAATGATGACCGCTAAGTTTCGACCTGGCCGCACAGGGATCGTCAGCTTCGGCACATCTGTATCGATGATTCGCATTTTCTCTTCTTCAAGTCCTAAACGATCATACTGTTTGCCTTGTTCCCAAAGCTCAAGGTTCATTACAATCGTAATTCTCTTATAGCTTCTGACAGCGCCTGCTCCAAATAAGGTCATCACATTAATAATGCCTAACCCGCGGATTTCTAAAAGATGTTCAATCAGCTCTGGTGCGCTCCCGACTAACGTATCCTGATCCTCTTGACGGATTTCCACGCAATCGTCTGCGACCAGCCGATGTCCCCTCTTCACTAATTCTAAGGCTGTTTCACTTTTTCCTACTCCGCTTTTCCCAATTAACAACACACCTACACCATATACATCTACGAGCACACCATGAATGGCAGTCGTTGGTGCAAGCTTACTTTCTAAAAAGTTGGTCAATCGACTCGAAAGTCTTGTCGTTTTTAGGCTAGATCGTAAAACGGGCACGCCATTTTCATTTGATGCTTCGATTAATTCCTTCGGGACATCACGATCTCGTGACAAAATAATAGCAGGGGTAATATCTGTACAAAGAGACATCATTCTCTGCTTTCGTTCGCGTTCTGGGAGCTGTTCAAAAAAAGAAAGCTCTGTTTTCCCTAAAAGTTGAACTCTTTCTTTTGGGTAATATGTAAAATAACCAGCCATTTCAATACCTGGTCTGGAAAGATCACTGATTGTAATGGGACGATTAATCCCTTCTTCCCCACTTACCAGTTCAAGATGAAATTGTTCCATTATGTCCTTCGTACGAACTTTCGGCACGCTTCTTCCTCCTTTTATCACAGGCGATTCAGAAATACAGCTCTATTTTATCACTTTCAATGATGAACCCAAAACAGTATTTTATCCTGTTCCTGTTTCACCGCCCTAACTGGTATAGACAACTATACTTAAAAAGAGTAAACTGAAAGCATAGATAACGAATAAGGGGGCTCAAACATGAGCGGTTCTTTATTGCTCTCCAATATTCATATTGTGACAAAATCAAAGATCATTGAAAACGGTTTTGTCGGTTTACGCGATGGCAAGATTGACTATATTTCAACATCACCACCGACAGGAAATTATGAAAAAGTATATATTTCCCGGGAAAACTTTTATTTACTCCCCGGAATGATTGATATTCACATCCATGGAGGATATGGTGCAGACATGATGGATGCGACGGCAGAAGCGATGAATACACTCGCTGACAACTTACCGTCAGAAGGAACGACAAGTTTTTTAGCGACAACCATCACACAAAACCATCATGAGATTGAGCAGGCACTTAAAAATGTCGCTCAGTGGAAACAAAGTAATGAAGCACAAGCAGGAAGTCAGGCACAATGTATAGGAATCCATCTCGAAGGTCCATTTATTTCTAAAGATAAGGCAGGGGCACAGCCTGTTCAATGGATTAAACAGCCGGACATCCCACTTTTTAAAAAATGGCTGGATGCTTCTGATCAGCTCATTCGAATTGTCACGTTTGCGCCTGAGGAAGACACAGATTTTGCATTTCTTTCTCTATTACAAGAAAAGAACATGATCCCTTCTATTGGACATACGAATGCCCATCATGACATGATAAATTTAGCAGCTAAGCATGGTGCACGCCATGTAACGCATCTTTATAACGCAATAAGTTCGTTTCAGCACCGTGAACCGAACGCTGTAGGTGCTGCTCTTACGAACGAGAACCTTTATACTGAGCTGATCACAGATGGGATTCACTCCCATCCTCTTTCCATCAAGCTTGCGTTTTTGGCGAAAGGAAGTGATCGTTTAATCATGATTACAGACTCGATGCGTGCAAAAGGGCTCGGGAATGGAACGTACGAATTCGGTGGTCAGACGGTCACAGTCAGCGGCGAAAAAGCATTGCTGGACAATGGTACACTTGCAGGATCGATTTTACGAATGAAAGATGGCGTCAAACGGATGAAACAGCTCACCGATTGTGATTGGACAGAGATTGCGAAGATGACCTCAACCAATGCGGCCGCTCAGCTGGGACTTGATCAACAGCTCGGTTCCATCGAAGTTGGAAAACTGGCAGATTTGGTGATTTGGGATGAATCTGGTGAACTGATGATGACGATCTGCCGTGGACAAATCGTCTTTGAAAAAAAGGAGGCCAACCACTAATGAACATCATCGAATTTGAAAGCAAAGATCAATTAGGAAAAGAAGCAGCTGCCATTATTGCAAGTACAATAGCTGCTAAACCCGATGCCGTACTCGGCCTAGCAACAGGCGGTACACCTATTGATACTTACAAAGAGTTAATTCAACTTCATCAAGCGCGTCAATTGTCTTTCAAGCAAACAAAAACAATCAATTTAGATGAATATGCAGGACTTGATCCAGAACACGAAAATAGTTATATGACCTACATGAAACGTCATTTATTTGATCATATTGATCTCCCTCACGATCAGTATTTTCTTCCAGATGGCAATGCAGCTCATTTAGAAAAGGAATGCTTAAGATATGACCAGCTCATTGAGGATGTAGGCGGCATCGATCTTCAGCTCCTTGGAATCGGTCAAAATGGACATATTGGTTTTAACGAACCTGGTACCCCTTTCAACTCAAAGACTCATGTCGTGCAGTTAGACGAAAACACAAGACAGGCCAATGCTAGATACTTTTCGTCTATCGATGAGGTACCTACACATGCCATCACGATGGGAATTGCGAGCATTCTTTCAAGTAAAAAGATTCTCCTTCTTGCTTCAGGAAAATCAAAAGCGAAAGTGATACAATATTTAGAACAGGCAGAGATTCATCCAGACTTTCCAGCATCAGCACTGAAACTTCATGAAGATGTAACGGTTTTGATTGATCGAGAAGCTGGATCACTACGCTAAAAACGAGAGGATTTTCACATGTTTATTGATAAGCAGTCACCTATTCCGATGTACCATCAGATTATGGAGAACCTGAAAAAACAGATTGAGGATGGAACATTAGCACCTGATACACTCATTCCTTCTGAAAGAGAATATGCCGAACGCTTTGGTATTAGCCGAATGACTGTCAGACAAGCCTTATCGAATCTTGTGAACGAAGGATATTTGTATCGACAAAAAGGAAAAGGCACCTTTGTAAGCCGAAAAAAATTTGAACAGCCGCTTCAAGGCTTAACAAGCTTTTCAGAGGATATGCGCCAGCGTGGACTCAAAGCATCAAGCCAGCTGATTGACTTTAAAAAAACTGCATGTCCAGAGCACTTGCTGCCAGTCTTACATCTGTCAAATAGTGATGCTGTATTTGAGCTCAAACGGATACGCCTTGCAAATGATGAACCAATGGCGATTGAAACGAGCTATATACCTGAAAGATTTGCCGGAGATTTAACAAAGAAACATTTAACTGGCTCTTTATATGAATATATAGAAACTCACACTGGCCATGTCATTGCTCATGCAAAACAGGAACTTGAAGCCAATGTTGCAACAAAGGAAGAAGCAAACTTGCTGTCTATTTCAGCAGGCGATCCTGTGCTGTCGATAACAAGAACGACTTTTTTTCAACAAGACATTCCATTTGAGTATGTCGTTTCTGTTTATAGAGGGGATCGTTACAAGCTCATTCATACAATGGAAAGATAAACAGTGCCCCTGACACGGAGCACTGTTTTTTATTTCCTAAGAAATTTTGTTTCACCATCATCTTTTGTATGAATTTTCCATATAGGTGAGATGGCTTTTCCTTGAAAACGATCTTTTGCTACAGTGTACCAATAATAATCTTCATTTGGCTTTAAGCCTTTCCACTCAAAGCTCGCTTTTTTGCCGCTTTTTATGCCTCGCGCCTCTCCTAGAAGAACATTCGTATACACATTGAGTTCAAAATAATTGGTTTTGACAGATTTCATTTTCGGTGTCAAATCCACATCGATTGAAAATTCATCCTTATCTCCATACGTTTTAGGATCATAAAAATGCTCTTGATTCAAGTAAGGTGAGTATGTCGTAAAATGAAGCTGATTTTTTTCTTGATCAGCTGTTATTACCCTCATAAACCCTTGACCACCTTCAGGTCCTGACTGATAATCGGCAAGTATTTGGTATACTTTCCTGTCTACTTTCCCATCATGGTCATCATCAAGCTCATCTACTTTCCTGCTTGCTCCGTGGTAATGACCGCTAAATACTGCCACAATATTAGGATGGCGTTTCACCACTTGGTGGAAGATGAGGTCGCCAATCGGGCTTCGGTTGCCGCTCACTAACAAATACTCATGGAAATTTAAAATGACGATACGATCTGGATGCTCAGAAATTACACGGTTTAACCAATCAATTTCATCTTGCTTAATTCCCCAGCCCATGTACACCATCATATAATCATTGCCGCCGGCAGAGATGAGATCATAATGACCTTTATTGTTTCGATAGGATTCACCATAGTAAGGCTTATCAGCAAAGCGTTTTTCCCCGAAATATTTCCCGTATTCCGCATATAAACCGTCCTTGTGTCTAACATCATGATTTCCTGCTAAAACACCATAGGGAATGTGATTCTCATCTAATACACGCATAAATGTATCAGCACGCTGCCATTGCTTATCCTTTGAATCATCCACAATATCGCCTGTATGGAACACATATTGAATGTTTAATTTTTCCCTCTGATCTCTGATCCATTCGACCATTTGTTTAAAGATATGAGGATAACTCCTTGCATAATATTGAGTGTCAGACATCCATACCATCTTATATGGCTTTTGCGATTTGCTGATTTCATCCTGTACTAGCAAATCAAACGTTTGATTCTTCATGTACTGTCTCACTGACAGCAGCCCTTTCAGGTAAAATTCCTTTGTATCCTTGGCAAAGTGATGAGTAACTTTATCCCACTTTTCCTGCTGGTGATTCCATGCGTACATTGTCACCTTTCTCCCTGACAGTGAACTCCCTTTCCATACAGCTTCGACGACATCCTTTTCACGTACATCATGATGAACCTTAATTTGAAAACGGTGATAAGGAAAACGCTGTAAATCCTTCGTTTCAACTGCCTTCCCATCAACAAATGCAATGCGGTTCCTTTCTTGATCAGAAAAAATCATTTCTCCTTTTTGGAGATAACTCTTTGGCGGTTCTGTCTCTGCTGCATACTTAAAAATCTTCATTGAAGGATGCAGCGATGTATATTGATAGGCACGATAAAAAGAGTAATCTAACTTATCATTCGTTGGATCCTTTGTTAGCACAGTTTGCTTTGATGATTTCATTTTCGTCTTATCTGCCACCCGTTCTGGTGTTTCAGGATGCTCATGTACCGTCTTGAACTCTTTTTTCAACGTCGATACGTTCCCGGCAGCGTCTTTTGCTTTGATTGTCAACGTGTGCTTCCCTGGCTTTAATTCACTAGAGGATGTCTGATATGGTAAAGAAACTGGTTTGCCATCTACATATGCCTTCAACTCCTCAATGTCACTCCAACGATCCGTTACTTTTGCTTTTAATGTAAAGGCGCCTTTATATTGATCCTTTGCTTGTACGTTGGTTTTGATTCTCGGCCCAGTATTATCAACTTTCACACGTACTGAAGCATGCTCGTCTGAGGTTTTGGCCTCAATCACGTGCGGCCCTTCTTTCAGCCTTTTTGTGTCCCACTTTAGATAGGTTGAGACATAAGCCTCTTTTGGAATCTCAAATTGAAACGTTCTCACCTTTTTGGCATTCCCGCCGTCTCCCATTCTCCATTCTTTTTGCGGCTTCGCATTGATTGGCGGGATTTGTGTTCCATTCGATAAGATCATCCTGACATTTTTCAATTCAAAATCATCATGATTCTCTCCAGGAAGCCGGTCCATCGGAGAAGACTTCGTGCCAGCGTGGAAAGAGATTGTTTGAAGACCTGCCTTTTTTATCTCTTCTTCGGGTATTGGCATTGTATAGGTACGATACACTTTTGTCGAATCATCAAAAACAGAAAGTAAACGCTTACCTATAGACACACCATTTTTAAAATATAAATTTGTTCCTTTGACATCAAATGCGATATATGGATCTGCTTCAAGGGCAGAGGATACTTGCTGATTCCGTTTTCCATCTATCCTCAATTCGATGCTTTTTTTCTGATCAGACGTTGCCTTTAATGAAAATAACCCTGAAACCGTATCTCCCTCTTCTACATTGAATCGGAGACCGTGGGCTTTGCTGATCTGCTCCACATCAATCGTCTTTTTCAACGTCTTGGCTTCATTTTCGCCGTCTGACGCTTCAAGCTGATATTCCAATTGTTCCTTCCCAATCAACTCAGGTGAATAAATAATATGATGAAATAACCGGTCATTATGGTCTTTTTGCAGCAGGATTTCCTTGAACGTATCTTTTCGATTCGTTCGATAGCGCAGCTTGACGGTTTTCACGTCCTGATCATCTTGGACATCTGCTTTAATCTCTACGCTTTCAGTTGGTTTCACTGGCTTCCTCACTGTCATATCTTCAATCACAGGTTTATGGATATCTTGAGAAATTTCCTTTTTCTCAGATGGAATTTGTGCTTTTAGCACTTTACCTGGAGTGGGTTCTTCCTCGATTTTCGAGATCAGCTTCATCTGCGTCGTACCATCCATTGGATACTTAAACAGCAAGGATTTATGCTCGCTAAACCATGATGGCTTCAAGCGAAATGCGGCAGAAGAAATTTCTTCACCTATATTTGTTGTGATCGAAACAAGACGAGATTTAGAGTTGGACAGCCCTTTGCTCTCGATAATGGACAAATGCTCGCCCTCTTTTAATTGGCTTTTGTACATGGCATTAAAGTCCGCTGCAGTTAAATGCTCCTGCCCTTTTTTTCTCAGCCAGAAAACATAAGGTTTTCCAGGTGAAATGGTGACTGGATTTGTGTGGAAGGAATATACATCATCCATTTCGATACCATGAGCAGGATTGCGATAGCGGAGCTGATAATGTTTAAGAGAGATAGGCGCATGTGTCGTGTTATACACTTCGATAAACTCAAAAGCATCTTTGCCTTTTCGGTTTTTTGAATTGACGACAATTTCTGTGATGAATAAGTCCGGAATATGTGAAAGATCCTCTTCAAATCCATTTAAATGAACCGATTTCTCAGCCGTTTTGATCACTGATTTTTGTGTAAGGAACTCTGTATAGTAACGAACGGTTGGATTCCATAATTGATCTGGTGGAATTTTCGCTGTAAATTCTGGTTTCATTCCTGGCAGCCGTTCCATTGGAATCAAGCGGTATCCCAGTTCATCACTTTGTTTATAGTACAAGTTCGCAGACAAAATCTGTTCTTGGTCACTAATGGACGCACGAAACTGAAGATCATGGCTTTTTCCTTGAACCGGGCGGACGTCCACATGAAATTGATCAAAGATAAAAGGAGAAAAAGGCTTGTCTGGTACATTCACTTCTGTTTGAAGAAAAGGCCCTGCTGAAGCAGGCTGACTGAAACAAAAAAGAATGATAAAAAAACATAAAAGCATAATTTGTCTGCTCACGTTCACCATCTTGCACCGCCTCCCTTCGGATATTGTGTCTCCTGAAGGTGGTTTTTATGTCAGATGGAAAGGAGAAACGATACAAATTTGCACAAAAAAACCGTTAGCTTTTTTTCGCTAACGGCTCTACAATTCCTTTTTGTATCAACAGATGGAAAATGGATAAAATGACAGCCATCCAAATGGCCGTTCCGAACCCATCAATGTTAAAGCTATCCCCCATAAAGCTCGATGTCATCATGAGTGTAATGGCATTAATGACAAATAAGAACAATCCAAGTGAAAGGACGGTCACTGGAAGCGTTAAAATGATCAAAAACGGCTTCACTAAAATATTGAGCAAGGACAAAATGATACTTGCCACAATGGCTGCGCCGAACCCTTCAATATACACGCTACCGAGCCCAGGCAGAATGCCCGAATCAAAATATCCAGCAATGACGATTAAAAGTAATGCATTTACTAAAATACTGATGATCCATCTAAACATTTAGTTAGTGCCTTCTTCCGGAACAACAAAATACCAGATGAAGTAGATCAGGAAGATCGGCATAAATGCTGTCAAAAATCCGATGATGACGGTTAAAATGCGAAGCAGGGATGCATCCACGCTTAAGTATTCCGCAAGTCCACCAACAACACCCGCTATTTTTTTATCTGTTGCTGAACGATAAAGCTTCTTCATGTAGAATCACTCCTTGTCTGATTGGTGCTTTACTTGTATTGAGCCTGTTTTTGTTTCTGCAAAAATGGATATACTGTGCACCGCTTGTTGATTGGCTTTGATCATTTTCTCTTTTTGTAATGTTTCATTTTTCTCTTTAATCATCTCTGCATCAAGTAAATCGTGAGAGATAGACCCGAGATTGCTTTTCAGCTCAGCAGTTACTGCACAAGCACGCGGGATTTGAACGTCCACACTGCCTGTTGTCGTTTTCGCATAGATGGAACGGCACTTTTCATCTGACAGCTGAACAGCAATATTTCCGTTAAAGCTTTGGGCATCAATTGATTCACTTTTCCCGCGCAGGTCTATGAGCCCATTGATGGTTTCTACTTCAATCATACCACACTCGTGATCTGCCAGTTTAATTTGTCCGTTTGCTGTTTCAATTCCGACTTTTTCAGCCTGTAAGGAGGCAAAAGAAACAACCCCATTTGTCGTTTTCGCGGCAAGTTCTTTTGTCTTTAGCTTTTCCCCGCGAATCGGCCCATTAAACAGCTTGATCTTGATCTTATCGTATTGGATACGCGGTACGTATAAAGTAACATTGACTTTCATCGTCTTTTTTTCAGTTCGAATAAAAAATTTATCTCCTTCAAGCCCGCAGTCCAATTGATTGAGAAATTGCTGTCTTGCCTGCTCTCCATCCTCTGCACGGTAGATTTTCGCATGACACTCAGCTCGAATATCTCGATCGTCCCAAGGCATCACGTTGAGGCTGCCGTTCGCCAATTGAATATCTAAATGAGAAAGCGATGCGTCCTTGAACTGAAAAATATGCTCAACATCAACTGACTGTCCAAAGTTCAAATCAAGATCCACGTCTTTTACCTTTTTCACCGCAGAATCTAACCAGCCAAACAGCTTTGCCCCAAGGTTTTCGGTGCCATTTCCTTTGCTCTCTGCTCCAGCTTTTTCTTCATGAAAGGTGTGCTCAGCTGTAGACTTTTCTAATGAGACTGACTGACCTTCTTCTAGTTTTTCTAAAAGCGTAATTGCTTCTTTTGCTGACAATATCCCGTCTTCTACTAATTTTAAAATTCGTTCTTTTTCATTCATACAAAGCCCTCCTAAGATTTGATGGATTGAAGTACTTTAATACCTTGAATGATATTCCAAATGACAGAGATCAAAAAGCCAATGACTACTAAAAAAGACAAGATGAACACCGTCATGACTGGCATAAGTGAGTCGCCTGCTTGTGTCGCCAATAAAAATGGGATAGACCCAAAAACCAACAGAATGCACGCCGCGACCGGCAAAAGATGTGACCATAATGCCCGCATCGCGTGCCGCTTCGTTTCCTTTTGATCTACTACAAAAAACGCCACGATCGGTACGATAAACGGCATAAAAAATACACTAAAGTAACAAATAGAAGCAATAATCGACTGATCTCTATTCATATATATTCGCTCCTTTATAACGAAAATTCCTTTCTAACTCATACGTTTATTGCGTATAAAAAGTTTCAAAATCATTCGATTTACATATGACCTTAGACACAAATTATTTCTTTTTGCACCTAAGAGTAGATTCTTCACAGATTACCCTTTAAAATATGTTGAAAAGATGGTGATTATCAATATAGGGGGTAATTATTTTGACAGATCATCATAATTCAAAACAAACGGCTCAAACGCTTTTAGACCTTATACAGAAACAGAAAAGCATGAACAGCGATATGATCAAGGAGCTTGAGACCATTCATCCGTCTCATCCAAAGTATGGTGATATCCGTTATTTAAAGGTATTGCTCGACAGCAGCAGCACCCATATTTTAAAGGATTTAACGCACCTCACTAATTTAATGCCGAAGGAAGATGTGCAATAAAAGAAAAACCCCTCATATTGAGGGGTTTTCTTTATGAAGAAGTCACACTTTCCGTTTCTTTAACCAACTGTTTCATGCGCTTACGGTCACGCTCTAAAATAGGCTTCAAGTATTTTCCTGTGTAAGATGCTTCTTCTTTGGCAATGTGCTCAGGAGTGCCAGAGGCAATGATCGTTCCGCCGCCTGCACCGCCTTCTGGTCCGAGATCAACAAGATAATCAGCAGCCTTGATAATATCAAGGTTGTGCTCAATGACCAACACTGTATCTCCGTTTTCAACCAAACGCTGAAGCACTTTTAATAAACGGGCAATATCATCCACATGCAGTCCTGTTGTCGGCTCGTCCAAAATATAAAGAGACCTTCCGTTCGAACGGCGGTGAAGCTCAGATGCCAATTTCACGCGCTGCGCCTCTCCTCCGGACAATGTCGTTGCAGGCTGTCCAAGTGTAATATACCCTAGCCCAACATCATAAATCGTTTGAAGCTTCCGCTTAATTTTCGGGATATTCTCGAAAAATTGGAGTGCGTCCTCCACAGTCATTTCAAGCACATCAGCAATGTTTTTCCCTTTATATGTGACCTCGAGTGTTTCACGGTTATAACGTTTCCCGTGGCACACTTCACAAGGTACATACACATCTGGCAAAAAGTGCATTTCAATTTTAATGATGCCATCCCCGCGGCAAGCCTCACAGCGGCCGCCTTTGACGTTAAAACTGAACCTGCCTTTTTTGTAGCCTCGTACCTTTGCTTCGTTGGTCTGTGCAAACACATCCCGCACATCATCAAAGACACCTGTATACGTGGCAGGATTGGATCTTGGTGTACGGCCAATTGGAGATTGATCAATATCAATGACCTTATCCAAATGATCCATTCCTTTGATTTCTTTGTGCTGTCCTGGCTTCGCCTTCGCTCTGTGCAATTTTTGTGAAAGTGATTTTAATAGAATTTCATTCACAAGCGTACTTTTCCCTGAGCCGGATACGCCGGTCACAGCTGTAAAGACGCCCAGAGGAAACTTCGCATTCACGTTTTTCAAGTTGTTTTCTTTTGCACCTTTTATCTCAATATAGCGGCCGTCTGGTTTTCTTCTTTCAATTGGCAGCGGGATAAATTTCTCACCAGATAAATATTGTCCTGTTAAGGATTTCGGGTCCTTCATGACTTCTTCTGGCGTTCCAGCTGAAATCACTTCTCCACCATGAACTCCTGCTCCAGGTCCAATATCTATTAAATAATCAGCGGCTAGCATCGTATCTTCATCATGCTCCACGACAATCAGTGTGTTTCCGATGTCGCGCATGTTTTTCAACGTCCCGATCAACCGGTCATTATCGCGCTGATGCAGACCAATGGATGGTTCATCTAATATATAAAGAACACCTGTCAGCCTTGACCCGATTTGAGTCGCCAGGCGAATCCGCTGCGCTTCTCCGCCTGATAGTGTGCCAGCCGACCGGCTCAAATTCAGATAATCTAATCCCACATTATTTAAGAAGGACAAACGCTCTTTGATTTCACGTAAAATGAGCTGGGCAATCTGCATATCTTTCTCAGACAACTCGATTTTTTCATAGAAATCAAGGGCATCAGAGACAGACAAATCGGTGATTTCCCCGATATGCTTGCCATTGATGAGAACCGCCAGCGTTTCTTTTTTCAGACGATACCCTTTACATGTTGGACATGGCTGATTGGCCATATATTTTTCCATTTGCTCACGAATATAATCTGAGCTTGTTTCCTTATAACGCCGTTCAATATTACGAAGAACGCCTTCAAACTCAATTTCATTTTCACGTACCTGACCAAAATCATTTTCATATTTAAAATAAATCCGTTCAGATCCGCTTCCATATAAAATTTTATCAAATAAATGCGATGGGATATCTTTTACCGGAATGTCCATGTCGATACCATAATGTGTACATACAGCTTCAAGAAGCTGCGGATAGTATTGCGAGCTTTGCGGCTCCCATGGTGCAATGGCATGCTGCCGTAAAGTCAGCTCCTTATTAGGAATGACAAGCTCAGGGTCGACTTCCAGTTTAGAACCAAGCCCATCACAGCTCGGACAGGCACCAAAAGGGCTATTAAATGAAAACATTCTCGGCTCAAGCTCACCGATAGAGAATCCGCAGTGCGGACAAGCATGATGTTCACTGAATAACAGCTCTTCTTGTCCAATCACATCAATCATCACCCGGCCTTCGCCTAACCGAAGCGCAGTTTCAAGAGAGTCAGACAAACGAGCAGCAACGCCTTCTTTGACCACAATTCGATCAATGACCACTTCAATGGAATGCTTCTTGTTCTTTTCAAGCTCGATATCTTCTGAAAGGTCTTCCATCTCTCCATCGACTCTCACTCGCACATAGCCCTGCTTCCGAATTTGATCAAGTACTTTCACATGTGTTCCTTTGCGGCCGGATACAACTGGCGCAAGCACTTGCAATTTCGTTCTTTCAGGATACTCTAAAATACGATCTGTCATCTGCTCAATCGTTTGTGACGTAATTTCAATCCCATGTATAGGACAAATAGGTTTTCCGACTCGAGCATACAAAAGACGCAAGTAATCATAAATTTCAGTGACAGTACCAACTGTTGATCTAGGGTTTCGGCTCGTCGTTTTCTGGTCAATACTAATCGCCGGAGAAAGACCTTCAATGGCATCTACATCCGGTTTATCCATTTGTCCAAGAAATTGGCGTGCATACGCTGAAAGAGATTCAACGTACCTGCGCTGACCTTCTGCATAAATGGTATCAAAGGCAAGCGACGATTTTCCTGAACCAGATAATCCCGTAATGACCACTAGCTGGTCACGCGGGATATTGACATCAATATTTTTAAGGTTGTGGGCTCTAGCACCTTTCACCTCTATTCGTTCCATAGCCATCAGGCAATCATCCTTCCGCTTTTAGCTCTAGCAATAGATCTCTTAATTCTGCTGCTTTTTCAAAATCAAGCGCTTTTGCTGCATCTTTCATTTCCATCTCGACTTTTTCGATCACTTTTTCTCGTTCTTTTTTGCTCATTTTCGAAAGCTTTGGTGCTGCTTTTGTTTCGTATTCTTCTGAATCCTCATGTATCTTTGTTGCCTTAATGACATCTCGAATTTTCTTATGGATCGTTTGCGGAGTAATCCCGAATTTCTCGTTATATGCTTCTTGCTGTTCTCGTCTTCGTTTCGTTTCTTGAATCGCAATGTCCATCGATTTCGTCATATTGTCTGCATACATAATGACCCGGCCTTCTGCATTTCTCGCTGCACGGCCTATCGTCTGGATGAGGGATCTTTCAGAGCGCAAAAAGCCTTCTTTATCCGCATCTAAAATGGCCACGAGCGACACTTCTGGAATATCCAGTCCTTCACGAAGAAGGTTGATTCCAACAAGCACATCATATTTACCGAGACGCAGATCACGGATAATCTCAATCCGCTCAAGGGTCTTAATCTCTGAATGCAGGTAATTCACCTTGATTCCGATTTCTTTTAAGTAATCTGTGAGATCCTCAGACATTTTCTTCGTCAGCGTGGTCACGAGCACACGCTCATTTTTCTCAACTCGTGCATGAATTTCTCCAATTAAGTCATCAATTTGTCCTTCAATCGGACGCACTTCAATGATTGGATCAAGTAAACCTGTTGGGCGGATAATTTGCTCCACGACCTCTGGCGTTTTCTCAAGCTCGTACGGGCCAGGCGTTGCTGATACATGCACAATATGGTTGATATGCTTTTCAAACTCATTAAAGGTGAGCGGTCTGTTATCAAGTGCTGATGGCAGGCGGAATCCGTGATCAACCAACACTTGCTTTCTTGCTTGGTCACCGTTGTACATGGCGCGGATTTGCGGAATCGTCACATGCGATTCATCGACAACAATCATAAAATCATCTGGGAAATAATCAAGCAGTGTGTAAGGTGTTGAACCAGGCGGACGCAAAGTCAGATGTCTTGAATAGTTCTCGATTCCTGAACAAAAGCCCATCTCTCTCATCATCTCAAGGTCATATCTTGTCCGCTGCTCAAGGCGCTGCGCTTCAAGCAATTTTCCATTCTCACGAAGCTTTTCGAGCTGTTCTTCAAGCTCTTGTTCAATATTTATAATTGCTTTTTCCATTTTTTCTTCTCTTGTGACGAAGTGAGATGCTGGGAAAATCGCCACATGATCACGATCACCAAGTATTTCTCCAGTCAGCGCATCCACTTCACGAATACGTTCAATTTCATCACCGAAAAACTCCACTCTGATACAATGCTCATCTCGTGAAGCAGGAAAAATCTCAACGACGTCTCCTCGGACTCGGAAGGTTCCGCGCTGAAAATCTATATCATTACGAGAATACTGAATATCCACCAGCTTACGAAGAAGCTGATTGCGTTCAATCTCCATTTCAGTACGCAAAGACAGCACAAGCTCTCTATATTCCTCTGGCGAACCTAAGCCATAAATACAGGACACACTGGCAATGATGATGACATCTCTTCTCTCAAATAACGAGGACGTAGCCGAGTGTCTCAGCTTATCAATTTCATCATTGATACTGGCATCCTTCTCAATAAATGTATCGGTCTGAGGCACATATGCCTCTGGCTGATAATAATCATAGTAACTTACAAAATATTCAACAGCGTTATTCGGAAAAAATTCCTTGAATTCGCTGTATAACTGACCGGCAAGTGTCTTATTATGCGCAATGACAAGTGTCGGTTTGTTCACTTCTTTGATCAGGTTGGAGACAGTAAAGGTCTTTCCCGTACCTGTAGCACCTAACAGCGTTTGATGCTGTTTCCCCTGATGGATCCCCTCAACAAGCTTTTCAATTGCCTTTGGCTGATCTCCTTGGGGCTGATAGTTAGAAACTAATTCAAAGCGGTCACTCACATCAAAGCCTCCGTTTCGTTACGAAATCTATCTAATGAATATATTATCATAAAAGAACACAAAAATACGAACTAAAGTTCGGCTCTTACTTGATTTTTATTTCCAATACAGTCATACCCTCTCTCCCATGGCAAATAACCCTCTTAAGAAAACCTTCCTTTCAGTATGGAACATTTTGGAGTGAGATATTCGATGAGCAGAAAAAGAAAGCTGCGCTTACCAGAAATCGTAAGCACAGCTCTTGTTTAAAACATGTCAGTTTTCGGCCATCAAGCTCTTGATGGCGATGACATCATTGATTTTCTTCAGCTTTTTCTCTTTTTTCGATTTCTTTCTTAGCCATAAACAAAGCCCCAGCTACTAAAGAAATAATATCTAATCCCACAATAAAGTAGGTTTCTGTATAGCCCTTCATGTACGAAGCAAATAAAAGCGCTGCTGTTAACGCAATGCCCACGTAATGATTGTAAGTAACCTTTGAAAATAAAATAACGAGCAAGAAAGGAAAAACTAGTGCAAATATGGCTTTTGTAATCACAAAAACCCTCCCTCTTCATGGTCTACTTCCTTGATTATAGTAAAGATTGGCATATTGAACAATTCACAGTTTTCAATTTCGCCTTTTTTCTTCATGTTCGGAGACTTTTGTTTTAGAAATAGAAGGAAATTAGTGAGATTGTCCCCTTTGTAAAGATAGGTCTTTCCGTCTTTGACAATAACATCCAATCAATCCTATGATTAAAATGATAGTGCGCACTATCATTTTAAAAAATAGAGAGACATACAAACCATTGGCTATTTGGATAAGGGGGCATTCCCATGTATTCAGTTTTATTTCATGCGGCTGAAGAATCCGCATCACTCGCAGGGGCAAAAGGCCTAAATTTAATCAAATTAAACAATCACGGCCTGCCAGTCCCAGATGGATTTATTATTAAAACCAACAGCTTTGCAAGCTTTCTTTCATATCACAATCTGCAACCAGCAGAACAAAACCTTGCTCAAAAAATCAAAGAAGCATCGTTCCCTTCACAAATGGAAGCAGAGCTGCTTTCGTCCTTTCAATCATTGCGGAAGACTTATCCCTCTGTTGCAGTCAGGTCCTCTTCTGTTGCTGAAGATCTCGAAGGTGCCTCATTTGCAGGACAGTACGAGACCTATTTAAATATCAAAACAAATGAAGAGTTTTTACAAGCAGTCAAAGAATGCTGGTCTTCTTATTTTGCCGCGAGAGTCACAGAATATAAGGAAGAGATGAATGAAAATGAGGAAGAGATGCCGCTCATGGCCGTTGTTGTTCAAGGGTTGATCCATTCTGACGTCTCCGGTGTCATCTTTAGTGAGAATCCCGTATCGGGGAAAACAAATGAAATGATGCTGACCGCAAGCTACGGATTGGGAGAAGCAATCGTCTCCGGCCTTGTGACACCAGACACGTTTATTGTAGATAAAGAGAACTTTTCGATTGAAAAAACACTTGGGGCGAAAGAGCTGCAAATTGTTCCTTTCCAAGAGGGTGTCATGGAACAGCCAGTGGCGGAGAAATTGGCTGGCCAGTTTTGCCTGAACGATGATCAATTGAAAAAAATCACACAAATTACGAAACAAGTAGAAGAACTTTACGGACATGGAGTCGATATCGAATTTGGCATAGCAGATGGGTCGTTTTATTTACTTCAAGCAAGGCCGATTACCGCAGCCCTCCCAAAAACAGTAAATGAATCAGCGGGCGCTTCTTTTCAAATGCAGCCAGAAGAGCTGCAGGATTTCTGGATTTCAATGGACGATCATATGCCTGGTCCAACGAGCCCTCTTTTCTCAAGCTTGATCATACCAGCCTTAAAAAGCGGGATGAAGAAAAATGGAGAAAAGTATCAAGTGCCTGATATGAACATCAAAGATATTAAGCTTTACAGAGGCCACCTATACTCAGCACCGGCACTGCCAGAAGCGCAAGAAGGAGCTGCACCCGTTTTTGATGAACGTATATTTGAGCTATTTCCGCATTTAAGTGAGCGGATGTATGAGATTCTAGAGAAAAATTTCTTTCCATTTTACGAAAAACTCGATCGCCAAATGAAGGAACCTATGACCATTGAAAAAGCCATCATCGGCTTTGAAGAATTAAAGGATTTTTATATCCAAGCGTATGATGATCATTTTGATATCGTCACACCGCAAATCATACTATCAGCCATCATTGAAGACATGCTTGTCACGTATACTGGTGATCAAACCCAAGTCGTCTTGCTGCACGAAATGATGATAGGCGTGATGAACAAATCTCTTGAAACAGACAAGGTGCTATCTGATATCGCAAAGGATGTCCTTCAAGATCCAGAACTTCATCAAGCATTTATTCAACATGAAAAGAACTCGGAGCTGTTACATGTACTCAAACACTCGGAAAAAGGGAGGCATTTCATTTCGAAATTGGAGGATTTTCTCCAAGTTTACGGCTGGCGATCTGTTAAAAGTCATGACCTTACGGATGAGACTTGGGCAGAAAACCCGGAGTTTATATTAGATATCATCAGAAATAACATCCAGTCCCAATGTGATTTTGATGAAGAATTTGCAAAAGCAGTGATCAAAAGACAAGAGACGTATAAACATTTTATGAGTCAAGTGAAGGATGAGTCGTTTAAAACAAAATTTGAGACGCTGTATCAATTTGCCCTTCAAGCAGCGAATATCCGAGATGACCACCACTTCTACATTGATGCAATGTTAGATGCAAAAGCCCGGGTATATCTATTAAAAATTGGTGAGCTTCTCGCAAAAAAAGGAGCCATTCCTCATCAAGAAGATCTTTGGTATCTCTACGATGAAGAGGTACAAAAAGCGCTCACAACGTCTATCTCATTCGATTCGGTTATCCAGCAAAGAAAAATGGAAATGAAAGAAAATGAAGCCATTCAACCACCAGCTTACACCGGCACACCAACTGAAGCTGAATTGCAGCAAGTGGAAAGAATGCTTGGTTCATTAAGAGAAAATCAAAACAACACACAAGATGTGATCTATGGAATTGGCGCATCCAGCGGTATTGTTTCCGGAAGAGTAAAAGTGATTACTAGTGCTGAAGAATTCTCACAATTCCAAAAGGATGATATTTTAGTTTGTAAAACGACCACACCTTTATGGACGAGCTTATTTAGAGATGCGAAAGCAGTCATCACCGATGCTGGAGGCATTTTATCTCATTCAGCTATTATTGCAAGAGAGTATATGATGCCAGCTGTCTTAGGTACTAGAATAGCAACTGAAACACTTCAATCCGGTGACCTTGTGACAGTAGATGGCAGCAATGGACGCATTCAGATTTTAAAGCAGCATTCGCGTGCATAAGCTTATCATTTTGGATGATATTGGCGGTCATAGGTTTTATCGGTATACTTACTTTGTTGCAAACACATTCATAACCTGAGGTGAGTATGCTTGTTAAAATCTACAAATCAACGAATCATTCGCGCAACAATGGATTTATTAACTGAAAAGGGCTATCAAAAAACAACAACCAAAGAAATAGCAACAAAAGCGAATGTGAGTGAAGCAACTATTTTTCGCAACTTTAAAAACAAACGCGGCGTCATTGCTGCCATTATGAAAATGAAATCAACACCGACAAAAACCCTAGAAGCGGAATTCAAAGGCGATTTATACATCGATTTGAAGTTTCTCGGTACCTATTTCCTTGAAGATTTGACTTCAAAAAAAGAATTTATTTATATCAGCATGCGAGACCCGGCTATTTATAAAGATTTAACTAGTCATGAAAAGATTTATCCTCAGGAACTGAGAGAAATGCTGATACAATATTTCAAAAAGATGGGTGCCCAGCATCATGTATTAAAAGGAAATGAAGACATTTATGCAGACATTTTCATTAGTACGTATTTCGGATTTTTCATTCAGCAGCTAGAGCAAGATTTTCAACTCGTTCTCACACAAAAAGAAGATTTTATTGAAACATGCACACACATTTTCATGAGAGGAATTTCTCCCGCTTAAAGGGTGGAATTCTTCTTTTTTACAAAAGGTGGTATACACATTGAGGTTAAAAAAAGAGAGTTTCGTCATCTATTCTTTGTTGCTTGGAGCTATACTAGTTCCAGTCAACTCAACGATGATCGCTGTCGCTCTATCATCCATATCAACTTATTATGATCAATCCCTTGCAAACATCACTTGGGTTGTCACAATTTATCTTATTGTCATGGCAGTCACTCAGCCTATCGCTGGTAAGTTAGGAGATATATACGGACACCGGCGAATGTATTTAATTGGGGTCATGCTCTTTTTAATTGGCTCAATTGGATGTGCTTTAGCTCCTAATCTAGCTTTTCTCATCACTTTTCGTTCCATTCAAGCAGCTGGCGGCGCTATTTTAACACCGAATAGCATTGCATTGATTCGTGCAACAGTATCCCCCGAAAAACTATCTAAAACAATGGGTTATTTTGGGTTTGGAGCCGGTATTGGTGCCGCACTTGGACCTTTTATTGGTTCGATTCTTATTCAGAGTTTTGATTGGCATTCTATATTCTTTGTAAATATCCCATTCTTGTTCCTTACACTTGTTACCGGCGTATTACTCATTCCAAAAACAAAGCATACACGCTTACAAGCAAATGTAGACATCATTGGTTCATTGTACTTAACCATCGGGATTGCCACACTCATTTTATGCACTAAAAGCCAATTGCTAAATGAATACTTGATCTATGGAATTCTAGCGTTGATCGTGATTCCTTTATTCTTTAAACATGTACGAAAAGTAAAGAATCCGATCATCGATTTGTCGCTTTTTAAAAACAGTTCATTTACAAATGCAAACCTGTCGATCATGCTAAGTAATTTTGTCATGTATGCCATCCTTCTGATTATGCCGCTGTTTATGGAACAACAACTTGCACTTTCTCATACACAAAGCGGTATCATTCTATCAGTATTTTCTCTTTGCATGTCTATTAGCGGCTTGTTAGGGGCAAGACTCCATCCGAAAAAAGGCGCGAAAAAAATGATTCGCTTTTCATTTCTCTGCCTCACTTTATCAGGCATCATGTTAATCACACTGAGTCAGTACCCTACCTTACCACTTCTTATCGTGACACTTGTCGCAGGTGGAATTTCATCAGGGATTGGGATGACCAGTATGCAGATGGCTTCTTTAACGTCTGTTGATCAAAGCTTATCTGGTTCAGCATCTGGTATTTTCTCTACCTTTCGATATTTTGGCAGCATCATTTCGTCTACATTGATTGGGATCATGAGTGGTTTTCAATCTTTATTTATTGTATTAATGGGTGCAGGCATTCTTGGTTTCTTTTTATCTCAACGCGTAAAAACAAAACCAACCTCTCCATCATCTGAACATTCCGCCTAATGACTCCCTTGCTCTATGCCTATTTAGAGCGGGGGAGTTTTCATCATTTGTATCACTGTAAACTATAGCGAGTGCATTCATCAAATCTTGAAAATCATCTTTTAAAGAAGAAAAAATGGCATATGTCCAGACAAAAAAGGAACTTCAAGTGCAAATCGTCTCCCTCACTCACCTAAAAGCTTTTTTTCATTCTTTCAGCATGGATAACTTCAATTTTTTTTCACAATTTTTGTGGTATGATTTTGAAAATAGAGAACGTAAAGGAGCGGAAGAATGGAACGTGTGAAATATGTTTTGATCTGTTTATCAGCTCTACTTTTATTTCTGACAGGCTGTGGAAAAGAACGGCAATTTACGCCGCCAGGCAGCTCTCAATCCATCGCTGTCATCTCTCAATTAAAAAAAGCCTCCTTTTCAATAGTTGATATACAAAAAAATAAAATACTCTCTTCTGTGGATTTAAAGCACCCACTCACTGATCTTATTCAAATCAATAAAGACGTCATCATCGCTACAAGTAAAGAGGGAGAATCCCTTATCGAAATTAATCTAAAAAACGGGACAGCAACAGATTATATGGATGTGGATAAAGGACTGACTTCCCTTACATATGATGCAGCTTCTCATACATTAATCGCTGCCAACTCACAGAAAAATGTCGTTTACTTTATTGATACGGAGCGTAAAAAAATAAAATCGACTGTAAAAACTGGAAAATTACCTTCTTCTATGACTCTTTCTTCATCAGGTCTTTTATTTGTTTTAAATGCAGAAAGTCATACTGTCTCCGTCATAGATATTGAAAAGGAAAAAAATATACGTACGTTTTCTGTACTTAATCGGCCTTCTGGGATTCATTTTGATGGACAGTCTATTTGGATCGGCGGCCATGGTAAACAAGGCACCTTAAATAAGAGTATTTTTGCTTATGACCCTAAAACAGGCAAAAAACAGCGAGAAATAAAGCTAGGCGTTATGCCTGTTGCATTTTTTTCAGAGAAAAATTCTTCTACTTTATATGTACTATGCCATGGAGATCATACGCTATACAAAGTAAATACCAAAACAAATAAGCAGCTTGCTTCTGTTGAAACTGGTCAAAATCCAAATTATATCACCGCTGATACGACATCAATTTATGTGAGTAACTTGGATGACAACTCAGTATCCATCATTGATAAACACTCACTTATCATGAAAAATCAACTGAATGTACCATCAGGACCTTATGCTATCGTGTTGGAGGAAAAGAAATGAAGGAACAAATGCGTATTTTAATCGTAGATGATGAGCTCGATATGCTTGAGTTAATCGGGTCTTTTTTGAAGAGACATGGCTTTCACATTATCACTGCGAATAATGGAAAGGATGCCTTGCATCAGCTTGAAAAGGAATCAATTGACCTTGTTGTATTAGATATTATGATGCCTGACATGGATGGATTTGAGGTCTGTCAGCGTATTCGACAAACATCTCAAATACCGATTTTATTTTTAACAGCGAGGAGTTATGAGGAGGACCGAATTAGAGGACTTGAAATTGGAGCGGATGACTACATCATGAAGCCTTTCAGTCTGCGTGAGCTTGCAGCAAGAATTGAAACAACCCTTAGACGAATTAGAGGTCTTTCGCTAAAGCGCAGCCGAATACAGATTGGCGATATGGAGATTGATCAAGATGGCAGACAAGTTTACCTCCATCAACAGCCCGTTAATTTAACAAGAAGAGAGTTTGATTTACTCATGTTTCTTTTACTCAACCAAGGACAAGTTTTTTCACGAGAACACCTTTATCAAAAATTGTGGGAAACACATTCAACGAGCGGCTCTTTAAGAACAGTCGATACACATATCAAAACGCTGCGACTGAAGTTAAAGGAAGCAGAACGATTTATTAAAACCGTTTGGGGTGTCGGCTATAAGTTTGAGGAGGAAGAATGAAGCCATTATCGATTAAAAAGAAAGTACTCTTCTTAATCCTTGCAGTGATCGGAATCGTTGCAGCCTCAGCGCTTGCCCTTACCTTTTACTTATACCAACATTTATATATTGATAAACAGATCGATTCCTTAAGTTTGCTAGGTAAGAAGCTGGCAGAAATCTATCACACACACGGGAAAGACAAGTATTTTACCGACAGAATGAAATGGGCAAATGACTCAAGTCAGGCAAACATTATTTTTACAGATGATCCAATGGAGCTTTCAAGTGGACTTCCTTTTGATACGGACACAAATGATAATCTCATTACATTCAAGGAACGCCAAAAGCTTCTTCAAGGTGAAACCGTCGTGTTAATTAGAGAACACCCAAAGTTTCACCAAGATATTCTTGGCATCGCCATCCCTGTTTTCTCAAGCAATGATGATCTATCAGGAACTATTTTCCTCTCCATGCCCTTATCAGATGTATATGAACCCTTTGTCCAAATTAGATTGACGCTTGGCATATCCATCTTAATGATTCTGCTCCTGATATTCGTGATCGGATATAAGAGCTCCAATAAAGTAGTGCAGACAATTAATAAAATGAAAGAAATTGCAATGGAAATGGAATCTGGTGATTTCTCAAAACGAATGGCCGTAACCAAAAAAGGAGATGAGTTAAACCAGCTCAGCCGCTCCTTTAATAAACTGTCTTCTACCCTCGAAAAAGTTGAACAGCACCGCAAGGAATTTCTTGCGAATGTCTCTCACGAACTTAGAACGCCTTTAAGTTATATGAAAGGCTATGCAGAAGGAATTGAAGAAGGGATCATTGATCAAAAAAAAGGAATGCAAATCATCCAAGATGAGGCCACACGTTTAAGCCGGCTTGTACATGATCTTTTAGATCTTGCACAGTTAGAAGGTGACTCCTATCCACTTACGAGGGAGCCAATTGTCTTTGCTCAGCTGATCCACGATGTTCTTGATCAAATGGCCTTCTTCGCTGACAAAAAAAACATTACTCTCAAACGTACACTTGAAGAGGATTGCATTGTTTATGGTGATAGCGACCGTCTCCAACAAGTGATACGTAATTTACTGGACAATGCCATTCAGTACACGCCATCTGGAAAATCAATATCGATTGAATTACAAGTTCACCAAAGTGTTGCTGAATTGAGAGTGACTGACGAAGGCAACGGTATTCCAAAAGAAGATCTTCCACATGTTTCTGAGCGATTTTATCGTGTAAATAAAGCACGAACAAGAAAGGATGGCGGCTCTGGCCTTGGACTAGCTATTGTTTATCAAATCATCAAAAAACATCACGGGACGTTCGACATTCAATCTGAGCCTGGCATTGGTACGACAGCCATCATTCAACTTCCCAATGCTTCATTCAATGAGAACTCACCTACTCTATAACTACTACTCACATATTTTACTCTCATTGGAATCTCTACTTTATCTGATAAATTCAGTATCCATAGGATGTGTCTACAACTAGAACAGCTCTTTTCACTAAGAGCTGTTTTTATTTCTAAAAAATAAAAAAATGGTCTTTTTTTATTAACATTTTATTCATATTTGCTTGTTACACTTTTTTCAAGTGAAAAAAAGGAGTGACTTGCTTTTGATCAGACGTTTTCAGAAATTTGATATTTATTTATTTTTCATATTGATCTTATCTGCCATCTTAAACATTTACAACATTTGGGAAGATGATACGGTGAATGCGTATTATACTGCGGCTGTCACAAGTATGATGCAAAGCTGGCATAATTTCTTCTTTGCTTCATTTGATCCAGCAGGATATGTCACGGTGGATAAACCCCCGCTCACCTTCTGGCTGCAAACGATCAGTGCCAAAATTTTTGGTCTCCATGGATGGAGTGTCATCTTGCCTCAAGCTTTAGCAGGCATTGGATCTGTTTATCTGATCTATCGTCTTGTCAAACCAACTTTTGGCCAAGCAGCGGCAAGATTAGCGGCACTTATCATGGCGTGTACACCTATTGCGGTTGCTGTATCTCGCACAAATAATATTGACAGCTTACTTGTCTTTATACTTTTACTAGCAACAGGAATGATGTTCAAGGCTGTAAAACAGCAAAAGGTGCTTTGGGCGATTGCTGCGTTTGCGATGATTGGCGTCGGCTTTAATACGAAAATGCTGCAAGCCTATATGATCGTACCGGCACTCATTCTTTTTTACATCCTTGCTTACCGATCGACATGGAAGAAAAAATTACTCTCGCTGATCGTTTCAATGATTGTTCTTTTAGGTGTATCTGTTTCTTGGTCTATAGCGGTTGATCTCACTTCCAAAGACAATCGCCCTTATATGGGATCAAGCCAATCGAACTCAGCACTAGAATTAGCCTTTGGTTACAACGGTCTTCAGCGGTTGACTGGTCAACAGTCTGGCGGGGGAGGCGGCACAAATCAGGGTGAGAGGCAGCCACCTTCACAGCAGGGGGATCAGCAAAATGACAATGATTCATCCACCATGCCTCAGCCACCATCTCATGGAAATCAAAACAACTCAGACAATTCAAACCAATCATCTAGTCAGAAACAGCCTTCAATGCAAGGACCACCAAGCAATGCAGACGGTACAACACCACCTGATATGCCTTCAGGCGGTAATGGTGATGGACCGCCAAATGGCGGGGGCGGAAAAATGGGAAATGGCTCCGGCATGTTTGGTACAGGAACCAAGGGACCGTTACGTCTGTTCCAATCTGAACTGTCCGATCAAATCAGCTGGCTGCTTCCATTTGCGATCTTCGGTGCGATTGGTATCTTCTTCTCGACTGCCTTTGAAAGAAGACGTCTCAATACAAAACAAAAAGAAACACTATTTTGGTTAGCTTGGCTTATACCTGTTGCTGCATTTTTCAGTGTAGCAGGATTTTTCCATCACTATTATTTAATCATGCTGGCACCGCCAATTGCTGTATTAGCAGGAGCCGGATGGGTTTCTATGACACAGTTGTTTCAAACAGGAACTGGGTTTAAAAAATGGCTGCTTCCAATGGCGATATTCGTCACAACAGCATTTGAAATCTTTATCCTATCCACTTTTACAAGCACGATCGGTCTTGGACTAAGCATTACAGTCGGTATCATTGGTGTTGGAACAATCCTTTCTCTGCTTTTGATAAAAGGAAAGGAAAAACTAAAACAATTCGTGTCTCTCATCGCCATCCTTGGCATGCTGATTGCACCACTATACTGGGCAAGCACACCTCTTCTTTATGGGGGAAACAGTATGCTTCCAGAGACTGGTCCTCAGCTTGCAACTTCAAGTGGCAGCATGAGTTCACAAGTCAATGAAAAGTTGATCAGCTATCTTGAGAAAAACAATACGGGAGAAGAATTCCTATTCGGAACAACAGATGCAACCACTGCTTCACCTTACATTATTAAAACAGGAAAAGCTGTTATGGCATTAGGTGGATTTAGTGGATCTGATAACATTCTCACGCTTAGTGAATTCAAACAGCTCGTCAAAGACGGCAAAATCAAATACTTCTATCTTTCTGGTATGAGAGGCGGTAGCTCTGACATTCTCACTTGGATTCAAAAAAATGGTAAAGAAGTATCTGCTTCTAAATGGCAGAACAGCTCTACATCCAAAACGAACCAGCAAACAGACAGCCAACAATCAGAACAAAATGATCAGTCAAATGGACGAATGGGCGGAATGGAGAGCGGCACTCTTTATGAACTATCCGTTGATTAATTCATCTATTAAAAGGGAGGAACGATGACTGATGGAAAAGAACATACGATATTCGATTGTAGTCCCAGTCTATAATGAAGAACTTGTGATCCACGAATCCTATCAGCGACTGAAAACAGTCATGGATTCGACGGGAGAAGCATACGAGCTTCTCTTCGTCAATGACGGTAGTATGGATCGAACAGCTGAACTAATTAAAGGGTATTCCCAAAACGATCCGAATGTAAGACTCATTGATTTCTCGCGTAACTTTGGACACCAAATTGCAATTACAGCTGGGATGGATTATGCAAAGGGAGAAGCTGTCGTCGTGATAGATGCAGACCTACAAGATCCGCCTGAATTGATATTAGAGATGATCGCAAAATGGAAAGAAGGCTATGAAGTCGTATACGCTGTGCGCACCAAACGAAAAGGCGAAACTTTTTTCAAAAAGCAAACCGCTTCCCTTTTCTATCGCGTTTTACGTCAAATCACCGAAGTAGATATCCCAATCGACACCGGTGACTTCAGGTTAATGGATCATAGAGTGTGCCATGAAATGAGAAAAATACGAGAAAAAAATCCATTTGTTCGCGGCCTAGTCAGCTGGGTAGGTTTCAAACAAATTGCAGTAGAGTACGTTCGAGATGAACGTCTAGCAGGAGAAACAAAATACCCGCTCAAAAAGATGCTTAAGCTCTCGATGGATGGAATCACTTCCTTTTCCTATAAACCTTTGAAGCTTGCGAGTTTAGCAGGAATTGCCCTTTCCGCTATCGGATTCATTTCAATGTTTCTTGTACTTTACTTAAAGCTTTTTACAAACAGCACCATTACAGGATGGAGTTCATTAATTGTCATACAGCTGTTCTTTAGCGGCATTATCCTCTTTATGCTGGGAATGATTGGGGAATACATCGGCCGAATCTACGACGAGGCAAAAGATCGACCTCTTTACATCGTAAGAGAGAGTTACGGGCTTCAGTCAAAGCCACAGCCTGTTCAATCCCCTGTTCATTTCAAGCAATACAAACAGCATTAAAAAAAGCGTGTGAGACCTCTTTAAAGGTCCCGCACGCTTCTTGTATTAAGCGGCTGTTTCAAACCGCTTTCTGTTGATGAAGAATGAAAGAGTAATAATTAGATAAATGCCCATTGTGACCATCGTTTGGACAATTGGAGTTGTTGACACAACGCCGATAAAAATGGCAATGATCGCAATCACAGAAAACCATGTTGTGAAAGGATATAGCTTCACGCGATAGCCTCCTGGTTCTGCTACACTTCGAGATTTTAAATGCCCGACAGCAATAATAAACCAGATGAATAAGACCGTATAGCTTAAAGATCCCATTAAATAATTAAAGGTTTGACTTCCTACAAAAAGAGAAATCAATACAGCAGCATACAATGTAGATGTACATACTAGGATCGCTCTGACAGGCACCTGCTGTTTTGATAGCTTTGAGAAGCCCTTCCATACACGTCCATCCATCGCTTGCGTATAGAGTACCCTTGAGGATGCGTACAATCCAGAGTTCATAGAAGACAAGATCGCTAGTAAAATGATACCGTTCATGATGTCACTTGCGTATGGCACGCCAATCGTTGCAAACACGGTGACGAATGGACTCACTTGCTCGTTGTTTACTTGATTCCAAGGAATTAAGCTGACGATGATGAAGAACGGCAGTACATAGAAACCAATGATTCGTACAAATGTACTTTGAATGGCCTTTGGGATGACTTTTTCAGGATTTTTGGTTTCTGCTAATGTGACCCCAATCATTTCAGTCCCGCCATATGAATACACCACAACAAGCATGGCCGCAATTAATCCGCCCGTTCCATTCGGGAAAAATCCTCCGTGGTCGGTTAAGTTGGATAATCCAGGTGCTGCATGCTGACCAAATGAGACAAACAGCATGGTTAACCCAATGATAATAAATAGAATAATGACAGCAATTTTAATAGAAGCTAACCAGTACTCCGTCTCAGCAAACATTTTAACGGAACAAACATTGATCAATGTCACAACAAGTGAAATGATTAACACAAGTGTCCAAATAGGCACCTGTGGGAACCAGTACTGAATAAAGATTGCAGATACAATCGCTTCTGCTGCAATGTTCAGCACCCACATTTTCCAGTATATCCAGTCTAAGAAATAAGCCGGATATTTGCCTAACACAGGTTCAATTAAATCACGGAATGTTCTTGCGCCAGGTCGTGCAACTGTCATTTCGGCAAGTCCTTGCATAATAAATAATAAAATAAGACCACCAATCATATATGCCAAAATGACAGCAGGGCCTGCGATATCAATAGCAGAACTGCTTCCTTTAAACAGACCAGCACCAATTGCACCGCCAAGTGCGAGCATCATAATATGCCTTGACGTCATTGTTCGTTTTAACTGCACATGTTCCTTTTCCATTTTCTATAGCTCCTTTAAATTTGAATCTTCAGACAAATATAGGATAAAAGCATATAAAAAGGCCAGTCATCTCCTTGAAGAGACGACTGACCTTGCAACCGCGTTACCACTCTAATTGATTCAGCCATAGCTGAATCCAACTTAAAACCCGTTAACGGAGGTCACACGTAAAGACTTACTATTGATTCAGTCTTACCGCTCTTTGAGCGAGTTCAATGATTCGTTTTACTGCGTTGCACCACCCCGCAGCTCTCTTAAAAAAACGGATGTTCATCTACTATTCTCAAGTCAAAGCGTTTATAGTCAATTTGTATATTCATCAAAGATTTTATTTTTTAAATATACTGACTAACCACGCAATTGTCAACATCCTTTTTCAGACATTCTCTTTTAACGAATCCAAACAGCTACTTCATCCATCGGACGGCGCGTTTTGCCGCGCTTCGGCTCAGTCACACGATAACCAAAGGCTGCCATGACTGAAATGTCATACTGGCCATCCTCAAGCAGCCCTTCTTCATCTAGAATGCGATGAATCTCATCGTAGCTGAATCCCTCGACTGGGCACGAATCAATGCCAATTTGTGCAGCGGCTGTCATCATGTTTCCGAGGCTAATATACGTTTGTTTTGAAGCCCAATCAAAGAGCGTACGTTCATTTTCCAACAAATGAAGATCATTCTCTTGGAATTCTTTGTAGCGTCCCTTCACCATCTCGAACGTTTCGTCTGTCATTCCTTTGATTTGCTTGTTGATGTATTCTGCATATGCTGAATCATAACGGGCGTCTGTTCTTGCCAAGATGATCACAAAATGACTGGCAGTTGGAAGCTGCTTTTGTGCTCCCCATGTATACTCTTTTAATTTTTCTCTAAATGCTTCATTTTGAACAACGAGGAATTTCCAAGGCTCAAATCCTACAGAGCTTGGGGAAAGTCTTCCTGTTTCTAAAATGAACGCAAAATCATCCTCTGATATTTTTTTCGCTGGGTCAAACTCTTTTGTCGCATGGCGGAACTCATACGCCTCAATGATTTCTTTTTTTAATTGATCTTTGTCTCGCATTGTATTCATCCTTTCTATTGACCAATTAGGGCGTTTGTTTCATCAATCCAATTTCTTTCCATTCCCATATAGAAATTGTTATGATAAGAAAACAAACAGCCCGAATGTGTGATGTGATATCTATATGGTATAAGAAAAGCTTCGAGTGATTCAAGTACGCACATTTTTGTTCGTTAGTTACCATCTTGTTCGTGTATCACCAAATTTGTCTCAGAAAGGAGTGTTAAGATGAGTGCACCATCCAATCCAGTCAGTATTGTCAATCATGGCTGTCCCGTTTCAGTGACGACAAGTGTCATCGGAGGGAAATGGAAAGGGGTGATCCTTTATCATTTAACTTGCGGTCCAAAACGCTACAATGAATTGCGCAGGCTGCTGCCAAGAATTTCTCAGCGTGTCCTCACACTGCAATTGCGTGAGCTTGAACAAGACGGCGTTGTTCATAGAGAAGTCTATGAGGAGGTCCCCCCTCGTGTCGAATATTCACTCACTTCTCTTGGAAATACATTAAAGCCTATCATCTTCGCCATGCGTGAATGGGGCGAATCCTATGGGAAAGAAGCGCGTCCAAAAGAAAAAAGCTGCCATCTCTAGCAGCTTTTTTTTAAGATGAAATTGCCGTTGGTTCTTGCTGTGGATCATCCTTCACAAACAGGATGCCAAGCTGATGATGCTCCCCTTCGTAAGAAGCACGTTTCTCAAATCTTGTCTGACCATTTAAGCCAATGATCTCGAGCTTTGTTAGAGCACGATTGGTTTGAAGGGCTTCATAAAATTCCGAAACGGTTTTGACTTCAATTCCATTCACCTTTGTGATGACTTCTCCAATCTCAAGCTTTAAATCAGCCGCTGGTGTATTTGGAATAATTCCCAGCACCATCAGCCCTTGATTACGCTTAGAGAAGTAGAACGGGGCAGCATTGTCATTGACCCTCTGCTTCCATGAGAGAAAGGCTCTTCCTATCACCGCAATCAATACAGCTCCCCAAGCAATCGGTTCAAACCAAATACTTGCAGCGCCTAATAAAGCGACAGCGAGACCTAGCATAAGAATACGCCGTGCCGTAATTTGAATACTGACAATTGGCAGTGAGCCTTGAATTCTCTGACCGAATCCGATGATATATGGAATCAAAATAAATGAAAAGCTTTGATCATGCACTTGAAGCACCGGCCACCATGGCAGAGAAGAAGTGAATTCGCCTGCCGGCATCAGTAAAACAAGCGGTAAAAGCCACAGACGGTTTGCCCGCTGCTGACCAATTAAAAGTCCTCTCGCACTCATCACCATAGCAGGCGATGTACGTAAATGCGCCGTTCGATAGGCTAGAATTCCCTCGGTCATTAATAGAAGTCCTAGCAGAATAACAACGGCTGATGCATTCATCATTGAGAGCTGCGGCAGCCAAGAATGACTCACTTGGAAATGAATCAGTCCAAGTGCCGCAATAAAACTGAAACCGAGTGTGTATGCAGACGAAAGCGCACTCGCCTTAAAGAATAAAGAGAAAACGATGGTCATCGCTGCAATCAGCACGATGAATCCAGGGGGGAGGGCAATCCCTAAGCCTACTGAAATGACTGATAGGCAAATCCCTAGAATCCATCCCTTTGAATATGTAAATTTTAGTTCATCGTATACATCTTCTATTCTTGTTTGAAACGCTTTTCTCTCCCGCTTTACGCGGATGTAGCCATGCAATAGGCTGATTAATATCATGAAATAAAAAAGAGGATGGATTAAAAACAGACCGACCGCTTTTAATCCGGCTCCCATCCACTCCGAGCTCATTATCGTTCACCGCCCAAGTCAAGCATTTTCTCTTATTCTATCAAATAAATCGATGCTTGACATCAGGTTTATTTCTCCTGATTCATCCAAAGTGTGACATTCGACAGTGAAAAATCTTTTAAGTAGTGATTGACATCTACATCTAGTATGCCTCCGAGCAGCTGCATCGACCTCTTGATGTCGGTTAAGTTTATACCAAGTCTCTTATGATTATCCATTAAATAATTGAAGTATATCTCAGCACAGTCTTCATCGATTTCGTCGACTGATTCTACCGTTGTGTAATTGACCAAGTACCTGCTTAACAGCATGAGCAGACTTAATGCCTTTGTAGCGGAAAACGTCACATCTTTCGTACGACTCTTAAGTTCCTCTACCAACTCGTAATATTTTTTCTCTCTCACAATACTTGCCCTTTTCAATTGTGTACCCCCATTTACTAGTTCTTTTAAGAAAAGCGCAAACCTCGGTACAGCTTAATGCTCAAGCTGAATATCCGCAAAAAATAAAATATTTAAAATGAGTGCTACTTTTTATTGTAAGAATTATTTATGTAACATACAACTTTCAAAAGTTTCATTTTCATGACATGTTTAAATCAACAGAAAGTCTCTTATATACATATGTTATCGGGTAAAATTGAAGGAATGTTATGTTTTTTGTAAAATAAATGAATATATTTCTCGATATAATTTATTTTTAAACATAAATTATTACATGTTCATGACACTTATGAACCAAAAAAAAGAGGCTATTATTCGCCTCTTTATTTTTTAAGATATAGTGCTTTTAGTGCAGTCTGCAATTGAAGGTCATTTTTTTCGTAAGATTTCACTTCATCCACCATTTTGTTCATCATTTTCGCTGTTTTCAAATCAATGACACCTGATTTATTGAGATTGTATGTGCTTTGGAAGGCAAGTACAGCCTTTTTCGTTTCTTCATCAAAATATCCATCTACTCTGCCTGGGTCAAATGACAATCCCTTTAACAGCGTCTGCGCTTGTCTCACTTCTTCATTGTTCATATCAAGCTGAAGCGGTTCTTTGAGCTGAAGCGGACCTGCGGTAAAGTAATCCGGCTGATGAATCGCAATTGTCGGTACGACACCTTTTTTGTGAATCCAATTGCCTTTTGGCGTGAGCCATTTATACAGCGTTAATTTAATATTACTTCCATCTCCCATCGGAACCGCCTGCTGCACAGTACCTTTTCCAAAGGAGACATCACCGACGACTTCATACTTTCCTGCTTCTTTCATGGCTCCAGCAAGTATTTCAGAAGCGGAAGCACTGCCTTTATCAATTAAGACGTTGACTGGATAAGGCTTTTGTTCCTTCAGTTTTGAAAAATATCGTTTCCGGTCGCCATTCCGTTCTGCGATTTGAATATAGGGCTGATCCTTCGTAATAAAATGTTTCAAAATATCTTCCACACTTTGCAGATAGCCGCCAGGGTTTCCTCTCACATCCAGTACAAGACCTTCTATGCCCTTTTTCTCGAGCTGTTTCAGACTTGATGTGAAATCCTTCGCCGTATCTTCAGAGAAGCTGGAGATCGCAATATAGCCTGTTTTATGACCATTTACCTCTTTTACTGAGGAAGTCACAGTTTCAAGCGGGATTTCTTCTCGTTTGATATGGAACGTTAACTCTTTTTCAATCCCGTTTCGTTTGATTGTTAAGGCGACAGACGTTCCTTTTTTTCCTCTTATTTTTAGCACAGCATCGTTTAAGCTTTTTTCTTTCATTGGCTCACCGTCAATACTGATGACTTCATCTTTCGGCTTTAGACCTGCTTTTGCCGCAGGGGATTTTTTAAAGGCGGAGACGATAATGATCTTTCCTTCATCCATCCCCACTTCTGCCCCAATTCCCTCAAAGGAAGAATCAAGCGAATCAGAAAATTGCTTTGCGGTTTGCTTGTCCATGTATACTGAATACGGATCGTTTAACGTCGAAAGCATTCCTTGGATCGCGCCTTCTAGCAGCTTTTGCCGATCCACTTCCTCTACATATTCATTCGAAATAAGGTCATAGGCTTTCTCGATCTTTTCCATCCCATTCTCTTTCGCCTTATCACTTGATTGAGCTTGTCCAGCCATTGCAGCAGCTGCTTGCGGTGACTCCGCATGAGTTCCCTCTTTATGCGTCATCACACCTGCACTTATTAAGAGAACGACACTTGCCATAATAGATGCGATTTGTTTTTTCATATTTGGCCTCCTTCTTCAACTCTTCCTGATGACCTGAGTTATTATATGCCAGAAGAAGGGATTTCATGTAAAGACATTCTCCCGTGAAGGCTTGACGAATCATTTTATTAGGTGTAATTTTTATTTTGTTATGATTGAGAAGGAGTCTTCGCTATGTATATTATCTTGACGATGCTTTTATTAGGAATTTTATTAGGTTTTGTAGGAGCAGGCGGGGCAGGATTTGTCATCGCATTGCTTACGTTAATTTTTGATATCCCTATCCATACAGCACTCGGGACGTCATTAGCCGCCATGGCATTTACGACACTATCAGGTGCATACAGCCACTACCGGGAAGGGAACATTCAGCTGAAATCTGGTTTAATTGTCGGAGCTCTGGCTTGTATTGCTTCTTTTGCTGGGGCTAAGGTTGCTCCTTTTATTCCAGAAGAGAGTCTGCACTATTTAACAGCCGGGATGCTCTTTTTATCCGCTGTTTTTATGATGATCAAACTATTTGTTCTTAATGAGGAGGCTGAACAGCAGCCGCTTTCTTCACGTCAGCTGATGACAAGAGGCATTATTTTAGGCCTTGTGTCAGGGATGCTGTCAGGCATGTTTGGTATCGGGTCTGCACCATTTATTCAAGTAGGGCTTTTGATTTTACTGAAGCTGTCGATTCGGCAAGCTGTTGGCACGACAATGCTTGTCATTATTCCGATTTCCATCGGCGGTGGAATTGGGTATATTTCAGAGGGCTATGTTGATTTTATCTTGCTGATCCAAATTTTAATTGGAACCGTATTAGGCGCATTTATCGGCGCGAAATTCACACGCCTTGCACCAAAGCTCTTATTGAAATCAGCTGTTCTGTTAACACCTATTATTGCCGGATTACTGCTGTTATTTTAATTCGATCTAGACTAAAAAAGCCGATAACATCATGTTATCGGCTTTTTGATTAGCGGATATATTGCGCTGGATTGACTGCATTTGATTTTGCGCCATTCCATAATCCTTTATGAATTTCAAAGTGAAGATGCTGACCATGCGATTGGCCGGTATTTCCCATATATCCAAGGAATTCTCCTTGTTCGACTCTCTGTCCTGTTGACACACTTCTTGTAGACAGATGGGCATATACGGTTTGATAGGTCTGTCCATTGATATTGTGCGTAATGAACACAACATTTCCGTAGCTCGATGAGTAGCTTGAGTTCGTGACTGTTCCAGATGCTGCTGCATAAACAGGAACTGTGCCCTTTGCTGCAATATCTAATCCGAAGTGGTTTCCACCAGAACGTCCGCCAAAGCCAGATGAGAATCGGCCAGCAGCTGGTTTAATAAAACCTGAGCTGCTTGCTGGTGTATCAGATACTTGATCTGAGCCGCCGCTGTGAGGTGCAGGTACATTTTTTTCAGCTGCTTGTTTTGCTTTCTTCGCTTCTTCCTTTTGTCGGTGTGCTTCCTCAGACTTTACAGCCGCTTTTTGATTCGCTAGGATTTCTTGTTCATTCTCAAGCTTGCCTAGTTCATCATGTGCATGATTTTTTTTATCAGTCACATCACCTAGAATGTTTTCTTTTTCTTTTTGCTTCTTAGATAAATCTTTTTTCAGTGCTTCTAGCTCTTTCAGAGATGTTTCAAGTCCACTTAGCTGATTATTTAGCTCTGCTTCTTTTTGCTCCACCAGCTTTAAATCATTTTCATGTTCTGTAATCATGTCTTTGTCTGCTTCGACAATGGTTGTGACAGCCCCAACACGACCGACAAAATCACTAAAGCTGCGAGCACCTAGCAGCACATCTAAATAGTTGATCGTACCGCCGCTTTTTTGCATGGAACGAATTCGGTCTTTGAAAATGGCTTTTCTCTTTTCAATTCGCTCATTGATGACTTGAATGTCTTTTTTTAGCTTCTTGATCTCTTGCTTCGTTTGTTTAACTTCTTTTTCTTTTTCAGCGACTTTTTCAGTTGCAGTACTTACCTTTTGATCAATTTGTTCAATTTCTTTCTTGAGCTTTGATTCTTTCTTTTCAAGCTTTGCCAGCTCTGACTTCTTCTTCTTCATGCTTGATTCAGTCTTCGATGTTTTCTCTTCGATTTGTTGACGTTTTTGATCTAGGTCTTCGTATGCGAATGCACGATTCTCGTTCCCTGGAATGTATAGCCACGTTGTTCCAATAAACGCTGCCATTCCAGCCATCATCAGCTTTCTTTTCAAAACGATATTCCCCTCCCATGACAACTGTCGACATGAAGAGCCGACCGGATGAATCGGATCAACCGGTCACTTCTTCTATAGAATTCTCGAATGCTGCCATCAAAATATATTTATACTTTTAAGAATTTACGGATAGACGTTAAGCTTCCCCATACACCAATGATTGCACCAATCAATAGTAGAACCAATGATACTTGATAGACAAACGGGTTATATGGAAGCAGTGAAATAAATGAGCCTTGTACTCTCGGTGCGACCCAGCCGACTGCATATTGATATGTGCCAAGCAATAGGGCAATTGGTATAATGGAACCAAATACACCAAGCAATAATCCTTCAATGAAGAATGGCCAGCGGATAAACCAGTTCGTTGCACCTACCAGCTTCATAATCTCAATTTCTTTGCGTCTAGCAAAAATCGTAATTTTGATCGTATTGGAGATTAAGAACATAGCTGTAAATAACAGCCCAATAATGAGCACAATACCAACATTACGCGCTACTCCGACTACATTAAAGAGTCGGCTGACCTCTTCTTTCCCATAGGTTACTTTATATGTACCCTTTAGTTTTTCTAATTTCTTCGCTACTTTTGGTGTATCGTGAGGATCTGTTGTTTTCACAATAAACGCATCGTTTAATGGATTTTCTTGATCAACAAGTCCCATGGATTGTCCATTTTCTCCGAAGCTTTTAATCAGTGCTTTCAGTTCGTCATCCTTAGATGAGTACTTCACATTACTGATTTCAGGAATCTTTTCAATTTCTGCTTTTAATTCATCCTGCTGCTTTTGATTCGCCGTTAATTCGATTAATACTTTTACTTCTACTTCTTTTTCAGCGTTTGATGCCATGTTATTCAAGTTGAGCATAATCACAAGGAAAACCCCAACTAAAATCAATGTGACAGTCACCGCACTAATTGATGCAAAAGTCATCCACGTGTTTCTTCCTAGTGAACGGAAGCTCTCACGTAAATGCCGCGAGAGAGTTTTAATCATAAATTCCGTACTCCCCTCTTGCTTCGTCACGCACAATCATTCCATCTTCGATTGCGATGACGCGTTTCTTCATGGTGTTTACAATTTCTTTGTTGTGTGTCGCCATAACCACTGTTGTTCCGCGGTTATTAATCTCTTCGAGCGTCTTCATGATTTCCCAAGAAGTGTCTGGATCAAGGTTTCCTGTCGGCTCATCTGCAATGACGACCTCAGGACTATTGACGATCGATCGAGCGATAGATACACGCTGCTGTTCACCGCCAGACAGCTGGTCAGGGAATTGGCGCGCTCTGTGCTTGAGCTGGACCAGATCGAGAACATCAAGCACTTTTTTCTTAATGATATGAGGCTGCTCACCAATCACTTCAAGAGCAAATGCTACGTTCTCAAACACAGTAAGAGTTGGAAGCAGCTTGAAATCTTGGAATACTACGCCAATTTCTCTTCTTACGTAAGGAATTTCTTTTTCCTTCATTGAGCCTAAATCTTTGTTATTAATTAAGATTTGCCCTTTGGTTGGCTTCTCTTCACGATACATCATTTTGATGAAAGTGGATTTACCAGCACCACTGGGACCAACAACATACACAAACTCTCCTGGATGGATAGAGACATTGATTCCATTGATCGCCTTTACACCATTAGGATAGATCTTGTAGACTTCCTTCATTTGAATCATGTAATCACCTAATCTTTTCTTATTCGCTGACTAACAGCTTATCATGATGTTTTGACACTTCTCGTCAAAAAACTTATGTATGGTCACGCACATACCCTTCGATACTTACTAACAATTTATGTCCTTTTCATCCAAAAAGATGAAAAAATTGAATCGTCTAAATTTCAACAACTCCAATTATACGTCATGAATCGACGCAATGGTATTACATTTATATTTCAAAACTTATAAATAAAAGGTAAATAGAACAATCAAAACCGAAAAACATGCCTTTATACCCTTATTTTTTAAATAAAATTAAATATAATACGTTTTCATACTATTTAAAAGTCTTTTTCTACATATAAAAAACAAAAAACCTTGTCGATTAGACAAAGGTTTTATTTTTTCTCTGCAAGCCATTTCGCTACTTCTTTTGCTTGTTTTTCATCTACCATTCCGCTTGGCATAGAGCCTTTACCGTTTTGCGCAATATCTGCGATTTGGCTTTCATTATATTTCTTCCCTACTTCTTTCAGGCTTGGTCCGCCTCCGCCAGATAGGTCTTTCCCATGACAGCCAATACAGTTTTGCTGATAGATCTCCTCACCACTGCTCACAGATGATGCACTTTTGCTGCCTTCTTTGTCACTGCTGTTTGAATTTCCTCCACAAGCCGCGAGAACAAGAAGCATCGCTGCAAATAGCATCGTTAATCCGCCTTTTTTCATCTATTTCCCTCCCTTACAATCATTTGGTCAACGCTATTATATCCTTGTTTACGCCCTTTTAAAACCCTCACCAAGCACCTCTTTTGCATCCATCACGATGACAAATGCTGATGCATCGATTGCTTTCACTACTTGTTTCAACTTTGTGAATTGTGACTGCCCAACGACACACATCAAAATCGGGCGGTCATGATCAGTATATCCTCCGACTGCTGAAATCTTCGTCACACCGCGGTCAATTTGATCAAAAACCGCCTGTCTGACCTCATCTTCATGCCCTGTAATGATCATCGCCATTTTCGAATGACTGAAGCCAGCCTGTACGACATCAATCGTTTTACTAGAAATAAACACACCAATGACCGCGTACAGCCCCTCTTCGATTCCAAAGACCGTCATCGCAGCCAGAACAATCAAGCCATCCATCATCGCTAAACAGGTTCCTAGCGTAAGTCCTGTGTACTTATTGATGATTTTGGCAGCGAGTGCCGTTCCACCCGTTGATCCATTTCCAAGGAACACGAGCCCTATTCCGATCCCAATGACCACACCGCCAAAAATAGCCGCTAGCAGCGCTTCATGTGTGACAGGTGCAATGTGTCTTGTGACAAACACCATGAAAGGTAAAAAAATCGAGCCGACGAGTGTTTTCACTCCAAATGTACCACCTAATAAATAAAAGCCAGCGATAAACAGCGGAATATTAAGCCCCCATTGCACATACGCCGCTTCAAAACCGAATGACTGCATGATGGTACTAATTCCGCTCACACCACCTGCTGCAATCTGATTCGGCAATAATAACGTATTAAATCCAATCGCCACGATGGCTGATCCGATTAAAATCAACAAATAATTTTTCACTTCGATCCAAAATTGTGAATGTCCCTGCTTCATGTCTTTCTTCCTCCGTTACTTCTGAATGCACACCTATTTTAAGCCCTCTCAAAACGATTGTAAATAACAGCCAAATGCAGTGCTAATGGATTAATACTTTATCACACAGACGGATCAGCGCACTTGCCGGTTGGCATAGGAGTAAATGATGGTATATTTAATATGTACATGAGAAAGAAGGGGCATGCGATGAAGAAAATACTGAAGATAACAAGTATGACATTACTTGCACTGATCATCTTAGCTTTTGGTGCTTTCTATACATGGAGCCGCTTTACATATGGACCATCAGAAGCATTAAAAAAACAGGTGAACATTGAGCAAGTGGAACATAAAAATAATGTTTATACATTTGAAGCACCAAAAAGTGATACTGGCATCATTCTCTATCCTGGGGCAAAGGTGGAACCACTTGCGTATGCCTATATCGGGGATACGCTGATGAAAAAAGGCTACTCTGTCTTTATCCCTGACATGCCATTTGCCTTTGCGATCTTCAAACCAAACAAAGCGCAGGATATCATCAAAGATCACCAATCGATCAAACACTGGTATATTGGCGGACATTCACTTGGCGGGGCAGCTGCCTCTATGTTTGCAGAAAAAAATCAGAGCAAGCTCGACGGACTCTTTTTCCTAGCGTCTTATCCAGCATCAGATGACCTGAAACAATCTTCAATGAAAGTCCTTTCTATTTCAGGTGAAAAGGATGGGCTGGCAACACAAGTGAAAATCAAAAAGTCGAAAACAAATCTGCCGTCTCAAACCGTTTATCATGAAATAAAAGGCGGGAATCATGCGCAGTTTGGCATGTACGGCAAACAAAAAGGTGATCACCCTGCGGACATTCCAGCCCTATCACAGCAAAATGATCTCATTCAGACAATGCTTGATTGGTTGAAGCCAGCAAAAAAGCTCCCGTAATGGGAGCTTCAGTGTGTAGACAAGCCCTCGCATCCGTTGTCAGGTCTGCGTTCTGGTGCTCATCCTTCCTAGATTTCAAAGGTTTTCTATCACACTGAAAAAAGAAGACAAAGGGCTAAAATAAAGATCATTTTAGCCCTTTTTCAACAATCTGAAAGCTCCTATTATAGGAGCTTTTCATTTTTATTTTTTTGTCGCTTCTAAAAATTCCTCAGCATCTGCTACAGCCAAACGAATGGCTTCTTCCCAAAATGCTTTTTGGGTAAGATCCACGCCTAGATGCTTATTAGCTAAATCCTCCACTGTCATTGAAGCAGTATCCTTTAATAATGCAATGTATTTCTCTTCAAACGATGTACCAGCCTGCAATGCTTTTGCATAAATTCCTAACGAGAACATGTATCCAAAGGTGTATGGGAAATTATAAAACGGAACATTCGTGATATGGAAATGCAGCTTAGACGCCCAGAAATGCGGATGGTATTCATCTAATGAGTCACCGAACGCTTCCTTCTGCGCTTCGACCATCAGTTCATTCAACCGGTCAGCCGGCACTTCTCCTTGTTTACGCTCTTCATAAAATCGCTGTTCAAATAAGAAACGAGATTGAATGTTCATGAAGAATGCTACACTGCGCTGCAGCTTATCCTCTAACAAGCTGAGACGCTCCTCTTCATTTGCCGCTTCTTTTAATGAGGCATCAGCCACAATCATTTCTGCGAATGTCGACGCTGTTTCAGCTACATTCATTGCGTATTTGCGATTCAGAATGCGAACATCCTGCATCACTTCCTGATGGAACGAATGACCAAGCTCATGCGCTAGTGTCGCCACATTGGATGGACTTCCTGAGAAAGTCATAAAAATGCGTGACTCTCCGCTGTCAGGGAAATTTGTACAAAAGCCGCCTACCCGTTTGTTTGGACGGTCCTCAGCTTCTACCCAGCGTTCGTTAAAGGCTTTTTCTGTAAAAGCAGCAAGCTCTTCTCCAAATCCAGCGAAATGTTTCACAATAAAAGCAGCTGCTTCTTCATAAGGGTAGATTTTGGTCTCACTGCCGATAGGAGCCCCAACATCGAACCAACTCAGTTTATCCACTCCAAGCATATCGGCTTTTCGGTGTAAATAATCAATGAATGGCTGCTTATGTTCATCAATCACAGACCACATCGCATCAAGTGTTTCTTGTTTCATCCGACAAATATCAAGCGGTTCTTTTAAAATGTGATCCCAGCCTCTTGCTTCATACACTTGCAAACGAAAACCAGCAAGGTGATTGAGCGTACTAGCAAATAAATGTTCATCCTGCGTCCATGCATGCTCTAGGTTGTGGTAAACAGCCTTTCTGACTTCACGATCTGAATCATCCATGGCATTTTCCGCTTGGCCAACAGAGATCATCTGCGTTTCACCATTCTGTTCAAACGGAATGGTAATTTTATTCACTAAGCTGGAATAAAGATCATCCCACGCATGGTACCCATCAACAGCTAGCTTTTGAATCAGCGTTTCTTGTTCAACAGGTAATTGATCCTTCACACGATCTCTTCGCTCATTTAATATGTAGCGGACATCTGAAAAGGCTGCAGAATTGATCAGTTCTTCCCACTTGTTTGCAGGGATAGCAGCAAGCGCTTGGTCAAACAGTGCAAGGATGGTTCCTAAATCAGCTTCCAGCTTGGCAATCGCACCTCGAAGGCTGCCTGCCTTCGTATCCTTCGTATTTTGAGCTTGAAGACAGGATACAAATGAACCTGCTTGAGACAATTTTTTATATGTAGTTTCATACGTGTCAAGGACAGACGTTAATTCACTTTCAATGTGTGTATCTTCTTTTGAAAAGGCATCTACCTTTTGTCGTAATTCATCTAATAGCTGCTGAATGTTTTGCAGGTATGTCTTAAATTCTGGTGAAGAGCTGCCTCCTTTAAAAAAGGCATCTAAATCCCACGTTTCTTGCAATGGTGTTAATCCCAAAATATTTCCCCCTTTATTTGCTAATTTCATCATACAAAGGATATAGAATCAGTATGTCGTATGTATTCCTTTATATTCATTATATTTTCTCACAATTAAAAAAACCCGGCAAGAAGCCGAGTTTTTATGATAATTTCGAACGTAGGTAAGCATCGATAAATGAATCTAAATCTCCATCCATCACCGCTTGAACATTACCCATCTCCGTATTGGTTCGATGGTCTTTCACAAGAGAATAAGGGTGGAATACATAAGAGCGAATTTGGCTACCCCAGCCAATTTCTTTCTGCTCTCCTCTGATTTCATCCAATTCTGCCTGCTGTTCTTCGATCCGTTTTTGATAAAGTTTCGATTTCAGCATTTTCATCGCACGTTCTCTGTTTTTGATTTGTGATCTTTCTGTTTGGCACGTCACGACGACATTGGTTGGAATGTGTGTGATACGAACGGCAGAGTCCGTCGTATTGACGTGCTGCCCACCAGCTCCGCTTGCACGATACGTATCCACCTTAATATCCTCTGTCCGAATATCAATATCAATTTCTTCATTGAATTCCGGCATGACATCACAGGAAACGAAGGATGTATGTCTACGGCCAGATGAATCAAAAGGAGAAATACGGACCAAACGATGGACACCTTTTTCTGCTTTTAAGTAACCGTACGCGTTATGCCCTTTGATAAGCAAAGTTACAGACTTAATTCCTGCTTCATCACCTGGAAGATAATCAAGCGTTTCGACCTTAAAGCCTCTGCGCTCTGCCCAGCGAGTGTACATTCTCAGAAGCATAGAACCCCAATCCTGTGATTCAGTACCGCCTGCACCTGGGTGAAGCTCAAGAATGGCGTTGTTTTTATCATATGGTTCGCTTAAAAGAAGCTGCAGCTCAAATTCATTAAACTGCTTCGTTAAGTTCTTCAGCTCTTTTTCAAGTTCTGCATGAAGCTCATCGTCATAATCTTCCTTTAATAAGTCATGCGTCATTTGCAGTTCTTCATGCGATTCACTAAGCTCATGATAGGAATTCACAGAATCCTTCAGTGCATTGGCTTCATTGATAACGCCTTGAGCCTTTTGCTGATCATTCCAAAAATCAGCCTCTGACATCGTCGCTTCAAGCTCTGCGATTTTGGCCTCTTTTGTTTCTAAGTCAAAGAGACCCCCTAAAATCAGCTAGCCTGCTAGCCATATTTTCAAGCTCTTGTCTAATTTCTACTAATTCCATATCCTTCACCTCATAGATGTATGGGGGCTGACATGAATAGAAAGAGGTTTTCACCTCTTTCCATTACTTATTCTGTCTTCCCATGACAATTTTTATATTTCTTGCCGCTTCCGCAGTGACATGGAGAGTTTCGTCCAATGTCTACGACTTTACGCACCGGCTTCTTCTTCACTGTCTTCTCCTCATCGCCCTCTTGTGGCTGATGAGCCGTTGTTTGTCCTTGAACCACTTCTTCACGTTCTAGGTTGTTTTGGATTTCTGATTTCAAGACATACTTGGCCACGTCATCTTCAATTGAAGCAACCATATGCTCAAACATCGCAAATCCTTCCATTTGGTACTCACGAAGCGGATTCGTTTGTGCATACGCACGTAAATGAATACCTTGACGCAGCTGATCCATTGCATCGATATGGTCCATCCACTTCGAATCCACCGCACGAAGAACGATGACTTTTTCAAATTCCCGCATTTGTTCCTCGCCAAATGTTTCTTCTTTTGCATCGTATTTTTCTTTAATACGATTCATGATGAAAGTTGTGATTTCATCTGCTTCTTTACCGAAGATATCTTTGACCGTAATGGCCCCTTCGTCTAAATAGTTCGTGTTGATTAATTCAACAAGACCATCTAGTTTCCATTCTTCAGGCAGCTCTTCTTTTGGCGTATAAGATCCCACAGCACGCTCAATTGAAGATTGGATCATATTGATGACAATTGATTTTAAATTGTCAGAATCGATAACTTCAAAACGTTGTTTGTAGATCACTTCACGCTGTTGACGAAGCACATCGTCATATTGCAGAAGCTGCTTACGGGAATCAAAGTTGTTCCCTTCCACACGTTTTTGAGATGATTCAACGGCTTTAGACACCATTTTACTTTGGATTGGTGTAGAGTCATCCATGCCAAAGCGGTCAAGCATCGCCATTGTCCGCTCTGCACCAAATCGGCGCATCAATTCGTCTTCCATGGAGAGATAGAATTGGGTAATTCCTGGGTCTCCTTGACGGCCAGAACGTCCGCGAAGCTGGTTATCAATACGACGGGATTCATGACGCTCTGTCCCGATAACAGCCAGACCTCCAAGTTCTTTTACACCTTCGCCAAGCTTGATGTCTGTACCACGTCCTGCCATGTTTGTCGCAATGGTCACAGCACCTTTTTGACCAGCCTCTTCAATAATTTGTGCTTCACGCTCATGGTTTTTCGCGTTCAACACTTGATGAGGAATGCCTTTATTTTTAAGCAGCTTAGAAATAAGCTCAGATGTCTCAACTGCTACTGTTCCGACAAGAACTGGCTGTCCTGTCATATAGCGCTGCGCAACATCTTCAGCCACTGCTTTAAATTTACCATCCATTGTGCGGTAAATTAAATCAGGTCTGTCGTCACGAACCACTGGTTGATTGGTCGGGATTGTTACAACCTGCATGTTGTAAATGTTACGGAATTCTTCTTCTTCCGTTTTTGCTGTACCAGTCATACCCGATAACTTTTCATACATACGGAAGTAGTTCTGGAACGTAATTGTTGCTAGTGTCATGCTTTCGTTCTGCACTTCGAGACCTTCTTTTGCCTCGATGGCTTGATGCAGACCTTCACTATAACGGCGTCCCTTCATTAAACGACCTGTGAAGGAGTCAACGATGACTACTTGGCCTTCTTCTACCACATAATCCACGTCTTTTTGCATCGCAACATGTGCCTTCAGCGCCTGAGCAATGTGATGGTTCAACGCGACATGTTTGACATCAAACAGGTTCTCGATGCCGAATGCTTTTTCCGCCTTCGTCATTCCGCTTTCAGTCAATTGCACACTTTTTGTTTTAATATCATACGTGAAATCATCTTCTATTTTTAATGTACGGACAAATGCATTGGCTTGTACGTAAAGCTTTGTTGATTTCGCAGCTTGTCCAGAAATAATAAGAGGTGTTCTCGCTTCGTCAATTAAGATGGAGTCAACCTCATCGATCACGGCATAATGAAGTGGTCTTTGAACCATCTGCTCTTTGTAAAGCACCATGTTATCTCGTAAATAGTCAAAGCCGAGTTCATTGTTTGTTGAATACGTGATATCAGCGGCGTACGCTTCTCTTTTTTCATCTTTGTCTAAGTTGTTTAAGTTTAAGCCGACCGTTAAACCAAGAAATTCAAAAATTTTACCCATTTCCTGCGCATCACGGCTTGCCAAATATTCGTTGACTGTCACGATGTGGACGCCTTTTCCAGAAAGAGCATTTAAATAAACAGGCATTGTTGATGTCAGCGTTTTACCTTCACCAGTTTTCATTTCAGAGATGTTGCCTTCGTGAAGCGCGATTCCCCCCATGAGCTGCACCTTAAATGGGTACATTCCTGTCACGCGGCGGGATGCCTCGCGAACCGTAGCAAATGCTTCCACCAACAGGTCATCCACAGATTGTCCTTTTTCAAGTTTTTCTTTAAATTCAATCGTTTTATTTCGTAAAGCCTCGTCAGATAATTTTTCAAAATCTTGAGCGAGAGCTTCGATTTCATTTGCCTTTTTTTCATATCGGCTGATCGTACGTTTCGTAGGATCAAACACTTTATTTAAGATTCCAAGCATATAATAACGCTCCTCTATTTCATGCAATTTTTCGGCATGTCCAAAAGTTTGACAGGTCCATATTTACCTGCATTTATCATACCATACCTTCTTTCATTTCCAAAGAATTTGCCATAATTTCGCACAAAAAACCCGCCCCTTTTGAAAGGAACGGGTTTACTTTATTTAGGTTGTTTTTGAATCAGCATCAACTGATGTTTAGGCGTTTGGCTCAATAAGTCCATATTTACCGTCATTTCGGCGATACACCACATTGGTCAAATTTGTCTCAGCATTTGTGAAAACGAAGAAACTATGACCTAACATGTTCATTTGGAGAATAGCCTCTTCACTATCCATCGGTTTTAAGTTGAAACGCTTTTGTCTGACGATTTCTGTTTCATCAATCTCTTCGTCATCTTGAACTGCTACTTCAGCCGTACCATTTCCTCCAGCAAATAAGTGCTTTTTGGCACCTTGCTCGCGGAATTTACGGTTTACTTTTGTTTTGTGCTTTCTAATTTGACGTTCTAATTTACTGGCTGCTAGGTCTACTGCATTGTACATATCCTCATTATGCACCTCAGCTCGAAGTGCTAGATCAGTCATTGGAATGGTAACCTCAACTTTAGATTCTTGATCGTTATAAAACTTCAAGTTCACGTTGACTGAAGCATCGACGTCTGTCTCAAAATAACGCTCCAGCTTTCCAATTTTTTTCTCGACATGATCTCTTAGTGCAGGTGTTACATCGATGTTTTCTCCTCTGACATTGTAATTCATGTAAAGAACGCCTCCTTTAAAATTAAGGATATGTAAACCTATTTCTACTTTTCCCTCCTTTTCTCCTGCTCAAACGTAAAAAAAATGTGAATATTTATTGAAATTTGTCGAATTTTGCGGTGCTTCAACTGTTGCTTGATAGGTGATGAATATATATTCGGCTGATTCTTGAAAAAGACCAGCGCACGTTAAATGGTAAAAGATGAAATCGATGTTTTCAACGATTGAGATAAGGATTTTAAATCCTCCGCAGCGGCTTTCATCTCTTCATTGGCCGCTAATGATTCCTCAACAGCAGCAGACATGTACTCTGTCTCTTCTGAGTTTCGTTTGGCACCTTCTTCAATGACACCAACCGTTTGAGAAATTTCCTCTGTACTAGCAGAAATTTGTTCTGCAGTGGCTGACAGCTCTTCTGCTTTCATTGAAATATCACGAATAGATTCCAGGATTTCATGGAAGCTCTGTTCAGATAATTGTGATACTTTTACACCCTCTGCTACATCACGCTCAACCTTCGTCATCGATTGTGATGACTTTTCTGTATCTTTGTTCACGTTCTCGAGTAATTGACTAATTTGATCTGTCAGCTGACTAGATTCTTCTGCCAGCTTCCTCACTTCATCTGCTACAACTGCAAAGCCTCTTCCATGTTCTCCCGCCCTTGCTGCTTCTATGGCTGCGTTTAAAGCAAGCAAATTCGTCTGGTCAGCGATGGCATGGATGTGACCTAACAGGTCTTGAATGCCTGTAAACTGCGCTTGTACATGTGTCATTGTGGAATGGTGTTCATTCACAGACTCTTTAATAGAACTCATTTGTTTCACAAACTGTTGAATAAGGGCCGCGCCCTCTTCAGCCTTTTCAGTCACTGAAATTGAGTGACCCGAAACATCGGACGTGTGTACAGCTGCATTTTGCATGCCAGTCGACACTTCTTGAATGGCGGATGCAACTTTTCCAACCGCATCTGATTGTTCACGTGAAGCTTCACTAACCTGTTCAATCGAGCTAGATGTCTGCTCACTAGCCGATAACGTTTGACTGATGGTTTCCTCAAATTGAGCAGCAGACTCAGCAAGCTGTCTTGATCCACTTTGCACCTGCAAAATAAGCTGACGCAAATGAGCTGTCATTTGGTTAAAGGCTGTGCCGAGTTGACCAATTTCATTTTTAGAGGTCACTTCAATCTCTTCAAGGGTAAGGTCACCATCTGCCATCCTTCTTGCGGCATTTGTGACAGAAACAATTGGTTTTGTCATGCGATGAACGAATCTGATCCCAATCACCAAAAGGCCAACAATAATCGCTGCACTGACAAGAATGAGTGTAAGCAATAATTGATTACTATCTTGATTGAGCTGATTGATTTTTTGATCACGTTGTTTTAGCTGGTTTTGAGCGAATTCTTTTGTTAAGGTATGTATTTCTTGTTCGATAGGTTGTAATTCTTGACTGAGGCGGGTGTTGAATTCTTTTTGATTTTGCATATTTAATGAATTAAATAATCGATTCGTTGAGGTGTAGTAGAGATAATTTTTTTCTGAGATTTGATCTAATAGATTTTTTGCTTGTTTGACCGTACTCATTTTCGAAGCTTCTGTTGTTTTCTTATTAATATCTTCATATGTTTGCTCAATTTTCTGCAAATTTTCAGCATCTTGTACCACGACATATGTTTTAATCTGTGCTTCTTGCTTCTGCAGAAGCGTCTCTAATTCCAGCGAGGTCTGATAAAGCTTTACTTCCTTGCTTAATAGCGCTTTATAGGATTGATCTGTTTTGTAATAGAGAAAGCTTGAGAATCCTAACATACTGATAAACAATACACATATGACAATAAGCCCAAATAAAAATTGATTTTTTAGTCTCATAATTTCCTCCGAATGGTCTGAATTGGACAAAAATTAATGAATGACATACGGCCTCATACAGGCATGTATTTCATCCATCCACTTTCTATATTCAGGTATAAAATATGATTTCAGGAATGATTGGAAGTTATTTGAAGGGAATGTATAGAAAGCTAATATATCAAAACTTAAAAATAATTGATCAAACGAACGAATCGTTTTGGTAAAGTGTTCATTTTCAATAATTGAAAGCAGAAGAGGATGTGTTGTGTCTAAGTGAAAGAAGGCATGGATCAGATCATTAAAGATCCGATCCCCTTCTGTTTTGTCAAAATCCTTCTCAATTTCATCTAAATATTTTAGACCCTCTTCTATCGTATATAGAAGTTCATAATATGTGGTTAATAAAATATAGTCATTTGAACGATATGCCACAGGTCTCACCTATTTATTTCCGTTTATCGTAGTATACGCCGTCACTCGTTATGGGCTGGTATGGATTTTGATAATTCAGCTGTTTTGTTTTCTTTTTTTGAATGGCTTGAATATCTGCTTTTATCCCATTTTGGATAACCGTTAATTGTTGCGCCATCTGTTGATCTGTTTGTATGATTTCTCGGATTTTCTCTTTTTCTTGATCCGTCAATTCATGCTGTATATCTCTCATTAATTCGTCTCTCTCAATTAAAAAGGCTTCAAAGTCTTCAACCAGTGTCTCACTTTGCGGATTTTCCGCTATTGCGGCTGCCATTTTTAATGTTTGATCATGCAGCTGGTCCACAATACTCATAGAGAACCCCCGATAGAGTGGTGACGGCCTTTTCGATCGGTTTGAATGACTTCCTTCCAAGCATCACGGAAATCAGTTACGTACTCTTCTACTTCAGTTAATATCTCTTCGTCATTTTGAAGATTGGCTTCTATCAGTCTGCGATAAATGTAATCATACATACTTGCCATACTCTTTGATACGTCATAGGAACGATTTAAGGTGACATTTAATTCTTGAATGATGTTTTGAGCCTTTTTCAGGTTCAAGTTTCTCGTTTCTGCATCTTCTTTTTGAATGGCATGCTTCGCTATTCTGATGAACTTTAAGCAGCCTTCATAAAGCATAAGCGTCAACTCGGCAGGTGTTGCGGTCTCAATAGAATTTTTCTGATAGGCGGCATAAGGGTTCTGTATTGCCATATGTTATAAACCTCCAATTATTGTCCAAGCAGTTGAGAAAGGTAGCCAGATTGGTTGTTTAGCTTTTGAATTGCACTATCCATGGCGTTAAACTTTTTGTAGTAACGGGCTTCCACCATTTTTAAACGATCTTGGAATGTACTCATTCGTTTTGTCAAAGAATCAAGGTCCTTACCAAGTCCGTATTCCTTTAATTCCATTGTTGTGCTGCCAGCCTTTTTTTGAATGCTTTTCGAAAAGTCTGATAAGGAATTTTTCACACGATAAATGATTCCTTGTTCTTGATATTGCTGCTGTGCTTTGTCTTTATCTTTTGAATCCACATTTAAACTACCCGAGATAAACATTTGTCTGACTTTCTCCGGGTCTTCTTCAATAGCTTTTCTTAATTTCTCTACTCCATTACTATCCTTACTAAATTCCAGCTTTCCGCCATCTTTATACTTGGATGATGTCTCAATACCGATTTGTGTGAGTTGGATTTTATTCGCATCACTTGTCGTAATATTAGCATACAAATCACTTCTTATTTTAGAGGCACCCGATCGTAAAATGGAATCACTTCTCAGCAAACCAGACTTCGCAGTCGTTTCCCATAGCTCTATTTCTTTTTCAGACATCCCTTTTTTCTCTTCAGCCGTTAATGGCTGATAGTCTCTGTTTTTCTTTTCATTGACTTTACCATTAATCTGCTCAACGAGCTCATTGTATTTATCAACAAATTGTTTAATTTTGTCATATATTGCATCAACATCTGTTGATACGTTTAAGCTGACGGGCTTATCTGTGGTTCCTTTAAGCTCGTACGTAATATCAGCCTGTGTGAATGTATTGTTGTTATTTTCCATTTTCAGGCCATTAATCTCGTATTGCGCCTTCTGTCCTTGAGTGGTCGCAACTAATTTGTTATCTCCATCTACTTGGAAACCTAATTGCGTTAAAAATGAAGCTGAATTGCCATCAGCTGCTTTAATACTGACACCCTCACCAGTTGTCCGAGAAGTAAGAGCAATTGTATCCACGTAGTTAGTGCCATCAGAGATTTGGCCTTTGTAAGCCGTCACACCTAATTGCGCGTTGTTTAGCTTTTTCACGATGTCATCGATTGTATCGGAATCAGAGGTATTGATCGTCACCATTTTCGGTTTTGTTGCATCTGGTGTCGTCACTTCAAACGTAAACGTGCCATTTGCTGGTGTAAATCCAGATGTACCAGAGGATTTGAAGACAGAAGCTGTCGCTAGTTGAGTGACATGAATAGAGCCAGAGGTCGCATTTGTTGACCCAGTTGCTGTGACAGCAGATTCATTAGAGCTTGTCACTTTTTTTGCGCCATATGTACTTGGACGCGTTAAGTTTAAACTGTTGATCAAATCATCTAATTCTTTGATTTTCGAGTTAACCTCGCGATAGCTGTCTCTTTGCCATTCAAGTGTTTGTTTTCGGCGCGTCATTGTATCAAGTGGTGCTTGCTCCGTTTTCATCAGCTTTGATACGATTTCATCAATATCGAACACATTTGAAAATCCAGTAATACGATTGACCATTATTTATGTTCTCCCTTCATTTACATTCTTTTATCTACAAATAGACCGACAATTTCTGTCATTGCCGCATAGAAATCAAGCCATTCCTTGGAAGGAATTTCTCTAATGACTTCATCTGTTTGGTTATCTACGACTTTGACATAATATTCATTGAGTTTTTCATGTAATTCGAATTGAAGATGAAACTGAGTAGGCTCAATGAGCTTGTTTGCCCCTTGAAGCGTTTTTTCAATTTCTTCTTTTGAAACAGCCCTGCCATTTGCTTGTGAGTCAGAGTTTACATTGTCATTCTGGTTATTAGAAACACGGGTTTGAAATGCATCGATAATTGGCTCTAGCGATGTCAACTTACCAACAGACATAATTATTCAGCTCCTGTGCTTTAATCTATCTTTTATATCGGCTTTGAATTTGCAAATTAAATATAGATGGACCGATTTGTTAAAGTTTCCTATAGATCATGAACATCTGTATAGTAACGCTTTCACACGGAGAAGGACAGCTGAATGCGATAAAAAAATCCTCACTTTTTTTGTGAGGATAATTGAGAGAGGAGATCTAAGGATAAACTCGCAGCACGATTGTTCTCTTCTTGAATAGACAGGTACACTTCTTTCCTGTGAATATCGATGTGCTTAGGAGCCTCAATCCCGACTTTCACTTGATCGCCTTCAATTGAAATAATCTTGACTTCAATATCATCGCCTATTTGAATCGACTGGTTTAATTTACGTGACAGCACTAACATGAGGATGCCACCTCTAATAAATGTTTTGTATGATAGGCTGAATCATGCAGAATCACCTGCTTGGCTTTCATGTTTTTCCGGTTCACAATAATAGGCGCTCTTAAATTGGCTGTTGTTTTTTCAATAGATGATTCCATTGTTAAAATAACCATTACTTCCACATCATTGGCATCTTCTACTTCCAGAATGTCTACAACCGTTTCGTCTAAATCAAATTCGTATTGATTGAAGAATAAAAATGGGCTGCTGACAATAAAGCCTAATGCCGAGTTTTTCAATGATTGAAGAACTAAAAATGGAGACTCTTCTGATAAAGGCAAAATGACAAACTGTTTTTGATCCAGAAATCCTGGTATCCCGTTAGAGAAGTTAATGATTTGCTCCTCTTTGATTGTCACTTCACCATGGTATTTTGTTTGAATGATCATAATTCACGACCTTTTTCGTTTTTCTTAACTATACCTTATCACCATTTTGGCCCGTTTCGTCAACTTCTATTTTTAATTCTGGGTATTGTAACATATCAATATTGACCTTACCTGGCTGGTAGTTAACGATTGGTTTATGAGGTGTTGCCTCTATGATAGCTTTTTGTGGCTCCACATTTATTTGAAGCTCAGAAGGCTGATAGTGAATTTTCACACTAAAGAATGAAGGTATCACACCAATGGTGAATTGTTTTGCTGGAGGACTGCCATTGATTTTGGCAAACTCAGCAATCGCATTCCCACCATTCTCGATCTTGATGAGTTCACTTCCTTCTTCCGCTCTTCGACCCATTCCTTCTCCAACAGCACGCTTCCCCTCAGCTGCCCATTCCTCAGAACGTCTAAAAATCGACTTAATGTCCATATCGGCAAATGCCTCGGTTTGATCAATGGTTAATTTCGAAGGTGTCCTTTTGATATCCATGACAGCTCGTGGCTGCTGAATCTCAAGGTCCGCTCGTGGCTGCTCTACTTCTTGCCGGGAAGGAGTTGTCGACATTTGAAGCTTTGCATAGGTTTGCTGCATTAACAATCTCGGGATTTGCATATGTTCACCTCCATGATGCAAAAAAGCACCCATCGGATGCTTTTTATTATCTTAAGAAATCAACAAGGGATGGCTGAATGACTTTAGCTGTTGTCGCTAAAGCTGCTCTATTCACCGTCTCTTGTTGAAGAAGATCAAGAATTGCCTTTTCACTTTCAACATCTTCATTATCTGATTTAGCATTTTTCAGTACTTCGAATTGTGAAGTCAAACGACTTCCTACTAAGTCAACACGATTCGAACGCGCTCCTAGATCAGATCGTTCAGCACTCATCACTTCTTTAAACTGATCGATACTTCCTAATGCATCATCAGAATTCGCGAACGTTCCATTTTTCAATGAGTTTTCTAAATCAGTCAGCATTTCAATGACATTTTGACCGCTGGCCTGTCCACCAAACGCTGAGATTGGATTTGAGTTTACATTTAAAGTGATACCATCAGAAATATTCGCTTGAACAGCATTCGCATCTGTATAATTTTCGAAGTTAAATGTATACGTACCGTCTGCATTCTCAACAACTGGTTTGACATTTGTATTCGTCCCATTAAATACGAACTTACCTAGCATTTGAGTGTTCATTGCATCAATGATTTGATTCTTCATCTGACCAATTTCTACTCCAATAGCTGCTAAATCTTCGGGCTGCTTTGTTCCGTTTGCCGCATCAAGCACTTTATCTCGTATATTTGACATAATATCAATGATTTCAGTGACACTTGTTTCAGATGTATCAATCCAGTTTTGTGCTTCATTTAAGTTATTTTTATATTGTTCATTTCGAAACAGAGCTGTGCTATATTGAAGGCTTTTTACTGCTGCAACAGGATCATCAGACGTTTTCGTGAAACGTTTGCCTGTTTGTGCCTGCTCATTAATTTTAGAAAGTTTTTCATAACTTTTACTAATATTTCGAAGTGAGTTTTGAGAAATCATACCTTGTGTGACTCGCATCCGTTATCCCTACCTTCCTACGACACCCATGCCGTTTATTACCTTATCCAATACTTCATCTTGTAATGTCATAATTCTCGCAGCCGCATTATATGCATGCTGAAATTGAATCATATTCGTCATTTCTTCATCAATGGAGACAGCGCTAGTCGACATTCTACGTTCATTGGCTGAATTGACAAGAGCAGCTGAACTGCTTTCAAGCGTCATGTTCTTTTTCCCTTGTACTCCCATCTCAGCAATGACATTTTGGTAATAATCCTGAATTGTCGTTGTATTGCCGCCGATTGGCAACTTTAAGTCTTGTATATTAGCTAACTTCGTAGCATTCGAACCGTCACCTTGTGTTTGATTGAGAGATGCTGCAATATTATCTGTTGATGCTAAAATGACATCGCTCACTTTAATACGAGCTGCCAAACCTTTATTCAACTCATTGTTATTCTCGATATCAAAAAAGTCTTGTCCACTTGCACCAGTTAACGTGTACCCCTGCTTATGTACATCGTTAAATGTATCCATGAAGACTTTTGCTACTTCATCCAGCTCTGCAAGCATATCTGGGTACATGCCTTTTTCTGCACCATTTGACATGTATCCGTAAGCTTCAACAAGTGCTTTTACTTTTCCGTTCACTTGTAATTGATCCGCTGCAATGGTTGTTGTTCCGAATTGAAGAGAATTAACAAGTCCCGTTGTATTATCGTAAGAGATTTGCAGTTCAGACTTTTCGTTCGTAATACCATTCAAAATGTTTCCTGCGGATTGTCCATTTGCACCGATAATGTCGATGTTGACAGTTCCTTCAGCAATTTTGAGCGCATTACCGCCAGGTGGATTGTAGCTGACCTTAATATCAACAAGTGAGGATAATTGATCTACCAAAGTATCACGTGTATCATAAAGATCATTTGGAAGATAACCATTTGGCTCAACTGCTGCAATCTGTTTGTTCACTTCATCTATTTGAGATAAAAGAGTGTTTACATCTTTGGCCGTTGAATCGAGTTCGGTTTTCAAATTCTTTTGTATCGTTGTTAAAGAAGAATTGAGCAGACGGAATTGATCAACTAAAGCCTGTGCACTTGTTTTAACAACTGTACGTGCAGAAGCCGTATCAGCATTCTTTGATTCCGATAAGACCTGTAATGATTTCCAAAGGTTATCAAAGGCTCTGTTCAAGCCTTCATCCGTCAAATCATTCATAACCCCTTCCATCTGTGAAAGAGCATCTGACTTCGTTGAGTAGTAAGATAAGTTATTATTATGATCTCTATATTGTAGATCTAAAAAGCTGTCTCGAATTCTTTCAACCGTTCCAACTTGTACACCTGTCCCCATTTGACCATACGTCTTGCCATCATAAACAGAAATGACTGGATAAGGATTTTCTGCTTTAAAGGTCACTCTTTGTCTTGAGTAGCCCTCCGTATTGGCATTGGAGACGTTGTTTGATGTGACATAAAGCCCTGCACGCTGGGCTGTAATTCCTCTTTTTGCCGTTTCTAATCCCATGAATGTAGAACCCATCGGTATCCTCCTTGTTTACGCCTTTGAATCAAACAAAGCCCTTTGCTGTTTAGGCTTTGAACTCTCAAGACCATTTTGTCCGTAATTCATATTTTCTTTATTAGGGTTAACCAACTCGAATGTCAGTGAAATAAATTGAAGTGACTGCTGAATAAGCTGCTTGTTCAGTTCATTTACATCTTTTAGTTCCACCATGATGTCATTTAGTTTCTCATATAATGAAATGAGCTCTTCTTGATCTGTACCTTCAGCCTTCTCGATACATGCAGTAATGGTTGGCGATTGATCACTTTGTAAAAATTGAACGGTCGCTTCAATTCGTTTTTCTTCTAATTGAGAAATGGCCTGAATATACTTTTGCTCTAAATTCAGAACCTCTGAAAGAGCATCAATCTCATTGCTTTTCAGCATTTCTGTTTTATCCTTAGACAGCTTTAAAAGCTGTTCATGCAAACCATAGAGACGATGCAGTTCTTCAATAATTATTTTAACTGACATTCACGCTGCTCCCTTTTGTTATTGTTGTTTATAAAAATTCAGCATTTTATCTGCAATGCCTTTTGTATCTACTTGATATGTTCCGGCTTCAATGCTTTTTTTAAGTTGGTCTATTTTATCTTGGCGTTCTCTCATAATATTCGGCACCTTTTGCATTTCGATTGCCTTTTTAGAAATTTCGACTTTATCAGTTGATTTTGCTTGATTCGATTGCAACGTTTGTTTCTCATATGTTTTCTTGTAAGGATTTACTGGTTGTGTTCCATATCGATTAATTTTCACGGGATTCCTCTCGCTTTCCGTTACAGTCTGTCTTGATTCTATCCATTTTATCGACCAAACTGCAACTTAGTTTAGGGAATCAGTCGTTTTTAGGATTAATGGCATAATAGGTGTCTTTTTTCCTAGATTCAATCTCCCTTTTACGCTCCTCTTCCTGGTTCATTTGGCTGATTTGCGAATGAATATCCTGTTCACATTGGCTGCATAGCTTGTTTTTCCTGATCGCTTTGCCACATCTTTCACAAGGATAATTAATATTCGGAAATTGACTAATTTGCAGTCTTTTCAAACGAATAAATTTCAAGATTAATTCTTCATCAACTTCTGTTGCATCTACTATTTCAGCAATGGTTGATTGTCTATTACTTTGCTTCCTCAAGAATTTATATACGATATCAAAAGAACGTTCTTCTTCTTCATAGCATTTGTTACAAACCGTTTGGATGGTGGTTTTTAAAAATAGCTGATTACATTGTGGACAGTTTGCCAATTGATTCATAACCAAAACCCCTTACGTTATTTTCTTTACTTATTATCGGTTAATTATCATGATTTTTAACTACGTATCAACGTAAAAGAAGAAACACTTTTGGCACCGGCGTCTTTCAAAATTCTTGCCGCATCATAAATGGTTGCTCCCGTTGTATAGATATCATCAACTAATATAATATCTCTTTGAACAATCACATCTGTTTGCTTTATTTGAAACAAACCTTTTTGATCTAGGCGTTCATTTTTCTTTTTTTTGGACTGCTTACTTTGATGTATTTTCATGAGTGGCTGCAATATCGGCTTACCTATCAAGGAAGCGATGATAACGGACTGATTAAACCCTCTTTCTTTTAGTCTTTCATTACTTAAAGGGATCGGGATGAGCAATGGGTCTTTTATGCAGAAGGAACGTTTAAATGCTGCTTGTACATCTCGTTTAAACAGCTCAACTAAAGCCGTATCACCCCGAAATTTAAAGCGGGCAAGGACATCTTTCATCAACTCGTTGTAGATATAAACTGACCTGTTTTTTATAAGGACTTTAGTAGAATCAATGCGTTCATTCCATCTATCACAGTCTTGGCACATTTGATCATTTGACTGCGCTCTTCCGCAGGTTGGACAAATAGGACGCTCAATCTTTACTAATTGATTCTTACATGCTACACAAAGACGCTCATCATTTAATAGAAGTAATGATTTCCATGTAAAAGCAGGCACAAAATGTCCATCGCAAATCGGGCAAATCAATTGGTTTCCTTGTTCAGCAGCAGGCGATTTTCACATCTTGGAAATGCGGAGACTTTGGAAGCTGCTTCTGTCAGAATGACCAGCATAGCAGTATTCTTCTGTTTATCCACCATCTCAGATTTACTGTAAGATATTTTATCGATATCTGTTATATATTGTGGTTTCACTTGATTCAGTGAAATCGCTAATACATCTTCCATACACTTTTCACAATGACAAATCATGTTTAATTGGTTGAGAAATTGATAGAGAATTTCCTTGAGTAGTATTTCTTTTGCATTGAGTAGCATATGTTGTCTCTCCTGCCATTTGTGTATTGTGAATATAATGTACCATGATTTAGTTGAAGCCACACTGTTTTTCAGAAAACTCTTTTGCAGCCGTATCATTCATTTTTATGATATGCTTCTTTGCTTGTTTCATACTTCTCGTTAAACCAAAATGAAAAAGGAAAACATCTCCTGTACAATAATCGGGATGTCTGCCCACTCTTCCAGAAATCTGAACAAGTGCACTCTCTGTAAAAATAGTAGATTCCGAACCTAGTACCCCCACTTGAACATTCGGAATGGTTACGCCTCTTTCTAAAATAGTGGTTGTAACTAGTACATCGTATGCGTAATCTCTAAAGTGCTGAACTTTTTGTTTCCTATCTGGATCATCGGCAGATACTTCCTCTACGTTTAAGGAGTGTTCTCGAAGAAGCTCCGTTGCCTTCTTCATGACAGCAATTGAAGGAACAAAAAGTAAAACTCTTCTCTTATTTGCAATATGTCTCTGCATCCAATTCATCATTTTAGAAGGAAGCTGCTTCTTTTTTAATTTCTTTTTCCAATGTCCGATCCATTGAAAGGTCGGGACGGGTAATGGTTGCTGGTGAAAACGCAGAGGAATTTTTATCGCTTCCAGTTTTCCACGAGAAACCTCTCTCGTCATTTTTTTAGAGGGTGTCGCACTTAAATATATCCTAACCCCTCCGTTCTTTCTCATCGCCTTTAGAACAGCAAATTGGAGACGTTCATCCATTGAATAAGGGAAGGCATCGACTTCATCTACAATGAGCACATCAAATGCATTTTTGTATCTCATCAGCTGGTGGGTTGTAGCGATTACAAGCGGTGCTATTTGAAACCTTTGTGAACTGCCTCCATAAAGTACGGCTATTGTTATCCCTTGAAATGCTTTTCTAAGCCGTGGTTCAAGTTCAAGCACAACATCTGTTCTAGGTGTCGCAATACAGACACTCATTCCTTGGTTTAACGCATATTCAATTCCATGAAAAAGCACTTCCGTTTTCCCTGCCCCACAAACCGCCCAGACGAGTAGATCAAATTTGTTTTTAATAGCTTCGATCATTCTTTCTGATGCTCTTTTTTGTCCTTTAGACAACTCTCCCTGCCATGTTAATTCGGCTCGATATGCTTCTACCATTTTTGGACCCGTCCATTCATAAAGAAATCCACATTCAGTTGCTTTTCCCATCATGATGCATGACCTACAGTACACACAATCCTTTTGACACTCTTCACATGGAGAGTGAGCAAAGTACCGCTTGTGTGATACACCACACCGGTAGCATGTAAAACCATCTGCTTTCCTCTCAATGGCAGGTGTTCGATTAACTAAGCCTTTCTCCTCCAGCCAATCTAAATTGGACTGTGCGCACCTTGTTTCAACAGTGAGCAGATGGCGTGAATACAGATGCCGCTTTAGTTCCATTGCTTTGTCCATGTTCAACTTCACCAAACACCTTTCAATTGATGTTTGCCTATTATGCGCAAAGACATGACCTTTCGTCCAACAGGTAAAATAAAAAAACAAAACCCCTTTTCCATAAGAAAAGAGGTTTTTTAGGATTTATCTAATCACCCAGCCAAGAGCTAAAGAGCCTTCGCCTAGGTGGGTGCCGATCACGGCTCCAAAGTAGCTTTTATAAAATTCAACATGAGGATATTTTTCTGATAAGTGCGCAATTAATTCTTCTGCTTCTTCTTCTCTATTACCATGTATCAGTGTTGCTCTCATCGGAACACCACGTGATGCATCTTCATCAAATAATTCAAAAATACGTGAAATGGCTTTTTTACGTGTGCGAATCTTCTCAAAAGGAACAATTAGCTTGTTGTCAAAATGCAGAATAGGCTTTACCTTTAAGAGGCTTCCAATAAAAGCCTGAGCACCATTTAATCTGCCGCCCCTTTGCAAATGAGTTAAATCATCTACCATAAAATACGCCCGCTGACTTTCTTTCAGGTAGTTTAGATGTGCTAACACTTCTTCTAAAGAAGCACCCTCTTGGATTTTTTCAGCAGCTTCTAACACATAAAAACCTTGTGCCATACAGCTTGTTTCTGTATCAAACGGATAAATGTCGATCCCGTCAACTAGATCATTCGCTGAGACAACACTATTATATGTTCCACTAATTCCACTTGAAAGGTGAATACTAATCACGGCATCGTATGTTTCACTTAGTTTTTCATATAAGGCTATTAATTCACCGAAAGCAGGTTGAGAGGTTGTTGGAAGATCTTTGTGTTTTTTGATTTCTTCATAATATGTCTTCCAGTCCATTTCTATTTCTTCACGGTATGATTCGTTGCCAAAGATGACGTTGAGGGGGATCATATGAATATCATGTTTATCACGCAGCTCTTGTGGTAAATAAGCAGTACTGTCTGTTACAACGGCTATTTTCATTCTTAAATACCTTCCTTATTTTTTAAGATACTCTTTTTTCTTTTAAAAGAATGATCATTTTTTCATTAGGTTTATAATAGTAATCAAAAAAGCCTGCCTAATCAATAGGCAAGCCCGCTATATCCGAAAAAGACTCCTTATACCCCTGCCTATTATTTCTCTCCAGCTAAAATGTGAGAGAACAAAAATAGGCGAAAAAGGCATACTTGTCCGGAACATTATCTCATTTCTACCCAACCGTTTTTAATAGCTACAACAACAGCTTGTGTACGGTCGTTTACATTCATTTTTTGCAAAATGTTACTCACGTGGTTTTTGACTGTTTTCTCACTAATAAAGAGCGATTCACCGATTCCTCTGTTGCTCTTTCCGTCAGCTAACATTTGAAGAACTTCACATTCACGTCTAGTTAAGATATGAAGTGGTCTGCGAATTTCAGGATATACCTCGTGCTGTGGATGTGCTGAAACGCCACTAGTCGCTAGGCGTCGGAATTCATTTACTAAGTTATGAGTGACTTTCGGATGTAAATAAGAGCCTCCGTCAGCTACAACTTTCACTGCTTCGATGAGTGTGTCTGCATCCATTTCTTTTAACAGGTAGCCTCTCGCCCCTGTTTTCAATGCATGTGTTACATAGTTTTCATCGTCATGAATAGATAGAATAATGACTTTTGATTCGGGATAAAGCTCAACAAGCTGCTTTGTAGCCTCAACACCATTTACATTCGGCATATTAATGTCCATAATGACAACATCCGGATGATAGTGTTCTACGATACGTGCAGCTTCGTCACCGTCGTCTCCTTCTGCAACTACTTCAAAAGTAGGTTCAAAATCTAAAATCCGTTTTACACCTTCACGGAATAATTGGTGGTCATCAATAATTACAATATTTACTTTAGTCACAAGCTACGCCTCCCCATGTTTATTGTTCTACACCTGAACTTTATGGTCAATATGTCTTTTGACTCTATTTTACAATTTTATTTTGCAATGTTAATGGCACGCGAATCATGATGAATGTCCCTAGACCTATTTTTGAGTCTATGGTCATTTTACCTTCCAGTAAGTCTACGCGTTCTTTCATACCAAGTAAACCGAAGGATTTGTTTTTGTTTGTTTTCACATCTTTCATATCAAAGCCTTTTCCATCGTCTTTAATAATTAAGGTCACAAAGTCTTTCGTTACTTCTACTTTGACAGAGATTTCTTCAGCTTCAGAATGCTTTAATGAATTTGTGACAGCTTCTTGGGCTAGTCTAAACAGTGCCACTTCAAATTGAGAAGCAATTCTTTCGCTTTCTGTATCACCTAGGCATTGGAACGTAATTTTGGTTTTCCCATCATATTCTTCAATTGTGTTTAAGTATTTTCTCAGTGTCGGAATCAGACCCAAATCATCTAAAGCCATCGGTCTTAAATCATAAATGATTCTTCTCACTTCGTACAGTGCATTTCGCACATTCTGTCTGAGACTTCTAATTTCTTTAAAGCCTTCTTCTGTACCGCGGTCTCTAAAAATTCGTTCAATTAATTCGGAACGCATCATCACGTTTGCCAGCATTTGAGCAGGGCCGTCATGAATTTCCCGAGACACTCTTTTGCGTTCTTCTTCTTGGGCTTCAATAATTCTGAGACCAAAATCTTGTTTTGCCTGAGCATCTTCAAGTAAAACGCCGACCTGGCGTAAATCCTGATTGAGATAGTTGAGAACCACTGTAATCTGACTCACAAGCGTTTCAGAACGTTCAATGACGTCTTGTAAGCTTAATAATCGTCTTTCCAGATCGTCTCTTCTTTCTCTCAGCTGCTTCTCACGCTGCTGGATCATGGTGAGTTCCACTTGCAAGTTATGTGCTTTTTCGTAGGCCTCACGGATTTCTTCTTCGCTAAATTTGTTGAAGTTTCTGCTAACCTCAGATAAGCGATTTCTAGCATGTCTTGTATGGACTTCCAGCTTGTCCCCAAAATCAATTACTTCGTTTACTTGCTGCTTGATTTGCTTGAGCTCTTCTACTAGGCTTTCATATTGTTGACGGGACTGTTCGCCTATTCTAAATACTTCGTCCTTGCTGCCATCAACTGTACTTAGCATTTTCATGATGATTGAATCCAATAATTTCGGATCCATTTTGGGTGTTGTCATGGCTTTTCCCTCCCGTAACAGTGATGTCATCTTTTTTTATTATAAATGTCATTGATCTGCATTTTATGTCGAATTATAATGAAAGAATGCGTATAAATCATGAAGTTTTTATGACGACCCTTTTTCCGCTCCTATCATCATAACAAAATACGCTGTAAAATTCTAAAACCATTGCAAATTTTCACTAGTCTTACAATTTGCTTCAGGAGGGTATGTCTTTTGCTGAATCGCTATCTTACAGTAAAAAGTCGTGGCGAGCATGAGATCGTCATTGAAAAATCACGTTTTATTTGTCATATACAGCGTGCTGTCTCAGAAGAAGAAGCACAAGCATTTATACAATCCATTAAAAAACAACATTGGAATGCCACACATAATTGTTCAGCCTATCTCATTGGTGAACATGACCTGATTCAAAAGGCGAATGATGATGGTGAACCAAGCGGTACAGCAGGTGTGCCAATGCTTGAAGTGCTAAAAAAACGGAAGCTGAAAGATACAGTCGTTGTGGTCACTCGTTATTTCGGCGGTATTAAGCTTGGTGCCGGTGGATTGATTCGTGCCTACGGAAAATCTGTATCAGAAGCTATCAACCATGTTGGTATGGTAGAGCGCTGTTTAATGCGTACAATGCACACAACAATAGATTATACATGGCTTGGAAAGGTAGAGAATGAGCTTAGAGCCTCATCTTTTCAGCTAAAAGAAATCCATTATGCAGAAGATGTTATTTTTGAGACATATGTCGAAGAAACACAAACAGAGCAGTTCATTGAGTGGATGACTGAGCTGACAAATGGAAAGAGCGTTACAAAAGAAGGCGAACTGATTTATTTAGAAAAGGACATTGGTCCGATAAAGGAGACAGATGAATGGCACAACGAGTAAAAGTGCGTGTACGAAAGAAAAAGAGTAAGAAGAAGAGAATTATCAAACGTATTCTGGTCTTATTTTTGCTTCTTATCATCTGCATGGGCGGATTTGCAGTATATAAAATCGTCAATACTCTTCAAGCTGCTGACAAAACATATGATGAACTAGACCGCGGAGAGAAATCGAAGCTTCGTGATGCTGTCATTGATATTAAGAAAAAACCTTTCTCTGTACTATTTGTCGGAATTGAGGATTATGCCACGAAGGGTGATCATGGCCGTTCAGATTCACTCATTGTCGCAACGATTAATCCCCAAGACAAAACGATGAAAATGGTTAGTATCCCTCGTGACACACGCGTACAGCTTGCAAGTGATACGACAGGCAGTAAAGAAAAGATCAATGCAGCCTTTGCTAAAGGTGGTAAAGACGAAACGATTGAAACTGTCGAACAATTCTTGCATATTCCGATCGATAAGTATGCAACTGTTGATTTTGACGGATTCAAGGATGTCATTGATGAAGTTGGCGGAATTGATATTGATGTTCCATTTGACTTCAATGAAAAAAGTGATGTTAAAAAATCGAAAAAGATTTACTTCAAAAAAGGCAATATGCATTTAAACGGAGAAGAAGCTCTTGCTTACGCACGGATGAGAAAACAAGATCCACGCGGTGATTTTGGACGGAACGATCGTCAGAAACAAATTTTACGTGCAATGATTGATCAAATGGCGAAGCCAAATAACATTGCGAACGTCGATAACATTGCTAAAGAAGTCAGTGATCACATTACGACCAATTTCCGTATCACAGAAGGTCTTGCGCTTCAGCAAATCTACAGCGGATTTAAAGGAGACGACACAGAAACGCTTTCTATTAAAGGATCAGACCTTTATTTAGGGCCAAATCGCACGTATTACTTTGAGCCAGATCCGACCAATTTAGCTAACGTACAAAATGAATTACGGACGCATTTAAAGCTTCCTGCTGAATCTTCAACTGAAACAGATTCACAAACCAATCCGTCCTCTGGTGAAACAGGGTCAAGTGATACACCTAACTCTTCGACCAGCACATCTGGACAATAATAAAAACAGCCCAGTTCCTAGGAACGGGCTGTTTTTTACTGTCTTTTGACCATTCGTTTATAAAATTTCGTAAATGGTTTGAACTCTTCATTCACCAAGCCTGTGACTTCCGCAATCACTTGCATGAACATGACCAGTAAAAAGATAATGATCAGTGATAACCAAATGGTGGCGCTTGTCAGCAAAATCGCGCTTAAGCTAAAGATTAAGCCAATCATGTAAATCACGATGACAGCCATGCGATGAGACAAGCCAAAAGCCATTAGTCTATGATGAATATGAGATTTGTCAGGTGCTGAGATCGGCTGTTTGTTTAATATTCGTCTAATGATGGCAAAGGTAGTATCGAAAATAGGGACACCTAAGATGATCACTGGGACAACCACACTAAACAAAGTAACACTTTTGTATAGCCCTAATAGTGACAGTACCGAAATCATATAACCTAAAAAAAGCGAACCGGTGTCACCCATAAAAATCTTCGCCGGATGAAAGTTGTAAAAGAGAAAGCCGATGGTACTGCCAATGACAACAAGTGATAAAGAAAGAATCAGAACTTTATCAGCTGAAAATGCCATCACGGCAATTGTTGATAAACCGATGACAGAAATACCGGCAGCCAGTCCATCAAGGCCGTCAATTAAATTAATGGCATTCGTAATTCCGACAATCCATAACACGGTTAGGGGATATGCCATCCAGCCTAACTCAATTCGATCTGTTAAGAAAGGAACAGAGAAAAAGTCCATTTTTAAGCCTGTGCTTACAATCAGGCAAGCAACAAGAACTTGTACGAGAAATTTAAATTTTGCACTCAAATTATATTTATCATCAAATATACCTAGAATGACGATGAGTACGGCACCAACTGAAATTGCTGTAATTTTATTATGTAGAAACAGCCCGCCTGCTAATGCTCCAGCCGCTACCCCAATAAAAATTGCCAACCCGCCCATTCGAGGCATTACTTTATCATGAACTTTTCGTTTATTCGGCTGGTCCACTGCACCAATCTTAATTGCAAACTTTTTGACGATTGGTGTCACAATTAAAACTGTAGCCAGAGAGACAAAAAACGCTAATAAGGCGCGTTCGTAATCCATAGGTCAGTCTCCTTCTAAATTGAAATCTGTATTTTGTATATTGGCCGCTCTTTCCATTATACAATTGAATAGAGGATGATCACAAGCTCCCCCTGTGAAGAAGAAACAAATAAAAACGCACAATCCCTGATGAATTATGCGTTTTCTTTAATATTCGTTAGTTCTACCATGTTTGTGAACAGCGTGTGCCAATCTTTTTTCTTCGCACGGCTTTGTCTTAGATGTCTATAGGTCATGTCGTCTTTTTTGCTGATCACTTTTTGGCAGGCTTCTACGAAGAGCGCAGGATCCTCGCTCTCTAAATATTCATACACATCATTCTCTTTTAGCCTTTCCGTTGACGGAAGATTTAAACCGACAACCGGTATTCCTGCGGCTAAAAATTCATACAGCTTAAGCGGGAACACGGCTTGATTGTAAGGAGATTGTTTATACGGCATCATGCCTACATCAATCAGCTTCATATACGCAGGCACTTCTTCCGGTGCAACAGCACCTGTCCAAATCACATTCGGCAGTTTAAGTGCATGCTGAAAAGATGGATCACCATTTGTTCCATCCGGACCGACAAATAAAAATGTCCAATCAGGCTGCATGCGAGCAGCTTCTGCTATCATGTCAAAATCGAGCTTCGGCTTGATGCCTCCAATAAAACCTAGAACAGTTCCGCCTCTTCCTTGCAGCACATTCTCCTTACACGGAAGATTGCTTTTCGCAAACACATCATACTCGACGCCATTTTCCACTGTAAACACATCTTTTGGTTCACCCATAAGACGCTTTTTGATTTGGTCGTGTAAGTATTGAGAAGAGCATGTAATGCTGTGTGCGTATTTGATGATTCGATTTTCTGCTTTGACAATGACACGCTGCCTCATATAAGAAAGCAAATTATTTTTGCCGCTTATCGGCTCTCCCCACAGGTCACTGCAATCATAGACAATATGTTTCCATTCAAATAAAGAAGATAAGAGCGGAAAGCCCGGAAACGTATACCATAAGCAAACAGCGATTCCCTTCTTTTCCTCCTGCCGCAAATGCTCAAGAAGAGGGGACAATTTATGGATATAGAACATGTCTTGATATCGGCCAAAGCGGAAAAATTTGCTCTTGAGCACATCAGGAATGGTCAATTGCTTCATTCGATCGGTTATGGGCTGAAAGGGAGCTGTATGACGGGATGCAGATGGGCATACCCAGATGACCTCTTTCGTTTCTGGATCAGATGCTAGAAACTCCGCCAGTCGATGCCGTCTGTACCTCAGACCGTCCTGTCCCCATTCTCCTGTCGCTACGATAACATGTATGATCGAGTCTGCTTTCACCTTTATCACCTTTTTTCCCTTCTGTTTATAAGCGCTTCTTCACAGCATTTGTCGCATAGTGCATAAAACACCAAGATGCTTTGACAAAATGAAGCTGCTCAATTTCTCTGTAGACGAACCACGTTTTCTTCGCTGCTTTCCACTTGTTACTAGAGATCGAGTTTCCAACGATCCGGTATTCACTGAGCGGTTCACTCATCCCATAGGCTGTAATTCCTCTTTTTAATATGGACAGCCACGTAGCTAAATCCTGTCTTGTGCGGATATTCGGCATTTCTACATGTCCTATCTTCTGTACATCAAGCATCACCGTTAAACAGCCGATAATGGTGTTTTTCAAGGCTTCATCATAGGTTAATCTCGCGGGTGCAGTGACGGTTTTTTCTAACGGTTCTCCATTTTCTGCAATGATGTCATATGCCGTGAATGTAAAGGCATAATCGTTTGTCAGCATGAAGTCTACCTGCTTTTCGAGTTTCGTCTCTTTCCACTTATCATCACTGTCTAAAAAAGCAATGAAGCGGCCTTTTGCCTGTTTGATGGCTGCGTTTCTAGCGATGGCGGCTCCCCCATTTTGCTCTAAATAAATGACGTTGATTCTGTCGTCTGCTTCACTTAAGTCCCCAAGCAGCTTCCTTGTTCCATCTGTTGAACAATCATCTGCGATGATCAGTTCCCAATTAGAATAGGTTTGGGCAAGGACGGAATGAACTGTATCCGTTAAATAACGTTCCGCATTATAGGCCGGTGTAATGATTGATACTAACGGTTGATTGTTCACCTAAGACTCATCTCCAGTTCATCATTAAGATTCTTTGAACACTTCGGGTAAGACCACAAACATGAGCGAGATGCTAAAGCCAATGACAAGTCCAAGCAGTGCCCGCTTTTTCGCTGACATGCCTTTATTGCCTTCATCAAGAACTTGAGCAGGATCAACAATCTTCGCCTGCTTCATTCCAAGCTTTGTAGACTCCAATTCATATAAAAATCGTTCTTTATCGACTTTGGAATCGTTGCTGACAGATTCATCTTCTAGAGCAGATAATCTACTTTCAATCACCTGCTGCCTTTTTGTAAATAATGCTTTGTCTTGCTTTAGAAATGTATCCGACACCTGCTTCACGACAGCTAAAGCATGATCCTTATCCGCATCTGTGAAAGACAGCTGTAATTGTGTATCTGATTGATTGGTGAGGATGAGGCGGCTTTTCACATCCTGTCTTTCTTCTTCTTTCACATCACTGAGTGCTTCATTCAGAAATGCATCGCTTTTTAATAGAGATGTCACTTCTGCGATATTGTTATACACTCCGTCATCATATTTACCAAGTGTGAGGGTAACGGCAGCTGTGTAACTAGACTGCTGCGCAGTTCCTTTGGCAAAAAAGAATCCAAAAGCGCCTAATACGACAGGCAGCAGCACAAGCCATACGATATACTTTTTGATTCGCTTCCCTATTCTAGATATGAAACCAGACATGTTCATTCTCCCAACATTGACGTATTTGCTTTTTCACTAGTGTAGCCATACCAGCGCAGCATCACACACGGTTTACCAAGTCTTAAATCGTTGTTTGTTTTTAAACATATTCACCGCTGCGATTACGAGTCCTAAAAAGACCCAGTGGAAATATAAATTCGAGACAGAACTAGGACTAATACTTGAAACGAGAAAGCTCAGCATGGCAGCAAACAAACCTTCAATGATCATTTTTGCTGATCTTGTGTCAGCCCATTGGTATTGTTTATATAGCGTGATCATGAGATAAGCGTAGACGGAAATATAGCCCAGCATGACCGCAAACCCAAAGTTCGTCATCACTTCCAGCAGCCAATTGTGCACTTCAACGACTTGATCTGTATCAAAGATCGAAAAGTGGGCTAAGTAGTAAGATACATTCCCCGCTCCGACACCGAACCCGTATGAATCCGTAAAGAAATGCCATGCATTTTTGATCAAATTCGCTCTCGCAATGTTGGATGGGAGTGGTTCACTAAAAGAATGCGTGACCTGAGAAGCGAGAAACAAGTCATAAAAGACTGAATAAATCTTGCCTGAAAAAACAGCGATACAGATAACACCAAGTCCGCCTGCTGCGATGAGTGACCACTTTTTGAGAAAGCGCGGCATTAGCAGCCACACATAAATGGCCACTCCTGCAAATATACCAAGCAGGCTGGCGCGGGATTCTGTTAACAAAATGAGATACAGTGCTGCGATGGCACCAAATAATCCAAATGCTTTGATATAACCATTTTTCATTTGCCTCATACACGCTAAATACAAGAAAAAGCTAATGGATAAAAACGTCGCAAAGTCATTTTGATTAAAAAAGACAGCTGTAGGATAGTGCTGTTTATACGCCGGCCCAAGATACAATGAAGTATTCGGTAAATGGTTCAAAGTAAAGTGATTATAAAACCCTATCCCCATGACAAATACAGTCATGATGAGCCAAATGCTATAAAAGGTGACTACTTGATCCATTCGCTGAATGTACATGACTACAAGAAAGACAAATCCCATCCCCATCGCAAGCAGGGACATATATTTGAGACCGTCTGTGACCGAATGAGCCCACAGCAGTGAGATGAGCCCGTAAAGAAACCATGCAGCGAAAAAACCAAGAATCCCTTTTACACGAATCTGCTGCCACTGCGATATGTACGTCCCCTTATCTCTCATCCGCCATATAAATAAAGCAAAGGCAGCAATGAGCATAATACGGTAGAGAAAAAGACTAAAGAACCCGGCACTAATTGAAAAGAAAGCGTTGTTGAGAAAGGTCAATGCAATTAAAAGATAAATGGCTGACATGAACACTTGCTCACCGTTCATATATAGCTTCATCAACACGAGAAAAGCTGTCAGGACCAAAAGCAGGACCGGAATGGCGACGATCTTTTTTAACCCGGCGGGCTGCGCAGACGCCATTTGTACAAGCCCTAGCCCTGCTGCAAATAATATACATCCGATCATGATTTGCCATGCTGTTTGTTTCACACTCATACCCATTTTCCTCCTAAGCAACCCATCCGATTTGAGGGATTAAGCCTTGACTTCCTGTTTATAGTAGGAAATGGTACGAGCCAAACCTTCCTGTAAACTCACAACAGGCTCCCATGCTAAGACTTGTTTCGTTTCCTCATTGGCCAATGTACTATGCACGATATCTCCTGCACGCTGCGGCTTGTAAATCGGTTCAAGCTGTGAACTCGTTACCCGTTTCATCGTTTGAAACAGTTCATTTACACTGATGGAATCACCACACGAGATATTTAAACAAACGTTTGATTGGGCTGTTAAAGCCGCAACATTCGCTGCCGCTAGATCACCCACATAGATAAAGTCTCTTGTTTGTTCCCCATCTCCAAAGATAAAAGGGGCCTCATCCTTTGCAAACTTATCAGAGAAAATAGAGACAACTCCGCCTTCGCCAAGTGCGTCTTGGCGCGGACCATATACATTGCTGTACCTGAGAATACAATAGTCCACATCATAGAGTGATTTTGCCATTTCTAAATACCGCTCTACTGTCAGTTTTGCTAAGCCATATGGTGAACCAGGTTTCAGCCGGTGAGCGGTGTCTACTGGCAGATACACCGGGTCTCCATAGACAGCTGCTGATGAGGCAAAGATGACTTTTTCCACCCCTGCTTCAGCCGCAGCTTTCATGACGTGCAGAGATCCTTTGATATTGACCTCTTCGTCATAAACAAAATCCTGAACGGAAACAGCTACACTTACTTGTGCTGCTAGATGAATGATATAATCCGGTGCGATTTGTTTGATCAAATCAATCGTCGCTGGCTTTGTGACATCTGCCTCTATGCATTGCACGGAAAGATGGGCAATATTTTCTCGAGATCCAGTTGAAAAGTTATCAAGAACGATGGGCTCATAGCCTTTTTCTAGTAAAGCCTCTATCGTATGTGATCCAATAAATCCGCTTCCCCCAGTAACCAAAACTTTCTTCATCCAAGCTCCCCCTGTTATTGTGCCTTCGATACCAATTCTGCTTCCCATACACTTGGGCGGCCGATAGACTGGTAAATAAATCCTCTCTCTTTCATTTCTGCTGGATCAAACAAATTCCTTCCATCAATTACAATCGGTGAACGAAGCAGCTGCTTGATCTGGTCTTTATCCATCTTCTGTACGTCATCCCATTCTGTTAGGATGAGACAGGCATCTGTGTCTTTTACTGTGTCATACAGGTCGTTGCTGAAGACCGCCTGCGGGCCAAGCTCCCGTTCAGCTTCTACATAAGCAATCGGATCATACGCTTTCACAAAAGCACCTAGCTCTCTCAGCATTGGAATAATATCTAATGCAGGCGCTGAACGCATATCATTCGTATTCGGTTTGAATGCTAGGCCTAAGACAGAAATGGTTTTTCCTTTAATATCACCGAACACATTCATCAATTTACTGACAAGGTGGGCTCTTTGGTTGTTGTTCGTTTCAATGACAGATTCGATCAGCTTGAACCGGTACCCGGATGTTTCGGCAATTTTGAGAAGAGCCATCGTGTCCTTCGGGAAACAAGATCCCCCAAATCCAATGCCTGCTTTTAAAAATTTATGCCCGATACGGCTGTCTAATCCAACTCCTTCACTGACTTTTTCAACGTCAGCGCCTACCCTTTCGCAAATATTTGCAATGTCATTAATAAATGAGATTTTTGTGGCAAGCATGGCATTTGCAGCATACTTAATCATTTCAGCACTTTCTAAGTTGGTCTCCACAACCTCTGTTTGAAACGGATCATGCAGCCTTTTGATGATGGTAGAGGCATGAGTGCTTGTCGAACCAATGACCGCCCGCTCCATATTCATCGTGTCTTGAATTGCAGAACCTTCTCTGAGAAACTCTGGATTGGATACGACGTCAAAAGGATATTTGCTGCGCGATGCCTTTTCAACAATGGCTTGAACGAGACGGCCTGTTCCAACGGGCACTGTGCTTTTATTGACGATGATTTTATAGCCATTCAGGTGTTCACCAATCGTTTGAGCGACGGCTTTCACGTACGTTAAATCTGCTTCCCCCTGTGGTGTCATCGGTGTCCCTACGGCAATATAGATAATCTCTGATTCCCTAATAGCGGCAGGAATATTCGTTGTAAAAAACAGTCTTCCTTCTTCTGTATTCTTTTCAATCAATTCCTTTAAACCTGGTTCATAAATGGGAACGACACCACTTTTTAAGCTGTTGATTTTTGATTCATCGATGTCACAGCAGATGACACGATTTCCGATATCAGCAAAACAAGTACCCGATACTAACCCGACATACCCTGTTCCAATCACAGCAATTTTCTTCAACATTTTTCATCCTCTCAGTAAAAGCATATTGTCCGTTCCAAGCTGTTTATCTATCTATCATTCTTTGCACATTTCATCTTGTTTAAACGATCGATGTTGATTGATTGAGCACCTTCTCATATTGCTGAATGAGATGCTTCGCATTATGTTCTGATGAATATTCTGTATGAACCATTTCATAAAGATCGCTTTTCACTTGCTCATTCCATCTGTTTTCATAAAGGCAGGCGTGAATCGCCTCTTTCAGCTGACGCGTCGAATGTGGTTCAACGAGCAGGTGTTGATAGGTAGAAAATAAGGATGGGAGACCACCAACCCGTGTTGCAATGACAGGTACTTTTAAAGCGAGCGCCTCTAGAACGACGGTTGGCATTCCTTCACTGTAGGACGGGAGTGCAAACAGATCAGCTGCCATTAAGTAGTCTCTCACCTGCTCATTCGGCACCTGCCCTGGGAGTATAATCGATGCTCCAGCTCGTTCTGAGAGCTCCTTTGCAAGAGGGCCTTTTCCAACAAAGACTGCTTTCACACCATTCATGCTGCTGACAGCATCAGCCAATTCAAGCAGCCCCTTTTCTTTCACTAAACGCCCGACGAAAACAACGAGCTTATCTTGAAGCGGTAAACCTAAGTGCTTTCTAATGCCTTCTTGATCTTCTTCTGTTATGGAAAATGATTGGAGCGGAATACCAAGCGGAAGACATTTTGCTTCTACCTTCGTCATCTCATTTGTCTTTTTAGCCAGCTCCTCACTCACTGTCAGAACAGCAGATGCCTGCTTCACCGCCGTTTCAAAAGCTGCCTGTGCCCCTTTGCTATAGCTCGGATATACGTTCACATCACTGCCGTGCAAGGTCAGAAGATAAGGGATTTGCGTTTCTTTCTGAATAACAGCCGCAGCTCCGCCAGACGGCATGGCAAAGTGCGCATGGATAAAATCTGGTGACAGCTGATGACGCTGCATTGCTCGGAGAACGGAAGCCGCTATTCGTTTACTCGGCTGCGCCCATTTCAGCTGTCCAGGGAGCGCAGTATAAGGCGGTCTATATACCGTTACTCCGTTCCTCACTTCCTGTTCAGGCAGATCTCTTCTCTGCCGATAGGATGCCTTCAGCATCCGTAATACCGGCGGATTCACTGGATTCGGACAAATAACAGTCACTTTTATTCCTTGTTTGAGCAGCTCCTGCACTTGCGTTTCATGAAATACGCCCTCACTCGGATGTTTTTCACTAGGATATACACTTGTCAGCCATAGCACCTTCATGACGAACGACCTCTTCTCAATAATTTTCCTGCAGACTGCGGATACATTTTGATGAGCAGCAAGCCATACAATGCAGCACTGACACAAACAGTCAGTAGTAATTGAAGTGAAATATCTGCTGATGTCAGCTTCATCCCTTGATGTAAAGCTACCGCACAGACAGCCATGAGCAGCGTCATGACAGCGGGCTTTCCAAGTGATTTTAAATACACCTTCATATCAAGCTGAATGACATATGCCATGAGCCATCTGCCGACAATAAAGTTGAGCAGGCTGACACCTGAATAGATCCAAGCTACTGTGAGCAGACTGCCTGTGCTGACGCCTGCATATAATGCGCAGCCATACACGATAAGCATCCCCGTATCCCAATAAAAGGCTAAGTCCGCTCTCCCTTTTGCAAGAAGTATTGAACCATTTGGATTCATCAGCACTCGCAGAAGGCCGACAATGCACAATATATTTAGAACCGGAACCGCTACTAGCCATTTCTCTCCAAACACGACTTCTATAAAGCTATCTGATACAGCAGCAAGGCCGATTAATAATGGAAAACTAACCAATGCGAGCATATTCGTCATACTTAGGAAGCCCTCTCGCAGCATGGAGTGATCACGCTGACTTTTTGCGAAAACTGGGAAAGCCACCCTCGTCACAATCGGATTTATCTTCAGCACGGGAATCGTCACAATTTGATACGCCAAGCTGTAAATACCTAACGCTTCCGCTCCAAGAAACCGGCCGATTAAAATCATGTCGATGTTCGATCCTGCTCGGTTGACCAGTCTGGATGCGAGCTGGAATGCACCGAATGAGAAAAATTCCTTCACTTCTCCTAATGCAAAAACAGGTGCTGGGCGCCATTTCCTCCAATAAGCCGCTGCATACATGAGACCTTTTCCTGATTGCAGCAGCACTTGAGAAATGACATAGGCGACAATCGGATTCATGAAGAAGGCGAAAACGAGTAAAACGAGCAGTGATATGATGGTTGCAATGGCTTCAATGGTGCTTAATGTTTTAAAGGCTAAGTCTTTTTGCATCATATACTGGTACTGCTGGCCAATCGGTGCGATCAGAAACATGATCGATAATAGCTTGAGCAGACCCTCTAGCTCTGGCCGGTTATAAAAAGCGGCTATCATTGGGCTTAGCAGGATGAGCAGACAAAACAAGATAATCCCTGTGAGCAGGTTGATCCAATATAATGTAGATAATTGACGTTCTGTCGTTTGTTCCTTTTGAATGATCGCTGCCCCAATTCCTAGATCAAGCAAAATCTGCGTAAATATTGTGACAGTTGTGATCATGCCAACGAGTCCAAACTCCTTGAGTGACATCACGTTCCCTAAAAAGGCGAACTGTGCAATTTGGATGATGGTGATGATCAATGCGGACAAGCTTGTCCATTTTGCCCCGCCTAGCATGCGTTTTTTCATACTTGCCATTTCTCTTCCCTACTTTACTTATCTGGCTCCGTCACCAGTCATGATGACTTTTAACGTTTTTACCATAATCTTCGTGTCGAGAGAAAATGTCAAGTTTTGAATATACTGTAAGTCGTGTGTTAATTTTTCACTTGGACTCATTTCATATCCGCCATTTACTTGAGCAAGACCTGTCAGCCCCGGCTTTACCGTCAATCTTTTTGTGAAGCCTGGAATCGTCCGATTAAATTCTGCGGTAAACATCGGTCTTTCTGGACGAGGACCTACGATACTCATTTCTCCTTTTAACACGTTGATAAATTGCGGAAGTTCATCAATTCTTGTTTTACGGATGAATGCCCCCACTTTGGTGATACGCGGGTCATTTTTTTGAGCCCATTTCGCTCCTCCGCTTTCTGCGTCAGTTCTCATCGATCTGAGCTTCCATAATTTAAAGTAAGCACCGTCTTTCCCGACCCTTTCCTGCATATAAAAGGCTGGCCCTGGTGTTTCCAGCTTAATCAAAAGAGCAAACAGCAAAATGATTGGCGTACTCAACATCAATCCGATGAACGAGAACATTAAATCTATGAAACGTTTTGCAAATAAATAACGAACCATATGTTCTGTTAAGGCAAAAGAGTGATTTCGTCTCACTTCATATTCTCTGTAAAGATTCATCGCTTTTTCTGCACTCACTGACTTGCACCTCACCATTCAAAGTAGTTGTTGTGTAAAGAGATGTTCTATGAAAGTCAGTTTAGCAGAGCAACATTAAGCAAATGTAAATGCGCTGTTAAGTCTTGTAAAACTATGTTAAGAATGTGCACTTATATCAAGTTATGCCCTTTTCAACGTAAAAAAGACCCGCAATTCTGCGGGTCTCCGGGTCTTTTCTTTATTTTGCTTTTACAGATTCGATCGTTTTCAATCGAAGTGTTCCGTTTGCATCTTTTGTATAGGTTACTTTTACTTTTGATTCTTCTTTTAAGCTGTTCACTTGTTTAGAAAATGTATTTCCGAATTGAATAGCTACTTCTTTCCCATCAATGTTGACAGCAATTGTATGTCCATCAGCCAAACCGACATATGTGCCTTCTTTGGTGACTTCATTTTTCTTACTAGTCGTTGATTCTTTCTTTGTTTTAGAGTCACCTTTTGAGTCAGCTTTTGATTGGTCTTTAGCAGGTTCTTCTTTTGTGATTTCTTTGCTTGAGCTGTCTTTTGCCTCTTCATCAGATTGACTTGCTGGCTCTTCTGTTTGAGCAGCTGTTTCTTTGCTTTGATCATCTGATTTTTCATTTTTTGATGATTGATCTTCTGATTTTTCGTCCGCAGCCTTATCTTTGTTTTGATCGGCTGCTTCGGTTGTTTCTTTTTTGCTGTCTTCCTTTTTGTTATCGCTTGATTGATTTGTTGTGCCGCACGCTGTGAGCAATACACCTAGAAGCAATACTAGAAACGGCATTGTGATTAATTTTTTCAAAATCGTCACCTCTTCATGATTTGTCGGTTTGCTGTCGTTTGAAGATTTATGTGTAAACCATTCACCTTCGATGTTTCAATTATAACAAACATAACCAAAAATGAAATGTATTTTTAACTTGACACTTCTTTTATCGGTTCATTTTGCGTCAAAGTAATTGGACACACCAGTCGCAATTCCAGAAGCCAGCCGATCCTTTGCAGCAGATGATTTTAAAATACTCGCATCAATTGGGCTTGTCACAAAGCCGGTTTCTAGCAAAATACTCGGCATTTTGGAATATTTGATGACGTAGAACCCTGCTGTTTTCACTCCGCGATCTCTTGTTCCAAGGGCGCTGACCATTCGAGGCTGAACCTTTTGTGCCAGCTTGATACTATTAGCAGCCGCATATGTCGTATCATAATACGCCTCTGTCCCATTCGCACGGCTGTTATCATTTGCGTTGGCGTGGATACTGATGAATATATCTGCACTTGTCTGCGCTCCTTTACTGACACGTGTCTGCAAGGAGTCAAATGTATCAGATGTTCTCGACATGATAGTAAGGGCACCCGCTTGATGAAGCCTCGACTGAAGCTTTAATGCGACTTCTAAATTAATGTTCTTTTCAAGCAGGCCATTCCCTATCGCTCCAGCATCCTGCGCACCATGACCCGGATCAATAAAAATCGTTTCGCCTAAGACCGCATTTTTCAACTGCGTGATGACATTCGTTTGAATGGTTGATATTCCGCCTACCACAGTAAATGCTGATATCTGTTTTGTTCCAATGACTTTTCTGATAGCATTCGGCACCGTTTGGGCGTCTGTGAGCAGAAGAGTTTGTCCCTGTTTCGCTGCTATACTTGCCGCAGCTGCTGCATCTGCATAGGCATACCCTTGACTCATAAATGTTTGACTTGTCTTCATTGGATACGTTTTAGCAATTTGAGCAGCCACCTCATACCGATTGGCTCCGCTTATTCTGACTGGTGATGGAAGCTTTTGAAAAGTGGGTTTATTAACACTTGCTTCTCCGCCGATCACAATGGTCCGCTTGACCGCTTTGTTTTTTAATAGATTGGCTGTTTCTTGGCGCAGCCCTTTCGCATCTGTTAATAAAATGGGATAGCCTTGTTTGGCAGCGTAAGGAGCAATCGCGACAGCATCAGCATAAGCAGAACCATTCACGACGACAGCTGCACTAGCACTCTTCATGTGCTTAGCCACATTTGCCGCCAATTCATAGCGGTTCTTTCCTTGAATACGGGATACGGATAGATTCATCGCTTTTAACTGCTTCACGACTTTTTCAGAAATACTCGCAGTCCCGCCAAGAATCGTTACCCGCTTCGTTTTCAGCTGCTGCAGCCCTGTCTTTACTGCACCTGAAAGACTGCCAGCATTCGTTAACAGGACTGGGGCCCCTTGCTGATAGGCATAAGGCACAGCACTCAGGGCATCTGCATAAGCATCACCGCCCACAAGCACAACGGCAGGCGCTTCCTGCCAGCCCCTTTTTGCGGCATTTACCGCGACCTCATACCGATTGCTTCCTTCTATCCTCGATACAGTGTGCTGAGCAAAAACGGATGGTGTATATAAACATAGTGAAATAGCAATCAGTAAAATACATTTGATATCCACACGCATGAAGTCAACCTCCTTGGTTTGAACCCTTCACCCAGGAACTTCATGAACTTTTAAAAAAAGGCTGCCGAGTACGTTCTCGAGCAGCCTAAGAGGAGTATCTGAGGCACCCCTCAGGTTTGTGTTTTCTTATCTAAAATAACCTGACACACCGCTTGAAATACCTGACGCTAATCGATCTTTATACGTAGCAGATTTCAAGATGTTTGAATCAACTGGACTGGAAACAAAACCAGTTTCCAAAAGAACGCTCGGCATCTTAGAATATTTAATGACGTAGAAGCCAGCTGTTTTCACACCACGGTCTCTTGTGCCTAGTGCACTAACCATTTTAGGCTGGATGTTTTGCGCCAGCTTCAGGCTGTTTGCAGCCGCATAGGTTTTGTCATAATACGTTTCTGTTCCATTTGCACTGCTGTTATCATTTGAGTTCGCATGGACACTGATGAAGATATCTGCATTTGCTGACGCACCTTTGCTCACTCGTGTTTGAAGACTATCAAATGTGTCTGATGTTCTTGACATGGTCACAAGTGCACCAGCGTTGTTTAATTTCGTATTTAAACGCTTTGCTACATCTAAATTCAAATTCTTTTCATATAATCCGTATCCTACAGCTCCTGAATCATGCGCGCCATGACCTGGATCAATGAATACTTTTTTACCAACAGCCGGGTTTTTCAACTGGTTCACAACAGTTGGTGTCACTGTATTGGTACTGCCTACGACAGTAAATTTGGTGATTTTCTTGCTGCTCACTGTTGCTCTTGTTACTTTTGGCAGCGTCTTTTCATTCGTTAGAAGCAAAGCTTTGTTTTGTTTTGCTGCAATTCCTGCAGCAGAAGATGAAGTGGCATAACCAAATCCTCTTCCTACATAGGTATTATTGACGCTCATATTGTACTTTTTCACAATATTGGCCGCGACATCATAACGAGTCGAGCCTTTGATTCGTGTTGGAGATTTCAATTGGTTATAAGCGGCTTTTGTGACGTAATTCTCTCCGCCGACTACAATGGTTTGTTTCACATTGCTTGCTTTTGCAACAGAAGCGATTTCAGAGCGAAGTCCCTTTTTATCTGTGTATAGAATTGGGAATCCTTTTTGAGCTGCTACAGGTGCAATCGCAATCCCATGTGCATAGAAAGAACCCTCAACGACAACGACGCCTGCTGGCTTGTTCATTTTTTTCGCGATATTGGCAGATAGCTCATATCGGTTTTTCCCTGAAATACGCTGTGTGGAGATGCCCATTTTCTTCACTTGGTTGACCACGTTGTTTGACACACTTGATGTGCTGCCTAAAACGATCACCGTCTTTGTTTTTAATGAAGTTAAGGCTTTCTTTGTATCACCAGAAAGGCTTTTACTGTTAGTGTAAAGAACTGGTCCATTTTTTTGGTGTGCAAGTGGAATTCCTGCTGTTGCATCTGCATACGCAGTTTTCCCTACTAAAACGACTGTACTTGCAGTTCCCCATCCTTTTTTCGCTACGTTTGCCGCTACAGCATATCTGCTCCCGCCATCAATTCGTGAGACTGAATTGTCTGCCAAAGCTGTTGGAACGATAACGAAAATAGCGATGAGGCTGAGGATGGCTGTTTTCATCAATGAGCGCATCTTCTATGTCCTCCTTTTACCCTTTAATAGTTTGTTAGTTTTGTTCCTGGATAGTAGAACGAGAGTATGGAAGAATATGAGTTTCCAGATTCAGCTCTCGCTTTGGCTCCGTATTGGCTCATACCAATGCCGTGGCCATACCCTTTTCCTGAAATCGTGAAATCATTTGTATTGTTTTTGACTGACGCAAACGTGCTTTTCACCTTTGTTGCGCCCATAACGGATCTAAACTCGGTCATTTTCATACTTGCCGTTGTGCTTTTGTTTACCGAATATGTGCCTGTTTTGTTTTTCAGATGGTATGTCAGTTTGATCGATACCGTCTTCGCTCGCTGGCCTTTTGTTTTCCCTGAGAACGTCAGGCTTGAGATCGATGCGATTTTCATATCAGATGCAGCAGTTTCTTTGTTTTTGAGCAGCCATGATTTAAGGCCTGCAAGGTCAGCTGCATTTGTCTCTTTTGCTTTAGACCATTGAGATGCTGCTGTGCTAGCAGTCAATGTCGTGCCTAGTTGTTTCTTAGAGAGTTTCAGTGTCCATGGATTGACTGGATCTTTTGGATCCTTTTTGGCCACTAAGTATGGCAGTGCATTTCCCCATACTTCTTCACTTGCCTCTGAATAACCGCCATTGCTAGAGTAATAGGTTGCTGAAATGAGCTGATTGTTATATTTCAGAACCTTTCCTTTTGTAGCATCGACAGCTTTTGTCGAATTTGTGTACCAGTTATATCCCCCATATACTTGGAAGGCTGTTGTATCAGGGACGACTTTGCCAATACTTTTCACCGAATACGTTCTAGCGGCAACCGCCTGTGCTTTTAACGCTTCAACATTCCAGCTTGCAGGCATTTCATTTGGTACTACACCTTTTAGATAGTCTTCAAATGGAATATTTTCGAGAGTCGGCCTGATATACCCTGATTCAATTGCAAAGTTTACACTGCCTAAGTACGGCTTTCCTGCAATTTGAAGGACATTTTTCGTTGAATATTTCTCAGGAACAACTCTTACTGTGTTATACGTCTTTATGCCTTTTAATGAAATTTTTCCGTTAGAAATATTCAATTGATAGTTTTGATTTTTTTTCAGATAGACTTGTTTGGCTAATGAATTTTTCAAGCTATCTTTAATTGCACTTGTGCTGCCAGCAAGATGATAAGCATATGTACCTTTTTCCTTCAACAGTGCTTTTAATGACGCTGTGACAGAATCGGGTTTCACATACACAACGGTACTGTTAGATTTTGCAGCCAATTGCGACAGCGGCATAGCATAAATATAGCTAGAGGCTTTTGCCAAATAAACTTTATCTGCATTAATATTTAATTTCTTTATAATATTCACAGATAATTCATAGCGATTGGCACCGCTGATTCTTGTCACCTGTGAGGTTTTTTTGATTTGATTTTCCACTTTTTGACCAGTGCTTTTCGTGCTGCCGATGATGATCACTTTACTTGGCATTCTATAAGACGGAATGGAATCTTTTTTTGTTAACAGGATAGGGTATCCCTTTCTCGATGCGTAGGATGCAATGGCAATCCCATTCATAAATGAGTTCCCGCCGACAACGACAGCTTGTTTATAGTTACCCATTTCTTTAGCGATTTTTTGGGAGATTTCAAACTTGTCTTTTCCACTAATACGTCTGACTTTGCCATACTTTTTAATAGATTTCTCAGCAGCTGTTGAAATACTTTTCGTATTTCCGATAATCAGGATGTTATCCGGCTTCATTTTCTTCAGCTGGTTTTCTGTTGTTTTCGTCAGCTTTTCAATATTCGTATACAAAATAGGTGCGCCCAGTTTGTATGCTAACGGTGATACAGAAATCGCATGATCAAATGCATCTCTGCTCACAATGACAACAGTTGATGGATTTTTCCAGCCAGCAGATGCAATACTGTTGGCTACTTCGTATCTATTTTTGCCGTCATATCTTTTCGTCACAGCAACATTTGATCCTGATAGCTTGTATTCTCCAGTTGTTGAAATATCCATGCTTGTTTTGTTTCCGATATAATTAGATAATTTCACCGAAATTGCCGAGCTGGCCATGGCAGACTGAAGGGGTGCAATTAGTAGAGTCAGTGTTATTAGGACAATAAGTGTAATGCCTGTTTTCTTCAATTTTGTTCATCCCGCCCATCTTTTTTACTTCTGTTTTTCAATCTTCTGGATTTCCTTTTGACCACTGTCATTAATAAAGTAAGAGATTTCTACTGTGTCTCCTGGTTTAAATTCATTTAACACATCTTTAAAATTATCCGTAAATTCATAGCTTAAGGTCGTGTTCACTTTTTTCACTTCGACTGTATGTGCATCAGCCATTCCAATAAATTCAGCTTTCTCTTCCAGTACCTGAGGAGTTGAACTGCTTGTCTTGTTTTCTCCTGAGGACTGCTCAGCCGTTCCACATGCTGTGAGCACGATACCTAGTAGCAGTATTAAGAACGGTAAAACGACGATTTTCTTCATTTTTTTCACCTCATGTCTTTGTATCGTCTTATAACTTATTATTTTAAGGTAAATTTAAGGTTTTTTGAAACCTTTTTTTTGTTACAACGTCTATATCTAGGTTCAGAGTAAAAAAATAACTTGTTTATCAAGATTCGTAAACCTATAATCATGGAAGAATCATAGAAAAGGTGAGGGACATTATGAGAGCTGAAAGAAAAAGAAAGAAGAAAAAGGTTCTTTGGATTGTTTTATCGATTATTGGCTTATTCGTATTAGCAACTGGCGGATACGCATATCATCTTTGGAACACAGCAGCATCGACCGTCGCAGGCATTCAAGAGAATTTAAAGAAGTCAGATAAGCGTGACAAAGATGTCGATTTAAGTAAGAAAGACCCGATTTCTATTTTAGTCATGGGTGTCGATGAACGAAAAAATGACCGAGGCCGTGCAGATACATTAATATACATGACAGTAAATCCGAAAACGAAAACGACCGAGATGGTGAGCATCCCGCGTGATACGTATACGAAAATTGTCGGAAAAGGCACAATGGATAAAATCAACCATTCCTATGCATTCGGCGGTACACAAATGGCAGCAGATACTGTAGAGGAACTTCTTGATGTACCTGTTGATTACTTCGTTAAAGTCAATATGGAAAGCTTCAAGGATATTGTTGATACACTTGGCGGTATTACAGTAAATAGCACGTTTGCATTTAGTTATGACGGCCATTCATTTGGTACCGGAGAAATTAACCTGAATGGGGATCAAGCCCTTGCCTACACAAGAATGAGAAAGCAAGATCCAAAAGGTGATTTCGGACGTCAGCAAAGACAGCGTCAGGTCATTGAAGGCATCATTGCAAAAGGTGCAAACATTTCATCTATTACGAAATTCGGCGATATGTTCAAAGTCGTGGAAAACAATATGAAGACAAATATGTCATTTGACGATATGTGGACGATGATGAATGATTATCGTGATGCAAGACAGCATGTGGAGCAGCACGAACTGAAAGGATCAGGCACACGTATCAATAACATTTATTACTACCAGCTTGATGACAGCAGTCTTGCGGATGTGAAGAAGGAATTGAAGGAAAGTTTGGAGCAGTAAAAAAGAAGACTACAGAAATGTAGTCTTCTTTTTTTATGATTGAAATGGAACTGGTTTTTCTTCACTTAATCCAAAACGATGGAGGAGCTCTTCGACAATTCGTTTTGACGCTTGTCCATCACCATATGGATTAGACGCCTTTGACATGTTGTCGTACTCTTTCTGATCGACTAGCAGCTGTTTTGCCATGTTGTAAATGGTCTCTTCATCTGTACCTGCGAGTTTAAGCGTGCCAGCTTTCACGCCTTCAGGGCGTTCTGTTGTATCGCGCAGAACTAATACTGGCTTCCCAAGAGAAGGCGCCTCCTCTTGGACACCGCCAGAATCCGTTAATATAAAGTGTGAGGCAGCAGCGAAGTTATGGAAATCAACGACTTCGAGCGGCTCAATTAAGTGCACACGATCAAGATCACTGAATTCTGTCTGAGCCGCATCACGAACAGCAGGGTTTAAATGTACAGGGTAGACAACCTGAACATCTTCAAACTCTTCAACAATACGTCTAATTGCTCTAAACATGTTTTTCATCGGCTGGCCGAGATTCTCCCTGCGATGAGCCGTTAACAAGATCATTTTATCTGTGCCTATCTTCTCTAAAATAGGGTGCTGATACTGATCTGTAACCGTTGTTTGCAACGCATCAATCGCAGTATTCCCCGTCACACAAATCGTCTCTTCTTTTTTATTTTCAATTAAAAGATTCTGCTTCGCCTCATTTGTAGGAGCAAAATGAATATCGGCAATTGTGCCTGTCATTTGTCGGTTCAATTCCTCAGGGAACGGCGAGTATTTATTGTGTGTTCTTAAACCCGCTTCAACGTGACCGACTGAAATTTGGTGGTAAAATGCGGCCAAGCTACCCGCAAACGTTGTTGTTGTGTCTCCATGAACAAGCACAATATCAGGTTTTTCCTCTTGGAATAATTGATCTAGCTTCAATAGTGCATTTGATGTGATTTCAGATAATGTCTGGCGCTGCTTCATGATGTTTAAATCATGATCTGGCGTAATAGAAAAAGCCTCAAGGACTTGATCAAGCATTTCTCTATGCTGAGCTGTTACAGTAACAATCGAATTTATCTGTGGATGTTTATTCAGTTCAAGGACAAGTGGTGCCATTTTGATTGCTTCAGGTCTAGTACCGAAAATAGTCATTACATTTAGTTTTTTCACTTGTTTATGCCTCTTTCCAACAATACATATTGTTTTTATTATACAAAAGATCTCTTCGAATGATAAACTAACAATGCTAAAATTAATAAAATTTTCACAGATCTGATTGTTTATATTTACGATTTTCTATTAAAATTACTTTAAACATCATAAAATTATTTGATTACTTTTAAAAGTAAGGTAGAATTTAGTGGTATTCTCTTAATTTTCACATCAGTATTTAAGGACGGTGCAAAATACATTGAAAAAAGTACGTAAAGCCATTATACCAGCTGCAGGTCTCGGGACACGTTTCCTTCCTGCAACAAAAGCAATGCCTAAAGAGATGCTCCCAATCGTTGATAAACCAACCATTCAATATATTATTGAAGAAGCAGTTGAATCAGGAATCGAAGACATTATTATCGTCACTGGAAAAGGAAAAAGAGCAATTGAAGATCATTTTGATTTTGCTCCAGAACTTGAGCGTAACCTAGAGGAAAAAGGGAAAAAGGAACTGTTAGAAAAAGTAAGAAAATCTTCTAACATTGCTGATATTCACTACATTCGTCAAAAAGAACCAAAAGGTCTTGGACATGCTGTTTGGTGCGCACGCAATTTTATTGGTGATGAGCCTTTTGCTGTTTTATTAGGTGATGACATTGTTCAAGCCGAAACACCTGGGCTTCGACAGCTGATGGATGAATATGAAAAAACTCTATCATCTGTCATTGGTGTTCAGCAAGTAGCAGACAGCGATACGCATCGCTACGGGATCATTGACCCTCTTACTCAAGAAGGACGCCGCTACCAAGTCAAAAACTTTGTTGAAAAGCCGCCGCAAGGAACAGCACCATCGAACCTAGCCATCTTAGGGCGCTACATTTTCACGCCAGAGATCTTTATGTACCTTGAACAGCAAGAGATTGGTGCAGGCGGAGAAATTCAACTGACAGATGCCATTCAAAAGCTGAATGACATCCAGCGCGTATTCGCCTATGATTTCGAAGGAAAACGATACGATGTCGGCGAGAAGCAAGGCTTCATTGAAACAACGCTTGAGTTTGCTCTTCAGGATGAAGAATTAAAAAAGAAACTCATTCCATTTATGAAACAGCTTCTCGAAAAAGAAGAAGTGAATTAAAGAAGCTGCCGACATCGGCAGCTTTCAGATTATTGGCAAAGGGCTAAAATGATCTTAATTTTAGCCCTTTGTCTTCTTTTCAGCGTGATAGAAAACCTTTGCAGTCTAGGAAGGGCGAGTACCGGAGCGGAGCGAATTGAAACATTCGTGAGCACCGGAGCGCAGACCTGACACCGAATGCGAGGGTTTGCCAACACGCTGAAAGCTGCCGGCATCGGCAGCTTTTTTATTTAATCACTGAAATAGTCAGTGTATGCTGTTCATTATCAATGACAAACAGGTTATTTTCGCCCTTCACTGCGAATTTCGTTCGTTTCTCATTCATCCAGACATTCTGTTCTGTCAGCCCAAGTGTGGAAGGTGAGATTGGCATAATGTCGCGAAACACAATGGTGTTTGCCTGCCCCTTTTGAATGACATAGTCGGTTTTCTCTGTGGTCAATCTCTCAATCGTATCACCTTGATCATTTTTGACTGAACTCAGCGTTTGCATTCTCTGTTTAAGCACAGATTCTTCTTTTCCAAGGAAAGAAAGTAAATACTCATACGAACCTGCCGATGCAGGCGATACATAGGAATTAAATTGTACTGGTCCAATAGATAATGACTTTAATTCCTCTGCATTTTGAAGCGCAGCAGATTTAACAAAATACGTTTCTGACGCTGTTTTAATTTGAACGATTTGTTTATTTTCAGCCACAGCCTGTACTTCTTGTCCAAATGGCAAAGTGACATCGGCCTTTTTTTTCATGGCTTGGTCTTTGTAAACCTTGAGTGGATCAGCCGTGACAATCACCTGCTGATCCACCTTTTTCATATCAGGCGATCCCTTGGTCTGCGGGTTCTTCGACTGGGGGGCTTCTGCCTTATGCGATGGGATTGCACCAAATGTCGCCAGTGTACGTAGCGGGCGATCTGAAAACATTGATAAGGCTAGCAATATCGTTAAGACCGCTAAAACTGTCACTTGAAATGCGGGTCCGAACAGTGAACGACGTTTTCCGTTCTCTTGATAACGAGACACCTTTTCTGTCTTTTGTACGCCTTTTCTACCTTCTTTTTGTTCCATTTGGTATTTTTGTTTCTCTTTCTTGGAGAGCTTGTTAAACCAGTCAACAAACTCCTTATACTCTTTCACGACCTTTTTCGTATCATCAAACATGCGAAGCTCACCATAATGCATCCAAGCTACCCGATCACAGATTTTTTGAATTTGGCTAATGGAGTGACTGACAAAAAAGATCGTCTTTCCTTGTTCCTTGAATTCTGTAATGCGGTCCACACATTTTTGATAGAAGGTTTGGTCTCCAACAGACAGTGCTTCATCAATAATCAGGATATCTGGATCGATATGCGCTGAAATGGCAAAGCCAAGACGTGATTTCATTCCACTAGAATAGCTCTTGACAGGCTGGTCAATAAAGTCTCCAATATCCGCAAACTCTACGATTTTTTCATAAAGCTCGTCTATCTCCTTATTCGTCAGCCCCATCATTAAGCACTTTAAGCGAATATTGTCTTTCCCGCTTAATTGGTTGTTCAGCCCTGCCGCAATGGCAATTAACGATGGCTGGCCGTCCATATCAATTTCACCACTTGTTGGTGGGATGATTTTCGCTAGAAGGTTCGACATTGTCGATTTTCCAGAGCCGTTAATCCCTACAAAACCAATCGTCTCGCCTTCATATACATCAAATGACACATCACGAACAGCAAAGAAACCTTTTTCATTTTTATTAGGTAAAAACAGTCCTTTGATCTTATCCGACTGTTTTTTATATAGGACGTATTGCTTGGATACGTTTCGAAACGAAACCTTTAGTTTCATCGTATAATCTCCTTACTTTTTAAAGAAAATCGACAAATTTATCCCTAAATTTCATATGAAGCAATGAACCGACTGTTAAAAGAAGAAGCGTGATCAGCCAAAAATAAAGTGTGTATTTGACATCATGGAAGAACCATTCTCCCTTTAACAAACTATTTCTGAAACCATCAATAATGTAGAAAAGAGGATTCAGTCTTAAAATATCTCCAATCCACGCCTTATCTCCAGTAAGTTTCTCTGAAATATTCCAAAAAATCGGCAGCAAAAAGAAAAGTAATCGTGTCACGGATTGTAAAAGAAATTGATAGTCTCTCACGAGTACGCTAATCGTGGAATTAAACAAACTAAACGAAAACATAAACGCGATCATACAAATAAGATAGTATATATATTGTAGCCAATGCGTGTCAGGATAGATGCCATTGGAAATCAGCACAATCAGATAGACACCCATCATAACAAAGTAGCTGAACAAGTTGGACATAATCACCACAGACGGCAGCGCACTAATCGGAAAATTCATTTTTGATACCATATTAATGCGTTTAAACACACTGTTTGATCCATCAAGAATCGTGGGACTAATGAAGAACCAAGGGATTAATCCGGCAAGCATCCAGATGATAAATGGCACCTCCATGCCGCCAATGACAATCGGCTCTCCTCCGCGAATGCCCATACCAAAAACAAACCAGTAAGCCAGCATTTGAATCAATGGATTTAAAAACTGCCATAAAACACCTAAATAATTCATCTGATATTTTGATTTTGTTTCATAAACAGCAAGTCGCATAATCAGCGGAAATGAGCTGATTTGCTCCTTTAGTATCGTCAACATTGCGTTCATTCTAATCTTCCTTAGATATAAGTTTTTGGAATTACTTTTTTAAAAAGCACCGCTCATAATTGTAACAGATGTTGAGGAATATTTCACTTGTGGACAAAGTGAGTATAGCAAAGAAATGAAAAAAGGAGGCAACTACTCCCTCCTAGCTAGATTCAACCCTTGAGCTTTGACAACAAGCGAGTTAAGAAAGTTGAACTTTTTAATGAAATATTTCCTTTATCCGTCTCATAGAACTCTATCTGAAAAGGCTCTAATCTATACATATGATATAATTTTTCTGTCAATAAACTTTTTCTCAATCTAAAATGACGCTCCTGGGAATAATAAAATAAGTCATATGTTTTAAATCCTTCAAAGAAATGTTTCCAATTAATCTTGAATTCTGTGCTTGAAACCCTTTCCATAAAGATCTTTTCTTGTGTTATTCGATTTTTAAAATAAAATGCACCTGATTCTATTATTGGCCATTCTGTTAATATAAAAATACCTACTTCATTTAAAATCAACTGTTCTAACTTTACATCAATATTTTCAAGAGATAACTTTCCGTTACTAGTGAAAAATAGGTTGAACTTTGAATCTTTAAAGTTATTGAGTTTGTTCCTATACATTTTGTTAGAGATTCTAAATTTATCTTCCTTATTATTTCTTTTTACAATAATGTAAATATCGTATGTCGCAACTTGATTAAAATCTTTTAACGAAAGTTCTGCTTTTATTTTACCTGTATGATCTACAAACGCACTAACTACAGTCTTTTCAGTTAAATTATGCCTAGATTCAAATGAAATAAAGACACATGCATCATCAAATGATTTCGGAATGTCTATACCTTCGAATAAGACCTTTCCATCTTCAACGCCTATTTTATTTATTTTTATAAATTCTTCTTTTAACACTTTTATCTCAAATAATTCATCTGGTATGTCAAGTGTTTTATTTCTAAAAAACGGAAGAGACCAGTAGAATTTTCCATTATCTTTTATTACGTTTCCTTTTGGGTTACCAGCTAGATAATAAATCAATTCTTCATGCAAATCATTCAAAATAAAGTAAATATAAAGGTTACTTGTAATTCCTAAATCATTATCGAAAATATGATCAACTTTTTGTAAAATAGGCTTAATTTCTTTATAAAAAACGTGTCTAAATTTTTTGTCCAATACGATATTTTTAATTGGAAAGAATAAGCGTTCAATATTTCTTTTTAAAAACTCATTTTCAAGCTCTTTATCTCCATAAGCTTCAAAATATTGCATTTGGTATTTAAGAGATTCTATTCGATCTTGGAAATTACGTAAATCACCATTTAGCTGGGTTATTGATTTCTGAGTTGCTTCTTCTCCTCTTTTTCTCCAAAGATACACAACATCTGTGATGATGGCTATTTTCTTTGCATATAAAAATGCCTTGTGAACCATCGGACGATCCGCATATAGCATACCTGGAGGCATAAAACACTGATGTTCAAAGATCAATTCTCTGCGGAAAATTTTGTTCCAATAAAATCCATCATAAAAAATATCAGGGTAATCTTTCACGTGTTCGATTAACCTGTTTGTTTGCCAAACTTCTCTCTCTTTTTTATAAATAATTTCTTTTTGAACACCATTTATTAAAATATTCGGCCTTCCTATGACAATATCCGCTTCACTTCTTTTGGCTTCTAAATATAACTTTTCATATGCATCTAGTGGCAGTATATCATCTGAATCCATCAAGGTAATGTATTCCCCAGTTGCATATTTCAGCCCGTGATTTCCTGCATTAGCCCCACCACTATTTTTTTGATGAATTACCGTTATATTAGGGTATTTCTTTTCATATTCATTTAAAATTTCCGCACTATTATCGGGACTTTCATCATTCACTGCAATAATCTGCAAGTCAGGCAAGGATTGATTGACAAGTGAATCAAGGCACTCCTTCAAATAGTACTCTGTATTATAAACCAACACTACTACGCTTAGTTTATACTGGCTCATTCGATAGCTCCCCTCCTTGATTCGTTATTCTTTTTTTGTCTTGAACAGGATAATCCTCTAAAACTATTTTAATAATGGTACAAATTTGTTCTACTTCATCAGAGGTTAGTTCAGAATACATTGGTAATGCCAAAATACGATCACTCACATAACCTGCTACCGGTGTTTCATTTGAATTAAATGAATAACATCCAAAATCATTACATAGTGGATAGAAATATTTTCTAGTAAATAAATTATATTCTTTTAATACTTCATTTAAATAGTCTCTCATTTTTATATTTTCTAGTAAAATTGGAAAGTAAGAATAGTTATGCTGGACATTTCTATTAATTTGAACAAGGTTAATCCCTGGTATTTCTGAAAGATGTCTTTCATAAATATGATAAACTTCTTTTCTCTTTAAGATATCTTGATCAATTTCTCTTAGATTAACCAATCCCATTGCAGCTTGAAATTCATTCATTTTTGCATTAATCCCGATGTAATCTACCGTTTCACTGGAAGTAATACCAAAATTTTTAAAAGCTTTAAGTAGGTTTGTTAAGTCTTTTCGTTTATAGCACAACACTCCACCTTCTATAGAATGGAAAACTTTTGTGGCATGCATACTAAACATAGAAACATCACCATATTCTCCAATAAAGTTTCCATTCACTTTTACTCCGAAAGCATGTGCAGCATCATAAATAAGGGATATCCCATAATCCCTTGAGATTCTTTCTAATTCAACTACATCACAAGGATTCCCAAAAACATGTACCGCAACTATTGCTCTTGTTTTTTCTGTAATGAGGTGTTCAATTTGTTTAACATCAATATTAAATGTATTTGATTCAATATCACAAAAAACTGGTTGGAAACCAGTATTTTTTATTGCATGAATCGTAGAAGCAAAAGTAAAAGGGGTAGTAATAATCTCCCCATTTCCTTCTAATGTTTTCAGGGCTATTTCTAAAGCTAAATGACCATTAGTGAACAGTTCAAGTTCTGAAGCTCCTAAATAATTTTTAAGTTTAGTTTTAAACTCTTCATGTAAGGGACCGTCATTTGTTAACCAGTTATTCTCCCAAATATCTTTTATTTTATCAGTATACTCCTCAAATTTAGGAAGTTTTGGTTTTGTAACATGTATTGGTTTTGGAAATTTAAGTTGTTCTCCCATCTAACTTCTCCAATCAATTAAAGATTCTATTGAATCTACATCAAATACAGGGATGCCAGCAGCCTTAATTTGGTCCCTTTCACTAAAGGAATCATCGATAAATATAGAAGATATTTGGTTATCTATATATTTTGATTTTATATCCTCTTTTTCTAAATGAATGATACGATTAAATAGGTTTGCATTGATTCGAAGTTTTTCTAGGGTTTCTTTGATATTATGAATATGCTTTGTAATTAAAATAATTTCTTTATTACTATTAAAACACTGATATAAAAATAACATTAACAGTGGATTAACTTTGTCTTTATACGTTATCGTATCATCAAAATCAACATACACTCTTTGATAAGAGTACCGAATAGTAAACCGGTTAATTAGGGCTCGGTCTACTTCAAGGTCTACACCATTATCTTCTACTTTTATATCAAAATCCATCCGGTCATATAAACTAAGTAGTGGGAAATTAACACCTTTGTTACGATATAAAGCCATAGTTCCTGCAATACGTGGAGCCACTTCTAACAATTTGTAATTCCCATTCACATCTTCTTTAATTTGAAAAAACCACGCTCCTCTAAATTGAAGATGTTTGTTAATCTCATGAGCAATTTGTTTTGTCTGTTCATCCATTTGCAACGTAGCCGAATTCACGCTTATGCCACTCTTAATTCGTTTTCTTTCTCGTCTGCCAGCGTATTTAAGTTCTCCACTTTTATTCGTAAAACAATCTATCGTATATTCTTTACCTGGAAGATATTCTAGTATTAATAAATCAGATTGGTTATTTTTATAGAATTCTAACTCTTTTTTATCTCTTGCAAGAGCTATCCCTTTTGATCCTTGACCAACATCAGGCTTTAAAAAGACAGGAAAAATTTCAACTTCCTCTATTGTTTCGTACATTTTGGGCACAAAAGGTTGCTTTTTAAAAAACTCATATGTTTTCTTTTTAGATCTAGCAACCTCGCATGTCAATTGGTCAGATGTTACAACTAATGCTTTTATTTGTTTTTGATTTTGTGCTAATTTCAACACAACACTATCATGAGCTGGTAAAATAAAATCAATTTTATTTTCATCAATTAAATGATTCAATTTAACAATAAAGTCTTCATCATGTATATCCGGGACATTCTCTATATAATTTTTATATACATATTTACCATGATCAGCGACACTGGAAGCACCTATCAACTCAAAATCCTTAGAGAACTTAAGTGAATTGTGAATTTCTAAACCAATCTCTGAACCGCATGGGAACACTAGTACATTTTTCATCGTTACCTCCAATTATTGATTTCCAAACACTGTTTCGCTAACTAATTTGGCTGAATCTCCTTTTTCAAGGCTACAGTATTTTTGGTAAAACTCATTATATTTTTCTCTGTATTCATCTTCAATGTAATGTATATTTCTTATAGCATTGAACAACTGCTGCTGCTTTTCTAACACAGGACCAGGTAAATCCTTGTACATATCTAAGTAAAAGCCTCTAATTTCTTCTTTATAAAGTTGATAATCATATGCATAGAACAAAATTGGTTTTTTACTGTTTGCAAATTCAAAAAACACAGATGAATAATCAGTAATTAACATGTCAGAAATTAAATACAACTCTTGAATATCATCATATTTAGATAAATCAATGATTGATGAATGTTTATCTGGACTAAGAACTAAATAATCAGAGATTAAATGATGCATGCGTAAGATTAGTATATAATCATCACCAAACTCTCTTTGGAACTGCTCTAAATCGAATTTCATCTCAAATGAATGGTTCCAAGACCCGCTCAATTCATTGTCTCTCCATGTTGGTGCATACAATATTATTTGTTTATTTTTTGGGATGTTCAATTTTGTTTTTATTGATTCAATTCTTTCTTGTTTACTATTTTTATAAAAAATATCATTAGATGGATAGCCATTTAATATTATTTCTTTTTCAAACTTAAAAGCCCGCTGGAAGATATCTTTAGAGTATTCGTTTGCTGCTAATAAGTAATCCCAATTACGAGATTCTAAATAAAAATTTTCTCTAGCCATTTTTTCAGGCCCATCTACTTCTATGTCATACCCCAATCGTTTTAAGGGAGTTCCGTGCCATGTCTGGATATACACATTACCTTCCCTTTTTCGATGGACCGGAAAAATAATGTTATTAACCCAGTACTTAGAAAGCGCCAGATACCGATAATAATCTTCCTCTTCTCTATTTACTATAAGAGGATTTCCTGGAATTTCAGATTTTCCTTGATAGGACCATATAAACTGATACTCTTTATCATATCCATTTTCTAATAAGTATTCATAAATATATTTTGGATTTCCTGAATAACTTTTTCCTAAAAAACTTTCAAAGAAAATCATTTTTTTATTCATTGGCTGACTCTCACAAACGTTATTAAAAACAGTTTTGCCTCTAGCGATATTGTAAGTTTTCAGATATTGTTCATTATCGGTAAACCAAATTGCCAAACTTTCCTTTCCCATAGTTACATAAACAATGAGTTTATACTCATCTTTATAATCATTTTCAAGTAGATATCTATCTTCCTCTTTTGAGAAATCAGAGTAGCCTGTCATATCTATTAGCTCTTTATAACAAATTCGTCGACTACTATCTCTGATTTGTAAAAACAAATCCCATCTGCTATTGAGATCTAAATCTTGCTTTAATTTATCTATCATGATAATTTGTTTGAAATTATATTTATTTCCTTCTTGTGAAAAATTTATTGAGTAACCGAATGATTTATTATTATCTCTTCTTACTGCTATTAGTTCTAATTGGTTTACTTGATATTCATTTGAAAATTGAGTAACTTCACCTTCAATATAGAAATTAGAACCTACACTTTTTAAAGTGTTTATATACTGTGAAAAATTATTTTTTTTGAAATCGAAAGATAAATAACCGTTTTTCGTCTTAAAACTTTTAAATTTCAAATTTAAATCTTCCGAATATGAGATAAACCCCTGATTATTCAAACTAAAGGGAGTTCTTTTCCGTAAATATTTACTGTGTAATCTAAGACTAATATACACATCAAAAATTCCATTTTTACCAAAATCGGCTATATCCTTAAGATTGAAAACAGCTGTTCTATTTTTAATCTGACTATTCAAAAATCTACCAGTTTCTCTATCTTTCAGAATTATATACTTATGGGCTGGGAAAAGGCCTAAATTTTTAACAGAAAAAAGGAGTCTACCTTCTTTTATTTGAAGTTCTACTTTATGTTTATTTATTGTTGACTTAAATATTTTTATAAATAATTTTTTAATATCCATATTTAATCATCATAACCCCGTCTCAATTTACATTTATCATCATTTAAAAAAGTAAAATTCCCCATCCAAACTACTGAATAGGGCACACCAATTAATTTATTAATTTACTTTCCCATAATTTTTTTGATAGTATTTTTTATATTCATCATCTAAAATATTCTGAAACCATTTAGAGTTATTTAAATACCAATCAATTGTTTTTATAATACCAGATTCAAAATGATACTTCGGTTGCCATTGAAGCTCCTTTTCAATCTTCGTTGGATCAATAGCATAACGTCTATCATGACCTTTTCGATCTTTCACAAAGGTGATCAATTCTTTGGTTATTTTTTTATCTACCTTTTCATTTAAGTAACCTATAATTTTATTCACAAGATCAATATTTGTTTTTTCATTATGTCCACCAATATTATACACTTCTCCAAGCTGACCATTTTTTATAACTAAGTCTACTGCACTGCAATGGTCTTCTACAAAGAGCCAATCTCTTACATTCAATCCGTCACCATAAACCGGAATTTGTTTTTTTTCAATACATTGATGTATAACAAGTGGTATTAATTTTTCTGGAAATTGAAATGGCCCATAATTGTTAGAACATCTAGTAATGTTTACAGGAAATTTATACGTATCAAAAAATGACTGAACCAATAAATCTGCTGAGGCTTTACTAGCTGAATAAGGGCTGTGTGGGTCTAAAGGTGTCTCTTCTGTAAAATAACCTTCATTACTTAATGAACCATATACTTCATCCGTTGAAATTTGAATAAACTTTTTTCCTTCTATATATGTATCTTCACCATTTTGCCAAAACTTTTTAGCTGTATTCAACAAATTCAGTGTACCAAGCACATTAGTTTCAACAAAAATGGTAGGATTTTCAATGCTCCTATCCACATGAGATTCTGCTGCAAAATTCACTACATAGTCAATTTCATTATTTTCAAAAATTTCATGCAATAAAGCCAAGTCATTAATATCACCTTTAATAAATTTATAATTTTCAACACCATCATAGTCTGTTAAGTTTTCGAGATTTCCTGCATACGTTAATTTATCTAAGTTGATAATTTTAATATCTATATATGTATCTAACAAAAATGCAATGAAGTTAGATCCTATAAAACCTGCTCCACCTGTAACGAGATAAGTTTTCATTATACTCTCCTTCATCATCTTATTTAAAAATGACTTCTTTATTTTCAGCTAGATCTAATAAGTAACTTCCATATTCAGTTTTTGATAAAGGTAATGCTAAGCGATAAAGTTGCTCTTCGTTTATGTACCCTTTACGGTAAGCAATTTCCTCCAATGATGCCACATATAGCCCTTGTCTATTTTGAACAGCTTCAATATAATTACTCGCTTCAAGTAAACTTTTATGTGTTCCAGTATCAAGCCAAGCCATTCCTCGACCCATAATTTCAACCTTCAGTTTACCCTGTTGCAAATAATACTCATTAATAGAGCTGATTTCAATCTCACCTCTCGCAGAAGGCTTCACATTTTTTGCTATATCTATCACTTTATTATCATAAAAGTAGAGACCCGGTACAGCATAGTTTGATTTAGGTTGTTTAGGCTTTTCTTCTATACCTAGAACATTACCGTCATTGTCAAATTGTACGACTCCATAATCTTCTGGATTTTTTACATAATATCCAAAAATAAGCGCACCTGTCTTTAAGTTCACTGCTTTATTTAATATTTCAGTCAACCCTTGACCATAAAATATATTGTCTCCTAGCACTAGACATACACTATCTTCACCAATAAATTCTTCTCCAATGATGAATGCATCTGCAAGACCTTTAGGCTCACTTTGCACCTGATAACTCAAGTGTATCCCCAAGTTTTCTCCAGTTCCTAAAAGACGTTTAAATTGTTCTAAATCACTTGGAGTAGTGATGATAAGAACTTCTTTAATTCCACTAAGCATAAGAACAGATAATGGATAATAAATCATTGGTTTGTCGTATATTGGAACTAGCTGTTTAGAAATACCTTTTGTAATAGGGTATAGCCTTGAGCCTGTACCACCAGCTAAAATTATTCCTTTCAAGATAATCCTCCTATAAAAAATTACTTAGAAATGTCAAAAGTTCTAGTAAAATAGCTTTCTTTAACTTGAATATCAGCTTTATAATAACATATACCTAATACAAAGTTAACATTATCTTGGAGGATAAATTACAATTTTAAATAATCAAACCAAAAAAAGCACTATTAAGGTGGTTTACATTTTGATTGATTCCCCTTAATAGTGCTTATCATTATTTATTATTCAAACACCACTTCAACGACCCTCTTCGAAGATTCTCCAGTCTCTAAGTAGCAGAATTTCTCATAAAACGGTGCGAATGATTCTGGTAGTGTAAAGGTCGGCTGTTCTGTTTCTCTTACCCAGTCAATGACACTTGCTGTCTCTTTCACAAGTGGTCCAGGTGCTTCTTGTTCAAAGTCGAAGTAAAAGCCTCTGAGCTTGTCTCGATATGTTTCAATGTCTGGCACATAGAACAGCATCGGACGTTTGAGGTTTGCATAATCAAAGAACACAGATGAGTAATCTGTAATGAGCAGATCTGAAATCATATAAAGGTCTCTAATGTCTTCGTAATGAGAGAAGTCATAGGCAAAGCCTTCATATGGCCCTAAATCAAAGTTTTCAGCAACTAGATAGTGCATACGCAGAATGATGATATATTCATCTCCGATTGCAGCTCTGAGCTCATGCAGATCAAGGTCTAAATCAAATTTGTACTGCCCTTTTTTATAAAATTGGTCGTCTCTCCATGTCGGTGCGTATAAGATCAATTTTTTATCCAGCGGCAGGTTCATTTTTTGTTTCAGTGCTCTCATCGTTTCTTCATTGTTTTGATTGTGAAGGAAGTCATTTCTCGGATATCCTGACTCAATCATAGTCTTTTGGAATTGGAACGCACGTGTAAAAATTTCAGTCGAGTAGGCATTAGGAGAAATGAGATAATCCCAATTCGATGCTTCTTTCGTGAAATTCTTTTTGTATTTCTTCGTGTTTGTTCCAGGCATATGCACCTCGTCCATGTCCATTGCCAATCGTTTTAACGGCGTACCATGCCAAGTCTGCAAGTATGTTGTGTGACCTGGCTTTGGAACCCATAGCGGCAAACGGCTGTTTACGACCCAGTACTCAGCTCTTGCCATCGCAAAGATCCATTTCAATGACAGACGATTGATATAGTAGATGCCTTTTTCCTTAAACGGTGCTTCATGACCCTTTTTAACGCTCCAGATCAGCGTATATTCAGGGTGATTTTCTTTCATATACTCATAAATCCCACGCGGGTTACAACTGAATTGTTTTCCATTAAAGCTTTCAAATACAACGGTTTTCTTTTTCACAGACAGCTTACTCGCCAGCTTAAAGGTCGTTTTAAACGTTCTTGTCACAAGGCGGTTACGGACTTTTTTGATTTTGCCGATCTGCTTTTTGAATTTCTTCCATTTGCTTTTAACGTAATACTTCGCACGTGTCTTCATTGTGTAATCATTAATTCGTATGCCAAGCGTTTGTCTCTTTTTCTTTCGGTACACTTCATATCGAATCGGTACATCGTTTCTTTTATGGATTTGAACAAGTCCTTTGAGTTTGTTCGAGCGGTCTCCAAGCACTAAAGAAGTGGTTGTTAATGTTTCCTCTGCTCCGTTCACATCGCAGATAAATTCAAGATAGAAGCGATATACAAGGCGTTTGTTCAAGGAATAGGTCAATTCCTCTAAAGGAACTTCTGCTAAAAATTGATAAAGCTGTGGTACACGTTGATCTTCACGGTATTCGATCACTTCATCTTTTATATGGGTGATATTTACCGGAAAACGATGCTCAATTGGTTCTTCACCATTTTTCTTCAATAGAAGCTTTGCTTCTTTGATCTCATACGGATGTTCTGCACTTAGAACGCCTGCATAACCGGATAAAGATAACATACATCCTTTGTTGAGCTCGATATGATTGAATTTTACAACCTTCAGCTCACGTTTGATTTTCAAAGAAGCATTCCCTTTGTCTGTGCGGTATGGAATGATATACAGCATGGCGTCTTTATTTTCTAAAAAAGTCAGCTCAGGCTTTTCTATTTCCATTTTTAAACGGCGTTTATAGTATGACGTTTTCTCTTCAGATTCAATATCTGTATTGAGATCCGCTTCTTTTACTTCGTCTTCCTCTTCTTCTGAATCAGAATCATAGGCTGAGTCCTCAAGCTCGTCTTCATCCTCTTCTTTGTTAGTGCTCAGATAGTCCGTGACATACAAGTTATATGTCTGGCCTTGCTCTAACGCAAGCGGAAGCGATGTATCACTCAATACCAATTTGAATAGATTCTCTTCTTGATGAACAAGCGGAAGAAAAAGTTCTTGTTTTGACACTCTCTCCCTTATAAACAAATAAAATTTTCTTTCTGTTAATGGCATGTCATCGTCGATGCGAATGAGCATTTCTAGTTTATCATGTTGATTTTTTAACCCTTCAACGACACTCTTCTTATGAATTCCCTCTTCAATCATTAATCGTTAATCTCCTCTGTTTCAGAAATCTTACTGTTAGTGTATCGCTACTTCACTTTCCAAGAATAGTTTCCTTGTTTCGTTTGATACGACCATCCATCTAGCGATGAAGGTTTGTTGGTGAGCAACTCTTCATCTACCTTTAGGCGATGCAGGACTTCTTGCCGGTCTTCTGTCTTAAACCGGATGTAAAAATCAACATATTTCGTTTGGTTAATTTCAATGTTTTTCTTTGTTTGAAAATGGCCAATTGGAAAGCTGACTAAAAGGTTTTCATCGATTGTTTGAGAAATGATTTCAGCCCCATTCACTCGATCATATCCTGCAAAATCGATTTGTACATGATCCGCATGACTCATTTCATCTTTTAACTCAAGCTGAAGATGAAGAACATGGTTCTCAGAGCTTAGATCACGCAAGATCCATTTTGTACAATCTACAATCCTTCTTAGTTCGTCTTTACGCTCACGATTTTCGAGCATATGATAAAGTGCTGTATTCCAAACAGACATTTTACCAGAAGACATAATATAAAAACAGGCTTGTTCTCCTAAAACCTTCTCGACATCTTCTTTATGCTTAGTATCTCCAAAGAATACGGCATCCACTTGCTGTTTTCTTATTTGTTTAAACAATTCCTCATATTGGGGTTTCAGCTGATGCTGCTCTTCCTCATAATGTGCGTCATGCACAAATGTAGCATAATAAGTTGTTTCAGGCTGCTCAATTTTAAACAAATGGCGGTCTTGATCACGGTCTTCTGTGATCATCAATTTCAAACGGTCATTTTGTGATTGAATGCTGGACAGCCATAATTGTTTAATATCCGTCTTCTTTGTAAATGTTTGAATACCTGTTTTTTTATACCAATTAATATGTCGAACCGGATTCTTTTTTACATCTCCATTGTAGATGAACTCCATATAAATACTGCCATCGTCATTGATCAGTTCCTCTAAGTATAGTGCACCTGTATGGGGAACAAAGCTTTGAACTCTGCATAAAACGCCCTGCCAATTATATTCTTCCCTTTTCACCAATTGCTGCTCTTCATTATATTGTTCAATATAACAAATGGGAGAAGAAGATCGTTCATATCTCGTCACTTGAATCGTGGATTCATCTGCAGGAATCACTGCTTCATTGATCGAATGCGATGATTCACCAACAATAAATTCCGAGTAACGTCTTTTACTACCGCTTTCCGGTAGAATATAGTGTTCATACACATTCAAGATGTCAACCTCAGGAGAAAAGATCTCTTCCATGCTGTGAATACGTTCCTTCACATTTGCATCATAATTCAAAGTTAAAATTGCAGTACGTTTATGTTGATCAGCTAATGGCTTTATTCTTGTCTTTAAAGACTTCGTTATCGTTAAGCTCTCATCCTGTTTTGGTACATCACCCATAATAAAGTAGTAGTCCATATCAGGCATGTCAACTGATGTCATTGTTTCAAGTTGTTCAGGTTGATCTAATGTGTGTTCAACTTTTTTCTTCATCCAATTTTGAAACAAAGGAAGCTCTCCTTCATAATATTGTTGACTTACTCATTGTATTTTACATGAAAAAGTACTTCTTACCAAAAGATAAGAAGTACTTTTTTGATCTATTAAAGTCCAGCAATTTCTTCTTTAATTTGTGTTGTCGAAATGCCTTCGGTTCTCTTCAAGTACACGACATCGCAATGTTCTTTTAAGAAATCGAACTTGCCTTCCCAGTCATCTCCCATAACAAACACATCAATATCATGCTCTTGCACATCATGGACTTTTTGATCCCAGCTGTTTTCTGGAATGACTTCGTCAACATAACGAATGGTTTCAAGAATCAGCTTTCTATGCTCGTAACTATGATAAGCTTTTTTTGATTTTTGCAAATTAAACTCGTCTGTAGAAATGGCCACCACTAAGTAATCTCCAAGCTGCTTTGCACGTTCTAGCAGCTTAATGTGCCCCCAGTGTAATAAATCAAATGTACCGTAAGTAATAACTTTCTTCATTGCAAACATAAACTCCTTTCTTTCATCCTTATTCGTCTGCTTCAAGCAGTAATGTTATCCGTAATCCTATTATCATCGATCATTTTTTCGCTCTTCGGAAGTTCATTATATCACAACGCCTATGAAAGGTTAAGAAAATGTAAAGACAAACTATTTCCAATTTATTGGGCACAGAAGGGAAAGTCCGAAGAATCAATGTTTCACAAAGGATCGTCCATATGAATTGCTGAAAATGTCATGAAATTTAAAGGTTTGTAAAGTTATTGTTAATATTTCATGGAGCATCTATGATAAAATGATGAGTAGACAAAGATTGAATTTACAATGAACGTTCATAGATAACAAGATAAAAAGGAGGTCTAAACAATGCAAACAGAAGTGGTCTCTAACCTTTCTTATGTAAACGGCGACTTAGATGAATTTATCAGTTATATGAATCAGCACCATATTTCTCAGAGAAGAGGCGCCATGATTGCGACTGTCAATCCAGAGATAGGCTATGCCGTCATGAAGGATCATGCGTACCATCAAGTCGTCTCATCTGCGGATTATGTACTGCCGGATGGTATAGGCGTCGTATTGATGTCTCGCATGACCCAAAGTCCGCTTAAGTCAAGAATTGCCGGCTTTGATGTCTTCATGTCTATGCTTGATCTAGCAAACAAACAGTCTAAAAGAATCTTTTTATATGGTGCGAAAAAAGAAGTGCTTGAGGCTGTGAAACAGCGAATTGATACGGAATATCCAAATGTGGTCCTTGCAGGAAGCTGTGACGGATATCAAGCCGATAAACGTTTCGTAGCGAAGCAAATCGCGCGCTCGAAACCTGATATGGTGTTCGTTGCTTTAGGTTATCCAAACCAAGAGAACTTTATTTATGAATACCGCCATTTATTCCCGCAGGCTGTTTGCATCGGTTTAGGCGGAAGCTTTGATGTATTTAGCGGAACAGTGAAGCGTGCACCACGCTGGATGATTAAGACAAATACAGAATGGCTGTACAGATTGATTGTGAATCCATGGAGATGGAAACGAATGCTGAATATTCCTAAGTACGCTTTTGCCGTCTTAAAGGAAAGCAAAGGAAAAAAACGTTACTATCCTGAGCAGGTAAAGGATCAGACGAAGCAGCTGTGAGAGACTGATAAATGATGAATATACGCTCAATGATGATTTCATGTTACGCAGCTTTTATTTCTTTCATTGGATGGCTGATGAGCGGCGTGAAACCTCGTGAAAACCAGGTGACGCTGCTTGTTTCATTCCAAGAGAATGCGGCTGCTCTCATTCATACTTATCAACAACAGGCGAACATGACAATGAAGCTCACTGTCCTCTATACGAAGCATGCTTCTGCGATAGAAAAGGACGGGCCTCATCTGTCATTTCGCTATTTTCATGAAAAAAACCCTCTCCATCTCATTCAATGTATGTATACGATGTTTAAAAGCAAGGTTGTTGTGACGGATAATTACTTTCTCATGACGAGTGTGCTCAGAAAACGGCCTTCTACCACCTGTATTCAAGTTTGGCATGCCAATGGCGCTTTGAAAAAGTTCGGGCTTGAAGATGCTTCAAATTCTGGCCGGAGTCCACGTGACATCGAACGCTTCAAACGTGTTTATGCGTCTTTTGATTACATCGTGACAGGCTCAGATCACATGCGTGAGATTTTCAAGACCTCGTTTGGATTCAATGATGAACGCTTTTTACCAACTGGTGTACCACTGACGGATGTGTACTATGAACAGCCCCATCCTTCCTTGAAGCTGAAGGATGTTCCAAAAGGGAAAAAGATCCTGCTCTATGCACCGACTTATCGAGACTTTGCAATGGACGGTCTTGTCCTGCCTTTTTCAAAAGAGCAGTTGAAAACTGAGCTGAATGGCGAGTACATTCTGCTCGTCAAACTTCATCCTGCTGTCAAACATTTAGCGAAAGCAGAAACAGACGGTGAATGGATATTTGATGTGTCCGATCAGCCGCTCTATCCATTGCTTTGTGCTTGTGATGTCCTAGTGACAGATTATTCGTCGATTGTGTTTGAGTATGCACTGCTCGAAAAGCCTGTCTTGTTCTTCACTTATGACTTAGACACTTATCGGGAGAAACGCGGCTTAGTCGATCGGTATGAAGACCTCATTCCTGGAAAGGCCTGCGTCACTCAAGACATGCTCTTGCAGGAGCTTTTGCACCTAAACAGATCAACAAATAAAGAACGAATCAAAACCTTTGCTGAGGAATGGAACCAATATTCAAAGGGACAATCCAGTCAGCAGCTCCTCTCATTTATTGAACAGCAGCTGCTCTTACACAAAAAACGTCCGGCTTCTCATTAGGAAGCACGGACGTTTTTTTATTTGTTATACACCGGGATATCGTAATAAAGCGTATAGTCATCAAGCAGGTTATACAAACTAAACATGCGAGTCACTTGCTTTGAAGCCCAGCCAATATCTGTTGCATATTGATGAGTTGCTGCAGCTGACCAGCGCATTTTATAAATTGTATCTTGCTTGTATGTGGCATTATTGATATAACTGTTGCCAATGAATTTTGCTCCGCCAATAATGGCCGCCTCTGGCGTGAACCATTGTTGTTCATACGCATACTTTGCACCAAGATAATTCGGATTGCTGTCATATGCGCCAATGCCATACATGTTATATACTTTCTTTCCATTAAACATTGTACCATTCGCTAAAATGGAACTTCCGTTACCCGTTTCAAGCAGCGCATGAGAAATAAGATAAATTTCGTTGATATGGTACGTTTTTGCTGCTGTAATAAAGGCTTGTCCTTTACCCGCAAGAATCCCTTTTCCTGCTAAAATCTTTGAATTGACCTCTGCCGGATTGAGATTCGCAGTTTCAGAGAGTTTCAGAAATTGAAAATAAGATTGCGTGCCTTCGGCAATATTAGCTGGATCTACATATTTTTGCACCTCTGCTGCACTTGCATTTCTCCAGCCGAGGTTGATCCTGATCCAGTTTCCTTCTTTTCCAAGCTGTTTCACTTTTGCTCCTTTATTCAGCTGTGCCACAATGTTGCTTGCAGAGCTCGAATCAGGTGTAGAACGGACATTTAAACCGTCCGTATTCACTGTCGATGTTGCTTGGTCTACATATGGCGCATAAACATAGGCCGCACCATCTGTCTGTGGTGATACCTTCATTTGTTTATTTACCATCTCATTGACAGTAAGGTTGTAATTCGTTTGCATGACCATTGGGCCATTTTTAATTTTTACAGCTGTGGCTGTCCAGCCATATTGGCTTTTCACAAAAGCAATGGCTTCATTTACAGTTGGTAACCCTGTAAATTGCTGCGTAATGTTGATTTTGTAAGCTGGTTTCGTTGTTGTTGTATACGCAGCAGTTTCATTCCGTTTTTTGAAAAATGTCATGCCTCGGTCACGAAGTGCAGTGGTTGAGATGACACCTGTTTTGATCTGAAATTGAGCATAATCGGCTGCGCCTGTTTTTTGAGCAGCTGCCTTCATTTTTTGTTTCGTCAAATAGCTGAGTGCTTGATTCAGTTTTGTCTGATTCACTGTCGGCTCTGTCGTGATACGGTATTGCTTGACCGCTTCTTTCAGCGTTTTTGTACTGCTGGCAATGCCATTTTTCTTGATGATCTCTTGAGCCTGCTTCACTTTACTTTGTTCAAATACAGGCGTTGTCTTGAGACTATACGTTTTGCTGACAGCTTGTCCCTTACTTGTCTTGATGCTGCTTGTCAGCTTCTGCGTTTTTAAGTATGCAGCACCTTTATTCACTTTCGCTTGGTCCACTGCTTGATTGACCACGAGTCGGTACGTGCTGTCTGATACCTTGCCTGTTTTTTTCGTTGTCGCAGATACTTTTTTCTTTTGGAAGAAAGCCGCTGCTTTTTTCGCTTGGTCATCTCCTAAAAGATTCCCCGTCACTACTTGATATGGCTGTGTAGAAGAAATCTTTTTGGACGTGTAGCGCCATTTCTTTTTCTTGAAAAAAGCTATCGTTTTTGCGTAAGCTGTATCGTTTAATTGATTGAGCTTCACGATATAATTTTTTGTTTTTCCCACTCGCTGCACAGTACCTGCAGCACCGGTTTGCTTCTTAATTTGAGCCGCAGCTGAAGCTGCTTGTTTGTTGTCTTTGAAATAGCCTGATTCCAAGCTGTAGACATTTTTTAAGGCACCTGTCTTTTGAATCTTCCCGCTGATCTTTGCTTCTTTTTGCATCTGGGTAAGGAGCGTCTGTGCTTTCGACTGGTTCGCTTGTGCACCGGATGTGACGATGTAATACGGTTTACCCGCTGTCACCGTTTGGAGCACTGCTTTTAAACCGGATTCCTTTTGAAAACCTTGCAGAATGGTATTCGCCTTACTTTGTCCAACAATACCGCTTGAAATCAGCTGATACACAGTGCCAGCTTGCGTTTCGGTTTGGTATGTACTGGTGACGCCTGCCTGTTTTTGCAGCTCAGTTTGAATATTTTTGACTTTCGTTTCAGAATCAATGGCTCCTGATATGACCTGATAAGAAGGTCTGCTTTGATTGATGACTTCATAGGAGCTATTGAGCCCTGATGTTTTTGTTAGCTCAAGTGAGAGCTTTTTCGCCTGACTTTCATCATTGACTGGGTCAGATACGACCTTTTGTAAAGGAAGGCGGTCACCTACTGGAGACACCGTACCGCTCATGCCCACTTCTTTTTTTAATGCAGCTGCACTTGCATCCGCTGCTGCTTGCGACTCATATCCTGAAGCAGTGAGCTGATAGGTCGACGTATTTCCTGAAGTTTGATAAGTGGCTCTCCACTTTTTGTCTTTCTTCAGTGTTTCCACTGCTTTTTTCACTTCTGCTTCTGTTGTAAATACCTTTGTGGTGTTCATCGTATAAATGGATTGGTCGACATAGGAGGCTGCTTGCGCTTCTTTACCCGTGTGTAATGTCATACTAAAGGCAGCTGCGAGTAACATAATCTTGATAGTTTTTTTCATGTTCCCTGTCCCTCTCTTAAATTTGCATAATAGCTTACTAATCTCTTTATCGACAGAATCACCTAATTATTTTAACAACTAAAGACTCAATATATTTATATCTATCTATGAAAAATGACATTTTCAGGATGTTTTTCCCCTAAATATCATTTCATCATCTTAACTTTCCATTAAAGATTCAGTATTTTATTAATTTCTCTTTAAAGATATGGTATCATATAGCATCATTTGTATTTTTTTATCGAATTTTTAAATTCCCTTGTCTGTATATTACAACAAATTCTTGACTTTTTAAAAAGGAATATTAAAAGGAGTCACAATCATGATTAAGAAGATCCTAAAACGGAACAAAAAGATTTTAAAAAGAAAAATAAACTTTCTAAAAGACCCTTTAAGAAATTTTATTAAAGATAAGAGACACCAAAGGAACAACCTATATGCATACTATTATCAACATCTTGATGTTGTTGATAAAACCGTACTTTATGAATCTAGAGATGGAAAAAGCATGACTGATAGTCCTTTAGCCATTTTTGAATATTTGCTTCATCAGCCTAATTTTAAAGACTATACTCACATTTGGTCTATTGAAGACTTTGAAACATTAAAACCAATTTTAAATAAGTATAGAGATGACAAAAACGTGATTTTTGTCAAAAGAAATTCTAAAGACTATTTGAAATATTTAGCCACTGCAAAATATTTAATCAATAACTCTACTTTCCAACCATTTTTTATATGTAAAGAAGAGCAAGTCTATATTAATACGTGGCATGGTACACCATTAAAGTATATGGGCTTTGATATTCCAGGAAATCCCGCACATTCTCAGAACGTATTAAGAAATTTTTTAAGCTCAGACTATCTTATTAGCCCAAATGAACATACAACAAGTATGTTCTTAAATAGCTATAAGCTAAAACACATTTTTTCAGGGAAAATAATAGAAGAAGGATATCCAAGAATTGATCTAACGTTAAATACTGACCCTCTCGCATTTAAAAAAAATCTTCAATCTTTTGGAGTTAGCCTATCTTTAGAGAAAAAAACTATTGTATATGCACCAACATGGAAAGGGACGAATGTTGGTAAGGTTAAAAATAATTTAACTCAGATCACTTCTGACCTGAATTACTTACAAGAACGATGCGGTCAAGAATATAATATTCTTCTTAAGCTTCATCCATTTCTTTATCACCAAGCAAGTCGATCAACGGAATTACAAGGCCGGCTTATACCGGATTTTATTGATACAAATGTGCTTTTAAGTGCGACCGATTTATTGATCACTGACTATTCGAGTATATTCTTTGATTTTTTAGTTACAAATAAACCAGTCCTATTTTATATGTGGGACGCAGATGAATATAACGAAGAACGGGGAATGTATTTTAATCTTGAAGACCTTCCAGGACCTCGTGTCTATAATATAAGAGATTTGGCAGAATCAATTGGTCGAATAAAGGAAATAAGTTTAGAATTCAAAACCAAGTATGAGCGGTTTAAACATGACTTCACAAAGTACGACGATGGTAAAGTGACTGAAAGAGTAGTTGAGGCTATCTTCAATAATGAGACTGAAACCGTTCGCTGCATCAATACTCATAATAAAGTGAAAGAAAAGATATTGATATATCCAGGAGGTATGAAAAATAATGGTATTACTTCCTCTTTCATTAACTTAACTCAAAATATTGATTATGATAAATATGATGTGAGTTGTTATATGAGTACACCAAACTCAAAAGAAGTATTAAATAATATTGCAAAAGTCAATAAAAATGTCAGATTTATCTTCAAGCCGGGCTTACCTGTATATACTCTGCAAGAAGTTTATAAAGATAAATTAATTCATAATCGCGGAGCAAAAGGGAAACTAGAAAAAAGACTCTATCCACAAGAAGCTTATTCCAGAGAATTCAAGCGCCTATTCGGAAAATCCACTTTTGATCATGTGATTGATTTTAGTGGCTATAGTTTATACTGGGCTAAATATCTTGTTTCTGCAGATGCGAAAACAAAAATATGTTTTATGCATAATGATCTTCTCTCAGATAGCGAAAGAACGATTAACGGTAAGAAACCTCATAGAATTAATCTGAGAGGTTTATTCACCATATATGATAAATTCGATAAGTTAGTGAGTGTCTCTAAAGGGACAATGGAGTTAAACAAACAGAATTTATCTCAATATGCAGAAGAAAGTAAATTTGATTATGTAATGAACTCCATTAACCCAGACAAAATTTTAGGAACAGAATTAACTTCTAGCGAAGAAGACGATAACAGCCTAATCATATCGAATAAACCTTTTAAATCCAGGGCTAAAATTTTAAGCAGTAAACACGATAAAATACTCCCTACATTAATAGAAAATAATTCCCACACTTTTTCAGCTAAAGAATTTGAAAATAAAGTGGTCATGATTACAAGAAAAGCTGTAACAAAACAAAACGAAGTTTTATACAAATTCACTTATGAAGATCATGTGGTGGGATGGTTGAATAAAGAAGCGTTTAAGATTCTACCAGATAGCATTATATGTGAAGAAGAAGTTCATAAACTAGCAGTGATTGCATCTCCTAAGCGCAATGATATTTGGTCAAAACCCTTTAAAACGAAGGGAATTAAAAAGGTTTCTTCTAGCCATCCATATAAGAACATTATGGTGGAAATAGATAGAGAAGCTAGAACTGAACGTTCCGTTTATAGCAGATTTTATATTAATAAACAACTAATAGGCTGGATAGATTCCTCAGCACTAAAAATACTGAAAAATTACGAAGTAAATGCTGATCTCCCTGAAGATAAACAAGCATTGATCGAAAAAGAAAAGCACACATTATTAACTGAAAATTACCATAAACATGAAGAATTTATTCACTCTTTGAATAATAGAACACTTTTAGAAAGAAATTTAAACAAGCAAATGAAGATTGTTCATACAGAAAATCATAAAGTATGGTCTAAAGCATATCCAAATTTCGGTTATGCTGAAGTCTGCAGCGCTGATCTCTATAAAGATGCGATCGTAGCTGTAACCAAGAGCCATAAAACCAACTCATCTACCTATTATCAATTTTCTTATGATGGAAAAGTGATTGGGTGGTTAAACGTAAAAGCATTTAAACAATTAGACCCTCAATCTATTTTAAATCGTAAAGAAGTGAGTTATTCTGCCTTGCTTCATTTGAATGAGTTTAAAATTTATAATAAAACAAATGAAAATACACGGTTTCAAGTCGTGGAAGATTATTATCTATATAATCAAAAAGAAGTTGATGTCACTGAAGAGGTCACCACACCTATATCAACATACTGTGCAATAGAGCTCAATAATGAAGAAATAGGCTGGGTAGATAAAAAAGCACTTGAAATCATCGAAATTCGCGGGTTCCAGATAAGAAATGAGTTTGTTCCTTATCCATCAAAACATCACTATAATTTTGTTAATATGGGACGCTTATCTCCAGAGAAAGGGCAAGATAATTTAATCACTGCGTTTAAGCAACATGTCGAAACAAACGCAAATAGCAGGCTATATATTCTCGGTGACGGTCCACTAAAGAATGACCTTCAAATGTTAATAGAACAATTTGAATTGCAAAACCATGTGTTCTTAGTAGGCCAAGTTGAAAACCCATTTACCATCCTAAAAATGTGTAATTGCTTTGTTTTATCTTCACATTATGAAGGGCAGCCAATGGTCCTTTTAGAAGCAATGACACTAGGAATGGATATTTTAGCGACAGATATCGTTGCCAATAGGACTGTTTTAGAGAATGGTAAATACGGAGCTCTAGTCAATAACAGTATTGATGGGCTTATAGAAGGTTTAAACAACTTTAGCTCTCAGACACACACGTCTTATGCTCCATTCAATTATAAAGAGTATAATAAAAAAGCAATGGACACTTTTTATAAAGTTCTAAACTAACCTTTCTATATTTGTAATAAAAAAGACTTTCAAGCTGACATGACAGTTTGAAAGTCTTTTCATTTTTATATATGCGACACAATCAGTTCACAAGATCCTTCAATTGAGAAGCTTCCTGTTTCAGCCGGCAGAATAAAATGAGCGCCCTTTGGCAGTGGATATGTGTTTCCATCATGCTCTAAAGACCCTTCTCCATGAATCACACTGCATAGCAAAAATGGATAATCCTGCGAAAGCTCTACTTTTTGATCAACTTCCCATTTATACACAGAGAAATATTCTGCTTCGACAAATGTACGAATGGTCACTCCCCGGCGCGTTTCCACTGATTCATCTGCATACCCGTCTACATGAGGAACCGTTGTGACATCAATCGCTTGCGCAAAATGAAGTTCACGTTCGTTGCCATCCTGGTCTTTTCGTTCATAATCATATACACGATAGGTTGTATCTGAGCTTTGCTGCGTTTCAAGGACAAGCGTTCCTTCGCAAAGCGCATGAATAGTACCGCTTGGCACATAATAAAAATCACCAGGCTTAATCTTCACCCGCCGCAAAAGACCTTCCCAATCTCCACTATTCATCATGGTGACAAGCTCAGTTCTTGTTCTTGCATTGTGCCCATAGATCATTTCTGCTCCTTCTTCGCAGTCAATGATATACCAGCACTCTGTTTTTCCAAGCTCGCCATTTTCATGTCTTTCCGCATAATCATCATCTGGATGAACTTGCACGGACAAGTCTTGGTTTGCATCTAATATTTTGGTTAACAGCGGGAAGCGGTCGCCTTCTATCCCCCCGAACAATTCTCTATGATTGTCCCAAAGTTCGATCAGCGTTTTCCCTTTATATGGACCGTCTTTCACGACACTTGGCCCGTTTGGATGAGCAGAAATTGCCCAGCATTCTCCCGTTTGATCAGAAGGAATATCATAGCCAAATTGATCCCTTAAGGCTGTACCTCCCCATATTCTCTCCTTCAATTCAGGCAGTAAAAAAATTGGTGACTGCTTCATTCAGGATGACTCCTCCCTTTGCTACCCTTTGATAATCTTTACCTAGCTTGATGAAAACTAGTAAGTCTCAACTTTTATTATGACGCTATCTAAAGAGAAGTCAATCCTTTCAGTACACCGAATGAAAACGATAACACAAAAAATATTTTACCCTTTGACAGAGCCTGCGAGTAGCCCTTTGACAAAGTATTTTCCAAGAAGAATATAAACGAGTAGTGTCGGCAGCGCAGCCAATATCGCCCCTGCCATTTGGACGTTCCATTGCACAATTTGACTGCCTGATAGATTTTGCAAGGCAACCATCACCGGCTGATGCTCCGCAGTGGTCATCGTGACTGCAAATAAAAATTCATTCCACACATTTGTGAACTGCCAAATCGCCACCACAACAAATCCTGTGATCGAAAGCGGGAGAATCATATGTCTGAAAATCCCAATAAAACCTGCGCCATCCATTTTCGCCGATTCAATCATTTCATCGGGGATGCTCACATAGAAATTTCGGAACATGAGCGTTGTGATCGGTAGTCCGTATACGACATGGACAAGCACAAGCCCTGGAATTGAATTATACAATCCGACTTCACGCAAAAATTGAATGAGTGGGATCAGGATACTTTGATATGGAATAAACATCCCAAACAGCATCAGCGTAAAGACGATTTCTGATCCTTTGAAACGCCATTTTGATAATACATAGCCATTCATTGCACCTAAAACAGCGGACAATAAAGTAGCAGGAATGACAAGATAAAGAGAATTCATTAAATTGGGCGCCAGCTTTTCAAACGCGATTTGATAGCTTGAAAAATCGATAGTAGATGGCAGCGACCACATTCGCTCAAGGGTGACTTCACCTAATGGCTTCAAGCTTGTGACGAGCATGACATAAACAGGCATCAGAAAAAAGAGACTGCACAAAGTCAATAAAGCATAAAGAACTGGACGGATAAACCATCTGGCTGTCATGATGAAGCCCCCTTCCGGCTCGACAGGAGATATGGCACGATAAAGACCGCAACAGAGATCAGCATGACAACTGCAATGGCGGCACCGCCTGCATAATGGTTTCCTCTAAAGGTCATTTCAAACATATACACGCCCGGAACATCCGTGACAAAGTTCGCACCCGGTCCTGTCATCGAGTAAATCAAATCGAAGATCTTTAAAGAAATATGAGCCATGATGATAACGACACTTGCAGTAATCGGTTTTAAAAGAGGGAAGATGATTTTCCAGTAAATCTGCCACTCCGTTGCGCCATCCATTCTAGCAGCCTCTCTTACTTCCTCTGGAATTCCTCGCAGACCCGCCAAATACATCGCCAGAGAGAAGCCTGTCATTTGCCAAACAGCTGCAATCACAACAGCAATCATGGCCGCAGGTACACCAAACTCAATTTTCCCCCAGACAAATCCGGCCAATATGTTCGTATCTGTATACCACTTAGGCTGGATACCAAGCGTTTTCAAAAATAAATTCACCCCAGTTGACGGGTTTAAAATCCATTGCCATACGACTCCTGTGACAACGAAAGAAAGGGCCATCGGAAAGAAGAATAAATTCCGAAAAAGAGATTCCCCCTTGATCTTCTGGTCTAGTAAAATTGCAAGTGCAAGACCAGAGACAATGACCGCTCCAATAAAAAATAAAGTGAAAAAGACCGTGTTTCGAAGATCTGATTGAAAGCGGAAATCTTGAAACAGCATGACATAATTGCGAAGACCTGCGAAAGAGAAATCAGGAACAAGCGTGGTCCAGTTTGATAATGACACATATCCTGTCCAGCCAATAAAACCGTAAACAAAGATGAATAATAAAACCGCTGACGGGGCTAAAAAGAGCAGTGCCAGCAGCTGGTCTCCATTCCATTTTTTCCGCATACGTTTGACTTTGGGCACAGGTGTTTTTGTCATCGGCGATGTGTCTATGCGCATGAAGCTACACTCCTTTTTAAAAAAGAGGCGGTGCCTAGCCGCCGCCTCCTTCGTCTTTATTTCATTGCATCTTTTAAAGATGAAACAAACTGACTGCTGTCTTTTTGTGTCACGAAGATATTGACGGCTTGATTCGCTTTTGTCACAAACCCTTCTTCAGCAGCTGAGCCATGAGCAAGAGACGGCGCCAGTTTTGACTCTTTAAATGCCTTCATCGCCGATTTTCCGTATTCATCATATTTTGATACATCTGCATCCACACGTGCTGGAATTGATCCTTTTAGCGGATTAAACGCATCCTGTCCTTCCACAGATCCTAAAACAGATAAGAATTTCTTCACGTTTTCTGGCTGTTTCACACCCTTTGGCAGTCCGAATGTATCGGTGATCACCATAAAGCTTCCTTCCGTTCCAGGAGTCGCCGTGTATCCAAAGTCTTGATTCACCTTCAAATCAAGATCATTCACAAAGTACCCCTTCGCCCAGTCACCCATGACATTCATTGCCGCTTCTCCTTTTGCCACGAGCTGTGAGGCATCTTGCCAGTTACGTGAGCTGTGATCATCATTGACGTATTCGAGCATACGTCCAAAGATGTCTGCCGCTTCCTTCACTTTTGCGTCATCCATTTTCATATCGCCAGCCCAAAGTTTTTGATAACCATCTGCACCTAATACACCCAGCAAAACACTTTCAAACAAATGAGTCGCTGCCCAAGGCTCCTTATCTCCAAGCGCAAGTGGTGTAATTCCTTTTTTCTTTAATGCATCTGCTGTTTTGAAAAATTCATCAAATGTCGTTGGCGGCTCTAAGCCTGCATCATCAAATACCTTCTTGTTATACCAAAGCACATTGCCCCTGTGAATGTTTACTGGCACGGAATAGATTTTCCCATCTTTGCTGACAAGGTCAATCAGTGATTCTGGAAATTTGTCTTTCCAGCCTTCTTTTTCATATAAATCATCCAGCGGCTCCATTTTGCCTGCCGCGACCCAGCTCTCATTCAGCTCCGCCCCGCCATGCACTTGAAACGTAGCAGGCGGGTCATTTCCTTGCATCCGGCTAGTGAGAACAGCCTTTGCATTCGTACCAGCACCACCTGCGACAGCTGCATTTTCAATTGGAATGTCTTTATTCTCCTCTTCAAACAATTGAATGAGTGCCTTCAGTCCGTCCTCCTCACCTGCTCCTGTCCACCAAGAGAAAATTTCAAGCTTCTCCGCTCCACCTTCTTTTTTTGCATCTGAGTTCGTCGATGAACTGCAGGCAGTGACGACAAGCATACAGAGTGCCAGCAGCGTAAATCCTAATTTGAGCTTCATAATTATCCCCCATCCCCATTTTGTAAGCGTTATCAAAATAAGTATAATGGCAGATCCTTGCTTTTTTTCAGGCAAATTTCTTCACTTTTTTATGAAATTCTTCATTTTTTTACGGCCTGATTTCGATATTCCTTCGGTGAACAGCCGACCATCTTCTTAAACACTCGGCTGACGTAATTAGGATCTGTATATCCTGCCTGATAGGTAATTTCTTTTAAGCTAAGCGAGCTGTCTATGAGAAGCCTTTTGATTTTATCCAGCCTGCAGGCTGTCACATACTCTTTAAATGTCAGACCAGTCTCGTCTTTAAATCGTTTTGTGAAATAGGTTGGACTTAAATCAACATAAGCGGCCGTTTGCTCAAGCGTGATCTGTTCACAATAATGCGTTTTGATGTAACGTTTTGCCCGTTCGATGTCATTTATGGTCTGGGTTCTCGCTTCATACACGTCAAATAGGTGTTCACAGCACTGGCGGCATTCAGCTGCGGTGCTGATTGTCAATATCGATAGGTCTGTACGGAGACGCGATTTGAAGAGAATCAACAGTTCTTTTACTTGTGACATCGTCGCGCCCTCTAATTGAAAGGCATCAAATAAAGCCAGCGCATCCTCTCTTCTCCCTTCTTCCATCGCCTGCATCATGCTGTCTGCAAGCTCCGGCAGATGAATCAATGGACCGGGCTTCACCTCTGTTTGGTAAAAGCCATAACGAACAACGCCGCCACTCTTTTTTCGCTGATAATAGGAAAGCTTCGCCTCTGCTGCACTTTTCTGAAGGTGAAGCGGGTTTGAGACTGGATGCCCTATGCCAACGACAGGTGAAGGCTGACCGTTTGTCATGGCAGCTCGAATAGCTTGCAGCACCTCTGCCTTTAGCTGACCTGGTCCTTGCTGACTATAAATGAGGCATGTAAACAGTTCACTTCCCATCTGAATCGGTACCGTATGAAATCGTGCAGATTTCTGCAAATGAATGATTAGCTGATCTCCGCCTGTCCGCTGAGCAGCGATGATCAGACCTGCTTCATATTCGGAAAATAGTTGTTGAAACTCCATGTCGGTATAAGATTGACCGTTCATGACATGGGCTTCAAGCCATTTTGACCGCTGATCGGCCGCTGCCGCCTGCCGCTGAGACGTCTCCTGCTGAATCTCTGCTGCTACAAATCGAATGGCTGCGATGGTTTCGTCTTTGTCAGCTGGTTTGACAAGGTATTGTTTCACCCCTTCCTGCATCGCTTGCTTGGCATAATCGAATGTATCGTAGGCTGTTAGCATAATAAATTTTGTATGAGGACTGATTGCTTTGATTTGTTTGATCGCTGTCAGTCCATCCATTCCAGGCATCTGAATATCCATGAGCACAAGATGAATGGGCTCAGATCGCACAAATTCAACCGCCTTCTTTCCATTTTCCGCTTCTCCTGCTAGATGACACTCTGGAAGCCATTCGGTTAAGAACTTCCGCATCGCTAGCCGTTCTATTTTTTCATCATCGACAATCAGCACGTTCAGCATGCCGGTCCCTCCTTCATCGGAATAGCCAATTGTATGGTGGTGCCTTCGTTTGGCTTTGAATCAATTTGAAGGGCATCTTGCACCCCGTAAAACAAGCGCAGTCTTGACATCACATTTCGAAGACCGATTCCTGTCGAGTGGCCTTTACTCAATATGTTCGGATCTTCCTCTTCTTTTTCTGACAGCAACCTTCTTTTCTCTTGTTCATTGATGCCCATCCCATTGTCCCGAATCCGAATCATCACATAGCCGCCTTCTTGATAGATCGAGAGCTCGACAAGTCCCTCTTCCTCCTTTGGCTCGACGCCATGAATAAAGGCATTTTCAACAAGCGGCTGTAAGGTGAGACTTGGGATATGTACAGATAAACACGATTCATCGATGGATGTTTTGCACGTAATACGATCGGCAAATCTCGTTTCTTGTATATGAAAATATTCTTTCACCACTTTCACTTCTTGATCCAATGTAACGGATGTACTGAGAGCAGACAGCGAATACCGCATCAGCGTGGAAACAGATTGAATCAACCTCGATGTGGCTTCCGCTGATTCTAAGTAAGCCATACGTGAAACGATATTTAATGTGTTAAATAAAAAATGTGGATTCATTTGATTTTGCAGCGTTTTTAGCTTCATGTCTTTGATTTTTTGATCCAATGCTGCCTTTTGTTTGATCTCTTCAATCATCATTTTCATCTCTTGCCGCATTCGCTGAAAGGCTTCATTTAAAACAGATATTTCATCCTTTGAGGTAACATGCAAATTCATTCCATCAAAATTTCCTTCTGATACTTCTTTTACGCTTCGGGACAGATGAACGATTGGTCTTGATATCCCGCCAGCAATCATATACGCCATCCATAAGGCGACCCCGATTGATAACGTAAACAGGCACAAGGTAAAGAGCGCATAGGTTTGATGCCTTTTTTGAAGAGATTGATAGAGTACTTGATACTCAGATAATTCATCATCAAGCAGGGTCATCGTCTGCTCTTGTATATAGGAGGAGACGGTTCTCACTTCCTTCACACTTGCAGCATATTCTTCAATTTTCCCTTCTTTCACATGTGTCATGGTCGCATCACTTTCATTGATGAGCGTCCGCATCATATATTGATATTTTTCAATAGAAGGAATCGCCGCATGAAGACCGGCATCCTTTCGCAGCGCTTGATCGTATGATTTCATTTTCTGTTTTGACGTAAGGTATTCTTTGGCAAACTTCCGATCCTTTTCAATGGCATAGGCATTGACCTTTTCATACATCGTTTTCGCCTCTGTCGATATATCATTGAGCAGGAGAAAAGAACGGAAGCTCCGGCTATATTCTGATGTGATTTTTGAACTGCTCCAGTAGACAAAAAAAGCGGCTATGTTGCCAAGAAGCACAAGGATTAAAAATGCCAATAACAGCTTACTTCGAATCCTTCTCATGGCTGCATCCCCTGCTTTCTTTCTGTTTGCTGAAGAGGCAGATCCCCGCGCCGGATCACACTCGTTCCCGTGTACTGAAGCGGTTCTTCTTTTTCACCTTTCTGCAAACGAAGAAGCGATTCAACCGCTTGATAACCCATTTCATAAGGATGCTGCACGACCACAGCATCAATTGTCCCATCATCAAGCGCCTGAATCGTATCAGGCAATGTGTCAAATGCAAGCACATAAAAATCAGTGGACGATCGATACTGTGCGATTGCTTGAATGATGCCTGCACCATCTAATGCACTTGTACCATAAAATGCAGTGAGCTTCGCATGATCGTTTAATAGTTTATAAGCGGCACCTGAGGCACCTGACTTCGTAATGGCTGATTCTTCTATTCCAGCAATATGAATGCGTTTTTCAGCAGCAACGGCATCTCGAAAGCCCTTGACGCGCAGCTTTTGATGAATGGCATCCAGCCTGCCTGTGACAATTCCTACATACTGTTCACCTTTTGTATCTGCGATGAGTGCCTGCCCTGCGATAAATCCTGAATAGTAATTGTCCGTTCCTACATACACTTGACGTTTGCTCCCTTCTGCATCCGTATCGACGGTGACGACATCAATTCCTTTTTCCCTCGCCTTCTGAAAAAGCGGTTTGTATTTTTTCGCATCAAGTCCCTGCGTCATAATGCCATCAACATGCCCAGCGATGGCCATATCAATGGTTTTCAGATGATCGTCTACATCCGCTTGCTTTGGGCCCAAATATTCTAGATACACGTGATGAACGTCTGCCGCATCAGCCGCTCCTTTTTGTACAAGCTGCCAATATTCGTTATCAAGTTCCTCCGGTACAAGAACAAAATGATATTGATACGTTGACGCCGCTTTTTCGGAAGCGCTTTCAATTTTAAATAAATCTTGACCTAATAACGTTAAGAAGATGACAGATACCACACAAAATGTGAGAAATGCGCCCATTCCAATCCACTTAGATAATTTCATCGTATCCTCCTCCTTTCACTATTTCCGCATAAAAAAAAGAGCTGCTTATAAGCATACTCTCTCGACCTCTATAATTCCTTTGTCATAAATAAACTGTTTGGATCTTCTTGATATGTACCAAAAGGCGGACAATACTGAAATCCAGCGCTCTCATATAGTTTTCTTGCTGGTTCAAAGAAAGCCATTGCCCCTGTCTCTAAGCTGACACGTGTGTAGCCACGCCGTTTTGCCTCTTGGAGAAGATGATTCAGCATATACCTCGCTACGCCTTTTCGCATATGGAGGGCGGCGGTTCTCATCGATTTGATTTCCCCATGTTCACTTGACAGTTCTTTTAACGCTCCGCAGCCAAGAAGCTCCTCTCCATCTCGCACACTCCACACGGTGACATCCTGTTTTTTCAAATCAGTTAATGGAAGGGCATGAATGCTTTCTGGCGGCGAATGCTCCTTCATTTCTTCTAGATGTGCGGTAATCAGCTGGTCAATTCGTCCATCCGTGAGTTCATCTTGTAGAATGTACATTTCCATCACTCCTTCACGATCATTGTACGTGAAGAGTTGAAATTTCATCTGCTGTTATGTCAGATAAACGAACAAACAACCAGCATCCACGAGCCAATTGTTTGTTCTTTTTACAAGTATTTATGAGGAAAGAACGGCTTGTAATTCCTCTGCTGTACTGCTTTCAAGCTGACTTCCGACACCGACAGCCACCGCGCCTGCTTTGAGCCACTTTGGAACATCAGCTGGATGAATGCCGCCCGTAGGAATAAATTCAATCTCTGGAAATGGACCTTGCAGGTTTTTCATATAGGATAAACCGAAGGAGCCGCTTGGAAAAAGCTTGAGCAAGCAGTAGCCATCCGCTTTCGCCTGCATAATTTCACTTGGGGTGAGAACCCCTGGTACATAGAGTGTGTCGTAAAATGAAAGTTGTTCTCCAATCATAGGATGATACCCTGGACTAACGATAAACTGTGAGCCTGCCTCAATGGCTGATTGTGCCTGCTCCAGCGTCGTAATTGTTCCCGCTCCTACAATGAGATCCTGCTCCTCTTGGAAGGATGCGATGATGCGTTCAGCATTTGGCGTGGTATATGTCACTTCAATGGCACGGACTCCTTTTTTCTTTAAACGCTCAATCATTTCAATGCCTTCTGCTTCACTACCCGCTCTCACCACTGCAATTAATTTACAAGACGCTAGCTGCTTTTTAACGTTCAAACTTGCTGACTTTCCCATATCTCTCATCCCCTTTCATGTACTCCCGCCTTTGATATCGCTTGGCTTCTTTCATAAAAGCCTGAAGCTCCTCCCGGGTAGGCAGTCCGTCCTTATCGCCAGGTGACATCACTGCAAGTGCCCCGACCGCATTGCCTCTTGTCACGGATTTTTCATCTGATAAGCCGTCAAGCAAGCCGCTAATGACACCCACTGCAAATCCATCACCAGCTCCAACTGTATCTACGACATCCTGCACATAAAATCCATTCACAATTCCCTGACCGGCTGCACTTTTATAAAAGGCACCTTCTGCTCCTAGCTTAATGACCACTAGTTTGACACCTTTTTGCAAATAAACATCTGCAATCTCTTCTGGCTCGTGACAACCCGTGAGCCTTTGCCCTTCTGCAAGCCCTGGAAAAAACCAATCCACTTGCGAGGCGATATGATTCACCGTATGAATCATATCTTCCTCCTCTTCCCATAGCTGAAGCCGAAGGTTTGGATCAAATGAAATGGTTTTGCCCGCTTCTTTCATTTCTTTAAGAGCACGAAAAGAAAACGCTCTCATTTCACTAGATAAGGCAGGCGGAATACCAGTCATATGAAGGTGGCCTGCCTGTTTGAAATAGGCGGCGGGAAAGTCACTTGGACTCATTGTGCTCGCAGCAGAGCCTTTCCGATAATACGTGACGTCAGGGTCTCCATCCAGCACTTTTGATTTAAGTAAGATTCCCGTTTGAGACCCCTCATCTGAACGGAGCACTGCACTTGTATCGACCCCTTCTTTTTGAAGCTCTTCTAAAATAAATGTGCCAAGTGAATCTGCTCCGACTTTGCTCATCCATCCCACATGAAAGCCCAGCCGCGCCAAGCCGACAGCCACGTTACTCTCTGCACCAGCAAGCGCCTTTTGGAATGTATGCACTTGATGAAGCTCTCCGACTTCTTTTGCATAAAACATCGCCATTGATTCCCCAAATGTGACCGCATCCAATGCTTTCACTCATTTCTCCCCTTTCTCGGTACCGGTTTCAAGTTAGTTAAAAAAGAGAGAGCATGCACGTATGTATACTCTTCTCTGCCTATCGATTATAAAGATTTCCTCACAATGATTTCTCCATCAAGCTGAATGGTTTGGGGCGCACTTTCATCCCCTTCTAGCCGCGTCTTGATTTTTTGCATGGCTGCTTTCCCCATTTCATGAGATGGCTGGGCGACCGTTGTGATTCCAGGTCCAATCAGCTTATACCATTCTGTATCATCAAACCCTGCAATGCCTATTTCTTTAGGAATGTTCATCCCAAGCTCTACAAGTTCACTAATCAGCTTCAACATGAGTAATCCATTACCGGCTAAAATCGCTTTTTTCTGTTCGTTTGATTGTAAAAAACGAACAATCTCTTCACGTATTTGTTCCTTTTGCTTTAAATCAATCTCTGCAATGATCGGCTTCTTATGTTTACTCAAAGCTGTCTGTTCATATGCTTCCTTTCGTTCTTCACGAGGGCTGATTCCATCGACAGGCTCAGTAAAAAAAGCGATGTGATCATAGCCTTTCTCATACATTTGTTGAAGCAGCCGGATTGTGATATCACGGTTGTTCGTGGTCACTGTGTCAACTTTCAGTTCAGGCAGCTTCCGGTCCACAAGAACAATCGGTACACCGTTTTTCTTAAAATCCTCAAGAATGTCATTGTTCTGTCCTGTCGTATTGATGATGAGTCCTTCAATATAATGTGCATTCAGCTTAAGAAGCATTTCCCGTTCTTTTTCTGGACGATTATCTGTGTTGCACACCATGATGCTGTATCCATATTCATCACAAATCTCTTCGACCCCGCGAAGTGTTGCCACTGAGAATGGATTCGTAATGTCGGCTACAATAAACCCAATGACCTTACTTTTTCTGACTTTCAGTCCTTGAGCGAGCTGACTCGGACGGTAATGGAGTTCCTCAATGGCTTTCTTGATTTTCTTTACCTTTTCTGAAGAAATTTCATTTGTTCTGCCATTGATATATCTGGATACAGTTGATTTCGAGACCCCTGCATAAGCTGCAACTTCGTTAATGGTCACTTTCGTTTGCTTTTTCTCTTTCATTCAAAAAACTCCCACAATTGATCTTCTCATTTGGTTCGAAACCGATTTCAAATAAACTTAAAAAGAGCATATCATAATTAAATGCATTTCAGAAGATTTTTTTGCATGATGAGGGCAAAAATTCATCTAATTAGATAAAAAGAAAGCGATTTCAAATTAACAGTTGACGGCGCACTCTTTTTCCTCTAAAATTTTCCTTGAAACCGATACCAAATAAATATCAATATTTGTTTCAGATGGAAAGGGAGGCTTATCCAAATGGAAAATCGTTATGCTGTACATCCTGAGCAGGTCAAACGTTTTACAACAGAGGAACTTCGTCGTCATTTTCATATTCCTACGCTTTTTGTCAGTGGTGAGTTAAAGCTCTATTACTCACATGAGGACCGCGTGGTGATTGGCGGAGCGATGCCGTCAGCAGAGCCGATCACACTAGATGCTGGAGACTTTTTACGGACGGAGTATTTTCTTGAAAGACGAGAAATCGGGATTGTGAATGTCGGCGGACAAGGAACGGTCACTGTTGATGGTGAGGCCTTTGTGCTGGAGCATAAAGATTTCTTATATATTGGTCTTGGTCACGAAGATGTACAGTTTGCTAGTTCATCAGGCGAGCAGGCCAAGTTCTATTTAGTATCAGCCACGGCTCATAGAGCGTACCCTACGCAAAAAGCAGCTATCGCTGAATTAACACCCAACCACTTAGGAGAAGCAGCTGCCTCCAACGTACGAAACCTGTATCAAGTCATCCATGCAGACGGCATTCAAAGCTGTCAGCTTATGATGGGCATCACTCAGCTTGAAACCAATAACACATGGAATACGATGCCTGCTCATATTCATGATCGCCGGATGGAAGTGTACTTATATCTTGATATCGAAGAAAATGCACGTGTCTTTCATTTTATGGGGGAGCCATCTGAAACAAGACATCTTGTTGTGGCCAATGAGGAAGCAGTCATTTCACCTGCTTGGTCTATTCATTCAGGCTCAGGTACAGCGAATTATTCATTTATTTGGGCAATGGCAGGCGAAAACTATACGTTCAAAGATATGGACTTTGTCCCAATGGATCAGCTGAGGTAACGAGGGTGATGACAACTTCATATGTAGCGTCCCTCTTTTCCCTTGAAGGAAAAACAGCCCTTGTGACAGGTCCTGGAACCGGTATTGGGCAAGGCATTGCCGTGGCGCTTGCCAAATCAGGCGCAAATATCATTGGTACGTACCATCACACACCGCTTGAAGAAACAAAGGCACTTGTCGAACAGGCAGGCCGAACATTTCATGCGGTTCAGGTTGACTTTTCTAACCCTCAGTCTGCAAAGCAGGATGTCGACGCCATATTAAAGAAGCATACAATTGATATTTTAATCAATAATGCTGGAACGATCAAAAGAGAGCAGGCGGCTCACTATTCAGAGGAAGATTGGCATACGGTCATGGATGTGAATATCAACAGTCTCTTTTTCCTCACGCAAAAGGTTGGACAGCAGATGCTGAAAAACGGGCAAGGGAAAATCGTCAATATCGCCTCCCTTCTATCGTTTCAAGGCGGCGTCTTTGTTCCCGCCTATACAGCAAGTAAACATGCTGTCGCAGGGCTGACGAAAGCTTTTGCCAACGAATGGGCGCATCAGCATATTCAAGTGAATGCGATTGCGCCTGGGTATATTGCGACCAATAACACACAAGCCCTTCGTGACGATGAAAATCGAAATGAAGAGATTCTCAAACGAATCCCCGCCGGGCGCTGGGGAAAGCCTGAGGATCTAGCCGGTGCGGCTGTTTTTCTTAGCTCACCAGCATCTGATTATATGAACGGCCACATTTTAGCCGTTGATGGCGGCTGGCTTGCAAGATAAACAGACGAGAGAATTCCTATTCGGGGATTCTCTTTTTTCTATTTGCATAATTCCCCACCTTCCGAGTCACTCTATAAAAAACATGTGATGAGGGTGAGGTATTATGAAAAGTCGTATTGAACAAGATATAGCGTCCGTCATTAAGCGTGTCAAAAGCTTTGCCGGAAGAAGTGATGATATCGTGTTCCACTCTTTTTCATTTGGTCCTTCCACTATTTCTGCATGTCTCGTGTACGTTGAAGGACTCACAGAATTTGAGATGCTTTCTAAGCAAATCATTTCACCAATGCAAAAGGAACTGGACATCACTGAGGTTGATTCTACTACACTTTCCTCCCTTTCTAAAACGTTCTTTGGCATTCAAAGTGATGTGCTGGATGATATGAACCTTGCCATCGAGCAGTTATATAGCGGCAGGGCTATTTTATTTGTAGATGGAGCGGCTCAAGCACTTGCACTCCATACAAATCTTTTTCAATTTAGGGAAGTAGAAGAGCCGCAATCTGAAGTTCTTGTAAGAGGACCACGGATCGGATTTATTGAGAATCTTGAAAAAAACACGGCTTTACTCCGTGAACGGGCAAACGACCCAAATCTTGTGATTCAAAAGGTGAGTATCGGTACTCGCAATAAAAAATCCGCTGCTCTTGTGTATGTTCGTGATATTGCTGATCCTAAACTAGTAGAAGATGTTCTATCACGCATGGCCGAAATCAAAATGGATGACATCCCTGAAACCGGCTATATTGAACAGCTGATTGAGGACAGTCACATCTCCATTTTTCCACAGATCCAAAACACAGAACGTCCTGACCGGGTGATTGCATCTGTGCTTGAAGGCAAAGTCTCGATTTTACTCGATGGGACTCCTTTTGCTCTCATTTTACCTATGACGCTTACAGCTTTGATGCAATCTCCAGAGGATTATTATCAGAGGTGGACAAGCGCGACTCTTTTGCGTTTACTTCGTTATATTGCCGTGCTGCTCACGATTTTTTTACCCGGCCTTTACATTGCACTTGTCTCTTATCATCCCGGTTTATTACCGACAAGAATGGCACTCACCATCGCAGGGAGCCGGCAGAATGTTCCCTTCCCTCCTGTTGTCGAAGCCATTCTCATGTCTTTTACGATAGAGTTGCTGCGGGAAGCTGGACTCCGGCTTCCAAGAGCCATCGGCCAGACAATTGGGCTCATTGGCGGCGTTATTATTGGTCAGGCAGCTGTCCAAGCCAATATCGTCAGTGCCTTAATGGTGATTATTGTGTCGCTGACCGCACTAGCTGATTTCACGGCACCGTCATATGACTTTAGTTTCCCGCTGCGTATTTTGCGGTTTATGGCCATTTTTAGTTCAGCATTGTTTGGATTATATGGCTTAATCATGTGTTATTTATTTGTGCTTTGTCACCTGATGCAGCTAAAGACCTTTGGTTTTGACTATTTCACACCAGTGCTTTCTTCACCGTTTTCAGATTTAAAGGATACGTACGTTCGTTTACCAATCGGGCTATTTAAATCCAGACCGAAAACAGCAAAAATAAAAAATCTCAAAAGACAAGGAGATTAAACGATGTACAGACCTGAAAAGCTATCATTGTTACAAGTCACCATTCTGTGCAGCTCTACAATGATAGGCGCTGGAATTTTAACCATTCCACGCAGTTCTGCCAATTCAGGATACCCTGATGGCTGGATCATTGTATTAATACAGGGCGTCATCTTTGCTTTCGTTGCTTTTTTGTTGGGCTGGATTGCCGAAAAGAATGCACCAGACACCATTTTCGAGTCAAATACAAAAGGAGCGGGCGCATTCTTTGGCACAATCTTTAATTTAATGCTGATCGCCTATTTACTAGGCATTGTCGGCTTTGAGGCACGTGTCCTTGGGGAAGTGGTTCAGTTTTTCCTGCTGCAATCGACTCCCATGACCGTGATTGTGATGATTTTTTTACTCGTGGCGATCTATCATTTGAAAAGCGGTATCTTTCCAGTCGTCAAAATGGTGACCTATATTTATCCGATCACCATGGTCATTTACATAGCGCTCATGCTGTTTTGTTTAAAAATATTTGATTTTGATTATTTGCGCCCTGTGATGGCGCATGGTTTTAAAGATTTTAGTAACCTGTTCTCTCAAACCTTTATTCAATTTACAGGCTTTGAAGTCATTTTGTTTGTTGTCCCGCTCATTTATAAAGACAAATGGTCTAAGGCAAAATGGGCGGCTGCGATCGGGGTTGGGATTACTTCTCTTGTATATTCCCTCACACTCTTTATAGTGATTGGCTCCATGACCGTTGGTGAAACGAAATCTCTCACTTGGCCGACAGTTTCCCTCATTCAAGCGCTTGAACTTGAAGGGGTGTTTATCGAACGTTTTGATATTTTCTTACTGACGATCTGGACGTGCCAGCAGTTCATTTGTATGCTGGGCTTTTTCCAATTTGCGATTAAAGGCTGCTTCACCGTTTTTAAAACAACCAATATAACGAGACTGTTATGGCTGTTATTTTTGATTACATCAGCACTCTCACTTTTCCCTAGAAATATCAATGAAGTCTTTTACTACTCTACTTTACTCGGCTACGCATTGTTCGCAGTTTTAGCCATTCCTTTTATTACAGCTATCCTGCTGATGATTCGCAAAAAATGGGGAGGTCGTTCCGCATGAGAGGAAGGCGTGTAATGTTATTCTTTATTTCCTGCTGCCTTTTCCTTCTATCAGCAGGCTGCTGGGACTTAAAGGATATTGAAAAACTATCGTTTGTACGCGGTGTGGGCATTGATGAACAAGATGAGAATGGAGTTAAGCTGACCTACCAAAACCTTGTACCGAAAACGGGCGGAACACAAGAAGCCGATTCTCCCGGCTATGTGAATGTTGTCTCGAAGGGAAAAAATGTGCTGGAGGCTGTCAGTAATGTCGCCTTGAAGGACCCGCCGATCTATAGTGATCACCTGAAAATATTCTTGTTTGGCAGAAATCAAGCGGAGCATCACGATATTCAAGGAACACTCAATCATTTTATTCGTGATGATGAGGTTCGGCGCAGCAGCTATCTCCTCGTGTCACGAGGTGATGCGTCAAAAGTCATTAACCAAAAATTGAAATCACAGCAAAAGGTACCAGTTGAACATATCTTCGAAACATCAAAAAACCGAGACTTTAACGGAAAGATCGCACCGCCAACACGTATTGGACGGTCGTCTGATTACTTTCAGATGGGCGTTAGCTTCCTTGTGCAAAGTGTAGATGTGATCGACAGTGAAATTATTTATGATGGGGCAGGAATCATACATGGGAAAACGAGAAAGCTGATCGGTTTTATCCCAGCAAAAGATGTCCAATCTTTAAACTGGGTAATGGGCCGTATCACTGGCGGCGTTGTACCTGCCACCTACAAGGGTTATCCGATCACGTTTGAAATAAAAAAAGCAAAGACGAAGGTCGAGCCCTACCTGAAAGATGGAAAGGTTTCCTTTAAAATTAGCGTAAAAACAAATGGAAAATTGTCTGAGGATCAATATCCTCCTGAAAACTCATTCGATGAGCAATACATCAAACGATTTGAGCGGATCTTTGCTCGTAAAATTAAAGAACGCATTCAAAAAGCAGTTCATCATGTGCAAAAAGAAGTGGGTGTTGATCCCATATTTTTTAACCAGCAATTTCGTATGAAATATCCTGACTATTGGGATCAGCATGGTACCGAGTGGGATAGGCTATTCCAAGAAGCAGACATTGATTATGATGTCAAAGTCAGCATCTTGAATTTTGGTGCAGAAGGTGCAACGAAAAGCTTCAAATGGTAATGCAAAAAGGCGTCCGAAGGACAGCTGCCCTCAGACTGTTGACAAAGGGCTAAAATGATCTTGATTTTAGCCCTTTCTCTTCTTTTTAGCGTGATAGAAAACCTTTGCATTCTTGGAAGGTCGAGCACCGGAACGGACCGAATTTGACATTCGTGAGTACCGGAGCGCAGACCTGACACCGAATGCGAGGGTTTGGCTACACGCTAAGGCGGTTATCCCGAAGGGGAGCCGCCTTTTTTACGCACGACAATGAGAAGCTGATACAAGGTCACATGGTCAGACAACGCTTTTGTTTGAAAGCCAAGTGACACTCCTATTCTTGCCACTTCGTCAAAAAACAATTGGACGTTTTGATCAATCTGTACATTGATCCGCTGCTCGATCACGCGTTCAAACAGATGGTCTGGGAAAAGCGCACGCATGGTGTTTGGTGTGAAGAACCGCATATGGGTTCGATCTAAAATTCCTACATCTTGATACGTAAAATCCCCTGTCATTAAAGGTAGAAGCACTTCTGCATGCATCATGTTAGGCAGGCAGCAAATAATGACACCGCCTGGCTTTAAAGATGCGTGCGCTTGTTCAATGATGTGCCAAGGATCTGACACGTGCTCTAAAACATCTGAAAAAATGACCGCATCAAAAAAGGCCTTTTTTTCTGACCATGGGTATTCATCCGCATTTGCCTCGATGACTTCTTCGTAATACGCCTTTGCGACTGCTGCTTTTAATGTATCCGCCTCTACCCCGTACATGTCAACAGACTGACGATTCATTAGTTCAAGCCCGGTAGCCCCTGCGCCGCACCCAACATCCAGCACGCGTGCAGCGTCCTCAGGGAGTAATTCCGCAAAATATGGATGAGGGGTGATCAAATTTAGATCTATGCCCCACTTATTTAAAAACCGAAGTCTGTTCTCAGTAAACAGTGCAGAGATGTTCGTTTCTTGATTGGCATTGAAGGTAGCATGACCATGATGATGCACAAAGGAATCATGCACAATTTGCAGCTGATATCCTTTCAGTAATGAACGTAAGCAAAGATCGTCATCCTCAAATGATCCATAAACGAACCGCTCATCAAATAACCCCACATCCTCGATCAGCTCTCTTTTCACGAGCAAGCAAAACCCTACAAGCCGGTGCACATATGTTCTCTGACCTTTTCTCTTAGACGTATACTCCTTAGCAAAGTCTGGGAGCTCCTTCACATCTGTATACGACGGCTGGACCATCTGGGGGCCGCTCACATAATTAGAGACTGGCCCAACCATCCCAATACGTTCTGATGCGAATAACGCCTCTTTTAATGGAGTAAGCCAGTTTTCCGTCACGATCGTGTCATTATTTAAAAAGAGAATGCTGTCTCCTGAAGCTTCTTTTGCCCCTTGATTACATCCCTTTGCAAAACCTTGATTCTCTTCATTATCAATGAATATCACATCTTCCAGCTCTCTTACATATTCCTTCGTGCCATCAGTTGACGCATTATCGACGATGATGAGTTCATATTGGTCGCTGCTCGTATGATGTTTAATGCTTTCGATACATGTTTTCGTTAAATGCAGTTCGTTGTACGTCAGCATGACAATGCTTGTTTTCCCTTTCATCTCATTTCCACCTTTCACCCGCCTGTTCCATATGTATGTTGTAGGCAGCACGTTCAGAAGATGAGGGAATGTCCTTTCTTGATTAAACGTTTGTTTAACATAGGAAAACCAGCTGCATACAGCAGCTGGCCATTGTTCACACCGTTTTTCCTTCGTCACCTGCGACGGCTCGATTTCTCTTTTTTAAATCTTCTTCAATTTCTTCAAGACTTTTCCCCTTCGTTTCGGTCACTAAGTATTTCACAAATAAGAAGGCGCCTACGCCGATGACCGCATAGATGAGGAAAAGATTACTGATGCCAATCGCGCTTAATAAAGCTGGGAATGTAAGCGAGATGATTAAATTTCCTGTATGAAGGAGGAAGGTCGAGACACCTGTACCGATTCCCCGGACATGTACTGGGAACAGCTCTGGGAGCATCACCCAAACGACAGGACCCCAGCTGACAGCAAAGATGACGATAAAGAGACCTAAACAAATAACGGTTGTCCACCCTGCAGCACTTGACCCCTCGAAAAATCGGTTGACCACTGACAGGACAATTAAACTAAGAACCATTCCCGCATTCCCAAATAGGAGCAGCGCTTTACGTCCTACACGGTCAATGATTTTGATGGCGACAAACGTCATGATGACATTCACTGCACCAATTCCGACAGTTCCTAAAATTGCCGCTGAATTCCCAAAGCCAACGCTTGTGAATGTTTTTGGTGCATAGTAAATGATCGTATTTGTACCGATAAACTGCTGTAGAAAGGCTAGGCCGACACCGGCGATCAATGCTGGGCGTACCCATGGCTCAAATAATTCCTTAAAACCGCCTTTTTCTTCACTTTCCGCCTTTTGAATATCTGAAATTTCTTCTTCAACTTCTTGCTTACTTTTTCTGAGTTTAGATAATATCTCCTTTGCACGGTCAGCCTGTCCGTGGACAAACAGCCAGCGGGGACTTTCCGGCATAAACAAAATCCCACCTAATAAAAGAACAGAAGGAACAACCGCAATTCCAAGCATCAAGCGCCATGCCTCTGCATCCGCTAAAGCGTAGTTCACAATATAGGCAAGAAGAATACCAAATGTGATCATGAGCTGGTTTAAAGAGGACAGTGCCCCTCGTGATTCCTTTGGCGCAAGTTCAGATAAATATAATGGAACAATCGTAGTCGAACACCCGACAGCAAGCCCTAGTACAATTCGGAATAAGACCATCACTTCCGTATTCGGGGCAAAGGCTGTACCAAATCCGCCAATAATAAACAAAATAGCTGCGGCGATGATTGCTTTTTTCCGCCCAAATTGGTCTGTCAATTTTCCAGAAAGAGAGGAACCAAGCATCGCCCCGATTAAAATCGAGCTGACGACAAGCCCCTCTGTGAACGCATTTAAACCTAAATCCTCTTTCATAAATAAGATGGCGCCAGAGATGACACCTGTATCATAGCCATATAAAGCACCGCCAAGGGCGCCGAAGAAATAAAGCCATCCATTCCGATTTTTCATATACATAACCCCACTTTTGTCTCTGTACTCTATGAAAAGTCATTTTCCTCACTTCCTGTCATTTCAAACATTTCGATGTTTTATGACAAATATATTTCATTTGTGTATATTTGAAACTTTTCACGAGAAGGAAACGTCAATTAAGCGTTAATGAAAAAAATGTCGCACTATATCCCGTTTTAAGGTATATTTGTTTTAGTTTGTAAGCAGAAAGAAGGACATCTTTACTATAAAATCATAGCGAGGGTTTAAAATATATGGATCAATCACGAAGTAAACGCAAAGGGAAAAAGCGTTTAAAACCATGGGTGAAAGTCACTCTATTTATTTTTGGTATTCTTTTACTGACGACCGCTTCTGTTACTGGCTATGCCTACTACAAAGTAACAAATGCTGCCAAAAAGGCACAAGTATCTCTAGATCGCGGTGCACAATCTGTGAAACGGATTGAAGCATTCGATCCAGGAAAAGACAGCTTTTCTGTCTTGCTGCTTGGAATTGACAGCAGACCGGGCGAAACAGTGAAACAAGCACGAAGCGACGCAATGGTGTTAGCAACCATTAACCGCACAAATAAAACCGTTAAATTATTAAGCATTCCTAGGGACTCATACGTTAATATTCCAGGCCACGGTTTTGATAAAATTACTCACGCACACGCATTTGGCGGTGCAGATTTAACAGTGAGCACAGTTGAAGATTTATTAGATATTCCGGTTGATTTTGTCATCCAAAGTAATTTCGTAGCATTTAAAGAAATCGTCAACGAATTAAATGGTGTTCCTATTAACATCAAGGATGAGTATCTTGTGAAACAGATTAAAAAGGATACAAAAGGCAAGGTTGTGCTTCAAACTGGAACTCATACACTAGATGGTGATCAAGCGCTCGCTTATGTGAGAACGAGAAAAGCAGATAGTGACTTAATGCGTGGACAGCGACAAATGGAAGTGTTAAAAGCCATTTTCGATAAATCAAAATCATTAACATCTATTCCGTCATACGACAATATCATTGATACACTCGGTGATAATGTGTCAACCACGCTTTCTATGAAGGAGTTAGTCGGTCTTTTCCCTCTTCTGACTTCATTGAAATCGGTTGATACCATTCAGCTTAAAGGATCTGATTACCAGCCAAACGGAGTTTATTATTTCCAATTGGATCAAAACCAGCTGAACGAAGTAAAAACTGAATTGAAGAAGCAGCTTGAATTATCATAAATAGAAGCGTCCCTAAGGGGCGCTTTCAGATTGCTGACAAAGGGGTAAAATGAAGTTTATTTTACCCCTTTGTCTTCTTTTCAGCGTGATAGAAAACCTTTGCAGCCTAGGAAGGGCGAGTACCGGAGCGGAGCGAATTTGACATTCGTGAGTACCGGAGCGCAGACCTGCACCGAATGCGAGGGTTTGCCTACACGCTGGAAGCGTCCCTTTGGGGCGCTTTTTCTTATTTCCTTGATCATTCGCTCATTTTTGTTTAGCCTTGATAGTGAGGAATCAACCATCCTTTTTTTATGAGATTGAAGGAATTCGTACATACTTTGAAGAGGCTGTTGCATGAATGAAGGAGGATTTGACAGCGATGAAAAAAATGATTGCAATTGATTTAGATGGTACACTCTTAAATACAAAAAGTGAAATATCCGCTCAAAACCGAGAGGCATTGATTCGTGCGAAGAATGCTGGATATATTGTGACCATCTGTACAGGGCGGGCAACTTTTGATGTAAAGGAGCTGCTTGGCGATTTGGACATCCCCATTATTGCGGCAAACGGCGGGACTGTTCATACAGAGGGATACGAGCTCTTCAGCCGAATCACATTGGACCAAGAAGCGGGCAAGCGGGCTGCAAAGGCATTAGTGGAACGAAACATTTACTTTGAAGTCTATACAGATGATGCCCTCCTCTCTCCTTTTGATGGAAAAGAGAAGCTGAAGGCAGAATTTGATCTGATCGAAAGCGCAAACCCAAATGAGGATCTCGCTGATCTATGGGAAGGTGCCATGACGCAATTTAAACAATTCGGCATCAAACCAGTGGATGATATCCGTCAGATTTTTGAGTCGAATGAACCGACCTATAAATTACTCTGCTTCTCGTTTGATATGAACAAACTGCATGAAGCTCGAAGTCTTCTGGCAGATATGCCTGAGCTTTCATTGACCTCGTCTGGAAAACATATTATTGAGGTGCTGCCAAAAGAGTCTGGAAAAGGACATGCCCTGAAAAAGCTCGCAGCCCATTATGGTGTAGACCGCTCACATATTTATGCAATTGGCGACAGCCCAAACGATCTTTCTATGTTTGAAGAAGCAGGCCACCGCATTGCAATGGGGAATGCAGTAGATGTCATTAAAGAAAAGAGCACCTACATCACAAAAGGGAATCATGAAGATGGTGTCGCTTATTTTATTGATCTTCTTTTACAAAATCAATTCCATGAAAAAAAGACGCTTGTCTGATCAGCGCCTAGAGAGAAGTCCAGAAGTCCGATACAAGTACTGATCGGGCTTTTTCTTTATTTTTTGATTCTAACAGCCGTTTCGTATTTGTCCTTCCAGTACGTACTTGTTTTCATATTGGTCAAGACAACACCGTTTGAGACAGTGACATGAATGACTTGATTTGATCCTGCATATATCGCCGGCATCAATGATGTTCCGCTGAAGAAGACAAGATCTCCTGGCTTAAGTTCAGAACGTTTCACAGGTGTACCTGCTTTGACTTGACCTGATGCATAGCGAGGCAGCTCAATGCCAAGCACTTCTCGATACACATACTGTGTGAACCCTGCTGTATCAAATCCTTGCTTTGGGTTCGTACCGCCTTTGACATAAGGGACTTCGCCGATATACGTAGCGGCTTTTGATACGATAGGATCCTCTTTCGCAAGCTCCAGATCTGTTAATCGTTTCGCACCTGTCCATTTCTCGCGCCAATATGATTCAGACAAATAAGAAATTGTCACACTTTCAGAACGGCTTGCATGAATAAAGCGGTCGCCTCCAATATACATACCTACATGAGAAATTCCGGGCTTATATGTGTTGCTAAAAAAGACAAAATCCCCAGGGCGAATATCGCCTAATGCCACTTTTTCTCCAACGATCCACTGCTGTTCAGCACTTCGAGGTAAATAGATCCCAAGTGATTTTTCAAATAAATACTGTAAAAATCCTGAGCAGTCGAATCCAGTCTTTGGATCTGCTCCTCCAAATACGTAAGGAATACCTAAATAGGTCATCGCATCTTTCACAAGTGGGTCATCAGAAATTTCTTGTGTGCCAGGCAGTCGTTTGACCGCATAAAATCGATCAGTCCAATATTTGCTTTTGCTGACATCTGTTTTCACCACACCTTGACTAAGCGTGATGTGGATGACCTGATTGTTACCAGCGTACATCGCCACATGTGTCGGGATATCCTTTGTTTCTTCAAGGCTTCGGAAATACACAAGGTCACCGGGCTGGGCTTTTTCCCATGATACCTTTTTTCCAATCTGGTATTGGTCGATTACCTTTCGCGGCAAATCAAATGTTTCTGATGTCTTGTACACGTATTGAATAAACCCAGATGCATCAAAGCCCGTTTTTGGATCGGTTCCTCCTTTATGATAAGGTGTTCCAATCAGCTTTTCCGCTTGCTCCAAAAGAGATGGTGTTTGAGCAGATACTGCTGATTGGGACATGAACATCAGCCCTACGAGCGCACACCCTCCAATCAACATTTCTTTCCATTTCATGATCCTTTCCCTCCTTTCTTCTATAGTTTCGGCATGACACCTTTCATTTTACACTCTATTTCGACAAAAAAAGAGCACGCGATATGCGTGCCCTTTATCCTTTTTAGGTTATTTACCTGCTTCCGCTTTTGACTGCTTTTGCTGTTCAATTTTCTGCATTTCAACCGAAATCTTTTGTTTTTCGTGATCTGTCAGACTGTCACTAAATTTAAAAGCAGACATAAAGACAAAGACTAAAATTAACGCAACAAACGGCCAGCTTGCTTTTAGGAATTTCATTTCTTCTCTTTCCCTCCGTTTTCTTTTAAGTTTTTAACTTTATCAGCGTGATCCACTTCAAAGAAAATGTGTCCGTCTTTTTCTTTCCAATCCGCATTCGTCCCATTGGTCAGCATACGGATAATGGCTTTTGATTCTAGAGATCCTGCTTTTACTGGAGCAGGTGTTGCTTCTTTGATGTACATTGGGACAACTTCAAATGTCGCTTTTCCATCTTCATTCAGATGATACTGAACAAGTGCAGAATCACGTGTTCTTGACCAGCCTTGGTCAAAAATAAAGTTTCCTAGGCTATAGAAAATCGCCGTTCCATTATAGACTTCCATCGGTTCAAGAACGTGCGGGTGAGCACCGATAATGATATCAGCACCGGCCTTAGACATCGCTCTTGCCAATTCTCTTTGTCTGTCGTTTACTTCATTGTTGTACTCCTGTCCCCAGTGAGCATGAACAACGACAATATCTGCCTTTTCAGCAGCCTGCGAAATCATCGGAATAAAGATAGATGGATCGGCTGGCAGAATACCCGCCTGGCGATTCGTTGCTTTGAAATCTTTCCCATACACATCTGTAAAACCAAGTGTAGCAATTTTGACACCATTTACTTCTTTGTACGAAATGTTCTGCTTCGCATCTTGGAGGTTACGACCTGCACCTGTATAATCCATGCCAGTTTGTTCAAAGGCATTGATCGTGTTGTTCAGCCCTTTTTCACCATAATCTGCCGCATGGTTATTCGCAAAGTTTAAGACAGAGAAATTTAAATCCTTCAACGCTTGGACAGAATCTTCATCTGTTTTTAAATGAATATTCTTTTGGGCAGCCTGCTCCTTATCTGATGCGACTGGATGCTCAAAGTTTCCTGTCACATAATCTGACACATCAAAATATGGCTTGGCATAGCGAAAAAGATGCTGTTTTCCATAGCGTTCTGTTACTTTCTCTACGTTTCTACCAAACATAATGTCACCGACAAACGAAGCGGTCAGGATGTTTTCTGGATTCTTTTGTACAGTTGGCACTTGTGCTTTCCCGATAAACGTAAATAGAAATGTACAAGCAATAACGATCGGTAAAGCAATCAGTACATGTTTATTCGTCTTTTTCTTTTGGTTCTTTGTGATTTTCAGCAGCTTTTCCTGAAAGCTCAATTTTTTATTCATCATTGGACACACCTTATCTTAAAATAGATAGTAAACATACATGATGGCAAATGTTGCACCACTTAGAAGTAACGTGCTTCCAAGGGTAATCGTAAGACCTTGCTTTTGAATCGTATTCGCAATCAATCCAGGGACGATGATTCCGATTCCGCGGAATTCTGCTATTTCAAATGGGACCACTGGATAGAAGAAATCAAATATCAGTTTTAAGGCAATCCCTGTAATCAGCATCGCAGCAAACTTTCTGCGTCCGTATAAAATCATAAATTTTGATAGGCCAAAGCGAACGATCACATACGTAAGCAAGCTGACAGATAAGACGACTAAAATGAAGACTGGCTGGTTAAATACGAGCGCTAGATAACCTGGAACAACTAGCCCAGCTGGTACGATTCCTGTTTTTTCTGCAAAGATTAAACTAAGTAGAACACCTAAAATTAACGAGATATAAAGATCTGATCCGAACATTTTCTATATTTCCTCCTAGCTGACAAGCTGCTTAATTTTGTATTCTTGAATTTTTTCGATTAACGGTTCAGCGGCACCATGGATATTGCCGACTCCATAAACCACTCGATTATGAAGCTTTTTCTCAAGCATATTCATAATTTGTTCTGTAGATTGATATTCAAGGTTGTGTAAGTGGTCAGCCGGAATTTTCCCTTCCTCATATGCCTTCACAATTGGATCTGTTGTTTCACCAATTAAGACAAGGTCACTTGCTTCAATATAAGGAAGTACATCCTCCGCAAACTGGATCGTTCTATCTACACGATCCGCACGGCAGTTCATAATAATAATCGGTTCATCTGTTGGATATCCAATTTCTTTCACACGCTTCCAAATGTTCAGTGTAGAGGATGCGTCATTTGCCGCGAATCCATTTACAAAGTGTCCAGGCGTTTTCGCGTCCATTAATGGAAGAATTCTCATCGCTCCTGGATCAGGCGGTGCATTTAACATTCCTCTGAATGCCGTATCTTCATCAATCCCTAATGCTTGGGCAACACCAAGTGCCAGTGAAGCATTATCTGGGAAAACCATGTACTCAAATTTCCGTAAAAACTCATCGGAAATCTTGGAATTATCTGCAACAATGACTTCTGTGTTGCGTTTTTTCGCAATCTCTTTAAAGAAATCCGTATATTCACTATCCGTAATAACCAGGTGTCCATTGTAAGGAATTGTCGCTGTAAAGGCTTCTGCTATTTCATCAAGTGTCGGCCCCATGACGTCCATATGGTCTTCAAGAACGTTTACGATCACGCCAATGTTTGCTTGAAGCAGCTCTTCCTGAAAGATAATTTGGTAATCTGGATTTACCGCCATACATTCACTGACGATGGCATTCGCTCCTCTTTCAACTGTTTCTCTCATAACTTCCTTCTGCTCTCCGATATTCGGTCCTTGCGGTTTCCTTTTAATCGGTTTCTCCTCTGGCGTATCCCAATAAATCATTCTTGCATCCGTTCCCGTTGTTTTACCGACAGTTTTATAACCTGCCTCCATTAAGATACCGGTTGTCAATCTTGTGACGGTAGACTTTCCGCGAATACCATTAATATTGACGCGCACCGGCAGGGCATCGATATTTTTCTGATGACGCTTCTTTTCAATAAAGCCAATCCCTAACATGATGACACAGGCTATAACGATTAACCACATCGCTTATCTACATCTCCTTTTTTTATGAGTGTGATATGTAAATTCAATCAACAGTATATCTGTTCAGCATAAAATCACAATCGGTATTATGTAACATAATCTTTTACTTCCTCGTATGCCAAATTCCTCTAATCAGAAGGCTTATTTGCCTACCCATCCTTTAAATGAAAAGGCCAAAAGGCGGACAAAAATCACTCTGAATTTCTACTGAATTTAAGAGAAAGCGTTACCATCAATGATCCGAAAATCTTTTGTCCTTTTCTCCCTAAATTTTTCGACAATTATTAAGATGTATTTTGAATCAATGTTTTAAAGCCCTCTCTTCTCTATAACATCAGTCATATCAGCACTTTAAATGAATAGTGCGTGTTTTGGAATGTTTTATATTTTTGAACGAACAGGTTAGAAAGTCATTCTCATTGGTCAGTTTGCTGCGTGTTGACCTATGACAAAGGTCACCTCTAAAAAAATCAAGTCATCTGCTTATTTTTAGGTCACAAAAAATTGGGATAAGATGTAAAATTTTGATCATTTCGGTGCACCTTCTCTTTACGATATTCGCACCTTATGACCTAAACAATGAAACATTATTCATTTGTTTTTATCAAGATTCATCATTTCTTAACATTTTTAATGTGAATTTAGTTGAAAGTTGTCAGCTCATGTCATGCTTTCCCCAAAGGAGACGAATAAAATTCGCTTCTCCGCTTACACTATGGTTAAAAAATCTGTGAGAGGAGGCTAAAGATGCCAAACACCAATGAGCAGACACGCCTGCATTTTTTATCAGGAAGCTTTGACGAGAAAATCCGTATCCTTAAAAAAACATTTCAGCAAAGCGGCGATTTTGAATACCGAGAGTTGATGGTGAATGAAACGAAATGTGCGCTGTTTTTTATTAAAACAAGAATAGATGAAGGAAAACTAAATGATTTCATTATCGGCAACTTGTTAGGCCCTCCTGGAAAGCAGGATTATACAAAATCTCTAAGCACACTTGAAACAGGCGACTTGACGCTGATCACAGACAGTATTATTGCAGGAAGTATTGCCTTTCTTGATGAAAACTCCTCGCAAATCAAGCTGTTTGCTGTCGGTCAGCCGCCGTTGCGCTCTATTTCTGAACCTTCTTCTGAAAGTATTATCGCGGGCGCACATGACGGGTTTGTTGAAAGTCTTGATACCAATATCTACTTACTTCGTTCGCATTTAAATGATCGGAAGCTCGCTATTCAATATCATAAGGTCGGTACAAAATCGGAAACAAAGCTTGCAACGGTGTATATATCTGATATTGCCAATCAAGAAAAGGTCGAAGAAGTCAATAGACGGATTTCTTCTATTAAAGTAGACACACTGATAAGTCCTGGCTCTATCGTTGAAGCCATTGAGGAAGATTCATTTTCTATTTTCCCTCAGCTGATTGATACAGAACGTCCGGACAAGGTAAGATCTGCGATTCTTGAAGGCAGAATAGTCGTACTCATGGATGGCAGTCCAATGGCCATCATTTTGCCTATCACGTTCTTTAGTTTTTTTCAGTCGCCAGATGATTATAACAGCCGCTGGATTCCTGCTACGTTTATTCGTATTCTTCGTTATCTTGCCTGCATCATCGCAGTCATATTGCCATCTTTTTATATTGCTGTTATTGCGTTTCATTATGAGGTTGTCCCAGATGAACTAGCTATTACGATGAAGAACTCTATTATTGGCATTCCCTTTCCTCCATTGATAGAGGCTATGCTGATGGAGATCACAATTGAACTTATACGTGAGGCTGGGGTGCGTCTGCCTAAACCCATCGGGCAGACCATTGGCATCGTAGGAGGTTTGGTTATTGGGGATGCGGTTGTACAAGCAGGACTTATTTCGAATGTCCAAGTGATTGTAGTCGCTGTGACGGCTGTCGCTTCATTTGTACTTCCGTCGTTTGAAATGACGTCCACCATCAGGATGCTTCGTTTCCCGCTCATGTTTATGGCATCGATGTTTGGATTTGTTGGCATTTCATTTGGGCTCGCCATTATACTTATGAATTTATGCCGCTTAGAATCACTAGGGGTGCCATATTTATCACCTGTCGCTCCATTTAACTGGCAGGACTTAAAAGATACTGTGGTTCGACTCCCAATGTGGATGTACAAAAACCGCCCTGTTTATTTAAATCCGCAAAAGAACAAACAAATTGAACAACTGAGAGGGTGGGAAAAGAAAAATGAAAAATAAAATATCTCCACCTCAAGCTGTTTTTTTCATCATCCAGTCTCAAATTGGTGTTGGTATTTTAGCGCTCCCCCATTTACTGATGAAAGACATGGGACACGATGGCTGGATGGCGATAATTGTCGCGTGTTTTTTTATCCAGCTCATCAATACCATTTTTATTTATATCATCTACAAGTATCCAGAAACGTCATTTTTCCAAGTGCTGATTGAGGTCTTTGGAAAATGGATTGGACGCGCCTTGACCGTGCTCTATACGGTATACTTTGCCTCGGTCTGCATCGTAGTCCTTTCTATATTCACAAGGATTCTTGGCATATGGGTGCTCCCGCTCACACCAAACTGGGTGATTAACCTATTACTGATGATATGCATTATCTATATTGCAAAGGAGCAAATTACAGCCATTGTCAGGTTTAACTTTATCTTAACTCCCTTTTTGCTCACGCTCTCTCTATTGATGTTCTATTCATTGAAAGGAACCAATATTGATTACCTCCTGCCTTTTTTCCAAACGGATATCTCTCAATTTCAGCTTGGATTGAAGGATGTGGTGCTGTCAATGAATGGATTTGAGATGATTTTGATCATCTCTCCACTGATGAAGGGCTCCATTAAGGAACGATATAAAGTGATGACCATTTCAAATATATGCACGACGCTTTACTACCTATTTATTACTATAATTTGTTTTATGTTTTTCAGCCCGGCTGAGCTTGATGTGATTCCAAATCCTGTTTTGTATCTATTAAAAACCATTACATTCGGTGTCATTGAGCGGACGGATTTAATCTTTCTAAGCTTTTGGGTCTTTATCATTCTCGTCACACTGAGTAATTATCTGTACTTTTGTGCAAATGGTGTGTCCAGTATGCTGAAGAAAAAAAATCACAAAAAATATGTCTACTATTTCGCCATTTTGATTTATGCTGCAAGCTGTTTTCTTTCAACTGATAACTTTAGAATTCAGCGATTCAATGACTTTACCACCGTTGCACAATATTCATTTATTTACACACTTCCGATCATGATGGCCGTTATCATCTTGATCAAACACCGCAAAAAGAAGGTGAAATCACATGCATCATAGGTACATGTTGACGCTGCTTATGTGTGTTTCCCTCATTTTCATGCCTGGCTGCTGGGATCAAAACCTATTAAAAGACATCTCTCTCATATTAACTTCAGCTGTTGATCAAGGAGAGGATGACAATGCTAGGTATTCGATTACCTATCGAAAGGTGCAGCAGTCTCAAAGTATGCAGCAAGGGAATACTGGCAGTTATTTAACCACTGTTCTCACAACCGAGGCGCCTACTTTAAGAAAAGCAAGAAGCAACTTTAGCCGGAGTGTAGACCAAAAAATTGATATGTCGAAAATGAGGGTGCTGCTGGTCGGTGATGAATTTGCCCAAAACCGGCTGCTCCCTTACTTAGATATGTTTTATCGCGATCCCAAAAGCCCTTTGCTCGCAAACTTAGCAGTGGTGCAAGGAGGAAGCTGTGTAGAATTAATCAATTCTCTGCTCAAGGAGAAGCTCATTGTAAGCGACTATTTAAACAACCTGATCACTTCTGCATCACACTCCTCCCAAGTTGCACCTAAAAACATTCAAAATGTCCGGTCTAAAATGCTGCAAACCGGCGAGGACTTCACACTTCCGTTGCTCTACTACGATAAATCAAAAAAGTTAACGAGTGTGAGAGGGGTTGCCTTATTTGATAATGAGAAAAAAAAAGGTGAACTCTATGCTCAGGATGCCATTCTGCTCACTGTTATGGATGGTAAAATGGGCAAATATGCAAACTTCACGAAAAAAGTAAGAAGTGATATGAAATCAAAGGAAAACAATTACATCACCATTCAAGTAACCGATTCAAAGAGAGACATTAAAATTGTCAATCCTGATCACCGAAACGTAACCTTCTCACTTGAGTTTGAATTCAACACCTCTGTTCTTGAATATCCGAAAGATAATTTAGATACAGATAAGAAAATCGAAATGTTAAATAAGAGGCTGTCAGCTATTTTGACAAAAGACGCTGAAAAAGTCATTGCAGCCCTGCAAGAAGCGAATTCTGACGTCCTAAGCCTTGGCAGAAAATATCGGGTAAAACACTATGATGAATATATGAAAATGAACTGGGTCACCGATTATCCGAAGGTGAAAATCATTCCAAAAATCAAAGTGAATATTACACAAACAGGTATTATTAGTTAAAGAAAAGGAAGAAGACATCTTTCTTTTCTTTTTTTATTTTTTTTAGATTGTCATTTCGATGCTTTCGTGATAATCTATGTGTGTAAACGGTTACACATTCATGAAGGGAGGCTCTCCATTGGCTACAATTAAAGATGTCGCAAAAGCTGCACAAGTGTCTGTTGCCACTGTTTCACGCGTGCTCAATGACACTGGATATGTTCATTCAGATACGAAAACCCGCGTGACACAAGCGATGCAGGAGTTGAACTACTTTCCCAATGAAGTGGCTAGATCCCTTTTCAAAAGAGAATCACGCTTAATCGGCTTAATCTTGCCTGATATCACAAACCCCTTCTTTCCTCAGCTGGCTAGAGGCGTTGAGGACGAAATTCATGCGCACGGTTTTCGGTTATTATTCGGGAACAGTGATGAAGATCGAGAGAAGGAGATGGCCTACTTACAAACCTTTAAACAAAATCAAGTGGTCGGTGTCATCGCAATCACAAATGAACCTGAATCAGATATATACAATGATGATGATCTACCTGTTGTGTTCTTAGATCGAACCGTTCCACATGCACCTTCTGTTTTTGCAGATGCTGCAGCTGGCGGGAAAATGGCCGCAATGGAATTAATTAGACGGGGCAGCCGGCAGATCACACTGTTAAAAGGACCTGCCCATCTGCAAACTGCGCGGCAGCGATTCAAAGGCGCACTCGATGTTCTCACGGATACAGGTGTCGACTTTCATGTGATGTCTAATGCTTCCTTTTCCTTTCAAGAAGCCCGAAAAAGCGCCAAAGCCCTGTTCCAGCTGTACCCTGAAACAGATGGGATCATTGCCAGCAATGACATCGTCGCAACAGCGGTCATACACGAAGCGCTTCGGATCGGAAAAGCCATTCCAGGAGACGTTCAAATCATTGGATTTGATGATATTCCGCAAAGTGAACTGCTCTTCCCTTCCTTATCAACCATTAGGCAGCCCGCCTATGAGATGGGAAAAGAAGCGGCACAGCTATTAATCAAAGCGATTCAGAAACAACCGATAGATCAACCAGTTATTCAAATGCCCGTCTCTTTTATTGAACGAGAGACCACAAGAAAGGTGGATTCACAATGAGTCATATTGTTGTAGTAGGAAGCTGTTCAATGGATTTAGTCGTCACATCAGATAAACGGCCAAATGCCGGTGAAACGGTGTTAGGCGAATCGTTTAAAACCGTCCCAGGCGGAAAAGGTGCCAATCAGGCGGTCGCAAGTGCCAGACTCGGTGCAGATGTATATATGGTCGGCCGAGTTGGTGATGACACTTATGGTCAGGATATTCTCAGCAATTTAGAAACACAAGGTGTCCGCATCTCATATATGAAACCGGTTACCGAAATGGAGAGCGGCACAGCTCATATCATTTTAGCGGAAGGTGATAACAGCATTGTCGTGGTCAAAGGGGCAAATAATGAGGTCACTCCTGACTATGTAAGTGATGCTCTTTCTACAATTGATGATATTGGGATGGTTCTCATTCAGCAGGAAATACCTGAAGAAACGGTCGAAGCGGTCTGCGCCCTTTGCAGTGTAAAAGAAATCCCTGTGATATTAAACCCTGCACCAGCCCGCAAAGTATCGCAGCAGGTTTTAAAGCAGGCTGCTTACATTACACCGAATGAACACGAAGCTGTTCTGATGTTTGATGGTCTGCCAATCGAAGATGCCTTGCGTCAATACCCTAACAAATTACTGATCACAGAAGGGAAAAATGGGGTTCGATATTTTGATGGATCGAAAGAAGTGTTGGTTCCAGGTGTACCTGTCGAAGCGGTCGATACAACAGGAGCTGGCGATACCTTTAACGGAGCCTTAGCTGTCGCCCTAACAGAAGGCAAATCCCTCTATGACGCGCTTGCCTTTGCCAACCTTGCAGCATCTATGTCCGTCACAAAGTTTGGCGCACAAGGCGGCATGCCAACAAGAAAAGAATTGGAGAAAAAGAAATGAAAAAAAACGGCATCCTAAACAGCCATATCGCCAAGGTGCTTGCTGACCTTGGCCACACAGATACAATCGTCATCGCAGACTGTGGTCTCCCTATCCCAGAAGGTCCAGTCAAAATCGACCTGGCGTTATCGATCGGCACACCATCTTTTCAGGAGGTCACCTCCCTCCTTCTTCAGGAAATGGCCGTTGAAAACATCACTGTAGCTAGTGAAATCAAAGCAGCCAATGAACGAGATCATTCATTTCTTAAGAAAGCGCTCTCAAATCCATTACATGAAGTAGACCACGAGACGTTCAAAGACATGACCAAACAGGCAAAAGCAGTCATACGAACGGGTGAAGCCACCCCATACGCAAACTGCATTCTTCATGCCGGTGTCATCTTTTAAAGGAGGAGCCAGATATGAACATTGAGATGCATAACATCCATAAGGCTTTTGGCAAAAATACCGTTCTCTCCGGGGTCTCCTTTGACCTCGTCACAGGAGAAGTCCACGCACTCATGGGTGAAAATGGTGCGGGAAAATCAACTTTAATGAATCTGCTTACAGGTCTTTATTCTTTAGATCAAGGAACGATTCAAATCGACGGAAAAGAAACCGCTTTCAAAAATCCGAAGGAAGCGGAACAGCACGGCATTGCCTTCATTCATCAGGAGCTCAACATATGGCCGGATATGACCGTCTTGGAGAATCTATTCATCGGGAAAGAAATCTATACGAAGCTCGGACTGCTAGACACGAAAAAAATGAAGGTCCTCGCCCAGGCGCAGCTGGACAGGTTGTCTGTGAATCTCTCGCTTGATCAAGAGGCTGGCAGCTGTTCTGTTGGACAAAAACAGATGATTGAGATTGCAAAGGCATTAATGACCGATGCGAAGGTCATCATCATGGATGAGCCGACAGCAGCTCTAACGGAACGGGAAATTGAAAAGCTCTTCCAGGTCATTGAATCTCTCAAAAAAGAAGGAGTTTCGATCGTCTATATTTCTCATCGTATGGAGGAAATCTTTGCAATCTGTGACCGGATTACGATCATGCGTGATGGGAAAACGGTCGATACGAAAGCCATACCTGAAACGAATTTCCATGAAGTCGTCAAAAAAATGGTCGGCCGGGAATTGACAGATCGATATCCCGAGCGAACGCCTTCTACAGGAGACATTGTCCTTGAGGTGAAACAAGCGTCGAGAAAAGGACAATTTCACGATATCAATTTCTCAGTTAAAGCTGGAGAAATCGTCGGTGTTGCAGGCTTAATGGGTGCTGGCCGGACCGAAATGATGCGGTCACTGTTTGGCCTCGATCCTCTTGACCAAGGAGAAATATGGGTTCATGGGAAAAAAGCTTTGATTAAAAAACCAAGTGATGCCGTCAAGCTCGGCATCGGCTTTATCACAGAGGATCGCAAGGATGAAGGGCTGATGCTTGATGCATCCATCCGAGAAAACATCGGTCTGCCAAACTTAAAAAGCTTCTCTCCAAAGGGACTGATAGATAAGAAAACTGAACAGGATTTTGTCGATCTGCTCATCAAAAGACTAACGATTAAAACGGCTTCCTCTGACATTTCTGCCCGAAGCCTGTCTGGCGGAAATCAGCAAAAAGTTGTCATCGCCAAATGGATCGGCATACAGCCAAAAGTGTTGATTTTAGATGAACCGACACGAGGTGTTGACGTCGGAGCGAAACGAGAAATCTATCAGTTAATGAATGAATTGACCGATCGAGGGGTTGCCATTTTAATGGTCTCCTCTGAACTCCCAGAGATACTCGGGATGAGCGATCGAGTACTCGTCATTCATGAAGGAACCATCAGCGGGGAATTAGATAAAACAGAAGCTACACAGGAACGAATTATGATACTAGCTACAGGAGGGAAGTAACATGAAACCACTTACTTCAAATGGACGATTTGACCACATCATGCAAAAGCTTGGGCCATTCTTAGGACTCATCATCCTTGCCGCCATTGTTTCTATTTTAAATCCGGCCTTTTTAGAGCCATTAAACATCTTAAACTTACTGAGACAAATCTCCATTAATGCCCTCATTGCTTTTGGGATGACATTTGTTATTTTAACTGGAGGCATTGATTTATCTGTCGGTGCCATTCTCGCACTATCCAGTGCCTTGACTGCCGGCTTTATCGTGTCTGGCATGGACCCGATTTTAGCCATTATCGTCGGCTGTATCATCGGTGCCGTTCTTGGGATGATCAACGGTCTTTTAATTACAAAAGGAAAAATGGCTCCTTTTATCGCAACGCTTGCCACGATGACGATTTTCAGAGGTTTGACACTCGTTTATACAGACGGAAACCCGATTACTGGGCTTGGCTCTAACTATGCCTTTCAGTTATTCGGCCGCGGATATTTCTTAGGCATTCCTGTTCCAGCGATCACGATGCTTCTCACCTTTATCGTACTATGGGTACTGCTTCATAAAACGCCTTTCGGCAGAAGAACATATGCCATCGGCGGGAATGAAAAAGCGGCTCTCATCTCAGGCATCAAAGTACCGCGCGTGAAAATTATGATCTATTCATTAGCAGGCTTCATGTCTGCCTTAGCAGGTGCGATCTTAACATCTCGTCTGAATTCTGCACAGCCAACAGCTGGTACGTCCTATGAGCTTGATGCCATTGCTGCCGTGGTACTTGGCGGGACAAGCCTGTCCGGCGGAAGAGGACGAATTGTCGGCACACTCATCGGGGTACTCATTATCGGTGTCCTGAACAATGGTATGAACTTACTTGGTGTTTCATCATTCTATCAATCTGTTGTGAAAGGGATTGTCATCTTGATTGCAGTCCTGCTAGACAGAAAGAAATCTGCTTAAGGAGGCAGCATCTATGAAAAAATATCTGATTCTCATCCTGACTCTCTCATTGTTCATGCTTTCTGCCTGCTCACTTGAACCGCCGGAGTGGGCCAAGTCATCTAAGGATGGCAAGAAAAAAGACATCAAAATTGGGCTGTCGATCTCGACGTTAAATAACCCATTCTTCGTTTCTCTGAAAAACGGTGTGACAAAAGAAGCGAAAAAGCTTGGCATTGAAGTCGTGATTGCAGATGCACAAAATGATTCAGCTAAACAAACAAGTGATGTTGAAGACCTTATTCAGCAAGGCGTCGACGCATTGCTCATCAACCCAGCGGATTCATCTGCCATATCAACCGCTGTCGAATCAGCAAACGCTTCAGATATACCTGTCATCACATTAGACCGCTCAGCCGAAAGTGGAAAGGTAGAAGCACTTGTCGCCTCAGATAACGTCAAAGGCGGAGAAATGGCAGCTAAATTTATCATTGACAAGGTTGGCAAAGGAGCAAAAGTCGCTGAATTAGAAGGCGTACCAGGCGCTTCCGCTACACGTGAGCGTGGAAAAGGATTCCATCAAATAGCGGATAAAGATCTAAAAGTGACAGCAAAACAAGCAGCTGACTTCGACCGGACAAAAGGACTGAATGTCATGGAAAATCTCCTTCAAGGAAACCCTGACATCAAAGCCGTTTTTGCCCACAATGATGAAATGGCTCTTGGCGCACTAGAAGCGATTCAAAGTTCTGGGAAAGACATTCTTGTCGTTGGCTTTGACGGAAACGAAGATGCACTCAGCTCGATCAAAGCAGGAAAGCTCTCTGCAACAGTTGCGCAGCAGCCAGAGCTGATCGGTCAACTGGCAGTCGGTGCTGCAAACGACGTATTAAAAGGGAAAAAAGTACAAAAGAATATCGCAGCTCCACTCAAACTAGAACAGAAGAAATAAACAGAAAACCCCCGATTCCCCTCGGGGGTTTTTTCCTATTACTGTGGTCTTTTCAGCACAAATGGCGTGCCTAAATGGGCATAATCATTACCTGCTAGGCGTGCGACTGGCTTCAGTTCGTTAGTAGAAACATATCCTTTTTCTGCATCATAAACAGCCTCATCTAAATGTGCACATACAACCCGGCCAATGATATGATCGACCGTGATCTCCCCTTCATCATTTTGAAAAGTGAGATGCTTTTCCAGCTGACATTCAAATCGAATGCGTGCTTCCTTGATCCCCGGCACTGAAATGACATGACTTTCTACTTGATGAAGACCGGTTCGTTCCAGCTCACTCTCTTCCCGCGGCAATGTAGCAGCTGTTTCATTAATATCTTCTATGATGGCTTCATCACTCACATGAACAACAAACTCTTCCCTATCGATGATATGCTGCGCAGTGTCTTTCATCTGACCTTCACGTCGTCCGATAGAAATCGCAATAAGCGGCGGGTGTCCGCTGATGACATTAAAGAAACTAAATGGTGCGGCATTGACGACATTTTCTTTAGATAGACTTGTAATAAACGCAATCGGTCTTGGAACGATAGATCCTGATAATAATTTATATGCCTCTTTACGTGACAGCTGATCCATTAGCAATGTAATCAATTCAGGTACGCCTCCTTTTAATGTAACGACATCATACCACAACCCTTTCTCTATACCTCTTATTCCAGCTCGGTGCGATGCAGGATATGGTGGACCAGATGAAATAAAGCAGGATTATGATTTTCACGTCTATAGGAAATCGTCCATTCCGCCAGAAGCTGTTCATCCTCAATGGACCGATAGACAACATCCAGATTAAATAAACGCCGGGCTGATTTTGGAATCACTGCAATGCCGATCCCTGCTGTGACAAGGCCAATGATCATTTGATATTCCGCCGCTTCCTGCACAATATTTGGAGAAAACCCGTACTTTTCACATAGCAGAACAAAGTGCTGATAAAGGGACGGCCACGATTCCTGTGATAAAGAAATAATCGGTTCATGACGGATATCTTCAATCGTGACCGTCTCTTGTTGAGCCAATCGATGATTTTTTGGAATCGCAAAAATACATTCACTCTGCTTCATCAAACGACTGACTAGCTCTTCATGCGGCGATGTAGGATGTAAAAAACCGATATCAATCTCACCATTTAACAGTGCCTCTAGCTGCTGCGGAACAGAAAGCTGCTGCAACTCGATACTGACAGAGGGATACAGCTCCCTGAATTCTCGTACAACGGGCGGCAGAATATCATACGTCGCAGTACCAACAAAACCTATGATGATTTTCCCCAGTTCTCCTCTTGCTGTGTGACGGGCATGATCAACGGCCTTATCAAGCTGTTGCAGCACTCCCCGAATCTCATGTAAAAAGACCTTTCCAGCTGCTGTTAACTCCACCACCCGCTTTGACCGGTGAAATAAAGGAAAACCCAATTCTTCCTCAAACTGTTTTATTTGCTGACTAAGTGGAGGCTGTGTCATATTCAACCGTGCGGCTGCTCTGCCAAAATGCAGCTCCTCCGCTACTGTGACAAAATACTGCAAATGTCTCAGTTCCATCCTTTCACTCCTCACACACTTATTCGTGAAACATATTAAAACCACGTTAAACATATATTGGAAAATTTATTTTATGAAATGTATAGTAAATCATATCATGAAAATATATTTTCATAAAAAATTTTACTTGCCGAAAGGAGTGCGGGGTAAATGAAATCTCAAGCACAACCCCTAACAAGACGAGGAGCAGAGTTGATTGTCGATACGCTCATTGCTCAAGGTGTGACCCATGTTTTTGCGATTCCAGGTGCAAAAATTGACGCTGTATTTGATGTATTAAAAGACAGAGGTCCAGAGCTTGTCCTATGCAGACACGAACAAAATGCAGCCTTTATGGCAGCTGCTGTCGGACGTTTAACCGGCAAACCAGGTGTTTGTCTCGTCACATCAGGTCCTGGTGCATCTAATTTAGCAACAGGTCTATTAACAGCCAATACAGAAGGTGATCCCGTTGTCGCAATCGCTGGAAACGTCATTCGTGCAGATCGTCTAAAACGAACACACCAATCACTCGACAATGCGGCATTATTCAAACCAGTCACAAAATACAGCGTTGAAGTACAAGACGTAAACAATATACCAGAAGCATTAACAAATGCTTTTCGTGCGGCACAAAAAGGGCAGGCTGGAGCAGCATTTATCAGCTTTCCACAAGATGTCGTGACAGAACACACCACACAAACACCAGTGTCTGCTCACCCTTCTCCAGAATTAGGTCCTGCACCAGATGCTCTCATCAGTTCGGCTATCGCCAAAATTCAAAATGCACACTTACCTATTGCGATTGTGGGAATGAAAGCTAGTCGTCCAGCTGCTGCAAATGCCACAAGAGCATTATTAAAAACACTTGGTATCCCATTTGTTGAAACGTACCAAGGAGCCGGCGTTCTCTCAAGAGAGCTTGAGTCTCAATATGTAGGCAGAATCGGCTTATTCCGTAATCAGCCGGGTGACCTTCTCATTGAACAAGCAGATGTCCTTTTAACCATTGGCTTTGATCCAATCGAATATGATCCGAAGCTTTGGAATCTTCATCCGCAGCAGCGTCAGATCATCCATGTAGATGACATGCAGGCAGATATTGACCATTTTTATGAGCCAGCGCTTGAGCTTGTAGGCAATATTTCTGAAACCGTCAAACATCTAGCGCATGACAGTGTTCCCCTTTCTCTAAGCAAAGAGAACATAGAATTAGTCACTGAATTACAGGAGCTATTAAGCGACATCGAAAAGCAACCAGAAAGAGAAAGTCATCGATCTCACCCGCTGGATGTCATTCATACATTGAGACGTCTGATTCCTGATGACACGAAGGTCACGTGTGATATCGGATCTCACGCGATTTGGATGTCCCGTCACTTCCGCGTCTATGAACCGAACTCCTTCCTGGTGAGTAACGGCATGCAAACATTAGGCGTCGCATTACCATGGGCAATTGCGGCTTCTATAATGAATCCAGATGAAAAGATTATCTCGGTCTCAGGTGATGGCGGTTTTCTCTTCTCCGCAATGGAGCTAGAAACAGCAGTGCGGAAGAAAACAAACCTCGTTCACCTTGTTTGGAACGACAGCACATACGACATGGTCGCGTTCCAGCAGGAAATGAAATATGACCGCACATCCTGCGTTGAATTTGGGCAGATCGATTTAGTGAAATATGCGGAAAGCTTTGGAGCGACTGGACTAAGGGTCAACTCACCTGAGGAGCTTTCAACCGTCCTTCAAAAGGGTATAAACATAGAAGGACCCGTGATTATTGATATTCCGATTGACTATCAAGACAACCCTGACCTCGCCAGTCAAAAATGGCCAGAAGTCTTTCGCAAAAAACACGCAATGAACGTCAGATAAGACTTTGATACATTACATTAAAGGAGTGAGCGGATATGGGTATGATGCACCCAATGAATCAACAGAATGACACAAGACAGCATGACAAACAGCAAGAGGTCTATCAAGTATCGACAATGACCTCTCTGCTGGAAGCCGTATACGATGGGGATTTCTCCCTCGCACATATTCCTGAACACGGTGATTTCGGCATCGGTACATTCAATCAATTAGATGGAGAGCTGATTGGCTTTGACGGCGCATTCTACCGGCTGCGCTCGGATGGAACAGCGACACCGGTCACCGATCAAGATTATTCACCATTCTGCTCTTTAGCATTCTTTGAAACAGATATCGTTCATCGAATTGATGCACCTATGACATCCAAAGAGCTGGAAGAAGAAATTGACCGCATTTTGCCAAGTAAAAATATCTTTTATGCGGTCCGCATTGATGGATCATTCAAAAAGGTTCAAACACGTACGGTTGAAAAACAGGAAAAACCTTACGTTCCGATGGTAGAAGCAGTTAAGTCACAGCCTATTTTCGACTTCGAGGATATTCAAGGTACGATCGCAGGTTTCCGTACACCGCAATACGCACACGGTATTGCGGTGAGTGGATATCATCTTCATTTCATTGATGAAGATCGAAGTGTTGGCGGACACGTATTTGATTACACCGTTGATCAAGTCACCATCCGCATTTCTCAAAAACGCCATATGAATTTACACCTGCCAAATACGCAGGAATTCTTCCAAGCAGACATTGATCGTGCTGATCTTGCACAGCAAATTGCCAGTGCAGAAAGCAGCCCGGATCAATAAATGAAGACACCCCGATGATTTCGGGGTGTTTTTTTATGCATAAAGATGATTTCTTACACGAAATGTTTTCGTTTCGATAGTAAATGATAAATCATCCATTCTATTCGCAATAAAATATGATAGAATATCAACAGAAGAAAGGTGGTTATACGGTGTCAAAAGACTATAGCATTCCAAACCTAACATTAGACGAAAGAGATAAACAAATTTTATCCCTATTACACGAGGACGGGCGCATGTCTTATACAGATCTCGGCAAACAGGTCGGTCTGTCACGTGTTGCCGTACAAGCCCGCATTCAGCAGCTCATTGAAGCAGGAGTCATTGAACGATTCACCGCTGTAATTAACCCCGCGAAGGTCGGCATTCATGTCTCTGTCTTCTTTAATGTAGAGGTAGAGCCGAAATTTTTAGAAGCGGTTGCCCTTCAGCTTGAAAAGGAAACAGCTGTCACAAGTCTTTATCACATGACAGGACCAAGTAAGCTGCATATGCATGGCATTTTTCAACATGAACAGGAAATGGAGACATTTCTGACAAAAAAGCTATACCCGCTAGAAGGCGTTGTCAGTGTGGACTGCCAAATGCTCATTAAACGATACAAAAGCCGCATGGGCATGAAATTGTAGACAGGAGTTGAACCACTTGCAATCATATATCGAACTCATTATCGCTATGGTGCGAACCGGTATTCTCGGTTTTGGCGGAGGCCCTTCTGTGATACCGCTTATTCGCCATGAAGCGGTGGTGAAATACCAATGGATTAACGATGACGAATTCGGAGAAACACTCGCCATCGCCAATGCATTACCAGGCCCAATCGCAACGAAAATGTCAGCATACCTCGGCTATCGATTAAAGGGCGTATCTGGTGCAATTGTCGCCACAGCTGCTCATATTTTACCAACATGTCTCGCCATGGTAGCCCTTGTCACACTTGTCAGCGTCTTAAGCTCCTCACAAATCATTCAAAATATGATTGGCGCTGTGACACCTGTCATTGCTGTTCTGCTCGGGATCATGGCATATGAGTTTGGACAAAAAGCGCTGAAAGGCTTCGGCATGATCTTCGGAATCGCTCTATTCCTTCTTGCCTTTATTGGGCTGCAGGTGCTATCCATTCATCCAGGAATTATTGTCATGATCTTTTTACTTTATGGCGCCTTTCATTTTAAACTGAAAAATCGCTGGAATCGGCCAAATAAAGAGAAAGGAGTGTCTTCATGATGCTGATTCTCTTTTTATTCTGGGCATTCTTTTTATCCAATCTATTAGGATATGGCGGTGGCCCCGCATCCATTCCGCTCAATTATGAAGAAATCGTCAATCATTTTCATTGGATGACGAACGAAGGATTCTCCAATATGCTGGCTTTAGCCAATGCACTGCCGGGGCCAATTGCTACGAAGATTGCAGCATATGTCGGCTATGACGTCATGGGCTGGCCAGGCTTTATCGTGGCACTGCTTGCAACTGTCCTGCCGTCTGCTGCTGGGCTTATTTTATTGCTCAAGCTGATTGACCGCTTTCGTCAATCTCCCGTCGTAAAAGGCATGACCTTATCCGTTCAGCCTGTCATTGCGATGATGATGCTTTTATTAACATGGGAAATCGGCGGAGATGCAGTGAAAGCCATCGGCTGGACGCAATCGCTCGCCATTGCCGCGATCTCCTTTTTCTTCATGACCAAATTCAAGCTGCACCCTGCTTTTCTGATTGTGGCTGCATTTTTATATGGCGGATTCATTCTGCCGCATTCATAAAAACCGATAACATTCACTGTTATCGGTTTTCTTTTACATATAAATTGGAGAAACCGGCCTGCGCCCAATCGAATGATACTCGACCCCTGCTTGTTCTGCCGCTTCAAGTGTATGACAGTTTCGCCCATCGAAAATAAGCGGCCGCTTCATCCATTTCTTATAGGACGCAAGTGGAAACGACTGAATATCCGCCCACTCTGTTAATAGACAGACCGCATCGGCATCCTTGATCGCTTCTTCAATCGTTTGAGCAAATAAGACTTGATCCGGCAGTTCACCTGCTGCACGCCGGGCAGCAACAGGATCATATGCCACAAGCTTCGCACCTAATTGATGGAGCTCATGAGCGATCGGAATAGACGGTGCCTCCCTCATATCGTCTGTATTCGGTTTAAAGGACAGACCAAGAAGCGCAATTCGCTTCCCTTCAAGAGCTGCCCCCAGCCGCTCCTGAATATTTCGGATAAAACCTGCCCGCTGCTCATTATTTACTTTAATCACAGCCTTTAATAGCTCAAAATCATGGGACACATGCCCTGCAATTTGGACAAGTGCACTTGTATCCTTTGGAAAACAAGAACCTCCATAGCCGATGCCCGCTCTGAGAAAGGAAGAACCGATCCGCTGATCAAGCCCCATTCCCTGCGCCACCCATTCAACATCAGCACCTGTTTTTTCACAAATGGAGGCAATCTCATTCATAAAACTGATTTTTGTCGCCAGAAATGCATTTGATGCATACTTGATCATTTCAGCACTTTTACGGTCTGTTTTCACCAATGGAAGGTGGAAATCAGCATACATGTCCTCTAACTCGTCTAATACGGCTTTTGTTTCAGCCCCAATCACAAGCCGATCCGCCCTCAATGTATCTGAAATGGCAGAGCCTTCCCGTAAAAATTCTGGGTTAGATGCAATCGCTAGTGGCTCCTTCCGTCCTAATTCTTGATGGATCAACTGATCGATTTGATCTCCCGTTCCGACAGGCACCGTACTTTTCACCACAAGAATCGCACCTGACTTTGCTTTTATGCCCATCTCTTTCGCAGCTTGAAACACATACTGTAAATCAGCTTGGCCATCTGTCTGCTGCGGGGTGCCGACCGCAATCATTAACACATCAGCCCGCGGGTAGGCTTCCGCTCCATTTATGTGAAAATGAATTCGTCCCTGCTCAAGGTTGCGTTTCAATAGCTCTTTTAACCCGGGCTCATACATTGGGGGAGTTCCCTGTTTCAGCTGCATGACCTTTCGGCGGTCAATATCAATACACGAGACATCATGTCCTGCCTCCGCTAAACACACACCTGTCACAAGCCCCACATACCCACAGCCTGCAATCGCAATATTCATGACACCATCAGCTCCCCATACTCCTTATGCTTGTAATGACATCGTATGCCGGGAGCTTTCATTCCATTCTTAAAAGCATACAAAAACCCCCTGCCATCACTAGCAGGGGGTTACTTTTATGAAACAAGACCATTTCGAATATGAGCAATCAGATTTTCAAGCATTTCTTTTGTTGTGACATCATTTGAATTTTCACCAATATCATGAGCGTACATCAAAATCTTTAAAAATTCTTCTTGATTTAAACCCTTATTATCCATGTCTGTATCCTTTCGAATCCACTAATTTCATTATTATATGCTGTAAGGTTGGTTTATGCAATACTCTAATACATCATTCGACAGCTTTTGAAATTTATGACCATTTTCATGAAAAACTTTTTTATAAATCCCCATTGAGCTATAATAAAAGAATTGGAATCTTTTACTTGGTTAGGAGCGGATCAAATGCTTCAGCACAACATCAATGAAGAAGAAATCAAACAAACTGCCGAACAGATTAAAGAACTTCTTCCTGCAACAGATGAAAACAAACAACTCATCAAAAAAGCATTGATTACTTATAGACAGGACAGCGTATATCGGCTCAAGCAAGAGTCTGATACCGAATGGTCAGCTTATGTACATGACGTCGTGGCAGCAAAAGTCCACCTTCATGTGCTGTTTCCTGTGAGAAGCAGCTGCTCATGTCCAGCAGATGGACTTTGCAAACACATTCTTGCTGTCTTCTTTTCGCTATACGCTCAAGTAGAGAGTGTGACCGGATTTACAGAAAATTGGTCAGAAAAGGATGAATTACAGCGCAGCAAAGAATTGATTCGCCAGCACTTCCAAGTGAAGCGCCCAGACGAACAATCCCTCCAAAGCTGGCTGACTTTTTTCCAAGAGGAATTTAACCTCTGGCTGAAACGGACACCGAAGCACCAGCAAACACCGCAGCATTTGTATTACGGCTATTTATCGATCCTAAAAAAACACGCACCTGCTTCACCTGAATTCAAGAGCTTGTATGCGATTCATACGTCTATCGATGTATGGCTTAGGCTTCATGAACTCATCGACCTCGGCCGGCTTGATGCCGAAAAAGACTTTTATTCCATGAATCCATATGTGGAACAGCTCATGAACACCATTTTCGATTCAGTGGATCATTTGAAGACATACGCCCTTTCCTTTTCCCTCGATCCGTTTCTTGAAAACACACCAACTGCCGTTCGCACACTTCTTCAAATCAATGGACCTTTCCAGCATGAACGAGTAGCGGTCTTTATGGAGATTTGGGGCACCATATTAAATAGAGGGAAATGGGTCAAAAAAGAAACAGAATTACTAAAGAACGCCCAGAAGAAAGAACAAACGGTTGAACGTACCATCGGGCTGATGCACATGGATTATTTACTGAAAGAAGACGACAGCCTCTTTCAGCAATTACAGCTGCTCAATGCTGATATGCTGCCAAATGTTCTCAATTGGCTGAAGGATCTCACCAACCGAAAGGACTGGAAGCGGCTTAAGCTCTGGTATCATGAAATCACCTATATATTAGAGGAATATTGCCAGCTCGACCTTTCCTACAGAGAACTGCGGGGAGCCGTCAGTGATTTCTTCTTTTATTTAGATGCATACTTTAAGCAGACGAAGGATCATCATTTATATGAACGTTATCTTCAAATCTGTATGCCCTATGCGTTTACAGAATACAGTCAGCTATTGTATGCACAGCAGCGTTATGCGGAATGGATTGAGATTCACAGCCTTGTTGGTTTCTCCATTAGTGAACTGGAGAAGGATCTCATCAAACAGATTGCAAAAGAGGAGCCGGAAGCCCTCATTCCATCGTACCACCGTGAAATCTCACTGCTTCTCGATCAAAAGAATCGAAGTGCTTATCGAGAGTCTGTGAAAATGCTGAAGAAACTGCGCACGCTTTATCATAAAACGAAAAAAACCGCGATCTGGGAAAGGTATGTAAAGCAGCTGCAAGATTCAACAAAACGGCTGCGTGCGTTCCAAGAGGAAATGAAGAAAGGAAAATTGATTGATGACACGCCATAAACAAATTGTCATTCATGCAGAACAAACAGAAGATTTCTCTTTCACCATTTCAGCGCAAGCAGAGGACGGACACCCTGTTCCGCTTAATGAAATGAAGAGGCAGCTTTTCCAATGGCACGAATCTTCTTTCTACGGAACATTTTTAGAAGATGTCAGCTTTATTGGCACTCCTGCCTTCCTGTTAAGCCCTTGGATGACCGTTGAATTGCTAGGAAAAAATTCATTTAATACGTTTAGTCATGTGACATTAACGGATGAAACGGAACCACTGATGAAGACAGCCTCGACCATTTACGAATTCATCGAGGACGAAGATTTCGTTCCCGATTACGAGGCGTGGACAAAAGGCGAGCTTCGATTTAAAGATAAAGAAGGCCTATTAGATGGCTATACGGCTGATTGGTTCTCCTTTGCTGTACAGGATTACATTCAATATAATGATGCCTTGCAGCACAAATGGAACCGCATGACAGCACAATCGCCTGCGCTCTCATCCTTCCAAGGACATTTTTTAGATGAGCAGGATTTCCTGGAGACGATTGGCTGGATTGATGACGAGACGCCGTTCACTGTCGGCTTGCGCTTAAATGAGCCGGATTTTGACGGAGATGAATGGAAAATCGAATTGTTTTTGCGTGATAAGAAAAACAGCGACCTTCACTTTTTTGAAGGCATTCGTTCATTGAAAAGGTCTTGGCATCCGTATCAAGATAAAATTTCAAGAGAGATGGAACGATTCAGTCAAATTGTGCCTTGGCTTTCTTTCACATCCGGCACCACACTCATGTCAGAAGAAGAAGCGTGGCTCTTCCTATCTGAAGCAAGTGAAACACTTGTCAATATGGGCATTGAGATTCTGCTCCCATCATGGTGGCAAATTGTTAAAGACAGCACGATGATGTTAAAAGCAAGGATTTCTTCTACACCGCGAGGCGAATCGCATGTCGGAATGGAAGCATTAATGGACTTTAATTGGCGTTTTGCTACAAACGGCATTGAACTGACAGAAGATGAGTTCAACGAGCTTGTCCAAAGCAAACGACGGCTTGTTAATATTCGAGGACAATGGATCAAAATAGACCCTACCTTCATCCAGCAAATGAAAAAGTGGATGGAGCGTGCCGAAAATGAAGGACTTCACATGTCGGATATTTTGGCACGCGAACTGGCAGATCAAGAAGCATCCTCTGAATCGATTCCAGAGCTATTGGACAGTTCAGCATTTGCCCATATTCAATTTGAACTTTCATCGCAATTAAGAGGGCTTGTCCACCAATTAAATGATACGCACGAGCTGCCTTCCTACGAAATGAGTGAGTCCTTTAAAGGCACACTGCGTCCGTATCAGCAGCATGGTGTGAACTGGCTTTTATTTTTAAGATCTCATGGATTTGGGGCTTGTTTAGCAGATGATATGGGCCTTGGAAAAACGATTCAAATGATCGCGTATTTCACGTATTTGAAGGAGCAGGAGCAAAATGCCGCTCCGTCTCTCATCATTGCGCCGACCTCTGTTTTAGGAAACTGGCAGCGAGAGCTCGAAACATTCGCACCACATTTGAATGTTGCCCTGCATTACGGCCCAGCACGTCCACAGGGAGAGAACTTCACAAAAGCATACGAATCAACAGATATTGTCCTGACGTCTTACGGACTCTCACATTCTGATCGTGATGAATTAACGGCAGCAAAGTGGAATACCATTTGCTTAGACGAAGCCCAAAACATCAAGAACGCCCATACGAAACAATCGAGAGCGATTAGACAGCTCAAGGGACAGCATCACATTGCCCTCAGCGGGACTCCAATGGAAAACCGTTTGACAGAGCTTTGGTCCATATTCGACTTCGTTAACAAAGGATATCTCGGCAGCCTGACCAGCTTCCATAAAAAGTTCGTCCTTCCGATTGAAAAAGACCGTGAAGAAAAAAGAATTGAACAGCTGCAGCAGCTGATCAAGCCATTTTTATTAAGACGAACAAAACAAGATGAAGAGGTCGCCCTAAACCTGCCTGAGAAACTCGAAGAAAAAGAATTCATTCCGCTATCTGCTGAGCAGGCATCTTTATATGAACAGCTCGTGAAGGATACATTTGAACACATGGCATCATTAACAGGGATGCAGCGAAAAGCCATTATTTTAAGTATGCTTGGCAGACTCAAACAGATTTGCGATCACCCTGCGCTCTATTTAAAAGAGAGTGGAACAGATGTGAAACTGCTGAAACGTTCATTAAAAATGGATAAACTCGCAGAGCTGTTAAAAGCGATACATGAGCAAGGAGAAAGCTGCCTCATCTTTACGCAGTATATTGAAATGGGCAACATGATCAAGCAGCTGGCAGAAAAGATGTTTGGAGAACCAGTCCAATTTTTAAATGGCAGCCTCTCAAAACAGGAGCGGGACAAAATGGTGGACCGCTTCCAGAAGAAAGAATTCAACATCTTAATTCTCTCTTTAAAGGCAGGAGGAACAGGACTCAATCTAACCGCCGCAAATCATGTCATTCACTACGATAGATGGTGGAACCCTGCTGTAGAGAATCAAGCGACAGACCGAGCTTATCGGATAGGACAAAAACGATTTGTTCACGTCCATAAGATGATCACAACGGGCACCATCGAGGAAAAAATTGATCAAATGCTCGAAACAAAACAAACATTAAATGATCAAATTATCCAAAGCGAAAGCTGGATTACAGAGCTATCGACAAACGAACTAGAAGATTTATTTACCTTAAGTGCCGCCGCTCAATCATCTTAATCACAGCAAAAAGAGGACTTTTCTCAAGCTTAATGAAAAGTCCTCTTTTTTCATTTCATATAAACGTATGCTAAATGTTTAATTTTTTCAATGCAGATTTCACATTCATATACGTATTTAATTCACGGAAGTCCTCTCTCATTTCTCCCATTTTCATTGCAAGATTCGGTTTAATTCCTGTCACAATCAGCTCAGTACCCGTCATTAAAATCAAATCGTTCAGCTTAAAGATCGCATCTGCCACAAATGAATCCACTTCTAATAATCCGGACAGATCAACAATAAAATAATCATCCTTGGATTGAGAGATATAGGTGGAGACCGTTGAAATGATCTTATCAAATCTTGGCGCTGTTAACGTACCAATGATCGGTAACACAGAGATACCATCTTTCACCGGAACGATGGGGACAGAAATATTCAGCACTTCATCAATTGATTGCTCAAGAAGCTCCTGCTGTTCTTTCTCTTTCGTGACATCCTTTTGCAGACCAACGAAATAAAGACGTTTTCCTTCATTTTCATCAATCCAAAGAGGAGCGACACTTAACTCGTTCCAAAACATTTGTCCAGATTTTTTATAATTTTTCAGCTGAACAGTGACAGCCTCTTTGTTCTCAATGGCTGTTCTAATTTGTTTGAGAGCGATTTGCTCAGTTTCATCTCCTTGAAGGAAACGACAATTCTTCCCCAATACTTCGGGTTCTTGATAGCCTGTCATATCTAAAAAGCCCTTGTTCACATATATTAAAGGATTATCAGGTAAAGACGGGTCCGTCACCGTCAGGCCAACCTGAGTATAGTCCAAGGCTTCCTTGATTAAATGCAGATTTTCGGACTTATAAGATTCCAGCGCCATTCGTTTACTCTCCTTAATTTCCTTACAAGCGGGTTTTATTCATAATTAAATTATATGATGTTCCACATCAGGTGTAAATAGAAGTGGTTCTGAATTCCTCTTTTGTAGAATGCGCTTCTTCCTATGTGATTTATACTATGACATCTGATTCATCTATTTCAAAAGGTGCCGGATCATATGCGCCACACCATGTTCATCGTTTGATAACGTGACATGATCAGCGATTTCTTTTATATCCTGTCTCGCATTTCCCATCGCAACCCCAACACCAGCTGCTTGAAGCATCGATTCATCATTTAAACTGTCTCCTACAGCCGCTGCCCTACTTAAAGGAATACCTAGTCTTTCTGCCAGCCTTGTTAAAGCCTGCCCTTTAGACGCGTCCTTTGAACCAATTTCAAAGTTATGATCAGCTGAACTGACCAATGTTAAATCTGAATCATCACCAAACATATCCCATCCGGCTTTCAATCTGTCTTGAAAGAAAGAAAAACCTAAGATGTTGTAAAATGAAAGCTTTCGATCCTCATGAAACAATTCTTTATATGTATCAATATAAGAAAAACCCGACTGGCTGTATTGAACTTCTGCCGCTTGTTTTAAGACATTTTGATCCGTTTCTGGATTTGCACTTTTTAAGCGGTCCATTTCAATCGCAAGAAGCTCTCTGCCGCGATTCGGTGTGAAAATGGCTTCGTTTGTAAAGACTTCATAATAATAATCACGTTCTTCAAGCCATGATAATATGTGTTTAGCCTTTTCTTCTTGTAAAGCAGCTGAATGGTACACCTTTCCCGTTGGATCATGAATCACAGCTCCATTGGCACTAATCACCCAAGTATTCATACCAAGCTGATCAAAAATAAACTTCACATCAAAATACGCTCTCCCTGTTGAAACGACAACCTCAATTCCATTCGCAGCTGCTTCCTTTAATGCCTGCTCGTTTTCCTGACTCACTTTGTGTTCACTATTCAATAAAGTTCCATCTAAATCCGTTGCGATTAATTGAATGTTTGTCATTGTTCTCTCCTTTTTTTCTTTATTTTCAACCGACATACCGTTAACAAAATCCATCATCATTATGAAATGAGTATCCACTATTTGCAAGAGATGATCGGTTAAACAGTGAATAAAAGGGTATCCGGCCACGCGATATGACCGGATACACACAAAGGGGATTCACAAGGGGACACATGACCTATACAAAGAAGCATTGGGTTCTATTACGCAGTGTTCATATGCACAAGGCAGCATCTATCAGCTTTAGCTAGAGGGGGGCTTTCAGATGATAGACGTTACCTTTTGATTCTGGACTTGCCTCCTTTCCTTTCAGCTACCCCTAGTCTACGGAGAAAGGCCGTATCTGACAAAACATGAAAATGGCAAAATAGACCTTCAAATTGTCTATATCCTCGTTACTTTCTGTTATTTACCGCTTGCGTATAAAACATCATCTTGTTTTGTTTGATGAAATACTTATTTTTCATAAATTGATAAAAAATATCTGAATGAATCCAATTACTAGAAGGCATGTGAATATAATCAGATCCGTCCCACGCAAACCAATAAAAACAAAGCCGGCCATCATGAACCGACAGCTGAAACTCAAAGCAGTCCATTTGATCCTCGGTGACGTATTGAAACGTGAGTGACTCCCCTTCTTCCATATACACATCACAAAATGAAAGAATGTCTCCCCACGAATAAACACGTATATTACTCTCTACCTTATCATCGCCTATATGTATGTTTCGCAATTGATAGGACTCCATAAAACATCTCCTTTCACTCATGTGCAGCTAGTTCTAAGCAGGCAGCGGTTTCATTTATACAGATGTTGTATGCTATAATGATACTTACGAATAATGAACGCTTGTGAGGTGATAAATATGAAAACCTTTAGGCTGATTGATTTAAAAATTGAACTTGATCCACAGCAAGATAAAATGTCCAGCATTCCCCTTCGTGACGGTTTAATCATTAATAAAGAAGACGGTGAAAATCACTGGATGATCGAGGCACTCATTCCAAAGAAACATAGACAGGTGTTTGAGGTGCTCTTTCAGCAGCACACAGAAGTGAAGATTCTTGTGACGATCACAAAAGAAAACAACCGCCCTGTTCATCTATCTGTCCAAGTCAAAAACATCGTTGCCTTAGAAGAAAACATTTCTGTATTACTCGATGGTAAAATGATTACAAATCGTTACAGAACAGAAACTGAAGAAGTATTAAAAGACCTCGTCAAAGAGGGGCTGTCAGGAGAAAAGCTGCTGGATGCTTTTAAACAAAACACATAAAAAAAGAGCGGGATCAGCCGCTCTTAGATTGTTGACAAAGGGCTAAAATGATCTTGATTTTAGCCCTTTTGTCTTCTTTTCAGCGTGTTTGAAAACCTTTGAAGTCTAGCAAGGGCGAGCACTGGAACGGAGCGAATTTCACATTCGTGAGTACCGGAGCGCAGACCTGACACCGAATGCAAGGGTTTGTCTACACGCTGAGAGCGGGGTCAGCCGCTCTTTTTCTATTGCACATCTTTAGATTGGCTTTGATTTTTCAATAAATCTCTGATTTCAGTGAGCAGAACTTCCGTTTGATCCGGCGTTTCCACAACCTCTTCTTCCTCAACCTTTTTCCGTTTTAACTTATTCAAATAACGAATAAAGATAAAAATGGAAAACGAGATAATTAAGAAATCAACCACTGTTTGAATAAAGTTCCCATATAAAATTTGAGCAGCTCCGATTTTAATGGATAATCCGCTAAAATCATGCCCTCCAATAATAATACCGACAAGCGGCATAATTAAATCATTCACAAGAGAAGTAACAATTTTGCCAAATGCTCCCCCAATGATGACACCTACAGCCAAGTCAATGACATTTCCCTTGACGGCAAATTCTCTAAATTCTTTCAGCATCCTTTATCACCTTCATCTTTTTTTTGTCTAATATGACGTTTTTTTGTCAAAATTGCAAGTCCTTGTCCGTTCTAACTGAACGTTTTTAAATAAAAAAGCGATTCATGCTTGATGAACCGCCAGGAAAATCATGATACTTTAGGACCGATAGAAAATGTCAGTTCTGCTTCACATGCCACTTCGCCATCTACTGTCGCTACTGCTTTTCCTTTTGCAACTGGTCCGCGGAGACGCGTCACTTCAACCTCTAAACGAAGCTGATCACCAGGCTTGACCTGTCTTTTGAAGCGGCAGCCGTCAATCCCTGCAAACAAACCAATTTTCCCTTTGTTTTCTTCCTTGCCTAACATAATCACACCAAAAACCTGTGCGAGTGCTTCTACAATAAGCACACCTGGCATGACTGGGTATCCTGGGAAATGGCCATTAAAAAATTCTTCATTCACTGTGACATTTTTAATTCCAACCGCTCTTTTTTCTCCATCAACCTCTAAAATACGGTCGACCAATAAGAATGGATAACGGTGTGGAATAATGTCTTGAATTTGCTGAGCATCAAGCATATCTTGATCTCTCCTTCTTTTCTATATCGCTGATCTTCATTTGATTCCTATAGAAGTATATTATGAATGCTGGCATTTTTCAATATTCGCCTTACGTATATGGTAAAAAATAGAATCTATCATTACCAATTGTCATCAAATATAATCCACACTACACTCATTGTTTTTTCACAAATATGGTAATATATATTACATCATTGATTGAATAAGAGGGTAAAAATGAATTTTATGAGCGATAAATCCATAAAAAAACTTCTCCATTCCTGGTATACAATGCTAAAGCATCGACATTTTTCGAAGGCAGAAGAAATCAAAAAAACACTGCTAAAATATAAACGTAAATTATCAAAAAAACAGGAGCTCTATCTCCATTATCAGCTGATGCTGTTTCGTCATCAGCTCTGGATGAATCAGACAGAGGACTTAGAAAAACTCAAACATGAACTGCTGCCCCACAAAGATGAAATGAACGAAAAACTGCAATATTATTTTTATTTCTTTCTCGGATTATATGAATCTTTAAAAAGTGATCAAAATGATGCGATTCATTATCTCGAAAAGGCAGAGGAACGGTTGCCATTACTTAAAGATGAGCTTGAGGAAGCAGAGTTCCATTTCCGTACAAGCGGTGTTTATTATAACAACCGTTACTCGTTGTTATCGATTCGTCATGTTCAAAAAGCCATGGATATTTTTGCAAAACACGAAGACATCCATAGCATCTATCGGTGTAAAATTGTGCTCGCTCTTAACTATAGCGACCAAAAGAAATATGAGGAAGCGGAAGATATTTTCATTGAGATTATTGATTACGTGAAAAAGATTGATGATCAAGAGCTGCTTGGTATCGTTTATTATGACGCTGGCTTTATTCAGTCGAGACAAAACCGTCACAAGGAAGCGCTAGAATACTTCAAAAAAGCGCTTCGTCTCCCAGCATACCGAAAGTCAGCACACTCCTATGTATCGTGCCTATACGAAACTGTGCGTTCCTGTTTTAAAGAAAATTTAACTGATGAAGGGATGAAGTATATTCAAAAAGGGCTGAAAGAAGCTGTTGCTTCCCAGTTTGATATATTAAGAATGAAGTTTCAAATCTTATCTCTTCTCTACAGCCAAACGCCAAAGGCAGATGAGCAAATCGCCACGCTCGTCACATGTCTTGAACGAAAAGAAGCCTGGATTGATCTTGAGGATCTGCTTGCTGATGTCTCAGATTATTATAAAAAAAAGGGCGACTTTGAGCGAGCCGCCTTTTTTATCATGAGAGGCTGATAACAGCCTGCTAATTATCGAATTGTATTAATTAATCCCAGCATTTGATCGCCCATCGTGATCGTTCTTGAGTTCATCTGATAGGAACGCTGTGTTGTCATCAGGTCTGTTAATTCTTTCGACATGTCCACATTTGACGTTTCCAGTGCACCTTGCTGAAGCTGAATCGCCTCTCGGTTTGCTCCATTTAGTGCTGTTAATGCGCCTTGATAAGTTCCGTCGACCGAGAACAAATTATCTCCTTCAGAGACAAGTGCTGAAGAATTATTGACTTGTACAACGCCTAGATTCACTTGCTGGTTCGGTTGATTATCTCTTGAAATCGCCGTCAGCCGTCCATTTTTATCGATTGAAATATCACGGAAATTCGCATTTAAGACGATCGCATTTCCGTTTTCATCAAGAATCGGATAGCCTTCGCTCGTGACAAGCTGCACTTGGTTACGGTTATTGCCCGGCTGTAAGTAAAGTGAACCATCTCTTGTATAACGGATATTACCGCCGGCGTTGACCTGCAAATACTGCGACGGCGCTCCGAATGCAACATCAAGATCACGTCCTGTTTCTTTAATAGAGCCTTGCAGCGAGTTAATGGACGCATTGACCATTGTCCCCGTTCCAAGCCTTAACCCAGCAGGTGTCAGACGACTGTTTGCCACCTGCTCATTTTTTTCATCTACCTGATTAAACTGCTGTCTGATCAGCTCTGAGAAACGGGTGTTTTTCGCGCGGTATCCTGTTGTTTCACTGTTCGCGATGTTGTTGCTGATGATGTCAAGCTGCTTTTGCACTTCATTCATCGATACAGCTGCGTTTATCATCGTTCTAAGCATAAGAATCCTCCTTTCTTTTTCATTTCTTAATTAGTACACTCTGCCAATTTCATTCACTGCTTTTTCTAAGCTTTTATCATACGCCTGAACCACTTTTTGATTTGTTTCAAATGCTCGGTAGGCCGTTGTCATATCTGTATATGATTTCGTCACATCCACGTTTGACAGCTCCGATACGCCTTGGCTTAACGTATAAGACATTTGACCGTTATTGACTGCACTTGGCAGTGGCTGGTTATCAGCTGTACGGTATAAATCATTTCCTTCACGCGCTAGGTTTCTTGTATCCATCGCAACACGTACATCGATTTGACCAAGATTTTGGCCATTTTCAGACACAGTACCATCTGCATTCACTTTGAAATTCTCACTCTGAACCGTAATCGGCTGACCCGTCACGGAAAGAAGAGCGCGGCCATTAATGGTCAGCTGTTTTTGTGCGTTCAATGTAATGGAGCTGCTTTTCGTATAACGAACGCCTTCTGGTGTGTTGACCGCATAAAATAGCGCTGATTTCTGATTGGTCTCCGGATTGATCGGCACATTATTTTCAACTAGTGCTACATCTGTTGTTTGATCTGTTGTTTTTAAAGTTCCCTGTGTAAATTGAGGGATTAATTCCTGCATATATGTCCCAGTATTGATTCCGCCAATCGGCGATTGCAGCGGAACACTAAAGCCTTTGCCTGAGGATGTTTGGAAACGTCCTGATTCCATTCGGTTCAGCAGCATTTCTGGAAATGCACGCATTGCCCCTTCATCCGCTTTATAGCCTGGCGTATTCGCATTTGCGATATTATTTGAAAGCATTTCTGTCCGCCGCTCTTGAGCGATCATGGCAGATGTTGCGGTATATAGTCCTTTTAACACGTGCTCACCTCATTCAAATTCTTTCACATGACCTAAACACAATCTTCTATGAAATATATCGGCTGATTAGCAGGGTTCTTTAATAAAAATCCCCCATTCTTTCTAAAAAGAATGAGGGAAATCATTAGCTGAGTTTACGCTTTGGCAGCTTGTCCATATTATCAAGCATCACACCAGTACCAACTGCTACACAGTCCATTGGATTTTCAGCAACGAAAACTGGTACTTTCAGCTCTTCTGCAAGCAATTGATCAAGCCCGTTTAGAAGAGCTCCGCCACCTGTAATGATGACGCCGCGATCGATAATATCAGCTGATAATTCAGGCGGTGTTCTCTCAAGAACTTGCTTCGCAGCCTGAACAATCGCAGATACAGATTCACGCAATGCTTCTTCTACTTCTTTGCTTGTGACGGTAATCGTTCTTGGTAATCCTGTCACCATGTCTCGTCCACGAATCGAAATCTCTTCGTGACGTGCGTCTGGGAATACCGTTGCAACTTGGATCTTAATATCCTCAGCTGTGCGCTCACCGATCAACAGCTTGTACTCTTTTTTAATGTAGTTAAGAATTTCCAGATCAAATTTGTCTCCAGCCATTTTAATAGAAGAGGCGGTTACAATGTCACCCATTGAGATGACAGCGATATCTGTCGTTCCGCCTCCAATATCTACGACCATGTTTCCACTTGGCTGAAAAATATCCATGCCAGCACCGATTGCTGCTACTTTTGGCTCTTCTTCAAGAAATACATGCTTACCACCGCTTTTTTCAGCAGCTTCTTTGATCGCCTTCTGCTCAACAGATGTAATGTTTGTCGGGCAGCAGATGAGCATACGCGGCTTAGAGAACAGCCCTTTCACATTTAATTTGTTAATAAAATGCTTGAGCATCGCTTCAGTTACTTCAAAATCAGCGATTACGCCGTCTTTTAATGGACGAATCGCAACAATATTCCCAGGCGTACGTCCAACCATACGTCTAGCCTCTTCTCCAACAGCCAAAACTTTCCCGCTGTTTTTGTCAAGAGCTACAACAGATGGTTCATTTAACACAATTCCTTTTCCTTTGACATGAATCAGTACATTTGCAGTACCAAGATCAATTCCAATATCCCTAGCAAACATCTATATATATCCTCCTTGAAAATCTGTTTCCATAGCAAATACCACATTCTGCCCTAATTATATATTCTATCATAATTTGCAGAAAAAAAGATATTTCTTTACAAAAGTCTTTACAAAATTTGTGGTTAGAAACTACCGATATGAGGAAGATATATATATCATGTTTATGAACAAAGAACTAAGCTTACTGTTTCACAGGCTCGCCTTCTAGAATTTCTTCTTTTTTATACTTTAACTTGGTGGCTTCTCCTCCTCGCAAGTGGCGGATTGATTTATGATAATCCAGTATCTCCTTCACTTCATTAGCCAGATCTGGATTAATTTCTGGCAGTCTTTCTGTTAGATCCTTGTGTACAGTACTTTTAGAGACTCCAAATTCTTTCGCAATAACACGAACGGTTTTCTTTGTCTCCACGATATACTTTCCTATCTTGATTGTTCGCTCTTTGATGTAATCGTGCACACCACTCGACCTCCCTAAAATGGATGTGAGAAGTGTGAAATGAGATCCGTATGAAGATTATCCATTTTCAGCGGCGCTTGTTCGTCGTAATTTCTCATCCATTAGGTAGTAAATGCCAAACACGATCCCTCACCTCAAACACTCTCTTTGTCAGGTTTGTAACAGTGTATTAGCATTGAATAGGGAATATGCTAAAAATGAAGATGGGACAAGGGATTTATCAGAAAAGGCAAAACAAAAAATCATTTCGGGGCGCGAAAATTTTCACTTTACAAGAAAGGATTCAGCACGTAAAATAGAAAAGGTGAATTTATTTACCTAGCTAAATATTTAAAAAAGGTGAGCATATGGATACGTTAAATAGAGAGTGTTTACATCAAATACATCAAGGCGCACGACTGCTGTCTAAAAAGGCGAACGAAGCGCTTGCTGCTTATGACTTGTACATGTCCCAGTGGACTGTGCTTTTTTGTTTGGATACATTCGGCCCGAAAACCCAAAAAGACATCTGGACATATTTGAACGTCGAAGCACCGACCATCACCAGAACCGTCACCCGTTTAGAAGCAAACGGCTGGGTGAAACGCGTACAAGGAAAAGACAAACGCGAAAATCTGATCATAATGACAGATGATGCAAAAGCCCGTTTTGAAGAAATCAAACGCACGATGGAACAATTTGAAGAAGAATGTCTTTCAGATTTTACCTACGAAGAAAAACAACTCCTCCATACACTTTTACACAAATTATCAACTGAATAGGAAGTGACATACATCATGAACGAACGCATATGGACAAAAGACTTTATCATGATTGTCCTGGTGAATCTATTTACGTTCACCTCTTTTTATGCCCTTTTGACATTACTGCCCATTTACACAATGGATGAACTAAATGGAACAGAATCACAGGGCGGTCTCCTTGTGACGGTCTTCTTATTATCTGCTATTGTGACAAGACCGTTTTCTGGAGCCATTATTGAGAAATTCGGCAAAAAACGGATGGCGATTTTCTCTTCTACAGCCTTTGCCTTACTCACTTATTTATACATCCCGATTGATCAATTCCAAACGCTTCTTATACTGCGTTTCGTACAAGGGATCTTTTTTAGTATTTTGACGACAGTCGCCAGTGCCATTGCGGCTGATATGATCCCGAAACATAAACGCGGGGAAGGACTCGGATACTTTGTGATGTCCATGAACCTCGCTGTTGTCATCGGTCCGTTTATCGCACTGAATCAAGTAGGAAAAATAGGATTTCATTCCTTATTTCTTCTCTTTTCCATTATCGTGACAATCGGAGCCGCTTTTACAATGCTGATTAGACAGCCAGAGCCTGAAAACGGCGGAAGCATCGTCTTCCGATTCACGTTTTCGCACCTGTTTGAAAAAGGCGCATTAAAAACAGCGGCCGTCGGTATTATTATTTCATTCTGTTATTCACCGATTATTTCATTTATTTCAGTATATGCCAATTCACTCCATTTGATGGGTGCAAGCAGTTATTTCTTTATTGTGTTTGCGGCTGCAATGCTTGGATCACGTCCATTTACAGGCAGACTTTTTGACCGAGTTGGAGCTCACGTTGTGATCTATCCTTCGATTGCCCTTTTTGCCATTGGTTTATGGATGCTGACAGCGACACATTCAGCCACAATGCTTCTTCTATCAGGCGCTGTGATTGGACTTGGCTACGGTTCGCTCGTGCCATGTTTACAAACACTTGCGATTCAGCACTCACCAGCTCACCGTACGGGGTATGCGACGGCAACTTTCTTTACTCTGTATGATACAGGTATTGCTGCTGGCTCATTTGTCTTTGGACTCCTTGTCAGTTTCACAGACTTTTCAAATGTGTACCTTATTGCGGGTATTGTTGTCTTACTGAGTATGGGCGTTTTTTATTGGAGCGAACGAAAACCTCAGGAAGCAAAAGCACAAAAGGTCTCCCTTTCAGAATAGAAGGAAAAGGATACTATTTTAAACTTCGCCGGAAACATGCTAAAATATAGGATATTTCAAATAGAGCATACAGGCTTTTTTGAAAAATAGTTGGCATTAAGCGAAAGTATAGGTGATGTTTTGAATTACGAATTGTTTAAAGTCATACACGGGATGGCTCACCATTCTGAGTTTTTAGATCAGGCCATGATCTTTATTACGAAAAAGGCCATTCTTGTGTACGCCCTTGTCTTATTGATTTGCTGGTTTTTAGGGAATCACAAATTTAAGAAGCATGTCTTCTTTTCCGGTGTAACAGGCATTGCAGCACTTATCGTCAACTTTGCCATTACATTGTTTCATTATGAAGAGCGGCCGTTTGTGGCGCATAAAGTCGACACACTCATCCCGCACTCAGCAGACGCTTCCTTCCCAAGTGACCATACAACAGGTGCACTGGCTCTTTCATTAGCCATTCGATCCCGTAATAAAAAGCTCGGCAACATCTTGCTCGTCTTTGGATTACTTACAGGATTCTCCCGCATCTGGGTCGGTCATCATTATCCATTTGATGTTTTAGGCAGCTTGGTCGTATCGATTGTGGTTGTCTTTATCATGAATAAATTATGGAAGTTCTTTGACTCTCCAATTGATCGCATCGTGACATTTTACGAGACAATTGTTGGGAAAATTTTCAGAAGGAAGACAAAGGATCAGGGCTCAGACCTGTCCAACCCTTAAGCGGCTTTGCGATAACGTGATGAAGATTCTTCTCTCACTTATCGCGCCGCTTTTTTTATTGGCTGTCTCCCTCTAACCATACTTGAAAAATAAAGACTGACACCTATGCCAATAAGAGAAATGATGATCAACGTCCAGCCTAATTGCGCAAAATGAGCACCAGCAATTTCATCCCCAAACAGCATACCAAGTACAGCAGACGACAGAATAGAGCCAAGGTAGCGGCATGTTTGAAAAAGTCCAGAGGACGTGCCAATCATTTGCTGAGGACTTGCCTTGAGCATCGCAGCTTGAAGCGCAACATTTCCTATCCCATAACTGAGCCCAAGCAGCGCCAGAACCAATCCTTTCCCCCATAATGGTGCAGGAATAAAAAAGAAAGTCATAGCAGACGCTCCAGCCAGCATCAATACGGCACTCGCTAAAACTGGATGGCGTTCATCCCCGCGATCCACCCACTTTCCAGTCAGCGGTGACACAATAATGCTCACCCCTGACATACACAGCATAAAAAGACCCGTCATCTCCACACGCCAGCCTAACTCATCCTGGAAATAACTCGGCAAACCAAAAAAGAGACAATAGAAAAAGATATTTAAGATGATAAATTGCACATATACAAGTGACAGCCGCTGCTCCTCCCTGAACATCCGTATTTGAATAAACGGTTCATCCACCTGATACTCCCACCAGATAAAAGCGCCTGCACTCAGGAGACAAAGAATGCCTTGAACATATTGAATGCCATCACTCAGTGATAATAAAAATGAAAGCAGGAGAACAATGCAAACGGTAAAAAGAAGCATCCCTGGTAAATCGAGCTTTCGCACGGTTTCGCCTATGCGCAGCTTTCTCTTCTTCTGCTCCTTCGGAAACAAAAATAGGCCGAGAAAGAAACTGATTAAAATAAATGGCAGATTCACTAAAAAGATAGCCGGCCAGCCGCCAATGGTCATCAGAAATCCGCCAAGCGTTGGCCCAAGTGCCGTCATCGCTGAAGCAAAAATGGATAATACCGCTAACGCCGAAGCCTGTCTTTCTTGAATATGATCCCGAATGAGTCCGACTCCAGAAGGATAAATGGCACTGCTTCCAATCGCCTGTAACAGACGGATCACAATCAGCACCGCAAACGTTGGGGCAAACGGCGCGCAAATGGCTGAGAGTGCGACAAGAACGAGACCGAATAAAAATAAGGTTCTCCGGCTCATCACATGATCCCCAATCCGGCCGCTCACCGGCTGTGTTACTGCACTAGCTAAATAAAAAGAAGAAATAAGCCAAGATACGGTCGTAAATGACAAACCGAATTCATGCTGAATTTGATGCAAGGCCAAAGAAATCATTGATGAATTCAGCGGATTCAACATCGTTCCAAAGGCAATAGCGGTTAAAAAAACTTTTCGATTGTCTTTCCACTTATTCATACACCGACCTCCTTTTTGTGATCTAGCATGTTTTTTTCCAATCCTTTCGTTATTATGAGATTCATTTCCCTTTTTTACCCTAATCAATTCAAGTTCTCTCTTAGAAAAGCAAGACATACATTCTAAAAAGGACGATTGTTGGAATAACACATATAAAATTGAGAATATGAGGAACAAATGGTAAGATGCTACACATATTTAAAAGCCTACTTTCTCCTTATATGGAGAACGGCTGAAAAGGAGGAGAAGCTTATTATTAAAAAAAGACGGTTTTGGGTCCCAGCCCTTTTCTCAGTTGCAGTATTACTTCTGTCTTCGTGTGGTTCAAATGAAACAAACGGGAACGGAGATAAACGTAATTCTACAGCGAAAGGGTCGCCAATTTTGGAGGATGGAAAATTTATTTTTGCAGCTTCAGGTGAATTTCATCCGTTTAGTTATATGGATGGAAATCAGATGTCCGGCTTTGATATCGACGTAGGCAATGCGATTAGTGACAGACTAGGTCTCGAACCTATACAGAAGAAATATAAATTCGCAGGCATCGTCGAAGGCGTGAAAGCAGGTAAATTTGATGCGGCAGTTGCAAGTCATACCATCAATGAGGAACGAAAAAAACACGTCCTTTTTTCTAAGCCCTATTACTACTCTGGTCCGCAAATTTTCACAAGACCTGGAGCAGACATTCAACATGCTGATGACTTAAAAGACAAAGAAATTGCTGTATCAAAAGGATCGTCCTACGCTGATATTGCAAAGGAACATAGCGGGCAAGAACCAAAATATTATGATAGTGATGTCGTCGCCTTAGAAGCACTGGCCAACGGAAAACACGATGCAGTCGTGACAGATTTCGCCACAGGTGCAGAAGCGATGAAGAAAAAATTGAAAATCACAGCGCAGGAAAGACTCGGACAAAGTGAGCAGGCAATTGCTGTATCAAAAGAAAATGAACAGCTCATAGAAGAGATCAACGATGCAATTGATGCACTAAAAAAAGACGGAACATTAAAACAAATTAGCGAAAAGTACTTTGATGAAGACATCACGGTCAAACAAGATTAAAACCACGATTGTGCGCCCTTTTTATAGGCGCACTTTCTTCAAATGGAGATGATTGTTTTGCCTACCCTATCACATTTTTTTCAGACGCTGATTGATTCTAAAAGTATTTTTTTAGAAGGAATGCTGATCACCTTACAGCTGACGGTGATCAGTATCTTCATCGGTATGTTCATCGGGCTCTTCTTTGCTTTATTGAAAATATCCCGCGTAGCCGTTTTCGGTTATATCGCCAATGCCTATATCTTTCTTGTGCGCGGAACACCACTGATTGTTCAAATTTTCATCCTATATTTTGGCCTCACAGAATTGAATATACCCGACTTCTGGGCTGCTTCCATTGCGCTTGCCTTTCATAATGGCGCCTATATAGCAGAAATATTTAGAGGGGCCATCCAATCCATCGATCAGGGGCAAAAAGAGGCAGGACGCTCTCTTGGCATGGGTCGTTTTTTAACAATGAGGCGCATCATTCTCCCGCAAGCGATGCGGCGTGCCCTTCCCCCTCTTGGCAACCAGTTCATTATCGGCTTAAAAGATTCATCACTCGCCGCCTTTATCAGTGTCAATGAACTATTTAACGTCGCCACCACGCAAGGCTCCAACAGCTTTGACAATATGACGTATTTACTTGTTGTAGCCGTCTATTACTTAGTTCTTGTCCTGCTGTTAACATTCGCTGTCCAAACCTTTGAGAAGAAACTATCAGCCAGTGACCAATAGGAGGAGAAGCATGACAGAATCAAAGGAAATCATTCGTGTTGAAAAACTCAATAAATACTTTGGAGAGCTTCATGTTTTAAAAGATATCGATCTCACCGTATATGAAAATGATGTGGTCGTCTTAATTGGGGCAAGCGGTTCTGGAAAAAGCACCTTGCTCCGCTGTATGAACTTTTTAGAAATAAAAAATGAAGGAGATATTATCATCGATGGCAGCCCTGTTCATCCAAAGCGCCATCAATTAAACGAAATGAGACAAAAAATAGGAATGGTGTTTCAGCATTTTAATCTTTTCCCGCACAAAACTGTTCTTGAAAATATCATCGAAGCGCCTGTTATGGTGAAAAAAACAAAGAAAGCGCAAGCCATCACTGAAGCCAGCGCATTGCTAGAAAAAGTCGGACTTGCGGATAAAGCCAACGTATATCCATCTAAACTATCAGGCGGCCAAAAACAGCGTGTAGCCATAGCCAGATCTCTCGCTATGAAGCCTGATGTCATGTTATTTGACGAACCTACGTCTGCCCTTGACCCAGAGCTTGTAGGTGAGGTGCTGCAAACGATGAAAAGCCTTGCAAAAGAAGGCATGACCATGGTCATTGTTACACATGAAATGGGCTTTGCGAAAGAAGTTGCCGATCGTGTCGTCTACATGCACGAAGGCCGCATCGTCGAAGAAGGTATCCCTTCAGAATTGTTTGATTCTCCTAGGGAGGAACGTACAAAACTGTTTCTCAGCTCCATTTTATAGGTCAAACGCCCTTTATTTTTAGTGCTTAACTTACGTTTTTGCTCATTTTTTACGAACTTTTCATCCATTTATATTGAACTTAACCAAAAACCATGTCAGATAAACTTACATGTATATGTTATATATGACTTTTCTCTCTATAATGAAGAATTAAGAAAACAATTAATTCTGAATGATTCGGGGGAATGCAGCATGCAAATGGGTGATACAGTATTTATGTTCTTCTGCGCACTACTCGTGTGGTTAATGACACCGGGTTTAGCTTTATTCTACGGAGGACTCGTGAGAAGTAAAAACGTGTTAAGCACGACCATGCACAGCTTAACATCACTAGCGATCGTTTCAATCGTATGGATCGTATTCGGCTATTCCTTGGCATTTGCACCAGGCAATGCATGGATCGGAGGCTTAGACTGGGTGGGCCTGAAAGGCGTAGGCTTTGCGCCAGGTTCCTATAGTGAGACCATTCCACATTCATTGTTCATGATGTTCCAAATGACCTTTGCCGTCTTAACAACAGCCATCATTTCAGGTGCCTTTGCTGAACGGATTCGCTACTCAGCAGTCGTTGTATTTACACTCCTTTGGGTCACATTTGTATACGCTCCAGTCGCACACTGGGTATGGGGCGGCGGTTGGATTGGCCAGATGGGTGCGCTTGACTTCGCTGGCGGAAACGTGGTTCACATCTCGTCCGGTGTTGCGGGTCTTGTCGTTGCAATTGTGCTCGGGAAGCGTAAAGAAGCAGCAAGCTCTTCTCCACATAACTTGATCTATACCCTTCTCGGCGGAGCTGTCATCTGGTTTGGCTGGTTTGGGTTTAACGTGGGTAGTGCCCTTACATTAGACAGCGTGGCCATGTATGCCTTTATTAACACCAATACAGCTGCTGCTGCAGGAATCATCGGCTGGCTGTTAGTAGAGTGGATGATCAACAAAAAACCAACCATGCTCGGCGCGATCTCTGGAGCCATCGCAGGTCTTGTCGCCATTACACCTGCCGCAGGCTTTGTTACACCGTTTGCTTCTATTATAATAGGATTCATTGGCGGGATCGTCTGTTTCTGGGGCGTCTTTTCTCTCAAAGCCAAATTTGGCTATGATGACGCACTAGACGCATTCGGCCTTCACGGAATTGGCGGTACTTGGGGAGGAATTGCAACAGGACTTTTCGCCACAACTTCTGTCAATGACGGTGGAGCCAATGGCTTATTTTACGGAGATCCCAGCTTACTTTGGAAACAAGTGGTCGCGATTGTTGCCACGTACGCTTTTGTTGCCGTTGTGACATACGTGATCATCAAGTTGGTCAATGTCTTCTTCAAAATTCGTGCAACCGAAGAAGAAGAATCCGTGGGTCTTGATTTAACCATGCACGGTGAAAAAGCTTATCAAGATTAAGAAAAAGGGGTGTCTCTATGAGCAAAATGTATAAAGTGGAGATTGTCACACGTCCAGCTAATTTTGAAACATTAAAGGTGGAGCTTGGAAAGATTGGTGTCACCTCGATTACCTTTTCAAATGTACACGGCTGCGGCTTACAAAAGGGACATACAGAGCTATACCGCGGCGTCAAAAAGGAAAGCAACGTGTACGAACGATTAAAGATCGAAATCGTCCTAAGTAAAGTACCTGTCGAACAGGTCGTTGAAACAGCTCAAAAGGTACTTCGAACAGGCGAACCAGGGGATGGGAAAATTTTTATATATGAGGTAGCGAATACAATCAACATCCGGACAGGTGAAGAAGGACCTGCCGCCCTATAGTGTATCCTCCGCCGAGTGGCGGAGGATCTTTTTAAGCAGAAAAAAACCTCTGCGTATTTATATACACAGAGGACCTTGTAAGACATTAAGATTGTTTTGTTTCTTCTGACTGACTGCTGTCTTTAGAGGAATCAGAAGATTTTTCTTGATCAGAGGATTTCCCCTTCTCATCAGACTTTTCTTCAGATTTTTCTCCAGCTGGCTCTTTGGTCTTATCTTCAGCAGCAGGTTCCTTCGTTTTTTCCTCAGTCTTTGGCTGAGCAGGTTCTTTTGCTTGTTCCGTCACTTCTTGCGCTGCTTTTTCAATCGTAGAAACAGGCTTGTCAATGAAGCTAAGCGGATTAAGCGCTAAACCTTCCATACGAATTTCAAAATGTACATGGTTACCGCTTTCAGCACCATATAGATTTTTACCAGAAGCACCAATGACATCATTCTGCTTCACTTCATCGCCTTCTTTGACACTCACTTGTGACAACGATTGATAAACAGTTGATAATCCATCTTCATGTTCAATTTCAACAACGTGACCGAGAACTGGATCTTTTTTCGCTTGAACCACTGTTCCACTAAGAGCAGCTGTGACATCAAACACTTTGCCATCTTTATCTGCAAGATCAATACCTTTGCTCAAGGTATAGGTGTTATTATAGTTTACAAGTGCTGCTTCTTTTTCTTTTTGATCAGCATCTGCTTCATAGAACTTTTTCACGACAGAAACATTATCAGAATTCTTGACCGGCATGGCAACATTTTCAATTGGCTTTCCAACTTCAACGGCATCATCACGCTGTTCTTGCCCTGTTTGATTTCCATCAGATAGTTGGTCTTTCACATCTTTTGATACAGCTTGATACCAAAGAACGGCTGTTAACACGACCGCTGCGCTGACCAAGTAAATAGCAGGGAATACCCAGCGCTTACGGAAAAATTGCTGAACTTTTGTGATTTTGGAAGTACGTTTCTTTTCTTCCTCTCTCATTTTTCATCACCTCAGCAACATTCTGAACACTTTACAAAAAATATATACATACGAAATCATTTTTCTTTTTATTTTGCGCAATCGCATCAATAATATGTATGATAAATGAAAAAAAGATGGGGGACTTAATTGTGAACACTTTCAACCGCATAGCAACAGAAGATGACCTCAAAGCGATTGTTGATATCTACAATTCAACAATTGCTTCTAGAGAAGTGACCGCTGATACAGAACCTGTATCTGTCGAAGACCGCCGGCAATGGTTTTTGAATCATTCCGATAAAAGACCTCTCTATGTGAAAACAGATGAGGATGGAAATATCTACGGCTGGCTGAGCTTTGAAACGTTTTACGGAAGACCCGCATACAACGGGACCGTTGAAATGAGTATCTATTTGAACCAAGACTATCGAGGAAAAGGCTTAGGCTCACTTTTCTTACAAGAAGCCATTGAGTTAGCACCCTCATTAGGCATTCGAACGTTACTCGCCTTTATTTTCGGGCACAACGTAGCCAGCATTCGACTGTTTAAAAAGCATGGCTTTGAGACATGGGGCCACCTGCCACGCATCGCAGAAATGGATGGCAGCAGGTACGATTTAGATATCCTAGGAAAAGAATTATAAAACGAGCGTCTCCCTGGCAAAGAGACGCTTTTTTATGACGCATGTAACAGCTGTTCAAACTGTTTCGCATTTTGAAGAGATTTTCTTTGCAGAATGATACCATGTTCATCAATGAGAATCGCTTGTGGAACAACCGTTACTCCGTACAGCTCCATGATTTGTGAAGAACGAGTATACACAGCCTGGGACGGCAGCAATTCAAGGATCTGCGTATCATCCGCCTGCTCATCTCCATTAATAAAAATGAATTGAGTATCATCGCCAGCGATTTGCTGTTGCAGGTCTGCTAAAATACTTTTGCACGTCATACAAGTAGAGTTCACAAATAACAGCATCACAGCACTCCCGCTTTGAAAATATTCCTTCAAAATGACCTTCTCCCCTAAATGGGAATAGCTTCGAAATAACGGTGCAGGATCCCCCACAGCCGCTTCCTTTAATTCAATTCCATCAAGGGTTTTGATTTTATTCATAAATTTTCCGATAAAACGGGCGAGCAAAAATATCACAGCCAGCTGAGCAATGACAATGAATAACACAATAATCAATAGAATATCTGTCATTTCACATCGTCTCCTTCTATAAATAATTCAAATTGATTGATCCATTTTCGTTTAAACATTAAGACTTCTTGACCCACCGCTATCATGAAAGAGACAGCCACGGCAATGAGAAAACAAATAATGTTATATTGCCATGGAATGGTTTCTACATAGGGATGCACATAAAACAACCCGATTACAAGAGTCAGCATCGACACATTGCGAATCACAATTCCCCAATGAAGGCGTTCATTATCAAGCAGTCCACCACAGCCGCAAGAAATATCACGATGTCCTCTCAATAAATTGAAGGTCACCGCTCCAGTATAAATACATAAAAGTGCTGTAAGACCAATCGCAGGTACAAGGGTCATGTGCCATACGAACAAAAAACCAGTGCAAATCAATTCAACAGTTAAAAACAAATAAAACATGGGTACCGTGAAAGAAGGAGGCAGCAGCCGATAAGCACCCATCTGCTGCATATGCGCCGTCTGTTTTTTTACTTTATCAAGCCATGCACCTGCAAAAATAATACCTAATAAATAGACACCTATGTAATAAAAGACACTCACCTTACGCCATCTCCTTTTGTTGAAATAATTGAGATTGTGCCTCGTAAAGCCTTTTGTACTCTCCGTTTAACACCATCAGTTCATCATGGTTCCCCTCTTCAACGAAAGCACCATCTTTCATTACGATTATACGGTCTGCTAAACGGGCAGCTCCCATTCGATGTGTGATAAACAAGACACCCTGATCCTGCGTGTGATCGAATAGCTTTCGAATGAGTGAAATTTCCGATAGTGGATCAAGAGCAGATGTCGGTTCATCTAAAATGATAAAATCACTCTCTCTAAAGAAGGTTCTAGCCATCGCGAGCTTTTGCCATTGTCCGCCAGAAAGTTCATGGCCTTCTTCAAAAAAACGGCCAAGCTGTGCATCATACATTTCTTCCATTTGATGAATTCTTTTCTCTATGCCTGCTTGCCGTGCAGCTGAGATCATCCGCTCTTCCTCGTCCATATGATCAATCCGGCCAAACCCGATGTTTTCTTTCACAGTGAACTCGTACTTCATAAAATCTTGAAAAAGAACAGCCATTCTCGCATGGTATGATTTTTTATGAATAGTAAGAATGGACTCACCATTGACTTTTTGCATATTCGGCTGATCTGGATCATATAAACCAGTCAAACATTTAATCAAGGTGGTTTTACCTGATCCGTTATCCCCCACCAATGCAATACGTTCACCTTTATTGATATGAAAATGTATATGCTCAATGGCAGGTGTTTTCATATTCGGATAAGTAAAAGAGAGATTTTCAAGTGTAATGGACTGAATACACTCGATCTTTCGAAGCGATGCCCCTTCTTCTGTCTGTTCATGAATTTCTTCTTCTCTCTTTTGAAAAGCTCTCATTTCATCAACATAAAGACTTGTTTCATATAAACTAGAACATTCTCTTGTTAAGTCCTGAAAACCACTTTGGATGTTTTGCACCGCTTGCAGCACAGCGACAAATGTCCCGGCAGCTAATTTTTTTTGAAAAATAAGAAAGACAATGAAAAGACCGCAGCATACATAGGCAAATGTCATAAGCAATCCACCCGCCATCTCCCAGCGAACTTGCCGTTTAAGCAGTTTATATTTTTCATCTGCACTTTTTACATAATGATCTTTCCATTTCTGAAGAAGGTAATTTCCGATTCCATATAAACGGATTTCCTTCAATGAATCTCTTTGTGCGACAAGATCGGACACATACATTTCTCTTCTGTCATTGGCAGTTAACATACGGTTTAATTGATAACGCGCTCCTCCAAAGAAAAGCTCAATCCACAAGACAGGCAGGGTAAACACGATCAGAATGACCGCCAAGCCCCAATGGATACCGATCATATAGATAAGAAGTGATACAACAGTAATCAATGCGCTCATGATGGTAAAGATGCTTCTAACCATACTCAGAACATGCTGATGACTGTTCATCACACGTTGACTTTCATTGTAAAAAGACGGGTGTTCAAATGTAATAAACGGCAGCCTGATCGCTTTTTGAAGCAATTCACCCTTCAAATGCAGACCAATCAAATTTGTCGCTTTCTGCTGGCTAAGCTGAAGAATGAATTGAAGCCCATATCCTAAAACCACAATGGCCATTTGCAGCCCAAATAACCACAAAACCTTTTGAATGTCTCCTGAAGACGTCATGAATAAAATAATTTCATTAATCAAAGTTTGAATAATCCAGACACTAGCCAAAGGCATAAAACCAACGATCACTTGGATCAACAAGGTTAAAAGAAGATAAGATCGGCTTCTTTTCCAAGTATAGGAGATTGCATATAAACAATGGTTCACTGTACTCATCAAACGCTCCACCTTACACCATTTAGTATAATTGACATATTTTTGATATTTGTATTATGATAGCTTTGCGTAACTTTACTCTGAGAGGACGATATACGATGAATTCAATCTTACTTTTACAGCTCACTCTTATTCTTTGCAGCCTGTTATTAACGATCGGAGTCATCATCTATTTAAAACAACAAATGGAACTGATCATCTTACCGATACAGCATGTTGGACAAAAACTTGTGCATCCGCTGCTTGAAAAACCATCACCTATTCCAGTGAATGATTTACTGCAAACCAACAGCAAGAAGCAGCTGCTTATTTTCACTGATACATCATGTCCGCATTGCATCCCATCACTTGAACAATTCCTAGAAACGAAAAAGCAGCGTAAATTAGACGTTTCATTTAGTATTTTGCTAAAGAATGGGCAAAAAGAGGATCAAGAATTATATCGTGATAATATAACCAACATGCGAATTATCCCAGTGGACGAGCAAATGATAGATGCATTCCAAATTGAAGAATTTCCGTATTACATCATGGTAGAAGAAGATGAAATCATCTCATATGCAGCACCTTTTCCAGATGGTCTTTATTCAAGGATACCGGCAAAATAAAGATAAATGAGGCATGTGAAGACTATCAAACACATGCCTCTTTTTTTATTGTGGATCTGATTGAACATCTTGATCTTTTTCCCCTGCAGCAGCTTCACTCGCTTCACCTGAAGCCTGTTCCTCAGCTTGTTCAAACTCACTCCGAGCCTCGTTTGAAATGTCTACTTGGTCACCATGCTGATTCACAGTAACAGACGAAGAAGACGTTTCTTTTTGAGACTCTTTCTCTAGTTCCTTTAATTTAGAAACATGAAGTTCTAAATCTTTTCCTTGCTGAACTAAAGTAAGTTGTTGAAATAATGCCTTTCTCTCTTCTGGAGAATGGTCACCTTGAACAATTTGGGCCGCTTGGGTTAAAAAAGAATTTGATGTTTGACCCGCTTGACGCCTATTTGACGCCTGCATAGCATTTGTTAAGAATGAAATTGAAGATATGCTCATGCGCTCACATCCTATTAAATAAGATCCTTAGATTTAGCAGCCACATCTAACGCGTTCTTGACTAGTACAAATCTCACCTGTATCACGATCCACATAGTAACGGAAAGTTCCAACACCTTGAAGGAAACAAGTAGGTGCTGATTTGCATGAAGTGACTAATTTTTGCAAAATACATCTTGCAGCTGCAGGTTGAACATTGGTCATTTTGTTTAAGAAACGATCTAACATATGAATTCCACCTTCCAATTTTTATGATAATACAACACAATAATAACCAATTACTAGACAACTAACAACATATTTTGATAAATTTACTAATTATTTTTTACTACCAATCTTATTTATGACATAATTTGTTGATAATTTTTATAGTAAATGTTACTTTTTTCTTATTCGGAAATAATTTATTTATCTGTAAATAATGAAGTGAAGATAGAAACATTTTAATTAAACAACATTCGCTCTTCCTAAAGCACTACTTACTCAAGTATGATAAAGAGTGAATACATAAAGGAGTGAACACCATTGCAACAAACTGAGAAAATCATTCAATCTCTTCATTCAATCGTAAAGTGGGGAAAGGTTGGTAGTATCTTTCTCTATATTTCAGGCGGTCTTGCTATTCTTATTGGTTTTTGGCTTGTTCTTCCTGCAGCCCTTGGCGTCTTCCTCATTATGATGGGAGTCCATGTACAAAAATCTGTAAAAGCAGCTGAACAATTGATTCAGGCTCCTGATACTTCTTACGAAGAATTATTAGAACAATATGCTAAGATGATGAAAATGCAGACGCTATTTGCCATTTCAAGTATTGCCGCAGTTATTCTTTCATTCATTGCCATCGTTTTGATTCTTATATTAGGCGGGTTAGCCTTCCTCCAAGAAATTCCTTATGATGTCCAGCAGTATGAAGGTGATTACGAACAAGAACTCGGTGACTTTTATTAATGGAGAGGGGTATCAATGGTCGTTCGATACCCCTTTTGTTTATCATTTGGCTTTGATTATCCTCCTATGCTTGACATTCAGTCTTGATCACTTTAAAATACAAATCGTAACTATTACGAATTAAAGGAGGACCCTATTACGTATGCGCGTTAAAATTACCTTGGCCTGTACTGAAACAGGTGACAGAAACTATATCACAACAAAAAATAAAAGAACGAATCCTGACCGATTGGAGTTAAAAAAATATTCTCCTCGGTTAAAGAAATACACCCTTCATAGAGAAACAAAATAAATTTTTAGATCATAAATCGTAATGATTACTTTTTAAGTGAGGCGGAAAACAAAATGATCGTTTTCAAAAGGACAAAAACAAATGAATAAGCTTATACCTGTTACAGTATTAAGCGGCTTTTTAGGAGCAGGAAAAACAACGATATTAAATCATGTACTTCAAAATCGTAAAGGGTTAAAAGTCGCTGTGATCGTCAATGACATGAGCGAAATTAATATTGATGCAGAACTAGTCAAACAAGGCGGCGAGATTTCTCGATCAGATGAGAAACTAGTTGAATTATCTAACGGCTGTATTTGCTGCACTTTGAGAGAAGACCTGTTAATCGAAGTAGAACGCCTTTGTAAGGCGGGTAATATCGATTATATTGTCATTGAATCAACCGGAATTAGTGAACCAATTCCCGTCGCTCAAACGTTTTCTTATATTGATGAAGAAATGGGCATAGATTTGACCCGCTTTTGCCGGCTAGACACGATGGTCACAGTAGTAGATGCAAATCGTTTCTGGACTGATTTCCAGTCAGGAGAGAGTTTATTAGATCGTAAAGAAGCTGTTTCCGATGACGACGAACGAGAAATTTCAGATTTACTCATTGATCAAATTGAATTTTGTGACGTGCTGATTATCAATAAATGCGATCTAGTCTCACCCTCAGAATTAGATCGACTTGAGCATGTGCTGAACAAACTGCAACCAGAAGCATCTATCATCAGAACCTCCAAAGGTAAAGTAAATCCAGATGACATTTTGAATACTGGTTTATTCGACTTTGAAAAATCAAGTGCTTCTGCTGGATGGATCAAAGAGATCAACGCAGGACATGCTCAGCATACGCCGGAAACAGAGGAATACCAAATTTCATCCTTTGTTTATGAAAGAAGACTTCCTTTTCATACAGGCAGGCTGAATAATTGGTTGGATCAAATGCCTGAGCAGATCGTTCGGGCGAAAGGTTTTACTTGGCTTGCCACACATCATGATTTAACCATTTTAATTTCACAAGCTGGAAAATCTGTTGCGATTGAACCAATTGCATACTGGATTGCTGCTTTGCCTGAGCAAGAAAAAGCACGGATATTAAATCAGGAACCAGAGCTTCTTGATGAGTGGGACGCAGAGTTTGGTGATCGCCATACAAAACTTGTGTTTATCGGTGTGGATTTGCCTAAAGCAGATATCATTCGCACACTTGATCAATGCTTGCTCACACCTGAAGAATTTGATCAAGATTGGACTACGTTTGAAGACCCCTTTCAATGGAAAATACAAAATTAGGCCAGGAGGGTTTTAATTGGCAAAGAAATCTAAGATTGCTAAAGAAAAAAAACGACAGCAGCTTGTATTGAAATATGCAGAATTAAGGAAAGAGTTAAAAGAAAAAGGGGACTATGAAGCTTTACGGAAATTACCTAGAGACTCTTCCCCTTCCCGCTTAAAAAACCGCTGTGAATTAACAGGCCGTCCCAGAGGTTATTTACGAAAATTTAAAATGTCTAGGATTGCTTTTCGTGAGCTTGCCTATAAGGGTCATATCCCCGGAGTGAAAAAATCGAGCTGGTAAAGAATGATTTGATCTTATCACAGCACTCGTAAAAGTAAAGCAGCACACAATGATGAAAAATCTATTTTCCAATCTTATCTCAATCTTTTCGAGGTGCAAAATAGCAAATTAAAAACCAGCAGAGATTCTGCTGGTTTTTTATAATCATTGAGTTCATAAGATAAAATGACCTGTTTCAAAAAAGAATTTTCAGCAACGATTATGACATTTTCTCTTCTTTTCAAAAATACATGATCATGATACTTTGTTGTCATTAACCACCGATGTATGACATCTCAACCTTTTTCTGATCTTTTTTCTGCTCTCTCTCAGCTGAATATTGGTCATGTCTATTCGACCATAATTCCTTTAACCTATTCGTTAATTCTTCATTATTTTTTGTCGTACGAATCATCTGTTTCAGATCAAAACCCGATGATGCAAACAGACATGTAAACAATTCCCCGCGTGCAGACAGCCTTGCTCTGTTACATGTTCCACAAAAAGCATCTGAAACGGAAGAAATAATGCCTATCTCTCCTGAACCATCTTTATAAAAAAATCGGTTGGCTACTTCACCTGTATATTGAGGAGGTTCTGGTTTGATAGGATATGTTGAATCAATTAATTCAATTATTTCTTTCTTTGTCATGACATGTTCTAGATTCCATTTATTCGTATTACCGACATCCATAAATTCAATAAATCTGAGAACGTGTCCTTCTTTTTTAAAGTAAGCTGCCATTGGTAAGACATCTTGATCATTCACACCTTTTTGAACAACCATATTAATCTTGATAGCAAGTCCAGCCTTTTTTGCAGCCTCAATGCCATCAAACACTTTTTGGATAGAAATATGCCTACCATTCATTTGCTTAAAACGGTCGGGATTTAATGAATCCAAACTAATGGTAACTCTATTAAGACCTGCTTTCATTAACTGATCAGCATATAACGGTAAAAGCGTTCCATTGGTTGTCATCGCAATGTCTTCAATCCCTGGAATTTTTGCGAGCTTTTCTATTAAGACAGGCAGATCCTTCCGCATTAAAGGTTCCCCGCCCGTAATGCGTATTTTTACCACACCTAGGTTTTTTGCAAAAAGGGTAGCAAGTCGTTCAATTTCTTCGAAACTAAGCAGTTCTTCTTTTTTCAAGAAAGGATAATCTGGTCCAAAAATTTCAGCAGGCATACAGTACGTACATCTAAAGTTACAGCGATCAGTTACTGATATTCTTAAATCGCGCAATGGTCGATGTCTTTTATCCAAAATACTGACCATACTTTGCCTCCTATTCTGTAATACGCTGAGGATGAGTGTAAATATTAAAGGACTTTCCTCTCACGAACCCAACTGTCGTAATATTTAATTCTTCTGCCATTTTAAGTGCTAGCTCAGTAGGTGCTGATTTTGAAATGACAATAGATACTCCTAGTTTTGCTGCCTTCAATAGAACTTCCGACGATATCCGGCCGCTAAACACAAGAATTTTATCTCTAAGTGGGATTCGCTGAAGTAAACAATATCCATAAATTTTATCTAAAGCATTATGTCTTCCTATATCAGTTCTAGTGATAAACAGCTTTTCCGTATCACACAGTCCAGCATTATGCACTCCACCAGTATGTTGAAATAATTGGCTTTCTTCTTGCAAACACTTCATGAGATGCATACAGGTTGCAGCAGAAACACTGATTCGATCAATGGCTGTTTTTGCCGTCTTTACATCTTGTAGAAAATAAAAGTGTCTTCCTTTCCCGCAGCATGAACCAATCACTCGCTTTGTAAAATCTGATGTATGAAATCCACTTGAGTGAACTAAATCAACATAGGCAAAGCCCATACTTTCATCTATTGTAAACCTTTTAATCTCATTTTCAAATCGAATGACCCCTTCTGAAGCCAAAAAGCCGATAACCAATTCTTTCAGATGTTCTGGTGAACAAACAAGTGTCACAAATTCTTCTCCATTCACCAACACAGTTAAAGGAAATTCTTCTACAATTTCATCAGTTTTGCAGGTAAATTGACCTTCACGGTATTGGTGTATGACTCGTTTCGTTTTAACAGAAGGATTCATTGTATGATCTTCCTTTCAACGCAAATTTAGTTATATGATCCAATGAAATTGTGATATTATTTTAAAAAGTCATAAAAATGTAACATATTTCTATCTTATCAAACTTCTTGATTGCTTTATATGGGGGGAACAAAATGAACAAATCGAAAAATCGCTGGCTCATCGCAGCAAGTGCTGTAGGAATTCATTTATCTATTGGGTCTGTTTATGCTTGGAGTGTTTTTACGAATCCTTTACATGAAGCCTTTCAGTGGTCATTAACAGAAATAAGTCTGACCTTCAGTATTGCTATTTTATTTTTAGGTTTATCTGCTGCTTTCATGGGACATTTCGTTGAAAGATATGGTCCAAGAGCATCCGGGCTCTTCTCAGCTATTTTCTTCGGCATCGGAATGACTGGGTCAGGATTCGCTGTCCACATGTCCTCACTGCCTCTCCTCTATTTATTTTATGGTGTTCTCGCTGGAATAGGTTTAGGCGTAGGCTATATTGCACCTGTATCAACATTAGTTAAATGGTTTCCAGATCGCAGAGGACTTGCAACAGGTTTAGCTATTATGGGATTTGGGTTTGCTTCTCTTATTTGCAGCCCAATTATTCAATTTCTCATTGAAAAAGTAAATATCGCAAATACTTTTTATATTCTTGGAATCTCCTATTTTATCATCATGGTGATCTCATCTCTTTATTTATCTCCACCAACACCTGATGACGTCAAACAATTTGACGTATTCAAAACAAAGCAAAGAAAAATCCCTCAAGATTTATCACAGCTTACAGCAAATGAAGCGATCAAAACAAGACGTTTTTATTATTTGTGGCTTATGCTTTTTATTAATATCACATGCGGAATTGCTATTATTTCAGTAGCGTCACCTCTTGCTCAAGAAAGTGTTGGGTTCACTGCAGGTGCTGCAGCTACTCTTGTTGGCATTTTAGGTGCTTTTAATGGTTTAGGACGGATTGGCTGGGCATCGTTCTCAGATTATATAGGAAGGCCGAATACGTATACGATTTTTTTCAGTATACAGCTCATTGCATTTCCTTTACTTCCCTATTTAAAAGAACCGCTCATCTTTTCAATCGTCATGGCGATCATTTATACGTGCTATGGAGGAGGATTTGCTTCAATTCCAGCCTATATCGGGGATTTGTTTGGTACAAAGCAGCTTGGTGCCATACACGGTTATATTTTGACTGCTTGGGCCGCTGCTGGTTTAGCAGGACCACTATTTTCATCCTTCATCCGAGATATAACAGGTAATTACACACAAAGTCTTATGGTGTTCTCTGGCTTATTTTTCATCGCTTTTATCATATCACTTCTTATTCGGAAGGATATTCAGCAGCTGAGAGAAAAAAACCTACCAGCTTCTTCCTCTGTCTCAGCCCGACCTTAATTTGAATTTGACAGAATCACAATCTAAAGGTAATTTTTAGATATGAAAACGCTTTACAAAGTAATAGGAGGGTGATGATCTCATGGGGAAAACAAAACATAAGGGGCCTGTTAAACTCAATAAAAAACCCTCACCAAAGCTATGGGCCTCTTTTGCACCAATGGGGCTTGGCAAAGTGAAACCAAAACACATTCGAGATACGATGAAAGTGGCATGGGAGAACAAAGATAACCTTCCCTACGCGTACCGTATTTTAACGCAGGGGGTTTGTGACGGCTGTGCCCTTGGTGTCTCAGGACTGTATGATCAAACGCTCGCAGGACCTCATATATGCACCACAAGACTAAATGTGCTTCGTCTTAACACAATGCCAGCCATTGATCCAAAATGGTTTAAAGATATTCATCAGCTAAAGCAAATGGACAGCACCTCTCTTCGCAAGCTTGGGCGAATTCCTTATCCATTGATCCGAAAAAAGGGGGACAATGCCTTTACACGTATTTCTTGGGATGATGCATTAAATCAAATTGCAGCTAAAATCCAATCAATTGATAAACGGCAGCTTGCTTTCTATTTAACCGCCAGAGGAATTACAAATGAAGTTTATTATACCGCTGCAAAGGCAGCTCGATTTATAGGGACAAATCATATTGATAATGCTTCTCGCATTTGCCATTCACCGAGTAAAACCGCTCTTAAACGGTCCCTTGGCATCGGTGCCTCAAGCTGTAATTACAGTGATTGGATTGGAACGGATGTATTAATTTTTTGGGGATCTGTCGCAGCAAACAATCAGCCTGTCTCCACTAAATATATGTACGCTGCTAAAAAGAAAGGGACAAAAATTATCGTCATCAATCCGTATAAAGAGCCAGCCATGGAAAAATACTGGGTTCCTTCTATTCCAGAAAGTGCTTTATTCGGCACAAAAATCGCAGATGATTTTTACCAAGTCAATATAGGCGGCGATATTGCGTTTATGAATGGCGTCATCAAGCATTGGTTTGACATGGAGCAGCATGCTCCCCATTCGGCTCTTGATCACGAATTTATTCAAAACCACACAACAGGCATACAGGATTTAAAGCAGCATGTCGCACAGTTGAAGTGGGAAGACCTAGAAGCATCATCAGGTTTATCAAAAGAAAGAATGAAGGAATTTGCGATACTCCTGGCCAATGCTAATTCAGGCGTTTTTATTTGGAGTATGGGCCTTACACAGCACCGCTTTGCAACTGATAATATATCACAGGTTGCCAACCTTGCCATGCTGCGAGGATTCATTGGCAGAAAACATTGTGGTGTCATGCCAATCCGTGGGCATAGCGGCGTCCAAGGTTCCGGTGAGATGGGTGCTGATCCATTCGTTTTACCGGGTAGTGATTTTGATGAAGAGAATATTGAAAGAATTGAACATATATGGGGTTTTGATATTCCTAAATGGCATGGTGACACCATTGGGCAATCCTTTGAGAAGATGGCTCTCCCAAAAGACCATCCACAAAAACTCAAAATGCTGTTTACGAGTGGCGGAAACTTTTTAGAAACGATGCCAAATCCAGAAGCGATCGAAAAAGCATTATCTGAACTTGAACTCCGTGTCCACCAAGATATCATTTTGAATACATCTACGCTGGTAGATGCTGAAGAAGCGGTGATTGTTCTGCCTGCTATGACAAGGTATGAACAACCAGGCGGCGGCACATCAACCAGTACGGAACGCATGGTATATTTCAGTCCAGAAATTGAAGGACCTCGTATTGAGGAAGCAAGAGCAGAATGGGATATTTATATTGATCTTGCGAAAAGAGTCCGGCCAGAAGATGCCGAGCTAATTCATTTTGAAACAGCTGAAGACATTCGTCGTGAGATTGCGATCGCCAATCGAAACTATGATGGCATCCAGCATTTACGTCATAAAGGAGACGTATTTCAATGGGGAGGCGCTTGGCTATGTGAAGATGGAGTGTGTCCAACACCAGACGGCAAGGGACATCTTCTGCCTGCCCAGCTGCCTCAATACCGAAAAACCGAGGGGCATTTCAATATCACGACAAGAAGAGGAAAGCAATTCAACTCTATGATCTATAGTGAAAAGGATGCCTTTAATGGTGGAAAACGTCATTCTATCCTAATGAATGAAGAAGATGCAAAAGAGCTTTACGTCCAAGAAGGTGATCCAGTTGTTCTCTTTAATCAATATGGGTCCTATCAAGGAGTGGCTCAATTCGGAGAGTTGAGACGTGGCAATATCGCTGTTTATTGGCCTGAAGGAAACGTTTTAATTCCTAAAGGTGTGTATGAGAGCTACTCACAGATTCCCGAATATAATACGGCTGCCATATTAGAAAAAGCTGAAACCTTCCATGCAAGAAAGGATCAGCATTACGTGGAGAAACGAATTGATGAATTAGAAACGACTTTGAATTGATCGTCAACTTAAAAAACAGCTGGGGTGTTTTCCCCAGCTGCTATTTCATTCTCTACCGACCAAAAGCGCTCGCTTCTTGTTGAAGAATGCGGTTCAATTCTTCAGCATTTGCAGCTGGTTGATATTGTCCTCCACCCGCTTTTGCAACAGATTTTAGACTTTTTGCTTCTTTTTCATTCACGTCAAAGCCAATGATATTGACGATTGTATCAATTCCGTCTTCATGTAATTCCTTTGCTGCTTGTGAAGGGCTTCCACCACAAGTTTCTTCACCATCACTGACCACATACACAATATTTTTCCCTTCAGCCTGATGATCTTCAAAATCTTGTTTTGTATCTGTTAATGCTTTTGCAAGTGGTGTCCAGCCAGTTGGCTTATACACATTTAGTGCTTGCTGAAATGTTGATGGCTCATATGAACCAAATCCGTAAACGGCTTCAGAACTTGAACAAGAAATGGCTTTCCCTGCATTTTTATTGGTTCCTTCATGACCAAACACACGAAGCAGAACTTGTGTATCTTCTGATAAAATGCTCGCAAAGCTTTGAATAGATCGTTTGGCAATATCGATTTTCTTTTCACCTTCAACTGATTGTGCCATGCTGCCGCTTAAATCGAGTAATATCACCACATGAGCAGGCGGCTCTTGTTTTGTTACAGCATGAGCTGGTGAAGAAAGAAGCAGGACAAGACTAGCCAAAATGGTTAATATGATATTTCTTTTCATCAATAAAAACCTCCATTTTTTACTTTTGTACAGAAAAAGAGAAACGAAAGCATGAATCAATCGTTTCCCTTTTGTTCAGCAAGTTATTCGTGTAGTTTTAATGATTCTGCTGATAAGATAGAACCCATTTCTTTACCAGTGCTTGCTTGGTAGTAATGGCCTTTACCAGCTTTGGCTACTTGCTTCAATTGACCTTCATAGCCATCGTTAAAGTCTAACCCGATCACATTTACAACAGTTGATCCTTTTGAGTTATGCAATTCTTTTGCTACTTTTACTGGATCTCCGCCACAAGTTTCTTCACCATCAGTGATTAAGTACACAATATGCTTTGTTCCTTCAGTAAGCTGCTCATCCGCTTGCTTTGCATTTTCAAGTGCACGTGCAATCGGTGTCCAGCCAGTTGGCCCAAGTCCGTTTAAAGAGTTTTCGAAGCTGTCTTTTTCATAAGGCTGTACGCCATAAACACCTCTAATGACTTCACATGATTGAGCTTTACCTGAATTTTTGTTGTTTCCTTCAGAACCAAACAAGCTCATACGAATTTTAGCGTCTTTTGGAAGTGACTGAGCAAATTTAAATACCTCTTGTTTGGCGAGATCAAATTTGCGCTCTCCCTCAACTTTTCTTGCCATGCTTCCACTTGCATCAAGCAAGATTGTGACTCTTACATCTTTATTATGTTTTTTGACTGTAGATGCTTCTGCAAATACTGGTGAAGAGATTGACATAGATAATGTCAATACAGCTAAGGTTACGAGTGAGAATACTTTTTTCAACATAATTTTCCTTCCTCCTTATGTATTTAATTGAAGCATCTTAATCGTAAAATATTCTGTCTTGGAATGGTATAGGACTCGGTCCCTTTTTCTCTTTCATCAAAATCACTAAAATTCTGTCAGATGTCTAGATATTTTCACCTAACGTGCCAATTATCCTCTCGATTTCTCCTCCTTTTGAGGGGCTTTGTATCGGCCATCAGTTCTTATCGGGACGTAAATGTTTAAGTTTTCCTTCGGTGCGTCTTAAGTCGCAATTTGTCACATTCTGTTCAAACCTCTTTGAACACACAAAAAAATGCCTCATTTCTGAGGCACCTTTGCTTTATTATTTTTTAGCCATATACGTGTTGAGAAAACGATCGGCCGATTCGATTTGAATTCCTTTATAATAATGTTTCACGATAGCATCTACTTTCTTGCCTGCCTGCGCCATATAATGCGCACCATATTGACTCATGCCTACACCATGACCATATCCTTTTGTTGTAATCACAATCTGCTGGCCTTGGCGTTCCCATGCGAAGTCCGCTGAATGAAGGCCTAGTGATTCCCGAATGTCTCGGCCTGACAGCGTTTTACCATTGATCACGGCTTTCGCTACCTGGTTTCCTGGTGTCCGTTCTACAATCTGTCCGACCTGAGACTGCTGAGTGAGCGTCACACCTAATTTTTGTTGAAATTCACTCACCGAGATGGTTTTCTTGTTTTGAAATTTTGGCGATTTTTCGTCCCATTTACTTGAGACACTTTTCAAATAGGGGATTTCGTTTTTCCAATAGGCTTCGGCATTTTCCGTTTTTCCGTTACTTGTTGAAAAGAATGAAGCATCAATTGGTTTCTCGTCATAAGTCAGCACTTTTCCTTGTGTGCTGGCGACAGCTTCCGTGACCTTTTTTAATTTCCAATTGTACGCTTTCCCCCAAATTTTCTTGAGTTCCTGTTTGTTTTTGTAAACTTGGAACATTTGGGTATCATCTACAAGAGAGCCCTTAGGTGATTTGACTGTCTTATCACTGATCATTTGTCTGACGATATACGTTCTTGCTGCGAGCGCCTGTGCCTTGAGTGCTTCCATTTCAAAATCAGCTGGCATTTCAGATGCTACGACACCGATCACATACTCTTCTAAGGGAATGTTTTCTACCTGCTGATGAGCTGAGCGATAGACGGGGATAGCGACGGGTGATTGCTTCAATTTGACTGAACCCTTCACTTCTTTTTTAACTGATGGTTCTGCTGCTACGTGCTGGCTGGCTGCCGGTTTCCCTTGGAACGTCGGCAACACAAGTAATGTTGGAATCATTAAAATGATGATGCATATTCCTGCGATTGTCCATATCATTGGTTTCATTTGGCTGCCCCCATTTGTCATTGAATCTCTTTTATCCTATGGGCAGGGACAAGCTAATATGACAGCTTCTTTCATTTAGTGGACAAGTCTTTTATGGAGGTATGGGGCTGTTCTTCGATGGATTTTACTGTTCGTCTGTATGAATAAAATTTAAGATGGTTGGATACACTAATGATAAGCTTCGTGAAATGAAGCATTCTATGATTCTAAAAAAAAATCAGCATGCCCAATGGACACACTGATTTCTTTCATGATTAAGCGTTCAGATCTGATACAACTTGTTCTTGTGTCACATCTGCTGATTCATCGTTGACTCTTTCAATATCTGCACCGATTGCTGCAAGCTTTTGGTGGAAGTTCACATAACCACGGTCAATATGCTTCAACTCAGTGACGCGTGTGTGACCTTCTGCCACTAATCCAGCAAGTACAAGTGCTGCTCCTGCTCTTAAATCAGTCGCTGCCACTTCAGCACCTTGAAGTTGAACCGGCCCATTGATAATGACAGAGCGACCCTCAATTTTAATATCGCCATTCATGCGGCGGAATTCTTCAGCATGCATAAAGCGGTTTTCAAACACCGTTTCTGTGATCATGCTTGTTCCGTTCGCACGAAGCAATAGCGCCATCATCTGAGATTGCATATCCGTTGGGAACCCAGGATGCGGCATTGTTTTTAGATCGATTGGCTTGAGCTCAGATGGTCCAATGACTCTTAAACCTTCTTCTTCTTCAATGATCTGAATACCCATTTCTTCCATTTTTGCAACAAGTGATGTCATGTGCTCTGGCACTGCGCCTTTTACAAGAACATTTCCTTCTGTAATGGCTGCTGCCACCATGAAAGTACCTGCTTCAATTCTATCAGGGATGATGTTGTGTTTTGCACCGTGAAGTGTTTCCACACCTTCAATTTTGATTGTACCAGTACCAGCACCGCGAACCTTACCGCCCATGGCATTGATGTAGTTTGCTAAATCAACAATTTCAGGTTCTTTTGCTACGTTTTCTAAAATTGTTGTGCCTTCAGCTAATGCTGCTGCCATGATGATGTTTTCAGTTGCCCCTACACTTGGGAAATCCAAATAGATTTTTGCACCTTTTAAACGGCCATTTACTTCAGCCTCGATGAAACCATTACCTACTTGAATTTTAGCTCCCATTGCTTCAAAGCCTTTTAAATGCTGATCAATTGGTCTTGAACCAATCGCACAGCCTCCAGGTAATGCAACTCTTGCATGACCTGTTCTTGCTAAAAGTGGTCCCATGACAAGCACGGATGCTCGCATTTTACGGACATACTCAAACGGAGCCTCAGTTTCTAGTGCATGAGATGCATCAACTGATACTTCGTTATTTTCAAAATGTACTTCTGCTCCTAAATGACGTAACACTTCATTGATTGTATATACATCGGAGAGCGTAGGTACATCACAAATTACGCTTTTTTCTGTACTTGCTAACAAAGATGCAGCGATAACTGGTAAAACGGCATTTTTTGCGCCTTCTACTTTAACTGTGCCGTTTAACTTTTGACCGCCGCGGACGATGATTTTTTCCAAGGTCTTCCCCTCCGCGTCCCAAATTCTCTATATTAATATTCAGTCGTTACGATTGGTGTGCCAACCGTAATCGTATGATTTTCGTTCATTTCCGAACTTCTGATGGCAATTTGAACATTCATTTTATCATTTGAAGTCATAATGAACTGTTCCCACTTATCTGTGTAAGCGGAAAGCGACACAAAATTAGACTCAACGAGATACTCAACTGGTTTTGCTTGAAATTCATTTGCTAACGTTTCAGCTTTTTTTTGCAAAACAACATCCATCATACCATTTACATGACCATCGAGACAAGTAAAAATTACAATTTTCTCTTGTAATATGCTTTTTGCATGACGTACGAACTGATCATATGTATGCTCCCAGGTATTCAGTGGGCGAGCACCTTTTTGCTCATATAATAAATACGACTTTTGATTGGATTTTGTGTCGGTCTTCACGAGTAAAATTTTCGATTCTGTATCATTTTTTTCATCTTTGTAAATTCCTGTGACTTTGGTGACATGTTTCTCTTTTTTTTCGGTCCACTCATATTGTCGTAGTTCGTCTTTCAAACGTTTCACTTTTTTTGAAAATTGTTCGGATGAAATATCCACATTTGTTTTGGCATGAAGGGTCCACCCATCGACTTCAATTTGCTGGTTTTTCAGACCTTCTGCTATTTGAGCGAGCGGAGACGATTCTTCCGCACGAACTCCTTGAATCATCAGAACAAAAAAAAGAATAAACGCAAATAATGGCCAACCTTTCAAATACTTTCTCACTTGTCATTCCCCCTTGCTACAAGTGTTGCCGCAAGGAGGTCAATGCATACGTGGAAAAGTCAACAAAAGGCGAGCCTTTTGACCCTTCCTTTTACGTTCCCGCAGAAGGCCCTGACCAAACCTTTTATGTTAGAACATATAAGGAATTTGTCTAGAGAAGTTTAAGTAATCAAGGAAGAAATTGCTGACCGCAGATGCGATGGCAATGGTAATGAGCATCATCAGCAGCCTCGCTTGAACAATTTTCCCTTTTTTAATGAGTGGATCAATATTTACAGCAAGCAGTGCCCACCATGTAACCGCGATAAAAAATAGGTGGATCACAATGCCCACGATTGCTTGTTGTCCTACGTCTTCCATACAGTTGAATCCTCCTTTTATTTATTTCTGTAAAGGAAAACTCCCTTTCATTATATCCTCGAAAATCGGAAAGATGAATCATTTGGAAAAAAGAGCTACATTTAGTGTGAATCCCCTCTTATCCTGATGCTAAGGAGATGATATACTGCGTGTGGAAGGAGCTGAACACATTGAAAGATTCTTTTCCTGACTTTGTTGATTTGTACGGAGAACTGGTTCCCTCATTTGATCATGAATGGGAGGCCATTGCTTTCTACTTTGATTATAGACAGACACAGCTAGAAGAATTAGCACAATTGTGTCATTTTCATAACATTTCTTTGGATGACTCTGAGGAAAGCCTGTATCAGTTAGAATCACTATACTTCGATGCATTGACTAAGCAGCTGTTCGCTGAGTGGAAAATGCCAATAGATGCATTAGAAGCGATGATGAGTGTGTATTTAGGAGAGGTTGTCATCCGTCATCATTCAGATGCTGACTGGGTGGTGCGGCCTTATATGGACTCTCCGCACAAATATACGCTTGGTTTACGCAGAAACAATAAAACCTGGCATTGCAGTACGCAATTTTGCGAGAACTTATATCTAGAAAAGCAAGCATCTCATCCTTATGTGTCGATGTATCAATCTCTCATGTCATCCTAAAAAAAACCTTCTTATCATTGTGATAAGAAGGTTTTTCTGTTTTATTTCCCTGCTACATTTAAACGGTTTAACGCCCGTTTTAATGCGAGTTCCGCCCGGCGTACATCACTTTCATTTGGGTGGTTCAAATGCTCTTCAGCACGCTGTTTCGCTGATTTAGCACGATCGACATCAACTTTATCTGATGTTTCAGCGGCCTGAGCAAGAATCGTTACTTGTTCAGGGCGGACTTCAACAAATCCGCCACTTACTGCAACCAATTCAGTTGATCCACTATGTTTTAAGCGAACTGCACCGATTTTTAGCGGAGCAACCATTGGAACGTGGCCAGCTAAAATACCAAGCTCACCGCTTTCTGCTCTTACACTGACCATTTCCACATCCGCTTGATACACTGGGCCGTCGGGAGTAACGATATTGACTTGAACGGTCTTCATGCTTTTACCCTCCTAAGGACCAGATTAGGCCTCTACACCCATCTCTTTGGCTTTTTCAATCACTTCTTCAATGCGTCCAACTAAGCGGAATGCATCTTCTGGAAGGTGATCGTATTTACCAGACAAGATTTCCTTGAAGCCTTTAACAGTTTCTTTCAATGGCACATAAGAACCCTTTTGGCCAGTGAACTGCTCTGCTACGTGGAAGTTTTGAGATAGGAAGAATTGAATACGACGCGCTCTGTGTACCACAAGCTTATCGTCCTCAGATAATTCATCCATACCTAAAATGGCAATAATATCTTGAAGCTCTTTATAACGCTGCAATGTTTGCTGCACTTCACGCGCAATCGCATAATGCTCTTCACCAACAATCTCAGGTGCAAGTGCACGAGATGTTGAAGCAAGAGGATCAACTGCTGGGTAAATACCCATTTCAGTCAGCTTACGCTCAAGGTTTGTCGTTGCATCAAGGTGAGCGAACGTAGTTGCTGGAGCTGGATCCGTATAGTCATCCGCAGGTACATAGATCGCTTGAATCGATGTAACCGATCCTACGTTTGTAGACGTGATACGCTCTTGCAGCTGACCCATTTCTGTTGCAAGTGTCGGCTGATAACCTACCGCTGAAGGCATACGTCCAAGAAGGGCTGAAACTTCAGAACCTGCTTGTGTAAAACGATAGATGTTATCGATGAAGAACAATACGTCTTGACCTTGTTCATCACGGAAATGCTCTGCCATTGTCAAACCAGTTAGGGCAACACGCATACGTGCACCTGGCGGCTCGTTCATTTGGCCGAAGACCATGGCTGTTTTCTCGATAACGCCAGAATCTTTCATTTCGTAGTAAAGGTCGTTTCCTTCACGTGTACGCTCTCCAACACCAGCGAATACAGAAATACCGCCGTGTTCTTGTGCGATGTTGTTGATCAATTCTTGAATCAGAACGGTTTTACCTACACCGGCTCCACCGAATAGACCGATCTTTCCACCTTTGATGTAAGGAGCAAGCAAGTCAACAACTTTGATACCTGTTTCAAGAATTTCAACTTCTGTAGAAAGTTGATCAAAAGAAGGCGCTTGTCTGTGGATTGGATCTCTTTGAGCTTCCACACCAAGTGGCTCATCTAAGTCAATGTTATCTCCCAGTACGTTGAATACACGTCCAAGTGTTACGTTACCAACTGGTACTGAAATTGGTTTTCCAAGGTCTACTGCTTCCATACCGCGCTTCACACCGTCTGTAGATGCCATCGCGATGGTTCTCACTGTATCATCACCTAAATGTAGTGCTACTTCTAAAGTTAAGTCGATATCAACTTCACTTTCGCTTTCCGCTTTATGCGAAACTTTGATCGCATTATAAATCTCAGGCAAGTGACCGTCTTCAAAACGAACGTCTACGACTGGTCCCATGATCTGACTGATGCGTCCTGTTTTCATTGCATTCCCTCCTGACAATTATTTCTATTCTAAGGCAGCTGCTCCGCCGACAATTTCTGTAATCTCTTGTGTAATCGCTGCTTGACGAGCACGGTTGTAAGAGAGTGTCAGGCTGTCGATCAATTCTTTTGCGTTGTCTGTTGCACTCTTCATTGCTGTCATTCTTGCAGCATGTTCACTTGCTTTGCTGTCAAGAAGCGCACCGAAAATCAAACTCTCTGCATATTGAGGAAGGAGAACTTCAAGAATCTCTTCTTCAGAAGGCTCAAACTCATAAGATGCGGAACGTTTATTTGGTGTCGCTGCGGCCGAAAGGTCCGTTAGCGGCAATAATTTCTTCTCTGTTACTTCTTGTGAAATCGCACTGACAAAGTGGTTGTAGAACATGTAAAGTTCATCAAACGCTTCATCAGAGAACATTTGAACGGTACTGCTTGCTAATTCTTTAATATCAGCAAACGCTACTTCGTCTCCAAGCCCTGTTACTTCAGAAATAACTGGAATACCACGCTTTTTGAAGAAGTCGCGTCCGATTTTACCAATGACAATCACCGCATATTCATCAGCGGATTGATGACGAGATTGAATGGTTTGGTAAGCGGCACGCAAAATCGAGCTGTTAAAAGGTCCTGCAAGCCCTCGATCAGATGTAATGACGAGATACCCTGTTTTCTTGACGGGTCTTGAAAGAAGCATTGGGTGCTTAGCACTTGTTCCAGTTGCGATTGCAGCAACCACTTCCTGGATTTTCTCCATGTAAGGAACAAAAGACTTCGCATTGTTTTCAGCACGATTCAGTTTCGCAGCTGATACCATTTGCATCGCTTTTGTGATCTGACTCGATTTTTTCGTTGACGTGATCCTTGACTTTATATCGCGTAATGAGGCCAAAGATTTCACCACCTTTTTTCAGGAATCCGTGTTCATTTACGTGAAAAGAGAGAAAAAGAGAATCTTTTTCTCTCGGAAAGATTACTAATTAGTTGCTTGGTGCAAACGTACGTTTAAAGCCTTCGATTGCTGTATTCCACTCTTCATCAGCAGGCATATTTCCTGTTTGAGAGATTGTGTCAAACAAGCCTTTATGGTTTTCTTCAATGTACAAGAATAACTCAGCTTCAAAACGTTTAACATCAGCAATGGCAACATCGTCTAAGTATCCTCTTGTTAGTGCGTAAAGAATCGCTACTTGTTTTTCAACTTTAAGCGGTTTGTTCAAGTCTTGTTTTAAGACTTCAACTGTTCTTGCACCACGGTTTAATTTCGCTTGAGTGGCTTGGTCTAGATCAGATCCAAACTGAGCGAATGCTTCAAGCTCACGATAAGAAGCAAGATCCAGACGAAGTGTACCTGCTACCTTTTTCATCGCTTTGATTTGTGCAGAACCACCTACACGGGATACAGACAATCCTGCGTTTACCGCTGGACGTACGCCTGAGAAGAAGAGGTCAGATTGTAAGAAAATCTGTCCATCTGTGATGGAAATAACGTTTGTTGGGATATATGCAGAGATATCGCCAGCTTGCGTTTCTACGAAAGGCAATGCTGTGATAGAACCGCCACCCTTTTCGTCACTAAGCTTCGCTGCACGTTCTAATAAACGAGAGTGAAGATAGAAAACATCACCAGGGAATGCCTCACGACCTGGAGGACGACGAAGCAATAATGAAAGCTCACGGTAAGCTGCCGCTTGTTTAGAAAGGTCATCATAGACAACAAGTACGTGCTTGCCGTTATACATGAATTCCTCACCCATCGTTACACCTGCATAAGGAGCAAGGTAAAGAAGTGGAGCTGGCTGTGATGCAGAAGCTGTGACAACGATTGTGTAGTCAAGCGCACCATGCTTACGAAGTGTTTCAACAACACCACGAACCGTAGATTCTTTTTGTCCGATGGCTACATAAATACAGATCATGTCTTGATCTTTTTGGTTTAGAATCGTATCGATGGCAACAGATGTTTTACCTGTTTGACGGTCACCAATGATCAATTCACGCTGTCCGCGGCCGATTGGAATCAAGGCATCAATTGCTTTAATTCCTGTTTGAAGCGGCTCATGTACAGATTTACGATCCATAACACCAGGTGCTTCACTTTCGATTGGACGTGTTTTGCTTGTTAAAATTGGACCTAGTCCATCAACAGGCTGACCAAGCGGGTTCACAATACGTCCGATTAATTCTTCACCTACTGGAACCTCCATGATACGACCTGTACGTTTTACGTCATCACCTTCACGGATATCTTTGTAAGGTCCTAAAATAACGATACCTACGTTAGACTCCTCAAGGTTTTGAGCCATACCCATTACACCGTTAGAGAACTCAACCAGCTCTCCTGCCATAATGTTGTCAAGGCCATGTACACGCGCGATACCGTCCCCTACTTGAATGACTGTACCGACATCTTTTACTTCAATTTCTGATTGATAGTTTTGGATTTGCTGCTTTATCAGCGCGCTAATCTCTTCAGCTTTGATACTCACTAAGGTTTCACCCCTTCTAACGATTTTCGCCTGCAAGCTGACGTTCAATGCGGGAAAGCTTTCCGCTCACACTGCCGTCATAAATGCGGTTTCCGATACGGATTTTCACTCCGCCTATTAGATCCTTGTCAATCACATTTTCTACACGCAGTGATGTGACTCCGGCTTTTTTGGCAAATACTTCAGATAAAGATTGAATTTCAGCACCGCTCAGCGGTTTCACTGAATACACGATCGCATCGTCTATTTGTTTCGTGCGGTTTGCTAGTTTCACAAACTCAGACGTCATTTCAGAAAAAATATTCGTGCGTCCGCGGTCAATCAGTAAATACATTGTGTGCAATACATAAGTAGAAACACCTTTGAAAGCTTCGGCAATCAAATGTTTCTTTTTGTCTGCCGTAATCTTTGGATGAACAAGGAAGTCATTTAGCTCTTGATCAGCCTTTAGAACTTTTTTGATCTCATTCAGCTCTTTTTCAGTTTCGTCTACTGCCGAAGAAGCAAGAACGATGTCAAAAAGAGCAGAAGCGTAACGCTTAGAGACAATAGTTACGCTCATCGGCTTTCGCCTGCCTCTTTAAGGTACTCTTGAATCAATTTCTCTTGTGCCTGCTCATCAAGTTCTTTTTCAATCACTTTAGATGCAATCAGCACAGATAGTGATGCAACCTGCTCACGCAGTGCAGCCACAGCTTGTTCTTTTTCTTTCACGATTTCAGTTCTAGCAGACTCTTTCAAGCGCTCTGATTCTTGACGTGCTGCTTGAATGATCTCTTCTTTTTGCTTCTCACCAATCTTTTTCGCATTTTCGATGAGTGTATGTGATTCTTCGCGTGCTTCTTTCAATAAGACACGTTGTTCTTCAAGAAGCTTTTCAGCTTGAACGTGCTTTTGTTCAGCACTTGAAATTTCATTTCCTATATAATCTTCACGCTGTTTCATAATACCTAATAAAGGTTTAAGCGCAAATTTCTTTAAAAGTGCAAGCAAGATGAGCATAGCGATAAGCTGGAATAACATATCACCGGCGTTGAAGCTTAAGCCCCCTGCTCCTAAAACCACTGGTAACTGAGACATTTAGTACGGCAACTCCCTTCTTTAAATAATATGTTAAGAAACAAAACATAAAGGAATGGCGAAGTTTCGAACTAATCTGATCTTCGCCATTAAAATTCATATTAGAACGCTTCTCACATATTAACCAAAGAATGCCAAGAATGCGATAACGACAGCGATAATTGGAAGTGCCTCAACTAAAGCGACCCCGATGAACATAAGTGTTCTTAGTTCTCTACCAGCTTCTGGCTGACGAGCGATTCCTTCAACTGTTTTAGATACGATTAGACCGTTACCAATACCTGCTCCTAGTGCTCCTAAACCGATTGCAATTGCTGCTGCTATTAAATTCATTAAAAAGCTCCTCCTTTAAAATAACGTCCTTTTTGGACTCTCAATTTTTTAGTGTTCGTCGCTGACTTTATGGGAAATGTACACCATTGTCAGCATGGTGAAGATAAATGCCTGGATTGTTCCGACAAACAAACTGAATGCCTGCCATACAATCATCGGCACGATGGCACCTAATGTACCAACGATACCAAGCGCAATGTTTTGCGTGTAGAAATTAGTCGCAAGTCCTGCAAGTAAACCAAGAAGAATCTCTCCAGCGAAAATATTTCCATAAAGACGCAAACCAAGTGTTAACGTGTTTGCAAATTCTTCAATGATTTTCAGCGGCACTAAATATGGGATTGGCTTGAAGAAGTCTTTCGTATATTCCTTGACTCCTTTTGCCTTGACACCGTAGAAGTGTGTAAGTCCCATGACCATAATTGCTAGTGTCATTGTGATTGCAGGATCAGCAGTTGGTGATTTCCACCACAAGTTGTGATCGACCGTAATCGAGAATGGCAGTCCAAGCATGTTTGAAACAAATATGTACATGAGTAATGTAACGCCAAGCGCTAGAAATGGGGCTCCTGTTTTCATGTCCATCGAACTACCTATGATATTTCGAACAAAATCAACGATCCATTCCATGAAGTTCTGCGCCTTAGTCGGACGAATAGACAGAACACGAGTAGTCAGCACCGCTATGAGAAGAACGATGATACTAGCAATCGTAATCATGAGAACATTGGATAAGTTGAACGTTAACCCTAAAAATTCTGTAGTTTTTGAACTGTGACCCAAAGAGTATTCACCTCTCTTCCATAGTAGAACGTTTAAGTTGAATGAAGGAATCTATCATAATGACAGGATATATTGTCATTAATCCTATAACAACACCTGCCAGATGAACTTCATTAGGGTAACGCCAAGCAATCGCTACTGCGAGAATCGCGTTGGCCCACCTGGCTGTACTTCCCATTGAACGAATGGATTTTCCTTTTTTAACCGCTCGATCAAAAGCGTGCATTCTCCGTATAAGTAGGAATAAATTAAAGAAAGCAAAAATTGTGCCGATAATGAAACCAAGAAACAGTGGTTTAAAACCAGGCATGGCATAGCCAAACACAAAAATTGCCAATAGATAGAACATGTATTTACTCTGTCTGCGGAAAATCGCGTTTGGATCGTTCATTCATCTGACTCCCGATGAAAAGTATTGTAAAAAAGGTGATAAATGGTGATGAAAACTGCGTAGAAGACGCTGATGATAAGCCGTCCTATTCGAAAAAAATCAATCACCCATCGGTCTAATTGCACAATCAGACTTGAAATCTTTAGATCTATGGGATGCTGCTTCATTCGTTGATACAAACCCTGATTATTAAAGGGTTCACAATGAGGATTAGTAGAGTGCTATAGGCTATGAAAACCTTACCATAATACCCTCGTTTAGCATACAATAGCGTCTATGATGTGTCAATCGGTTGAAAGTTAAAAAACTTTTCTATAGTGATAGAGCACACAAAATGTTCACAATTTCATCAAACTTTAGGAGAGATGTGACATTCATTGAAAAAAACAGCCAATGTTCAGTATACATTGATTTTTCTAAGAACGGTATCAACCGTTTGTCATATATTTCAAAAAGCCCACATGCACGTTTGCATGTGGGCTTTTATTAAGACTTTCTTATTTCGTTCCGTACATACGGTCACCAGCATCACCAAGACCTGGGATGATGTAACCTTTTTCGTTTAGTTTCTCATCTAATGCTGCAATGTAGATATCAACATCTGGATGATGCTTTTGCATTTCTTCTACACCTTCAGGGGCAGCAATTAGACACATGAAGCGAATGTTTTTCGCACCGCGTTTTTTCAAGCTGTTTAACGCTTCGACTGCTGAGCCGCCAGTTGCAAGCATTGGGTCTACTACGATAAATTCACGCTCTTCCACATCAGATGGAAGCTTCACATAATATTCAACAGGCTTTAATGTTTTCGGATCGCGGTATAAACCGACATGTCCCACTTTAGCAGCTGGAATGAGTTTCAAAATCCCGTCTACCATTCCAAGACCTGCTCTTAAAATTGGCACAACACCGAGTTTCTTCCCTGAGATCACGTTTGATTTCGCAACTTGTACAGGTGTTTCTACATCTACCTCTTCAAGCGGTAAATCTCTTGTAATTTCAAATGCCATTAATGTTGCGACTTCATCCACTAGCTCTCTAAATTCTTTTGTTCCTGTATGAACGTCACGAATATATGTAAGTTTGTGCTGAATAAGCGGGTGATCAAATACATAAACCTTTGCCATTGCTTGCTACAACTCCTTTTCTGTCATCTTCCGGTGAACTTTGCACACTTCCTACAATTCTACATAAAAAGACATCATCTTTCAATATGATTCGCAAATCCTACAAAAAAAACCCACATGCCAAAAATAGGCAAATGGGTCTGTTTATTAATAATCTAATTCGTTATATAGAGGGAAACGGGCCGTAAGATCAGATACACGCTTTTTCGCCTCTTCTAATTTCGCTTCATCTTCATGATGTTTTAGCGCAAGTGCAATAATGGAACCGACTTCTTTCATTGCTTCTTGATCGAAACCGCGGCTTGTTACTGCTGCTGTACCTACACGTACACCACTTGTGACAAATGGTTTCTCTGGATCATAAGGAATTGCATTTTTGTTCACTGTAATACCAATTTCGTCAAGAACGTTTTCTGCAATTTTTCCTGTGATGCCAAGAGAACGCAAGTCGATAAGAACAAGATGGTTATCTGTTCCGCCAGATACAAGCTGAATATCTTCAGATAAAAGAGTTTCAGCTAGTTGTTTTGCATTATCAATAACGTTTTGTGCATATGTTTTGAAATCTCCGTTCAATACTTCACCGAAAGAAACAGCTTTTGCAGAGATGACATGCATCAGTGGTCCACCTTGAATACCAGGGAAGATTGATTTGTCGATCTTTTTACCAAACTCTTCACGGCATAGGATCATTCCGCCGCGAGGTCCGCGTAATGTTTTGTGAGTTGTCGTTGTCACAAAATCTGCGTAAGGAACTGGATTTGGATGAAGACCTGCTGCAACAAGACCAGCAATGTGAGCCATGTCGACCATAAAGTAAGCACCGACTTCATCAGCAATCTCACGGAACTTTTTGAAATCAATTTGTCGTGGGTATGCACTTGCACCCGCAACGATCAGTTTCGGCTTATGTTCACGTGCTTTTTCAAGTACATCTTGATAGTCGATATGCTGAGTTTCTTTATCTACACCATATTCTACAAAGTTGTACTGTACACCACTAAAGTTTACAGGGCTTCCGTGTGTTAAATGCCCGCCATGTGATAAGTTCATGCCCAGCACTGTATCGCCATGCTCAAGAATTGTAAAGTATACGGCCATGTTCGCTTGAGCACCTGAGTGAGGCTGTACGTTCACATACTCAGCGCCAAAAATTTCTTTTGCGCGGTCACGTGCGATATCTTCTACAACGTCTACATGTTCACAGCCGCCATAGTAGCGTTTACCAGGATAGCCCTCAGCGTATTTGTTTGTTAATACAGAGCCCTGTGCTTCCATGACTGCTTCGCTTACGAAGTTTTCTGATGCAATTAATTCGATTTTGTCCTGCTGGCGTTTCCGCTCTAGTTGAATTGCTTTGAATACTTGTGCGTCTTGCTCAGGTAAATGTTTCATCAGCGAAATCCTCTCCAATCTATTTCCATTCGATGTTTTCACCATCTCATTGTACACGGTTTTTGAGTAAAATGTAAAAGTTTTTTTTGGAAAATCGACTTCTTTTTTATGAAAACCCGAATATTTAAGTGGTAAAGCGCCTTCATCATTCAACATTATATTAGAAATATATCGAAGCTATGATCTTGTATAAACGGCTCGTTCTCCGCCAATTAGCTTCGGACGCGTTTTCGCAAAAGTCACATGTGCATGTCCTAATTGATGACGACTGAGGCGGACAGGTACAGCGACTCTCTTTAAGTGCATCCCAATCAATGTATCGCCGATATCTATTCCAGCATGTGCCTCAATAGATTCGACTAATACAGGATGTTCCATTTGCTGATACGCATGAGCCGCCATCGAACCACCTGCCTTACGGACAGGGACTGCAGCTACAATCTCCAGGTTAAAACGGAAAGCCACTTCTTCTTCAACAACAAGGGCACGATTCAGATGCTCACAGCATTGAAAAGCGAGCTCAATGCCGGTCTCTCGTCTTAACTGATCCAATTCTTGATAGATGGACGCAGCAATTTGCTCACTTCCTGCAGTACCAATATGCTCACCAGCCACTTCTGACGTACTGCAGCCAATGACTAAGATTTGCCCGGCACGCAATTCAACTGTTTGATGAAACTCTTTTAACATTTCAAGCCAATCTTGACCAATGTTCATGTTAAGCGCTCCTTATAGGTGCTTTTCTTCGTAATCAGCAATTTTGCCAATCCGCACAGCATGGCGTCCTGCTGTAAACTCTGTCGTCAGCCAAATGTGCGCAATCTCACGTGCTAATCCCGGTCCAATCACTCGCTCTCCCATGGCAAGAACGTTCGTATCGTTATGTTCCCTCGTTGCTTTTGCACTAAATGTATCATGTGCTAATGCACAGCGAATTCCTTTTACTTTATTTGCCGAGATACTCATGCCGATGCCTGTCCCGCAAATTAAAATGCCGCGGTCGACTTCTCCATTTGCCACCATATTGGCTACAGGGAAAGCATAATCTGGATAGTCTACAGAACCTGATCCACATTCACAACCCATATCAATGTATTCAATCTTCAATTCATCCATCAGTTGTTTGATTTCTTCACGAATATTCGTTCCGCCGTGATCGGATGCAATGGCTACTTTCATCGGGCAATTCCTCCTAAGGGTGAGTTGATCTGTTATGTCTTACTTTCATTCTTTATTTACAGTTATATTTTAACCTCTGCCTAGTCATTTGCAAACAAAAGCAGAAAAACCGTTGACACAACGGTTTTACAGGTTATCTATGATGATGATCTTTTTTCAACTTCTCAGCGAGCTGATATAGCAAGACTTCAAGTTCATCACGTGTTTCCTGATAAACAGAAAGACTTCCTCCAAACGGATCGGATACATCGCCTTCTATTCCTGTCGCAAATTCCTTTAAAGTGAAGACCTTGCCTTGTGCATGCGCATATTGCTCTGCAATCAACTGTTTATGCTGCATCGTCATCGTGAAGACGTAATGAGCTTCGCGCAGAAGATCCTCTGTCAATTTTGATGATGAGTGATTCAGTGGAATGCTTTTCTCAAATAATGCTTCGACCGCTTGAGGAGAAGCCTTCCCTTCATCAGAGGCAAAAATGCCCGCTGATTTCACAGTGACCTCTAAACCTTTTTCATCTGCAATTGAAGCAAAAAGGGCTTGAGCCATTGGACTTCTGCATGTATTTCCCGTACAAACAAATAAGATTTTCATCTTTCGCCCTCCTTTTCTTCTATTATATAGCATTTCATTCTACATGTTATGTAAGGAGACTGGCTAGAGCGGAAATAATAATTTGATACCAAAGGCTAGTAAAATGATTCCGCCAAGCGCGCCGCTATATGAACCAACCCATGACCGAACCTGTTTACCGAGTAATAATCCGAGCCATGTGAGGAGCATACTAAAAAAACCAAACAATAAAATAGTCATCCACACTCGAGAACCGTAAATTCCGAGGCTTAAACCAACGGAGAAGCTGTCTAAACTTACACTTGTGGCAAAAAGAACGAGACCAGCCCCAACAGGTGCGATAAAGGGCTTATCCTCTTTGCGGATAGAAGCAACGATCATTTGCAGTCCCAGCACCAAAAGCAGCGCCCCGCCGATATAGGTGGCAAGAAGACCGAGCCATCCAGATAAGAGCTGACCTGTCAGCATGCCAAAAAGCGGCATAAACATATGAAATATTCCAATAACAAGTCCAATATAAATGATCTGGCGGAACCTCAGCTGAATCATCCCCATACCAAGTCCAACCGAAAAAGCATCCATCCCAAGTGCAAAAGCCATGATGCTGAGTGTCAGCAATTCACCAGCTAGTTCGTTCATGTAAATCCCCCTTGGACACACATTCTTCTTTAACCTATGTTTGTCCAAGAAAGGTTAGAACTATTGGAACGATGGGAGTGTACGCCCTCCTGCGGCTTTTTGCAGACGGTTCATAATGGCAGAACCGACTCCCTGCTCCGAAAAGGCTTCTGAAATGATCAAGTCTACATCTGTTTCATCAAATTGTCTCAGTACTCGATAAAGGTTTGCAGCAACCGTTTCAGGTTTTTCTCTCCATCCACAGCTGTACACAACATCTGCCGCAAACAGCGATTTCTTTTCTTCTGTTGTCAGCACTCCGACTTTTAAACCTTCAGCTCTGTATTTCTGAATGTGACGCTGCATGTCTTCATCACTTCCATGAAAGATATACATCTGGGCTTCAGGTGCATAATGTGTGTATTTCATTCCCGGCGATACAGGCGCCTCGTCCTTTTTTGTCAGCCCCGGGTCCACGCTCACCGTTCCGACTACCTCTTCTAAAGCTTCTTTTGTAATCCCGCCTGGTCTTAAAATCACCGGGGTCTCACCGACACAGGATACAACCGTTGACTCAACGCCAATTCCAGTCGAACCGCCATCCACAATCCCGGCGATTCTCCCTTGGAGATCACTCGCTACATGGTCAGCTTGTGTTGGTGAAGGTTTTCCCGAACGGTTGGCACTTGGTGCAGCAATTGGCAGACCAGCTGCTCGGATGAGCTCAAGCGCAATGGGATGGTCAGGCATTCTCACTCCTACTGTGGATAAACCTGCTGTAACCTGCTTTGATAAAGTGCCTGGCTTACACGGAAGAACGATGGTTAAGGCGCCCGGCCAAAAGGCATCCATCAGCGCCTTCGCTTTTTCGCTTTCTATTTGTGCAAATTCGTGAAGCTGCTGAACCTCCGCAATGTGAACAATCAACGGATTATCACTCGGACGCCCTTTCGCTTCATAAATTTTCATCACGGCTTCTGTCTCTTTTGCATTTGCCCCGAGTCCGTAAACGGTCTCTGTCGGGAAAGCAACCACTTCATTTTGCTGCAGCAGATCGGCCGCCTGTTTAATTTGTGGATAGTATGTGGATAAATCCTTTTCTAAATCCACAGACCACCTTTTTGTATTTAACATCATACAAACTCCTTTTAAAAAAGATAAAACTGTTGATATATCTCAATTATCCTTTTGAAAGTATAAAAGATGATGATCAATAAAACAAGCGTTGTCCACAATTTGTGGATAACGCTTGTTTTGTAGTGGATAAGTATGTGTATAAGTCCATCATTTTGTGATTAACTGCCTTTTTTTTGCAGGACCACAGCCTGTTCTTTCCCCAATGTCTCTTTTGCATGCGCGGAGCTCCACATGCTTTCTGGAATTTCCTCTAAAGGCGCGAAACCCATTAGTGCCAAAAAATCATGGGAGGAGGAATGGTTTGCGACGACATAAAAAGTATCCACACCCATTTTTTCTCCGAGCGTTTGAACACTTTGGAACAAAGAGACAATGTGTCCCTGACCGAGCTTATCTGATATAACAAGAGACCGCAGCAATCCCTCTTGTTCATTGAGCTGTTCAAGACCTAAGCAGCCTGCCAGCTGACCGTCCGCATCTTCCATCACAACAAATGTCGTACGATCCGTAAGCGTTATTCCGCCTTTCGCTTGTCCCTTTTCAAGAAAAGCATTGATCGCCGGGATATCTTCTTCTGTGGCTATTCTTAATTGATAATACATGCTTTCACCTCTTTTTGATCTCTTACTTCAACTCTATGAGGCAAAAACCGATTTATACCTTTTTTAAGAGAAAAGACTAGAGACCCATTCGAACAAAAAGAACTTCACTTCACCTGTCTCTTCTTCCTCTTCTTTCACCACTTCATTGACAGACTCTTTCGTTTGCTGCGCTGTCACTTGTTTATCACCATCCCCTTCTGGTGAGGCGATGGCTTCTCCGTTTGAAAAATCGATAAAGCAGAGCGGTGGAAATAACACACACCACCAGTTTGCTCCGTCTCCTTCTCCAAGCGTAATTAAAATGGCTTCATATTTCCCAGCAGGGTAGACGAAATTTCCATAGAGCTTTGTTGGAAATAAAGCTTTTTGAAAACTGACCGATACGGATTGATCAATATGCTGTTCCTTCAATTTTGCTTTGGCGATACGATTGATTTCTGGCAGCTTTGATCGAATGACACGTCTTGCTTCTTCAATGGATGTGAGGTCTTTGACCCACTCTGTCATATTGGCATTGACCTCGTCACGAATACTTCTTTTCACATCCTGATCCGCTGAACGATCACTATTTGCTAAAATGCGTAATCGAATCGCTTCATCTGGTATGACAACAGGCTGATTTGCAGAAGCAGCCGCTGTCTCCTCCCTGCCAAGGTTTACAAAAGCACCGCATAATAATAGAAACATATAAAGACAAATCATCGTTTTACTTTTCAACATTGTGTGTTCCCCCCACTTTTTCTCTTCGCTACAAACATTGTGTCCAAGAAACTCATCTCATAAACAGTCAACATGATTTTTTTAATAGATTATGAGTCAAAACAAAAAAGCCGTTCTCATTAAGAACGACTTTTCAGTGAGGATTGGTAGTCAGAAGGGTACAGTCTCCCATCCCAATCTCGGCTGATTTTTAAACCAGATTCAGTTTTGATGACAGTCATGGCCCCTTTTTTCTCGATTTCTTTTTTGACCTTTTCTTTTTGATCGATAAATTGAATCACCATTTCATAGTTAAATTCAATTCTGTCATCGCTTTCATCTGAAGGCGTAAACATAATTTTCTTCAGCTTAATTTGACAATCTTGATCCTTTGCCGCTTCTAATATGCTCGGGAACATGCTGTCTTGTGTATATTCTTGATATTCATGTTCGGTTAAATAAACCTTCAGCTTCTCTTTCATGTCAGATAGGTCATCCGTTCGATTCACTGTGTATTGTGCTTTTTTATAGCTTTCTCCAAATGCTGCTGCCTCTTTTTTAAAGCTCGGTTTGCCACAAGCACTCACAATCAATAGTACACTGACGATGACCAACACCATCGCATACCTTTTGTTCACACCATTCGCTCCTTCAAAACAAATTTATGTAAAAAATCATGATCAGAATGTTCATTCTTCTATATTATACGTTTCTCTTTTACCATAAGTTTCATCTTTACATAATAAAATAGTCCGGCTTTGTTCAGCCGGACTTTCCGTTTTGAATGTGCGCGCAAACAGCTCGATCTTTTCCATTAATATCTTTGACGATGCGAACATTTGCTTCAGGAAATGCCTGCACGAGAAGCGCTGTGACATCTTGACCTTGCGTATGTCCAATTTCAAAGACAACAACTGCCTGCTCACTCAGCACACTGTGAAGATCATGAACGAGACGCTGATAAAACCATAAGCCATCACGTCCGTCAGTCAGCGCATTGACCGGCTCATGTTTCGTCACAACCTCAGACAGACTGTCCATTTCTTCCGCCGCAATATACGGTGGATTGGAAATAAACACATCCACTTTGATGCCTTGAGCTATAACCGGCTCAAGTAAATCTCCATGTAAAAATTGAACGTCTGCACCGAGCGCTTTTTGATTCCGTTTCGCTACCGCAAGTGCTTCATGTGAAATATCAGTCGCTGTGACAGATAGTGATTTTTTTTCAAGAGCCAGCGTAATCGCAATGGCTCCGCTTCCTGTGCCAACGTCAACTGCTTTGAGCGGCTGATCAGGCGGGAAGACGTCACCTACCAAATCGAGCGCCGCCAAAACAACTTCTTCCGTTTCAGGACGAGGAATAAGGACATGCTTGTTCACCTCGAAAGGACGTCCGTAAAAAAATTCAAGACCCGTTAAATGCTGAACAGGAACACCCGCTTTATGCTGTGTAACAAACTTACTGAACAATTGATCTTGCTCTTCAGGCAGCGAATCATGAAAACGTGCAAGAAGCTCACTTCTGCTCCAGCCCAGCACATGCATCAAAAGAAGCTCTGCTGCATTTTGATCTCTACCGGCTTCCGTTAACAAAGAAGAAGCCCATTTAAGGGCTTCAAAAATTGTTCGTTGTTTATTTTGCATTTTGAAGCTTTCTTGCTTGGTCTTCCATAATTAATGCATCAATGACCTCGTCAAGTTTTCCTTCTAAAATTTGATCAAGCTTTTGAATCGTCAACCCGATACGGTGATCTGTTACACGGTTTTGCGGGAAGTTGTACGTACGGATACGCTCTGAACGATCCCCTGTTCCAACCGCAGATTTACGCGTTTGATCATATTCAGCCTGTGCTTCACGCTGGAATTTATCATAAATTCTCGCACGCAGTACTTTCATGGCTTTTTCTTTGTTTTTGATTTGCGACTTCTCATCCTGACAGGATACAACTACACCTGTTGGAAGGTGAGTTAATCGAACTGCAGACATGGTCGTATTGACACTTTGTCCGCCAGGTCCGCTAGATGTGAAAGTATCTACACGGATGTCTTTTTCGTGGATATCAATTTCAACTTCTTCAGCCTCAGGCAGTACAGCAACTGTTGCTGTTGATGTATGAATTCGTCCGCCTGATTCCGTTTCCGGAACACGCTGCACGCGGTGTGCGCCGTTTTCAAACTTTAGTTTGGAGTAAGCGCCTTTCCCGCTGATCATAAAGATAATCTCTTTATAACCGCCTGTGCCTGTGACACTCGCTTCCATCACTTCCGTTTTCCAGCCTTGCATTTCAGCATAACGGCTGTACATGCGGTAAAGGTTTCCGGCAAAAAGAGCAGCCTCTTCTCCACCTGCTGCACCACGAACCTCTACAATAACGTTTTTGTTGTCATTCGGATCTTTCGGGATCAGCAAGATTTTCAGCTCGTCTTCTAAACGTTCCGTTTCCTCTGTGAGCTCTGAAATTTCTTCTTTGACCATGTCGCGCATCTCGGCATCCAGCTTCTCTTCCAGCATTGCTTTCGCATCATTCAGCTGGTCGTATGCCGCACGATATTGTCTATATACCTCAACAGTTTCTTGAATATCGGATTGCTCCTTTGAATATTCACGAAGCTTCGTAGTGTCGTTCACCACTTCAGGGTCACTTAAATATTCATTTAGTTTTTCATAACGTTCTTCAATTGATTTTAAACGGTCTAACATGGTCTTCACCTCTGTTTTGTGCGTAACAGTCTAATTATAGTATAGCGGGGTATGACAGTCAAAAAAATTTCCAAAACATTTGATTTTCTGCAATTTTTCACTAGAAAACACGATCTTTGGCGATTGGTTACTTGTTTTGTCTAACGTGAAGGAACAGGTCCTCCTTAAAGAGAATGGTACTTGTAATTGAAAAAAGGGAGGGCATTTGGTTTGAATACAAATGAGGTTGCAAATGAAATTGGTGTTTCTTCAAAAACGATTCAGCGTTGGGTCAAACAGCTCAACATCCCTGTCGCCCGGAATGAACTTGGACATTATGAATTTCATGAAGATATTCTGCAGCTGCTCAAAGAGGTCAAACACCAAATGAGTGAAGGCGTGATCCTCCAAGACATTCAACTGCCAATCCATAAGGAAACCGTTCGTCAATCAGCACCTGCTGTCGAAACTGATGTCTCCATACAGCGGATTGAAGCATTAGAAAAGCAAGTGAAAGAGCTTATTCAGCAGCAATTACACCTCACTGATGTAGAAGACCGCCTGCAAGAGCTTGAACGGAAACTGGCTAAAAAAGCAGATGAAGGTGTATCGTATCAGCTGCTCCAGCACCGCAGGGAAATTGAAGATTTATCCACTAAATTTGACCGCCTCGCCGCAACCTTGAAACAACCGTCACAAGTAGAAGAAAAAAAGGAAATCGCACACCCTGACATCAAAAAAAAGCGTGTACTCTTCCCTCTGTTTCATTCATTTCGTTAAGAAAGGCTGCCTCGATAGGCAGCCTTTTTACTATATTATACGGTAAGTGCAATAATGATCGGTAATGTGATGAGTGACATGATGGCACTGATGACAAATGCGGATGCAGTTTCCGCCTCTTGTTTTTCAAATCGTGTTGCGATCATCGCTGCAACAGCTGAACCTGGGAAGGCTACAAGTAATACAGCTTTTGTAATTTCATCCGCCGAAAGACCCATAAGAACAGCAATAAAATACATAAGCATTGGTTGTACAGCTACTTTTAGCAATGCAATACTGAAGGCTGGCAAGCTTAATTTAATTTTGCGGATACCAACAGTAACACCGACTGCGAATAGTGCAACCCCTGATGTAACGCTGCCAATTTCCTCTAACATTTCATGTCCGATTGCTGGAAGTTTAAATCCTAAAAGAACAAGAATGATACTGGCTAACGGTGCAAGTGCAAGCGGCTCTGATAAACCGTGCAAAATGGCTTTTGTCGTCATTTTTAGGAAGCTTTCGCCGTCTTTTGTTTTTCCTTTTGTTTTTTCACCGACAGTTGACACAATAATTGCAATTGGATCAAGCATTGCATTTACAACTATTCCGGTAATCGCAATCGGAATTGCAACTTCTTGAGCCCCAAATAAACTGCCCAAGACCGGAATCCCCATAAATGCAAAGGTCGGTTGTGCTGAGTTTAACGAGAAAACAGAAGAATCTGTTAAATCATATTTAAAAGCAAATTTCGTAACTAAAAGGATAATGATATAAAAACCTACAATTCCGAAAATCAATGCAACGAAAAATGGAATTTGACTATAGAATTTATCTTTTGGTGTTGACAGAATACTGGCGATAAAGTGCGCTGGTAAAGCATACTTTGTAACAAGTGTACTTACACCTTTTGCAGATTTAGCGTCATAGCTGCCGAAGTGTCCTGCGAACCAACCCAGCGCGATAACGAAAAAAATCGGTGCTAGGAGGATCAAAATATTTAAAAAGTCCATCTTACTATTCCTCCTTAAATCCTTTACATGTTTCTTTTTTTATAGCGGCATTGCTTAGATTACCCGAAGCAATGCCGCGTTACACATTTTATTATGCTCTTACAATTTTTTTATATTCAGGAATCCACATTGCATCTTTCACAGCTTGTTCGATGTTGTCAGGCGTTCTTCTTGCGACACCATCTTTAATTGCTGCTTTCGCTACTTCAACAGCCACATGAATTGACACTTCTTGCAATTTATCAATACTTGGCAGTAGACCAGCACCTGGTTTCTCATGATCAACCAATTCAGCAATTGCATTTGCAGAAGCAACGAACATGCCTTTTGTGATGATTTTTGATTCTGTTACGATTGAACCAAGACCAAGTCCAGGGAAAACGAACGCATTGTTTGATTGTCCGATTTCATGTTCAATTCCGTTATACTCAACGTTTTCGAACGGGCTGCCAGTTGCAACAAGTACACGGCCATCAGTCCATTTGAATAAATCCTCTGGCACTGCTTCAGCAAGCGGTGTTGGGTTAGACATCGGCATGATCACTGGACGCTCTGTATGAGCTGCCATTTCTTTAATGATTTCTTCAGTGAATGCGCCGCCTTGACCTGATGTACCAATAAGAATTGTCGGCTTCGCTTGGCGAACAGTTTCAGCAAATGAGATTTGTCCTTTTTCATCGCGTGCCCAGCCTTCTACTTCATCAGAAGTACGAAGGTATGGTTTTTGGAAATCAAGCACTTCATCTTCAAATTGATCTGTTAGCAATCCTCTGTAGTCTAATGTCCAGAATGCATTGTTTGCTTCTTCTTCTGATAGACCTTCAAGAACCATTGTGTCACGCATTTGATCTGCAATTCCGATACCAGCTGATCCAGCTCCGAAGATGACAACACGGTGATCCTTCAATTGAGTACCAGTTTTCTTGACAGCTGCAAGAACACCCGCTAAAGTAATGGCACCAGTACCTTGAATATCATCGTTGAACGTTAAGATGTTATCGTTGTATTTTTTCATGATGTTACGCGCATTTTTGTTTCCAAGGTCTTCCCAGTGAAGCAATGCTTTCGGGAAGAATTTAAGTGCTGCTTTCACATAAGCATCAATGAACTCTTCGTATTTCTCACCTTGTACACGTTTGTGATGGTTCCCGATGTATAATGGATCATTCAATAATTTTTCATTGTTTGTTCCAACATCTAATACAACTGGAATCACGCGGCTAGGATCAATACCTGCTGCAGCTGTGTAAACAGCTAATTTACCGATTGCGATGTTGATACCACCAACACCCCAGTCACCAATTCCAAGAATACTCTCAGAGTCAGTTGCAACGATGAGATCAATATCTCCAGCAGTTGCGTGCAAGTTTTCAAATGCTTTCTCGATGCCGTCAATGTCGTCGATTGAAAGATAGACACCATGAGGTCTTCTGTATTCATGGCTGTATTCTTGAATCGCTTCACCAACAGTTGGTGTGTACACAACCGGAAGCATTTCACGAAGCTTTTCTGTTAGAAGCTTGTAGAACAATACTTCGTTACGGTTTTGTAAATCACTTAAGTATACGTTTTGACGAAGACGATCTGGCTGTGCTAGAAATTGCTTGTACGCTCTTTCCGCTTGCTGTTCTAAAGTCAGAACCGTTGGAGGAAGTAAGCCTTCTAGTCCAAGCTCTTGTCTTTCTTCTTCAGAGAAAGCAACGCCTTTGTTCAACGTTGGAATCGATAATACATCTTTACCTGTCAAAGTGGTTTCGAGGTACCCTTCTTTTGTTTTCTTCACGTTGTTCATCAAAAACTACCCTCTTTCTAAAATATAAATAAAGTGAACTATTAATTCAAAGAACGATTAAGGAGAAAAATCCTTAATCAAAAAAATTATGACAAGAAATCGAACTTTTCGTTTAAATGCTTTACACTACAGTTAGTCATTTTATGCCTGCTTATGACAAAACGCAAGCGTTGAAAATTAGATAATTTAATCGTAGTGTTATTTAATTTATTTAAGTACAAATGATGGGTGTTCATCCAAAATCTCGAAAAACGAAACACAGCGGCATTTGCTATTTTTTTAATTGTCAAGTGTTGTACCAACATCAAGTTTTGGTACTTCATGGTGATGTCTGCATCGTGCTTCGTATGATTCCTGCGCACCTACTAAAATAATAGGATCATCATAGGATGCGGGTTTACCGTCGATCAAGCGTTGTGTTCTACTCGCTGGGGAGCCGCATACCGAACAAACTGCTTGAAGTTTTGTTACAAGCTCTGCACATGCCATTAAATGCGGAACAACACCAAATGGCTCTCCTCTGAAGTCTTGATCCAGGCCTGCAACAATGACTCGGTAGCCTTGGTCAGCCAATTGAGTGACAATGTCAATGATTGTCTCATCAAAAAATTGCACCTCATCAATGCCAATGACATCGGTTCTTTCTGATATGTGCGTTATTATGTCTTTTGGTGAGGCTACTGCAATCCCATCTAATGATGAACCGTTATGTGACACAACTGAGCTTGTACTATATCGGTTATCAATCGCTGGTTTGAATATTTTTACTTCTTGTTTGGCAAAGGTGGCCCTTTTGGCTCTCCGAATCAATTCTTCCGACTTTCCAGAAAACATACTGCCGCAGATGACTTCAAGCCAACCGCTTTGTTTCATCACATACATAAGGTCTTCTCCCCCGTTTTAAAGTTCCATCAATCCACGTAAAAAAACAGGCAAGAACGGATTCCTGCCTGTTTATTGTATCTATTATTACTTAAGACCGTATTTTTTGTTAAAGCGGTCAACACGTCCATCAGCAGAAGCGAATTTTTGACGGCCTGTATAGAAAGGATGGCACTCAGAGCAAATCTCGATGCGTACCTCTTCTTTTACTGATCCAGTTTCAAACTCATTTCCACAAGCGCATTTGACTGTAGCTTTTTTGTAGTTAGGATGAATTCCTGTTTTCATCTACTGTCATCTCCTTCCGCCCTGAATCCAATTCGGAAACAGAGTTAATATCTCAGAAATAAATTCTGAAACGCACATGATAAAATTATAACAGTGAGAGTCTATGATTGCAAATGTATTTTTTCAAGGAAGCTATCTTCTTGATGCAGACATATTGGCTTGTTTCCATTCTTGCGTTAAAATATCGAAAAATTCTTGGTTTGTCTTTGTTTTTCTCATTTTGCGCATGAACTTCTCAGCAAAGTCAGGTGTATCTGACATCGATTTTCTCATCGCCCATAGACGATCAAGATGCTCTTTTGGCACAAGCAGTTCTTCTTTTCTCGTACCAGAACGGCGAATGTCGATCGCAGGGAAGATTCTTCTTTCGGCCAAAGAACGGTCCAAATGAAGCTCCATGTTCCCAGTTCCTTTAAACTCCTCATAAATCACGTCATCCATACGTGATCCTGTATCAACAAGTGCAGTGGCTAAAATCGTCAAGCTTCCGCCTTCTTCAATGTTACGCGCAGCACCAAAGAAGCGTTTTGGACGATGGAATGCCGCCGGATCAATACCGCCTGAAAGCGTTCGGCCGCTTGGCGGAATCACAAGGTTGTATGCACGAGCAAGCCTTGTGATGCTGTCCATTAAGATGATGACATCTTTTTTATGTTCAACAAGACGCATCGCACGCTCTAAGACAAGCTCTGCTACTTTAATGTGGTTTTCTGGTACTTCGTCAAAGGTTGAACTAACAACATCCCCTGCAACAGAACGTTCGATATCTGTTACTTCTTCTGGTCGTTCGTCAATCAAAAGGACAATCAGCTCTGCCTCTGGGTGATTTTCAGAAATGCTGTTGGCAATCTCTTTAAGCAAAATGGTTTTCCCAGCCTTAGGCGGTGCAACGATTAAACCACGCTGTCCAAATCCAACTGGCGCCATCATGTCCATAATTCTAGTAGACAGGTGATTAGGCTGTGTTTCAAGAATCATTTGGCGGTCAGGAAATAGCGGTGTGAGAGCAGGAAAGTGAACACGTTCCTTTGCTGATTCTGGGTCGTCCCCATTTACCGCTTCTACATGAAGGAGGCCATAGTAGCGTTCATTTTCTTTTGGAGGTCGTACCTTTCCAGACACTTTATCTCCATTTCGTAAATCAAAGCGTCTGATTTGTGAAGCTGAAATATAAATGTCTTCAGAACTTGGGGAGTAGTTAATCGGTCTTAAGAAACCAAATCCCTCAGACTGAATAATTTCAAGAACCCCTTCCATAAATAAGAGATCCTCTTGCTCAGCGTTCGCCTTTAAGATGGCAAAAATTAATTCTTTTTTTGTTAGTTTGCTGTAATAAGAGATTTTGTATCGCTTTGCTAACTCATACAGCTCTTTTAATTTCATATTTTCCAAAGATGAAATCGAAACATCTTTCAATATGGACACCACACTTTTCTAGTCAATGTATTTCTTACAAATGCATGACCATTGTATTTGATTAGCTTTTAATTCCGTTGTTGTTGGAATGACCTCGCTCTGATGGTAACGCTCCCACTCGTTTTATCGTGAAAGATAGGAACAATGTGAAATAGAGCTTTGTCAACATAGAGAAGGATAATGAGTATATCGTCATGATGCGGCAGTATTTAAACTTTGTTGAAGCTTAAAAGAAGTAAATTCGCAGAAAATTTCGCAGCACTCTTTAGTTTTACCTCATTTGCAGAGAATATTCAACTTTAAAAAGAAAATGATATACATTTGACACCTATATGAAAAGCGGGTAATGAATACCCGCTTTCAGATTACGGACGAATGACAAGATTCGGTTTTTTCTTTAAGCTGTGTCTGCCGTCTACGAAACGAACCGTACCTGATTTCGCACGCATGACAACACTATGTGTTGTTCCAACAGAGCCTTTGAATTGAACACCTTTAAGTAATTCGCCGTCTGTTACACCTGTCGCTGCAAAAATGGCGTCATCTCCTTTTACGAGATCTTCCATTCTGAGGACTTTACCAACATCCAGCCCCATTTTCTCACAGCGTCTTAATTCTTCTTCACTTTGAGGAAGAAGCTTACCATGAATTTCACCACCAAGTGCCTTTAATGCAACAGCAGAAAGGACACCCTCAGGCGCTCCACCTGAACCAAATAGAATATCAACACCTGTGTGATCAAATGCTGTATTAATGGCTCCTGCAACGTCACCATCATCGATCAGTTTAATTCTTGCTCCTGCTTCTCTCAGCTCAGCAATAATTTTCTCATGTCGATCTCTGTTTAAAATCGTTGCTACCACATCTTCAATATCTTTGTTTTTCGCTTTTGCAACAGCGCGAAGATTATCAATGACAGGCGCTTCAATGTCGATGCAGCCTACCGCTTCTGGACCTACTGCGATCTTATCCATGTACATATCAGGTGCATTCAGCAAGTTGCCATGATCTGCAACTGCAATGACAGCTAAGGCATTCCAGCCGCCGCTTGCCACAATGTTTGTTCCTTCTAATGGATCAACAGCGACATCCACGCGAGGTCCATATCCGTTCCCAAGCTTTTCCCCAATATAAAGCATTGGTGCTTCGTCCATTTCTCCTTCGCCAATGACCACTGTTCCCTTCATCGGAATGGTGTCAAATACATCACGCATTGCACTTGTTGCAGCATCATCCGCTTCGTCTTTTAATCCTCTTCCCATCCAACGGGCAGATTTTAATGCGGCTGCTTCTGTCACCCGTACTAGTTCCATCGATAAACTTCTTTCCATTTTTGTCCAAATCTCCTCTCACAGTCAAAGCCTTATGAATTTTGAAGTTCTTCTATTTCTTGGTCATTCAGCTTTTCACGCCAGATGGTTGCACCCAAGCCTTCAAGCTTCTTCTCAAGCAAACTATATCCTCTGTCTATATGTTCAAGCCCTGTGATTTCGGTCACACCGTCTGCCATTAACCCTGCGACAACAAGGCAAGCCCCTGCACGCAGATCACTTGCTTTGACCTTTGCTCCTTGGAGCTGCGTTTGTCCGGTAATAATAGCAGATCTTCCTTCGACCTTCATGTTTGCACCCATTCGACGCAATTCGTCAATGTGCTTAAAACGGGCTGAGTAGATCGTATCTGTGACCACACTCGTGCCCTTCGCTTTTGTTAACAGCGCCGTCATCGGCTGCTGAAGGTCAGTCGGAAAGCCCGGATACACAAGGGTTTTGATATCGACAGGCTTGAGTCCTTCGTTTCTGCCAACGATCAGCATCTGATCGTTGCTCGTTTCAATGGTGAACCCCATTTCTCTAAGTTTCGCCGTAATTGATTCTAAATGAGTTGGGATCACATTATCAAGTACAACTTCATCTCCCATCGCTGCACCAGCTATTAAAAATGTTCCTGCTTCGATGCGGTCAGGGATGATTGAATGCTTACATCCATGAAGAGATTCTACACCTTCGATTCGAATGACATCGGTACCCGCACCCTTGATTTTGGCTCCCATGCTTGCAAGCAGTGTCGCTACATCAATAATTTCGGGTTCCTTTGCAGCATTTTCAATCACCGTTTTTCCTTCAGCCAGTACGGCTGCCAGCATGATGTTGATCGTCGCACCTACACTGACAACATCAAGATAAATACGGGCTCCAACTAATTTTTCAGCGCGCAAATAAATCGCACCCTGCTCGTTTGTCACCTCGGCTCCAAGTGCTTCAAAACCTTTGATATGCTGATCAATCGGCCGAGGTCCTAAGTGGCATCCTCCTGGCAGTCCGATGACAGCCTGCTTGAATCTGCCCAGCATGGCCCCCATTAAATAATAGGATGCACGCAGTTTTTTCACTTTTCCATTAGGAAGCGGCATACTGATCATGGAAACAGGATTGACGACCATTTCACCTTTTTCAAAAGTGACCTTTCCGCCAATTTCTTCTAACAGATCTCGTAATGTGTCGATATCTGATATATGCGGAAGGCCTTCAATGGTTACTGGAGAATCAGCAAGAATCGTGGCAGGAATCAGTGCAACTGCACTATTTTTCGCACCACTAATATGTACGGTCCCGCGCAAGGGGTCACCGCCGGCAATGTTTAACTTTTCCATATTTGTCTCCCTTCTTAAAGAAGATCACTGTTGGAGTTATACTGTTTGTGGATGTCGCGCTTTAAAAGGTCTTGTCCAAAATTTAGCCAATATCAAGAGAAAGAATACAGGTTAAACGAAATTTGTCGGAAGAAAAATAATCGAAGCTTTGCGAGGCTGTGATGTTCTCTTCTTTGCACAAAACATTTCTTAGCGTTTATAAGGAAAACTGCGGCAAACGAGAGACAATCCCGCCTGCCACAATCACTTATTTATTCCAGTCTGCTAAAAATTGCTCAATGCCTGCATCCGTTAATGGGTGTTTCGTCAGCTGCTTGATGACTTTCAGCGGCATTGTGCCGATATGAGCACCTCTAAGCGCAGCTTCTGTCACATGCTGCGGGTGACGAATGGATGCAGCAATAATTTGTGTATCTAATCCATGAACATCAAAAATAGTTTTCACTTCGCTGATGAGATCAAGACCATTTTGGCCAATGTCATCTAAGCGGCCGAGGAATGGAGAGACATACGTCGCACCAGCTCTAGCTGCAAGAAGTGCCTGGTTTGCACTAAAAATCAATGTGACGTTTGTTTTAATTCCAAGGTCAGTTAATGCTTTGACAGCTTTAAGACCATCTGTAGTCATTGGAATTTTAACCGTGATATTTGGTGCGATGGCAGCAAGCTCTTTTCCTTCTTCAATCATTTCCTCTGCTTTTAGGGAAATCACTTCTGCACTGACAGAACCCGATACGACGTCAGTGATTTCACGAAGGCGGTCGTGGAATGATACGTCCTTTTCTTTCGCTACTAAACTAGGGTTTGTTGTGACGCCTGCTAAAATGCCAAGCTCGTGCGCCTCTTTGATGTCTGCAATATTTGCTGTATCTACGAAAAATAACATAACTGTGCCACTCTCCTATCAATAAATTGTCTGAAATGTAAATTTGATTGCGCTTTCTCAAGATATGGAGAAAACCGCCTGTGACTCAGGCGGCTTTCGGTTCTCATCAAATTATGCTTGGTTAGAAGAACCAAATTCGCGCATTTTGCCGATAACAGTCGCTTTAATTGCGTCACGAGCTGGTCCAAGATATTTACGTGGATCATACTCTTCTGTTTTTGCAGCAAGTGTTTCGCGTACTGCTTTCGCAGAAGCAATTTGGTTTTCAGTGTTTACATTGATTTTTGCTGTACCAAGTGAAATTGCACGCTTGATGTCAGCAGTTGGGATACCTGTTCCACCGTGAAGAACAAGTGGAAGACCAGTTGTTTTACCAATTTCTTCCATTTCAGCGAAACCAAGGTTTGGTTCACCTTTGTATGGACCATGTACTGAACCTAGTGCAGGTGCAAGGCAGTCAATACCAGTACGTTCTACAAGCTCTTGGCACTCTTTTGGATCAGCATAAATAACGCCCTCAGCGATGACGTCATCTTCTTGCCCACCAACAGTTCCAAGTTCAGCTTCTACAGACACACCATGGAAATGTGCAAGTTCAACGACTTTCGCAGTTGTTTCCACATTCTCATCGAATGGGTGGTGAGAAGCATCGATCATGACAGAAGTAAATCCTGCATGAATCGCTTTTGCACAAGATTCAAAGCTTGAACCGTGATCTAAATGAATCGCAACAGGAACTGTTACATTATATTCTTCGATTAACGCTTTAACCATTGCGACAACTGTTTTGAAGCCGCCCATGTAGCGTCCTGCTCCTTCAGATACTCCTAAAATAACAGGAGATTTCTCTTCTTCAGCAGCTTGTAAAATCGCTTGCGTGAATTCTAAGTTATTTAAGTTAAACTGTCCAACAGCGTAACCTTTTTCCTTTGCGTCTTTCAACATTTCTGTCATTGAAACTAAAGGCATGATGAAAAATCCTCCCTATGTAGCTAATTTGCTTGCTAAAAAAAGCTCTCCACCCTAGCATGACCAGAATTTCTCGCCATATGTAAACTTTCAAAGTCAGATCGCTTTCTTCTTCTTTTCTAGAATACCAATTATTCGACAAATCGGCAACAGAATGACTCGATTCAATCATTTCCATCTAGCCATTTGTTTCAAGCGGCAGGTATTCTTTGACAGCATCTCGGATTTCATCAATATCAAAAGGCTTAGCGAAGTGCGTCAAGGCACCGAGTTCTTTGGATTCTTGGATCATATCTAATTCACCATAAGCTGTCATAATGATGACACGGATGTCTTCATCAATTAATTTCATCCGTTTTAAAATTTCGATACCATCCATTCCGGGAATTTTCATATCAAGCAGGACAAGGTTCGGTCTATGGTTTTTCACAATATCTAATGCCTGAAGTCCATTGGCAGCTTGAAAGGTTTGATAGCCTTCTTTATGAAACACTTCATTCAATAATATTCTAATACCGTACTGATCATCGACAATTAAAATTTTCTCATTCATCTGTTACACCCCATTGCTTTCATTTTTCGCCATAAAAAGAGCTGTTGTTAAATAATTCTGTTTGATTTTCACATTTCCTTTAATTATAATAGTTTACTTTACGACATTTTCTGAGCATTTTTCCTAATATTCTCTTTATATTCTATTATAAAATGATCTGACCGAAGGAGGAAATGAGTCTTGTTAAAAATTTTTACGACCCAGTTATCAGGTATTTTTTCACGTATTGGAGAAAAGCAGGCTGAAGCGATTGAGGACGGTGCACGCCTTCTTGCACAGGCCGTTGTCAGTGGACATGCCGTTTATTTTCACGGGAAGAATGAGCTGGCTGCTGTCGCCTTAGAGGCATCTGAAAGCAAGGAGCCGTTTCCCGGTGCGAAGGTACTGCCGCTCGATCAAAAGGAGCGCAGCTTACTTCATCCAAGTGACAGGGTGCTGTTATTTTATTCAGACCCAGAAGATCAAGAAATTCAGTCTCTTGTAAAAGAACTGCACGAACAAGGTACGCCCGTTGTTGGTGTAGGGCCAGCACAAAAGGAGCCTTCCACGATTGAAGAGCATTGTGATGTCCACATTGATTTTCAGCTCAAGAAACCGCTTGTGCCCGCTGAAGATGGGACAAGGTTTGGTTATCCGGCTTTAATGACCTGCTTATACGTCTACCACGCTCTATCGTTTACTGTGAAAGAAATCGTAGAGGAATATGAATAAAAAAACTGCCGAGAAGTGATATTCTCGGCAGTTTTTTGTTTTATTTTGATTCAGATGCTTGAAGTGAAGCACCAACGAAATCTCTAAATAATGGCTGTGGTCTAGTCGGTCTTGAGACGAATTCTGGGTGGAACTGAGAAGCTAGGAACCAAGGGTGATCCTTCAGCTCGATAATTTCAACAAGACGTCCATCTGGGCTTGTACCAGAGAAGACAAAGCCTGCTGCTTCCATTTGCTGTCTGAATTCGTTATTAAACTCGTAGCGATGACGGTGGCGTTCGTAGACCACTTCGTCATTGTATGCTGCAAATGCTTTTGAGTCTTCATTTAATTTACAAGGATATAGACCGAGACGAAGTGTTCCGCCTAGATCATCTACATCCTTCTGTTCTGGAAGAAGGTCAATGATTGGGAATGCTGTTTCAGGATCAATTTCCGCTGAATGAGCTCCCTCAAGCCCTAATACGTTTCTTGCGTATTCGATAGATGCCACTTGCATTCCTAAGCAGATTCCGAAGAATGGCACTTTGTTTTCACGAGCATATTGTGTGGCAATGATTTTCCCTTCTACTCCGCGGTCTCCGAAGCCTCCAGGAACAATAATACCGTCAACATCTTGTACGAAATCAGCGATATTCTCTGCTGTCACTTCTTCTGCATTGATCCATTTAATTTGAACATCTGCATCAAATGCATAACCAGCATGACGAAGTGATTCAACGACAGAAATATACGCATCTTGCAGCTCAACATATTTCCCTACAAGACCAATTGTGACTTGTTTCGAAAGGTTTTGCACTTTATCAACAAGGGCTGTCCACTCCGTCATGTCCGCATCTTGGCAGTCAAGTTTCATATGTTCACATACTAGCTTGTCCAGCCCTTGTTTTTGTAAATCAAGCGGAATGGAGTATAGCGTATCTGCATCCTGACATTCGATAACAGCTTTTGTATCAATATCACAAAATAGCGCAATTTTGTCCTTCATATCTTGTGCCAAAGGCATTTCCGTTCTGACCACGATGACGTTTGGCTGAATACCAAGACTGCGAAGTTCTTTTACACTATGCTGTGTTGGTTTTGTTTTCAATTCACCCGCTGCACGGATGTAAGGAACGAGGGTACAATGAATGTACATCACGTTTTCACGTCCGATGTCACTCTTCATTTGACGAATGGCTTCAAGGAATGGAAGGGATTCGATATCTCCTACTGTTCCGCCGATTTCTGTAATGACCACATCTGCACCCGTTTCTTTTCCGGCACGGTACACGCGGTCTTTGATTTCATTTGTAATGTGGGGAATGACCTGTACTGTTCCACCTAAGTAGTCACCGCGGCGCTCTTTCTTCAGAACAGTAGAGTAGATTTTACCAGTTGTGACGTTGCTGTACTTATTTAAGTTAATATCAATGAAACGCTCGTAGTGACCTAAGTCAAGGTCTGTTTCAGCACCATCATCTGTGACAAAAACCTCACCGTGCTGGTATGGACTCATTGTCCCTGGGTCTACGTTGATGTATGGATCGAATTTTTGAATGGTGACATCCATCCCTCTATTTTTCAGAAGGCGGCCTAACGATGCAGCCGTGATTCCTTTTCCAAGTGAGGATACAACTCCTCCTGTTACAAAAATATACTTTGTCATTTCGTATGCTCCTCTCTTTTTTACCCTTGCATGTCTACACATGCACAGCTTCATCCTTTTTAGAGTGTATCCCTAAATCTCTTGAAAAATAAGAAAGCTCCCTTTCAAATAAATGAAAGGGAGCGTAAATGAACGTATCTTTACGTACTCTTTTTTAGAGAGCCCAAAATACATACTACATAGTTCGCTCTCGAAAGTCAAGACGGTTTTGTCCTGTTTTGAGGACCGGTTTGAGAGGGTTATTTGTCTTCCTCATCATCGTCTAAATCGTCTTCATCAATCTCCGTTAAGCCGTCATCATCTTCATCATCATCTTCGTCGAAGTCTTCAATATCTTCATCAATTTCTTCATCATCGTCTAGGTCGAGATCATCGTCGTCTTCAACAAGATCAAGGTCTTCTTCAAGCTCGTCGATTTCTTCTTCCTCTTCGATCTCATCGAAGTCTTCTTCAACGACAGCTGCTTTTGCTTTTTTCTTTTTCGCTTTTGTTTTCACAGCTGGCTGAACTTCTTCTTCGATTTGATCAACTGGATACCAGCTGCGAAGTCCCCATCTCTGATCACCTAACGAAATAAAGCGGCCATCTATATTTAAGTCTGTATAGAATTGAGCAAGTCGATCATCAAGATCGGATTTTTGTATTCCTTGCAAACGGATAATTTCATCTATTAACTCGGAAAACGTAATTGGTGTTTTGCTGTCTCTGAAAATTTCATATGCAAGTTCAACTAAAGACATTTGTTTGAGCTGTTCCTGTGAGTATTCTTTCAAACTCAAGGTCAGACACTCCCTTTCTATTACATGTATGTATCCATTTATCAGTGAAATAATAAGTATTTATACCTTATTCTTACGACAAACCATACCTCTCATTATAAACAAATTAGGGGAGTTTATGCCACCTTTATTGATGTTAATTTTTGATTTTTCTCAAGGGGAGCGCCTAGAACTTCATCATCCGCGTTAAATTGGACTAGATCTTGTGTACGGCATGCCTTTTGTCGTTCCGTTTTTTCTCGTCTATTTTAAAATGGGATGTTCTGAATGAGTGAGATAACGACAGGAATCGTGAATAACATTCCAGCAGACATGAGTACGATTAGTTTTCTGCGGCTGTTTTCTTTTTCTTCCTGCTTTTTTGGAGATTTCGAAAGCTCCGCAGACACCATGATCCAGATAACCATCGTGACGATTGCCAAAATGGCCATAAATGTTGAGTTCATCATCATAACCTCCATATTGATATTTTCCCTAATTTTAACATAACACGATGGTGATATGGATGAACATTGAAAATTTGAAAACTGCATGACGAACGAAAACAGACCACCTCACGTTCAGGCGGTCTTTGCTTGTTTTCTACATATCTAGCAGTTTCCTTGAGATGACCAAACGCTGGATTTCCTGAGTTCCTTCATAAATTTGAGTGATTTTCGCATCGCGCATGTATCGTTCGACTGGGTAATCCTTTGTGTAGCCATACCCGCCGAAGATTTGAACCGCTTCTGTCGTCACCTTCATCGCTGTATCACCAGCAAAGAGCTTGGACATGGCTGATTCCTTTCCATACGGGAGGCCTTTCGTTTCGAGCCATGCCGCTTGGTAAGTAAGCAGCCTTGATGCTTCAATCGCTGTTGCCATATCAGCCAGCTTAAAGGCGATCCCTTGCTGCTGAATAATTGGTTTGCCAAATTGTTTACGCTCCTTGGCATACTGAACCGCCGCATCAAGAGCGCCTTGAGCAATCCCAACTGCCTGTGCAGCAATGCCGTTTCTGCCGCCATCGAGCGTCATCATCGCTATTTTGAACCCTTCTCCTTCTGCACCGAGCCGGTTCCTTTCATGGATTCGGCAATCTTCAAATCGAATTTCAGTTGTTGGCGATGAGCGTATGCCCAATTTGCTTTCCTTTTTGCCAACGGAAAAACCAGGTGTCTCTTTTTCTACAATAAAAGCGGTTGTATTTCGAGATGCAGCTTCTGGGTCTGTTACAGCAAACACAATATAATAATCTGCAATGCCTCCATTTGTAATAAAAATTTTCGACCCGTTCAAGACATATTCACTGCCTGCCTTTACGGCCGTTGTCTTCATTCTGCCAGCATCTGAACCAGAACTGCTCTCAGTAAGTGCGTATGCTCCTATCTTCTGCCCTTCTGCAAGCGGCTTTAAATAGGTCTCTTTTTGTTCATCTGTTCCGAAAGTATAGATTGGCCATGATGCAAGAGATGTATGAGCGGACAGTGTGACACCTGTAGACGCGCACACTCTTGAAAGCTCCTCAACTGCTATGACGTAGGCTAAATAGTCACTGCCAATTCCGCCCACGTCTTCCGGCCAAGGGATACCCGTTAAACCGAGCTCTGCCATTTTGCGAAAAATAGATGGGTCATATGTCTCTGTTTCGTCTCGCTCTGCTGCTGTTGGCTCCACTTCATTTTTCGCAAAGTCTCTCACCATTTTTTGAATCATTTCATGTTCGTCACTTAATTGGAACTGCATCGTGAGCCACCTCGTTTCATATTAGCTGTTTACAGATGACCAGCCTTTGAATTTCACTTGTTCCTTCATAGATTTCACAAATTTTCGCATCACGAAAGTAACGTTCTGCTTGATAACGATTCGTATAACCATCCATGCCTAGCAAATGGAGCGCTTCTGTACAGATTTCCACCGCTGTTTTTGACGCAAACAGCTTTGCCATTGATGCTTCTTTGGTGACTGGACGATTTGCCTCTTTGAAAGAAGCCGCTTGATAGACGAGCAGTTTGGCCGCCTCAAACTTCGCCGCCAAATCGCCCAGCCGAATGGTCGTTTCAAGACCTGCTGGATGTTTCTTTAAATAGGTTACTGCCTCGGTTAAAGCGGCTTCTGCAATGCCAAGGCTTTGAGCTGCAATTCCGATTCTCCCTGCATTTAAGCTGGACATTGCAATTTGAAAGCCTTCTCCTTCTGCGCCGAGCAGCTGATCTTTTGGAATCCGCACGCCATCAAAATGAAGCGTGACTGTTTTTGAACCGTGCAGTCCCATCTTTTTCTCATCTTTTCCAATCGTAAATCCCGGCGTATCTTTTTCGACAATGAACGCCGATATATTTTGTCTCGCAGAAGCCGGATCGGTCACCGCAAAGACAAGATACAGTTCTGCTTCTCCGCCGTTTGTGATAAAGATTTTCGTCCCATTTAATACATAACCGCCGCCCATCCGCTCTGCTCTTAACTGAATACTGGAGGCATCTGATCCAGCCTTTGGTTCAGTCAGACAAAAGGCACCCAGCTTCTCTCCTGATGCAAGCAGCGGGACATAAGTTTCTTTTTGTTCTTTCGTTCCAAAAGTCAAAATAGGCATCGTCACAACAGATGTATGAACGGACACAATGACACCGATGGTCGCACTCACTTTCGATAATTCATGGATCGCGATGATATACGTTGTAAAATCTGCACCTAAGCCTTGATACGAAGCTGGTATTGGAATTCCTAGATAGCCTTGCCGTCCCATTTCACTTAAAATTTTTTTTGGAAACCGGCCTTGTTCCATCGCTTCTACTTCAGGGAATATACGCTGGCGTGCAAATTCTGCTGTCTGTTCTCTCCAGAGACGCTGTTTATCCGTAAGCAAAACATCCATCTTGACTCCCCCTATGAGTGGTCGTGGTATGTGTAAAAACCTCTCTTTGTCTTTTTGCCCAGCCAGCCTGCATTCACGTATTTTTTCAAAAGAGGACAAGGTCGATATTTGCTGTCTCCAAGTCCCTCGTGAAGGGTATTCATAATAAATAAACATGTATCAAGTCCGATGAAATCAGCTAGACGAAGCGGCCCCATTGGGTGATTCATCCCAAGTGTCATCACGCCATCAATGCTTTCTGCATCTGCCACACCTTCATATAGGGTGTAAATGGCTTCATTGATCATTGGCATCAATATTCGGTTTGATACAAACCCTGGGAAGTCTTCCACTTCAATTGGGGTTTTGTTTAATGTTTTCGCTGTTTCATAAATAACTTGATATGTGTCATCACTCGTTTGCAGCGCTCGAATGACTTCAACCAGTTTCATGACAGGAACCGGATTCATAAAATGCATACCAATCACTTTCTCCGGTCTGCTCGTCACAGCTGCTAATTCTGTGATCGACAAGGAAGACGTGTTTGTCGCAAATATGGCCCCCGCCTCTGCAAATTGATCAAGTGTTTCAAAGATTTGTTTTTTGACACTCATTTGTTCTGATGCAGCTTCTATGACTAAATGAGCCTGTTGTACGTCTTGTAAATCTGTGGAAACGGCAAGCCGCTGCGTAATATCTCGGACTGCCTGATGTGCCAGCTTTCCTTTTTCTGCGCGCTTCGTCAGTTGTTTGGTCATGGAGGAGATCGCTCGATGAATCTGCTTTTCTGATGCATCATGGAGCAGGACTGTATAGCCTGACTGAGCAAACACTTGGGCAATGCCTGATCCCATTTGACCGGCTCCAACGACCATAACGGTCTCTTCTATACTCATCAAAAAGCGCCTCCCTTTTCATCTACCTTTATCATGATCGCATCTCCTTGACCGCCTCCACTGCAAATCGCCGCAATGCCAATGCCTCCGCCTCTTTGTCTTAATGCATGAATCAATGTCAATATGATACGTGTTCCGCTTGCCCCAATCGGATGACCGAGTGCGACAGCCCCTCCGTTGATATTCATTTTCCGCCGGTCGATCCCGGTTATTTTTTCACATGCCAGAGCCACAGCTGAAAAGGCCTCATTGATTTCAAATAAATCGATATCCTCTAGACGTTTTCCTGTTTTCTTCAAAAGCTTCTCTATGGCAAAGGCTGGTGTTTTCGGGAAATCCTTCGCCTCTACAGCAACCTGAGTATGACCGAGAACGACTGCCATTGGCTTTACGCCATGCTGCACAGCATACGTGTCTTTCATTAGAAGAAGTGCACTTGCACCATCATTGACACCTGGTGCATTTCCAGCGGTAATGGTACCCTTCTGATCAAAAACAGGCATGAGCTTTGACAGCCGTTCATATGACGTATCACGCCGCGGAGATTCATCTTCTGTGATCAGCCGTTCTCCCGTTTTTGTTTTGACGGTGACGGGGGTGATTTCATGTTGAAAAAAGCCACTTTTTTGCGCTTCGATGGCCCGTTCGTGACTTCTGAGTGCCCACAGATCCTGCTCTTCCCGCGTGATGCCAAGCTCCTTTGCAGCCATACTCCCATACTCACCCATATGAACGCCTGTAAACGAACAGGTTAACCCATCTAAAATCATCGCATCTTGTACTGCGCCATCTCCCATTTTGTAGCCCCATCGCGCTTTTTTTAGCAGATAAGGGGCATGAGACATAGATTCCATACCGCCCGCCGCGATGACCTCAGCATCACCGGCTCGAATGATTTGATCTGCCGTGCTCACACTGCGCATGCCTGATGCACAGACTTTATTGATGGTTTGTGTTGGAACAGACCAAGGAAGATCAGCATATCTTGCTGCTTGCCTTGAAGGAATCTGCCCTTGCCCTCCTTGTAAAACACTTCCCATAATGACCTCATCTATTTCATGAGAACCCGAAACTCTTTCCAGTGCAGCCTTGATCGCTATACCGCCTAGTTCTGCGGCAGTCAAACCACTGAGAGTGCCGCCTAGTTTTCCAAATGGTGTTCTTGCTCCAGATACAATGACCGTCGTACTCATGTATGCCCCTCCCCGTTTGTTACCGCTTACATATCATTTAGGCAGCTGATGAAACAGCGCCATGGATAAGCCGATGAACATCCTATTCATCGGCCTGTCATGTTTACGACACCTGCTTTCCAGCCTCACCAAACACTGATTTTTCAAGAAGTTCTGCGACATCAAATGTGCCTACCTGCTCCTCTACTTCCTTCGCCTTCGTCCCATCTCCCAGCATCGTTAAGCAATAAGGACACCCTGAGCTGATGATGGACGGCTGTACCTGTAACGCCTGCTCCGTTCGTGCAGTGTTAATCCGGGTACCCGTCTCTTCTTCCATCCACATTAAGCCCCCGCCTGCACCGCAGCACATACCAGTTTCACGGTTGCGCTCCATTTCTTTCAGCGTCACACCTGGAATGGCTTTTAAAATGTCTCTTGGCGGGTCGTACACTTCGTTATATCTGCCTAGGTAGCAAGAGTCGTGGAAGGTAATCACTTCGTTCACTTCATGTACAGGTGTTATTTTCCCTTCTTTCACTAACTCTGCCAGTAATTCAGTATGATGGTACACTTCTGCCTCAAGTCCGAAGTCTGGATATTCATTTTTAAATAAGTTATAGGCGTGTGGATCAATTGTGACGATCTTTGTGACGCCGTTTTTCTGAAATTCTTCAATGTTTTTTGCAGCAAGCTCTTGGAATAAAAATTCGTTTCCGAGTCTTCTTGGCGTATCGCCTGAGTTTTTCTCTTTATTGCCTAGGATGGCAAAGGATACTCCCGCTTCATTGAGGAGCTTTGCAAAAGCAAGTGCAATCTTTTGGCTTCGATTGTCATATGCCCCCATTGAACCAACCCAGAATAAATAATCAAAGGTTTGCTCTGCTTTTTTCAGCTCTTTCACTGTCGGCACATGCACATCTTCTCTCAGTTCACGCCAATTTTCTCTTTCTTTTCGGTTCAACCCCCACGGGTTCCCTTGGCGCTCAATGCTTGTCATGGCACGCTGTGCATCTGCGTCCATTTTTCCTTCTGTCAGCACAAGATATCTGCGCATATCAATAATCTTATCAACGTGTTCATTCATGACAGGGCATTGGTCTTCACAGTTTCGGCACGTCGTACATGCCCAGATTTCTTCTTCTGTAATGACCTCTCCAATAAGAGAAGGATGATATATAGAGCTGGCAGCCGATTCTTCGGCACCTGCTCCTCTCGCCTGCAGTGCCAGCTGGTTTCCTGTTGTCTGCTTGAAGGCAAGCTGCGGGACCCAAGGTGTCTTTGATGTAATAGCGGCCCCTTTATTGGTTAAATGATCTCTTAACCTTAAAATCAAATCCATCGGAGACAGCATCTTCCCTGTCCCTGTAGCCGGGCACATATTCGTGCAGCGCCCGCATTCCACACAGGCGTAAAGATCGATGAGCTGAGACTGACGGAAGTCTTCAATTTTTCCCACACCGAAGGTCTCTTGTGTCTCATCTTCAAAATCGATTTTTTGCAGCTTGCCTGGCGGGTCTAATCTGCTGACAAATACGTTCACAGGCCCTGCAATCAGATGAGCGTGCTTTGACTGAGGAACATAAACTAAGAATGTCAGCAAAATAAGAAGATGCACCCACCATGCGGCATAAAAAACAATCGCAGCCGCCAGAGGTGAAATTCCGCCCAGCAAGAAAGCAATACTAGAAGCGATTGGCTCAGTTGGTGATAGAGAGTGTCCATGCCAGATGATGTTCATGCCGTTCCCAAGTAACACTGTCAGCATTAAGCCGCCAATAAATAAAAGCACTAGACCCGATTTGAAGCCTCGTTTTAAACGGACAAGCTTCTCCACGTATCTTCTATGGAACGCCCATACAACCGCCACTAAAATGAGAAGTGTGACAATCTCTTGGAAAAACGTAAAGACGCCGTACACCGGACCTAAAGGAAGCCCGCTGTCTGGAATAAGCCCCTTCAGAATAAAATCAAGGGCTCCGAACTGTACAAGGATAAATCCGTAGAAAAACAGCACATGAATGATGCCGCTCTTCTTGTCCTTTAACAGCTTCTTTTGCCCAAATACGTTGACCCAAACACGCTCTAAACGTTTCTTCATGTCTTGTTGAAACTCTTCTTTTTTACCAAGACGAATATAAGCCGCTCGTGTTCGAATGAGATAAACAAACAAATACAGAGCGTAAGCGGTCACCGCCGCAAATGCGATCAAGTTGATGATTAAAAGGCTATTCATCTTGCTCCCCCTTTCATTCCCCAAAACCCTCTTTGTTCCGTTTCCATGTTGTACCTCTATCATAAATAATGAATGAGTATTCAGTCAATATTTTTTACATGTTTGGGTACACTATTGAAATATGCAAAAAAGGAGGAAGTTTCATGATCGCATTAATCATCCTACTCGTACTCATTGCCATCGTTTTGCTCGTCATGTTAGACCTTTATATGGGAAAGAAATATTTTTCTACTCACGCATTTGAACGATCTTTTGACCAAACAAGCGGCGATGCCGTCTTTTATCATGATGGGGAACCATTTTTCGATCAGCTGCTTACCGATATACAGCAAGCCTCTTCTTCTATTCATATGATGTTCTTTATTGTAAAGAACGACAAGATTGGTCAGAGGGTCTTACAAGCATTGAAAGCCAAAGCGGAGCAAGGAGTTTCCGTCTTTTTGCTGACCGACCGATTAGGCTCCTACTCGTTTGATCAAAAGTCGATTGACATGCTAGAAAGAAGCGGCATTCAATTTTACTTTTTAAATAAGCCTCGTTTTCCTTTTTTGATTTACCGTTTAAACATGAGAAATCACCGTAAAATCACAGTGATTGATGGGAAGATTGGCTATATTGGCGGATTTAATATAGGTGATGAATATGTTGGGAAGAAAGGCCGGTTTGGCATTTGGAAGGATTATCATTTGCGGATGACTGGACAGGTTGTCGCAGATCTCCAGCATGTGTTTCTGAATGATTTGTACCGGTCGTCTGGTATTCATCAGCTGCAATATGAGGTTTTCCCTGCATTGGAACCGGGAACATTACAATGCACAACACGTGCGACTGCTGGTTTTTCTTTAGAAGCTCTATTTCTCCAAGATATTCAGCAGGCGAGGAAACAGATCATCATCTGTACGCCTTATTTTATTCCATCAGCTCCTCTTCTGGAGGCGCTACTTGATGCACGAAAGCGGGGCGTCACAGTTGAAATCATCATTCCAATGAAAGCGGATCATCCACTTGTCAAAGAGGCTGGCTTTCATTATTTGAAGGACCTGATTGCCTCTGGATGCCTTGTTTATCGTTTTTATAAAGGATTTTATCATTCGAAAGCCATTTTGATTGATCACAGCCGCTGTATGATCAGTACTGCGAATTTTGATAAACGCAGCTTGTTTTTTAACGAAGAAGTAGACGTGGCCATTGATGATCCCGCCTTTACTGCACACGTAGAGGAAAAGATTCGGGAGCATATGGAAGTTTCTGAGATCCTGACAGAAGAAACATTGTCAAAGCGCCCGCTCTTCACACGGCCGCTTGAGTGGGTTGCCGCCATGTTCTCGTATTTTTTATAAAGGAGATGACGTATGCGTTATCGATTTGGTTATGTATCCAATGCCGTCACCTTGTGGGAAGCTTCTCCTGCCAAGTCGCTGACGTTTGCTAGATACAGCAAGCTCTCTAAGGAAGAAAGAAAAGAGGCTTTATTGCGAACAACGAAGGCCAATCTCGTGAATACATTAAGAACACTTTATTTCGCCATTGCTCATGATATCCCGCTTTACCGTTTTTCAAGCTCGATCGTTCCGCTCGCGACCCATCCCGAGGTGCGCTGGGACTTTGTGACACCTTTTCGCAAAGAATTTCTTGAGATAGGCAAGTTGGTGAAACAGCATGGGTTACGGGTGAGCTTTCACCCCAATCAATTTACCTTGTTTACCAGCCCAAAACCTTCGATTACAGAAAATGCCGTCCTCGATATGACATACCATTATCAGATGCTTGAGGCAATGAGGCTCGAAAAGGAAGGCTACATGAACATTCATGTAGGCGGGGCTTATGGCGATAAAGAATCGGCTCTTCAACGCTTTGATGAAAATATCAAACAGCTTCCGGCTCATATCAAGGCGAGAATGACACTTGAGAACGATGACAAAACATATACGTCGCTGGAAACGCTTGGTGTATGTGAAAAGCATGACATTCCATTTGTTTTTGATTACCATCATCACGTGGCAAATAAAGATGATGATGCCGCACTCGATGACATCCTGCCAAGAATGTTCGACACTTGGACAAAGACTGGCATTCCGCCCAAAATCCATTTGTCTTCACCTAAATCAGAAAAAACTATACGCAGTCATGCAGATGGAGTAGATATGAACTTTGTCTTACCGCTTTTTCAAGGATTAAAACCGTATGGTCGTGATGTAGATTTCATGATTGAAGCAAAATTAAAGGATCAGGCTCTTCTCCGTCTAGTCGAAGAGCTGTCTGCAATAAGGGGCAATAAACGAACGGGCGGGGGAACCATTGAGTGGAAATCATAGAGAAAGGTTTACCTTTGTGCAAATGGGGGTAACAAAGCTATTGTGAGAAAGTAATTAACAGGAGGATATGAAGATGTCTCAAATCTATTCAATCCGAATCGCTGCAAAAGCGTTGAATTTACATAAGCTTATTTCTCTTTATGAAAAGTGCCAGCAGGCTCAGCATCGTTTATATGTGTATTCTAAAAAAACAATGTGCAGCATTAAGAACATCGTAGAGCTTGAAACCTTCAGGCTCACTCATTTAGAATCTGACTACTTAATTGTCGTAGAGGGGAAAAAAGCGCAAGACCTCCTACAGCCATTTGAAAAAGAGAAGGTTTCATAAAGAAGAGCAGCCGGTGGCTGCTCTTTTACTATATCCACTCTTTTGTTAACCAAACTTGTTTGGAATCTGCATCCATTTTCACTTTTGCCCCGATTGGCATCGTAAGCATCGGGTGCGTATGGGCACAGTCAAAATCAGCGATGAGCGGTCTTTTTATCTCCCCGAGCACCTCAAGTAAAATCTCGTAAGGTTCTTTGCCCGTCCCTTCGTCATCAAACAGCTCATGTTTTCCTAAGAGAATCCCAGATACCCGTTCAAACACTCCATTTACTTTCAATAAAGAGAAGTTCTTTTCTACAACCGAAGCGGTTTTCATACAATCTTCAATGAGAAGGATGTCTCCGTTTTGGATGGCTGGCATGAACTCACTTCCCCAAATGCCATACATCGCATTCAAGTTCCCGCCGATCAATCTGCCTTCTGCCTGTCCCTCTATGACGCACAGCCAATCATTTGGACGCTGCTTTTTATCACCCGTCTTTTCTTCCCAATTGATTCGTTCATCTGTCCAAAAAGGCGGTTTTTCAATCTGATAAGGAATGGTTTGATGGGACATCAGGATGTCCTCAAACGACTGATATGTATAAATGACAAACGGTTCAAACTCGCCAAAAGAAGGAACAAGCGCCGGCCCGTAGAAAACAGGCAGTCCCGTTTTTTCGTACGCCGCTAGTAGAATCGCTGTCGCATCTGAATAACCGATCATGATTTTTGGATGTTGTTTCAGCAGGTCAAAGTCAAGATAAGGCAGCAAACTATTTGAATTCGTCCCGCCAATCATTGACATGATGCACGCCAAGTCCTCTCTAGCCATCAGCTCATTCAGCTCATCTGCTCGTTCTTGAATTGTACCTGAACGGTAGTGATCCTTTTTCCCTGTTAATGATCCTGGTACCACAATGAATCCTTTTTGCTCAAGCCACTTCTTCGCCCGCTGATACCTAAGAGGCGAGGTCGCTGAAGCAGGACTGGAAGGTGAAAAAATACCGATCTTATCGCCCTTTTGTAATCGCTTAAGCCCCTTCATTCCATCAGATCCTTCCTACACGCATTTTTTCTATCCTAACAAAAAAAGCCCTTTATCAAAAGGGCTCAGATTGTTTTTCATTCAGCGTGATAGAAAACCTTTGCAGCCCTAGGAAGGACGAGTACCGGAGCGGAGCGAATTGACATTCGTGAGCACCGGCACGCAGAACTGCGGGCGAATGTGAGGGTTTGTCTACGCGCTGATCAATGACCAAACTGCGCTTCATGCAGTCTGCTGTATACACCGCCCATTTGAATCAGGTCTTGGTGGCGGCCTTGTTCTTGGATGCCTTCCTCTGTTACGACGATGATACGGTCAGCGTGTTTAATTGTTGCTAGGCGGTGGGCAATGACGAGTGTTGTCCTGCCGACAGCCAGTTCGCTCAGTGCATCTTGTATGGCTTTTTCTGTTTCTGTATCGAGTGCTGATGTGGCTTCATCTAAAATAAGAATCGAAGGATTTTTTAGAAACATCCTCGCAATCGACAGGCGCTGCTTTTGACCGCCCGACAGTTTGACGCCGCGCTCGCCTATGACTGTATTTAATCCTTCTGGGAAACGCTGAACGAGTTCCTCTAAATGCGCACGACGTACAGCCTCCCAAATCTCTGCATCGCTGGCTTCTAGATTGCCGTACGCAATGTTTTCACGAATGGTGCCTGAGAATAAAAAGACATCCTGCTGCACAATGCCGATCTGCTGTCTTAAAGAAGACAGGGTCATCGATTTTGTACTCACACCATCAATTGTAATCTCCCCTTCATCCACATCATAAAAACGTGGCAGCAGGCTGCAAATCGTCGATTTCCCGGCTCCTGAAGGCCCGACAAACGCAACAGTTTCTCCTTGTTTAATCTTCAAATCGATGTCCTTTAACACCTGGCTGTGCTCATCGTAGCCAAATGTCACGTTTCGATATTCAATTTCACCTTTCAATCCGAATACATCACGAGCTCCTTCTGTATCCTTCACATCTGGCTCTGTTTCAAGTAAGTCGACATAGCTTTTAAAGCCCGCAATTCCTTTTGGATACATTTCAATCACGGTATTGATCTTATCAATCGGTCTGAATAAGACGTTTGTAATCAGAACAAACGCGATAAATCCACCTGCCGTTAATTGCCCCTGCAGAACAAACCATGTCCCTGCCAGAAGGACAAACAGTGTCACAAGACGTGTGAGTATGTAACTGATTGAGCCGTTAACCGACATGATTTTATATGAAAGAAGCTTCGCTTTCCGAAAACGGTTGTTGTTTTCAGCAAAACGCTTTTTCTCGAAATGTTCGTTGGCAAAGGCTTGAACAAGACGAATACCGCCAATATTGTTTTCAACCCTTGCATGAAAATCTCCAATGTCATTGTTCAGCTGTGTAATAGCCTTCGTCATTTTCTTATTAAAATGAAGGGCAAGCCAGATGATGACTGGCATGATCAGGAAGGTTAAAATAGCAAGCTGCCAGTTAATCATCAGCATGACAGCAAAGGCGCCAAGAATCGTCATAATCGCAATAAACAAATCCTCAGGTCCGTGATGAGCTACCTCACCAATGTACATGAGGTCATTTGTCATTCGAGACATAAGCTTACCCGTTTTGTTGTTATCAAAGAACTTAAATGAGAGACGCTGAAAATGATCAAACAGCTTCTTCCTCATATCTGTTTCAATATTGATGCCAAGCATGTGTCCCCAATACGACACAATAAATTGCATAACCGAGCTGAGTGCATAAATGATAAACAGAGCAAGTGCGGTCCAGGCAATAACCGTCCAGTTCCCTGTTGGTAATAAGGTATCAATGAAGTAGTTCACGATCAGCGGGAAACCTAGTTCCATCAGTCCAACTGCGACAGCGCAAAAGAAATCTAAAAAGAACAGACCGCGATAGGGCCTGTAATAGGCGAAAAAGCGTTTTAGCATATGTAAAAGAACCTCATTTCCTCTATAATTGATAATCATTTTCAATTATAGAGGAATCCTCTTCAAAATACTAGATCAGGAAATGATTTCTTTGACTGGAAATCCTCATAATACGCCAGAAAACAACCGAGCAAATGATTCCTTCAACCGCTCTTTTAAGCCTCTTTTATAAAAATGAACAGGACCCATTTGCTCACATTCCTTCATATCTTCCTCATAGTGGGCCATCAATTGCTCAATTGGCTTTTTCGCGGCTGTAAAGACATTAACCTCAAAATTGAGCTGAAAGCTTCTCATATCGACATTCGCGGTGCCGACAGAGGCGAGCTCTCCATCTGCGATCATCACCTTTTGATGCATAAATCCTTTTTGATAGTGATACACCTTGATGCCCTCTTTTAGAAGCTCAGAAAAATAGGATCGCGTGGCATATTGCGTGAGAAATCCGTCATTGATCTCCGGTACCATCACCCGCACATCCACCCCTCTCGTAGCAGCGATTTTGAGCGCAGTGCGAATCGATTCATTTGGTACAAAATAAGGTGTGGCAATCCAGACAAATTGTTTCGCATTAGAAATGAGGGCATCATATAAATCACTCATACTTTCTTTCATATCAGGTCCAGTTGGTACCACCTGAATGACATCCTCGCCTGTCACAGAATGCGGCGTATGATACTTCGGATCATCAATTAACACTTCATCTGATACATACTCCCAGTCCAGCATAAAAACGGAGTGAAGAGTCTGAACAGCCTCACCCTTTAACATGGCATGTGTATCTCGCCAAAAGCCGATCTTTTCATCCCGTCCTACGTATTCCTTGCCGACATTTAAACCGCCGACAAACCCTGTCTCTCCATCAATAATGACGATTTTTCGGTGATTTCGGAAATTGAATTTTTGATTAAAGAATCCATATTTTAAAGGTAGGAAAGGAGCGACCTTGACCCCTGCCTGCTTCAAGCGTCTAATATCTTTTCGGGAGAAGCGGATGCTGCCTGCCGCATCATATATGAAGCGGACCTCTACGCCTTCTTTCACTTTTTCAATCAAAATCTCCATCATCCGATGGCCAAGGAAATCAGATTTAAACATGTAATATTCAATATGAATGAATGATTTTGCCTTTTTTAGCTCTTCAAAAATTCGGGGAAACGTCTCCTCCCCATTTTTTAAAATTTCCATATCACTATTTGTGTTCACATGCATGCCTGTGGCTTTTTCTGTGTAATGAAAAAAAGCACGCTGATTATCGGTTAAACGTGATTCATCCGGCTTGCTCTCAAGCTCAGAGATTCTGCGTAATTTCTCGCGGTTATACATTCTCTTTGATTTAAATAAATGGCCTTTTACATAGAGCTGCCCTGAGAACAGATAGAACATGTAGCCAATGATCGGGAAAAAAATCAGCACATACATCCATAACAGCGTGTGCTGTGATGTACGGTTCTCCAGCATAAGTGAGATGATACTAAATAAAATAATGGCGATATAAATCGCTGCGTACAGCTGAACGCTCCACGCCGGCACAGGCCACCAATACACCACATATGCCCCGAATATCATAAAATATAAAAATAAAAATTCCAGTCTCCTCTTTTTCACATTCTCCGCCCTCATTCTGCCTTTTTCTCTTCCATACCCTTTGCACAGCTTGTATGAAACGCACGATTCACTGCTTTCTTCTAGCTTTTACAGACTAGAGTGTTTTGATTCTTTATAATCGGAGTCTGCTTCAAGGATCATGTCATATTTGAAGAATAATCAACAAATAACTTCTGAGGGACAAAAAACTAACTTTGTTTTTCTTGCATTACGACCTTTATTAAGTTGAGAAGATACTTCTGAAGGTTTGCATAAAAAGCAAAAGGGAGGAGATAAATAAGTTAAAGACAAGAAAGGATGTGTTCAAAATGTCAATTAGTTTTGGCGGCTGGGAATTTCAAGACATGCAAGGTTGTAATCTACCCCAACCTGTTGCAACAGCATTCAGCAAGGCTTTTGAAGGTTTTACAAGTGTTCAATATGTCCCAGTTCTATATGTGGCATCTCAATTAGTTTCTGGAACTAACTATTGTATTATCTGTAAAACGACTGCTTCTACTAATCCTCCAATGCAAGGTTGTAAAGTGGTCATTATATATGCTGATTTAGAAGGTAATGCCCATATCACTAATATACATGATGTTATTCATTAAGCCCAAACTATGGTGTTTTGATCCAAAGTAGAGGGTGATTACTTAACCCTAACCGTACCTTCATCACCTCATCTCAGATCGATTACTACTAAAATTCAACTCCTTCAAAGAATACAAGTCCCCTTTCAATCAAAGAGAGCGTCTTAATTTATGATGTTAAAGGGGACTTTTTGAGGGAGAATAAATTTATGAAAAGGGACTGACTATATTGACAAAACATAAATTAAAGCACTCGATTCACATGGAAACCGAATACAATTGTGGCAAGCCTATCATACTCAAATTTGAGCTTCAAAACCAAAGTGATTCAGATTGCGGTTTGTTGATATATGATAATCCTCTTGAGGGAGAAGCCTTGAATTTTATAGAAATTCGTAGAAAAGACTGTATCATTCCTTATGATGGACGTTTAGTGAAGCGTGCGGAACCTACTAAAGATTCTTACCGAATCATTCCAGCAGGGAAGACGATTGTTGAGAAACTCGATTTATCCACATCATTTGCAATCCAAGAGCCTGGTATTTATACAGTTACCCTCTATACTAAGTTCCTTGATGTTATCTCCCCAGTGAATGGCGAAATCAAACTCCCTACCAATAAGGAATTTCAGATGTTAACCCTAGATCCATTAACCACAGAATTTAAACTTCTAAGTCATATTAAGCCTAGACCGACATCTGGTGAAAAGGCACGTAAATGGGAGAGAGAACTTCTCCAGCAGAAGAATACAACACTAATAGATAGAAATAAATCATCAGTGATTACTATTAATCCCAAAGTAAATCAACCTGTGCCTCAAGGAATTGACCCAGATATCATGAAAGTCATCGAGGCAGATGCTAATGCTAGAGCCTGGATAAGCGCTACATTATTGGAGTTGTCCGAATGGAGTCAGGAAAATAAGAATGAACTCTACGTTGAATTGTTTGGAGCATATTCCCCAGATAATTATAAGGTGATTCAGGATCATTTTAACAAAATTAAAGAGGTTTTAGAGGGAATTCACTATTATGTGAAACCCGGAGCAGATTGTAAACCAGATTATTTTGCGTATACTTATTTTAATTCAAAAGTGGTGTATCTTTGCCCTCAATTTGATGCAGCACCCGCAACAGGGATAGACTCTAAATTCGGTGTCCTAATACACGAATGGAGCCATGCTGCTGCACAAATAAAAGACAACAGATATGGACTAAATAACGCGAAGCAACTTGCTATCAGCAATCCAGCAGAAGCCATTCTTAATGCTGACAACCATGAATATTTTGTTGAAATACTGGCTGACAACATGTTGACGGCTCCAATAGTTTGGCCTGACGGAAAAAAGGCGTATTTTTTTTGCGCTGGAAAATACTATCAATATGATATTAAAAAGGACAAGGTCGATTCTGGGTACCCTTTACCTATTGAACATAATTGGTCTGGGCTTTGGACGGACAGAATTGACGCTGCGGTGGTTTGGCCGAACAATAAAGCCTATTTTTTCAGAGACTCGGAGTATATGCGCTATGATATAGCCTCTAAAAAAGTGGACCCGGGCTATCCGTTACCTATTGAACATAATTGGCCTGGGCTTTGGACGGACAGAATTGACGCTGCGGTGGTTTTAACGAACGAAGTAGCTTTGTTCTTCAAAGATTATACGTACATGCGTTACGATATTAAAATGGATAAAGTAGATCCCCCCAACCCATTTTCAATCATCAATAATTTCCCAGGATCTTGGTCTCATTCTATAAACGGCATGGTGATTTGGCCTACTAATAAAAAAGCATATATTTTTAAAGGTTGGAAATATTTGAGATATGATCTCAATAAGACCGAAGTGGATTCTGGATATCCATTATTCATCAAGAACAATTGGCCTGGTCTGCCTGGTTATATCAGTTGATTTCTATATTCCAATGATATAGACATCTATAAATAGAGGTATTTAGGTGATCCATCATAAAGCCAAAAGCACCTGTACATCAGGTGCTTTTTTCTATGCAAATTTTTTAGAAAAAGTGATCCAACCTTCCATCCCCTTCGTTAAGTAGATGTAAAAAGAAAAGAGAGGAGGCAAAAACATGTTTTCTGATGTACTTAGCCAATTATTCGATTCTATCTCTAACATTATTAACACACTTGGATAATTCCATTTAATGCACACATACTACATGCTTGCCGAAGGGAGGCACACTCTATGTTCTCTGATGTACTTAGCCAATTATTTGATTCTATTTCTAACATAATTAATACGCTTGGATAATTTTCAAAACCCGCTGTCTCTTGAGGATAGCGGGTTTTTTATGTAAAAAAGCCCCACTCATACAATAGAGTGGGGCTTTCTTTCATTTCATTACATCTTCTCCGGAGCCGATACACCAATGAGTTTTAATGCATTAGCAAGCGTGATTTGTGTTGCTTTCATGAGTGAAAGACGTGCTGTTGTTTTTGTTTCGTTTTCTACGTCAATGACCTTCTCGGCATTGTAGAAGCTGTGAAGGGCTGATGCTAGATCATAGATATAGTTTGTGACGCGGTGTGGAATACGCTTTTCTGCTGCTTCTGCTACAACTTCTGGGAAGCTGCCAATGATTTTCAGAAGATCGTATTCTTTTTCCGATTGAATGTGAGAGAAATCGGCTTTTTCAAGGTTCGGTTCATAGCCTTTTTCTTCACCTTGACGCAGCATGCTGCAAATTCTCGCATGTGCATATTGTGCATAGTACACAGGGTTTTCGTTAGACGTAGAAATCGCTAAGTCTAGGTCAAAGTCCATATGTGTCGCCGCACTTCTCATCGCAAAGAAATAACGAGTCGCATCTAAGCCGACTTCTTCAATCAGATCACGCATTGTGACGGCTTTTCCTGTACGCTTACTCATCTTCATCTTTTCACCGTTTTTGTAAAGATGCACAAGCTGAATAATTTCTACTTCAAGCTTGCCAGCTGGATATCCAAGTGCTTGGATCGCCGCTTTCATTCGAGGAATATAGCCGTGATGGTCAGCTCCCCAAATGTTAATGAGCTGATCAAAGCCTCTGTCCAATTTGTCTTTATGATATGCGATGTCTGGAAGCAGGTAAGTGAAGCTGCCGTCTTTTTTAATCAGCACACGGTCCTTGTCATCGCCAAAATCAGTTGAACGCAGCCATGTTGCGCCGTCTTCTTCAAAGACATAGCCTTTTTCACGAAGTGTTTCCAGCGCTGGTTCGATTTTTCCGTTTTCATATAAAGAGGTTTCTGAATACCATACATCAAATGGAACACGGAAATTCTCAAGGTCTACACGTAATTTCTCTAATTCGTATTTCAAGCCGTATTCACGGAAGAACTTCATACGCTCTTCTTCCGGTTCATGCACGAAACGGTCACCAAATTCATCCGCAAGCTTTTGTCCAATGCCTTTGATGTCTTCTCCTCTGTAGCCGTCTTCAGGCATTTCTTTTTCAAGACCGAGTGCCTCAAAATAACGTACTTCTACAGATAAAGCGAGGTTATTGATTTGATTCCCTGCATCGTTGATATAGTATTCACGGCTCACATCAAACCCTGCTTTATCAAGGATGTTGCAAAGAGAATCTCCTACAGCTGCTCCGCGAGCATGTCCAAGGTGAAGGTCACCTGTTGGGTTGGCTGAGACGAATTCGACTTGCACCTTTTGACCGCCGCCTGTATTCGTTTCGCCATAAGCTTCTTTTGCCTCAAGGACAGCTGGTATGAGCTTTGTTAAATACTGATTGTTCATATAAAAGTTAATGAACCCTGGACCTGCGATATCCAGTTTTTCAATGGAAGCTTTCCCTTTATCAAACGCATTGACGATGTCTTCTGCGATTTGACGAGGTGCTTTTTTCGCAATGCGGGCAAGCTGCATCGCCATGTTGGTAGAGTAATCACCGTGAGTTTTGTCTTTCGGCACCTCTAAAAGGACATCTGGCACCTGGCTTTCATCGGCAAGTCCTGCTTTGACGACTGCCGCTATGATTTCTTCTTTTAACGCATCTTTGACCTGTTCTGCGATATTCATGAACGTAAATCCTCCTTATACGAAATCGATAATGTATGTAAATGCTTTTGATCTTCTCCTGTCAGCATATCGTACGTAATGTGCAGCAGTCCCTTGTCCACATCGAGATCAATACCATGTGTGTGCACATCTAACTGAAGTGTACCGAATGGCATCGTGTAATGTGTGACGGTCGTTTCTCCAATAAGAAAGCGCTGCTTCATTTGAATAGCCCCTGATCTCATGACAAAAATTTCTTTTTCACTCATTTTCACAACGGTTTTTACTTGACCCATTTCATGTTCTTCATGGTAAGTGAGATACGTTTTGTCATTCTTCTCTTGGTACGTTCCAGTCGTGCGGAATTCGATCGTTTCAGCCGGCTCCGTCTCTGGTTTCATCACTGACTTTACATGAATTGAAATTTGGTTTTGTGTCATTTTGCACTTCCTTTGCTAAGACCCGTTTAACTAAAATAGTATACCATAATCATGATCGCCTATCATACCATCATTTCTCTTCTTCACGGCGATTAAACTTCGTTTTTGATCTTCAGCCATGCCTTTAGAAAAAAAGAAAAATGAAACTGACCAATAAGACAAGTCCAGCCTTTACGCCTAAGTCTTTTCTTTTCATTAAGTAAAAAAGAGCCTGTATGCCTGAACTTGCCAAAAATGCCTGAAAAAAATCAAATGGTGCGATTTGATCCTTTTTAAATACCACCTGCATGAATAACGCAATGGCTGTCAGATAGAAAAAGCCTCGATCGTGAAACAGCCCCAGCATCTCTTCCTTTGCTTCCTTTTTCGAAGCAAAAACAGGCGGATCAGCTGCGAGCTCTCGTTTCAGCGTGAGAAAACCTGCCCCTAACACACATAAAGCGAGGACCACCATCAATATGGACGAAAACATGAGCTGCCTCCTTTATTTTTTGACCAATGTAAAAAAAGAGCTTGTCCCTGAGATGACAAGCTCCTCTATCAACTGATTATTTCACAAACCCAAGCAGCATTTCGCGTAAAAGCTTACTCGCTGTATTCGCTGTTTGGTCAGAGTGATCATATACAGGTGCTACTTCGACAAGGTCTGCCCCGACGACTTGGACGTCAGATCCTGCAATTGCATGAATGGATGCAAGCAGCTCTTTTGATGTAATACCGCCAGCATCTACCGTTCCTGTACCAGGTGCATGAGCTGGGTCAAGTACATCAATGTCGATCGTCACATACACTGGACGCCCTTTTAGCTTTGGCAATACTTGCTTCAATGGCTCCAATACTTCAAATTTAGAAATGTGCATCCCCGCTTCTTTTGCCCATTCAAATTCTTCTTTCATTCCAGAACGGATACCGAAAGAGAATACATTTTCAGGTCCAATCAGTCCTGCAACTTTACGAATCGGTGTTGAATGTGAAAGCGGCTCACCCTCATATTCCTCACGAAGATCCGTATGTGCGTCCATATGGATGATGGCCAAATCAGGATATTTCTTATACATCGCACGGAAAACCGGCCAAGACACGAGATGCTCGCCGCCCATTCCTAATGGAAACTTTCCTTTTTCTAAAATGCTGTCGACATACTCTTCAATTAAATCTAAGCTCTTTTGTGCATTCCCAAAAGGAAGTGGGATGTCACCCGCATCAAAGAATGGCACCTCATGCAGCTCACGATCTAAATAAGGGCTGTATTCCTCTAAACCGATCGATACTTCACGAATGCGGTTCGGACCGAAACGTGAACCTGGGCGGTAGCTGACTGTCCAGTCCATCGGCATGCCGTATAAAATGACCTTTGCATCTTCCCATGTCGGATGACTTCCAATAAACACTTTTCCTGAATAAGCCTCGTCGAATCTCATACAAGATTCCTCCTTTTACGCTTCAAAAAATGCGCAAACCGTCATTTGCGCATGTCCATTTCGCTTGATTTATTTGATTAAGTCGCTCACAAATTTCGGCAGAACGAATGCCGCTTTGTGCAATTCTTTTGTGTAATATTTCGTCTCAATATCAAAGAAACGGCTGTCTTCTACAGCAAGTGGATCATATTTTTTAGAACCGATGGTGAATGTCCAAAGACCGCTTGGATACGTTGGAATATTCGCTGTGTAAAGCTTCGTAATTGGGAAAATTTCTTTTACATCACGCTGCACATTTGTAATCAGCTCAGGTGTGAACCAAGGGTTGTCCGTTTGTGCAACGAAAATACCGTCTTCTTTCAGTGCTTTTGCGATTCCTGCGTAAAATCCTTTAGAGAACAGGTTCACAGCTGGTCCAACTGGCTCAGTAGAGTCAACCATGATCACATCATACTCGTTGTCAGCTTTAGCAATGTGCATAAAACCGTCTCCGACTTTGACATCTACACGAGGATCGTCTAGTTTTCCAGCAATAGAAGGAAGGAATTTCTTCGAGTATTCGATGACCTTTCCGTCAATATCAACAAGTGTCGCTTTTTTCACACTTGGGTGTTTGAGGATCTCACGAATGACACCGCCGTCTCCTCCGCCTACGACAAGAACATTTTCCGGGTTTGGATGAGTGAAAAGAGGAACATGTGCCACCATTTCGTGGTATACAAACTCATCTTTCTCAGATGTCATCACCATGCCGTCTAAAAACAGCATATTGCCAAACTCTTCTGTTTCCACCATTTCTAAATGCTGAAAGTCTGTTTGTTCTGTGTGAAGGGTTTTGTTCACCTTCAATGTAATACCAAAATTCTTCGTTTGCTTCTCTGTATACCAAAGTTCACTCATTGTTCATCTTCCTCTCATCCAATAATAAAAAAAATCTATTGTTAGCGCCTTTTATCGGCTATGACTATATCGATTGTCCAAGAAAAAAGTATAGTGGATTCATATCAAATTGTAAAGAACCGCATGAGTTCTCTTTATTTTTAAAGCACGCTCCCTGCAATCGCTTGTTTAAAACGGTTTTCTTTGTTCCATACTGATAAAAAACCGTCAAAATGGGGGCTTTGCATGGACACAATCATGAGTAATAAAAAAATCCGCATGACCGTGAAAACGATTCGAGCCTGTTTTTTTATCGGCTTGCTCGCTTTTCTATTTGCAGGCACTGTCTTTTTGACGATTCTGTTACTTGCCAAATGGCAAGGTGCCCCTTCTGTACAAGTTCCCCAATCCACGACCATTTATGCAGCCGATGGCTCAAAGCTTGGAGAATCCAGCTTTGGAGAAAAGAGATATTGGGTGCCCTTAAAGGAGATGTCCCCTCATATCAGACAGGCAGTTGTCGCTGTTGAGGATAAAACCTTTTATGAGCATCATGGCTTTGATATAAAACGGATGGCGGGTGCTGCGGTGGCCGATATTCGTGCCATGGCAAAGGTACAAGGTGCCAGCACGATCACCCAGCAATATGCACGAAATTTGTATTTAGATCATGATAAAACGTGGAAGCGGAAGTGGAATGAAGCCTTTTACACGATTCGTTTAGAGCAAAACTATACAAAAGATGAGATTTTAGAAGGATACTTGAACACCATTTATTATGGTCACGGAGCGTACGGCGTGGAAGCAGCGTCACGTCTGTATTTCGGGAAAAAGGCGAAAAATTTAACCCTCGCTGAATCTGCCCTTCTTGCCGGTATCCCAAAAGGGCCTTCTCTCTATTCCCCTTATGTGAATGAGGAGAAAGCCAGCGCAAGAAAGAATATGATTCTGAAGCAAATGCAAGAGGATGGCATGATTACGAAAAAAGCAGCCGATGACGCTGCGAAAGAAAAACTGTCCTACCGCCCTTTGCAAGAGAAGCAGCTGCAAGCAAAGCAAGCCCCGTATTTTTATGACGATGTGATTCGAGAGTTGAAACAAAGCTTGGGGTTAACAGAGGAACAGATTGAAACCTATGGGCTTCATATCCAGACTACCCTCAATCCAGAATTACAGAAAATCGCAGAAAAGACGTTAAAAAACACGATGAATTCCAAATCAGATATCCAAATCGGCTTTGCTGCCATCCATCCCCAAACAGGGCATGTACTCGCCCTCATAGGCGGGAGAGATTATGAGAAAAGTCCATTCAATCGGGTGACACAAGCAAAAAGACAGCCCGGTTCAACCATGAAACCCCTTCTCTATTACATTGCCTTACAAAACGGGTTTACACCCGCAACCGTCATGCGCAGTGAGGAAACGGTTTTTGAACTGGACGATCAAGGCAGCGGTGCCGCTTATTCACCAAGCAATTATCACGGCTATTACGCCAATGACGGCATTACAATGCTTCAAGCTTTAGCGCTGTCTGATAATATTTACGCTGTGAAAACCCATCTATTTTTAGGAATGGAGCAGCTTGTACGTGCTGGTAAGACATTTGGAATCAAGGAAAAACTAGATCAAGTACCATCTCTTGCCCTAGGCACGTCTCCTGTGAAACCAATTGAAATGACCAATGCTTACGCCATGCTGGTCAATGGCGGAAAACGCGTCAAGCCAACCTTTATTACGAAAGTAACCGACGCAAAAGGCAATGTGCTTTTTGAAGAGAAACAAAAACGAGAACAAATCCTTGATGAAAAAGCAGCATTTGTCACCACCGACATGATGTCAGGCATGTTCAATGATCAATTAAACGGTTATACAAGTGTCACTGGCCGCACCATTATAAAGGACCTTACAAGAACATACGGAGGAAAATCAGGGACAACAGGAGCAGACAGCTGGATGATCGGCTTCTCTCCCCAGCTCGTCACAGGTGTATGGACAGGCTATGATAAAGGCCGCACCATTGACTCAGTCGAAGAAACGGCCTATGCGAAAAAAATATGGGCTTCCTTTATGGAATTAGCCCTCTCGAAGCAGCCAGCCTCCTCCTTCATGCCGCCAGACGGTGTCAAAGGGGTATATATCAATCCAAAAACCGGCGACCTCGCAGGTCCAGGATGTGAATCAAAGGTATTCACCTATTTTATAGAAGGAACGGAGCCGACAGGTGTCTGCTATGGCGCTGAGGACAAAGCCTCTGAACAGGAACCAGTTCAAGATCAAAAGCCAAAGAAATGGTGGGAAAAGTGGCTGAAACGTTAAAAAAGACATGAAAAACCCCGAGATCGATATCTCGGGATTCTCCATGTCCTAGCTTTAACACCAGTTTACTCAAAAAACGGATGGAATTGGTAGACATCCGCCAATCTTCACAAAAATTTCACAATTATTCAGGGACAGCCAATCCTTCTTTTAATTCATCTGTAGATGCGTCCCATAGCGCTTCATTATGCCCCTTCAAGAAATCCGCCAGCACCTTTTTGGATACGTCATCCATATGACTCACGACGATTTTTCGCTTCATCGATTTATCCATTAAATTCACATGCTCTGGAAGTGACTTATACCCGCGGCGGATCGAACGGTCAACGGTCATTTCACAAGCCGTCACACCTGCATAATAAGGCCCTTCTTCTCTGCGGTCAATCGTCACCCATACGAGCCAATACGGTTTTCCGTTCGGCACTTCTTCTTTTGTTTTCAAAAATTTAATTCCTTTTTCGACGGCACTTCTTGCATGCATAGCACCAATATCAATGACAGCTTCCTTTTCCTCTACATCAATGATGACTGGCGAGATATTATCAAGACTGAGGGCGCCTGCTCCAAAGCCTCCATGTCCGTCGGTTGCATCTGTTTTTTTAATGATGTTAAAACCAATTGGTTTCTTCTTTTTACCTTCCATTCTTTAAACCTCCTAAAGCAGCGGCTTCAAAATAAGATTAAACCAGTATATGATTTGATCCCGCATTCCGATCAATGGACCAAAAACAAACTGTCCCAGCGGTGTGATCACGAATATAAGAAAAATAATGATCCCATATTGTTCAAATTGCGTCATTTTCGCCCGAATACGGGGGCTGACGACGTCCTCAATAATTCGATACCCATCCAGCGGCGGAAGCGGCAATAAGTTAAATAGGAACAAGATGACGTTTAAGTTAATAAAGATCTGGAAGAAATAATCGACTCCCGGCTCAAAGCGCATGATCCACTCCCCGCCAAATTTCTGAAGAAGCACATACACAAAAAAGCCCAAAAACGCCAGCACTAAGTTACTTAATGGCCCAGCAATGGAGACACAAATCCCTGCTAAGCGCGGTTTTTTAAAATGGTAACGATTCACCGGTACAGGTCTCGCCCAGCCAAACCCGGCCACAAAGATTAAAATCGTCCCGAATACATCGAGATGCTTCAGTGGATTTAACGTGAGTCTCCCTTGATTCTTAGCCGTCGGGTCTCCGAAACGGTACGCAACATATGCATGCGCCAGCTCGTGCATCGTAAATGCGACAACAAGCGTAATGGCGACATATGGAATAAGTTCTAATGGATAAACAAGAAATTGGTTCAAAGGCATGAATCCCTCTTTCTTTCTATACAATGATTTACTTCATTCAGTATACTATAAGAAGTCCCTTAAACTAAAGGGAAGCGTAGCATTAAAGGAAAAAGGAGGTTTTCGCCATGCCGATTGTCACCGTTCAAATGCTTGAAGGAAGAACAGACGAGCAGAAAAGAGCTCTTGTGGAGAAAGTTACTGATGCCGTTGTTGAAACAACAGGCGCAGGTGCAGAAAAAGTCTCTGTTATTATTGAAGAAATGAAAAAAGAACACTATGCTGTAGCAGGAAAGCGAATGAGCGATCTGTAAGCATCTAAAAAGGACAAACACTCAATGTGTTTGTCCTTTTTGTCTCTTATTTTATCTGTACCACGCTTTGTTACGGTTCACTTGATTTTTATGAGCCGCATCGAAGAAATCGACTGTGTAAGAATAATCATAATTCATTAAGCAGACAATGCCGCTTCCTTGAGGGTCGTGCGGTAAGCCAAAGTTATGACCGTATTCATGCGTAGCAGCTTTTGCAGTGTTCGCTGTTCCTTGATCAAGGTTAACGGCGAATGCACTTCCGCTTGGTGCACTATTATAGACATAAGCGATTCCGCCAGCATCAAAGTTTGGATTTGCTGTAAATCCAGTGACAAAGTCATATCCTCTGCCATCAAAGCTGCGCGCAAGGTTAGACAAAATTTGCTCTGCATTTGATCCCGAAGACGTCCAAGATCCTACGGCTTGTACGACAAAGTCCACATCATGATCACGGTTAAACGTGACATCTGCTTGCTCGATGATGCTGACAATCCGTGTTTGCCAGTCACTATATTTCGCACGATACTGCGCATCAGCAACCGCATAGACAGTGACCTTCTGACTGCCTGTACTTGCTTTTGTTGAAATTGAATCTCCTGTATTGGCCTTAAAGGTTCTTGAGCCTACCTGCTTACCAGACTCATCTAATACCTTTGTTGTCACATCTCGTTCAATTGGAGGTGCTGTCGTCAAATCTTTAAAATCCTTTGCTTTTGGCAACCCCTCACTAATATGGGTTTCGAACGGCGCATGACCATGATCATGCCCATGACCTGCACTCGCTACTGGTGCTGAAGCTGAACTTACCCCCGGTAACAAACTACCTACCAATAAAAATGACAAAAAGACTGAACGCTTTTTCATTCCTATCCCTCCTTTGTTTTTCACAAAGTTATATATTCACTGAAAATTCACCATTTTCCTTCTATTCAGTCAAAAACAGGGAATTAGATGCACAGGAAGAAAGTCGAATTACGTCATTTTCACTAATTTTTCGGATATTTTGACACACATTTCATCGAAAAATAGCGCTTTTGGTCTGGGTCTTACAAAACAAAAAAAGCCCTGAAATTCGGGCTTTTGTTCAACTAGTTCAATTCCTTCAACTGATCAATATAAGCAAGGGCCGCCTCAAATTCTTCGTCCGTATAGCGCTGCTTGCTTTTAATAGTAAAGACCTTTTCCTTTACCTCATCTTCTGGCAGGTCATCAAAATATAAAATCGTTGAGACAAGCTCTAGGAAACGGGACGATTGCTCGTTCATCTGCTGCGTCAGCGCTTTGAGGTCAGGCATGTCCACTTCACACTGATCGAGAAACTCTTTCCCATTGTCCGTCAGCGAATAGCGATATTGATAGTATCCGCCCTTTTTTTCCTTCATTTCGTCCAAGAATCCAAGGTTGCACAGCTCTTCAATTCTGAGCGTCAACTCCTCTGAATAGGGGCCATAAAAATGAAAATCGTATTTCTCGTAAAAAGGCAAATCTAGCTTTTTTGCTATGTAAATCATCTTTTGCAGCTTCTTCCGACCAACGATTTCCCCTGATTCAGAGAATACCTTCATCAACTTTGCATGCTCTTTCAACAAATTCCCGACATCTCCTTTTTCAGTACTTCCTTATCCCAAACCAAGCAGCTTCATGATCGCCTTCTTTTCTTCAGCTTTTTCCGACATATCTACAATTAAGTCCATCGGGAAATAAAGTTTATGATCGGTTCTTCGTTTACCGGAAATGGCGTCAACAATATCTGACTGTCTCGACAGCTCTTTAATATGACCGCTTTGCGTCAAAAGGTGGATTGGCAGCCTCTCTTCTTCCTCCCCTGGTCTGTAGAAGTCATAGGGCAAGTCAGAGGAAGAGTCGACCACTAAGTAGTAGTCAGGATCAATTCCTGCCTCCTTGAACAAGGCGGTCAGCTTGAAATATTTCGTCATTTCTTCATTTGGATTAAACTCTGTATATTGGAACAATCGGCGGTTCATAAAACGGCGGCACAAATCAGCCAGCACGTGATCTTCTTCATCTTCCCACGCCTGAAAATAAAATAAGACAATAGATTCATCCAGCTTAATATAGTCCTCTGTGGTGACATTCCCCTCAAAGATCGAATAAAAATGAACTGGGGCATGTGTAAAAATATAACCCGTTTCATGCAGCTCTTTTGCCCGATGAAGGATTTTCGTTAAAATGACTTCCGCACTGCGTGTCACTGGGTGGAAATAGACTTGCCAGTACATTTGATAGCGGCTCATAATATAATCCTCAACCGCATGCATCCCGCTCTGCTTCATCACAATCTGATCTTCTCTCGGGCGCATCACACGTAAAATACGTTCCATATCAAAGTGGCCGTAGCTGACGCCTGTATAGTAGGCATCACGCTGCAAATAGTCCATTCGGTCGGCATCAATTTGACTTGAAATCAAACTGACCACCTGTTTGTTTTGATACGTTTTGGCAATGACTTCAGCCACATGCTTCGGGAAATCATCACTTACCCGGCGGAGCACTTCATTGACTTCCGTCTGCCCTAAAATAATATCTCTAGTAAACGATTCATGGTCTAAGTGGAAGACCTTTTCAAAGGAATGAGAAAATGGACCATGTCCGAGGTCATGAAGCAAGGCAGCACTAAGTACAAGCTCGCGCTCTCCTTCATCCCATTCAGGCCGCCCTTTAAACACATCATCCACAATTCGTCTCACAATCTCGTATACACCGAGTGAATGATTGAATCGGCTGTGCTCTGCACCATGAAACGTCAAATAAGTAGTTCCTAGCTGTTTAATTCGTCTCAGGCGCTGAAACTCTCTTGTTCCTATTAAATCCCATATTAATGCATCCCTTACGTGAACATAACGGTGCACAGGATCTTTAAATACCTTTTCCTCAGATAATTTCCCTTTTGGATACGCCATCGTTTCGTCCCTCTTTTTTTAAGACGTGTTTCTATTATATCGGGTAACTTTTCCCGAAAACATCCTTGAATTTGCTGGTGAATGTGTTCTCAAAGATTGCACGGACGTAAAAAGCCCGACCTGACAGGGACGGACCTCTTTTTAGGTCGACTGAACACATTCAGTGACATTTATTTGACTTTTTTTTGAACCTTTTCGAGTAATTCATCTTCTGTTGGTGCGGATAATGGGCGATTGTTCACAAACGCAAAAGCCTTTTTTCGTCCTGGACCACAATAGGATTGACAGCCGATCTCAATTTTTGCATCAGGATCAACCGATTTGAGTCGAGGCAATAACGTCTTTAGGTTCGTCGCATCACAATCGTCACATACGCGAAACTCATTAGCCATGGTCTTACGCTTCCTTTCAATGATGATACTTCATTCTATATGAAACAGTTGGACAGCCAATCATGAATAATATACCACCCAACATTGTACATCGAAGCGGCTGGACTTGCAAGACGCTTTGCGACCCAATCATCCGCTTACATAAAAGCTAGTATTTTCCACTATCCTTTTAGCAAACTTGTATAAACCTTCTTGAACTTGGCTAATCTAATACCATCAAATCATATGGGGGTTTAAACACATGTCAAAACAAAGACAAGATGCATGGTCAGAGGAAAATGATCTCCTCCTGGCAGAAACCGTCTTACGTCACGTCAGAGAGGGCAGCACGCAGCTAAATGCGTTTGAAGAAGTAGGAGATAAACTGAACCGCACCTCAGCGGCATGCGGTTTTAGATGGAATGCTGTCGTCAGGCATCAATATGAAAAAGCATTGGCACTTGCCAAAAAACAGCGAAAACAACGGATGCGCGCACTTGGCAATGGCCAGCCAGCGAAAAAGCGATTACTTTATCAGCCGCAAGTAGAAGAAACGGTTACTCAAGAGGAATTCTCACAGGAACTGGAGCCAGCAAAGGAAGAAACCTTTGCACCAGCAGCTGAAACAGCCGAACAGCTTCAGTTTGTGGATCAAAGCTACAATGAAGAGTTAGCTAGTTTATCACATTTATTGTCACAGGCTTCTCATGCCCCAAATACCGCAGAGAAAAAGCCGGAAGCAAATCCATTTAGGCAGCATCAAGAATTAACCATTGACGATATCATTGATTTCTTACGCCGTTATGAAGGCGATGGTCAGCAATCCACTGCCTTACGTATGGAAAACAGCCGCTTAAAACGAGAAAACAATGAGCTTTCTCATAAAGTCTCGCAGCTAGAAGCTGAAGTGAAAAAGCTTGAAAAGGATCAGCTCACGATTCAAGAAGATTATGAAACACTCGTCAAAATCATGAACCGTGCAAGAAAACTAGTTTTGTTTGAAGAGGACGATAGTGCCGCACCAACCTTTAAAATGGACCGAAACGGCAACCTCGAAAAAATGGCAGAATAACAAAAAGTGCTCCCCGCCTCGGGAAGCACTTTTTAAATGCCCAAAAATAGCATCACACTAAAAAGAACATTGATCAAAAACACGAACATAAAAATATATCTGACCTGCCTTACTTGAAAATCACCAAATATAAAAATATAAAGACCTGCGATGCCAAGTGTCAGGACAGGCTGAAGAAATGGCACTAAAAGCGAAATGCCGTAGCCGGCTCCCATGAGGACAGGAAGCCATAGTAAATAGAGGTAACCGCCATTTTTGGATTTCAAGAAACCACTCCCTCTCTTTCTTCTATCTGCTTGATTTCAGGCTGAACAAATTTGAGTCCGGCCATTGTACGGCCGCGTCTTTGTGATGTCCAGACCGCAATCGCCCGCTGATCTATCAGAGATTCTGTGTCAATGGTGATCAGCACTTTGTCATGTAATTCAATTGAAGCTTCAGACTCGATTTTGCACCCAGATAAACTAATATCATGTATGTTCACCGGCACCTTCTCTTCTAACCGGCCCTCATAGGACAGCGTGCCTGCCACACCTTGCAAAGGCCTTCTCATCCATTTGCGCTGCAAGGCCTTTGGTACCTTCTTTGTTTTTCTTACAAAGCGGAGAAATGTCCGAACAGCATAGGATTTTTTCTCACGATCCGTTATGGATACATGCTCTCGTGTGAATAAAAAGCGGATCAGTGATAAATACTCTGATTTTTCTGTATCAGTAAAAGCAACACCAACCATCAGCCTGTCTCCCTCTGGATGGCTCCAAACCACATCACACGCCACACTTTCATCCTCTGAAAAGAACAATTGCATTTGTCCTTGATAGAGAGAAGGAGCTTGATCAAGTGGAATGGATAGACGCGCACCTGAATCACTCATATCTAGTAGAAAACAAGCAATCGACTCATCTTGATGTTCAGAACGAAGCTGTCCCTCTTTTTCAATGACAAACCGCTCTGATTTTCGATAACGCGGACGATCAAACGCCACAATGAGTGCCATGAATAGACCTGCACCGTTATAAAGCACCCAAAAAATATTAATCAACGTGAGGTCAGCATTCATCGTCCCTTTTACCTTCACATCGTATCCTATTTTCACAAGGACAAGCAATGAGAGCAGCAAGAAGATCAAATGAGGAATCATCGTTTTCAAATGAAAATGTCTCTTATCCGTTTGAATTCCCTTCGGTGTCACAAGAAATTCAACCCTCTTCTTCAAAAACAGCTCACTTAAAGCCACACCAGCTAGATGGAATGCCATAGAGCTTTCGTAAATATGACTCCAAAACATACTTCTTTTTTGGTTCGATACCAGTTTAAACGCTAAATACGAACTAAAGAACGCCGGCAGCCAAAACATAAAAATGGACTGGAAATCGGCCCAGAAACTTTGAATACCAAACAATAAAAACAAAATCGGTGTAAGAATGTAAATCATTTTAAACAAACCGTTAAACCAATACACAATGCCATCTAAATAAAGAACTCGCTGCATAAGCGTTAAGCCGCGAACCTTCAATGGATTAAACTTACGGGCGCACTGAATGTTCCCTCTCGACCACCGGTCTCTCTGCTTTAACAGATCAAGCCAGCTTTCAGGTGCGAGACCGACGGCTAATACTTCTCCGACAGACACTGATTTGAACTTCCCTTGGAGAAGCATTCCGGTCGCCATGTCTTCTGTAATCACTCCGGTAGCAAATCCGCCAATATCCTCTAAGGCCGTTCTTCTAAATACAGTATTACTCCCGACATACATCACAGCATTGAACCGATCCTTACCAGCTTGGAGGGTTTGCATGAAGAAGTCCTGTTCATTTGGAATTCGATCCTTCGAGAACATATTATATTGGAAAGGATCTTCGTTATAAAATGCTTGTGGAACTTGAACAAACGCAGTGGCTCCATCATGAAAGTAAGGCACTGTCTTTTCTAAAAAGGCAGGAAGGGGAACCATATCAGCATCAAGTGTGAGAATCAGCTCCCCATTCGTTTGAGACATCGCATGGTTTAAATTACCCGCCTTAGCAAACTTGTTATCCGTTCTTGTCAGATAATGAACACCAAACTCAGAAGCAAGCTGCTCTACAGACTCCCTCTTGCCATCATCACATAAATAAATGTGGACGCTGCCTTTTGGGTAAGAGAGATTCAAACAACCTGCAACCGTGCGTTTCAGCACTTCAATTGGTTCATTATATGTAGCTATGAAAATATCAACTGTTGGCAGCCTGTCAAGATCACTGATCGTGACTTGTTTCCGATTTGAAGGCTTCCAAACAAGTGTATAAAACACAAGCAGCTGTAAAAATCCAATACATTCACAGGCAACAAGCAAGATGCCCATTATCATATTAAATGTACCTTCATGCGGCAGTGTAAAGAAGAGACGCCAGCAAATATATGCGGCATTTGTTAACACACAGAGCACAATGATGATTTTTTTAACAGTAGAGGCCAAGGGCTGAATACGATACATCACATACAACACAGACAAAACACAAAGCATCAACAGCGGGTAATACATGGTGAATAATGACAACAAATTTACCTTCTTTCTTACGCCATAAATGACTATCACATATAAAATTCCATAACAAAGGAGGGGATTCTTTCATAAGATTGCCCCTTCAAATCTATTCAAGTAGCCAAATCAACTATTATTTCCATAACCTATCTAACTGATTTGAATAAAAATCAATCGCTTTTCGATAACTTAAAATAGCAGGATCTTTTGTCGTTTCAGTTAAACAGTTCAGTAATATTTCCATCGCTTTGCTATGTTCTTTCAAATTATACAAAGTCATGGCATAGAACGTTTGAATGGCTTTGTTGTCCGGATAAGTTTCCATCCCTTTTAGGAATATCTGTTTTGACTTTTCATATTCTCCTAAAGTTCTGTATGTACTTCCTAACCCTAGTAAAGCGTCTTCTAGTTCTTCTGCTAGCTGTTTAATTGATCAAAGGAGCTAAAATCCTATTAAATCCAATATTATATGTGTCTCGCATGAACATAACGGCGTACTGGATCTTTAAATACCTTTTCCTTAGACTATTTCAAATTTTTGGATTATCCATCGTTTCTTCTCTCTTTTTTATATTTCTATTATATCGAATAATTTTTTTCGAAAACAGCTTTAAATTTGCAGGTGAATGTGTCCATAAATAGCATCACACTTTAACCAAAATTACGATCATAAAAAGATAAATACCGGCATTGGCCTTGCCGACTCCCATGAGGACAGGAAGTCATAGTAAATAAAGGTAACTGACTTTTTGGGATTTCATCACAACTTCTCCTTTTTAATCATCTGTAACTAATAAACTAAAAATGAATTTATTTGAAATAATGTTAATTTATAATAAAGAATACCGATATACATATTAATAATTAAAAGGGAGTTGTTAAATATTGAGGAAAATATTATTTGGGTTAGTGACCATTATTTTATTAAGTACTATCTCCTTTAACGCACAAGCAGCAGATGAGCCAAGTAATTCAATTGAATTAAAAAGAAGTAATGCTTTTTATTCACCAGATGAAGCTAAGACAACTATTACACATGCAGAGGATCGACGATTGTATAAAGTCTCCCTTGGCATGAATAAGACAGAAAAACTAACCCTTCGCTCTTCTAAAACATTTGATGTCAAAATTACTAATCCTAATAGTGAAATCATTTCAGAAAGTAGAGGAATAGGAAGAAGCACGATTAATGAAGAAGGAACAGCTCAAGTTGAATTCCCAACGGATACAGTAGGAGATTATTTAATTTACATTGAACCTTCTGATGATAAAAAAAATCAATTTCCCTATGAATTAAATGTTACTGTAGGTATGCCTGTTTTATACCCTATTCCGGCCTCCTCGGTTATGGAAAAAAGGATTACGCTTAATCAAGCTTCGATTACGTCATTTAATAGAACTAGCTCGCTACAATATTTCGACCTATCCAATGACAGTTCAATTCCGAATAATAGCTACATAATAGAAGTTAGAACTGATGGTCCTGACAGCGGTCGAAATTCATTAAGTTTATATACATTGAAACGAAGTATACGTCCAAATTCTAGTATGACCTGGATTAACACAACGTACCCTAATTTCAAAGTTTACCCAGCTTATTATCCAAATGGATCATGGAATCCTGTTAAACAGAAGTATGCTTTCCGAATCTCTGCATTAACATTTAATCAACCTGGAATATACACTTTTGATCCTAACATTTATATTGGCTATAAAGTTGAATTAAAATAATAGAGAAGATCGACAAAATGACTCGATTGTTTTGTCGATCTAGAATATATTTAAAAAATTTACTTCTCCTTCACGAAAACACCTTTTCATTCCGCTCAATCATCCGCGTCATGTTTTTCTCAAATTCCAGCTGTTCTTCTGCGTTCAATCCTGATGCTGTCAGCTGATCACTGAGCTTTTGAAGCTCCTCTAGTAATAAACGCATGAGCAGCGTACAATCAATCGGTTCACCGATTAATTCTGATAAGGATGCCATCGTATCCGGCTGTATATCAGGAAATACTGCCTTCACTTCTTGCCGTTTATCCTTTAAGGCGGCGTCATAAAAACGGCGGATCAAGTCGGCACGTTCACGCCCGCTTCCATCTGCACACAAATAAATTTGCACAGCGACCCCACCGCGTAATCTACGCTGAGAAATGCCTGCAAATTTCTTTCCATTGATACTTAAATCGTAGCTGCCTGGACAATAAGAGCCGACAATTTCATAGGCTTCAATGTCCACCTCATACATCGACAGCATCCGGCGGATCAAGTCCACCATCGCATCATACCCGCGGTCAATATCAATGCCCTTCTTTTGTTCCGCAAAGATTAAAGACACATTCAGTACACCTTCATCCAGCACCACAGCAAGACCGCCTGAGTTGCGCACAATCACACGATAGCCCTCTTCCTCAAGCAGCTTTACGCCATCTTGGAGGAATGGAAGTCTTGTATCCTGAATCCCAAGCACAATCGTATTGTGATGCACCCAAGAACGGGCTGTCGCTGGTGAGAGGCCCTTCCCCACCGAGACGCAAAGCGTATCATCCATCGCAAAAGATTGCTTCGGGTCCACATAAAGACCAAGACTCGACTGATCGATAATCCGCCATTTCGGCTGTGTCAGTAACTCAATAGGTTCATTTTTCATCTCCTGCATATCCTCTCGTACATAAACTGTGTTTATTATAACATGTGATGAATGGAGGGAGAATGCAAAAAGCTCCATAACATTTGGCGTCACAGAGCGTTTCAGTTAGATGATTTGGTTTTCTTGTTCTTACTTTTCATGTTGAAATATACAGAGATATCATAACCACAAAACCAGCAGTAATCCATGTATTACAAGGCAATGTGAACATCTCCTTTATGAGATTACACTTCTATGATACAGCCCTCACTCACCCATTTCAGAAAGTTATCGGCCATCAGCTCTGCATGCTGAGGGTCCATTACACCAGCATCCACGATCCATATCTTTTTCTCCTCTTCAGCCAGCCGCATGAGAAATACTTGCCCGCCGCCATCGTCGCCAATCGCCACATAGCCGCTTGCATATTGCTGAACCTCCCATGTTTTATTCCGTTCCACCATGTCCTCCGTCCCGTATAGAAGCACCTCACCGCCAATGGAACATCCATTTGTCTGTTTCAGCAAAGCCTTATAAGCACGGGGCAGCACCATGTTTAGCTGGGATTCTGCCTCTTTGATATGTATGTCACTTGCTGGTTTGTTCACGTGCAGAAGTGGGATTTCAGGTAAATTGATCATTTTTAAGAGCCTCCTCTATGTTAAGCAGTTGATTTTTTCATGACCCTTTTATACAAACGAAGGAGCACTTTTAAAAGAAAATAGAAAATGACCACATCGAGTATAAAACCCCACAATAGAAATTCAAAAGTATGATGTCCGTGCAAAACTAGCCAATCAATAGGGAAACCGCGATAATCAGCATCTGAGTAAGAAACTCCTCTCAGCAAAGCTGTTCCTATAACAATCAGAATACTGATACTTAATAGCCAGTCGGAGGTTTTTTGTTTTTGTGTTGTTTATGTTCCATATGCATTCCTTTCTCTGTTTTGCAGCCCGATACAAGACTTGGTTCCAGTCCTACAGACAACCGTCCTATCTATTACAGCATTTCTTTAAGCAAACTCTCTGCTTTATGTAATTCATCTAGAAAGGGGTTTAGATAGTCATTATAACTATCCAAATAAGCTCTCACCCCGCCAATGATCAAAATCTTTTGGAGATCTTCATTGTTCTGAATGATCCTTTGTGCATTTTTATATCTTTTGTATATTAATTGGAGAACACCTTGATTGATTTCTTGTGGATATTCTTTTTCTAGGATGTTGATGACGGTTTGGATTTGTTTCGTTAGTTGTTGTTTTTTATTCATTGAACGCTCCTATTTTCAAGGTTTTATTTAAATCATTCAATGGTACTTTACTGTTAATAATATTTATTGAGCTTTGATATACACATGCGATATCATATTTCAGCCCAGACTGCCCCAGTTATGAACCTACAGAAACTAGTTTTGCCAACGATCAACTTGAAGCATATTTCACTAACTCATAAATAATAAAAAGGCCCTCTTACCGAGGGCTTGGATTTTAAAATTCTAAGATGTCAATTGTTACTCATCTGCCAATTCCCATACTTTTTGACCATCTACCAAAATCTTATTTGGTGGATCATCATAAAGAGATATCTCAACTAAAGAGCTTTTCTCTTGAATTAACCAATCGTATACACTGCCACTGTTTTCATTAGGATGAGATAGAATATCATTTACTTGGAAAGCAGCAGCAATATATTCTGTAAAATTAATATCATCTTCATCTAACATATTATTTGTTTCAAAAACTGTATCTAGTTTTCCTAAGATTTTCAATCCACTATTCCATTCCAAAATCATATCTTTTTTTTCATACTTTATTAATGTTCCAATCAAAGAATCATAACCCATTTTTTACCTCCGATTCATCATTTTAAGGCCTCGCTGGTACGATGTGAGCACCATCTTTCCCATAATGTATCATTCCCTTAGTAGTCTCTTCATACTTTCCAGTATCAATATTATAGTATTTTCCTATCGCTTGGCCAAAGTCTATCCTTTCTTTATTCTTACCCAATTCTTTGCCTGTCCCTGCATATTTATCCAGCAATTCTTGTGCCTTTTTATTATCTCCGTAAAAAATGCTTTTCTTTTTTCCATTTGCTACTTCTTGCTTGTAATTTGGTGTTTCTGGAATATGTTTTTCTTGAGCTCCTGATTTTACTTTTGCAGGGAAACCATTTACTTCACGGTACGGTCCTTTTGGTACGGATTGTTTACCGTAAGTAGGTGTTTTAACCCTCTTCACATTCTTCCCTTGATCCAACCTAAAAACATATTTCCCAACCTTCACTATTTTCGTTATTGGGATGATAGAGGCGGCGGATAGGGCTTGGTCTGTGCTGCTGATGTTTTGGCTGGTTTCTGGGTCTTTGCCAGTAACGGCTCGGTAGCCGTCGTAGATGCCGCTGTATTCTAGGATGATGTTTTCGGTAGTTGAGACGACTTCTCCATCTAATATGCGTTTAGCGTTACCACGGCTGCGGCTTTCTGGAATTTTGTCGACTTCTTCTATTCTTATTTCGCCGTTTGTGATATACGTTCGGATGATTTGTTTATTGGCGTAAACGGTGTATCTTCCACCAATAAAGTCAATATCCGACGGATCCGTGACGACTTCATCTGCGATGTCGAATTCTTTTAACTTTTTAATGTCTTTTACGTTGTATAGTCTACCATTTATGACTCTGATGTCTCTATGAATCTTGTTTTTCCCGTTCACAGCTTCCTTTTGTAATGTCGTAAGCGATGGATCGTTTGCTGTGAATTGTTTACTTATGTTTTTATGGGTGTCATTCAGAACAACCTTCTCCACATTTGCCTGTTGTTTCTCTTTCAGTTTCTTCAGCATGATCATCATTGGATTGTCTTTTGGGTTATCTATTTTATCTTTCAATCCACTGATGGTGCTGCTTACTTTCTCTTCTTTTCCATCTTTGAAAATAGATCCCTTTTGATAGCTCGTGATGTCGATTTTTGGGCCGGTGAACATGGTACTTAAGGTATCTATGTATTGTTTCATTGTTTGGAGGGAGCTTTTGGTTTCATGTAAAGCACTTGTCTGCTCCCGGTCAAATGCATGAAGCAGACCAATGGTTCTTGAGGTCTCGAGCCATGCCTTTTGATAGTTTTGCTGAAACACTGATTCGTCTACATTTGGTAAATGAACAATATGACCAACTCTGCCGATGGCGTGGTTTACCTCTGAAACAATTTCAGAAATCGTTCGTTCAGCTTTTTTTAAGCCTTGATCAAGATCATGTTCGATAAATGCTTGTGATATATAGCCGTGTTCATTTGATTCTAGCGCGTGAAGAGCCTGCTTTGTGTTTTTCAATGCAGCGCTATATTCCTCAATGACGACCTGAAAGAATTGCAAGAAGGGAATATGGCATTCTGTATAAAAGGCGCGGATGGCTTGTCCCGCCTCTCCCTTTAGTGCGCCATCGAGTGAGATGATGTGATGGATTTGTTTTTCTAGGGAGCTGATTTGCTGTGACTGCTGCTTTAACGCATTCAGCGTTTGATCTATTCCGTTTATTAGCGCAAAGGCGTCAAGGGTTTTCATTGCGTTCTCCTTTATTTTCTTTTACTGCTGGAAGCAAGCGCCTTGTCCGTTTCAATCATGGTGTTCACTGCTTGTTCTGTTTGTACAAGCTGTTTCTGAAGAATGCCTATATAGGATGTACTTAAGTCGTTCAGCTGCTGATTGATCTTTTCTAATGTGTCTGCCGTCAGGAGCTGATTTCTTCCTTTGATGGTTGTTGGAAGGGCTGCATTCATTTGAGCGCCTGATTGTTTTGCATGCTGTAATACTTGTTTGACCTGACTGGCATCTATTTTAATTTCTCTGCTCATGTGACTACCCTCTTTTTTCTTCCAGTTGTTTCTGCTTTTCTTTCTCTATTTTTCTTTCCACCGAATGGATTTCATGTTCTAATGAATGGATTTCTGATTTTAAGTCACTGATTTTCTCATCAATTCGATTCACTAGATTGGTCAGCTGTACAGCTTTTATTTCCTGACTAGCAGAAGCCATTTCGTCTCGAATGTCATCAAACGTGTCTGCTAAATGACCAAACCATGTATGTGATGTCAGATCTGGATGAGTGATATTCTTGCTGGCATCTGACAGGGCCCATTTTGCCTCTTTGATTTCTTTGCGGCACATGTTGAGTTCGATGATTTGTTCTTTTTTGATAGATATATCTGCCTTTAATGAATACAAGGCTGCTTTATAACCGATGATTGCTCCAGATATGGTCAAACACCTCTATTCCTTAAATAGTCCTCCGTTATGTTACCATTTACTAGCACGAGAGGCATATGATTGAAAGTGAATTTACCAAAAAATGAATCGTATGTATTGGGTTTTAATACCTATTTCTCGCGCACAAAAAAGCTGGATCCATTTACTGAATCCAGCTTTTTATTGCTTATTTGAGCGATTCACCTGCTGATGCTGATGGATGATCGCTAAATGAGGTGTCTTTCTTTTCAGGAATATAATTTAGAGAGAAACCAACAAGACTGAAAAAGGCACTTAACACCAATGTTGGGTTTTTGAATAGGTTCGTACTTGCAATGATCATATCTCCCTTTTGCAAAAGAATCCCTAGTATTTGACCGAAGACCAACAGGGCTCCTGACGTTAAGAACAGGACAAGCAGCACTTTAAATAATAATTCCATCAATGCTCTCATGTGTTTCTCCTTTCTATACTGGAAGTATGCCCATTCCGATGAGCCAGCCAATTCCTACGATCGGCAGCATATAGTAGAGAATCAGCGGTATAAATGTTTTCTCCGGTCTGGCTCCTGCAAGACCAGAAGCAATGAAAATCGATCCTGATGCCGGCGGGGAAGCGCCTTCTGTCGATGAAAAAGCAAGAATGGCGACAACAGCTACAACTGGGTCCACTCCGACTGAGACTAAAGCTGAAAATGAGACAAGTCCAACAGCTGTTAACGTGGCTGTTGAAGATAATGGTCCAGCCACCAGCGTAACAAGAATACCCACAATGAGCACCATAAGCCATTTCGGAATGGTAAGTACTGATGTGATTTGCGTCAAATCTTCTGCGAGTCCTAATTCAGCAAGCACCTGACTAGCAGCAACAGCAAACAGCATCAAGGCACCGATCGTTGTAAACTTAGGAATGGCCGACTTGAAAAACTGAGACCAATCTAGTGCAGACGCCTTTTTTCTTCCAATTGTTAAACTAATCAGCATCATGAGAATCGGAATCCACGTAATTAAAGAAATTTGATCCATTGCCTCTGGTCCAATGTTTGGATTACTTTTTAAGTAGTTTGCCAGCGGACCTATTGTGATAATGATAGGAATCAAGGCACCGAAAAAAATAAAGATCGACTTCCACCCTTGTTTCACAGCTTCCCCAAAAGGAAGAATATCATCTGGCGGCATGGCCTGAATTTTATTCTTTTTCACCAGAATATACACCAGAATAAATCGGTATACGACTTGATACAGTCCTCCTATTAACAGGGCAATATATAAATCTCCCTCAGATACAAGGGCTGCAATTGGTGCAAACCCCAGCATGATAAACATTGAAGAGTTCGGAGGCAGTGCCGCCCCAAGTCCGCCATTCCCTGCTAAAATCGTAGCCGTATGGGTTCGGCTCCAGCCTGATTTAATCATCCAAGAGGCCGTGATAGAGCCAGTGGCCGCTGTGTTTGCAGAATTTGAACCTGAAAGAGCACCTAAGACTGCTGAACCTAACGTACTCATATAAGCCGCTCCACCAGGAAGTTTTCCTACAACCGAATTTAAGATTCGCAAGAGTGCATGAATTAATTCCAGCTTTTCGATTAAATAGGCCATGAATACAAATGCGACAGCTGCATAGAGCACCTCATATGTGGATGCAAATTTTAATCCATCCCAGAACAGTCTTAGTGCATCCAATCCGCCAAATAATGTGGTTGCAATAAAGCCTAATAGCATGGCTTCTCCCATATTCCGCTTCACGACGACATTCCATATAATGATGACAGCTATGAATACAATCAACGCAATAAAACCCATATCGTTTTTTCGCCTCCCCTTTGTTCAATAAAACGCTTACAATTTATTGCCCTTTCTGCATTACGTCAATGACTTCTTCCCAGCTGGCCGGCTTTTTCCCATTAAACCGTTCAACGAATTGAAAGTCTGCTAATCTCTCAAGCTTTTGTTGTGCTGCCCGAGACATACTGGCATCAACCTCTGCTTCATCTAGCATTTCAATAGAGCCAAGAAGCTCGATCGCTCGTCTTTTTGCATGCAATGCACTCCCTGTCACAAGACGATTCATGGTCTCTTCAAAATTTTTGCTATCCATTGTATCGCTAAGTGAAGAAATCACTTGATGTTCCACATTGTACTTTTTTGAAATTTCCAAAAATTCAATCATGAGACCAACGATCCCCTTCATATAAACGCTTCTGATCAGCTTCAAGGCCGAAGCATCTCCTGGCTGGTCACTGATTTTTGTGATATTCATGCCATAAGCATTCATTACTTTCATGAATTGGTTAGTTCCACTGCCGCTTGCCGTGATCGGAACCTTGTGTTTGTTGACTGGAAGAGGTCCTAGCATGGCAGCATCTACGAATAGAGCTTTTTGCTTTTCAATTTCGTTTGCCACTTGTTTTTTGATGTCTGGTGTTGATGCCGATACATCTACATATAATTGATTCTCTTTCAAACTTCCCGATACGGATTGGGCCACTTCTAAGGTTTTATTCGCTGGCACAGCAGCAATGACAATATCAGATTTCTCAATGACTTCGCTAATACTGCTGGTTAATTGAACTCCTGTCTGCGATGCTTTTTCTTTCAATGCGCCAGCCAATTTCTCATTTTGTAATAGTACATCATACGCATAAAATTGGTCTAATCCTTCTGTTTTCAATCCTGTTGACAGCTCATATGCCGCTTCTCCATATCCAATAAAGCCTATCTTCATTACAGATTCCCCTATCCCTGATATTTTTTCATTCTGCCTTCCAGCCATGCCGGTGCTAAGAGACTGATGTCTTGCTTTCCTTCGTCCACATACTGTTGAATCGTTTTTAATCTTTGATTTTCATACGCTTGTTTCTCTTCTGCTAGCGTCAGCAGGTGTTCCGCCTTTTCCTTTGGAACGATGACCACTCCATCATCGTCAGCAATGACTAAATCACCTGGTGCTACTTTGACACCGCCGCACGAAATGGTTTGATTCAATTCCCCAGGACCATCTTTAAAAGGTCCGTTTGGCATAAATCCCTTACTGTATATTGGAAAAGCCAGCTCCTCTAAAGCGAGTTTGTCGCGAACAAGCCCGTCAATCACGATTCCTTCTATTCCTACAACCTTTGCTGAATGTGCCATCAATTCCCCTAAATATGCATGACCCTTATGGTCTTTTCCATCAACAATCAGTACATCTCCTTCTTTTGCAGAGTAGATCGCTTGATGAAGAAATAAATTATCCCCTGGCCGTAAGCTGACGGTAAAAGCTGTACCAACTACATTCATACCTCTTGCAACTGGTTTGATTCGATGATCCATCGCACCGGTGCATCCCATCACGTCTGACAGCAAGGTTGAGTTAAGCTTTCTTGCCCGATCTATTAGATCATTTGACACGAATTGAACAGTACTCATTGTTTCCATCATCCCCTTTTAGTTATATTCATTACATTTAACTTTATATAAAGTAATATATATTACTTTTGTGATAAGATCATACCATCTCATTTTTATTTAGTAAAGCGCTTTCATAAAATTTCAAAATAAAAAAATGAGTCACCACACGACTAATGTGTTGTGTGATAACTCATTTTCGTTAACATATGATTGATTTGATCTAAACGTGGTTTTGTTCTTTCAGGATCATTAATGGCTAAGGCACTTAAAATGTAATCTACGATAAAGATAGCAGATACGACAGAGTTATGAGAGCCTACACTTGCTGAGGAACACGGTAATACATATTGGGCATACTTGGTTAGTGGAGAGCTGTAGCTGTCTGTAATTAAGAGCACTTCCACCCCATATGACTTCGCTGTCTCCAGCAAATCCTTCATACGCTTTGCATAGCGAGGATAGCTGACCGCTATAATGAAATCATCAGATTGAAAATGAACGAGTTCATCGACCCAGTCACTTTTGTCTGCATCAATATATTGACAGTTCCCCAGTAGGCGATTGATTCCTTGTGACAGATACTCTCCAACAGGTCTTCCACTTCGGACACTTGTACACAGAACCTGGCGGGAGCTGGCTATTTTTTCAACAATATGCTGAAAGGTTTCTTCCGTGATATTGTCTAAAGCATACTGGATATTTTGAAATTGCAGCTCGACATGATTATGCAGGAGCTTACTTTTATTTGAATGCTTGAGGTTCGCTTCAAGTCTCGTTTGAGGGGCAGCTTTATGCTTCATATTTGATTGAAGCTCTTTTTGAAGCTCGGAGAAACCGGAGTACCCTACAGCAGCAGAGAATCTCATGATGGTAGCTGTACTCGTCCCTACTTTTGACGCCAATTTATCTACAGTTAAAAACGCGACCTCCATTGGATTTTGCACGATATAATCTGCAATTCTCCTTTGTGCCTCGGTTAATCCCGCGACCTTATGCTGAAGCTTATGTATTAAATCATCCATTATAGCACCTGCCCATTCTATCGGCTTTATCTACGATCAGATTTTTTCTTTTCCCCCTATATTGTACACATTTGTCATCAAAAAAACAGCCAGCACGAATCTATCGTACTGGCTGCCTTTGTTGAGATCATTATAGTGCTTGAGCTGCTGTGATAAGCGCAAGGTTATAAACGTCTTCGGCATTACAGCCTCTTGATAGATCGTTTACTGGCTGGTTTAAACCTTGAAGGATAGGACCTACAGCTTCAAAGTTACCTAAGCGCTGTGCAATTTTGTAGCCAATGTTTCCAGCTTCGAGGCTAGGGAAAACAAATACGCTGGCGTCGCCTTTGATGACGGAATCTGGCGCTTTTTTCGCTGCTACTGAAGGAACGAAAGCTGCATCGAATTGGAATTCTCCATCAAGTACAAGCTCAGGTGCCTTTTCTTTTGCAATGCGAACTGCTTCAGATACTTTTTCTGTTTCGTCTGATTTTGCTGAGCCTTTTGTAGAGAAGCTAAGCATTGCCACACGTGGTTCGATATCAAACATTTTGGCTGTGTTTGCACTTTCGATCGCAATTTCAGCTAGATCTTGGCTGTCTGGTGCAATGTTGATTGCGCAATCAGCAAACACATATTGCTCTTCGCCGCGAGCCATGATGAAGACGCCAGATGTTTTCTTTACGCCTTCTTTTGTTTTAATGATTTGAAGTGCTGGACGCACTGTGTCAGCAGTTGAGTGTGCCGCACCGCTCACAAGTCCGTCTGCAAGACCTTTATACACAAGCATTGTACCGAAATAGTTTTCATCTAGTAATGCTTTTCTTGCTTGCTCTTCTGTTGCTTTGCCTTTACGTCTTTCTACGAAAGCTTGTACAAGCTCTTCAAAACCTTCATATGTATGAGGATCATACACGTCAACACCATCAAGTGTAAGACCTAATTCTTTTGCTTTAGCTTCAACTTCTTGTTTTTTTCCTACCACAATTGGCTGCAATACTTTGCCATCTGCTAATTTTTGAACGGCTGTTAGAATGCGTTCGTCCATTCCCTCAGGAAAAACGATCTTTACTCCTTTACCTGCAACCTTTTCCTGAACTGTTGAAAAAATATCTGCCACTTCAATACCCTCCTTGATTTTACAAAAAAAGCGTTCTCTTTTAAGCATACTCTTCTTCTACCTAAATTCAAACTACCAACTTATATTATAGCGCTTACAAATTAAATTCTTATTTTTCAAACTAATTTAATCAATTTTGAGAAAAGCTGTTTTCCTCGTTCAAGTTTTGATCACATCTCCATTTGGACAAACTATGTTATAGTTGGAACAGATGGAAAACTGTTAATAGGAGTGAAAGAAATGAGCGAACAACATACAACAAATGAAGCAGCTCAAACACTAGATGGCTGGTATGCGCTGCATGATTTTAGAACAATCGACTGGACAGCTTGGAAGCTGCTGACAAGTGATGAGCGCCAAGCCATCATTCATGAATTCACAGGTCTATTGGAAAAATGGAAAACAGCTGAGCAAGATAAAGCTGGTAGCCAAACAATCTATAGTATTGTCGGCCAAAAAGCAGATATTATGCTCATGATTTTACGTCCGACAATGGAAGAACTAGGTGAAATTGAACTCGAATTCAACAAGACACGACTAGCAGAGTTTACGATTCCAGCTTATTCGTATGTTTCAGTTGTTGAGCTCAGCAACTACTTAGCAGGAGGCGGCGATGGCGGAGATCCTTACGAGAACCCGCATGTACGTGCTCGCTTATATCCAGAGCTTCCTTCTTCTCAATACGTGTGCTTCTATCCAATGGATAAAAGACGTTCTGGCAATGACAACTGGTACATGCTTTCCATGGATGAGCGTAAATCACTTATGAGAAGCCACGGTTTAATTGGCCGAAGCTATGCTGGGAAAGTAAAACAGATCATTACAGGTTCTGTTGGTTTTGATGATTATGAGTGGGGCGTTACCCTTTTCTCTGATGATGTGCTTCAATTTAAAAAATTGGTTTATGAAATGCGCTTTGATGAAGTCAGTGCACGCTACGGCGAATTTGGTTCCTTCTTTGTTGGAAACCGATTAGCAAACGAGCAGCTGGCGTCTTATTTCCATGTATGATAAACTCTTAAGGCTTCGGATCTCTCCGAAGCTTTTTTATGTATTTGTTTAGAAAGGTGATCACATCTTCATTTTCAGGATAAGTAAGAAACGAAACTAAACATGGCTCACAACAATGCAGTTAAGATGTTTACATTAGGCTTGTGCTTTGACTCTTTTCGTAAAAACACTTCCCCAGAAACCTTGTCATTCTTATCTTCACCAGATTTGATGCTTGAATTAAAAGAAAATATTCCACTTTCTATGTTTGCTGTATGGTTGTTGATGTGAAATTGTAAATCAATAGGCTGAGCACTAAAAAAACGATCCCTGTTACCTACGTCAATAGGCGAATTATTATAGTGACTTTCTTTGCTTCTTGTTCTGTGCATATCCATTAATGCTGCATAATCTATTACTTTTAAAAGCTTCAAAAGAATGAACTCCTTTAATCTCAAATTATTACTATACGAATATTTCAGCATAAAAAGCTGAAAAGAAGACAAAGGGCTAAAATAAAAATCATTTAGCCCTTTGTCAACAATCTGAAACTTTTTATTTCACCACGGTCATTTTTGGCTCTTCTATTTGTTTCACACGTTCCTGAATCGTATGAGAAAAAGAGTGCTCTGACAAGACAATATGGGAGACGGTTTTTGTAAATCCAGACACTTCTTGAATAAAGGCTTCAATTTCTTCAAGAGAAGAAACTGACAGCTTAATGAAAAAGCAAGACTGCCCTGCCACTCGATAAGCAAAAAAGGCGCGTGGGTGCTCGTTCATAAAAGCCACAAAACGCTGATACTCCCCATTTAACACTGTAACTTCCAGCAGGCAGTCAATCAGAAGCCCTAATTTTTTATAATTGACTTGAACAGAATACCCTTCGATAATCCCTGCATCCTCTAATTTACGTACTCTTTCTGCTACCGCAGGTGCTGATAAATTCACTCGTTTGGACAATTCCCTCATGGATAAGCGGGCATCTTCTCTCAATTCATTTAAAATATGCACATCTACATCGGTGATTTTCATTCGTACCTCTCCTATCCAAAAATCGTTCCATTTGAAAAGTATTTTATGATAATACTTATGATACGAAATGTAAAATAAAACTAAATAATGGTAGAATTTATTTTAACGGAATTGAATGAAAAAGCAAGTATGGAGGGATCACTTGATGAAAGAATCTTTAGACAGCCAGGCTTCTAAAACATTTCCCATCACACTTGCCATTGCACTCACACTTGGCGTTTTTGCGGCGGGATCGGAAGAGCTGGTGATTTCACCACTGCTGCCTGATTTATCAAACTCCTTTCAGCACTCTCTTGATGTTCTCGCTCTTTCCATCAGCATTTATGGGTTAGCTGTGCTGGTTGGAGCTCCGCTGCTCGTTCCTTTAGGGGACCGGTATTCAAGAGAGCTGTGTTTGATTATTGGGCTGTCTTTCTTTTTGATTGGAACAGTGATGTGTGCTGCTGCCCCAAATTTGGCCGTGTTTTTTGCAGGCCGTGCTATTTCTGGGCTGGCGACTGGTGTATTTGTGCCAACAGCCTATGCTCTTGTGGGCGACCGGGTTCCATACGAATATCGCGGCAAAGTGATGGGACTCATTGTGTCAAGCTGGTCTCTTTCTCTTGTCCTTGGTGTGCCCATTGGCGCCTTTATCGGTCAAAGTTTGAACTGGCGCTGGACATTCTGGATTTTCGCCATGATGAGTCTCGTTGTCCTGCTGCTCGTCATCCTTGAATCTCGAAAACAAGTCGCAACAGTTAATCCGAAGGCACCTCAAGCTAGGGAGAAATCAGGCTCTTTATGGGGGGCTTTGAAAATCGAACGTGTACCTGCCTATTTGGCCGTGACATTTTGTAACATGCTTGGATTTTATGGCATGTACTCATTTTTAGGAGCTTACCTGCAAAGTCTGTTTTCCGGAGGGCAATCAACAGCTGGACTTCTAATCATGGCTTATGGTGTTGGCTTTTCCATGAGTATGTTTACTGGGAAATTAGCAGATTGGTTTGGCAAAACAAGGTCTCTTTTCTTTGTGCTGGGCGGCATTACGCTCGTTCTTGCCTTACTTCCTTATGCACCGTTCTCATGGACATTGCTCATTTTTGCTTTATTTATTTGGGGTGCCATGCAAAGTTTATCTGTCACGCTTTTGAGCACCGTCCTAAGCGACTGCTCCCAAACCCACCGAGGCAAAGTGATGGCTTTTTACAGCCTTGCTTCCAATCTTGCCGTTATGCTTGGGTCAGCTCTGATGGGACCTGTTTATGTCCATTTCGGCTATCATACGGTGGGGCTTGTATGTGCACTCATTACGCTTGTTGGTTTTCTCATCAGCTTCGTCAGCTATAAACGCGAAAAAACCTTACAGCAGAAACATAAAAATACATTTGAAACGTGAGCTCATTTCACTGCACATCTCGATATGTGCAGTTTTTTAGATCAATTTTTAATATCATCATAAAATACATTTTTTATAAATTTTGTTGACAATTGCCAATTTTATTTTTTATAATCTAGTAAAAATTTGAAAAAGATTGGATGGTAAACATGATCTTAAAGAATGATGTTTTTCATTTTAAAGAAGAGCCCATCGTTTCACCTAAGATGTTTACAGTCAATACATTAGGCCCTAAGGGGACAAGCAGTGAATATGCAGCAAAACATTTCATCTCTCATTCCACCACTACACTCGGCACTCATACGAAACTATCCCTTTATGACACATTCGAAACTTGCATTGAACATACTCTCTCTAACGCACTCCAATACACTCTCGTTCCACACGCATACGAAGGAATTAAACACTTCTACATGAGACCTGACCTACAGCTTCTACAAATATTCAGATGTGACACGCCCATGTATGGTTTGGCTGTCAGACCAGATTTCCCCTTTCAAGAACAAATGCTTCACCATTTAAAAATTGTTTCTCATCCTGCACCTGTGAATTTGATTCAATATTTTATTCATCAAAATGCTGAATTTGAGCTTGTCAATTCTACAAGTACAGCCGCACAAAAAGTAAGAGACGGCGAATTTGATTTCGCTTTAACCAATGAGGTGGCTAGAGCTACATACGGCCTCACCTTCATTCGAACATTTAAAAGCATTCCCATGAGCTGGTCTATATTCGGAAAAGGAGAGATGTAACATGACAACTGAACAAAAGGTGCAAGAATTATATTTTCCTCAAGCGAAAAAACGAGAATGGGATAATGGTGTCATCCAATATTCTACTGTCAGAGGCGATACGGAAGTGTTAATTTCACACGTCCCTCCTCACACGGTCATCGAACCTCATGAGCATCCAGAAGCACAAATCGGCATCGTATTAAAAGGCGAGCTTCAAATGACGGTCGGCCAATCGACCCAATTGCTCACCCCATTAGAATCAGCCTATATTGCACCACCATTCGTTCCTCACGGCGCATCGAATCTGACAGATGAAGAAGTGATCGCCATTGATATTAAGAGATTAAAAGATGGCGAAGAATATACGGCTCCTCCTACTTATTTCTTAGACATTTTCAAAACGCGTGATTTACTTCCTGGCATGGAAGTGACTTTTTTTGTGGAGGACTGGATGGAGCTTATGATTGCCAACATTCCGGGAAATGGCGGGGAAATGCCTTTTCATAAGCACCGCAATGAACAAATTGGGATTTGCATTAGCGGTGGGTACGATATGACGATTGAAGGCTTTACAGAAAAGATGGAATTTGGCACGACCTACTTCTGTGATCCAAAAGAAGATCACGGCGCCATTAATCCGAAGCCAGAAGCATCAAAGTCTATTAATCTCTTCTTCCCTCCACGCTATAACCGCTTAAAGCCAAAAGCGTCTAAGGTGAAGAAATGAACATTGCTGGAAAAGTCGTCCTGATTACAGGAGGTGCGTCTGGGATTGGGCTTGCCGCCGTCAAGCTTTTCCTTGAGCACGGAGCAAAAGTAGCAGTGGCTGATATCAATGAAGACAGCGGTAAACAACTCGTTGAATCATTGCCTCATGAACATGCTGCGTTTTTCAAAACAGATATTACGAATGAGTCTGACTGTCAAAAAACCGTTCAATCCGTGCTGAGCCAATTCGGGACAATTGATGTTTTGATAAACAATGCAGGCATCGAAATTGTCTCACCTGTTCACGAGATGACACTGGAAGATTGGAACCACATTCTACAGGTCAACCTGACTGGTGTATTTCTCATGAGTAAGCATACATTGCCGCATATGCTTGAGAAGAAAAGCGGAAGTATTATTAATACCGGATCTGTCGGAGGTCTCGTTGGCTGGCCTGACATTCCTGCATACAACGCAACGAAGGGCGGTGTCATCCAGCTCACCAAATCTATGGCGATCGACTATGCCGCTCATCAAATCAGGGTGAATTGTATCGCCCCAGGCATCATTGATACGCCATTAAATGAAAAATCCTTTTTAGACAATCATTCAGAAAGTCTTGAGGCTGTCAAAAAGGAAAAAGCAAAGGTGAACCCATTACTTCGTCTCGGAAAACCCGAAGAAATTGCGAGCGTGATGCTGTTTCTCGCCTCTGATCTATCCAGCTATATGACTGGAAGTGTTGTCACAGTAGATGGCGGTTACACCGCTAGATAAAAAGGAGTGCTTTCATTGAAGAAAAAAACCGTACTTGTCATCGCTGACTTAGGAGGATGCCCGCCCCATATGTTTTATGAAAGCGTGGCGTCATCTTATCATATCGTTTCTTATATCCCGAGACCCTTTGCCATTACAAAGGGTCACGCTGAACTAATCGAAAAATACTCCATTGCCGTCATCAAAGATCGTGATTATTTTGAGACACACCCTTCTTTTGAACACCCTGATTCTATTTACTGGGCACATGATGATTATCTGAAATCAGAGGAAGAAGTGGTAGATGACCTAGTCCGTGTGGCTTCCTTTTTCAAAGCTGATGCCATCACCACCAATAATGAATTATTCATTGCACCAATGGCAAAAGCAGCTGAACGGCTGGGGCTGCGCGGCGCTGGGGTAAAAGCAGCTGAAATGGCACGTGATAAAAGTCAAATGAGGGCTGCATTCAACGCTGCTGGTGTCAAAGCGGTGAAAACTCAGCCTGTCACGACTTTAGCTGATTTTCAGCAAGCTATTGAACATATCGGGACACCGCTTATTTTAAAGCCTACATATTTAGCAAGCTCCATTGGCGTGACCCTTTTTCATGACAGAGCCGGCAGTGATGATCTCTTTTTAAACGTTCAATCCTACTTGCAAACGATTCCCGTCCCAAACGCTGTGACATATGAAGCACCATTTGTCGCTGAAACGTACTTGGAGGGTGCTTACGAGGATTGGTATCAAGAGGATGGCTATTCTGATTATGTCAGTGTAGAAGGGTTAGTCGTGGAGGGGGAATATATCCCTTTTGTCATTCATGACAAGACCCCACAAATCGGTTTTACAGAAACGGCTCATATTACTCCATCGATCCTAGACAATGAAGCCCAGCAAATCATCATTGAGGCAGCTAAGAAGGCAAATGAAGGGCTAGGCCTTGAAAACTGTGCGACCCATACAGAGATCAAGCTCATGAAAAATCGAGAAACAGGACTGATCGAATCCGCAGCTAGATTTGCTGGCTGGAATATGATTCCGAATATCAAAAAAGTGTTTGGGGTGGATATGGCCAAGCTGCTGATCGATGTATTAGTCGATGGAAAAAAAGCGGAGCTGCCAAAAGAGCTGCTTTCTGGACATACGCATTATATAGCAGACTGCCATTTGTACCCTCAGCATTTCAAAGAAAGCGGGCACATACCGGCAGAGGCCACACATATCACCATTGATCATATCCATATTCCGCAGGATGCTTTAGTTGGAGAAACTGTGATCGTCAGTGAATCCGTCCCATCCAAAGGCACTTTTGTGGATCTATCTTTATTTGAAGCCTTTAACGGCATCGTGTCGCTTGAATTAAAAGGGTCATCCTCACAGGATGTTGCCGCATCCATCCGCAGCTTACAGAAGCAAGCTGCTATTCAGTTAATGGATGAATTAGTGAAGGGATAGAAAGAGAGGATAACGTGGTGGAGATCTTACCATCTAACATAATTGAACGGCTGCCAGAACAGAAATTTGGAACCGTATTTGAGAAAATTGCGCAAAAAGCACAAAACGGAGCAAACATCATAAACCTTGGTCAGGGAAATCCTGATCTTCCTACTCCTGCACATATCGTAAGCGCCCTTCAAGAGGCAGCAGGCACTTTGCAATTTCAGCAATATGCACCTTTTAGAGGCTTCGACTTTTTCAAGCAAGCCATTGCAGATTTCTACAAAAAGGAGTTCGGCACTGAGATAGACACACAGAAAGAAGTTGCCCTTTTCAATGGGGGAAAAACAGGTCTTTATGTCATGAGTCAGTGTCTGCTAGACCCTGGGGACGTTGCTCTCGTCCCCGATCCAGGATACCCAGAATATCATTCTGGGATCTTGATGGCAGACGCAAAGCCCTACTGCATCAAACTTGAATCGAAAAATGGCTATTTGCCGAATCTCTCTTCAATTGATCCAGAGGTGCTCAAAAAGGCTAAAGTTCTTTTCTTAAATTATCCGAATAACCCAACAGGTGCTGTGGCAAATGATGCATTTTTTGAAGAGACTGCTGATTTCGCCTCAGCTCACGGACTGCATGTCGTTCATGATTTTGCCTACGGTTCATTTCATTATGAACAAAAACCAGTAAGCTTTCTGAACGCTCCTCTTGGGAAAAGCGTAGGAGTGGAATTATATTCTCTTTCCAAAACATTTAATATGGCAGGATGGAGAGTCGCTTTTGCTGTAGGTAATGAGGACATCATCCAAGCCATTAACGCCTTCCAAGATCATGTGTTTGTCAGTATGTATGGCGGATTTCAACAAGCAGCAACCGTCGCCTTGCAAAGTGATAACCGTCACATACAATCATTAAAAGAGGTCTACCTTGAACGAATTCACTTCTTCATCCGTCAAGCAGAAAAGCAGCTAGGATGGTCCATCGAATGTCCTGCTGGCGCCTTTTATTTATGGGCTCCAATCCCTGATGATTTTGAACATTCTCATGCATTTGCTGACTATTTACTCGAACATACTGATGTCGTTGTCACGCCTGGGGGTGTGTTTGGAGCACATGGAAGCCGTCATGTCCGCATCTCAATGGTTGCTCCAATTGAACAGCTTGCCCTGTTTATCGACCGGCTTCGCATCCTTCCGATTCGCTTTAATCAAAAAACCCGCATATAGCGGGTTTTTTATGCAGATTGTTGACAAAGGGCTAAAATGATCTTGATTTTAGCCCTTTGTCTTCTTTTCAGTGTGATAGAAAACCTTTGCAGTCTAGGAAGGACGGCTACCTTTGCGGAGCGAATTTGACATTCGTGAGCATCGGCGCGCAGACCTGACACCGAATGCGAGGGTTTGTCTACACGCTGGATCAAAAAACCCGCATATAGCGGGTTTTTTTGATGCTATATACTTTTCATTGCTCCACCATCGACAGATATTTGTTGCCCTGTAAGATAGGAGGCTTCCTCTGATGCGATAAAAGCGGCCAATGAAGCCATTTCACTCGCTGAGCCCACTCTTTGCATTGGAATTCCTGATGCTACAGCCTGTACAGCTTCTTCCCGCGATAATGCCTGTTTACGCATCATGTTTCTGATAAATTGTTCATACCGATCTGTAGCAATAAATCCTGGGTTTAAACAATTCACTGTGATCCCTGAAGGTGCAAGCTGTGTGGCAGCATTTTTACTAGCATTGATAATCGCTGCATTCATCATACTGTTCGTAAACATTTGGTCACCTGGTTCCTTCCATAGGTTCCCGACAATTTGAATGATTCGGCCATACTCATGTCGTTTCATCATCGCTGCCGCACGCTTCATCGTATCAATGTACGCAATGGCTTTTTGAGAAAATACTGCCATCATCTGCTCGCTGTCACATGAATCAAAGGTATCCGGCTTCCCCCCTGGAATGTTATTAATCAACACATCCAGTCTGCCAAACTCTTTTTCTATTTCCGTAAAAGCCTCAGCCCTCACCCTATCATCTGACATGTCGCCACAGAAAAGAGCCACCGGCTCCTTTGTTTCTGCCATACGCCCAATGTGCTGCTGCGCATCTTCTAGTGAGGATTGATTTCTAGAATTGATGATGACCTTTACATTGTCTTGAGCGGCAAGCTTTATGGCGATGGCCTTTCCAATCCCTGTACTTGCTCCTGTTACAAATGCAATTCTTTTAGACAAACTCATCCACATCCCTTTTCTTATCAGCTTAGTACATATACATAAAATGACACATATAGAATGTATTTCAACAAAAAAGACCTTTCTCCTGCGAAAGGCCCCCCGTTCTCTATTTAAATGTCGTTTCCCAATTAAACCCGATCGTTTCGTCATTCCAAGCGATTCTCTTTTCATCTGGGCTTTTCGGGTCATACGATTCTGTTGTGAAATACACAATTTGCAGCGGCGTCTCACCTAGTACACGATAGCCATGCGCGACACCCTTTGGGATGAGAAGCAGCATCGGATTGTCTTCCCCCATATAATACACATCGGTTTGCCCCTTTGTGGGAGAGTCCTCACGCAAATCATATAACACGACCTGTGCATAACCTGCGGGGAAGAACCAAACGTCGTCTTGTTTTTCATGATAATGAAAGGCTTTGATCACGCCTGGAAAGCTTTTCGACCATGACGCCTGCCCAAAACGTTTCAGCATCGGTTCATCATCTCGAATGAGCTCTGCAAAAAAGCCGCGGTCATCACAATGTTTCATGAGTTTTTTCGTTTGAACACCATCAATCATTCTGTTGCCATCTCCCTTCTTTCTGCAAATATTCGTAAAGTGCATCCTTCCAATGCCTCGGCTGCCAGCCTGTGGCTTCAATCGCTTGAAGATCTAAGACAGAATAGGCTGGGCGAGGCGTTTGGAAGCCGTACTCTTCCGTGGAAATCGGCTCAATTGTGGCGGTCAGGCCGCTTTTCATCACAATTTCTGACGCAAAATCAAACCAGGAACAGCTTTCTCGATTACTGACATGATAAACGCCTGCCTTCTGATCAAACAAATGAATCAAGGCCTCTGCTGCATCCTTTGTATAAGTAGGAGACCCTATTTGATCGTTCACAATGCGCAAATGATCCTTCGTTTCAGCGAGCCGAAGAATGGTATTCACAAAGTTATGCCCCTCATGTCCGTAAAGCCATGAGGTACGAATGATTTTCACTTCGTCTGACACAAGCTGAATCAATTCCTCACCAAGCTTTTTACTCTTTCCATAAATGGTTTGAGGGTCTGCTTGTGCATCGACTCGGTAAGGGGTGTCCGCCTGCCCGTCAAACACATAATCTGTACTGACATGTAACACATCAGCGCCTGCGCGCTTTGCTTCCAGGGCTGTATAGTAGGCGCCAATGCCATTCACAAGATACGCCTTTTCCGTTTCTGTTTCACACTGATCAACAGATGTATAGGCTGCTGCACTGACAACAATATCAGGCTGAAAGTGTCTCATCGCATGTCTGACTGCCTGCTGGTCTGCGATATTGAGCATGCTCCTCGTTAAGGCAATGACGGTCATGTCTTTTTCCTTGAGCTGTCTGCTCAATTCTTTCCCTAATTGGCCGCCTGCACCGGTGATTAAAACTTTCATCCGTCACCCTTCTTCGCTCTGATCGTATTTGGTTCGATACCAATTGATCGTTTTTTCGATACCTTTTTCAAATGACGTCTCCTGCGTCCAGCCGAGCTCGCCTTTTAGCTTACTGGCATTAATGGCATACCGTCTGTCATGTCCTTTTCGGTCTTGAATAAACGCAATTTGATCATGACTGACCCCGAGCTGCGATAGAATGGTTTTGGTCAAATCGAGATTTGTTTTCTCGTTGCCGCCGCCAATATTGTATACCTGCCCGGCTGTGCCGTTTTCGAGTACCTGCTTCACAGCTCTCGCATGGTCCTCTACATACAGCCAATCGCGAATTTGCTGGCCGTCTCCATAAATCGGGATTTTCTCTCCATTAACTGCTTTTCTAATAATGGTCGGTATTAATTTTTCCTCATGCTGATACGGTCCGTAATTGTTGCTGCATCGTGTAATCATCGCGGGTAATTGGTGAGTGTGGATATAGGATTTCACAAGCAGGTCTGAACTCGCCTTGCTTGCTGAATAAGGATTATTCGGTGAAAGTGGTGTTTGTTCTGTGAAAGCAGGATCATCTGGTTCCAAATCTCCATATACTTCATCTGTTGAAATATGAATGAGCTTTTTCGCCTTTCCTTTTAAGACCGCTTCAAGCATACGATACGTTCCGAGGACATTTGTTTGAATAAAAGGCTCTGCCGATTCAATGCTGCGATCAACATGCGATTCTGCCGCAAAATGAATGATCGCATCATAGACTTCGTCAAATGCTTGATCCAGCTCATGCTGAAGGGTAATATCCCCTTGAATAAACCGAAAATGAGACAACTTTAATAATTCATCCATCTCGTCTGGATGACTGGCATACGTTAATTTATCAAAAACGGTGAGCCGGACATCTGCATCCTGAAGCATCAGCTTCACAAAATTCAGTCCGATAAAACCCGCTCCGCCTGTAATTAAATAAGACTTCGTCATTCGGATCCCTCTTTTTTCTTCATCGTTTCAAACATCTTCGCAGATGCTTGGTGGAGAGATTCATGTGTTCCTGCATCAATCCACCACCCTTTTAACATATCATAGGTCAGCTGGCTATTTGAGATATAGAGATTGTTCACGTCTGTAATCTCTAATTCGCCTCGATCTGACGGCGAGATTCTCTCAATATATTTAAAAACTTCTTGATCATAAAAATAGATGCCAGTGACGCAGTAGGATGAGCGCGGATGCTCCGGCTTTTCCTCTATTGATAGAATCTGTTGACGCGTGGCATCAATTTCTGCAATGCCAAACCTCTTTGGATCTGCCACTTCTTTCAACAGAACCTTGGCTCCACTTTCTTGCTGCTGAAAAGCTTCAACAAAAGGGCTTAGCGAATCCTCAAATACATTGTCACCAAGCATCAGCACAAACTTCTCCTTTTCTACAAAGGGCTTTGCATAGGATAAACCGTCTGATATCCCAGACGCTTCAGGCTGTACCTGATATACGATGTTCATCCCAAGTTCCTGATCGCTTTCAAACAGCTTCTGAAACAGGGGGATTTGTTCTTCTTGTGATATGACCATCACATCTAAAATCCCTGCTTCCTTCAATTTGAACAATGACCAATAAATCATCGGATATGGACCAACCGGCAATAAATGTTTATTGAAAATCTTCGTTAAAGGCGCCAGTCGTGATCCCTTTCCTCCTGCTAAAATAACTCCCTTCACATCTACACATCCTTATGTTCTTTTTGGTGATGATTCATGAGGTGTATAAGAATGTTTTTCACTCGTTCAGTTCCTTTTCCATCAATGAGGGTCCGTCCATTGAGATGGATACTCCTGCGGAGAAAGTAGCTGCTGGACAGTCTTTCCACAGCACACCGTATATCTTTTTCATCCACAAGTTCACCTAATCCAAGATGGCGGCAGGCTCCCTTTTGCGCAAAACGAGCGGCTGTCACTGCTTGGTGGTCTACTTGTGAAAGGACAATACTGGGCACTCCGATACAAACTGCCTCGTATAATGTCATCCCGCCAGCAACTATTGCCAGATCAGCTTCCGAGAGACGCGCAGGTAATTGATCTGTATGACGAATGAATTGAATATGCTCAGCCTCTATTTGTTCCTCGATGCGGGAGGCTTTTCCTGTAACCGCTAAAATGTGTAAGTCGTCAGCTTCGAGGAGTGCTGATACAGCCTTTGATAACAATCCGCGCGGGTCACTGCCCCCAAGGCTGATGACCACCTTTTTGCATTCTTTTCGAACCTCATATGTGTCTTTTAATCGGCTTATCTCTTGATCTAACAATAAATAAGGTGTTCCATAAAAATATTCTGTCCCATCTACTTGCATGTGCTTTTCGTCCAGACCACCATAAATGCCGTTCACGACAGCATCGGCAAGCTGACAGGCTTCTGCTCTTTTTTCTTCGAATAAGACCAGCCTTGCAGGGCCGGAGGACGCTTTGACCAATCGAAGAAATTGAAGGTCACAATCAAGTACATCAATCAACAGAAGAGCAGGATTCAGCTCTTTTATGTCCTGCTCCATCTGAAGGAATGCCTTCGACTCTTGCACCAAATGAACGTGCCAATCTGGACCTGAGAGCATTTCTACACAGATCTGTTCATTTGTATAGAAATATAAGTCGTTTCCTTCTTGAAGCAGTTTATTTGCCAGCCGTTTCATTCTGACGACATGCCCCATCCCTCTTAAAAAACCACCATACACAACAATCATGATTTTCTTGTTCATTCAGCATCCTTCTGTTTCACAAATTGATTCAACCGAACAATATCAGGATCTTGTTCGCAAATGGTGATGAGCTCAGCTGTCGGCACAGCAATGGAGCCACCGGCTTTCTCTAATAAACGGGTGGCAAACACGTAATCTTCTTCTGTATCTATCGTGAATCGATAAGCAGGATATGCAAGTTCTTTGGGCGGTGTGAATAATTGCAGATGAAATTGCTCAGGATGCTTTCTGATATAGAGCGTGACATGCTCACGCTCTGGCTGCGTAAGGGGAAAATTGTCGATTTCACTTAAAATTGGTGCGTTGATCATTTCCCCGGAAATACCGAGTGGCGTTCCAGTCGTATACGTGTAATCAGCCTTCTCTTGTCTATGTTTTTCAAGCATTTTCGACAAAAGGACCGGATCTATAAATGGGTTATCTCCCGTTAAACGCACAATGGTTTGCGGTTCAAAATGCCGGACAATCTGCGCAAATCGCTGCAGTACATCCGTCTCACTGCCACGAAATACTTTACAGCCCTTTGATAAACAATAATGAGCCAGCAGATCATCTTCTGCCTCAACTGTTGTGGCGATCATGAGGTTCTGCGTTTTGTGATTGTAATGAGCTGATTGCTTTACCCGTTCAACAATCAGGTCGATCAGCGCCATACCGCCGATCGGTTTCATCACCTTTTTTGGCAGCCTTGTTGAGCCCATTCTCGCCTGTATGACAAAGAGCACATCATTGATCATTTGACGTCTCCTGCACGAGTACATCTTTCCACGAAACCCCTGTATGGGCTGGGATATCTCTGACAGCCTTTGCGCCAAGTAAAACCGCCATATACCGCGGATGCAGACCTTGGCTTTTTTGTCCTGGGCGTAATACGGCTAGATTTTCCGCAGTCAATGTCTCGCCCCTTGCAATGCCTTTTGTCGTAAAAATGCCTCGATACGCAAATTCACGAATCTTGCCTTCAATGGCTGTTGTCGTTTTATAAGAACTGCCAAGGAGCTCCTCTGGCACTGAATGAGTGTCAGCTTCTGTTAGATTCCGCTGTTTTTCTGCCGCTCGAATATGCTGAACCATTTCCTTCAATTCTTCAGGATCAAGAGCAAAGGAATGATCAGCCCCAGGTAACGTTTTATCGACAGTAAAGTGCTTTTCAATGATTGCTGCCCCAAGCTTCACAGCGGCCACAGGCGCTTCAGTTGGATGCTCACTATGATCAGAAAAGCCAATGACTGCCTCGGGAAATGCCGCAGCTAAGGTTTGAAGCACACGCAGGTTCGTGTAAGCTCTAGGTGCTGGATATTTTGCTACGCAATGCATGATAGCGACCTGCTGATTAATTTGCTCGCTTGTAATTGCCTCATATGCTTCATGGACATCTGAAATGGTTGCCCCGGCTGTTGAAAAAATGATGGGCTTTTGAAAAGATGCCGTGTGACGCATAAGAGGCAAATGATTGATTTCATAGGATGCCAGTTTGAAAGCCGGCGGATCGGTTTGATTTAATAGATCCGCAGATTCTTCGTCACACACTGTGCTTAAAAATATCAGGCCTTTTTCCGCGCAGCGTGACAATAACACCGGGAGCCATTCTGGCGGCAGCTCCATTTGTTCCACTAAAGAAAAAATGGACACCTCTTCTCCCTTGGCTGTTTCGTACAAACCCGGTTCCTTTTGATACATCCGATCAGCTTGAAACATTTGAAACTTCACCGCATCGGCACCTGCTTCTTTTGCCACATCAATTAAAGCAAGCGCCTGATCCAGTTTTCCATCATGGTTAATGCCTGCCTCTGCAATGATAAAGACAGGCGCACCATCCCCCACTTTGCGATCTCCAATATAGAAATGCGCCATCTTACCTCTCTCCTTTTTTCGGCCACACATGGTAATACAAGAAGGCATTTTTTGTTCTAAAGCCCAGCTTTTCATACAGCTGAATCGCGGTTGTGTTATGCATCTGAGTTCCGGCTGACATAAACCGATGACCTCTCTCATAAGAGGCATTTATGATTGCCATAACCAGCTTTTTTCCGATCCCTTTTCCTTGTGCATCCGGTCTAATGGACAATAAATCAAGTACCAGTTCATCGCCCTTTGCCACCCCTTGAATCAAACCAATGACTTCATCGTTCACCTTTGCCGCGAGATTGATCTCTGCACGTCCGAGTAAATTGTTTCTCATCCATTCCTGAAAGAAATGCTGGACGGCATTCTGATCTAAAAAAGGATCCAGTGCATACCGGCTTTTCATAAAAGCCTGATGAGCAAGTGACACCGCCTCATCGTAATCCTTTTCATCCGGCAGACTGATGACCACATCTTCATCTGTAGCTGGCATCTCCATTTGAACAGGCGGCGCCTCAAGACGAGTGAGACCGCCCACATAGTACACATGTGACAGCCTTTGGACGATGCGGTTTTTTTCAACATCCGCCGCTTCAAGTCGTAAAAAGAAAAAATCGCATTTTTCTGTTCTCATCCAATTGATGAAACGCTCCATCAATTCCTGAAAAGCAGGAGCTGACTCAGCTTCCGCAAACTTCACATGAAAAATGTGCTGGTCAAAAATGCCGCTTTCCCATTTTGACCATTCATATAACAGGACCGCTTTGAGCTGAGCGCCATTGACAAGAGCAAATTGCTTGAAGCCATTCATTTGTTCCGCTTGTTGACCGTATTTCTCCAGCCAAGCGGCCAGCACCTGATCATCTACAGCATGAACAACCTTCATAATGATGCCTTCTGTTCTTTTAAAATAGACAACACCGCTGTGATAACATCCTGCACATCTTCATCTGTCATACTCGGATAGAGCGGCAGTGAGAGCGTCTGCTTGTAGTATGCGAGTGACTTAGGGAAATCCTCTGGTGAATAGTGATGCGTTTGTTGATAGTATGGATGCAAGTGAACAGGGATAAAGTGAACACTCGTGCCGATTTTATATTCCTTTTGCAGCTGATCAATCAGTTCATCACGCGTGATGAATGCTTCTTTTGGATTTACTTGCAGTACATACAAATGCCATGCATGTCTTCCTTCTTGATGCACAGGCGGCAGGATCAGGCCCGCTTCTTTTTGAAAAGCCTGATTGTATGCTTTCGCAATCTGTTCTCTCCGTGCCTGCATGTCATCCAGACGGCTTAGCTGAACAAGCCCTAACGATGCCTGCACGTCAAACATGTTCATTTTATAGCCTGGTTCCTCGACCTCGTAATACCACGTTCCTTTTTCTCCATAACGATTCCACGCTCCCTTGCTCATCCCATGGAGCGCTAGTCTTCTAATCCGAGCCGCAAGCGCATCATCATTTGTTGTCAGCATGCCGCCTTCACCAGTCGCTAGATTTTTCGTTGCATAAAAGCTAAAAGCGGTCGCATCACCAATGGATCCAACGGGCTGACCGTGGTACGTTGTGTAAAGAGCATGGGCAGCATCTTCAAGTACAAATAGATCATACTTTTTGGCAATCGCTAAAATCCGGTCCATATCGCACGATTGACCAGCAAAATGAACAGGGACAATTGCTTTTGTATGTGGTGTAATCGCCGCTTCTAGTTTCTCTGAATCGAGGTTGAGTGTCGCTGGGTCAATATCGACAAATACAGGAGCTGCCCCTGTATGAATGATCGTATTGGCTGTTGCGCAGAATGTCAGAGGGGTTGTAATCACCTCATCCCCAGTCCCAATCCCTCTTGCCTTTAACGCTAAAAATAAAGCAGCCGTACATGAATTGACAGCGATCGCATGTTTTGCACCGGTCAGCTGCTGAAATTCTTCTTCAAACTGTCTTACTTTTGGTCCCGTTGACAGCCAGCCGGACTTTAATGTTCTAATGACTTCGTCAATTTCTTCCTGCTCAATGAAAGGCAGAGCATAAGGAAGAAATTGTGCTCTCTTTTTTCCCATATCGCTTGCACACCCCTATCTTCATCTCTGAAAATCCATACCAGTTTTTGTTTTGAGCAGAGAAAGCAGAACATCGGTAGATCGCGCATGCGGATAATGTTGTTTAATGAACTGAGCTCCTTGCTGCTTTGCCAGTTTCATCTCTTGTTCATCCGACAAAATACGAATGGCTTTCTCAGCTAGTTCAACAGGGTTTTCCATATGATAACTGCCAAGCGACTCGTAATATGGGTATCTTCTGCCTTCTGTCATCTTCCCGATCAGCACACTCTTTTCAAAAAGCATGGCTTCAAGACCAACTGTTGATGTGAGCGTAATCACGATATCCACATATGGCAGCAGATCATACAGGTCAATTTCTTTTTTAATCAATTTCACATGATTTCCCGCTCGTTCAATAGACACATAGTCATTTAATCGATTTCGAGCTATTTCCCAAGGATGCGGCTTCATGATCAGCTGAATGTCTTTCCGTTTGGCGATCGTTTTAAGAACATCGCCATAGAAAGCCTCAGAAAATGGCTGCGTTGCCACAAGCACGGTCTTTTTAGCCGGGCTGAAATTCAATTTACGAAAGATGAGATCCTGTTGAAGCGGCGTTCGCTCCTTCACCAAATCAAACCTCGGATGACCTGTGATCTCCACCTGTTCCGGCTGACAGCCTTTGTCTACATACCAGTCCTTTTCATACTTTCCAAACACCCCATGGCAAGTCGTAAAAATCGGTAAAAAGGCTTCGTCTCCCATAAGCGCGCCGTGCTGAAGACAGATACTCGTAAGCTGGCGTTTCACTGTTTGCAAAGCGAGTACGCGGCTGTAAACATCCTCCGTCGTTCCAACAATGACAGCTGCAATCGGCTGCATTTGAAATAACACTTCTATCTGGTCAATGACATCAATAAATTGCACAATGTCTTTCCGTAGTTTTTCTCTAAAAAAGACATTGCCAAAGACAGGGTGGTGAGCGTAAGGTTTAAGGAGAGCATTTGCTTTTTCAATATATTCAGCATGGGCTTCTTTATTAACCTCTCCGGCTAATTCCGGCTTACTGATGACAGGTAATCCGAAATAATCCGCCTTCTTCCAGCGAGCGAGCACCACCGTTTGGTTTGGATGGAACCGGGTGTAATTTTGTTCAGTAAAACGCAGGTGTTCAAAGTGAAGCAATACCTTTCCATTCGCCGGACGATAAGCGATACGCTTGATCTGCTGCTTATGCTGATCAAAAAATGGCTGAATCTCTTCCGGTAATGGACAAGCGGTTGTCAGTTCTTGACCGAACGCTTCATCTTCCATGCGTTCCCTCACTTCAGGACTAATATATTGATAAAAATTACTGATCAACCCCAGAGGAATTTGCTTGTAGGACAAATCCTTCATCAGATTCACATACTCAAAGTACACTTGCCAATAATGATGAATATAGTGCGACACTTAGGTCACCTCCCATATCTTTGTTTTAATATACTGCGGAGCTCCCAGCAGGTAGACTGCTCGGGAAGTGCTTGAATAAAGGCACTTTTCTCTTCTTCCGCCAGCTGATAATGAATGGACTGTTCTGTGATGTAATTTATATCTAATATTTCATCAAAGGGATAGAACGGATAAAAATGATTTAACCGAAAAAAGAAACGGGCATCCCCTATTCGATAAAAATGCGGACTCTCGTCCCAGTAAGACCCAAATTCAGCATGAATTTTTGATAAAATGGATGCACGATGTACAACCGAGCAATGATCTATGGCACAGGGGGCATTCCATTGCACTGTTTGCGCTGGCCGAATTGTTTCCTTCACTGGCCCTTTTTTGCTATTTAAATAGATCACTTTAGAACTAGAATAGACAATATCTTTATCTGGATTGGCATCTAGATAATGAGTGAGCTTCTCTAAACGGTCCGGGGCGTAGACATTGTCATCTGTGGCATAGGAAATATACTCGCCCTTTGCCAGTTCTAATGCTTGATTAATAAGCACGGCGTAGCGAGTTTTCGCTGTTCTCTCTTCCAGCGTTTTGACACCGCTTTGGATAAAATGAACGCGGGGATCTTTGCGAAAGGGCTCAATCGCGGCAAGGGTTTTTTCGTTTGATCCATCATCCATGATAAAAAGTTCAAAGTCTGACAGCGTCTGGTTCAAGACCGCTTCAATCGATCTGCCGACGTAAGCCGCCTTGTTGTAGCTCGTCATAATGACAGTTACTTTTGTCAAAGTTTTCACCTCGGTCTCTTTCAAACTATGTTTATCATATGTGTCTCCTCTTAAAGAGACTGTAGAGTGACCTATTTTTTATAAAATTGTATTTTTTTATTGATCTAGCTTTGAAAAATGCGAACTTTTTGGTAATATAAGTAATCATTTGTGTGTATTAAAGGAGTAAAGAACATTGGAAGCTATGAAGAATGATCACTCCCAAGAAGAGGAAGTAAAAGGATTTTTTCGATTTTTTAAAATTTTCGTCGCGACAAAAACGATTATTCGCTCATATCGACATTCCAATATTCCAATTTGGCTGATGATGCTCCTTGCAAGTATCGCCGGTACGGGCTGGATCTATGAAGGGTATTTTAGCGAGTATATGGGCAATCATATTCCATTCCCTTTTATTCTGTTACAAGGAGCGGGATATGGTATTTTGGCAGGCAATATGATTCTATTTTTCGGCGTCCTCCTGATCAAATGGTTAGGCCGTCTCTTTTTCGGCTGTCAAACGGCGTATCGGGATATACTCAAAGCCTGCACACTGACGGTCTTTTTCCCTTCTGCTTTATTTTCACTTACTTGGATTTTCACAGTTGGGATGCTCGGTCCGTATACGTTTGTTAAAATCTCACCATATTTAGATCAGCATTATGAAGTATGGTATTATCTCGATCTTTTAACTCTTACGGATGTATATGCAAAGACGTGGATATTTGGAATGGCTGTTTTAGGCATTGTCGCTGTGATGAAGCTCAGATTATGGCAAGCCTTCATCATTGTGATCACACCGCCTGCCGCGTTTTTTCTCATCGTGACACTTTTATTTGATGTTCAGCACGCTGTAAACTGGATCATGTAAATAGAACGAGTACCGATAGAATGTGAAGCTTTGTCTGCACACTGAGGAATTGCATAGCAGTTCCTTTTTTTCGTTCAATGTACATATTCTCCCCTCCTGTCTCATAGTGTGAAAGAGAGAAAGAATGCTATGGAAACAACAGGTGCTTTAGCGCCTTCTGTTTAGAACACCATGAGGAAAGAGGAGGAACGTTATGAAATTGAAAAATCAATTTGGGCAAGGTTCGGGTTTCGAAGGTCAAGATTTTCGCCAGCAACAATTTGGAGCAAATCCGTATCCTGCGCAGCAGATGGGTTATTCAGTCCCTCCCCAAACGCAGGGTCAAATGCAAGGACAAATGCAGCAGGGGTTTTCGCCAATGCCGTCTACCGGTACTTCACAAGGAGGCCAAGGAACACCGGGCGGCGGTCAGCCATATCAAATTCCTTCTGGACCGGTTTATCAGCAGAATGTCACCGGACAGCTGCCTATTGAGCAGTCCTATATTGAAAATATTTTACGATTGAACCGCGGCAAGGTAGCCACGATTTATATGACGTTTGAGGCGAGTAAAGAATGGAATTCGAAGATTTTTAGAGGCGTTATTGAAGCTGCAGGACGTGACCACATTATCATTAGTGATAATAAGACAGGAACACGATACTTACTATTAACGATCTATCTTGATTACATTACGTTTGATGGAGAAATTCAATATGATTATCCATATTCGATGTCAACATATTCTCCGAGATAACGTCAAGCATGGCAAAAGCAAGGCTCAGATGCCCTTGCTTTTTTCTTTTGTCTAGGTTTTTGTCACACCTCTGGGGCGCTGCTCATAAGATGCCTAGTAGTTTTTATCAAAAGCCTAGAGGTGACATCAATGACTGTTGAGCTGGATTATACATCACCAAATGTCAAATTTTCATACGATCTAAATCAAAGCCCCCTTGTGAAATACGATCAGCATAACCTGATTAATGTGTTAGGAAAAAAACAATTAAACTCGTTGGATCGAGTGTCCCTGCTGGATATATATTTGAGTAAAAGCAAAGTCGTAGAGCCTCATTATCATCAAAATGCCGCAGAGCTTGTTTATTGTATAGCCGGTTCTGCTGCCGTATCAATACTGAATCCATTTACAAAAAAACTGCATACCTACACCATCACACCTGGACAGGTAGCAAACGTGCCTCAAGGCTGGTGGCACTATGAAGTCGCTCTTCAAGACAGAACTCATTTGTTAGCCATTTTTAACGCATCTACACCTGAAGTGATCCTAGGCTCAGACCTTCTCACCCTCACCCCTTCTCACATCATGGCCCATACTTATTGCATGAACGAAACACAGTGGAAGCAGGCGATAAAGCCGGTGAAACCAAGCGTGTTTATCGGACCATTTTGCCACCGGGAAGAAGAGGCTCAAACGCATCCTGTCCCTCCATCTCACTACGTCCCTTATTATCAAGCACCGCCCAACTATACCCCTTACTGGAGTTAAGAAAAAAACCGATGCCCCTATGAGAGCATCGGTTTTTGGCTTATAAATTTTTTGCTGCTGCTATGACCAGCATGATCCAAGAGGCAATAAACGCCACTCCGCCAATGGGGGTAATGGCACCTAGAATCTTCACCTGAGTCAATGCCAGCACATAAAGGCTTCCTGAGAAGAAAAGGATGCCTGCAAGCATCACCCAGCCAGCGGTTGGAACTAGGGAAACACCTGATAGCTTATCTGCAAGAAAGGCGACAATAAATAGTCCTATCGCATGGAACATCTGATATTGAACACCTTTATTCCATATTTCTATATATTTTTCAGGGATTTTCCCTTCCAGACCGTGCGCACCGAAGGCTCCGAGCCCAACAGCTAGCAACGCATTAATCGCACCTAAAATGAAAAATAGTTTCATTCGTCATTCTCCTTATCTCATCAATTATGTTTATCATAGCGCGGGTGAAGGGCGACATTCAACTTTCCCATTACGTTGACACGAGATTGTCGGATTTCTTTTTCTTTCGTAACAAGACTTGATCGACCACGATCGCAATGAGTGTGCCTAGAACAAGACCGTTGCTTAATAATGAAATGAGCACAGGATGCATGCCTTTCAAGGCCCCCTGAGGCACAAACATCGCCCCTACGCCTGCTAAAACAGCAATCCCAAGGACAAAGCGAATCCGCGGGACTTCTTCTTTCTCATACTGATCAAACTCCGACATCGCAATCCCAATCATAGAAGAGAAGACCACAAAGTTTACAGCCAGCCCCACAGGTGATGGCAATGCAGAGAAAAAGCTCATGAGCAGCGGAAACAAACTAATGAGAACAATAAGCAGACTTCCTATGAAAAAAGGCTTTCTCGAAGGAATTTTGGTTGTCTGGATAAATCCTGCTGCCCCCGAAATAGGTACAGGCGCAATCGCACCGATGAGCCCGCTCAGTAAATGACCAAATGCGGCGACAAAACCAGCAGGGCGCGCTCTCTTCCGCTCACGCAGTTCACCAAATGCCTTCACTGAGCTTTCCACAATTCGAATACTTGCCAGCATGTTCACAATGAGTAAAATCGTTATAAAAAAGGACGTGACAAGCAATCCACTGTCAAAGACCGGCATGCCGAATGGAAACAGCTTCGGAAACTCGATGATTTGTTCTGGAATTCGAACCGGCTTCGCCAATCCGAGTAGAGCGAATAACAGCCATCCGCCTGCAAGTGCGAATAACACAGAAAACTGCCTCAAGTAATGCCATTTTGAGCGGCTGATCATGAAGGTGAGGATAATAATCAAGATCGATAAGCAAAAGACAAGCCCGTCCACCTGATTTCCCCGATAGCCGATGCCCATCAGCCCTTTCATGATTGGCTGACTTAGCTGCACAACAAGCAGCAGCAGGTAAATGCCTGTGACGACTGGCGTAAATAAAGACGCGAGCCAATTGATGATTTTAAATAAACTAAAAATAAAAAAGAAAACAGCACTAAAAATTAAAGCCCCTTGTAATGCTTGCAGGGTTTCAGGATACGTCGCAAAGATTGTACCTGTCATGCCGGCATAAAGGGTATACACACCCCACCAAAGCCCTGCTGGACTTTCATTGATCGGCAGCATATGGCCGCATAAACACTGCACCATTGCCACAAGACCAAGTGAAAAGAAAGTACTTTGAATTAACTCCGCCGATTGCACTTGGTTCAATTCAAATGCTTGTGCAATCGCAATTGGTACGGCAATAGAAGCTGCGATAAAAAATGCCATCCACTGAATGGCGCCCAAAAATAGTTTCAAACCGATCACCTTCCCTTTGTCGTGACAAGACCATTAAAAATCAAAAATAGAGTCGCCGTTCCCGTCCTTCTCTTTTTGACCCTCATCATTTTGCTGAAATTTCTTCGCACCACTTGTTCCCATTAGTTTCTCCAGCATGGCTTGATCTGTAGACACAGATGGTGCTGATGGTGTATGTATCGATGGAGGTGGTGAAATGACCGGCGACTGCGGCATTTGCACCTGTGATGGTGCATCGAGAATGACATCACATAGTGAAGAAATGGCCGCCACTTGACGTTTCACCTCTTCATCATTTCCACTTTGTTTTGCTTTTTGAACCGCTTCCTCCATTTTTTGAAGCAGGCTTGATATATGAATATTCAAGGGTAGACCCTCCAATCTAAAAAAATCTCTTTTCAACATTATTTTACCAAATGAACAAACCAAATGGGTTCATTTTTTCAAAGCAGTGCGCTCACGACTCTCTTATTTGACCCGTCATCTTCATTCACACATAATAAAAGAAACAAAATCGTCTATGAAAGGATTGAATAATGGACAAGCTCACTGCTCTATTTCAGAAACAAAAAGTCTTTCAGAAACCGGCGGTTCAAGAACGCATCCGCATTCTTCAAGACTTAAAAGCAGCAATCAAACAGCATGAAAAGGATATTTTACAGGCCTTAGCCCATGATTTACATAAATCCGAACAGGAAGCCTATACAACAGAGATTGGGATCGTGTATGAAGAAATCAATCATACCATCAAGCACCTTCACAAATGGGCGAAGCCAACACGCGTGAAAACACCGCTGACTCATATCGGATCAAAAAGCATGATCATCAAGGAACCTTATGGAAGTGTGCTCATCATTGCTCCTTGGAACTATCCTTTCCAATTGGCCCTTTCTCCATTAGTCGGTGCGATTTCTGCGGGAAATGCCGTGATTTTAAAACCGTCTGAGCTGACGCCGGCAGTCTCACAAGTGATCAGCACGATCATGAGACGTGTATTTCAAGAAGACCATGCGGCTGTCGTAGAGGGCGGTGTTGATGTCAGTACAGAGCTGCTGAAACTGCCCTTTGATTATATCTTCTTTACTGGAAGTGTGGCAGTTGGCAAAGTCGTCATGGAAGCCGCCGCAAAGCATTTGACCCCTGTCACACTTGAGCTTGGCGGAAAAAGTCCCAGCATCGTCATGCCTGATGCCGACATCAAGCTGGCAGCGAAGCGGATCACCTTTGGAAAATTCACCAATGCAGGGCAAACCTGCATTGCACCAGATTATTTGCTCGTTCATGAATCCATCAAAGAGGAACTTTTGCGAGAAATGACGGCCTGTATCCGTGACTTTTATGGTGAACATCCAGAAACACATCCGTACTTTGGAAAAAATGTCAGCCAGCGTCATTTTGACAGGCTTACACAATTTCTATCAAATGGAACGATCGTCACAGGTGGACAGCGCAATGAACAGGAGCTCAAAATCGCTCCGACCATTTTAGACGACATCACATGGGAAGATCCCGTCATGCAGGAGGAAATTTTCGGACCGATTCTGCCTGTCATGACCTTTGATTCTCTGCATGAGGCAGTTCATATGATCAAAGCAAGGCCAAAGCCGCTTGCACTTTACTTATTTACGACAAGTAAAGAAACAGAATCCTATATTCTAGACAACCTCTCATTTGGCGGAGGATGTATCAATGACACGCTTATGCATGTCGCTACACCTTACCTGCCATTTGGAGGCGTCGGCGAAAGCGGCATGGGACGATATCACGGGAAGGACAGCTTCTTTACTTTTACGCATGAAAAAAGCGTCCTGCGCCAAACCAATCGCTTCGATCTTTCCTTCCGTTATCCAAATGCGAAAAACGGACTCGACTTGGTTCGTAAATTTTTAAAATAAACAGGACGAAGGGGCCCTCCCCTCGTCCTTTTTTCATTCGATATCCTTGATACACCAATTGATTTCTTCGGTTCCCATTTGCTTTAAATACGCGTTTACCTTTGAAAACGGACGGCTGCCAAAAAAGCCGTTTCTTGCAGAAAAAGGACTTGGATGAGGTGACTCAATGATGTAATGCTTGTTTTGATCAATGCGTTCTTTCTTGTTTTGAGCATGTCTTCCCCATAACACAAAAACGACGGGCTGCTCACGCTTATTCAGCACATCAATCACGCGGTCAGTCACTCGTTCCCAGCCCTTGCCTTTATGAGAATTCGCCTCGCCCCTTCTCACGGTCAGCACAGTGTTTAAGAGCAGCACACCCTGCTCTGCCCAGCTGACAAGTGAGCCGTGGTTTGGAACAGGACAGCCAAGATCATCCTGTAGCTCCTGAAAAATATTTCTCAAAGATGGCGGGTGTTTGACGCCCGGCTGAACAGAAAAGCTTAATCCATGTGCCTGCCCTGGGCCATGATAAGGGTCTTGTCCTAAAATCACCACTTTGACCTTTTCATATGATGTCAAATGAAGGGCACGATACACGTCATCTGGTTTTGGAAAAACGGTCTGCGTGCGATATTCTTCCTTCATCCATTCACGTAATTCCTGATAATATGGCTGTTCAAATTCACTTTTCATCACAGCCCACCAGCTATCATTTAAAAATGGCTTCATTGTGGTTTTCCTCCTTCTACTTGCTGCGCTAGTCTGGAAATCATCGGTTTTCCATCCCACACAATCTCACTCTCAGATTCTCTTTTTTTCATCGCTGGTTCTTCTAATAATATCGCAAAGTTTGCTGTCGGCAGGTCGCCCAGTTCATGCTTTTCACTTAAATCATCTAAGTAGTTCTTCCTTGTTTCGCCCAGATCACTAGACTGATTTCCACCGCCGTCAAAAAACGCATAGATCACGCTCGCAGCTGGCACTCGTTTGACTCGGGCATGCTGTGATACACGTAAAAAGAAGTCCCAGTCCCAATAATGATGCATCGCTGGATCAAAATAGCCAATCTCATCGTGTATACAGCGTTTGTACATACTGCCCGAAGGAACATATGTAGAAAAGACACGCATATCCTCAATATCCGCTGTATAAGCAAACAAACGTCTCGACAACGGGAAACGGGTCGCGCCTTTTTCTTCAAATGACACAATTTCTGCATCAGAAAAGACAAAATCGGCATCCACCAGCGCCTTACTCATGCGTTCGATATGACAAGGTGTGAAGTAATCATCGTCGTCACTCAACATGATGACGTCACCTGTCAGCTCTTGCACTCCCACATTTCTGGCATTCACATGCTGGACATTCTCATCTAAATGAATCAAGCGGATCGGAAGCTCAGGGTAAAGTTCCTGAATGATGTCGACTCGCTCTCCTGCATCATTGACGACGACAATTTCAAAAGGCTGTACGGTTTGTCTTGTAATGGATTCAAGTAGCTCGCACAGTGCGCTGAGCCGGTTATGTGTCACAATTAATAAGGAAATCTTCATATGCAGCTTACTCCTTTAATAGATTCGTCTTTTTCCATTAAAACATAAATTGACTTTCTTCTCATGATATAAAAGGCGGTTTGATTTGATGGGAAAATGGGAATTTTTGATGAAAAGGAGTGATGATGATGGAATATATCACGGTGGAAAATAGTAAAGAAGCAAAAAAGACCATTGACCACATTCATTCATCGGGATCATCAAAGGACGCTGTTTTTGTTTTTGCGTACGACCCAGAACGCTCTGATACCGTAACGGAGTATACAGACGCCAAAAGCATGACTGCGGTCGATCAAGGGATTTTGGATCAAGTCGCCAATGTCATTCGCACCCGGGATGATGAATTGATGGCAAAAATGATGTCAGCTGGCGCCGATCAAGAATTAGCCTTAACACTTTTAGATGAACTGAAAAAAGGGAAATTGGTGATTTGGAAAAGATAAGAAAAAGAGGCGTTCCGAAGAGAGGAACGCTTTTTTATGCCGTTTCATTGTGATAAATGGAAAAGCTGATTATAATAAGGGATAGAACAATAACTGTTACACATCACATTGGAGGTTCAGCAACTATGTCTATGAATAAAGCACTCACCATCGCAGGTTCGGATTCAAGCGGCGGTGCAGGTATCCAAGCAGATTTAAAAACGTTTCAAGAAAAAAACGTCTACGGGATGACAGCTTTAACCGTTGTCGTTGCAATGGACCCACATAATCATTGGGATCATCAGGTGTTTCCAATTGATACGGCGACGATTCGTGCGCAGCTCTCTACCATTGTAGAAGGCATTGGTGTAGATGCACTGAAAACGGGTATGCTTCCTACCGTAGACGTGATCGAGCTTGCAGCTGACACCATCAAAACATACGACCTTAAAAATGTCGTCATTGATCCTGTTATGGTTTGTAAGGGTGCAAACGAAGTCCTTTACCCAGAGCACGCGGAAGCACTGCGTGAAAAGCTCACGCCACTGGCAACCGTTATCACACCTAACCTTTTCGAAGCAGGTCAATTAAGCGGAATCGGCGAGATTAAAACGATCGAACAAATGGAAGAAGCAGCAAAACGCATTCACGAACTTGGTGCAAAGTATGTGGTCATCACTGGAGGCGGTAAGCTAAGCGAAGACAAAGCCATCGATTTGCTTTATGATGGACAAACCTTCGAACGCCTTGAAACAGATAAAATTGACACTGAATACACACACGGCGCAGGCTGCACATTCTCAGCAGCAGTCACAGCTGAACTAGCGAATGGATCAGACGTGAAAGAAGCCATCTATGCAGCAAAAGAATTCATTACGGCTGCCATCAAAGGCTCTTTCCAGCTAAACGAATATATCGGACCAACAAAGCATTCTGCTCATCGTTTTGACAAATAAAACAGAAAAAACCGATTCGCCTTGTTAGTAGGTGAATCGGTTTTTGTTTATCGATTATCGAAAGCTGCGTCTCTGTGCAAACAGCCAATCTGTTAAGCCTGGCGTCTCATAAGCAGGCGTCCATGATGCATGGTCATATCCATACTTGCTTGCGTATTCCGTATAAAGCGGCTGGCCGCCAGCTTTTTGAATAGCTTGAATTGTATTTCTCGCATAGCTGATAGGGATAATGGAATCATCTTCTGCATGAAATGCCCATATTGGCTTGTGTGCTAACATTCCTGCCTTGCTTGGATCTGCACCCCCCGCAATAGGAATCATCGCTGCAAACAAACGAGGATATGTGATGTTCAACTGGTACGTGCCAAATCCACCTTGTGATAAACCCGTCGCATAAATCCTTTTCTGATCAATCTGATAAGAAGTTAACACATGCTGAAGGACATCATAAGCTTTGTGTAAATCTGGTGAAAATTGAAACACGTTCGTCAGATCAATTTCATTTTGCGGATTTCTTGTTAATGCAAAGCCTCCATCGACAGCATTTCGCGCCTGAGGTGCAAGTACGTACGAAGGATGTTTCTTTTGGACTTCAGGGGAAGCCCATAAAGCTGCACCATCATTCGCAAGTAACTGCTTTTGATTGTCTGTTCCCCTCTCCCCGCCTCCATGTAAGAACAGAACTAGAGGATAGGCTTTACCCCTCTTACGGTTTTTTGGAATATACAGACGGTAAGGCATTCCTTTGTATTCGAAAGATAAAAAAGATGATGCAATGTCCTCTCGTGTGACAAAGCGATAATTGTACGTAGACGTGGAAAGACGGTGGTTTTTCTTGTAAACGCTTACTTTTAAAGTCGTATCAGTTTCTATATGAATGGGCTTTTTGTATAACTGACTTTGAGTAGTCGGCTGGCTGCCATCTGTTGTGTAATAAAGAGAAGCTTTTTGAACGTGAGAATGCAGAGCGACCTCTTGTGAACGATAATATTGACCAGATGGAACAGAAGCCGTTGATGCAACATACGACATGTGATTTCGGGCAGAAGAAACGGAAGGAAAAAGAAAACTCAAAGAAAATAGGACAATGATAAAGGTGATCAGGCATTTCTTGGTTGTATGGTTCATATTGTTCCTCCTGTACATGCTCAGATGAATTTTTATTTATTATTGATCATGACAATAGAAATGTCAACGCTTTCATTTAAATTTCTGAATAATCAGGCAGAATACAAAAAAGCGTACCCGCACGCAGGTACACTCTTTTATCCATACATGAATGCCTATTTTTGCTGTTCGGACTCTTTCGCCATTTTTCGAATAAAGGCTTCAATGGATTCAACAAATAAAGCGTATTCTTTCATTTGTTTATACGTATCTGACAGCTTCTCTTTCACTTCTTCCTGCTCTAAAGAAGGTTCACCGAGAATAGATTGAACTTGAATGAGCAATTCTTTATATTCTTCACGTTTATCTTCAACATGATCTGCCATTGTCTCCAAGCGTTTTCTAGTCGTCGGCTGCTGTTTTGAATTCAAGTAAACAACCCCTTTTTTTGTCCTACCGCATTTGGATAAACGTCAGCCTCAGCTGTATATATTTTAAAATGATACCATATTTCCACCTGCTATCATATATGTAAAACGTCATCAAACCGCTTTAGGCCAACCTTGTATATACACGCTATAGGCTTTAAGATACAGGCTGATCTCACTAGAAAAAAGCAGATCATTGATCTGCTCAGATTGTAGAGAAATTATTTTTCAAGCCGGATTTCCCCTATTTCCTTCTGACTCTTTAAGGCAGTTCTTTTTGGCTCAAATTTCATAGAGAATACTAAAATAAAAGCGATTATTAAAATAATACTTAAGAAAATCAAACCGGCTTGCATTTTTCCTGTATAATCTTTTAGCCATCCAACTGCATAAGGGCCAACAAACCCTCCTAGATTTCCAATTGAATTAATGACTGCAATTCCAACAGCTACTGTGGCTGGACTCAATATCATAGTTGGTAATGACCAAAAAGGACCTTTAAAACAATACATGGCTGCCAATGAAATGGTGATGAAAATCATTGCAATAAATGGATTGGCCACCATTCCTACACTGAGTAACGTTAAACCAGCTACGAGTAACGGTAAAGCTGTGTGTATACGTCTTTCACCAGTGCGATCTGAGCGTCTTGACCAGTAATTCATGACGATTGAAGCAATAATGTAAGGGATTGTAGCAATGAAGCCGATCTGGGTGTTTGATAAATAGCTAGATAATCCTTTAATAATTTGAGGCATCCAATAACCAACGCCCAGTGTACCTGCAGTATATACAAAGTAAATTAAGGAGAGGTACCACAGTTTAGGATCAGTCAAGGCCGTTTTATGACTAGAGGTTTGTTGGCCTTGCTTTTCTCTTAGCTCCTCGTCCTTTCTTAATTCTGACATCAACCAATTTTTTTCTTCAGCTGTTAACCACTTTGCTTGTTCTGGCCGGTCTGTTAAGTAGAAATATGTAACAAACCCTAAAATAACAGCAGGGGCGCCTTCGATAATAAACATCCAACGCCATCCAGGCACATTCATCCAATGAATATGATCAATAATTAAGGTAGAAACGGGAGCTCCTATAATATAAGAAACTGCGATTGCTGTCATAAACATCGCAATTGTACTTGCTCTTTCTTTAGCTCGGAACCAATAAGTAAGGTATAGTATAATGCCAGGAAATAGACCTGCTTCTGCTATTCCAAGAAGGAATCTAATGATATAGAGCTGGGTAGCATTCTGAGCAAACCCAGTTGCCATAGAAATAATTCCCCAAGTAAAGAGAATCCTAGTAATCCAAACCCTTGCCCCAAATTTTTGCATTAAAATATTACTTGGTACTTCAAAGAGAAAATAACCAATAAAAAAAATACCTGTCACAAGACCAAACATTTTACTTGTTAGTCCTAATGCTTCATTCATTTCCAATGCAGCATATCCCACATTTGCCCTGTCTAGATAAGAAATAATATAGAGTAAAAATAGTAACGGGATAATTCTTCGTGTCACCTTTCGAATCGTCATCTTTTCGAAATTCAATTGAGAATTTTCCATTCAAATTCCTCCTTTTAAAATAATAAAAAGAAATTTTGATAACGCTTACATTTAGAAAATAAAGAGATACTCTTACGGTTCTGTAAGATGTGTAAGAGTATCTCCATTTACTCTTCTGTTGTTTCCTCAAGATAGCGAACAAAATGAAAACTTTCTTTCATCGTGTCAAAAATGTTTATTTTCAACTGAAATCGCTCTCAATGTCTGGTTTACCGTTGAAAATTACATGTTTCGGTTGATAATTAATGTTACCTAATACCGTTTCTCCATCTACATCGGGAAAAGCAGTCTCTGTAGAAGTAGAATCTAGAACCACAAGGTGATGTGGAGTAAACGTAAAATCGTCAATTCCTAACAATTTAGGAGCTGTTACCAGAACTGCTCTAAAAGCTTCATCTAGAGACAGTCCACCTACAATCATTTTAGAAATGATGTAGCTCATGTTATAAACAGGGTATTTTCTCCATGACGCGCTTGTTAAATCTGTACTGATCGTATCTGGTTTAATTCCCTCAGCTAAGCATTTATAAAAAACATTCCAATTAAAGTGTTTTCTACCGTGACCGATATCTAATACTATTCCTCTTTCTACTGCAGCTAGAAATTCTTTTTTTACCTTCCCGGCGGTATTTAACACGTTTCCATCCCTTCCTTGAAATGGATGAGTGAGAATGTCTCCTTTATTAAAATATTGTGTTACCTCTTCAATATCTAGTTGAGTTTCAGTTAAATGAACCATCATTCGTAAATCAGTTCGATCGGCTGCTTCTCTTGCTAAGCGTAATAAAGACCGATCAGTCGTTTTGTCCACCTGACCTAAGCGAATCTTAATTCCTAATAAACAATTATCAGCTAAAGATGCCACTTCAACAATTCGATCCAACGAAATACTTTCTGGCTTGGTTGGGTTAGGGTTTGGGTGATTGGTTAGCCCTTCTGGTAAAGCTGATAACCAAGAACGAACTGTTAACGGGCTGTTTTCCCAATAACGATTTGCTTCCTCCCATCCGTCATAGCCAAAAGTACCTGCGTCCCCAACTGTAGTTACTCCTGAGGAGAGATATTGTTTATCTGTCACACCAATCTCTGCTCCTGGTGCCCATACATGACAATGAAAATCGACTAGTCCCGGTACAATTAAGCTAGATTCAGATAAATGAATATCCCTATCATCCTCATGAGTAACTATGATGCTTGTAGACTGATTTGGAATGAACCCCTTTTCTGACCAAATAGAACCGCCTTTAAAATTCCATACTCCCATCCAAGTACACCCCTTAACTTACTATTGATTTAATAGATTAATTTATTTCATTGTTTGCAAAAGCAGCTTCTTTACATGCCTTGATAACATCCAACCACTGGTGCTAAATCACTGACCAACATACATCCTCTTCTTTTTGGATAGTGGAAACAATCAACTAAGTAGAATTTTTAATCTGTTCACTGCCATACACACCGATAAGATAGCGCTTTCAAAAATGGAATTAATGACGCTACCCCTATCTTCGACAACTTCCATTTTAGAGACAGAGAGCCCCGCCCCTCATCATTATTTATCTTGTGTAATAAAAATTACTATTTTTTATATAAAAGTAATGTTTATTACCAATAATTTAAATGTATGTTATCACTCATAATTAATAAAGTAAACCTTTTTTATAAAGAACAGAAGATAAAGTAAAACGAACAGCGAATCACATGGGAAAAATCGTTTTAACTACTGAAAGTTATCGAGAAAAAATAATGAATTGATGGCGAGGGGGATGTAGACGGTGTGGTTACCATTGGTCCAAAAGCAAAAAAACAATGAAAATAAAAATTCCACTTATGATCAGTGGAATAAGATGCAAGGCTTTCTTTGGCTGAAGCAGCTAATGATGTCAAAACATCGATTAATCCTGAGGAAGGCGAGGTTAGTTTTCAAAACTGATTGGTCAAAAGAAGCAGAACTATTTAAACGGGCTGATATGATTGAAGTTAAATTTGGATAATGTACTTTTGCAGGAAAGGGTGGAAAAATTTCAGCTGAAAATTTAACAAGGAAAATGAGGATGCGGTATTGGGGTACCCAATTTCCCGCACCTCGCTTATCTGATAGAGAAATGTATTCTACATCGCATCTTTCTCTTTCAATTTCACATCATATTGATCATCACTTGTAGGATACGGATCAACGACCTGCTTCTTTTTGTAAATGCCATGTCTTCAATTTCAGCTTTGTTTCATTTCTTCCACTGATGGAGATCGATTTATTTCCCGGGGAAGGAAAGTAACGTGCAGTAAAAACTTCTCGGCCTCCGTTTACAAAAATCTCAATCGACGATGAATCAATAAAAATATGAAGATCGTGTAATTCCTCTATTGCTGCTTCACGAACTTCCTTTGATCGATCTTCAAATCGATCCCGCTCTAATGTCAGCTTCCCTTCCTCTTTATCATAGATGATGCGTGCAGCTGCACGGATACAGCATTCAAACCCTTTTTGTGTGTCAATTTGATCAATGAATACCTCTGCGCTCGTAATATCATCTACAGGGATGGAATGAACAGAACGTTTAATATGAAAAATATGCTCTTGTTCATTGGTCCGCATGGATTGGAGTTCACTTACTGGTTTTTGAATGAGATGTCCGTCATCATCTAAACGGAGCTCTCTAGGGATCGTGAGGCAGTGTATCCATTGATAAGAAATCGTCGGATGATGCTCTTCTCCTTGATCAGGCACCCCCATCCACCCGATTAAAAGGCGTCTGCCTGATTCATCTAGAAAGGTTTGCTGCGCATAGAAGTCAAAACCGCGGTCCAGCTCCTCAAACGCTCCGTGTGTATATTGATAGGAGTGATCATCCAATGTGCCAACAAAATAGCCTGATTGATGTGTATTGTGATATTTTAAGCCATCCGGCTTGAGCCCTTGCGGTGACACAATCAATACATCCCGGCCGTCCAATTCAAACAGGTCTGGACACTCCCACATATAGCCGAAATTGTCTAAACCATTCTTTCCGCTGCCTGCAATCGTGCCTTGAAACGTCCAATTTTCTAACGTATCAGAGGTAAATAAGACAAGGTGTCCTTTCAGGTCTAAGCTTTGTGCACCAAGGACCATGTACCACTGGCCATTTCGCTTCCATACCTTTGGATCTCGAAAATGGGCGGTGAATCCTTCCGGCAGCGTCGCCACGACACCTTTTTTCTGAAAGTGAATACCGTCCTCTGAAACAGCTAAACATTGATACGTCTCACGGTTCCCTTGTTCATCCCGAACGTTTCCAGTGTACATCACGTACATCTGCTCATCGTCTATAAATGCACTGCCAGAATAACAGCCGTTTTGATCAAACCAATCACTTGGGGCAAGAGCGGCTTCTTCGTGCTGCCAATTGACTAGATCTGTCGATGTATAATGCCCCCAGAATTTTGCACCATGCCCCGTTTTGAATGGCTGCCACTGATAAAAGACGTGGTAAATTCCTTTCCACTGAATCAACCCATTCGGATCATTTAAAAGACCAACTGGCGGCATCAAATGAAAATGCTGCCGGTACACATCCTTTTTGACCAAATGCTCATAGTTTCGAATACGGTCTGCTATCTTTTGACGAAGTGCTGCGTCAGTTGTTGTCATGACTGTGACCACTCCTTGATTATTTTTCGACTTCTTTTACTTTAAAAATGATGGTGAGAATAAATGAAACAGCAACAGCGATTAACATACCAATCACATAATTGACCACATTCTGAACACCGAATGGTGCTGCAATCGCAATCATCGGAATGCCTGTTAAACCATAAGCATTGGCGGCTACCTTCGTGAAAACGACGAATGCCCCGCCCAATGCGCCTCCGATCATCGCCGCAATAAATGGTTTACGATAGCGGAGATTTACACCGAATATGACAGGTTCAGTAATTCCTAAAAAAGCAGAGAAGGCAGCAGGAAGGGCAATTTCTTTTGTTTTTGCACGCTTGGCTAGGAAAAAGACAGCCAATCCTGCCCCGCCTTGGGCGACATTGGACATTGCCCAGATCGGCAGCAAATAGTTACGCCCAATATCATTCAGCAATCCTGCCTCAATCGCATGGAAGCTATGATGAACCCCTGTGAGCACAATTAAAGAGTAAGCACCGCCGAAAATGAGTCCTGCTAAGAACCCTGCATGGTCATAAATAAACGTCAGTGCATTCGAAATCCCTGTACCAAGCATTCTTCCAAGCGGTCCAACTGCAATAAACGTCACAAATCCAGTGACAATTACCGTCACAAATGGGGTCACAAGTAAATCAATACTGTTCGGAACGACTTTTCTTAAATTCTTCTCAACAAGACACATGATATACACAGTCAATAACACTGGAATGACCGTCCCTTGGTAACCAAGAAGAGCAATATCAACATTGAATAAATGCATATACTCTGGATTTGCTTCCGTCAATCCCCACGGATTAAGCAGATTAGGGTGAATCATAATTCCCCCAATGACAGCCCCTAAATACGGATTTCCGCCAAACTCTTTCGCTGCACTGACCCCAATTAAAATCGGTAAAATGATAAAGGCTGCACTTGAGAACATATCAAGCATTTGGAAGATCGCAGAGCTTGGGTCAGCCCATTTGAAAGCTTTCATCATACCTAAGAGACCCATTAATAAACCGCTCGCAACAATTGCTGGAATGATTGGTACAAAAATATTCGATAATGTCTTTGCAAAACGCGCAAGTGGATTCATTTTTTGTTTCACTGCTTCATCATGGCTGACAGGCTTTTGTTTCTCGTCGCCGGTCTCAAGACCAGTCTCACGAGCAAATGGTTCATACACTTTGTTGACAGATCCCGTTCCAAAAATGACTTGAAATTGTCCTGAACTTGAGAAAGCCCCTTTCACACCTTCAAGTTCTTCAATGGCATCTTTGTCAATCAAATCCTCATTTTTCACCACCAATCTGAGTCTTGTTGCACAATGCGTAGCACTAATGACATTTTCTTTGCCGCCTAACAGTTTTGTTAATTCTTTGGCTGTTTTTTGATAATTCAAGTTGTCTCCCCCTTTTTTAAAGCAAAAAAGACCTAAAATTCACCAACGAGTAAAGGACATACACGTCCCCTCGTTACGCAAATTTTAGGTCTTGCCTGCCTGACAGTCACAATCCCGCGATATCAAATTTTGATGACGCTTTCATCATAGTATAAGACTGTGACATCGTCAACCTCTTTTTTCAAATCCAATGACCCATATACACTAATAAGAGTAGTGTGCATAAAAAAAGCCTGCATGCAGGCATCACAATTAAACCAATTCGGCTTCCTGCAGACGCTGGACATGCAGCGTGATGTAGCCGATCTCCGATTCAGGGAGATGAAGTCCATATTCATCTTTTAACAGTTCAGCGAGTCCAAGTGCACACCGGTAAGCCGTATCATACTTTGTTTGGATAAAAATCAGCATGTCATCGTCCATGATTTGAAATGCCTCATTCGATTCCAACCTGCCTAATGCATACCTCAAATGTGTCACAAGCCGCTGATAGGAAATACTATCCTCATCAATTGAATGCTGAAAATAGCTTTCAATATGCTCGATCATTTCTTTAATCATCGTTGTATATTTCACGGTCTTTTTCATGGACTCCGTATTCATTTTGGCCGTATGAATATGAAGTGCCACATATCCTGCCTCATCGTCCGGCAGTTCAACCCCAAGCCGCTCCTTTACATAACGAATGGCATACTTTCCAATCTCATATTCCTGCTTATATAAGACTTTGATCTCACCAAGCAATTTATTATATAACACAATGCCTTTTTGAAGGCGTTCAATGGCGAAGGACAAATGATCAGTCAGTGATATGTGGATGTGATCACTGAGCGGCATCATGAGTTTCCCCTCTGCATAACTGATGATATGCTCTGCCACCTCAATATGCGCCTCTGGCAATGTGGCAAGAATTTGTTTGAATTTCTCATTTTCTTCACGCACAACAAAGATTTTCTCTATTTTTTGAAGAGGAATGACGTCATTTTTCCCCTTCTGAAAAGCAATTCCGGGTCCCATCACAATTTTCTCCTGATCATCCTCCTTCACAACCACTGCGTTGTTATTCAATATTTTATATATCTTCAAGGGGTATCCTCTCCCAGCAGATAACATTTCTTATGTGGGATTTTACCCTGTTTCACTTTTTCTGTAAAGGTAAGAGCGGACCAGCACGCGCCTCTCGCATCGCCTTCTCTTCAATCATCATCAGACTTTGAGTAAACCGCTTCTCTGCCCTGCGTTTCTTCTTATGTTCTTCTGCCAGCTTCTCCAGCTCTCTCTCTTTCACTACTTGAAAGAATCCGGCATCCACCGCGGCCGCCTGAAACCCTTGCTGTTTCATCATCACACCAGGGTTCACAAGCACATTCATCATGAAACCAAACCATACGCTCAACCAGTTTTTTAATTTCTTCACTGAACATCCCTCCGCTTTTCTTAGAATCTAGCAGCTCTAGCAAAACAACTGCTCCTATCATATCCCGAGAAAAAAGAGAGGTTTGTCACAATCTGGGTGAAAAAACCAACTAGTTTTCAGAAGTTTTGTTGAAAAGTGCAGAAGATCATCATGTACTTGGATGTTCCAATGAAAATTTTATGCACACGCTATCCCAAAGATAAGCACACCTTATCAACAGGGTTTATCCACATATCAACACCCTCTTACTAGATTTTGTGTAAGTTCATTTTTTATTTTCCATATATGTATCTGAATAATCGAGTTATCAACAGACATTTGTGCATAAGTGCGACTTTATAAACAAAATAGTTCTTTATAACTATGTAAAATAAGACCATTTTAGTAAAGGAATTGTTTTCAACGTATTGAATACTTAATAACGGGCAGTGAATCTTTCCTATTTATCCACAAAAAGAAAGGCTATCTCCCTAAAAACACAGCTAGAAAGGGGAAAATTAATGAAAAAGGTCATATCTCGTTCTTCTGTTCTATTGTTCTCCACTATTTTTATTTTATCCACATTCTTTACCGGTCAACAGGCTGCTGCTGCTCCATCTAACAAAAAGATGGAACTAGAAAAAGCAGAAATCTTCGGTGAAATCAATGTCAACTCGAAAAAACAAACCACTGTCATTGTTGAATTAAAGGAAAAATCCTTAGTTGAAGCCAAGCAAGAAGGCGAAGCACAAACAAAAGCCTCCCTCAAAAAATCTCGAACAAAAGTAAAGAACGCAGCACTCAAAGAGGTAGATAAAGCGAGTGTTCGTCAAGAATATGAAAAAGTCTTCTCTGGTTTCTCTATGAAACTTCCTGCAAACGAAATCCCGAAGCTGCTCGCAGTTGATGGAGTAAAAGCCGTTTATCCGGATGTTACATATAAAACCGATGAAGTGAAAAAGGAAAGCATCCAGCTTCCAAACGAAGATGTCTCCCCTCTTATGGATAAGAGCGCTCCATTTATCGGTGCACCAAAAGCATGGGATGCCGGCTATTCTGGAAAAGGGGTCAAAGTCGCTGTTATTGATACTGGAGTAGACTATACCCACCCAGATTTAAAAGGAAACTTCGGTTTATACAAAGGCTATGATTTTGTTGATAATGATTATTCTCCGCAAGAGACACCTAAAGGAGATCCTAGAGGTGAATCCACAGATCACGGGACCCACGTCGCAGGAACGATTGCGGCAAATGGACAAATTAAAGGTGTCGCAAAGGATGCCACGCTTCTTGCATACCGCGTACTTGGACCAGGTGGATCTGGAACAACTGAGAACGTTCTTGCAGGCATCGACCGGGCTGTTACTGACGGAGCAGATGTCATGAACCTCTCTCTTGGAAACAGTGTCAATAACCCTGATTACGCAACGAGCATCGCACTTGATTGGGCCATGTCTGAAGGCGTTGTCGCTGTTACTTCCAATGGAAACAGCGGTCCAAACAGCTGGACAGTCGGTTCTCCCGGCACGTCAAGAGATGCCATTTCTGTCGGAGCAACTCAGCTTCCGTACAGCCTTTACAATGTGAAATTCCCGAACTATTCTACTGCAAAAGTCATGGGCTACTACCAAGAGAGTGATTTAAAAGCGCTTGACCAAAAACAAGTCACACTCGTCCAAGCAGGAATCGGTGACGAAAAGGCATTTGACAACATCGATGTTAAAGGAAAGGTGGCCGTGATTGAACGTGGTGCTATTGCCTTTGTGGATAAAGTCGACAATGCAAAAGCCGCTGGTGCCATCGGCGTTGTGATGTATAACAATACTGATGGAGAAATCCCAGTCGATGTACCAGGTCTCGCACTTCCTACAATTAAGCTGTCAAAAGCTGAAGGAACAGCGCTTGTGAAAGCCATTGAGGCTGGAAACAATACAACGGCTTTCTCCATTCAATTTGTCAAAGAACTTAGTGAGCAAGTCGCTGACTTCTCATCCCGCGGACCGGTTGTGGATACGTGGATGATTAAGCCTGATCTATCAGCACCCGGCGTCAGCATTGTGAGTACGATACCAACGCATGATCCTTCTCATCCTTACGGATATGGTTCTAAACAAGGAACAAGTATGGCATCTCCGCATGTGGCAGGAGTTGCAGCGATCATCAAACAAGCAAAACCATCGTACTCAACTGAACAAATCAAAGCATTGCTGATGAATACAGCAGAAAAACTGTTTGACGCAAATGGCAGCCCATTCCCTCATAACACACAAGGAACAGGCAGCGTTCGTATCATCGAATCACTTCAAGCATCTTCTATCGTTTCTGATGCGAGCTATTCATACGGCACTTTCTTAAAGGAAAAAGGTGTTCAAATCAAAACGAAGAAATTTAAGGTAGAAAACCTTTCAAAAGCACCGAAAACGTATACCATTGATTACAAATTCAATGGCAGCGGCATTAGTACAAACGGAACGAAAAAAATCACCGTCAAAGGGAATTCCACTGGATCCTTTACTTCCGCAGTACAGGTGAATTACGGAAAAACCAAAAAAGGCACGTACCAAGGCAGCATCACCATTCGCGAAAATGGCAAAAAGGTCACGGAAATCCCTACTTTATTGATTGTGAAAGAGCCAGATTATCCGCGCGTCACTTCTGTTTCCGTAGAGCCTGACAACCGTGCTGGAAGCTATGTCATTAGCAGCTATCTGCCTGGCGGCGCTGAGAACCTTGCATTCCTTGTTTACTCGACAGATGGAGAGTATTTAGGTGAAGCTGGTGTTTATCAACATGTTGATAAAGGCGAGCACCGCGTAAAATGGAATGGCACAATCAATCAAGGCCAGAAGCTTGAAGCTGGTGAGTATACAATGCTTGCGTATGCAAGTTTGAAAGGAAAATCAGATACCGTTCAAACGAAGGAACCTTTCGAAATTTACCCTGAATAAATGTGAATCACAAGAAAAGCCTTGTATGAGCGGATAAGCTCATCAAGGCTTTTCGATCATATATGGAGGAAAGAGAAATTTTGATATTGCTATGGATCGTTTCTTTTTTTACTGCTTTTTTTCTGACGATCACCTTGGTTTATTTTCTAAGCCTTTTACATACGAAACAGCCTCGTCCTTTTCATCAAGCATGCGAGCTGTCTGTTTATACTTCCTGTATCTACCCGCTCAGCCTGCTCGTTTCAGCCGCCTTCTTCCTCACCATGATACTTCTTTTCCCCTTTTATTGGCTGCGTGGACGATAAATATACATACGTTATGCATCAAATACTTCTTTTAATAAACGATACGAAGTGAGCCGGTCTTGCATGTCATGTGTGATGGTCACTGCGATCAATTCATCTGTCCGATAAGCCTTCGCGAGTGTGGTCAGCTGCTTTTTCACAGATGCTGGTGTTCCAACGACCATCCTTTGACGATTGGCAGCCACTCGTTTTTGTTCATATGGACTGTAGGAATAGCCCTGAGCTTCTTCATATGAAGGAAAACGGCTAAGATTCAGACCCTGTTCATTGGCGAGTAAAGATAAATCTAAGCTGACAGCCAGTTTTTCTGCCTGCTCCTCTGTTTCGGCACATAAAACAAAAACTGCCAGACTAACACGCGGTTCATCACCGAATACTGAAGGTTCAAATCGGTTGATATATTGCGCCACAGAGTCTTCTCCGCCTTCACCATTAATAAAAAGAGCAAACGTGTAGCCTGCACCTGCTTTCGCCGCAAGCCTTGCACTCCCTCCAGAAGAACCAAGCATCCATACTTCCGGCGCAGTCTCTACCTTCGGAGAAGCGGTCAAATGAGGCAGCGGGTAAAATTCATCCGCTAGATCATGTAAATAGACCTTCAATTCCTCTACCTGCTCAGGATACTGGTCGCCTAGACGCTTTCGCTCACCATGATGAAGGGCAATGGAGGAAATGGGCATACCACCAGGAGCACGTCCAATTCCAAGATCGATTCTGCCAGGAGCCAGTGCTTCGAGAACCCTGAAGTTCTCTGCTACTTTGTAGGCACTGTAGTGGGGAAGCATGACGCCGCCAGAGCCAATGCGTATGTGCGACGTAACGGCTGATAAATGCCCGAGGAGCACCTCTGGACTAGATCCTGCAAGCCGATTAGAAAAATGATGTTCTGATACCCAAAAACGGTGATAGCCCCACTTTTCCGCCTGCTTCGCCAGTTCAACCGTCTGCTTCAGTGCTTCAGCAGGCGTTGCGTCTCCAATCAAAGGAGATTGATCCAGTATACTTAATTTCATCATGCTGCACCTCTTACAGAAATCCCCCTCTCTTAAATGGAAAGGGGGATTTCTTATTTATTTTCGATTAAAGCCCTTCTCTTTCACAAATTCTCCAAGGAAGGCACGCTTTGGCTGACTAAAGCCTCGCAGCATCTGCTCAGACCAAGTATCTTTTCTCTCGCCGTTTGTTCGTTCTTCATAATATGCCGAAATACGATCGTCGTATTCTTTTAAATAACGATCCACATGCGCTTCATCTTGCTGATATGAATTTTCATGATATATGAGTTCAACTGGCAGCCGTTCCTTTTGTGACGACTGGCTGGCTGGATGACCAACAGCTAGACCGAATAACGGCAGCACATAAGAAGGCGTTTCAAGCACTTCAGAGACTTCTCTCAGCTGATTACGCAGTCCGCCAATATAGCAGATCCCAAGTCCCATTGATTCTGCAGCAACACTGACATTTTGTGCAGCCAATGCCGCATCGATGACGCTAATGAGAAAGGCTTCCGTATTCTCAAGCGCCTCCTGATGATTCTTCCCTGCTTTTTTTGCAATATGATCATGGCGTTTCAAGTCTGCACAGAAGACAAAGAAATGCCCGTTCTTCTCAACGTATGGCTGATTCCCAGCCAGTTCAGCAAGCTTGGCCTTCTTCTCCTGATCTGTCACACCAATAATACTATACGCCTGTACATAGCTTGATGTCGAAGCAGCCTGTGCACTTTTGATTAGTGTCAGCACCTCTTCTTCTGTCAAACGCTCGTCTGTAAACGAACGGATGGATCGATGATTTAATATGGTTTCTATCGTTTTATTCAATTCGAAGACCTCCTTCACTTCTTCTATCATAAGGCAAAGACATAGGGATTTTCAAAAATTAAAACTCGCATAAAAAAAGACAGCCTATGCTTAGACTGCCCTTACCTGTTTTATTTAAATAAATAACTTTGATATTTCGTTAATTGAACACTTGCGTTATATGCGATCCCGAATCCAATGAGAACGGACAAGACAGAGCTTCCTCCAAAGCTGATAAATAAGAGCGGAATCCCTGTTACCGGCATCACGCCTATGTTCATCCCAATATTCTGGAACGTATGGATCACAATCAGCGCTGTATATCCTACGCAGAAGAATGACGCAAATCGGCTATAAGGATGTATTCGGTCAATCAGTACGACCAGCCGGTAGATCAAGAAGAAGAACATGATCACAACAAACGCACAGCCGATAAAGCCAAAGGCTTCACCTATAATGGAGAAAATCATATCCGTTTGTGCTTCAGGAACATAGACCTTTAAGTTTTTAATGCCATTCCCAAAAATCTGACCTGCACCAATGGCCATAATCGCCTGCTCCACTTGATATTTATCAGATCCAGATGCATCCTGCGTCTGTGCTTGGTTGGCTGACGTAGAGCTATCAGGCAGCCAAGCGGTAATCCGGTTAATTTGGTACTGTTGAATGCCTATTGTTTTCGCAAAGTCAGGGAAGAGAATGATGACGGCTAACACAGCGGCAACCAATAGTACAACCACTGAACCGATGAGAGAGATCAGTTTCCAGTTGACCCCTGATAAAAACACCATCACGACAACAATAAACATACAGACCGCCGCCGTCCCTGCATCCTGCAAGAAGATCAGTCCAACTGGTACAGCTGCCACTCCGGCAATTTTTAATAGAAGGAAAATATCATCTTCTAATGTCCGTTTTCCTCTAGGGCTTGACTTGCCGATGACAGATGCGAGCATCATAATCAAACCAATTTTCATGAACTCTGAAGGCTGAAATGTCCCTATTCCAGGTAACACAAACCAGCTTTTCGCCCCGTTTTTAATTGGAGCAAAATCATGACCTCCGATTTGTGCAGGAGCAACTTTCAGAAAAAGTAACAGCAGTATGCCGCCTATAAAAATATACAGACTTAGCTTCTCTAATTGCTCCAAATCAAAGTAATTTATGGCTACAATACATATAACTCCGACCATGTAGTAAATAATCTGTCTGGTCCATGCATTAGATCCATACTGCCCAAATTGACCCGCAGCATAAATCGCAATGACACTGATGGCAAAGAAGGCTAAAAATATAAAAATCAAATCTCCTTGATAGTAAGGAGATGTATTCTGCTTGTTCATGAACTAACCACCCTTATTACAAAACATAAAAGCCCTTATTTATATTAGATTGAAATTTTCACAAAATCAACTCACCTTAAATATGACGGAAGATACATCCGAAAGGTTCCATTCATTTTTCAAAAAATGAAATACTTCTCATCCTAACAATAGGAAAAAATTCCTTTACACTCTTTTCATTCAACCGATCTTAAGTCCTTTAAAAAGATTATTTTACAGATTTTAAGGGGAAAATTCAATGACCTATGTGGCAAGAAGACAAGTAAACATCAGATTAGCATAAGCTGCAATGAGGATTGAGGAATAAAACCAATTTGTATGGAATAAGGCCCATTTTCCAATAATTGCGTTTACTTCAAAGTCAATTGTGGTATAATACCTGTAACAAAATGTTCACAATATCTCCTAAAAACAGACACAATTGCATCCTGACCTCTCATTTGATTTGAACATCAACTTAAAAAGGAGTTGGATACGATGGATATGTTCTTTGCGTACCTATGTATTGCAACGGCTACACCCCTGTTTTTATGGCTGGAAAACAGAAAAATTGCATTAGCTTCTATTCCACCCATTATGATTATGTGGATTTTCTTCGGTCTTTACATGACAAGCAGTTTATCTCCAGCAGGACATACCTTCATGATCGCATTCTTTGCCATTAACGTGATTTTGGCTCACATTGCAGCGTTCCTCATCTACGGACTTCCATTCATTCGCAAAAGATTCAGCAGCAGATAGATATCGCCCAACTATTGGAAGCGTTATCACCATCATGATAAAAACCACTCACCTTCAAGAGATGAGTGGTTTTTTTATTATTTCTCTGAATGCTCAGACTGCTTTGGCGCAGACGGTGAATAACCGTCTTTACTGTTCTCTCCGTGGCTGTAGTGAGCCGCAAAGATCCAAACAGATCCGATGACGAAGATAATCGCACAGAACAGACCAAACAAAGTATTTCCGACTTGAACAGTTCCGTTCTCGCTCTCTGTCATGTGCATAAACATGAACAGCTGCAAGAATGCTTGAATGAACGCAAAACCAAAGATAATCCATAGTTTTGCGGAACTGCCAATTTCAGCTCCAATGGCAATCCAGAATGCTAAGATTGTCAGCACAATGGAAAGGATGAAGCCAACTACGTGTTTCCAAGGGAAGTGTTCGTGCTCTGCTGAGGAATGTGTTTTTCCAGCCATATCACAAAAGCCCCCCTAATCCGATCAAGTAAACAGCTGTGAAGATGAAAATCCATACAACATCAAGGAAATGCCAGTATAGACTTGAGATGAAAATCTTCGCTGCTGTTTGTGGAGTTAATCCACGTTTTTTAATTTGGAACAAGATACCGGTAATCCAGAAGATACCGATCGATACGTGTAGTCCGTGAGTTCCTAAAAGTACAAAGAATGCAGACCAATACGCACTTGTATGGATGCTCGCACCCTCATGTACATAATGGAAGAACTCAAAAATCTCAAATCCAACGAATCCTGCACCTAGAAGCAGTGTGAGAATCGTCCAAATGACAACCCCTTTTGTACTTCCACGGCGCATTTCATGAACGGCAATCCCGCATGTAAATGAACTAACCAATAGCAGGAATGTCATGATCAATACAAGCTTCATATCAAACAGCTCAGCTGGTAAAACGCCGCCAGCTGTTCTGCCATGTAGAACAAAGTAGGTCGCAAAAAGTGTTGAGAATAACACGATTTCCGCGCCAAGGAATATCCAGAAACCAAGGATGTTTAAACGTCCGGTTTCAGACTGATATTCAAGCGGTGCATTTGCATAGCTGCTATCATTATGTCCCATTACTTCTGCGCCTCCTTATTCTTTTTCTCTGTTTCAATCACTTCTTCAACAGGAATATAGTAGCCATTGTCATATTCGAATGAACGTAAAATCATCGTTGCGAATACACCAATCAAGCCAATAACGCCAATCCAGTACCATTCAAATACAAGACCGAATGCACCAAGTCCAAAGAATGCAGACATGATCAGCGGTCTGCCTGAATTATGCGGCATGTGAATTTTCTTGAATTCTTTTTCAGGATGAACGTCCACATTGTTTTGCTTCCAGTGATGGAATGCATCTGGTGTAGTCACTTCTGGAAGTGCTGCAAAGTTATAATGCGGCGGAATTGCAGAAGATGTCGCCCAGTCAAGTGTACGTCCTTCTCCCCAGCTGTCTCCAGACACTTCACGTTTTGAGTGTCTCCAGCTGTAGTAAATGTTGTAGCAAAGGATGATGAATCCGATACCCATCATAAATGCACCAATTGTTGAAATAAAGTTTAGTGCAGTCCAGCCATCTTCTGGTCCATACGTATAAATACGTCTTGGCATTCCTTGCAGTCCTAAGAAGTACTGCGGGAAGAAACAGATGTTAAATCCGATCATGAATACCCAGAAGAACCATTTGCCGATTCTTTCGTTTAACTTGTATCCAAACATTTTTGGATACCAGAAAACAAGACCAGCAAAACAAGCAAATACAGTACCTGCGATTAATACATAGTGGAAGTGGGATACAAGGAAGTACGTGTTATGGTACTGGTAATCCGCAGCTGCCATCGCAAGCATAACCCCAGTTACACCACCGATTACGAAGTTCGGGATGAAACCAAGTGCCCAAAGCATTGGTGATGTAAAGCTGATACGGCCTCGATACATCGTAAAGAGCCAGTTAAAGATTTTCACACCTGTTGGTACAGAAATCGCCATTGTTGTAATCGAGAAGAATGAGTTAACCGCTGCACTGTTCCCCATTGTAAAGAAGTGGTGAACCCACACAAGGAAACTAAGAACAGAGATTGCCACAATCGATACAACCATCGCTTTGTAACCAAACAACTGCTTTCTTGAGAACGTCGCAAAGATTTCTGAGAAAATACCGAAAGCCGGCAGGATAACAATATATACCTCAGGATGTCCCCAAATCCAGAAAAGGTTCGCCCAAAGCATCGGCATACCGCCTGCTTCGAGTGTAAAGAATGCAGAACCGAATAAACGATCAAATGTCATAAGTGCTAAAGCAACTGTTAGTACAGGGAATGCAAAAACGATGATGACAGACGTAATCAATGTTGTCCATGTAAACATTGGCATACGCATAAGTGTCATACCTTTTGTACGCATTTTTAAGATGGTCACCATGAAGTTAATACCTGTCATAAGTGTACCAATACCTGCAATTTGGAGCCCGAGCAAGTAGTAGTTCTGTCCAGGTCCTGGTGAGAAATCATTTCCGGCGAGCGGCATGTAACTCGTCCAGCCTGCACTTGGTGATCCTCCAATAACGAAGGAAATGTTGAACAGCATTGCTCCGACCATGAATGTCCAGAAGCTAAGGTTGTTCAAGTAAGGGAATGCAACGTCACGTGCACCAATTTGAAGAGGAACAACGACGTTGATTAAACCAATTAAAAATGGCATCGCCATGAATAGAATCATGATCGTACCATGCGTTGTAAAGATTTCATTATAGTGGTTTGAATCTAAAAACGTATTATTAGGAAGCGCCAGCTGCGCGCGCATCATCAGTCCGTCTACCCCACCGCGGAAGAACATAATCACAGCAGCAAGGATATACATGATTCCAAGCTTTTTATGATCAACTGATGTCAGCCATTCTTTCCAAAGCCATTTCCACTTTTTAAAGTAGGTTAAAACAAACACAATGGCAATGGAAGTGAGAGCGATAGAAATTTGCGCACCAAGAATTAATGGGTCTCCAGTTACAAAAAACTCATCCCATTTTAAATGCATAACGGCCTCCTCCTTTCCTTAGTCAGTTTATTCTTTTTCTAGTTTACTTTTATAGTTCTTCACATTCTCGAAAGGATCTGTCTTGGAATGCGGAGAAACTGATTGATAACCTAAACGTTTGCGTGCTTGGAGTGCATATTCAGAATCCTCTCCATGCTTCGCAAAGGATAAATGTGTTGATGAGAATGTCTGCACATCTGCAGCATCAGGAAGCATCAAGTAGTCATACGTTTTCTTCGTTAACTTTGGTGCTTCTTTCTTCGTTTTGTTTACCCATTTATCATAGTCAGACTGCGTCATCGCATTGACTTTGAATTTTTGCTGAGCAAAACCCGGGCCTGTGAAGTTGGCGTTTCTTCCTTGGTATGTGCCTACTTCATCAGCTTGAAGATATTGTTCCATTTCCATTCCAGCCATCGCGTACTTCTCCCCGCCTAGCTGAGGAATCCATAGTGATGCCATTGTATCAGCGGAAGTGATTTTAAATAAAACCGGCTGATCTTTTGGAATGTTTAAGTAGTTCACTGTCTCAATATTTTCCTCTGGATAACTGAAGATCCATTTCCAATCGACAGCTGTCGCATAAACGACAAGTGGATCTTTATGGCTTGTTGCTTGAGGTGCCTCTTCCAAAGAGTAAATTGTTTTTACAGTTGGAATCGAAAGGGCAGCAACGATTAATATTGGGATCACTGTCCAGATAACTTCTAGAAGCGTATTCCCGTGAATTTCTGGATTATAAGAGGCGTTTCCAACGTCCTTACGCTCACGGTATTTAACCAAAATGATGGTAAACAGTACAAATACCGCACCAACGATAAAGAGCATAAATCCGATAGATAAAAGGATTAAGTCTTTTTGCTGTGCTGCGACTGGCCCTTTAGGGTCTAAAACAGCGATATTGCTGCAACCTCCTAATACAAACACGCTCACGAGCATCGCTAATAAAAGCATAGGTTTAATGGCTCTGAACAAGAAGATCACCATCCTTCCTTAAATAATGTATAAATTGCTGATTAATTGTGAAAAGCCATCTGCCTTCGAAAACTTTTCTTCCCTTTGTAATGCTATCAAAATCTGTTTGAGTTAGCTTCCCTTTTTTCAAAAGTTCATTTATTTTTCATCAGATTTCTTTCAAAATGTCATAAATTCGACATAAATTTATATTATTGCACACACAATGAATTTCTAGGATTTTGAAAAGTTGAGAGTTGAAGGCAAAGGACAAACAATCAAGAACTTTGTCAAATTTAGGTTTACCACAATAAAAAAGTTTGGTCAAATTTCAATTTAACTTAATGAAATTTTATCTAGGTAAACAATTTCAAAATAGGTATCCCCACATTTAACAAAAACCTTACTTATTTTAACGCAAGTTGACAAGAAAAGAAAGTGTCGATCCTCTGACTATGCGGTGTAAGAATTGGCAGTCATGATGAATATGTGGAATCTCGCTAAATGAATTCCAGCAAAAAACCGGCTCAGCGCCGGCATTTTACAGTTATTCATCTCTTACTAAAATATCAGGGCGTCTATAGATGTCCCCTTCATGTTCAATGTCAATGTATGTCCACTTGCCTGTATAGGTTAAAAAGCGGTTCCCCTCTTTCTCTACGACCATCGTATCCTCTGACTTCAATCCAGGCAATGAAGGGTTCCAAGTAAAGACTTGATGCAGCTGAACTTCTTCTTTCGATGAAGGAACTGCAATGATTTCTCTAGATACAAAGCCCGTTTTCCCCCCTTGATGAAGCTTTTTCCAGCTATCAGGGAAGCCCTCTTTTTCATACTGAGCAATACCTGCTTTCAATACATCTTCCAATGTCTTACCAGGACGCGTGGCGGCATTCATGACCGTGTCAATTCGTGCAAGCCGCTCTTTGTTCTCTTCAAGCTCCTTTGGAAGCTGACCGAAGTAAACAGACCTTGTGACATTCGCCACGAGTCCATGCCGTTCAGCGCATAGAACAACAAGCGCATGCTTTTGAAGTTTTTTGTCCGTCGGAATTGGATGACGGTATTGATGAATCCGGTCATCTGTTGCCACAAGCAGTACCTCTATCGTCATTCCCTGCGCGTTCGCTTTATGAGCCGCAAGCGAAGCGATTTCGTGCTCCGTCTGTCCTGGAACGATTTCTTTACAGACACTCTCTACAATGACCGCTGTTTCATGACAGAGCGTTTCATATTGGCGGAGCTGTGATGCGGAAAGAATGGATCGGACTTGCGACAAATCCGGCTCGATCCATTCAAATCCATCCATTTGAATGTCTGACCCGATTCGTTTGTCTTTTGTGAGTGTTTGAATGTGTGCCGTATCATCCTCAAACCAATCCATCGTCACCACTTGAAAGGGGTGATCGATATACGCCATCTCTTCTTCAATGATCCGCTTTTCTTCCATTTGATTCACAATGAGGACGATGTCGTCTTTTAACACGAGCAGCTTGCACACGCCCTCTGGTGTATTTAACACAATGTGATTTCTTCTTCCTCCTGTCAGCCAGGAGAAGTTATTACGCTTTTGAATCAAGACACCGTCGAGCTGTTTTTCTTCCATTAATGTTCTTACTTGTTCAATCATCTAATCACCTGCCTATATGAGTGTATGAATGAAACGTTTAAAAGCTGTTTTCCCTCGATCGGTTCTTTTAAACACACCCGCCTGTGAGAGAATACGAGAAAAAATCATGCCGACTTCTTTTTGTAAAATGGCTTCTGTATCGTCCTCTGTAAAAGTGTTCTCTTCAAGCAGACGCTTTGCCCATGTTTCGTGTTTCGTGATAGCAGGGCGGGCTTTGATTTCTTCAAGGGGGTTTTTGGATAGCAGTGCTTCTTTTAATTGGCTTAATTCCTCTGCTAATCTACCAGGAAGTACTGCAAGACCCATCACTTCAATTAATCCGATATTCTCTTTTTTAATATGATGGACTTCTTCGTGCGGGTGGAAAATTCCATCTGGGTGCCGCTCGTTTGTACGATTATTACGCAGCACTAGATCTAATTCATAGTCATCTCCATGGCGGCGTGCAATTGGTGTAATGGTATTATGCGGCGTCTCTCCTGTATAAGCTAGCAGCTCCACTTCTTCATCTGAATACATTTTCCACTCGTTTAAGATAAAGTCTGCTGCGTCTGCAAGCTTCTGCCGGTCGCTGCTTCGAAGGCGGATGACAGACATCGGCCATTTCACAATTCCAGCCCTCACATCCGGAAAGGCATTCAGAGAAAAGACATCTTCCACCTCCGCTTTCGCCATCGGAAATTCATGCGCACCGCCCTGAAAATGGTCATGACTTAATATACTGCCCCCGACAATCGGAAGATCGGCGTTCGATCCGATGAAATAGTGCGGGTATATATATATGAAAGAAAGCAATCGTTCAAAGGTCTTTTTTGTGATGCTCATCGGCTCATGTTCGCCTTTGAACACAATGCAATGCTCGTTGTAATACACATAAGGTGAAAATTGTAGAAACCAAGATTCATCTGTGAGTGTCACAGGAATGATCCGGTGATTCTGTCTCGCTGGATGGTTGATCCGCCCCCCAAACCCAACGTTTTCTTTACAAAGGAGACAAAGAGGGTATTGTTTTTGACTAAGCTTTTTGGCTTCAGCGATTGCTTTGGGGTCCTTTTCCGGCTTCGATAGATTAATTGTGATCTCCAGCTCGCCATCATCTGTTGGTATAAACCACTGCACATTTTTGGCGATTCTGCCTGTATGAATATAGTGTGCGTGCTGCTGCATTTCATAGAACCAGCTTGTAGCCGCCTCTGGCCCTTCATGCTGGCGTTTCTCTTCAAACTTTGCGTAGATGACACTTGGAGGCGCCACCAAGCACCCCATGATTTTCGCATCTAGTAAATCACGATACGTATCCGTCCCCTCAGGGATAAGGCCTGTCTCTACTGCCCAATCCAGCATCGGCATTAAGATGTCTTCAAGCCCCGCATTCCCTGAAACTGTTCTTGGCTCAGCTTCATCCAGCCCAAGCACCTCAAGCAGCCGATTTCTTGTATAATCGATATCTAGTGGTGTGATCAGCTCTTGATTGATTCCGTATTGAATCAGCTGTTCCAGTTTTTCATAAATATCAACCGCCATTCTCTCTGTCCCCTCTCTTGCCTGCCTGTTATGCGTTATTTACTCTGGTAGCCGTCTGGATGCTTCTGAAACCAATCCCACGCACTTTGAATGATGGTATGAAGGTCAGCATATTGAGGTGTCCACCCTAATTCTTGCAGCGCTTTTTCAGAAGAAGCAATCAGCTTTGCTGGATCTCCTGCGCGTCTATTAGCCACCTGTGCCGGGATCGCATGCCCCGTAACGTTTCTAACAGCATCTACTACCTGTTTCACGGAGAAACCTGTGCCATTCCCTAAGTTGTATGTTGCACTTCCTTTTCCAGCGCGCAGACGATCAACAGCTAAGATGTGCGCCTCCACTAAATCCATCACATGTATGTAATCCCTAATACACGTGCCGTCCTCTGTCTCATAATCATCACCGTAAATCATGATCTGATCTCGTTTTCCTAAAGCGACTTGCAGAATGATCGGAATGAGGTGTGTCTCAGGCTGATGATCCTCTCCGACAAGTCCTTCTGTATGAGCACCAGCTACATTAAAGTAGCGAAGCACGACGTATTCTATTCCATATGCCTGCTCAGACCACTTCAACATTTTTTCAATCGCTAGTTTCGTTTCTCCATAAGGATTGGTTGGGTTCGTCTCATCCGTTTCAACGATCGGTACACGTTTTGGCTCACCATACGCAGCAGCGGTTGAAGAGAACACAATGTGTTTCACATCAAATTCATTCATCACCTGAAGTAAAGCTGTTGCTCCTCCAACGTTGTTGTTATAGTACTTTAGCGGGTCTGTTACACTCTCACCGACAAGTGAATCTGCGGCAAAGTGCATAACCGCTTCTATTTGATGCGTTTTGAAAACCTGTCTTAAAAAGTCTTGATCTCGTAAATCGCCCTCTTCTAAAACAGCTCCCTCCAAAACAGCTTCTTTGTGGCCTGTCTGCAAATTATCCACTACCACCACTTGTTCGCCTTTCGCTAAAAGAGCCGCTACCGCATGACTGCCAATGTACCCTGCTCCCCCACACACTAAAATTGTCATTACACTTCCTCCTTCGTAAGTTCTCTTGCGCCGCCTCCAATTCCAGCTGTGTAAAAAGAGGCGTGAATGCCCGTCTTCTCTTGATAAATCGCACTCGTTTCTTCTATAAATGATGTCAGCTGCTTTTCTTTCACAATACTGATCGTGCAGCCGCCAAAACCTGCACCAGTCATACGGGAGCCAATCGTCCCAGGATGAAGCCAAGCGGCTTCTACCAGTGTATCTAGTTCAAGTCCAGTCACTTCATAATCATTCTTTAAAGAAAGATGAGATGCCTTCATGAGGGCGCCTAGCTTTTCAATTTTATCATCTTTCAAAAAATTTATCGCTCTCATCGTCCGCTCGTTTTCTGTCACCACGTGTCTTGCACGACTACGGCATATTTCATCCTGAATCAAGTGGGCATGCTCGGCAAATTCATCTGCTGTGAGCTCACATAAGTGGGCAAGATCGATTTCTTTTCGTAAATCGTTTAAGGCCGATTGACACTCTGACCTGCGTTCATTGTATTTGGAGTCTGCCAGTGTCCGCTTTTTGTTTGTATTGGCAATGACAAGCGCCAGCCCCTCTTGCCGAAACGGACTGTATTCAAAATCAAGGGTGTCGCAATTGAGCAAGATGGCGTGATCTTCTTTTCCAAGAGCGATTGAAAACTGATCCATGATGCCGCAATTGACGCCAATAAATTCATTTTCTGCACGCTGCGAAAGGAGGGCAAGACGGGCATTTGAAACGCCAAATGAATGCCATTCATTGATGCAGACGGCGGTGACAAGCTCGATGGAGGCAGAGGAAGACAGACCTGCGCCATTGGGAATATTGCCGCCGTATACAATGTCAAAGCCTTCTTCTATCTTCATCCCTGCTTCGATAAACTGACTGAACACACCCTTCGGATAATTCGCCCAGCCGTCCGACTCCAAGTAAGCGATTTCAATAAGGTCAAATTCTTTCACACCATCGCCATCAAAGTTCAAGGAATACATTCTCACACGGCCATCTGACCGCTTTGCACATGCTGCATATGTACCAAGAGTGAGCGCACAAGGGAATACATGACCTCCATTGTAATCTGTATGTTCACCAATCAAGTTCACTCTTCCCGGGGCAAAAAAATAGCGAAGTTCTTCTCTATCCCCAAATTGCTGGTGAAATGCCGTGCGTAACATATCGATCATATCCATTCCCCTTTTCTCTTCTGATACTCTTATTTTAGTTGCCTGAACATCGTAAGTTCAATGGTAAAAAAATCGTTAAAAAATACCCTTTTTTTGCTGTGAATGGTACGATGTGATATGAGGTGTACCATGATTCAAAATAGAAAAAGGTTGTTTTTTGCTGTGAAGGAGGTTTTCCAATTTGAAGAAGGAAGCATTTGCATTTCGTTTTCACCATTCTGATGTTACATTGCCGGCACAAATATGGTCTGTTGGCTGGGAGGTTCAATCATCTTCGTTATACAGTTGGAATGGCGTGGAGCGGAAGGATCAGGGCAAGTGCATCTTTCAGCTCACACTGTCTGGACACGGCATGATTGAAATCGGACAGAAGCGGTTCAAAGTCTTGCCGGGACAGGCCTTTCTTGTGAAAAGTCCAAGTGCCTATCAATATTATTTTCCAGAGGACAGTGAGCATTGGGAATTTCTCTATTTGACGCTTTATGGGGAAGCCTGCGATCTTTGCTTTGACCAATTTATTGAACAAGGAAAGCAGGTCATGCGTTTTCATCCTAATTCCAAACCGATCCGCCTGCTGAAGAAAATTTATGATGAAGCCAGTGAAAGACGGATTACCAATCCATTTGAGGGGTCTAGCCTTGCTTATCAATTTGTCATGGAACTGTATTCATATTTGCCAAAGCTTGAGGGACAAATGGAGAAATGGCCTGAGCCCATCGTCCAAGCGGCCTTGTTTGCCAGCCATCATTTTCACGAGGAAATTGGCCCAGACGATATGGCAGCTGCGGCACGTTTATCCAAAAGTCATTTTACGAGAGAATTCAAAAAGGCCACTGGCTTCACACCTATTCATTACTTAACCAATATCCGGTTAGAAAAGGCGGAAACATTATTAAAAACAACGAAATACTCAATTGAAGAAATCGCCATACAGTGCGGCTACCGAAATGCGAATTACTTGAATAAAGTCTTTCGAAAGAAAATCGGCATGTCTCCAAAGCAACTGCGGGAAACAAGCGATGCATAATAAAAAGCAGCCGCTTCATCATTGGCTGCTTCTTTTACGCTTTTGACAGGTCAACATGAACTCTCCCTTGTCTTAAAACAATGGTCATTTGCGTGTCAGGGGTCATTAAGTTTTCTAAAATGTCCGTTGCTGTTTGAAGCGCAATGTCCATTCGGTTGATCTTTTCCTTATCTTGTTCCGAAAACGCTTCTGGATGTGCGGTCATTTCTTTGACTAGCCTCAGCACTTGTTCATGCTGCTTTTCTGTTTGTTGATATATGGCATCATATAAGTCGTCTGGCCTGCTGCTCATTTCACATCACCTATCTTTTTTTATGTGTTAAATCGCATCTTCTTTTGTTTTCTTGAAGACGAACCACTTACTGGCGACATAATTGACCACCACAATCACAAAGTTGACGAGAATTTTTGCGACGGTTTCATTGAGCGCCATTTGGCTCACAAATAAAATCATCAGCCCCAGATCTACACCTAGAGACATGAGACGGACACTAAAAAATGAAGAAAGCTCACGCATGAGGCTTTTTGTGTCACGAGCCTTTTGCTTGAAGACATACTTCTTATTGGTGATATAAGCAAAGAGAACAGCAAATACCCATGAAACAACCGTAGCTGTTTTGTAATCCATGGAAAACATCTCAACGAATAAATAGAAGCTGACGATATTGACAATGGTTGTACACACACCCATCACAAGATACATGACAACTTCTCGGTACTTTTGAAAAAGGCTATACATGTCTTTCTTCATTCCTTCTTGGTGGTTTCTGTTTCTTTTAGAATACCATCTTGAGAAGAACTTCCCAAACGAACAATATGTACGTCGTGCAAAAGATGAAATTTGTTCTACTCGATGGCAAATGTCAACGCAATTGGTTTATATGAGTCAAATGTTTTAGGTCTTTATCATTATTTTAATTTATAATCTTTCAACTGACTTTACAATTGTTTATTATTAGAAGTAAGATTTCAATATTTATGGGTTTTTTAGTCATTTTTTTAGGAACGTGGTAGGTGATAGATTTTACAAAATAGGTTAAATGTCATCATTTTTCGACAAAATTTATTTTGCGCTGTTTTTAACCACACGTACAGTTACTAGACGGTTTGTTCAAGTCATTGGTTGCAGTGAATATGTCTTATTGAACTGGAGGATATTATGGATACGCAAGTGAAAAGAAGAGTTGACGAAGAGTGGGTTTATTTGATTGAGGAAGCGAAAAAAATTGGACTAGGCATCGAAGAAATACAAGCTTTTTTAACATCCAACGGTGATCAGAAGATGATAAACAAACCGTAAATCAACGCCGTTATCCTTTGTCTTTCAGACTGCTTTGGCTAAAAGTTCTGACCTGTCAATTGACCTTTTGAAAATCCTTTCATGACGATACGCTACAATAGTTGAACACCTCTCCATACCAATCCCTTCCACTCAATGGGGTTCTGTCTTTCTATATTAGGAGGACAGTCCGTTTCCTGTTCTTTATATGATCCCTTTTTAGCCCCCCATTCATGAAAATTGTCCTTCTCTCGTTATAAAACCAAGCTACCCACCCATATATTAAGCATGAAAACAATGAGAAAGCAGAAAGGTGGGTAGAGCGTGAGTTCAGGTTCCCTTTCGTATTATCACCAAAAAAAGGATCAGTATTATCATGGGGTAAACCCAGTCATCGTCAGTCGTATTCGCGCGGAATGGACGTCTTTATTAGATATCGGATGCGGCACAGGCAAGCTTGGAAAAGTCCTGAAACAAAAGGGCCGGACCATTTATGGCATTGAGTCATTTGAAGATGCAGCAAAAGAGGCTAAGCAAGAGCTGGATCATGTTCTCTGCGGAAATATTGAACAGATGGCTCTCCCATATGAGCATGAACAATTTGACTGCATTATTTTCGGAGACGTCCTCGAGCATTTATTGGACCCTTGGGCCGTTTTAAAAAAGGTGAAACCCTTTCTTAAAAAAGAGGGGGCCATCCTGTCATCTATTCCAAATATCGGCCATATTTCAACGGTTTTAGAATTACTTGCCGGCAGATTTACTTATACAGATGCAGGGTTAATGGATCAAACACATTTACGTTTCTTCACCCTTCACGAAATACATGCACTCTTTCATTCAGCGGGTTTTCGCATTCGCGAATTCGAGGCCATTCGCGTACAGCATCCATCCTATGCAAGCGTGTTGAATGATCTACATGAATTACTCATAAAACATGGCATTCGTTCTGATTTTCACGAGGCCGCTACAGCCTATCAATATGTGGTCGAGGCGGTTCCATTCAATGAGTAATCCCACCATCCTGTTTGTTTTATGTGTGAACGATGAATCGATGTTTCAGGCTTGCTTCCGGCAGCTCGCTTCACTTCCGGCTCCTCATGGATATCATGTGGAGGTCTTACCAATCAGACAGGCATCAAGTATGACCTCTGCATACAATGAAGCTATCACTCATCCAGCTCAGTTTAAAATTTATCTCCATCAGGATACTTTGATTGTCAAACAGCATATGCTGCTTGAGCTCATCCCCCTTTTTTTACAACATCCATCACTTGGCATGGTTGGAGTGATTGGAGCAGAAAGCATCCCTGACAATGGAATTTGGTGGGAGAGTTCTATTTGCAGGGGAAAAGTCATTGAATATCGCCATGACACCTATCAGCTGCTTTCGTTTGAAAGTGGCCGTCAGCAGCCCGAAGCGCAAGATTATATTAAAGCTGCGGCCATCGATGGTCTCTTTATGGCGACACAGTATGACGTAAGATGGCGTGAGGACCTCTTTGACGGCTTTCATTTTTATGATGTCTCGCAGTCCTTCGAATTCACTCAGCAGGGCTATGAGGTTGGGATTGCAAGACAAGAAGAGCCTTGGTGTATTCATAAATGCGGAGATCATTTTGACGCAGAAGCGTATGAAAAAGCGAGACAAACATTTCTTGCAAATTATCGATAGAAAGCACCCTTTTCGGGTGCCTTTTTTATGATATACTGTCATAAACAGCCAGATTGTCTCATATGCATTGGAGTACCTTGTCCCTAATTCGTACAAAGGAGGAAACAATGGCAGACAAAAAAGTTCATTATAAGAAGGTTGCCGCTTCAGAGGATTTTCGAAAACTTCTTGAGGAAAAACGCAGATTTATCGTACCGATGACGATTTTCTTTTTTCTCTTTTACTTTTCACTTCCGGTTGCTACATCCTACTTCACCTTTTTGAACACACCGGCAATTGGCGCGATCTCATGGGCTTGGTTATTCGCCCTCACACAATTTGTTATGACCTGGGTTTTATGTGGACTTTATGCGAAAAAAGCAGCTAAGTTCGACAATTATGTAAGCGCTTTAAAAACTAAATCGAGAGGTGATGACGAATGAGCATGACCGCTTTTATTTTGTTCATAGCGATCGTAGGTCTCACATTGGTCATCACATATTTTGCTGCGAAAAAAACAAGCAATGCGAGTGATTTTTACACAGCAGGCGGAGGTCTGACTGGGTTTCAAAACGGCCTTGCCATTGCTGGCGACTATATGTCCGCTGCATCATTTTTAGGGATTGCTGGAATGATCGCGTTAAATGGATTTGACGGCTTTTTCTATAGCATTGGTTTTCTAGTAGCGTATCTTGTCGTTCTTTACGTTGTGGCTGAACCGCTACGAAATCTAGGGAAATATACAATGGCCGATATGATCGCTGCACGATTTAAGCGCCCTGCCATTCGAGGGGTTGCCGCCTTTAATACCATTACAGTTTCCACTTTTTATATGATTGCACAGCTGGTTGGAGCAGGTGCATTAATCAAGCTGCTTCTTGGCATTGATTACTGGATCGCAGTGCTGATCGTGGGTATCCTGATGACCATTTATGTCGTGTTTGGCGGCATGATTGCCACCAGCTGGGTACAGATTACAAAGGCTGTGCTTCTCATGCTTGGAACGTTAATTATTTCTCTGCTTGTGTTTGCAAAGTTTGATTTTAGTCTGCTGAAGATGTTTGAACAGATGAAAACAGCGACCCCGCTTGGTGAATCGTTCCTTCACCCGGGAAATAAATATGATGTGCCTTTAGAAACCCTGTCTCTTAACCTCGCCTTAGTGCTTGGAACAGCAGGTTTACCGCACATTTTGATCCGTTTTTATACAGTAAAGGATGCGATTTCTGCGCGAAAATCGGTTCTTTCTGCTACTTGGATCATCGGGATTTTTTATTTAATGACAGTCTTCCTTGGCTTCGGCGCTGCTGCCTTTGTTGGAACAGAAGCGATCACGGCAGCAGATGCAGCAGGAAATATGGCCGCACCTCTTCTGGCACAAGCCCTTGGAGGAGATTTATTATTTGCCTTTGTTTCCGCTATCGCCTTTGCGACCATATTGGCAGTGGTGACTGGTCTTGTTTTATCCGCCGCATCAGCTTTTGCCCATGACTTTTATAGTCAGATTATCCGCAAAGGAAAAGCGAGTGAGCGGGAGCAAGTGAAGGCGGCACGCTTTGCTTCAATCGGCGTGGCGATCCTCTCTATCATTCTTGCATTATTTGCCCAGTCCTTAAACGTTGCTTTTCTTGTGTCTCTTGCCTTCGCAGTGGCGGCAAGTGCGAATTTACCTTTGATTATTTTCACAGTTTTTTGGAAACGATTTAACTCTACGGGCGCCATCGCAGGAAGCTTAACAGGCCTTCTGAGCGCACTGATCATCGTCTCGCTCAGCCCAAGCGTCTGGGACCCGTCAGGAGCAGCCATCTTCACAGGAGAACCGCTCATCCCGCTGTCGAACCCTGGGATTATCTCGATTCCACTCGGATTCCTTGCCGCATACTTAGGCACGATATTCTCGTCTGAAAAAGCAGATGAAGACACCTTTACGGAAATTCAAGTAAAGGCACATACAGGCATGCATATGGATACTGATTCATAAAGAAAAGCCGGCTGCTTAGCCGGCTTTTTGTGTTCTTCTATTCAAGTCTCAGTAAGGTATAAATTGGCTTTTTAACTTATTTTTATACTTCTCTAATCTGGCAACCCTTCTAAACGTGATTAGAGAGCAGCATGTAATGAGAATTAACAGAATTTCATGAACTTCCCCTCTGTTATCCACCACACTCTTCATTCCTATCCCTCCTCGTAATGAATCTATTTATAGTTATGTATTTCCTGCAAGATGTCATTCCTATGTTATCATGTTATACACATACTGGAAATTATTTAAAACGACATGAAAGAAGTGGGATGACATATGCAAAGGATTTATTCTGCAAAATGTTTATTTGAATCCATCTCAACGCCAAGCAGTATACCTGATAAAATCTTTGAAGAACGAATTGTCTTGGTAAAAGCTAAAAACCGACGTAAAGTGAAGGAAAAAGTCGAACAAGGCTTTCCAGAAGAAACCTACGATAATGCAGAAGGTGGACAAACCATCATAAGATTAGCAGCCATCCTAGATATCTTTGAGCTCGTAGATCACTTAGAACAAAAATCACTACACTTGAGTGAAGTGTACAGCCGCCACCTGGTTTTTGATAAAGAAACATCTGCTCAAGAGGCAATTGAGGCATATTCTTTAGACAAATAAAAAAGCCGGCTGCTCAGCCGGCTTTTTAATAGCGCTGGAATAACTCTTGGTTTTTCGGAACGTTTTCTAAATAAACGATCTTCCCTTGGTCGTCCAGCTCTGCGATATCAATTCCTTCTGCTGTATAGACACGGCCATCCGAAAGCTTTCCGCAAACAGCCCAGTTTGTTTCATACTTTCCGTCTTCTCTTTTAATCCACCCATCCCACATATGCTTAATGTCTTCATGCACGTGGAAAAACGTGTTCAAAAACTGTGTGAATGCTTGGATACCAGGCTTTTGTGCGCCATTTAAGACAATCATGACATCGTCAGAAAACAATGCCAGCAATTCATCCAGTTGCTCCTGCCCTTTTCCTGCTTCATCATATCGGCGAAAATACGTATCGAGCACTTCCATGTTCATTCTCCTTTATTTACCTGTCATTTCGAAAACGATCGAACTAATGTGATTGTACACAATTGTTTCTCTCCTGTCTATTTTTCCAGACATAAGAAAAGACATGAATTGATATAATCCATGTCTTCTTCAAGTTAAAGGGATGCTTTTTCTGCTACAACAAGTGATTTCAGCTCTTCTGCTGCTTTTTTAGGATCGGGGCTCTGGCTAATGGCGCTAATGATGCTCACACCATCTGCCCCAGCTTGTATCACTGGTGCAGCATTGTCGTATGTGATCCCTCCGATACCAACAATCGGAATCTGAAGGCCATGACGGCGGACTTCAGTGATCAAAGACACCCCCTGGACACTGCGTGTATCCTTTTTCGTTTCCGTTGGATAGACTGGGCCCATCCCGACATAATCTGCTCCGTCCTTCATGGCTTGTTTCACTTCATCTAGGTTATGCGTCGACACGCCTAATATTTTATTCCCGATCCTTTGTCTGACGTCTTTTGCGTTTGTGTCTTCCTGTCCAACATGAACGCCATCTGCATCAAGATCAATCGCTAGCTGTACATCATCATTCACAATAAAAGGAACATTTGCTTCTTGGCAAAGCGCTTGGATTTGACGAGCCAATTGTTTCTTCTCTTCACCTTGCAAGGCTTTTTCACCCTTTTCACGAAATTGAAACATGGTGATTCCACCTTGAATGGCCTCTTTCACAACATCAAGCGGCAGTCTCGTTGTATTCGCTGTTCCCATAATAAAATAAACCGATAATTGCTGTTTGATTTGCTGTTGATCAGCCTTTGTCATGTGAAACTCCCCCTATTTTCCCTAGTGTCAGCACATCTTCGCCGGTTGTGTGTGATAGTGCATTTAATAATTCCATTTGAAAGGTTCCCGGTCCTTGATCCTTTGCATGCAGAGCTGCCCTTTCAGCGGCGACACCATAAAACAGCAATGCAGCTGCCGACGCATGAAGCGGCTGTTCACCCGCTGCACAAAATGCTCCGATGACAGACGTCAGCAAACAGCCCGTTCCCGTCACCTTCGTGAGCCATTCATGTCCATTATGAATGGACAGCACCTCATCTCCATCTGACACCACATCGACTTTCCCTGTGATCACCACTATTGTCTGAAGTGCAATGGACGCTTGTTTGGCTAATGCCGCTACATCTCCATTGGCGGCTTTCGCATCAATGCCTTTTGACTCCCAGCCATCCACTCCAAGTAAATGAGCCACTTCAGCAGCATTTCCTCTGACAACGGTGATTTTCACTTTCTCTAACAGCTGTTTAGCGGCATTCGTTCGAAACGTTGTCGCACCGACGCCGACAGGATCTAACAAAACAGGTACACCTTTTTCATTGGCGGCTTGTCCAGCGAGAATCATGGCTTCCACCGTTTCCTTAGTCAATGTACCAATATTAAGCACTAGTGCATCCGCTAATTGCGCCATTTCAGCCACTTCTTCTTTGGCGTTTGCCATGACCGGCGAAGCACCTAAAGCAAGCAGTCCATTCGCTGTAAAATTCGTCACGACTTGATTGGTGATATTATGAACGAGTGGATTTTTCTCTCGAACCTTCTCCAATAATTGAGACGCGCAGCTTGTTTTCATCTGTATCGTCCTCCCTTTTACTCTGCATCCCACACGTAGGATTTCGTATGCTTTAACCATTCTCTAGCCGCAAACGACAAATAGCGGTCCTTTCGCCAAATGACACCTAAATGCCACGGGATCGACGGGTTTAGAGAAATGACCTTTACCTTTTCAGGATCAAGATCACGGCAGATTCGTTCTGGCAGAAGTCCAATCCCTAAGTTTTCAGCTACCATTTCACTAATGAAATCCCACTGAGACGTTTCATAAATGACATTTGGCCGGAATCCCGCATTCATACATTCATTTAAAATCCGGCTGTGCAGAACAAAATCTTCTCTAAAGAAAATAAATGACTCTTCCCTTAAATCAGCTAAATGTACCTCCTCACGACCAGCCATCGGATGGGATGGATGCGTCACGAGCTTCATGTTCTCTTTAATAATGGTGTACGTATGAAAAATTTTATCATTTGCAGGCAGAACAATGACACCAATATCTAACGACCCATCCTCGACCCCTTCCTCTACTTTAATGGAGCCGTGCTCGACCAATTGAAATGTGACATCTGGATATTGCTGGCGGAATTCCCCCATGACATTCGGGAAGAAACTTGACCCAATCATCGGCGGCAGTCCGATTCGGATATGCCCTTTTTTCACATTCATTAAATCATTTAACTCGCTCGTTAAATTCTGAAATGATTGTGTGATTTCACTCGCCTGTGTATACATCGTTTGGCCAGCATCAGTCATTTCAACCTGCCGGCCATTTCGGTAAAACAACTGCACCCCCAGCTCATCCTCCAGGTTTTTGACCATTTTGGAAATGGTCGGCTGTGATACGTATAGGGACTGCGATGCTTTCGTGAAGCTCTTTAACCTTGCCACTTCTAAGAAATATGTTAAATGTCTGATGTCCACTTGCTTCATCCTTCCTATAGACAAAAGGAATAATAACTATTCGATATATGTATTTTACCTATAACTAAACGTGCTGTACACTTTAAAGTAAGCTCATCAATTGAACGTTGTCATGTTTTTGTGAAATAGTGAACAATTTATATAGAAAAAGGAGTGAACAGAAAGTGAAATTGCTCAAAAAGCCGCTGATTGCTGCCCTTCAGATTATGGCCTTGTTTATTTTTGCGAAATTCATGAATGTGCTGGCGGCCTTTTTGCATTTAAGAATTCCGGGCACGATCTTAGGCATTCTTGTCATTTTCTTATTACTTCATTTTAAGATCATTCAATTAAAATGGATAGAACTTGGCGCCGTATGGCTGCTCGGAGAACTGCTGCTTTTCTTTATTCCATCAGCAGTTGGTGTCATTGATTATGGAAAACTGCTTTCTCAATCTGGCACAAGTATTGTCCTTGTCGTCTTAATTAGTACGTTTGTGGTCATGCTCTCGACTGGTATCATGACGCAAATGATTGCGAAACGAAAGGAGCGGAAAAAGCTATGTTAGTTGGCGGATTATTTCTGATTTTAACAGTTCTTTTATATCTCGGATCAAAAGCGGTATACAAACGGCATCCTAAGGTCTATGTCTCACCATTACTTGTGACCCCGCTTGTACTTGTCGTCTTGCTGTTAATCGTCAACATTCCTTACGATGCTTACAATCAAGGCGGGAAATGGCTCACGAATATGCTGCAGCCTGCGACTGTTGCTTTTGCCATTCCTTTATATAAGTATTTTCATATCCTGAAGAAGCATGCAGTGGAAATTATTTTGAATGTGGCTTGCGGCTCTGTCATTGCGATCTTATCAACGGCATTTATCGCCAAGTTGTTTCATCTGGACACAGGTCTTATTGAGAGCCTTGTCCCAAGATCGGTCACAACACCTGTAGCGATGAGTGTGTCAGAAATGATCGGCGGCATGCCATCCGTTACGGCTGTGTTTGTCATTTTAACCGCACTGTTTGGGTCGATCATCGGTCCAATGGTGATCCGTTATTTCCGCATCGATAATGACATCGCCATGGGCGTCCTGCTTGGAACAGGTGCACATGGGGCAGGAACATCGAAGGCCTTTGAAATGAGCTCCGTCTCAGGGACGATCTCAAGTGTATCAATGATTATTTCAGCCATTATTACATTATGTGCAGCGCCTATCCTTATGTCGTTTGCCTTATAGAAAAAGCCATTTCCCTTATAGGAAATAGCTTTTAGATTGTTGACAAAGTGCTAAAATAAAGAACATTTTAGCACTTTGTCTTCTTTTCAGCGTGATAGAAAACCTTTGCAGTCTAGGAAGGACGAGTACCAGAGCGGAGCGAATTTGACATTCGTGAGCACCGGAGCGCAGACCTGCGGGCGAATGCGAGGGTTTGTCTACACGCTGAAAGCCATTTCCCTTATTGGAAAATGGCTTTTTCTTATGCTTGTATGAAGACAACCTTTAAATAGTTCCCCTCAGGATAATTTTTCGTTGTACGGAAATCCTCAGGAAGGGTATATTCTTCAAGTATCCGATAGGTTTGCCCTGCTTCTTTAAAAGCCTGCGCAATAAACCCTTTAAATTTCTTCATGCCAAACGCACTGCTATTCGTTGATGCCACAATGACGCCGTTCTCAGCTGTGATTTGGATGGCTTCTCTTAATAGCTTCTTATAATCCTTCGCTGCACTGAATGTGTGCTTTTTCGTTCGCGCAAAGGAAGGCGGGTCTAAGATGACGAGATCATAGGTCCAGCCTTTTTTCGCTGCAAACGGAAAATATTTAAAGACATCCATGACTTTGATATCCTGCCTGTCCACATCAATATCATTGACTTCAAACTGCTCAGATGTTTTTTTCAAGCTGCGGTTTGCAACATCCACACTTGTCGTACGGCTCGCTCCGCCAAGCGCAGCTGCCACTGAGAAAGCACCTGTGTAAGAAAACGTATTGAGCACAGTCTTTCCTTTTGCATAACGGTCTCGGATCGCTTTTCTCACATGGCGCTGATCAAGGAAAATGCCCGTCATCGCGCCATCATTTAAGTAAACCGCCACGTTCATGCCGTTTTCTTTCACGATGAGAGGAAATTCACCTTTCTCTCCCTTCACAAAATCATCATCTTCTATATACTGTCCTGATGTATCAAATCGTTTCTTTTCATAAATGCCTTTATAGTTCGGATATACTTGCTCAAGTGCAGCCAATACTTCTGCCTTTAATGTATAGACTCCTTCGCTATACCATTGGATGAGGTAGAATCCGTCATAATGATCAATCGTGACGCCGCCAATTCCATCACCCTCTCCGTTGAACACACGGAAAGCGGTCGTATCTGCATCACGAAATAAATGCGTTCTGCTTTTTGCTGCCTGCTCAAGCCTAGAGACAAAAAAAGCTTGATCTATTTTTTCGTTTGCATCAAAGGTTAGTACCCAGCCGATTCCTTTATTTTGTACACCGTAATACCCTTTTCCTAAAAAAGCACCTCGCTCATCCACCCATTCAATGAGCTCGCCTTCCCTTACACCGTTCACATGCGATACTGCATCTTTGGATATGAGCGGATATCCCTTTTTCACTTGTTCTGCGAATGTTTGTTTTAATGAGATTTTTTTCATGTGTGTCATCCTTATCCTAAATTGACTCTCTCTATCCTACCATATGAATGTATACGTTACTTCTATTATGATAAGATGAGGAGAAAAATATCAACATGACATAGAGGAGGCACTTCTTTTGACGACATTACGCTTAGATCATACAGGTATTATGGTTTCGAATATTGATCAGTCCATTGATTTTTATGAAAAAGTGGTGGGCATGAAATTAAAGGACCGCATCACTCATACAAATGGAATAATTGAGCTTGCATTTCTCGGTTTTAAAGATGAAACCGAAACGGAAATTGAGCTCATCCAAGGCTACAGCAGTGACCTGCCATCTGAAGGAAAGGTCCATCATCTTGCCTTCACAACAGACAACATTCATGCTGAATTCAATCGTATTCAAAAGCTGCAAATTGAATTAATTGATGAAGAAATCACGACATTACCAAATGGATATTGCTACTTCTTTTTCAGAGGGCCAGACCAAGAGTGGATCGAATTCTTCCAGCGCTAATATTTCCTAGGAAATGGGGCCGCTAAATCTCTCTTCCACTTATTCATAAAGAAAAGAGTAAGAGCATATACATGCCCTTACTCTTTTTTATAACACCTTACTAAGAAATGATTTTGTACGCTCATGCTGCGGGTTTCCAAAGAGAGCTTCTGGTTTGTCTTCCTCGACAATATATCCGCCATCCATAAAGATGACACGGTCTCCCACCTCTCTTGCAAAACCCATTTCATGTGTGACCACAATCATTGTCATACCTTCGACAGCTAATTGTTTCATTACAGCTAATACATCCCCTACGACCTCAGGATCAAGAGCTGAGGTCGGCTCATCGAATAATAGTACTTTCGGATCCATTGCCAACGCTCTCGCAATGGCGACACGCTGTTTTTGCCCACCAGATAATTGGTTAGGATAGCTTTGGGCTTTGTCTTTTAAGCCGACTTTTTCAAGCAAGTCTAACGCTTTTTCGATTGCTGCCTTCTTCTCGATGCCTTTTACCTTTATCGGTGCAATTGTGATGTTTTCTAAAACGGTTTTATGAGGGAATAAATTAAAGTGCTGAAACACCATGCCTACTTCTTGTCGTACTTTATTAATATTCACTTTTGGATCAGTAATCGTATGTCCGTGGACAATGACTTCTCCAGCCGTGATATCTTCTAATTTATTGAGGCATCTTAGAAACGTGCTTTTCCCTGATCCAGAAGGACCAATGACACACACTACTTCCTTTTCCTCGATGACTGCATTTATATCCTTTAACACTTCGTGATCGCCAAAGGATTTCTTTAAGTTTTTCACCGTAATCATACTCATTTGATATCAAATCTCCTTTCTGCGTAGCTAGCCAGTAGAGAAAGTAAATAAATGATCACGAAATAAATGACACCGACAATGAGCCAGACATTCAAAGGATCAAATGTAGCCGATGCTTGAACTTGTCCTCGCTGCATAATATCGGCAATTCCGATAATAGATAAGAGAGATGTATCCTTCAAGCTGATGATGGCCTGGTTTGTAATAGCTGGGAGCATGCGGCGGAATGCCTGCGGAAGGACGATAAAGCGCATGTTTTGCCCCCCTGTAAAGCCTAAAGAGCGCGCAGCTTCTGTTTGTCCTTTATCAATAGACTGAATCCCTGCACGAATAATTTCTGAGAAATAAGCCCCTGCATTAATTGCTACTGTAATAATCCCTGCGGGTACTCGATCAAGCGAAATGAATTCAAGTGTATTCAAACCAAAATAAATGAAGAATAGCTGTACGATAAATGGTGTGCCTCGAATGGCATTCACAAAGATGAGTGCGATGAAATTTAAGATTTTAAATGGTGACAAACGGAATAATGCCACAATTAAACCGATGATAAACCCTAAAATGATGGCAACAACAAAGATATATAAAGTGGTTTGCAAACCATCCATTAAATACGGAAATGCATTAATAATTGTATCCATGTTTCTCCCTCCCTAATTCACATACGGCTGACACATAAAGAAAGCGCGCTCGGAGCGCGCCTCGCTTGTGTTATGACTTCAAATATTTATCAATAATTTTGTCATATTCACCGTTTTTCTTTAGGTTCTCAAGGCCTTTATTGATCTTCTTCAATAGGTCTTGGTTTTTCCCCTTCATGACAGAGATACCATACTGGTCTCCATTCAAGCGGTCTCCAACTGTTTTCAATTTTAAATCTTGTTGTGCGATCGCATACGTAATGACAGGATAATCCTCAATTAAAGCATCTGCATTTCCGTTTGATACTTCCTGGAACATAGATGGACTGTCATTAAATTGAACGACTTCATACCCATATTTATCTGCGTTATCAGATGCGAACTTTGCACCAGTCGTTCCGTTTTTAACAGCTAGCTTTTTCCCCTTTAAATCATTAATAGATTTGATGCTACTGTCCTTTTTCACAACAACTGTCAGCCCAGCGTCGAAGTAAGGATCTGAGAAATCTACTTTCTTCTTACGCTCATCTGTAATACTCATCCCGCCCATTCCAACATCAAGCTGTCCTGCCTGCATCGCTGGAATGATTCCTGAGAAGTCCATCGCTTCAAGCTTCACTTTGAAACCTTGGTCTTTCGCGATTGCATTAATTAAATCAACGTCTATCCCTTCATATTTACCGCCCTTTTCAAATTCAAATGGCGGATAAGTTGTATCGATCCCAATTTTATATGTGCCTTTGCCTTCTCCCGAACCACTGTCCGATTTTGATCCACAGGCTGCCATGACAAGCACAACAATTAGTCCCATGATCAATAACATCGATTTCTTCATAAAACACGACCCCCATTGTCAGTTTTGTCTAAATATTCGCAATAACAATATTACTATACCACGCTAAAGCTATAGTGTGTGATGTTTTTTATCAATACCAAAGATCCATACAATTCTAGATCAATAGTCTCTTTAAATTTTACTTTTTTGCGAATAACTCATTTTATTCTAAAAGAAGAGTGATTCACAATTATAATGTGAGATAATCTCACAAAAAAACGAGGCGGTGCCTTGATAAATGATGTTTCTTCCTTGCATATGAAAGCAATCTCAATAACTGGCTCCCTCTCTTTATTGATATTGTAATATATTTTTTCCAAAACCCTCTTTTTACCTAAAAATATGTAAGCGTATACAAAACGAGTGGCGACTCCCTATTTCTTTCACTACTGGTTGAATTTACATCAAAAAACATGTTTTACAAACTGCAAGAGAGAGCTTAAAATATAAGAAGATACTGGAATATGGAAAGTTGATTCAGAAGAACGGATATTGATAGATGAAGAAAGGAGGATATGAATTGGCAGAAGCAAGTGTTTTGTCGTCCGTTGATGTAGCGAATATGCTCAATGATTGGTATGTCATGATGAAAAAAAGAGAAATACAAGGTGCCATCCAGTTAAAAGAAGACATTCTTCAAGCATTTGATCGAATGGAAGAAAATCAAGATGTCTTACTTTACTATCAACTGCTAGAGTACCGTTTTAAAGATCTAATAGAAGATACAGCTTCGTTAGATCATAGTCTTTTTGTTGATGAAAATGCCATCCGTACGGATGATATGCTCAGCTATTATTTCTATTTCTTTAAAGGGATGTATGAAATGCGAAGAGGTAATCAGGATACGGCATTTCACCATTTAAAATTGGCCGAGGATAAATTAGATCTCGTACATGATGACATTGAAAAAGCGGAATTTCATTATAAAACAGGGTGTCTTTACTATAATATTAGGTCCACGCTTCTCTCCATCCACCACTTAAAGATGGCTTCATCTATTTACGACGCAGATCCATGTTATGTAAAAAAATCAATCAGCTGTCAAATGATGCTTGCTTTGAATTATGCGGATCAGTCGAAATATGATGAGGCAGAAGCGTTGTTTGAAGAAGTGATTCATTCACTAGAACAGATGGAAGATCCAGATTTACTTGGCCACGCCTATTGCAATGCAGCATTTATTAAGAGTCTAAGAAATGAATACAGTGAAGCTGTGCCGCTCCTAGAAAAGGCTTTAATGATAGAGACATTCGAAACTTCTTCTCCAGGCGGCTATTTACTCGCCATGTATGCCTACACAAAAGCACTATTTAAGCTGAAAAAGCCTGGTTTGTTCCACTACTATGTACAGCTTTCACTTCAAAAAGCAGAAAATTTAAAACAACGAAACATTTCACTTAAATTATCCATTTTAGAAACACTTATGATTCAGCCAGACAACATGATTGAGCAAATCAAGGCTTATTGTGATCAATTAGAATCGATGAATTTCCTTGTCGATCTTGAAGCTATTTGTCAGGATGCAGCAGCTTACTTATTGGATCTTGGGCTTCATGAAGAATCCTCTTATTTTAGAAACAAGGCGTTGTCCTTAAAAACTTGTTAAGAAAATGGAGTGATGTATGATGAAGAAATGGCTCATCACAAGTGCGATTTTAACGCTCTTAATAACAGGTGTTTCTGTTGGTACTTCTATTCAAAAAGACAGTCAATCTGCACAATCTCAAGATATCATTCAAAAGAGGGACCGTGGAACCAACCCTTAATAATAAAAAAGCAGCTGTGATTAAAACAGCTGCTTTTTTATGTGCTAATCAATTTCTCGTTTAATATTTTGCATTTTCTCATCTAAGTAATGGGCAATATCTGCGGCTTCCTTCAGTTCATCGGTCAGCTGATGAGGAACATCGTTTTGCAGTTTATAATAGATTTTATGCTCTAGACTTGCCCAAAAATCCATTGCAATGGTCCGCACTTGAATCTCAACCTTCACATGCTCCACACGATTCGTTAAGTAAACAGGTATCTCCACAATTAAATGTAGGCTTCTGTAGCCATTTGATTTCGGATGTTGAATGTAATCCTTCACTTCAAGAATCTTTAAATCCTCTCTTTGCCTCAATACATCCATAATGTTATAGATATCTTGAATAAAAGAACAGATGATGCGGACACCTGCGATATCATGGATATGCTCCTTGGCACATTGTGTCGTGATGTCGCATCCTTTTCTTGCTAGCTTATTCACTATGCTTTCAAACGATTTGATCCGTGATTTTGTATGCTCTATTGGGTTGTGTCCATGGATTAAATTATACTCCTGGCTGATAATCGAGAACTTTGTATCCATTTCATCTAACGCAAATTTATATACTAATAGTTCATTTTTCCAGTCTTCCATGACATTTTTCAAATCTTCTACATGAGTTGCTGACATATTCATTTTCTTTGTCATCTCCTTTTGGGAAGCGGCGGCTGCACCGCTTTCCGTTTACTAGACGAAAAGAGGACTCGAATGGTTTTAAAAAATACGCAGTTAGCCTCGTTGTTTGTAATATGTCAGCGCCAGAGCAAGGGCCAGCACAGAACCCTTCACAATATCCATTGCATAATAAGGGACAGACATCATCACAAGCCCATTTTGTAAGATCCCGATGAGTACAGCCCCGATAAAAGTACCAAATGCGTTTGGCTTACCTGCTCCCATGACGGAAAAACCGATAAAAGCAGCCGCTACTCCATCCATTAAATATGGTGCACCAGCATTAATTTCTGCTGTCATCACCCTTGATGCGAGCACGATACCGCCGATCGCTGCAAATAACGCAGAAAGCAAATAGGCCGCAATTTTATATTTGTTCACATGAATGCCAGATAATCGAGCCGCTTCCTTATTCCCACCGATGATGTACATGAATCGGCCGTGCTTTGTGTAGGTCATGAAAACATGCGCAAATAGTACAATGGCAGCCATAATAAGAATGATATATGGCACCTGTCCAATTTTGCTGAAAAAGGCAGGAATCGTTCCCGTTGAGAACGTACCATCAGGCAGCACCATATTTTCAGAAATGGTCGCCCCTTTCGTATACGTTTGAGCCAGCCCTTGAATGATAAACATCATGGCTAATGTCATGAGCATATCTGGAATTTTCATTTTGACGATCATCCATGCATTTAACAAACCAACAATGATAGAAGCCGCTAGTGCAGAGAGGATTGCAATCAGTGGGTTTTGCGAGAACCATACGAACATAGAAATGACAATCGCATTTGATAGCGTGGCGACTGATCCAACTGATAAATCAAAGCCGTTTACTGCCAATGAGATGGTTAAGCCCACCGCAATGATGGTCACAATTGAGATAGACCGTAGAATATTGATGATATTTCCTGATTGCAAAAACGCTGGATTCGCTGCCGCAAATACCACAATCAACACGACAATGGTTAAAATCGTCCCATATCGATAAAAGAAATCAAACAGATGAAAGGATGGCCGCTGTTTTTTGACTTGCTGCACAGGGGCTGGAATTTGTTGTTCGCTCATGATTGTCCTCCTGTTGAATGATATAAAAGCTCCTCTTCTGTCGTCGGTGCGGTCATTTCCCGGGCAATGCTGCCATCATATAACACGTATACTCGGTCAGCGATACCTGCAATTTCTGACAGCTCACTCGACGCATAAATGACAGATTTTCCGCGGGCGGCAAGCTCTGCAATCAAAGTGAAAATATCTTTTTTCGCTCCAACGTCTACACCTTTGGTTGGTTCGTCAAAGAGATACACATCTGCCTCAGCCAGCAGCCATTTTCCGATAGCAACCTTCTGCTGATTTCCACCAGATAGGTGCTTCACCTTTGCTTCAAGAGACGGCGTTTTGACACCAAGCCGTTTGACGATTTCGTCTGCTTCCCGCTTTTCCTTCGAACGATGTAAGAAGCTGAATATCCGTGAAAATGAATGAAGACTTGCAGCCGTTAAGTTCCACCCCACGCTCTCTTCGGTCAGAATCCCTTCTTTTCTCCGCTCTTCCGGCACAAGGGCCATTCCAGCTCTCACCGCTTGATGAGGCGATGTGATGCGAATGGTTTGACCATGAAGCTGCACGGTCCCCGTCTTTTTTTCTGAGGCACCGAAAAGGGCTTTGCACAATTCTGTTTTACCAGCACCGACAAGTCCTGCGATCCCGAGAATTTCTCCTTTTTTGACATAAAAGTGAATGTTGTTTAATTTATGTTGATCGTTTAGCTCTTTCACTTCAAGCACAATAGGTGCATCTTTCAGTGGCCTGCGAGACGGGAATTGCTCCTCTAATGGTGCACCTAGCATTTCTTCAATGACCTGCTGTGGATTTGTGTCTTTGACAAGGTGAGCTGCGACATCCGTTCCATTTCGCATCACAGTCAGTTCATCACAGATGGTGAAAATTTCAGGCATGCGGTGAGAAATAAACACGATCCCCGTCCCATTCTGTTTCAACCGATTAATCATTGAGAATAATTTGCTTGTTTCTGCATGACTAAGCGGAGCCGTTGGTTCATCTAAGATTAAAATGCTGCATTTAATGGAAACGGCCTTGGCAATGAGCACCATCTGTTTTTCGGCAAGGGTCAGATCGCTGACAAGTCGTTTTGTGGAAATGTCGATGTCCATTTCTTTTAATAGCTGAGCCGCTTTGCGATGCAGCTCTTTCCAGCTGACAAATGTTTTTTTCTCAATCACATGCATCATCATATTCTCACCAACAGTTAAGTAGGGAACAAGAGCCGTATCCACTTCTTGATGGACCGTCTGCACACCATATGAGGATGCATCCTTTGGGGTTTGAATGGATGCCGCCTGGCCATTAATGTGGATGGTTCCGTCGAAGTGCGAATGAGCGCCAGAAAGAACCTTCATTAACGTTGACTTCCCAGCTCCATTTGCTCCAATCAGTGCATGGACCGTCCCTTTTTTTAATGTGAAATTCACTTGATCTAACGCTTTGACCCCTGGAAATTCAATTGAAATATTCTTCATACGAACAAGCGGCGCTGTCATAGGTGTCCTCCTTCTCTTGATATCATCTGAAAAACGAAACACCCTCTATGGATAGAGAGTGCACGTCGCTTATTTTGTATAATGCTTCTTCAAGGTCTTCATCCAATCTTCCTCAAAAGCAGTCGATGAACCGAATCCCTTCACTTCGTCTGCAAGATTGACCATGTTAATGGCTTTTCCTGCTTGTTGAAGCTGCTTTTGCGAGATGAGAGAGGCCTCAAGGTCATAGGAAGATGGTGTTTTCTCACCAGCTATTTTCTTCGCAAGAATCCTCACGTCGACTGCGCCGATGAGCTTCGGATCAACCGCCGCTGTGTACTTCCACGGACTGTCCTTCGCCGTCATTTCTTGAAGATCCGCATTTGACACATCAATTCCGTAAATCTTCACTTCTGTTCTTCCTGCTTCCTTTAACGCTCTTGCTGCCCCAATGGCAAAGGCATCCCATGTGGCGAAAATAGCGTCCAGCTTGCCCTTTGGATACTTATTCAGCATGGCTGCTACTGCATTTTGCGTTTGAACAGACGTATCAGAGGAGGCAATACCAAAGCGGTCAAGCTCCTTAATCCCTGAATGTTGTTTAAGCGTTTCTTGATAGACCTTATTTCGTCTCACCATTGGCGGGAATCCATCTACCCAGAGGTACGCGATATTTGCTTTTCCTTTAAAATCAGACACGAGTGCATCCAATGATTTTTTTGCTAATTGTTCGTCATCTTGAGACGTCACTGTGACCCCTTTGATGTCCTTCAGCTTAGGATTCGAATCAAATGCTACAACTGGAATGCCTTTCGCTGTGATCTTTTTCACATCAGCGACTGTCGCATCGTCGTCCCCGTGAGAGATGATAAAGCCATCATAATTTTCTTCAAGCGCCTGAGAAATGGCATCATGGAACTTCGCTGTATCTCCATTTGCGGTGTAGACATCCACCGTAAAGCCGAGTGCTTCCCCTTCTGCCTTGGTCCCAGCTAAAAATTGAGCCGTATGATCGTCTCCGCCAATTTTGCGGATGACTTTAATTTTTGCCCCCTGTCCCTTTGCAAATCGCTTCGGTACATTGTCAAAGGAAACCTTTTCGTTCGTATTTGCCTTTGAGCCTGCACTTGATCCGGTGCCGCAGCCTGTTAACAGGACGGTTAATGCCGTTAATAAGACAAGAAATGATGTAAAATGCTTACGCTTCATTGCTGTTCCTCCTCAAGTTGTTTTTATTTTTCACATCGGAAAACTAGGTAAAAAAGTGGAAATACGCCTGTAAAAAAACAGACATTTGATTCGAAAAAGAGACGAAAAAAGCCTCTCTTGGAAAGAGAGGCTTGATCACCGTTGCATGAAACATGTATCGGGAAGTCTTCCTCTCTTATCTGTCAAAGCTGTAACAGCTTTGCAGGAATTAGCACCAATTTCTAAAATAGAAACGGTTGCTGGGCGTCATAGGGCCAGTCCCTCTGCCTCTCTTGATAAGAGATCCGTTATGAAATTTGTTTTCGTTGAAATGTCTTCTTTACTTTAATGTGATGTCACATCAATGTCAATGACTTTTTTGAAAATTCCTAAAATAACATCAGCTTCCGATGATTTTCTTCGCAGGTGATGATTTCTTCAGACGGAAATCATATTTTTTCTCATTCACAAATTGCGGATTGAGATGTGCTGATCCTTTATCTTGACCGCTTTTAGAGAGATACGTTTTGTAGCCTTCCATCCATTTCCCGCGCCATACCCACTGTGATGCTTTTGCACCTTTTCGGTCATCATAAACGTTTTTCTGGAAGGTATTCTCTTGGTTCACTTGATAAAGATTCACGACTAAGTAATGCGAAGCACTAGCTGTCATGATATTATTCGTGATTCGATTGTTCACTGCTTGATACTGCATCAGCAATTGACCGCCCTCTAAGCCGGCTGTGTCATTTTTGTACAAAGTATTATGTGAAATCGCCGTATTGGTTGTACCGCCCCGCTTCTTATCATAGCCGCCAATAGAAATGCCTGTATAACGGTTCAAATACACTTGATTGTGTTCGATGCGGATGCGGTCTGCCATTTTTCCTTTATGTTCGCTTGTGACTTCAATCCCCAAATCATTGTGATGTGAGATGTTATGATCGATCACAATGTCTTTTCCTCCATCAACATAAATTCCGCCAGCGGAGATGTCGCTCCCATAGGCTGGGTTCCCTGCACTCGTAATCTCATATACTTTGTTTCTAGAGACGACACCATTTCTGACTTGATCATACTTTTTAGAGGGTGCTACGTTCTCATAACCAATTAAATCAATGCCAATATTATCAGTGTGCCGGACCGTGTTATGTGTCACACGGAACTTTTTGACGTTTCCATTTAGCACAAGCGCTTCACTGAAGCCCAGCTTTAATTTTTCAACGGTATTTCCTTTGATTTCAATGTCTTCAATCGCTGCAGGAGCTTTTGTCCCATAGACAGCAATTCCATGTGCATTTCCATTTTCATGTTTCGTCTGAATGTCATACACTCGGTTATTAAGCAATTTGACGCCTTTGCCGCTTCCTTTGATGAAAATACCAACTGGTGTCAAATCTTCTTTATTCGTCTTAAGATGTCCTACAGTCAGGCCTTTGAGGGTGATGTAGCTCTTTTGATCGATCGTGACAAGACCGCCATCGGCTTGATTTCCTTTAAGGGAAGCCCCGCTAATCACAGGTTTTTCTTTTCCATAAGCTTGAAAGACAACGGGCGCTTTCTTTGTTCCTGAATGGCGGACAATCAATTTTTCTTTGTATGTACCGCCTCTCATGTAAATGGTTGCCCCAGCCTTCGCCATACTTGCCGCTTTTTTCAGCGTACGGAAAGGTTTTTGCTTTGTTCCCGGGTTTTTGTCGTTTCCGTTTACCGCTACGTAATAGGCTGTGCTTTGCTTAGCTCCAGCCTCATCTGTCATCGCCTGACAGCCAAAGCTGATCACGGTCATGAATAAAATGAGTAAAATGCCTGGTATCGCTCGTTTCATCTTGTTGTTTGCTCCTTTCCCTTCTCTTCTTCCTTTATCGGTTAAAAAAAAGAGGATTAAAATATGACGATGTCCCTTGCAATGTACTAGTCAAAAGGTGTATGGTTGAAAGAATATCTTACAGGAAAACCATTCGTTTTTAAATTGTCAGATTAATCAGTTAATAATGCATTTGGATTTTATTTCTTTTTTAAAAAGGGGTGACATGAGCCAAACTGACAGCAGAGAGAAGGAAAGCGCTTTAACAGATTTTTCTTGTCTTAATTACAGAAAACCTATTGCTAATATTTTGTGAAGGTATAGAATAGAATCATAATTATTTCATATTATTAGAATTTTCAAATAATCAAACAGCAAGGAGATTTACAATGCCAAAACAACCCATCCGCGTTGAACTTAGTTCAACAAAAAAACCAAAACCTCAATCTGATCAACTTGAATTCGGAAAAATCTTCACAGATCACATGTTTGTGATGGATTATTCAGTTGATAAAGGCTGGTACGATCCAAGAATTATCCCTTATCAGGCCATTCCAATGGACCCAGCTTCGATGGTCTACCATTATGGTCAATCTGTTTTTGAAGGCTTGAAGGCTTATGTTTCTGAGGATCAAAAAATTCTCTTATTCCGTCCGGAAAAAAACATGGAACGCTTAAATAGATCCAATGACCGCCTGTGTATTCCGCAGATTGATACAGAAACAGTATTAGAGGGCTTAAATGAACTCATTCGCATTGATAAGGATTGGGTACCTGATGCAGAGGGCACTTCCTTGTATATTCGTCCATTCATTATTTCCACTGAGCCGTATTTAGGTGTTGCACCGTCTAGCACGTATAAACTGCTCATTATTTTATCTCCAGTGGGATCATACTATAAAGAAGGCATTCATCCGGTCAAAATTGCAGTTGAAAATGAGTTTGTCCGTGCCGTTAAGGGTGGAACAGGAAATGCCAAAACAGCTGGAAACTATGCCTCAAGCCTTAAGGCACAGCAAGTTGCTGAAACGAAAGGATTTTCACAGGTTCTTTGGCTTGATGGGGTCGAGAAAAAATACATTGAAGAAGTCGGCAGCATGAATATCTTCTTTAAAATCAACGGAGAAATCGTGACGCCTGAATTGAACGGCAGCATTTTAGAAGGCATCACACGTAACTCTGTGCTTGAGCTGTTAAAGCATTGGGGAATTCCAGTAACAGAGCGCAAAATTTCAATTGATGAGTTAATTGAAGCACATCAATCTGGCGAGCTTGAAGAAATTTTCGGGACTGGAACGGCAGCCGTCATCTCTCCTGTAGGAGAATTAATTTATCATGATCAGCCATATGTGATCCAAAATGGTCAAACAGGCGAAGTATCGAAGAAATTATACGAAGCCATTACTGGCATCCAAAAAGGGACACAGCCAGACATCTTCGGCTGGACAGTTGAAGTTGACTCAGTCGTCAAGCAAGCATAAGCATATAAAAGAACCTTTCATTCATGAAGGGTTCTTTTTTGTTTATCCACCTCTCCTTCATCCCTTATAATGGTAAATACACATGGATAAGGAGAGTGATGGTATGTTTTTTACTTATCTACTAGCGTTCTTTGGGATCTGCATCGGGTCGATGATCGTCGCTACTGGTTTCGACGATTCACCGTTCCTCACCCGGTTTCTATTTAAGGCTCTTGGAATCTCTATCCTTGCTCTTTCCATTACATTTGTAAAGATCAGACGAAAGAAGTTGCAGAAAAAAAAGCGAAATAGACTTAGTTGACCAATCTGCTTCCCATCAAATTGTGCACCAAAACAAGACCGATACCCCAACAATCGCCCCTGCGTATATCCACTGTTTCCTTTTGATGCTCCGCTTTTTTTCGATCAATAAAAAGATCTCTGGCAAAAAGATGATGATGATTTCTAGGATAAAGACAAGATAGTAAACAAGCGGCATCGGCTGGAAATCAAACTTTCTTGCATCTCCACCAATCGTTGCGAAATACATCAACAGATTGGTCACGGGAATGGTAAAACAAACGAGCAGGCGGAGAACATAGATCCACACATATTCCTTATGCCGAATGAGGCCAACAAATGAAGCAATAAGGCCATACAAAAACAAGATCACTGTACCATAACTCATGACAGGCTGTACGACAAACCCGTAAAACATTAAACCAATTGCAACCATATTCCAACAATCCTTTCTTTGAAGCCATACATGCTGTTTTTTTCTATCATACACTTCTTTCTCCAGTTTCCATATGGGGCAATCATAAAAAATGACCCCATTAAAGGGGCCATTATGTGTTAAGCATTGACTGATTTGAAGAATTGCGGTAAATGCTCGCGATGCGCTTCAAGCATTTCATCTAAAATTTGCTTTGCAATTTCGTCAGATGGAACGAGCGGGTTGATGGTCATTGCAACAAGAGCCGTCTCGTAATCTCCAGTCACAGCCGCTTCTGCTGCCACACGCTCGAATGATTTGATTTGTTGAACGAGCCCTCTCACAGCTACAGGCAGATCACCTGTCGCTATTGGTTTTGGTCCATCCTTCGTAATGATACAGTTTACTTCAACCGCTGATTCAGCCGGAATGCTGGCAATCGCCCCTCGGTTCACTGTATTGACTGGTTGAATGTCGTGCTTATCATTATAGATGGAGCTGATTAAGTTACAAGCTGCATCGCTGTAATATGCCCCGCCTCTTTTTTCGAGCTGCGGTGGTTTAATCGACAAATCAGGATCTTTATAGAGCTCAAATAATTCCTGCTCGACCTGCTGTACAACCTCTGCTCGTGTTCCTTTCTCTTGAGCCGCCTTTTGCTCTTCTTCCAGCATATCTTTCGTTTTATAGTAATAGCGGTGATACGGACATGGGATGACCCCTAATCCTTTCACAAAAGAAGGCTCCCAGTTTTTCGCTTCAATGTTTCTCATGGACCACTGGCTGTTCGGATTTCCTAGTTCATCAAGCACTTGATCCATAATGCTGACCCCGTCTAAATATACGTCTAATCCATAGACCATGTGGTTGAGACCGGCAAACTGTACTTCAATGCGTTCAACGTCTACATCAAGCGCCTTGGCAATCCCCATTTTGATCCCAATCGGCACATTGCATAGACCAACCACTTTTTTTAGATTCGTGTAGCGTAAAACAGCTTCTGTGACCATGCCCGCTGGATTTGTAAAGTTCACAAGCCATGCGTCTGGGCAAAGCTCTTCCATATCCTTCACAATGTCTAAAATGACTGGGATGGTCCGAAGGCCTTTAAATAAACCTCCTGGTCCGTTCGTTTCCTGACCGATGACGCCGTATTTAAGCGGTATTCTCTCATCCTTTGCCCGTGCTTCCAGCAGTCCTACACGAAATTGTGTCGTCACAAAATCTGCATCCTTCAAGGCTTCCCGGCGATCAAGAGTCAGGTGTACCTCAATCGGCAGACCCGCTTTTTCAACCATACGTTTCGCCAGAGCGCCTACGATGTTTAACTTTTCCTGACCCGCTTCAATATCCACAAGCCATAATTCCTTTACAGGTAATTCATGATATCGTTTAATAAACCCTTCGACGAGCTCAGGCGTATAGCTCGATCCACCGCCTATTGTGACAATTTTGATTCCTTCTTTCATGAATTGACACCTCCGAGTTGCTTCATTTTTTCATGGAGCTCGATGATTTCCGCTGCGAGCTCCTTGACGGTCATTGCGTTCATAAGATGATCCTGCGCATGAATCATTAAGAGGCTAATATCCGTCTTTTCGCCCCTGATTTCTCCTTGGATCAGCTCTGTCTGTGCGTGATGCGCCTCATTTAACGCGTCTTGTGCTTCCTGCAATTTTTGCTTCGCCTCATCAAAGTTTCCTTGTTTTGCACATGTAATGGCCTCCATCGCGGAGCTTCTGCCATTCCCGCCGTGCAGGATGAGTTGAAACACAATTTGTTCCATTTCCATCGGCCGCATCCCCCTTGTTCCCTCTATTACATGCTGACGACATTTTCATCAGTTGATGCTTTTGTTTCTAGCTCACTTTCTTCTTTCAATTTCTGCTTATCCCACATTCTAAAGAATGGATAGTATAGAGCAAATGACAGCGCAAGGTTAATCAGCTGCATGACAGCACCAGAGATTTTGCCGCCTGTGGCAAGATAGCCTGAAATGATTGGCGGCATGGTCCATGGGACAGCGATCCCTGCCGGTTTTGCCACAAGCCCTGTGCTCATTCCGATATATGTGGTAATGATCATCATGATTGGCGTAAGGATAAACGGAATGAGGAGCATTGGGTTCATCACAATCGGCATTCCAAAAATGATCGGTTCGTTGATGTTAAAGATGGCTGGCCCAATGGCAAGGCGGCCAAGCTGTTTCATTTGTTTACTTCTGGCACGTAAGATCATGGTCAGCACCAAAGCAAGCGTTGCGCCGCTTCCGCCAACGTTGATGAAGATTTCAAAGAACTGCGCTGTGAAAATATTCGGCAGCACTTCTCCTGCTTGGAATGCAAGGCGGTTCTCATCCATTGCACCGAGCCAAATTGGCCCCATAACGCCCCCGACAATGGTAGCTCCGTGAATACCACATGCCCAGAGGAGCATTTGCACACCCATCGCAACGATACTGCCGCCTAAGCTTCCACCAAGAATCGATAGCGGTGTGCCAATTAAGACCGTGATGATATTATGAATACTCTCAAAAGGTGTCATCTCAATCACAAGTCTAGCGACCCAGATCAGTGTGATGACCACAAAACCTGGAATAAGTGCAATAAACGATTTACTGACTGCTGGCGGTACACCATCAGGCATTTTGATGACGATGTTCCGCTGAACAATAAAGCGGTAAATTTCAGTTGAAAGCATGGCAATAATCATGGCAACGAATAAGCCTTTACTGCCCATCAGTGTGACAGGAATTCCCCCGCCCACTAGGATAGCTTCTGTTGAGCCTTCAGGTGTGAAAGGTACTTGATATGGTGTAGCCAAAAGGAAAGCCGCAACAGCGATCGCACCAGATGATAGTGCATCAACGGCATACTTTTCAGCAAGCCTGTAAGCAATCCCGAAGGTTGCAACGAGTGCCATAATGTCAAAGGTTGCATTCACAGGATAGGATAGTTTCGTGGCCCATTCTGCTCCAAAGATACTTGCCATAAAATCGCTGTATCCTGGGATCGGAAGGTTGGCTAAAATGAGAAACAGTGAACCGACAATAATGAGAGGCATGGTTAAAACAATTCCGTCACGCAATGCTTGTAAATGTCTTTGAGCGGCAATCTTCCCTGCAAACGGCATGACCTTCTCTTCTAGAAATCGGTTGAATCCATTCATCCCCTCCGCCCCCTTTATCCGTTCACTAACTGTTCAGCAGATTTTAAAACCTCGGCGCCATTACATACGCCATAATGCACGGTGTTAATTACGTCTACTGGTATTCCTTTTTCTTCTCCGAGCTTTTTCATTTGTGGTAATAAATATCGAACCTGAGGTCCTAATAAAAGCACATCGGCTTGATCAATATGATTTTTCGCAGAATCTCCAGATACTGCCCAAATACGATATTCTTTTCCTTGTTCTTGTGCGCTTTTCTCCATTTTTGTGACAAGTAAGCTTGTGGACATACCTGCTGCGCAAACCAATAAGATGTTCATGTGTAAACGCCCCCTTTTCAAAGTGTGAAGCTATTCTTTACACATTCATCATATTATGAAACCGCTTTCATAAACACCCATACTTTTTCCTTTAGGAAGCGGAAAAAGTTAAGATCACACAGTTAGTTCTTGTACGAAGGTGCCTTTTTATACATGATATCAAGCATGTCTTCAAATGTATCACAGGCGATCAGGTGCTGAATGAATTTCACATTATGCACAAGCTCCCCAAGCAGACGGTACATGCCTTTTAAATCTTTGGCATTCTCTTTTTCGACACAAAGCAGGCAGACAAATTGAACCTTTTTTTCTCCCCAAATGATTGGTTTTTCTAATGTACATATCGCCCAAAACGTCTCATCTGTCAGCGGCGTCATCGGGTGCGGGATCGCTGTATAATGTCCGAAAGAGGTAGGGGCAGCCTCTTCTCTTTCCATGACAGAGGGTGTGAGCTCTGCTGGCGCTAAGCCCATATCGATGGCTTTTTGCGTTAAAAAGGTGATGACCTCTTCCTTTGTTTGAAAGGCGCGTTTTGTAAAAACCAATTCCTTTTTCATATATTGAGAGGCCAATGTCACCCTTGTTTCACTCGTCAGGGCTTCTTCAATTTTTAAAAAATCACCGCCTCCCAAAATGGTGTTCACTTGAATGACTGGAACCGGTAAATCCATATGAATTGGGATCGTTGAAATAATCAAATCCAGGGCATGCAAAGAGACATGCGGAAGCGAATATAGCTCTGCTGTTCCTAAAATGGTCAGCTTTGACCCAAATTGTGACCGCAAACGATCCTGCAGCAGCCTTGCACTCCCTGCACCAGACGCACAGACAATGAGACACCGCTTCGGCGGGATCTCCATTTTCCTCCGCTCTAAAGCCGCACCAAAATGAAGCGCCATATATCCGATTTCATTCTCATGAATACTCAGCCCCTCCTCTTCTTCAAGGACCCTGCTGGCGATAATCCCCGCTTCAAAAGCAAGGGGATACCCTGCTTTTATTTCATCAAGCATCGGATTTCTTAAGTTCATTCCATATTTACATCGGTTTATCGCAGGCTTTAAGTGCAGACTCAATCCAATCATTAGTTCCGTATCGCCGGCTAAATCAAGCTGCAATTTTTGATCAATGGCCTTCAGCATGAGCTGTACAAGCCGGCTCGTGTCATCATCTACAATTTGTTTTTGACCGCTCGAGGAAAAGGACTGTACCATTTTGGCTGTTCCTAGCAAATGAATGGTGATATAGACGATTTCCTCTTGTGGAAATGAGACATCCAGCAGCCCTTCTAGACGCTCCACCATTTTTTTAGCGACCTTGTATTCCTTTGCCCGCGGAATGTCGTTGATTTCCTCTGGAAGAACAGATACATAGTTTCCGTGTCTAATTCGTTTGCAGGCAATGGCAACATGAACGATTAAATTATTCATGCAAATGTCTGATAGATTCATGCCTTCCTCATTGATATAATCAATCATTGTTTTCTGAATCAATTCGAGTTCATGCTTTGGCAAAATCGTGACCGCTGTGTTCAGGATCGTTTGATAAGAACGACGTTCATTGAATAAATACTCTGACATGCAATAACGGATTTTCATCTCTGATCCCTTGATCCGGCAGCCTTTGCTCGGCTTCGCTTCCAGCTTCAGATCAAAGGGCTCCAGCTTACGTTTGACCGATTTCACATCGTTGCTCATCGTTGATTTACTAATAAACAGCTGCCCCTGTAAATCCTCAAGCTTCACATAGGATTCTGCCAAAAGAAGCCTTTTTAAAATATACCGAACACGCTCCTCTGGCAGCACAGCAAACGGCTCTTCCTGCTCGACCTCCTCCTTCATAAAACGGCGAAAGGCATTCTCATCGTTGATCAACAGCTCATAGCCAGCTCCTCTAACAGCTGTTACAGCCGCTTGGTAAGGGGCAAGACGGTCGTTCAGTTCCTTGATGTCTGTACGAATGGTGCGGCTTGTCACTTGTAAACTGGCAGAAAGTGCAGCGCTTGTGAGCGGGGTCTCAGCTGCCATGAGCTGACTTAAGATGTGCGCCAGTCTTTTACTCAGCATCAGATCGGCCTCCTTATGTAGGGATGGAGAATCTGCCTTGTCTGGACAGGTTGTATACGCTTGCAGTTCTCTTCATTACTCATATTCTACTGAAATGAAATAAAAATTGCCAACTCATTTATATGACAAATGCCCCTATTTATACAACTAACCATATCTAATGTCCTATGAATCTTTTTGGAAGATACTTGCGAAAACCATGAAAAAAAGGCGTACACCTTCGTGTATCCGCCTTCTTTATGAGGAGACCTGCTGCGTAAAGACAACCAATCTTTTTTCATGCGTACCTGCTGCATGATCAAATGTCCCTGTACAAGTGATTAAATTGAGATTCCGTGTAAAGGCGTATCCAAAAAACGCATTGGGCTTCTCTTTACGCGGATAGCTTCTTACTTTTATGACTTCAAAGGTTCGCTTTTTTCCTGAAGAGGACGTGACGATCACCTTGTCTCCCTTTTCTAGCTCCTTTAATCGGTAAAAAACAGATGGACCCCATTTATTATCTACATGGCCATTCATAACGGCATTCCCTTTATCCCCTGGCTTTGGACCATTTTCAAACCAAGCCGTATTGTCTGTATCTTGAGGGACACCCATACTGCCATCCTTTGATAAAGCTGTTTTCTCCACCTTTGCTTTGACATCAATCGCAGGAATGGCAATTTCAGCTGGGACAATACCAGAGGGCTCATCTTTTAATGTATCGTGTGAGTGGCTCTGTTTCTCAGCTTGACTTGTGGTCATTTCATTAGAAGCTGGTATGTTTTTTGAGGATGACGATTCATCCATTGCCTGGGATGAACAGCCTGTGATGATGAAAAGCGAAAGAATACTGAACAGCCAATTCTTCATCTAAGCCGGCCTCCTTTTGAAGAAAGGAACGGCACGATTGTGCACGTTCCCGCCTGTCTTTATGAGTTAGAATTTGATGCCTTACGGCGAATGAGGAAGAATGCACCTGCCACGCCGCCTGCTAGGATCAAACTTGCGATCATTCCCGCAAATGCTTCATAGGACATGCCTAAAGGACCGGCTGTGCCTCCCATACCTGTTTTCGGCATTTCATTAGGCATGTTGGATTTGAACAGCTCGGGATGCTGATCAACAATTGCTGCTGCGACATCCTGTCCAACCATGAACATATGACCGTAAGCCTCTCTCACTGTCGGATAAAGCTGATCATATTCGCCATTATGATAAGACGTATATGTTTTGATCAGCTCATCAATATGTGTTTTCAAACCAGCCTCCAAATCAGCTGCCTTTAAACGTCCATCTGTTGCTTGATCTAGGAATTTCGCTTGCTTCATTCGATACGCATCTAAATCTTTGACAGCCTTTTCTTTTGCTTGATCATCCCCTGATGCATCCGCTTTGACATAATCAACTAAGTAACCGATATGGCTTGACCAAATGTCTTTGAATTGTTTTCCTGCATCCTTACCATAAACGGATGCAATCGCATCAGATAAATCATTTGTGTTTTCATTTAAAGCCGCTGCTGCTTGCTCAAAGTCCTTGCTGCCATCATTTCCTTTTTGCATGGCAACTACCGCAAGTGCCAAATGCTCTGAGAACAAGTAGTTTAAATCTTCACGAAGATCCGCTGCTGGTGTATCTACTGACTTTTTATCAAATTTCCCAGGAAATTGATCTGTGATGGCCCAAGACACGCCTTTTCCTACCTCAAACATATGATGAATGGATTTTCTAACCGTTTCATAGGTCGTATCAAAATCCTTTTCAGTGTAGCTGTCAAATGCTTTTAGCAGTTCATTCACATGCATCTTCAAACCTTCTTCAAGCTCACTTGCTTTTAGTCTGCCGTCTGTTGCTTGATCGAGCATATCGGCTTGTTTCATTCGATATTGATCAAGCTGCTTCATCGCTTTCTTTTTACCTGCATCATCTTTTTTCGCTGTGGCTTGTACATAGTCAACAAAGTAGCCGATATGACTTGACCAAATGTCCTTGAATTGTTTGCCTGCTTTTTTTCCATACACGGAGGCAATTGCATCTGATAAGTCATTCGTGTTGTCATTTAAAGCCGCCGCGGCTTGATCGAAGTCTTTACTGCCATCAATTCCTTTTTGCATCGTGATCACTGCTAAATAGGCATGCTCTGAAAACAGCTGATCTAGTGCTGCTCGAAGATCTGTTGCTTTATTTGACACCTCTTGTGACGAAGACGTCTTCTTCGCCTCCCCATGCATATGTCCTTCGTGCGCACTTGCGCTATGAGCCGCTGGGAATAGTAACGCTGCGCTCAGTGGAATGGTTAACATTGCTTTCTTCATGTTCATCTTTTATTTCCTCCTCTTTCCGTTTGTTATGTACTTAACGGAGAGATGGATGAAATGGATCATTCAATTCTTTTATTTTTTCTTACAACGCAGGATCTGTATGTTTGCATAAAAAAAGCCGGATTATCCGGCTGATACGTTACGACGTTTAGATGCTTTTCGCTCTTTATATATTTTTCTCACCAATGGGTAAATCACAGGTGCCCATTTGACAATTTGTTTCAGCCATTTTTTCATATTTCTCCCGCGCCTCCTTATTGTCATTCTTAAAGGACGATTCCCCATCTTGTCATGAAATAAACAGGTGCGGGAGAGCAGGAGTTAAATTACGCCTTGTGCGATCATGGCATCTGCCACTTTACGAAATCCTGCAATATTTGCTCCAACCATGATGTTCCCTGAGTGTCCATATTCGTCTGCTGTCTCTGTACACTGACGATAGATAGATTGCATCATCTGTTTCAGCTGAGCATCTACTTCTTCAAATGTCCAAGATATTCTTGCACTGTTTTGTGCCATTTCCAGTGCTGATACACCTACTCCTCCAGCATTGGCCGCTTTTGCTGGCGCAAATAAAATACGATTCTCTTCAAATACTTTGACCGCCTTAAGAGTGGATGGCATATTGGCTCCTTCTCCTACAGCGATGACACCATTTGCCACAAGCTGCTGTGCATGCGCCTCTGATATTTCATTTTGTGTTGCACATGGCAGTGCAATATCACAAGGAACGGACCAAATTTGTTCGCAATCTTCAATTAATTCAGCATGCGGGTGAATGTCTATGTATGCCCCAATCCGCTGATTCTCGACTTCTTTCAGCTGCTTGATGGTCTCAAGTGCAATCCCTTGAGGATCATAAATCGCTCCGCTTGAATCACTGCAAGCCACAACCTTACCGCCTAATTCGATTACCTTTTCCATTGCATAAATAGACACATTTCCTGAGCCCGATACAACAACTGAACGCCCTTCAAATTGGAGCCCATGTGCTTTCAGCATTTCCTCCATGAAGTACACCAGTCCGTAACCTGTCGCCTCTTTTCTCGCTAAGCTTCCTCCGAATCCAGGGCTTTTCCCCGTGAGTACACCCGCTTCATAAGCACCACGCATTTTCTTGTACTGTCCGAACATATAGCCAATTTCGCGTGCCCCTACACCAATATCACCTGCTGGCACATCTTGATCAGGTCCAATATACCGGCCGAGTTCACTCATAAAGCTTTGAACGAAACGCATGATTTCTCCATCGGACTTCCCTTTAGGGTCAAAATCCGATCCGCCTTTCCCTCCGCCAATCGGCATACCAGTCAGTGCGTTTTTAAAGATTTGTTCAAACCCTAAAAACTTGATAATGCTAGCATTGACGGTTGGATGAAAACGAATGCCTCCTTTATAAGGACCGATGGCACTATTGAATTGAACCCTAAACCCTCGATTGACTTGTACTTTGCCCTCATCGTCTACCCATGGCACTCGAAATACCACAAGCCGCTCAGGTTCAATGAGTCGTTCTAAAATGCCCTGTTTTTCATACTCTGGGTGCTTCGCAAAAACTGGGACGAGTGATTCTAGAATTTCTTTTACGGCTTGCTGGAATTCCTCCTCGCCGGGATTTCGTTTTTCCACCTCTTCTAACACACGGTGGATGTAGCTTTGTGCTGTTTGTGCTGCTCGATCTAAGGTCAACATGTCGCATCTGCCTCCTTGTAGATATCTCCACACATTTAATTGTTAGATTTTCTAACGCATATTGAGATTAATTTAACACCAATTGTAAAATCTGATCAATATTGATAACAGATGAAAATGATGCCGAATTGAGATAGATCAAGCAGCCGCAGCGATTGTCTTAAAAAGAAGCGCTCAAGGAATGACTTATGTGCTAGAAATGAACACGCGGATATTTCTCGTCCCGTTTTCTTTGACAAATACATGAATCATGCTGAATTTCTAGCTGGTTTTCCATTGAAAAAAGGGTCAAAAGTTTGATCGGATACACTCAATCTTTTCGGAGCTTTCCGCCTCTTTTTCGATCAGGTAACACAACACAAAGCCAATATAAAATAGAAGACGATGGAAAGTTAATGAGACCGACAATGCCCCAGAACCATTTGTAACGCCCTCTTTTCTTTGCATCCATAAATAAAAGAAAGCCCTGTGCAAACAATAACGGCAAGACGCACAATAAGATGATCATTTCCGTCTGACTCATAAGGAAGACCCTCCTTTGATATGTTGATATTCCTTGTAGCCAACAATAAAGCAGATGGGTACGCTCACTATTTGGAGAAGAATGAAGATGATAGGCAAATGGGTAATGGCAGCTGCAAAGAGTGCAAGAATGGTCAAACTGATCAGAATGTATGCCAGTACTTCTTGTTTAAAACGCCTTTTCTCTTGTTCCTTCGCCTGTTTCAGCATCATCATGACAGCCTGCTCACTTGGCTTTTCCACTTCAATTTGTTCGTCTAGCTGCCGCAGCTCTTCTTTTAAACGTTCGGTCAAACGATCTTCCTTCATAAATCCCACTCCTTTCGAATTTTCTTTAATCCATGATGAACCCTCGATTTCACAGTGCCTTCTCTCATTCCGAGCATTGAAGCAATTTCTGGATAGGTAAAGCCATAATAATAGTGCAGAATAATCGGTGCTCTCTCCTGAGCCTTTAATTCATTTAAAGCATCCCACATGTCATGCCATGTGTTCCCCTTTTGCTGAACTTCCCATTTAAAGCGGCGTATGGCCTCCTGATTCGCTTTTCCTTCTCTCATTTGTTCACGTTTTCTTTTCTTCTGGTGATCTAAAAATTGCCTAGATGCAATCGAAATGAGCCAGGTTGAAAATAAGGCATCTCCTCTAAATGAAGAAAGTTTCATATATGCTTTCAGCATCGTTTCTTGCATGATTTCCTCTGCCAGCTCTTGCTGAAGGGTCAGCTTCAACATATATCGGTAAAGAAAGGAATAGTGATGCCGATAAAGGGCTGTAAACGCGGCATCATCCCCCTGTTTTGCCCGCTGAATCAATAATGTCTCTTCTGTCTGCTCCAAACACGCCCCTCCCTTCTTTTCTTCTCTTATTCATGAGACGACACGGATGACAATATCGTTTAAAATAGACCTTATTTTTTAGCATATCTCCTATAATTCTCATTTTATATCCAATTTTTTCTTATGTAATGATTATGGCATTCCTTCTTCTCTAACAAAATGATGCGTTCGTAATCATCTTGATTTTCTACCAAACGGAGAGGCTCCTCTCCATAATCATGATGTCATCCTCATACCTATCGTCAATGGTCCTTATCTCATGAAGATGAAAATGAAATAATCATTGGCTTAGCTTCCTAGAAAATCATGGAATACGCTCCTTCTATTCTTAGCCGATGATACCTTTTTGCATGCTATGCTCTTCCTACATTCCAAATGAGGCGATGCTTGTGAAGAAAGGAGGATTGGTTGAATCACAGCTTATTTTGGGAACGTTTTCATTAAAAACAAAATAGAATGGAGATGTTGAATTTGAAGAGAAAAGTTCCAATGTTAGCCGGTGTGTTAGCTGTCGGTCTCGTCACTTCATTATTTGCACCAAACGGGGAGGCTAAGGCAGCAGCCAAATTCCCAGAAAGCCCTTCTATTATGGCCAACTTTAATCAACAAGGCTTCTCCACATTAAATGGCGGCACAACAGGCGGTGAAGGCGGTAAAACCGTCACAGTTAAAACTGGAAATGAATTATTGGCTGCCCTCAAAAATAAAGGAACAAACGAAAAATTAAAAATTGTTGTCGACGGGACGATTACCCCCTCTAATACATCAGCCAATAAAATCGATGTGAAAGATACGAATAATGTCTCGATTGTCGGTAAAGGGACGAACGGCGAATTTAATGGCATTGGCATTAAAGTATGGCGTGCCAATAACATCATCATCCGCAACTTGAAAATCCACCACAGCAAAATCGGTGACAAAGATGCCATCGGGATTGAAGGCGGTTCTAAAAACATATGGGTCGATCATAATGAACTGTACAACACATTGAATTCTGGGAAAGATGACTACGATGGTTTATTTGATGTGAAAAATGACTCTGACTACATTACCTTCTCGTGGAACTATGTACATGACAGCTGGAAAACAATGCTTATGGGCAGCTCCGATAACGATAACTACAATCGAAAAATTACGTTCCACAACAACCGCTTTGAAAACCTAAACTCTCGTGTACCGTCTATGCGCTTCGGGGAAGGACATGTCTATAACAACTATTATAAAGGCATCCTGACAACTGCCATTAACTCACGTATGGGCGCGAAAATGAGAATTGAACACAACGTGTTTGAAAACACCAAAAATGCGATCGGAAGCTGGGACAGCCGTCAAGTTGGAACATGGCATGTCATCAACAACTCGTATATTAACAGCACAGGCAGTCTGCCAACGTCTTCAACAGGTACGTATAACCCTCCTTATAACTACTCTTTGCTTAACGTGAACAATGTTAAATCAGAAGTGATATCAAATGCTGGTATTGGTAAAGTAAACCCTTAAACCACAAAACGTTCGGGCAGAGATTTCCTGTCCGAACGTTCTTGTCATTTCATTCATTTATATTGTAGAAAACGGACGATCCATTTCATACAGCTTTTGATAACGCGTGTTTTCTTTTAGTAAATCCTGATGCTGACCCTGCATCTCAATGCGCCCGTCTTCAATAAACATGATGCGGTCACACGCCTCACAGCCAGTCAGGTGATGGGTAATCCAAATAACTGTTTTCCCTTTTAACACACGGAAGATGGTTTCAAGCAATTCACGCTCTGTCCGTGGATCAAGTCCAACAGTCGGTTCATCTAATACAACAACCGGCGTGTCCTGCAGCAAAATCCGAGCTAACGCCATACGCTGTCTTTCTCCACCTGAAAATCGAACCCCTGTCTCCTGAACACCTGTATGATAACCTTCTGGCAAAGACTCAATGTAATCATGCAGCTGCACTTGTCTAGCTGCTTCTTTTACCTGTTCTTCTGTCGCCTCTGGAGACCCTAAACGAATATTGTTTAAAACAGACGTATCAAATAAATAAGGCTGTTGATTGAGCACAGACACATAGGCAGACACCTTCTCTTGAATGCTTTGAACCCGTTTTCCTTGAATGCTGACAGCTCCTTGGTTTGGAACGACTGCCCCTTCTAACAATTTTAAAATGGTCGATTTGCCTGCACCGCTTTTTCCTAAGAGCGCGAGTGATTCCCCTTGCTTTAGAGAAAATGACAGGTCTTGAAGGACATAATGTTGCGTGTCATACCGAAAGGACACTTGTTCAAAACAGACAGCTTCATCTTGAGAATTGGTTGACTGTTCCACTGCCTCGTTCTCAGTTTCTCCTTCATATGACTGCTTTTCATAATGATGTAATCTGCTGACAGCATGCTGGTAGACGGGAATATCACCTGCCGCATCTGACAGTGGAAGAAAAGCTTCTGTTAATGGAAACAGCACAAGTACAAAGGCTGCAATCAGTGTGTGTGACATGGATCCTGACTGAACGACGGAGCCGCTCCAATACACGACAAGCACGACAGCTCCCCCAATCAAGAGCTGTGCAAAAAATTGACGCACGCGGATAAATCGATGTTTGGCTGCTTCAAGCGCTAACAGCTGCGCTTCTTTCTGTTCATAACCATCCACAAAATCTTTCTGCCTGCCGCTGAACAGCCAGTCACTAACGCCCATGACTGCATCTGTTAAATGGCTGTACAGCTCATTTCTGCCTTTTTTCATTTGAATTTGTCTTGCCCGGTTCACAAGCACTGTGACATATGGGAAAACGAATACGAGAAGTGCCATATAAAGCAGCATTAGTCCAGCAAAAGGCCATGAGAAAAGGCCAAGTGCTCCAATGGATGCGGCATATAAAAGCAGTGCACCGATAGATGGAAAGATGGTTTTTAAATAAGCGTCCTGCAATCTCTCCACATCATCTGACAAGAGACCAAGCATTTCACCTGTCCCCAGCTTTGTTTGTTTGGCACTACGTTCAGCCATGTCATACAGGCGTACACGCATTTTTTCAATCATTGTCAAAATGAGCTGATGGCTCGCCAGCCTTTCTGCATAACGGGCAGCAGAGCGCGAAATACCAAAGGTACGTACAGCCACGATTGGGACGTAAACCATTAATATATTTTCAGGTCTTGTTGCAGCTTTTGAAATGAGAAATCCCGACGTATACATCAGCATAGAAGCAGAGAATACCGCAATGGCTCCTAAAAATAAAACCAAGGCAAACAGCTTTTGATTCTCCTTGATATAAGGTATAAACCAGCCTTTACTGACCATGTGTGACCGCCCCCATTTGCTCCTGTACCAATTGATAATACACGCCTTTTCTTTGCATTAATGATTCATGTGTTCCCATTTCTGCGACGGTCCCTTGATCCATGACAATGATTTCATCCATGTCCGGCATCCAATGGAGTCTGTGTGTCGCTAAGAACACAAGTTTATGTTCAAACAGTGGAAGCATTGCTTTCTTCAATTCATACTCTGTTTCAATATCGAGATGCGCCGTTGGTTCATCTAACAGCATAATGGACCGCTGGCCCAGCACCGTTCGCGCAAGCGCAATTCTTTGTGCCTGTCCGCCGCTTAGCTCTCTTCCCTGTTCTCCAATGACTTCATCCAAGCCATTTGGCAGCTGCGTAACCAGCTGAGATAAGCCAGCCTCATGCACAGCTCTTTCCACTTCTTCGTCTGTTGCATTCGGTTCATAAAAACGAATGTTTTCTCTTAATGTCATGTGAAATAAATAGGGATGCTGCGGCATATAGACAACTTCCTTTTGCCATTCCTTCATCTGTAAATGAACAAGCGGCTGGCCGTTTAGTGTAATTTGACCCGAAGACGGTTCAACAAAGCCGCCGAGAACATCGGTTAATGTCGATTTTCCTGAACCACTGGCACCAATGATGCCGATTTTTTTCTTCCCTTTGACAGTCAGATCCACATCCTGAATGGAATAAGGGGCATGTGCATCATGCTGAACACAAACATCCTGCAGGGTGAGCACGGATTGTTCATCCCACTTATTCAGCTGCACAGATTGTGTCTCCTGCGCGCGGAAGCCCTTTTCTTCTAAAATGACCTGCATGGCTTCATTCGCTTCTTTTCCATTTAACGTCGCATGATAATCATTTCCTACTTCACGTACTGGCAGGAAATACTCCGGCGCCAGCATAAGCGCCGTCAAAGCCGGCAATAACAGAAGCTCTCCTTCAATTAATCGCAAGCCAAGGAAAACAGCGACGGTTGCAATCGATAGCATGGAAAAGAAATCGAGGGCAAATGATGACAGAAAGGCGACCTTCAGTGTGCTCATCGTCGCTTTTCGATATCGCTTTGACACTTCCGCAATATTACGGGAGTGTTTTTTGCTGATCCCTAAGTAACGCAGCGTCTCAAGCCCGCGGAGAGAGTCAGTAAAATGATTGGATAATTTCTCATACGATCTCCATTGTTTGGCCGCTTTACGCTGAGCAACAAGGCCTAACAAAATCATAAAAATAATTAAAATTGGCAGTGTCACAATTAAAATGACGGCTGATGTTTCATCTAATGTCCACACATAGATAAGGACCATTGCCGGAATGACTGCCATGTTCACCATTTTCGGCAAAAACAGCTGTAAATACTGACGGTATTGAGCAATTCCTTCCATTGCTAATGTGACAAGCTTTCCTGTCCCTTTTTTCTTTGCAAAGGCAGGCCCTAATCGAAAGAGTTGGTCTAGCAGCTGTTTTCTGACGTCTGCTCCAATTCGGGAAGAGTAGGTAAACATGACCTTCTCCCGAATCAAGGTGAGACCGTGCCGCACAAGAAAGGCAGCAAGAAACAGCAGGACATAAGGCGTTGCCTGCGAAAGGCTTTTCCCGTCAAACAGCGTGGTAATGGCATGTGCCAGCCACTGTGCTTGGAAAATAATACTTGCTCCTTGGATGAGTGACACAATACCTAAGAGGGCAAGAAGCCCTCTCATTCCTTTTAATTGAAGCAAACGTTTATCCATTAGTAGGTCATTGGCTCCTTACCGCTTACACGTTTACGGAAGACGTAATAGCTCCAAATTTGATACCCAAGCACAAAGGGCAGCAAAGAAACGGCAACAATCGTCATGACCGTCAGTGAATAAGATCCAGATGCAGCGTTTTGAATCGTGAGATCAAATGAATGGCTGATTGAACTAATCATGACGCGCGGGAACAACGCAGTGAACAGCATGGACACCGTCACCATAATGCCTGCGCCTGTGAATAAGAATGTCCAGCCATCGCGTTCTTTTTTCATAAAGAATAGTGCCGCTACGTAACAAACCACAATGAGGACAGTTAAAGGGATTGTGATGATCGGACGCACGGTATAAATGTCTGTTTCAAGAATAGACACACCAACAAATAGAACAAGAACTGGTAGTGCAATCAGTAAAACAAGCTGACCGAGCTTTCTTGCACGATCTCTTAGATCACCCTCCGTACGAAGTGTGACGAAAATCAATCCATGCAGAAGACAAAGAACCGTCACAGCTAACCCGCCGATCACTGAATAAAGATTCACAAAATCCGTGAAACCAGCGTACATGTTCATGTCTTGATCAATTGGCATCCCGCGTAAAATACTCGTGAATAACACACCGAGCAAAAACGGCGGAAGCAGACTGCCAAAGAAAATAATCCAGTCCCACGTCTTAATCCAAGAGGCTTTCTCAACTTTCCCTCGGAATTCAAAGGCGACTCCCCGCCCAATGAGCGCTAAGAGGAGAACCGTAAACGGAATATAGTATCCGCTGAACATCGTGGCATACCAGTTAGGGAATGCAGCGAAAATAGCGCCGCCAGCTGTAATCAGCCAGACCTCATTCGCGTCCCAGAAAGGGCCGATCGTATTAATTAAAATGCGGCGCTCGTGCGCATCCTTTCCAAGCAGCTGCATGGACATCCCGACACCAAAATCAAATCCTTCTAAGAAGAAAAATCCAACAAACAATACTGCGACAAGAATAAACCAAAGCTCGTTAAGATATGCCATGATATGCGCCTCCATCAAATGGATCTGTAGACAGGTCCGTTTCATCCTTTTGATCTGTATTCCCTTCAGAATGTGCACCTTTTTTAATTTCTCGAATGAATAAGTAGGCAAGCACAATGGCAAGAATCAGATAAATCGTCGTAAAGCTAATGACTGAGAACAACAGCATGCCATACGATACGTTTGGTGAAATCGATTGAGCCGTCGTCATCATCCCAAAGACCGTCCACGGCTGACGCCCAATTTCGGTCATGATCCAGCCAGCTGAGTTCGCAATAAACGGGAACGCAATCATCCCTACCATGAAGCGTAAATACCATTTGTTCTTTTCGAGTTTCTTTTTAAAGCTCAAGTACAAGCCAAGCATACTAGCAAAAATCATCAGCATTCCGGCACCGACCATGATTCTAAAGCTCCAGAATGTTGTTTTCACTGGTGGGATATAGTCTCCAGGGCCAAACTTGGCTTCATATTCTTTTTGAAGTGTCAGCATACCTGGAACATCTCCACTGAACTTCGAATAAGCCAAATAACTTAAGGCAAACGGAATATTGATCTCCGCAGAGTTTTCTTTTTTATCTGTGTCAATGTTGGCAAATAGTGTCCAAGCCGCTGGATCTCCACTATCCTTCCAAAGGGCTTCACTTGCTGCCATCTTCATTGGCTGTGATTTCATTAAGTGCTTCGCTTGATCATGTCCAGAAAACGCTACACCTAAGCCAGAAATTAAAGCGAGGACCATCGCAATCTGGAATGATTTTTTGAAAAAGGCAATTTCTTGTTTTTTGATCATTTTATAGGCACTAACGCCTGCAATAAAGAAAGCACCTGTTGCCAGCGCACCAAACAGAACGTGCGGGAACTCAACCCAAAGCTGCGGGTTCGTCACAAGAGCGCCAAAATCATTCATTTCTGCACGGCCATTTTTAATGGCAAATCCAACTGGCTCCTGCATAAATGAGTTAGCGAGTAAAATCCAAAACGCCGAAAAGATCGTACCAAGGGAAACAAGCCAAATGCACAATAAATGAATCTTCTTCGGCAGACGATCCCAGCCGAATATCCAAAGTCCAATAAATGTAGATTCAAGGAAAAAGGCGAGCAGCGCTTCAATGGCAAGCGGTGCACCAAAAACATCACCGACAAACCTTGAATAATCTGACCAGTTCATCCCAAACTGGAATTCCTGCAGAATCCCTGTTACCACACCTACTGCAAAGTTCAGTAAGAACAGGTGACCCCAAAACTTCGCCATCTTTTTATAGATGTCTTTTTTCTTGACGACATAAAGGGTCTGCATCAATGCAACGATAAACACCAAACCTATTGACATAGGAACAAAAATAAAATGAAATAATGTCGTTGAAGCAAATTGAAATCTTGCTAAAAACAGCTCACTCACAGCCTTACATCCTCCCTTACTTTCACATGCCGAACGATTCATGCTCACCATTTCACAAAACATTCACTATTTGTTCAATGTTTCACAAATAAAAGTCCATTTGAAATGGTTCACTCGGTGAAATTTTACTCTTGATTTTCATTCGGTTAGTTATTTATACCTGTACTTTACACCCATACGCTTCAAAAATAAAGTAAATTTTACCTAAAATTTGGATGGTATTGTGTCAGTTGTTTGAATACTTTGTCAAGAATATGTGACGGGAAATAAACAACCGCAAAAAAAATAGCGCTGCATGTGAGCCGCAGCGCTTTGTTTCTATTTTAAGCTTTTTTCTGTAAAGCAGGTCTCGTGACTTGTACTTCATAGTACGTAATTTTGTTTTTTAATAGGCCTTCAGGTTTCGCTTTTCCATGTGCGTGTGCATCTCCAAATGCCTGAGATTTTGTCCAGTTCACAAAGTCTTCTTTTCGATTCCAGCGGGTATGAATGGTCACTTCATCGTAATCGGTTGTCTGCTGTGTGACCCAGACTTCCATGCCTAAAAATCCTTCCATGAATTCTACTTGTCCCTGCTTGTTAAAACGCTTGACGAGGTGGTCTGCACTGCCTTTTTCTACTCTAACCTGGTTGTTTACAATGATCATGTTTGATTCATCTCCCTTTTGTTGTTGGATCGAAGCGATTGGGATAATGAGCGGATGCTCTCCATCTAGGTGAACCTCTGCCTGAATCCCAAATACCTCTTTGAAAAAGTTTTCTGTTAATACTTCCTTTGGTGTCCCTATTTGGTATACCTGACCACGCTTCATCGCAATCAGGCGGTCACAATATTTTGCTGCCTGCTGCAGGTCATGAAGAACCATTAAAATAGTGATCCCATGCGTTTCATTCAGCTGTTTGAGCAGCTCCAGTAAATCAAGCTGATGCGCAATATCTAAGTAAGTGGTAGGCTCATCCAGAATAATCGTCTCTGTCTTCTGAGCCAGTGCCATGGCAATATACGCCTTCTGCCTTTCTCCGCCTGACAATGTATGCAGCATCCTGTTTTCATTCACGCGGCTATTTGTCACATCAAGCGCCCACTCTATCGCTTCCTGATCTGTCTTCGAGCTCTTTTTCCAGATCGAACGATGCGGACTGCGTCCAAGTGCGACCAGCTCACGTACTGTCATCGATGGGATGGCCGTTCTCGTTTGCATCAGAACGGCGATTTCCTGTGCAATCTCCTGTGCTGTCATCTCTTTTTGCGGTATATCGTGAATATAAATCATGCCGCTTTCAATCGACGTAAGGCGTGCGGCCGCTTTAATAAACGTCGACTTCCCTGACCCATTCGGTCCAATAATTCCTGTTACACTTCCTTTAGGCACAGCTGCTGAAATAGATGACAATCGAAAGCCTCCTTGACTGAGGCTCACGTCATCCATCGCAATCACATCCAACTTAACCCCTCCCTTTCTTTTTTAATAAATAGAGGAAGAAAGGTGCACCGATACAGGCAAGCAGAATACCAACAGGCAGTTCAACCGGTGTAAACCATACCCGTGCTGCTGTATCAGCAAAGACCACAAGTACGCCGCCGCCAAGCATTGAGATCGGCAGCAGGTACCGGTAGTCATCTCCAATTAAAAGACGGATAAAATGAGGGACGACAAGACCGACAAATCCAATTAAACCGCTCACGCTTACAGCTGCACCCGCCAAAAGCGCCGCCAGTGCAATTAAGAAAAATCGGGTTCGCTCGACTCTAAGGCCGAGCAGCTGCGCTGACTCATCACCAAGCAAAAGGAGATTTGCCGGCTTGATCGCAAAAAAACAAAGACACAATCCAACAAGCGCATAGGGTGACACAAAGCTCAGATGATGCCAGCTCCGTCCATTTAATCCTCCTGATAAAAAAGGCAGAACAGCCTGCACACGCTCACTATAAAGCACCATCAGCCCATTCATGACTGCACCAAGCAGAGCATTAACTGCCACACCCGCTAGAATCAACTTCAGTGGTGAAACTCCTTGATCAAATGACAAAATATACACAACAAGTGCCGCTAATAAAGCGCCAAGGAAGGCAGCCGCTGGAAGCAGATATGTGAATTGCGGAAACACAATCATGCTGAGTACAGCAGCTAACCCACCGCCAGCGGTCACACCGATGATGCCAGGGTCAGCGAGTGGATTTCGAACGACTCCTTGTAAAATTGCCCCTGATGCTGCGAGACAGGCCCCGACGATGAAACCTATGAGAACGCGCGGCAGGCGTAAATCCATGACGATTTTTTCATGGACTGGCTGGCCTGATCCCGTCAAAGCAGCGATTAAATCTGGCAGCGATAATTGAACAGAACCTAATGCAAGCCCTAGGCATATGCCCACACCTAGTGAGAAAAGCAGTCCCGGTATAAGCCATCTCCGTCTCGACTGTCTTTTTTGAAAATCTAACTCTGCATTCACCTTCATGATGACAATCGCTTCAATCTCTTCTCTAGTTCATCGATCGCCTTTATAACGTCTGCGCCTGGGTTCGTCCCGAATAAATCACTAGGCAGAATCTCCACGCGGCCATTTTTGACAGCTGATACGTCGTGCCATGCTGCATTCTGTTTCATTTCACTCATAAAGCCCGCTTTCACATCGTCAGGATTGCTGTGTGTCATGAGCAGAATGAGATCAGGATCGGCTTCGATCACCTTTTCTGCATTGATTTGGGCGTATTGAGGGAATTTTTCGAGTGCCGGTTCATTCTCAGCGATGTTTGCACCCCCAGCGATGTGCAGCAAATCTCCACTCAAGGATTGAGGAAGTGCGGCCATATATGTGCCGGGTGCACCGTACACAACGAGTGTTTTCACTTTTTTCTTAGGCTGCTTGACTTGCTTTTTCCGCTCATCAATTTGATCATTGAGTGCTTTAGCCTTTTGCTGTTTCCCAAGTAAATCCCCAAATAACGAGATTTGACGCTGGATGTCCTTCACTGAATTGGCGCTTGTCAAAAGAAGCTGTGAACCAATTCCTTCTATTGTAGAGATGTCCTTGCTGTTTAATTGTTCATTTCCAAGCACCACATCAGGCTTTAAGCTTGTGATCAGCTCTACATCAAATTGATGCGTTGTGCCAATCGTTTGTACAGACTTTGCCTTTTGTAAGCTGTCTGGTAACTCGGCGGTTGGCCGGCCGACCGCCTCACCGCCTAAAGCATACAAAATACTCATGTCCCCGGTCGACAATGCGACGATACGCTGAGGGGATTCATCAAACGACAGCGTTCTTCCGGTAAAATCCTTTATCTTCAGCGCTCCTTGCCCGCTCCCTTTCTCTACAGGTGCTGCCTGACTGCATCCGCCAAGGAGAAGCATCAAGACGAGTCCCGCCAAGATCACATATGAAAATTTCAACCGTCTGTCTCTCCTTTTCTAGTAAACTTTCTTTAGCTTTGCCTGTACCACGAGACGCCCGTTTTTAGGTGCTAGCACATGATCACAGGTCGATAAGGTGAGGATGAGATCATCTGTAGACACGTCTGTCTTCGTTTGATAGATTGATTTCTTCCGCACAGCTTGCAAGTAATGCGCGTATTCGCCAAGATCTTGAAAATCGGTTTGAATATAGTCGAAGTCAACCGTCGTTTCATACACAGCAAAAATCTCCGCTTCATAGCTTTGATACAGTGTATCGTACTGAAATGTCCGGTGCTCTTGGAAGAAATCTTTTTTTAGATAGTTTGTGAGTCCAGCGAACATGGATCCATCCCTCATCCGATGGCCGTACACCACTGTATTTGGGCTTTCATGCAGGACATCATTACGATAATCCATAAAGATACTGCCTGCCCGGGTGTCGTTTTTTAAATAATTGCGAGTTAAGTAGAACGCATTATCGTGAGATTGAACAATCGGATACTGAATCATCGTGTCTTTCATATTGATCCAGCCGACAATGTCCTCATTCACCTTCCGCAGCTCATCAAATGACGAACGGATCTTTCCCGGCGCCCGTTTTTCAGTCATTTCTTCTTCATGTCCATACATCGTCTGGGCCTTTGCAAGCACCTGGCGATTTTGATAATAACCGAAAAGTTCGAAGCCGATGGCTGTACCGCTATAAATAAATACTCCTAAACAAACGATCGTCAGCATCCGCTGCCAGAGCCGTTTTCCTCGTTTCACACTATCTCACCTGCTTTTTGCACAGCTTATATACCAACAGGCACGATGTACATCCCTGTTTCTGCATCCTGTCTAATCGTGACAGACACATCATAAATGTGCCGCACGTTTTCCTCTGTTAACACATCGTTTGGCTGTCCTTCAGTGATAATCTGTCCATCCTTCATCGCTATGATGATATCGCTGTAGCGGACAGCCTGATTCATGTCGTGCAGCACCATGACAATGGTTAATCCATGCTTGGCATTCAGCTCACGAATCAGCTCAAGAATGTCAAATTGATAGTAGATATCCAAATAGGTTGTCGGTTCATCTAAGAAAAGGATTGGCGTTTTTTGCGCAAGTGCCATCGCAATCCATACACGCTGCCGCTCTCCACCTGACAGTGAGGCGAGCGGCACCTTTCGTTTTTCCGTTAGCTTTGTACTGGACAGCGCCCACTCTACCGCTCTCTCATCCTCTTCCTTGTCTCCTCCGCGCATCGTCTGGTAAGGCGTTCTGCCAAAGGCCACGACCCGTTCGATCGTTAAATCAAACGGCGCCTCATTTTGCTGATGGACGACAGCGAGCTTTTTTGCCAGCTCCTTTGGCTTGAACGCATTCAGCGCATGCCCGTCTAAGTGAATTTGCCCTTTATTTGGACAATGATTATTCGCCATTAAGGAAAGCAGTGTGGATTTTCCCGAGCCATTTGGACCGATAATGGTTGTGATTTTTCCCTTTTCAATCTGTGTTGTGACCGATTGAACGATGTCCTTCTGCTGGTCATATGAGAATGACACCTCACGAATGTCCATGGAGACGGTCCCCCCTTCTTAATAAAAAGATCAGAAACGGCCCGCCAATCACGGCCATGATCGTAGAAGCAGGAATCTCATTTGGTGCCACAAGCGTCCTGCCAAGCGTATCAGCCGTCAAAATAAGCAAAGCCCCGCTTAACGCAGAAAATGGAATCAGTACCCGGTGATCCGAGCCGACAAGCCTTCTTGAAATGTGCGGAATGAGCAAGCCGACAAAGGCTATCACACCCGCTACTGCAGCTGTCACCGCCGCAAGTAAAACAGCTGTGATGGAAATCAAAAGGCGCATTCTGGTCACACGCAATCCTAAATTTTTCGCTGTCTTGTCCTGAAGAGCCAGGAGGTTGCACCATCTGCTGAAGAAGAGTGCAACGACAAGGCCGACGACACCATAGACACCGATTAATCGGACATCTCCCCATGTTTTCATCGTGAGATTCGACTGTCCCGACTGATTAATCGTGATATTGAAATAGCTGCAAATGGTCACAAATGCTTCAGCCATTCCAGTAAACATGGCATTGATCGCGATCCCAACCAAGATCATGCGGATCGGGCTTAAACCACCTTTCCAAGACAGAACATACACGAGGAAACACGCAATAGCCCCGCCTAATACCGAAAATAAAGGAGAGTAGAAATAAAATTGAGGAAGCGCTGTAATCGCCATTAATGAAAAGAAGCTGGCTCCTGATGAAATGCCAATGACGCCGGCATCAGCTAACGGATTCCTCATGACTGACTGCAGCAGTACACCGGAGACAGATAAGGCGGCCCCTGTAAACATCGCGATAAGCATGCGGGGAATTCTCAAATCTTTAATGATTTCTACCTGTGCATGTTGACCGGTGATGAGCCCTTCTAATAATTCAATTGGGGTGACATGAATGCTCCCAGTAATGGCTGAATAAATAAACACGCAGACCAGTAAGAGACTGACTATCAGAAATAAAATCCCTGTTTTTTTCATCTTGAACGTCCTTTTATCATTAAGATTCGCCGCTTATGACGGATACAACATACGAGTCAATTCATCTAATGCTTCTGCTGCCTTTAAATTGCCTGTTGTCCCAAATAAGCTTTCTTCGAGGTCATACACCCGGTTTTGTTTAACCGCATTGAAATGTTTCCAGATGTCATTTGTTTTGAATTCTTCATCAAACATGCGAACGACTTCGTCTGGTATCCCATGTGCGGCCCGGAGAATGATATCTGGATTGGCTTTTTGTAAATATTCCGTATTGGATGCCAAATACTCCATTTTCTCGCCTCCCACAATATTCTTTCCTCCTGCGATACGCACAAGATCACCAATATATGAATTCTCTGTCGCCACCAAATAACTGCCTGGCACACCAAGTAAAATCAGAACGGACGGCTTACGTTTTCCTTTCGTCTTCTCTTGTATGTCTTTCTTTTTTTGCTCAAACTCAGACACAATGCGTTCAGCCTGTTTCTTTCTGTCATACTGATCTCCGAGCTTCGTGATAGCCTTCTCCATGTTAGCCATGCTCTCTAGATTTAAGTATGTGGCAGGGACACCTGCTTGCTGAAAGGGTGTCTCTAAATCATATTGAAGGGTTGTGACAGACAGGACATCTGTCGGTTGAAGTGATTGGATGATTTCCATATCCGGGCTCATTGGGTTGCCGACTTCCGGCAGTCCTTTGTAACGAGCTGGCAAGGGTTTTTGACTTGTTGGCACCCCGACAAGATCCACCTCTAAAGCATCCATGATCTCCGCAGCAGCTACAGTCGTTGCTACAATGCGCTCACTTGATTCAGCGCTTTTTTTGCCTTTTGCTGAGCTTTCTGCTGACTGTGAGCAGCCCGATAAGATCACGCACACACTGAGAGCGGCGATCAAGGTACATAACATTCGATGCTTCAAAAACAGAAGCCTCCTTTCGAAAAAAGAGAGTGGATGCGCCGACATAAATGGCGCATCTCACTTAAAATAAACGATCTATCTTGTCCGTGTTTGATATTTTCTGACGAGTACGAATAACGACCCGCCGAATAAAAGAATATACACCCAAAGCAGAGAGGTATCTCCCGTTTTCGGATTCAGCTGTCCAGAATCAGATTTGGTTTGATCATCTGTTGGAGTAAATGTCATCTGCTCTGCACCCGTTTCCTCTGGTGCTATATTCTCAAGTTGAGTTGTTTGAGAATCGTGATCATTTGGATTTTTGACAAAGCCAATACTCTCATCGTCTCCAATGACCGTTGAAATTCCGCTTCCCTCACCGAGAGCGATTCCTTTTGTGTCATAGACAAGTTTGACATCGTACTGCTCATGGTAGTTCGCAGCTGGAATATCAATTTTTACGCGTGCTGCCTGAGCTCCACTTAAACTTTTTGCTTCATATTGAATGACACGTGTATCTGCTTTTTGATCTGTTTTCGCGACAAGTGTCTCTTCAAACTTTCCGCCTGTCCCTACTTGGAATGACGTGATCGCTGAGCTGTTCTTCACTGTATATGAAACGAAATGTCGGCCATTTTTCACAACCAGTGTCGCAGGGCTCACGACGTAATCGTTCATGCGGGAAAGCTCATCCTTGTCTGCTTTCTTCATTGAGAAAGGAAGTTTGTATACACCATCTTTTAGCTGAGCCGTCTCTTGATTAGCTCCGCTGTTATTTGTTTCTGGTGATGGTGTGTTTGGTTTTGGTGTTTTTGGTGTTTCTGGTGCTGCTGGTTTTTCTTCCTCTACCTGTCCGTCTTTAACTGGAGCGATACTCTTTGAATCAAATTGAAAACGAATATCGTAGGTTTGATCATAGTTAGCGGCCGCTACTACAATGTGTACTTTTCCTTTTACCGCTTTTTTCAAATCACTTGCATCAAATGAAACCACTCTTGTATTCTTCGCTTCATCTGTGCTGACTGTCTTTGCTTCTTGATAAGAACCGTTGTGCTCTACTTTTAAAGAATCGACAGACTTATGGTCCTTTACCGTAAAGGAAATGGTTTGCTTTCCATTTTTGACGGTTAAGGATGCGGGATGTGAGAAGTATTGATTCATTCGAGATGCCTCATCCGTATCCCCTTTTAGCACACTGTAATTAATACGATATACGCCATCTTTTAATTGATTTTGCGCGGAATCATCTGGTTTTGTGCCATTGTTATTGCCTGGTGTTGTCGGTTGATCATCTGGCTTTGTGCCATTTTGATCATCCGGCTTTGTTTCGTTATCGTCTGGCTTTGTACCGTTTTGATCATCCGGCTTTGTTTCGTTATCGTCTGGCTTTGTACCGTTTTGATCATCCGGCTTTGTTTCGTTATCGTCTGGTTTTGTACCGTTTTGGTCATCTGGTTTTGTTTCGTTATCATCTGGCTTTGCAGGTGTAACGAGTGTTAAGCTGCTTTGATCGAATGCAAACTGTACGTCATATGCTTCGTCATAAATAAAGCCGCCTAAATCCCAGTAAATTTTCACCCAGCCGTTTAATTTTGCTGATAAGTCGGCGACATCAAATTTGATCACACGTGTATTGGCTGTTTCGTCCTCACTGACCGTTTCAGTGGTAACGAGAGCACCATTTTGTTCAACCTTGAAATCTGTTATTTCTTTGCTTTGCTTCAGTGTGACATAGGCTGTTTTCTTGCCATTTTCCACGATGAGCTTAGCTGGCTTTTCTGTATAGGTATCCATCATGGACGCTTCTGTGCTGCCATTTTTTAAAATGGTGAATCCAACTGTGTATTCACCATCAACGAATGATGCCGCTTGAGCTGTTCCTTGAGGAATCTGAAACGCAGTCAACAAACTGAATAAAACGAGCAGAATGGCTGCCTTTAGATGAAAAAGACGTTTCAAATGGTGACACTTCCTTCCGTTAATGCTTGATGATCCACTTTCTTGCTAAAAATCCACCTGAGCATAGAGCAAGCACAAGGAGCCACCCTGTCTGGTTTGTATCACCAGTTTGAGGATTCTCTTCTTGTTTTGTTGTGGATGAATCAGATGTTTTCGTTGATTCTTTTGATGGCTGCTGCTTTTCTGCCTCACCCGCTGATTTGTTTGTGCTGTTAGACGAAAGTGACTTGATGCTGCTTTCATCGAATTTCAGCTGAATGGTGTAATCATGATCATAATCAGCAGATTTCACAGTGACATGAATTTTTGACTTGATTGGTTTAGACAAGCTCTGTGCTTGGAACTGAACAATCCTTGTGTTGGCTTTTTTATTGGTTGAGAGAACCGTTGTATCGACATAGCCGCCATTTCCGGGCACTTTAAATTCCGTCACCCAGCTGCTATTTTTAATGGTCATTTGTACTGTCAGCTTCCCGTTTTTGGCAATCACTTTTGCTGGCTTCAGCCAGTAATCATTTGCCATGGAGACCGCATTTCCTTCAGCCTTGAGCACATTATAGTTGACGGAGTATGTACCATCCTTTAACGTGGCAGCCTGTGCGTTTGAAAAAGGCAGCATAAATGCCAATAATAAAGCGGTCATGAAGACTGATAGCCTCATCATTTTTTTCATCAAGCGAATTTCCTCCCTTTTTATTGAACAGATGCTGCATCAAACTTGAGACGAATGTCGTAATTACCTGTATATCCGATGGCCGGTACAGTGACGCTCACTTTTGCTGGTACGACTTCTGTCAGGCTGTTCACGTTGAATTCTACTGTTCTCTTATTCGCAGTTGTATTTGTACTGATTACCTTTGCATCTTTGTAGACACCTTGATCGAGCGTTTTAAAGCTAGTGATCCAAGAACTATTTGTTAACGTAACTTGTGCTTTGATTTTTCCACCCTTCACGACAAGTTTGGCTGGTTTTTCAAAATACGTATTCGCTGTTGAAGTCGAATCGCTATCTGCCTTCCAAACCACATATTGTGCTGAATGTTGACCATCTGCTAAACCAGCTGCTGATGCTGAGCTAATCGGGGCTAGAGCAAATAATAGAACAAAACTAAGGAATAATAATACGGGTGATGTTGAACGAATGACTTTCATGTGAACCCTCCTAAATGATATTGATAATTATTCTCAATAGACAATAAAAAAAATAACCTTTATAAGTGCTGGAACACACTTATAGATGATTATGATAATCATTATCAATAGAGTTGAAAAAATAAATCTTTGCTTCTTAAAAGCCAAAGATGTCTGTTTCTAAATGATGTATTGACACGTGTTTTAGGCAATCTGTCCCATTCATGATTCCATGGCATGACCTCCATTCCATTACAGGGAAAAGAACCCTCTTCTTCTTGATCTTATATGATGGGTGAATTTATTGTCAACACCATTTTTCATACTATTGACATAGATTTCTGGAAAATCACACAAAAAAATTTCGATCAGACACACTGATCGAAATGGATTAAGAAGGAACATGTTCCTCTATTTTGCTGTTTTTACGATCTAAAGACCAAGCATACATTTCACGAATAATCGCTTCAATTTTCTTCCCTTGAACTGTTAATTCGTATTCAATCCGCACTGGAATATCGGGGTATACCTTTTTCTCAACAAGTCCCTCAGCTTCTAAATCCTTCAGCCTTTCTGATAGTAATCTTCCGCTGATGTTCATTTCATTTTCAAGCTGACAAAAACGCTTAGGCCCTGTCAGAAGCTGATTGATGATGAGAATGACCCACTTCTTGCCTAGAATCTCCATGGCATCTGTAATTGGGCAGCCATCTACTTGAGCCATATCTTACTCCCTCCTGCTTTTTTCTCTTTTTTTCATTATAACACAATTAATTACTTGAAATAAGTCACTAACTATTATATAGTTTAGTTACTAAAAGTAACAAGGTATTCATTTTTTATAGATTTTCAAAAACATTTGAACATGCCGATGCATATATCATGAAGGAGATGACCGAGCTTGAAGACAATTGAGCAGCTAAGGCTGGGTGTGACAGAATTACATGTGTCCAGCTTTGATCGTTCTTTACCTTTTTATACAGACATTTTAGGATTTACTATATTAGAAAAGACAGATTCCGCGGTGACACTTGGCAGCAATGCAAAGGAACCGATCCTTTTGTTAAAAGAGAATGCACAGCTCAAAGAAAAGCCTGATCATGAGCCAGGTCTTTATCATTTTGCTGTTTTATTACCTACCAGAAAAAACCTGGGCACATGGCTGGCACATGTGATCAAAAAAGGCTATCCTTTAATTGGAGCAAGCGATCACTTTTTCAGTGAAGCCATTTATTTAAGTGATCCTGACGGCATTGGCGTAGAAATTTATGCTGACCGTCCTCAGGACATTTGGGTAGGTGAGCATGGAGAACTGAAAGGTGGCGGAAATGCACCGCTTGATGGAGATGGTCTCCTGCAAGAAGCCGCTGATACCACATGGGAAGGACTCCCTGCGGGCACAGTCATGGGACACTTGCATTTCCATCTCAACCCAGAAGAAGCAGATTCCTTATATGTCAATACGCTCGGTTTTCATATCCGAATGGCTCCACCAGCAAGCCTATTTATCGCCGCTGGTGTGTACCACCACCACCTTGCCTTTAATGCATGGGGACGCGGACGAAAAGGAGCCATTGATCCACGTTTTTCAGGAATTAGAAGCTATACACTGGTTTTTCCAGAAGAAGCAGACAGACAATCCGTCATCGAACGTCTGACAAAAGCAGGCACTCAAGTCAACACGACAGGAAAAAGCAGCGAATTTGTTGATCCATTTGGCGTTCTCGTTCGTTTACAGATTGAAGAAACAGACTAAAAAGAAGGTGCAGAATATGGACAAACACACAGAGCTTAAAATAGCCATATTAAAAGATAAAATCAAACGAGTACAGCAAGAAGACGGGTATATATATATCACTGGACCCATTAAACTGCCAGTGAATTTAGACGGCAGAACCGTCATGTTCAACTGGTATTCATGGTTAAAAGACGATGGAAAAGAGCCATTGTCAGATGAAGCTTTAATTGAAAGCCTTTCGTCCCGCCAGCTTGCTGATCATCAGCAGTCAAGCGTTCTTGTCTATGGGGATTTTGAGCAAGCTGATGAAGCCCTTATCCGCATGCATTCCATTTGCCACACAGGCGATATTTTCGGAAGCAAGCGCTGCGACTGCGGATTCCAATTGAAGCAGTCTATGCGAATGATTGAGGACAATGGAGCAGGAGCTCTGTTTTACTTAGCCAATCATGAAGGCCGCGGCATTGGTCTTTTCAGTAAAGCCATGGCTTATATTCTTCAAGAAAACGGCTACGATACAGTAGAAGCGAACGAAGCTCTTGGTTTTGAAGATGACACACGTCAATACGAAGAAGCCATTGCCGTTCTTCAAACACTTCGTACAAAACCGGTCAGACTCATTACCAATAACCCGAAAAAGACAGATGCGATCAGCCATGCAGGTTTATCTCTTTCTGGACGCATTCCACTTTGGGGAGATGTCTCTGAATTTAACGAAAATTACTTGCAGACAAAAATCAACCGCTCAGGTCACATGAAGGCGGAGCAAGAGGTGCGTACGATTGCCACATCATGAGCGATATATGAAGCTAGCCCTTGATAATGCACGGGCAATGAAAGGTCAGACATCTCCGAATCCGCTCGTCGGGGCTGTGATTGTGCGAGAGAATGAAATTGTTGGAGTCGGTGCTCATATGAAAGCCGGTGAACCGCATGCTGAAATTCATGCACTCAACATGGCCGGAGACAAGGCAAAAGGAGCCACCATTTATGTGACCCTTGAGCCTTGTTCTCATCATGGCCGCACAGGCCCTTGCGCGATAGCACTTGTGAAAGCCGGCGTCGAAACTGTTGTCGTGGCAGCACTTGATCCAAATCCGCTTGTCGCTGGCCGCGGGATTGCCATTTTACAAGACGCCGGCATACAAGTCATTACGGGCGTACTTGAACAAGAATCCATTCTGATGAATGAGGTATTTAATCACTTTATTACGAAAAAAACACCTTTCGTGACGCTCAAAGCGGGCATTACCTTAGATGGAAAAATCGCCTCTGCCACATCTGACAGCAAGTGGATTACATCTGAGACATCCCGTTATGATGCTCACCATATCCGCAGTATCAATGATGCGATTTTGGTCGGTGCTCAAACCGTCATTCACGACGATCCATCATTAACTGCGCGGATTCCAAATGGGAACAATCCGATTCGAATTGTCTTAGACTCTAAGCTGTCAACACCACTGACAGCAAAGATCGTCACCGATCAGATGGCACCTACATGGATCTTTACAACAAAGCAAGCCGATGAGGAAAAACGAGCGGCTTTAGAAGAAGCTGGCGTCCGTGTCTTCATGACAGACAGCGACACGCGGGTGCCCCTGCAAGAAGTGCTTCAAGTGCTGGGAGAAAAAAATGTCTCGTCTCTCATGATTGAAGGCGGCGGCCAGATTAACGCCTCGTTCTTAGAACAACAGCTTGTAGATAAATTGGTCATCTATATGGCGCCTAAGCTCATTGGCGGACGTCTCTCCCCTTCCTTTTTCGGAGGTGAAGGCATACGCCTCATGAGTGATGCCATTGAACTGGATCAACTCGCCGTAGAACCACTCGGAAAAGATATTAAAATAACGGGCTATCCTGTTTATCAATAACAAATAGGCTGTCGAGATTTCCTCGACAGCCTTATTTTTGTCTTCTAGTCTTTCCTCTCTAAAAACTCAATTCGATTCCCAAAAGGATCTTCTACATAAAACCGACTGGCTCCCTCCAATGGCTCATCTTCTCTTATACGAATGTGATGCTTCAATAATGCCTCTTTTAATTCCGATAGACTCTTTACAAGAAAAGCCGGATGAGCTTTCTTTGCAGCTTGAAAATGTTCCTGAATGCCAATGTGAAGCTGATGATGACCGCATTGAAACCAGACGCCTCCACGTTTAGCTAGATTACTAGGCTTAGGGATTTCTTCCATTCCTAAAATTTCACCAAAAAACAAACGAGCTTTCTCTTCACTACCTTTTGGGGCAGCTAGTTGAACATGGTCGATTCCAAAAAAGTTTGACATATTCCCCTCTCCCTTTCTTTTCTCAATTGGTTTTTCTATGTAGGGTTTCTTAAGTTTTTGCGATGCTGAGCAAATTGAATTGTTTTTGAGGTGTTTCTTACGATGTAGGGTTTGAATGACAATTTTAAAAAACAGAACTCCACTGATAATGAAAGTTCTGTTCATTTAAGTGTCTCTTGAAATGACATTTGAAACTAAGACATATCATGCCAAGGTGTATGTGCGGTGATTCATTTTGGTGAAACTTGTCGTAAAATGTTCCATGTGAAACATTGTTTACTTCCCTTCGACCAGCCTGCCAAAGCTTTCTGGTGAAAGTCCCGGTGAAATGCGGACGCGGTGCAAGGACATCATGCCTTGTTCCTTCTTCGCATGTCCTGGTTCAGTGGTGACAGCCATTTGGTATCCGGCTTCCTTCGCCAGCTTCAACGTCTCTTCATTATAGCGCCCGACAGGATAGCTGACCATTCTCGTCCGCTGAGAAAATCGCTGATCGAAGAATGTCTTTGATCCTTTTAATTCCTCTTCCTGTTGCTGCTTTGATAATCGATTGAGCTCTAAATGATGAATTGTATGACTCTCAATCGATATCCCATGTGCCATCATCTCATCCATTTGCTCATCCGTTAAGTGATTAGGACGGCCAATGGATTGCTCAATCATGAAAATCGTTGCTTTCATTTCATACTGCTTCAAAACCGGAAATGCCTTTGTATAGTTATCCGTATATCCATCATCAAATGTAATGAGGACACTCTTCTTACTTGGCTTCGAATTTGTTGTGAAAACGCGGTACGCCTCTTCTGGCGACAGTGTGACATAGTCGTTGTCCTTCAGCCATTTCATATGAGATGCAAATTCGTTCTTTGGCACACGTAACGAGTTGCCGCTTGAGATACTGTGATACATCAAAATCGGAAGCTCGACCGGCTCCTTTTCCTTCATCCAATTTTGTGTCTCTATCCCTGGTGTTTCTTTTTTCTGCTGAATGTCTTTTGTTTGTAATGGACCCTTTTCCTCTTTGACGACTTGCTGGCTTCCTTCCAGCTGCTCCTTCATTCCCATACAGCCCGAAATGAGCAGCACCATAAGACCAACTGTCATCAGCATACATGTTTTCTTCATTCACCAATCCTGCTTTCTCTTTATCTACTGAATGATTATAACAGAAATTGGTTATTCATTGACATCTATTTTGACAGGGTATTCATTTTTTTACACATTTCGATCATTTCGATGGCGAGCAGATGAATGGTCTCTGTTGTGAGCATTTGATCTTCTGCGTGTATCAGCAGTAAAGAAAACGGAAGCTGTTCACCTGCCGCTTCTTTTTGAATCAGCGACAGATGCAGGGTGTGGATGCTTCGAAACGCTTCCTCCCCTTTTTCGATCAACTGCTGCGCTTTTTCAAAATCATCAGCTCTTGCTAGACGAATCGCTTCTACATAAAGACTTCTTGCCTCGCCTGCATGGGCAATGATTTGAAAGGCTGCTCCCTGCATTTCCTCTAATACCGTCATCTGCTTCTCCTCCAATTATTCAAGATTCATTTGCTAGTTTCAGTGCATGCTCTAGAATTTTTTCTCCGTTTGCTGTTCCGTATAATCTCACATTGACGACATCGACAGGTATTTGATAGGGTGCCGCCGTTTTTTCTGCTGCTTTTTTCATAAAACTTACTTGCGGTCCAAGTAAAATCGCCTGTACATCCTCTCCATGCTCTTCTAGTTCATCCGCAATGGCTCCTTCAGGTATAGCATAAATATAGTAATCCAGCCCTTTAGCTTCTGCAGCAGCCTTCATTTTCGACACCACAATGGACGTCGACATTCCTGCTGCACAAGCGAGAATGATTCGTTTCATATCCCATCACTCCTATTGATAAATGACTTCTGTTTCAACCTGCAGTTCCCTTGTTTTGATTAATGTCTGATACCAATACGCAGATGCTTTCAGCTGACGATTTCGTTCATTCTCCAGCTGGATTTCGACTAATCCGTAGCGGTTTTTAAAGGCATTCATCGGTGAGACATTGTCTGTAAATGCCCAAAGCATATAGCCTGTGCAATTTGATCCTTCTGCTTTCGCTTGAAGTGCCCGCTTCAAATGCTGGCTGATAAATGAAATGCGATACTGATCATCAATGATACCGTCTTCTGTTTTAAACCGTTCTTCCTTTTCGACACCCATGCCATTTTCGGCCACAAACCACTCAATATTTCCGTATTCTTCTTTTATCCTCATCCCCATATCATAGACAATCTTCGGATAGATTTCCCAGCCTCTGAAAGGATTCATTTTTCTCCCTGGAAGCTCAAACATATCGTAATAATAGGAAGGATGAAAAGGTGTTCCTTCGTTCCAAGCCTTACTCGGTGCCTTGACACGATGCGGATAGTACAAGTTAAGCCCAACGACATCCACCTTATGATTCTTGATGATCTGAAGCTCTTCCTCTGTGGAATCGAAAAGAATATCATGCTTTTTCAACACATCGATCAGTTCCTCTGGATACTCCCCTTTGATGGAAGGATCTAAGAACACTCGATTAAAAAACAAGTCATACATACGTGCCGCTTCTTGGTCATGCGGGGCAGACGATCTTGCATACGTCACTTCTGGATTGAGAATCACACCGATTTTGGCTCCTGCCGATTCCTTCAACCCCATCTCCTGAAACAGCTTCACCACTTTTGCTGTTGCCAGAGCTTTATGATAGTTCCACTGCATCCATTTCTTCGTATTTTGCTCAAACGGATATCGGATGGCATCTAGATAAACACGTGTCTGGACAACAATCGGTTCATTAAAACTAAACCAATGCTTGACCCGGTCCCCGTAGCGCTCAAACACCTTTTCCGCATAGAGAACAAACAGCTCGACAACATGCTTTGATGACCATCCGCCGTACTTCTCAAGCAAAACGGCAGGAAGCTCATAATGCTCTAAGCAAAACATTGGTTCTACACCTGCTGCGATTAATTCATTGATCAGATCATCAATGTAACGAGCATAGGCCTCATCCACTATCCCATTCTCGTAGTCTATGAGAAATCTCGACCAATTGATTGATGTCCTGTAATGTGTCAGCCCAATCTCTTTCATTAAGTCTACATCTTCAGGATAGCGCTCGTAAAAGTTTGTCGCACCAGCCGGTCCATAGCCTTCGTGCCACACGTGATATCCTTCCTTATACCATAAGTCGATGTACGAGTCCTGATGCGCCCGCTTTCCCTTCCATCCCTCGGTCTGCCAAGCAGAAGCCGCAGCACCTAGGATAAAATCAGTTGGAATCTCGATTTTTTTCATGTCGCCGCCTCCCTTTCCTTCGTCTGAATGTTTATTCTGAATCTGGTGCCGCTTCTGGCTTGCGGTTAGACAAGAGAACAAAGGGTAAATAGATGAAAATAGCCACCACAATACAGATAAGCTGTGTGATGACAGCTCCCATACTGCCAGCGGTGGACAGCCATGCATTCACAAGCGGTGGTGTCGTCCACGGCACCATCACGACCGCTTTTCCAGCGAATCCTGTAGCCGTCGCAATATACCCAATCGTACCTGTCACAAGCGGCGTAACGATAAATGGGATCGCCATCACAGGATTTAGCATCACGGGTAATCCAAAAATAACGGGTTCATTGATGTTGAACAGTCCGGGTCCAGATGAGAGCTTGGCAATGCTTCGCATCTCTTCCCTTCTCCCAGCAATAAAAATCGCAATCAAAAGACCAATGGTCACACCTGAACCACCGATGCTCATATACACATCCCAAAACGGCATCGTGATGATATTCGGGATTTCTTTCCCCTCTTGAAATGCTGTCATATTCACTGCAATCGATCCTAATAAGAGCGGCTCCCGGATCGGCTTAATCATCTGGTTGCCATGAATGCCGATCACCCAGAAAAATTGCGCCACAAACATTAACGTTAAAATCCCAGGCAGCCCCTGTACAACACTTTCTAGCGGGCGCTGCACCACGTTATACACTGCTTCATGCAAATAAATGCCTGTCACACGATGAAATGCAAAGCCGAATGAACTAATGATCGTAATTGTAATGATCGATGGGAAAAGTGATGAAAAAGATGTCGCCACATTCGATGGAACCGAATCCGGCATCTTGATTTGAAGCCATTTCACCTTGGTCAGCTTACAAAAAATCTCCACAGATACGATCGCAATGATCATCCCTAAAAATAAGCTTTTTGGATCGGAAAATTGTCTTGCCAGCACGTCTACAACCTCACGCATCGATCCATCGACTTCAAGAAGAAGTGTCGTTGGAATAACAGATATAAATGAAATCAATGCCATTAATCCTGGGAACAGAGATTTGTGCCCGTTGATTTTCCCAAGCTCAATCCCAATGAGGAACACAGCCCCAATGGTTAAAAAGTTCAGCGTGGCATAATTGATTGCCTTCATAATAGGCTGAAGCTCTGCTAAAAACCTGAATATCTCAAAATGAGCAAGCCCTGTTTCTGGGCTCATGATCATATTCGCGACCAGCACAGCAAAAGCTCCTGTAATGATGATCGGCATCAGTGTGACAAATGCCTGTTTAATCGCCATAATATATTTCTGGTTAGTGATGCGATAAGCCACATGCCCCATGACATCTGCCGCTTTCTCCTTGAAGCTCATGATCCGTCTCCCCCTTTGCAAAAACTCGTGATCATCCTCCTTTTTGATGTTATTTTAAAAGCGCTTTCATTAACATCTAATCTTTTTCCTCACAGATGCGGAAATGGGTGCCGCGTTTTTTCATTTGGCTGCTCCAATACTTGAAGCGCAGCTGTCAGTTCTTCAAATGAAGCAGCTTTGATGAGTTGCTCCACCACTTCCTTCCGTTCTGTCAGCCGCACAAGAAATTGATAAAGCGACTGTAATTCTTTTTGATACGTCTTCTGAATACTTAACAAGCATACGACTTGTACTCGATCTTCTCCCCACAGCACCGGCTTTTTCAACGTACAGATCGCACAAAACGTGTCATCTGTTGCCGGTTTAATTGGATGAGGAATCGCAACCAAATGACCAAAAGATGTGGGTGACACTTGCTCTCTTTCTAGCAATAATTGTTCAAACTCGTCTGGGATTCGCTGCTGCTCCTTTAGCACGTTCACGAAAAATTGAAGAACCTCTTCCCTTGATTGGAAATCTTGCTGAAAAAATGTCAGCGCCGGGGTCACATACCGCAAAACCCCTGTATCCTGCGAATTCTGCACAAATCGTTTCAGCCTCACAATATCATCGTCAGTTAGAATCGTATGTACATCAATTACTGGCACCGGCAATGTATTCTGAAGCGGAATGGTACTAATAATAAAATCAATGCTTCTCAAATCATACGAAGGAAGTTCCCCGACACTTGCAGTTCCAGCGATCTCCAACCTTCCGCTAAAAGCCGCTGTGAGCTTATGAAGAAGAAGCTGACTGCTGGCGACACCCGTCGCACACACAATAAGACATGTCTTTTTTACATGCTGTGATTTTGTCCGCTCGATTGCAGCCCCAATATGGAGCGCCAAATACCCAATCTCATCCTCAGGGATCTCAACACCCTCTTTTTCCTTCAGCCATCTCCCCATATAGACACCCGCCTCAAACGCAATGGGATAATGCCTTTTAATGTCTGGTAAATAAGGATTTCGGATGTTCATATCGTATTTAAAACGATGAATGGCGGAACGTAAATGAAGACTTAATCCAACGATCAGCTCCTTATCAAACTGAATATCAAGTGACATGTGCTCCTCTACATAAGCAAGCAATTGGTGAGTGAAACGAAAATGATCTTCTTCCAGCAGATGAAATAACGTGTGACCAGCCTCTCCATATGCCATCATCTTTGCCCCCATTAAGTGAATCGCGATGTACGCCATTTCAGATAACGGAAAATCAATCGCTAATACGCGGCGAATATCCTCTGCCATTTGTTGAGCTAACTGGAAAACTGGCTGCACTTGAATTTCTTTCAATTCCGCTTCTGGCATCTGAACCAGCTTTTTTTCTTCAATTCGTTTGCATGCAATGGCAATGTGGGTCACTAAATTACTTAAACCAATTTCTGATAGATGAAGTCCAGTGGCTTTTGTACGTGAGCGCACGATGTCCTGAATCAATTGATATGTTTCTTCAGGTAACAGTGCAGAGTTCGCGTGCTCCTGCTGAAACACATGCTCTGCCATACAATATCTTAATTTCATTTCATCGCCTGTCAGATGCAGGCCATATTTAGGCCGGTGCGATATAGAAAGTCCATGCAATGAAAACAAGTGCCTGACAGCTTTCAAATCATTTTTCACTGTAGATTCACTCACAAATAATTCCTCTGCCAATCCCTCTAATTTGATATAGTCTTCTGACAAAAGCAGCCTTTTTAATAGATAAGCCACACGGTCCTCAGGCTGATTGGGAATGGACGGTTCCTTTTTCTCATTCCTTTCTCTCAGTGACGTTTTCAAAAATGTACGAAATGCTCCATAATCTTCAACGCTCAATGTATACCCTGCCCCGCGTTTAATATGCAGTGCGGCACCATGTTCTTCTAAGATCATTTTAAGCGCTTTCATATCTGTTCGGATGGTTCGTGATGTGACTCCGATCACACGGGCAATTTCTTCACTTGTCAGTTCCTGCTCCGCTTGCATCAATCGTTTCAGAAGCTCCTCCTGACGTAGAGATAGCATGGGCTCTCCTCCCTTGGCATTTACTTTTGCCTATCATCATAAACGAAAATAGAACTCTTTGCCCAGTTTTTCTTTCAAATCGGGAACCTTGATATAGCTCATTCGTATGAATATGAAACTAGAGGAGGGATGCTTTTATGTTCGTTGTCATTATCATATTAGCTTTTTTAGGAGCCATCATTGCCAGCTTGTTCGCATCAAATGATAAACGTGCATCTGCTAAGCGTTCTGCACATCATAGTTCAACAACAAGTACTTATACTGATTCGTATACCCATCACGCTTCTGATGCCTCCTGCGGGAGTGATTCAGGTGATAGCGGCGGTGGTGGATGTGACTAAACAAAAAAACAGCCGCCCTTTTATGAGACGGCTGTTTCATTTATGGTTTTAAAGAGCTTTCCAGCCCCGTTCAATCAAATGTTTAACATCCTTTGCAAAATCCTCGCCCTTTTCCATCACGTCCTGAGCTCTTCCTGCAAAATTACTGGCAACGGCCAGCTCCATTTTTTTCAATTCAAAGTGCATAATTTTTTGGTCAATCTCTGTTATATATTTTTCATATTCATTGTTGATGATGTCGCGCATCACACTGTAAGCGTCTTTCCGATGATGATGAAAGTCGGTTCCTCTCTCACCTTTCCATGACGAATCTAGAGCAGGCTTCTTGATCTCTTTGATATCTGACTGGGCAAGATCTTGTTCTGTTCGAATATTGCTTTTGGCTGTCTTTAACCGAGAGATCATTTCGTCAAATTCTGCACGTTTGTTCTCAATTCCCATATGCAGATGGTGCAGCATCTCGGATAAACTCATGTCATCCACCTCTATCTGACCTCATACGAAAGCACGGCGTGAGCGCCTTTGGAAACCATCGAATCACTTGATTTTTCCAATCCTGACATTTCTATCGTTCTGCTTTCATTAAGTATAGTATAAGGCGAAAAGCCTCAGTCTTAAATAGGGAAAAGGTGTCCTTTTAGTGACGCGTTTGGAAGAAAAACGGAATAATACAAGGTCTTACACCCTGCATTTTATATGAGCCTTTAAGACTATAATTAACATCATGTTCATGATACCCATAAATAAAAGCGATTGTGCTGATTATTTTGCAGCAATCGCTTCGTCTTGTTCTTTTAATGTTTTCACGTTAGAACGTGTATCCTGAACATTTTTAATTAAGGCTTCTTTAAAGCTTGAGACCATTTCGCTCACTTCTGCTTCACGTGCCGTCCACTTGGTTACAAATTCAAGGCTGTTTTCACCCGCTTTATCTGCTGCTTTTTTCATCGCTAAAGCTTCGACTGCTTGGGAGACTTCATCTAGTTTATCCATGACTGTTTGGTAGTTTAACTTAATTTGTCCCATTGTGATATCCTCCAGATTTGTTCAGCATGAAGCTCTCTTACAAGCTGCTCCATGCTTTTGAGATCAAGCGTTTTGCGTCCTCTACTGCGTCTTCTCCTTTTTCAGCAAGACGTGCGGCGTCTCCAGCTAAGGAACTGGCAAAGGATAACGCAGCCTGTTCTGCTTCTAATGTACTGATTTTGAATTCGATGCGGCTCACGTAGCGTGGGTATTTATCATTCACGATCGTTTGCAGCGCATCATGTGCTTCATTTCGGTCTGTTTTGAAATCCTGGCTTCGCTCACCTTTCCAAGAGGCCCCAAGCTTTGGCTGCTTGATTTGCTTTAAATCTGCTTCTGCCGCATCTTGTTCACGTTCAACCTTGCTTTTCGCCTTTTTGAGTCGAGCGATTTTCTCTTCAATTTCTGCTTTTTTATTTGAAATACCACCGTTAAGGGCAGACAGCATATCCGATAAGCTCATATGGGTTCCTCCTCCTGTCAAAAAATAAAAACGCTGCTTAGAGTCCCTCTAAACGAGCGTAAGGTGAATAGCACTTTTTCCAATATTGTTATTATAAGGTTCAAAGACTCACGTTTGAATAGGGATTTGTGCCCTTTTTATGGGATAAATATGCTTTCGTTCAGCTTCTCACTGCCCCTTTCGACCTCTTTTATAGGAGGTCTAATTTCGTGTCCATTTGCTATTTGTCACATATAGTCTTTCGGTCCTAGGACAAACAAAGCCGCCCCCGTAAAGGAGCGGCTTTTGCAAACGCTTATGAGGCCGATTCTTCTCTTTCTTGTTGACCTTTCACGTACCAAATGAATTTACCCGTATATCCGTAAATGATCGCAAGACCAATGGCAACAAAGCTCAACCACATAAATGGTAAATAAGAGAATGTCGATACGCCAAGAATTCCTGCCATGTAAATACCGTTATCTGACCATGGAACCATCCCTGAGGTCATTGTTCCACCAACCTCAGCGTTCCTAGATAGGACACGTCTGTCTATTTTTAATTTATCATAGCTTTTTTCCATAATTTTCGGTGTGAGGATTAATGAAACATACATCGCACAGCCAAAAATGTTTGCGAAGAACGCAACAACCAGTGTAGATAGGGTGACATTTCCTGCATTATATAATTTCTTCTCGAAAGTAGCGACAATAACTTTTAAAACACCTAGATATTCAAGCACTCCACCAAAACCCAGTCCAAGAATAATCACCACTAAAGATCCAAGCATATTTACAATACCGCCACGATTTAACAGCGTATTTAAGAAATCTACATCTGAATTAATAGAGAAGCCATTGTATGCTGATCCAATCGCATCTGCTGGATTCATTCCTTGGAAAGCCATGGCCCATATCGACCCTAAAAGAGCACCAGTAGCAATAACAGGCAATGAAGGTTTCTTAAATACGAGCAGTAATACAACCACTACTGCTGGGATGATCATCCAAATGTTGATGGTGAATGTATCATGAAGGGCATTTTTCAAAAATTCTACTTTACCTTGATCAATGTTACGTCCGCCATACATAAAGCCTGTAACTGTAAACATAATCGCTGTAATCACAAAGGCTGGTATGGATAAAACCATCATTGCTCGAACATGCGCCAGCACGTCCACTTTTGAAAGAGAAGAAGCGAGCACTGTACTATCTGATAATGGGGATAATTTATCTCCGAAATAAGCACCAGATAGAACGGCCCCTGCAACGATCGGAAGTGGAATACCTAGGCCTTCACCAATTGCGATCATCGCAATCCCAGCCGTTCCAACCGTACCCCAAGAAGTTCCTGTTGCAACGGACATGATTGCACAGATGACAAGTGTAGCTAATAAGAAAATATTAGGATGAATAAACTCTAAACCGTAGTAAATTAACGTTGGTACAACTCCACCGGCAATCCATGTTCCTACAAGTGCACCTACTGCAATTAAAATTAAAACAGCTTCTAAACCATTCGATATCCCTTTTGTGATTGCATTTTGAAGATCCTTATAAGAATGCCCCAATCGAATACCTAAAGCAATAACCATAAACCATGAAATAAACAATGCTAGCTGAATATCTAATTTGAAGTAAAGAGTAAATGATAAAACAATTGCTAAAAACAAGCCAAGTACTGCTACGACTTCTAAAATAGATGGTAGACGTGGTGTTTTCATTGTGTTTCCTCCCTTTGTGCGTGCGTTAAGCGTTTTCAAAATATTGTGAAAAAAGTGTGTCAATTCGAAAGAAAGTGAATTGCCTGTTTTTCTCTTTTTCACAGGCAATTCCACATATTAATAAAATAAAATTTTTGATATTATTATCGCTCTAGGAGCTCCGCACCCGCAATACCAGGCTTTGTCATCTCAAATGGATTTAAGATAATATCAAGTTCTTCTTCCGTTAAAACATCGTACTGCAAGCAAAGATCTCTGATCGATTGACCTGTTAAAATGGCTTCTCTTGCAATTCTAGCGGCTGCTTCATAGCCTAAGTGAGGGTTCACAGCAGTGATCACGCCTGCACTTTTTTCTACATATTCTTTCAAACGTATTTCATTTGCTTCAATGTCCGCTAAGCAATGGTCTGTGAATGAGCGGAATCCGTTATTCATTATACTAATAGACTGAAGCAAATTAAAGACTAAAACAGGCTCCATCACATTTAACTCAAGCTGGCCTGCTTCAGAAGCCAGACAGATCGTATGATCGTTCCCAATGACTTGGAATGCGATTTGGTTAATGAGCTCTGCCATAACTGGATTGACTTTCCCAGGCATAATGGATGATCCAGGCTGGCGGGCTGGCAATGCGATTTCAGCAAGACCTGCGCGCGGACCAGATGCCATTAAACGAAGGTCATTTGCAATCTTAGACATGTTCATCATGCATACTTTTAAAGCGGCAGATACTTCTGTGTAAGCATCTGTATTTTGCGTTGCATCCACGAGATGCTCTGCGCCTACAAGAGGAAGACCAGATATATCAGCGAGCTTCTTCACCACGATCTCAATATAACGAGGATCTGCGTTTAAGCCTGTCCCAACAGCTGTTGCACCCATATTGACTTCATATAAATGCTGCTTTGATTGGTTGATCCGTTTAATATCACGGCTCAGCACGCGGCTGTAAGCTTCAAATTCCTGTCCCAAACGGATTGGAACAGCATCCTGAAGATGCGTACGTCCCATTTTGATCACATGATCGAATTCTTTCGCTTTCTTTTGAAAGACGTCCTGCATCAATTGCATCGTTTCAAGCAGAATGTCTAACTGCTTGAGCACAGCAATGTGGATCGCCGTTGGGAATGAATCATTCGTTGATTGCGACATATTCACATGTGTGTTTGGGCTTAAATGAATGTATTCACCCTTTTGATGTCCCATGATTTCTAGCGCTCTGTTTCCAATCACTTCATTTGCGTTCATATTCATAGACGTTCCTGCGCCGCCTTGAATTGGATCGACAATAAAGTACTCGTGCAGTTTGCCTTCAATGACTTCATCAGACGCTTGAACGATAGCATTTCCAATTCCCTCATATAAACGTCCAACTTCCATATTGGCTTGAGCTGCTGCTTTTTTCACGATGGCAAAGGCTCTAATTAGTTCCTCATGCATCCGATATCCTGTAATCGGGAAATTCTCTTTTGCACGAAGGGTTTGAACCCCATAATACACGTCTGCTGGAATTTCTTTTTCACCAAGAAAATCCTTCTCATAGCGATAAGTTGCTTGAACCATCTCTTATGACCTGCTTTCTATAGAATAATTAAATTACTAAATCTTCTGCGATTGGCGTTTCCATAATCTTTTTGACTTCTCTTGGATCTGTTGTTTTGCCTAGTGCCCACATCAGTTTCGGCACGATAGCTTCCGTATTCATATTTCTTGAACGTGCCACTAATTCTTGATTGATCTTGCGTCCTACCTCGTACACACTCATGTCTTCTCCTTCTTCAAGACACTGAGTGGTGATGACCACAGAAATGCCTTCTTCCAGCAATTCGTTGATCTTTTCTAAAAGGTTTCTTCCTTCGAAAGGAATTCCGCCGCTGCCATAGCTTTCAATGACGACACCTTTGTACATGCTTTTGACTGCATCTAAAAACTCAGGCTTCAGGCCTGGGTGCAATTTTAACAGACACACATCTGTGTTCAAGGATGCATCTAATTTAAGCGGTTTCATTGGTGTTCTTTTTACTTTGCTATTGTATTCAATTTGATGGTTTTCAATTGATGCAATATATGGGTAGTTAATGCTTTCAAATGCATCATAGCTTTTCGTTCTTAGTTTGATCGCACGTGTTCCTTGGATGACCCTGCCATCAAACACGACATACACGCCGCCAACACCGTCACATGCAAAGCGAATTGCATCTGTGATGTTTTTCTTCGCATCTGTTTTCTTAAAAGTAATCGGAATTTGTGAACCTGTGATCACGATCGGCTTATCAGGATTTTGCAGCATATAAGACAGCGCTGCTGATGTATAGGCCATTGTATCGGTTCCGTGTGTAACGACAAACCCGTCATACTGATCATAATTCTCATAAATGGCCGTTGCGATATCAACCCAGTATTCAGGCTGCATATTTGTACTATCTATACTCATTAGGGACTTTGTGTCCATTGTATATTCTGCATTTATTTCGTTTAAATAGCTCAAAAGATCCTCAGCTTTAACACCTGGAGCTAAACCATTTTCACTCTCTACAGATGCAATCGTCCCACCAGTCGTTAAAAGCAATAATTTCTTCAACAGGTCCACCTCTTTCGTAAAATTACTTCGTTTGTCACACATATTATAAGCTAGCTTGTGCTATTCTATAATATACGCTTTACGCGTACCTTCATTGCCATTATAGTCACATAACGCGAATTAATCAAGAAATTGTTACGCATAACGCGTACATTCTATGTCAAAATATGATATACTGTTGTTGTAAATAAAGGAGCGTTCATGTATGATACTCGATCGTTTAACCACCCTTAGAAAAAAGAAAAAATGGTCTCTCCAGCATACGGCAGATCGCCTAGGTATCGCCAAAAGCACCTATGCCGGTTACGAATCTGGGTACCGACGACCTTCGCTTGAAGCAGTGAAGCTGCTGGCTGATTTGTATGATACGTCCATTGATTTTTTACTTGGTAGAACGGACGAGCCAGAGATACAACGCAAAATCTCTGATATCAAAATTGAACTGACGGAAGCAAAAGAAGGAACCATCCATGTAGACGGCGTTCCCCTAAATGATGAAGAAATCAAACAGCTTGTTGCCTTTATTCGGGCGAAAAACACTCTAAAAGTATAAACACAAAAAAGAGAGGCACCTTATAAACAGGTGCCTCTCTTTCCTTTTCCAATCAGTTTTTTGATCAATATGGAGAAGACAGCTGGCTTAATTCCTCTAGCCGCCGCTTCGCTTCTTCTTTATTAAACGAACTATAATAGCGATAATTCTCCTCATCTAAGATGCGGTAATGCTGACTAAGTACATTTTGCTGAAGGCGAAACGTGCCTTTTTTGACAGACGTCCTCCACCAAACCTTTCCGCCAATCGTGCGCTCAACTGATAGATGTAGTTCATCATGTGCCACAACTTCCAAAATCTCAAGCGGGTCATCCCCTAGTGTCCCTTTCAGAATGTCACTATCTCTGAATAATGCACATACGGCCGCGGATTGCGTCCAATTGAGACGCATCCTGTTTTTTTCAACCTGCTGTAAATGCCGTTTCGATAGACCAAGTACCTCTGCCATGCGATCCTGCGTATAATCCTTTTCTTTTCGAATCCGTGCCATTTGTTCTGTGACGAGGTCGATTACCATCTCTTTATCCATCTCTCATCACCTCTCCGAGTGTTCAGCCTTTACTGACATCATACACGATTTTTTCGAAAAAGTGGCGCCTCACCCTATAGAATTCTGACAAAAACAATTTAGTCGGTCTTCTCTTCTCCCTGGCCATGCTGCTGTCTCCAATTTTCTTGGGCTGCCTGATGTAAATATGGATAGATCTCCTGTTTGACGGTTTGCTCAAATACCTCTTCATCTAAAATGCTGTACGCCGGAATTTTGATCAATTTCCCATCTACTTTCCGAATGAGCACATCCATGAAAAGAAATCCTCTTATACTGTAACGATGCCTGCGCATGTCAATTGTTTGAATATCTTGAAAAGGGATTGTTCGCTCCCGATGCAGCACAGCGCCATTCTCTCCGCGCTGAATGCGAAAAATCACATTTCCCCTCTTCGTAAAAGCCGGCAAAATCATCAAAAAGGAGATCCAGCCATAGACAATACCTAATAGCCCGCCTAAAAATAAAAACAATGTATAGTTCGATTCAAATGTAAGGGCTTCTGAAAATAACCAAATACCGATGATACCGAAGCCGCCCGTTGCTAAGAATGCCCATACTCTTAAAAAAGGTCTGCTCCTTACTTCTATTACTTCACTTGGATTCAAGCGTCATTCTCCTTTTCTCCATTAGAATATAGAACGTAACCCGTCTAGATGAGCCGTCTCAATGCGAAATTCATTTTCTTTTATTCCTGATACAAGCCACGATTGGTTCTCACCTGGAATCACAAATATCATGGACTCCACATCCGGGGTATTATTTTTGTCATAGACGACCTTCATGAGGGAGTCCATCTTTCCTTTTCTCGTCTGTACATCAGAAACAAATGCCTTCACGAGCTCTTGATTCTCAGCTTTATTCAGAAAGGACGGCCACTCATTTTTCGCTTCGCTTGCTTGCTCTAACAGCATTTCAAATTCCTCTGCCTGCAGGCTGATAACAGGTTCAGGGTGATCATTCATCTGTATGTTGAAAAAGGCTGTCACTTGCTCCTCTGCCTGCTGATCGCCGTTCAGTTTGCGAATCTGATGCACTTGTTGATCATAAAGCGTATGATGCGCATATACTCCCGCCTGTGTTGTGTGAAAGGAGGTACTGACTTCTTCATCTGTGTCTCCAAATTTAGATGCCTTGATCGTGTGAGAGGCATCATTCATCGCCTGGATGAAATGACGGTATTCCGCTTTATAACGGTATTGTCTGTTTCGAAATTCCAGTACACCTTTTGCGAGCAAAGAGCGGCACGCAATTTCAAATAAAAACCCCAAGCGCTCGTCCTCTACTTCAGGATAATAGGCCTCCTTTAAGGACATCCCTTGTTCAAAATAGCCTTCACTGTAAAAACTAAAGATGAGTTCCTCAATACTTAGACTTAGCTGATCCAACTTGATCTCTCCTTATCCAAAAGAAAATGCACCCTTAAAGAAATCGCCTGCACCCTTTATGAGCGAATCTGCGGTTTCTTTTGTTTTTTCTATTCCTTTATGTATCACCTGATTTGCCTGATCAATGGTATCATTGACTGCTTTCACACCTTGACCCGCCAGTTCGAATGCTTTTTTCCCTTTATCCACGACCGCATGAATCGGGTCCTTTAATTTCACTGCAACCTGTTCAGCAAAACCGGATGTCAGCTTGGCGACTTTTTCTCCAATAAATCCACCTACTGCTGAACCAATGGCTCCGCCAACAACAGTTCCAATCGGACCTGCAAAGCTTCCAAGAGCGCCGCCCACAACGGCACCTGCGACAGAACCGCCAGCGATAAAGACCGTATTGTTCACTGCATTTCCAACAGCCTTTGCATTTTCACGCTTAAGGACTTCTGGCTGATCACCGAATTCTGCATAGTTTTCGGCTATTTTCAATCCACAGCCAACCGTTTCTGTTGCACCAGTGACAACCGTTGCAATGATGGCATTTCCTTTCGCAAATCTTGCACCATTTTTCAGAACAGACTTGATCGCAGCCGTGTCCTTCCAATTGATACTTCCTTTTGTAAAATCACGGACACTGTTTGTGAACGCAACTGTATCGTCAGGATAAAATTTTGTGAATTTCTTATGGACCAAGTCAGCCATTGGCCAGTTCGATCGTTTTAATAATTCTTTTTTACTCAGCCAAATCCTTGCTAACCGATCAAATCTCGTTCCTTCTACCCGGCTGGTCAGATCAAGCAGCAGCTTTGAATGCTGCGCTGCATATCGGCCATTCTCTTTAATGAAGGTCGTCATCCCAAGCCCGTAATATTTCGCCTGCATCATCAAGATTCCAGCTAAGCTCGTGAGTGTACCATATTGATCATAAATGCTGTACATTTTGCGCAATATATCATCTGCTTCAACCATTTTATCCGTTGCATGACGAATCGCAATATCATCACTGCTCAATTTACTGATTAATGCTTGTCCTGCTCCCCATGCATCCCCGACACCAGAAAAACAGCTTCTATACCGAGGATCGCAGCCTAAAATCAGCCCGTCCAGTTCACTATGTAAATCGCGGTGCTTCGTTTCAATGGCTGACAGCTCGCCTACAAAATCATTCGCCAGCCCTGTCAGCTGATCTGGATTAACCACAATGTCACGTGCCATCACATCATCTCCCTTCTCGGTTTCTTTCTCTCCGTTCTTCTCGTCTCTTTCGCTCAAGCTCTTCCATTCTGGCAATTTCAGCTTTACGCTCCTCAATTTTGACCGCTGCATCCCGCAGTTCCTGACTTGTTTCAAGCAAATCCTTTTCAAATTGATCATAGCGTGCCGTTGTTTCTTCAAAGCTTTGATCAAATTTATCCCTTGCTTCTCCCTGCCAGCCTGATCCAACTGCCTTCAGCCGATTCTCCAGCAGCTGCTTTGACTGCCGAATCTCATCAGCCGCTTCCTGAAACTTTTGAGCGAGTGCCAGCGTTTGACTAGAATCCAACTTTCGCACCCCTTTCTCCCAATTTAACGTACAAATGGATGATTTTATATGTCCTCATTATAAATAAAAAGACACCCAAAAAAATCACCCTAAAGAACCATTCAGCACATCACTTAAGGAAAGTAGGCCTTTTTCCTCTCTAATTGCCAGAGAAAGCCTTTCTTGTTATGAAGCGCATTCAAGACGTGATAAAATGGACGTATTCTATAAAAGGAGTGACGTTTAGATGAAAGAGGAAATGATTCAGCGTTTCACAAGTTATGTGAAGGTAGATACGCAGTCGGATGCAGATAAGGAAAGCTGCCCATCTACTGATGGACAATTGAACCTGGCGAGACAGCTTGTTGAAGAGATGAAATCCATTGGGATTCAAGAAGTGACTATGGATGAAAACGGCTATGTCATGGGAACGATCCCGTCTAACACTGACAAAGACGTGCCGACCATTGGCTTCCTGGCTCATATCGACACAGCCACTGACTTCACCGGCAAAAATGTAAAGCCACAGATTCATGAGAACTATCAAGGCGGCAACATTACCTTAAATGAAGATCTACATATCGTTTTATCTCCACAACAGTTTCCAAATTTACAAAAGTACCAAGGACATACGCTGATTACAACAGATGGCACAACCCTGCTTGGTGCAGATAACAAAGCTGGTATCGCAGAAATTATGACAGCTATGCATTACCTTATTGAACACCCAGAAATCAAGCATGGAAAAATCCGCGTCGCTTTTACGCCAGATGAAGAGATTGGCAGAGGGCCGCACAAGTTTGATGTTGATGCCTTTGGCGCTTCCTATGCGTACACAATTGACGGCGGACCGCTTGGCGAGCTGCAATATGAAAGCTTCAACGCAGCGGGCGCGAAAGTATCCATTAAAGGAAACAACGTCCACCCAGGAACAGCAAAGGACAAAATGGTCAGCGCTGCGAAAATTGGGATGCTCTTTCACAACAAACTGCCTTCTGACGAATCTCCGGAGTATACAGAAGGCTACGAAGGCTTTTTCCACCTGACTAAATTTGTAGGGGAAGTAGAAGAGGCTGAGCTTCAATATATTATCCGTGATTTTGATAAAGAGAAATTCAACAATCGCAAGGCACTGTTTGAAAAAATAGCAAATGACTTAAAAGCCACCTACGGAGAAAACAGCATCACCCTTAGCATTCAGGATCAGTATTATAATATGAGAGAAAAAATTGAGCCGGTGAAACATATTGTAGACATTGCTCATGAAGCTATGGAAAACCGCTCAGTCACACCAGTCATTGAACCAATCCGCGGCGGCACAGATGGCTCCCAGCTTTCATATAAAGGTCTCCCAACACCAAACATCTTTACTGGCGGAGAAAACTTCCACGGTAAATATGAATTTATTTCCGTTGAAAACATGGTGAAAGCAACCGAAGTTATCGTTGAAATTGCCCGTTTATTTGAAGAAAAAGCATAGACATGTTTACAACCGTTCCTGTTCGGGAACGGTTTTTTAATAAAAGTTTACAATTTTCTGAAACTTTTATGACACTTATTCGTACTAATAGAGACAACCCCAGAAAAAATTCTTCTTGACGAGTGAAATAACTGGAAATATAATAGTTAAAAACAACCAGTATTTTAGACCTAAAATAGCAGATCGAATGAACCATAAGAACTAAACCGATTCTGCTGCTTATTTTCAGTTATAAACATCACTCACCCTGTCTACACTTAAAGAATAGGATGAATTGGAGGAATGTCATATGATGATTTTATTGATTATCGCTTCACTTTGCTGCTACTTACTATTCTCTTTCAAAAAAGATAACCGCACCCAAAAAAGAAAAAGCGCAGAGCTTTCGGAGTTTGAAATCTTTCGTATGCGCCGCCACTACAACGGAAAACGCCGTCACCCACTAAACGATGCACCTAAACAAGTATAAATCCAAATAAAAGAGCCTCATGAGGGGGCTCTTTTTGTTGAATAAACAGCAAAAAACGACCAGATTCAGTGGTCGTTTTTCTTATTATTTATATACCTTCGCAGGAACTTGAATCATAGGAATTCCTACATAGTAAGGTGAAATTTCATATGGCTGGAAGACAACAGCAATTCCCTTTTTCGTAAAGTAATACTGCGTGTTGTAGTTGATTTCAATATCACTTTTTTTCAGGTTCGCATAGAATTTGCTTTTATGTTTCTTTGTGTAGTTATAAATATAATCTCTTACTTTCGTACGCTTTTTCTTTGTTTTCACAACATCTGTCAAGAACAGCTGCTTTGTTTTTTTCTTTGTTAACACATAGTTCATGCTGGAAACCATCGTGTCTCCGTGCATTCCCCCATCATTCATGTAATCATAGTTTAAGATACTTAATTTCTTCCCATTGTTAAATTTCGTTTGAAACGATCTCTCGTACGTGATCTTCCCAAAGCCTTCTTTTTTCGCTTCGTCCTTTAAGTACAAGTAAGTAGAATAAGAAAAGGCGATATCTTCTTTTAAATCACGATTGATGGTTTTCATATGCGCCTTGCTTAGGTTTTTCACCTGTGCATATTTGAACGTTTTTTTCTTCTTATAATAGTGTGTACTTACTTTTGCTTTTTTTGCTTGTTTGGCATCCGCAGATCCAACTGGCGCAAACAAGGAAACAATCAGTGAGAAAATGAGCAGGCTGATCGTTAGGCCTTTCTTCATTGTCATAGTAAAAACCCCCATTTTTGTCTATTACCAAATGAGTATACCATGACAAAAGAACCAAAAGAAGTATTTTTTCCATATTATTCTTCATTTTTCCACATCGGGTTTGTTTACCGTTTTCATAAGTTCCTGTATGCTTAATGTAGAATGCTAGATGAAGTGTGGTGTTTATCATAGAAGAGAATATTTTTAGTCACATTCGGACGACGTTTCATAGTTTGTCCCCAACCCAGAAAAAGATTGCCAATTACATTTTACAAAACCCTCAGAAAGTTGTGCTTCATTCTATAAGTGCACTCGCTGCTGAATGCAGCACAAGTGAAACGACGATCTTTCGGTTTCTAAGAAAAATTGGCTATGAATCGTATCAAGTGTTTCGTGTCCATGTCGCACAGGATATCGCGACCAATACACCTCAATCCATATACGGCGAGATCGAGGCAAGCGATAGTGTAGCTGACATTAAACATAAGGTCATAGAGTTAACAACAAACTCTATCCAAGATATGAAACATATTTTAGAGGATCATGCCGTCACACAATTCATTGAACACATGAAACAGGCACATAAAACCGTCTTTTTTGGAGCAGGTGCGTCCAGCTTTATTGCTGGTGATGCTTATCATAAGTTCCTGCAGCTTGGTTTTGAAGTGAGCCTATGCAGTGATCCGCATATGATGAATATGATTGCAACACACGCCACGGAACACGATTTTATCGTCGCAATCTCCCATTCAGGAGAAAGCAGAGAAATTCTTGACGCCGTACAGTTTGCAAAAGAAAAAGGGGCAAAGGTTGCTTCTATCACCAGCTATCCGAAATCTGAGCTCGCAAAGCGGTCTGACTTTCATCTGCTTAGCTCTTCCAGAGAGACAACCTATCGATCGGACTCCATGATCTCCCGTATCAACCAGCTTGTGATCATTGATGTACTATATGTCTCCGCTGTTTTAGAGCTAGGACCAAATGCCATTGAAAAAGTGAAACGATCTCGATTAGCCGTAGCTAAAAATAAAACATGAACGCAAAAGACCGGAGCAGATTCCGGTCTTTTTTTGTGACTTTTTTCATATTTTCCGTTGACACGTTCCTATCACCTCATGTACATTAAATGAACAATAGTTTATTTCCTACTATTAAATTTAAAAGATAGTATATATACTAACATAAAGAAAAGAAAGCGCTTTTTGTAAGGGTTTTCTATATAGGAGGCGGACAACGTGACAAAGAAGATTGGATTTATTGGACTAGGTATTATGGGAAAACCTATGGCACTCAATCTATTAAAAGCCGATCATACTTTAACGGTTTTTGACCTAAATGAGGAAGCGATTCGATCGTTACAGAAAGCCGGAGCAAAAGGTGCTGTTTCAGCAGCTGAGGCCGCTTCTGAAAGCGATATCATCATCACAATGCTTCCTAAAGGAGAGCATGTAGAGGCAGTCGTTTCAGGTGATCATGGCATTTTAACGACAGCCGCACCTGGCACTGTCATCGTAGATATGAGCTCAATTTCTCCTGTAACCTCCAGAGCTTTATCTGCTCTTTCCAAACAGCATCAGGTGGAATTTATCGATGCACCTGTCAGCGGCGGAGAACCGAAGGCAATAGACGGAACACTAGCCATCATGGCTGGCGGAGAAGAATCCATCTTTGAGCAAGTGAAGGATGTCCTGCTTGCGATGGGCACTGAGGTCGTATTAGTTGGGGCAAATGGAAGCGGGACAACAGCAAAGCTAGCCAATCAAATCATCGTCAATTTAAATATTGCCGCCATGTCAGAGGCGCTCGTTCTAGCCGCTAAATCAGGCATTGCTATTGATAAAATGTATGAAGCGATCCGCGGCGGACTGGCAGGGAGCGCCGTTCTCGATGCAAAGGTTCCTCTCATCTTAGAACGAAATTTTGAACCTGGCGGACGCATCGATATCAACTTGAAGGATTTAACCAATGTCATGGAAACTGCTCATGATATCGGTGTTCCTCTCCCACTTTCTAGTCAGCTGCTTGAAATCTTCCACGCCCTCAAAGCGGACGGAAAATCTGGGCTTGATCATGGTGGCATCGTTCAATATTACGAAAAAATGGCTCATGTCGAAGTAAAGAAAGGATGAGATGGTCATGAAACAAAGCACTGACATACTGAATGCCATTCCGAAAGCAGATTCAAAGGCCATTCAATCAGCATACGAACAAGCACTGAGCAGCTTTCAGCATAAAGTCATTGTATTAGACGATGATCCAACAGGGATTCAAACCGTACATGGCGTCTCTGTTTTCACCGATTGGTCAGAAGAAAGCATTGAAGCTGGTTTTCTTGAAGACAGCCGCATGTTCTTTATTTTGACCAATTCTCGCAGTATGACAGAAAAAGAAACTGCCGCTGCGCACGAAACAATCGCAGCAACCATTGTAAAGGTGGCCGAACGGCTTAATCAGGACTTCATCATTGTCAGCCGAGGGGATTCTACTCTTCGCGGACACTTTCCGCTTGAAACTGAAGTACTCAAAACGACCATTGAACAGCTAAGCTCCCGCCAGTTCGATGGTGAAATCCTTCTTCCTTTTTTCCAAGAAGGTGGACGCTTTACGATCGACAATATTCATTACGTACAGGAAGGACACGAATTAATACCTGCTGGTGACACAGAATTTGCAAGAGACCGTACATTCGGCTTTCAATCATCTCATCTTGGAGAATGGATTGAAGAAAAGTCAGAAGGAATGTTCACAAAAGAGAACACTACCTACATTTCGTTAGCTGATCTGAGGGCTTTACGCATTGATCAAATAAAACATCAGCTCATGGGTGTGAAGGATTTCAAAAAGGCGGTTGTAAACGCGGTGGACTATGACGATGTCAAAGTCTTTGTCACCGCTCTCATTGAAGCCATTCAAGCAGGTCATCAGCTGATGTTCAGAAGTGCGGCGGCGCTCACAAAAGTACTTGGCGGTATAGAGGATCAAGCCTTATTAACAAGAGATGACTTGATACAAGAAGAAAGCCCTCATGGTGGTCTCATTATGGTCGGTTCTCATGTGAAAAAAACAACAGAACAATTAAAAGCGCTGCAACAAAATAAAGAGATGGCTTTTATTGAATTTAATACCCACCTCGTGTTAAAGCCTGATGCCTTTCGCGAAGAAATTGACCGCGTCATTCAGCAAACTGAAACACTGTTGGCAGCTGGTCAATCTGTGGCTGTTTATACAAGAAGAGAACGGCTTGATCTTGGGGATGATCGCCAAGAGGAAGAACTAAAACTCTCTGTACAGATTAGTGATGCTGTGACAAGTATTGTCCAGCGTCTCACCATTCGTCCTAAGTATCTTATTGCCAAAGGTGGAATTACCTCCAGCGATATTGGGACAAGAGGACTTAGCGTGAAACGTGCGACCGTGGCAGGTCAAATCAAACCCGGAATCCCCGTTTGGCAAACAGGAGAAGAAAGTAAATTCCCTTTCATGTCTTATGTGATTTTCCCGGGAAATGTTGGGTCAAAAGATACGTTAAAAGAAGCTGTAGACATACTTGAAGGATAAGGCATAGGGGGTGTTTGCGCCCCCTTATGCACCACAAAGGAGGAAAGATCATGTCGTTAGTGTTTATTGGGCTTGGCGTTTTGTTATTGCTGTTACTCATGGTTGTCTTTAAGTTAAACGCTTTCATTTCTTTGATTATTGTCTCTTTAATTGTTGCTGTGTTAGAAGGGATGACACCACTAGAAGCGATTGCTTCCGTCGAAAAAGGACTTGGCAGTACGCTCGGACACCTGGCTCTCGTTCTCGGTTTTGGAGCGATGCTTGGTAAATTGATGGCTGATTCTGGCGGTGCTCAGCGTATTGCGATGACACTCATTGACCGATTTGGCATCGGAAAAATCCAATGGGCGACGATGCTGACTGGATTTGTGATTGGAATTGCTCTATTTTATGAAACCGGATTCATTATCTTAATTCCATTGGTCTTTACGATCGCTCAAGCTGCAAGACTTCCTGTGCTTTATGTGGGTATGCCGCTCGTCGCTGCACTCATCACCACACATGGCTTCCTCCCTCCTCACCCAGGACCGACTGCCATTGCGAATGTCTTTCAAGCAAACATGGGGCAAACCTTATTGGTTGGGATTATTTTAGCGATTCCTGCTGTTTTAGTAGGCGGACTTCTGTTTACGAAACTATTTAAAAAAGATCAGTTGCACGCACATATCCCAAAGAACTTATTTAATCCAAAGGAATTCACAGAAGAAGAAATGCCTAGCTTCGGCATTAGCATTTTCACCGCTGTTTTGCCTGTATTGCTTATGACATTCAGAGCATTTCTAGAAATTTTCTTCCCATCCTCCCCATTGCTGCCAACCGCTGAGTTTTTAGGCGAACCGGCGATTGCACTATTAATTTCAGTGCTGCTTGCGATCTACACGTTTGGGCTTGGAAGAGGAAAGAGCATGCAGGATGTGATGAAGTCCATCACGGATTCTATCGGCTCTATTGCTATGATTCTATTAATTATTGCAGGAGGAGGCGCCTTTAAACAGGTGCTCATTGATAGCGGCGTCGATCAATACATTGCAGGGATCATGCAAGGAAGCACACTTTCTCCCCTGCTTCTGACTTGGCTTATTGCTGCTGTCCTTCGTGTCTCTTTAGGATCAGCCACTGTCGCCGGTCTCACGGCGGCCGGTATTTCTGCACCACTGATTGGCCTGACAGGTGTCAGCCCTGAATTAATGGTGATCGCAACAGGTGCCGGAAGTATTACATTCTCACATGTGAATGATGCGGGTTTCTGGATTTATAAAGAATACTTTAACCTATCAATGGCTCAAACCTTTAAAACGTGGACATTGATGGTCACCGTGCTTTCACTTGTCGGACTAGCTGGTGTTCTTGTTGCTGATTTGTTCATGTAGGAAATTAAATTGTAAAAATCATTGACTTTTTCTCGAAAAGGTTGAATAATTATGTTTATTAAGAAAATTGAATCAAAAGGTAACCTTATTAAGAGTGGTGGAGGGACTGGCCCTGTGAAACCCGGCAACCGCTGTTCCTAGGAACAGAATGGTGCTAATTCCTTAAGCAAGCATATGCTTGTTTGAAGATAAGGCAGAGTTCTCACAGTATATGATGCTCTTCCTTATCCAAGGAAGAGCTTTTTTATTTGATTTTTTAACCTAAAGAAAGAAGGGATTCAGCATGACACAAGTACAAACCATTGGAAAGAAAACAACGAAACCGCCATTCCGCGCAGATCAAGTAGGAAGTTTACTTCGTTCAGAGCGCATCAAGGAAGCACGCAAGCAAAAAGCAGACGGTACGCTGACAGCAGAGCAGCTTCGACAAATTGAAAACGAAGAAATTACACGTATTGTAGAGAAGCAAAAAGAAATTGGGTTAGAGGTTGTCACAGATGGTGAATTCAGACGTGCATGGTGGCATTTTGACTTTCTTGAAGGACTCGATGGGGTTGAAGGATTTGAAGCAGATCAAGGCATTCAATTTCATAACACGACGACAAAAGCTAGAGGGATCAAGGTAACAGGCAAGATCGATTTTACAGATCATCCAATGCTGGAGGATTATCGTTTCCTGCACAGCATCGCTGGTGATCATACGGCTAAAATGACGATTCCAAGTCCAAATATGCTCTTTTTCCGTGGAAAGCTTGAAGAAGGGGTGTATGACAGCTTAGAGGAATTCCACCATGATGTGGCACAGGCATATAAGAAAGCCATCCGTGCTTTTTATGATGCAGGCTGCCGCTACTTGCAGCTGGACGATACAGCATGGGCAGTGTTCTTTTCTGAAAAAGGCCACGAACAAATCAAAGCCTTTGGCCGTGAAGAAGATGAACTTCGTGAATCGTTTGCGAAGACAATCAATGAAGCTGTTGCCGACCGCCCAGAGGATTTGGTGATCACGATGCACATTTGCCGAGGTAACTTTAAATCGACATGGGCAGCTGAAGGTGGTTACGAAGCAGCGGCAGAAACAATTTTTGCCGGCTTAGATCTTGATGGTCTCTTTTTAGAGTTTGACGACGATCGTTCTGGCGGATTTGAGCCCCTTCGATATGTGAAGAACCCAAACCTTCAAATCGTACTAGGCCTTGTCACTTCAAAATACGGAGAGCTTGAGCCAGTTGAACAGATTAAAAAACGCATTGAGGAAGCGGCTCAATATGTGAACATTAACCAAATCTGTTTGAGCCCACAATGCGGATTCGCCTCAACAGAGGAAGGCAACCTGTTAACAGAAGAGCAGCAATGGGAAAAGCTTCGTCATGTGATTGAGATTGCAGATCAAGTATGGTCTTCTTAGTCCCTCAAAGACGAAAAAAAGACAAACCGCAGTATGAGCGGTTTGTCTTTTTATTTTTATGCATCCAAATGTTCACCATTTGTCGCAATCACTTGTTTATACCAATCGAAGCTTTTCTTTTTCTTTCTATCTAATGTACCGTTTCCTTCATTATCACGGTCAACATAAATGAAGCCGTAGCGTTTTTTCATTTCAGCCGTTGATGCGCTGACAAGGTCAATTGGGCCCCAGCTTGTATAACCGATCAGGTCTACTCCGTCTGCGATGGCTTCTCTCGCCTCTAGCAAATGGCTTCTGAGGTAATCAATTCGATAATCGTCTTGAATGGATCCGTCTTCTTCTACTTGATCGACAGCACCCAATCCATTTTCTACGATAAACAATGGCTTTTGGTAGCGGTCATACAGCTGATTCAGTGTTGTACGAAGTCCTTTCGGATCAATTTGCCAGCCCCAATCACTTGCTTCTAGATAAGGGTTTTTCACACCTTCAAATAAGTTACCACCAGTCACTTGTCCAAGAACCTCTGGATCTGTACTTGTCACAAAGCTCATATAATAACTGAAGCCAATATAGTCCACTGTATGGTTTCTTAAAATGTCTTCGTCCCCGTCTTGGAACTCAATGTTGATGTCATTTTCAAGGAAATAACGTTTCATGTAACCTGGGTAATAGCCTCTTGCCTGTACATCTGAGAAGAACAATGTTTTACGGTCTTGCTCAATTGCAGCAAACATATCTTCTGGTCTTGAGCTGTACGGATAAGTTGTCATCGCTGCAATCATACAGCCGATTTTTGCATCAGGAATGATTTCATGTCCTGCTTTGACAGCTAAAGCACTTGCAACAAATTGGTGATGCGCTGCTTGATATTGAATACTTTTCTCGTCATCACCCTCTTCAAATACAAGTCCGCCTCCAGTGAAAGGCGCATGTAATACAACGTTGATTTCATTAAAGGTCATCCAATATTTCACTTTGTCTTTAAAGCGAGTGAACAATGTTTTCGCGTATGTTTCATAAAGATCGACAAGCTTACGGTTTCTCCAACCACCGTAGTTTTTCACAAGTGCAAGCGGCATTTCATAGTGAGAGATAGTGACAACTGGCTCAATTCCATGCTTATGCAGTTCATCAAATACTTTTTCATAAAAAGCGAGGCCTGCTTCATTCGGTTCCGCATCGTCACCATTTGGGAAAATACGCGGCCAAGAAATGGATAGTCTGAAGCACTTGAATCCCATTTCTGCAAAGAGTGCAATATCTTCTTTATAGCGATGGTAGAAATCGATTGCATCATGATATAAGTTAAGGTCTTTCATTGATTCATCGAATGGGTGCATAATACCATTTGGTGATACATCAGCTGTCGATAAGCCTTTTCCATCTTTATTATATGCACCTTCAATTTGGTTGCCCGCAACAGCGCCGCCCCATAAGAAACCTTTAGGAAATGTTTTTTCTAACTTGTTCATGTTGAATACCCTCCTCTTTTTCTTCTACACTGACTGTAAGCAGTGTCTCTTTCACTGTAATCGCTCCATCTATTTTCGCATCAACTTGTGCAAAATCGTTTGTGTTGGTCACAATAACAGGTGTGGTGACATCATAGCCTTCTTGCTGAATGCCCTCGACATCAAATTCAATGAGCAAATCTCCTGCTTGAATAAGATCACCTGACTGCACATGACTTGTGAAATACTTTCCGTCAAGTTTTACCGTGTCAATCCCGACATGGATGAGAAGTTCTGTACCTTGTTCACTCTTTAAGCCAATAGCATGTTTTGTGTGGAAAATGGTTTCAACCTTGCCGTTGAACGGTGCTACAACACGCCCAACTGCTGGTACAATGGCTGCACCTTTACCCATGATTTCATTAGAGAATGTTGCATCATTTACTTGATTGAGCGGTTTTAATTGACCTTCAAGCGGGCTTTGTACCACTTCATTTTGAAGTGCTGCTGTGTCTTTCTTTTCTTCTGGTTTGTCTGCTTTTGTATCATCTTTCACTGGTACATCTTTGAATCCTAGAACAAGTGTCATGATCGTCGCTACAACAAATCCGATCACTAAACCGATGATTGAGTAGACAAATGTTGGTCCAATGAATGTTGGAAGACCTGGGAGGCCTGCTGATCCAGATATCACATAGGATTTTACTTTAAAGATTGACATGAACACGCCGCCTGCTGCTGCACCAATGAGGGCTGCAAGGAACGGTTTTTTCAATCGCATGTTCACACCATACATAGCAGGTTCAGTAATTCCCATTAAGGCTGTGATACTTGTAGACATCGCCAATGATTTGAACGTTTTGTTTTTTGATCTTAAGAAGACACCGAATGCTGCGCCTGCTTGTGCCATATTCGCTACAAACATCATTGGAAGAATGTAGTCAAAACCGTTTAACGTAATGTTGTTGATCATGATTGGAAGCAGTGCATAGTGCATGCCCGTAATGATCAATGGTGACATAAATCCGCCGATCAAGAGTCCGGCCAAAAGACCTGCATGTTTAAACAATAAATCAATTCCACCTGAAAGGCCATTTCCGATAATCCCACCAAGCGGTCCAACCGCGATGAGCATAATTGGTACAACAACAAGAAGTGTAACCGTTGGAACAAGGATGATCTTTAATGATTTCGGACTATATTTTTCTGCGAATCTTTCAACATATGAGCCGAGCCAGATGGTGAGCAGAATTGGAATCACCGATGAAGAGTACACAACGGCAACCACTGGCAAGCCTAGAAATTCTGTATTTCCTGCGCCCAGTAAAGCGGTTAGCTGCGGGTGCAGTGCTGCTGCTGCAATGGCAGCCGCGATATACTGATTTGTGCCAATTTTTTTGGCTACGCTTACAGCTAGTAGAATCGGTAAGAAGTAAAAGGCTCCGTCTCCGATAGCTGTTAAAATGGCATACGTGCTGCTTTTATCTGATATCCACTGGAACGTGAGCATCAGTGCCAAAATCCCTTTGATCATACCGGCTCCAGCGATAGCCGGAAGAATCGGTGTGAAGACACCAGAGATAAAATCGAAAAGCTTTGATATCACATTTTGCTTTGACGCTTCTTCTGTATCGCTTGACTTTACATCAGCTGATAGACCTGAGTCAGCAATCATCGCTTGATAGACATTTGAGACATCATTGCCAATAATGACATGATATTGACCTCCGCTTTGATTCACGCCCATGACGCCGTCTGTTGATTGCAGCTTCTCTTTATCCGCCTTGCTTTCATCGTATAAGTTGAAGCGAAGTCTTGTCATACAATGCGTAACTTGCTTAACATTCTTTTCACCGCCAACAAGTTCTAGCACTTCTTTTGCTGTTTGTTTGTGGTTCATTGTATTACCCTCCAATCGTTGATTTAATCTTGATATAGAAAAAACCTAAACATCCATTAATGTCCGAGAAATAGCAATTCAGACATTAATCGATATTTAGGTTTTGCCTGCTTAACCAGTAACAATCCTTCATAGCGATTGATCGTTATTTAATTTTTATAAGACTTTAGATATAAAAAAACCTAAATCATGCCTTATCAAAGATAGGGACAATGATTTAGGTTTTGCCTGCTTGACCAGTAACAATCCTAAAAGATTGTGGATTATTTAGTTTATAGTTATAAATTATCATGTTAATTTTGTGATGTCAACGCTTTCTTTTTAAATTTATTTTCTTTTTATTACTCTGTCTATATGCAAAGTTAAATATAGCATTTCATCTTCTATGAGACTTCGGTTGTATTCTTTTTGAACATAATCGTTAATTTTTTCTGCGCACTGAAAAGCGGCGGTGTTTTTCTCTTTTACCACTTCATACAGAAACTCATTTTGATTTTCCATTTGTGTTTCGTTAAACAGACGCTGACCAAAAAACTTCAAATGCGTCACAAAACGGAAATAATTTAATGATTCCTCGTCCAAATCAATTTGAAAGTGATACTTAACAATGTTTAAAATGTCTTGAATGAGCTTGGTGATTTGAATAACGTTTGGCATTTCCTCATTGAGCTCTGCATTGACAATATGCATGGCAATAAAGCCGGCTTCATCCTCAGGAAGATGGATGCTCAGCTTGTCCTCAATGATCCGAATGGCTTCTAAACCGCATATAAACTCATCTTTATACAGCCGTTTGATTTCCCAGAGCAAGGCATTTTTGATGTCCATTCCTTTTTGATGACGTTCAATAGCAAAGGTGATATGATCCGTCAGCGTCACATAGATGCTGTCATTTAAATTTTTGTTAAGGGTTGTTCTCGCATGCTCAATAATCGCCTCACACACTTGCATATACTCGATTGGAATATCATAAAGCAGGGTTTTGAATTTTTCTGATATATCTTTATTTTGAATTGAAAATACTTTTTCGATACGTTCTTCGTCAATTGGGTCTCCGCTTTTCTTTTGAAAAGCGATTCCTCTGCCCATAATGACCAGCTCGTGCTGCTCGTCATCATACGCACTGACAACATTATTATTAATTACTTTCGAAATAATCAATTGATACCCCCCAGTACATTCCGCTTTTTCGAGCATTTTATCGTTGATTCATATGTCATGTTATTATTATTTTCAAAAAAGAGGACTTTAAGATGATTTTACATTTTTTTTTGATCCGGTCAACTAGAAAGAATGACATATTACCTCTCAAAAATGACGAAATAGGGGCAAAAAAGTCTAAAAACATACACAAAAACACTCTATAAAGAGTGTTTAAAGTGTGTTTTTTACAAAATCAGGAGCAATCCCAATTATAGACGACGTTCTCGAAATTTTTTCGTTTGAGGTCTTCTGGTTTGATAAAAAAGTTGGCGATTCCACAATCTCCCCACAACATATCTACTTCATCATCTGAGTCAATTTGCAATAACAGAACGGTATGTTCTTGATCTTCATAAGTACGCGGGTCTTCTTGTGTAAACCCTGGATACCCGCCCAATTTGTGACCAAAGCCACTCGCTGTTTCATAGAATTCATCTAGCAAGGTATCTGCTTCATCACCATCAATACCAACTGCTTCTTCGAAAAGGTCCCAGCTATGCTTTCCTGTGACTTTTTCAAAGCGGAAATCTCCTACACTGATCGTTTCGCTTGCTAATTCACCTGTAATTGCGCCTTCCTTCGTAACGGGAAAATAAAAATCGTCTGGAATTTTCACAAAAGAAAAATCGGTCAATAACTTTTCTTCTGCTAAGAAAGGTTCTTCAATAAATTTGATCCGGAAATCTATTTGCTCTGTTTTATGGTTAATATTCATCCCATAAAGATCATCATGCATAGAAATAAAGACTTGCAAAAGTCCTGTTTCTGGATAATCTTTCAGCTTCGGCAGCTGGCCGAAATTAATTTGTGCCAAAAGTTTCATCGGATGTCCTTCGCCGTCAACTGGATATTCTTCGTTTTTGGGGAAGTAAGGATCACCAGCTATTTTGCTGTCGTATGGTCCTGTTTTTGCTTGTTTCATCTGCAATTGAATCATTGGTTTTTCAGTTTTATCTAACAATGGACGGTAGGGTGCTAGTATTTCCTGCAGCTTCGGTGATTGTGTCACGATGATCTTCCTCCTTATGAATAAAAACTAGTCTCTTTTTCTATCATACAGAAGTGTATCCTGCCTGTCAGCGATAAAACGGTCATGATCCTAACAAGTTTCTCACCTTGAAATAACAAAAAAACCTCCGATTCAGCTGGAGGTTTTGTCATTCTTTATTTTACTTGATAGTTCACTAAGTCGTTTGCCAATGATTTCATCGTTTCGTTTGTTTCGTGAAGGCCTTCAATAATTTTTGTAAAAGTGCCTACTAGCTCTGCCTGATGCTCCGAGGAAGCGACAATTTGGGCAATTTCTTCTTCCATTCCTTTGATCGATCCCTGCACATCTTTTAAGGCTGTTTCAATATCAGTCGTCGCCTGTTTCGCGTGAGTTGACAGCTTTCTCACTTCTGTTGCGACCACTCCAAAGCCTGCGCCTGCTTCTCCCACTCTTGCAGCTTCTATTGATGCGTTAAGTCCAAGTAAGTTCGTTTGATCAGAGATACCTTTAATGAGATTAGACACTTGATTGATTTTAGAGGAATTTTCGACAGTGGTTTTCGTATTTTGTAGAATTTGTTCACTTGTCGCTTGTAGTTCCTCTGAATGTGCGGCAACCTGCTGGACCATTGCGACTAGTTTTTCGGAAGCTTCGTTGCTCTCCGTCATGATGTGCTCTAATCGTTGTTGATTCGTTTGGTCATAGGCCACACAGAAGGCAGCAACCACTTGACCTGATTCATCAGTAATTGGAACGGCTACGATATCCATTGGAATCCCGTATACTTCTTTCGGAATTTGGATAAACGATGGTTCTCTCCCATTTTTCAGCATCGCAAAGTTTTGGAATCCAGGATCTACTGTATCACCAGCTTTAAATCCTAAATCAATATTCCCATGTTGCTGATAATAAAGAACCTTCTCTTTCCCTAAAACAGAAAAGGTTAGCTGTTCTCTCATAGCAAGTCCAATGATTGGTAAAGCGTCTATTATGTTATCGATTCTCTGTGACATTCGCTTACGTTCATCCTCTCTTTTTCTCAGTACACCTTCTTTATCGGTTCGTTATATGATCTATTACAGCCTGTAATGTGTACTAATATCAATCAAATGACCTAAGACATATAAAAAGCCCACATTCTTTCTAATGAATGTGGGTGTTTTTTAAAAAAAGTAAATGCACATAAAGACACTGATACCGATGAGAAAAAGATACATGTAGTCAATCCATGAGGTGCTGATGATATGATAATACGTTCGCTCTCTCGTCCCTGTGAAGCCCCTGGCTTCCATCGCAATCGCTAAGCGCTCTGATTTTCGTACGCCTTGTGTAAAAAGGGGTAATGCATAACGCATAAAGGCTTTCCAGCTGTTTTTTTGCTTGTAGCCTCTGATTTTATGTGCAGCTTTCATTTGTTTTAATTCACTTTGAAATAACGGAATAAACCGGAAGCCGGCAAGCATTCCATACGCCCATTTTGGGGACATTCGGCATTGGTGAATCAGACTCATCATAAATGCCGTCAAATCTGTTGTGGACGTAAAAAGGAGACCAAATGTCACAAATCCAAGCATTCTGAAAGCAATGGTGAGCCCATTTCTTAAGCTCTCCTCTGTGATATGAAACCACGCCCACTTCCAAACGGTATGATCCCCCTTGCCGAAGGCCGCCATCATCCAGAACACGAGAATAAAAAAGAGCAGATAAGGGACAAGCCTTGTAACGAGATACTTCATATTCCATCCACCTAAAACAACTCCAATGCCAAGAGCAAACAGCCAAATGATAAAGGTAGTTTTAGGGTCAGAAATCGCCATAAGAGAGCACATCGCAAGCAGGTGAGCGAGTAATTTCATGACTGGATTCACAGTGGAGAGAAAGGAGTGATTACTTTGCAATCGTCAGCACGTCCTTTCTTTCAGCCACATAGCGGTAATGTAAGGGAACTCTCAGCTGATAAGCATCAACAAGTTCCTGATTTGAAAATAAATCATAAGGGGTGCCATCATACACATGCTTCCCTCGATGAAAAAGAAGCACTTGATCGGCACACTCATCGACAAGCTCCATATCATGTGTGACCATCACAATGGTAGTGCCTTGGCGCTGACGCTCTTTCAAACGCCTCATTAATTCATTCGCCGTTTTTTCATCCTGCCCGAAAGTCGGTTCATCTAACAGCAATACATCTTGATCAAAAAGGAGCATCGTGGCAACACTCAATCTTCTTTTTTGCCCTAAACTTAAGGTGAAGGGATGTGCATTTGCATGCTTCTCTAAACCGAACTCTTTCAGCAGCTGAACCGTTTTTTCTTGTACGACTGATTCTGGCCAGTTTCGCTGTCTGCCGCCAAAGGCAATTTCATCGAACACTGTGTCTTGTATAAATTGAAGCTCAGGATTCTGAAACACAAAGCCTGCTTTTTCATAGAGTAGTCGGTCAGACCATTTTTTAAGGTCTGTTTCTTTTAAGAAAATATGACCTTTTTTAGCTGGCTCTAAGCGGATCAAATGTTTGAGACATGTACTTTTACCGCTTCCATTCTCCCCAATAATCGCCACCCAGTCTCCTGCCTTGATATTCAGCTGAAGGTTACTCATAATCCGTTTTTTCCCGTAGCTTAATTGAAGATCGTCTGTACGAATCATTGTCTTTCGGCTGATTGACGGCATTTCTTCATGCTGCTCTTTTCGTGCTTCAAAGGTTTGCATAAAGGTTTGACTTAGTGGATGAAATGGATCTTGAATAATCGTGGACCATTTCTCGGGAAATAATTTTGGCCGCCAAATCCCTGCCTCTTTCATTTCTTCCTCATATGTCGTGAGCACATCTTTTGGAGATCCATCTGCTAAAATGCTGCCTTGATGATCTAATAAAATCACCCGGTCCATCCATTCGATGACTCCGTCAAGCACATGCTCTACAAAAATCATGGTCTGCTGCTGATCTGCTGCAAGCTGCTGCAGCAGTTGAAATATCTCCATTCTACCTGCCGGGTCAAGCTGTGCGGTTGGTTCATCAAAGAATAGAACATCCGGCTGTAATGCTAGTAAACAAGCAAGTGCCAATCGCTGCTTCATGCCGCCAGATAAAGTGTGAATCTCTGTATGCGGATCGACATCCAGTTGGACTTTTTGCATGAGCTGCTGAATGATGTCATCCATCTCTTCACGAGGGACGGAACGGTTCTCTAAGCTAAAGGCAATTTCTTCATTAACGCGGTGCATACAAAACTGAGAGTCTGGATCTTGAAACATCACGCCTGTATGTCTTTGTAACACCACTTCCCCCTGCATGTCTGCTTCCACATGCTCTGGAATGATTCCAGCCAGAACCGAAATGAGCGTAGATTTCCCGCTTCCGCTCGGTCCTAAAATAAGCACCTTTTCCCCTTTTTGAATCGTAAGAGAAATTTGATGCAAAACTGGCTTAGGCTGTTCATAAAAACGGACAGTCAGATCATTGCACGCGAGAAATGAATTCATGCTGTTCACCTTTGTTTCGTTTTTCTTTCATGATGGCATATTGATTGAGTACACCAGTTTTGGATAGTGCGTCCACCACCACTTTCGCAAGGCATCCGCCAAGTATCATTCCACTAATGATTTGAGTCACAAGCGTCATAAGTAAAACTTGAGGCGTGTAATAACCAAAGCCATTTGCCACGAGACTGTACGCCATCGCTCCGATAGCGGCAAAGGCACCAGACAACATCAGTGTCCACATGCGATACCGTTTATAACCAAAAAGAGCGAAGGCGATTTCTGCCCCAAGCCCTTGGCATACACCAATTAGCAGAGCTGAAAGTCCAAAATGGCTGCCTGTCAATAATTCCACAGCCGCGGCGGCTGTTTCCGCAATCAGGGCAGCCCCCGGCTTTTGAATGATATATGCAACGATTGGACTGGCAATGACCCATATTCCAAACATGATGTTGCCTCCTGCTGGGCCAACAAGTGCTGTAATCGGTAAGTATAGCGTGGACCACCCTAAATAGATCACACCGCACGCAACGGATAAAATCACCGCAAGGACGACTTCTTTCATCTTCCATGTCATGATGTATGCACCTCCAGTTGAACTGGCCACTCTTCAACAGTGAAGGCCATTTCCCAAAACTTGTACTCGAGCTGGCAGCTTAAGATAAAGTGCTGTTTCATTTTTTCCTTTTCCTTCTCACTTGCTGCTTCCGCCAACTGATCAAGCCGCTTGCAAAGCTCACCTGTAACAGAATCGGTTAATCCTCCATAAAACGTGATCCACTCATAAAACGGATGTGACGGGTCTGGCTGCACATCTGTGAGCATTCGTTTCCCTATTTCCCAATATGTCCAAGGGCATGGAAGCAGTACAGCGATGATTTCACCAAGCGTGCCTTCTTGTGCGACTTGCAGCATGTGATGAATATAGTGATGAGCACTCGGAGCCAATGAAGCACCTTGAAGCTCATCATATGCTACTCCTGCCACTCGGCAAAGGTTTTGATGAGGGTGTGTCTCACTATCAAGGACAAAAGCCATTTGTTGATGGAAAAAGGTAATGTCCTCTCTGTCTGTACATCTGCTAATGGCTGCCGCATAAATTTTAATAAAGGCATTTAAATATTCTGCATCCTGTTTGACATAATGAATGATCTGTTCCTTTTCGAGTTCTCCTGCTGCAAGTCCTCTCACAAACGGATGCTGATAAATCGCTTCAAATAGTGGTTCTGCTTCTTGTCTTAATTGAGTTGAAAATGTCATAAAAAAAGCCTCCTCTTCTTCAGTTGAATAAATGAAAAAGCCACCCCAAATGGAGCGGCCTTCTTATCGATTCAATCATGAATAAGACAAGGTCCAGCTCCACTTCCCTCCGCTAGTACGAACTAGATCAGGTTCAAAGGGTCCAAGATTTTCTCTTGTCTCAGTCATACATGACTCCCCTAGTGGACTTTTGTCATTTAATTATCTTTACTCTACACATGTGGCGATTTGATGTCAACCGTCTTTCTTAATTCAACGTTCTGATTGTTGGCAGCTTCTCAATCCCTGCAGCATAATAGAAATTCAACACACTGAAGAAATCAATCGGCTTTCCTGTTTTTAAATCTACAGCTAAAATATGATCACCGTAATTTGTCAAATCATCAATATCTAAACGCCTTGGCGTTGTCTTCCCGAGAGTATCAACAAAGCTACTATGGTAGTACTGCCCGCTAGCAAACGATGATTCATGATACATAAATAAAGTCTCCACATCTAAGTAGACGAGAATGGCCTCAGAGGAACTTGCGTATGGAGCGGAGTACGACACTGGTGCCGAAATACTTTTCACTTTCACACTGTCAACAGAATGAGTTCTCTGTTCATATTTTCCATCATATGAGAAGTAAAACACACGCTCCCATTTATAATCGGCGGTCTTAGATTGTTTGTTATACACTTTTGTACCATTTGCGAAAACATCCCCATTGGCATACGAAGCAACAAAGTATTGCAATGTTGATGACAGGGATTCAGCACCTGTGAAATTTGGTGGGTTTTTTGCATTCACCTGTAATGTATATGAGTCTCCAAAGTCTCCACCGCTTGTAATACCAAACGCATAATCACCCGCTGGTAGATTGCTTAACGCAAGCAGACTGCCTGCCGGTTGAATCAGATCCGTTGGATAGGCTTGTCCAGCTTCATAATCAATAACAAATAATTGAACGAAATAATCAGCATTTGGAGAGGTAATCCTACTGATAAGTGCCTGAGGGGACGTTGTACTTAAAAACCATAAATCAACTGGATCTTCCTCGTTTAAAACTGCCGATTGATTAATAGCTAGCCCATCAATAGAGCGAACGGCAGACGTCCGCATCTTTCCATCTGCAGCCGCTTTTCGTTTAATACTTATTCCCTTTTTCTTATCTACTTTAAATGATTTTTTTACTTGCTTCTGTTGAACCGCAGTCCCTTTATCCTGCTTTTCAAACGACTCTTGCACTTGCTGAATCGCTTTTTCCGTCAGGAGTGATTGTTTTCCATTTGATTTTGGTGCTTCTTCTGCTTTTAATGCTGGTGAAAACAAACCTGTTGCGACAAGTAAAACAGACAGTAGAGCGGCGGTGATTTTGACATAAAATGCTTTCACAGGAACATCCCCTTTTTCCTCATTTGGGTTTTTTACCCTGTGATTATTTTACCATTATTCTAATAATTGTTTTGGTCTTTTTTAGGACATTTTTATAACAAAAAAACCAGCCGCATGAGTGACGGCTGGTTTTTGATCGTTTTATGAAATAGTTTTGACAAACAAGCGTGCTGTTTCTGCACTTGATCCTGGGTTTTGTCCAGTAATGATTTGTCCGTCAACTACAGCAAATGGCGCAAAGGCATCTCCTTTTTCAAACGATGCCCCCTGCTCACGAAGTTTTGTTTCCAATAAAAATGGAACCTTTGATGTCAGCTGAACGGCATCTTCTTCTTCGTTTGTGAAGCCTGTGATTTTTTTGCCTTCGATAAATGATTTGCCATTTTGGTCCTTCACATCAACGAATGCTGAAACGCCATGACAAACGGCTCCGATCGCACCATTTTTATCTGAAACCGCTAAGATCGCATCCGCGACCTGCTGATTAGACGCAAAGTCGATCATAGGACCGTGTCCTCCAGCAAAGAAAATGCCGTCATAATCAGATGGATTTACATCTGTAAGCGCCTTTGTGTCTTGAAGTAATTCATACACATCTTGATACTGCGCTGGGACACCTTCAGGAATTGAATTTTTGTCAATTGGTACAGTGCCACCTTGAATAGAGACAATTTGTACTTCTAGTTCATTTTCTTTAAAAATATGAAATGGCTCTGCCAACTCTTCTAGCCATAAGCCTGTTGGATGTCCATTCATTTCCGGGCTGCTTGTCGATACTAATAACACTTTCTTACTCATTTTGATCATCCTTTCGATTTATCCTGTGGCTATTTTATATTTTGCACAATTAAATATCAAGCAATATGACTTTAGACCAGCTCTTTATGTTATACCCGATTTTCTAAAAAATATGGTATGACTCCAAATCTAATCAATATGTCACATTCTATTGGTAGGGAATTTCATGTAAAATTGTCATTGAGTGATATAATATGAGGAAAGATTGACAGATCTCTCGTCACATGAGGAGATTTTTAAAGGAGTGGAAAAGAGATGAAAACCTATTCGATTGTGATGATCATCATCACGCTCTGTATTATATTGGCCGTCTTTTTGATGAACCTAACGGGGGTCATGTACGGAAAAATCATTTTGGCCGTTGCCGTTGCCCTTTGTCTAACATCCATTATTCGTTTGATGGGTCTTCGAAAAAGATAAAAGCCGCCCTCACTAGGGGCGGCTTTATTTAAGATTAGATTGCCAGCATCAGTGCAATGAGTGCAAGCAGCGCTGGTACTCCTTGTTTGATGATAATTGATTTATTGGATGTTACACCGCCAAATACTGCTGCGATGAGCACACAAAGAATGAAAAACAGCTGAATCATATATCCAACGGTATTCGATCCAAGAATGAGCCCCCAAATGAGTCCTGCAGCTAAAAACCCGTTATAAAGCCCCTGATTGGCAAACATGACTTTGACATTTGGATCTTTTTGCAAGTGTTCTGGCAGCTTAAAAGACCTCTTCGCCATCTTTGATTCCATAAAAAACATTTCTAATAACATGATGACAATGTGTTCTAATGCGACAATTCCTACTAAGATCATTGCTAAAATATTCAATTTAGTTAATTCCTTTCTGATAGACGTTCACGAATCTCTATTTTGTCCGTGTATAAATCAAAGTCTTGTATTAATTCTAGCGCTTCTGTAAAGCGGCTTTGTGGAATGTCTTTCATTTTTCTCACGCCGAATTCCTTTTTAATAAAAGCCATGATGGTATTGATATGAAGCTTACCGTGGCCATCATACTCCAAATGGCTGCAAAAAGTCTGCATCGTCCCTCGAATCACCTTTAATTGCTTGGCAGTGACACAACTCATTGGTAACGCTCATCCTTTCCTTTGTTTTAACAGCTAAAAAGAATCATGGTTGAAAGAAAAACCTTCCAGTGTCTATTATATAATGGTTTCATTCGGATATCAAAATAAAAAAGAACAGACATTCGATTAAAAAACCAATTGTGTCCTCACAATCCTTTTCTCACATATCAAAAAGCCGGATTCAATGGTAGAATCCGGCTTTCTATTTAGTTACTTTTCGAAATTAATACCTTTCCAACAGAACGATCCTTACTTTGTCCAACGACTTTAAAGGATAACCCATATGTCGGTACATCGCGTCCTGCATCTGGGTTATTTGGATTCACATAGTTCGTTTTATCACTAAATGTACGAGCCGGGCGAATGTAGCGATCTTGCAAAGTTAAGCCCGTTGTTGCTGTATAATCTATATTCAGCTTCGTACTTGGATTCAAAGAGAATGCTGCATCATGTACTTGGAACCCTGTGGCGGCAATGGAACCGTCACTCCATTTTAATACTTGCTGATCTGCATCTACTACGCCAAGGAAGCCATTCCCCGGATGCTTTCCTACCCAGTTATCACTGTATGATTGATCGACATACCACACGACCAAACCGTTATTATAGCTCATCAGACTTGCACCGCGTTTAATATGCTTTAAGCCTTTATCGACATCAGCATAAGAACGCCACTCTAGTAAATAGTATTGTGCTGCATATTGTTTTCCATTAGATTTTGAGAACCCATTAAAGGTAAAAGTAGACGTACCTTCGGCATCATCTGACCATACTTTCGTTCCATCTGCTGTGACGTTCAGATCATCTACGAATAAGCCTGGAAGTGAATAGCCTGCATCAGTTGTATAACGGAATTGCAGGTCGATTTTTTTCCCTGCATAAGCAGACAGGTCAAAGGATGCATCTACCCAGCCGTCTGACTTTCCGTCGATGCCATTGCCTTCGTTTGCACCTGCTTCATTTCGATCATTCGTGATGTTACCCGCGATGGTCTTCCATTGATCAGTCCCTGTTTCACGAACTTCTACATACGCATAATCATAATCTTCTTCAATATCGTACCATGCTTTAAATGTCAGCTCTGCTTTGCTACCCTTCGACAAATCAATACCTGTTGTCGTCATGGTTGCATTCAAATTGTCACCCGTTCCGCTAAAGTACGAATATTTCCCTTGAGCAGGTGTCGTGACGACAATCTCTTTATCTGGTAAATCGACTCGAACAGCATCATGGTTCGTTCCTTTTGTTGCTGCTTCATCAATTAATACTGTTTTGCTTTTCTTTAATGTTTTACCATCAATGGTTTGTCCAGAAAGCCAGTTGCCCCCATGCAGATTTTGAAGCATTTCTTTCGCATATGGGCTAAAGCCTGTTGGCTCCGTACCAGGAACTTTACCTGCCCAGCTTCCGCTTGACATGATCGACCAGTAAGAAACGGGCTCTCCTCTGCCTGTGTACTGTGTATCGTACTCGTCAGGAAGACCAAGATCATGTCCAAATTCATGTGTGAACACACCTGCTGCGCCATCTTCAGGCTCGATGGTGTAATCCAATGCACCTAATTTTCCGCCTTGTCCGACTTCAGATTCAGTGTCCGGAATTTCAAATACATCACCAAGTGACCAGCGGTGGGACCAAATTGCATCAGCGCCAAGTTGTCCGCCGCCTGCTTCTTCACCTACACCGGCGTGAACGACCATCAAATGATCAATAATGCCGTCTGGCTCGTTATAAACACCGTCGCCATCAATATCATAGCGGTCCCATTGATCATACTCGCCGAGATCAACATTCGGATCTTTTGCTGCTGCTTCGAGTGCTTCTTTCACCAATTCGCGCGGTCTGCCGTCACTGCCTGAATCGTCAGGTACGTTCCCGCCGTAATAAGCTGCTTCATGCTTCGCTGTATACCATCCTGCAACTGTTCCACTGACTGTGTAACTGCCGCCGGACTGCTTTTCATAATATTGCTTCATGGATACTTTTCGTTTCCCATCTGGACCGATGTAGCCATTTTTCCCGAAAAGCATATCTTGGTAGTGCTGTTGATCGTACTTGTCATAGTACATATCAGTCTCTTCTTTTTTGATACTATTATGCTTATAATCTTTAAAATCTACTAATAAAACCAATACCTTATCATTGCGGATGTCACCTTTATACTTTTCCTTTTTGACCGGTTTTACTTGATTGCCTTCTTTTCCTTTATGTTTCTTTAACTTTTTCTTTTTGGCAAGTTTGTTATGTACCTCTTGTTTATATTCTTTCAGGAATTCAGGCTCTTCTGTTAAAGTGCTGGCACTTTGTTTCATAGCCGATTCTTCTTTTTTCTTTAGATAGTTCTTTAATGCTTTTTGGGTTTCTGCCTCATTGGCATTCTTTTTAATCTTACCTTGTTTTTTTAAGGCTTTGATGAGACGGTCTTCATTCACGACACTTGAGTCAAATGGAATACCTGAATAATGACCGCCATCTGAGGATGTTGATTTTTCTGTGGTGTGGGCAGATAGAGGGGTGCTGAAAGCTGTCAATGTGCCTAAACTCAGGGCAGCAGTTAGTGCAATTTTCGTCCATTTCCCTTTTTTCATATTGGTTCCTCCCTAATTTGGTAATAAATAATATCTAATTCTAGCATATTCCAATATACTTAAGTCGAAAAACATTTTATTTTCAGAAATTTTGTGGAAAATGCACAATACGGGATTGAAATGGGTGGAACCATATGTCGAAAATAAAAGAACCCTAGACGATAACCGCCTAGGGTGTTTGTTGTTTTTCTATGAAAGCTGCTGGCCTTGAAAGGCAACCACGTCAAGTGGAGCGGCTAAGAATTCTTTTGCCTTCGCTACGAAAGCCTGGAAATGAGCACTTGCATTATGGCTCTGAACCGCAGCGTCATCTTTCCACACTTCTACCATTAAAAAGGTATTTTCCTTTTCTGTATACTTGAACAGCTTGTAGGAAACATTGCCTTCTTCAGCCTGTGAAGCTTTCATTAATTCGTTGATTTCTTCTAAAAATACGTTTTCTTTTTCTGGATGAATGGTCATCCCTGCATGAATAATAATCATGTGATCGTCTCCTTTTGAAAAGATATTATTTCCACTCAGCAATACGATCTACCGGTAAGCGGTAAGATGCATAGCCTTCGTCAGCAGCTTTCCCAATTGATAGCAGCATGACTGGTACATAACGTTCTTTATCCCAGCCAAATGTTTCAGCGATGACTTCTTTATCAAATCCGCCAATTGGATTTGTATCATAGCCGTGTGCACGTGCAGCAAGCATAAGCTGCATAGACACAATTCCACCGTCAATTAAAATTGTTTCGCGGTTCACTTGCTCTGGAAGAACCTCAAAGTGTGCAGTTAGTGCAGCAATTTGTCTTTCTTTCACTTCTTGCGGCATGTAGCCATGCTCAACTGCTTTTGAATAAATTTCTTCTAAGTATTCATCGCTTTTCATATCTGCAAATACTGCAATGACAGCTGCTGAAGTTGACACTTGTGTTTGGTTGAATTTTGCAAGTGGTGCAAGCTTTTCTTTTCCTTCTGGGCTGTCAATGACCATGAAGCGCCAAGGCTGTGCATTTACTGATGATGGTGCAGTTGCTGCTTCTTCTAGAATCTCTGTCATTTCTTCTTTGCTGATTTTCACAGATGGATCATAATTACGAATAGAGCGGCGCCCTTTCATAATTTCCATAAAATCGTTTGTTTTTAATGTTGTAGCCATGTGTAACACTCCTTTAGGTTGTTTGAATCTTTTCGATGTTTTTTTGGATACGGATGAGCACATCAGTGAGAAGCCTTCGTTCTTCTTCACTTACGTTTTCAAGCATTTCTGAGATAAATCGTTCTTTTTCTATTTTAGAAGCTTCGATTCTTGTTCTGCCTTCGTCTGTTAAGCGGACAAGTGTGACTCGATTATCTTCTGGTTTTCTTCTGCGTGTGACCATTCCTTTTGTTTCTAGCTGTTTTAAGTGACGCGTCACAGCTGCACCATCAATATTTACTTTTTTCTGCAAATCTGATTGGCTGATTTCATCGGCTTGGAATAACAGCGATAGCAACTCAAGTCTTGATTGGCTGATGCCCGTGCATGCTTCGAACTTCACGCCCATCATACGGTTCACGCACTGTAAACGATATAATACCTCTGCCTCTTCAGAGCAAAATGCAGTCAATGCCATCCCCTCTTTTCTATTCAGAAATCAATTACTTGATATATCAATCATTGACTCGTCAGTTAATATACACCCATTGTTTGATGATTGCAAGAGGTTTGTTTCATAAAGTGAATTTTTTTCTTTCAATAGAAAAAGACGAGCCGAATGCTCGCCTTAAGATCCTGGTGTCGTTCTTGGTCCCACATAGTAGCTGATAAAACCAATGATCATCAATACAACAAAAATAAAGAGAATGAGTTTGAGCATCCTCATGGTTTATCCCCTCCCATTCATCTAACTTATCATACCTAGAAGGAGTATCACCTAAAATTTACATAAAAAAAGACAAAAGCGATTCATCACTTTTGTCTCCTTCTCTTTATTCTGTAATCACTGTATGAATCAATGTTGGTGCATCGGCATGATCAGCGATGCGGATGTTGTCATAAATTTTCTCTATGACATTTGCAACATCTTCACGATTCGCATGCAGAGTCACAAGTGAATCTCCTTTTTCAACACGATCGCCCACTTTTTTGTTCAGCATGATGCCGACAGATAGGTCGATATCGTCCTCTTTTGTAGCGCGTCCTGCTCCAAGAATCATCGCTGCAACGCCGATTTCGTCCGCGACGATTTCAGCTACGACACCTGATTCTTTGGCAGGTACTTCGATTTTGTAAGGTGCTTGCGGCAGTTTTTCAGGCTGATCCACAATCGAGCTGTCTCCACCTTGGTTTTCTAAGAATTCCTTGAATTTCTCAAGTGCTTTGCCGTTTTTCATCACTTCAATCAGCTTTTCTCTTGCTTCATCAAGTGTGTCTGCTTTTTTCGCAAGAACGACCATTTGACTTCCTAATGTGAGCACAAGCTCGTTTAAGTCTTCAGGACCTTCACCTCGAAGTGTGTCAATCGCTTCTTTCACCTCAAGGGAATTCCCAATCGCTAATCCTAGCGGCTGAGACATGTCAGAGATGACCGCCATTGTTTGTCTGCCTACGTTGTTTCCGATGCGAACCATTGCTTTTGCAAGCTTCTCAGAATCTTCTGGTGTTTTCATGAAAGCACCTGCGCCTGTTTTCACATCAAGTACGATTGCATCTGCACCAGCAGCGATTTTCTTACTCATAATGGAGCTTGCAATGAGCGGAATTGAGTTAACAGTTCCTGTCACATCACGAAGAGCATACAGCTTTTTATCAGCTGGTGTCAGGTTGCCTGATTGGCCAATGACCGCTACTTTATGACGGTTGACGAGCTCGATGAATTCGTCTTTTGTAATTTCTACGTGGAAGCCTTTCACCGCTTCAAGCTTGTCCACTGTACCGCCCGTATGCCCAAGGCCGCGCCCAGACATTTTCGCAACAGGTACATCTAGTGCCGCAACAAGAGGAGCGAGTACAAGCGTTGTTGTATCGCCTACACCGCCTGTTGAGTGCTTGTCTACTTTAATACCGTCAATGGCAGACAGGTCAATTGTATCTCCTGAGTTCGCCATAGCGAGCGTTAAGTCTGCACGTTCTTGATCCGTCATATCTTGGAAGAAAATCGCCATAGCCAAGGCACTTGCTTGGTAGTCAGGAATTGTTCCATCCGTATAACCTTTGACAAAGAAAGAAATTTCCTCTGAAGATAATTCTTTTCCGTCACGTTTTTTCGCAATGATATCTACCATTCTCATTGTTTTCACCATTCCTTTTTTTAAATTAGAAAATTAAACCGACAACGCCTGCTGTTAAGAAGCTGACAAGAGTTGCACCGAATAACAGCTTTAATCCAAAGCGTGCGACAACGTTTCCTTGCTTTTCGTTTAAGCCTTTGACTGCTCCAGCAATGATACCGATAGAAGAGAAGTTCGCAAATGATACAAGGAATACAGAAATGATCGCTTCTGTACGAGCACTGAATTGGAAAGCATCACCGGATAGAATTTGCATTGCCACAAATTCGTTCGATACCATTTTGGTCGCCATAATGCTTCCTGCTTGTACCGCTTCGCTCCAAGGAACTCCAACAATGAACGCGAATGGAGCAAAGACATATCCAAGTACATCTTGGAAAGAAACACCGATTGCAGCTGTAAAGATACCGTTAATCATCGCAATTAATGCAACGAATCCAATCAACATTGCAGCAACAACAATCGCTACTTTGAAACCATCCATAATGTATTCGCCAAGCATTTCGAAGAAGGATTGTCTTTCTTCCTCAACGACTTCAAGCATGTCTTCGTCCTTAGATACTTCATATGGATTGATGATCGATGCGATAATAAATCCACCAAATAGGTTCAGCACAAGTGCTGTAACCACGTACTCAGGTTTAATCATTTGCATGTACGCACCAACAATCGACATCGATACCGTCGACATTGCAGATGCACATAATGTATAAAGACGCTGCTGAGGTAATAATCCAAGCTGTTTCTTAATAGAAATAAAGACTTCTGATTGACCTAAAATCGCAGACGCTACTGCGTTGTAAGATTCTAGTTTCCCCATACCGTTTACTTTACTAAGCAAATATCCGATTCCGCGTACGATAAGTGGAAGAATACGCCAATGCTGCAGGATACCGATTAACGCCGAGATAAAGACGATCGGCAGTAAGACGTTGATGAAGAAAGTTGACGCTTTATCATTCATTAACCCGCCAAATACAAAGTTGATTCCTTCGCCGGCATAGCCTAGAAGCATTTGGAATCCTTTTGCAAAGCCTCCGACTAGGAAGTTTCCAACACCTGTATTGAGCAGAATATAACCTAAAATAAATTGCAGTACAATCATGACAATTACTGGACGGAATTTCACTCGTTTTTTCCCATTACTAGCCAGCCATGCAATGGCGAGAATCACTAGCAAACCGATGATACCAATGACGTATTTCATGTTTTTCCTCCTTGAATGAATTCGTTTACATTAATGCGCTTGTATGGAACAAACCCTATTTCGTAAACAAAACGCGGAAGAAAATCCCAGAAGTGGGAACCTTCCGCATATGACTTTTTCATCATTTATGAGTCATGAATGTTATCCTACCATAGGATCGTATGAATTAATAGTCTTTCGAAGGAGCTGATTGATTCCCTTTGATAATGGAAACGCCTGCACTTGCGCCAATACGCGTAGCACCTGCTGCTGTCATTGCCTCAACGTCTTCTTTTGTTCTCACGCCGCCTGATGCTTTCACACCGATGTCCGGTCCTACTGTTTTACGCATTAATGCGATGTCCTCAGCCGTTGCACCGCCTGTACTAAATCCAGTCGATGTTTTCACAAAATCAGCGCCCGCTTTCACTGAAAGCTCACAAGCTTTGACTTTTTCTTCATCAGTAAGTAAACATGTTTCAATAATGACTTTTACCAATGCTTTGCCTTTTGCTGCGTCTACAACTGCACGAATATCTTGTTCAACCACATCATATTCGCCGTCTTTCAATGCCGCAACATTGATGACCATGTCCACTTCTGTTGCACCGTTTTCAATCGCATCCTTTGTTTCGAATGCTTTCACCGCTGTTGTACTCGCGCCTAACGGGAAACCGATGACTGTACATACATCAACACCTGTTCCGGCTAGTTCTTTCGACGCAAGAGATACCCAAGTTGGGTTCACGCAAACAGATGCAAATTGATGGGTCTTTGCTTCTTCAAGTAACTGCATAATTGCAGCTCTAGATGTATCTGGTTTTAGTGCTGTATGATCAATGAGCTTTGCTATCGTCATGCTTCACACTTCCTTTTAATTATGATACTTTCATCATATATGACAGATGAACAATTGTAAACACGGTTATGAAATTTTGTTCATCTATTTTGTGACATTTAAAAGAGCCCTCGCTGTGTGCTGATCGATGATCAATACATTCGCATATTTTCCTCTTAGTGCACCGTGTATAGAAGCCACCTTTCGATGACCGCCAGCGACAAGAATGGATCGTTCTTTTGTCCTTAAATCATCTAGTTCCACACCAATGGTGCGATTGTTAATGGCTTCACTGCAAATGCGTCCATCTTGATCATAAAAACGCGAGCAAATGTCTCCGACACTGGATTCCTTAAGAAGCGCTTTTTCCTCTTCACGGAAATAACCTAGTCTAAACAAAAGCGCCTCATCTCTTACCGTTCCAACAGTAAACACAGCGATATTTGCCTGCTTGCCCATTTCAATAATTCGCTGAATATGTCTGTCCTGCTCAACCATTTCCTTGACGGCTGCACTATCAAATACAACAGGAAGCGGCAAATAGCGCGGTGCTGTTTGAAAGGCCTCAGCAAACAGCTGGATGGTTTCCGCAGAATATGTATTCACATGAGAGTGGCTGATTCCGCCCTTGAGCTGGACAACCTCTACACCTTTTACCTGTTTAGGTTGCATCTTTTGTGCAATTTGATACATAGTCGTTCCCCAGCTCACGCCAACGATATCGCCGTCTTTCACCGTCTCTTGCAAGTAATCTGCACCAAATCGGCTCAAATAATCGGTGATGGTTGGATAGTCGTCCTTTGGCGAAAATACCACATGAGCTTCGAGCAGATCATATTTTTCCTTGAGCAGTGAAGAAAGCTCATTTAAATCCTCAAACGGATCCATCACCGTAATCTGGACGTACCCCTTCTCTTTCGCATATTGAAGCAGCCGAGATACAGTCGGTCTCGACAGGTCGAGCTGTTTGGCAATTTCCTGCTGGCTGTAATCAGACAAATAGTAAAGCCTTGCCGCTTCAATACTCAGCTGTTGTTTCTCTCGATCCATTCATACGCCCCCTTTTTTCTTCTATCATAACAAATTGTTCACCTCACCATGCACAAGTGTTCATTTGAAGAAAATTGTATAAGCAGCATGAAAGGTCTCATTTTTTTCTAATGTTTGAATACCAAACTTCTCTTTATACTGCCCATTTGTCCCTTCCATATCGGCGATGCCATACCACGGCTCAATACAAACAAAAGGAGCCATCGTTCCTTTTTCTTGATCATAAGGCGACCAAATGCCAACGAAAGGAAAGCCAGTGAGATCGACCTCAACCCCGTGACCTGCTCTTGAAGTCAATGACACTCGATTGATATGGCTAAAGATCATCGCATCATGCTGAAAAAGCTCTGGGCGAAGCTGGATCGGCTCAAGCTGAATGTCTTTTTCTTTCTCCCTGACAAGTGAATTCCGCAGTTCATATTGCACAGGGAGATGTTCAGTGGAAGGTGTCAATGTGAGTGAATAATCTGCTGTTTGCTCGCCTTCAACAAGCGGAATACGAAATGCTGGATGCCCTCCAATAGAGAAATACATCGTATCCTCTCCGTCATGATCAATTTCCCAGGAAATCATCAGTCCATTTTCCAATAGTTCATAACGAATTCGTGCTGTAAATTCATATGGGTATTGCTTCACGTGCCGGCCTCTTGATTCATATTGAAAGGACACCGTATGCTTCGTTTCTTCATATAAATCAAAATTGACATCACGCAAAAATCCATGCTGCGTGAGCTCAAAGGTTTGATCGTCCATCTTGTATTGATCATTCATTAATCGCCCAACAATCGGAAACAAGACAGGCGACACCCTGCCCCAATAAGCTGGGTCACCAGACCACATATAGTGACGCCCACTTTCCTTGTCGAGCACCTCCCTGACTTCCGCTCCCTTTTCATGAATCTGAATCAATAACTGATCATTTTCGATCGTTCTCATTCAACACATCCCCTTTCCTTCTACTTTTATTATGACAGGGATTTTGGTTTTGAGTATCAAATTCGACATCTCTTCACCCACCAATTCCTTTTTCGTATAAAAAATTTAAAAAAAGACAGAAATTCGCCAACAAAATGTAATGCTGAATCGTCTAATCTTATATAAAATAAAAGAATCGTTGTTCTTTTGGATGAACAACAAAAAGAAGCGTTTGACATTGATGGGGGATTCATTTTCATGAACAGCAAGGAAAATCGTTTTCGTTATATTTTAGGATTAGATGGACTAAGAGCCGTTGCTGTATTGGCAGTTATTGCTTATCACTTACATATCGGACCCGCAAGCGGCGGGTTTCTTGGCGTTGATTTGTTTTTTGTCATTTCTGGTTACTTGATTACGACGATCTTGTTACATAAGCAGGATTTAGGCTATCAAGAGCTTTTGCCATTTTGGATGGGACGGATTAGAAGGCTTCTACCAGCTGCTTACATTATGATTTTTATAACCGTCAGCTGGTGTGCGATTGCTGGTTCAAACGCATTATTGTCCATTCGTGGCGATGCCATATCGTCCTTTTTTTATGTCAGTAACTGGTGGTACATTTTTCACCAGCTTTCTTATTTCGATAGCTTCAGTGCTCTATCTCCGCTGAAAAATTTATGGTCTTTGGCGATAGAAGAACAATTTTATATCATTTGGCCGGTACTGTTGATTGCAGGACTGAAATGGGTAAAAAACAGATCCCATCTGCCTATGATCACCTTTGGACTAGCACTTGTCTCCGCCTTATGGATGGCGATTCTTTATTCACCAGATACCGATCCAAGCAGGGTTTATTATGGGACAGATACTCGTGCATTTGCGCTTCTGATTGGGTGCAGTTTGGCATTTGTATGGCCTATGCAAAGACTATCCAGCAAAAAATTACTTCCTGTTGGCAGACGTATTTTACATATTGCCGGGTTCGGTTCATTTGCGATTTTCCTTCTTTGTGTTTATGCAGTGGACGATTTCGACGGCTTTCTCTATCAGGGCGGCATGCTTTTATTCTGTCTGAATGCGGCCATTTTAATTGCGTGCGTCTGCCACCCTGCTAGTCTTATAGGGAAATGGCTGTCGTTTCAGCCGCTCGCCTGGCTTGGTAAGCGGTCTTATGGTATTTACCTGTGGCATTATCCCATTATCGTACTGACCACACCGGTCATTGAAATTGGACAGCCTTCCATCGCGCGTGTTACATTGCAGTTCATCGCCATTTTACTAGTTGCTGAGGCTTCCTATCGCTTCATTGAACAGCCGATCCGCCAGCATGGCTTCAGACAATATTTTGCCTCTTGGTCTATTTGGAAAAAAGGAATTAAACAATGGTCTACATCTAATAAGGTGTTCCTAGGAATCACCGCAGCTCTTTTGATCTTATTTATCATTGGCATGTCTAACTCGTCCTCTTCATCCCCACATGTGAAGGAAGTGACACAAATTAAGACAGCACCGAAAAAAACAGCCGAACCATCGGAATCAAAAGCGAAGAAAAAGAAAGAAAAGCACGAGAAAAAAGCAGTTGATCAAAAACAATTTCACCAGGTCCTTGCTATTGGTGATTCTGTCATGCTAGACATTGCGCCAAATCTTGAAAAAGCATATAAACAAATCACCATCGATGGGAAGGTTGGCAGACAGATGAACGAAGCCGTCAGCATCGCCCCTCAATACACATCATTTAATCAATCTGATGCCGCTGTTATCATTGAACTTGGCACAAATGGTTATTTTACTGAGGACACGCTGAAAGAATTCATTCAAAACTTTTCAAAGGCACATATTTTCCTAGTGAATACAAGGGTTCCAAGGTCTTGGGAAAATGATGTGAATGCGGTCATTCAGCGAGTGGCTGATCAACATCAAAATGTAACGTTGGTTGATTGGCATTCAGCCGCTACTGGACAGCCATCCTATTTTCAGCCTGATGGTGTGCACCTTTCAAAAAAAGGATCTGACACATTGACACAGCTCATCACAGCGAGCATCAAGAAAAAAGGGGATGTGTCGACGTCATCATAAAAAGACTAGCAGAATGCTAGTCTTTTTATGCCGTCAAAAGGCTGGCCCTCACCTCTAATGCCTGCTCTTTCTTTGTTTTTTGATCCATCAAAGCAAAATAACCGTTCTCAAATGTTAGCGAAAATAATTCTTCAATATGAAAAATTCCTGGCTGAAACCGCCTGCTCAATAAATGCAGAGCCGCAGCACAGGCGACTTGAGCCGTTGCTTGAGACTCGTCGTGCCCTTTTATTCCAAGCGCTGCATGATGAACCTTTTTCCCATCCGTCCCTGTCACTTCCACTTTGACCGCATATTGATCTGTTCCCACTTGAGAAGATTGAATCATTGAAATGGCTCGATCCTTCATCTTCGGTAATGTAAGGACCGACGTCAGCCCAAGGCTCCTGGTGAGAGCCAATGCCCCCGTCGCTAGACGTGAATCAAAACAAAGCCTTGTCGTCACAGATGGCACATGAAGTGTTGAAGGCAATGTCTGTTGATCAGAGAAGGGGAATCGATAGGCATACCGCTTTCCAAGCTGTCCACCAAAGTTGATTTGTCTCCCTCCAGTAAAGCTTTTCACTCTTTTTCGCTGTTGATGCTCAGTGAGCTCATAATCAGTATGGACATGATCAATGGTCCATTCAATCGCGGCTTTCCCATGCTGATCACCCATCCCAAGCATAATCCCAATATCTATTTGATCCACTGCTGAGAGCATCGATGCCGCTTTCGCAGCTAATAAATTCGTAAGACCGGGCGCGAGACCTACACTGAGCAAAGCCGTTGCACTGATGTGCTGCTGGTCCAGCTGTGCCATCTGCTCCATATACATCCCCTTGGCAGAAATATCGATATAATCAATGCCTGATCGCAGAACAGTTTCCGCAAATGACGTGTCTTCTTGATCGAGACACATGATCACCAGCTTTGTTTCATTCATCCAGTCAGAATCAAATGGCTGACTAACATCTAGTTTGTAAGGACGGACTCTTCTTTTTGTCTGCTGTGAAAATTGTTCAGCCTTCTCATAGCTTCTGCCTGCCGCAACAATTTGCCCTGGGTACACTTCACTTAACTGAAAACATATTTGCTGGCCGACATGTCCATAGCCGCCAATCACCATCACCTGTGATCTCATCTCTCATCCGCCTCTCTACAGCCTCGCTTGCAAACAAGCCCTTTGATCATTCCTGCCTGAAAATAGGGTCTAATGTCTCGAAAGCCCGCTTCAGTTAAATGTTCTCTCATCTCCTCCTCAGGCACAGGATATGTCGCATGTCCCAGTCTGTCTTTAAAGGACGAAAACACTTCTTTTTCCAGACCTTGCCGCTGCATGAAAAGAGAAAGCATATGAAGCTCCTGCTGAAATGCGCTCGAATTCATCTCTCCTTGTATAAATGCCAGTACAAGCGGGGCCCCTGGTTGAAGCCTTCGGGCAATCTCCTGTAAAAATGGCAGCCGATTTTCTACAAAATGAATCATGAGCAGACTCACCGCTGCATCGTAAACAACTTCAGCAGACACCTTGTTTAATGTGGTCTCATACCAAGTGAGGCGCGCCTCCATCTGAAGCTGCGAAACCCGCTGTTTCGCCATATCCAGCATAGAAGCAGACGGATCGACTCCTGTGATGAACCAATCTTCTTTTCTCTGAAGCATATTGATGATCTCTTCGCCCCCACCCGCTCCGACAGTTAGAATACGAGAGCCCGCTCCCTTTATTTCAGTTTCTAATACATCTACTGTTAACTCATGTAAAAGGTGATAGCCGGGTACTTTATGTGAAATCGTTGCTACGTATGATTCAGCAACTGGATCGTGCCAATGCTGGTTTCCTTTCATATGATTCTCCTCCTGTTCCTTTCCGCTTTCCATCGTTTCCTGTACACTAACGATATGACATCTTTATTGTAAAAAGAGACACCAGAAAACACGATCCCTAAAAGTGGGGATTTTTGAGGAGGAGATCATGTGGTCAATCCAGCCACTCATTTTCAGCAGTTGAGACAGCACATTCGGGACGAGCTTGCTGCCGTCCTTGATTTTGATGCCGCCTGTATCACGACCATCGATCCAGCCACTCTCCTCTCGACAGGTTCCTTCACAGATGAACCGATCGAAGAAATTCATGACCAGCTCTTTCAAAATGAATTTTTAAAAAAGGACGTACATCAGCATGAGTTTCTAGCCAAAGGCCCTGTTCATGCTGCGAGTCTCATCCAAAGCGGAGAATATATGAGCAGCGCGCGCTATCAGCATATTTTGTTACCTAACGGTTGGTCTGATGAATTGCGGGCAGCTCTTGTGATTCAAGGGGAATGCTGGGGGATTGCCAGCCTTTATCGTCTAAAGGACAAGGAACCTTTTCAAGAAAAAGATATCCAAGCGGTCATCGAACAAACGCCCAGACTCGCAGCCAAGTTAAGAGATGAACTTTTCAAGAAAACAGATACTGAAGAAGACGCGGCGGCGGAGCAACAAGGATTCCTTATTCTTTCGCACGATTACAACCTTCTTTATGGAAATGAGACAGGTCTTCATTGGCTTCAGACTTTTCAAGCCTTTGAACAAATCCATGACAGGGCGATCATGCCACGCCCGTTCAGAGCATTAGGCGCTAAACTTTTATACGGCGGCAGCGATCAAACAGCAGCAAGCATGACAAGAATGCCTACGGGGCTTTTTCTTTCCCTTCAAGCCTTTCGATTAGCGCAGGCAGACGGGCAGGAGGAGGCTGTCATGATTCACATCAAACGAGCCCAAACAAATGATATTCTTCCTTATGCGGCGAAAACGTACAGGCTGACAGAAAGAGAGATGAACGTCCTCGACTGCTTATTAAAGGGCCAGTCGACAAAAGAAATTGCCAGTACGTTATTTATTTCAACCCATACCGTTCATGATCATGTGAAAGCGATGCTGCAAAAGACGAACTTAAACAGCAGACGTATGCTTGTTTACTTTTTCTCCAATATATAAAAAAGCGGCTACCGCACTGGCAGACCGCTCTTTTCTTATTTTCCTAAAACCAGCTCATGCAGGACATGTGCTACTCCGGATTCATTATTAGATTTTGTTACAACATCTGCTACGGCTTTGACATCATCAATGGCATTTCCCATAGCGACGCCGCAGCCCGCAAACTCTAGCATTGATACATCGTTCCCGTTGTCACCAATAGCCATGACTTCTTCACGAGCAATTCCCAGCTCCTTCGCTAGAAGCTTCACGGCATTTCCCTTACTCACTTCAGGATGCAGGATTTCAAGGAAGAAATCTGTACTTTTCACCATCATATACTTTTCCTTCACATCAGATGGGATGGCTTGTATCGTTTTTTCCAAACGTTCTGGCTGATCAATATACATCATCTTCGGAAGTCTCATCGATGAATCTGCCTCTTCAACAGGTAAATATTTAAGCGGCAGTTTTGTTAAGTAGGATTCTAGCACTGTGTATTCACTAATATCGCGATTTGGTGTGTATAAATTGGCTGAATCGAAATAATGCATCGGTGTATCCAGCTGACGGCTCAATTCATATAAAGAAGTTAAGTCATCATAGGATAATGTCAGCTCTGACACGACTTCATTTGTATGGCTGTTTTGAACAAGCGCCCCATTATAGGCGATTACATAATCTCCCTCTTGATCAAGCTGAAGATCAGCTAAATAGCGATTCACCCCGCCAATTGGCCGGCCTGTACATAAAACAATTTTAATTCCTTCTGCCTTTGCCTGTTGAATGGCTTCAAACACTTCATCCGGCACCATATGTTGATCATTTAATAACGTACCATCCATATCAATTGCGACTAATTTATACATTCACTGGTCCCCTTTTCTCAGCAAAAACGTGCTGTCACTATTTTGAGTCATCTTTTATATGATGACAGGTTATTTCATTACTATTTACCTATTTTAGCCTATCGTTTTTTCTTCACGCTGTCTACTTGTTCACATCTGTAACAAATATCACATGGTTCTACTCTATTATAACGTATTCTATTCATCGTGCTGATCCCCATTTGAAACAAGTAAAATAGAACAATTGTCCACTATAGAATGTTTTGAAACTAGCAAATCTAATTGTATGATGGATAGCAAAGAAAGGAGGTGCAGGGAATGATTACGTTTACGAGAGGTAAATTGTCAAAAATGTCTGGTGTACATATTGAAACCATTCGTTTTTACGAAAATGAGGGGGTGCTCCCAGAGCCAAAGAGAGCACATAACGGCTATCGTTTATATGATAAAAAATATGTACTCATGCTATCATTTATCACCGAAGCGAGAAAGCTAGATTTCTCTCTTAAAGAAATTCGTGAAATTATCAAATCACTTTTCGAAAAACAGTCAAAAACAGAAGCTGAACAGCTGCTCGAGCAAAAAGTTGAAGATATTCAACACTCCATTCATGAGTTAAAAAAGAGGAAGGCTGCCATTCAATTGTTAACAAAGCAAACATTAGCAAACATCAGCTGATTGTAAGGGCTGCCAAAGGTGTGCCGGTGATTGTCACTGGCACCTCTCCGCCCAGGTACGTAAGTACACGTTCAATGAAAACATCGGTTATACTAGAGACAGCTAAACGAGTGGAAGGGGTTTTGAAGAATGAACATCGCAACCATCGGAACAGGTATCATTGTGGAAGGCTTCCTGCAAGCGGTTGAACAGCTCGAAGGTGCTTCTTGTCACGCTGTCTATTCAAGAAAAGAAGCAACAGCAAAGAAGCTCGCAGACAAATTTGGGGTACAGACAACTTATACGGATCTAACCGCTATGCTAGAAGATCCACACGTAGAAGCCGTTTACATCGCTTCACCGAATTGTTTACATAGCGAGCATGCAACGAAAGCATTGAAACACGGAAAACATGTGATATGCGAAAAGCCTTTCACCTCTAATGTTAAAGAGCTGGAAGCCTTAATCGCTCTCGCAAAGGAAAAGCAGCTTCTCCTATTTGAAGCCATTACAACCGTTCACATGCCAAACTATCATTTAATCAAAAAGCATCTTCATCAATTAGGTAAAATTAAACTGGTTCAATGCAACTATAGCCAATATTCAAGCAAATATAATCAGCTGCTTGCCGGCGAAACGCCAAATGTCTTTAACCCTGAGTTCTCTGGAGGAGCACTGATGGATATTAATATCTATAATGTCCATTTCATCATGAACCTCTTTGGATCACCGGAGCAGGTCCGCTATCAGGCAAACCGCCATCCAAACGGTATTGACACATCTGGTGTTTTGACGTTCACTTACAATGATTTTATTGCGACAAGTGTCGGCAGTAAGGATACAAGCAGCATGAATTTTGCATTGATTCAAGGAGAAAAAGGCTTCATTCATGTAAAAAATGGGGCGAATGGCTGCGAGGAAGTGCTGCTGCATGTTGATGACAGGGTCATCTCACTCAATGCACAAACGAATCCAAACCGTCTGTATTATGAGGCAGAAGCTTTCCAGCAGATCATTGAAACAAAAAATCATGAACAGTGCTATGCATGGCTTGATGAAAGTCTCTCAGTGATGAAAATCCTTGACGCCGCAAGAAAAGATGCAGGTATTGTTTTCCCAGCAGATCAATTTTAATGAAAAAACCGCCTTCTACGAGAGGGCGGTTTTTGACGTTTAAATGCTCTTTGAAAACGCCACAAGACGCTGAGACATGTGATTCACCTCATCGACTGCAGCATTCACTTGCTCTGTTAAAGCAGCCTGTGTTTGCGTAAGAGCTGTCATATTTGAGATATTATCAAGAATTTCATCAATTTGTGTTTTCATTTCCGTTAAACTAGATTCGATATTTTCCGTTGCATTGGCACTATGCAGCGCCAGCTTCCGTACTTCATCTGCAACAACAGAGAAACCACGTCCCTGTTCACCAGCTCTAGCTGCTTCGATTGCAGCATTTAGACCAAGCAGGTTCGTTTGGTTCGCCACTTCTTTGATTAAGTCAGAAATATTTTTCGTCTCATCAGCACTATTTTTTGCTAGATTTGCGGCAGATGTTGACTGCTCTTGAGCAACAGCAAGCTCCTGTGCTTGATTTGTCACAGAACTAATGCCCGATACCATCTCACTAATAGAACTTGAAAGCTGTTCTACTTGTGAAGCCATTTCATTTGCTGTTTTCTCTTTGTTTTTTTCTAACGTGATGTCACGAATGGTTCCTGCCACACGAAGAGGCACACCTTTTTCATCACGAATGGTTTCACCACCAGCATGATACCAGCGGTACTCACCATTTTTACTTTGTAATCTGTAATCAATGTCGAATGGTGTGCGGCCAGAGTGGTCATTTAAATGATCTGCAAAAGCTTGAAGAGCCATTTCTTGATCCTCAGGATGCAGACGATCGCTCCAGCTGCTTAACACGTTCGGGAAATCTTTTTCGTCAGTAAAGCCAAGCGTTTTTCTGAACTGCGGAGACCACCAGAATTCGTTACTTGGATTGACTGGATCGCCAGCCTCTACCACCATGTCCCAAGGAGCTTCGACAAGCGCACGGTTGATTAAGTCATATCTTGTGACGAATGCTTGCAGCTCTTCTTCTTTCATTTTCTGATCATGAATATCAAAAAGAGCTCCCGCCACACGAAGAGGGACACCATTTCGATCACGAACGGTCGTTCCAGTTGCTTTGAACCAGCGATAATCTCCGTTTTTCAACTTCAAGCGATATTCGATATCATATGGCGTACGCCCTGAATGATCCAATAAATGCGCAGAGAATGCATTTAATGTATATTCTTGTTCATCCGGATGTATTCTAGATGCCCAGCTGTCTAATAAATTCGGAAAATCGTGCTCATTTTGAAAGCCGATCATTCTGCGGAATTCATCCGTCCATGTGAATTCATTTTTTGGATTGACCGGGTCTCCAGCGATAACGACCATATCCCATAAGCCAACTTGAATGGCTTTTGTCACTAAATCCATCCGCATTTGAATATTTTCATTGGCATCCTGCATCTTTTGCAAAGCTTCATTAATTTGCGCTACCGCTTCTATCGTTTGGCTAGAAGAAAATGCAGCAGTATCTAATCTTGCTGAAAGGTCTCCTTTTTCGATTCTTTCTATTAATTGGCTGCTTTCACTCAGAAGGAGTCCAGCCGATGAATCATTTGCTTTTCTCTTAAACATCTTTCATAACTCCTTTCAACTCTAACTTTCTTGAAATATTTTACAGTTATAAACAATTCTTTATTAGGACTTTAGTAATACAAATGATATATCGACAAAAACTGAAAATTGTTTATGTCATAAATAAGGCAAATGTTCATTTATTTGAAGTTTCATTTTTAGAATATGGATGAAATAAGGTAATTATGGATATAAGTATATGTTTTGATAGAATCCATCTCTATTTTTGTCTGAAAAATCTCTTTTTTTATATTGACACTGACGTCTTGAAAAAAGAAAATGGAACATAAGCATTTTTAAAAAAGGAGAACGTCATGAGCGCGAATCAGGAGCAACAAGAATTAAAAAAGCTTTTATCACCACGTCACATTCGCATGATTGCGATGGGCGGGGTCATTGGTACAGGAATCTTTAAAGGAAGTGCCGATACAATTGGTTTAGCAGGTCCTGGGGTCATCTTTTCCTATGTATTTGCCGGATTGCTGCTCCTCATTGTGATGGCAGCATTAGCCGAAATGGCCATAGTTTATCCGGGAAACAATCTTCGCGACCTTATACAAATTGCGCTTGGTCAACGTTTTTCATTTGTTGTCGGCTGGGTTTACTGTTTTATGTGGCTCACTGTATGTGTCATTGAGATTATTGCAGCTGGCAGTCTGCTTCAATACTGGCTGCCGAACGTACCGCTATGGTCACTATGTTTACTTTGCTCCCTCTTAGTCATCGGAATTAACTTAAATAATGTAAAATACTTTGGTGAAATTGAGTTTTGGTTTGCTGGAATGAAGATTTTCGTTATTATTGTTTTTATTATTCTCGGTGCAGCATTATTATTTGGGATCATTCCAAACGAACAAAGCACACCAGCGCTTACCAACTATCAAAACTTCGTCCCGAACGGATGGGGTGCGATCTTTGCATCACTTTTAGTGGTTATTTTCTCTTATGGAGGCTCTGAATTGATCGGGCTGACCATTACTGAAACAAAGGATGCGGAGAAGGTCTTGCCTGGAGTAGTCAAAAGTATGATGTGGCGGATTATTTTATTTTACACATTACCGATTTTGATCATCTGCGGACTCATTCCTTGGAATCAAATTGACCCAAATAACAGTCCTTTTGTCCAAGTCTTCTCTGCTGCTGGTATGCAAGGCGCCTCTCACTTCATTAATTTCGTATTGATTACAGCGGTTCTATCTGCTGCGAATTCCGGAATTTATGGAACGACGAGAATGATTCATTCTCTGGCTAAATCAGATGGCGGTCCGAAAAAACTGGCACAGGTAAACAAAAGAGGCGTACCCATTTTAAGTTTATGGGTTACCGTTCTATTTCTTCTCATCGGAACATTTTTTGCTTACTTATATCCAGACCAAATTTTCAGCTATATGCTGGCTATTCCTGGTTTTGCTGTTTCACTCATTTGGATCAGCATTTGTATGGCTCATCTGAAGCTGCGTCCAAAATATCCACAGGAGCCGTATTTCAAGGTGTGGCTGTTTCCATATTTGACTTTATTTGCATGTCTTGTACTCAGTTTGAGCTTTGTTTTGTTCCTATTCAGACAAGAAAACCTGCCTAGCTCCATTATCAGCATCGGCTTCTTAGTCGCTGCCATCATCGCTTCATTCTTAATGAAAAAGAAGGCTTAAACGCCAAAACCCGCCGAAATGGCGGGTTTTTTCATGAGCTGCTATCTTCTGTTACCTCAAAATCAACCGATGCTTTTGGGATGCCATTGATAATAATCGTTAAAGTATGGGTTCCCTCATAGTGCTTTCTCGTCGTCATATTTTGAAAGGACTGTGACCTGACGAATTCTCTATGTAACGCTGAACTTGTTTCAAACTCTGTGATTTTAAATACCTTTTGATTGCGGGTACCCCGAGCTTTGACATAGTCTATGGCATACTCTACACGCAGCTTTAGTGGCTTATCAGCCTGAAGTGTAAATTGAAAGGTCATTTTCTCTCCAATACGAATAGGATCTTGAACTACCTCCAAATCCGTTACTTGAACAGATGGATCATCCCCATAGCCAAACAAAGCCATGATATCTGGATCGCCTTTTTTTAGTAAGGTTCGGGATGCATGTTTAATGATCCAGTTCGTATGTTCATTCGTTCCATACCAGCTTTTAGCCGTCTTCTTCATCAGATCAGGCTGAATCGCAGAAATGTCATTTAAGTGGTTTGCTACACTTTTTTGCACATAGCGCGCTGGGTCCGACTTCAAGTTTTCTAAAATAGGCAGCGTAACAGAAGGGTCCTTTTTAAGCGCAGGAACAGTTAATCCCCATGGCAAACGTGGTCTGCTTCCTTCACTAGCCAGCCGTCGAATATGCTCATTTTGATTTTGTGACCATACAAGCATTTGCGCCAGCATTTTTTCTTGATCCTGAATTAGAAAAGGTCGAACGGCAAATTCAGAAGTGGAGAAAGGCGTAAAGAATTCGAGCGCCTTGATCGAGATATCCCAATGTGCTAGACCGTACGTTTCGACGTAGTCTGGAAATACAAGCGCACTAAGTCCTGAAAAATGCGGGGCTGTCTGACGCAGCACCTCAATTGCCTGCTCATAATCCTTAGACAGACAAGCATGCATCGATTCAGTGACTCTTTTCATTCTGCCTTTTAACTCAAGCTGCTGCCAATCCTTTTGAAACACAAGCCGTTGGAATTTTTCAACATCAAATCCGGTCGACGCTTGTGCAAGTTTCTCCGCTAATTCTTCAATAAATAATTCATGATAAACATGTTTTAATGGTTCGATCGTGTCCGCCTCCCACTTCTCAGTACCTTCATTTTACCCCAATCTGAAAAAAGTGGTATTGCCACAAGCAAAAACAGCCCAATTCCGCAGAACCAGGCTGTTGTGTTTCGCTATATAAACATATTAATGATCATAATAAATGCAATAGCACAAACGGAAATGATCGTCTCCATAGCCGTCCATGTCAAAAACGTTTCTTTAATGGTCATACCAAAATACTCTTTGATCAGCCAAAAACCAGAGTCATTGACGTGAGACAAAATCAACGAACCCGCCCCTGTTGCTAACACTAGAAGCTCTCTGCTCACATCCGGCATAGATGCAGCAATCGGTGCGACAATACCAGCTGCGGTCATCATGGAGACCGTAGCAGATCCTGTTGCCACACGAATAACAGCAGCAATCAGCCAGCTAAGCAAAATTGGCGAGATCGGCGAGTGTTTGGCTAAATCTGCAATATAATCACCAACACCCGAATCGATGAGCACATTATTGAAAGCCCCGCCTGCCCCAATGACAAGCAGAATGGAAGCAATCGGTCCTAAACATTCATTACTAAAGGAAAGCACCCGGTCACGGCTCATCCCTTGCACAAAGCCAAGACTGAAGAAAGAATACACCGTTGCAATCAGCAGTGCTGTAATTGGATCTCCAATGTACTTGAATATCTGAAACCATAAACTGTCCTCTGGTAAAATAATATCCGCCAGGGTGGCAAGAAGCATTAGAATCACTGGCACCAAAATCGTAAACATCGTATTTGCAAAGCCGGGAAGTTTTCGATCTTCATTGCGTTCAGTAAATTGCTTTCTCAGCAGCTCTGGAACTGGTTTATGAATCCGCTTTCCAATCCACTTTCCATACAGCGGCCCAGCAATAATTGCTGTCGGCAAACCGACAATAATGGAAAAGAAAATGGTTTTCCCCACGTTGGCATGATAAATGCCGACAGCTGCCATAGCAGCTGGATGAGGCGGCACAAGACCATGAACGACAGACAAGCCAGCAATGAGCGAAATCCCAATTGTCACGAGCGAGATGCCTGTTTCAATCGCAATCGTAAACAATAAAGGAATGAGAAGAACGAATCCGACCTGGAAAAAGACAGGTATTCCCACAATAAAGGCAACAAACATCATCGCCCAATGCACGTTTTTTGTCCCAAACCGGCCGATTAATGTGTGAGCGATTCGCTCAGCTCCACCTGATTCAGCCATCATTTTCCCAAGCATGGTTCCAAGCGCTAGAACGATGGCCAGCAATGATAACGTATTGCCTAACCCCGTTTTAATGGATTGAATGATTTCCTGCAGGTCCATCCCTGTGGCAAAGCCGACTAACATAGAGGTAATAATTAAACTCACAAACGGATTCAACTTAGCAACTGTTATGAGGATGAGTAATAGGACAATTGCCGCAATCACGATGAATAAAAGCATGCTCTCCCACCTTTTCCCTGATGTTTAATGATTTTGTTTTAATTGCAGCGCACTAATGACATCAAATTCATCCTTCAGTTTGTCATAGAGACGCTCATATAAATAAAACATTTCTATGTATGTTTCATTGTTCTCCATATTTGGTTCATGACGGGCAGAGATTCGAATCCAATCTTGAACCTCTTCTATCTCTTCCATATAACCTAAACTATGAAGTGCGAGCACAGCCGCCCCAAGTGCTGATGCCTCGTAGCTTTCTGGGACAAGTACTTCCCTTCCCATTGTATCCGCTAAAATTTGCCGCCAAAGCGGAGATCGCGCAAATCCGCCTGACGCCCTGACATCCTTTGCTGAACCGGTTAAATCCCTTAAGGCAACACCGATCGAGAAAACACTCATGATGACGCCTTCTAACACAGCTCTTATAAAATGCTCCCGCTTATGCTGAAGACCAATCCCAAAGAAAGTGCCTCTCGCATTTGGATTCCAATAAGGTGCACGCTCACCTGTTAAAAATGGCAGAAACAGCAGCCCCTCTGAGCCGGCTGGAACTTTTTTTGCAATATCAATCATCAGGTCGTAAGGGTCCACTCCAAGGCGCTTTGCTACCTCCACCTCCGAGGAACCAAATTCATCCTTCAGCCATCTCAGCATGATCCCGCCATTATTCGTCGGTCCTCCAACCACCCAATGCTTATCAGTCAACGCATAGCAGAACGTTCTTGATTGCTCATCTGTTATTGGTTTGTCCACGACCGTACGGACTGCACCGCTTGTCCCAATCGTGACAGCCACCTCACCTTTTCCAATTGCGCCCACACCTAAATTCGCTAGAACCCCATCATTCGCACCAACCACAAATGGTGTATCTTCCGCAATGCCCATTCTTAGGGCAATCTCTGGCTGAAGACCTCTCAGCTGATGCGTCGTGGAGACAAGTTCAGACAATTGACTGGCATCAATTCCAGCAATGCGAAGCGCCTGCTCATCCCATTGAAGCGTTTCCAAACGGAACAGTCCCGTTGCTGAAGCGATTGAATAATCGACGACATACTGACCGAAGAAATGATAAAGAATATATTCTTTAATGGAAATAAATTTCGCTGCCTTTTTGAAGACATCAGGTGCCATTTCCTTGATCCACCGTATTTTTGAAAGCGGTGACATTGGATGGATCGGCGTGCCGGTTCTTTTATACACTTCGAAGCCGTCCATGTCTGAAGTGATTCGCTTCGCTTGCTCTGCACTTCTGTTATCTGCCCAAATGATACTGTTCGTTAACGCCTGGCCATCCTTATCCATCACAATCAAGGAATGCATCGCTGTACTAATCCCGATGCCTATGAGATGTTTTGCATCAAATGCTGCTTTCGTCAACGCACCTCTTACACTTGCAATGACAGCTTCTAATATATGTTCAGGGTCTTGTTCAACCCATGCTGGCTGGGGCTGAATGAGATCATAAGGAACCGAATGTTTTGCTATCACTTTCCCCTGTGGTCCAAACAGCACCGCCTTTGTACTTGTTGTTCCAATATCCAAACCAATTACCGCCTGGTTTCCCTTCATCTGTATCACGCCCAATCATTGATTTGAAATCATATTTATTGTTTTGATATACCTGTTAAATCCCATTATAGGAATAATTTTTTCGACATTCAACGACTGAAAAGAAAATTATTTTCACTTAAAAGCTCACAATCGTTACCACAACGGCATTTTTCACTAATAGAAAAATTTATTTTTGAAACCATTACACCCTTTTTTGTGAAATGGTTTCTCTCATTTGTTTTAAATTTGTTAAAGTTTCCTGCTGCCTTAAGTGTGCAAGGGCAAAGTATAGTACGTCAATGACAGTGAGCTGAGCAAGTCTTGCAGACATCGCTTCTGTTCGAAAAGCCGTTTCTTGCGTCGAAGTATACAACGTGACATCGGCAAGCTGGCTCAATGGAGAGCGCTGATAGCTTGTAATACCGATGGTTTTCGCTCCTTTTTCCTTTGCTGTATTCATCGCATCGAGTAAATCTTTATTACGGCCAGAATGAGATATACCGATCACTGTACTGTGCTGGTCGAGAAGACCGGCAGACATCGCTTGGAAATGAGAATCGGTGTGAACAATACAGTTGATACCTGTCCTCATAAATTTATGAAAAGCGTCTGTTGCAATGAGGCCGGACCCGCCACTCCCATAAAACTCTAAGCGCTTTGCTTCATGAATGATTTTTATCGCTTTTTCTACATCCTCTGGATTCAACAATTGAAAGCTATCCTTTAATGCGGATATATTCGCCTGAAAAACCTTTTGCATAAAAACAGCTGTATCATCATCAAGACTCATTTCTTCATCTACATAATCAGGCTTTGTTTGATCTATTTCCTGGGCAATTGCAATCTTCAAATCTTGAAAACCCTCAAATCCAAGCCTTTTACAAAGACGAAAAATCGTTGCCTCTGAACTCGCTGTCTTTTTGGCAAGCTCGACAATAGACAAATGAATAATGTCGCCAGGTTCACTCGTAATATGTTCTGCAATTCCTTTCAGCTTTGGCGGCAATCCTCTGCTTGCTGCGCGTATTTTTTCAATACTACTTAAACTGACAGAAGCCAATTGACTTCACTCCTCCCTTATTTATGTGAGCGCATACATTTCCTCATGTTCCCATCTTATAAAAAAGAAGCCTGTTTGCACAGACTTCTTTTTTATGAATTCATCGTTTTGATCAATAAATCAAAAAAAGCTTCAGCATCTACATCGGTACACACTTGGACATTACGCTCTTTCTCCCACTGGTGCTGAAAATCACAGATCATTTGACCGTCACAAAACTCACTCTTCGTCTCCACTTCTACATGAAAAGCCTGTGTGCTTACAAGCTCCTTGTTAATGGCAAGACTTACAGCAAGCGGATCATGCATGGCACACGCCCACACACCATTGCGCTCAAAATAGCGCTGGCGGTAAATGCTTGTACTCTCTCTGATGTAAGCTGCCAACGTTTCATTTTGAATGGCATCGATTCTCTCATCCGTTAACAAGACCTGTCTCGTGACATCTAACCCCACTTGAGTCAATGAAGGGAACCCAGCATCCAGCACCAATTTCGCTGCTTCTGGGTCCGCATATGTATTGAATTCCGCAACTGGTGTGACGTTCCCCTGCCCCTTCACGACACCACCCATAAAAATGACTTCTTTCACATGATGAATCAGCTCAGGGCATTTTTTCACCGCAATGGCTAAATTCGTTAAAGGTCCTGTCAACACAAGCGTGACCTGCTTCGAATACTGTAGCACTTGTTCTATGATAAAATCAGGCGCAAAACCAGCATCTGATGTTTTCTTTGGCCGGACATCCTTTAAAGCACCGCCAATTCCATCCTCTCCGTGCACCCGATGTTCATAATGAGGTGCTCTTAAAAGAGGGGTTGCTGAACCTTTGATGACAGGAATGTTATCTGCCTCAACCAGCTCAAGCACTTTACACGTATTCAATGTAGCCGCATCGACAGGCACATTCCCGCACACAGTAGTAATCCCCAAAATATCAAACTGCTTACTTTTCACTGCCAGCAAAATCCCAATCGCATCATCGATTCCAGTATCTACATCTAAGATCAATTTCTTTGTATTTGCCATAGGTGAAATCTCTCCCTTGTTTGTAAGTGTTGTTAGGTGAATGATAGCATATGCCTGTTTCAACTATTTGGGTAATATTAGAAGGTTGATCTTATTACTCTTTTTCTCCAATGTCTTTCAGATACTGTTCCCGTTCTTTTTCTGAAAGACTATTTAGAAAATCTTCTTTTACTTGAGGATCAAAGTCATCCCAGTTCTCAAAGCGATCTGATAAATCAGGGGAATGACTCATCGAACCTATTTCATTAGATTTGTATATTAATGATGCAGAAAAATGGTATTTATCAGGCTCATTATTTATATATCCATCAACTGTGACATAACCCATAGGGCTTATAGATACATTTTTTTAAAATGTGATGGTTCTGATAAAATTGTGAATATCTTCTTCATGTAAACGTTCTTCAATTTTTGGTTTCATCTTTTCTGCGAATTTTTCTACCTTTTCTTGATCACTTTTCTCTTGCACTACTTCATCTGAAAAACTCTGATGAATGTACTCTACAACAAACACAGTTACGGAGATGACGGCGACCACAATTATGATAGAAAATTTCAATGTATTTCTCATGAAAAGCAAAAACTCCTTAATATACTTTTAATCAGTCTACAAATGCATTTGACAAAATAAAAACAGGTAGGCTAGTACCTGTTCTACTCTTTTTCTCCAATGTCTTCCAGATATTGTTCGCGTTCTTTTTTAGATAAACTATTCAGATAGTCTTCTTTCACTTGAGGATCAAAATCATCCCAGTTCTCAAAACGATCTCCTAGTTCTGCTGAATAACTCATTGAACCGATTTCTTTTGTTCTATACTTTAATGAAGCGGAGAAATTGAATTTTTCTGGCTCATCATTCACATATCCTCTAACTACAATAAAACCCATCGGACTAATGGTCACTTCATTTTCAAAAGTGATATCCTTTATAAAATGATGTATATCCATTTCATGTAGATCTTTTTCGATTTTCGGTCTCATTTTTTTTGCAAATTCTTCTGCCTTTTGTTGTTCACTTTTCTCTTTTTCTTGCACTGTATTCTTTCCTCCTGAATCATTTGGCTTACTTAGTTTTTTATTTTGAGAAATTAATGCAGATATTGAAATAATTATTATGATAGCCAAAACAATTAAAAACTTTACTGTATTCTTCATTAGTAACAATAGCCACCTTTTAAATTTTTAATCATGGGCTTAATCTCCTCACACTTACAATAGAAATTTATCAAAGTCTATAATATAATTATTAAGATAAATATTACAGGAGTGACATTTTTGTCTAAAAAAACATCCGAATTTCAACTTAACGATCAAGACTATATCTTAATATCAGAAGAATCCTATAAAATAGAAAATTATAACGCATCCAAAATAATTAAATTAAACGACGGAAAAATCATGCACGTAATTGACTACAAAGAAACTAGAAACGGCCTTAATGCACTAACCCTTGTCTCAAGAGAAGATTATCGTATTTCAAACAAAGGAAAAGACCTCACCAAAATCAAAAACGCAGTCATCGCTTACCGTGGTTCTGAACCGATTGGTGCAGGCCAATATAAAGATACCATTAAAAAACATGGAAAAAAAGAGTCAGATGATCTTCTTTCTACCATTTTGACGAAGCTGCCTCCTTTTAGTCGATCGAAGGGTTCACAGGAAGTGACGACTAAGTTGACAACAGGCACAACCGCCTATACAAATGAAATTGTTCAAGATTGGATGGTTTCGGATACAAAGTATCTGATTAAAAATATTCCATTTGAGCATGGTGCAGAGAATCAAATGGTTCAAGCGGATCGATATGCGAAAGAAATACATAAGAAAATGCCGAATGCCAAAATGTATGTGACAGGTCATTCACTCGGCGGGTCAAATGCTTCCTATGTTCTTGTCAAAAACGACTTTATTCAAGGCGGGGTCACATTTGAGAATCCAAATATTTATCCAAATCTATCAGATGGTCTACAGGCTAAAGCATTAAAAGGCGATTACCGCAGTAGATTAACAGAATATATCAATCTCAATGACGGGCTTTCTCTTTTAAATCGGCATACGACAGAAATCGGTCGAGTGAAAGTGATGTATGATGCCGCTCTCCCCGAAGGCGTCGATTACTCCGAGGACTCCTCAAAAGCCGTCCAATTCATGAAAGACCTCCTCAATCGGGCAATGAGTGTAAATCCTTCACTGGATGCGAATTTATTCCTTGAAGCAATCGCTGGCAGCCATGGATTAGATCGTTATACCTTTTCGCCAGACGGCTCCGTTCAAACCATTGATGATATGTTGAGAAAAAATCCTTCACTTACCACAGCCATGTTACATCAGTTGAGTCAATCAAATGTTGATCCTCATAGTGTGGTGGCGATTTTAATTAAGTCCCACGTTCTCATGAACACAGGGCGTAAATTCTCGACATATGCCGATCACCATATGCAGCAAATCATTCGTAAAATTGAGAAACTCGATGACAAAGTGGATCAATCTGTAGAACGGGTACGCTCAAGGTATAAACAAATTGTTGGCTTTGGTTCTTATGATCAGCTGACGGCTTCAGATGTGGATGCTGTGATTCGCCACTTAAAAACAGAGGGTCTTGAGAATGAGTTCTATTCGGTCAAAAAGTATGATAAAGCGATTGATAACGCTATGAATTTAAAAAGATGGCTGGACTCAATATCAGACGATATGAGCGAGCTAGGAAAACAATACCATGATGCAGATACAGCCCTGGCGAAGAACATGGGTATTTCTTAAGGAGTACGATAAATGGAATTTTCAAAGAAACAACCAACAGATGCAGATCGTTTTTTGCAAAGAATGACAGATACGCATACATCAAGCTCCATCTTCTCAAAAGCAAACTTTGACACGGAAGACATGACACCAGCAGAGCTGGCGGCTTTGAAAGCAAAGATCAAAGAAGAACAGAAAACGGCACTTATCAGAGCCATCCGGCATCAGCTTCAAAATGAATTTGCAGAAGATCGCCAAGAAGCGGAAAAAATTTTAGATCTAATTGACGACCTTCTGGTCAAAGTGTATAAACAGCAACAGCGCATCCATACGCATATGTCAGGTGAAGCCATAGACGCCTTAATAGAAAAAATTGAACAAAGACTCAAGTTTTACGAACTGAAAGAAGATGTTCAATGTGCCATCAACTCGATTGGCATTTAGATGAACCTTCCATCCAATGAATCTTTTCCCCTCCTCACTCGTATATACTAAAAGAGTGATTGATTTGAAAGGAGATCTGTTTGTGGGATATATTTTGTTATTTTCGGTAGTGATCGGTCTTGTCTTGACCCTTTTGCTCACACCGCTCAGGTTGATCGTTAGAAAGAAAGGGACAGAACAGCAGGTGCCGCTCATGTGGATTGCAGGCCTTGCTTTGCTGTTCATGATCGGTATTTTTGTATTCTATTACATCACCAATTTAGATCGTAACCCTTCATCTCTATGGCTGATTGGTCTTGTTGTGACAGCAGCAGGCGCCTTTTTGTCAGTAGGATTGGAGCGTAAGATCAAAGGTGTGCTGTTTCTTATTCTATTGCTGCTCGGTGTTTACATGGCGACAGCTTTCCTATTCAATGCGAATGAGAAATTTGATGTCTCGAAAATGGATCAAAAAGTAGAAATCAAAGCGTTTGATGAGACAGAAACACCTGCGAGTGTACCGCCTCAATTTGCTCGGAACAAAATGAAGAAATCGTTTGGACAGGTTCCAAACACAAGCTACTATGAGCTTGGCAGCTTGCAAATTCAGAAGGTCAACGGTGAGTATGTATACATCGCTCCAGTGGAGTTCTCGGACTTCTTTAAATGGATTCGTGCAGGCAGCACGCCGGGTTACTTTACATTAAGTGCGACCGACTCATCTGCTAATCCAAAATTCGTGAAAACAGAGATGGTCTATACGCCTTCCTCCTATTTCAACAAAGAAATTGAGCGGCATATCCGTCTCCAGTACCCAGATTTGATTTTCTACGGCGGTACACAGCTGGAAATCAATGATGATGGCAAGCCTTATTACATTCAAACGTATGGCGATTTCATCTCTGCCCGAAACGGCTTTAAAGCTTCCGGTGTGGTCGTTGTTGATGCCAAAACGGGTGCGACGAAGAAATATGCCCTAGATCAAGTACCTGCCTTTATCGACGGTGCTGTTTCACCAGAGGCAGTCAGTCTGCAAAACAGCTATTTCGGAAACTATATTCACGGGTTCTGGAACAGTATGTTTGGAAAGTCAGATGTAAAGCTGCCTTCCGATGAAGGAACGGAAGCCAATGTGAGCCCAGTGTTTGATTCAAAAGGAGATATGTATTACTTCACAGATTTCACAAGTCCGAAAGAGGGCGTTGATTCCATGCTCGGATATGCCCTGACCAATGCCCGGACAGGAAAAGCGACTTATTATACCGGAAATCTTGAAGAATCCTACATGGATTCTCAGGGCGCTCTGCAAATTATTGAGAAACGATTCATCGAGAAAAAATGGAAAGGGCGCATGCCGATTCTCTATAATTTCTATGGAGAAGCCAGCTGGCTCACACCTGTTCTCGATTCAAATGGATTCCTGCAAAACTACTTTATCGTTTCTGCAGCCAATCCAGAAATCGCTGCGTATGCTTCTACACCAAACGAAGCACTGAGAGCCTATAAGACAGCTCTTCAAAAGGGCGGCGGTACCGTTAACAGTTCCTCTAAGCAGGAAAAGAAAGAAGCGGCAGGGAAGGTCAAACGAGTCTACAAAGAAAAGACCGGTGATTATACAACCGTCACCTTCCTGCTAGACGATGGAAAAAGCTACACCATGTCATCTGAAAAGGAACCTCTCGTCATTTATTTAAAAGAAGGCGATCAGGTCACCATGAAATACACAGATACAGGTGAGATTTTCCTTCCAGTCGATGAAATCAAAATTAAAGGGTTATAAAAAAGACGTTTCTCCTACTGAGGAGAAGCGTCCTTTTTCTCTTTCCTTAACAATTCAACGAGCAATTCCTTATTTTTATTTCCCCCGGTCATCGGTGACTCGACATAGGAGAACTTTCGTTTGAAATCCATGCCTCTGACAGAAATAACAGCTAATTCACCGCCAATGCTGCCTCGCTGGAGGACATATTTAGATAAAACAGAAAGACCCATTCCATGGATCACAGCTTCTTTAATGGCTTGATTGCTGCTAAAGGTCACAAAGGTTCGTGCTTTCAGTCCATTTGATTTCAGGACATGCTGTAAATATTCTCCTGTCCCTGATCCCTCTTCTCTCGTGATCCATGTTTCGTTTTGTAATTGATCAATGGTGACATCTTTTCTCTTGGCAAAAGGATGATCTAATGGCGCCACAATATAAAGCTCGTCCTCTAGAAAAGTTTCTACAGAAAGCTCTTTGTCATTGGTCTGTCCTTCGATCAAACCGATGTCGACATGGAATAAACGGACATGTCTAGCGATCGCCTCTGTATTATCAATGACCACCTCAATATCAACATGCGGATAGAGCTGATGAAATTCCGCCAATATTTGCGGCAGCACATACTCACCAATTGTGAAACTCGCCCCGATGGTCAGCTTTCCTCTTGCCAAATGATGATGCTCATAAATGTCCTGCTTCGCCTGTTCATAGAGACGAATGATTTGTTTTGATCGATGGTACAGCATATCCCCAGTTGGTGTAACGGTTAATTGCTTTGGCGAACGATTCAGCAGAACGGTCTGGAATTCCTGCTCCAAGTTCTTAATATGAAGACTGACACTCGGCTGAGAAATCCGCAGTTTTTGGGCTGCTTTTGTAAAGTTCTTCTCCTCCACCACTGTCACAAATGTCTTCAGTGCATCGTAATACATCGGTCCCTCTCCTATCAGAAATCTTAATCCAACACCTTACCTATATATATCTTACTAATTCCTTTCCAGCACGTAAAGAACCGCCTAAACGAAAACAATTTAATAAAAATATTTACTAATTTTTTTAAAGACTCTATACTAAGAGGAGATATTTTCTATAGGAGGTGCTGATTTGGCAGCTAAAATAAAGGACATTGCAGAAAAAGCAGGCTTATCCATTGCAACGGTATCACGCGTACTAAACCAAGATCCCAACCTATCTGTCACCGATCAAACACGCGAAAAAGTATATGCCGCCGCAGAAGCTTTGTCCTATCAAAAGAAGACATTCAAGCATTCATTAAAAAAAATCGCCTTTCTCTATTGGATGACCGAGAAGGAAGAGCTTGAAGATATTTATTTTAAATCCATTCGACTCGGCATTGAGGAACTCACCAATACTCGGAGTCTAAATGTTACCGCTTACAATCCGTCTGATGGACTTCAATCCATTGATCCTACTACAGAAGGAATCATCGCCATCGGCCGATTTAAAACGTCAGAGCTTGACCAATTACATGCAATCACTCCGCACATTGTCTTTATTGATACGACGCCAGATGAAGACCGTTTTGATTCTGTAAAGCCGAACCTGAAACGAATTGTTGAAAAGATCATCGATTCTTTTATCGAAAAAGAGCACACATCTATTGGATTCATTGGCGGCACAGACCTTGATCTGAATACGAATGTTCATATTCCAGATATTCGTGAAACGACTTTCCGTGAATACATGATGACCCGCAATGTGCTTGATGAGCGATTGGTCTATATCGGCCACCATTTCTCAGTAGATGAAGGCTATTCGCTGATGATGAAGGCGATTGACGAGCTTGGTGATGATCTGCCCACCGCTTTTTGTGTCGCTAGTGATCCTCTTGCCATCGGCTGCTTACAAGCATTAAATGAGCGAGGATTTTCTCTGCCGAACCGCGTCAGCGTCTTTAGTATCAACGATATTCATGTGTCTCAATATGTGTCACCGCCGCTCACCACGTATCATATCCATACGTCATTACTTTGTGAGACAGCGATCGATTTACTTTTAGAAAGACTTGTGGACGGCAGAACACTACCTAAAACTGTGCTAATTGCCTCCGAACCTGTCTTTCGGAAAAGCACCATATAATCAACTGGAAGCCCCTCCTCATGTGGAGGGCTTCTTTTCTCTCTATACGAGTAAAAAATTTTACTTAATAAATTTAATAAAATATGTTTACTTTTTTTACTTAAGTTGATATTCTCACATTAAGAAAGCGTTTTCTTATCATCTGTGAAAAAAGAACGAGAGGGGATTACCAATGAAAAAGGGAAAATGGGCGACATTATCAGCAGTTGTCGGTACTGCTGTGCTTCTGCTTTCAGCATGCGGGCCAGGAGATGACAATTCAAGCGGGACTCAGCCAGCATCTACAGGTACAAAGACCTTGCTAGTATGGGAGGATGTCAAAAAGTCTGATGGGATTCAAGACGCTGTAAAAGAATTCGAAAAACAAAACGATGTGAAAATCAAAGTGGTCGAAAAAGCGTATGCCGACCAAATCGAAGCTCTCCGCCTTGATGGAGCAGCTGGGACAGGCCCAGACGTCATCACGATGCCTCACGATCAAATTGGATCAGCCGTCACTGAAGGACTATTACAGGAAATCAAACCTGATCAAAAAGTGATCAATTCCTTCACAGACGAATCCATTCAATCACAAACGGTAGACGGCAAGCTGTATGGCCTTCCGAAATCTGTTGAAACGACAGTGCTTTTCTATAACAAAGACCTTGTCAAAAAGGCACCAACTACACTTGATGGCTGGTATGACCTTTCGAAAAAGCTGACAAAAGACGGGAAATACGGTTTTGTTGCGAAATGGGATGAAATTTACTATGCACAAAGTGTGTTAGGTGGATCAGGGGGCTATATTTTCAAACAGAAAAGCGACGGCTCTTATGATGTCAATGACATTGGTCTGAACAACGATGGCGCCATCGAAGGCGGAGCATACATTCAAAAATTCTTTAGCGAAGGACTTTTCCCAAAAGGCATCATTGGTGAACAAGGAATCAATGTCCTCAACTCCTTATTCACAGAGAAAAAGGCGGCAGCTGTCATTTCTGGTCCATGGTCATTTGGTCCATATAAAGAAGCTGGAATTGACTATGGCGTAACAGAGCTGCCAACACTCCCTAACGGAAAGCATATGAGCTCATTCTTAGGTGTAAAGAGCTACAACGTCTCCTCTTATTCTAAAAATAAAGAACTTGCTGAGAAATTTGTTGAGTTTATCACGAATGAAAAAAATTCGAAGAAGCGATTCGAAGTGACAGAGGAAATTCCACCAGTGAAAAAGCTGATGAAAGATCCAATCATTACTAAAAACGCCAATGCAGATGCTATTTCAAAACAAACGAAATATGCCACACTGACACCGAACAACCCAGAAATGGCAGAGGTGTGGAAGCCGATTGACAGCGCATTAGGTCTCATTGCAACCGGCCGGACAGATGTGAAAAAGGCATTTGATGATGCCGTCAATCAAATCGACTCTCAAATTAAAGCAAATCACTCTAAATAATCATCAAACACGGGTAGCATTTACGTCTATCAAGCTGCCCGTATTTGATCTAATTTCATATGAAGTAGGTGTTAGACGTGACGGGTAACCTTGAACTAGACCGCACACACATAGTGGAATCAAAGACACACCGGAGACGGGCGCTAATGTTCTCCTTAATACCCGGGATGGGGCAGATATACAACAAGCAGTACGGCAAAGGGGCACTTTTTTTCCTGTTCGGCGTCTCTTTTTTCATCGTATTTTATGATTTATTCAATATTGGCTTTTGGGGGCTGTTCACACTTGGTACGATGCTGCCTCGTGACAATTCTGTTTTCCTTTTGGCAAAAGGGATAATTGCCCTGTTAACAGCTGGTTTTGGTATCGGTTTTTACGTACTCATGATGCGTGATGCTTTTATGAACGGAAAGAAACGTGATCAAGGGGTTCCGCTTCATTCCATCCGAGCTCAATATCATCAGCTTATCGACCAAGGCTTTCCTTACTTAATGAGCACTCCTGCTTTCTTTTTACTTCTTTTTTCTGTTGTCTTTCCTATTATGTTCAGCTTTGCGCTTGCCTTTACGAACTACGATTTATACCACTCGCCTCCTGCCAATCTGATCGATTGGGTAGGGATCAAGAACTTTCAAAATATCTTTTCAATTGATATTTGGAGAGACACCTTCATTGATGTACTTGGCTGGACCGTCGTATGGACATTGGCTGCGTCCACCCTTCAATGTGCCCTCGGCATCTTTTTAGCGGTTCTGCTTAATCAGAAGGATTTAAAAGGAAAAAGGTTTTTTAGAACGATTTTGATTCTTCCTTGGGCTGTTCCGGGTTTTGTGACCATTTTGGTGTTTGCCGGACTGTTCAACGATACATTTGGAGCCATTAACAACACACTTTTTGCATCGATTGGAATTGATCCAAAACCATGGCTGACAGATCCATTTTGGAGCAAAATTGCCCTCATTGCGATGCAGACTTGGCTTGGATTTCCTTTTGTTTTCATTATGACAACTGGTGTTTTGCAGGCGATTCCAGAGGATCTATACGAAGCTGCGACCATTGATGGGGCCAACTTCTTTCAGAAATTCCGGTCCATCACGTTACCGCTTGTCCTTTATTCCATTGCGCCTATATTAATCACACAATATACGTTTAACTTTAACAACTTTAATATCATCTACTTATTTAATGGCGGAGGACCGCCTGTGGCTGGCTCAACTGCTGGGGGAACGGACATCTTGGTTTCTTGGATTTACAAACTCACGATGCAGTCTTCTCAATATGCACTCGCTGCCGCTGTCACGATCTTACTTTCAATCTTTGTCATCGCCATTGCACTCTGGCAGTTTAAGAGAACGAATTCATTCAAAGAGGAGGACATGATGTGATATGGGATCAAAACAAAACAAGCTCATTCGCCTGAGCATCACTTATTTTATCCTTTTCATTGCCTCCATTTGTATTCTATATCCACTGCTTTGGACGATTGGTGCTTCTTTTAATCCTGGGAACAGCCTCATGAGTACAAGCATGTTTCCGAAAAATCCAACGTTCAGCCACTTCACCGAGCTGTTCTTCGGTCAGGGGGCACTTTATGCAAAATGGTATTGGAACTCAATGAAGATCAGTATTGCCACCATGCTATTAACGCTGATTCTTGTCAGTTTTACAGGCTATGCGTTTTCCAGATTCCGCTTCAAAGGACGGAAAAATGGGCTGATGCTCTTTTTGCTGCTGCAAATGATTCCTCAATTTTCAGCGCTGATAGCGATTTTTGTTCTTGCTCAAATGCTTGGACTCATTAACAGCCACCTTGCCCTAATTTTGATTTATGCAGGTGGACAAATTCCGATGAATACGTATTTAATGAAAGGCTATCTTGATGCGATTCCAAAGGATCTCGATGAATCAGCCAGAATGGACGGCGCAGGGCATTTTCGGATTTTCATCCAAATTATTATGCCGCTCGCTAAGCCCATCTTAGCTGTTGTCGCAATCAACTCATTTACAGGTCCACTGGGTGATTTCATCATTTCCAGTGTCATTGTCCGCTCACCCGAAATGTATACGCTCCCAATCGGTCTGTACAATCTTGTGTCAGACAAAATGGGTGCCAGCTACACGACCTTTGCAGCCGGGGCTTTACTCATTGCGATTCCAGTCGCTTTATTGTTTCTTGTTTTACAAAAACAATTTGTATCCGGCCTTACACAAGGCGGGACAAAAGGATAAGGGGAGATTTGATGAAGAAATGGTTGCTTGTCACTGTTGTCGTTTTCTTTCTGATAGGATTAGGTATTTTGCCTGAAGCAAAGGCAGATTCAATTTCTGTTCAGCCGATCAATGGCCTGCAAGGTGATTTCATCAAAGGGGCTGATATCTCAATGCTTGCAGAAGTGGAGAGAAGCGGCGGCAAATACTACAACCAGAATGGACAGCAGGTTGATCCGCTTAAGCTATTAAAGGATAAAGGCGTCAACTATGTGCGTATCAGACTGTGGAACCATCCATATGACAATCAAGGCCGTGCCTATAACGGCGGCACAAATGATCTCAATACAGCCATCGCTTTATCAAAACGCGCAAAAGGACAAAACATGAAAGTGCTGCTTGATTTTCACTACAGTGATTTCTGGACTGACCCCGGTAAACAATTCAAACCGAAAGCGTGGGCATCCCTCTCACAAAGCGATTTAGAAAAAGCGGTCGGCACTTACACAGGCGATGTGCTCAAAGCGATGAGAGCGCAAAATGCCTTGCCGAATATGGTTCAGGTCGGGAATGAGTTGAACTCAGGTATGCTGTGGCCAAACGGAAAAAGCTGGGGTGAAGGCGGTGGTGAATTTGATCGGCTCGCTGCTTTGCTAAGGGCTGGCACAAATGCCGTCCGCTCAGTCGATTCAAACATTAAAATCATGCTTCACCTTGCACATGGCGGAGACAATGGTGCATCCCGCTGGTGGTTTGATGAAATCACAAAACGAGGCGTCTCCTTCGATACGATCGGTTTATCTTATTACCCGTATTGGGACGGCGGATTTAGCGGTCTTACGTCCAATATGAATGATATTAGTGCCCGCTATAACAAAGACGTGATCGTGGTGGAAACCGCCTATGGGTTTACGACAGCGAACGGTGACAACCTAGATAACTCATTTAATCAAGACTCTGTCAATACAGCTGGCTATCCCGCCTCACCTCAAGGCCAGGCATCTTTTATACGAGATCTATCCGAAAAAATTTCACAAGTAAACAACAACCGCGGAAAAGGGTTCTTTTATTGGGAGCCGCTTTGGATTCCAGCGAAAGGTGCTCCGTGGTCTAGTCAATACGGGCTGGCTTATATCCAAACAACCGGTACTGTCGGAAATGCGTGGGAAAATCAAGCGATGTTTGATTTCAACGGGAAAGCACTGCCTTCTCTTGATGTATTTAAACAAATGACACCGTAACTAAAAGGATAGGACGTGACAAAATGGGAAAGCGTTACCCACTCGTTCACCCAAATGTGAAAGGCTTTTTGCATGGTGGCGATTACAATCCAGATCAATGGCTCCATATGCCAGAGATCATTGAAGAAGATTTTCGATTAATGAAGCTTGCACACTGTCAAACATTCTCCATTAACATTTTCGCATGGAGTAAGCTAGAGCCAGCAGAAGGTCAGTATGACTTTGCATGGCTGGATGACATCATGGACCGCTTGGCAGCGCAGGGGGCACACGCCATTCTCGCAACGCCAAGCGGAGCAAGACCTGCTTGGCTGTCACAAACATATCCAGAAGTATTGCGCGTCGAAGCGAATCGTCAGCGTAACTTACATGGACTGCGCCATAATCATTGCTTCACCTCTCCGGTTTATCGAGAAAAAACGAATACACTCAACCGGCTGCTGGCGGAACGCTACAAGGATCATCCAGCACTGATCATGTGGCACATTTCGAATGAGTACGGCGGCGAATGTCATTGCGATCTTTGCCAGGAAGCATTTCGAGACTATTTGAAAGACAAATACAATCATGACCTTGAGGCTTTGAATCAAGCATGGTGGACTGGATTTTGGAGCCACACGTATAGTGATTGGTCACAAATCGAGTCACCTGCACCGCACGGGGAGCACATGATTCACGGCATGAACCTAGATTGGAAACGCTTTGTCACAGCACAAACAATCAATTTTTACAAAAATGAAATTGAGCCGCTGCGGGAATTGACACCTCATATCCCAGTAACCACGAACTTTATGGGCGACTACCCGCATATGCGTCCATTCCTTGGGCTGGATTATCATCAATTTGCAAAAGAGGTCGATGTGATCTCATGGGATAGTTATCCTGCTTGGCATAGCGGCAGAGAAACAACGGCCGAATTAGCATCAAACGTTGCCTTTGTACATGATTTGTATCGTTCCTTAAAGGACGGACAGCCGTTTCTCGTCATGGAGAGTACGCCGAGCCTTGTGAACTGGCATGAAGTGAACAAGGTCAAACATAAAGGCATGGCACACCTTTCTGCCATGCAGGCAATTGCCCACGGATCAGACTCCGTGCTTTATTTCCAGTGGCGGCAAGGCCGAGGCGCCTCTGAGAAATTCCACGGTGCTGTTGTCGATCATTCTGGCCATGAACATACACGTGTGTTTCAAGAGGTGGCTGATCTAGGGAAACAACTGGAGCAGCTGCACCCAATTACGGGCACATCCGTTGAGCCAGAGGTCGCCATCATTTATGATTGGGAAAATCACTGGGCCATTGATGATGCGCAAGGCTTAAATAATATAAACAAACGCTATGTAGAGGCTTGTCAAACTCACTATCGAAGCTTTTGGAAAAAAGGCATCCCTGTTGACATTGTCGGGATGGAAAAGGATTTCTCATCCTATCGTGTGCTCATTGGACCAATGCTCTACATGATCAAACCAGGTGTTGCAGAAAAAATTGAAGCCTTTGTCAAAGAGGGCGGTATTTTTATCGCGACTTACTGGAGCGGCATGGTCGACGAAAATGATCTCTGTTTCCTCGGCGGTTTCCCTGGTCCTCTCCGCCATGTCCTTGGCATTTGGGCAGAGGAAATCAACACATTGATGCCAGATGAACATGTGTTAATGACCACAGGGAATGGACGCACCTATCATGTCGGACAATACTGCGAATCCATACATCCTGAAACAGCCTCTGTGTTAGGGCACTTTGAGAATGGCTGCTACGAAGGACAGCCAGCTCTAACTGTCCGTTCATTAGAAAAAGGGAAAGCATACTATATGGCCTCAGAAAATGAGCAGGCTTTTTACGATGAGTTTTACGAAGACCTTATCGAAGGTATTGGCATAAAGCCTGTCCTATCGACTGCAATTCCAGAAGGAGTCAGTGTACAAAAGCGAACAGACGGTACGCAGGACTATGTGTTTTTGATGAATTTTACAGAAGAGCAGCAGAACATGTCACTAGATTCAGAGGCAAGCTATGAGAATATGCTGACAGGGCAACATGTGCCTCAAGAGCTCCAGCTTGATCCTTACGAGTACATGATTATGAAAAAATAGATTGAACGAGGCGTCTACTCATTGGACGCTTCTTTCATTTTAGTAAGTCTAAATACCCTTATATATTCATGTATTTTATATTTAAATTTGAATCTTTATATTTTATCTAAATTTTTTGACATGTTTCATCCTGCGCCAATACTGGTTTCATCATCCTTTTTCACCATTTTATAGGTATGAAAGCGGTTGCCTAATACTCATATTTTTGATACCCTTTTTTTCAATGCAGATATGGGACTGCATTGTGATAAAAAGAGTAAGAAAATGTAAACGGTTTATTGTAGGGGGAGGGACTTATGTTAACGTTTGTTGGATTGTTGATTATTTTAACGATTGTTGTATTGCTGATTTGGGGGAAAGCAAGTCCAATTGTTGCCATGGTCATGGTGCCTTTAATCGGGGCATTCATCGCAGGATTTGGGATTAATGACATTCAATCATTCTTTGAAGAAGGGATTATCAAAGTACTGCCAGTGGCGACCATGTTCATCTTCGCCATTTTATTTTTTGGCATTTTACAAGATACAGGGTTCTTTGAACCTGTAATTAAAACTTTAATCAAGCTGACAAAAGGAAATGTTGTCACAGTTGCAATGGGAACTGCTTTGATTGGAGTTATTGCACACTTAGACGGAGCAGGGGCTACGACCTTTTTATTAACTGTACCTGCGCTGCTTCCGCTTTATAAAAAATTACATATGAGTCCTTATTTACTGCTGTTATTAATCGGGACGAGTGCCGGATTAACCAATATGATTCCATGGGCAGGACCGACTGGACGGGCAGCAAGTGTCTTGAACATAGACCCCTCTGAACTCTGGGTGCCGCTCATTCCAATTCAGCTCATTGGCGTTGTGCTCGTATTAGGAATGGCATTCATTTTAGGAAAAAGGGAAGAAAAGCGAATTCGGGTGAAAATCGCTGCAAATGAAATAGCTGCAGTTCAACTAGAAGGCGCAGATTGGGATCGTGCCATTCAATCTATTAGTGAAACTGGAGACGCCTCTTTAAAGCGTTATCATCTCATTTGGGTGAACCTTGTTCTGTTTTTGTGTGTTGTGGTACTTCTCGTATTGAACGTGATGCCTGCAAGTTTTATGTTTATGATTGGCCTGTCACTGGCACTATTGATTAACTTTCCGAATGTGAATCTGCAAATGGAAAGAATCAAGGCACACGCACCTAGTGCGCTGATGATGGCGGCTGTCATTTTCTCTGCAGGGTCGTTTTTAGGAATTCTTGAAGGGACAGGGATGCTGAAAGCCATTGCGGTGGACAGTATTCACATTTTACCAGCCTTCTTGCTGCCATTTTTACATATCATTGTTGGGATGCTTGGAGTGCCGCTTGATATGCTGACAAGTACAGACGCCTATTATTACGCCCTTCTGCCAATTGTTGAATCCATTACATCTGAAGTTGGCGTAACAGGCACTTCTGCGGCATATGCCATGATGATTGGAAACATCATCGGAACCTTTGTCAGCCCGCTTGCTCCCGCAGTTTGGCTCGCTGTAGGTCTTGCAGGGGTTGATATGGGGAAACACATCCGCTACTCCTTCTTTTGGATGTGGGGATTCAGTATTGTCCTTCTGTTCGTAGCGATGCTGATTGGCATCATTTAAAAAGAAAGACATGCGCTGTTGGGCGCATGTCTTTTCTTTCATTATGAAGGATATTCATTTGTGTGAATGTCTGTATTCGGCTTTCTAATAAGAGACATCAACCCAATGATAAACAATAGAACCATTGGAGCGAATGCAAAACCGATTGTTCCAATCAACAGAGTCACTGCAGACACCAAGAAAAGAATACCAGAAAGCACGGCACGGCGGTCTGTTTTCAAGAAAATTACACCTACAATCGACAGCACGGCCGCAATTGCGGAAACGACCATAAACTGAGTACCAAATGCATTGACAGAAGCTTGAAGCGTTTCAATCGGCAAGGTTTCTCCTTCCTCTTTTAACACTTCATTGATTTCATCATAAAATGATGGACCCACAGAAAGGATTAATGCCCCAAACCCGACACCAATGGCATTGAGGACAATGCTAATAATCCCCATAATTTTTTCACCTTTACGTTTAATCATGTGTAAACCTCCTAAAAAGTTAAATTAACCTGTTTTCACTTCTCGCTTTTGGAAGACGATTAAGGCAATAGCTAAGAAAATAGCCCAATAGATGACTAGGACTGTTAGTGAGAATCCTAGAGACATACCTTCGATAAGAGTAACCTGTTCCATAAAGTATTGGGATGGATCGTTTGCAAATAACAGATATTTTGACCAATCAAAGAAGAGCATTAAAATACCTGTAATTGATCCACCTACAATATAAGCTAGCACACTAATGGCAATGGAGATAGCTTCACTTCTAAAAACAGTTGAAATGGCGAACGAAAGTGTTCCCAGCACGACAAACATTGCACAATGAGCAAGATAATAATAGACCATATTGGCAAACTGCGAACGTTCAACCACTTCACCATTTTGATACACCAAATTCACATAATCAGTGTTAAGTCCAAAGAAAATAGCACCCAATATGAATGACAAAATAAATAGCACCACAACTAGTAAAAGAGCATACAGCTGCACCGTAATATATTTAGATATTAGGATCTTTAGCCTTGATGGTGGACGAATCAATAATAATTTAATTGTACCATGCTTATATTCAGCCGACACAATGGTGGAAGCAATAATGATCACAAACACACCGACTAGCTGAAGTAAATTGGCGTTTGTTTTCACATAATCCCATACACTGTGGCTAAACTGATCAGCTGGCGGTAAATTATGCTTGATTCGATAATCATTAACAGCGATCTCTTTTTCAAGCTCTCTTTTAAAGAAACCATTCTCTGTCTCTTTGAGCTCCTTCTTGTTTTCCTTATTCATCATTTCTAGCTGGGTTTTCCAATCACCTGAAGCTTGATCTTTGTCATTTGTTTTTACTACAAAGATCAGCGTAGCAACCATACCTAAAACAAGAAGCCCAACCATAATCCAAGTACCAACACGATAACTGATCTTCATCCACTCGTTTTGAATGAGGCGAATCATACGTCTGCCTCCTTTTTACCTGTTAAGCTTAAGAACTTATCTTCTAAGGTTTGTTTTTCGATTTTGATTTCGTACAAATGAATAGACGCGCTGCTCAAATGACGGATTAATTCCGGCATTTTTTCTTCTGGCATAGAGAAGAACAAGTACTGCTCCTCTTCTCTTACAGTGACGCCTTCCTCAAATGCACCAATGAGCTTCTGCGCTTCTTTAAGCTCCCCGGCTGCTACCTTCATTCGATAATTAACCAAATCATCCTGCTTCGTTTCAGCACGCTGATCCTCAATTGCAATCAGCTTTCCTGTTTGGATAATCGCAAAGCGATCACACATCAATTCCATCTCTGACATGAGGTGACTTGAAACAATAACAGCAAGCCCTTCTTCCTTCGCGAGCCTTCTCAAGTAATCTCGTATCATTCGAATCCCCTCAGGATCAAGTCCATTGGTCGGCTCATCTAAGATTAGCAGTTTCGGTCTATGTATGAGTGCCTGCGCAATGCCCAAACGCTGCTTCATTCCTAATGAAAACGTACGCACACGCTTATGTTTCACATGCTGTAAGCTGACTAGCTCTAACAGCTCATCAATTCGTCCTTCATCCACTTTCCCATTCATTCTGGCGAAGTGAACAAGATTTTGTCTTGCCGTTAAATGATTATACATTTCTGGGTTTTCAATGATGGCACCAACATCTTGGATGGCATGCTGATAGGAGGTTTGAATACTATGACCATTAATCAGAATGTCACCAGATGTAATGGGAGAAAGACCGACCATCATACGAATGGTTGTGGTTTTCCCTGCACCATTTGGTCCTAAGAAGCCAAAGACTTCGCCCGCTTGGACAGAAAAGCTCAAGTCTTGAACAATCTTTTTCCCGCGAATATGTCTAGATACATTATGCAGTTCTAAAACGTTCGTCACGTTACCTCTCCTTCTTTGTCTAAGTATCATCTATCATTCTATTTCCTGATAAACACCATGATCCGTCAAAAATAGAAGAACACTTCCATATGGTACAGCAATGCCCAAAAGTTGTGAAGGGGATTAGCCAAAATTTAGCGAATCATCTGCCTTTTTTAAGGTAGGGTTAAGAAAACTGCGGATTTTTATGTGAAAAGAGGCTTGATTTTTTAAAAAATGAACCTTTTTCAACAGGTATATATGTATGGAATTTCGTTTGAGATTATTCCTTTCACCTATAAATAAAGAAAAGAGGCCTCTTACTGACAGCCTCCTTTCATACATTATATCTTTTTCACAAACTCTGATTTTAATTTCATTGCGCCGAAGCTAGGAATTTTACAATCAATATTATGATCGCCTTCAACTAAACGAATGCCTTTGACCTTCGTTCCTATTTTCAAAACGGATGATGAACCTTTTACTTTTAGGTCTTTAATGACAGAGACCGTGTCTCCATCACTTAACAGATTCCCATTCGCATCTTTGACCACAAGCTGTTCCTCTGCCGCTTGTTCTTGTTCAAGTGACCATTCATGCGCACATTCAGGACAAATCAGCAAACTGCCGTCCTCGTATGTATAAGGTGAGCTGCACGAAGGACAATTCGGTAGATTAGACATTTTTGTTTCCTCCAACTTTCTACATCATTTATATCGATTTTACCACATTTCTATAAAAGGAATGTGATAGAAAAGGAAACATTTTTCATCATTTACTCCTTTATTCCAATTTTTAACGCAGCCGCGATATTCCGAGCTGTTCTTTCTACATGAAGATCCGCATCTTGTATCGCCTCAGAAAGAGAGGTAATACCTGGAACAATACTAAACAGTGCATCAATTCCATGATCGTGTACGATTGCACTGTCTTTTGCAAGAGAGCCTGCGATGCCAATCACAGGCAAATTATACTGCTTCGCTGCTTTGGCTACGCCGATTGGGGTTTTTCCATAAATGGTCTGCCGGTCAATTCGGCCTTCTCCCGTAATGACAAGGTCTGCCTCCTTGATGACGTCATCAAAATGAACAGCCTTCAGCACAATATCGATTCCTCTTTGTAAATCGGCTTGTAAAAAGCCTAATAAACTCGCACCAAGCCCTCCTGCCGCTCCTGCCCCTGCTGCATCTCCAAAGGTTACATTGAACTGCTTTTCAGCTACTTGTGCAAAATGAGCCAGGTTCTTGTCTAACACTTGAACCATTTTTTCATCTGCTCCCTTTTGAGGGCCGAAAACAGCAGACGCTCCTCTCTCACCTGTTAAAGGATTATCCACATCACAAGCCGCCTCCAGCCTTACGGATTGCAGTCTAGGATCGAGCCCAGATAAATCAATTGAAGCTAATTGATGAAGCGCCCCGCCCCCTGACGTCAGGGAATGTCCTGTTTTATCAAGGAAAGCTGCCCCTAATCCTTGCATCATCCCAACACCGCCATCATTTGTTGCACTTCCGCCAAGCCCAATCATCACATGGTTCGCTCCTTTATCCAGCGCTGCAAGTATTAATTCTCCAGTTCCTCTTGATGTGGTCCATAACGGATTACGTTTTTCTCTCGGGACTAGGTGTAAACCAGAAGCTGCAGCCATCTCTATGACAGCAGTCTGACCATCTCCTAACATGCCAAAAAAAGCATCCACAGGCTCACCAAGCGGGCCCGTGACCACTTGATTGACAATGTGCCCGCCCGTCGCATCAACCAACGATTGAACGGTCCCCTCTCCTCCATCTGCCATTGGCAGTTTGATATACTCTGCATTTGGCAAAATTGAACGAAATCCTCGTTCAATGGCACATGCTGTCTCATAAGCAGACAAACTTTCTTTAAATGAATCTGGTGCGATCACAATTTTCATCCTAAAGCCCCTCTTTTCTTGTCATGTCCTCAGCCAAACAGCTGGAAAACGCCAAAAATAATGGTCGATACAACGGTTAACGTCAAACCGATTAACGATTCAAAAGGCATGAGCTTCAAACGCTCTTTGATATCCATTTGAACACTTCCTGCTGTTGCATGGAAAAAGCTCCCGTGCGGCATATGGTCAAGCACTGTTGCGCCAGCATGAATCATAGCTGCCCCTGAAAGAGCAGATACACCAAGCCCAATCAGCGTTCCGCTAAACACACCACTCGCTACCGCTGTTCCTGCTGTTGTCGAAGCGGTCGCGGCTGACATAAATATCCCTGAAGTTGGCGCAAGTAAATATGGAGGTAAACCCGATGCATCCAGTGCCTGAATAAACACATCTTTTAAGGAAGAGTTCGATACGATTCCTGCTAATGTACCTGTCCCTAATAACATGATCGCTACACCTGACATTTTATGAAGCCCTGACATCGCATAATCATTGAGAAATTTCCCTTTTTTCATGAAAAGAGCACCTACAATCCCTCCAATCGGTAAAGCGATCATTGGGTCTATATTGATTTGAAAAAGCGGTCTTAAAGCCAACAATAAAATGGTAACCAGCGGACCAGCCAGTGCTTGAAAAAAAGCAGGTATTTGAACTTTACTTTGCCCAGTTTCCTCTTCAAGAACGGGCGTCCCTTTGTTTGCAAGCTTTTTAGCTAATACATATGTAACAGCCAACCCGAACACAGCCGGAATGACACCAGCAGCCATCATTGAAGTCAGAGGTACACCAAAAGCGTCTGAAGCGGCAATGGCATTCGGATTCGGTGACATGATATTTCCTGCTTTCCCGCCTCCAATCATAGCAAGGAGAATCCCCGTTTTTGAGAGCTTTGCGCGTTTGGCAATGGCAAGGGCGATGGGCGCTACCGTAATAACTGCAACATCTACAAAAACACCCACTGTTGTTAAAATCATCGTTGCAAGTGCGAGTGCTAATAGTGCCCTTGCCTCCCCAAGCCTTTTCACGATGGCATCAGCGATAGATAACGCTGCACCCGACTCAATGAGAACACCAGCCAGTACACCTGCAGCCATAATTCTAAGGACAGCCGGAATCATGTCCTTAGCACCTTCCATCATGACGTTGACGGTCTGAACAATATCTACACCGCCAACCAAACCGCCTATGAAAGCACCTGCCAGCATGCCATAAGCCGGTGATACTTTTTTTAGAATGAGAACAATCGCGATCACAAGCGCCGCCATGGCTCCCAGAGTACTTACCGTCACATCTCCACTCATCCTCAATCCCCCTACAAATATCTTTCTCCAATTGTAAGCGTTTACCCAAAGGGATTGTGTTGTGAATCCGGATGAACTTTTCTCATTTATCACTCTACTCAATTGTGCATTTGCACAATCAAGATAGTTGATTCATTAGCTGCGCCATATAAAGCTCGATTAACTGTTTTACATGACGAGGGTCTTTTCCGGTCAATTCTTGAATTTTGTCTAAACGATAACGCAATGTATTCCGATGAATAAATAAACGATCAACAATTTTTTGCAAATCACCGCCCTCTTCAATGTAAATCCTTAATGTATGGGCGAGCTCTGCTTCTTGTGTCAAAGGCTTGTAAAAGTCAGTCCATCGACTTTTCTTTTCAGCAATTCCCGCAATCATGAATAAGCTTTCCAGCTGATAAGACTCAAAGAGATACATACTTTCTTCCGGATCAAGAACCTTCCCTAACCTCAGGGCATCTCTCGCACGCTGAAAAGAAATTGGCAGCTGGCTGATGTCGTCAGCGACAGTCCCTATCCCCACTAACACTTGGCCTCCTACTGCTTTTTGCATTGTTCTTTGCAGATGACCTGCCACCTGCTTTAATCGCTGTTCAGGTATGGGCTGACTTAAAAGAATCAATTCATGACAAAAGGTCATGCCAAGTAAATCATCCGCCTTCTTATCATATTGAATCGCATGCATCAATTTATGAACAGCATCCTCTGAGGATGGAACTGGCTGAAAAACAATAGCCATTCGGGGCTTGTCTAAATCCATCCCCAGCCAAGCAGCTCGATTTTTTAGCTGATGATCCCCAACATCAGAATATGAAACCAACTGATTGACAATTTCACTTTCTAGTCGATGACGCCATTGAACCCGCTCAAGCAGAAAAGATTGCTCTAACACCAGTTCAGCCGCCATCTTCACCAGCTCGGCATGATGCCGAATGTCCTCTGGCTCACCAGTAATCCCAATCACACCAACTACTTGTTTATGGAAGCAAATAGGCAAGTTAATCCCGGGTTTCACTCCTTCCAAACGCAAAGAGGTCTCCTGGTCAATTTCCACACTGTTCCCGCTTGTCAGCACAAGTCGTGCACCATCATGTTTCTGGCCAATCCTGTTTCGTTCACCAGAACCAATAATGACACCATCAGCATTCATCACATTGATGTTTTTATGTAAAATATGCATCGTACGTTCTACCATTTCTTGAGCCAATTCACTGGTCAAAAATTGCATTTGCCATCTCCCCTGAAGGTTTTTTCATTCAATGTATCATAGTGTCTTTGAACAATAAATGCAAAGTGTTTAAAAACCAGCCATTGACAAAGACACCCTGAAAAGTGTTTAATCAAATCAAAGGACCGACCGACAGTCTAGTTAAAAGAAAGGATGGCTTTATGAGAACCGTTAAACATCCTGAGGAACGTAAAAATGACATATTAAACGCAGCAGAAGCGCTTTTTTCAACCAAAGGCTATCAGAAAACAACGATTATTGACATATTAAAAGCCGTTGGCATTGCAAAAGGCACCTTTTATTACTACTTTGCATCCAAAGAAGAAGTAATGGATGCCATTATTGACAGGATCATCAAGGAAGATATCATCGTAGCAAAGCGTATTGCGGCTGAGCCAGACCTTCCAGTCGTTGACAAACTATTTCGTATCATCATGGCGCAATCACCTCAGCAAGGAAGCCATAAACAGGGCATGATCGATCAGTTCCATCAGCCTTCTAATGCAGAAATGCATCAAAAAAGCTTAATCAAAGCCATTAAAGAACTATCACCAGTGTTGGCAGATGTCATTCAGCAAGGTGTAGAGGAAGGGACATTCAAAACGAAGTATCCGCAAGAGACGGTTGAATTTCTTCTTGCTTCTGCACAGGTCATATTTGATGAAGGCCTTTTTCAATGGACAGCCGAAGAAAGTATACAACGCGCTTTAGCTTTTATTGATATACTCGAATCCTCATTGCATGCAGAAAAGGGGAGCTTTTCCTTCCTGCTGAAGCGATTATCTGGAGAGCTGGATGAAAATAATCAGTGATTGGTCACTTCAATACCAATCCTGTATACATTATAGACTGACGGTCGGTCTAAAAGGAGAGTGATATTTATGTCTTTGTTATCCAAAAGAGGGTCATCCCACTTTATATACCTCGTTCTCGGACAGATTATTTCCGTTTTCGGATCTTCTCTCATTCGGTTTGTTCTATCTTTACACGTACTGGATATGACACACCGAGTTGATTTATATGCCTTACTTTTCGCATTATCCAATATCCCGCTCCTTCTCTCTCCCTTAGCTGGTGCAATCGCTGACCGGTTTAACAGAAGGAACTTAATGATTTTATTTGATGTCCTCACCGGCGTGATGATTCTTGCCTTTTATTTTTGGTTATTTTCGGGAAATGATTCACTCTATATGATCGGAGCTGTCATGATACTGCTTGGCGTGATGAGTACGTTCTATGCTCCCGCTGTCATGTCCAGCATTCCACAGCTAGTGAAACAAGAGCAATTAGAACAAGCAAACGGCATTGTCAATGGCGTTCAGGCACTTTCAGGTGTTCTTGCACCGATTATCGGAGGAGTTCTATACGGAATGATTGGAAGCCAATCCATCATAGGTGCAAGTGCCATCGTATTTTTTCTATCAGCTTGCATGCTTTTAAGGTTAAACATTTCCTTCTCCCCTAGTCCGCTGACAGAGTCTATGGGCAAAGTGCTCATAAAAGATATGAAACAGGGATTTTCTTATATTGGCAGCCAGCCATTTTTAAAAAGAGCCATGCTGCTTGCTGCAATGTTAAATTTCATCCTTACACCATTTTTTATCGTAGGGGGGCCAATCATATTAAGGGTCACAATGAAGAGCAGTGACATCATGTATGGAATAGGCATGGGCTTGATTGAATTCGCTGTCATCGCAGGGGCTCTGCTAGTTGGACTTGTAGCGAAGCATTGGCGCATTCCTACTTTATATCGCTGGCTTCTTGTCATCGCGCTCATCTTACTGCCTGTGGCGTTCTCAACATCCAAAACAGCTCTTCAATTTGGCACTTATCCAGCTTATTTTCTCTTTTTAGCAGGATGTCTTCCAATTGCTATGCTGCTAACTATGATCTCAATCGTTGTGATTTCACATGTTCAAAAGAAAACACCAAATCATCAATTAGGAAAAGTGATGGCCAATCTGACAATGGTTTCTCAATGTGCTGCTCCGCTTGGCCAAATGATGTATGGATTCTTGTTCAATACGTTTTCAGCCACCATGTATGTGACGGTGCTCATCGTTAGTACTTTCATGTTTGCACTAGCCTGCTTAACAAAAAATCTGCTTCAGCATGAAGGAGAATCAGCCTCATGAGATTAGCGTTTATAAAGAAAGACTTAACCCGTCACCGTCTTATTTCAATTGGCTTAACCATTTGCATCATGATGACTTCATTTCTCGCAACAAGTGCAGCTCAAATGATCGTACAGCTGAATGGTTCCATTTCTAACCTGCTTCATTCTGCCAAAGCGCCAGACTTTGTCCAAATGCATGACGGCGGCCTAAATGAAAAAGACATTGATGCATTTTCAAACAAGCAATCCATGGTAAAAGCCCATCAAATCGTTCCAATGATACCAATTGAACATGCAAACATCAGGTTCGGATATGAGCCTGCCAAAGCAGGTGTGATGGATCATTTATTTGTGAAGCAAAATCGCAATTTTGATTTTCTTTTAAATGAACAAAACGAAAAGCTCACTGTCAATAAAGGTGAAGTGGCTGTCCCAATTTATTTTCAACAAAAGTATCATCTCAACATAGGTGAAACGTTATTGATTGAGAAAGGAGCTAATCAATTTTCCTTTCGCATCAAAGCATTCTTGCGAGATGCGCAAATGAACCCCAGTCTTGTCAGTTCAAAAAGATTTCTTCTTCATAACGAGGATTGGGACGCAATAAATCAAGTGTTTCAACAAAAAGAGTACCTAATCGAATTTTTACTACATGATGCCGCGCAGACAGATGCTTTTCAAGCAATCTATCAATCAACACAGCTGCCACAACAAGGTCCAGCTGTCACACTACCTTTACTGCGTATGCTGAATGCATTGACAGATGGAATGGTCATTGCCATTCTCCTGCTTGTTTGCCTGCTGCTCATCAGTATAGCCCTTCTCTCTCTCCATCTTGCTATGACGGCTTCTATAGAAGAGGATGAACGTGAAATTGGCATACTGAAGGTGCTTGGGATCCCATTAACAAGAATCAAGCAATTATACGTTGGTAAGTATGCCGTGCTTGCTTGTGCAGGTTGTATAGCAGGATATGTGTTAACGCTTATATTTGGTGATATGTTTACGGCCAATATTCACCGATATATGGGGAATCAGCCTTCTTTTACTCATTGGTTAATCCCGCTTTTTGTTTCTATTGCGACGGCAATAATCGTCATCTCTTGCAGCTATGCTGTCCTAAGAAAGTTTGGTCAAATATCAGCTGCTCAAGCACTTCAAGGCGTTATCAATTCACCGGGTCATAAGAAAAGAATACCTATGCACCTCAAGAAAAGCAGGTTCATACCGATCAATATTTGGCTTGGTTTAAAAGACCTGATATCACGAAAGAAGTTGTACACAACGATTTCTTGTATTATTGCACTCTGTACATTTTTAATGCTCATGCCTATTCAGCTATGGCATACCTTACAATCACCAAAATTCATCACATACCTTGGCTCTGGTAAAAGTGACCTTCGAATAGATATACGCCAAGGAAATCATCTAGCGAAAAATACAAACGAGATAGAATCAATGATTCGTGAAGATCAGAGCATACAAACAGCAGCCATCTATGAAACGACTTCTCTTCAGGTGAAATCAAGGGAGAACACATTAGAAACGCTCTACTTAGAAACAGGTGAGCTCTCAGAATTTCCCCTCAACTATTTACAAGGACGGCAGCCTTTAAAGAATGAAGAAATTGCCTTATCCGTATTAAATGCAGATTCACTTCAGAAAAAGATAGGAGAAAGAATCACTCTCGTAAATAATGGGCATGAAATCCAAAGAACGGTGACAGGTATTTATCAGGACGTGACCAATGGAGGCAAAACAGCAAAAGCAATATCACAGCCATTTCCTCAAACAGCTCTTTGGCAAACCATTCAAATTCAACTAAAGCCAGGAGTAAATATTGCAGAGAAAAAGACAATATTTGAAAAAAAGGTATCTCCTGCAAAAGTGACAGATATGAATGAATACATTCATCAAACGATCGGCAGCACCGCAGCTATTGTAAAAGTCATTGCATCTTTTGCTGCATTAGCTGCCTTTGGAACCGCCAGCTTAATGCTATTCATGTTTCTGCACATGTTAAAGGCGAAAGATTCGAGCCGAAACCACATGTTAAGAACAATTGGATTTTCTATAACAGATATAACATCACAATATATAACAAGCTTTATCGTTGTTCTCTCTTTTGGCGCCTTTATTGGAACAATCACAGTCAATACCATTGGTCCTGCTTTGATGAGTGTCGGTGGAGCATCATTAGGGGCGTCGAGCCTTCAGTGGCTGTCACCACAATGGGTGTCGTTTGTGTATCCACTCACACTATTTATGGTCAATTTAACTTTGATCGCCTGGTTATCGAAGACGTTTTTTTCTAGTCCAACGACAAGGCAAACACTTTTATAAGGAGATGTTTCACATGGAACACTTGATTGAAACGAAGCGATTGTCTTTGCATATCAATTCATTAAAAGGACAAAAACAAACGATTCTTAAGGATATACATTTATCGATAAAGCGTGGGGAATTCGTGACCATTATGGGGCCTTCTGGATGTGGAAAAACATCCTTACTTTATCAGCTTAGCGGCATAGAAACAGCTTCAACAGGAGAGATCAAATATAAAGGCCAAACACTATCAGAAATGACAGACAAACAGTTAACTGCTCTGCGCTTAACAGAGATGGGGTTTGTCTTTCAGCACAGCCACTTATTAAAAAATCTTAATCTATTTGACAACATCATTGCAGCAGCTTATTTAGCAAAGAAAAAGCCAAGACAAGAATTGAATGAACGAGCTCAATATTTAATGAAAAAACTTGATATTGATTATTTGGCAAATAGATATTTGACAGAAGTATCAGGAGGACAGCTTCAAAGAGCCGCTATCTGCCGAGCGCTCATGAATGAACCAGACATACTTTTCGCTGATGAACCAACAGGTGCTCTTAATTCCAGTACAACGAAGGAAGTGATGAATATTTTTTCAAGAGTCCATTCTGAAGGAGCAACACTGCTGCTTGTCACACATGACCCTAAGGTGGCTCTTCGTTCTGAAAGGATCATGTTTATGAATGACGGAGAAATTGCAGACACTTTACAATTAGGAAGATATGATTACTCAACTGCCGAGAACCGAGAAATGAAATTAAATCGATGGCTGCAAGATTTAGGTTTTTAATTTGAGTAAAAACAGGCAGGAAACTGCCTGTTCTACTTTTTCTGGCACTCAAACGAGTAATCCATAGACAAACTATTTGTTTCTAAGATGATTTTGCCGCCAGCTTGCTGACAAGATTCTGTCAGCAGCTCAATTTCTTTGCTATAAAAGTATCTCTTTGACATATAAAGAGTCACTAAAACAAGTAACAGAGTCGTGATAATGACTGTGATTTGTCTGTTTAATCTTTGAAAACTTTTTTTCATTTCAACATCCTTTCTAAAAGGTCAGAGTTTGTGTTTAATACTTACTTTTGTCTGCATCTATCAGTTTCTTATCTCATGATCTAGCAACATCATACCTGATTTTCTTTCATAGATCGACCTTCCATTTTCCCTCTGAAATAGCTAAAATTTCTTTATTCCAAATATACGAGTGATATTTTCATACATTATCATAAAATCCATTGTAAATTTCCCTTTTTTAGACTTCTAAAAAGAGATTTTATTTATTTGTGCTAACAAGTAAGCACACTTACAATATCGTACATCGCATGTATGACCATAGGTCCTTTTTATTACCTCTTGTCAATCACCTCACCGAAACGATTATATTTTACCAAAAATTGTGATATCGTTTTTTGTGAAACAGGTGAAAGGAACTTAAAGAGGTGAAATTTCCATGGCTATCATTTCTGCTGAACAGGTGGGGAATCGTTTAAATGATTGGAGAATTGCAATTCGCAAGCATGATGTACACAGTGCAAAAGCAATGTATACAGAAGTAAAGGAATTACTTCAAAAAATGGAAGAAAATCAGGAGGTCTTGACCTATTACTCATTGCTAGAGGGCAAGTATAAACTCATGTTATATGAACGTAGAGGGAAAAAACTGAAGGAACAGACAGAGCCAGATTGCCCCTCTAAAACAAACGACTTAATTGAATACTATTTTTACCTATACAAAGCCCTTTACGCTTCTTATAAAAGAGACTATGCATCAGCCATTGGACTGTTTAAAATTGCCGAGAAAAAACTACAACACATTCCTGATGAAATAGAAGTAGCAGAATTCCATACGAAAATCGCCAACTTATATATGCTTCTTCGTCAAAGCCTGATTTCTCTACACTATATTCAGAATGCTATTGATATTTTCAAAAGTCATGAAGGATATGAGAGAAGACTAGCTGCAGCCTTTGTCATCGCCGCTGCTAATTATATGGACATTGGTGACTTTTTAAGAGCAGAAGACTACTACAAAAAAGCATTACACATCGCAGACAGTCTCAACGATCATTTTCTAACATCACAGCTTTATCATAATATCAGCATTTTGTACGCCGAAGCTGGCGAATCAAAAAAATGTATCGATGCCCTAGAAAAGGCTCTTAGTGATGAAGACTATCTCTCTTCGTGTTACTTTCATCACTCCATGTACATGTTAATGAAAGAGCTGCTTTCTATCGATGAAAGGACACAAGCTCTCTATTACTTCGAATTGGTGAACCAAAAACATGAATCAGAGAAATGCCCCATCTATACAGCAAAAATGAATTTGCTTTACCATCTATATTTCACTGAAGATATGGCTCAAAAAGCTCAAGCCTGTTTCGATAAAATCAGCATTCTTAAAAAATTAAAAGATGCTGAAGGAGCCTGTGAATTAAGTGCATTAGCTGCAAAACACTTTGAAGAGCTGGGAGCAATTCATCAAGCCTATCTCTTTTTAAAGGAAGCTGATCGCATGAAACATCCTATCATTGACTGGGGGAATTCTAATGAAAAAAATGAGTTTATTGATTATCACTTTGACCATCGTTGTTTTAGGACAAACAGGGGCTTTCAATTCATTAAATGATGAAAATCCTGGTACAACAGAACGACCTATCGGAACTTAATATAAACATTGGTCATACAAAGAACCACTCGCCTCATCAAGGCAAGTGGTTCCACATTTATTTTAGTTGCTGATAAGATATGAGGCGGTGTATATGTACCGCAAGATAAGTAAGCTCATCATTAGGAATGACGATACTATGCACCTGTTTAATATAGTCTTTGATCTTAAAAGCAACATCCATGGCTTGGGGATACAAGTGTGCAATTTGTTCAAATAACTCATTTTCTTGATCTGATAATAATTTATCAGCATAAAATCGTTCTACGAAAAATTTCACATGTGTAATGAACCGGCTGTAATGAATATTCTCCTGATCCATTTTCATATTCAATGTATAGCGCACAAGATTGACAATACTCCCGATCATCTTGGCATATTTCATACCATCTTTCGAATCGGATTCTTCACCTAATGCGTTAATTAAGTGAAAGGCGATATTGGCAGCTTCTTCTTTTGGTAATTGTATGCCCAATGTGTCATTGACTAACTCAAGTGCGTAATTCCCTACTTCAAATTCTTCTGTATAGTAATTTTTGATTTCCCAATACACACGATTCGTAATATTAATATTCTTTTTATGTCGTTCAACTGCAAAATTCAAATGATCCATTAAGGTAAAATAAACGCCTGAATTTAAAGTTGAGTTTAAACGTTTTTCTGCATATTGGACGATTTGCTGAGTTAAATCGATAAACTCCTGAGGCATTGAATCTAACAATTGAAGAAATTCTTTTGCTCTCATGTTATCGACTGACATAAAGACTTGGTCCGCTTTTTTCTCTTCTATCATTTGACCTGGTTTCTGGCCATAGCCAATTCCTCGGCCGAACAAAACCATCTCCTGTTGGTTCTGATCTTCAGCCAGGACCACGCTCGAGTTTAAAACTTTTTTGATTTTAAACATCGTCATCACCTGTTTTCATGATTGTGGTGTTCAATCAAGCAATTCACCATTTGTCTCAATGACTTTTTGGTACCAATAAAATGAGTCTTTTCGAGATCGTTTTAATGTCCCGTTCCCGTCATCATCTTGATCTACGTGAATGAAGCCGTAACGTTTTGACATTTGTGATGTACCTGCACTAATAATATCAATCGAGCCCCAGCTCGTATATCCAAAGAGATCGACGCCTTCTTCAATGGCTTCTCTCATTTGACGGAAATGCTCTTTGAAATAGTTAATACGATAGTCGTCATGGATTGAGCCATCACTTTCAACTACATCCTTTGCACCCATGCCGTTCTCGACAATGATAAGAGGTTTTTGATAGCGATCATACAATTCGATCAAAGAAATTTTCAGACCGACTGGATCAATTTGCCAGCCCCAGTCAGTTGAAGGAAGATAAGGGTTTTTGACTCCACGAATGGTATTCCCTTCTGTCTCTTCTAATCCTTCTTGGGCTGATTCCGTTAAAGACATATAATAGCTAAATGAGATAAAATCTACTGTGTTTTCTTTTAAAATGGTAAGATCATCTGCTTCCATTTGAATATGAATATCTTTTCTCTCCAGCATACGCTTGATCAGTGGCGGATACTCGCCAAATACCTGAACATCTGCATAGAAATAGTTTTCTAAGTTTTGTTTCAAAGCTTGTTCCACATCATTCGGGTGGCACGTATGCGGATACGTTGTCAATTTTGTCAGCATACATCCTACCTGGCTTCCTGATATGATACGATGGCAATCTGCTGTTACGAGAGCAGATGCGACAAATTGATGATGAAGTGCTTGATACACCGTCTCCTCTACTTTTCCTTCTGGGCAGCGATCAGGAATAATTCCCGCTGTAATGAAAGAGTGGCGGTGAATACTATCAATTTCATTAAAGGTGAGCCAATATTTCACATCATCTTTATAACGTTCGAAACAAACATTGGCGAACTTCACAAAGAGGTCGATTACTTTTCTTTCCACCCAGCCGTTGTATTTCACACTAAGCGCTAAAGGCATTTCATAATGAGAGAGTGTCACGATCGGTTCTATGTTGTGTTTTTTCATTTCTGCAAAGACACGATCATAAAATTGCAGCCCTTTTTCATTCGGTTCCGCTTCTTCTCCAGTAGGGAAGATACGACTCCATGCAATAGAAATGCGAAGTGTTTGAAATCCCATTTCTGCAAAGAGGGCCAAATCCTCTTTATAGTGATGATAGAAATCAACACCTCTGCGTTTTGGGTATTTTTTATCGTCTGGATCTTTCATCGCACGATCTATATTTTCAGTGGTAACAGCAAGATGACCTTCATAATCTTCTACACTCAAGTTGGAACGGTACATTGCAATATCTGCAACAGACGGTCCCTTTCCATCTATATTCCAGGCGCCTTCTGCCTGGTTAGCAGCAATAGCGCCGCCCCATAAGAATCCTTTTGGAAAACCTTTGATTTTTGTCATATAATTAGCCTCCTAATTGTGTGACAACCATCAATGTATCTTGACGATTGACCTCTTGTAATGGCTGTACCTTAATATCATATTGATCTGTATTTGTGACTACAGCAAGTGTTACTGGATCATATCCTGCTTCCATGATTTTTTCTAGATCAAATTCAATCAATAAATCACCCGCTTGAACACGATCTCCAGCCTGCACTTTTGGATGAAAATACTGTCCTTCCAACTGAACGGTGTCAATGCCGATGTGGAATAATACTTCAACTCCTTGGTCCGTCTTCATACCAAGTGCATGGTTTGTTTCAAACAGCAAGGTTACCTCACCATCTACTGGTGCATAAAGTGCTCCTTTTGAAGGTACAATGGCAATTCCTTCTCCCATGATCTTTGAAGAGAAAATATCATCTTTCACTTCAGATAGAGAGATCATTTGACCAATCACAGGGCTTTTGAATGTTTCTCCTGCTCCAATTTTTTCAGCAAACCCAGCTTGGTCCTTTGTCTTTTCTTCTACAGTTCGATCTTTACCTAATACAAAAGCAGCGATAAAGGCGACAATAAACGAAATGACCGCTCCAATGATAGCAAACATCAAATTTCGCGGGAGCTCATCTGATATAAACATCGACATGCTTGCTAATCCAGGGCCAACAAGCACAAAGGCTTGTATACCAACTAAACCAATGAAAATTCCGCCAACAAACGAACCAATCATAACACTTCCAAGAACTCGCTTATTTTGAAGTGTCACACCATATAACGCCGGCTCTGTGATGCCAAAAAAGGCTGATATTCCTGCCGAAATGGCTGTTGATCTGAGTACCTTGTCTTTCGTGCGTAGTGCCACTGCGAAACACGCTCCACTTTCCGCAATATTATGCGCAAGTGATGCTGGCAGGTAAAGTGCTTCTTTCCCAAGGGTACCCATCGTTGTGACTGCATAAGGGACCATTGCTTTGTGCATACCTGATGCAACCATGAATGGAAGGACTGCTGCTAAAATCGCGACAGCTACCCAACCTACTGTATTAAACATCGCAAGAATAACGGATGAAAACCCTTGTCCTGCTGTAAAACCAAGTGGTCCTAATAACAGTAGCGTAACTGGTACAGTAATGACCAATGACATCATCGGAACGAAGAAAATTCGAATTGGTTTTGGTGAAAACCGAGTAAAGAATTTTTCCATTTGCGCGTAAAGCAATACAGAAAGAATTGCCGGAAACACTTGATACGCATAAGCTATATTTTTTACATCGAATGACAGTAATTGTGCACCTTCTGTAAGCATCGCCGTCATGTTCGGCAGAAGGAGCGCACCGACTGCTGATAGTGCGACCAGTGGGTTTACTTTTAGTTTATTCGCCGTTGTTACAGCAACTAGTAAAGGCAGAAAGTAAAGTGGTGCATCACCTACCATGTTCAGTATTTGATAGGTTTGTCCCTTTGCATCCATCCAGCCTAATAAAGAGAAAAGGAGAAGAAATGATTTTAGAATTCCTCCGCCTGCGATAGCTGGTACAAGCGGCTGGAAGACACCGACAATGAAATCTAACAGAACTGTGCCTGCTTTTCTTTTTTCTTTTGGCTGATTGGATGGCACGTCTTGGCTTGATGAGCTGCTGCCTATTAAACTTGTTACCTGTTGATACACTTCAATGACGTCATTCCCAATAACTACTTGGCATTGTCCTGACATTCTGACGGCTATAACACCTGGTGTATTTTCTAGTGCTGGTACATCTGCTTTTTTCTGATCGATTAGTGTGAAGCGAAGTCTTGTTGAACAGTGCTCAAGGTGCGCAATGTTTTCTTTGCCGCCTACATGCTGTAAAACGTCTTTGGCAATTTGTGCGTAATCCATTTTTTCTCCCCCTTTTCTCATACACGAGACCTATATTTTGGCAATAAAAAAAGGACCTAAAACGACAAATAATAGAAATTCATCGTTTTTAGATCCTGCCTGCATGACCAGTCACATGTCTAATTTATTCATATTGGATTTGTTTTTAGTATATATTGATTATATGAAAGCGTCAACATTTATTTTTCTAAAAATTATTAAGGTCTATATACCTAAATTACTCTTCTTTCATTGTTGAAGTAACCTTCCTCTTTTTTTATACGATAAATATCCTTTTATCATTCACCACAAACTACTTCCATCTAAAAACCAGATAAGTTTAAAATGACCCATCTGGTTTATCATCATCTATTTTTTCTTTTCTTCAGCCTGCTTTTTGAATGCTTCCGTTTGTTCTTGATATTCCTCTTTCGTGACAGCTTTAAATTCTATTGTACCGCCTGCCATTTTAAAAGGAAATTTAATTGATGTTGCATCTCGATCAGTTTCCCCTAAAATAAAACCCTTTTCAATTGCAGGATAAGTACTCAAATCAAACATTATCCCATCTGAAACACCACCGGCTGTATGTTTCGTTTCTTTATATGGTTCATCACCATCTCCTGGGACCGTTCTCATAATAAAAGAACCTGCCCATTCAGACTGCATATACATCCGTTTTACTTTTAGAAATAGCTGGTATGAACCATCCTCCGCTGTATACAGATAACCATAAGCGCCTGTTACTTTCTTAATAAAGTTTCTTACATAATCATGGAATCTATTCTCAGAGTCCTCCATCAGTTCATCATATCGGTCATGAATGTCCTTTTGAACAGCTCGTAGTTTATTTTGATCAACTGCTTTGTATGTGATGCTTTTCTTTTGACCTTGTTTTTTCACAGAAAGATGTTTTTCAGCAGGGTGAACTTTATATGTGACCGTCTCTTTCCCTTGCTTCACTTGAAATTCGTAACCGTTTCCAACAGTTTTTCCAGTTAATTTATATTTGTTGATAAATAGATTAGGATCAAAATGTCTTTTTGGGTTTTCCTCCAAAATGGTTTCATTCAGATACCCTGTGACTTTCCCTTTTCTCTCCGTTACCTTGAACCAGTTCACTTGATCCTTTGTCTTATATACAAACGCGTAAGATTGGTTCAATACACTCTTTTTTGCATTTACTTGATATGCTATCCAGCTGACAGCACCGATGACTAGTACCGTTAAAATTGCCACGATCCAGATTTTCGATTTATTCATATATACCTCCTCTGATCATTGATCTGACGGATGTTTATTTTTTCTATCAATATATGAGTGATGCATCTCCTAGTGATCTCTTCACCTCCTTCATTGAATTTTTTCTAAATCCCCCTTGTATCACCATTGGATATCGCATATTATATATCTAAATGATATATCTTTTAGATAGGTGTGCTGATATGAAAAAATACAATGATACGACATATGCGATTTTAGGTATTTTAACGACTGATTGTAAGTCAGGGTACGAAGTGAAGCAATTAATTGATAGAAGCCTGCATCATTTTTGGAAAATTAGTTATGGACAAATTTATCCAGCTTTAAAGTTATTAGTCGAGGAAGGCCTTGCGGAAGTTTCACCTGCTGCTACTTCTGGCCGCTCAGATAAGCGGGAATATTATTTGACTGAAAAAGGACTGGATACGTTAAGAGAGTGGCTGGCGCAGCCGCTCGATCAGTTACCAACAGAGCGTAATGAGGTGTTATTAAAGTTATTCTTCGGTCAATATCTTTCGTTTGAGAAAAAATTGGTGCTTTTACAGGATTATGAGCGGCAGCTCCGTATTCGTTATGAGACATATGTTGCGATTGAACAAAACATTCAAGAGCTGTATCCAGATGAAGCGGATGCGAAGTATTGGCTTTTTACTTTAGATTATGGAAAAAGAGTGGCTCAAGCAGGAATCGATTGGTGCGTAGAAACACTTCATTTGATGAAGAAGGAAGGGTAAATGAATGAAAAAAGATATACGTGCTGGCAGATTTACAACGGACAATTCTGATTCGATTGTTGTGTTCATCATCGGAATGAGGATCAACAAACGCTGGGCCATTCATCAATGGCTGCCTGTGTTCATGGCGATGCCTGGCATGATCAAGGAGCTGTATACCCATCAAGATGAGCTTGGGTTTCTTGGGACAGAGAATTACTTCGGATTACGTACGACAGCGATGATTCAATATTGGAAATCAACAGATGACCTCCTTGCCTATGCTAAGATGGAGAAGCATTTGGCTGCTTGGAAAGAATTTAACCAAAGAGCACGAAATAATGACGCGGTCGGAATTTATCATGAAACGTACCAAATTCAAGCCGGCTCGTATGAATCCATTTACGTGAACATGCCTTCCTACGGACTGAGCCAAGCGAAATCTCCTATTTCAATAAGTAAAGGACAACAAACAGCGAAGGAACGGCTGAATACAACAAATTCCTAGAGAGCGATTCTCTAGGAATTTCTTTTTGTAACGGTCACAAAATGCTTTAATATGCGGGCTGTTAATCCCCATATGGTGTAGTTTTCGTAATCATAAAACCATTCCTCAATCGAACGGCTTCCCCAGCTGTATTTTTCACCATTCATGATTTTTTCATAAGGGAAATCCTCTCCTGGTGTTGGCTGAACGGATACATGATGTAAGTACGGCTCATATTGGCTGAGCCATGATAGAGGCACGGTAAAAGTCTCCTCTACTTCTTCTTGATTAAAGGAGTGTTTCACTTTTTGCTCATCAATGATACCGACATATGGGTACACCACGAAGGATGGAGAAGCGATATAAGGACTAAGCTGTCCAAGGATCTCGACCGATTCTGGCGGAATGCCCAGCTCTTCATGTGTTTCTCGCAGTGCAGCTTCCTGTGCAGTTTCGCTGCCGTCAAGCTTGCCCCCAGGAAAGCTAATATCCCCCGGCTGTTTTCTCATGGTCAGCGATCTTACCTCAAATAATATATGCCATTCTCCATTTACTTGCACCAAAGGGATAAGGACTGCTGCTTTGAACGCTGTCTCTTCTCCAATGAACAACGGTTGTGATTGATGTAAGTCATTTTTTAATTGATCAATGAACACGGACATCACCTGTTTTCTGTTTCTCTTTCCTTTAGCGTATCATGGTTCACCTTTTCAATAAAGATGATCTTTCTGACAATTATTTTTATCATTTTGACAACTTTACTTGTCAAAATGAATATAATATTTTACAATCAAGGAAAGATTTCAAGCAAAATTGAGGTGACAGAATGAAAAATCGGTTAAAAGAGCTTCGTGCGCGTGATGGTTTAAACCAAACTGAGCTTGCAAAGCGTGCAAAGGTCTCTCGTCAGACCATCAGCTTAATGGAACGAGATGAATTAATGCCGTCTCTCTTGCTCGCTGTTAAGCTTTCACGTATTTTTCAGGAACCCATTGAACGTATTTTTCTATTCGAGGAGGATGAACTATCATGAAAACTATATACAAAATGCTCTTAGGTGCTCTCCTTGGCTTTCTCGGTGCTTACTGTCTGCTGGCAGCCGAATTTGAGATGACACTTCTTGATATTGCATTTGAAGCGACTCTTGTCATCAGTGGATTGACGATTTTATTGATTATTTATTGTTTTTCAGGGATTTCACGTATGAAAAAAAGAGTGTCTCTTTCGGTTTCTGGAGATGAAGAGGATGAACTGGAAGCAGTTCAATATCGGACCTTTACTGATTTGACTTTAGCCAATACAGTGAGTACGATTTTGTCCATTATTGCAATCGGGATAGCCATCGTCACCGAACAGCCACTATGGTTGATTCTGGTCAATGCTGCTTTATTTATGGTCACCATTATCAGTTCTTATGCAGCGATATCCGTTCTTAAACTTGTCTATCCTAATCGCAATCTGCCAAGTCCGTCCGACAAAGACTATAGTAAAAAGCTGCTCGCCATTTCAGACGAAGGGGAAAAGCATGTGATGCTTGGCGGACTGTTTCACACGTATCAAATGATGAATATCCTATTGACCAGTGCCATGTTTATTTTGATTGTGTATTCCCTTGGAGCCAATCACTCTCAGCTGTTCTCGATCATGGTGATTGGACTTGTTTTGATCATTTTGAATGCAAATTATGTGCTGAGGATTAGAAATCGTTAAATGATAAAAAGCACAGCGTTATCTAAATGCTGTGCTTTTTTTCGTCCGTTACGATGCACGGCGTTTCTTTCGTGCATAAATCAAAAATAAGAAACCAAACCATACCGGTGTCAATAGCAGCGCTGGACGTGTTGCGTCTGCGAAGAGCATGATCACGAGAATGGCTGCAAAGAGCGCAAGAACACAAATGTTCACAAAAGGTGTGAACGGTGCTTTAAAGGTAGATGCTGCATGCAGTTCAGGCTTTGTTTTTTTATATTTCAAATGACAAATTAAAATAATACTCCATACCCAAATGAAACAAATGGCACTGATCGTGGTAACAATACCAAAGGCTTGTTCGGGAATCAGCTTGCTTAAAAGTGCACCGACCGATACCACAATCGTTGAAACGAATAGCGCATTACTTGGGACCGCATTCTTGTTCAAACGTCCAAAGGAAGCCGGCCCCTGCTTTTGATGACTGAGATTATACAAAATGCGGCTCGTCGAGAACATGCCGCTATTACAAGCTGATGCCGCAGACGTCAACACAACAAAGTTAATGAGCCCCGCTGCTACTGGTATCCCAATGAGTCCAAAGGTTTTTACAAAAGGACTTTCTGATGCACTGAGCTCAGTCCATGGGTTAATACATAGTAAGACAAAGATCGCACCCACATAGAAAAATAGAATTCTTAATGGAATCTTATTAATCGCAGAAGGGATATTTTTTTGCGGATTGGCTGTTTCTGCTGCGGACACACCGACCAGTTCAACTCCCACATACGCAAAAATCACCATCTGGAATGACAGCAAAAAGCCTGTGACACCATTCGGGAATAACCCGCCATGAGACCATAAATTCGTTATCGTCACCGGTCCGGCATCTGTTTGAAAACCAATGATTAAAAGAACAATTCCAACCCCGATCAATAATAGAATCGTAATCACTTTAATGAGTGCAAACCAAAATTCCAATTCTCCGAAAAGCTTCACCGTTAATAGATTCAATCCTAGTAAAATCAACAAACAAATGATTGCAGGAATCCATTGCGGGATGTCAAACCAATACTGCACGTACACCCCGACCGCAATGACATCTGCCATCGCTGTCATAATCCAGCAAAACCAATATGTCCACCCTGTCACAAAGGAAGCCCACGGGCCGAGATAGTCCTCCGCAATATCGGTTAATGACTGATAGCCTGCCTTCGATAAAAGTAATTCTCCGAGTGCCCTCATGACAAAAAAGATGGCCATTCCGACAATTAAATAAGCAAAAATAATTGAAGGACCTGCCAATTGAATAGCTTTTCCAGATCCTAAAAACAGACCTGTTCCAATGGTTCCGCCAATGGCAATCAATTGCACATGACGGTTTGATAAATCTCGTTTTAATTCTTGTTGTGCCAATGCTAACACCCTCCTACGACACGATCTTATACTGAAATAATGAACCTTTTAAAAAAGTCCATAAAAAAAGAGATTGGATGCGCTCCAATCTCACGGTCATAAAAGAATAGCAAAATAGAGAAAAGTAATACACGGCATCATCCATGCATCACAAATACAATATTTCGTACTCTTCTGTCCTTTTGCCTGAGATTGTGAACCCTTCGGCGCCGCACATACATGCGGTCTCTCCAGAAGCTGCTCCTGCTATAGTGTGACCCACAGCAATCATAGCCTTCGTTATTTAATTAAAATGTTGCTATTTCTGAATAATTTTATATTTTACGCCTCATTCAGAAAGCTGTCAATGGTAATCTTTTATGATTTACAGCGGTACGCATATGTCTTCACTTCATCAATCCCCCCTGATTCATGTATAATAAATCAAAAGATGTTCGGCTCGTTTGATGGAGAAATCCCTCTTGATCATGAACAAAGTTAAGCAATCCATGGAAGTTGGTGAAGATAAATGAAAAAAATGAACAAACAGCGTGTTACATTACAGGAAGTCGCCAAGCATGCTGGTGTCTCGACTTCAACGGCATCACTCGTTGTTCGAAATAATCCTAGAATCTCTGAAGCCACTCGAAACAAAGTACTGCAATCCATGGAGGACTTAGGATACGTATACGACCGCGTTGCTGCCAACATGCGGTCAAAAAGCTCAAATATCGTTGGTGTGATTGTGACGGATATTTCTAACACCTTTATTTCGGAGTTTTTAATTGGCGTACAGACCACACTTGAATCACTGGGCTATACTGTTTTACTTGGTACAACCTTTGACAGTGTTGATAAACAGGAGCGGCTCATTTCCACTATGGTAGAGCATCGTGTAGGCGGGATTATTTTAAACCCAGCTTCGAAGAGTTCTGCTCGAACAGTCAAACAATTAAATCAAATTCGCACCCCAAAAGTACTGGCAAACCGTGAATTATCAGATGTGCAATGTGATTATGTCGGTGTTGATTATGAACAAGGTACTTGGATGGCGGTTCATCATCTTCTTCAAAAGGGACATCGACGCATCGCCTTTTTAGGCGGCATCAAAACCTCTTCGACTTGGATTGAGCGGATGAAAGGTTTCAAAAGAGCTCATGACGAAGAAAATGTGACGATTGATGATTCTCTTATTATTGATATAGTACCTACTCGCGAAGGCGGGAAAGAAGCACTCGCCCAAGTGATGGATCAGCCCGAGCCCCCTACTGCTATTTTTTGTTTTAGTGACTTAGTCGCTTTTGGAGTCATTCAAGCACTGTCAGCACGAGGCATTCAGCCTGGTGAAGATATTGATGTGGTTGGATTCGATAATGTTCCCGAGGCGGAGATGTACCATCCACCGCTCACCACTGTTTCCTCCTTCCCCCGATCCATCGGGGTAAAGGCAGCGAACCTTTTATATCATAAAATGAACGAGCAGGATGAAGAGCTGCAGCGATTGATTTTAAAGCCTCAACTTCATATTAGAGAAACCTCTCCCTCATCATGAAAAAGAGAATTGCGTGCAGCAATTCTTTTTTTTTATTGATCAAGTCAACTATTTCTTTGTTTCATTTTTCTTTTTTTAAATCACAAAGTCATAAACTTGACACATTTAAAATGCAGGAGTATATTTATCTCGTTGCTTCTTTTAGTATATCGTTATACCTATTTCATTCTATCGTTATTTCTAGCAAAAAACAGTTAAAAGTGACTTTTTATGATTCTGATCAAATCATGAAGTTTTACTTCCTAATCAAGGCTGTTATTATTTTTTACATTTTAGTAGAACGATGTACTCGATTGAAGAACAGATGAATATTCATTTTTTTCATCAATCACATATAAGGGGTGTTGTGATGGGCTTCATATTATTCATTTTTAAGGAAACAATAACAAAGGGTATACAAAGAATTTGACCTTAAAGGGGTTTCAAATATAGGAGTGGGAACATGAAAAATCCTTATATAAAATCGTCACTTGGCATGTATTTAAATTACTTCATGCTTGGCATGATCAATATTATTGTAGCTTCCAACATGGACAGCTTATCTGAACGCTACCATGTAGATATTCCGAAAATCAGCTTGCTTGTATCGGCGATCGGAATTGGTAAACTCATTGCGCTCTTTTTCTCAGGCCGGTTAGCCGACAGCTGGGGACGTAAGCCTGTCATTATTACAGGAAATTTTCTTTACTTATTATTCTTAATCGGTATTCCAACGACAACAAGTTATACACTGGCATTTATCTTTGCGATCTCAGCAGGGATTGCCAACTCACTGCTTGATTCAGGAACCTACCCTGCTTTGACAGAGTCATTTCCGAAAAAAGCAAGTTCGGCTTCTGTATTAGTAAAAGCGTCTGTATCCATTGGGGCGACTGTTCTTCCATTTATCTTGGCGTTCCTAGTGTCACATGATATCTTCTGGGGCTGGGCGTTCTTTGGACTAGGGCTTCTTTATTTACTGGTAGGGATTTACTTAATCTTTATGCCATTCCCAAACCATAAGCAAGTTTCTTCACAAGAGGCTCTTCCAGTACAGGACCAGCTGAAGGAAGAACCAAAAATGCTTGGCGAAGGTTTAGCTGTTGTACTTATGGGTTTCACGTCGACTGCATTGTTTGTCGTATGGCAGACATGGCTTCCGCAGCTCGGGTTAAAATTAATCGGACTTGGCACAGAACAAGCCACACAGCTTCTATCTTATTTTAGTATTGGTGCACTTGTATCTGTTCTATTGCTTTCAGTAGTCTTAGATAAATTCATTTCACCGATTATGGTGGCGATCATTTATCCAATTGGTGCGTTCCTTGCAATGCTTTCACTTTTCCAAATCGAAACGTACAGCATTGTTATTGTCAGCACCTTCTTCTTAGGACTATTTACAGCGGGAATCTTCCAGCTGGCGATGAGTATTATGATGAAATTGTTCCCGACAAACAAGGCAACGGCTTCATCCTATGTCAACATTGCGGCAAGCTCAGCGTTTATTCTCGTGCCGCTCATTACAAGTGGATTGGTCAGCACGTACGATATTAAAATGACGTTATTTTTCGATATGATCATTGCGGTTATTAGCGTATTACTAGCGGTCTTTGTTCTTGGACGCATGAAAAAATTATTTAGATAATTAAAGGAGATGTCAATCATGACAAACATACATGAACGTAATATTGATGGAAAAACAAAATTAGTCGGTCTTCTTGCTACACCAATCGGGCACAGCCTTTCACCACGTATGCATAACCTTGGCTATACACTAACAGGTATCAACTATGCTTACCTTGCATTTGAAGTAGGGAATGATGAACTAGAAGCAGCCGTAAACGGTATGAAAGCAATGGGTGCAGCTGGATTTAACGTCTCTATGCCGAACAAAATGAAAGTACTGGATTACTTAGACGAACTAGATGATTCTGCAAGATATACACGTGCTAGTAACACTGTAGTGAACAAGGATGGTAAGCTCATCGGCTACAACACAGATGGTCTTGGATATGTGAAAAACTTGATTGAACATGGCGTTGAATTAGCCGGCAAGAAAGTCACACTCGTTGGCTCTGGCGGCGCTGCGACTCCGATCGCAATTCAGCTTGCACAGTCCGGCATTCGTGAAATTAGTATTTTTGCTCGTAATGATCAATACTTTGTTCAAGCAGAAGAAAATGTAAATTACATCAACAACGAAATGAAATCCTTCGGTGTCAAAGCAAACATTTTCCCACTTGAAGACAAAGACGCGTTCCGCCGTGAAGTAGCAGAAAGTGCGATCCTGGCAAATGGGACAAGCCTTGGCATGAAACCACTAGATCAACTCAGCATTATCGATGATACACTTGATGTACTTCGTGAAGATTTGATCGTGACAGATGTTGTATACAATCCGCAAAAAACAAAGCTTCTTGCGCAAGCACAGGAAGCTGGCGCCAAAACCATTAACGGTCTTGGAATGATGCTATGGCAAGGTGCACTTGCTTACAAACTCTTTACTGGTGAAGATATGCCAGTTGATCAAGTAAAACAAATTCTGTTTGAAAATGACCGTTTCTAAAACAAAAAAGACAAAGGGCTAAAATGATGATCATTTTAGCCCTTTTTTTATGTTCAGCGTGATAGAAAACGGAAATACCGGCGCAGAGACCTGACAGAGGATGCGAGGGTTTGTCTACACGCTGAGACGACTTCCTGCGGAGGTCGTCTTTTTTTAATCATGTACCATGACTTGGCGGTATCGATACAGGATATACAGTGCGCCGATAATGGCCGCAACAGCCACCACTGCATCGAACATAAAGATTTGTAAAATGGACGCGTGACTCTGAATTAAACCTGTTACGACCGGGATGACGACAGCCGACACGCCGCCCGCTGTGGAGATAATCCCAGTCATCGTTCCTTTGTTTTTCCAGAAGAATTCAGCCATCACAGTTAACGTCAGCTGAAAAACTCCTGCTGTTGAAAATCCCAATACAAAAGCATTGACGGTTCCTATGACTGGGGATTTCACGACCAAGAGCACACAAATGGAAGCAAGTGTAATGATTGGATAGATTAGCAGTACAGTGACCGGACGGACAAAGCGGCGCAAAAGAAACGCAAGCATCACGACAGACAGCAGCCCGCCCATGCTATAGTAACTGAGCAGTTTCACAGCACTGCCCGATGTCATCCCCAAGATGGCCTCACCGTACGTAGGAAGCCAAATTTGCGGCAGCGCATACAGTCCATTTGACGTAAAGCTGATCACAATCAGTGCGATCCCTTCTCTCCAAAATGTAGGCTCTGTCGAGAAGCGCGGAAGTCCGTCATGCTCCGTTACCTGGACTTGCTCCACCTTGCGATGATTCGGAAATGGCAAGGTCCACAGCATCAAGACATTCACAAGATAGATCAGAGCAGGAACAAAAAATGCCATTCCATAAAACAAATCATGCTCTGCTAAAAAGTAAATTGCCAGTGGCAAAATGGTTGCCCCAATGGATATAAAGGCCTTCACCATCACATTCGCAGACCCCGAGTTTTGCGGAAAAGCCTCCATTAAAGCAGGATACGTTCCTGCATCCATTGCCGAATTCGCAACCCCTGCCAAAATCGCAAATGCAAACGCGATTTGATAACTCGGAGACAATGGGATTCCGATGAGGAACACCGCCATCAGCACACCAGAAACCAAAATGACCGGCTTTCGCCCAAAACGATCTGACAGTACGCCTGATAACCCATACGTGAGCACCCTGCCAATGCCAAGCGCCGAAATCATATAACTAATTCCCGCACTATTGGTATCTAACTGTTTGATTAAAAATGGCATATTTGAAGCCAAAATAATATTGACCATACCTAATAAAAAATAATTAATATACAGACTAGAAGCCGTTCTCACATACGGATTCCTCATCCTGACACACCCCTTAACACCATCGCAATGAAGTGACAAATAATGGTTACGCTTACAAGATCTCATATGTGAGGAAGAACAGCTTTGCAGCCTTCACGTTCATACATCTCATCATGTCATGCAGCTCACAGCTTACACGCCCTTCATGTATCAAGCATTTCTTCAATTTTTCACTGCTCTTATTTTATACGAATGCGAAAGGTAAAGATAGTGAATTGCTTAAATTTGAAGGGAATTCATTGATCAAGCGTATGACATCATCGATAGAAAAAAGGAGTGGTTCATTCCACTCCTTAAATGATGTCTCAATTCTGTACATCGTTCATTTTCAATCCATTTTGACGAATGACTTCTTGATACCAGTAAAAGCTTTTTTTACGTGTTCGATTTAATGTTCCGTTTCCATCGTTATCTTGATCCACATGGATAAAACCATATCGCTTTTCCATTTCTGATGACGAGTAACTAATTAAATCAATAATTCCCCAGCTAGTGTAACCCATTAATTCGACTCCATCCTCAATGGCTTCTAACATCTGCTGGAAATGCTGCTCATGATAGCTAATCCGGTAGTCATCATTTATCTTTCCATCCTCTACCTTATCGTATGCACCTAAACCATTCTCCACAATAAACAGTGGTAGTTGATAGCGGTCGTATAAGTCATTTAAAGAGATACGAATTCCAATCGGGTCAATCTGCCAGCCCCATTCACTCACTTCTAAATATGGGTTTTTCACTCCACCTATTGTATTGCCGCTGACAGTTTCCATGCCTTCACTATTTTCAGTAGCAACCAAGGAATTGTAGTAGCTGAATGAAATAAAATCAACAGTATGCACCTTTAGTAATTCGTCATCTCCCAGCTGTTTCTCAATGTGAATGTTCTTTTCTTTGAACAGTCGATTGATAAAACGTGGATACTCACCGCGCACCTGTACATCTGTGAAAAACATATTGAACTGATTGTTCTTTGATGCCTTTAGAACATCCTTTGGATTACAGGAATACGGATACGTTGTTAATTTCGTCAGCATACACCCTATTTTTGCCCCCGGGATCATCTCGTGACAATATTTAACGGCCAACGCACTTGCAACAAATTGATGATGCAATGCTTGATAAACGGCCTGTTCTACATTGTCAAAGCGCTCTGAAACGATTCCACCGCTTGTAAATGGATGTCGGACAATACTATCAATTTCATTGAAAGTCAGCCAATACTTGACTTTATCTTTGTATCGATCAAATACCACTCGACTAAATTTCACAAAGAAATCAACGACAATGCGATGAGACCATCCTCCATATTGATTCACTAAATATAGCGGCATTTCGTAATGAGATAACGTGACGAGTGGTTCAATATCATGTTTCTTCATTTCATCGAATAGGCGGTCGTAAAATAATAATCCCGCTTCATTTGGCTCTTCTTCATCACCGTTTGGAAAAATACGTGTCCATGCAATCGAGACACGTAACGTCTTCAATCCCATTTCTTTGAACAACGCCATATCTTCCGGATAACGATGATAAAAGTCTACACCTCTTCGTTTCGGATAACCTTCAGCGGTATCTGCACGCATCGCTTGCTGAATTTGTTCTTCATCCACTTTATTGTGCTTTTTATAATCAGACTTACTGAGACCTTTTTTAAAGATCGCCACATCAGCAGTCGATAACCCTTTTCCGTCTACATTCCAAGCACCTTCTGCTTGATTTGCCGCAATGGCGCCACCCCATAAAAAACCTTCTGGAAATTTCTTGATTTGATTAGACATGTTTCTTCCTCCTCAAGACTATGCGTTATTTCTTTGAACCACTCGATTGACATGAATAATTAAATACATTTTTTCGTCATTGGATATCGTGTAATCAACATTTGTTTATATATATTTCTCGATTTTCTCCACACATTTTACTTCTTCAGGGTATTTTCTCATGATTTGATCGATTAGATCGTGATCATCTGTTTCAAGCATTTTATTCTCAAGCAAACGCTGAACAAAGAACTGTAAATGTGTTAAAAACCTGGAGTAATTAATCGTATCTGTCGGAATGTCGATCTTATAATGCATTTTGATAATATTTAAAATGTCTTTGACCATATTGGTCATCATCACGATTTGATTTAAATTATCTTTGGTCTGCTGCGCATTTACTAGATGAAATGCAATATTCGCCGCTTCTTCTTCAGGCAGCTGAATGCCTAACTGTTTTTCAATCAGCTCTAGTGCATGCAGACCAATGCTAAATTCCTCGGGGTAAAATTTCTTTACTTCCCACAGCAGGCGATTTTGTATCGTTAAATTTTCCTTAAAGCGCTTCGTAGCCATGAAAAGGTGATCGGTTAAAGAAATATAAAGATGCTCATTTAAGTGTGTAGATAAACGGCGCTTCGCATAGGATATAATCTCATCTGTCATGATTAAAAATTCCTCTGGGGTCTCCCGCATAAGCTCAGCTAAATCATTAGAAGTGCTCTGATCTTCTAGCACATAAATCTTTTGAATATCAGACTCTTGAATAAGACTGCCTGGCTTATTTTTAAATCCAATGGCTTTACCCATTACGATGATTTCCTTACCGTCATCTCTTTTAGCGAGAACCACACTGGTATTCAGCACTTTTATAATTTCCATACCATATCACCTTCCTGGTTACATTCAAACTCAATTTATAAGACAGTTAAAAGTGGCTGCTGATGACCAGAAACAGGATTCGTTTTTCCCTCTTGGGGTAAAATTTCTAAATAATCAGCTGTATTTGTAATAATGACTGGTGTTGTTGTGTCATAGCCAGCCTTTTGTATATTCTGTTGATCAAATTCAATCAGAAGTTGACCTAGTTTTACTTTATCACCTTTTTGAACATGTGAAGTAAAATATTGTCCATTTAAGTTCACGGTATCAATACCAATATGAATCAGAACTTCCACACCAAGGTTGGATTTTAGACCAATGGCATGATTTGTATGGAATATCATTTCCACTTGTCCATCAAAAGGAGCGAATACTTTCCCTTCACTAGGTTGAATCGCTGCCCCTTTCCCCATCACTTCTTCAGAGAATACTTTATCATTCACTTTTGCTAAAGGAATGATGTCTCCTTTCATCGGTGCATAAATGACTTCACGATTTCTTGTGCTTTCTGATGTGGAGACAGGCTCGTTTTTCTTCTCTATGTTTTCAGTTTCTGCATCTTTAAAGCCGATGATGTAAACAGCAATAAACGCAACGACCGCTGAAACGACTGCACCAATAATGGCAAACGTAAAGTTTGAAGTCCCTTTTTCAATGAAAATCGGCATTGTTGCGATACCAGGTGAAACCATGACAAACGCCTTTAGCTTAATCAATCCTACAAATATACCTGAAACCCCTGCTCCAATCATACATGCGAGTAATGTTTTCTTAAGTTTTAAATGAACGCCATATAATGCAGGTTCTGTTATACCAAATAAAGCAGAAATTCCTCCGGACATTGCAATTTGTTTTAACTTAGGGTCTTTGGTTTTAAAGGAAACAGCCAAAGCACCTCCACCTTGCGCAAAGTTAGCCGCTAGCATGGCCACCCCGATAAGAGCATCGTATCCAGGCGAAGCAAGAGAAGCGATAACAACTGGATAGAACACCTTCTGCATCCCAAACATGACGATAAAAGGTAAGAAAACGGCTAAAATCGCAACAGCTGCCCATCCCGCAGTTTGCTGGATCCATAAGACCCCTGCGGCTAAACCTGCACCAAGATACATACCAAGCGGTCCTAAAAACAGTAAACCAATCGGAGCAACAATGATCATTGTGATTAAAGGAACCATAAAGATTTTGACCGGTCCCGGTGATAATTTATCTGCCAGCTTTTCTACATAAGACATCAGCCAAACAATGAGTATAATCGGAATGACCGATGAGCCATAAGAAACAGCTTTCAGTGGAATACCCGCAAAGACAACTGGATCCCCGCTGCTAAACAAGGCTGTTAAGTTAGGATGTAGCAATACCCCTGCCAAAGCCATCGATACCATAGGGTTTGTACCAAATTTTTGTGAGCTTGTATAGGCTAACAAAATAGGTAGGAAGAAGAACGCTGCATCTGAGATGATTTTCAATACCAAATAGGTTTGGCTGTCTTCTTTCATCAAATTCAGCATCGGCAATAAAATCAGTAAAGCCTTCAACATCCCTGCCCCAGCGATCGCAGGGATGATCGGTGCAAAAATGCCAGTGATTAAATTGGCAAAACGATTGAAATATCCTTTCAAGCTATGATCTTTGTTCTGTACAATTTGTCCGCTTGCTTCTGGATTTTGATCAATCAGTTTTGCAAACTCTTTATATACATAACCAACATCATTGCCAATAATAACTTGATACTGACCTGCCGTATCTGCTACTTGAATGACGCCATCAAGGCGACTAATTTCTTCAGAGTTTGCGAGTGAGGAGTCTTTTAAAGTCAGCCTTAATCTCGTCATACAGTGGATGGAGTTTTGAACGTTTTCACTTCCACCAATATGTTTAAGAATGTCTTGAGCTAAGTCTTTATGGTTCATTAAAGTCACCGCTTTCATTTTTGAGTATAGGCGCTCAGGCAACAAAAAAAGACCTGAATTGGGTGGGATTATACAAATACAGATATCCCATCCAATCTAGGTCTTGCCTGCCGAACAGTAACACGCCTTATTGAATGTACGCATTATTCTATTTTTAACTTTTCATCGTTTCATGAAACCGCTTTTAACATGTTAATATCTTTATAGTAATTAATTATCTTCACAAAAGCAATGTTTTTTCTCGAAAAACAATAATAAATTGATTAAATATAGATCAAAGAGCACTGTTATATCATCTAATCGTACCTTTTTAGGATTCATATTGAAGCTCAAAGGTATTGTTTTAACTAAGAACAGTCAGGTGATGTCACCTTCAAATAACACCCAGTGGTTCCGTTCAACAAACCCCTTCTAACCTTCACAGCCCTATTTTGATCCCAGTCTCTCAAAAATGGGGGATCAGTCCCGATGTGGGGATTGTTTAAATATTACGGATCATTTTGAAGATACTACGAACGGCTTTGTATTCGCTCCCTTATTTTCTGGGTATGATCTTGATTTAAAATCATTGCCAATTCGGCCTCATTTAGAACAGATCCCCATCTAAAGATAATTTCACTATTCAAACCATACTTCAAAAAAAGCGCTTGATAATCTATTTCATGACTATTCTTATCCAATCCTGCGTAAAACAAATCTTTTATAGATTCCTCTGAGAGCATAGAATCCCTTCTACTGGCAATCATGAAACTAGATTGATACTGATCCATTATTCGCAATGCTTTATCTAAATCATGTTGAGGAACCTTGGCCATACTGACATAAAAAAGATTTTCATGTTCATCTAAAAGTAATTCTGGCCCCTTTTCAAAACCTGAAGTATTTATGTCTGAATCAATAGATTTCCATACTTTTCGGAATCTCTCTATTCGCGAATGCACATCACTTACTTTCTTACTCAGAAAGATATAAAAATGGTAATTAGTCAATTGATCGCTAAAAATTTCGATTAGTTCATTTTGACAATAACTTTGAAAAGTCTTGATCCCATCATCATCTAAAAAGTAATATCCATTAATACTATATACACTTAACTGTTTAAGTTCATTTATTTTTTGATCTAACCACTTATAGTAGTTTGTCACTTCTTGTTCGAATTCAAGTTCTATTTTCATTTATAATCCTCCAATGATAACTATTTTTCATAGTCATAGTGGTTTCCATAAATATCATTAAAATGAGCATCTCTATTCTGACTTAAGTCGTCTGGATAATAATGACCTCCCGCATGATCTCTAACCACTTTATCACCTTTAAAGAAATAATCCTTACCAGGGATAGGGTTACCTCTTTTGTCCACTGCTGGTCTAACTTCTATGGGTTGTTCACTTACTGGTATACCACTTGCCCTTTTAGATTCTCGATAAGCCCCTCTTCTTTTGGCTCCTTCAGGTGAAAAATTAAGAGGACGCTGCCCATTTTCAGCTTTCACATATCTTTGATAATTTTCTTTTTTAGTTATTATTTCTTTTGGTTTATGTTTAAATTGAAGTTGTTTTAAACTCTTACTTCCAAACGGCAAAAGCATTCCAAGCGCCGCATTCATACTCGCTTCCTGCTGTTCTTTGGAGATCTTGTTTCCAAACATGTCTCGGCCTGTGATCGCTTCGCTGAAGCCGTTAGTGGCTGTGAGACCATATAAACCTTTTTGAGATGTTTTTAAGGCGTCAAAGGATTTTTGTGATGTCTTGTAAATGTCGACTGCCCTGACCGCCGCTGATGTGGCTTGGGTGGTTTTATAGATTGCTTTTCCGCCTTTAAAAATGCGTCCTGCCCAGCCGACGATAGGGATGTAGCCGGCTGCTGCCATGCCTCCTGCCGCGACTCGCTGTCCTGCCGTGAGCTCTTCGCCTGTGATTGGATCAACGCCTGTTGCGGCACGTTTTGCATCGTTCACGCCGGTCAGTTCATTGACGATGTTTCCACCATAATCGAGCGCTTTTTCATACCAAGGGCGGTTGGCGAGTGCTTCTTGTTCCTTTGCAATCTCGCGGGCTTCTTCTTGTTCTTTTTTGATTTTCAGATATTCAGAAGTTTGCTTCTCAATATCGCTTTTTGCCTTGTAGATTTCGCTATTTTGATACGCTTTCTTGTCAAAATTCATAGGCGAAATCGCTTTTCCGTCATTTGTCGCATTCATCATTTCAGCGTACAATGCCATTGTAGCTTGCTGCTCCGTCTCTGACAAAGCATATTCATCTTTTAAATTTTGATCAAGCTCTCTTAGTTCTTTGACCGTCTTTTTTCGTTCATCTTCCGCATCTTCTATTTTTTCATCAAAGGTTTCGCTATCAAATACCTCTAGGGAAATGAGGTCATCAATGTCTTGAAAAATCGTTTTGAGTGCCTTTTTTTGATCCTTTACAATGCTTTTGGCATTCTTGATGCCCATATGTACTGCGTTGTCTAAAAAGTGTTCCTCTATAAAGGTATCGCCGCCAAAACTCGTATCATCCAGTGTCCCAGAAACACCTTCATGAAAGGCTTTTTGCTTATCGATGAAGCTGATAAACATGTCTACATTGCCAGACAGCTCTTTATAAAAGCTTTTAATGTTATCGGCACCTTTCCCAGTAAAATCATCACCGAGATTGGCAACACCTTGTAATGCCTGTTTTAAATCTACCATTTGTTCACGGAGTTCCTGATAGTGTTTTGCCCTTGTGTCCATGGCACTGGTTAGTGCTTTTGCATCAAGTATCTTACCCAGAAGAAGTCACTCCCTCCATTATTGATCATAAAGTCTATTTTACCGTGCCCCTCAAAACGGAAAAATAGGCTAAATGACACAAATAATGGAATGGGCTCTCTATTTAAAGATTAAATAAAATAAGCTAGACAATGCACTTTGCTCTGTCTAGCCATACATTCGTTTTATTTATAATCATTGGTTGGTCCTTTATCCATCAAAACATCAATTTCATTAGAAGACTTCATTTTTAATTTAGGTCTGCGCTCGGAATTTGGTTTGCTGTAAAGCTCTAGCGGACGGATGATCACACCATCATTTGTGTTTTGAAGCATACCCGGCACACAAGAATAAATCCGATCATTATTATTCGCATGTTTGGCATGAATTGTCACAGACGTTCCTTGGTGATTATCGATACTCATAGATACCCTATATCTATAAAAGGAACCTGTTCCATTTGATTGAGCAGAATAAACAACCGGAACAATAGCAAGGATATCGTCATTTAACCGTAATTTAATGACTTCTGTTTTCATCGATTCACGGTCTCTACCGACATCTCCCATATGCTCTACAGCTCCGTTTCCGTAACTTTTAAGAGCAGGAACACCTTTTGCGCCAAACATGGCCACATCTATTTGTTTTCCTGACTTCGTATAGACCAATGCATAAATATCATAATCGGTTCCAGACTCCCAGGATACTGTAGCTGTAATCTCAGGCGTTTTTTCAATGATGATCGGTTTATGACCTTTGTCTAGACTAATTTTACCTTGAACTTTCTCTAAGCTAATAGGTGCAGCGACTTTCTCTTTAGCAGCTGACTTCATTGAAGCAGGCTCATCAATTAGTTTTTCAGAAGTCATTTGAGGAGGTGTAGAAACATCCTGTTCATCAGGTTCAACCTCTACCCCAAAAAGCTTACATAACCCTTCCAATCCAGAATCGAAGCCACGCCAGATGGATCGTGCTTTCGTTTCACCATTTCTGATATATAGCTCTACTACGACAATACCCTTTTCATTTGTAAAGCTTACTGGTGTAAGGTATAGTACCTCATCGCCTGTTTGAATTTCTGCTTGCAGATTCTTCACTGGAGAAAAACCAATTCCTTGATCCTCTGTTAGTGTAATCGCCACCTTTGTGATTCCGGCAGGCACTTTGCTCATATCAAAATTCAATTGATGCCTTTTCAACTGACCTGATATCTCTGCTGGTAATAGTGTCGCGACACCCGTGGCACTCTCCGGCTGATTGTAAAAAATAATGCCATTATCTCCTTGAACTAGATCTGAATCTGTTAAGAGAAACGCTGTTAAAGAAATATCAATTGCAGATGATACTTCATAACTGATGGATACTTGTCCTTTTGGAGAGTTTAGTACGGTATTGGCACCCATTTGCAGAGTTTGATTCATTTCAACAACTCCTATTCTTTATCTACCATTTATCGCTTTTATAGATCAATTATACCAAATTGTATAATAGAACCTATGAATATCTTTATCTCATTTCAATCTCTGCAATGATATGAGACAATGCCAATTAAAAACAAACTACTCTCGAAAGGAGAATCATTATGTATAAAAAAATCATTCCTGCTGTTATGGTGATATTCGGTTTTTGGATTCTTCTTCAAATATCCTTGAACATTAAGATCTTTCACAATCCAATGAACTATTTTGTCTCCATTACCCTCTTCTTCCTTTGTATTCAGGCTCTATTAAAACATAAACAATGAAAAAACCCGAACAAGCATATACCACGCTCAACCGGGCTTCTATTTTCCTTTATTACACTTCTTCACCATTCGTTGCGATGACGTTTTGATACCAAGTAAACGAATCTTTTTTAAGGCGCTTCATTGAGCCGTTTCCTTTGTTGTCGCGGTCAACGTAGATCATGCCGTAGCGTTTTTTCATTTCACCTGTTGTGAATGACACGATATCAATGATGCCCCAAGGTGTGTAGCCAATAAGGTCGACACCGTCGTATTCAATGGCTTTTTTCAGTGCTTCGATATGAGAAGCGAGATATTGTATTCTTTCTGGATCGTGAATAGAACCGTCTTCTTCCACTTGATCTATTGCACCAAATCCATTCTCTACGATGAATAACGGGATTTGATAGCGATCGTAAAAACGATTCAATGTATACCTTAAGCCCGTCGGGTCAATGGACCAGCCCCAGTCACTTGATTTGATATAAGGGTTATCTACACCATGCGGCAGGGCTCCGTTGACAATGTCTCCGTTGTGATCAGACACCGTATCACTTTTAACCGTTGTCGACATGTAGTAACTAAAGCCTAGATAATCCACTTTCCCTTTTCTTAAGCTTTCTTCATCGCCTTCTTCAAATGGAATATGATAGCCTTCGCGTTCAAATTCTTTTAATGCATAGCTCGGATAGTAGCCGCGCACCTGTACATCTGGGAAGAAATAGCGCTGTCTCATATATTCCTCTGCGAGCATGACATCCTCTGGATTTGAGGAATACGGATAGATTGGCACGTGAGAAACCATCGCTCCAATTTGGAAATCAGGATTGATCTCTTTTCCTTTGGCTACTGCCCATGCACTTGCCAGTAATTCATGGTGTCCTGCTTGATACATGACTTCTTTGGCATTTTCGCCTTCTTTGACTGATACCCCTGAATTTGTCCAAAGGAACAGTGGGTTGTTGACATCCATTTTGTTATTGATTTCATTAAACGTCATCCAGTATGTGACCTTGTCTTTGTATCGATTGAAGCATACTTCTGCGAATTTCGTGAAATACTCAGCGACTTTTCGGCTGCGGAACCCGCCGTACTCTCTTGCCAAATGGAGCGGCATCTCAAAGTGAGACAGCGTAATTACAGGCTCGATGCCATGCTTGAGCAGTTCATCAAAAACATCATCATAGAACTGTAAACCAGCTTCATTTGGTTCTGCTTCATCTCCCTTAGGGAAAATCCGGCTCCAGCCGATCGATGTACGTAAGCATTTCAAACCCATTTCGGCAAACATCGCGATATCTTCCTTATAACGATGATAGAAATCAATCGCTTCATGATTCGGATAAAATGTTCCTTCTTCTATCGTCTCAGTTATTTGTCTCGGTACTCCGTGAGCACCTGCTGTCATCACATCTACAACACTTGGACCTTTTCCTGCTTCATTCCATCCACCTTCAAATTGATGCGCAGCTAATGCGCCGCCCCATAGAAAATCTTTTGGTAAAGTCATTATTTCTTTCCTCCTATTTCACAATAGTGATCATGATATCCGTTGGCTGACATGTCGATTGTTCTTCTACAATCACATCTTCGTACGCTTGTGTATTGGTGATGATGACGGGTGTGATTGTTTTTAATCCTTTGCGTTCAATGGCTTCTTGATCAAATGTCATCAACAAGTCACCCTTCCTCACCTTGCTGCCTTCTTTGATATGAAGAGTAAATGCTGAGCCATCTAGGGAAACCGTATCAATTCCTACATGAACAAGTAACTCCACACCGAATTCTGAACGCAGTCCAATCGCATGCTTTGTCGGCGCAAGCATGACGACACTGCCGTCAAACGGTGCATACAGCTTATTTTCTGTTGGTTCAATCGCAAACCCTTTACCCATCGCCCCCGAGCTAAATACAGCATCCGGTACTTCAGATAACGAGATCACTTTCCCTGCAAGCGGTGCAGGAATGGTTTCTTCATTGTTCATCGAAGCATTCATTTTTTCTCCAACTTGATCTTTATCAGATGTTGCACCGGCTGTCTGTTCCACTGTATCTTCCCCATAACCAAACATTTGAATGAGCACAACTGGTAAGATCAGCGCAATTGCGACACCAATCAATATGCCGATGATCGAAGTTGGATAATCTGAACTAATTCCGTTTACAATCGTCAGTGGACCAGGCAACCCTGCATACGCAAAGTAATAAGGCGTAAAGAAGCTGGCAGCAATCGCACCGACCGCTCCAGATATACATCCGAAAATAAATGGTTTCTTGAAACGCAAGGTGACCCCATAAATCGCAGGCTCTGTAATTCCAAAGAGACCCGTGATTCCCGCTGAAACCCCGACTTTTCGTGTTTCGCGGTTTCTTGCTTTTAAAATAACCCCTAACACTGCGCCAACCTGAGCGATAACAGCGATGGTTTGATATGCCTGGAAGGAGTCACGTCCATATTGTTCAAAGTTGGCGAGCACCATTGGTGTGATGCCCCAGTGAACACCGAAAATGACAAGCACTTGCCAGAAACCTCCGATAATGGCGCCTGCTAAAGCTGGGACATGTTCTGCTAAAAAGTTGTATCCGTTTGCAATCCCGTTTGCACCGGCTGTCGAGAGAGGACCAATTAATAGAATGGTTAACGGAACCATGACGACCATACAAATAAATGGGACAAATAACGGTTTGACCACCTCGTGAATACGTTTGTTTAAAAATCTCTCTACATATGAAAGGATCCATACCAAGAATAGCGGCGGCAAAACAGAGGACGTATAAACCGTTTCAGATAACGCTATGCCTAAAAAAGTAACGCCTTCCCCTGATGCCACGCGTCCAGCAATCTCCGTCCAAGCCGGACTGACAAGCGCTGCTGTACACGCTACTGCGATATACATATTCGTTTTAAAATGCTTGGCAGCTGTGATGGCAATAAAGATAGGCAAGAACGTAAACGGCGCCCAGGAAATAAAGCTAAAGACTTCATACGTTCCCGTTTTCGAGAAACTTGGAAATAATAAATTAATGAGGATAAGTGCACCTTGTAAAATACCAGCGGCGGCCAAAATATACACAAATGGTGCAAACACAGCAGACATGGTCGCGATGACACGATTCAGCACCGTTCCCTTGTTTTCATTTGGCTGATCATCATCAGACGGCTGCAGCTGAACAAGGCTGGAAAAATGCTCGTATACCTCACCAACATGCTGACCGATGACGACCTGAAATTGACCGCCATTTTCCACCACGGTAATGACGCCAGGCATTGCATTAACTGCTTCCTTTGCCTTTGGATTCGAACGTTTCAGAACCAAACGCAGCCGCGTGGCGCATCTTGCAGCACTCACCACATTTTCTTCTCCGCCAACTGCCTCTAAGATGTCTTCTGCAAGCTTTTGATAATCCCTCACTTTTGACATATAAAACCCCCCTTTATCACTGCTAGTATATGTACATTATAATTATACCGGTACAATTTATCAATACATATATAATTTCAATTAGCATATCAAAGGAAATTTGGTATGTGCTATAATACAAGAACAATAAATCGTGAAAACAAAGAGGAATGGCCATGTTAAAGTATCAACAAATTGCGAGCGATATTGAAAAATATATTGTCACCCATGAGCTGCAGCAAGGGGATAAGCTCCCTGTACTCGAAACACTCATGAGCCAATTTGCTGTGAGCAAAAGTACCATTATCAAATCGTTAGAATTACTCGAAAAAAAAGGAATTATCTATCAAGTGAGGGGCAGCGGCATCTTTGTTCGAAGACACCGGCGCAAGGGCTACATCAGCCTTTTATCCAATCAAGGTTTTAAAAAAGACTTAGAGGAATTTCAACTGACATCAGAGGTTTTAATGCTAGACACCATCAAGCCGTCCGAAGAAGCTGCACTTAATTTGAATATTGAACAAGACGAGGATGTTTTTTATCTAAAACGCATTCGTTACATCAATGGACAAACCTTATGTTTAGAAGAATCCTATTACCGAAAAACCATCATTCCCTATCTCAACACAGAAATTGCTGCCGACTCTGTTTTTAAATTCGTCAGTGAAGGTTTGGGGCTCAAAGTCGGTTTCTCTGATATGTACTTACAAGTAGGCAAATTGAATGAAACCGAAGCGACGCACCTCGGCCTCAAACAAGACGATCCCGCTCTCCGCGTCGAGACGGTCTTTCATCTCACAAACGGCCAGCCCTTCGACTTTTCGAAAATCACCTATAACTACATGCAATCCCAATTTTTTATTCAAGCGAATAATTATTATGGGTGATGGACGGAAAAAGCCCCTCATAAGTTGAGGGGCTTTTTGAATACAATTCACTTGTAATAGTTATAATCATTGAACGTCGCGATCATATCTTCTTGTGTGCCGTTCTTCCCGCGATTTGTATTAAAATATAATGTTCCGTCATCGAAATCAACAGCTTCTATTTCAAAAAGAGTAAATGCACTGCTCGTAATTCGGAATGAAAGGTCTTTTCTAGTAAACAACTCTTTTGAAAAATCTTTTGCGGGTGTTTCCTTTTGCTCTTTCAGCATTTGATTGATATTTAACGGGTATGTGAGAATGACACTCACATTAGAAGCTCCGCCGTTGGAGTCTGGCTTAGATAATGGTACATATAATGTTCCTTGATAGAAAGAAATACCTTGAAGAATGTACTTAGAAACATCAACCACTGATTGATTTACAATCGCTTTCGTATAATTTAATGTAAACGTTGCCTCATATTCAAATTGTCCTTTTTGGTCGTTAAAATTCCCAATAAAAAAGCGATTCCCAGACCTTACAATAAACTTGTCCGCTCCAACAGAATATGTGATACCGCTAATTGATAAATTCGCCCCTTGGTATTGAAGGACATAGGATTTAGCCACTTTGTACGTATTTTTCTTCGTGTTTACACTTAACTTCACTATCTTTTTTACATACTTTACACCATCAGACATAGGCGCTACATATAAGCTAACTTGATCATCACCTTTTTGAGCTTTCACAGCTAAGTCATTGGCATGTCCTAAGTCATTGCTAGTACTGTTGGTGTCAGAGTTTTTAAGAAGCTTAACAGTTCTATTGCTCGACGAGCTGTTCATTTTAATAGCGTACAATTGCGTCAAGTGGTTTGCCGTATTTATTTTTGCAGCATAAATCATATTATTATTACGATCTACAGCCATCCCTTGCATAGAAGTGTAGAACCCAGAACCTGACATTGCAGAATACGTTGTATACGTGTTGAAATATCCGGATTGTGCCTGAACAGTCGCGGACCACATACTGCTGCAAAGGATGACAGCCATTAGGATAAAATTCTTTACTCTTTTCAATATAAACACTCTCCTATCATTGGAATTTATGTCGTTTGGCTATTAAAAATAAAATCGTCACCATAGAAATGAATGACGATTTTTTTTAAATGGTAAGATTAAACTCTACTTTTCAGCTTTAAACGTCTTTACCGTCTTACTGCTTTCCGACATGCCTTTCCCAGTGACGGTGAAGTGGAGTTTTCCTCCCTTAGCGCCTAGTTGTTTAAAAGTGACTTTTACAACTTTGCCTTTAGTAGCTGTTGACTTCGCAATAAGCTTTCCTGAAGAATGATAGATTTTGACAACATCTTGATTTGTGAGTTTACTGACCGTGACCACGTCTTTTTTCTTTTTGTTGTTTACGATGTTGATTTGGTTGCTTTTTAACGAAGTAGACGGCTCACCTTTAAAGGAAATAGCTTGCTTTCCGCTTTCCAGCAACTTATCACTGCTGCGTGTGACATACACTTTACCGCTCTTAGTTCCTACTTGTTTGACGTACAACTTGATGGATGTACTGTTAGCTGGTTTTGATGTGGCTAGTAATTTCCCGCTTGTTGAGTAGACTTTAATCACATCTTTTTTCTTCAATTTACTCACTGTAATGATGTCATTTTTATTTTTAAGATTATTGATTTTGACTTGGTTGGCTTTTAAAGAATCTGACTTTTCACCCTGATAACGAATTGGTACTCGATTGCCCTCTTTTAAACCCGGCTCTTTTATACTGATATAAAGCGTTCCACTTGTTTGACCCAATTGTTTGATGGAAATTGCCATGTTCGAACTTGAAGCAGTCTGCTGGGCAACCGCTTTACCGCCAGATGCTTGTTTAAATATTTTGATGACTGATTGCTTTTTGATTCCTTTTATCGTCACCGTATCATTTTTCCCTTTGTTGTTTGTCACCTTCACTTGAGATGCTGCAAGTGGAGATGTGACGACTTTTTTGACGGTGACAGTAGGCAGGGTGACCTTTCTATTTCCGCTTAACAACGTGATCGTTACTTTGGACCCTTGTTGTAATTTCCCAGTTTTTAATTTGAAATCTTTTCCAGGCGTAATAGGGAATGGTCCAAATTTCTTTTTCATTGTGCTAGCGCTGAGTTTCGACATTGCTTTTATTGTGTTATTCGCTGAATCAGATTGCACCTCTACAACAGCTTGATTACCAAACGTACTTATGCCATTAATGGTATCACTTGAATCATCGATTTCTTCCACGAAAACTTTCTGTACATCTTCCTGAAATTGATCCGTTTCACTCGGATTATCAGCCATGAACGACTTGACTGTAATTAAGTCACCGCCGATTAACTTTGAAACAGGAACATCATAGACGCCCTTAGAGTCTGTCTGACCTTCCCCAATGACTTTGCCATCTCCATCTAAAATATGAATCATACTTTCAGGAGTTGCGGTCCCGCCCACTGAAGTTGAAAGCTGAGTAAATGGATCAATAGTTGGAGCAGTTGATCTCAGTTGGAAAGTGGTCTCATGCAAAGCATTATCATAAGAGGGTTCCAACACTTGAAATTTACTTTGATTTAATGATTTTATTGAGTTTTTGTCCAAACTCAATTCAAAGTTGCCATCACCATCTGCAGTCATCGATTGAATGATGTCACTTGATTTTTGATTTTTAAAGACGATCTTTGCATAAGGAATTCCCGTTTGGCCTTTCACTGATTTAGACCATTTTGTCGTAGGAATAAGTGAGATTTTCTTAGGATTCACAATTTTTTTGTAAACGTCGATATTGTTACCAGTCGTCATTTTCACTGTTAGGAATGTACCTGCACTTAGGGCAGGCAGCTTTAAATGAATGGCATCATTAAATGTACCTGAAGCAATCACTTCGCCATCTTTCATGACCTCTACTTTTGTGTTCTTCACTGTTTTCCCAGTTAGCTCCTGAGAAGTATCATAAATCGGATCTAATGAGCTAAAAGATTCCTTGAAAACATACACTTTGTTTGAAGCAAGCATTGTTCCATTTTGGTCATATGTATCTAACTCCAACGTTTGACCTGAACTAAAGTTCAAAGAAAACAACTTAAAGTTTCCGTTACTATCTGCTTTTGCGTAGTGCATATATTTAGATTTCCAGTTACTCGGAACACCCCAATCTACGAGTGCAACGATTGCGTTTGGCGCTGTTTTACCTGTCAGATAATTATCACCATATTGATAACGATCGACTGTTGTTTTCGTTCCACCCTCTGTGGCACTCACACTTTCTTGAATAGGAAAACTCAACATCATCACACATAGAATAGAAGCTACTAATTTCAGGACCATTTTCATAAATATATCCTCACTTTTCCTATTAATGTTTTTATATACAAATATTATATATTTCATCTAGTATAGATACAAGAGCTAATAACATGACTAAAGACTTATCAAAATACAAATTTAATAGGTACAGTGAACCCTCCTCTCTTACATGAACACTTCCGATTTAAACCATCAAAAAGATTCATTTTACGAATGCATCAAACAAACTTATGATAAACATAACAAAAATGTGTAGGAGGGTTCGTCAGATGAGAGACATTAGGGTGTACCACGTCGATGCGTTTACAACTGAGAAATTTGGAGGAAATGCCGCTGGGGTAGTGTTGGATGGTGAGTTTTTAACAGAGGATGACATGCAGAGCATCGCCAAGGAGTTGAATTTACCGGAATCCGTCTTCTTGCTTCCTGCCCAAGATAAGGAAGCCGATTATCGCGTCAAATACTTCACACCGACGGAAGAGGTCAATTTTTGCGGGCATGCGACTGTTGGATTGACTTGGCTTCTGGCGACGGAGCTAGGGTTGGCTAAAGAGCTATCAGGGGTCGTGTTAGAAACAAAGATCGGCAATGTGCCTGTTGTATGGCACGAAGAAAATGGCAAGGTCGTTGATGTGGAAATGACGCAGGTGACACCGAAAACGCGAGATTTTGTCATTGATTTAGAAGAGCTTAGTGACATGCTTGGTGTGAGCAGTGACCGCATTGATCCTTCCTATCCTATCAAATTAGCAAACACCGGTAACTGGCATCTTCTTGTTCCGATGAAGGACCAACAGGACATTGATCAAGCGGCACCAAACTTAGCGGCTTTAGCTAGAATGAATAAAGAGCATGGCATCTCGACAACCCACCTTTATACGTTCCACCGCTCAAAAGAATGCGATCTTTATACGAGGGATTTTGCACCTGGGATTGGTATACCCGAAGATCCTGTGACGGGGGCAGCAAACGGGGCATTGGCTGGATATCTTTATTTGGAGGGCATCATTTCTCAGCAAGAAATCACTCGCCTGAACATTGTCCAAGGGGATGCCATCGGCAGACCTGGCATGCTTCGTATCACAGTCATTCCGAATGAATCAGAGCCGGTGATCAAAGTGGCAGGTGCAGCTGTCATCACGATCCGCGGCGTGTTGACTTTATAAAACATCAGCTTGAATGGGAGACATCCTGTTCAAGCTGATACTATTTAAAATGAGTTTTGACCGTTTCGATCCATCTTTTGGCCGATGGGGAAGCTGCTTTGAATGATTTGAGCGCCAGGTTAACCTCACGAAAGACGCTCGTCTCCAGTGGAATGACTTTCGTATGAGGTATGTACGGCGGCAAAACTAATTTTGGAATGATCGTGACCCCAAGCCCTTCTTGAACCATAGAAATAAGCGTATTGTTGTCTTCAATTTCAAACAAAACATGAGGCTTGACGCCGCCTCTTTCTTTTAACAGCTTCTTAACGAGTATGTCACAGCCCGCTTTCGGCATGATAAAGGCTTCATCATGTAACGAGTCAACTTCAATCACTTTCTTCGTATGAAAGCGATGATTCTCTTGAATGAGCACCACCAACTCATCCTGAAAAAGTGGAACGGTCTCGAATTCCCTCGATGACTGCGTTAAAAAACCAACATCAACCGTGCCTGAAGCGATCCATTCCTCAATCTCCTCATAACCACCCTCATATAACTCCAGCTTGATATGCGGATAGCTTTGCGTAAAACGATGAATAAGGCGTGGAAGGACATTTGAAGAAAAACTAGGGAATGTCCCAATCTTGATGCTCCCTACTTCCATCCCTTGAATTAGCGCCGCCTCCTGCTCAAGCAATGCCGCATGATGCATGATTTGCCGGATATGCGGCATCACCCGCTCACCTGCGTCCGTTAACGAAAGCCCGTTTCGATTCCGCCGAAGCAGCACAATCCCGAGTTCCGACTCAAGCTTCGCAATATTATGACTCACCCCAGACTGCGTCAGCCCAAGCTTCTCCCCGGCTTTTGTAAAACTGCCGCATTCGACGACTGTTAGAAATACTTTGTATTGGAATGTGATCAGTGTGCTCACCTCACTTATTAATTCGTCGTTGCCGACGACGAAGACCTAGACGCTGCTTCATCAGCTTTCACACAATCAATCGCAACAACGAGCGCAATCATCACAGGCTCCATCTCTTCTTTCAAAATATCAACCTTATAGCTGTCACCCCAAGTAAACCATTCCTTCTTCACCTGACCGATTACTTCGCCGTTCTGGAGCACCTGGAAATTCATATCCCACCAATTACCTTGCACTTCAATCCCAGCAGCATCAATTGAATATTTTGCTTTAAAGAACGTAAACTCTTTTTTAATCGTCAATACCTCTTGACCATTAACTTCTACTAAAAACTTTGGTAAAAAGGTAAACATTTTCTTCGTAATCATAGCGATTTTATCTCGTTCTGTATTCAAAATGGTGAACGTCTTCGGCATCTTCATAAAGCTGCCCTCAACCACATACACATCGTTCTCCTGCTGATCCTTTACCGTAAATCTGCCGCTCAGACTAAATACTTTCTGCTTCATGTAAAGCTGTTTCATATGTACCTCCGATTCAGTTCAAAAATTTATCCGTTCTTACCTTACCCCTGATTATACCAAAAAATAGAATGTACAAAAAACCACCTGATAGCAGGTGGTTTTCGATTACTAATCCATTTTCAGAGATTCCTTTTCATATGTTTGAAAAGCATCTTCCATGCCCATGATGACCTCTTTAATTTTGACATAACCACTTGTGTAAGGGATAGAATCTCTAATCTCTTCCCACATAAAATGATAGAATTTCAGGTCATCCGTTTCACACATCACAAAATCTGTGTAATCCTTGCCTGGAAGAGCTTCAGCATCAAAAAAGCGCACCGTCACATGTTCCTCATATTTCTGCATCAACTCTTGCAGCGAAGCCGCATGGGTTCTGCGCTCCTCTCGTGATAAAGCAAGCCAAGATGGGTAGAACTCTAATAAAACAACCATCATATATTTCACCATCATACCCCCGATTCTTCTATGATGTGATGATTGTACGTCAGATCTAGAGAATGTGCATTAACATAGGTTAATGTTCAGCAGGATGGAGCAGCCTGCTCAGCGAAACCGGAGAAATACCGATATATGAGGCAATATGATATTGAGCGATACGTTGATGTAACCCGGGATATTTCAATAAAAACGCCTGATATCGCTCAATGGCTGGCAAATATAGCAGTTCCCTCTCACGCTCTTCCTTTCTCGTATACAGCCTTTCTACACTAACCCGAACAAACCGCTCCCACATATGACTTCTGTCCATCAACAATTGAAGCAGATCATACGGAATTTCAATCACGATAGAATCCTCCATCGCTTCAATCGAATAAGGAGAAGGCTGCCTGTTGATCATACTTGCATAAGAAGTAGCAAAATCATCTTCCAACGTAAAAGCCACGTTGTACTCCCTTCCATCCGGTAACAAATAGAAGAGACGGAAGAGCCCCGTTATGCAAAAATAAGCATGCTTCACCGGATCGCCAGCCTTGATCATGCATGTACCCGCTTTTAATTGTTTAATCGTTGTTCCATCTTTGAAGGCTTGCCAATGATTTTGTTCGATTGGATACGTGGATATTTTGGTTTTGAAAGTGTCGTATGGGTCAGTTATTTTGTCCATCTGTTTTTTACCTCCTAATAAGGAAAACTCAAGCCTACTTGGGGATTGTTTTTATTATCAATGCTAAAAATAAGTCTGTCACAATACGTGATGCAAAAAAAGTCTCGTTTGAGGGAAATCACTCAAATGAGACTTTTTTAGTGTTTGTTTAATACCCATTTACAAAGTAAGCAATGGTTTCTAATTCATCTTCTTTCAGTTCTCTGTTCACGTAATGTTGATATTCTTTCGTGATTTTCTGCTTATCTCCACCACATTGATCAGTGAATTTCGCTATCATCCGAAGTTTGTCTGTTTCCTGACGAAACTCCTTTTTTGTCCACGGTCTTTGGTGTGAAGGAATATACGTATCGGCATCAAAAGCTTCTAACTCATCTAAAAGACGCAATATTTCTTTCACCGTGTAATGTACTTTTTCGGCATACATTTTCGGATAAATACAATCACCAAGAAACAGGATTTTCTCTTCTTTCACATACACGATCACTGAATCAGCAGCATGATCGCCTCCAACATGCTGCACGACACAAGTAACCCCGCCAAGATCAATTTCCATCCGCTGGTCAAACGTCACATCCGGCAAAACCACCTGAATATCTCGATGATCCTGATATTCTTCTTTTATCGCCTTCGCGCAAAACTCAATCTCCGTTCCTTCCCTCACCCGCTCATCAATCGCCTCATCTGACCACGAAAACGGAACAAGCTCCTCCATTTCCTTTCTTGTCTGTGCAGAAGCAATCGAAACCGAATCAGACAGCGCCGACAGACCAAAAATATGATCCCAATGCCAATGCGTGAGGACAACCATATCGGGCTTGGCGTTCTCGTGTTTTAAGGTTTCTTTGATAAAGTATTTGGCATGATCTTCTGAGTTACCAGCATCAATCATTAAGGTTTTGTTATTGCCTTCGACCATGCCTAGGATGGGGCGGTCGGTAAGTGATATTGGTGTGATGTACCAAAAACTCTGACCTATTTTTTTAATTGAGTGCAAAGGTGCTTCCTACTTTCTGTCATTATATTTTAAATTGAATCACGATTTTTCCCATCGTTCTACTGTTTAAGTATATCGAATTTCATTACTCGAAGTAGCACGCGAAGCCAATATTGTTACAATGATCGCGATTGCAACGCCTAAAGCACCTGCCCAAGTAACGGAAGATAGAGAAACTTTCTCTACAAAGATACCTCCAATGGCTGCACCTGCAGCCATCGCCAATTGCATCATTGACTGATTGAGACCTAATAGTATACCTGATGAATTTGGCTCCATTGTAGCTAAGTGATATTGTTGAGTCGGGCCAGAAGACCATGCAGCAAATGACCATAATATTAAAATGAGCAATACTCCAACATAAGAATGCGTCACTAGTGAGAGCAATATGAGCATGATGACATGTAATGTCATTCCACTAATCAGAGTAAAATTCACACCCCATCGATCGGTACTAAATCCACCAAACTTTGACCCAACTAGACTAGCAATCCCGAATACGAGGAGAACTCCACTCAGCAATTTGCTGCTTACACCTGATATATTTAAAAGGTAAGGGGATAAATAGGTATAGGCAATTGAATAACCACCAAGCCAGAAAAAGGTGATGGCTAATCCCAATACTACTTTTGGTTTTTTAAAAAGAGCGAGTTGTTGAATTAAAGGTACAGGTTTATCCCCTTGGATTTTTGGAATCGTAAGAGAAATTATAGCCATAGCTAATAATCCGAGTAAGGCTATTCCTCCAAATACAGCTTTCCAACCAAAGAAATCACTAGTCATCCTGCCCAGTGGGACTCCAATAATCAATGATGCTGTAAATCCCATTACTACTGTAGCAATAGCTGTACCTTGCTTACCTTTTGGTGCGATTTTTTCAGCAATTGTTAATGCAGTAACTACGACCATCCCCGCTCCAAGAGCCATAATAATTCTTGACACAATAAATAATTGATACCCAGGGAGGACGAATGCAAGAATATTACCTAAAATAAAAACGCTAAGTGAAAATAACATTAACTTGCGTTTATTCATTCCCGATGTTAAAGCCATTAATAATGGGGTGAAGATGGCATACACAAGAGAAAAAATCGTAATTAACTGGCCGGCTGCAGCTATCGTAATCCCTAATGATTCAGAAATATTATCCAAAATACCAGAGATAATATACTCTGATGTACCAACTAAAAAACTGACAATAGCTAAAATGTAAATCTTTACAGTGTTTGACAATGTAGATCACTCCTTATATATAATACATTTACATATCTAGAATTGTTAATATGTATGGACAAAAAAACATATTACGATAAGTCGATTTGTATTTAATAAATGAAACTGAATTCTGATGTATGAATTCAGTTCATTTATTAAATATTTTTTTCTAGAATCTCAGCAATTTTTTTTATGGCATTTTCATCTCTTTTATAATACGTGTATTTACCTATACGCTCTGTCGTAATTAATCCAGCTCGTAGTAAAATTGAAAGGTATTGAGATGCTGTTGATTGCGTCATTTTCAATTTATCTGTTATTTGACTAACACATACCCCTGTAGTATTCATATCAATCCCTTCATGGGGTGTAAAATGACGATCAGGTTCCTTTAGCCATTGTAAAATTTGCAATCTTGATTCATTGGATAAGGCTTTGAAAACTTCTATTGGCTCCATACAGACCATTATATCGATAAATAACGATATGTCAACATGTGTTGTTTGAGATCCCTTACAACTTTCTGTTTTCCTAGGTCATTCTCGCCGCTTTAGGCTTAATCGTGTTTTTTTTGCGGGGTGGTTATATCTTCTATTCTGGTGCAATGGAGATGTTTGATGGAAAAGGATTTGAGTACTTTTTTGCTGCTTGTACAGCTAAATTTAGCCTTCTCACCCCTCACTAACTTATGATAAGGCTCACCGTGATGCCTTTAAATGAGGTTATTATCTACCAAGGTTCTTAAAATATTATTTTATGTTGGATAGCGTGATCGCCTCATCTGACCACGAAAACGGAACAAGCTTCTCTATTTCCTTTCTGGTCTTTGCAGAAGCAATTGAAACCGTATCAGGCAGCGCAGGCAAACCAAAAATATGATCCCAATTCGAATGCGCGAGGAGAACGAGATCAGGCTTGGTGTTCTCGTGTTTTTAAGTTTCTTTGATAAAGTATTTGGCATGATCTTCTGAGTTGCCAGCATCGATCATTAATGTTTTGTTAGTGCCTTCGACCATGCCTAGGATGGGGCGGTCGGTGAGTGATACTGGTGTGATGTAGGAGAAGGTTTGGCCTATTTTTGATTGTGTGCATGGTGTGCCTGCTTTCTAATATTTTTAGATTTTATCATTAAGTCGTTGTTTGATGACAAATCAAATCTTATTTCTTTAATAAGTGTTTGGCTAACTTTCGATCTTCTTTATCTTTCGTCTTCAAGAAAAGCATTTCAATCAATTCCCTTGTGGCCGCTTGCTGCGCATACGAAGGAGACCATTCCCTTAATACACTTAATGCATGATAAATTAAATTTCCATCATCTGATCTAAGTGCAGCTTGAATCAATGGTAATCCTACACCTTCGTGTTCATATAAATCTTGCACAATATATTGTAGACAAGCCACTTCATCATCTGAAAGACTTGATAACGATAAATGTGTTTCTGCAAATGTACAAAGCTCTCTAATATGCGGGTGATGATTTGTGTCCATTACAGCAAAGTATATTTCACTATTTGTCTGATCTTTCTCAAGTAAAGCAAATAGATGCTCAATCACATCTAAACGATAAAAGAGAGCGATTTTAAGTGCTTGAGAGCTAAAACCCTGTTTTAACGTATCGATTGCAAGCTTTGGCCATCTACTGTCATTGATAAACGGTTGAACCGCTTCCTGGACAGCCTTATAATCGTCCTGTGTCCATGAGTCATTCAATCGATCTTCCCAAATCTCTTGATCATCACTTAAAAACTCACTTATTTTCATCATTGGGTAAAAGTCCTCAATTGTTTGACAGTGCTTATGAGCATGGTGAATAAAACGGCAGAGAACTGCGCTTGCATTTGGATACTCTTCTATTCCATAGATAGAAACCTCATCTTCTAATAGTGCTTGAATGATGAGGCTCGCTCCATCATATATTTCTTTGGTAATTTCATCTTTGGATAAAGCTGTTTCCAGATCACCTTTAAGAGCGCAAGTATAGGCTAAGTATTCATTCATGATTGTATTTTCGCAGCCCTTTGTTAGTAACCATCGTTTTATTTCTGGAATCGATGCTTCCAATTGCTCAACAGCCGAAATCTTTCCCCATCCATCAACGGACTTTGCAAGACGCCAAACAAGTTCGTTTCCTTGAATTGTGCCATTCTTCAATGCAAACACGACATAAGAAGTAAATTCTTCATGCATACCGATTGTGAATAAAAGCTCTTTGTATTTTTCACAGTTCGTACATCCCAGTATCATAACTGCAAATTTGACTACCTCCCGATGTGCCGCATGTTCAAGAAGCCATAACGCTTCTTGCTGTACAAGAGACTCATCCCATTGTGTTTGTTGAAATCGGTCAACTAACTCACGGTTGCGACTCGCCATATTGTTAGAAATGATTTTTTCATATGTTTTCTTTCTTGTTTCATTTGTAGGATGATTTAGTTGTTTTGCAAAAAGCTTCAATAATTTCTTCACATAAAAAGGGGCAGGTCGTTCATCTACATAATAATCAGATAAACCGGGAGCCAATCGTGGTTCATTTTCGTCAAATAAATAATCTTCATCGGGTAAACGATCATCTACTATTTTATGATGTGTTTGAATTTGTTGTTGAATAAAGGGAACGATTTTCTCTTTATGATCCCATGGTAGAAATTCTATCTTCATTGAATCATCTAACATCGTTTCATGATCTACCTTCACAATACAACGAAATCGTACATAACCGCCAAGTTTAACGGAAACCTTGTGTTTAGTGCCATCATGAAGTTTCAATATCCCCGATAATTTTGAATATGGAATTATATGAGACAATACACTTTTTCGTTGCTTTTTATCAACTGTCACGCCATCAATGATTAGTTGCTCTTCTTTTGTTTGGTTTGTAATTTCTATAGAATGCCCTTTATATTCAATTTTCCATGTTTTATTTATTTCTTTTTCTAAGTCTTTTATTAAGTTACGCATTTCACGTTTAAAGTCAGCTTTGAAACTCATGGAAGTCTCCTTAAGTAATTTATTGCTAAGAATATGATCAGTGAATGTTGTTACTACAATGTTTTCATGTTTTTAATATTTGCTTTCATTTAATATAATACGATATTTAATAAAGAAAATCTTTAAATAATAAACTTATAAAAAATAAGAAAAAAGTCATTATTACATTTCATTTAAAACATTATTATTTACTTATTTTATCCTTTCATCATTTAACAGCGTGTATAGCTATGTTAGTATGGCATCCAAAGGAGGATGATAAGTGATGAATATTAAATTAAAAAGCACCCTAATCAAATTGGCAGCCTCTCTATTTCTGATGAGCGCCGTAGCTCTCCCTATTTCACCTAAAGATGCAAATGCCACAAAGTCACAAGCCACATATAAAGTGGAGAACCTTAATGATAGTGAATTAAAGATGACGTTCGATCATGCTGATGTTCATATCGATTCTAAAGGAAATACGACATTGGAAGATCAAATAACGAATGAAAAACAAGTTCTTCCTAAAACATCGACCGATAAAAACGATCATCCTGTTACTTTGCATTATGAAAAAATTAAAAATGGGATTTTAATTAAAGTTGTGAGTGAAAAAACAAGCGGAAAGATCAGTACTCAATCTGTTGGAAAATGTATTCTAGGTACTAGTGGTGGGGCAGTAACCGGAGGTGGTACACTTGGTCTTGCTGGTGCTGCTGTAGGAACTGTCACGATACCTGGTATCGGAACTGTAGGCGCTGGTGCAGTTGGTGCAATCACAGGTACTGTTGGTGGAGCAATGACAGGAGCTGCTGCATCTTGTTTTTAATGAAGTGCAAAAAGGGTACTCTCTTTTTATCCTAAAGGGAAGGTGATCATGGTGTATAAAATCATCATACCATCTATACTAATTATTTTTTTTCTCTGGATTCTATTACAGATTTCACTAGAGATGAGCATATTTAAAAATCCAATGAATTATTTTATGTTATTCATTCTTTTCTTTCTTACCATCAAGCTGGTAAAAGAGAAACAATAGGAACTTATGGGATGTGCTAGAGGAGATGAATAAATTCATCTCCTCATATTTAAAAACTCCTAGACACACCACTTCAATAAACAAAACTCTTATAAGCTTCGAATTTTATTTATAGTCTAATATCGGCTCTTTACCCTTTACATCTTCAAAATACTTAGTAAACGATGAAACACCTGAATAAGATATTGATAGGTACTCTTTAGCACGAGTCATTCCTATATACATTAAAGACACTTCTTTTTCTTGATCCTGTTCATACTTTAATGGCATTAGATCAGCTTTCACGATAAAAACTGATTGAAAGTCGAGACCTTTACTACTATCGAGAGAACAAATTTTGACTGTCTCTTCCTCTGGATTGAATTTATGTTTTGTTGCACCATTTTCAGTTATCCAATTGTAAGGAATATTCTTTGTTTGAAATTCCGATTGAATCGCTGATATATAATGGTTATTGTATCCCTTTATACGATATAAAATGGCCATTTCAGAGTAAGGATGATTCCTATAATTAGGTTATGAAAACACTAAAAGAACTGAGGGCTATTACTAGCATCAGAAAATATTTTAAGTTTCATCAATAGATTTCAAAATAAATACCCCTGATGCAAATTAACTTGTCATAATAGAAATCCGATGCCTTCTCAGTTTAGAAAGTACATGGATATCATTATCTGTTAATGAATCTGTTTCAATGAGGTTTTCATATACTGCAGTTACTATCTCCTCATTTTCCATTAATAAAATAGGATGAGACTGTGTACCAATGAAATAATATTCTTCTTGTAGATTTCTAACTCTTAGTTGAGCTTTGCCATTTAACCAAACACTTTTACCGTCAATATCTGCAACACCATCATCATATTCTTCTCTACTAATATATCTATCATTGAACCACGCAGCTTCTTCCCTCCTAAAAGCATTATCTTCGTCATATATTTCGAAACTAGGCATGGCTCTTGTCTTTAAAACAAAAAATTGATGATCATATGAAGCTGAGTTTTTTAAAGCCCATACTTTTTCGATTTGCATTTCTGTATAATCCATTAATAAAGTATCTGCATTTATTTTTTCAATCCTATTTTTTATTGGCATATTACTTCTTCCCTGTGTCCACCATAAATTTGTTTCCTCAATTAGCTTGTTTATTTCGCCTATTATAGAATTGATCTTAACTTTATCCTCAGTTTCAATAATTCCTCTTTTTCCCGGAAAACAACATAATAAAGTATCGTTAAACCTTCGTAATTCACCTATCACTCTATCGATTTCTTTATTTTGTTTTGTATTCTCATCCTTTTCTTGAGCAGTTTTGCAAATTAATTCATACACTTCATTAACGCTTTGAGGTCGATTTTCTGGATTACGACTAAGCATTTTACTTATAACTGGTTCTATTAATGAATAAGAAGAGTCAACCTCTGATAATGGTGTTCTGTTTCCTCTTGCAACTCCGCCTGTAATATACCAAGTGATAATTTGACCTAGAGCAAATAAATCCATAGAAGGATGAGGTTGGCTACCTTTTCTAAACTGCTCAGGAGCGGAAAAATCAAAATTTGCCATCTTATCTCCCTTTTTAGTATGTACAAATCTTTCATATATTTCTGGATCAAACCATGATATTCCAAAATCAGCCAATACCATTTCACCATTTTCTGTAACCAAGATATTCTCTGGTTTTAAATCTCGATGTACAATACCCTTATTGTGAATAATGAAAAGTATATCCAACATATTTGTAAACATATTTCTTAAAGTCTCATAGTTTTGAGCAGGGTTTTTACTACTCCAAGTTTTAAGTGTATAAGGGAACTTTTTCATTATTATATATGGAAATTTTAGTTCTTGAATTTCTAAATGTCCAAAATAATAAATAGGTACAACTGCTTTAGTATCTGCTAGCTGCACTATTTCTCTAAATTCTGTTATGAATCTTTGGTATTTAGATGAATCAACTTTTTCTGCCAATACTTTTAAAGCAACTTCATTACTTCCGAATTCTGCGTTGTAAACTAGAGCATTTCCTCCCTCACCAATCTTTTCTCTTATTTTAATTTCCCCTAATTCTGAACAAAGTACTTCTCTACTTTTAAAAAATGCAGTGATTATTTTTTTCATGTCTTGTACATTCATTGAAAACATCCTCACTTATATACTATTTTTCAATATCCTTTAGTGAAATAACTAATTCACTTATGATAAGGCTCCCCCCGAACAATCCGAAACGCCCGATAAATCTGCTCCACCAGCACCAACCTCATCAACTGATGCGGGAACGTCATCCTCGAAAACGATAACTTCTCATTCGCGCGCTGCATCACAGCGTCGCTTAAGCCAAGGGATCCGCCTATGACGAAACATACTTTACTTTTTCCGTATGTTGCCAGCTTATCTATTGTATCGGCTAATTCTTCGGAAGTTTTCATTTTTCCTTCGATGGCGAGGGCGATGACGTGGGCGTCTGGGTTGATTTTGCTTAGGATGCGTTCGCCTTCTTTGTCTTTGATGATTTTCATGTCTTGATCACTGAGATTCTCGGGTGCTTTTTCGTCCGCGAGCTCAATGATCTCGATTTTTGCGTAAGCCTGTAATCGTTTTGTATATTCGGCTATGCCTTGCTTTAAATATTTCTCTTTTAATTTTCCTACTGTGATAATTGATATATTCACAGGTCATCCCCACCTTAAGAACAAGTTATTCATATAAGTTATCAACAATTGTGGATAAAATTTGTGTATTTTGTGTCCGATCATTCGTTCCCCACTATATATATTGCAGGTTCATCGCACAATTCACAGGTTGTGGATAAACTGTGTGTATGTTCGATTTTTCTGAATTCCGGCGGCGTTTCATGATCATCTATGTACATGTCTAATACGGTTTCTATGTGTTCTGCACACGCATAAAATGTTTTGTTCATAAGTTTCTGATTCCTCCAATAAGTTCTCTGGTTATTCACAAGTGTTTCGCTCATTGTCCAATATAACCGATTTATTCACATGTTAATAGTCTTTTACCATTTCCTCCACCTTTTATCCACAAACCAAACAAAAAAGCCTCCACTCCTGTGAAGGCTTCCTTCTATAGAAACGGATTATAAAATCTCGTTCCTCTAACAAATGTAATCACTAGCGACACGATTAGCACCACACCTACAAACAATAACGCCGCATAATCTGCTTTTTGAAAGTCTTTTGCCGTAAACCATGTGCGCTTTTTATGCTTTCCAAATCCGCGCAGCTCCATCGCATTGCTGATCGTTTCAATCCGCTCTAGGCTAGAAAATATCAACGGCATGACAATCGACAGCGCATTTTTAATCCGTTTCCCCAGCTTTTCATTCTTCGATAAATCAATGCCTCTTGCTTGCTGAGAAATCGCGATCGTGCGAAAATCCCGCTGAATATCTGGAATATAACGAAGAGCAATCGCTACAGCATACGAAATCCGGTAGCTGACCCCAATTCTACTGAGAGATGAGGCGAATTCACTTGGATTTGTTGTCACAATAAATAAAAGCGCTGCTGGCATCACGGTCACATATTTTAGCGTAATGTTCAATTGATAGAAAAGCTGTTCAAGTGTGACATTGTACCATCCTGCAATATGAAACAGTTCGTGTTTCGCTCCGTAGATGGCGACACCTTGCTGGGGTGCAAAGATGTAAATGGCGATGTTATTGATCACTAGGAAAATCGCCAGGACAATCACCACGAAGGAAATATCACGAAATCGTACGTTCGACATCTGAAAGAATACGATACTGGCGGCTAACATAAAGACTAATACGCCTGTATCATACGTGAGCATCGCTGCGGATGACCAGAGGATAAAGCAAATGAGTTTGGTTGCACCTGTCAGCCGGTGAATCGGTGACGGGCGATCGATATAGGACAGCATGTCTACAGCCATGTCATTCGTTCCTTTCTGTCAACCTCAATGAAGCGATCCACGAGTTCATTTGGATTCGGCCAATCTGCTTTCAGCGCCAGTTCATGCAGCGACGTTTCCTTTAAGCTCGCCTTTTGGACAAGCAGCTGATCTGTCAGCACTTTGGCTGGTCTATCATCTGCGATTTTTTCTCCATCAGAAATGACAATGGTTCTTGTGGTGTATTCGAGCATCAAGTGCATATCATGGGTGATCATGAAAATCGTGACACCCTGCTGATTTAATTGCTCTAAAAACGTCATCATCTCTGTGTAATGTTTAAAGTCCTGTCCTGCTGTTGGTTCATCTAGGATGAGGATTTCTGGCTCTAAAACCAGAATAGACGCGATGGTGACGCGTTTTTTCTGCCCAAAGCTGAGGGCTGAGACCGGCCAGTTCCGAAATGGATACAGCCCGCATACTTTCAAGACCCGCTCCACCCGTTCCTTGATCTCTTCTTCCTTTACACCTCTTAAAACGAGACCAAGAGCAACTTCATCAAAGATCATTTGTTTTGAAATCATTTGATTTGGGTTTTGCATGACGACGCCGATTCGTTCGGAGCGCTGTTTGATCGTATCTCCTGTGATGTCATCACCATTTAAAAGAATTGAGCCTTTCGTTGGCTTTTCAAATGCACAAAGCACCTTAGATAATGTCGTCTTGCCTGCACCATTGGCTCCTGCGATGCTGATCATTTCTCCTTTTTTGACAGTAAAAGAGATGTTGCTCAGCGTATTTGGTCTTGTTGGATAGTCAAAGCTCAGCTCGCGCACTTCTAGTAAATCCTCTGCTGTATTCTGCTCGACTGATGGCTCAGACGCTTCCATCCACTGCTCGATTTTCATTTTTTCCTCATCATTTAAGGTAAGATGCTGTAAATTCGCAATTTGATCTCCTGCTTCAATCGGAATGCCTGCATATTTCATAGCTTTTACATATAAAGGCTCACGTAAATAAGCCGCTTCTAAAACATTTGAGGCGAGCAGTTCATCTGGGGTCATATCCGCTGCAACCTTTCCTTCATTGACAACGATGATGCGGTCCACATGACGGAAGAGGACGTCCTCTAATCGGTGCTCAACCATCACGATGGTTTTTTTCGTTTGTTTTTGCAGCCGGTCAATAAGGTCGATGACTTCTTTGCCTGTTGCGGGGTCAAGGCTTGCAAGTGGTTCATCAAACAGTAAAATGTCGACATCGTTGACAAGTACGCCCGCAATGGCGACACGTTGTTTTTGCCCGCCTGACAGCTCATGCACGGATGATGCCAGCTTGCCGTCTACCTCTGTTAATCTAGCTGCTTCCTCGACACGTGTTTTCATTTCTTCGCGTGTGACTTGATCATTTTCAAGCGTGAACGCGATATCTTCTCCAACGGTCAGCCCGATGAATTGTCCATCGGGGTCCTGAAGCACCGTTCCGACAAGCTGGGAGAGGGAGAAAATGTTCTCTATCTCTGCATTTTTCCCGCCGATGTGAAGACTTCCTTCCATAGAACCTTTATAAGACGCAGGAACTAGCCCATTGATACAATGGGCTAGTGTGCTTTTTCCCGATCCGGACGGGCCTGCGATGAGAACTTTTTCTCCTTCATAGATGGTCAGGTTGATATCCTTTAATGTTGGTTCTGCCTGACTGCGATACTTGAATCCGAAATGTTCGAATTGAATCATCGGTTTCTTCATTTATGTGTTCCACCTTGCTTCATGATGTTTCTTTCGATAGGCTGCCGCTTTTGCTTCTCGTTTTCGCATAAGCTGCAATGATGATGGTTCCTAGTACACCAACTGTGATGATGTTTGAAATTCCTGCCACAATGCCTTGAACAAACACTTTGTTCGCAGGTTCTGCATAGATCACAATGTCAAGAACAGGAGCAATGATAAACCAGCCTAATGCCTGTGCGCCTGCTTGTACGGCGTTAAAGAGCGTGATTTTCTTCCAGCCGAAGTCTCCCTCTTCTACTTTTAAACGGTTAGAAATAAAGCCAATCAATAAACCAACCACACCCGATACAATAATCCAGCTCCACCAAGGGCCAAATGTGGTCGCATCTTTAATGAGATGGCCAATAAAACCAATCAGTGCGCCTGCAACAGGACCAAATAGCACGGCCATTAATGCAAGGAATGCGTATGAGGTTTCAATTTGTGTATTCGGAATTCCAGTTGGAATAGAGACGAATCGTCCTAGAATCACAAAGACGGCTGCGCCAATTCCAATAGCAACGACAGTTTTCGTTGAAAGTTGTTTTCCTGCCATGATGTATCCTCCTCTTATTCGTATATAATGCGCGGAGCTTTGCGAATCGAAAGGCGCCAGCCTGTGCCTGTACCGATGTTATAAGCCTTTGCAAATGACCCTTGATTGATCGCCACGCCTAAATGGTCGAGTGAATTGACATATACGAGTGGTTCGCCTACCTTTAAGTCGGCAAAAGATCGTCCATAGGTCATGATATTTTTATACACATTTTTTGGCCCGTTGGCAATGGTAACTTCTATTGCATCCCCATAATTAATTGAAAGCTGTTCAAATAGCGTGTGATGAATGTTTGTCCAAAGGTTTCCGAACCTCACATCTAAAATATCAATCGTGCCTGTGATCACATCTTCTTCCGCGTAAGCCTGTACGACTGGCAGATGGATAATATCATCAATATTCGCCTTTGGCCCAACCTCTTCAAAAGAAATCACACCTGATGCAATTCTCGCCCCTGTATAAGCGTAAATGTCTCTCCCGTGGAATGTATGTGATTTTCCCGACTTTGGCAGCCGGTTAATGGTTTCATCTAAATAACGGGCTTCCACAATGCCAATATCCTGCGCGACGTGCGTGAGTGTCCCGTTATCTGGGGTAATAATATAGTGTGAACTTGTCGTTTTGATGACAAGACTTTTTCTCTCTGATCCAACGCCCGGGTCAACGACAGAAACGAATACTGTCTCTTCCGGCCAGTATGTGACGGTTTGAAGCAGGCGATAAGATGCCTCCCAAATGTCATACTGCGGAATATTGTGTGTTAAATCGAAAATGCGGATGCTGCTGCTGACCGTATTTGCCACTCCGTACATTGCACTGACAGCTCCATCATCAATGCCGAAATCTGATTGTAAAACCAATGCATGTTCACTCATGTCAATCTCCCTTTCATTTGAAAAAATGGATGTGGTGTTTCACGTGGAACATTTGAACAATTGTATGAAAAAAGTGGACAATAAAAAATACCCCATCCTTATCTTTGAATCATAAGGACGAGGTATTTGTCTCGTGGTACCACCTTTATTTACTGTTTGCTCGCGCTAAACAGCCTCTACAAGTACAAAGCTCCAATCTGGCTCATATACTGTGGTTTTGATAACGAGTACCAACTCTCGTCGTCACCTACTAATATCATAGATATGTTCAGCACGAGGCTCAGAGACCATTTTTCGAATCATTATTTTTGCTTCTTTTCAGCTGCCGAAGCTCTCTGTGGAAAAATTGATGATTGTACTTTCTCTCGTCATTGCCTGTATAACTATCTTGAATTAAAGCTATCATACATGATGTTTTTTGATAAATCAAGATATTTTTCTGAACATTTTTAAAAATAAGTCAACTGGTGCTGGAAGAGTCTTCTTTTTATGAAATTTAAACAAATGTTAAAGAGCAAGATATGGTCTCTTTCTTTTCTAGGGGTATAATAAAGGTGAAGGGAGGTACAGCATGTGTGGACCATTTGTATGAATGAGTTTAAGCAGCTCTTCAAAAGCACAAAATCTATTTTAACAATTGTTATTATTTTCATTTTATCTACTTTTGTTTCGAGTCTTCCGTTTATCGCTGCTCATCAGGAAAAATGGGAGCTGGCAAAGGATCCTTATTCTATTGGGAATGAACTGGTGATTTTTTTATTTGGTTTCTTCCTTATTTTTTTGTTGTCTCATGATATTTTGAGCCGCGAGATTCATTTGAAAACCATTCGTTTTCTCGTCAGTAAAACAACCCGTTTGAACATTATCATCGGGAAATATCTTGGACTGATGCTGTTTTGGCTTAGCTGTATTATGACGACATACGTCCTGAATATGGTGATTTCACACCGTTTTCTGTTCTCAGATGCCTTAAAAATCTTAACCTTTATCAGTGTCGGTATCTCATGTGCTTTATTTTTGTCCATGCTCTTTCCAACACCGCAGAAATCAATGTTTGTCGGCATGTTATTTTCCTTTCTTTTCCCAATCGTCAGTATGGTTTCTGTTCTTTCTTCAGAACGAATGATTCATTGGTTCCAATATATGACGCCTTATTATTATGCGCGCTGGAGTGAACCGCTGACCTATGTCCTAATGAACACGGCATTGACAGTTATCTTACTCATTGGAACTGCACTGCTGTTTCAAAGGAGGGATGTGTAGATGCTTCATACAAAAGGGCTCACAAAAAAATATCGTACAAAAGTCGCGATAGATCAAATTAACCTTCATGTCAATCAAGGCGATATCTTCGGACTCATTGGACCAAAGGGGTCTGGTAAGACGACGTTTTTCAATATCATTACCGGCATCTCCCGCCCGACCTCTGGTACGTTTACAGTGATGAATAAGCCTTCGCTAAAAAAAGCGAGACAGCATATCGGTGTTCTGCCTGAATATACGGATTTATATGAAGGTCTTACAGCTCTTGAGCATATTGCCTATTTATCAAAAATTACCGGAACACGCCAGAAAACGAGTGATTATGAAGAACTGCTCGAATTTGTCGGTTTACATCACTATCATCAGGAGAAGGTCGGTGCCTTTACACCTGGTATGAAGAAACGGCTCGGGATGGCGCAGGCCATCGCCCATCAGCCGGAATTTATTTTACTCGACGAGCCTTTTGCCGATATTGATGCAGATTCGATCTTGCACATCCAGCAGGTCATTGAAGCATTAAAAGATGAAGGAAAAACCGTCTTTTTAACAGCTGACCGCCCAAGGTTCACCAATAGTATTTGTACCAAAACTGCGTTCATTTCTGAAGGAAAATTAGTGTCCCCACATACTCATCCTCAAGAAAAAACCATCACATCCTCAAACATACGTGCAACCTTCAAGCATGCATGGATTGATGATGAGGTGAAACCTGTTCTGACGCAGTACCTACAAACTGTCGGAACAGATCTTGTGATCAGTGATGACGAGACCTCATTGTTAATTCGTTCAGAAGCTCAAGTTCCAGCGATCATTCGCGCTTTCGTGAAATGCAAAGTCGATTTATACAGAGTCACAGCTCAGGATGCCATGATGTCCTCTTAAAAAAGTACCGTACGCTTTCTGCACGGTACTTCTTCTTTTTTATAAAGGTTTACTCATATAGATACTAGTTTCTGCAAATCCTGTTTTCTCGTACAGCGAACGGGCGATTTGATTGTGAGCAAAGACATGGAGCGAGAGCTTTTGCACACCTAATGACTTTGCCTGCTCCTCTAATGCAGCAATGGCCTGCTTTGCAAAGCCTTTTCCTCGATAAGCTTCAAACAAAATAAAGTTATAAATAAATGCTTCGTGCTGTGGGTGATTCGGGTCATAGCAAAGCCAAACCCAGCCAATCGCTTCATCTCCGTTTAAGAAATTCCACAGCTCATGATGCTCTGTCTGAAGGCCTTCTGGAAGCAGCCTGTCAAATTGTTCTTCTGCGTTCGCAAGGGATTCTTCCTTCACCCATGTCCCTGCGAGTACCTTTTCTTCCGCGTACCGTTGAATGTCCTTCTCCATCAATGCATCGTAATCGGTTTGCGACATTGGTTGTAGTGTAATCAATCGTACCCCCCCCTTTCCTTTATCATATGATGAGCATGCAAAAAAAACCAGTCCCTTGCTGGAACTGGTTAGCCGCCATATCGGTCGGTTTGAGAAAGTTTGATCTCTGCTGATTTTTTCTTTCCGCTTCGGTAAAACTGCACCTTTACCTTGTCGCCGACCTTCTTTTGATATAAATACTTACGAAGATCTACGATATTCTGTACACTCTTGCCATCAAAGGAGGTCACGACATCCAGCTCTTTTAGTCCCGCTTTTCCTGCTGGAGATAAAGGCTCAACACTCATGACAACAACCCCAGATGTGACCTTGGAGGGCAGCTTCAATGTTTCCTGCCAGTGGTAACTCGCAATATCCGCTAATGATTTCATGCCGACGCCAAGATACGGACGCTTTACCTCTCCGTAGCGCTCTAAATCCTCTATGACAGGGATGACCAGATTCGCTGGAATAGACAGCCCGATTCCTTCTACCTCTGATTCAGCAATCTTCATTGAGTTGATGCCAATTACTTTTCCGTCCATATTGATCAAGGCACCACCGCTGTTTCCAGGATTGATGGCGGCGTCTGTTTGCAGTACTTCTGCATTCCAATCCGTCTGTCCATCCCCATTTGAGTCAACAGGAATCGCTCGCTCCGTGCCTGAAATGACTCCTTGTGTGACAGAGCCTGCGAATTCAAGCCCTAATGGATTTCCAATGGCGATGACTGGCTCACCCGGCTTCACATGATCTGAGTTACCGAAGGCTGCCGTTTTCTTGATTTTATCACTTTTGACAGTGAGAACTGCTAAATCCATGAGCTGATCGCTGCCGACAAGATTGGCACTAATTCTTGTCCCGTCATGAAGGCTCACTTCAAGCTGGTTGGCGCCTTTGATGACGTGATGGTTTGTGACAATATAAAACGTGTCACCCTTTTTCTTATAGATCACACCTGACCCGCTGCCTGCTTCTCCGCCTTCCTCCCAAAAGCTCGACTTTTGGATATTAATGACGCCGACTACCGTATCTGACATATTAGACACGACTTTCGTGACAGCATCATTGACGTTTACATTCACAGTCTTTAAAGGACCCTGAGATGTTTGTCCATCACCGTTCTGCTGCCATCCAAAGGGACTGCCGCTCTGTCCAGATACATAGGGGAAAAAGAATCCCATTAAAAAAGCTCCTACCAATACACCGATCAAACCAGAAAGAAAATATCCTTTTCTGCTTCGTCTCGGCTTCCACTCTACATCGCGATAATCCACTATGTTTCCTTCCTTTCAGTGAATAGATGATGTATATAGTGTTGGTAAGAAGCTCTTATCTTAATCATACGTTTATAAAAATCATACGGCGCAAAGCGGGGTTGCTTTTTTCGGGTCCGTATCAAATAAATCAAAGCCGTCCCCCACAACAAAGCCCTTCATTTCAAGCGTCTGCTGGACCGCCATACGGGCTAAATCCTTCATGTTGTTGTCTTGACTCAAGTGAGCCAAATAAATGCGTGAGGTGGCATCTCCAATGACATCTGTCATCGCAAGAGCAGCATCTTCATTTGATACATGTCCGACATCACTCAGTATTCTGCGCTTAATGCTCCAAGGGTATCGGCCCATTTGCAGCATCCCGACATCATGATTGCTCTCAAACACAAACGTATTGGCTGACTTAATAATGCCTTTCATACGGTCACTCACATAGCCTGTATCTGTCATGAGGGCAAGTTTGCGCCCTCCATAATGGAACACGTAAAACATAGGCTCTGCCGCGTCGTGTGAGACGCCAAATGACTCGACATCAAGACCGCCAAAGGATTGAACGGTCTCCATATCAAAATGGAATTTCTGCTCTGTATCAATCTTTCCGATATGAGACTCCATTGCTTTCCATGTTTTCGCATTTGCATAGACAGGAAGCTTGTACTTTCTTGCCATGACACCAAGCCCTTTAATATGATCGGAGTGCTCGTGTGTCACAAAAATACCGTCCAAGTCTTCAGGCTTGCGGTCGATTTGACCAAGCAGCTCGACCATCTGTTTGCCGCTTAAACCAGCATCCACCAAAAAGGCATGCTCGTCTGTTTCTAAATAAAAAGCGTTCCCCGTACTTCCGCTCGCTAGTACACTGAACTGCAAGCTCATGTTCTCTCACTCCATTGAAGATTTGTCATCTTTCTCTATATGATCAAGTGTTGAGCCATCAATAGCATTGATCAAATATTCTTCTTCTGTCTTTTTCTTTGAACCTGCCGATACGCCTTCAAGCTCCAACCGCCATACAGGAACCATGACTTGCGTGCTTGCCCCTGGGTATTGCGTATAGTAGCCAAGCTCTACCTTTTTCACGGTCGTATTTTGGCTCAGCATATTTTGCGTATATAAGTCCTTCACGGTTTCAAGTGCTGGGACAAGGGTTTCTTTTCTCACTTCATTAATCGATGTCACCATCGACTGCTGATAAGAGACGACTTCGTTTTGATCATTGAGATTTAAGGTGATTTGCCCGATGGTTTCGGTGTCATCAAGACCTTCTTGGAAGATGTATTTCCCTTTATACGTTTGGAAAAAGACGATTTTCCCTGTCTCTTCATCTATATTCCACAGCTTATAATTTTTCCCATCCAGCAAACGCTGGTTCACAAGGTTCGTCGCCGCTGTTTTTATATCCTTTTTCGGCAAGGCAACAGGCTTGTTGAAGGTCATTTCAAGCAGCGTAACAGGATCATCTTTGTCTGTTTTCGGGAATGTGCTTTTCGCCTTTTGATCAGCTAATCCGTCGACATCTTTTTTTGTATATTGCTTCTTTTCAGCTGTAATGCGGTATCCAATCTTCGCCTCATCTGATAGATTGCCATATTTGATCCCGTCTGCCTTCATTTCTTCCAGCGTATCCGTTTTTTCGATAATCGCAAAATGATCGGTTGACCGTTTTTCAAAGTATTGAAAACCTAGAAAGATATCGAGAACGAGAAAGGCTAGGATAAAGATCGTTTTGGTCTTATTCCACTCCATGATTCTCGCTCCCCTCTGTCAAAAGATCATTCGATAGAATCACGGTTTTGCCGTTATACTTCATACACCATACAGGCTCCAGCCAGACAAACATTGCTTGATCTTGATCTGATGTAGTTGAAGCAGCTTGATATGCAGGGAAAATCTGTTCAATTTTCTCCAGGTCATCATATTTCGTCTGCTTGATGATCAAGTCCTTCAGCTCTGTCCCGTTCATCAGCTTGACCTGTTCACTTTGACTCGCTTTATTGCCAAGAATATAGTTTGGTCGCTTGTAACTCAAAATGTCATCATTCGCCCATTGGACTTCAAGGGAGGTCATCCCAAATGGATGCTTTGTACTGTTGACGATCGGCAGACCGTCCATAAACATATTAAAGGACAGCTGCTGGTTGCTGTTGATACCAAAGTATTGATAGTCATCAGTAAAGCTTCCCGTATCATTGAAATATTTCACGCTTCGCTTAATCAAATCCCCCGTTTGGAAAACAGTGCTGGAATTGATATTGCGGTGCTGATATTGAATGCGGTGGTCTTTTTGATTGGCTTCAAGGCGGCTTGTGCCATCTGTGTACACCGTCCGGTTTAAATTAGATTCCTCACCAACAAGGCTCGGGTCCGTAAACAAAGCGTCTTTGAATTTGTTTGTCTTAATCGTTTCGATAAAGAACATTTTTGCTTCAAGCTGCTTTTGCTTTCTCGGAAGAAGGAAATCTCGTTTAGAATTCGTTGAGAATGTATAAAGATCATAGCGCGGCATCTCGTTTTGAGCGGCTGCGATACTGTCCATTAGATTACGGTAGTTGGCGGACTCAATTGTCAGCTCAAGCACCGTCTCCTTGCTGTATGAGACCAAATACACTTTTTTATTGGCCTTATCCTGCTGGGAGAACGGCACGATCATCCGATCAAACGAGTTGTATTCAATGGACTTGTTCGGCCATTTAAAGAGCGCTTGGAAAATATCAATCGGAATCGGATCATTGAATACAAGGTCCAATGTCTTCCCTTGTCCTTCGCGTCCATAGAAGAAATTCTTAAATTTCTGCTCGGAATATTGATCTGACACATCATTAATCTCTTTGACATCCCAAAGGCTCACATCATTCCAAAAGTTTTGAAAGAGTTCCTTTTGATCCACTTTAAAATGCTCTCCATTTGAATGGATGAACATCTCGCGCGGCTTCACGACATCAATGAGACTTCTAGGCTCGTCGCTTGAAATCTTCTTCGTTTCCACGACTTTTGTGCCGGTATCTGCCTGATCCTGCATGACGGGCTGGAACATCCAGATATTCCACGTAAATACAAGACTGATCGCAATTAGGATTGTCAATATTATGGTTTTAAAGGTCTCACGCTTCATCCCAATCATCCTCTTGTTCTTCATTGTACGGAAGGGTAAAGGTCACCGTTGTCCCTTTTCCTTCAATGCTGTCAGCCCAAATATCTCCGCCATGAGCCTGTACCATTTCTTTTGCAATCGCAAGACCAAGGCCGGTTCCGCCAAGCTTTCTTGTTCTTGCTTTATCTACCCGATAAAAACGTTCAAAGATTTTATCCATATCCTTCTTCGGAATACCGATTCCTTCATCTTTCACGCTGAATAACACAAGGCCTTTCTCTTCATCCAGATCAACGGTAAACGTGATGTGTCCACCCTCTGGTGAGTATTTCATGGCATTGGAAATGATATTATCGAGCACCTGTGTAATTTTATCTTGGTCGATTTCGACATATACTTCACGCTGCGGCAGGTTGCGGATAAAATCGACATGCTGTTCCTTCGTCATTTCAAAACGATCAATGACAAGCGAGATAAACCTGATAAAGTTCGTCCATTCACGGTTGAATTGATAATCCTTACTGTCGAACTTAGACAGCTGCAGCAGGTCATTGACAAGCCGGATCATGCGCTCAGTTTCATTTTGTGTGACACTAAGGAATCTTGGCGCAAGCTCTTTATCACCAATCGCACCTTCAGCCAGTGCCTCAAGGTAGCTTCGCATCGTTGTCAGCGGTGTGCGCAGCTCATGCGATACGTTCGCGACGAATTCACGACGCTCAGCATCAATTTTCTCCTGCTCTGTGACGTCATAAATGACCGCAATTAAGCCATCAATTTTCCCATGCTCTTTCTGAATAACGGAGAAATTAACACGCAATACAGACAGCTGGTCTTCGCGTTCAATTTCTATCAGCATGGAATCTTGATTTTCGACTAAATCTTCAAATGTATGAGTTTCCTCTAAGCCAAGCAAGGACGTAATCGGCATCTCTAGTGCTGTTTCACGTGAAACATTTAACAGCTCTAATGCAGGGCTGTTTAATAGAATAATCGCACCGTTTTGATTCGTTGCGATGACACCGTCCGTCATATAGGCAATGACAGAAGAAAGCTTTTTCCGCTCCCCCTCCGTCATCAGCTGAGCTTCCTCCAGCTCTCTCGTCAGATGGTTAAAGGTTGTCGCAAGCTGGCCAATCTCGTCATGCCCATACTTTCGGACCTTTCTGGAGAAGTTCCCTTTGGCAAGCTCGATCGCTTGCTTTCTCATATCTGAAATAGGATGAGTGATCGTTCTGAAGATGAAAATACCAAGTAGAGCAGTCGTCCCAAGTGCAATCAGTGTCCCAGTTGCCAAAATGGTGTTAATGGTTCGCATTTGGTTAAACACACTTTCCATTGAAGACACAACATAAATCACACCAACGGTCTCTTGGTTCTCATTTTTTACGGCTGTCGCAGAAATACGCACCCTTTTATTTGACTCAGGGTCATAGAATTTTTTCTCATAGTCTTTGCCAACCGCAAAAATACGGCTAATGATTTGATCAGTAATTTTCTTGCCGGCAATCTCTTGGCTGCCGTTATTGACAGAGGCAATGACCTCTCTGCTTTCGTCAATATAGCTGACTTCAGAGATTTCATTTGACTCATCTTTGTTGTTAAAATCGTTTAATATCTTTTGAGCATCCTCTTTTAATTCTGCCTTGCTTTTCGATGAATCTTGTTCTAGGTAATACGATAACGAGTAGATTCGCTGATTCAAGGAATTATCATATGAATTAATTAAGGACTGCTCTAGCTGCTTCACAAAGTACACGCCAATGATCTGCATGGCGACGATGATCAGCAGCACGTAAATCAAGGTCAATTTGAAGTGAATCGAGCGAAAAAAACCTACTTTACTCATAAGAATCTTAGTCCTGCTCTGGGTTTCTTAAATAGTAGCCGACGCCTCGTCTTGTCACAATCCAGCTCGGGTGGCTAGGATTGTCTTCAATCTTCTCACGAAGACGGCGGACTGTGACGTCTACTGTACGGACATCTCCGAAGTAATCGTAGCCCCATACAGTTTGCAGCAAGTGCTCACGTGTCATGACTTGTCCGATATGTTTCGCTAAATAATGAAGCAGTTCGAACTCACGGTGTGTCAATTCAATCGTTTCCTCGCGCTTAGACACCACATACGCATCTGGATAAATGACGAGTGATCCAACCTCAATATCATTTGATTCAGATTCTTCCTCCGTCTGCGGAGCAGCGGTTTGTCTTCTCAAATTCGCTTTCACGCGGGCAAGCAGCTCACGCGTGCTGAAAGGTTTCGTCACATAATCATCTGCGCCAAGCTCAAGGCCGATAACTTTATCAATTTCAGAGTCTTTTGCTGTCAGCATGATAATCGGCATATCATATTTCTTTCTCACTTCACGGCATACTTCAACACCATCTTTATTCGGCAGCATAATGTCGAGCAGAATAATGTCCGGCTTGATTTCTTCTACCATTTCAAGGGCTTCGTTTCCATCATATGCACAATGAACCTCATAGCCCTCTTTCCTTAAATTAAATTCCAATATATCAGCAATCGGTTTTTCATCATCTACGACAAGAATCTTTTTTTCCATTGTGATTTCCTCCTGCATTTTTAGCATCTATGTCATTCCATTTTGCATCTCACATTACACCTTTTCCGTTTGCGAAAAAAAGGCTCACTGTCTATTATAACGTTTTACGAGGCAAAGATAAAAATAATAACGGCTTTCTTTTCTAGTAAACGTTGGATAGGAAGGAGCCGCTCAAAGAAATTGATGACTTTTTCCTTTTTTATTGAAACTTTTCCAATCACCAGCCGTCTATATAGATGTAACGTCTTCTTCTTATGGAGCCGGGCCCTACCTAGGTCCGGCTTCTCCCTTTTTATGCCTTCTTTTCATAATAAAAACGCACCTGCGATTGCAGATGCGTTTGGAAGTGGCTCGGGACGGAATCGAACCGCCGACACACGGATTTTCAGTCCGTTGCTCTACCAACTGAGCTACCGAGCCATCATCAAAAAGATGAATATGTATAAATGGCGGTCCGGACGGGACTCGAACCCGCGACCTCCTGCGTGACAGGCAGGCATTCTAACCAACTGAACTACCGGACCTCAGTAACTTGCCTGAAAAAGCAATCGTGGTGCTCCTTCAAGCAAGTGAGGAAAAAATTAGCTTAACGCTAAAGTAAATCAATGACCCGTACGGGATTCGAACCCGTGTTACCGCCGTGAAAGGGCGGTGTCTTAACCGCTTGACCAACGGGCCAATACATGGTGAGCCATGAAGGACTCGAACCTTCGACCCTCTGATTAAAAGTCAGATGCTCTACCAACTGAGCTAATGGCTCTCGGTTTGTGAAAAGTAAATCTGAAGAAGTTGTATTGCGTCAAACCAATCGCTTTAAAAAAGCTGGAACATCGCATCCTAACAAGTTTCAGAGACCTTTGCAACAACGAGATTTATAATATCATAGAATAATTACATATGGCAATACGTTTTTCGACATTTTTTAAAAAAAGTGTCGGATTTAAATATCTCCTATCAAAGCCCCCACTTCTGCAACCGCCTTCATTTGATACGCCTTTTCGAGTGACCTCTGCCTGCTCAAGCACATAGACACGTTTCAGGCCGCTCAAAAATGGCTATACATGTAACAAGTGACATTGTCATTGAAAAAGGAGGAAGCAGTATGAGTTCATTCAAATTAGGAGATAAAATGCCCAACTTTTCACTTCCAACAATACAGGGCGATCACATTGATTTCGACAAACATTTAGAGGAGCATCAAAGCTGGCATCTGATCGTTTTCTTTAGAGGATCTTGGTGCCCGGTATGTGTCGAAGAATTAAAAGAGCTTGAACAGCAGCAATCATACTTTCAGGACAAGGATATTCACTTGATGACGATTTCAACGGATAACCCTGATGACTTGAAGGCATTTGCGGATAAAGAGGGACTGTCCTTCCCGATCATGTATGACCATGATCTCACCTCATTAAAAGCATATGAAGTCCACTATCACGGGGAAGATGCCCCATATGAAGACCACGGGGTACACGGTGAACCCGCTTATTTCTTATTAAATGAAAAAGGTCAAGTGCTCTATCAGCAAAGACAAACAAGTCCGTTTGGCAGACCGCACGCCAACGAACTACGCAAAATCATCCAGTACATCCGTAAAAATTTAAAAGGCCAATATAAAAGCCTGAAGTAAGGAAAAAGCCCTCGTAATGAGGGCTTTTTTTATGAACGCTTTTTATTATATAGCCAATCTGCGGTGAAAAAAACAAAGAGACCCGCCATGAGAATGACAAAAGTGACGGGTGGTTTATTACCCTGGAAATACATGTACAGCGCATGCCCTCCTAATGCGAGAAGATAAAAGACAAATGCTGTTACAGCTGCTTTATGTGTATTCGCTTGTTCTCTTTTCGTCATTTTTTTAAAAAACATTGTGTCTATCCCCTTTATGCTGCTTTTTTCATCGTCACCCGGCGAAGTGCCCGTGAACGGATATATTCCATTGGCCCGATTCCCCAGACGTTTAAGCAGCAAGCTGAAATCGCGATTTGCAGAAGTGAAATCAACAGCCATGCCAATACAATAAGAGGCGCATTGATTTGACCGCCGAGCCCCAATCCCCAGCTATAAAAAAGAATGGAGCAGATGATATTTTGCAGGATGTAGCAGCTAAGCGCCATTTTCCCTACATATTCAAACCAAGTCCACATGAACCATGACTCCGTGCGTGCGAGGAGCTTCGCAATGACAGCTATATAGAAAATAGAGAGGAATGGTGAAAAGACGTAGCGCACCACAAATTCCACTAGATCGTTCGGTACGAAAACTAGTGCATTCAGCGGCAGACCAATCCACAGTCCGATTCGGAACAAAATTTTCCGGAGAGATTGTCCGCGTTCATTTGCATAAAATACACCAGCTCTCATCATCCGCACACCTAATAAAAACAGAAATGTGTTCATTGGAATGATAAAAATCGCTTCTGCTCGGTACATGAAGAAGTATTGTAACCGTTCTTGAACCTGCGAGATCCATGTCTCTGGCAGCTGCTCTTCCAGCGCCGGTTCACCGATTTGATCATCGGACGCTGACTCCATTTCAGAGAGGGAGTACAGCATCAGACATGACATAACGAGCAGATGAATCACCCCTGAAAAAATCATGCCCTTTTTGATGCGCCTGCTGCCTCCCCGTACAATGTAAGCCACAAGCAGCCCAGTAACGGCATAGCTCATGAGCACATCATATTCCATCACAAGCGCAAAATGGACAAAGCCTTCGATGAATAAAAATAAAAGAATCCATAAATAAGTACCCGGCCAAGTCGTGTTTTTCCTTTTTGCCTGCTGGTATTTCAACTCCAATCCAACACCAAACATGATCGTGAGCAGCGAGAGCATTTTTCCATAAACGAACATGGAGACAAGACTTTCTAGAAAACTGCCATTTTCATATTCATCCGCAATCTGATCTGTCGCAAAGGTATCTCCTGCATACGCAAAAAACCAGACGTTCGTTCCCAAGGTGCCTAGTATGGCAAAACCTCGTAAAATATCTAATAATCGTATTCTTTCTTTCACTAGAACGCTCCTTCCTCCTATACAGTTATCATATTTTGGTAATGACCGGAAGTCCGTTCTACTGAAATTAAGGAATATTTAAACAAAAAAACACCAGTAAAATGCGAGATTTTACTGGTGCTTCATCAATCTATTCTTATGGACGGTACACGCTGCGGACAACGTTCGTTTGTGAACGATCTGGTCCGACTGAGAAAATGGAAAGTGGAATACCTGTTAATTGTGAAATGCGCTCTAAATAATGGCGGGCATTTGCAGGCAGCTCACTTAAGTTCTTCACGCCTGTAATATCCTCTGTCCATCCTGGCATTTCTTCGTAGACAGGCTCACATTTCGCTAATTCATTTAGGCTTGCTGGGAATTCCTCTGTGATTTCTCCATTCAATTTATAAGCGACACAGATTTTCAATTTTTCAATCCCTGTCAGTACATCAATTGAGTTAAGAGATAAATCTGTAATTCCGCTCACACGGCGTGCATGACGGACAACAACGCTGTCAAACCAGCCGACACGGCGCGGGCGTCCAGTTGTTGTACCGTATTCACGGCCAACCTCACGAATTTGATCACCTATTTCATCGTGGAGTTCTGTCGGGAATGGGCCATCTCCAACACGTGTTGTGTACGCTTTTGACACGCCGACCACATGTTGAATTTTCGTTGGTCCTACGCCAGAACCAATCGTCACGCCTCCAGCTACTGGGTTAGATGACGTCACAAATGGATATGTCCCTTGATCGATATCAAGCATTACCCCTTGTGCTCCTTCAAATAACACGCGGCGGCCTTCATCTAGTGCATCATTCAAAACAACAGATGTGTCTACGACATATTTTTTCACTTGCTGGCCATATTCATAATACTCATCTAAAATATCTTCAATCTTGAAGCCTTCTGTGTCATACATTTTCTCTAAAAGACGATTTTTCTCTTCTAGATTACGTGCAAGCTTCTCTTCAAATACTTCACGATCTAATAGATCTGCGACGCGGATACCGATGCGGGCTGCTTTGTCCATATAAGCTGGTCCGATTCCTTTTTTCGTCGTGCCGATCTTGTTAGCCCCTTTCCGCTCTTCTTCTACCTCGTCCAATTTTAAATGGTAAGGCAGAATAACATGGGCTCTATTGCTGATTCTGAGGTTATCTGTACTCACATTCCGTTCGTGAAGATACGCAAGCTCAGTGACCAACGCTTTAGGATCAACCACCATTCCATTACCGATGACACAAGTTTTCTCTTTATAAAAAATACCGGATGGAATGAGGTGTAGCTTGTATGTCACTCCATCAAATTTGATCGTGTGACCTGCATTGTTTCCCCCTTGATAACGGGCAATCACCTCTGCATTTTCTGAAAGGAAATCGGTAATTTTCCCTTTCCCTTCGTCACCCCACTGCGTACCTACTACGACTACTGAAGACATATCGTGCACCTCCGTTAACCTTTCAAAACGTTATCTCTTTCAAACACATTTATTTTATCAATGCACAACGAAAAAGTCAACGTGAAATCCGAACATTAATATCTCGAAATCGAATTTTGTTCGTTTTAAATGTGAGAAAAAGCGCTTTACTCACATCTTCAGCGCTTAAAAAGTGAGATTTTGAGTAAAACCAACGTTTTTGATAGTTCTTACTTTCTATTGATTTTCAATTAAATGAATCATCGACTTTGCCATAAAGTCTGGTGAATACGGTCTACCTGTCCTCAGCCACCATTCAGCCGTTCCAACGTAAGCAGAAATAACGAATTGCTTCTGCATGTCGATAGGAACGATATGCGGAGCAGGCTTTGAGCCTGCAACCCCCTCTTTCCCCAAAGAAAAGCTTTCTTCAAAAAAAGCCCGAACCGTTTCATGAATATTGAGCTCTCGCCCTCGTTTCAAGAGAATTTGATACTCCTTTTCATGTTCTTGCAAATGCTGATAAAATCGAAAAATATATACATATGCCGGATGCTCTTTTTCTAAATCATCTTCTTGTACAGGCGCAAAAATGGCACACTTCATCACATCAAACATCTCATCCATCACCTGCTGGGCAAGATCAAATTTATCCTCATAATGCTGATAAAAGGTCGTGCGGTGGATGCCTGCCGCTTTGGTCAAATCCTGTACAGAAATCTTCCCCCATTCTTTCTCGTTTAATAACTGAAATAATGCTTTTTTTAATTGCTGCTTTGATTCCGTTGCGCGCTTATCCCCTCTGTAGCAATCCGCCACAAGCCGCTCTCCCCTTCCTATTTTCTTCAACAGATTTCGCTTTTCTGTTGGTTGAATCCTCCAGGCTGATGAATTAACTTTAATCTAACACAATGAAAAAAAGGCAGCATCTGACAACCTATAAGGAGTGATGATCATGGAAACAACGTCCCCAAGTGCCGTGCAAAAAACGTTATTAAGAGGAAAAAACAAGCAGGACCCATATCACCCATTTGATTGGTATGCCAACATGCGCCAGACATCACCTGTTCATTTTGACGAAGCCAGCCGAACGTGGAGTGTATTCACCTACGAGGAAGCCAAGCGCGTGACAATCGATAAAGATACCTTTTCGAGTCAGCCTCCTAAAAACCAGCGGAAGCATTCACTGATGAAAACAATGGTGATGATGGACCCTCCCAATCACACTCGCATCCGCTCCATTGTCAGCAAAGCCTTTACCCCTCGAGTCATGAAATTGTGGGAGCCTCGTATTCATGAATTAATGGATGAACTGATGGCACAACTTGAAGGAAAAAAAGAGATTGACCTAGTGCAAGACATTTCCTATCCGCTTCCTGTCATTGTCATTGCAAAGCTTTTAGGTGTGCCGTCAGAGCATAAACAATCTTTTAAAGAATGGTCAGATATTCTCGTCAGCATGCCTAAAAGTGAAAGTGAGAAGGATGTAGCTGAATGGCAGAAAACACGTGACAAAGGGGAAGCTGACATGATGGCGTTTTTTGCAGACACCATTGAAAAGAAACGTCACAACCTTGGTGATGATTTGATTTCTCTCATTATTCAAGCGGAGGAGAATGGAGACAAACTGTCAGCGGATGAACTCATTCCATTTTGTAATCTTCTTCTTTTAGCCGGCAACGAAACAACCACCAACTTGATCTCCAATATGATGTTCAGCTTGTTAGAACAGCCGGGTGCATATGAAGCGCTCGCCCAATCTCCTGAACTCATCCCACGTGCGGTGGAAGAGGCTGTCCGTTTTCGTGCACCAGCTCCTGCGATCGTTCGTTATGTCACAAAAGATACAGAGCTTGGAGGGAAAGTGTTGAAAAAGGGAGACAATGTGATTGTGTTTCTTGCTTCCGCCAACCGAGATGAGCGTCAATTTTCAAACGCACATGAATACGATATACACCGCCACCCTAATCCTCATATTGGTTTCGGGCACGGTATCCATTTCTGTCTTGGCGCACCACTGGCACGTCTTGAAGCATGTACAGCTATAAAGATTCTCATAGAACGATATGAGGCGCTAGAGCTCCTCTCTTACGTTCCGATGACCAGCAGCAGCATGTATGGACTGAAAGAGCTGAAACTGCGTGTCACACCTCGTTCATAACAGAAAAGACTCCCGGGCATGGGAGTCTTTTTTTAAACAGGGGTGATGCCATCTGTGTTCATCAGCACAACTCGATACCCATCTGGGTCTTCAATGGTTGCTCCTCCCCGGTCCCAGTATGGATTCGTTGAGGTGACATGCCGTCCGCCAAATGAGATCAATCTCTCTTTCATTTGCTGAAATTCCTCTGCATCCGGAATATAGAAAACAAGCAGCTGTTCTGGATGCGGGACGGGCAGGCTGTCTTCTTCTTGATGTTTGGTGATTTCTAAATGAACATGCTGGTGAGGCAGCCCGAGCATCACACCATCGTACCCTTCATGCTGATCAAATGAGCCTATTCGTTTGAGCCCTAAGCCTTCTTCATAAAAGGAAACAACCTCTTTCATGTTGACGGTTGGGCGTGCGATACGTAATTGAGCGGCTTCAAACTGTTGAAATTTCATCAGTCTTCACTCCTTTTCTCCTTTTAGTATACGCTCTCTCTTTTTCTCTCTCCTCCTCATTTTGATTGTTTTTTCAATCATTCTTTCGATGTAGATCAATCAAAAAAGCCCAGCTTATTGAGCTGGGCTTTAAGCACCGGGCGGAACACCCGCATCGTCAAATCTTCTTTCCAGGTTGACGAATTTGTTATATTCTTTGACGAACGCCAGTGATACTGTACCAACTGGACCGTTACGCTGTTTGGCAATAATGATTTCAATAATGTTCTTATTCTCTGATTCTTTGTCATAGTAATCATCACGATAAAGGAATGCCACGATATCGGCATCCTGCTCGATACTTCCTGATTCACGAATATCGGACATCATCGGACGTTTGTCCTGACGCTGCTCTACCCCGCGTGAAAGCTGAGACAAAGCAATAACCGGAACTTCAAGCTCCCTTGCCAGCGATTTTAATGCCCTAGAGATTTCAGAAACCTCTTGCTGACGGTTATCGCTTGAGCGTCCGCTCCCTTGAATGAGCTGCAAGTAGTCAATCAGGATCATGCCAAGACCATTTTCTTGCTTCAATCGGCGGCATTTCGAGCGAATTTCACTTACTCTAATTCCAGGTGTATCGTCAATGAAAATCCCACTGTTTGACAGCGAGCCCATCGCCATTGTCAGCTTGCCCCAGTCCTCTTCTGTCAGATTACCGGTTCTTAGGTTCTGTGCATTAATATTCCCCTCTGCACAAAGCATACGCATGACGAGCTGCTCCGCACCCATCTCTAAACTAAAAATGGCGACACTTTCGTCCGTTTTGGTCGCGACATTTTGGGCGATATTCAATGCGAAGGCTGTTTTCCCTACTGATGGACGAGCCGCTACAATGATTAAATCATTTCGCTGGAATCCAGCTGTCATTCGGTCAAGCTCAGAGAAACCCGTTGGAATCCCTGTGATATCGCCTTTGCGGTTATGAAGCTGTTCAATATTATCGTATGTTTGAACAAGAACGTCCTTAATGTTTTGAAAAGCTCCTGAGTTTTTACGCTGTGCCACTTCCATAATGGTCTTTTCAGCATCACTCAACAGGTCTTCTACTTCATCCTCACGCGTATACCCATCCTGTGCAATGGTTGTCGCCGTACGGATCAGACGTCTTAAAATGGATTTCTCTTCTACAATTTTTGCATAGTATTCAATGTTTGCGGCAGTTGGGACAGAGTTCGCAATGTCGGTTAAATACGAAATCCCGCCTACCTCTTCTAGTAAATCTGTATTGGCAAGCTCAGAAGTCACCGTGACAAGATCGACCGGTTCTCCTCTATCGCCAAGTACAAGCATCGCATTGTAAATCTTTTGATGCGACATTCTATAGAAATCCTCTGGAATTAATACCTCAGAAGCGAGCGTTAGCGCGGATGGTTCTAAAAAAACAGCACCTAATACGGCCTGCTCGGCTTCTATATTTTGCGGCGGCAGCCGGTCATCGAGAAGTTCCGTCATGCCAAGCACCGTCCTTTCATAAAAAAATACGCTACTCATCATTTTAACATTTTCATCAATAAAAAAGTGAAAAACATCGACTATAGTCAAAATTACCATGAGGATGTTTTGTTGAACAGTGAAACAACGCCCTTCAATAGAAAAGACCCCGTAACATCAATTGTTATAGAGTCCTTCTGTATCACTAATGGAATTTGGATTTGTGTCGTTCACACTTGTGGTCGCTCCAACGTGGCATGTTCGCGTGCGTTTTTCTAATCTATCGTTTTCTTAACTCCATAATTTTCTTTTTGCTCAATGTCTTGTAAGGAGCCGTTTTGGTAACCAATAGATAACACCAAATCGGGAATAGAATCAAACCCGTTTTTCGCTAGGTCAAATAGCTGTGCACCGTAATGTGAAGCGGCAATTCGTGCATTTTCTGCTGTGTATGGGTTTTTCAGGAGATCTTCTTTGTATATATCAAAAATATTCGTTCCTTTATCCGTTATAAATTGACCGTTTACAATACTTAAATCTTTTAAATTGTAGCCTGTAACCGTTTTGATTTGGTTGACAAGATGGAACTTTGCCAGAGAATCAGGTGTGAATTGAGTAGAATCATCATTTCTACTTTTCATAATATGGAAAAATAGTTCTCTTGTATTGTTGGTTGTATTTAATAAGTCTTCTATTTGTTTCATCAACGATTCGTCTTTTGAACCACCCACCACTAATTTGAAATTATTCGGGTCAATGGTAAAAGTGAGATTTGTATTTTTAGGAATGGTTATCCCGTTTTTAGAGAATAAACCTTGTAATTGTTCGTTGACCTTTTGCCGATTGAGTATTTTCTTTTCTACACTTTCTTGGGTAGGATCGTACCGTTTTTCATTACGGAAGATGGCATCATTAAAGTCATATTGTCCACCTTTATTATTCCTTGCCCAACTCATTTCCATAATGTAAGCAGCTTCTCTTTCCGGTTTTGTTAGATCACTTCTGAAATAAGAAGAGTAAGGGTTTCTATACTTATTATATATATGGTCTTGAGGATCATTGAATCGTTTATTTTGTTCATTTATTTTTTCGTATTTTTCATCTAATATTTTCATCCGTCTATCAGATTCGGTCATCACCTCATTTGTACTTTTAATAGCTGGATGGCTATTGAAGTTCGGAAGGTTCTGCTTATTTAGAACATCTGTCGTGTTCGATGTATTTATCTTCACTTTGATACTCCGTAATTCACCTTTTGTCCAATGTCATATAAGGACCCGTTTTGGTAACCAATAGATAACACCAAATCGGGAATAGAATCAAACCCGTTTTTCGCTAGGTCAAATAGCTGTGCACCGTAATGTGAAGCGGCAATTCGTGCATTTTCTGCTGTGTATGGGTTTTTCAGGAGATCTTCTTTGTATATATCAAAAATATTCGTTCCTTTATCCGTTATAAATTGACCGTTTACAATACTTAAATCTTTTAAATTGTAGCCTGTAACCGTTTTGATTTGGTTGACAAGATGGAACTTTGCCAGAGAATCAGGTGTGAATTGAGTAGAATCATCATTTCTACTTTTCATAATATGGAAAAATAGTTCTCTTGTATTGTTGGTTGTATTTAATAAGTCTTCTATTTGTTTCATCAGCGATTCGTCTTTTGAACCACTTACCACCAATTTAAAATTGTTCGGGTCAATGGTAAAAGTTAGATTTGTGTTTTTAGGAATGGTTATACCGTTTTTAGAGAATAAATCTTGTAATTGTTCGTTCACTTTTTGGCGATTGAGTATTTTCTTTTCTACACTTTCTTGGGTAGGATCGTACCGTTTTTCATTACGGAATGCGGCATCATTAGAATTATAATGCCCTCCTGTTCCACTATTAGCCCATCCAATTTCAATAGAGTAAGCCGCCTCTCTTTCCGGTTTGGTTAAATCATTTCTGAAATAAGGGGAGTTTGGATTTCGATACTTATCAAATATATGGCCATGAGGATCTTTGAAACGTTTATTTTGTTCATTTATTTTTTGATATTTTTCATCTAATATTTTCATTCGTTTATCAGCTTCGGTCATCACCTCATTTGTACTTTTAATAGCTGATTGACCTTTATAATCGATTCGGTTCTGATTGTTTGAAACACCTGCCGTGTATGACGTATTAATATTCATTTTGATTCTCCTTTTTTAAAAAAATAGTGATTATTAAATATATCGGCATTTCAGTTAAAATTTGTTAGTTTTGATCCGATATAGTAATTATTACAAGGAGGGTTAAAATATGACAAATACTATCTTTAAACGTTTTTTATTACCTGCATTGGTATTAGTGCTTGTTGCTATTTTTTTTGCACCTAATTCAGCGGAAGCGGCTATTACGGGGAATAACAGCCCTAACACAGCCAGCTCAATGGGATATTGGAAAAATAGTCGTTCAGATACGACAATCTTACCTGAAGGTGAAAATGAAGCGTATTATCAGTTTACGATCAATAAGGGTGAAAGGGTTTATGTACGAAGTTCATATAATAAGCAATATACGGGGATGAAAATCGAGGTGTACAATTCGAAATATTCTGATGGGAGATCTAGAGTCATTAACCCTGATTCAATTACACCCTTTATTTTTGCTAATACTGATGAAGTTACTTCAACTTCAGAAACTTACTTTGTGAAAGTGACCCGTGGTACATATACAGGGAATATGTACTTTACTGTTTCTATCCAAGATCGTATTAAATCTGGAAATGGGACATTCAATTTTACGGGGACTGCTACCAACTTGGGGAATTCTTCTTTAAATTTTTTAGGCGTTGATTCTTCTATCATTACAATGGATTTAACGAACAATTCTTCTATTCCTAAAAATGCAATCGTTAAATCGATTTCCACAACTAGTACCCAATCGCCTAACCAAGGAAATGTCACACACAAACTGATGGCTGATATAAACAAAATTTGGAACGAATCTATTTTTTCATCTGCAACAAGTGGTTCTTACCGTATTTCTCTGGAAGATCAATTAAAAGTCGCGCAAAAATGGAGCTTTAAGTACAACGCAAAGGCTACAGCGAGATCTACTATGAGCAATGTCAAAGCCGATATCCGTTACGAATATGATGTCACAGATGGATTCTAATTGAATGGTGTTTGCAGACAAAAAGTAAGGGGACATCCCTTACTTTTTTAATTGACGCATTTTTGATGCTATATGATATTTCACCACTCATAAAAACAGCACCGTCCTTCCATAAGAAATACGCTGCTCATAAAAAGTGAAAGTGTTAATGGTGTTTTTGCTGGAGGGCGTGTTGAAAGAGGAGGATGGTGATCATATCGGTGGCCCGCTGGTATAAATCCCATTGTTCATAGGCCGCAAATGTCATCCGTATTTCATGTAATGATTGCTTCATTTCATGATATTCTTCCACTGTAAACGAATTTTTCAGTTTGAGCTGATTTTCAAGCAGTTTCAGCCTCAGCTTTCCTAATGTGGTTTTCATTATGCTTACATTCCCTTCGATCTTGTCTTCCTTAGAAAATTGTATATGAATTTACGCATGATATTGAATAAGTTGTGAGATTTGATCACCAGCTTTTCAAAAAATTCTCCTCTTTTTTCCTAAAAATACAATAAGGTCTATAGACTTATTTTTCCTCAAAATGATTCCAAGTAGAAAAACCTATATATATTCCTGAATAAAACAGAAGGAAATGGTAAATATCCCGAGACGATCAAGGTCTTTTGGCACTTCTACTCTTTTTAAATAAAACGGTCCGCCATTCTCTATTTCCAGTCATTTGGTAGTTAGTTAGTCCTTTATTTTCTGAATATTTCGATTCAATTATCAATTACACAACTTAATGAACATTTGACTTCGTAATTGATAACCATTATCATTTGATTTGCTTGCGTGATAATTGAGAATCATTTTCATTTGAAGGAACCATTCTTCAATCTCTACACTCATCCTATATCCGCAAGCCTGCTTTTATCAGCGTATGAGAGTCAATTTGAGGAAGGGGATTTTTTACACATGTCCAAACGCCCTGAAGGAATGGGTACTGAGGGTTCTCTTTTCGGAGAAAGCCGTCCTTTTTTTATACCTGGGACGGAGCAGCTGGATATCACAGCACACCCATACAGACTTTTTATATTTAAACCGAATACTACTCCTCCAGCGGCTGGTTTTCCAGTCATGTACGTACTTGATGGGAATTCACTTTTTGGCACAATGGTCGAAGCCATTCGTTTACAGTCAAGAAGACCCGAAAAAACAGGTGTTGTACCTGCCATCATTGTTGGAATTGGCTATCAGACAGACGCGCCCTATCATCCGCTCAGGCATTATGATCTCACTCTAACCGGCCCTGACGCTTCCATTGGTGGCAAAAGAAAGGATTTCTCCACCCATACATATGGCGGCGCCTCTGCGTTCTTTTCTTTTTTAGAAAAGGTTGTAAAGCCTTATATCGAGCAGCGCTTTCCGATCAACCAGAGTCGTCAAACACTGTTTGGGCACTCTCTTGGCGGTCTTTTTGTATTACACACACTATTTGAGCACCCTGATGCTTATCAGACATATATTGCAGGCAGTCCTTCTATCCACTGGAACAAAAAATTATTTTTAGAAAAAGAACACCAATTCATCAATCATATACGTCAGGTGCCTATGGATGTCAGGCTGCTTGTAGGTGTAGGTGAGTTAGAAAAACATCATCCGTGTCAAATGAATGATCATGCAAATTCACTAGCAAATCGTATGCTGCCTTTATCCTCATATGGCTTGCATACAGCCTATCACGAGTTCCCTAAAGAAGGACATACATCCGTTTTACCGGTGCTGATGAATGACGCTTTTCGTTTTGCACTCTATCATGATGATCCTTTCACACCCACAGACATGAAGGAAAGGCAGTGAACACATGAAACACAGTGGTCTATCTCAAAAAATTGCCCTGATCACAGGCGCAGGACAAGGTATTGGACAAGCAGTCGTAAAAAGACTAGCCGAAGAAGGTGCGATTATTGCAGCAGTTGACGCAAATGAAGATCAGCTGCAAAGCACCGTCCAGCAATTGAATGATGAAGGCATACGTGCCTTTGCCTATCCATGTGACATTACCGATCAAGCATCTGTTCAGCACATTGTCGATCAAATTGAAAAGCAGCTTGGGCCCATTTATTTACTGGTCAATGTAGCAGGCATTCTCCGAATGGGTTCTATCGACCAGCTTAGTGCAGACGACTGGCAACAAACTTTCGCAGTCAACACACATGGTGTCTTTTACGTTTCTCAAGCTGTCTCCAAATACATGATAAAAAGATCAGAAGGGGTCATTGTGACAGTCAGCTCTAACGCAGGTGCCATTCCTAGAATGAATATGGCTGCCTATGCCGCTTCAAAAGCAGCAGCTACTTCATTTACAAAAACACTTGGATTAGAACTGGCTGCCCATGGAATCAGATGCAACGTTGTCTCCCCTGGCTCTACCGCAACACCTATGCAATGGGCTTTATGGCCTGATGAACAAGGAGAAAATCAGGTGATTAAAGGTTCATTAGAGACGTATAAAACCGGTATTCCTTTACAAAAAATCGCTGATCCTCAAAACATCGCTGATGCAGTCATTTTCTTTGCATCTGAGCAATCCAGTCATATTACGATGCAGAATCTCACGATCGATGGCGGCGCAACACTCGGAATCTAGCATTTCATTCAAAAGGAGGCCTTTTCATGAAACATTCATTATTGTCGTCCGAAGAAAAAGGACAATTGCTTCAAGACTATCAGCCAGGTGCTTTTTTCCTTGCTTCCCCTAAACGCACGATACTTGCCGAAGGGATTTTCCAGCATATTGAAACCAATCAGCTAAATGAACTATCCACAAGGGTAGCGCACGTATTTGACGATGCCAAACAAGCTGGTATCCAAACACCGATTGTGGCTGGTGCTGTCCCGTTTGATCCGGCACAGCCTGTTCGTTTAAATGTGCCATTCCATGTACAGTTTAGTGATCCACTCGAATTTCATCAAGGTGATGAGGAATCAGAAGTGGCATCGCTATCCTATGAGGTGACACCTGTCCCTTCTCCTGAAGTCTACATGAATGGTGTGAACGAAGGGTTAGCTAAAATTGAAAAAGGAGAGCTTAGCAAAATCGTCATTTCTCGATCTCTCCATCTCAAATCAGATCAAGACATTCATACGAAAACAATACTCGAACGACTGGCTCGTCATAATACGAATGGCTATACGTTTGCTGCAAATGTAGCTGATCCGAAGTCTTCCCAAAAGCGCACACTTCTTGGGGCAAGCCCTGAGCTGCTCCTTTCTAAAACCGGTTCATCTGTGATTTCCAATCCACTCGCTGGTTCCCGGCCGCGCAGTTCAGATCCAATAGAAGACCAGCGCCGCCACGATGAACTCCTTACTTCAGCGAAGGATTTACACGAGCATGCAGTGGTTGTTGAAGCTGTCACTAAAGCGCTTTCTCCTTACTGTCATACACTAGATGTGCCTGCATCACCATCCGTGATACAAACTGAAACGATGTGGCATTTATCTACTGTCGTGAAAGGAGAACTAGCAGATGACAGTGTATCCTCAATAGATTTAGCGCTTAGCCTTCATCCAACACCTGCAGTATGCGGAACACCTACAGCAGATGCACGTGAAGCCATTCAAGCGATTGAACCCTTCGATCGAGGATTTTTCACAGGAATGATCGGTTGGGCAGATGCAAATGGTGATGGTGATTGGATTGTCACCATTCGTTGTGCAGAAGCTGAGGGTCACTCCCTCCGCCTCTTTGCTGGCGCAGGAGTGGTTAAAGGATCTAAGGCAGAAGAAGAGCTAGCCGAAACATCTGCAAAATTTAACACGATGCTTCGTGCGATGGGCATCCATCAGCTATAAAAATACATAGGAGATGACAAAAACATGTTTGTTCAACCACCTACATGGCCAGAAGAATTTGCAAAACGCTACCGTGAACACGGCTGTTGGCGTGGGGAAACCTTTGGCGGTATGCTTCGTGAACGAGCCGCATCGTTAGGAAATAAAACAGCGATTACATACGCTGATACGCACATGAGCTACCAAGAACTTGATCAGCGCGTCAGCAGTCTTGCCGCCGGTTTTCATCAGCTTGGAATTCAAAAGGGAAGTCGAGTGGTCGTGCAGCTTCCTAACATTCCTGCTTTTTTTGAAGTCATTTTCGCTTTATTTCGAATCGGTGCTTTACCTGTCTTCTCTCTGCCATCTCATAGAAGCAGTGAAATCACTTATTTTATTGAGTTTGCCGAAGCAGACGCATATGTCATACCCGATATCGATGGCGGCTTTGATTATCGATCACTCGCACGTCAAGTGAAAGAAAAGCTTCCCTCATTACCTCATGTCATTGTTGCAGGGGAAGCTGAGGAATTCCTTGACTTGGATGATCTGCGCAAGGACCCAGCACTTGATCCTCAAATTCATGTAGAGGCAAGCGATATTGCGTTTCTTCAGTTATCTGGAGGCAGCACAGGTCTTTCAAAGCTTATTCCTCGTACACATGATGACTATATTTATAGTCTTTGGAAAAGCAATGAGGTATGCGAACTCACACAAGATAGTGTGTATCTAGCTGCACTTCCAGTAGCGCACAACTATCCATTAAGCTCGCCTGGGGTCCTTGGGACGTTATACGCAGGCGGAAGAGTCGTTCTTGCACCTGGATCAAGCCCTGATGTCGTCTTTCCACTCATTGAAAAAGAACGGGCGACTATTACCGCTGTCGTTCCACCTATCGCATTGATTTGGCTAGAGGCTGCTCCTCATCGATCAGATGACTTATCAAGTCTTGAAGTCTTACAAGTCGGTGGCGCTAAATTCAGTGCTGAAGCAGCAAAACGAGTGACGCCTACACTTGGATGTAAGTTACAGCAAGTTTTTGGCATGGCAGAAGGTCTGGTCAACTATACCAGATTAGATGATCCTGAGCATGTCATGATTCATACACAAGGACGCCCGATGTCTGAATATGATGAGGTACTAGTGGTAGATGATGAGGACAAGCCCGTCCCGCATGAAGTGGCTGGACATCTTTTAACAAGAGGACCTTATACGATTCGCGGCTACTATAAAGCCGATGAACAAAACAAAAAAGCATTTACACCTGATGGCTTTTACAGAACAGGTGACATCGTGCGATTAACCAAAGAAGGAAATGTTGTTGTAGAAGGCAGAGACAAAGATCAAATCAATCGTGGCGGCGAAAAGGTTGCCGCAGAAGAAGTTGAAAACCATTTACTTGCGCATCCTGACATTCATGATGCCGCCATGGTATCCATGCCGGATCCATTTCTTGGCGAACGCTCATGTGCCTTTGTTATTGCGAAAGGAAACAACAAACCAGCACCGCACATCTTAAAATCATTTCTAAGAGATCGCGGACTTGCAGCCTATAAAATTCCTGACCGCATTGAATGGATCGATGCGTTTCCACAAACAGGTGTAGGCAAAGTCAGTAAAAAAGCATTAAGAGAATTAGCTGCAATCCATACTGCCAACGTATAAAAAAGAGGAGTGAAAACCATGGCAATCCCTACTATTCCTGCATATCCAATGCCAAGCACACAAGATTTACCCGAAAATAAAGTGAACTGGATACCTGATCCGAAACGTGCTGTTCTGCTGATACATGACATGCAGCAATATTTTTTAAATGCATTTCAACAAGATACTTCTCCGATCATAGAGTTAGTTCAACATATTGAACAATTACGTGATACATGCAATGAACTTGGCATTCCAGTTGTCTATACAGCGCAGCCTGGTGACCAAGACCCGATGGATCGTGCCCTATTAACAGATTTTTGGGGACCTGGACTTGGTGATGATGAAGCATTGACAAAAATTATTGATCAGCTTGCTCCATCTGAAGCAGATACAATGCTGACAAAATGGCGTTATAGCGCATTCAAAAAATCTAATTTTTTGGATATTCTTCAAGAAGGCGGGCGCGATCAACTGATCATTACTGGCGTATATGCACATATTGGCTGTATGCTAACAGCCGCAGAAGCATTCATGCTCGATATTGAAACTTTTTTTGTCGCTGATGCCGTTGCTGACTTTTCACTTAAGCATCACAAAATGGCGATGACCTATGCAGCTGAACGCTGTGCGGTCACCACAACGACAAACCAAATCATTCGTCGTTTAACAGGACAGGAAGCAGACAATGATGATCTATCCTTTGAGGCCATTGTTCATCAAGTAGCTGAGTATCTCCAAATCGAGCCGAATGAAATACCGCTTGACGAGAATCTCGTTTACCTTGGGCTTGATTCTATTAGAATGATGAGCCTAGCGGAAAAGTGGAGGCAGCAAGGAGCGACAGTCAATTTCGTTGAGCTTGCAGCAAATCCAACGCTCGCTCATTGGCGGACTCTTCTTTTCCCAGAAAAGCAGCCATCTATCCCAAATATCGATTACTTGTAAAGGAGGTATAGACCCTTGTCGATCCAGTCAGTCGATTCATTCCCACTAACCGGTGCCCAATCAGGCATTTGGTACGCGCAGCAGCTTGATCCATCTAATCCTATTTTCAATACAGCTGAGTATATAGATATTAAAGGTCCTATTGATCCCCTACACTTTGAAGCAGCCATTAGAAAGACTGTCTTAGAAGCAGATTCCTTGTATATGCGCTTCGTTGAGGATACTGACGGTCCAAAGCAATGGATGACATCTAAGAAAGAGATCCCATTTCAATATGTCAATTTACAAAATGAAAAACAGCCGTTTGATGAGGCTAAAGCATGGATGAAAGCCGATCTTTCAACACCAGTCTCTTTAGAGAAAGATGTATTATTCCGTGAAATACTTTTTCAACTTGCTGACGACCGATTTATCTGGTATCAGCGCATTCATCACATTGCCATTGATGGATTCGCCTTTTCGCTCATTGCACGCCGCGTTGCTGAGGTCTATTCAGCCCTATCGCAAGGAACACCAATGCCTCCTCAAACCTTTGGAGCCTTACATGACGTAGTCAAAGAGGAGCTCACCTATCAACAGTCCAATCGATATGAAGCTGATCAAGCGTTTTGGAAAAATCGCTTCGCTGATCAACCGGAAATTGTCAGCCTTGCTGAGCTTGCCCCAAGAACGTCGGATCATTTTATCCGCAAAACGGCTGGCTACAATGCCGATAAGGTAAGCAAAATGAAAAAAAATGCTCAGGCCTTCGGTAGTACGTGGCATGAAATGATTCTTGCAGCATCCGCTTTATATATGCATCGTATGACTGGTGCACACGATATTGTTTTAGGATTACCTGTGATGATGCGCCTTGGATCTTGCGCCTTACAAACACCCGGAATGGTCATGAACCTGGTACCACTTCGTTTAACATGCAAACCCGAAATGACGCTCTCAGCACTTGTTCGCCAAGTATCTGATGAACTAAAAGCCATTCGCCCTCATCAAAGATATCGTCACGAGAACATGCGGAGAGACTTTAAACTCATCGGAAGAAATCAGCGATTATTTGGTCCACAGATCAATATCATGCCATTTGATTATAATCTCGTGTTCGGTCAGAGCATTGGCCAAGCACATAACCTTTCAGCAGGACCCGTGGATGATATATCGATCAACATATACGACCGCGCGGATGGGAACGGATTTCAAATCGACTTTGATGCAAACCCTGCCGTTTACAAAGAGCAAGCAGTTGACGCTCATCAGCAGCGTTTTCTTCAATTGCTGGAGGAAATAACCGGACTAGAGGAAGATCAGACGATCAGTCAATTCAACCTTCTTTTGTCTAAAGAAAAAGAGAACATCCTCAAGCACTGGAATGATACAAAACGAGAATTACCAAAGGAATCTTTACGGGAACTATTTGAAAAACAGGTGAGCAAAACACCACAAGCAAAAGCATTACAGTTTGAAGGAATTACTTTGACCTATGAAGAGTTGAATAAGCGGGCTAATCAATTAGCTCATTATTTGAAAAAACATGGCATTGGACCAGAACAATTTGTCGCAATTGCTCTGCCTCGATCCATCGATATGGTCGTAAGTCTATTAGCCGTCGTCAAAACGGGAGCGGCATATCTGCCATTAGACCCTGATTATCCTAACGATCGTGTCGCCTATATGCTAGAAGATGCCAAACCGGCGTGCTTGCTCACAATCAAAGAAACAGCAGACGGTTTGGATCATCCGCACATCGTTCATCTGGATGATTCAACTGTTCATCAGGAGATAGCAGGCAGTCCGCAGCTCAATCCGACCTGGAGCGAGGGCTCTCCACATCACCCGGCTTACATCCTCTACACATCAGGATCGACAGGCAAACCAAAGGGTGTTGTTGTAACAAAACGAAATGTGATCAACTTTATATTGTCCATGCAAGATTCATTTTTATTAGATCAAAAAGACCAGCTTTTAGCGGTAACGACCATTGCCTTTGATATTTCCGGGCTGGAAATGTTCCTCCCGCTTTTACATGGGGCTGCTATTTTATTGGCAAAAAAAGAAACCATACAAGAACCAGCAAAGCTTTCCGACATGATTCGTTCTCATCATGTCACCATCATGCAGGCAACACCAACGTTGTGGCATGCGTTGGCAGATGAATACCCTGACGTGATAACAGGTATGCGTGTTCTTGTTGGAGGAGAAGCACTCCCTGCTTCCCTTTTGCACACATTGCAATCTCTTCAATGCGACATTACTAATTTGTACGGACCTACAGAAACGACGATTTGGTCTACGATGGAAAATGTCACAGCACACCGGGAGAATAGCGGGCCGGCAATCGGTAAACCCATTTGGAATACGAGCATTTACATTTTAGATGAAGGACTAAACCCAGTCCCAGCAGGATCAATTGGTGAACTTTATATTGCAGGTGAAGGAGTATCTAGAGGATATCTTGGACGATATGATTTAACGGCAGAACGCTTTGTCGCTGATCCATTCGGCACAAAAGGCACGAGAATGTATCGTACTGGTGATTTAGCCAGATGGCGTGAAGATGGTTCAATTGATTATATCAGCCGTGCCGATCATCAAATTAAAATCCGCGGCTTCCGTATTGAACTAGGTGAAATCGAAACCGTGATGATGCAGCACCAATCCATAAAGCATACATCTGTTATCGTTCGTGAGGATCAACCTGGTCAGCAGCTGCTTTGTGCGTATGTTGTGCTGACAGACGGCTCTTCTCTACACCCTTCAGAGATCCGGCAGTTTGTGGCTTCAATACTTCCTGATTACATGGTGCCTTCTGCTGTTGTCGTTTTGCCAGAACTTCCACTTACACCAAACGGCAAAATCGACCGCAAAGCATTACCAGTACCAAATATGTCTTTAGTTAGTTCTGAGCGTACCCCTAGAACACCACAAGAAGACATGTTATGTAGTTTATTTGCAGAAACCCTTGGTCTATCTCAAATTGGCATAGATGATAGTTTCTTTGACTTAGGAGGACATTCCTTACTCGCCGCTCGTCTGCTTAGACGTATACGCGATACACTTGGTGCAGACCTAAGCATGAGTACCATTTTTGAATCTCCTCGGGTTGCTGAGCTTGCGCAGCACATTGACAAAGCGAAGGACATTCGGCCGCCGCTTCAGGTAGAAGACAAGCCAGATGAGATTCCGTTATCCTTTGCCCAAAAACGGCTCTGGTTCCTTCATTGCCTTGAAGGGCCAAGTCCAACTTACAATATTCCACTTGTCATTCAGCTGACAGGTACACTAGATCAAACAGCTCTAATTGGTGCACTGGCAGATATCACTGAAAAACACGAAACCCTTAGAACCATTTTTCCAGATAAGAATGGCATGCCAAGACAGGTCATTTTACACCCGAAAAGTGTTCAGCCTGAACTCCATGTCACAGCTTCAAGCGATCAACAAATTGAGAATCAGTTAAACGAAGCCATTCGCTATAGCTTTCAGATTGAAGAAGAACCTGCACTTCGAGCTGAATTATTCACGCTTGATGCAAACCAATCCGTACTGCTTCTATTGCTGCATCATATCGCTGGTGACGGCTGGTCGCTTGCACCACTGACGCGAGATTTAGCTGCTGCTTACGAAGCCCGTATACAAGGAAAATCTATTTCCTTGCCAGCGGAACCTGTTCAATATGCTGACTATGCTATTTGGCAGCAGAAACTGTTGGGCAGTGAAGAAGAGACGGATAGTCTATTTGCCAAGCAGCTCAGCTATTGGAAAGGTGCCTTACATGACCTGCCTGAAGAACTCGAGCTTCCTTACGACTTCCCGCGTCCACAGGAAGGAAGCTTCAACGGTGCGACGATAGACTTTACGATTGAACCCGCTTTACATCAGAACCTCCTTGAGCTTGCAAAGCAGCATCAGGTGAGTTTGTTCATGGTGCTTCAAGCATCACTTGCAGCATTACTGACACGCCTTGGGGCCGGTACAGATATCCCAATCGGCAGTCCAATTGCTGGACGGAATGACGATGCACTTGACGATATTGTCGGCTTGTTTGTGAACACACTAGTATTACGTACCAATACAGATGGTAATCCAACCTTTAGTGAGCTATTGAAGCGAGTGCGAGACGTTGACTTAGCAGCCTACGAGCATCAGGATCTGCCATTTGAACGTCTAGTCGAAATCCTAAATCCAACCCGGTCCAGATCACGAAATCCATTGTTCCAGGTCATGCTAGCCTTCCAAAATACACCGAAGGCGGAAATGAAGCTGACACAACTTGATTCAAATCTCTACGTAAAACCAGTAGGGTCAGCTAAATTTGATCTGACCATCGAATTAGCAGAACAAAGAACGGAAACTGGGTCAGCAGCGGGATTAAGAGGATTGTTTGAATTCAGCACAGATGTATTTAAACAAAGCACCATTCGAGCAATCGCTGACAGAATGAAGCGTTTTTTAACAGAGGTAGCTGAGCGCCCACACCTGCCGATTGGTCAAGTGAACATTTTATCAGATAAAGAGCAGCAAACATTTCTCCCTGACAAAAAGACAATTGCTCAGTTAGACCAAGCACATAGTCTCCCGGCCTTATTTGAAAAAACGGCGCAGCAATATCCTAATCGGGTCGCAGTAACGGATGGCAAGAGGCAGCTGACCTATGAAGAGTTAAACAACAAAGCCAATCGTCTTGCTCATTTATTAATAGAAAAAGGCGTTGGACCAGAACAGTTCGTTGCACTTGCCCTGCCTAGATCAATCGACATGCTCGTAAGCTTATTAGCCGTTCATAAAGCAGGCGCAGCCTATGTTCCGCTTGATCCAGATTACCCAGCAGACAGACTGGCATACATGATACAAGATGCCAAACCCGTTTGCAGCATCACAACAAAAGCAGGTGCAATGCACCTCCCTGCTGATTGCGATTTGATTTTGTTAGACGAAAAAGAAACGAGCGATCAATTGCTGACTATGCCAAATCACAATCCGGCTGATATTGACAGAATTGAGCCGCTATCTTCTCTGCATCCGGCCTATATTATTTATACATCCGGTTCTACAGGGAAACCAAAAGGAGTGGTCATCCCACACCAAAATGTCATCCGTCTTCTGACATCTACTGAACATTGGTTCCATTTTGATGAAGAGGATGTTTGGACAATGTTTCATTCATATGCCTTTGACTTTTCAGTATGGGAAATTTGGGGACCACTTTTATATGGCGGCAGGCTTGTCATTGTACCTCATACCATCTCTCGCTCTCCAGAAGAGATGCTGCAGCTTCTAGTCGAGGAAGGTGTGACTGTGCTTAATCAAACACCTTCTGCCTTCTATCAGCTCATGCAGATAGACAAGGAACAACAAACACTAGGCCAAGCATTATCACTCCGCTATGTCATCTTTGGCGGTGAAGCATTAGAGCTTAGCAGATTAGAAGATTGGTACAGCCGTCACTCAGACTGTAAGCCAAAGCTAGTTAACATGTACGGCATTACAGAAACCACCGTACACGTTACGTACAATGAACTCAATCGAGATATGATCACAAAGAACTCCAGCAGTTTAATAGGTGAACCGATTCCTGATTTACACGTTTACGTACTAGATGAATACTTGCAGCCTGTTCCCCCTGGGACGACAGGTGAAATGTATGTAGCTGGAGCTGGCCTTGCAAGAGGTTATCTAGGCAGACCTGACCTGACATCAGATCGATTCCCTGCCGATCCTTATGGCGCACCTGGCACAAGAATGTATCGCACAGGCGACCTTGCGCGCTGGACAGAAGAAGGGGCTCTTGATTACATCGGCAGAGCTGATCATCAAATTAAAATACGCGGCTTCCGCATTGAACTTGGAGAAATCGAAGCCGTTCTGGCACGCCATGATGCAGTTGCACAAGTGGCCGTCATGATGCGAGAGGATCAGCCTGGCGACAAACGCCTAGTCGCCTATATTGTCCCAACTGAAGAAAACCGTTTCGATACAGAGACCCTTCGTCATTTTGCAGCAGCCAGTCTTCCTGATTACATGGTGCCCGCGGCATATGTACAGATTGACGCCATGCCGCTTACAGCAAACGGGAAGCTTGATCAAAAATCACTGCCAGCCCCTCAATTGCATTTACAGCAAACGGATGGCCGCGGCCCAAGAAATCCGAAAGAGGAAATCCTATGTCATCTCTTTGAAGAGGTGCTTGATTTGCCTAAAATCAGCATAGACGATCGCTTTTTTGACATTGGCGGGCATTCCTTACTTGCGGTTCGTTTAATCAGCCGCATTCGTGATGCACTTGGTGTCAAACTAAGTATCGGAACATTGTTTGAAGCACCGAATGTGGCAAGTTTGGCAGAGAAACTAGAAACAGGAAGCGATGAAAACGCGCTAGACATCTTGCTGCCGCTGCGAACAAATGGAGAAAGGTATCCTCTCTTCTGTGTTCACCCAGCAGGTGGTCTTAGCTGGTGCTATGCCGGTCTCTTGAATACATTAGAGAAAGACATCCCTATTTATGGATTACAGGCACGAGGAATCGCAAGAAAAGATGACTACCCGCACACACTAGATGATATGGCTGCGGATTACATCAAGCACATCCAAACGATTCAGCCAAAAGGCCCTTATCATCTTCTTGGCTGGTCACTAGGTGGAAACGTTGTACAGGCAATGGCTACACAGCTCCAGCAGCAAGGTGAAGAAATCGCACTCGTTGCGATGCTGGATGCCTATCCAAATCATTTCTTACCGATTAAAGCAGCACCTGATGAAGAAGAAGCACTAATCGCTCTTCTTGCGCTCGGCGGTTATGATCCAGATACCTTAACAGGTGAACCGCTCACGATGAAAAGTGCCGTCGACATTTTGAAAAAAGATGGCAGTGCACTAGCAAGCTTAAGTGAAGATGCCATTAGAAATCTAAAAGAAACCTATGTGAATTCAGTTCGATTGCTCGGAGAATATCAGCCAAAAACTTATCAGGGAGACATATTATTCTTTAGATCTACCATTATCCCAGATTGGTTTACACCAATTGATCCCGAAGCATGGGCACCTTATATCAACGGAACAATTGAACAGCACGACATTCATTGCCGGCACAAAGACATGTGCCAGCCTAAACCCCTAGCAGAAATTGGTGTCATCTTAGACAACGCACTGCATCGGGTCAAACAAAAGCACTAAGAATAAAGGAGAGATGACAAATGACAAATCCCTTTGATCGTGAAGACGGTGTATTTCTTGTGCTGGTCAATGAACAAGGACAGCATTCACTTTGGCCATCATTTGCACCAGTGCCAGATGGATGGGAAAAGGTCTTTGGTGAAGACACTAGAAATGCCTGCATCGATTATATCCAGACACACTGGCAGGACTTGCGGCCATTAAACTTAACAAAAGAACCGGCGCTAGCACATGGAAAAACGGAATAAATCATCGCACCCTGATCTCCATCAGGGTGCTTTTTTGACAGAATAAACATCACCATCTTTCAGCTCTTTCTGCTACAATTTAATTGAGAATGTTTATCAATCAATAAGAGATCAGGTGGTTTTATGGGAAACAACAATCAATTACGTACATTGGCAAATGCCGAACAATTCATCTATCGATTAACAGATACTGAAAAAATAAATAATGCAGAGCTTCCACATACGGAGCAGCAGCTATCAGATACATTCTGCCTCCTCTTCAGCATAAGCGGCAGCGGTTTACTCACATTGAACGATCAAAAATGGCGATTGAAACATCTGACACTCTATACGATCATGCCCGGGGAAACATTTATGTTGAAAACAGAGCCTTATCAAAAACACGAGCTCTATCTGTTTCGCTTTCAGCTCTACACGCTGCAAGATCAAAACATTGGAGAAGTATCAACTGAATACGCCCGTCCTTTACTAAATAAATGGCAATTTATCGATATTAGTTCGATTGAACACATTCATTCTTTACTGTCCGATATGACAGAGGAATGGCAAAGACCTGAATCCATTAGTTTTTTTAAAAGCCAAACTCTTTTTCAGCAGCTCATTATGCAGCTTTTCACACTGCATAAAGAAGATATTTGTGACACGGCACATGCCCTTTTCCAAACAAAACAATATATCGATCAACATTCCGAAGAACCCCTCAGCCTGACAAGTCTATCTCATATGGCTGGCATCAGCTCTAATCATTACAGTGAGCTATTTAAAAAGCATTTTGATGTGAGTGTTACTGATTATATCACCAAGAAAAGGATGGCTAGAGCAAAACAATTAATGGCAAAAGGCAACGCAAAGCTCAAAGACATTGCACTGGAAATCGGCTATCAAGATCCGTATTACTTTAGCCGCATCTTTAAGAAAAAAACGGGCATGACCCCTTCTACTTATATGAAAAGCCGTCAGCGGAAAATTGCAGCCTATGGTCATTCTATACTCGGCCAGCTCACACCCATTCATATCATTCCATATGCTGCCCCTCTTCACCCTAAATGGACAGCACATGATTTTGAGCATCATGCAGAAGAAATTCCGATTCACCTGAGTGCACATCGGATCAACGAGCACGCTGAAGCCAATTTACAGCTATTAAAGGAAACAAAACCTGAGCTGATCATTGCCAATGAACATGTGACAGAGGAAGAAAAACAAGTGTTAAAAACCATCTGTCCTGTTCACTTTGTTCCATTCACACAATTGGATTGGCGCACTCAATTCAGACAAACAGCTATGTTCCTAAACGAAGCGAAGGAAGCAGAAGAATGGCTGATTCATTACGAGGAACTCGTCATTCAAGCGAAAAAGGCATGCCTTTTTGATCATCCACCAAAAACCGTCCTGCCTCTACGAATCTTTCAAGATCAGCTCTACTTGTCTGTAAATCGCACCATGTCCGAAGTGATTTTTCATGACATTGGTCTTCTGCCAGCGTTTCAGAATGACGGCCAGCTAATAGAAAAAAAAATCAGCATTCGCTCTATACAACAGCTAGATCCAGACGCCATCTTCCTCTTCCTGCATAAGGAGCCAAAAACCATTGCTTTTTATCAAAAGTTAAAGCAGCAGGAGGCTTGGCAAAATCTCAAAGCTGTGACGCAGCAAGCCGTCTATCCGCTCACTTCTGACCCTTGGCGTGAATACACAGCAGCCAGTCATCAACGAGTCATTCAGGACCTTTTATCTTTTTTTCCGTAAAAAGTCCATCATTTGACAGATATTTGTCTATGGATAAAAGGACGAAAGCCTAATACAATCTTTAATTGAGAACAATTATCAGTTAAAGGAGAAAACAAATGAAAAAATGGTTCGCATTGCTTATCCTTTGTATCATGACGATCACCGCAGCAGCCTGTGGTGCTGCAGAAAATAAACCTGCTTCAAACACAACCAAAAGCAAGTCAGCTGAAATAGCAGAAACAAACATCAATTACTTAGATCAAACGTACAAACTCAAAACGCCAGTGAAACGAATTGTCATTGCTGGAAGTCTTGAATCAATGGAAGATGCAAAATTACTTGGTATCGAGCCTATTGGTGCTTCTACTGTAGGCGGCACATTCCCTGAATTATTTAAAGACATCACAGCGAAAACAGAAGGCATCGGGGAAAAAACAGAACCGAACCTAGAGAAAATTTTAAAACTAAAGCCAGATGTGATACTCGGATCAACAAAGTTCCCACCTACAACAATTAAAAAATTGGATAAAGTCCAAACGACGATCCCAGTATCCCATGTCTCTTCTGACTGGGAAAGCAATCTTTTATTGCTCGGTGAACTGACTGGAAAGAGTAAAGAAGCCAAAAACATCATTTCTGATTATCAGAAAGATCTCAAACAAGCGAAAGAAACCCTGAAAGACAAAAGCAGCAACAAAACAGCTGTCATTTTGCGCATTAGACAGGGCGATCTGTACGTATATCCTGAAGACGTATACTTCAACTCTACCTTATATGGGGATTTAGGATTTACAGTACCAAGCGATATCAAAAAAGCCAAAGCACAAGCATTGATTTCATTAGAGCGCCTAGGCGAACTCAATCCTGACTATATTTTTGTTCAGTTCTCTAAAGAGGAAAACTCATCGAATCCAAATGCATTGAAAGACTTAGAGAAAAATAAAATTTGGACAAGCCTAAAAGCTGTGAAAAATGGGCACATCAATGAAAATGTTGTTGATCCTATGCTTCAAGGAGGAACAGCACTAAGCAAAACAACCTTCCTTGATAAGGCCGTCAAATGGTTAGATCAAAACAACTAAAAAGATGATTGTTGACAAAGGGCTAAAATGATTAGCCCTTTGTCTTCTTTTCAATGTAGTTCTTTAGGAGAGGATAAACGTGAACGGAACGTTTCTATATGACGAGTTTAACGGGCGTCAGCTTGATATTTACCTTCCGCAAGACACCTCTATTGATGTCCCAGCTGTCTTTGTACAAGATGGCTCTTCTTTGTTTAGAACACACCTGCTAGAGATCGAAAGAATGATCGAAACGAAAACCATCTCGCCAATTATCATCGTCGGCATACACCCCTTCAATCGACTTGACGAATATACACCATGGAAGGCGTCATCACTGCGATCTGGGTTCCCTGACTTTAAAGGCGAGGCACAGACGTATGTGTCATTTTTAGCGAATGACTTGCTCCCATATATCAAAAGAGAATATCCAGTTGAAGAGACCGGTCATGAACATAGCCACGTAGGTGCTTCATTAGGTGGACTATTTGCTATTTATACCTTATTCATGCACCCTGACCTTTTTAAAAACATCGCATCGATCTCCGGGTCATTTTGGTATCAAGATTTTCTATCGTTTGCTAAACAACAAAGCATTCAGTGTGTGGATCACCTTGTCTATTTGTCTGTAGGCAGTGAAGAAGGGAAAGGCAAAACATCTGCTCAACAGCACATGCCTTTATTCACCGAACAACTACATGACCTTTTATTACAGAAAGGGATGCAGGAATGGCAGCTGCAATATCACATCGAACAAGGGGAGGGCCATCATCTGAAACAATTTCAAAAAAATTTCTTGTCCGTCCTAAAGTGGTTTTATAAAAGAGAACGCTAATTTTTTATCAGCATGGCACAAAGCCGATATGATATATTGGAACGTATAGATTGAAAGAGGAGGGATTTGCGCATGAGACCTTTACAAATCTCAGCCGATACCGCACAAAAGCTTGCTGCATCACTCAATGTACCGTTAGAACAAATTATGCATATGCCGCAGCATATCTTATTAGCTAAATTAGCGGAGCTTGAACAGAAGAAAGATCGTTCTTCTTAAAGAAATAAAGGAGTTTACATTCATGGAACAACAACTAGAAAAATCAACATTACAACCTCGCAGTACAGGACAAACCATCCTGCTGATTGCTGGGATTTTGCTCATTGCATTTAATCTTCGGCCTGCCATTACATCCGTTGGCCCTGTGATCGGCGCGATTCGTTCCGATTTACAGCTTTCAAATGGACTGGCAGGTTTTCTCACGACTTTACCACTGCTTTCATTCGCATTGCTTTCTCCAATTGCACCTAAAATCGGAAAACGACTTGGCAATGAACGAACCCTCTGGCTTGGACTTGCTGTCCTTCTCTTTGGGATTGTGATTCGCTCATTTGGCACCATCACCTTCTTAATGATTGGAACAGCACTAGTCGGCGTTGGAATTGCGATCTGTAATGTGCTCTTACCGGGGCTTGTGAAGCATAAATTCCCTGCACATGCAGGCTTGATGACAAGTGTATATACGACTTCAATGTCCGTCTTCGCTGCACTTGCATCAGGTGTCAGTGTTCCGCTCAGTCATACGATGCCTGGCGGCTGGAATACATCATTCCTTGTATGGGCTGGACTTGCCCTTCTCGCCATGATGGTTTGGGCGCCGCAGCTTCTTCATCAGAATACAGCGGCCGTCAAAAGCATCTCGCTCACAGAGCAGCCGATATGGCGTTCACGTGTCGCATGGCAAGTGACCTTTTTTATGGGCCTGCAATCATTCCTTTTCTATAGCAGCATCGCTTGGTTTCCTGATATCTTAACATCACATGGAATAAACCTGTCGACAGCTGGCTGGATGCTGTCCATTATGCAGTTTGTGGGGCTGCCATCTACCTTCTTAACGCCCGTTTTTGCAGAAAAATTAAAAACACAAAGACCGCTTGTCGTCGGCCTTGTCCTTGTGTATTTACTCGGCATGATTGGACTTCTTCTCGGAGAATCGACGCCTATCCTTGTCATCTCTGTTCTATTGATCGGCATTGGACAAGGGGCCAGTATCAGTCTTGCCCTCACATTTATCGGTTTACGTACAACCAATATGGAACAAGCAGCTGCCCTCTCTGGAATGGCGCAGTCTCTCGGTTATTTATTAGCTGCTGTTGGGCCGTTCATGATTGGTATCCTTTTTGATTCCACACAGACATGGACACCAGCAATTATCATCTTTATCATCATCCTATTTTTCATGTTTTTATCCGGTATGCGTGCCGGACGCAGTGTCTATATTTCAGATCCTTCATAAAAAAAGAACCCGCCTCCTCGTGAGACGGGTTCTTTTCTGCTTATGCCTGCTCTGTCACATGTACCTTTAACGTTGCTTGTACCTCTGGATGAAGCTTCACCGGTACATTTGTGTAACCTAATGCACGGATGGCGTCATTCAGCTCGATTTTGCGCTTATCGAGTTTAATTTGATGATCTTTTTGCAATTTATCAGCGATTTGTTTGCTTGTAATCGAGCCAAACAAACGGCCGCCTTCACCTGATTTTGCAGTGAGTTCCACTGTTAACGCCTCAAGTGTTTCTTTTAATTGTTTTGCTTGTTCAAGCTCTTGGATGGCATTCTTTTTCTCTTTGTTTTTCTGCCCTTCCAATGCACTTAGGTTCGTTGGAGTTGCTTCAACAGCTAATCCTTGTTTGATGAGAAAGTTGTGAGCGTATCCGTCAGCTACATTCTTGACTTCGCCTTTTTTCCCTTTGCCTTTTACGTCTTTTAGAAAGATGACTTTCATCTTTGAACCCCTCCTTCGAAATATTCGTCTATGGCAGCCTTTAATTTCCCTACCGCTTCTTCAATGGTTATACCATAAATCTGGGTAGCAGCGTTAGTCAAATGACCGCCGCCGTCTAATGCTTCCATAATAATTTGAACGTTGATATCCCCTAATGATCTAGCACTAATGCATACCGTGTCGTCATCTCGTCTAGCGACAGCAAATGACGCTTCTACCTCACTCATTGACAACAGGGAATCCGCTGTCTGGGCAATCGTAATTTGATCATAATACTCCGACCTGTCAGATGGCAATGAAGCAATGGCCACCTGATTTTGATACAGCTCTGTATGCTGAATGAGTTTTGCCCGTTTAATGTAATGATCAACTGTTTCTTTTAAGAACTTTTGCACAAGGACAGGATCTGCTCCCTTTGCACGAAGGTAGGATGCTGCATCGAACGTTCTTGACCCCGTTCTCAAAGAGAAACTCTTCGTATCAACGATGATCCCAGCCAGAAGCGCAGTCGCCTCAATCATGTTAATCCGCAATTTCTTCGGCTGATACTCTAAGAGCTCTGTCACAAGCTCTGCTGTAGATGAAGCATACGGCTCCATATAAACAAGTAAAGGATCACGGATAAATTCCTCGCCGCGTCTATGATGATCAATGACCACGACATTTTCAATCTTATTCAGCAGCCGTTCCTCCATGACGAGAGACGGTTTATGTGTGTCTACGACGACAAGCAATGTATCATCCTTTGCAAGCTCCATTGCTTCCTCTGGCGTGATAAAACGTGACCAAAGCTCTTCATAATTTTTAATTTCACTAATTAAGCGTTGAACACTGTCGCCAATCTGATTGGCATCAATGACAATATAGCCTTCTTTTCCATTGGCCTGGGCGACCTTTAAAATCCCAATGGATGCACCGATCGAGTCCATGTCTGGGAACTTATGTCCCATGATCATGACATTACCGCTTTCAGATACAATTTCTTTTAAAGCATGAGAAATGACCCGTGCGCGTACGCGTGTCCGTTTCTCCATTGGGTTTGTTTTTCCACCGTAGAATTTCACTTTTCCATTCGGCTGTTTAATGGCGACCTGATCCCCGCCTCGTCCGAGGGCAAGGTCAAGACTCGACTGCGCTAGTGCTCCAAGCTCTTTCAAAGAAGGAACGGACGCACCGATCCCGATGCTCAGAGTGAGCGTCGCACTATGTGCCCCTGTTTTCTCACGGACCTCGTCTAAAATGGAGAACTTCGACGCTTCAAGCTCAGCTAAAATACTCTCATTTAGAACCGCCATAAATCGTTCAGACGAAATTCTCTTCAGAAAAATACCGTATTCTTGTGCCCAATTGTTGAGCAGAGACGTCACTTCACTATTAATCGCGCTGCGCACTTGATCATCAAGGCCCTGCGTGACATCGTCGTAGTTGTCTAAAAAGATATAAGATAAAACCGTTCGTTCATTTTCGTACTGTCTTTCAATCTGCACCTGTTCCGTGACATCAAAGAAATATAAAAGGCGCTCTGACCGTTTAATAATGACTTTGAATTTCCGGTCATTCAGCGTCACATTTTCGGTCTCGACTTCTTGTTTAATAAGAGGCACAATGGACTCGAATGTATCGTACAAGGATCTGCCGACAAGTGTGCTTTCATGAAAGCATGAAGCGAGAAATGGATTCGTCCATTCGATATAATACTGGTCATTAAACAGCATAATACCAATTGGCATCTCCATTAATGCTTCTTCTCCAACCTTTTTGACTCGATAGGATAATGTTGAAATATATGAATCAATCTCTTTCTGCACTTGCGTATCTGCCCACTTTAAAAAGTAGAGAACACCTGCAAGGACGAAAAGACCAACTGCTCCTATGATCCAATTAAAATAAAGGTTGAGGAGGACTGTGATCACCGCAAGAACAATTAACGCGAAGATCGGATACTTGATGACAGGTTTTCTATAGAAGCTTGGCACTGATATCAACTCCTCAACATTCAGAGTGAATTATTTGTTTTTTACTTTTTCTCTTAAATCAAAGCCTATGTCAGCAATCCCTATAATTCGCACAATCACACCGATTGGCGGAAAGAAAACCGTTAACACGACAGCGAAAATGGGTACCGCTTTTGAGATGTTTTTTTCGTGGCAATAATAGAAGAGAAAAGAAAATCCCTGAATAAGCACCAGTATAAATAAAATTTTAAACGCACTCGATTGAACGAGCCATAAAAAGCTGCCTTTTTCCGTCTGAATCAGCATCAAAAGCAATGTGAGTAAATAATACCATACCATGCTTTTTGGCAGCCGCATATCCTTAAATTTCTTCAAGGACGGCATGTCTGAAACAAACCGTTTGAGCAAAGGCCGCATGAACCAATGATTCACAAAAGCCAGCAGCGTGACCAAAATCAATAACGCTACAGGTAAAGCACTTAATGCCGTATCCTGCAACTCTCTGAACTGCTTCAGCTGCTTCGCAATGTCCTTCTCAGACACGCCGGATTGCTTTAAAGTACTCTCTACCATCGGCATCATTTGCTCAATCGACTCTTTCGCAATATTCATGATATCGATTTGAAAGAGCTGAACACTGACAACAAAGGAGATGAGAATACTGAATAAATAAATTAGCGCACCTGTAATGATGGCATTCCCAGGCTGCCTTCTGCTGTAGAAAACACCCATGCCTAATCCGGCAGCAATCAATATTGGTGCAGTCATAAGACCATTTATAGACCCAATTAAAAAGCTGATCACTATCCCAATAGCGCCAGCAGCAATTCCTTTTTTCAAGCCGTGTCTGATTGTATAGAGGATGATCGGAATCGGAGCAGCTAGAAAGAAAATAATGGATAATAGCGGCACATATAAATAAAACAGCATCATGACCGCGAAAATACTCATCATGATTGCGCCCTCTACTAACGCTTTTGTTTGTTTCACACCTTCACCTCTATCCAATCCTTTTTCTATATCTTGCTCAATGTGTACTTCTATGTATACGTATGATGTCAGCTCCATCATGTCTTGCCCCAACCTTTATTTTACCATAGCGGCAAATCTCAAGTAAAATGCAGGCTATCCTAGGAGCGTTTCACGTGGAACACCGATATGGAATCGCACATGCAAGTTTTCAAACAGCATGTTACAATTTTTTAGATTATTCTTAGCTATAAACCCTGAATTCAAGGTCAAAAGCTGTTAGAATAGAAACATCATCAATAAATGTAAGAAGGAGAATTCACATGGGAAAAACACTCGTATTCGGACACAAAAATCCTGACACAGACACGATTTGTTCTGCTATTGCTTACGCTGATTTGAAAAACAAAATCGGCACTGAGGCAGAAGCCGTCAGACTTGGAGAAATCAATGGAGAAACACAATACGCATTAGATTTCTTTAAACAAGAAGCACCTCGTTTCATTGAAACGGCTGCAAATGAAACAAAGCAAGTCATTCTTGTCGATCATAACGAATTCCAGCAAAGTGTAAGCGATATTGATCAAGTACAAGTAACTGAGGTTATTGACCATCACCGTATTGCCAACTTTGAAACAAGTGAACCTCTTTACTATCGTGCTGAGCCTGTAGGCTGTACAGCAACGATCTTAAACAAAATGTATAAAGAAAACCAAGTGACGATTGAAAAAGAAATCGCTGGTTTGCTTTTATCTGCGATCATTTCTGATTCCTTACTATTCAAATCCCCAACATGCACACAGCAAGACATTGATGCTGCGCATGAGCTTGCAAAAATTGCAGGGGTAGATCCAGAAGTTTATGGCCTAGACATGCTCAAAGCAGGCGCTGATCTAAGTCAAAAAACGGTTCAAGAATTAATTACACTTGATGCAAAAGAATTCGCACTAGGCAAAAGCAAAGTGGAAATTGCACAAGTTAATACAGTAGATATCGCTGAAGTGACAGCAAGACAGGCTGACATTGAAGCGAAAATCAATGAAGTCATTGCAGCAAAAGGTCTTGATCTATTTGTTTTAGTTATCACAGACATTTTAGAAAATGACTCCCTTGCTCTTGCACTCGGTGCAGAAGCAGCAAAAGTAGAAAAAGCATTTAACGTCACGCTTGAAAACAACACAGCTTTACTAAAAGGTGTTGTATCAAGAAAGAAACAAGTCGTACCTGCACTGACAGACGCACTTTCTTAATAAAACACGACAAGACTGCTGAATTGTTCAGCAGTCTTTTTTGTCTGTCTTCTTTTTAATGAATGTACGTATCACTAACGAGAATATCCTTTAGCACGCTTGTTGGAATCGTGAATTCAACAACACCCATGTAGCCAGGCGCCACATCATATTCATTAAAGGAAATCACAAGCTTCCCTTTTGAATTGATATAGAAGTTTTGATCCGGCTTAATTTTCTTAAATGGTTCCACCATATCTTGCTTGCCAATCCAATACATTTTGTTTGAATCCTCTTTCATCTGTTTCTTCATCTGCTCTTTAATATTTTCACTAATCACATCAATATAACGATCATCTTTAAACAAGCTTGGTAATGTAATGAGTACATGGTTTTTCTTATCCACCGTATCATATGTCATTTCCTCTGCCGCAGAAGCCTGAGTCGTCACTTTGTATCGACCTAGTGAGAGAATTTGATCATTGTTCGTTCTCACTTCATAACCGCTCTCTACACTCAAATGACCATTTTTATAACCCTTTGTTTCCTTTTCAAAATCTTGATACAGCTTTTTGTTTTCAGCTAAATATTTTTGATTCAGGCTGTCTTGTAATGATCCGTCCCCAAGTCCTGAAACGTGTGGTGTTTTAAGATCAATATTCGTTCCTTGATCGCTCTTTTTAAATTCTGTAAACGTCACGACTTTCACCAGCTGGCCAATGACAGGTACCTCTGAAATCGCTCTTGCTGCCTGTGGGCTGACATTAACAGTTGTGACAAAAAGAGCTGCCGCCGCAACAAGTCCAATGGTCCATTGCTGAAAATGAGGTTTTTTATTTTTTCTTTTTAACGTTCGTTCAACCATCGCATCATATTCCGGTGGAATAGGAATTTCTAAATATTCATCTTTTAAATGTTCCAAATACTTATCCATTTATATTTCCTCCTGTGATAATTCTACTTTTAAAAGCCGCAGCGCCTTATATAATCTTGTTTTAATGGTGTTTTCATTTTCATCGAGAATCTGGGCGATGTCCTCTAGTTTTAAATCTTCAAAGAATCTCAAAATAATGATGACTCGATACATCTCAGGCAAATCCTCTATAGCCCGTTTGACGTCTTGATCCTCGTATACATCTGATTCGCCCTGAGATAAGAATTCAAGCGTATCATCATCTGTCACTTGCACCCGCTTCTTCTTTCGTAAAAAGTCTAGGGCAGCGTTCACCACGATTTTATAAAACCAGCTATGCATCTTGCTCGCATCCTCTAATCGGTGAACAGATTTGAGTGCTTTATGAATGGCCTCCTGAACAACATCCATAGCATCCTCGGGGTTTTTGACATAACTATAGGACAACCGATAAAAACTGTGTTTATGCTCCATGACGTAATCCGCAAATTGATCGTCTATTTTTCGTTTCTTCATTTTACAAAGAGCTCCTTTATCTTAAATGCGCATCTGTTATTTCTTACATTGGATAGACGCGCACCTGTTGAAAATAGTTTGCGCTCGGTTATTTTTTTAACATGTCTCGCATTTACGTTCCTATACAAAAAGAGCGAACCTGATGGGGTTCACTCTTTCCAAGCGGATAGTGTTTGATGGACAAACTGTTTTAGTGGAGAAAGCGGATGAATGATAGAAACCCCTGTCTCCCGCTCCATCTGCTGTGCCGCACGAACCATCGAAAGCTGCATCACGCAAATGTCTCTGCCTTTTTGCGTCATACATCTTCTCAGCTGTTCCTTGATTTGTTCATCATAGGCTTGCATATCACCGTTTAGGCAGAGATGAAAGACATCCTCCAACACAACCATTTCTCCTTCAACCTGTTTGCCCCGCTCTGTGGCATATGATTCAAGCCGCTGCATCGTCCCATCCACTGTATCTGGGTTGGAAAACACCAGTTGAAGAGGACCCTTTTTCTCACAAATCAGCTCAAATAACGGTTCATCGATCGGAACAATCGGTTGTTTGAAAAGGTGCTGCTGATCACCTAGAGCAGCAATGTATTGTGTACACGTGAGCAGAATAAGATCGGCTTCACTTTCTTGCCTTAATCTGTTGATTGCATACGTTTGCTGCTTGTGGTGATCAAATGCAGGATCTTGTGTGGCGCGTTCTATAAATGATGAATCGACCATGTGATGCAAATCAACATCTGTATCAACAAAAACATCTTCTATATATGACTGATTGGAGGGATGGGCGTGAAGGCAGTGTAATCGAATCATCTTGTTTGCTCCTCGTGAAAGTTTTCAATCATTATATCAATCCTTGTATGAAATAGGGAGAAACATGACCATATTGTTAGGGAGATATTGAAGGAGGGATTCGAATTGAAAGAAGATCAACAGCCTAAACCATCTTCAGAGTCAGAAGAAACCTTAACGAATCGGCAAGGTCATCCAGTAACAGACAATCAAAATATGAGAACTGTTGGGAATAGAGGACCCACTACGCTTGAAAACTACGATTTCCTAGAGAAAATCAGTCATTTTGATCGTGAACGCATCCCTGAACGTGTCGTTCATGCACGCGGTGCTGGAGCTCACGGTTATTTTGAAGCCTACGGCACATTCGGCGATGAACCCATCTCCACCTATACGAGAGCGAAATTGTTTCAGGAAAAAGGGAAAAAGACGCCTGTTTTTGTTCGTTTTTCTTCTGTGATTCACGGCGGTCATTCACCAGAAACATTACGCGATCCGAGAGGGTTTGCGATTAAATTTTATACAGAGGAAGGCAACTGGGATCTCGTGGGGAACAACCTGAAAATTTTCTTTATCCGAGATGCTTTAAAGTTCCCTGATTTGGTTCATGCCTTTAAGCCTGATCCTGTCACCAATCGTCAGGACGGCGAGCGTATTTTTGATTTTGTCTCACAATCGCCTGAGGCGACGCATATGGTGACATTTCTCTTTTCACCATGGGGCATCCCCGCAACATACCGGCACATGCAAGGCTCAGGTGTCCATGCGTACAAATGGGTAAACCATGAAGGAAAAGCGGTACTGGTCAAATATCATTTTGAACCGAAACAAGGTATTCGCAACCTGACCCAAGAACAGGCGCAAGCCATCCAGGGAGAAAATTTTAACCATGCCACACAGGATTTATATGAAGCCATTGAGCAAGGAGATCATCCTGAATGGGAGGTATATGCACAGATCATGGAAGATGATGCCCACCCTCACCTCGACTTTGATCCGCTTGATCCGACAAAGCTTTGGTACAAGGATGACTATCCATGGAAACCAATCGGACGGATGGTATTAAACAAAAATCCAGAAAACTATTTCGCAGAAGTCGAGCAGGTTGCCTTTGGGACTGGTGTACTCGTAGACGGTTTGGACTTCTCGGATGATAAATTGCTACAAGGCCGCACCTTCTCCTACTCTGACACGCAGCGATATCGTGTAGGACCAAACTATTTACAATTGCCGATCAATGCACCGAAAAAGCATGTCGCCACCAATCAGAGAGACGGACAAATGGAATACCATGTCGATCAAGGCAAAGGGCAAAATCCCCATGTGAATTATGAGCCGTCGATCCTCGGGGGATTAAAAGAAGCCAAACAGGATGGAAAGGATCATACGCCTTTTGTAGAGGGTGAAGTCAAACGAGAAGCCATTGACCGCCCAAACAACTTTGGACAAGCGGGAGAAACGTATCGCCGTTTTAATGATTGGGAGCGTGAGGAACTGATTAAGAACTTAGTCAATACTCTTGCGACATGTCAAAAGGACATTCAAGACCAAATGATTGAAAACTTTACAAAAGCAGACCCTGATTACGGAAAGCGTGTCGCTGACGGCTTAAAAGCCTTTAAACAAGAGCAGCCAAGCGGACCTATCGGCTCTACAGGCGCTGCTCAAGCCGTGGACGAAGCCATCAACAACAGCACACCATCAGATCCTTATTAATGAAAAAAGAATGCAGCGGCGAGGCTGCATTCTTTTTGTATACATCTATTAAGCGTTTTGACCTTTTTTGATCCATTCTGCTACATTGACTGTACGTTTTGCCTGATGTTTCACAGCTGCTTCTGCATCCTCTTGGATTTTTCCATTTTGGTCAACAGTGACACTTACGCCATAAGGGTTGCCCCCTGCACCGTATAAGGAATCATCTGTGTATCCAGGAGCGGCAATAATGGCTCCCCAGTGGAACATCGTCGTATAAAGGCTGAGAACCGTCTGCTCCTGTCCGCCATTTGCGTTTTGAGCAGATGTCATCGCGCTCACTGCTTTGTTTGCTAATTTACCTTGGAACCATAAGCCGCCTGTCGTATCTAAGAACTGCTTCATTTGAGCTGGCAGGTTACCGAAACGTGTCGGCATACTAAAGATGATGGCATCTGCCCACTCTAAATCACTTAATTGAACCTCTGGCACATCCTTTGTTTCGTCTAAATGTGCTTTCCATGCTGGATTTGAAGCTACAACTGCTTCTGGTGCCAATTCAGCAACTTTTAATACTTTGACTTCTGCGCCAGCTTCTTTTGCTCCAGCTTCAGCCCATTTCGCCATCTGATAGTTTGTACCTGTTGAACTATAATAAATAATCGCTAATTTTACGTTTTCCATTTGTTCCATCTCCTTTGGTTTATTTTGCCCAAAAAGCTTCTGTAAAAATCCCACCTGTATTCCCCACCTTATTTAAAATTGACGACGATACCATAAAGCCGCAGCATCGACTTCTTCTCTCGTTAACTGATGTCCACGGTTTTCCCAATGAAGGGTAACCGATGCGCCTGCACCCTGCAGCAATTGCTCCAGCTCCTGTGATTCCTCTGGACGGCACATTGGGTCATTTTCACCAGCTGCTATAAAGACTTGTTTCCCCGCTAATGAAGGCAATGAAACCCCGCGTCTTGGCACCATTGGATGATGCAGGATGGCGCCTTTTAGGGCATCTCCATAATGGAATAGCAAGCTTCCAGCAATATTCGCCCCATTGGAATATCCGATAGCCACCACATTGTGGCGATCAAACCCATATTCATCAGCTGCTTCGCCGATAAATGTATATAGTTCCTCTGTACGTTCAATCAAATCCTGCTCATCAAATATACCCTCTGCCAAACGTCTGAAAAAACGCGGCATGCCGTTTTCTAATACATTTCCTCTCACACTAAGAACAGATGCATCAGGATCTACTATCTGTGCAAGCGGCAATAAATCTTCTTCCGTCCCGCCAGTTCCGTGCAGTAATAACAGAACAGGTCTTTGTTCATTCTTTCCTTTTCGAAAAAGATGCTTCATCATGAATCTCCTTTCCCTTTAACTTCTCTCACTTCAATTGGAAGCACAATTTGTTCAATCTGACTGCGCTGCGCCTCATATTGCGGTGGCAGTTTCAATGCTTCACCCATTGTTTCCACTGATTCGTCGTGTGCAAACCCTGGGGGATCTGTGGCAATCTCAAATAATATGCCGCCAAGCTCTTTAAAATAAATGGCATTGAAGTAATTTCGGTCTTGCACAGGTGTCACTTGGTACCCGCTTTGAGCAATATGTCTTTGCCAATCTAATTGGTCCTGATCATCTGTTGCTCTCCATGCAATATGGTGCACAACCCCAACACCCATACGTCCTCGTGGAACAGGCATCTTATTCACATCGATCACATTGCCTATTTCACCAAACGAACGGAATCTCACATAGTCTCCTTCTTCTCCAACTCGTTCAAGTCCCATCGTCTGCTCTAGCAGCTGCATCGTTTGCTCCGGCTGTGATGTTAATAAAACAGCTCCGCCAAATCCTTTAATGGCTACATCTGGTGTGACACCATTGAATGTCCACTCGTTTTGCTTTCCTTCTGCACGTTCTACTAGCTCAATCAATAAGCCGTGTGGATCTTCAAATGAGAGAAAAGCTTCACCAAAGCGTTCAACCGTTTCATAAGAGACATTGAACTGCTCAAGACGATCCTTCCAGAAAGAGAAAGAGCCTGTTGGTACAACATATGTCGTCACGCCCACTTGACCTGCACCAATTTGACCTTTTTGTGCACCCGGCCAAGGGAAAAACGTAATAATTGTCCCTGGAGAGCCGCCTTCATTTCCAAAATATAAATGGTATGTGCCCGGATCATCAAAATTCACGGTCTTCTTCACAAGACGAAGTCCTAAAACACCTGCATAAAAATCAACGTTCTCCTGAGGATGACCCACAATTGCTGTAATATGGTGAATTCCTTCTGTTTTTTTCACTTCTCATGACCTCCTATTTGAAGTAAACAAGCCTTTATTCATTATGCCTTTACTAACATCTTTATATTATCTCGAATTCGAGATATTAGATCAAAAAAATATATTTATCTCGAATTAAGGATATGATGTTTTTAAGTAAAAGTCAATGATTTTTGTTTTTCTTTTAAAAAAGCAGAGCTACTTTGCATGAAACAGCTCTGCTCTTCCTTAATTATTGCAGCAATTTTTTCTTTTTTAAATAGGCTTTTGCTACCTGGAATGCATCCTTCCCCTTCACATTGACTTCATAATTCATTTCTCTCATCTCATCGTCTGTGATTTGACCCGCAAGCTTATTGAGAGAGGTCTCAATCTCAGGGTATTCAGTTAATGTCTCCTGCCTGAGCAGCGGTGCTCCTTGATATGGCGGGAAAACATGCTGATCATCATCAAGCACCTTTAATTTGTATTGTCTCAATTCACTGTCTGTCGAATACGCATCGACCAAATTGATATCCCCTTTCTGAATCGCTCGATAGCGAAGCTTCGGCTCCATCGTTACGACATCATCAAAGGAAAATTGATAGGTTTTTTGAATGCCTCGATACCCATCCTGACGATCAGAAAATTCTAAGGTGAATCCAGCTTTTATACGATTTTTAATCTTACCTAGATCTGAAATGTTGGACACCTCATATTGATCAGCCAGTGACTGCGGCACGGCTAAAGCATACGTATTGTTGTATGCCATGGGCTCAAGAAGGCGGAGCTGAAAGGACGATTCCAATCCGCGCCGCGCTTGCTCATACACTTTTCTTTTATCTGTGCTTTTCGCTGTTTCTTTGAGGAATTCAGATATCGCTGTACCCGTAAACTCAGGATAAATATCAATATCACCAGAGCGTAAAGCCTGAAAAACAAAAGACGTCTTACCAAGACCGGGCTTCAGGTTCACTTGAATATCTGTATCCTGTTCAATTAAAAGCTTATACATCGAGATCAAAATTTCAGGCTCTGATCCTAACTTTCCGCCAATGGTGATTTCTTTCTTTTCTTGCTGAAACAGCGAGGGGGCAGCGACAACTGCTCCTGCAATCAGAGCAAAAACAGTCACAGAAATCACAATCTTTTTAAAGGAAATTTTCTCAAAGGTTCGCAGCACCACATCAAATAAGAGTGCAAGTAAGGCAGCTGGTATTGCGCCAATGACAATGAGCGACATATCATTTCGATCAATTCCCAGCAGGATTAAGCTTCCTAATCCCCCAGCCCCGATCAGTGCTGCCAGAGTGGCGGTTCCCACAATGAGAACCATCCCGGTTCGGATACCCGCCATGATCACTGGCATAGCAAGAGGGAGCTCCACCTTTAATAGCCGTTTGCGATGATTCATCCCCATAGCAAGCGCCGCTTCTCTAAGTGAAGGATCAACCTCCTGAATGCCTGTATATGTATTTCTTAAAATAGGGAGTAAGGCATAGACCACAAGCGCAATAATCGCAGGCACTTGCCCAATCCCCACGAGAGGAATCAGCAAGCCAAGCAGTGCAAGCGACGGAATTGTTTGCAAGACAGCCGTCACCCCGATGACCCACTCCGCTAGCTTTGGAACCCTCGTTAAATAGATACCTAATGGAATGGCAATCAAAATCGCTAAAAATAAAGCAATAAAAGAAATTTGAATATGCTCAAGTAAGGCGTGCCCCAATTGTTCTTTTCGTTCCCATAACACACGCGTCCAATCATTCATGTGAATCGCCCCCCTCTTTAGGAGGATCAGCTAAAAACTGAATCACTGCTTGACGATTCACTAGTCCAATCCGATCCCCATTCTTTTCAACAGCCAATTCCTCGTGCTTTGCCAATTGAGACAAGACTTCATCCAGTGTGGCATGTGCTGAGACCGCCTCATAGCCTAAAAGAGCTTCGGGATGAGCTATCGGTTGCGCCAAAGTCTCCAGCTCAAATGCTTGATATCCCACATGGCGGACAGCCCCTGAAACAAACTCCCGTACAAAAGCATTAGCTGGTTGTTGAACCAATTCCTCAGGACGTCCGATCTGCACTACTTTTCCTTCATTCATCACACAAATCCGATCACCCAGCTTCATGGCTTCCTGCATATCATGCGTCACAAAAACAATGGTCTTTTGAATACGGCGCTGCAAATCAAGCAGATCATCCTGCAATTTCTCCCTCGTTGGTGGATCTAACGCACTAAAAGGTTCATCCATCAGGACAATCTCAGGATCAGCTGCAAGTGCACGTGCCACACCGACACGCTGCTGCTGTCCACCAGATAGCTCTGCTGGCTTTCGATGTCGATACATAGCAGGATCAAGCCCGACCATCAACATGAGTTCATCGACACGCTGATTGGTCTCATTCCGGCTCCACTGTTTGAGCTCTGGCACCACAGCAATATTTTCTTCTATGGTCATATGAGGAAAAAGTGCAATTTGCTGCAGAACATAACCAATATCCCAGCGAAGCTCATACAAATCATAATCACTTATTTTTTGACCCTTTATGTAAATCTCACCTTCTGTAGAAGAAATGAGACGATTGATCATTTTCAATGTCGTCGTTTTCCCGCTGCCACTAGGTCCAATCAATACAAAAAACTCACCTTGCTGAATCTCCAAATCAACAGATTGAACGGCATAGCGCTCATCAGAAAATTGCATCGATACCTTTTTAAATTCAATCATCTTCCCACGCCCTGACTGCAATTATTTTCTAGACTACCAATATGACAGATCAACCTCATATTTGTATAGAATAAACTGTCACTTTTACATACTTCCCCTAGGTTGATTGCCAAAAACAGCTCTAGCAAAAATAGATGAATTTCTTAGTGAGACAAATAAAAAAAGCGAAGAGCTCGAGGCTCTCCGCTTTTAAGTCAACGACTTACTCACCAGTAACGTATGGAAGTAATGCCATTTGACGTGATTTTTTAATCGCTAATGTCAATTTACGTTGATACTTAGCGCTAGTTCCTGTTACACGACGAGGTAAAATTTTACCACGCTCAGAAACAAACTTTCTAAGAAGATCAACATCTTTGTAATCGATGTGCGTGATGCCGTTAGAAGTAAAGAAACATACTTTACGACGTTTCGCACGACCGCCTCTGCGTCCACCTGCCATTTGTTTTCACACCTTTCCTTTAGTCATTTTTTCAGATCAATTAGAATGGCAAATCATCATCGGAGATGTCAATCGGTTTACCATCGTTCGCAAATGGGTCATCATTGAAGCTATTTCCCTGATTACGATTTTGGTTGTTTTGATTGCCATATGGATTTTGACTTGGTTCATTTCCAAATGGGTTCTGATCGTTTTGGCTACCGCCATAATACTGGCCTCCGCTATTGCCACCGCCGCTGTATCCACCTGAACCAGCACCGCCGCTCTTAGGCTCAAGAAATTGAACACTTTCAGCTTGAACCTCTGTCACGAAGACACGCTGTCCTTGCTGATTTTCATAGTTTCTTGTCTGCAAACGACCGTCTACACCGGCAAGACTTCCTTTTTTCAAGAAATTAGCCACGTTCTCGGCTTGTCTTCTCCAAGTAACACAGTTAATGAAATCGGCTTCTCGCTCTCCAGATTGATTCGTAAACGTACGATTCACAGCTAGAGTAAACGTGGCTACAGCCGCACCATTAGGCGTGTAGCGAAGCTCAGGGTCTTTTGTTAGTCTTCCGACCAATACAACACGGTTTAGCATATTGAAAGACCACCTTTAAATATATATTTCAATGATTTATACTTCTTCTTTAACAACAATGTGTCGAATGATATCGTCACTGATCTTAGCTAAGCGGTCAAATTCTTGAACTGCTGCAGCGTCAGATTGAACGTTTACGATTTGGTAGAAACCGTCACGGAAATCATTGATTTCGTATGCAAGACGACGTTTACCCCAATCCTTTGTTCCAGTGATCTCCGCACCGTTAGAAGTTAACACGTTATTGAAACGCTCGATAACTGCTTTTTTAGCCTCATCGTCAACTGTTGGGCGGATGATGTACATAACTTCGTACTTTCTCATCTGATTGCACCTCCTTTTGGTCTAAGCGGCCCTAAACGGGCAAGGAGCAATAAATTATATTACTCACAATTGTATATTATAACAAATCACTTGGCCTATGACAAGAACCTATACATTAAAACGGAAATGAATGACGTCTCCATCTTTCACTATATACTCTTTACCTTCTAGACGGACTTTTCCAGCCTCTTTTGCAGCAGACATGCTTCCGCCAGCAAGTAAATCTTCATATGCAACCGTTTCAGCACGAATAAACCCACGTTCAAAGTCCGTATGAATGATTCCAGCACATTCTGGTGCCTTCATTCCTTTTTTAAACGTCCAAGCGCGTACTTCCTGCTCACCTGCTGTGAAATAAGTAGCTAAGCCAAGAAGTGAATAAGATGCTTGAATCAGCTGATCTAGACCTGATTCTTTGATGCCAAGCTCTTCAAGGAACATCTGCTTCTCTTCTCCTTCAAGCTCTGCAATTTCAGACTCGATCTTCGCACAAACGACGATGACTTCAGCGTTTTCACCAGAAGCAAACTCACGGATTTGCTGCACATATTCGTTGCCGTCATGATCCGCTACTTCATCCTCACTCACATTTGCTACATAAAGAACTGGTTTAGATGTAAGTAAATGAAGCTGTTTCACAAGCTTTTGCTGCTCATCAGTAAATTCTACAGATCTTGCCGATTTCCCAGCTTCAAATGCGTTCATTAGCTTCGACAAAATCTCAAATTCAGCTACTGCTTCCTTGTCCTTTTGTTTTGCAAGCTTACTCACACGAGCCAAACGCTTTTCAACTGTTTCTAAATCAGCCAAAATCAATTCAAGATTAATCGTTTCAATATCTGACACCGGATCAACCTTACCAGCTACGTGTGTAATGTTATCGTCTGCAAAAGCTCTGACCACGTGACAGATCGCATCTACTTGACGAATATGAGAAAGGAATTTATTCCCTAAACCTTCACCTTTAGATGCACCTTTGACAATACCCGCGATATCAGTGAATTCGAAAGCAGTGGGAACTGTCTTTTTCGGCTGCACCAATTCTGTTAGCTTTTGTAAACGCTCGTCTGGAACCTCTACAATTCCGACGTTTGGATCAATGGTACAAAACGGATAGTTAGCAGACTCCGCTCCAGCCTGTGTAATTGCATTAAATAGCGTTGACTTCCCGACGTTAGGTAAGCCAACAATACCAGCTGTTAAAGCCATTCTTTCATCTCCTCTATATCAAACGTGCTCGTTATACTGCGTAATATGAACCTAGAGCAATTATAAGTAGGTTTACATGAAAAGACAAGCTAACCATCATGCATTTTCAATAGAAGAAACTTCGTCAAAAAGAATAAATCAATGCTTTAAAACGGGAAATTGCACCTGGCTCTGCTGTAGAAAAAACAAATTTAATGAAAAAAGCATGAGGCCTACTTAAGTAGTTGGCTCCTCATGCTTGACGAGAATTTTCTTCATTTTTCGTTCAAAATCTCTTCTTGGAATCATCACGCTGTGTCCGCATCCTTCACATTTAATGCGGATATCCATGCCCAAACGAATGACCTTCCACCGATTGGCACCACATGGATGGGGCTTTTTCATTTCAACAACATCATGTAACCCAAATGCTTTGTCTGCCATCAGCCTTCACCTCTCCTGCTCACTTCATTGCATCTATTGTACAAAAAAACGGCGATGGAGAGCAATGCACAAAACAAAGAGTCTCTTTCAATCGTTCATCCTATTCTTTATTAAAGAAAAAACCCTTCTTTTAGATCATTTTATTTGTGACCAATAGTTACTTAAACTCCGCTTTTTTTCAATATTGTCACAAACACTGTAGGTCAAAAGGTTTTTATTGGTAGAACGCTGTGGTTTTTCCATATTTTTTGATTTATGATATCTGCATAAATGTTATGTGAGGGAGCAGGTACGATGGTCAATCGAAAGGATAGATTAACTGATAAAGAATATAAAATCATATCCGATCATGCTGGAAATCTCGACAATTACCAGCAGCACCATACGATAGAAATAGGTCAGCAAACGCTCACTGTCCACGATTTTCTAAAGATCGACCATAAATTATATGGTTTAACAATGAAGCCAGAACAATCAGATGAATTCATCGTCGCTTTTCACTGTCCACTGCCAAACCAAACGACGGTGACATCACCGCAAGATGTACACAACGCAGCTCAGACATTGCTCAAAACAGATTATGCCTATCCAATTGAAAGAAAATCCCTTGACGGCAATCAAGATCATGTCTTTTTTAAAGGGAAGGAATACATAGAGACAGTCTGTCAGAAGCATCCACATGCAGGTATCTATCTCACTGGACAAGCCCTTGCCGGTGCTGTTTGTGCTTATGTTGCAACAGAACAGCCAGCTGTCAAAAAAGCCGTCACCTTTGACAGTCCAAATATATGGAGCAGCCTGTCACCTTCGATTCAGCAAAAGGCGAATCAAGGTCAATATACACACATGTTGACTGAATATATTCAGCCTAGTCATTACGTCGGTTTACTCAATCGTCATGATCAAGGAATTGGACAAGTCAAGTACACCGTACCGCCACGCCAGCAAGACTCCGTCCAAGAATCCGTGAAATACAAAAAAAGAGAAATTGACACCTTTTTAAAATCAGCTTTTGCATCTATGAATATAGAATGGAACGAATCCTTTGATACAAATGCTTTTTTAGCTCTCGTTTCAGGAGAATTCAAAGTAAAAGGATATTCATTCCATCCGAATGGATCCGCCCGTATTTTAGATGAACAGCTTGATCATAATACAAGTTTTACAGCCATGCTGCTGCAAGAAATTCATTCTGGACGAGCATATGCACAAAACGGACTTGAAATTATCATAAAATCCCATTTACTGAAAAATTCATCCTATGATCTACAAAGTATTATTGAACATGAAGTGCACACTGTATTTGAAAAAATCGATGGAATTGATGAAAGCGTAAAAGACGCCGTCCATCATGTAAAACAAGAGCTCAAAGGACTCGTCGGCTTTGGACACTATGATTTATTAAGTCATAGTGATGTTGAAGCACTGGTAGAGGAAGTTAGGATGGAACAGGCACATTCTTCCTTTTATTCACACGAAAAACAACTGAATGCCTTGTACACCCTGAGGGATTACGAACAAGAGCTTTCTGCCCTTTCAAGACATATGTACACAATGGGTGATGACTACGCCAAGGCAGATAGACGCCTTGCGGTGCAAATGGGTATTCATTAAGAAAGGAGCCATCGCATGATCAATCAAAATAAACCTCCTAGTGACGCCCAGCGTTTCTTGCAAAATGTGAGTGCCCGCCGCTCCATGTCTGTATTCGAAAATCAATCGGCACCACACACGCAAACACAGTCTCCTGAAGAAATTGCCGCCATTCAGGCCATGCGCAGAGAGGGGCAGCGAAAGGATCTAAAACGGCTGCTCAAAATGCGGCTGCACGACGAATTAGCAAATACTCGTGTGCACTTGGAGTATCAATTGTCTAAAACAGAAGACATGATAAACCAGACAACCATTGTCAAACAACATATCTCCCAGCATTTAAAGGGGCAGGCCATTTCAGAATTAGAGGATCGCCTCCAGCGTCTTAAGCAAATGCCTGTCTATGATGATATCAAAGAAGCTATTGATTCAATTCAAATAAAATAAAGCACAGCTCTTAAAAAGAGAGGTGCTTATTTTATTTTATCAATATAATTTTTAGACCGAGAAAATATCTTTTTACTTAAAATCGGATATAGCATTAAACAGACGAGCAAATACAGATTCAACAAACTATAAATCGGATACAAGAAAGCAATCAAATCGGCAAATCCAAGAGAGGTTAAAGGTGCCATCAAAAGAAGCATCACCAATACAACCAGCCAGCGGGGCATTCGTACAAAAGAAAGCATCCGGCTGGATAATCCAAATAAACCTGCTGCCGTCGTTGTATAAATCGCTAGACAAAGGACAACGGTCATAAATACAAACAAAGACGTCGGCGCCCCTTCTAATACTGTAAACAAAGGAATTCCCTCTGCTGAAAGGCTTCCAGAAATATCAACCAGTATTTCGTTATACACATACGAGATCACACCAAAAATGAGACCGCTTAATATGCTCGCCACTTTGGCTTCCCCAAGCCCCTTCATTTCTTTCCCAACCGAAGACAGCACAGCGACAACAGATAATATATTCAAAGAAGCAAAGACAATGCTGGCTGGCCAATTGTACTGCTGTCCAAAATCAATCCGCCACATATGATCATGGTTCATATAATAAAAAACAAACGCATAGATGAGCCCTGCCACCAAAATTGGTATAATGAAAGCATTCACAGATAAAAGCCCTTTCACATCCCAGAAAAAAATCATAAATGAAAACAAACAGAACGCGCCGATGCCTACCCAAAAAGGCACATGATACATCTCAAGAGTCACTCCGCCTCCGGCAATCATGACCGTCGTTGTCGTGAATAAATAAAGGACAATTAACACGTCATACACCTTAGCCAGCCATGGACCGACAAGCCGTTCCAGCACTGGCACAAAGTGATCGGCACGCACCTCATAACTGATTTTTAAAACCACATAGGTAGACAGCATAAACATCAATGTAAACAGTAGAATGGCTAGTCCACTATCAATGCCAAAAAACTGCCAAATTTCTTGACCGGAAGCATATCCCGCTCCTATTAAGCTTCCTAAAATTAAAAGCGTCCACCTTGAACCAGCCTTCCACACAATCATCACCTCATAGGTATAGAATTAAGCTTGTTTCCGTATACTGTTACTAACTACTATGACAAGGAAGTGAGACCTATGAATAGCAAGAACGGTCTTTTTTTTAGAAATAGGGTGAAAGAATACGTGTCCCATACGGATACAAATGCCAATCAACAGCTTAAAAGTATTTTATTCTCGCATCTTCAGAAAGCAGGAAAAAGACCCGTTGCCATCGTCTGTATTGGAACAGACCGCTCAACTGGCGACTCTCTAGGTCCACTTGTTGGTACAAAGCTTTCAGGTCTGGATTTGAAAAAGCTTCATGTATATGGAACACTCTCTGACCCAGTGCATGCAGTCAATTTAAAAGAAAAGCTCGCAGAAATTGAACAAGCTCATAAAAACCCGTTTATTGTAGCGGTTGATGCCTGTTTAGGAAGAGTGAAAAGTGTCGGTTCCTTTCAAATTGGAGATGGGCCGTTAAAGCCTGGAGCTGGTGTGCAAAAGGAGCTGCCAGAGGTAGGAGATATTCATATTAATGGGATCGTCAATGTGAGTGGTTTCATGGAATACTTCGTTCTCCAAAACACACGTCTTCATCTAGTCATGTCTATGGCCAATACACTTTCTGAAAGTCTATCTCACATTGACCAAATGGATTGGACGAGAGAAAAAAGCCGGTCTCTCTTCACCCCTATTCAAAATATCACTGGGAGAATATAAAAAAGACCATCTCGTATCAAGATGGTCACTCTGATGATTCCCTCGTAGAAAGCAATTCAAGGATTCTTTCTAAATCTTCATTGGAGAGAAATTCAATCTCAATTTTTCCTTTTTTCTTCTGTTTCTTGATCGTCACTGAAGTACCAAAGTAGTTTTGTAAGAAAGACTCTCTTTCTTTCAACACTCGATCCTTTGGTGCTTCTTTTTTCTTTGTTTCACGTGGAACATTTTCGTTTAACTGCTGAACAAGTTTCTCAACCTGACGTACATTTAACCCCTCATCCACGATTTTCTTTACCAAAGGCGCCAGCTTCTTTTTGTTCTTTAAGCTAAGCAATGTCCGGCCATGTCCCATTGATAACGTTCCATTTGCAATCAGCTTTTGTACGTCATCTGGTAAAGTCAACAGGCGGAGATGGTTCGCAATATGCGGTCTGCTTTTCCCTAATCGCTTCGCTAATTCCTCTTGCGTCACACTGAGATGATCCAGCAAAGACGCATAGGCTTCCGCTTCCTCTAGTGGAGATAGATCCTCACGCTGCAGGTTTTCTAAAAGGGCAATTTCTCTCATCAGCGTTTCTGAAAACTCTCGAACGATCGCAGGAATTGTTGTCAGACCAGCTTGTTGTGCTGCGCGAAAACGGCGTTCACCTGCTACAATGTCATATCCTTTAATCGATTTACGAACAATGATTGGCTGTAAAACACCGTGCTGCTGAATCGATTCTTTCAGATCAGACAACGCATCATCATCAAACGTTTTCCTTGGCTGATACGGATTCGGACGCAGATCCTTTAATTTGATTTCTTCAACCGTTTCTTCATTTGAGTCTACGTTGTTAAATAGTGCATTAATACCCTTTCCAAGACCTTTAGCCATTCGCATCCACTTCCTTTGCTAAGTCTAAATAGACATCTGCACCTCTTGAACGTGGATCATACAAGATAATCGGCTTCCCATGACTAGGCGCTTCACTCAGCCTCACATTTCTTGGAATGACAGTCTGATAGACTTTATCTCTAAAGTACTTCTTCACTTCTTCGATAACCTGAATCCCAAGATTTGTTCTGGCATCAAGCATTGTCAGCAAGACACCTTCAATGGCAAGATCAGTATTTAAATGTTTCTGCACGAGACGAACTGTGTTTAACAATTGACTCAATCCTTCAAGCGCATAATATTCGCACTGAACTGGTATTAAAACGGAATCGGATGCAGTTAACGCATTAATCGTCAGCAGTCCAAGTGATGGCGGGCAGTCAATAATCATATAATCATAATTCTGCTTAACAGATTCAAGTGCTCTCTTCAGCCTCACTTCACGTGAGATTGTAGGCACAAGCTCTATTTCAGCCCCTGCAAGCTGTATCGTCGCAGGAATGACATCAAGATTTTCGACCTCTGTCGTCTTAATCACATCAAGAACATCTGCATCATCAACTAAAATATCGTACACACACTTCTCTACGTCAGCCTTCTCAATCCCAATACCACTCGTGGCATTGCCCTGCGGATCAATATCAACTAACAACACTCGTTTGCCTATGTATGCTAAACACGCACCCAAATTAACAGAAGTTGTCGTCTTCCCGACGCCGCCCTTCTGGTTGGTAATCGCTATGATTTTTCCCACGATGTCACCCACTTTCAACTTAACAAGTTTCTCATTCATTCATACTTCCTATTCTATCAAAAAAAGTATGAAACGTTTGCTTTTTTTGTTTCCCTATTATAAATTCGTCGGTGAATGTGCCTTTTCGTACATAAAAGGACAAATGAAAACACACCTAAAAAATATATTGATATATCTTTTTCAGTGTCGAAACTTAAATTGTTTAAGGCATTTGCTCACATTTGCTTCGGACTAGGTGATTGTGTGTTCACAAGTCTTAAATGTCTCGCAAGTCATAGTTCTTCGGATCAACTTCAGCAATCATCAAGTGGATCGTTCCCTCTTGGTGCGAATGCTGAACAGTCACTTCTTTAGAAATAACACCTTGTTTCTTCAGGATTTTGTCATTCATTTGAAAAAGCAAACAGTAAATAACAAATGATAACAAGAGTAAAAGAAAAAGATTTACAAAAAAAGCTGACGAGTGGCGCTCATCAGCTTTTTTCTATTTTGGAATTCGAATCGTTAATTGGATATATTCCTCAAACTCTTCTTCCTCGGTATTTATCTTAAGTCCGCTGTCTTCTACCATGTGGAGAGACTGACGAATGGTATTCATCGCAATTCGTGTATCACGACTAAACGCCTTACGTTTTGGCTTCGGTTTGCGATCTGTTTTTTGTTCAAGCATCTTCACTACACGCTCTTCAGTCTGTTTCACATTCAACTGCTTTTCGATGATTTCCTGCAATAGCGCGATTTGTAATTCTGGAAGCTTTAGGGGCACAAGTGAACGTGCATGCCTTTCAGAGATTTTTTTCTCTAAAATGGCCTGTTGTACCTCTTCAGGCAACTTTAAAAGTCTTAATTTGTTTGCAACAGTTGATTGTCCCTTGCCTAAACGCTGAGCAAGCGCCTCTTGTGTTAAATCATGAAGCTCTAAAAGACGTGCATAAGCATGAGCCTCTTCAATAGAAGACAGCTCTTCTCTTTGCAAATTTTCAATCAACGCCACAGATGCCGTTTCCGTATCAGTAAAATCTTTTATAATAGCGGGGATTTTCTCCCATTGAAGAGTCTGTACCGCTCTCCAACGTCTTTCGCCGGCGATCAGTTCATATTTTCCCTCTTCTTCTGTTGGTCTAACAACAATAGGTTGGATAATGCCATGGGTATGAATCGTCGTGGCCAGCTCTTGTATCTTTTCTTCTGAAAAAATGGTGCGTGGCTGAAAACGGTTTGGCATAATTGTGTCGACCGGGAGCTCCTGTATCTCTTCCTTTAATGTATCATGCTCAGCAATCTCTGCCTCTATTTCGGTTTCACGCTCAGGATGTTCTTTGTCTCCAAGCCCGAAGAAGCGTGAGAGTGAATGCTTCATGAACCTACACCACCTTTAAAAACTACCTTTTTATAATTCTATTTTCTCATGTTTTTTCCTTCTGTAAAATCATAAATATTGAAGAAAAACCGACCTTTTACATGATCAACCTTCTATTGGTGATTTATTAGGTGTTCCTGGTTTTCTAGGATATTTTTTTGGTGTTTGCTTTTTCTTTTCAATGACAATGATGTTCCGTTCGCTTTCTTCTAAAGGAAGAACAAAGGAATGCTTTTCAACAACCTCTCCTCCGAGGACTGTGACAGCTTTTTTCCCTGCTTGCATTTCTTCATCAGCGGCAGATGCTTTTAAGGCAACAAACAATCCTTCCTTTTTCACTAGAGGCAGACATAGTTCGCTCAAGACGGATAAACGCGCAACTGCTCTAGCAGTGACAAGATCATAGCTTTCACGCTTTTCCTTACGTTGCCCAAACGTTTCCGCACGATCATGATAAAAAGTAGTATCTTGTAAGTTTAATCCTTTTGCTAACTCATTGAGAAACGTAATTCGTTTCTGTAGAGAATCAACAATGGTCACATGTAGATGAGGGAAACAAATTTTAAGAGGAATGCTTGGAAAACCAGCACCAGCTCCAATATCACAAATCGTCGTCACTTTGTGAAAATCAATAAAAAATGCTGCTGATATTGAATCATAAAAATGCTTTAAATACACTTCTTCCTTTTCAGTAATGGACGTTAAATTCATTTTCTCGTTCCATTCTACAAGCATGCGGAAGTAGGTTTCAAATTGTTCAAGCTGCACGGGAGAAAGAGTGATCCCTTTCTCCTCTAGTGCTGCTGTAAATTGTTCAATGTTCATGCCGACATCCTTTCTACTCTGCTATCTTCGCAATACGCCCCTGCTCTAAATATACTAAAAGGATAGAAATATCAGCAGGGTTAACGCCTGAAATACGAGAAGCCTGTGCAACAGAAAGCGGTCGGACTTCTTTCAACTTTTGTTTCGCTTCAGTTGCAATTCCTTTGATGGCGTCATAATCAATACGATCAGGAATCTTTTTGTTCTCCATCTTTTTCAGTTTTTCAACTTGCTGGAGTGACTTTTCAATATAACCTTCGTATTTAATTTGAATCTCTACCTGCTCACACACATCGGAAGGAAGCGGTGTTTCAGCAGGAGCTAATTTCACAACAGATTCATAATTCATTTCTGGACGCTTCATCAAATCGCTTGCACGAATGCCGTCCTTCAGCTCACTTCCGCCGAGTGAACGAATAAATTCTTGAGTCTCTGCTGTTGGTTTAATGATGACAGAATATAAACGTTTTTTCTCTGCTTCAATGGCTTCTTTTTTCTGCTGGAATGCTTGGAATCTTTCATCAGAAATTAATCCAATTTGATAGCCAAGTTCAGTTAATCTTAAATCAGCATTGTCATGACGTAGAAGTAGACGATACTCAGCACGTGATGTCAAGAGACGGTAAGGTTCATTTGTTCCTTTTGTGACAAGGTCATCGATGAGAACACCGATATATGCATCAGATCGGCTTAAAATGACTTCTTCTTTACCTAATGCTTTTCTTCCTGCATTAATACCTGCCATAATCCCTTGACCTGCTGCTTCCTCATAACCAGACGTACCATTGATTTGGCCGGCTGTATATAATCCGGAAATTTTCTTCGTCTCAAGTGTAGGCCACAACTGAGTAGGCACAATCGCATCATATTCGATGGCATAACCTGCTCTCATCATTTGTACATTCTCGAGCCCCGGGATGGTTGAAAGCATGCGCTGCTGTACATCCTCCGGAAGACTTGTAGACAATCCTTGAACATAAACTTCCTGCGTATTACGACCTTCTGGCTCTAAGAAAATTTGATGTCTCGGTTTATCATTGAAACGAACCACTTTATCTTCAATAGACGGGCAGTATCTAGGACCAGTTCCTTTAATCATACCTGAATACATTGGAGAACGGTGAAGATTCTCATCAATAATTTGATGAGTCTCTAAACTCGTGTAAGTTAACCAGCATGGCAGCTGGTCAGTAATATATTCAACCGTTTCATAGGAGAACGCCCGCGGTACATCATCACCTGGTTGAATTTCTGTTTTACTATAATCAATCGAGTGGCTATTCACTCGAGGAGGTGTTCCTGTTTTAAAGCGAACCAAATCGAATCCTAGTTCTGCTAAATGATCAGATAATTTAATAGAAGGCTGCTGGTTATTTGGACCGCTTGAATACGAAAGGTCTCCTAAAATAATGCGGCCTTTTAAGAAAGTCCCTGTTGTTAAAACAACAGATTTCGCACGATAGTTCGCCCCTGTTTGAGTAACAACACCCTTACATTCATCATCTTCTACAATTAAATGATCTACCATACCTTGCAACATTGTCAGGTTTGGTTCATTTTCCATTGTTTTTTTCATTTCATGCTGATATTGGAACTTATCTGCTTGCGCTCTTAACGCACGAACAGCAGGTCCTTTCCCCGTATTCAGCATGCGCATTTGAATATGCGTCTTATCTATATTTCGTGCCATTTCCCCGCCTAGAGCATCAATTTCTCTGACGACAATCCCTTTTGCGGGGCCGCCTACGGACGGATTACATGGCATAAAAGCAACCATATCGAGGTTGATAGTCAATACAAGTGTTTTGGCGCCCTGTCTTGCAGAAGCAAGAGCAGCCTCAACTCCAGCATGACCGGCACCCACGACGATCACGTCATAATTGCCAGCTTCATAACCCATTTCTAATGTTCCTCCCTTTACTTTCCTAAACAGAATTGAGAGAATAACTGATCAATCAAGCTTTCATGAACAGCATCCCCAATAATTTCACCTAGCTGTTCCCAGCAGCGTGTTAAATCTATTTGAACTATGTCGATCGGTACGTCCATTTCAATTCCTTCAAGAGCATCCTCAATGGATTGTTTTGCTTCCTGAAGGAGAGCAATATGCCGCGTGTTACTTACATACGTTAAATCTCCACTTTCAATTGAACCCGTGAAGAATAGTGATTGAATCGCGATCTCAAGCTCATCAATCCCCTTTTCTTGTAATAATGATGTAGTAACCACCGGACGATCCTTCGCTAACTGCTTGACCTTTTCGATATCAAGCTTAGGCTCAAGATCTGTCTTATTCACGATCACGATGATATCCATCCCTGAGACGGCCTCGAATAGTTTGATATCCTCTTCTGATAATTCCTCGCTATAATTGAGCACAAGTAAAATCAGGTCAGCTTCTTTTAAGACCTGTCTAGATCGTTCAACCCCTATACGCTCAACAATGTCCTCCGTCTCACGTATACCCGCAGTATCGACTAAACGAAGCGGTACACCTCTAACATTTACATATTCCTCAATGACATCTCTCGTTGTTCCAGGAATATCCGTAACAATTGCTTTTGTTTCCTGTACAAGACTATTCAACAAGGAAGACTTCCCAACATTCGGTCTTCCAATAATGACAGTAGATAAGCCCTCGCGCAGTATTTTCCCCTGCTGAGAAGTCGTTAGCAGTGACTCAATTTCCTTTTTCACTGATGTTGCCTTTTCAACTAAGACTCGATGCGTCATTTCTTCAACATCGTCATACTCAGGGTAGTCAATATTGACTTCAACATGGGCTAGTGTTTCCAATATCTCGCCGCGAAGTCGTTTAATCAAACCGGAGAGGCGTCCCTCCATTTGAGTAATCGCTACATTCATCGCACGATCTGTCTTTGCGCGAATCAAATCCATTACTGCTTCAGCCTGCGAAAGATCAATTCTTCCATTTAAGAAAGCTCGTTTTGTAAACTCACCTGGCTCCGCTAATCTTGCTCCTTCTCTTAAAGCAAGCTGCAGTACTTTATTGACCGTTACAATTCCGCCATGGCAGTTAATCTCAATAACGTCTTCTCTCGTAAATGTTTTTGGCGCTCTTAATACGGACACCATGACCTCTTCTATTACTTGCTCAGTGCTAGAATCCACAATATGACCATAGTGAATCGTATGGGAATCCACCGATACAAGTTTTTTCTCCTTAGGACCTTTATACATCCGATCAGCAATCTGTACGGCATCAGGCCCGCTTAAACGAATAATCGCAATTGCTCCTTCACCCATCGGTGTCGAAATTGCTGCAATTGTATCCATCACTCATTCACCTCTTTCTCTACTTAATAGACAGTCTGTTATCTATTAAATGGACATTGTCCATCTCTATATCAAAAACGCTTAATCCAAAATTTAAAGATACCATAAATGAAAGCGAAGTGAAAGTATCCCCTATCTAATTATCCACAGCTTTGCATCTTATCTATTTTAACACTTAACTTATCCACATGTGAATAACGACGTTTGAAACTTGTCTTCACATCTTACACCTAAATCCAATAAATTTAAACGCCCTGATCCCTTTACTTACTTGTAAAAATGGCATTTTCCACTCATATCACACACTCATTTTTTAGAAATAAAGGATGAATCCTCTATAAAAAGCAATTTTTCAATAAAAAAAGACTAAAATCCAGCTTTGCTGAATCTTAGTCTTTCTGCTATTTTTTATACAGCACCACAACATGACGCTTGCTGCCTGTATCTTCAGATGCCGTTGCAAGTTCTTTAGAGAATGCAGCAATCGCATCATGAACAATTTTTCGCTCATTCGAAGGCATAGGTTCTAAATGAACCTTTCTCTTCGTTTTTAAAACCCGTTTTGCTGTCTTGACGGCATATTGTTCAAGTGCTTCTTGTCGTTTCTTCCTATAATCGCCAATATCAATTGTTATATGATGATACTGATCAGAATAACGATTAAACACTAACTGTACCAACGTTTCTAAAGAGTACAATGTTTGTCCTCTTTTTCCAATCATTAATGACGTTTTATCTCCATCAATGTGAAAAGAAATCTTTTTCGGTTCCTGTTTGGAAATAATCTTTGCTTTAGGATCAATCGTTTTAACAATTTTATCTAAATACTGTGTAGCTAATTTAAGTGCATTTATCTTTTTTACTAACTTGACCACAGCTTGTCTTTTACCAAATAATCCTAAAAACCCTTTATTTCCTTCATCTACTATTGTGATTTCTACTTCTTCTTTTAGTAGCTGAATTTGTTTAAGTCCGGAATCTACTGCTTCTTCGATTGTGCGACCGACAGCAGTTATTTCCTTCATTTTTTATTCCCGCCTGCTTTTTCTTTTGTATCAACTTTTACTTGAGGCGTTTTAATCACCAATGTTTGAATGATCATGAAGATGTTACCTACAACCCAATACAATGAAAGTGCTGCTGGGAAACTAATCGCAAACACAATGATCATAATCGGCATCACCCATAGCATGATAGCCATTTGAGGGTTGTCCGAAGGATTTCCAGCCATCATCAGCTTTTGCTGAATGAAAGTAGCTACACCCGCAATAATCGGTAATAGGAACAATGGATCTGGGCTGCCTAAGTCAAACCATAAGAATGTATGCTTTTTAATTTCTGCTGTTCTCATAATTGCATGATAGAAACCAATGAGGATTGGCATCTGAATTAAAATCGGGAAACAGCCTGCTAATGGATTGACGCCATTTTTTTGAAAAAGGGCCATTGTTTCTTGCTGTAGCTGCTGCTGTGTTTTTTGATCTTTAGAGCTATATTTTTCACGAAGCTTTTTCAATTCAGGCTGTAATGCTTGCATCGCTTTTGTACTTCTTAACTGTTTAATCATTAATGGTAAAATAAGCAAGCGAATTAACAGTGTCACAATAATAATCGCTACACCATAGTTCTCACCAGTTAAGTTTGCCATATACGTGATTAATTGAGATAGCGGGTAAACAATATAAGAATTCCAGAATCCCTTACTATCTGATGTAATTGGTTCATTGATCTGTGTACATCCTGCCAATAGAACCAATACGCCAATCAAGCTAAATATTAGTAATAATCGCCTTTTCAACAAGATTCCTCCCATTACTTCAAACTTTATTTAAGTTGGAATTGATTACGAAAGTGACTCACCTATTCAGTATGGTAACATTTTTTCTTTGCAAAGTGGTGGTTTCATTTTAATTCACTAGATGAAGGAAGCGCTTTTAAAAATTGATTCAACGAAAGTTTCTATTACGAAGACTTTTTCGGTTGTTGTTGATAAACAGCGGATTTTCTAAATAAATGTTGGAGAGACTTCTTTGTTTCTTCAAAGGTCAATTCACTCGCTGGTTTTCGTGCAATGACAATGTAGTCTTTTTCTTGCTTTAACTTATGACCTTCCTCTAAAAACACCTGACGGATCAGTCGTTTAATTCGATTTCTTATCACTGCATTACCAATCTTCTTACTGACAGACAATCCTAAACGCAGTTCATCTTGATTTGGTTGATCCAGCTGGTAAATAACGAATTGGCGATTCGCCATTGATTGACCTTTTTTGAACACCTTTTGAAACTCTTCATTTTTTTTTAGCCTGTTTCGCTTCTTCATGTTTTCTTCCACTCCGATAAAAACTGACAGTTCATTTACGATTTTATGTAAAAAAGACCACTGACATTATTCAGTGGCCTAAGCTGATAATTTTTTTCTACCTTTGCTGCGGCGTCGCTTTAAAACTAGACGTCCGTTTTTAGTACTCATACGGCTGCGGAAGCCATGAACTTTACTACGCTTACGGTTATTTGGTTGAAACGTTCTTTTCATTTATGACACCTCCCTGAGGAATAGCTGTTTAAGACAGTCTAACTCATTATATTTGTGTAACCCATCGATTGTCAATATCAATGATAAAACTCTTATTATCAACCTTATTAGCATAACATAATTTATTAAACGAAGAAACCTTCTTTTTCAGTTTCCAGCATTTTATTCTTTTTTTCCTCCTAAAAGACCTTCAAAACATGGATGTGGATATTTTTCCGGCATATTTAGACTATCCACATCCATTATCGACATTTTTTTCACACAAATAACCGATGTGGATAATTATTTTTCAACAGGCTGTAAAGTGTGTGGATAAGTTTGTGACACCCATTGCACCATCTTGTTTATTTTGATATTATATTTGTGTTTTAACTCTTAATTAGTTATCTGGCCCATTTATATTATCCACAATTTGTGGATAACCTGTGGAAAGTTATTACACAGCCTGTTGAATTGTTTATCCACAGCTTGTGTAATTTGTCGAAAAGACGTTTTTCTACTATATTAATTGTTTTCAACAATGTATGTGCACGAATGGTGATGACCATTTGCTCTTTTTCGTGTTCTATAACAGTTTGATACTGGTCATTTTAAAAAGAAAAGGAGGGGGGAGAAGCCTTATGGAAAATATTTTGGATCTGTGGAATAAAGCACTTCAAAAAATAGAGACAAAATTAAGCAAACCCAGTTTTGAGACATGGATGAAATCGACAAAAGCCCATTCTCTTCAGGGAGATACGCTTACAATTACGGCACCTAATGAATTTGCTAGAGATTGGCTCGAGTCAAGATATCTTCACTTAATTGCTGATACCATCTATGAACTAACAGGTGAAGAGCTCAGCATTAAATTTATTATTCCTCAAAATCAGGACGAAGAGGAAGCCATGCCAAAGTCTCCTATCAAAAAAATGTCTAAAGAAGAGCCCGTTGACATTCCACAAAATATGCTGAATCCAAAATATACATTTGATACTTTTGTTATTGGTTCAGGCAACCGTTTTGCTCATGCCGCTTCACTTGCAGTCGCGGAAGCACCAGCAAAAGCATATAACCCGCTTTTTATTTATGGGGGCGTTGGTTTAGGAAAGACTCACTTGATGCATGCGATTGGTCATTACGTGATCGACCATAATCCATCAGCGAAAGTGGTCTATCTATCATCTGAAAAATTTACTAATGAATTTATCAACTCAATCCGAGATAACAAAGCTGTCGACTTCCGTAACCGCTATCGGAATGTAGATGTGCTTTTGATAGATGATATTCAATTTTTAGCAGGAAAAGAACAAACACAAGAAGAGTTTTTCCATACATTCAACACACTTCACGAAGAAAGTAAGCAAATCGTCATTTCTAGTGACCGGCCTCCGAAAGAAATTCCGACACTTGAAGACAGATTACGCTCTCGATTTGAATGGGGCTTAATTACAGACATTACCCCGCCAGATTTAGAAACGCGTATCGCGATCTTGCGAAAAAAAGCAAAGGCAGAAGGCTTAGACATTCCAAATGAAGTCATGCTGTACATTGCCAATCAAATCGACAGCAACATTCGTGAGCTGGAGGGTGCTTTGATTCGTGTCGTTGCTTACTCATCTTTAATTAATAAAGACATTAATGCAGATCTAGCAGCTGAGGCGCTAAAGGACATCATTCCTTCATCGAAGCCAAAGGTCATTACAATTAAAGATATTCAAAGAATTGTAGGTCAGCAATTTAATATTCGATTAGAGGATTTCAAGGCGAAGAAACGTACGAAGTCAGTTGCTTATCCAAGACAAATTGCCATGTACCTCTCTAGAGAAATGACCGATTCCTCTCTGCCTAAAATCGGAGAAGAATTTGGCGGTCGTGATCATACGACTGTCATTCATGCTCATGAGAAGATTTCGAAATTAATCGTTGAAGATGAACAGCTTCAGCAGCATGTCAAAGAGATCAAAGAACAATTAAAATAACCAAGCTGATATAATAGGTACGGGAAAATGTGAATAACTAGAGCATAGTCATACACAGTCTGTCCACATGTGGATAGGCTGTCTTTCCTTTCTTTTTCTGGACTTATCCACATATTCACAAGCCCTACTATTACTTCTACGATTTTTATTAATAAAATATATATACATGTCATTAAGAAAATTTAGGAGGACCACTATGAAATTCACGATTCAAAAAGATCGTCTTGTCCAAAGTGTCCAAGATGTATTAAAGGCCGTATCCTCTAGAACAACGATTCCTATTTTGACAGGGATTAAAATTGTTGCGTCTGATGAAGGGGTTTCTCTAACAGGAAGCGATTCTGATATCTCAATTGAATCTTTCATCCCTCAAAGAGATGGAGATTTAGAGGTTATCACCATTGATCGTCCGGGAAGTATTGTGCTTCAAGCCCGCTTCTTTAGTGAAATTGTAAAGAAACTGCCTATGGCTACTGTTGAAATTGAAGTAGAACAAAATCACCTGACTATCATCCGCTCTGGTTCAGCGGAATTTAACCTAAACGGCTTAGATGCTGAAGAATATCCGCATCTTCCACAAATTGAAGAGCATCATGCATTTCAAATTCCGACAGATCTGCTTAAAAATTTAATTCGTCAAACTGTTTTTGCAGTGTCCACCTCAGAAACACGGCCTATCTTGACAGGTGTAAACTGGAAGGTCGAAAAAGGTGAATTAATATGCACGGCGACGGATAGCCACCGTCTTGCTTTAAGAAAAGCGAAGTTAGATATTAACGAGGAAAGTTCGTATAATGTCGTGATTCCAGGGAAGAGTTTAACAGAGCTAAGTAAAATTCTTGATGATGGACAAGATCTTGTGAGCATCGTGATTACAGAAACACAAGTTCTTTTTAAAGCACAAAACGTCCTGTTCTTCTCAAGATTACTGGATGGTAATTATCCAGATACAGCTCGTCTGATCCCGCAAGAAAGTAAAACGGATGTCGTAGTCAACACGAAAGAGTTCCTTCAAGCCATTGATCGTGCATCACTTTTGGCAAGAGAAGGACGTAATAATGTCGTAAAACTGTCAGCTGATCCTGAACAAAGCCTTGAAATCTCTTCTAATTCACCTGAGATCGGTAAAGTGGTGGAGACGGTTCAAGCAGATGAGATTAAAGGGGAAGATCTTAAAATCTCCTTCAGTCCAAAATATATGCTGGATGCGTTAAAAGTATTAGAGGGAACAGATATTCATGTAAGCTTCACTGGTGCAATGAGACCATTCCTGCTGCGTACGCCGAATGATGATTCTATCTTGCAATTGATTCTTCCGGTAAGAACGTATTAATTCAATCTAAAATGGCTGCTGTGTGAGTGCACAGCAGCTTTTCTTCTCGTTTTCCATGCTTTCTTTCATCCCAGTTCGCTTTCCCCCTTTCCTTCTTGTCTTGTTTTTTAGTACAATTAGATATTAGTGATATTGAAAGAGGTCGATACAATGCCTAATCTTATAACCATTGAAACGGAAATGATTACATTAGGGCAGTTTTTGAAATTAGCCGAAGTCATCCAATCTGGCGGAATGGCGAAATGGTTTTTAAGTGAACATGAGGTGTTCATTAATCAAGAGCCAGATAATAGACGGGGACGCAAACTGTACCCGGGAGATGTTGTCGAGATTGAAGGTTACGGCGCATTTCAAGTTGTGAATTAGAAACGGGTGACAATACATGTACATTCAAAGTCTGGCGTTAACTTCATACCGAAATTATGAACACACCGAGCTTCAATTCGACAATAAGGTGAATGTCATGATCGGTGAGAATGCCCAAGGTAAAACGAACTTGATGGAAGCGATCTATGTATTGTCGATGGCAAAGTCTCATCGTACGTCAAATGATAAAGAACTTATCCGATGGGACCAAGACTATGCTAAAATAGAAGGTAGAGTCATTAAAAAAAATGGTCCACTCCCAATGCAGCTCGTGATTTCAAAAAAAGGGAAAAAGGGCAAGGTCAATCACATTGAACAACAGAAGCTCAGTCATTATGTTGGTGCGTTAAACACCATCATGTTTGCGCCAGAGGACTTAAGTCTTGTGAAGGGCAGCCCGCAAATCCGCAGAAGATTCCTCGACATGGAGATTGGACAAGTTTCTGCTGTCTACTTGCATGATTTATCGCTCTATCAAAAAATCCTCTCTCAGCGGAATCATTACTTGAAACAATTGCAGACAAGAAAGCAAACAGATCAAGCGATGCTGGAGGTTTTAACAGAGCAGTTGATTGATGCGGCAGCGAAAGTTGTCAAAAGACGACTGACTTTTACGAAACAGCTCGAAAAATGGGCCCAGCCGCTGCATTTTGGGATTTCTAGAGAGCTAGAAACACTCACGCTCCAATACCAGACGGCAATAGAGGTATCAGAAGCGTCAGACTTGTCGAAAATAAAGAATAGCTATGAAGAATCGTTTCAGAAACTAAGAGACAGAGAAATAGACCGAGGGGTGACACTGTGGGGACCTCACAGAGATGACCTGCTTTTCTTTGTGAATGGTCGGGATGTTCAGACATATGGCTCTCAAGGGCAGCAAAGAACAACAGCTCTTTCACTAAAGCTGGCAGAAATTGATCTGATACATGAAGAAATCGGAGAATATCCCATTCTTCTACTTGATGATGTGTTATCTGAACTTGATGATTACAGACAGTCTCATTTGCTCCATACCATTCAAGGTCGTGTACAGACCTTCGTCACTACAACAAGTGTTGAAGGCATTGATCACGCCACCCTGAAAGAAGCGGAAATTTTCAGAGTAGCCAGTGGAAAAGTAATTGACTGATAAATGAGGTGTGAGTCTTGTATATTCATTTAGGTGATGATTGTGTTGTTTCTACACGAGAGATTGTCGCAATTGTTGATTACAAAATGAGGTCGTCTTCTGTTGTAGAAGAATTTCTACAAAAACAAGAGAAACATATCATTTCGTTATCACAAGGGACACCCAAATCCATTGTCGTCACAACTGAATCTGTTTATTACTCTCCTCTTTCCTCAAGCACGCTCAAAAAACGTGCTTCGTTTGTGGTTGAAATTGAAGTCTAAAAACTCAATTCATATAAATATATCGTTTAAGAAAAGTGTAGGTGAATGTACGTGGCAATGGAACAGCAACATAATAGTTATGATGAAAATCAGATACAGGTGCTCGAAGGACTAGAAGCTGTTAGAAAACGTCCAGGAATGTACATTGGGTCAACCAATGCAAAAGGACTTCACCATCTTGTATGGGAAATTGTCGACAACAGTATTGATGAGGCATTAGCTGGTTATTGTACAGACATTACAGTGCAAATTGAAAAAGATAATAGCATTACAGTAAAAGATAATGGCCGCGGGATTCCTGTTGGAATTCATGAGAAAATGGGGCGTCCTGCTGTAGAGGTCATTATGACTGTTCTTCACGCTGGCGGTAAATTTGACGGGAGCGGTTATAAAGTATCTGGCGGTCTGCATGGTGTAGGGGCATCTGTTGTAAATGCATTATCTACTACCTTAGACGTGACCGTATACCGTGACGGAAAAATTCATTATCAGCAGTTCAAACGCGGAGTTCCAGTGGGAGATTTAGAGGTTATTGGTGAAACAGATGTAACCGGGACAACCACTCACTTTGTGCCAGACCCAGAAATTTTCAATGAAACCATTGAATTTGATTACGATACACTTGCCAACCGTGTGCGTGAGTTAGCTTTCTTAACAAAAGGTGTAAACATCATTATTGAAGACTTACGTGAAGGCAAAGAGCGTAAAAATGAATACTGCTACGAAGGCGGTATTAAGAGCTATGTAGAACATTTAAACCGCTCAAAAGAAGTTGTTCATGAAGAACCTGTGTACATCGAAGGTGAGAAAGACGGAATTACGGTTGAAGTGGCATTACAATACAACGATTCTTATACAAGTAATATCTATTCCTTCGCCAACAATATCAACACGTATGAAGGCGGAACACACGAAGCTGGCTTTAAAACTGGTCTAACGCGTGTCATCAATGATTATGCTCGTAAAAACGGCGTATTCAAAGATGGGGATGCGAATTTAAGTGGTGAAGATGTGCGAGAAGGCTTAACAGCCATTATCTCCATCAAACATCCAGACCCTCAATTCGAAGGGCAAACGAAGACAAAGCTTGGGAACTCAGAAGCGAGAACCATCACAGACTCCCTTTTCTCAGAAGCACTTGAGAAATTCTTGCTTGAAAATCCTGATTCTGCGAAAAAAATTGTGGAAAAGGGACTGATGGCGGCTCGTGCAAGAATGGCTGCCAAAAAGGCTCGTGAGCTGACAAGACGTAAAAGTGCGCTGGAAGTCTCCAGCTTACCTGGGAAACTGGCGGACTGTTCTTCTAAAGATCCTTCCATCTCTGAGCTCTATATTGTAGAGGGAGATTCTGCGGGCGGATCTGCTAAGCAAGGCCGTGATCGTCACTTCCAAGCGATCTTACCGTTAAGAGGGAAGATCCTAAACGTAGAAAAAGCTCGTCTAGATAAAATTTTATCGAACAACGAAGTTCGTGCAATGATTACAGCGTTAGGAACTGGAATCGGAGAAGACTTCACTTTAGAGAAAGCACGCTATCACAAAGTTGTGATCATGACAGATGCCGATGTAGATGGAGCGCATATCCGAACGCTTCTCTTAACCTTCTTCTATCGTTACATGCGTCAAATCATTGAAAACGGTTATGTGTATATTGCACAGCCGCCTTTATATAAAGTGCAGCAAGGAAAACGTGTGGAGTACGTGTATAACGATAAACAGCTGGATGAGCTGTTAAAATCACTACCTCAAACACCAAAGCCTGGACTCCAGCGTTATAAAGGTCTTGGAGAGATGAATGCTACTCAGCTTTGGGAAACAACAATGGACCCTGATGCGAGAACACTTCTTCAAGTCACACTTGAGGATGCGATCGATGCTGATGAGACATTTGAAATGCTGATGGGAGATAAAGTAGAGCCGAGACGGAACTTTATCGAAGAAAATGCACAATACGTGAAAAACCTTGATATTTAGATGAATCCCTCCTGAGAACAACCTTATTTCTTGTTTGGAATAAGGTTGTTTTTCAAGAAACAGGGGTGTGAAACGAATGTCCTGGTTTTCCGTGTTTTCGTTGATTTTCTAGTAAATTAATGTGTATAAAGCCGAGATTATTGATATAATGGAGAATAGTCTTGTGAAGATAAATACATATTTTACTCCCACATAATTTATTTCATGTGATACGTAAAGGGAGGTTCTTATAGTGAGTGAACAACATACACCAAATGTACGTGAAGTGAATATTAGTCAAGAAATGCGTACGTCCTTTTTAGATTATGCAATGAGTGTTATTGTTTCGCGTGCATTACCAGATGTGCGAGACGGATTGAAGCCCGTGCATCGAAGAATTTTGTATGCGATGAATGACCTAGGTATGACAAGTGATAAACCATTTAAGAAATCTGCACGTATCGTTGGGGAAGTTATCGGTAAGTACCACCCTCACGGTGACAGCGCTGTATACGAAGCGATGGTTCGTATGGCGCAAGACTTCAACTATCGAAATATGCTAGTTGAAGGACACGGGAACTTTGGTTCTGTCGATGGAGACAGTGCAGCAGCGATGCGTTATACTGAGGCGCGTCTATCAAAAATCTCAATGGAGATCCTGCGTGATATCACCAAGGATACGATTGATTATCAAGATAACTACGATGGCAGTGAAAGAGAACCAATCGTTATGCCTGCTCGATTCCCGAACTTATTAGTCAACGGGGCAACAGGTATCGCTGTAGGGATGGCAACCAACATTCCGCCTCACCAACTAGGTGAAGTGATTGATGGGGTGCTGGCGATTAGTCAAGACCCAGAAATGACAACACAGGAACTAATGGAGATCATTCCAGGACCAGACTTCCCAACTGCGGGACAAATCATTGGTCGAAGCGGAATCCGTAAAGCATATGAAACAGGCCGTGGCTCTATTACATTACGTGCAAAGTCTATCATTGAAGAAACATCCAGCGGTAAGCAGCGGATTGTCATCAATGAAATTCCATATCAGGTCAACAAAGCCCGTTTGATCGAAAAAATCGCTGATCTTGTGCGTGATAAAAAGATCGATGGCATTACAGATCTGCGTGACGAGTCTGATCGTAATGGAATGCGGATTGTAATTGAACTGCGAAGAGACGCGAACGCCCACGTTCTATTAAACAATCTTTATAAACAAACGACACTCCAAACATCATTTGGAATCAACTTATTGGCACTTGTCGATGGACAGCCGAAAGTCTTGTCCCTCAAACAATGTCTTGAATATTATCTAGAGCATCAAAAAGTGATCATTCGCAGAAGAACAGCATATGAACTTCGTAAAGCTGAAGCAAGAGCTCATATTCTAGAAGGTTTAAGAATCGCTCTTGACCACTTAGATGAAGTCATTTCATTAATTAGAAGCTCTCAAACTGCTGAAATCGCGAGAAATGGCTTAATGGAGAACTATAGCTTGTCCGAAAAACAAGCACAGGCCATTCTTGATATGCGTCTTCAGCGCTTAACTGGATTGGAAAGAGAAAAGATAGAAGAAGAATATAAAGGACTTGTTGATTTGATTGCTGAGTTGAAAGCCATTTTAGCAGACAATGAGAAAGTTCTTGAAATCATTAGAGAAGAATTAACAGAAATCAAAGAGCGCTTCAATGATACACGCCGTACTGAAATTGTGACGGCAGGTATTGAAACAATTGAAGATGAAGATTTGATCCCTGTTGAGAACATCGTGATTACGCTGACTCATAATGGTTATATCAAGCGTCTGCCTGCATCAACATACCGCAGCCAAAAAAGAGGCGGTAAAGGTGTTCAGGGCATGGGAACCAATGAGGATGATTTCGTAGAACAGCTGATTTCAACATCTACCCATGATACGATTCTCTTCTTCTCTAATAAAGGGAAGGTCTATCGTGCGAAGGGATATGAAATTCCTGAATTCGGACGGACGGCGAAAGGGATTCCGATTATTAACCTGCTTGAAGTAGAAAAGGGAGAGTGGATTAATGCCATTATTCCAGTAAGCGAATTTGATGAAGATTCGTATCTCTTCTTTACAACAAGACACGGTGTATCAAAACGAACATCATTGTCTCAGTTTGCCAACATTCGAAACAATGGACTTATCGCTCTAAGTCTTCGTGACGAAGATGAACTGATGGCTGTCCGTTTAACCAATGGAGAAAAACAAATCATCATTGGAACGAAAAAGGGTATGCTGATTCGTTTTGACGAGACAGACGTTCGTGAAATGGGACGTACTGCAGCCGGCGTGAAAGGAATTACGCTTTCTGAGGATGACATCGTTGTCGGTATGGAAATCCTTGAGCCAGATGCAAACGTATTGATCGTAACCGAGAAAGGGTACGGTAAATTAACCCCTGAAAAAGAATACCGTGTTCAAAGTCGGGGCGGTAAAGGTCTTAAAACATGTAAAATCACGGACAACAATGGTCCGCTTGTCGCAGTGAAGGCGACGAATGCTGAAGCTGAAGAGGACTTGATGATTATTACAGGAAGCGGCGTGATCATTCGTATGGCCGTTTCAGACATTTCGACAACAGGTCGAGTCACTCAAGGTGTCCGCCTGATTCGTCTTGGTGATGAAGAACATGTGGCTACAGTGGCGTTAGTTGAACAATCACAAGAAGATGATGAAGAGAATAGTGAAGAAAACGTAGAAACTATAGAGTCAGATCAAGAGCAATCTGAGTAAAAATAAAGCCGGTTCTTCACCGGCTTTATTTTTTTCTAAAAAAACATGAGTTTTTTTGAAATTTCTAATGCTTTTTTCATAGATATGTGTTAATCTTTCAAAGGAGCAAAAAGAGGCTCTATTTTTTATCTCTTTTACAGTGAAAACTTCTTAAAAAAATAAAATGTTTTTCAAGAAAAATGTTGACTGTTGATAGAGATATATGATATATTTAAGTGGTCGCTTTGAGAGAGTGACACACAAGTTCTTTGAAAACTAAACAAGACAAAACGTACCTGTTAATTCGAGTTTTTATAAAAAAATCCTATGATACTTCATAGGTAGTCAGTCAAACGCTGACGAAAAACAAAACTTCGGTTTTGTACTTTTTCGGAGAGTTTGATCCTGGCTCAGGACGAACGCTGGCGGCGTGCCTAATACATGCAAGTCGAGCGGACAGAAGGGAGCTTGCTCCCGGATGTTAGCGGCGGACGGGTGAGTAACACGTGGGTAACCTGCCTGTAAGACTGGGATAACTCCGGGAAACCGGAGCTAATACCGGATAGTTCCTTGAACCGCATGGTTCAAGGATGAAAGACGGTTTCGGCTGTCACTTACAGATGGACCCGCGGCGCATTAGCTAGTTGGTGGGGTAATGGCTCACCAAGGCGACGATGCGTAGCCGACCTGAGAGGGTGATCGGCCACACTGGGACTGAGACACGGCCCAGACTCCTACGGGAGGCAGCAGTAGGGAATCTTCCGCAATGGACGAAAGTCTGACGGAGCAACGCCGCGTGAGTGATGAAGGTTTTCGGATCGTAAAGCTCTGTTGTTAGGGAAGAACAAGTGCGAGAGTAACTGCTCGCACCTTGACGGTACCTAACCAGAAAGCCACGGCTAACTACGTGCCAGCAGCCGCGGTAATACGTAGGTGGCAAGCGTTGTCCGGAATTATTGGGCGTAAAGGGCTCGCAGGCGGTTTCTTAAGTCTGATGTGAAAGCCCCCGGCTCAACCGGGGAGGGTCATTGGAAACTGGGAAACTTGAGTGCAGAAGAGGAGAGTGGAATTCCACGTGTAGCGGTGAAATGCGTAGAGATGTGGAGGAACACCAGTGGCGAAGGCGACTCTCTGGTCTGTAACTGACGCTGAGGAGCGAAAGCGTGGGGAGCGAACAGGATTAGATACCCTGGTAGTCCACGCCGTAAACGATGAGTGCTAAGTGTTAGGGGGTTTCCGCCCCTTAGTGCTGCAGCTAACGCATTAAGCACTCCGCCTGGGGAGTACGGTCGCAAGACTGAAACTCAAAGGAATTGACGGGGGCCCGCACAAGCGGTGGAGCATGTGGTTTAATTCGAAGCAACGCGAAGAACCTTACCAGGTCTTGACATCCTCTGACAACCCTAGAGATAGGGCTTTCCCTTCGGGGACAGAGTGACAGGTGGTGCATGGTTGTCGTCAGCTCGTGTCGTGAGATGTTGGGTTAAGTCCCGCAACGAGCGCAACCCTTGATCTTAGTTGCCAGCATTCAGTTGGGCACTCTAAGGTGACTGCCGGTGACAAACCGGAGGAAGGTGGGGATGACGTCAAATCATCATGCCCCTTATGACCTGGGCTACACACGTGCTACAATGGACAGAACAAAGGGCTGCAAGACCGCAAGGTTTAGCCAATCCCATAAATCTGTTCTCAGTTCGGATCGCAGTCTGCAACTCGACTGCGTGAAGCTGGAATCGCTAGTAATCGCGGATCAGCATGCCGCGGTGAATACGTTCCCGGGCCTTGTACACACCGCCCGTCACACCACGAGAGTTTGCAACACCCGAAGTCGGTGAGGTAACCTTTATGGAGCCAGCCGCCGAAGGTGGGGCAGATGATTGGGGTGAAGTCGTAACAAGGTAGCCGTATCGGAAGGTGCGGCTGGATCACCTCCTTTCTAAGGATATATGGAGCAGCGTACGTTTTCGTCTTGTTTAGTTTTGAAGGAACTTGCAAAAGATCCTACAACATCATATCTTCGATATGAAAGATGGGCCTGTAGCTCAGCTGGTTAGAGCGCACGCCTGATAAGCGTGAGGTCGGTGGTTCGAGTCCACTCAGGCCCACCATCTTCTATTAAATCGGGGCCTTAGCTCAGCTGGGAGAGCGCCTGCCTTGCACGCAGGAGGTCAGCGGTTCGATCCCGCTAGGCTCCACCAACGTGTTCTTTGAAAACTAGATAACAATAAGTAATACATTCACATTGAATGCAATGCAAAGTTCATCACACATAGTGATTCTTTCTAAAGTAAGAAATGGTTAAGTTAGAAAGGGCGCACGGTGGATGCCTTGGCACTAGGAGCCGATGAAGGACGGGACGAACACCGATATGCTTCGGGGAGCTGTAAGCAAGCTTTGATCCGGAGATTTCCGAATGGGGAAACCCACTGCTCGTAATGGAGTAGTATCCATACTTGAATACATAGAGTATGAGAAGGCATACCCGGGGAACTGAAACATCTAAGTACCCGGAGGAAGAGAAAGCAAATGCGATTCCCTGAGTAGCGGCGAGCGAAACGGGAACAGCCCAAACCAAGAGGCTTGCCTCTTGGGGTTGTAGGACACTCTATACGGAGTTACAAAGGAATGATATAAGCGAAGAGGTCTGGAAAGGCCCGCCAAAGAAGGTAACAGCCCTGTAACTGAAATATTATTCTCTCCAGAGTGGATCCTGAGTACGGCGGAACACGTGAAATTCCGTCGGAATCCGGGAGGACCATCTCCCAAGGCTAAATACTCCCTAGTGACCGATAGTGAACCAGTACCGTGAGGGAAAGGTGAAAAGCACCCCGGAAGGGGAGTGAAATAGATCCTGAAACCGTGTGCCTACAAGTAGTCAGAGCCCGTTAACGGGTGATGGCGTGCCTTTTGTAGAATGAACCGGCGAGTTACGATCCCGTGCAAGGTTAAGCAGAAGATGCGGAGCCGCAGCGAAAGCGAGTCTGAATAGGGCGCATGAGTACGTGGTCGTAGACCCGAAACCAGGTGATCTACCCATGTCCAGGGTGAAGTTCAGGTAACACTGAATGGAGGCCCGAACCCACGCACGTTGAAAAGTGCGGGGATGAGGTGTGGGTAGGGGTGAAATGCCAATCGAACCTGGAGATAGCTGGTTCTCTCCGAAATAGCTTTAGGGCTAGCCTCAAGGTAAGAGTCTCGGAGGTAGAGCACTGATTGGACTAGGGGCCCCTACCGGGTTACCGAATTCAGTCAAACTCCGAATGCCGATGACTTATCCTTGGGAGTCAGACTGCGAGTGATAAGATCCGTAGTCGAAAGGGAAACAGCCCAGACCGCCAGCTAAGGTCCCAAAGTATACGTTAAGTGGAAAAGGATGTGGAGTTGCTTAGACAACCAGGATGTTGGCTTAGAAGCAGCCACCATTTAAAGAGTGCGTAATAGCTCACTGGTCGAGTGACTCTGCGCCGAAAATGTACCGGGGCTAAACGTATCACCGAAGCTGCGGACTGTTCTTACGAACAGTGGTAGGAGAGCGTTCTAAGGGCTGTGAAGCCAGACCGGAAGGACTGGTGGAGCGCTTAGAAGTGAGAATGCCGGTATGAGTAGCGAAAGACGGGTGAGAATCCCGTCCACCGAATGCCTAAGGTTTCCTGAGGAAGGCTCGTCCGCTCAGGGTTAGTCGGGACCTAAGCCGAGGCCGAAAGGCGTAGGCGATGGACAACAGGTTGATATTCCTGTACCACCTCCTCACCATTTGAGCAATGGGGGGACGCAGGAGGATAGGGTAAGCGCGGTATTGGATATCCGCGTCCAAGCAGTTAGGCTGGGAAATAGGCAAATCCGTTTCCCGTAAAGGCTGAGCTGTGATGGCGAGCGAAATTTAGTAGCGAAGTTCCTGATTCCACACTGCCAAGAAAAGCCTCTAGCGAGGTGAGAGGTGCCCGTACCGCAAACCGACACAGGTAGGCGAGGAGAGAATCCTAAGGTGATCGAGAGAACTCTCGTTAAGGAACTCGGCAAAATGACCCCGTAACTTCGGGAGAAGGGGTGCTTCTTAGGGTGTTAAAGCCCCGAGAAGCCGCAGTGAATAGGCCCAGGCGACTGTTTAGCAAAAACACAGGTCTCTGCGAAGCCGTAAGGCGAAGTATAGGGGCTGACGCCTGCCCGGTGCTGGAAGGTTAAGAGGAGCGCTTAGCGTAAGCGAAGGTGCGAATTGAAGCCCCAGTAAACGGCGGCCGTAACTATAACGGTCCTAAGGTAGCGAAATTCCTTGTCGGGTAAGTTCCGACCCGCACGAAAGGCGCAACGATCTGGGCACTGTCTCAACGAGAGACTCGGTGAAATTATAGTACCTGTGAAGATGCAGGTTACCCGCGACAGGACGGAAAGACCCCGTGGAGCTTTACTGCAGCCTGATATTGAATGTTGGTACAGCTTGTACAGGATAGGTAGGAGCCTTGGAAACCGGAGCGCTAGCTTCGGTGGAGGCATCGGTGGGATACTACCCTGGCTGTATTGACCTTCTAACCCGCTGCCCTTATCGGGCAGGGAGACAGTGTCAGGTGGGCAGTTTGACTGGGGCGGTCGCCTCCTAAAATGTAACGGAGGCGCCCAAAGGTTCCCTCAGAATGGTTGGAAATCATTCGCAGAGTGTAAAGGCACAAGGGAGCTTGACTGCGAGACCTACAAGTCGAGCAGGGACGAAAGTCGGGCTTAGTGATCCGGTGGTTCCGCATGGAAGGGCCATCGCTCAACGGATAAAAGCTACCCCGGGGATAACAGGCTTATCTCCCCCAAGAGTCCACATCGACGGGGAGGTTTGGCACCTCGATGTCGGCTCATCGCATCCTGGGGCTGTAGTCGGTCCCAAGGGTTGGGCTGTTCGCCCATTAAAGCGGTACGCGAGCTGGGTTCAGAACGTCGTGAGACAGTTCGGTCCCTATCCGTCGCGGGCGCAGGAAATTTGAGAGGAGCTGTCCTTAGTACGAGAGGACCGGGATGGACGCACCGCTGGTGTACCAGTTGTTCTGCCAAGGGCATCGCTGGGTAGCTATGTGCGGACGGGATAAGTGCTGAAAGCATCTAAGCATGAAGCCCCCCTCAAGATGAGATTTCCCATTCCGCAAGGAAGTAAGATCCCTGAAAGATGATCAGGTTGATAGGTCTGAGGTGGAAGCGTGGTGACACGTGGAGCTGACAGATACTAATAGATCGAGGACTTAACCTATATTCTAATGTGAAGCATGAACATTGTTATCTAGTTTTGAGAGAACATTCTCTCCATCAGGTTTGGTGGCGATAGCGAAGAGGTCACACCCGTTCCCATACCGAACACGGAAGTTAAGCTCTTCAGCGCCGATGGTAGTTGGGGGTTTCCCCCTGTGAGAGTAGGACGCCGCCAAGCTTTTATAAGGATCAGTTCCATTTGGAACTGGTCTTTTTTGTTTTTTCTTCTAACAGCATCATGATGTAAGCTGGGAACTTCTCTTCTGCAATCTCCATGTAGCGTTCAATCATGACGTAATCATCGCTAATGTATTGAGAAAGCAGCTCGTACCACCATTCTGTTTCGTAGCGGGCAATCATACTAAGGTTATACATCAATAAGTAATGGCTGATGATCTCAGGAATCCCTAGAAAAGCATCTCTTGTTGACGGTATAAACCATTGATCCATTTCTAAATCATAATGAAGATGAGTAGCAAGTGCTGGGTTTTCTTCAAGAAATACATCGAACGTCAATTGTTTAGCCTCTCTCTGTTTGAGTTTCCAGCTTGTATGGAACTCAAAGTATTCAATAAACCGTTCAGCAGACATGTTATAAAGTAATGGAATATGATCTTGAATCATCATTCCGTTAGCCTTTTCCACTTTAACTAATGTCGAGGGCTGCTTTTGAAACTCAAGAACATGACTCATTTCAGGTATTTTTGACAGGAGATGGATCATCGTAAATCGCTCATCTTCAAGACCATTTAAATGAAATAGATGCTTTAACACATGCATACACAGCCCATTTCTTTGGATTTTCACTTCATCTTCACTAAAACGGTAATGCTGTTTCTTTCTCTTCCTTGATGTTACGCCATGAGCTAAAACAGAGGTTTGAGAAGGATAATGGGGATCAACTGTCAGCAAACACGCTTTTAGCAGCTGCGCCATTCCATAAAACAATAAAATGGGTTTAAGTTCTAGAGGCGCGATCGCTGCCTGTTCATAGAACGTATGGCCATGTTTTAGAAAGTAAATAAATCGTTCACAGTTTTTATAGGCTTGCTGGTTTGCATCTTGAATGTTCCGTTTCTCATATTGTTGAAATAGAAACTTTTGGGAGGTTTCGAGCGAATAAAAGCGTTTTAAATCCTTCCATCCTGAACTTTTCATGTTCTTCCTCAACTCTCTTTATATTTTCTAAAAATTGCAACTGTTTGTTGCTTCCTTGACATGCTGTTTCCTAGTTGATAATCTACATATAATATTTTGCCGAAAAGAGGGGGATTTACTAATGTGGGAAAGTAAATTTTCAAAAGAAGGTTTAACGTTTGACGATGTTTTGCTTGTTCCAGCAAAGTCTGAAGTACTTCCACGTGATGTCAATTTATCAGTGGAGCTAACAAGCACATTAAAGCTTAACATTCCAATTATCAGTGCGGGAATGGACACAGTGACGGAATCACAAATGGCGATCGCAATGGCACGTCAAGGTGGTCTTGGTATTATTCATAAGAACATGTCCATTGAACAGCAAGCAGAGCAGGTGGATAAAGTAAAACGCTCAGAGCGCGGCGTTATTACAAATCCATTCTTCTTAACACCAGAGCATCAAGTATTTGATGCAGAGCATTTAATGGGTAAATACCGTATTTCAGGTGTGCCAATTGTCAACAACGAACAAGACCAAAAGCTTGTTGGTATTATTACGAACCGTGACCTTCGTTTTATTTCGGATTATTCAATGAAGATTAGCGACGTGATGACAAAAGAGGAACTTGTGACAGCTTCTGTTGGTACAACGTTAGAAGAAGCTGAAAAAATCCTACAGCAATACAAGATTGAAAAATTACCTCTTTTAGATGACGAAGGAACACTAAAAGGTCTCATCACAATCAAAGATATTGAAAAAGTGATTGAATTCCCTAACTCCTCTAAAGATGCACATGGCCGTTTAATTGTTGGTGCCGCTGTTGGTGTCACTGGCGATACAATGACACGTGTGAAAAAATTAGTCGAAGCCAATGTGGATGTCATTGTCATTGATACAGCACACGGTCATTCTCAAGGTGTTCTAAACACTGTATCGAAAATCCGTGAAACGTATCCTTCTCTTAACATCATTGCTGGTAATGTTGCAACAGCTGAAGCAACAAAAGCATTGTTTGAAGCAGGAGCAGATATTGTGAAAGTCGGTATCGGACCAGGATCTATTTGTACAACACGTGTTGTTGCAGGTGTCGGTGTACCACAAATCACAGCGATCTATGACTGTGCAACAGAAGCAAGAAAACATGGTAAAGCTATTATTGCAGATGGTGGAATTAAATATTCAGGTGATATCGTGAAAGCATTAGCATCTGGCGGACATGCTGTTATGCTGGGAAGCCTTCTAGCTGGTACATCTGAAAGCCCAGGAGACACAGAAATTTTCCAAGGTAGACGCTTCAAAGTTTATCGTGGTATGGGTTCTGTCGCTGCAATGGAAAAAGGAAGTAAAGATCGTTACTTCCAAGAAGATAATAAAAAATTCGTTCCTGAAGGTATTGAAGGCCGTACACCATACAAAGGGCCAGTTGTTGATACAGTGTATCAACTAGTTGGCGGTATTCGTTCTGGTATGGGCTATTGTGGAACACAGGATTTACGCACTCTTAGAGAAGAAGCACAGTTTATTCGTATGACGGGTGCAGGACTTCGTGAGAGCCATCCACATGATGTACAAATTACAAAAGAATCACCAAACTACACAATTTCTTGATAAATTGTGACAATCAAATTACATTTGACAGGGTCTATGACTCTGTCTATTTTTTTTGTCTTTATTGTGATAAAATTTATACTGTTGTGTTGAAACAAGCCCTTGTGGATTACATATATATGAAAAACGTCGAAAAAAGATGAATACGGAGGTATGACGATTGAACAGCAAGATGATGAAACAGCTTATGGTCTCTATCCTTGCATTGGCATTGATTGTTACAGCATTTACACCAATGTCCAAAGCAAAAGCGGCTGAAGATCCATTCAGTGTGAATGCGAAAGCAGCGATCCTTATTGAAGCTTCTACAGGTAAAATTCTTTATAGTAAAAACGCAGATCAAAGACTGCCTATCGCAAGTATGGCAAAAATGATGACAGAGTATCTATTACTAGAGGCGATTGCTGAAGGCAAAGTGAAATGGGATCAAAAGTATACGCCAGATGATTATGTATACGAAATTTCTCAGGACCGTAGTTTATCTAACGTTCCTTTGAGAAAAGATGGCTCGTATACAGTGAAAGAACTTTATCAAGCAACGGCTATTTATTCTGCAAATGCAGCAGCGATTGGTTTAGCGGAAGTGATCGCTGGATCAGAATCAAAATTTGTTGAAAAAATGAACGCAAAAGCGAAAGAACTTGGTTTAACAAACTACAAATTCGTGAATGCAACTGGATTGGAAAATAAAGATTTACATGGCCAACAGCCAAAAGGTACAGGTGCTGATGAAGAAAGCGAAGTATCTGCAAAAGATATGGCATTGCTTGCACAACATCTCATCAAAGACCATCCAGAAATTCTTGAAACATCAAGTATTGCGAAAACAAAGTTCAGAGAAGGCACAGACGATGAAATGGACATGCCTAACTGGAACTTCATGCTTAAAGGACTTGTGAAGGAATATAAAGGTGTAGACGGTCTGAAAACAGGATCTACAGATTCAGCCGGTTCTAGCTTCACAGGTACAGCAAAACAAGGTGACATGCGTGTCATCGCAGTCATCTTGAATGCAAAAGGTAATCTTCATACAGCACGTTTCGACGTGGCGAAAAAACTGTTCGACTACGCGTTTAAAAACTTCACGATGAAAGAAATGTACAAAAAAGGTCAACAAATCAAAGGGCATGAAAGCATCGAAGTGGATAAAGGCAAAGACAAAGAAGTACCCGTCGTCACGAAAGAAGCATTTTCTGTACCAGTAAAAAATGGTGACGAGAAGAGCTATAAAGCACAAGTAAATATCGAGAAAAAGAACCTAGAAGCTCCTACTAAAAAGGGAACGAAGGTTGGCATGCTGACGACTTCTTATTCTGGTGATGAGAAGGACTACGGCTATTTGAATAAAGACCAATCAGGTGTTGAGCTTGTGACGAAAACAGGCGATGAAAAAGCAAATTGGTTCATCCTTGCAATGCGTGGTGTAGGTGGTTTCTTCGCTGGCATTTGGGGCGGAATCGTTGACACAGTAAAAGGTTGGTTCTAATAAAAAAACTGCTCTCTATACATGAGAGCAGTTTTTTTATCGTTAAAAGAAGAGCGATTGCTTCTGATTTTGAGGAGTGGACAAGGCTTGCTGAAAAATATCACATAACTTTTCCACGCCCTCGGTCAATGCTTTTTCATTCACATAAGAAAAGCTGAGGCGGATATAATTCTGTTTCGGTTCCCCAGGATAACAGACAGAGCCAGGCAAAAAGGTAATTTGCTGTTTACGTGCCTCATGCAACAGTGCTCGTGTATCAACCCAGGAAGGGAAGCTAAGCCATAAATTGAGCCCGCCCTGTGGAATTTGCCACGTTACATCTTTCGGTGCATGCTTCGTTAACACATCCATCATCAAATCGCGTCTCACTTTCAAGGCGGTCCTTAGCTTCTTTGTATGATCAATCATTTTCTTTGATGTCAGAAACGGTAATATGGCCTTTTGTGTGAGGAGAGGGCTGCCTAAGTCATTATTGGCCTTTGCAGCTAATAAACGGTTAAATATCGAGCCTGACGCTGTGATAATCCCGATTCTGCATCCTGGAGCCAGTGTTTTACTTAACCCTCGTAAATAAATGACATGTCCATCATGATCCAGGCTTTTAATAGGTGCTGGCGGCTTCTTTTCAAAATAAAGCTCACGATATGGGTCATCTTCTACAATGAGACAATCTATGCTTTGAGCCAGTAAGAGAAGTTGTTTTCTGCGTTTCATTGACATACTGGCTCCTGTCGGACTGTGAAAAGTAGGAATCGTATAGATGAGCTTCGGTTTATATTTATCACAAATGCTTTGAAGCTGCTTCATGTTCATCCCTTCATGATCGACAGGGACGGTAATGATTCTTGCTCCTCTGCCCATAAAGACATCGATAGCCCCTGGATAGGTCGGTGCTTCCATAACGACTACATCATCCGGTCCAATAAACGTACGTGCCACCAAATCAAGCCCTTGCTGAGAACCACTTGTTACAAGAATATTTTCAGGTGTAGATGGCACATCCAACTTTTCTAAAAAAGATTGAATGACCTGTCGCAGTTGAAGATCACCTTGTATTTCTCCATACTTCGACATGATTTGAGGATGTCTGGCTAGTACATGCTGCATTTCTTTTTCTAAATATCGGTTTGGCAAAAGCCCTGGATCGATCATAGAAGAAGAAAGGTTAATGGCTTCTTCGACATAGTGATACTGAGCGAATTGAGACCGTGGTAAATAATCTGGAATCGACAACTGCCAATCGAAAGAGGTAGATGATGGAATCGGGATCTCTGCCTGCTCTTGCTGCTCATTCACAAAAGTTCCTTTACCTTGCACCGTTGTTAAATATCCGTCGTCCTTTAAACGGGTGTATGCCTTTGCTGCCGTGACAAGACTCACATTCAGCTGCTTAGCTAAATCACGGACAGTCGGCAGCTTTTCTCCTTGCTGAAGCAAACCCGATTGAATGTGATCGATGATTGAAAAGTAAATTTGATTTGAAAGAGATGTATCAGAGTGTCGATGGATATCAATATGCATGAAACCCCTCCAAAGAATGCAAAATTGTTATACATGAATTTTAATTGTTATAGATGTATTATAGCATGTAAATCATACTTGAAAGAGAAAATGACATGTTTTTAGCTGTAAATCCTTTGTTTACAAGGGTTTATCCTTATTTCCCGTTTGGTTGAATTGTTATACTATTCTCTTTATTGTTATACTTTCTCGCTTGTATGATAAAGATGTTGAATCAATCGAATAGACAAATGGGAGGAAACTATTGTGAGCAATAAGGGAACTGAACGAGTGAAACGTGGAATGGCAGAAATGCAAAAAGGTGGCGTCATTATGGATGTCGTCAATGCTGAGCAGGCAAAAATTGCAGAAGAAGCAGGCGCGGTTGCAGTCATGGCATTAGAACGAGTACCAGCTGATATCCGTGCCGCAGGCGGTGTTGCCCGTATGGCAGACCCAAGAATCGTAGAGGAAGTACAAAATGCAGTAACGATTCCAGTCATGGCAAAAGCACGTATCGGTCACATTGTCGAGGCTCGTGTTCTTGAAGCACTTGGTGTTGATTATATCGATGAGAGTGAAGTGCTGACGCCCGCAGATGAGGAATTCCATTTAAATAAAAATGAATACACAGTACCTTTTGTTTGTGGATGCCGCGACCTAGGTGAGGCAACCCGCCGTATCGCAGAAGGCGCTTCTATGCTTCGTACAAAAGGAGAGCCTGGGACAGGCAACATTGTAGAAGCTGTTCGTCATATGAGAAAGGTTAACGCTCAGATTCGTAAAGTATCAGCCATGAGTGAAGATGAACTGATGACAGAAGCTAAGAATCTTGGTGCACCTTATGAATTATTGCTGCAAATCAAAAGAGATGGCAAGCTGCCAGTTGTGAACTTTGCGGCAGGCGGAGTTGCGACACCAGCAGATGCTGCGTTAATGATGCAGCTTGGAGCAGACGGTGTATTTGTCGGATCTGGTATTTTCAAATCAGACAATCCAGCTAAATTTGCAAAAGCGATTGTTGAAGCAACGACTCATTTCACAGATTACCGTCTCATTGCAGAACTTTCAAAAGAGCTTGGAACAGCTATGAAAGGAATTGAAATTTCAAATCTACTGCCAGAAGAACGTATGCAAGAGCGTGGCTGGTAATTAAGGGAGCGCAAACGAACATGCTTACAATTGGTGTACTAGGGCTTCAAGGAGCGGTGAGAGAGCATATTCAATCGATTGAAGCCTGCGGCGCAGAAGGAAAGATTATTAAACGCGTAGAAGAGCTAGAATCCGTTGACGGTTTGATTATCCCTGGTGGAGAAAGTACGACGATGAGAAGACTCATGGATACGTACCAATTCATTGACCCGATCAAAGCGTTCGCTGCTCAAGGGAAACCGATTTTCGGGACATGTGCCGGTTTGATTATGCTGGCAAAGCATATCGAAGATCGAGAAGATGCTCATCTTGGACTGCTAAATGTATCTGTTGCACGGAATTCTTTTGGCAGACAGGTAGACAGCTTTGAAGCAGATTTAGAAGTAAAAGGACTGGATGCGCCGTTTACAGGGGTATTCATCCGTGCGCCTCATATCATCAGCGCAGATGATAGCGTAGAAATTATGGCTGAATATGATGGCAGGATTGTGATGGCGAAAGAAAACAATATCTTAGGCTGCTCCTTTCATCCAGAGCTGACTGACGATCACCGGTTAACACAGCTGTTTGTAGACATGGTGAAGTCCTACAAAACGAAGCTTGCTGTATAAAACGGTTGAAAAGAGATAAAACTTATAGTACATTAAAAACACAATCAAAGATCGAAAAAGCGTTGACGGGAAATAGTAAGAAGCCCCTCTTTCTCAGAGAGCCGATGGTTGGTGAGAATCGGTGAAAGATGCATTCTGAATCCATCCTTGAGCGAAATGCTGAAACAAGAGAAGTAAGCATTTACGGTGATACCGTTACAGAGGAAAGAGGAAAGCATGCTTCTGCATGTTTTCAATCAGGGTGGCAACGCGAGAGCTCTCGTCCCTTTCATGGGATGAGGGCTCTTTTTATTTTTCGATAAAAAAAGGAGTGTTATACATGCTGGATATTAAACAACTGCGCACGGACTTTGATCAAATCAAAGAAAAATTAGCACACCGAGGCGAAGATTTAGCGGATTTTGATAAGTTTGGTGAGCTAGATCAAAAAAGAAGAGAATTAATCGGGAAAACAGAAGAATTAAAGAGCCGAAGAAATGAAGTATCACAGCAAGTGGCCGTTCTAAAAAGAGAAAAGAAAGACGCCGATCACATTATTCAAGAAATGCGTGAGGTAGGAGATGAGATCAAGAAGCTGGATGATGAGCTAAGAACAGTAGAAGAAAGCCTGCAGCACATCCTGTTCTCAATTCCAAATATCCCTCATGACTCTGTACCAGTTGGTGAAACAGAAGACGACAACGTGGAAGTGAGAAAATGGGGCGAACAGCCAGCCTTTTCATTTGAGCCAAAACCACATTGGGACGTAGCTGATGAGCTAAAAATCCTTGATTTTGAACGTGCAGGAAAAGTGACAGGAAGCCGTTTCGTTTTTTATAAAGGGCTTGGCGCACGCTTAGAGCGAGCATTGTATAACTTTATGCTTGATTTACATGTGGATGAGTTTGGTTTTACTGAAGTGCTTCCACCTTATATGGTCAACAGAGCAAGTATGACAGGAACTGGGCAGCTTCCAAAATTCGAAGAGGATGCCTTTAAAATTCGCGAAGAAGATTACTTCCTCATTCCAACAGCTGAAGTGCCAATTACGAACATGCATCGTGACGAAATTCTCGAAGGTGAACAGCTGCCAATCAACTATGCAGCATTCAGTGCTTGCTTTAGATCAGAAGCTGGATCTGCCGGCAGAGATACACGCGGACTCATTCGTCAGCACCAATTTAACAAGGTAGAGCTCGTGAAATTTGTCAGACCAGAAGATTCTTATGAAGAATTAGAGAAACTAACAAATCAAGCAGAAAAAGTTCTTCAGCTATTGAACCTGCCATACCGTGTCATGAGCATGTGTACTGGAGATTTAGGCTTCACAGCTGCGAAGAAATACGATATCGAAGTATGGATTCCGAGCCAGAATACGTACCGTGAAATTTCTTCTTGCAGTAACTTCGAAGCATTCCAGGCAAGACGTGCAAACATTCGTTTCCGTCCAGAGCCTAAAGCGAAGCCAGAACATGTCCATACATTAAATGGATCTGGATTAGCAGTAGGAAGAACCGTAGCGGCTATTTTAGAAAACTATCAACAAGAGGACGGCACAGTGATCATTCCAGAAGTACTGCGTCCTTACATGGGAAATAAAGAAGTGATGAAATAAGATGCCGCCAAGGCATCTTATTCTTTTTACCAAAAGTCCTACAGTTTTCCTGAATTTAGCCGATAAAAAGAGTAAAAGCTTCTAGGAAAGAAGGAATAACCTTGAATAGGCTTGACTATTATGTTGAAATGGCTCAATTACTTAGAAAGGTACTAGATGAAAGTATTCTTTTCGGCATCACGGATACAGAGAAGGTACTTTGTTATTACCCGTCTAACACAATAGATTTTGGTATGAAAGTTGGGGACCCATTGAACCCAGAAGACCAAAATGTGGCGACGACATTAAGAGGACAAGAATATGACGGTTACTTACCAGAATCACTATATGGTTATGAAGTTGCTGTAAAAGGTTACCCGATTTTTGATGAAAATAGAAAAGTCATCGGCTCGTTTTTAGTGGCATTTACATATCATCGTGAAAAAAAATTAAGCGGTTATATGGAGCAAATCAATAAAGTAGCGAAAGAACTCCAAGGTGGAATTGAGCAAATTGCTGCACATTCACAAGAGCTGGCTGCTACAAGTTTAGAAATAAGCGAACAGGCAGGAAGAGCAGAAGAGAAATCTGCGAATATTGAAGAAGTCGTCAAAACCATTGGCGGGATTGCTAGACAAACAAATCTGCTAGGTTTAAATGCTGCAATTGAAGCTGCAAGAGCAGGTGAGAATGGAAAAGGGTTCGCTGTCGTGGCTGATGAAGTGCGTAAATTATCAGATGGCTCGAAGGAAGCGGCTGAAACCATTAATACTTTTTTAAAAGAAATCCAAGACAGCATTGGCACTTTGTCTGAAAACATCTCACAAATCAGCAGCTCAACAAATGAACAAGCCGAACAAGTGACAGACTTTACGAAGATTATCGAATCATTAAATGAGTTTAAAGTAGAGATGAATCAGTTTATTGAAGAAATGAGACAGGATACGAAATAGATAAAGAGCAGCCATCAATGGCTGCTTCAGCGTGTAGACAAACCCTCGCATTCGTTGTCAGGTCTGCGCTTCGGTGCTCACGAATGTCAAATTCGCTCCGCTCCGGTGCTCGTCCTTCCTAGACTGCAAAGGTTTTCTATCACGCTGAAAAGAAGACAAAGGGCTAAAATCAAAATCATTTTAGCCCTTTGTCAACAATCTGGAGCAGCCGTCAAAGGCTGCTTTTTTATAGGCAATTATCATGCCGAAATCACAAATTGAATTTTTTTTCGAAAAGATGTTGACTTCAAATAAAATGATATGGTATATTAATTCTTGTCGATACGGAGGAATACCCAAGTCCGGCTGAAGGGATCGGTCTTGAAAACCGACAGGGGTGTCAAAGCCCGCGGGGGTTCGAATCCCTCTTCCTCCGCCATATTGATTTTTTACCTTAGTTGAATTGAACGCAAGCATAAAAATTGGAAATTGTCAAACCGCTGCATTTCGCGAATGCAGCGGTTTTTTTATTTTGTTTTAGAGCGATTTTTTTGAATAACAGAAGCGATTTCATGAAGAATGGGATCAAGTGAACTTTCATCATGAAATAGGTCGTAATCTTCAATATTAATTTTAATCACTGGGCATAAATCAAATTGTTCGATCCACTCTGTGTATCGAGTGTACATTTCTTCCCAATAAGCCCGGTCAGTTTGAGTTTCCATCTCTCTGCCGCGTTCTTCAATACGATTTAAAATATGATCTAAATCCCCGTGCAGATAGATGAGGACATCAGGGTGAGGGAAGTAAGGTGTCATCACCATCGCCTCAAATAGGCTTGTGTACGTTTCATAATCGACCTCAGACATCGTACCTTTGTCCGCATGCATTTTTGCAAAAATGCCAGTGTCCTCATAAATGGAACGATCTTGTACATATCCTCCACCAGATTCAAAAATCCGCTTTTGCTCCTTAAAACGCTCAGCTAGGAAATAGACCTGTAAGTGGAAGCTCCATCTTTGGAAATCTGAATAAAAAGGCTCTAAATATGGGTTATCATCTACTTTTTCAAGAGACGTTTGAAACCCTAGCTTGTCTGCTATTGTTTTGGTCATAGTGGATTTGCCGACACCAACAGTCCCGGCAATTGTGATGACTGCGTCCTTTGGTATTTCGATCTTGTTCATAGCACTTGCTCCTTTATGTTCTGTACAATTTGCTGGTAATCTTGCTGTGAGGAAACGAAGTCTGTATGATCTCCTTCAATTGTAATGATAGGAAGCCCTGGCTCAGTCTGTTTTAAATGTTCAATGGCCAGCTCATAATCTTCAATGAGTGTTTTTAAATAAGCTGGGTCAATGTCTTCTTCAAAAGAGCGACCTCTCATCTGTATTCTTTCAAGTAAGGTGGGAAGGCTGGCTTTTATATAGATCATGGCATTTGGTTTAGGAAGATCATCTGTTAGCAGGTGATAGATCTTTCTGTATTTATCCATGTGCTTTTTTGATAATGTTCTTTCTGCAAATATCATATTTTTATAGACGTGATAATCAGTGACAACCGGCTGCTGTTTACTCACATAGTTTTCTTCTATTGATTCTAATTGTTTGAACCGATTGCATAAAAAGAACATCTCAAGCTGAAAGCTCCATTGTTCCATATCTTCATAAAATTTATCTAAGAATGGATTTTCTTCTACAATCTCTTTTACTAAAGGGAATTGAAATTCCTTCGCAAGCATTGTAGCCAAAGTTGTTTTTCCGGCTCCAATTGGGCCTTCCACTGCAATAAAAGGGGCAGGATACATAGGCGTTCTCCTCTATCTATAAAGTTAAAGTTGTCAAACCAATGTATATTGTACCATACCCCTTCTAATAGATAGAGTGAATGGATTACGATGTCGTTCTTTTTTCAATATTAAATTGATCTGATAATAAGAGCCAATTTTGTGGGAAAGATAGACCTAATTTCCAATAAGCAATTCCGTTCAATTTTAGCTCTTTGATGAGGTTGAATTTTGCTTGAATCGATCTAGCATCTTCGAACCAGACCTCATGCTCTTTGTTGTTGGTATCTGTATAACGAAAATGAGGTGCTTGTGCTGTTTCGTCGTATAGGATAGAGACATTGTGTTGTCTAGCAAGTGCAATTGCTTGTTGAGGACTGACGGCTTTGGCGATGGGGCCGCCCTGGACGAAAGGAAGTGTCCAATCATAGCCATATAAATTTTGTCCCATTACAATTTTATTGGCCGGTATGACAGTCAGTGCATATTCAATGACTTGGCGAACAGGTCCAATTGGAGAGACAGCTTGTGCAGGGCCGCCGCTGTAGCCCCATTCATAGGTCATCAACACAACATGATCGACGACCTTACCAATCGCTTCATAGTCATGGGCTTCATACCATTTGCCCTTTTGCTGGCTACTTGTTTTTGGCGCCAGTGCAACAGATATTGCCCATCCTTCTTGATGGAAGCGGGCTGTTGCCTCTCTTAAAAATTGAATATATGCATCTTTATCAGCAGGACGTAAATATTCAAAATCAAAATGGATTTCCTTGAATTGATACTTTTTGGCAACACGAACAATTTCATTTAAAAATGTCGTTTTGACAGATTGGTTAGTTAAAAGAATACGCCCAAGTTCATCACTGAATTTTTCATTCTCTAGATTTGTCACCACCATGGTTAATACAGTTCTGTTCTGAGCGGCAATCTGAGGTAGTTGGTCTAACGCTGGTTCTCGCAGTGTTCCATCTCTTTGTGCTTGAAAACTAAAGACGTCTAAATGGGTTAAGTATGGGGAGGCCTCTCTAGCTGCCTGCTTTAGGTTTTCACTGACTTGATTTCCTCGTGGTTCAATATAAGCATTGGAATTGATGTTCCTTTTCGGCCTTTGTGGAATATAGAGCAAGAAGCGAATAGGTAATATTGCTTCAGGTCGAATTCTATTCACACGTGCCAATTCTTCTACTGAGATTTGAAACCGTCTTCCAATTTGATATAGTGTGTCATTTTGTTTGACCTCATAAAATTGACCTCTAATGGGAATGACAATTGTTTGTCCAATGACGAGTTGATTTGGTGTTTCGATTTCGTTAGTACGGATGATTTCATTAACTGTTGTTTTAAAACGCATGGCAATGTCGTTTAAAGTATCTCCTCTTTTGACAACATAAATTTGAATAGTCAACGCCCCCTTTGTTATTGCTAACAATTTATGAGGGTTATGGCGAAATCATGTTTGATTTTCATTCGTGATCTCCTTAGCAGTGGTGATTTTTGCTAGAAGAACGTTCTCCATCATCGTTAAAGCGTAGTCGTTATCTCTGTCGTCGTTTGAAGCGATACAATCTTTAGGTACAATTAGATTGTATTCTCGCATGTATGCGTCATTTGCAGTGAACAAAACGCAAATGTTTCCGGCAATTCCAGTTAGAATAATGTCCTCGACGCCTAATTCATTTAAGAGGGTCTCTAGTGCAGTACCGTAGAAGGCAGAATGCTTTGGTTTAATTAAGAAGTAATTATCTTTAGATGGTGCCATTTTCTCTAAAATAGGAGCGCTTCTTTCGTTTTTGCATGTTTCCAGAACAGCTTGGATATCAGCCTTCCAAAGTCCGTAGTGATCGTTGATATAAATGATTGGCCAATTTTCCTTGAAAGCATGTTGTTTAAGAGCTAAAATTTTATTGGTCATTTGCTCTGTTTTTTCTGCAAGCACATGACCCATTTCAAAATCAAAATTATTAATCATGTCGATAATAAGCAGCGCCTTTTGGTGCTTTGACAAAATAAAACCCCCTTTAAAAGATCGTGATAATATGTTAACCTCAATTTCCTTTTAAAAAACATGAAAAGAGAGCCGTGCCATGACGAAAGATGAACAATTTATGCAAGAAGCAATTTCTGAAGCCTTAAAAGCAGAACAAATAGGGGAAGTGCCGATCGGTGCCATCATTGTTGTTGATGATCAAATTGTGAGCCGCGCTCATAATTTAAGGGAAAGTGAGCAGCGTGCAATTGCACATGCAGAATTACTTGCCATTGATGAAGCGTGTAAAGCGGCTGGAAGCTGGCGTTTAGAAGATGCTGTGCTTTACGTTACGCTTGAGCCATGCCCGATGTGTGCGGGTGCTATTGTTCTCTCTAGAGTGAAAAAGGTCGTTTTTGGTGCATTCGATCCAAAAGGTGGATGTGCAGGTACTTTAATGAATTTGCTGGATGATGAACGGTTTAATCATCAGTCTGAGGTCATCGGTGGTGTACTTGAAAATGAGTGTGGTGAGCTGTTAAGTCAGTTCTTCCGAAATCTCCGTCAGCGAAAGAAACAAGCCAAAAGTAAATGAATGGATGTCGTTTGCAATTTGAGCTATAAGAAGGTATACTTATGTCTGCGTCACTAACAATTTAATATTCATTTTGCCGTGCTAAGCGGGGAGGTAGCGGTGCCCTGTACTCGCAATCCGCTCTAGCGAGGCCGAATCCCTTCTCGAGGTTCGTTTACTTCAAGGTCTGCCTTAAATAAGTGGTGTTGACGTCTGGGTCCTGCGCAATGGGAATTCATGAACCATGTCAGGTCCGGAAGGAAGCAGCATTAAGTGAAACCTCTCATGTGCCGCAGGGTTGCCTGGGCCGAGCTAACTGTTTAAGTAACGCTTGGGGTAGCGAATCGACAGAAGGTGCACGGTAAATCAATATTAAATGTTAACTCATCTAGTTTATCTAGGTGAGTTTTTTGTTGCTGTTCAAAGAATAGCTCAACTGCTTTGGTTATACAAATAGATAAAAAGTCTTTTTGGCGCCATTTGCATTTTTCACTAATCACAACTAGAACTGGTGTTCTATTTGGGGTCCCAGGTCTTTTCGCAAAGCTAGAAAATACGTTTTTAATGCATGGAAAGTAGAAAATCTCTAATTGAAATCATCTTTTTGGCATATTAGAAAATAAAGGTGTGCTTTTGAATTGATCGGTGCATCATGTATAATGAAAAGGATGATAAATGGAGGAGGGCGTATTTGTGAGTTATCAAGCTTTATATCGAGTGTTCAGACCTCAAGTTTTTGAGGATGTTGTTGGACAAGAACACATCACAAAAACGTTGCAAAATGCCCTTTTGCAGAAAAAGTTTTCTCATGCTTACTTATTTTCAGGTCCTAGAGGAACAGGTAAAACAAGTGCTGCCAAAATCTTTGCTAAGGCAGTGAACTGTGAAAAGTCACCTGTTAGCGAGCCGTGTAATGAATGTGATGCCTGTAAAGGGATTACAAACGGTTCAATTTCAGACGTGATTGAAATAGATGCTGCCTCGAATAACGGGGTAGATGAAATCCGGGATATACGTGATAAAGTGAAATTTGCTCCTTCGGCGGTTACATATAAGGTTTATATTATAGATGAAGTACATATGCTCTCTATCGGTGCATTTAATGCCCTCCTTAAAACGCTGGAAGAACCGCCTGCTCATTGTATCTTTATTTTGGCTACCACAGAGCCCCATAAGATTCCTCTTACCATCATATCTCGTTGTCAGCGATTTGATTTTAAACGAATCACGACCAAAGATATTGTTGGAAGAATGGAGAAAATTGTAGATGCAGAAGGCCTAAATGTACAGGAGGGCTCGCTCGAGATCATTGCTAGTGCAGCTGATGGCGGTATGCGTGATGCACTAAGTCTCTTGGATCAAGCGATCTCATTTAGTGGTGAACAATTGACAATTGATGATGCGCTGCTCATAACAGGAGCTGTATCTCAGCATTTCATTAGTCAGCTTGCTGAAGCAATTTTTGATCAAAATATTGCCATAGCGTTAGATACTTTAAATGAATTGCTCCAGCAGGGGAAAGATGCTGCTAAATTAATAGAGGATATGATTTTTTACTTTAGAGATATGCTGCTTTATAAAACGGCACCAGATCTCGAGGGTGTCCTTGAAAAGGTAAAGGTCGACGAAAGTTTCGTCTCGCTTTCAGATCGTGTGACACCTCAGTTTCTATATGAAACAATTGAAGTATTGAATAAAAGCCACCAAGAAATGAAGTGGACAAATCATCCAAGGATTTTCTTCGAGGTAGCTGTTGTAAAGCTGTGTCAGTCAACGGCAGGATTGACACAAGGGCATGCTGACGCTGATTTAACGGCGCTAACAGATAAAATAAACAGGCTGGAACAGGAACTATCGAGGCTAAGAGCCGAAGGTGTACCAATGTCTCCATCTCATAGCTCTCAAGAAAAAAAGGAAGCGCCTCGACCACAAACGAGTAACAAAAATGGCTATCGTGCACCTGTCGGACGAATTCATGAGATTTTGAAAGAAGCGAAACGGCCTGAGTTGGAAAAAATTAAAGGCAAATGGGGAGAGCTCCTTGCCCAGTTGAAACAGCAGAATAAGGTGTCTCACGCTGCGTTATTAACGGACAGTGAGCCAGTTGCGGCTGCTACTCATGCCTTTGTTTTAAAATTCAAGTTTGAAATACATTGTAAAATGGTTGCTGAAGATAAAAGCGGTGTTCGAACCAATCTTGAACAACTGCTAGAGTCTATGTTAGGAAAAAGAGTGGAATTAGTTGGCGTTCCTGACGCTCAATGGGGTAAAATAAGAGAAGAATTTTTAAGAGATCATCAGCCGGATGAACAAGCAGATGGTCAGGGAACTTCTTCTGAAGAGGATCCATTGATTGCGGAAGCAAAGAAATTAGTAGGAACTGATTTAATTGAAATTAAAGATTAATAAAAATGAAAGAGAGTGGTGTTCATATGCGCGGTGGAATGGGAAATATGCAAAAAATGATGAAACAAATGCAAAAAATGCAAAAGGATATGGCTAAGGCTCAGGAAGAGCTTGCAGAAAAAGTCCTTGAAGGTACAGCTGGTGGCGGTATGGTCACTGTAAAAGTAAATGGACAAAAAGAAGTCGTTGATGTAGCAATTAATGAAGAAGTTGTTGATCCAGAAGATATCGATATGCTTCAAGATCTTGTCCTTGCTGCGACGAACGATGCATTGAAAAAAGTCGATGAGCTAACGAATGAAACGATGGGTCAATTCACAAAAGGAATGAACATGCCAGGTTTATTCTAGGAGGAATAACTGAAGATGCAATATCCTGAACCAATATCAAAGCTGATTGACAGCTTTATGAAATTGCCAGGAATCGGACCGAAAACTGCGGTCCGTCTGGCTTTTTTTGTTCTTAGTATGCAGGAAGATGTCGTGCTAGATTTTGCGAAGGCGCTTGTAAATGCAAAGCGTAATTTAACTTATTGTTCGGTATGCGGTCATATCACAGACCAAGATCCTTGCTATATTTGTGAAGATACAAGAAGAGATCAATCTGTTATCTGTGTAGTACAGGATCCAAAAGATGTAATCGCAATGGAAAAAATGAAAGAATACAACGGCTTATATCATGTGCTTCATGGTGCCATTTCGCCAATGGACGGAATTGGACCGGAGGATATTAAAATTCCTGATCTATTAAAAAGATTGCAAGATGATCAAGTGACAGAGGTGATCCTTGCAACGAATCCAAACATTGAAGGAGAAGCAACAGCCATGTATATCTCCAGATTGTTGAAACCATCAGGAATTAAACTCTCTCGCATTGCTCACGGACTTCCAGTAGGCGGGGATTTAGAGTATGCGGATGAAGTTACACTGTCTAAGGCTCTAGAAGGCAGACGTGAGATGTAGGAAGGAGAAGTACGGTACATGGGTTTTCTTCGCAGAAAATCAATTCGAAAAGAATTCGATGAGATATTAATTCAACAGCTTTTTAAGCAAAAGGAAGAATGGAACAGACAAAAAAAGCTTGTCGCAAATAGCGTTGAGCCTTCACCGGACATTCTATTCGAATTAAAGCTTGCTCAAGCGAAGTACTTTTTCTATCTGAGAGAAGCGAAAAAGAGGAATTTACGTTTAAACAACTGGAAATAGCAGGTCTATTATACATAGTCCTCTCATATGCTTGTACTATTCATATGAAGAGGAGATGAGAGGATTATGGAACCTGTTATTGTGATCGGGTCAATTTTGCTAGCTGTGCTATTGTTGTTTATGTCAGGTGTGCAGGCGAATCCATTCAAATGGTTAGGGCTTATCGGAGTGAAGTTTGTGGCAGGCGCTCTTTTTTTATTTTGCCTCAACCTCTTTGGCGAGAGTCTAGGCTTACATGTCTCTATTAACCCTGTAACGAGTGGAATTAGTGGTTTATTGGGTATTCCGGGCGTAGCAGCTTTAATCGTCATTGAAAAGTTTATTATTTAATGAAAAATATTATTGACTTTGATTCGATAGGGTGGTAAATTAATATACGTCGCTGATGACGAAGAAACGAAAAAACATAATAACAAAAAAGTTGTTGACACTAACAACTTGGATGTGATAAGATGTTCTAGTTGCTTCTGAAGCGGTAAACAAGTTCTTTGAAAACTAAACAAGACAAAACGTACCTGTTAATTCGAGTTTTTATAAAAAAATCCTATGATACTTCATAGGTAGTCAGTCAAACTGGCGAAAAGCAAAACTTCGGTTTTGTACTTTTTCGGAGAGTTTGATCCTGGCTCAGGACGAACGCTGGCGGCGTGCCTAATACATGCAAGTCGAGCGGACAGAAGGGAGCTTGCTCCCGGATGTTAGCGGCGGACGGGTGAGTAACACGTGGGTAACCTGCCTGTAAGACTGGGATAACTCCGGGAAACCGGAGCTAATACCGGATAGTTCCTTGAACCGCATGGTTCAAGGATGAAAGACGGTTTCGGCTGTCACTTACAGATGGACCCGCGGCGCATTAGCTAGTTGGTGGGGTAATGGCTCACCAAGGCGACGATGCGTAGCCGACCTGAGAGGGTGATCGGCCACACTGGGACTGAGACACGGCCCAGACTCCTACGGGAGGCAGCAGTAGGGAATCTTCCGCAATGGACGAAAGTCTGACGGAGCAACGCCGCGTGAGTGATGAAGGTTTTCGGATCGTAAAGCTCTGTTGTTAGGGAAGAACAAGTGCGAGAGTAACTGCTCGCACCTTGACGGTACCTAACCAGAAAGCCACGGCTAACTACGTGCCAGCAGCCGCGGTAATACGTAGGTGGCAAGCGTTGTCCGGAATTATTGGGCGTAAAGGGCTCGCAGGCGGTTTCTTAAGTCTGATGTGAAAGCCCCCGGCTCAACCGGGGAGGGTCATTGGAAACTGGGAAACTTGAGTGCAGAAGAGGAGAGTGGAATTCCACGTGTAGCGGTGAAATGCGTAGAGATGTGGAGGAACACCAGTGGCGAAGGCGACTCTCTGGTCTGTAACTGACGCTGAGGAGCGAAAGCGTGGGGAGCGAACAGGATTAGATACCCTGGTAGTCCACGCCGTAAACGATGAGTGCTAAGTGTTAGGGGGTTTCCGCCCCTTAGTGCTGTAGCTAACGCATTAAGCACTCCGCCTGGGGAGTACGGTCGCAAGACTGAAACTCAAAGGAATTGACGGGGGCCCGCACAAGCGGTGGAGCATGTGGTTTAATTCGAAGCAACGCGAAGAACCTTACCAGGTCTTGACATCCTCTGACAACCCTAGAGATAGGGCTTTCCCTTCGGGGACAGAGTGACAGGTGGTGCATGGTTGTCGTCAGCTCGTGTCGTGAGATGTTGGGTTAAGTCCCGCAACGAGCGCAACCCTTGATCTTAGTTGCCAGCATTCAGTTGGGCACTCTAAGGTGACTGCCGGTGACAAACCGGAGGAAGGTGGGGATGACGTCAAATCATCATGCCCCTTATGACCTGGGCTACACACGTGCTACAATGGACAGAACAAAGGGCTGCAAGACCGCAAGGTTTAGCCAATCCCATAAATCTGTTCTCAGTTCGGATCGCAGTCTGCAACTCGACTGCGTGAAGCTGGAATCGCTAGTAATCGCGGATCAGCATGCCGCGGTGAATACGTTCCCGGGCCTTGTACACACCGCCCGTCACACCACGAGAGTTTGCAACACCCGAAGTCGGTGAGGTAACCTTTATGGAGCCAGCCGCCGAAGGTGGGGCAGATGATTGGGGTGAAGTCGTAACAAGGTAGCCGTATCGGAAGGTGCGGCTGGATCACCTCCTTTCTAAGGATATATGGAGCAGCGTACGTTTTCGTCTTGTTTAGTTTTGAAGGAACTTGCAAAAGATCCTACAACATCATATCTTCGATATGAAAGATGGGCCTGTAGCTCAGCTGGTTAGAGCGCACGCCTGATAAGCGTGAGGTCGGTGGTTCGAGTCCACTCAGGCCCACCATCTTCTATTAAATCGGGGCCTTAGCTCAGCTGGGAGAGCGCCTGCCTTGCACGCAGGAGGTCAGCGGTTCGATCCCGCTAGGCTCCACCAACGTGTTCTTTGAAAACTAGATAACAATAAGTAATACATTCACATTGAATGCAATGCAAAGTTCATCACACATAGTGATTCTTTCTAAAGTAAGAAATGGTTAAGTTAGAAAGGGCGCACGGTGGATGCCTTGGCACTAGGAGCCGATGAAGGACGGGACGAACACCGATATGCTTCGGGGAGCTGTAAGCAAGCTTTGATCCGGAGATTTCCGAATGGGGAAACCCACTGCTCGTAATGGAGTAGTATCCATACTTGAATACATAGAGTATGAGAAGGCATACCCGGGGAACTGAAACATCTAAGTACCCGGAGGAAGAGAAAGCAAATGCGATTCCCTGAGTAGCGGCGAGCGAAACGGGAACAGCCCAAACCAAGAGGCTTGCCTCTTGGGGTTGTAGGACACTCTATACGGAGTTACAAAGGAACGATATAAGCGAAGAGGTCTGGAAAGGCCCGCCAAAGAAGGTAACAGCCCTGTAACTGAAATATTGTTCTCTCCAGAGTGGATCCTGAGTACGGCGGAACACGTGAAATTCCGTCGGAATCCGGGAGGACCATCTCCCAAGGCTAAATACTCCCTAGTGACCGATAGTGAACCAGTACCGTGAGGGAAAGGTGAAAAGCACCCCGGAAGGGGAGTGAAATAGATCCTGAAACCGTGTGCCTACAAGTAGTCAGAGCCCGTTAACGGGTGATGGCGTGCCTTTTGTAGAATGAACCGGCGAGTTACGATCCCGTGCAAGGTTAAGCAGAAGATGCGGAGCCGCAGCGAAAGCGAGTCTGAATAGGGCGCATGAGTACGTGGTCGTAGACCCGAAACCAGGTGATCTACCCATGTCCAGGGTGAAGTTCAGGTAACACTGAATGGAGGCCCGAACCCACGCACGTTGAAAAGTGCGGGGATGAGGTGTGGGTAGGGGTGAAATGCCAATCGAACCTGGAGATAGCTGGTTCTCTCCGAAATAGCTTTAGGGCTAGCCTCAAGGTAAGAGTCTCGGAGGTAGAGCACTGATTGGACTAGGGGCCCCTACCGGGTTACCGAATTCAGTCAAACTCCGAATGCCGATGACTTATCCTTGGGAGTCAGACTGCGAGTGATAAGATCCGTAGTCGAAAGGGAAACAGCCCAGACCGCCAGCTAAGGTCCCAAAGTATACGTTAAGTGGAAAAGGATGTGGAGTTGCTTAGACAACCAGGATGTTGGCTTAGAAGCAGCCACCATTTAAAGAGTGCGTAATAGCTCACTGGTCGAGTGACTCTGCGCCGAAAATGTACCGGGGCTAAACGTATCACCGAAGCTGCGGACTGTTCTTACGAACAGTGGTAGGAGAGCGTTCTAAGGGCTGTGAAGCCAGACCGGAAGGACTGGTGGAGCGCTTAGAAGTGAGAATGCCGGTATGAGTAGCGAAAGACGGGTGAGAATCCCGTCCACCGAATGCCTAAGGTTTCCTGAGGAAGGCTCGTCCGCTCAGGGTTAGTCGGGACCTAAGCCGAGGCCGAAAGGCGTAGGCGATGGACAACAGGTTGATATTCCTGTACCACCTCCTCACCATTTGAGCAATGGGGGGACGCAGGAGGATAGGGTAAGCGCGGTATTGGATATCCGCGTCCAAGCAGTTAGGCTGGGAAATAGGCAAATCCGTTTCCCGTGAAGGCTGAGCTGTGATGGCGAGCGAAATTTAGTAGCGAAGTTCCTGATTCCACACTGCCAAGAAAAGCCTCTAGCGAGGTGAGAGGTGCCCGTACCGCAAACCGACACAGGTAGGCGAGGAGAGAATCCTAAGGTGATCGAGAGAACTCTCGTTAAGGAACTCGGCAAAATGACCCCGTAACTTCGGGAGAAGGGGTGCTTCTTAGGGTGTTAAAGCCCCGAGAAGCCGCAGTGAATAGGCCCAGGCGACTGTTTAGCAAAAACACAGGTCTCTGCGAAGCCGTAAGGCGAAGTATAGGGGCTGACGCCTGCCCGGTGCTGGAAGGTTAAGAGGAGCGCTTAGCGTAAGCGAAGGTGCGAATTGAAGCCCCAGTAAACGGCGGCCGTAACTATAACGGTCCTAAGGTAGCGAAATTCCTTGTCGGGTAAGTTCCGACCCGCACGAAAGGCGCAACGATCTGGGCACTGTCTCAACGAGAGACTCGGTGAAATTATAGTACCTGTGAAGATGCAGGTTACCCGCGACAGGACGGAAAGACCCCGTGGAGCTTTACTGCAGCCTGATATTGAATGTTGGTACAGCTTGTACAGGATAGGTAGGAGCCTTGGAAACCGGAGCGCTAGCTTCGGTGGAGGCATCGGTGGGATACTACCCTGGCTGTATTGACCTTCTAACCCGCTGCCCTTATCGGGCAGGGAGACAGTGTCAGGTGGGCAGTTTGACTGGGGCGGTCGCCTCCTAAAATGTAACGGAGGCGCCCAAAGGTTCCCTCAGAATGGTTGGAAATCATTCGCAGAGTGTAAAGGCACAAGGGAGCTTGACTGCGAGACCTACAAGTCGAGCAGGGACGAAAGTCGGGCTTAGTGATCCGGTGGTTCCGCATGGAAGGGCCATCGCTCAACGGATAAAAGCTACCCCGGGGATAACAGGCTTATCTCCCCCAAGAGTCCACATCGACGGGGAGGTTTGGCACCTCGATGTCGGCTCATCGCATCCTGGGGCTGTAGTCGGTCCCAAGGGTTGGGCTGTTCGCCCATTAAAGCGGTACGCGAGCTGGGTTCAGAACGTCGTGAGACAGTTCGGTCCCTATCCGTCGCGGGCGCAGGAAATTTGAGAGGAGCTGTCCTTAGTACGAGAGGACCGGGATGGACGCACCGCTGGTGTACCAGTTGTTCTGCCAAGGGCATCGCTGGGTAGCTATGTGCGGACGGGATAAGTGCTGAAAGCATCTAAGCATGAAGCCCCCCTCAAGATGAGATTTCCCATTCCGCAAGGAAGTAAGATCCCTGAAAGATGATCAGGTTGATAGGTCTGAGGTGGAAGCGTGGTGACACGTGGAGCTGACAGATACTAATAGATCGAGGACTTAACCTATATTCTAATGTGAAGCATGAACATTGTTATCTAGTTTTGAGAGAACATTCTCTCCATCAGGTTTGGTGGCGATAGCGAAGAGGTCACACCCGTTCCCATACCGAACACGGAAGTTAAGCTCTTCAGCGCCGATGGTAGTTGGGGGTTTCCCCCTGTGAGAGTAGGACGCCGCCAAGCTTTTATAAGGATCAGTTCCATTCGGAACTGGTCTTTTTTGTTTTTTAAGAAAAGGAACAAACACTCGATCTGACATGGATACATATACTAAACTACCATCTAAAACATTCTTAATTTTGTATACAATTGAAAGCGCTAGGGCATACTGAAGCTATAAGTGGAGGTGTCACAATGAGCAAAAAAGAGCGAGAAGCGATTTGTTTGATTTGTGAAGAGAAAAAAACAAAGGGAATTTATTTATATCATCAGTTTTTGTGCCGAGAATGTGAGCGAAAGTTAATTTCTACATCGACCTCGGATCCTAGCTATGCCGATTATGTTAGAAAGCTTAAAAATCTTCATACGCCGCCTTTGTATTCATAGACCATTAGATGGTCTTTTTTTATGAGCCATGAAGGATTGGGCCTGTTTTTTGGAACTTAGTTTGGACATCATCCGTAATTAATAATAAGATAAACAGAGAGCCTGATTATTCATAGGAGTCGATGAACATGAAATCAATTTTTTATACTTTTATATGGGCCATCCTCTCTACTTTTTTTTCGCTTGTGATTTTAACCGTCAGTATTGGGGTTTTCCATCATCATGTTGGATTATCGATACTGTATGCGATGATGGGGTGGGGCGTGATGTTTGCAGGGAGCAGATGGGTTGCTTTCCAGTTGTTTTTAAAGAAACACGGACTGTCTCGTAGTGATTATGTATATATCAAACAGCATTTAAAAGAAGCAGGACAAAAGCTCGTACGTTTAAAGAAGGCTTTATTTGCTGTGAAGAACGTACAGACGATCAAACATAATTATGAAATTCTTCGACTTGCACGACGAATCTATACGATTACAAAAAAAGAGCCGACCCGATTTTATGATGCACAGCGTTTTTATTTCGAAAGCTTGGATTCTGTCGTTGAACTAACTGAAAAATATGCACTATTGTATAATCAGCCTGATCGCAGTCATGAGCTGGAAATGACACTGAGCCAAACTCGAGTGACTCTGACAGAGCTGCAAAAGCAATTGACGAATGATTTGCAGCAAGTATTAGGAAGAGACATAGAAGCCCTCCATATTGAGCTTGAAGTGGCAGATAAAATGATAAAGAAATAATGAAAGGAGTCAAATGCAATGAAACCAGAAGATCACATCACATCATCACCTGCTTCCACTACAGATCTTCAGTTTCGGGTGTTTGATACCTTATCTGATGAGGAGAAACAAGAAGCCATACAGCGTGCCGAGCAGATCCCTGACAATCCGCAAAAGCTGCTTTTCTATGGTACACGTGTTCAGGAACGATTGTTGGAGCAATCACAACAAATGATGAAATACGTTGAGAAAAAAGATATCGATCAAATAGGAGACGTGCTTGAGGCTTTTTTGCAGCAGCTGCATATAGTAGAACCTGAGGATTTACTGCCAAAGAAGCAGGGCTTTTTTTTGAAGTTGTTTCAGCGGGAGAAGCGTTCTACTCAGGAAATCATATCTCGTTTTCAACATGCAAAATCACAGATCGAGAGATTATCAGCAAGGCTTCGTTACGCAAAAGGCGGATTAATCTCGGACCATATGTTATTAGAGCGTTTATTTGAAGAAAATCAAACTTTTTTCCAAGAGATGACGCTGCAGGTTGCAGCAGTTGAAGCGAAGATGACAGCTTTAGAGAAGCAGATCATATCGGAAAAAGAGCAGACTGGTAATCGGACTATAGAGGAGCAATTGATGAGTCAGGAAGTCAATGCAGAAGATTATATGGAGAGGCTGAAGGAACGGAAACATGATTTGCTGCTAAGCCGGCAAATTGCTTTGCAATGTAATGCCCAAATACGAATGATCCAGCATACAAATCATACATTGGCCAATCACATTCAATCCACTGTTTCTGCGTCTATTCCTCTATGGATCAACCAAATGTCGATTGCATTAACGCATATTCAGCAGCGTGCCAATTCAGCTCTTGAGAATCGAATTCAAAAAACATATGAAAAGGTATCAAAGCAGCAGGGTGAGCTTCTTGAAGAGGCAGCTTCTGCACCTATAGATACGTTGAAAAAGGTTCAACGCCAATTAGCCGAAACCTTACAGGAAACGTTACAGGTGAAAGAGCATGGAAGCAAAGAGCGAGCTCAATTGAAAAGCAGCATGTATGAGGCAGAACAGCAGCTGACGAATCACCAACCAATAAAGGAATGAGAATCCATCTTTCGGTTCCTTTGTATGAACGTTATAATAGACATAAGATATCGTTAAAGTGAAAAGGGTCGATTTGTTTGAAAACACCTTTATATACAGCATTAGCACAACATGCGGAAAAGAAACCTTATTCTTTTCACGTTCCAGGACATCACAATGGAGATGTCTTTTTTGATGAGGCACGGTCTTATTATGAGTCAATTCTTCAGCTGGATGTAACAGAGCTTGAAGGATTAGATGATCTCCATCATCCAACTGGTGTGATTCAAGAGGCTGAACATTTATTGGCAAAGCTATATGGTTCAGATCAAAGCTTTTTCCTTGTGAATGGGACAACTGTCGGAAATTTAGCGATGGTGATGGCAGCCTGTCGTGGGGGAGATGAGATTTTCGTTCAGCGAAATTGTCATAAGTCTGTTTACCATGCGATTGAGCTTGCAGGAGCAACGCCTATTATGGTAGAAGCTGAGGTAGATCCACACCTGCATGTTCCAACACATGTGACGGATGAAACAGTCAAAAAAGCTATAGCAAAACATCCTAATGCCCGGGCGATCGTTTTGACTTATCCGAACTACTACGGTCATGCAGCTGATTTATCAAAACTGATTCACATATGCCACGAAGCGGGTATGATCGTTTTGGTTGATGAGGCACATGGTGCACATTTTGTATTAGGCGGCGCTTTTCCTCCATCTGCTCTTTCCTATGGAGCTGACGTGGTGGTACAATCAGCACATAAAACCCTTCCGGCAATGACGATGGGATCCTACCTTCATCTTCAGGGGGGGCGAATGGATGCAAAACGCTTGAAAACATTCCTCACGATGCTTCAAAGCAGTTCTCCATCCTATCCAATTATGGCCTCATTAGATGTGGCAAGAGCTTATGTCGAGGAGATCAAGAAAAACGGGATCTTGGATGGAATCATGAAAGGGCTGGCAGAGCTGAAAAATGAGTTCAACCGAATACCTCAGCTTGAAGTGGTCGAGTCTGAATGGCTTTCTAACGATCCATTAAAATGTGTCATTCGATCAACAAAAGGGCTGACTGGTTATGAACTAAAACGAGTGCTTGAATCAGTGGAGGTTCACCCAGAGCTTGCAGACGAACATCAGGTTTTACTTGTCTTTGGTTTAGAGCAGAAGAAGGATATTCCTTTTAAACGGATAGAGCAGGCCCTTAATCAAAGCGATTCATTGCTCAAAGGAAAAGATCATATCCAACGTGAGACGCTGACTATTGAGAACGATGAGCATAGACAGGATATAGAAGCCGTTTCATTTGAACATGCAGCAGGCCGGGTTAGTGCAGAATCTGTTATTCCATATCCACCGGGTATTCCTTTGATCGTTAAGGGAGAGCGTATTGAAAGCGATCAAATTGCTGCTTTAAGCCGTTTGCTTGGACATCAGGTTCATGTTCAAGCCAGTCAGGTGATTCATCAGAGAAAATTATATGTTTATATAGAAGAGGAGACACTATGAGCGGTATGTTTATTACGTTTGAAGGGCCGGAGGGTGCCGGAAAAACGACAGTGATTCAGAAAGTGTATGAAGAAATGGAACGCCAAGGATATGCAGTGATGGCGACACGTGAGCCTGGCGGCATTGACATTGCAGAGCAGATTCGTGAAGTCATTTTAAATGAAAAAAACACAAAAATGGACGCGAAAACAGAAGCTTTGCTGTATGCAGCCGCAAGAAGGCAGCATTTGGCTGAGAAGGTAGAACCGGCATTACAGCGCGGGCAGACGGTTTTATGTGATCGTTTTGTCGATAGCTCCCTTGCTTATCAAGGCTATGCGAGAGGGCTTGGGATTGAAGAAGTAAAGTCAATTAACGACTTTGCTATTAATGGCACGATGCCGCAATTGACCATTTATTTTTCTATTACACCTGAGGAAGGACTAAAGCGAATTGATGCCAACCAGGGAAGAGAAAAGAATCGATTAGACATGGAGACGCTGAATTTCCACCAGCTGGTCAGAGAAGGTTATGAACTGCTTATTGCACAATCACCAGAACGATTCCGTGTAGTGGATGCGTCTCAGCCGATGCAGGCTGTCTATGAAGAAGTCCTTCAATTGATTCAGGACACATTAAAGCAAAATCAAATATGACCTAATTCCCAATCGTTGTTATAATATAGAGGAAGACATCGGCATGTCATCTGTGCCTAAAATAAAGGAGGCCAATCAAATGAAATTAATTGTTGCCGTTGTACAGGACCAAGATAGCAGCAAGTTGTTGAAAATATTGACTGAACATCATTTCGGCGTGACAAAATTAGCTTCAACTGGTGGGTTTTTAAAGTCTGGGAATACGACTTTTATTATTGGTTGTGATGATGTCCGGGTGGATAAAGCATTACAGCTTATAAAAGAAAATTGCCGTAAACGTGATCAAATGATCGCGCCTGTATCCCCAATGGGTGGAAATGCAGATTCATACGTACCATACCCTGTTGAGGTTGAAGTTGGCGGAGCTACTGTCTTTATTCTGCCAGTTGAACAATTTCATCAATTTTAAGGATGGGTTGCTGTGAAAATTAATCAAGATATGCGGCTGCGCTTAGAAAAGCGTGAACTTCAAGCGATGAAAGGAAACCAGACATCTGCCTCCTTCAAAGCTTCGATGGAGACGCAAAGCGGCAAACTGCGCTTAGAACAGCTGACGGTCATGCTGAGTGATATCGAAGTGTTCGGTAAAAAGCTCGCAAAGTCACGAAACCTTAAGGATTTGGCTAGGTTTAAAGGACTGGTGAAGCGCTTTGTGAAAGAGACAGTCGATAATGGTTTAAATATAGAAACATCAAGAAGTTTTGACATTTATGGCAACACACGTACACTCGCTTTAATCAAAGCGCTGGATGAAAAGCTGATTGAATTAACAGAGGATATGATGAATCAAGAGAAACCATCTATTGATTTGCTTGAACGTATTGGAGAAATAAAAGGTTTATTGATTAACCTTTACACATAGAGAGTGATAACATGGCAATTAGCTGGGATGACATGAATGATTTGCAGCCGCGCGTCATGCGGCTGATTTTTAATAGTATTGATAAAGACCGACTTGCGCATGCCTACTTATTTGAAGGAAAAAAAGGAACCGGAAAACTGGATGCAGCGATGCTTTTGGCTAAGAGCTTTTTTTGTTTGGAATCAGGAGTGAAACCATGTGAATCCTGTCAAAACTGCAAAAGGATTGCATCAGGAAACCATCCCGATTTACATCTTGTACAGCCTGATGGCCAATCAATTAAGAAGGCGCAAGTGCAAGCACTGCAAGAGGAATTTACAAAAGCAGGTGTAGAATCTCACCGGAAAATGTATATTATTCTTCATGCGGACAAAATGACGGTCAATGCCGCGAACAGTTTATTGAAGTTCCTAGAGGAGCCTAATCGGGAAACGATGGCGGTTTTAATCACTGAGCAATCGCATAAAATGCTGGATACGATTATTTCAAGATGTCAGATGCTCAGCTTTCAGCCGCTGCAGCCACAATCCTTGGAGCAGCAGCTTTTACAAGAAGGCGTATCTCAGCATCTCGCAAGGCTTTTGTCGAATTTAACCAATAATTTGGCTGAAGCACTCGAATTAAGTCGAAATGATCAGTTTGCAGAGTCTAGAGCGAAAGTGATAAAATTGTATGAAGTCTTACACCAGCGAAAAGAACATGCATTTTTTTATATACAGGATCAATGGATGCCTTTTTTCAAAGAGAAAGACCTTCAAGAAACAGGTCTGGATATGCTTTTATTTATATATCGTGATGTATTGTCGATTCAAATAGGAAATGAAGATAAAGTCATTTATCAAGACTTATTCCAGACAATGAAGCAGCATGCGCTGCATTCCACACAGCAGATGGTGACCAGCCAGATCCTTGCTGTACTAGAAGCGAAAAAGAGACTTCAATCCAACGTGAATGCCCAAGGGCTGATGGAGCAATTGGTGTTGATGTTGCAGGAGGGATAAGCTTGTACAACGTAATTGGTGTTCGCTTTAAAAAAGCGGGCAAAATCTATTATTTCGATCCTAATGGATTTCATATAGAAAATGATAGTTGTGTCATTGTAGAAACGGTCAGAGGGGTTGAGTACGGACAAGTGGTCATCGCTAACAAAAAAGTAGATGAACACGATGTGGTTCTCCCTCTGCGTAAAGTCATTCGTGTAGCAGACGAAAGAGACCGGCTCATCGTTGAAGAAAACAAAGAAGCAGCGATGACAGCCTTTGATACATGTCTTCAGAAGGTAAGTGAACATGGGCTAGAAATGAAACTGGTTGATGTTGAATTTACATTTGACCGAAACAAGGTCATCTTCTACTTCACAGCGGATGGCAGAGTCGATTTCCGTGAGCTAGTGAAGGACCTTGCATCAATCTTCAAGACGAGAATTGAACTTCGCCAGATTGGTGTAAGAGACGAGGCAAAAATGCTTGGCGGAATTGGTCCTTGCGGGCGAATGCTTTGCTGTTCGACATTCTTAGGAGACTTTGAACCAGTGTCTATTAAGATGGCAAAGGATCAAAACCTGTCGTTAAATCCTACAAAAATTTCAGGACTTTGCGGCCGTTTGATGTGCTGCTTGAAATATGAGAATGATGAGTATGAAACAGCGAAAGAACAATTACCGGATATCGGCGAAACGATTCAGACGTCAAATGGCTCTGCAAAGGTAGTAGGGCTCAATATTTTAGAACGAATTTTGCAAGTTGAATTAACCGGGCAAGAAAAAGTGATAGAATATACATGGGAAGAATTATTACAAGAAGGCGTTGTATCTGCACAAACAACTGAGTAACGAGGTGTGCCACCTTGGATAAAAAGGAACTATTTGATACGGTGATTAATTTAGAAGAACAAATTGGTTCTCTTTATCGCCAGTTAGGTGATTTGAAAAATCATATCGGTGAAGTGATTGAAGAAAATCACCAGCTGCAGATGGAGAATCAGCACTTGCGTGAACGTCTGGATCAGTCCGATCGAGACAAATCGTCTGAGGCAGAGAATGATTCTGCTCAGAAGCCAAGTCATTCTGATATAGGAGAAGGTCATGATAACCTGGCCCGGTTATATCAGGAGGGCTTCCATATTTGTAATGTACATTATGGGAGCATTCGTAAAGAGGGAGACTGTTTGTTCTGTCTGTCATTTTTAAATAAAAAATGAGAAAAGGCTTCCGCTGAATCGGGAGCCTTTTTCACAGGAAAAGAAAGGATACATCATGGTTTCGTTAAGAGAAGATGAACGTTTAGATTACTTGCTCGCCGAAGATATGAAGATTATACAAAGTAAAACTGTGTTTGCCTTTTCATTGGATGCAGTGTTATTAGCTAAATTTGCGTATGTTCCGATCCAGAAAGGGGAGATCATTGATCTTTGTACCGGAAATGGCATCGTGCCATTGCTGCTTTCAACTCGTTCTAAGGCCTCGATTACGGGTGTTGAAATTCAAGAACGGCTGTTTGATATGGCCAAAAGAAGTGTGGAGTATAATCAACTTGAGCACCAGATCGAATTGATTCGTGGTGACTTGAATGATATGCCGGAACGCTACGGCAACCATAAAGTTGATGTGATTACATGTAACCCGCCATATTTTAAAACACCTTCTAAGGATGAAATCAATGAAAATGAATATTTAGCGATTGCACGGCATGAAATTCATTGTACATTAGAAGATGTCATTCGTGTTTCTTCCACGCTGCTAAAGCAAGGGGGGAAACTGGCGATGGTTCATCGACCAGGACGGCTGCTTGAGATTGTAGAATTAATGAAGAAATACCGAATTGAGCCAAAACGAATTCAATTTGTTTATCCCAAACAAGGGAAAGAAGCCAATACCATCTTGGTAGAGGGCATAAAAGATGGAAAACCAGATCTGAAAATTCTCCCGCCTCTTTTTGTTTATGGGGGAGACCAGGAGTATACAGATGAAATCAGGACGATACTGTATGGAGAAGCATAATCATTATTTCTATGTATTAAAATGTGCAGATGGCAGCCTGTATGCGGGTTATACAAATGATTTACAAAAAAGATTAATGACCCACAATAGTGGAAAGGGAGCAAAGTATACAAGAGCGAGACGGCCGGTTGAGCTTTTTTATCATGAATGTTTTGCAACCAAAAGAGAAGCCATGCAGCAAGAATATCGTTTCAAAACGTGGACGAGGAAAAAGAAAGACATTTATATAGAAGAAATGCGAATGGAAAAGGAGGCGGCACATGAAAAAGACACAGAAAAGCTTTGATGGTCAATCTGATATGGGCATTCTTTATCTCGTTCCAACCCCGATTGGAAATCTAGAAGATATGACGTTCCGCGCGATACAAACGTTAAAAGATGTAGACTATATTGCCGCAGAAGATACAAGGCAAACGAAAAAGCTTTGTCATGTATACGAGATTGATACACCATTAACGAGTTATCATGAGCATAACAAAGACAGCAGCGGCCACAAGTTAATCGAATGGCTAAAAGAAGGGAAAAATATCGCACTCGTGAGTGATGCCGGTTTACCGACGATTTCAGATCCGGGGGCTGAAGTGGTTCGAGATTTTACTAGCATCGGAGGCTATGTCATTCCGTTACCTGGCGCAAATGCTGCACTAACAGCACTCATTGCATCAGGAATCGCGCCTCAGCCATTTTTCTTTTATGGTTTTCTCGACCGTCAAAAAAAAGAAAAGAAAAAGCAGCTTGAAGCCTTGAAGAAACGCCAAGAAACGGTCATTTTCTATGAAGCGCCCCATCGATTAAAAGAAACACTGACTTTGATGAAGGAAGTGTGGGGGAACCGGAACATCGCAATTACGAGAGAACTGACGAAAAAATTCGAAGAGTTTATTCGTGGAGATTTAGAGTCTGTGCTGACATGGGCTGCGGAGAATCAAATCCGAGGTGAGTTCTGTCTTGTGGTACAAGGAAATGATCAAGCGGAAGAAGAGATGAATGAAGAAGCATGGTGGACGTCCTTATCTGAAAAAGAACATGTGATCCATTACATAGAGGAAGGGTTAACGTCGAAAGAAGCTATTAAACGTACAGCTGTCGAACGTGGTGTGCCAAAGCGCACGATATACGATGCCTATCATATTGAACAATAAAGAAAGGTTCTTGCAAACGGTGCAAGAACCTTTTTATATGAACCTTATTTTTGTGATTGAAGTTGGTTTTGGATTTCGTTAATGATTTGCTCTGCACCTTCACGGCTAAGAACTAATTTACCATTAGCAAGTTTAAGGTTATCGTCTGATACTTCACCTGTTACTTGGCAAGTCATGTTTGGTTTATATTTTTTTAGGATAATTTTTTCATCATCAACATAAATTTCCAAAGCGTCTTTTTCAGCGATTCCTAGCGTACGGCGAAGTTCGATTGGAATCACCACGCGTCCTAATTCGTCAACTTTACGTACAATACCTGTAGATTTCATCTTCATTCTCCTCCCAAAAAGAACTTATTCTTAAAATAATATTATCTTCGTCATTATTCGACAAATTCCTTACATTCCTAGCATAACAAGGTTTCCATAAATCGTCAATCATTTTGTTTACTATTGTTTGTAAAATATGACTCTTAAAGTCAAAAGACCTTGAAACTACTGATGTATAAGGATTTTGTAGGCTTTTTCTATGAAAATGTAAGAAATGACGAGTTCAGATTAACAAGACTTTTGCCCTAATTTAGCCAATTGTAAATCTGGAAATAGATTTAATACGACAATATTCGACAAAATGTCGACGGGTTTGTCGTTTTTTTTGAAAAACTCATCTTTTTCGTTCATTTCATCTTGTTCTATGTATATATGCTTGATCTTAAAGGCTAAGATGGTATCATAGAGAAAGCACAAGTGCAAAATTGAATGAATTGATCTGACACATTTTCATGTAATGATGATAACCGCTCTCGTCCATTGGGCGGGAGTTTTTGACATTTACACACACGCAGGAGGTTCCGACATGCCAGAAAAGAAAAAAACGTTTTATCTGACAACACCTATTTACTATCCGAGCGGAAAATTACATATTGGACATGCTTATACGACAGTAGCAGGAGATGCTATGGCCCGTTATAAACGTCTTCAAGGCTATGATGTGATGTATCTAACAGGTACAGATGAGCACGGACAAAAAATTCAGCAAAAAGCTGAAGAACAAAATATCACACCGATCGAGTATTTAGATCCAGTCGTTGAAGACATTCAATCATTATGGAAGAAACTCGACATTTCTAATGATGATTTCATCCGTACAACGGAAAAAAGACATACGAAAATCATTGAGCAAGTCTTCCAAAAACTGCTTGATCAAGGCGATATTTATTTAGATCAATACGAGGGCTGGTACAGTATTCCTGATGAGACATTCTATACGGAAACACAGCTTGTTGATGTTGAGCGTAATGAGAAAGGGGAAGTCATTGGCGGGAAAAGCCCTGACAGCGGCCACCCTGTTGAATTAATTAAAGAGGAATCATATTTCTTCCGCATGAGTAAGTATGCAGATCGTTTGCTCGACTATTACGAAAAGAATCCATCGTTTATTCAGCCTGAATCAAGAAAGAATGAAATGATTAATAACTTCATTAAACCAGGTTTAGAGGATTTAGCAGTATCAAGAACAACCTTTGATTGGGGAATTAAAGTTCCTAACAATCCAAAGCACGTCATTTATGTATGGATTGATGCGTTATTCAACTATTTAACTGCGATTGGCTATGGAACAGATCAAGATGAAAAATACAAAAAATATTGGCCTGCCAACGTACATCTCGTAGGGAAAGAAATTGTACGTTTCCATACGATTTATTGGCCGATTATGCTTATGGCATTAGATCTGCCTCTGCCGAAACAAATTTTCGCACACGGCTGGCTGCTCATGAAAGATGGCAAAATGTCTAAATCAAAAGGGAATGTGGTAGATCCGGTCACATTAATTGATCGCTATGGTCTCGATGCCCTTCGTTATTATCTGCTTCGCGAAGTACCATTTGGTGCGGATGGTGTGTTTACACCAGAAGGATTCGTGGAACGTGTAAACTATGACCTTGCCAATGATTTAGGTAACTTGCTTAATCGTACAGTTGCGATGGTGCAAAAATATTTTGACGGCACTTTAAGCAGCTATAAGGGTCCTGTTAATGAGTTTGATGAAGAGCTGAAAGCAGTCGCTGAGCAAACAGTCAAAGCCTATGAAGAGGCGATGGAAAACCTTGAATTCTCTGTGGCTCTTTCAAATGTTTGGACATTAATCAGCAGAACCAATAAATATATTGATCAAACAGCTCCATGGGTGCTGGCAAAGGATGAAACAAAACGAAAAGAACTGCATTCTGTTATGTATCATTTAGCAGAATCACTTCGAATCACAGCAGTACTCTTAACGCCATTCCTAACGAAAACACCCGAGAAAATCTTCTTCCAGCTTGGAATTGAAGAAGAGAAGCTCCAAAGCTGGGATAGTATCCTATCATTTGGTGCGATTCAACAAGCGACGGTACAAAAAGGAGAGCCTTTGTTCCCGCGTTTAGAGGTTGAAGAAGAAGTAGCCTACATTAAAGAAAAAATGCAGGGAAGTGCACCTAAGGTAGAAGAAGAAAAAGCGGAAATCAAAGAAACGGAATTACCTGAGCTGGGAGCAGAAATTGCATTTGATGATTTCTCAAAAGTCGATCTTCGAGTTGCACAAGTATTGGAAGCAGCTCCAGTTAAAAAAGCGGATCGTCTCTTAAAGCTTCAGCTTGATTTTGGATTTGAAAAAAGACAAATAGTCTCTGGGATTGCCAAGCATTATCAACCAGAGGAATTAGTAGGGAAGAAGCTCGTTTGCGTAGCGAATCTTACCCCAGTTAAACTCCGAGGGGAAATTTCCCAGGGAATGATTTTAACTGGAGAAACTGGCGGGAAATTGCAGGTTCTTGAAGTAGATCAATCTCTAGCAAATGGAACAAAAATTTTATAAATCAACAAAGGTGTTCCACGTGTAACATTTCGTCGAACACCTTTTGTTTTTAGGAGAATTGTCGAAAGGAGCAATCAACCATGTTATTTGATACACATGCCCACTTGAATGCAGAACAATACAATGAAGACTTAGAGCAGGTGATCGAAAGAGCGAAAAGCGAAAAAGTTGAGAAAATTGTGGTGGTAGGGTTTGACCGCCCAACAATTACGAGAGCGATGGAGTTAATTGAAGAGTATGATTTCATATATGCAGCTATCGGCTGGCATCCAGTCGATGCTATTGATATGACAGATGAGGATTTGGCTTGGATCAAAGATTTATCTCAACACGAAAAAGTGGTTGCGATTGGAGAAATGGGTCTGGATTACTATTGGGACAAGTCGCCAAAAGATGTGCAAAAGGAAGTCTTTAGACGCCAAATTGCTCTTGCGAAAGAAGTGAATCTTCCAATCGTTATTCATAACCGTGACGCAACGGAAGATGTCGTGACGATTTTAAAGGAAGAGGGAGCAGCTGAGGTTGGAGGTATTATGCACTGCTTTACTGGCAGTCTGGAAACTGCAAAAGCGTGTATGGAGATGAACTTTTATATTTCATTCGGTGGACCCGTGACATTTAAAAATGCCAAAAAACCAAAGGAAGTTGTAAAGGAGATACCAAGTGACCGGCTCTTGATTGAAACAGACTGCCCTTACTTAACGCCAGTGCCATTTAGAGGGAAACGCAACGAGCCAAGTTATGTGAAATATATCGCAGAACAGATTGCGGAGCTGAGAGAAATCAGCTTTGAAGAGCTTGCTGAATTGACAACAAAAAATGCAAAAAAAGTTTTCCGTATAAACTGACAGTATATGATGTCAATCCTTGTTTAAGCTTGTCCAATTGTGAAACATAACGAAAAAGTTCTACACGTTTGCGCCTCTTCATAGGATAAGTTGTCGATAAGTCTTTCTTCCCTTCCTTCCATAAATCTCCCATAATAGGTTTACAATCGAGCATTTTTGTACAGTGGGTGGAAGGGTTGACAGGTTTTGAGATACTCTATATAATCTCTCCGAGGAGAAGGAGGCGTTTTTCATCGTACAAAAAATGAAAAATCTGTTTTCTGTTAAGCTAGGAAAAGGCAAGGTTTTATTACTAGTTGTTTGCTTGCTTTTAGCTGGAACTGGAACGGCTTACGGTGCGCATGAGCTCACTAAGCAGTCTATTACCATTTCAATCAATGGTAAAGAGAAGACAATTCGTACACATGAAGAGACAGTAGCTCAGCTGCTTTCAGACCTTGGAATAAGGACCAAGGCGGAGGATCATATCTCTCCAAGTCTAAATACAAAGATTCAAGACAACATGAACATTGTGTATGATGCGGCTATACCGGTTCATCTGACCCTAGATGGGAAAGAGAAAACGATATGGACAACAGATCAGACGGTTGGAGCATTATTGAAGAATGAGAAGATAGATATTGGGAAGCACGATCAAGTAACTCCAGGAAAGAATGACAAGTTAAAAAAAGATATGAATCTTGTGGTTCAGCAGGCCTTCCAGGTCAGCTTAAATGATGGAGGAAAAGATAAAAAAGTGTGGACCACTTCGACTACGGTCGCTGACTTTTTAAAGCAACAAGAGCTGAAGCTCAAGAAGCACGATAAGATCAAGCCTGCGTTACATAGTAGCCTTTCTAAAAAGAGCGCAGATATAAAGATCACTCGGGTGCAAAAGGTCACCGATGTAGTGGAAGAGAAAATTGCTTTTGATACCAAACATAAAAAGGATCATTCTCTTGAAAAAGGGAAAGAGAAGGTACTTAAAAAAGGTGAAGAAGGTAAATTGAAGAAGCACTATGCCATTGTGAAAGAAAACGGCAAAGTGGTGTCTAAAGAATTGATTAAAGAAGTGACCGAAAAAGATAGTAAGGACCGTTTAGTGGCCATTGGTACACAAGTGACCAAAAAGGAGCCTACAGCGTCCCCTGCGGTTTCGCGAAGCAATGAATCGTCAGGAAAAGAATTTTATGTAGCGTCAACAGCCTATACAGCGAACTGTGCTGGATGTACGGGCAGAACGTCTACTGGCTTTAATTTAAAAGCAAATCCAGGTGCAAAGGTCATAGCAGTTGATCCGAGTGTCATTCCGCTGGGCTCAAAAGTGTATGTGGAAGGCTATGGTTATGCCGTTGCATCAGACACTGGATCTGCTATAAAAGGGAATAAAATTGATGTGTTCGTCCCAAGTAAGTCGGCAGCTTATCAATGGGGAAATAAACGAGTGAAGATTAGAGTACTCAAATAAACACATCAAATCATTTATATGAACAGAGGGCTTTGCGCACCCTCTGTTTTTTTGGTTATAATAGAAGCACTGTTTTCTAATTAATTAGACGCAAAAGCAGCATGAAAGGTTTCGTTTTTTTAACCAAAAAATGTAGATTGTTTTTGCAAGCGGAGGAATACATGAAAATCAAAGAAATCATTGTGGTGGAGGGTCGTGATGACACTGCCAGAGTGAAGATGGCGGTGGATGCAGATACGATTGAAACAAACGGATCTGCCATTGGCGATACAGTCATTCAACAAGTGCGTCTTGCTCAGGAGACGAGAGGCGTCATTATTTTAACAGATCCCGATTTTCCTGGTGAGAAGATCCGTAAAACCATCGCAGAGGCGGTTCCTGGCTGTAAGCACGCTTTTTTGCCAAAACATCTTGCGAAGGCGAAGCGGGATAAAGGAATTGGTGTCGAGCATGCTTCCTTGGACAGTATTCGGGAATGTCTCGCCCATGTCCATGAAGAAATGGAAGAAACCGAAAGTGACATTACATTAGACGACTTATTTGACGCAGGCCTTATCGGAGGCGAAGCATCGAAACGCCGCCGCGAACGACTAGGAGTGCTTTTAAATATAGGATATACCAATGCGAAGCAGCTGCAAAAGCGCCTTCACATGTTCCAAATAACCAAACATGATTTTATTGCGGCCTTAAAGACCGTCATGCAGGAGGAAGCCGATGAATAAAGATATTGCGACACCCGTCAGAACGAAGGAAATAATGAAGAAGTACGGTTTCTCTTTTAAAAAGAGCTTAGGACAGAACTTCTTAATTGATACAAATATTTTAGATCGCATTGTCGATCATGCAGAGGTTACAGATGAGACCGGCGTCATTGAAATTGGGCCTGGTATCGGCGCATTGACAGAGCAGCTCGCTAAACGTGCAAAGAAAGTCACCGCTTTTGAAATCGATCAGCGTTTATTGCCTATTTTAAACGATACGCTTTCTCCATATGATAATGTCACGATCATTCATCAAGATGTATTAAAGGCGGATGTGAGAAAGGTCATCGAAGAAAATTTTGCTGACTGTAAAGAAGTGATGGTTGTAGCCAACCTTCCGTATTACGTGACAACACCGATTATTATGAAATTGCTTGAAGAAAACCTTCCATTAAAAGGGATTGTGGTCATGCTGCAAAAAGAAGTAGCAGATCGTATGGCAGCTGTACCTTCATCTAAGGAATACAATTCACTGTCTATCGCAGTTCAATTTTACACGGAAGCAAAAACGGTGATGGTTGTGCCTAAAACGGTTTTTGTTCCTCAGCCAAATGTCGATTCGGCTGTGATTAAGCTGACTGTTCGTGAAACGCCTGCTGTTTCAGTAGAAAATGATGCGTTTTTCTTTCAATTGATTCGAGCGAGCTTTGGCCAGCGCCGGAAAACATTGATGAATAATTTGATGAACAATCTACCTGATGGAAAAAAACATAAAGCCATCATCGAAGAAGCACTTCAAACAGCAGATATTGATGGAAAGCGCCGCGGAGAATCATTATCCATTGAGGAATTTGCCCGTTTGTCGAATGTTTTGCAAAAAGCCCTTTCGTAAGGGCTTTTTTCTTTTGCTTCTCACCACTTCAACTGTTCGGGCATAGGCTAGAAAGAACAGCACATATGAAAGAAGAACATGTTTAGTGCAAGACGATACCAACAGGATATGAGCCTGATTGTGGAGTGAAAAGCATGCAATTTCAAATAGGAGATATGGTGACGAGGGCATCCTATCAAATGGATATTATGTTTCGAATCATTCGAATTGATGAGACAGATCAGCACGAAGCCACTGCCATATTGCATGGGAATGAAGTGAGGCTGATTGCTGATGCTAAGATGTCGGATCTCGTCTTGATTCAAAAAGAGGAGCAGCTGACAAGGGAAAAGGACGACGAACGGAAAATTAACGAATCGCTCGACTTACTAAGACAGGATTATCAGCTGCTGCGTGAAAAACAAGAGTATTATACTTCTGGACAATATCAGCATCAGGAACAGTATTTTCACATGCCTGGAAAGGTCCTTCATTTAGATGGAGATGCTTCATACTTAAAGAAATGCTTAGATGTATATGAACGAATTGGTGTACCTGTGTATGGAGTGCATTGTCATGAGAAGAAAATGCCAAGCGTGATCGATTCGTTACTTGATCAATATCGGCCTGATATATTGGTCATTACAGGGCATGATGCGTATTCCAAGCAAAAGGGCGGCGTAAATGATATTGGTGCCTATCGCCATTCTCGTCATTTCGTTGAAACGGTTCAAAAAGCAAGAAAGAAAATTCCTCATTTAGATCAACTTGTGATCTTTGCAGGTGCCTGTCAATCTCATTTCGAATCATTGATCCAAGCAGGTGCCAATTTTGCAAGCTCACCTTCACGTGTGAACATTCATGCGCTCGATCCCGTGTATATCGTTGCGAAGATCAGCTTCACTCCATTTGTAGATCGAATCAATGTGTGGGATGTGCTTCGTAATACATTAACAAGAGAAAAAGGCCTTGGAGGCATCGAGACGAAGGGTGTTCTAAGGGTAGGTATGCCATATAAAAAAGATCATGAATCGACATAACCCGACTGATTTCAGTCTGGTTTTTTTTATGGTCAAAAAGAAATTTCAATAGGATACATAATTCACCGGAATTTGAGAAAAATAGGGAGGAGAAAAGGTAGAAGTTTGTCAAAATTATTTTGTTGACAATGGCTCGTGTTGGTTGATATAATTTAATTTTTATTTGACAAAAATGGGCCGTTGTTGTATAATTATCTCAGTGAGGTGGATGCAATGGCGAAGACTTTGTCCGACATCAAAAGATCGCTTGATGGTAACTTAGGTAAACGTTTGACGTTAAAGGCTAACGGAGGCCGCCGTAAAACAATTGAGCGTTCGGGCATTTTAGCTGAAACGTACCCTTCTGTATTTGTGATTCAATTAGATCAAGATGAGAATTCGTTTGAAAGAGTTTCTTACAGTTATGCAGATATACTGACTGAGACGGTCGAATTAACGTTCGATGATGCCGCTAGCTCAGTCGCCTATTAATGGGCAGTGAACTTTTTGTTTACTGCTTTTTGTTTTGCCTTTTTTTCTGAATGGGAGTCTGTCCATTTTTTGAAAGGGGTAAAAGAAAGGATTCGATACAAAATAAGAAAGCCACAAAAGCAGTGGCACTGATTCGAATTCTCGACTAAAGGGGCTGTTTCGTTTGGGTAGACGCCGAGGCATTATGTCAGATGAGTTCAAATACGAGCTGGCGAAGGATCTTGGATTTTATGATACCGTCAAAAATGGAGGCTGGGGAGAAATTCGTGCACGTGACGCAGGTAATATGGTCAAACGTGCCATCGAATTAGCTCAGCAGCACATGGCTCAGGATGAGAATCAACGATAGAAAAATGGTCAGGGATACCTCGGGTGTCTCTGGCTTTTTTTGTTGAAAAAGTCAGTGTGCTGGGCGTGAAAGCCAATATTCATCAGATCCATCAAATGTGATACAATATTGATACTTATGTTTAGATGGAGAAGTAGGTGAAATGTTTGCGTATTTTAGAAAAAGCACCGGCAAAAATTAATCTCTCACTTGATGTTCATGGAAAAAGACCGGATGGATATCACGAAGTGGAGATGGTGATGACAACAATAGACCTTGCAGATCGACTTGAGCTGACGGAGCTGGACAAAGATGAAATCCGTGTATCATCTCATAATCGATTTGTGCCAGATGATCAGCGTAACCTGGCTTATCAGGCGGCTAAATTACTCAAAACAAGGTTCGGTATTCAAAAAGGGGTATCGATTGTCATCACAAAAGCAATTCCTGTTGCAGCAGGTTTAGCTGGAGGCAGCAGTGATGCTGCAGCAGCGCTTCGCGGTTTAAACCGTTTGTGGAAGTTAAATCTCACGTTAGATGAACTGGCTGAGCTTGGAGCGGAGATCGGCTCAGATGTGTCTTTTTGTGTACACGGAGGCACAGCACTAGCGACAGGACGTGGAGAGAAACTAAAGCATATCGCGACACCACCGCATTGCTGGGTGATTTTAGCGAAGCCGGTGATTGGGGTATCTACAGCTGAAGTTTATAGACAATATGACGCAAGCAAAGTAGAACACCCAAATGTACAGCGTATGATTGAAGCCATTGAAGCGAAAGATTATAAAGAGATGTGCGGCTCACTCGGTAACGTTCTGGAGTCTGTGACATTAAAGATGTATCCGGAAGTAGATATGATCAAAAGACAGATGAAGCGTTTCGGTGCTGATGCTGTATTAATGAGTGGAAGCGGCCCAACTGTGTTTGGCTTGATTCAATATGAATCGAAGGTACAAAGAATATATAACGGACTGAGAGGATTTTGTGATCAAGTATACGCTGTCCGCATGATCGGCGAACAAAATGCCCTTGATTAAATCCGTATATTAAGTTATATTATTCATAAATTATTCGGGTTCTGGGGGTAAGTTCATGAAGTTTCGTCGAAGCGGCAGATTGGTGGACTTAACAAATTATTTGTTAGCCCACCCGCACGTACTAGTACCTTTAACTTTTTTTGCAGAACGTTATCAATCTGCAAAGTCCTCCATTAGTGAAGACTTAACGATTATCAAACAGACCTTCGAACAGCAGGGAATAGGCACATTGCTTACTGTACCTGGCGCTGCTGGCGGAGTGAAATATATTCCAAAAATACACCTAAAAGAAGCAGATGACGTAGTAAACGATATCGGAGAGGCATTATCAACTCCTGAACGTGTACTTCCTGGCGGTTATTTATATTTAACCGATGTTTTAGGCAATCCATCGATTCTTGCGAAAATCGGTAAGCTGTTTGCGACCATCTTTGCGGATCGTGCGATTGATGTCGTCATGACAGTTGCGACAAAGGGTATTCCGATTGCCTATTCTGTTGCGGGTTATTTAAATGTCCCTGTTGTAATCGTTAGAAAAGATAATAAGGTAACCGAAGGATCAACTGTCAGTATTAATTATGCGTCAGGTTCTTCTAACCGAATTCAAACCATGTCCCTTGCAAAGCGCAGCTTAGATAAAGGCTCCAATGTGTTGATCATTGATGACTTTATGAAAGCGGGCGGAACCATTAACGGCATGATGAATTTGCTTGAGGAATTTAATGCAAATGTTGCAGGGATCGGTGTTCTTTTAGAAGATGAAGGCGTAGATGAACGTCTTGTCGATGAATATGTCTCGTTGTTAAAGCTTTCAACCATTGATATGAAGCAAAAAATCATTGAGATCAATGAAGGCAATTTCCACGAGTTTTTTCATTCGAAAGCGTAAGCTTTGATTAAACATGTATTTGAATGGGAGAGATTGATATGACAAAAGTTGTTCAAACCAAACATGCACCAGCAGCCATTGGACCTTACTCTCAAGGAATTATTGTCAATAACATGTTTTACAGCTCAGGACAGATTCCATTAACTCCAGCTGGAGATTTTGTCAATGGAGATATTAAAGAACAAACTCATCAAGTGTTCCGTAATCTTGAGGCTGTACTTGAAGCAGCAGGTGCTTCCTTTGAAACAGTCGTGAAAGCAACTGTTTTCATTAAAGATATGGAACAATTCGCTGAAGTGAATGAAGTGTACGGTGAGTATTTCCATACACATAAGCCAGCTCGTTCATGTGTGGAAGTGGCAAGACTTCCAAAGGATGCGCTTGTAGAAATAGAAGTAGTTGCATTAGTAAAATAAACAGGCACTCTCAATGAAAGCCGTTTGGTTTCATCATATGCAGGAAAAGACATCATCATGATGTCTTTTTTTATGCTAAAAATGTAAGCGTCGTCACGAATATGACAAATAATGTATAAATATCCCGATATTTCAAAAAAAGTTTAAAAAAAGAGCAGGAGAATTACCACGATCGTTGAATACCTAAGTAATGCTTTTATATTGGGAAAAGGTGGTGAACTACTGTGGAAGTTACTGACGTAAGATTACGCCGCGTGAATACCGATGGTCGCATGAGGGCGATTGCATCCATCACGCTGGACCACGAATTTGTTGTTCATGATATTCGTGTGATTGATGGAAACAATGGGTTGTTTGTTGCAATGCCTAGCAAACGCACGCCTGATGGAGAGTTTCGCGATATTGCACATCCAATTAATTCAAGCACTCGGGGTAAAATCCAAGATGCTGTTTTAAATGAATATCATCGCTTAGGCGAAGAGGAAGAAACAATTGAATATGAAGAAGCTGGAGCTTCTTAATCATACGTGAACCTAAAAAGACAGCTTTAAGAGAAAATGAATGTTTTCTTTTAAATGCTGTCTTTTTTGCGTTCTTTCTCTTGTTTCTTATGTGTTTCATCTGTTAGAAAATTATTGTACTTCCTGATGTATCCTTGAAATCAGTCCTTATTTAGGATATATTTTTCTATGGATAATAGGGATATTGGAGGCCAATCAATGGATAAGCGGTTCGCAGTGATTTTAGCAGCGGGAAAAGGAACGAGAATGAAGTCGAAGCTATATAAAGTACTTCATCCAGTTTGCGGAAAGCCAATGGTCGAGCATGTGGCAGATGAAGCGTTAAAGCTTTCTTTAGCCAAGCTAGTGACGATTGTCGGTCATGGAGCAGAGGACGTGAAAGAGCAGCTTGGAGACAGAAGTGAGTATGCACTTCAAGAAGAACAGCTGGGAACAGCCCATGCCGTCAAACAAGCAAAGTCGTTCCTTGCGCAGGAAAAGGGAACAACCATTGTCATTTGTGGTGATACGCCCTTATTGACAGCGGAAACAATGGAAGCCATGTTAAGCGAGCATCAAAAACATCAAGCGAAAGTCACTATTTTAACAGCACATGCGGATGATCCGACAGGCTATGGCCGTATTATTCGTGACGAAACAGGTGCTGTCGTGAAAATTGTCGAGCATAAAGATGCGAACGATGCAGAGCGTCAAGTGAATGAAATTAATACAGGGACTTATTGCTTTTCAAATGAAGATCTCTTCCGTGTGATTGAGCAAGTGTCGAATGAAAATGCACAGGGTGAATACTACTTGCCAGACGTCATTGAAATTTTAAAAAATGAAGGGCAAACAGTTGCAGCTTATCAAACGCCGCATTTTGAAGAAACACTTGGAGTCAATGATCGTATCGCTCTATCACAAGCAGAGCAATTCATGAAGCGACGTATTAATCATCAGCATATGAAGAATGGTGTGACCTTGATTGATCCTGAGAACACGTATATTTCGCCAGATGCTGTCATCGGCGAAGATACAATCATTTATCCTGGGACGGTCATCAAAGGGAATGTAAAAATCGGTGCAGATGCCACTATTGGGCCAAACACTGAGATTGTTGACAGCATCATCGGAGATCGAACAGCCATTAAGCAATCTGTCGTCTGCGATAGTGAGGTTGGAGTCGATGTGACAATTGGACCGTTCGCTCATATTCGCCCGTTGTCGAAAATTGGCGATGAAGTGAAAATCGGGAATTTTGTCGAAATCAAGAAAACGGTTTTCGGTGACCGAAGCAAAGCATCTCATCTAAGCTACATTGGAGATGCAGAGGTCGGAACTGATGTAAACCTTGGCTGTGGTTCCATTACAGTCAACTATGATGGGAAAAACAAATTCTTAACGAAGATTGAAGACGGCGCCTTTATTGGCTGTAATTCAAATCTCGTTGCACCAGTCACTGTCGGAAAAGGGGCATATGTTGCAGCCGGTTCAACGGTTACAGAAGATGTACCGCAGGATGCATTGTCTATTGCTAGAGCAAGACAAGTCAATAAAGAAGATTATGTGAAAAATATTCATAAAAAATAATCCAAATACCCGGAGGTTTACCATGTCTAATCGTTATGCTGATGCGAATTTAAAGATATTCTCTTTGAATTCAAACCCTGAACTTGCCAAAGAAATTGCCGATCGTATCGGAGTTGATGTAGGAAAGAGCTCTGTTAAACGCTTTAGTGACGGTGAAGTCCAAATTAATATTGAAGAAAGTATCCGCGGCTGTGATTGCTATGTCATTCAATCAACAAGTGCGCCAGTCAATGAGCATATTATGGAACTGCTCATTATGGTGGATGCGCTAAAACGCGCTTCTGCGAAAACTGTCAATATTGTGATCCCTTATTACGGATACGCACGTCAAGATCGTAAGGCAAAACCTCGTGAGCCAATTACTGCGAAGCTTTTTGCGAACTTGCTTGAAACAGCAGGTGCTACACGTGTGATTGCACTTGATCTTCATGCGCCGCAAATCCAAGGTTTCTTTGATATTCCAATCGATAACTTAATGGCTGTGCCAATCTTAACAAACTATTTCGAACAGAAGAACTTGAATGATATCGTTGTTGTGTCTCCTGACCACGGTGGTGTGACACGTGCGCGTAAAATGGCAGACCGCCTGAAAGCGCCAATCGCAATTATCGACAAACGCCGTCCAAAGCCAAACGTTGCTGAAGTCATGAACATTATTGGTAACATTGAAGGCAAAACGGCCATTCTAATCGATGATATCATTGATACAGCTGGTACTATTACACTTGCTGCAAATGCACTTGTGGAAAATGGAGCGGCTGAAGTCTATGCTTGCTGTACGCACCCAGTATTGTCTGGACCAGCAGTAGAACGTATCACAAACTCTAAAATTAAAGAATTAGTTGTGACAAACAGTATTCAATTAACTGATGACAAGAAAGTTGGAAAATTCATTCCGCTTTCAGTTGGGCCTTTGCTTGCAGAAGCCATCATCCGTGTACATGAAGAAGAATCTGTGAGCTACCTTTTCAGCTAATTTTCTGATTAAAAAAGGCCCTAGGCATCAGCTTAGGGTCTTTTTGCTTTCATCAATCACAGTGAAACATGTTTAAAATGATTCGGTTATGGGTAATTATGAGAGTAGTGACAAAAAAGAAATAGGATGGTGCTGAATATGGCAACTTTAAAAGCAAATAAAAGAACTGATTTCAAACGTTCCACACTGCAAAAAATCCGTCATTCAGGACACGTTCCTGGTGTCATATACGGAAAAAATACAGACAGCCTGGCTGTTTCATTAGACAGCATCGATTTATTAAAAACCTTACGTGATGAAGGGAAGAATACAATTATCACCTTAGACGTGGGTGGTGAAACGAAATCTGTAATGGTGACAGAATTACAAACAGATCCGTTGAAAAACGAGCTTGTCCATGCTGATTTCCAAGTCGTTGACTTACAGCGTGAAATTGAGGCAGATGTACCAATACAGCTGATTGGCGAGTCTAAAGGGGTAAAAGATGGCGGTGTGCTTCAGCAGCCACTATTTGAACTATCTGTTACAGCGAAACCAAAAGACATACCGCAGAATATTGAAGCTGATATTACAAACTTAGAAGTCAATGATGTCTTAACAGTTGCTGATCTGCCTGTTCAGTCATCTTATCAAATCAATAACGATCCAGAAGAAGTCGTGGCATCCATTCTGCCGCCTCAGCAATCAGAGGTTCCTGAGCCAGATAGCGAAGAGGAGCCGCAAGAGCCTGAGGCCATTAAAGAAAAGGATGACGATGGAGAATAACTGGTCATTTTAGAGACGTAACCCTCCCGCGGTTGCGTCTTTTGTGCTAGAATGAAAAGAATTCATACGTTTTTACATGAGGCAATCTGATTGGCTCATTTTTTAGGCGTGTGCTGTGTGACAAAGGAGGTTATTGGTTTCATGATTGCATTCGTTGGATTAGGCAATCCAGGAAAAGAATATGAAAAAACAAGACATAATGTCGGGTTTATGACAATAGATGAATTATCGAAAAAATGGGACATTCCTTTAAATCAATCAAAATTCCATGGACAATTTGGAACTGGGTTTGTTTCGGGGCAAAAGGTTCTACTTGTAAAGCCGCTTACATATATGAACTTATCAGGAGAATGTGTGCGTCCGCTGATGGACTATTACGATATTCCCCTTGAACATTTGAAAGTGATTTATGATGATCTTGATTTGCCAACTGGCCGGATTCGCTTACGTACAAAAGGAAGTGCGGGTGGGCATAATGGAATCAAATCATTGATTCAGCATTTAGGTTCACCTGAATTTGACCGATTCCGTATCGGCATTGGACGTCCTCAAAACGGCATGAAGGTCGTTGATTACGTACTAGGACGTTTCTCAGAAGAGGAACAGCCTGACATTGCATCAGCCATTCAAGCGTCTGTTGAGGCCTGTGAAGCAGCTTTAAAAAAGCCATTTTTAGAAGTGATGAATGATTTTAACAAGAAGGTATAAGAATGATAAGCAAAGCACATACTGATCATAAAATCTCAGCATGGGAGGATCACGTATGGCTTTGCATTATTACTGCCGCCACTGTGGTGTAAAGGTTGGCAGTCTAGATGAATCCGCTGTCCAAAGTGAAGCACTTGGATTTCATCACTTAACAAATGAGGAAAGAAACGATATGATTTCTTATAGGGAAAATGGTGATTTACATGTACAAACCATTTGTGAGGATTGCCAAGAGGCGCTCGAAAGAAATCCTGATTACCATCAGTATCATACTTTTATTCAATAAAAAAGCTTTGGTGTAGATATTAGACCAAAGCGTTTTTCTGTTTTAAACAAACAGGGAGGAGGAGCCAAATGAAAAACATACAATCATTTATCAAACAAAGTGATGATTTTCAGTCCATTTTTAATGGGCTAAAGGAAGGGTTAAAAGAACAGCTGCTTGCCGGACTATCAGGCTCCGTCAGATCTTTATTTACAGCCGCGATATCAGACGAACTTAAGCGGCCAATGTTTATTGTGACTCACAATTTATATCAGGCGCAGAAGGTAACAGATGATCTAGCAAGTGTGATGCCGGATCGCTCGGTTCTTCTTTATCCTGTCAATGAACTCATCGCTTCAGAAATTGCAGTGGCCAGCCCTGAGCTGAGAGCACAGCGTTTAGATGTCCTGAATCGACTTGCAAATGGAGAAAACCCTATTATCGTCACTCCCGCTGCTGCGGTCCGCAGGATGCTTCCACCAGTTGAGCTCTGGAAGGAGAGTCAGGTCCATTTAAAGATCGGTGAAGAAATTGATTTGGAGGCGTTTTCAAAACAGCTCGTACAAATTGGTTATGACCGGACGTCAATGGTTGCTGCGCCCGGAGATTTTAGTGTGCGCGGAGGAATTATCGACATCTATGCGTTAACGGAAGATCATCCAATCCGTATTGAACTGTTTGATACAGAAATAGACTCCATTCGAACGTTTCATTCAGATACACAGCGTTCATTAGAAACCCTTCAAGAAATCAAAATAGGTCCGGCAAAAGAGTTGATTGTGAGAGGGCCTGAACGTGTGAGAGCCATTGAACAGCTTGATCAAGGGCTGGCGAAGAGTTTAAAGAAATTCAACTCAGATCAGCAAAAAGAGCTGCTTCATCAAAATATTTCTGCTGATCGCGAGAAGCTGCTAGAAGGCATCGTGACACAGGAAATGACGAAGTACCTGTCCTATTTCTATGAAAAGCCTGCTAGTTTGCTAGATTATACATCGCAGGATACGATTATTATTTTAGATGAAATCAGCAGAATTCAGGAGATGGAAGAACAGCTTGAGCAGGAAGAAGCTGATTGGACAATTAGTCTGCTTGAAGAAGGCAATATTCTTCATGATTTATCTCTATCTTTCCCGTTCCAAGAACTGATCAATCAGCAATCGAGGTCCATTCTGTACTACTCCTTGTTCCTGAGACATGTCCAGCAGACAAATCCGCAAAATATCGTCAATGTATCTAGTAAGCAAATGCAGAATTTCCACGGGCAGATGAATGTGCTGGCGAGTGAAATTGAACGCTATAAAAAACAGCAATACACGGTTGTCTTCTTAGGTGCTGATGAAGAACGGACAGAAAAGCTGTCGTCTGTTCTGCATGATTATGACATTGAAGCCGCTCTTGCTAAACCGGACGCTGAGCTTGTAAGCGGACAGGTGTATATTTTACAAGGTGAGCTCCAAACAGGCTTTGAACTGCCGTTATCCAAAATTGCTGTGATCACAGAAGGTGAACTTTTCAAGAAACGTGTGAAAAAGCAGGCGCGTAAACAAAAGCTGACCAATGCAGAGCGAATCAAGAGCTATTCAGAGCTTCAAGTCGGCGATTATGTGGTGCACATTAACCACGGGATCGGTAAATATTTAGGAATTGAAACGCTTGAAATCGGCGGCATTCATAAAGATTATTTAAATATTCATTATCAAGGAAGCGACAAGCTTTATGTACCGGTTGAACAAATTGATCAGGTGCAGAAATATGTAGGATCAGAAGGCAAAGAACCAAAGCTGTACAAACTAGGCGGCAGCGATTGGAAACGCGTGAAGAAAAAAGTTGAAACATCTGTACAGGATATCGCAGATGATCTGATTAAGCTGTACGCAGAACGTGAGGCAAGCAAAGGATATGCCTTCTCGCCTGACCATGAGATGCAGCGCCAGTTTGAATCTGCGTTCCCTTACCAGGAAACAGATGATCAAATCCGTTCGATTCACGAAATTAAACAGGATATGGAGCGGGAGCGTCCAATGGACCGTCTGCTTTGTGGAGATGTGGGTTACGGAAAAACGGAGGTGGCCATTCGAGCGGCCTTCAAAGCCATTGCTGACGGGAAGCAGGTAGCCCTGCTAGTTCCGACAACCATCTTAGCGCAGCAGCATTTTGACACAATCATGGACCGATTCCAAGACTACCCTGTCAAAATTGCGCAGCTGAGCCGTTTCCGTACAAGAAAAGAAACAACCGAAACGTTAAAAGGGCTGAAAAACGGAACGATTGATATGGTCATCGGCACACACCGTCTTCTTTCAAAAGACATCGTCTACAAGGATTTAGGGCTGTTAATCATTGATGAGGAACAGCGTTTTGGTGTGACGCATAAAGAGAAAATTAAACAGATGAAAGCCAATATCGACGTACTGACATTAACGGCTACGCCAATTCCGCGTACGCTTCATATGTCCATGCTTGGCGTGCGGGATTTATCGGTTATTGAAACACCGCCTGAAAACCGATTCCCTGTTCAAACCTATGTGGTCGAGTACAATGGTGCTTTAGTCAGAGAAGCGATTGAGCGAGAATTAGCACGCGGCGGTCAAGTGTACTTCCTTTACAACCGTGTTGAGGATATTGAACGAAAAGCAGATGAAATCTCCATGCTAGTCCCAGACGCAAAAGTCAGTTATGCGCACGGGAAAATGAGTGAGAACGAGCTGGAATCAGTGATGATCAATTTCCTTGAAGGTGAATCAGATGTATTGGTCAGTACCACCATCATTGAAACGGGAGTCGATATTCCAAATGTGAACACACTCATCGTCCACGATGCCGATAAAATGGGGCTTTCTCAGCTGTACCAGCTAAGAGGACGAGTCGGGCGTTCGAACCGTGTTGCTTATGCTTATTTCACGTATCGAAAAGATAAAGTTCTTTCTGAAGTTGCGGAGAAAAGACTTCAAGCTATTAAAGAATTCACAGAGCTCGGATCTGGGTTTAAAATTGCGATGCGTGATTTAACAATTCGAGGAGCAGGGAACTTACTTGGTGCTCAGCAGCATGGTTTCATTGATTCGGTTGGATTCGACCTCTATTCTCAAATGCTGAAAGAAGCCATTGAGGAAAGAAGAGGCGATACAACGGCACAAGATAAATTTGAGCCAGAAATTGATCTGCAAATTGATGCTTACATCCCAGACACTTATATTTCGGATGGCAAGCAAAAGATTGAAATGTATAAACAGTTCAGAGCAATTGGCTCGATTGAAGAGCGAAAAGAGCTTCAGGATGAAATGATCGACCGATTTGGTGAATATCCGCAAGAAGTGGCTGACTTGTTTACGATTGCGACAATGAAGGTGTACGCTGTCCAGGAACGTGTCGAGCTGATCAAGATGGAGAAAGGCATTGTCAGACTTACCCTTGATGAGAAAGCAAGCAGTGAAATCGACGGTCAAAAATTATTTGAGCTCGGCAGTAAATATGGGCGTGAAATCGGGTTAGGAATGGAAGGCAGCAAGCTGATTATTTCTGTCCAAACGAAAGGCAAGAAGACCGAGGAATGGCTTGAGGTTGTTCTTAACATGCTTCGAGGCCTTCAAGATGTGAAAAAAGAAACCATTCCATCTTCATAAAATTTTGTTTGTCTCTCGTGTATATTACGTTTGATGTGACGGATACTAAACTCAGGGTCAAGTGGTGAATGTTGCATAAAGTGGACGCTTTTGTTCCATTCACCCAACACATCATCAAACGAAAGAGAGGCAGCAGTGAATGAAAGCAACTGGAATTGTACGCCGCATCGATGATCTAGGTAGAGTGGTTATTCCGAAGGAGATTCGCAGAACATTGCGCATCCGGGAAGGAGATCCGCTTGAGATTTTCGTCGACCGCGATGGAGAAGTGATTTTGAAGAAGTATTCGCCGATTAGTGAGCTAGGAGACTTTGCGAAGGAATATGCTGATGCATTATTCGACAGTCTGGGTCATTCCATCCTGATCTGTGATCGAGATACGTATATTGCTGTATCCGGCAGTTCGAAAAAAGAGTACTTAAACAAATCGATCAGTGATTTACTTGAACGAACAATGGATCAGCGTAATTCTGTGTTAGAAGAAAGCAAAAAAGAAATTCAACTTGTCGATGGTATTGATGATGACGTATCTTCTTATACCATTGCACCTATTGTTGCAAACGGAGATCCGATTGGCGCCGTCGTCTTATTTTCTAAAGAGCGTTCAATGGGAGAAGTGGAGCATAAAGCGGCAGAAACGGCAGCTGGCTTCTTAGCCCGTCAAATGGAACATTAGGTCTAATAACTCTATATCATTTTGATAAAACGAAAGAATGCCGATGAAATCATTTGATTTTGTCGGTTTTTTATATGGGATGAAACAAAACGAGAAATGTGCCGTCTACTCCTTAGAAAGGAACGTCTTTTCATTCACGTATGATATAATGAGTGCGTTTAACTGTAGATCTATTTTAAAGGAGTCATTCATGAAAAATGCTGTGAATCAGCCGCACTGGCTTTTCCAGGGTGCGGTGATTTTGACCATCGCAGGCTTGTTATCAAAGGTACTAAGTGCCGTTTACCGTGTCCCATTTCAAAACATCGTAGGGGACACAGGATTTTATATTTATCAGCAGGTATATCCATTCCTTGGCATTGCCATCATGCTTGGCACAACAGGATTTCCTGTCATGGTGTCCAAGCTTTTGAGTGACCATGGGGAAGAGAATCGACGGATCATTTCAAGGGTATCCTTGGTATATATCACATTACTGAGCCTAGTCTTATTTCTTTGCCTTTACATAGGAGCAGGCACAATTGCGAGCCTTATGGCAGACAGTCAATTAATTTTGCTCATCCAGATGAGTGCTTTTGTGTTTCTATTTCTGCCGCTCACTGTGATGCTGAGGGGCGTTTTTCAGAGTGACGGTCTGATGCTTCCAACGGCTGTTTCTCAATTAGTTGAGCAGCTCATCAGGGTAGGCGTTCTGCTTGTTTTATCCTTTTATTTCGTGAGACACGGCTATTCGCTTTATGAAACAGGGGCAGGTGCGGTATTCTCTTCTATTGCGGGAAGTGCGGCCTCGCTCATTTTGCTTCTTTTCCTTTGGCTGACCTATCGAAAGCAGTCTGCTGCAAGTATGTCAGGCAAACAGGCGACACTTCAAAAAAAAGATGTTTTGAAGAGTTTGGTGCTGTATACATTGACGATTTGTGTCAGCGGTTTGCTCATTTTATGGATGCAAATGATTGATGCCTTTCATCTGTATGCATTGCTGCGCAGCGAGGGTCTCAGTGAAGCGGCGGCAAAGGCGGCAAAAGGTGTGTATGACCGAGGTCAGCCGTTCTTGCAGCTAGGAACGGTGTTTGCCATCAGCATCGGAACCTCTCTTGTGCCATTTTTATCGGCAGCCATGAGGAATGGAGAGCATGAAACGATACGGCAAAAAGTTCGGTCATCGGTTAAGACCACGTCGGTATTAGGGATTGGATCAGCGGTTGGACTGATTTGTATTTTAGCACCAGTCAATACAATGCTTTTTCGTAATGATTTAGGCACCGATGCCTTGCAAATATTCTGTATATCGATTGCCTTTACGTCGATTGCCATTACGCAGGCGGCTTTACTGCAAGGGCTCGGGCATACCGTGTATCCAGCTGTTGTGGTGGTCCTCAGCGTGCTGGTGAAATGGATTCTAACGATTGCACTTGTTCCGTTATTTGGCATCCACGGGGCCGCATGGTCAACTGTATGTGGTTTTCTCACAGCAGCCTTGCTCAATGCCGTTTATTTGAAGCATAAAGGATGGATTTCATGGAGAGAGCTGTTCCCAGTAAAAATTCTTTTATCAGCCGCCTTCATGGCTGTGGTCTTAATAGGATATCAGACTCTGTTTTCATGCGTTATCCCCTTTGAAAAACGTCCGTTTTCCGTTTTAGAGAGCCTGACATCAGTTTTTATTGGTGGTTTCGCCTTTTTATATAGTATTCTTAAGCTAGAAGTATTTACGGACGAGGAATGGAGACTCATTCCATTAGGAGAAAAGATTTTATATTTTAAACAGATGAGAGGGAATCAAAATGGCAGGTAAGATTACCGTCGTCGGTCTCGGGGCAGGCGACATGGATCAGCTGACGCTCGGTGTATATAAGCAGCTGAAGCAGGCGAAAGAAGTATTTATGAGAACGCAGGATCATCCGCTTACCGCAGAGTTGATGCAGGAGGTCCCATCTCTCACCTTTTTTGATGAAATTTATGAAAAGCACGATCAGTTTGATCAGGTGTATCAGGAAATTACCGAAATATTATTTGCAGAGGCAGCGGAAAAAGACATTGTGTACGCAGTACCTGGTCATCCATTTGTAGCAGAAAAGACCGTACAGCTGCTCGTCGCTGAGCAGAAAGAGCGCGGGATTGAGGTGTCTGTCGCTGGTGGACAAAGCTTTCTAGATGCGACATTCAACTCCTTGCAGATTGACCCCATCGAGGGATTACAATTCGTTGATGCAGGGGATATGAGAGCGGATGATCTGAAATTAACCCAGCATGTCCTGATTTGTCAGGTATATGATCAGATGACAGCTTCGAATGTGAAACTCACGCTGATGGAAAAGCTCCCTGACGATTATGAAGTTTATATAGTGACAGCAGCTGGAAGCAGTCAGGAACAGATTACTGCCGTTCCTTTATTTGAACTTGATCGAGATGTGACGATAAATAACTTAACGAGTGTTTATGTTCCTCCGATTCAAGATGAACAGCTGCTTTATCAACAATTTGACACCTTCCGTGACGTTATACGTACATTAAGAGGTCCGGGCGGCTGTCCATGGGATCAAAAACAAACCAATGAGTCACTCAAACCATATTTAATTGAAGAATGCTATGAACTGCTTGAAGCGATAGATGAAGATGACCCAGATCATATAGTGGAAGAGCTCGGTGATGTGCTGCTGCAGGTGTTACTTCACGCTCAAATTGGCGAAGATGACGGTTATTTCTCTATTGATGACGTCATCCAGCATGTCACAGAAAAAATGATTCGGCGACACCCTCATGTGTTTGGTGACACGAATGTTTCTGAGGCAGCAGACGTGGTCGCCAACTGGGAAAAAATCAAGCAGCAGGAAAAGCCAGAGCGCGCCGCTTCTATTTTACAATCGATTCCGGCGACACTTCCAGCACTAACAAAGGCATATAAACTCCAAAAGAAAGCCGCCAAGGTGGGCTTTGATTGGACAGATGTTCAAGATATTTGGAACAAATACGAAGAAGAAAAGCAGGAATTTCTCGTTGAAGTGGCAGAGAAGACGGACGAAGGTGCAACGAAGCAGATGAAAGATGAATTTGGAGATCTTTTGTTTGTTCTCGTCAACATTGGCAGGTTCTATCACCTAGAGCCTGAAACGGCACTCGCTTCTGCCAACACAAAATTCATGCGGCGCTTTCAGCATATCGAACAAAAAGCAAAGGACATGGGCCGTTCATTAGATGACTTAACGCTAGAGGAAATGGATGACCTATGGAACGATGCGAAACGCATAGAAAGAGGTGAACATACATGAGATTAGATAAATTTTTAAAAGTATCTCGTTTAATTAAAAGAAGAACATTGGCAAAAGAAGTAGCTGATCAAGGCAGGATTTCTATTAACGGAACACAGGCGAAAGCAAGCTCTGACGTGAAAGAAGGAGATGAGCTCCAAATCCGCTTTGGTCAAAAACTAGTGACTGTTCAAGTCAACGAGTTAAAAGACACGACGAAAAAAGAAGAAGCGGCTGGCATGTACACTGTGCTAAAAGAAGAAAAAACAGCAGAATAGGGCTTGTTCTAAATGCCCCTTTTATCACATACAATGCAGTAACATGCAAGTATGAGATATGGGGGATGTATAAATGAATCAATATTATAATCAACCTCAAGGCACGAAGCTGTCATCAGAAGCGGAGCACAATGTCACAATGCGAAACAGAAAGCATTTAGATATTACCGGTGTCAAACAAGTGGAAAGCTTTGATAGTGAAGAATTTTTGCTTGAGACGGTCATGGGGATTCTCGCCATCCGCGGAGAAAATCTGCAAATGAAAAACCTAGACGTCGAAAAGGGCGTTGTGTCGATCAAAGGGCGTGTCTTTGATTTAATCTATGTGGATGAGCAGCACGGGGAGAAAGCTAAAGGATTTTTTAGCAAGCTGTTTAAATGACGCTGACAGTCCAGTTTTATACGATGCTTTCCATGGCGGCGATGGGCATCTGGCTGGGCGCATCGCTTGATACGTACAAGCTGTTTGTGAACCGGGAAAAAACAGCAAAATGGCTTTTGGCTATACACGATCTCCTTTTTTGGATGGTACAGGGTCTCTTATTCTTTTATGTTCTGCTGCTGACAAATGAGGGAGAATTCAGGCTTTATATTTTTCTAGCCGTTGCTCTTGGTTTCTCGATGTATCAGGCATTGATGAAACAGTTGTATCTTAAGATTCTCAAGTTTATCATGATGTGTGTATATCAGACCGTTCTCTTCCTGAAAAGGCTGGTCATGTCGATTGTCTTCCAGCCGATCCGCTGGATGATCACATTGGTCATAAGTGCTATTCTGTTCTTGCTCCACTCGCTCTTACGTCTAGTTCGTTTTACGTTTCGGCTCGTGTGGAAGGTGCTGTCGATTGTTTGTTATCCGCTCATCTGGTTACTCAATGTGACCATTATTCATCGGATTCCCGAAAAATGGCGAACATCAATGAGATTGTTTTTCTCAAAAGGAGCAGGAATTTTACAAGGGGCCAAGAAATTATCTGGTACCATCAAAACGAAATGGAAACAATTCTGGACAAAGTAAGAGAGGAGGCCTTCAACCTTGAACAAGAGAAAAAGAAATATCGCACAAATTCAAAATGATTATCAAAAACAAATGGAACAGCAAGCACAGCGCTTAAAACGCAAACGTCGCGGACTCCTTAGAAGGCTTACCGTGTTTGGTGTGATCGTGCTCATGTTTGCTGTCTTGGTGACAAGTGCCCTCTGGTCGCAATCGTCTTCACTAAAGGAAAAAGAAGAGAAGAAGGTTGCGCTCGAAAAAGAGTTGAAGCAATTACAAACAAAGCAGGAAGATATTTCTGATGAAATTAAGAAGCTGAAAAGCAAGGAATACGTACTCGAACTGGCACGACGGGACTATTATATGTCCAAAAAAGGCGAAAAAATCTTTGATGTGGGCAATAAGAGCGATTAGCCTTGTTGACACTTAAAATTCAGTTTATGTATAATTGAACAAATGAGATTTTTTTATAAGTCTAAGGAGGAGCACTTTTTTTATGTCGATTGAAGTTGGCAGCAAGTTACAAGGGAAAGTTACGGGCATTACAAATTTTGGAGCTTTTGTGGAGTTGCCAGGCGGTTCAACTGGTCTCGTTCATATCAGTGAGGTAGCCGATAACTATGTAAAAGATATTAATGAGCATTTAAAAGTCGGTGAACAAGTTGAAGTGAAAGTGATTAACGTTGAAAAAGACGGTAAAATCGGCTTGTCCATTAAAAAAGCAAAAGATCGTCCTCAACAACAATCAAGACCGAGCAGAAATGATTTCCGTCCGAAGGAATCGTTTGAACAAAAAATGAACAAATTCTTAAAAGATAGCGAAGATCGCTTAACATCTTTAAAACGTAACACGGAATCAAAACGTGGGGGGCGCGGAGCAAGAAGAGGTTAACTTGTTGCTGCTTTCTATATATTTTCACAACAAAGCATCTGCTGTTCAGCAGGTGCTTTTTTTATGATCCATCCGACATTTTTTGAGATTTCGTCATTTAATTTAAAACTTTCTATTGACGGACAAGCGAATCCTTTGTATTATAGTTCTTGTGCTTCTTAGCGCATTTTCATTATGGCGGTGTAGCTCAGCTGGCTAGAGCGTACGGTTCATACCCGTGAGGTCGGGGGTTCGATCCCCTCCGCCGCTATCCTTTTAACTAGAACATAAAGCAAGGCCCGTTGGTCAAGCGGTTAAGACACCGCCCTTTCACGGCGGTAACACGGGTTCGAATCCCGTACGGGTCATCTTCGAAACAGCTTTCTATAGGAAAGCTGTTTTTTTGTGCCTTCGTAAAATTCTGATGAAAGACATCGACTTTCATGAAAGTATGCCCCTTTGACGAATAAAGCGTCGAACGTTTTATGGAAACGACAACTTCTTTTGACAAAATTTCTTTTTCACCTTCGCTATAATGACAAGCAACGAATATCAGGTGGGGGATGAGAAGATGGAAAAACTAGAAAGAAGAACTGATTTAACAGGAGCGGGGTTTGAAAGAATCAGTGCGGGGTTAAAAAAGATGAAAAACCTGTTTCTTCATCACACGCATTCTCTTTTTTTCTATAAAGGGTTTATTTATGTTGTTCTAGGCTTTTTATTAGGACGAGCCTTTATATTATCTGAAATTATGCCGTTTGCTCTGCCTTTCTTTGGCTCCATGCTGCTTATTAAAAGAGATAAGGCGATGCTTGCCTGTCTAGCATTACTCGCTGGGGCGATGACGATATCACCTCAAAATGCATTGTTTGTGTTTGCGTCGCTGCTCATGTTTCTCCTTATGTCAAAGGTCGTTTCTTTCATCATCAAAGACCCAGTGAAAACATTACCGGTTGTCATTGTTCTCTCGATGCTGATCACCCGAGGAGCGTTTGTTTACCTAGAGCAAGGTGCTGTGCAAAGCTATGATTACGTCATGGCGGGTGTCGAAGCAGGACTTGCCTTCATTTTGACACTGATTTTTCTTCAAAGCCTGCCAATTTTTACAGTCAGGAAAATTAAACACTCTTTAAAGGTCGAAGAAATTATTTGTTTTATGATTTTAATTGCCTCAGTTTTAACTGGACTTGCTGGGATCTCATTTCAAGGGATGCAGGCAGAGCATATTTTGTCACGTTATGTAGTGCTGACATTTGCCTTTATTGGCGGAGCCAGTATTGGTTGTACGGTCGGTGTTGTGACAGGATTAATTCTCGGTCTCGCAAACATCGGAAACCTTTATCAGATGAGTCTTCTTGCCTTTTCAGGCTTACTAGGTGGATTGCTGAAAGAAGGGAAGAAAGCAGGGGCAGCCATCGGCTTAATTGTGGGTTCCTTACTCATTTCACTGTACGGGGAAGGTTCAGCAGGTCTCATGACCACACTGTATGAATCACTTATAGCGGTTGCGCTCTTTTTGCTCACGCCACAAACAGTCACCTCCAAGGTAGCGAAATACATTCCTGGTACGGTAGAGCATGTACAAGAGCAGCAGCAATATGCTCGTAAGGTACGAGACGTGACAGCAAAAAAGGTAGACCAATTCTCTAATGTATTTCATGCGCTGTCTGAGAGTTTTGCGACATTTTACGAATCCATTCCTGAAGAGAAGAAGCAGGAAGAGGATGTAGATCTTTTTTTAAGTACGATCACAGAACGATCCTGTCAAACGTGCTATAAGAAAAATAAATGCTGGGTGCAGAACTTTGATACAACCTATGAACTAATGAAACAAGTTATGCATGAATCTGATGAAAAAACGTATGAGCATAACCGAAAATTGAAAAAGAAATTTAGTCAGCACTGCTCAAAATCAAAACATGTCGAGGAATTGATTGAAGAGGAGATCGCTTACTATAAAGCCAACCAGACACTGAAGAAAAAAGTCCAAGACAGCAGACGTCTTGTGGCTGAACAGCTGATGGGGGTCTCGCAAGTGATGGAGGATTTTTCCCGGGAAATAAAACGCGAAAGAGAACAGCATTTTATTCAGGAAGAGCAGATGATAGAAGCGCTCCAGCACTTTGGCATTGAAATCCAGCAAGTAGAAATCTATAGCTTGGAGCAGGGAAATGTCGATATTGAAATGAGAATCCCATATTGTCAAGGGCATGGGGAATGTGAAAAAATCATTGCTCCAATGCTTTCAGATATTTTAGAAGAACAGATTTTAGTCAAAGCAGAGCAGTGTGCAGAGCATCCAACAGGCTATTGTCACGTTGTATTTGGCTCTGCTAAATCATATCGAGTGGCTACAGGTGTAGCTCATGCAGCAAAAGGCGGAGGACTGGTATCTGGAGACAGCTACAGCATGATGGAGCTTGGTGCGGGCAAGTATGCTGCAGCTATTAGTGATGGAATGGGCAATGGAGCACGGGCTCATTTTGAAAGCAATGAAACGATTAAGCTGTTAGAAAAAATATTGGCGTCAGGCATCAATGAAAAAGTGGCGATTAAAACCATTAATAGTATTTTATCTTTACGAACGACAGACGAGATCTATTCAACATTGGATCTATCGATCATTGATTTACAGGATGCGAGCTGTAAGTTCCTCAAGATTGGTTCAACACCCAGCTTTATTAAAAGGGGTGATCAGGTGATGAAGGTACAAGCAAGCAACTTGCCAATCGGTATTATTGATGAATTCGAAGTCGAGGTTGTGAGTGAACAAATGAAGGCAGGAGATCTATTGATTATGATGAGTGACGGCATTTTTGAAGGGCCGAAGCATATTGAAAATCATGATCTTTGGGTGAAACGGAAAATGAAAAGCTTTAAAACAGAAGATCCGCAAGAAATTGCTGATTTATTAATGGAAGAGGTTATTCGAACAAGAGCAGGCCAAATTGACGACGATATGACAGTTGTTGTCATCAGGCTCGACCACAACACACCAAAATGGGCTTCCATTCCGACCGGTACATTCTATCTTGAGAAACAAGAGATTTCTTAAAATATCGTATAATATGAATTTCTTCTGGCGATGATGGGGATATAAGCATTCAGTTACAATCCCAGGAGGAATGAAGATGCGAAAAGGTCACGTCAACCAAATCTTATTGATTACAGATGGCTGCTCAAATCACGGGGAAGATCCGCTTGCGATTGCCTCATTGGCAAAGGAACAAGGGATTACAGTCAATGTCATTGGCATTATGGAAGAAAACAGACACGATCATGAAGCGATGAAAGAAGTTGAGGGAATTGCTCTCGCAGGCGGAGGTATCCACCAAGTTGTCTACGTCCAGCAGTTATCTCAAACCGTACAAATGGTCACGAAAAAAGCGATGACACAAACCCTGCAAGGTGTTGTGAATAAAGAATTGCAGCAAATTCTCGGCAAAGATGCTGAAATTGAAGAGCTTCCACCTGATAAGCGCGGGGAAGTAATGGAGGTTGTCGATGAGTTAGGAGAGACGGTTCACCTTCAAGTACTCGTGCTTGTTGATACAAGTGCAAGTATGAAACCGAAGCTGCCGACCGTCAAAGAAGCACTCATCGACCTTTCCATCAGTTTAAATTCAAGAATTGGAGAAAATCAGTTTGGGATGTGTGTATTTCCCGGGAAAAACTCAGATGCTGAAATTGTATTGAATTGGACGCCTCGATTCGATTCATTATCATCTATTTTCCCAAAACTGACCACTGGAGGAATCACCCCAACGGGACCAGCGCTTCGGGAAGCACTTCAGCATTTCAAATCAGTGCGTTCACGCAAAGGGCTGCTTGAAGCAAAGGAAGAGCATAATGATGAATTCGGCTTCTAACATCCCGTTAGGCATGGTGATTCAAGGGAAATGGCACCACCATCATTACCGTATTGTAAAAGAGCTTGGAAAAGGGGCGAACGGTGTTGTCTATCTGGCCGAATCGCCACATGGGCAAGCGGCCCTTAAAGTGAGTGATGACAGTATGCTCATTGCATCTGAAGTCAATGTATTAAAATCCTTTTCAAAGGCTCCTGTGAAAACCATGGGGCCTTCTTTTTATGATATGGATGATGCGATTTATCCCGGTATGCCTCAAAAACGCTCTTTTTATGTGATGGAATATGTCAGAGGCCCATTATTGCTTGAATTTGTGAAACAAAAGGGTGATGAGTGGATTGTGGTTTTAATGATTCAGCTTTTATCCAGCTTGGCTCATTTACATCAGGAAGGTTGGATTTTTGGTGATTTAAAGCCGGATAATCTCATTGTTTCTGGTCCCCCTGCCACGATCCGGTGCATTGATGTAGGAGGAACGACGAAAGCGGGCAGGGCAATTAAGGAGTATACCGAGTTTTTTGATCGAGGCTATTGGGGATTCGGTACACGAAAAGCTGAACCAACTTATGATTTATTTGCCCTGACCATGGTGATGGTCAACTGTGCGTATAAGAAAGAATTCAAAAAAGGAGCAGAGCCAGATAAACAGCTTTATCGAGCCATTGAAGGACATCCTTTATTAAAGCGATATGAAAGGGTGTTAAAGGCTGCTCTACAAGGTAAGTATCAATCAGCAGCAGACATGAAAGGTGCGATGCTGAAAGAAGGACAGCTGATTGCATCAAGAAAATCGCGTCAAAAGAAGCAGCAGCAAAAAAATGCGCCAAAACCTGCTGTTAATCAAAATCAACAAGTGACTTCACGATCGCGGACTGCAGCAGCAAAAAGAACGTCAGTACGTAAAAAATCAGGCGGGCTTTTTGAAACCATTCTTATCGTATGCAGTGTACTCGCTCTTTACTGTGCATATGTGGTTTTGTTCCTGTTGTAGAGCTGTAAAAAAGCAGGCTTCTTCTTTGCTTGGAGCTACTGAAAGTGATAGGATATGTATATCTTTAAATTACCTGCTCTTTGTGAGGAGGAAGTTGTGAATAGAATTGAATCTTTTTTGAGAAAACATGATGTTTACCTTGAAAATACGACAGTCATTGTCGGGGTTTCCGGCGGACCGGATTCCATGCTCTTACTGCATGAACTTAACAAGCGTCGCAAAAGTTCCTATCAGCTGATTGCAGCCCATGTAGATCACATGTTCAGAGGAGAAGAGTCCTTTGCTGATTTGGCGTTTGTTGAGGCTTACTGTAAGGAGCACGAGATCCCTTTTGAATCGTCCCGCATACAGGTCACCCAATATGCAAAAGAAAACCGCTTAAACAAACAGGCAGCTGCAAGGGAGTGCAGATATGCTTTCTTTCGTCAATTGATGGAGCAATACAACGCTCAATTTATAGCGCTTGCACATCATGGAGACGACCAAGTAGAAACAATGCTGATGAGACTTGCGAGAGGGACTGTTGGTATTGGACTTGCGGGTATTCAAGCAAAACGTCCTTTTCAAAATGGGTGGCTGATTCGTCCGCTCATTGGATACTCTAAAGACGACGTGCTAAAAGCTTGTGAAAAAGAACATGTCCCCTATGTCATTGATCAGAGCAATTACACAGATGACTACTTGAGAAACCGGGTAAGAAGACATATCCTTCCTGTGTTAAAAGAAGAGGCACCTCATGTACATGAAAGCTTTCAGTTTGTAAGTGACATGCTGACTGAGGATGAGCAATACTTGCAGGCTTTAACAAAGGAACAAATGAACCAAGTGATAACGAGTCAATCGCCTAAACAAATTGAGATCAAAACGAAGCCTTTGCTTGACCTGCCTTTGCCTTTACAAAGAAGAGGCATTCAACTAATATTAAACTATCTTTATGAAAACACTCAATCAGCGTTTTCAAACCAGCATATTCTAGGGACTTTGGACTGGTTATCTCATACCGATCAACCGTCTGGATCATTAGATTTGCCAAAGGGTTTACAAGCTGTCAAGTCTTATGATTACTGTATGTTTACCTTTGAACGATCGCATGTATTAGACCAGTCTTATGCTCTTCACTTAAATGTTGAGCTCGGAGAAGAGCTTTTTCTCCCAAATGGACAGTCTATCGTCGTATCAAATCATGTTCCGAAGGATGCACGGAACGGAAACCATTTTTTCTTGCTTCAAAAAGATCATGTTCGTCTCCCTTTGATCATTCGCTCACGAAAAAATGGTGATCGAATCAAACTTAAAGGGATGAATGGATCAAAAAAGGTGAAGGATATATTTATTGATAAAAAAGTGCCTCTTGCAGAAAGAGACAGCTGGCCGATCGTCACTGACTCGGATCATCAAATCATCTGGATCCCAGGTCTGAAAAAATCCGTTTTTGAAGAAATTGATATGACAAACAGCGATCTCATTGTATTACAATATAGACAGCACGAAAATTTGTAGGGGGCAAGCAAAAGCATGAAACAAGATATTGAAAAGATTTTGATCTCAGAAGAAGAGATCCAGCAAAAAGTGAAGGAACTGGGTGCAACATTAACCAGCGATTATGATGGTAAATTTCCCCTGGCTATTGGTGTTTTGAAAGGTGCTCTTCCATTCATGGCAGACCTGATCAAACACATTGATACATATTTAGAACTTGATTTTATGGATGTATCTAGCTACGGAAAGTCTACCGTATCTTCTGGAGAAGTAAAGATCATTAAGGATCTAGATACTTCTGTTGAAGGAAGAGATATTTTGATTATGGAAGATATCATCGACAGTGGGTTAACTTTGAGCTATCTGGTAGAGCTTTTCCGATACCGTAAAGCAAATTCCATTAAAATTGTGACATTGCTTGATAAACCAAGCGGCCGCAAAGCAGACATCAAAGCAGATTATGTTGGATTTGAAGTGCCAGATGCATTTGTTGTCGGCTATGGATTGGATTTCGCTGAACGTTACCGAAACCTCCCGTATATTGGAGTGTTAAAACCATCTGTTTACGAAGGCTGATCAGCATACGTATACATGAGGTTATTGGTTGTGTTGGAATGATTTTCTATGATACTATTGAACATAGTTGTGCTTACTGTGGGAGGAGGTAAGGAATGAATCGGGTTTTTCGTAATACGATTTTTTATATACTTATTTTATTACTTGTGATAGGGGTCGTTAGTTGGTTAGGATCCCCAAATCAAAAGCCTGAGAACATGTCTTACAGCAAATTTTCGCAAAATCTAAGTGCGGGAAAAGTGGAGAGTATCTCCATTCAGCCTGTAAGAGGGGTTTATGAAATTCGTGGTCAATTAGATGGCGCGAAGAAAGATCAATTCTTCATTACCCATGTTCCAGATGGTCAAGGTGTTGACCAAATTTACAGTGCACTGAAGAATACAGATGTAAAAGTAGAACCAGCACCTGAAACAAATGGATGGCTGCAAGTTCTGACAACCATCATTCCGTTTATCATCATCTTTATCTTGTTCTTCTTCTTATTGAACCAAGCTCAGGGCGGCGGAAGCCGAGTCATGAACTTTGGTAAGAGTAAGGCGAAGCTTTACACAGAAGAGAAGAAACGTGTGAAATTTAAAGATGTTGCCGGTGCAGATGAAGAAAAGCAAGAGCTTGTAGAAGTGGTTGAATTCCTAAAGGACCCACGTAAATTTGCGGAGCTTGGCGCAAGAATTCCTAAAGGGGTTTTACTAGTAGGACCTCCAGGTACAGGTAAAACATTGCTTGCAAGAGCATCTGCAGGAGAAGCAGGCGTTCCTTTCTTCAGCATCAGTGGTTCTGACTTCGTCGAGATGTTCGTCGGTGTCGGTGCATCACGTGTACGTGATTTATTCGAAAATGCGAAAAAGAATGCACCTTGTTTAATCTTTATTGATGAGATTGATGCAGTGGGTCGTCAGCGTGGAGCCGGTCTTGGCGGTGGTCATGACGAGCGTGAACAAACGCTTAACCAGCTTCTTGTTGAAATGGATGGTTTTAGTGCCAACGAAGGTATTATTATCATTGCTGCGACAAACCGTGCAGATATTCTAGACCCTGCATTGCTGCGTCCGGGACGTTTTGACCGTCAAATTACGGTTGACCGCCCAGATGTTATTGGCCGTGAAGAAGTACTGAAAGTTCATGCGAAAAACAAACCGCTTGATGAGACAGTAAACTTAAAAGCCATTGCAAGCAGAACACCAGGGTTCTCTGGAGCAGATCTTGAGAACTTACTAAACGAAGCAGCACTTGTTGCTGCCCGTCAAAACAAAAAGAAAATCGATATGCGTGATATCGACGAAGCGACTGACCGTGTCATCGCTGGGCCGGCGAAGAAAAGCCGCGTCATTTCGAAGAAAGAACGCAATATCGTCGCTTACCATGAAGCAGGTCATACCGTCATTGGTCTTATCCTAGACGAAGCGGACATGGTGCATAAAGTAACGATCGTTCCTCGTGGTCAGGCAGGCGGATATGCGGTTATGCTTCCAAGAGAAGACCGTTATTTCCAAACGAAACCAGAGCTTCTTGATAAAATTGTCGGCTTGCTCGGCGGTCGTGTTGCAGAGGAAATTACGTTTGGTGAAGTAAGTACAGGTGCTCACAACGACTTCCAGCGTGCAACAGGCATTGCAAGAAGAATGGTCACAGAGTTCGGTATGTCTGATAAGCTTGGTCCGCTTCAATTCGGTCAAGCACAAGGAGGTCAAGTATTCCTTGGCCGTGATTTCAACAATGAGCCGAATTACAGTGAAGCGATCGCTTACGAAATTGACCAAGAAGTTCAGCGTTTCATTAAGGAGAGCTATGAACGTGCGAAACAAATTCTCACTGAGAATAAAGATAAGCTAGAAATCATCGCACAAGCCCTTCTAGAAGTTGAAACATTAGATGCTGAGCAAATTAAATCTCTTTACGAAACTGGAAAGCTTCCAGAGCGTGTATACGCAGATGACGAAGAGAAAAACGATGATGTGAAAGTAAACATCAAGAAAAAAGAAGATGAGGAGATCTAATCTCCTTCTGTGAAAGCTGCCGGGATCACCGGCAGCTTTTTTTATTTCGATTCATGAATGGATCGGTTTCGAATTGTTTACAAATGGAACTCAATTCGTGTATGGTATGATAGAAAGTCGAAAAATGCTCTTTTTGAGAAACTATTCAAAGTGGTGATGAAGTTGTTACTCGTGATAGATGTAGGAAACACAAATACCGTTTTAGGTGTTTATCATAATGGCGATCTAAACTACCATTGGCGAATTGAAACAAGCCGTCATAAAACAGAAGACGAATTTGGTATGTCCATCAGGGCTTTATTTGATTATGTGGGGCTGATGTTTGACCAAATAGAAGGAATTATCATCTCGTCTGTTGTCCCGCCAATGATGTTTGCACTTGAAAGAATGTGCGAAAAGTATTTTCACATAACTCCCCAAATTGTAGGGCCTGGAATGAAGACTGGATTAAACATTATGTGTGACAATCCAAAGGAAGTCGGGGCAGATCGAATTGTCAATGCAGTAGCAGCAATTCACCTATATGGGGCGCCTCTTATTGTGGTAGACTTTGGAACAGCAACAACCTACTGTTATATCAATGAACAAAAACAATACATGGGTGGAGCGATTGCACCGGGTATTACCATCTCAACTGAGGCTTTATATACAAGAGCGGCGAAGCTGCCGAGAATTGAAATTGTCCGTCCTGATCACATTGTTGGAAAAAACACTATCAGTGCGATGCAATCCGGCATCCTTTATGGATATGTTGGTCAAGTCGAGGGAATAGTGAAACGGATGAAGCAGCAAGCCAAACAAACACCGAAAGTCATTGCAACAGGCGGTTTGTCTACATTAATTGGAAATGAATCAGACTGTATTGATATTGTCGATCCGTTCCTTACATTAAAAGGACTGCAGCTCATTTATGAACGTAATCGTGTCGGTGTATTATAGGAGGTTTAAATTAAATGGATTACTTAGTTAAAGCGTTAGCATATGACGGAAAAGTCCGCGCATATGCTGCAAACACAACAGATACAATCAACGAAGCACAAAGAAGACATCACACGTGGCCGACTGCATCAGCAGCGATTGGCAGAACGATGACAGCAACAGTCATGATGGGTGCTATGCTGAAAGGTGAGAATAAGTTAACTGTCAAAATAGAAGGCGGTGGACCAATCGGCGCCATTATTGCTGATGGAAATGCAAAAGGCCAGGTACGAGGATATGTCTCAAACCCACAAGTTCACTTTGACTTAAATGAACATGGCAAGCTGGATGTTAGACGTGCAGTCGGAACATCTGGAACGTTAAGTGTTGTCAAAGATATCGGGCTGAAGGATCACTTTACAGGACAAACGGAAATCGTTTCAGGTGAAATTGGAGATGACTTCACTTATTATCTTGTTTCTTCTGAGCAAGTGCCTTCCTCTGTAGGCGTAGGCGTCCTTGTCAATCCAGATAATTCGATCCTCGCAGCAGGCGGTTTCATCATTCAATTGCTGCCTGGTACAGAAGATGCTGTCATTGAAAGACTAGAAAAGCGCCTGTCAACCATTGAACCAATCTCTAAACTCATTGAAAAAGGGATGACACCAGAAGAAATATTAGAAGAAGTACTCGGTGAAAAACCTCAAATTTTAGAAACTGTACCTGTCGAATTTTCTTGTAACTGCTCAAAAGAACGCTTTGCAAATGGCATTATCAGCCTAGGGAAAGCCGAAATTGATGATATGATTGAACAAGACGGACAAGCAGAAGCTCAATGCCATTTTTGTAACGAAACGTATGTATTTACAAAAGAAGAGCTAGAGGAGCTACGTGAAGAATTAACCCGCTAAGCTCTAAGCAGCGGGTTTTCTTTTTAGATGGAAAGGAGACGAAAGATGAGACTAAAAGCAAGAGTGGTATGGACATTTATCCTCGTGTTGCTCATGATTAATGCCGTTGTCATTGCATATGTATTAACAAAGTCACAAATGTCACAGGCTTCTTCTAACGGGAAGAGCGGTGAAGAAATTGCGTCGATTGGAAAAGAGAAGGTGACGCGTCAAGAATGGCTAAAGAAAATGGAAGACCGCTACGGAAAGGCGACACTTGAGCAAATGATCAATCAGAAGGTGGTCAATCAGCTTGCCAAGCAAAACAAGCTGGAGGTGTCTTCAAAAGAGATCAATCGTGAATTGCTCATGCTCAAAGCGGTGTCTAATAATTTCTATGAAGATGGACATACAAGTGAGAAGGAATGGAAAGATCAGATTCGTTATCAAATTTTATTAGAGCAGCTTTTAACGAGAGATGCCGTCGTTTCTGAAAAAGAAGCGAAATCGTTTTATGAAAAAAACAAGGACTTATATCAATATGATGATTCATACCGCATTCGCCATATCGTTGTGAAGACAAAGGGCGAGGCTGAAAATGTATTGAAAGATTTAAAAGGTGGATCTAGCTTCGAAGCTGTGGCAGCTGAACGTTCAATCGACCGTTACACCTCACCATACGGCGGAGATCTTGGATTTGTGACAGAAGAGCAGGAAAGTATCCCAGCCCTATACATACAAGAAGCTCAAAAGCTTCAGCCAGATGAATGGACGAAAGAGCCGATTCAGACCAAAAACGGGTATGCCATTATTCAGTTAAAAGAAAAATTAAATGGCCGCTCTTTCTCCTATGACGAAGTCAAAGATCAGATTAAAAGACAGATCGCCATGGAAGATCTAGGTGAAAAGGCGAATGTTAAAACCCTGTGGAAAGAAGCAAAAGTCACATGGTTTTACGATGGCGAGCAGGACTAAAAGCATTGACAAAATTTTTTGAAATTGATAATTTAATATTAATACAATAAAATTACTCGGAGATAGAGGTGTTAGTGATGGCTCGTATTGCAAATTCAGTTTTTGAACTAATAGGAAATACACCAGTCGTTAAATTAAACCGTTTAGTAGATGAAGACAGTGCGGATGTCTACTTGAAACTTGAATATATGAACCCAGGCAGCAGTGTCAAAGATCGTATTGCTTTAGCGATGATCGAAGATGCTGAAGCAAAAGGAACATTAAAAGCCGGCGATACGCTTATTGAACCAACAAGCGGAAACACAGGAATCGGCCTTGCAATGGTAGCGGCTGCTAAAGGAATCAATGCGATTTTGGTTATGCCGGACACAATGAGTCAGGAGCGCCGCAACCTTTTACGCGCTTATGGTGCGGAGCTTGTCTTAACACCAGGTGCAGAAGGAATGAAAGGTGCCATCAAAAAAGCGGAAGAATTAGCAGAAGAGCATGGTTACTTCATGCCTCAGCAATTTAGCAACGAAGCCAATGCGGAGATTCACCGTCGTACAACTGGGAAAGAAATTCTTGAACAGTTTGACGGCGAGCTTGATGCATTTATTGCAGGTGTTGGTACGGGCGGTACAATTACAGGTGCTGGTGAAGTCCTAAAAGAAGCCATCCCATCCATTCAGCTTTATGCAGTAGAGCCGACAGATTCCCCTGTATTGTCAGGCGGGAAGCCAGGTCCGCATAAAATTCAAGGAATTGGAGCAGGTTTTGTTCCTTCAATCTTGAACACAGAAATATATGACGGCATCATCCAAGTGAAAAACGAAGATGCATTTGAGCTTGCAAGAAAAGCAGCGAAAGAAGAAGGAATCCTTGGCGGTATTTCTTCTGGAGCAGCTATTTACGCAGCGCTTCAAACAGCGAAGAAGCTTGGTAAAGGGAAAAAGGTTCTGGCAATCATCCCAAGTAATGGTGAGCGTTACCTCAGTACACCGCTTTATCAATTCGATTAAACCAATCACCCCAGCATTTGCTGGGGTTTTTTCATGAATTCTTAAGATGGAAAGCAAATACTATTTTCTAAATAAATTGGATTGCATTACAATAAGGTTAATGAAAATGAAAAAGGATGATAACATGACACAACGCAGGCCGATGGGCATCAAAATTCCTTTTACGAAAGATGCATTTTTGAAAAGATACGAACAATTAACTGCTCGTGAAACACATCATGTGCTTCTTGAAAGTGCACGCGGCGGTTCATATAGCATCGCTGGTATTCACCCGATCGCTAAAGCAAAGGGGAAGGATGGGATGACGACCATCCATTATCAAGATGAGGTGCTGTTTAAAGAAGGTGATCCATTCAGAGCGTTTACGGATTGGTTTCAAACTCTTCAAACTGAAACGAACGATGATTACCCCGACTTTCAAGGTGGAGCAATTGGGTTTTTAAGCTACGATTATGCTAGATACATCGAGCATTTTAAGATGCTGGCGATTGACGACCTTCAAACACCAGACCTTTATTTCCTCGTGTTTAATGATGTTGCAGTCTTTGATCATAAAGAGCACGCGCTGTGGCTGATTACTCACACAGAGGAAACGGAATCAGTGAGTAAAGCGAACCAAAGGCTTGAAGAATGGAAGCAAAAATGGACAAGCTCTTTTGAAGAATCAGCACAATCACCTGTAAATGAATTTTCCACAGAATTTGTACCAGCAGCACCTTTCACTGAAGAAACCTTTGGAGAAGCAGTAGAGAAAATTAAGCAATATATCGCAAACGGTGATGTGTTCCAAGTGAACTTATCCATCAGACAAGATGAACAGCTTCATACTCATCCGTATGATTTATACAAAACGTTACGTCAAGTAAATCCATCTCCTTACATGTCTTACTTGCATACGCCTGACTTCCAGATTGTTTGTGGATCTCCAGAGCTGCTGATTAAGAAAAAAGGAACTCAGCTAGAAACAAGACCAATTGCCGGAACAAGATCACGAGGCAAAGACGACGCTGAGGATCAAGCGCTGGCAAAGGAACTCATTGAAAATGAAAAAGAACGTGCAGAGCATGTGATGCTCGTTGATCTTGAGCGGAATGACCTTGGACGCGTATCCACTTATGGATCCGTAAAAGTGAACGAATTTATGGCGATTGAGAAATATTCACACGTGATGCATATTGTATCAAATGTACAAGGGGAGCTGCGTGATGAATGTGACGCGGTAGATGTCATGAGAGCTGTATTCCCAGGTGGAACGATTACAGGTGCTCCAAAAGTGAGAACAATGGAAATCATAGAAGAACTTGAGCCAACAAGACGTGGGCTTTATACTGGATCTATAGGCTGGTTTGGATTCAATCAAGATATGCACTTTAATATCGTCATTCGTACTGCGTATTGTACAGAAGGAAAAGCCTTTATGCAGTCAGGTGCGGGGATCGTCATTGATTCTGTCCCAAAACACGAATATAAAGAATCGATTAAAAAAGCCTATGCAGTGAAAAAAGCATTACAGCTGAGCAAAGAAGAGACTATTTTGAGTTAGAGGTGAGCAGAGTATGATTTTAATGATTGATAATTATGATTCATTTACGTACAACCTGGTTCAGTATTTAGGTGAGCTTGGAGAAGAATTGATCGTGAAACGGAATGATCAAGTAACCATTCAAGAAATTGAAGAGCTCAAGCCGGATTTTCTTATGATTTCCCCAGGGCCATGCAGTCCTGATGAAGCGGGAATTAGTATGGAGGCGATCAAGCACTTTGCAGGAAGCATTCCGATCTTCGGCGTGTGTCTAGGTCATCAATCCATCGCACAAGTCTTTGGCGGGGATGTCGTTCGAGCAGAGCGCTTAATGCATGGTAAAACGTCAGAGATTAAACATGACGGAAAAGGCGTTTTCACAGGACTTCAAAATCCGCTCGTCGCAACGAGATATCATTCGTTAATTGTCAAAAACGAGACGCTGCCAGAGTGCTTTGACACAACAGCCAGCACAAAGGAAGGCGAGCTAATGGCGATTCGCCATAAAGAATTGCCGATTGAAAGTGTGCAATTCCATCCTGAATCGATTATGACGTCCTTCGGAAAAGAAATGCTGAAAAATTTCATTGAAACCTATCGTAAAAAGGGGCATGAAGTAAACGCATGATCATTTATCTGAACGGTCAGTATATAGAGGAGAAAGACGCGACTCTTTCTCCTTTTGATCATGGTTTTCTATATGGCATCGGTGTATTCGAAACATTTACCAGCCTGGCAGGACAAGTCTTCCTGTTAGATTGGCATCTTGAAAGGCTCAATCAATCATTACGTGACCTTTGCATCGAATCCACAATAGAGAAACCATTTGTACTCGACATCATTCATACTTTACTGAATAAAAACCAAATAGCCGGCGGCCATGCGAGAATTCGCTTGAATGTTTCTGCAGGCAGAGGCAATGGGTTTTCTGCAGATTCTTATGAAGAGCCTGTCGTTTTTGTCATGATCTCTCCATTCCATCCTGAATCTATTTTGGATGAGAAAAAGGGAGTCATTCTTCAAACAAGAAGAAACACACCAGAAGGACCAAGACGCCTCAAGTCTCATCATTATATGAACAACCTGCTCGCGAAAAGAGAAGTGGGGAATGACCCGGGGTTAGAAGGAATCTTTTTAACAAAAGAAGATGATGTGGCAGAAGGCATTACCTCGAATATATTTTGGCGAAAAGATGATGTGATCTATACACCGTCACTTGATACAGGCATTTTAAATGGGGTTACTCGTCGATACTGTATGGAAGCGCTCCACACTATGGGGGCCTCCCTAAAGGAAGGACAATATCCAGTCTCGCATTTGCTCTCAGCTGATGAGGCGTGGATGACCAATTCTGTTCAGGGAGTTGTACCTTTCGGGAGTATAGGAAACATCCACTTGTCCAAAAACAGCCGGACCATCTCAACAAAGTTAAGAATGCAATACACAAAAGAACGTCAAGACCATAAAGAGTAGGTGGACACAATGACACAACAATTGATAAAACAGCCTAAAATCATACAGGCCAAGCATCACACCCTTAGTTATGAAGAAAAGACATTGGTCATGGGCATTTTAAATGTCACTCCTGACTCTTTTTCAGATGGAGGAAAGTTTAATCAAGTAGATAAAGCACTGGCTCATGCAGCGCAGCTGATAGAAGACGGGGCGCATATTATTGATATTGGCGGAGAATCGACTCGCCCGGGAGCGGCACTTGTCTCGGAAGAAGAAGAGCTTTCTAGGGTCATTCCTGTCATTGAGAAGATCACAAAAGAATTAGATGTACCTATCTCTATTGATACGTATAAAGCCCGTGTCGCAGATGAAGCGGTGAAAGCTGGAGCTTCCATCATTAATGATGTATGGGGGGCGAAGGCAGATCCCCAAATGGCACATGTGGCAGCGAAGCACAATGTCCCAATCATTTTAATGCACAATCGGCCAGAACGAAACTACACACATCTGATTTCAGATATGATCGCCGATTTGAAAGAAAGTGTCCAAATTGCTCAGCAAGCGGGTGTCCGCGATGACATGATGATATTAGATCCAGGTGTAGGATTTGCGAAAAATAAAGAGGACAACCTGAAGGTCATGAATGAACTCGAACATTTTTGTCACCTTGGATATCCACTGCTGCTAGCTACATCTCGAAAACGATTCATTGGTGCTGTCTTAGACCTGCCGCCTGAAGAACGTACTGAAGGAACAGGTGCGACGGTTTGCCTTGGGATTCAAAAGGGCAGTGCGATGGTCCGTGTACATGATGTAAAAGAAATAGCAAGAATGGCAAAAATGATGGATGCCATGCTGAATAAGGGAGGCGCTTATCATCGATAAAGTATATGTAAATGGAATGGAATTTTATGGGTACCACGGTGTATTTGCAGAAGAAAATAAATTAGGGCAGCGATTCCGCGTGGATTTAACAGCTTCACTTGATTTAAGTAAAGCCGGACAGACTGATGACCTCAATGAGACCATCAACTATGCAGAGCTTTACCAAATTTGCAAAAGCATTGTAGAAGGCGAGCCGGTCAATCTCGTTGAAACACTGACGGAAAGAATTGCAAACCAAGTGTTAAAGGACTTTCCGACAGTTCAGGAATGTACAGTGAAGGTGATCAAACCAGATCCACCAATTCCAGGACACTATCAGTCCGTTGCAATTGAAATGACGAGATCGCGCACATGAATAATACAGCATACATCGCATTAGGCTCAAACATAGGTAAAAAAGAAACCTATTTAAGAGAAGCTGTCAAAAAACTGCATGAACATCCAGAGGTTCAAGTGGAATTAATCTCATCGATATATGAAACACCACCTGTAGGCTATGAAAACCAAGATGACTTTTTAAACATGGCCGTAAAAATTACCACTTCACTTCGTCCAGAGGAGCTGCTGTCTCTTACTCAGAAAATCGAGCAGGAGTTAGGCAGAACCAGAGAAGTGAGATGGGGTCCGCGAACGGCTGACCTTGACATTTTACTTTATAATCGTGAAAATATTGAAACAGAACAACTTGTAGTGCCGCATCCTAGGATGTACGAACGTTTATTCGTTCTTGTCCCGATGAGTGAGATTTGCCCAGAAATCGGCGAAGTACAAATAAATGCCGTAACAGACCAAGAAGGTGTAAGCATATGGAAAAAGACATGTGGGGTAGAAGAATTCGTGCATACCGAAAGCTAAAAGGGTATACTCAGGAAGGGTTCGCGAAAAGACTGGGCATCTCTGTCTCTGTCTTAGGAGAAATTGAGCGAGGCAATCGATTACCAACAAACCAATTGGTTGGTCAAATAGCAGATGCTTTAAATATAACGGTGGAAGAACTTTCACCAATTCTTGAAGAAGAAAGGAGGGGGAAAAATGTTTAAAATCGGAGATATCGAGATTAAAAACAAAGTAGTGCTCGCGCCAATGGCTGGTGTGTGCAACTCTGCTTTCAGACTGACCGTGAAAGAGTTTGGAGCGGGCTTAGTCTGCGCTGAAATGGTCAGTGACAAAGCGATCCTGATCAACAATGCGAGAACAATGGGAATGCTATACATTGATGAACGGGAAAAGCCTTTGAGCCTTCAGATATTTGGAGGGGAAAAAGACACACTCGTCGAAGCGGCAAAGTTTGTAGACCAGAATACCACAGCTGATATTATTGATATCAACATGGGCTGTCCTGTACCAAAGATTACGAAATGTGATGCAGGAGCGAAATGGCTCCTTGATCCAAACAAAATTTATGAAATGGTCTCTGCTGTCGTAGAAGCTGTAGACAAACCAGTTACTGTGAAAATGAGAATGGGCTGGGACGAAGACCATATCTTTGCTATCGACAATGCCCGAGCTGTAGAACGAGCAGGTGGACAAGCGGTTGCGCTTCACGGACGGACACGCGTGCAAATGTACGAAGGAACAGCGAATTGGGATATCCTCAAAGAGGTTAAACAATCTGTTTCAATTCCTGTCATCGGCAATGGCGATGTCAAAACCCCTCAAGATGCAAAACGTATGCTTGATGAAACGGGTGTGGACGCTGTCATGATCGGAAGAGCCGCACTTGGAAACCCGTGGATGATTTATCGCACGGTTCATTATTTAGAAACGGGTGAACTGAAAGAAGAGCCAAACGTACGTGAGAAAATGTCAGTATGCAAACTTCACTTAGACCGACTCATTGACCTGAAAGGTGAGCATGTGGCTGTTAGAGAAATGAGAAAACATGCGGCATGGTACTTAAAAGGGGTCCGCGGCAACGCTGACGTAAGAAACCAAATCAATCAAAGTGAAACGAGAGCGGAGCTTGTACAAGTTCTTGATGACTTTACGATCGAAGCCGAGGCAAAAGAGCTTCAAAGTATAAAAGTAGGATAAGACTATCTTTCTTTTTGTAGCTCACTGCTAGTTGATGTACTGGCAGTTTTTCTGCTTTTCTCTGCAAAATACATTATTGGAGTGATATAAATGAGTAATGAAGGGCTTAATAACGAAGAATTAAATGACCAATTCCAGGTCAGACGTGACAAAATGAATAAAATGAGAGAAGAGGGTATCGATCCATTCGGTGAACGATATGACCGCTCTCATCAATCTGCGCAAATTATCGCTGAATACGACGAGTTTTCTAAAGAAGACTTAGAAGGAAAAGCGGCTCAAGTGACAATCGCTGGACGTATGATGACAAAGCGCGGAAAAGGAAAAGCTGGCTTTGCGCATATTCAAGACTTAGAAGGACAAATTCAAATCTATGTTCGTAAAGATAGTGTAGGGGAAGAAGCTTACGAATTATTTAAAAGCTCAGACCTAGGCGATATCATCGGTGTAACAGGAACTGTTTTTAAAACAAATGTAGGAGAACTTTCTATTAAAGCGACTAGCTTTGAGGTTCTCACAAAAGCACTTCGCCCGCTTCCGGATAAATATCATGGATTAAAGGATGTTGAACAACGCTATCGTCAGCGCTACCTGGACCTCATTGTAAATCCAGAAAGTAAGCAGACGTTCATTATGCGAAGCAAAATCATTCAATCCATGAGAAGATACTTAGATTCTAAAGGATACTTAGAAGTTGAAACACCAACAATGCACAGCATTCCTGGTGGTGCATCAGCGCGTCCTTTCATTACTCATCACAATGCACTTGATATGCCGCTTTATATGCGTATTGCGATCGAGCTGCACTTAAAACGCCTAATTGTCGGTGGTCTAGAGAAAGTATACGAGATTGGCCGCGTATTCCGTAATGAAGGTGTATCGACTCGTCATAACCCAGAATTCACTATGATTGAGCTGTATGAAGCATACGCAGACTACAAAGACATCATGAATCTGACTGAAAACTTGATTGCTCATATTGCCCAAGAGGTGCTGGGAACAACAACCATTCAATATGGAGAAGATGAAATTGATCTCAAACCTGAATGGAAGAGACTGCATATGGTTGAAGCGGTTAAAGAAGCAACAGGTGTAGACTTCTGGCAGGAGATGTCTGTAGAAGAAGCAAAACAGCATGCTGCTGATCATGGTGTTGAAATCACGAAAAATATGACAGTAGGTCATATTATCAATGAGTTCTTCGAGCAAAAAGTAGAAGAAACATTGGTTCAGCCTACATTCATTTACGGACATCCAGTGGAGATTTCTCCATTAGCTAAGAAAAATCCTGAAGATCCTCGCTTCACAGATCGTTTTGAGTTGTTTATCGTACGCCGTGAACACGCAAATGCATTCACAGAGCTAAACGATCCAATCGATCAAAGAGAACGCTTTGAAGCACAATTAAAAGAACGTGAAGAAGGAAATGACGAAGCACATCTAATGGATGACGATTTTGTTGAAGCATTAGAATACGGCATGCCTCCAACAGGTGGTTTAGGAATCGGGATCGACCGATTAATCATGCTTTTAACAAATTCTCCATCAATCAGAGATGTACTACTTTTCCCACAAATGAGAAACCGCTAATACATCAATCAAAGCGCCATTTTATCTATGGCGCTTTTTATTTTTCATAAAATGAAACTTTTTTTAAAAAAACTATTGCAAGGAAAGAATTCAGATGGTATATTATTATTCGTTGCCGCAAAACAGCAACAAGGTTAAAAAAAGAAATTGAAAAAAGTTCTTGACTTTAACCGACACAAAATGTTAAGATATTAAAGTCGCTTAAGAGCGATAACGAAAATGATCTTTGAAAACTAAACAAGACAAAACGTACCTGTTAATTCGAGTTTTTATAAAAAAATCCTATGATACTTCATAGGTAGTCAGTCAAACGCTGACGAAAAACAAAACTTCGGTTTTGTACTTTTTCGGAGAGTTTGATCCTGGCTCAGGACGAACGCTGGCGGCGTGCCTAATACATGCAAGTCGAGCGGACAGAAGGGAGCTTGCTCCCGGATGTTAGCGGCGGACGGGTGAGTAACACGTGGGTAACCTGCCTGTAAGACTGGGATAACTCCGGGAAACCGGAGCTAATACCGGATAGTTCCTTGAACCGCATGGTTCAAGGATGAAAGACGGTTTCGGCTGTCACTTACAGATGGACCCGCGGCGCATTAGCTAGTTGGTGGGGTAATGGCTCACCAAGGCGACGATGCGTAGCCGACCTGAGAGGGTGATCGGCCACACTGGGACTGAGACACGGCCCAGACTCCTACGGGAGGCAGCAGTAGGGAATCTTCCGCAATGGACGAAAGTCTGACGGAGCAACGCCGCGTGAGTGATGAAGGTTTTCGGATCGTAAAGCTCTGTTGTTAGGGAAGAACAAGTGTGAGAGTAACTGCTCGCACCTTGACGGTACCTAACCAGAAAGCCACGGCTAACTACGTGCCAGCAGCCGCGGTAATACGTAGGTGGCAAGCGTTGTCCGGAATTATTGGGCGTAAAGGGCTCGCAGGCGGTTTCTTAAGTCTGATGTGAAAGCCCCCGGCTCAACCGGGGAGGGTCATTGGAAACTGGGAAACTTGAGTGCAGAAGAGGAGAGTGGAATTCCACGTGTAGCGGTGAAATGCGTAGAGATGTGGAGGAACACCAGTGGCGAAGGCGACTCTCTGGTCTGTAACTGACGCTGAGGAGCGAAAGCGTGGGGAGCGAACAGGATTAGATACCCTGGTAGTCCACGCCGTAAACGATGAGTGCTAAGTGTTAGGGGGTTTCCGCCCCTTAGTGCTGCAGCTAACGCATTAAGCACTCCGCCTGGGGAGTACGGTCGCAAGACTGAAACTCAAAGGAATTGACGGGGGCCCGCACAAGCGGTGGAGCATGTGGTTTAATTCGAAGCAACGCGAAGAACCTTACCAGGTCTTGACATCCTCTGACAACCCTAGAGATAGGGCTTTCCCTTCGGGGACAGAGTGACAGGTGGTGCATGGTTGTCGTCAGCTCGTGTCGTGAGATGTTGGGTTAAGTCCCGCAACGAGCGCAACCCTTGATCTTAGTTGCCAGCATTCAGTTGGGCACTCTAAGGTGACTGCCGGTGACAAACCGGAGGAAGGTGGGGATGACGTCAAATCATCATGCCCCTTATGACCTGGGCTACACACGTGCTACAATGGACAGAACAAAGGGCTGCAAGACCGCAAGGTTTAGCCAATCCCATAAATCTGTTCTCAGTTCGGATCGCAGTCTGCAACTCGACTGCGTGAAGCTGGAATCGCTAGTAATCGCGGATCAGCATGCCGCGGTGAATACGTTCCCGGGCCTTGTACACACCGCCCGTCACACCACGAGAGTTTGCAACACCCGAAGTCGGTGAGGTAACCTTTATGGAGCCAGCCGCCGAAGGTGGGGCAGATGATTGGGGTGAAGTCGTAACAAGGTAGCCGTATCGGAAGGTGCGGCTGGATCACCTCCTTTCTAAGGATATATGGAGCAGCGTACGTTTTCGTCTTGTTTAGTTTTGAAGGATCATTCCTTCAAAACATGTCTCTAGCGAGACAGGATTGTTCTTTGAAAACTAGATAACAATAAGTAATACATTCACATTGAATGCAATGCAAAGTTCATCACACATAGTGATTCTTTCTAAAGTAAGAAATGGTTAAGTTAGAAAGGGCGCACGGTGGATGCCTTGGCACTAGGAGCCGATGAAGGACGGGACGAACACCGATATGCTTCGGGGAGCTGTAAGCAAGCTTTGATCCGGAGATTTCCGAATGGGGAAACCCACTGCTCGTAATGGAGTAGTATCCATACTTGAATACATAGAGTATGAGAAGGCATACCCGGGGAACTGAAACATCTAAGTACCCGGAGGAAGAGAAAGCAAATGCGATTCCCTGAGTAGCGGCGAGCGAAACGGGAACAGCCCAAACCAAGAGGCTTGCCTCTTGGGGTTGTAGGACACTCTATACGGAGTTACAAAGGAACGATATAAGCGAAGAGGTCTGGAAAGGCCCGCCAAAGAAGGTAACAGCCCTGTAACTGAAATATTGTTCTCTCCAGAGTGGATCCTGAGTACGGCGGAACACGTGAAATTCCGTCGGAATCCGGGAGGACCATCTCCCAAGGCTAAATACTCCCTAGTGACCGATAGTGAACCAGTACCGTGAGGGAAAGGTGAAAAGCACCCCGGAAGGGGAGTGAAATAGATCCTGAAACCGTGTGCCTACAAGTAGTCAGAGCCCGTTAACGGGTGATGGCGTGCCTTTTGTAGAATGAACCGGCGAGTTACGATCCCGTGCAAGGTTAAGCAGAAGATGCGGAGCCGCAGCGAAAGCGAGTCTGAATAGGGCGCATGAGTACGTGGTCGTAGACCCGAAACCAGGTGATCTACCCATGTCCAGGGTGAAGTTCAGGTAACACTGAATGGAGGCCCGAACCCACGCACGTTGAAAAGTGCGGGGATGAGGTGTGGGTAGGGGTGAAATGCCAATCGAACCTGGAGATAGCTGGTTCTCTCCGAAATAGCTTTAGGGCTAGCCTCAAGGTAAGAGTCTCGGAGGTAGAGCACTGATTGGACTAGGGGCCCCTACCGGGTTACCGAATTCAGTCAAACTCCGAATGCCGATGACTTATCCTTGGGAGTCAGACTGCGAGTGATAAGATCCGTAGTCGAAAGGGAAACAGCCCAGACCGCCAGCTAAGGTCCCAAAGTATACGTTAAGTGGAAAAGGATGTGGAGTTGCTTAGACAACCAGGATGTTGGCTTAGAAGCAGCCACCATTTAAAGAGTGCGTAATAGCTCACTGGTCGAGTGACTCTGCGCCGAAAATGTACCGGGGCTAAACGTATCACCGAAGCTGCGGACTGTTCTTACGAACAGTGGTAGGAGAGCGTTCTAAGGGCTGTGAAGCCAGACCGGAAGGACTGGTGGAGCGCTTAGAAGTGAGAATGCCGGTATGAGTAGCGAAAGACGGGTGAGAATCCCGTCCACCGAATGCCTAAGGTTTCCTGAGGAAGGCTCGTCCGCTCAGGGTTAGTCGGGACCTAAGCCGAGGCCGAAAGGCGTAGGCGATGGACAACAGGTTGATATTCCTGTACCACCTCCTCACCATTTGAGCAATGGGGGGACGCAGGAGGATAGGGTAAGCGCGGTATTGGATATCCGCGTCCAAGCAGTTAGGCTGGGAAATAGGCAAATCCGTTTCCCGTAAAGGCTGAGCTGTGATGGCGAGCGAAATTTAGTAGCGAAGTTCCTGATTCCACACTGCCAAGAAAAGCCTCTAGCGAGGTGAGAGGTGCCCGTACCGCAAACCGACACAGGTAGGCGAGGAGAGAATCCTAAGGTGATCGAGAGAACTCTCGTTAAGGAACTCGGCAAAATGACCCCGTAACTTCGGGAGAAGGGGTGCTTCTTAGGGTGTTAAAGCCCCGAGAAGCCGCAGTGAATAGGCCCAGGCGACTGTTTAGCAAAAACACAGGTCTCTGCGAAGCCGTAAGGCGAAGTATAGGGGCTGACGCCTGCCCGGTGCTGGAAGGTTAAGAGGAGCGCTTAGCGTAAGCGAAGGTGCGAATTGAAGCCCCAGTAAACGGCGGCCGTAACTATAACGGTCCTAAGGTAGCGAAATTCCTTGTCGGGTAAGTTCCGACCCGCACGAAAGGCGCAACGATCTGGGCACTGTCTCAACGAGAGACTCGGTGAAATTATAGTACCTGTGAAGATGCAGGTTACCCGCGACAGGACGGAAAGACCCCGTGGAGCTTTACTGCAGCCTGATATTGAATGTTGGTACAGCTTGTACAGGATAGGTAGGAGCCTTGGAAACCGGAGCGCTAGCTTCGGTGGAGGCATCGGTGGGATACTACCCTGGCTGTATTGACCTTCTAACCCGCTGCCCTTATCGGGCAGGGAGACAGTGTCAGGTGGGCAGTTTGACTGGGGCGGTCGCCTCCTAAAATGTAACGGAGGCGCCCAAAGGTTCCCTCAGAATGGTTGGAAATCATTCGCAGAGTGTAAAGGCACAAGGGAGCTTGACTGCGAGACCTACAAGTCGAGCAGGGACGAAAGTCGGGCTTAGTGATCCGGTGGTTCCGCATGGAAGGGCCATCGCTCAACGGATAAAAGCTACCCCGGGGATAACAGGCTTATCTCCCCCAAGAGTCCACATCGACGGGGAGGTTTGGCACCTCGATGTCGGCTCATCGCATCCTGGGGCTGTAGTCGGTCCCAAGGGTTGGGCTGTTCGCCCATTAAAGCGGTACGCGAGCTGGGTTCAGAACGTCGTGAGACAGTTCGGTCCCTATCCGTCGCGGGCGCAGGAAATTTGAGAGGAGCTGTCCTTAGTACGAGAGGACCGGGATGGACGCACCGCTGGTGTACCAGTTGTTCTGCCAAGGGCATCGCTGGGTAGCTATGTGCGGACGGGATAAGTGCTGAAAGCATCTAAGCATGAAGCCCCCCTCAAGATGAGATTTCCCATTCCGCAAGGAAGTAAGATCCCTGAAAGATGATCAGGTTGATAGGTCTGAGGTGGAAGCGTGGTGACACGTGGAGCTGACAGATACTAATAGATCGAGGACTTAACCTATATTCTAATGTGAAGCATGAACATTGTTATCTAGTTTTGAGAGAACATTCTCTCCATCAGGTTTGGTGGCGATAGCGAAGAGGTCACACCCGTTCCCATACCGAACACGGAAGTTAAGCTCTTCAGCGCCGATGGTAGTTGGGGGTTTCCCCCTGTGAGAGTAGGACGCCGCCAAGCTTTTATAAGGATCAGTTCCATTTGGAACTGGTCTTTTTTGTTTTTTTTGAATGACTTGCTTCTATATAATAGGTTCGTAAAGTGAAAATACGTTGTTCCCTCATTGATTGTTAAATTGAACCAAACTTTACGTTCCTTCAATTTCACATTTCGGTCATCATATGAACCAGCAGCTCAAATTATCAAGGCTCAACATTAAAAGCATAGAAAACTTCTCCTTGGACTAAATAAATGTAAAGAGGTGATGTATAGGGACACGAGATAGAAAGGCACTTCACCCCAAAGGGGATAGTCAGCCATTGTTAAATTTTTAACTTAAAAGGAGAGAAGAGAAAGAAACAATACTAATAATATTTCTCCTGTTAAAACTTTATATCGATGATAAGGTTGTTGAGTGTTTGAAGCAGCAGAAAAAATAATGTAAAACGATTTGTTGAAAAATAGTAAAGACCAGTAATTATTTTTACACTTTTTTATGCAAAAAAGATTTCTCAGAAAAATAAAATAATAACAGAATTTCTTTTTTGAATGTTTTTTATCGAGAGATATATGAAATAAAATAAGGGTATGAAAGCTTCCAAATTGCTGTTTTTGCAGTGATAGAGCCCTATTAGTGCTCTTTTTAACAAAAAAACATAAAAAAATGAAAAAAAGGCTTTTAAAATGATGAGACAAGTGGTAAACTTCTTTAGGTGCCTTAACGAAAAGATGAAAAAACAGCTTTAAAATAAATTCAAAAATTATTTTAAAAAAGTCTTTACAAACAATATCTTATCGTTATATAATACTATTTGTCAGATCGAGAGACACTTCGAAACGACACAATATGGAGGATTAGCTCAGCTGGGAGAGCATCTGCCTTACAAGCAGAGGGTCGGCGGTTCGAGCCCGTCATCCTCCACCATATTTATTCTTACATAATGTTAGGATAGATAAAGCCGGTGTAGCTCAACTGGTAGAGCAACTGACTTGTAATCAGTAGGTTGGGGGTTCAAGTCCTCTTGCCGGCACCACTTTCATATGGTAAGATAGACAAGTCGCTTTTAAAGCGAGCCATTAGCTCAGTTGGTAGAGCATCTGACTTTTAATCAGAGGGTCGAAGGTTCGAGTCCTTCATGGCTCACCATGTTTCATGCGGGTGTGGCGGAATTGGCAGACGCGCTAGACTTAGGATCTAGTGTCTTTATGACGTGGGGGTTCAAGTCCCTTCACCCGCATTGCCAAATAAAATAAAGAAATCCTGTAATGCGGAAGTAGTTCAGTGGTAGAACACCACCTTGCCAAGGTGGGGGTCGCGGGTTCGAATCCCGTCTTCCGCTTATACCATCCACGCCGGGGTGGTGGAATTGGCAGACACACAGGACTTAAAATCCTGCGGTAGGTGACTACCGTGCCGGTTCAAGTCCGGCCCTCGGCATTATAAATAAGCGCCCGTAGCTCAATTGGATAGAGCGTTTGACTACGGATCAAAAGGTTAGGGGTTCGACTCCTCTCGGGCGCGCCATTAAGATCGGGAAGTAGCTCAGCTTGGTAGAGCACTTGGTTTGGGACCAAGGGGTCGCAGGTTCGAATCCTGTCTTCCCGACCATCTTTTATGGGGCCTTAGCTCAGCTGGGAGAGCGCCTGCCTTGCACGCAGGAGGTCAGCGGTTCGATCCCGCTAGGCTCCACCAATATGATCTTTGAAAACTAAACAAGACAAAACGTACCTGTTAATTCGAGTTTTTATAAAAAAATCCTATGATACTTCATAGGTAGTCAGTCAAACGCTGACGAAAAACAAAACTTCGGTTTTGTACTTTTTCGGAGAGTTTGATCCTGGCTCAGGACGAACGCTGGCGGCGTGCCTAATACATGCAAGTCGAGCGGACAGAAGGGAGCTTGCTCCCGGATGTTAGCGGCGGACGGGTGAGTAACACGTGGGTAACCTGCCTGTAAGACTGGGATAACTCCGGGAAACCGGAGCTAATACCGGATAGTTCCTTGAACCGCATGGTTCAAGGATGAAAGACGGTTTCGGCTGTCACTTACAGATGGACCCGCGGCGCATTAGCTAGTTGGTGGGGTAATGGCTCACCAAGGCGACGATGCGTAGCCGACCTGAGAGGGTGATCGGCCACACTGGGACTGAGACACGGCCCAGACTCCTACGGGAGGCAGCAGTAGGGAATCTTCCGCAATGGACGAAAGTCTGACGGAGCAACGCCGCGTGAGTGATGAAGGTTTTCGGATCGTAAAGCTCTGTTGTTAGGGAAGAACAAGTGTGAGAGTAACTGCTCGCACCTTGACGGTACCTAACCAGAAAGCCACGGCTAACTACGTGCCAGCAGCCGCGGTAATACGTAGGTGGCAAGCGTTGTCCGGAATTATTGGGCGTAAAGGGCTCGCAGGCGGTTTCTTAAGTCTGATGTGAAAGCCCCCGGCTCAACCGGGGAGGGTCATTGGAAACTGGGAAACTTGAGTGCAGAAGAGGAGAGTGGAATTCCACGTGTAGCGGTGAAATGCGTAGAGATGTGGAGGAACACCAGTGGCGAAGGCGACTCTCTGGTCTGTAACTGACGCTGAGGAGCGAAAGCGTGGGGAGCGAACAGGATTAGATACCCTGGTAGTCCACGCCGTAAACGATGAGTGCTAAGTGTTAGGGGGTTTCCGCCCCTTAGTGCTGCAGCTAACGCATTAAGCACTCCGCCTGGGGAGTACGGTCGCAAGACTGAAACTCAAAGGAATTGACGGGGGCCCGCACAAGCGGTGGAGCATGTGGTTTAATTCGAAGCAACGCGAAGAACCTTACCAGGTCTTGACATCCTCTGACAACCCTAGAGATAGGGCTTTCCCTTCGGGGACAGAGTGACAGGTGGTGCATGGTTGTCGTCAGCTCGTGTCGTGAGATGTTGGGTTAAGTCCCGCAACGAGCGCAACCCTTGATCTTAGTTGCCAGCATTCAGTTGGGCACTCTAAGGTGACTGCCGGTGACAAACCGGAGGAAGGTGGGGATGACGTCAAATCATCATGCCCCTTATGACCTGGGCTACACACGTGCTACAATGGACAGAACAAAGGGCTGCAAGACCGCAAGGTTTAGCCAATCCCATAAATCTGTTCTCAGTTCGGATCGCAGTCTGCAACTCGACTGCGTGAAGCTGGAATCGCTAGTAATCGCGGATCAGCATGCCGCGGTGAATACGTTCCCGGGCCTTGTACACACCGCCCGTCACACCACGAGAGTTTGCAACACCCGAAGTCGGTGAGGTAACCTTTATGGAGCCAGCCGCCGAAGGTGGGGCAGATGATTGGGGTGAAGTCGTAACAAGGTAGCCGTATCGGAAGGTGCGGCTGGATCACCTCCTTTCTAAGGATATATGGAGCAGCGTACGTTTTCGTCTTGTTTAGTTTTGAAGGATCATTCCTTCAAAACATGTCTCTAGCGAGACAGGATTGTTCTTTGAAAACTAGATAACAATAAGTAATACATTCACATTGAATGCAATGCAAAGTTCATCACACATAGTGATTCTTTCTAAAGTAAGAAATGGTTAAGTTAGAAAGGGCGCACGGTGGATGCCTTGGCACTAGGAGCCGATGAAGGACGGGACGAACACCGATATGCTTCGGGGAGCTGTAAGCAAGCTTTGATCCGGAGATTTCCGAATGGGGAAACCCACTGCTCGTAATGGAGTAGTATCCATACTTGAATACATAGAGTATGAGAAGGCATACCCGGGGAACTGAAACATCTAAGTACCCGGAGGAAGAGAAAGCAAATGCGATTCCCTGAGTAGCGGCGAGCGAAACGGGAACAGCCCAAACCAAGAGGCTTGCCTCTTGGGGTTGTAGGACACTCTATACGGAGTTACAAAGGAACGATATAAGCGAAGAGGTCTGGAAAGGCCCGCCAAAGAAGGTAACAGCCCTGTAACTGAAATATTGTTCTCTCCAGAGTGGATCCTGAGTACGGCGGAACACGTGAAATTCCGTCGGAATCCGGGAGGACCATCTCCCAAGGCTAAATACTCCCTAGTGACCGATAGTGAACCAGTACCGTGAGGGAAAGGTGAAAAGCACCCCGGAAGGGGAGTGAAATAGATCCTGAAACCGTGTGCCTACAAGTAGTCAGAGCCCGTTAACGGGTGATGGCGTGCCTTTTGTAGAATGAACCGGCGAGTTACGATCCCGTGCAAGGTTAAGCAGAAGATGCGGAGCCGCAGCGAAAGCGAGTCTGAATAGGGCGCATGAGTACGTGGTCGTAGACCCGAAACCAGGTGATCTACCCATGTCCAGGGTGAAGTTCAGGTAACACTGAATGGAGGCCCGAACCCACGCACGTTGAAAAGTGCGGGGATGAGGTGTGGGTAGGGGTGAAATGCCAATCGAACCTGGAGATAGCTGGTTCTCTCCGAAATAGCTTTAGGGCTAGCCTCAAGGTAAGAGTCTCGGAGGTAGAGCACTGATTGGACTAGGGGCCCCTACCGGGTTACCGAATTCAGTCAAACTCCGAATGCCGATGACTTATCCTTGGGAGTCAGACTGCGAGTGATAAGATCCGTAGTCGAAAGGGAAACAGCCCAGACCGCCAGCTAAGGTCCCAAAGTATACGTTAAGTGGAAAAGGATGTGGAGTTGCTTAGACAACCAGGATGTTGGCTTAGAAGCAGCCACCATTTAAAGAGTGCGTAATAGCTCACTGGTCGAGTGACTCTGCGCCGAAAATGTACCGGGGCTAAACGTATCACCGAAGCTGCGGACTGTTCTTACGAACAGTGGTAGGAGAGCGTTCTAAGGGCTGTGAAGCCAGACCGGAAGGACTGGTGGAGCGCTTAGAAGTGAGAATGCCGGTATGAGTAGCGAAAGACGGGTGAGAATCCCGTCCACCGAATGCCTAAGGTTTCCTGAGGAAGGCTCGTCCGCTCAGGGTTAGTCGGGACCTAAGCCGAGGCCGAAAGGCGTAGGCGATGGACAACAGGTTGATATTCCTGTACCACCTCCTCACCATTTGAGCAATGGGGGGACGCAGGAGGATAGGGTAAGCGCGGTATTGGATATCCGCGTCCAAGCAGTTAGGCTGGGAAATAGGCAAATCCGTTTCCCGTGAAGGCTGAGCTGTGATGGCGAGCGAAATTTAGTAGCGAAGTTCCTGATTCCACACTGCCAAGAAAAGCCTCTAGCGAGGTGAGAGGTGCCCGTACCGCAAACCGACACAGGTAGGCGAGGAGAGAATCCTAAGGTGATCGAGAGAACTCTCGTTAAGGAACTCGGCAAAATGACCCCGTAACTTCGGGAGAAGGGGTGCTTCTTAGGGTGTTAAAGCCCCGAGAAGCCGCAGTGAATAGGCCCAGGCGACTGTTTAGCAAAAACACAGGTCTCTGCGAAGCCGTAAGGCGAAGTATAGGGGCTGACGCCTGCCCGGTGCTGGAAGGTTAAGAGGAGCGCTTAGCGTAAGCGAAGGTGCGAATTGAAGCCCCAGTAAACGGCGGCCGTAACTATAACGGTCCTAAGGTAGCGAAATTCCTTGTCGGGTAAGTTCCGACCCGCACGAAAGGCGCAACGATCTGGGCACTGTCTCAACGAGAGACTCGGTGAAATTATAGTACCTGTGAAGATGCAGGTTACCCGCGACAGGACGGAAAGACCCCGTGGAGCTTTACTGCAGCCTGATATTGAATGTTGGTACAGCTTGTACAGGATAGGTAGGAGCCTTGGAAACCGGAGCGCTAGCTTCGGTGGAGGCATCGGTGGGATACTACCCTGGCTGTATTGACCTTCTAACCCGCTGCCCTTATCGGGCAGGGAGACAGTGTCAGGTGGGCAGTTTGACTGGGGCGGTCGCCTCCTAAAATGTAACGGAGGCGCCCAAAGGTTCCCTCAGAATGGTTGGAAATCATTCGCAGAGTGTAAAGGCACAAGGGAGCTTGACTGCGAGACCTACAAGTCGAGCAGGGACGAAAGTCGGGCTTAGTGATCCGGTGGTTCCGCATGGAAGGGCCATCGCTCAACGGATAAAAGCTACCCCGGGGATAACAGGCTTATCTCCCCCAAGAGTCCACATCGACGGGGAGGTTTGGCACCTCGATGTCGGCTCATCGCATCCTGGGGCTGTAGTCGGTCCCAAGGGTTGGGCTGTTCGCCCATTAAAGCGGTACGCGAGCTGGGTTCAGAACGTCGTGAGACAGTTCGGTCCCTATCCGTCGCGGGCGCAGGAAATTTGAGAGGAGCTGTCCTTAGTACGAGAGGACCGGGATGGACGCACCGCTGGTGTACCAGTTGTTCTGCCAAGGGCATCGCTGGGTAGCTATGTGCGGACGGGATAAGTGCTGAAAGCATCTAAGCATGAAGCCCCCCTCAAGATGAGATTTCCCATTCCGCAAGGAAGTAAGATCCCTGAAAGATGATCAGGTTGATAGGTCTGAGGTGGAAGCGTGGTGACACGTGGAGCTGACAGATACTAATAGATCGAGGACTTAACCTATATTCTAATGTGAAGCATGAACATTGTTATCTAGTTTTGAGAGAACATTCTCTCCATCAGGTTTGGTGGCGATAGCGAAGAGGTCACACCCGTTCCCATACCGAACACGGAAGTTAAGCTCTTCAGCGCCGATGGTAGTTGGGGGTTTCCCCCTGTGAGAGTAGGACGCCGCCAAGCTTTTATAAGGATCAGTTCCATTTGGAACTGGTCTTTTTTGTTTTTTTGGGAGGTTTGACACCATATAAATGTGGAAATAATATTGTTAGTTGAGCGATTATCTTGAAAAATCGATCGAAAAAATTTATAGTAAGATTAAAGTCAAATATAGTCAAAGTCAATGGAGGAGGAGGCGGAGTGGCACAAAATATTTCTGATATCATCGAGCAGTATTTGAAGGAAGTCTTGGATCAGAACGGTCGAGAAATATTAGAAATTAAACGCAATGAAATTGCAGATAAGTTTCAATGCGTACCTTCACAAATTAACTATGTTATCAATACACGCTTTACGAGCGAGAGAGGCTATATCGTTGAAAGTAAGCGTGGCGGCGGTGGCTATATCCGCATCATTAAAGTCAAAATGAATGATGAAGTTGACTTATTGAACAATATTATTTCCCAAATATATCATCGTTTATCACAGGCTGCATCTGATCATATCATCATGCGTCTTGTTGAAAATAACATTTTATCTGAAAGAGAAGCTAAGATGATGATAAGTGTCATGGACCGTTCTGTATTGCATATTGATTTACCTGAACGAGATGAACTGCGGGCTCGGATGATGAAAGCGATGTTAAATGCTTTGAAATTAAAGTAAAGCGGGTGAAAAGATTGATTTGTCAAGAATGTAATGAGAGACCAGCCACTTTTCACTTTACGAAAGTTATAAATGGAGAAAAACAAGAAATGCATATATGTGAACAATGTGCAAAAGAAAACAGTGATTCATATGCTATGAGTGGAAACCAAGGTTTCTCGATTCACAACTTATTATCAGGCTTATTGAATATTGATCCTAGCTTCACCACAAGTGCGAACAAGGGCTCGTCTATTTTTCACGAAGCGAAAGAAGTGGATCAATGTCCTAAGTGTGGCTTAACCTTTCAGCAGTTCAGAAAAACAGGCCGATTTGGCTGTGCAGAATGCTATCGTACATTTGATCAGTATCTGAACCCTGTTTTACGGAAAGTCCATAGTGGAAATACAGTCCATAATGGAAAAGTCCCTAAACGAATTGCCGGCAGCCTGCATGTCCGCCGGAAACTTGAGTTAATGCAGCAAGAGCTGAAGCATCTGATTGAACAGGAAGAGTTTGAAAAGGCAGCGGAAGTTCGAGATCAAATTCGTGCATTAGAGCATGAACAATCTCAGCAGAGGGAGGGAGATTAACGACATGTCGCTCCAGCATTTTATTCAAGACGCTTTAAGTCAGTGGATGAAACAAAAAGGACCAGAAAGTGACATTGTTCTAAGCAGTCGTATCCGGCTAGCACGCAATCTAGAGCATGTTCGTTTCCCAACTCAGTTTTCTCAAGAAGAAGCTGAAGCTGTTCTCCAGCAATTCGAGCAAAAGTTTGCTAGCCAGGAAGTGAAGGACATCGGAAACTTTGTTCTGATTCGAATGAATGAAACCCAGCCTTTAGCAAAAAGGGTCCTTGTTGAAAAGCACTTGATTAGCCCCAATTTAGCTGAATCGAGATTTGGCGGCTGCTTGCTTTCTGAAAATGAAGAAATCAGTGTGATGTTAAATGAAGAAGACCATATTCGAATCCAATGCTTATTCCCTGGTTTTCAGCTAGCCAATGCACTAAAAGCGGCTAATCAGGTAGATGATTGGATTGAAGAGCAAGTGGATTATGCGTTTTCTGAAAAGCGAGGATACTTAACAAGCTGTCCGACCAATGTAGGTACAGGTATTAGGGCTTCGGTCATGATGCATTTACCGGCATTAGCGCTCACAAGACAAATGAATCGGATTATTCCGGCCATTAATCAATTAGGTCTTGTGGTCAGAGGAATTTATGGTGAGGGCAGCGAAGCAATAGGGAACATCTTTCAAATATCAAATCAAATGACACTTGGTCAATCAGAAGAAGACATTGTAGATGACTTGAATAGTGTGACCGCTCAGCTCATTGAACAAGAGCGATCTGCACGAAAAGCGTTATATCAAACATCTAAAATTGAACTTGAGGACAGAGTGTACCGTTCTTTAGGGATTTTGGCCAATTGTCGTATGATTGAATCAAAGGAAACAGCAAAGTGTTTGTCAGATGTGCGGCTTGGAATTGATTTAGGTATCATTAAGGGGCTTTCAAGTAATATACTGAATGAACTCATGATTTTGACCCAGCCTGGCTTCCTTCAGCAATATTCAGGAGGAGCCTTGGAGCCAAATGAACGAGATATAAAACGAGCAGCGATCATAAGAGAAAGGCTGCGCTTAGAAATGCATAGGAATGGACAGGAGGATGAAACGATATGATGTTTGGAAGATTCACTGAAAGAGCTCAAAAGGTATTAGCACTTGCACAAGAAGAAGCCATTCGCCTAGGCCATAAGAATATTGGTACTGAGCACATTTTACTTGGCCTTGTACGTGAAGGTGAGGGCATCGCTGCCAAAGCGTTAGAAGCACTGGGCCTTGTTTCAGATAAAATCCAAAAAGAAGTCGAAAGCTTGATTGGAAGAGGGCAAGAGGTGTCTCAAGCTATTCCTCATTATACGCCTAGAGCGAAGAAGGTCACTGAGCTTTCAATGGATGAAGCAAGAAAGTTAGGTCATTCCTATGTAGGGACAGAACATATTCTATTAGGCCTTATTCGTGAGGGAGAGGGTGTCGCTGCCCGTGTCTTAAATAACCTCGGAGTGAGCTTAAATAAAGCACGTCAGCAAGTCCTGCAGCTGCTTGGAAGCAATGAAACAGGTGCATCTGCGGCCGGCTCTAATAGCAATGCAAATACACCAACACTAGATAGCTTGGCAAGAGATTTGACAGCTATCGCAAAAGAGGACAGCTTGGACCCTGTCATTGGCCGAAGCAAAGAAATTCAACGTGTCATTGAGGTTCTAAGTAGAAGAACAAAAAATAACCCTGTACTGATCGGTGAGCCTGGTGTTGGTAAAACAGCCATTGCAGAAGGTCTTGCACAGCAAATTATTCATAATGAAGTACCTGAAATCCTGCGTGATAAACGAGTGATGACACTAGATATGGGAACAGTTGTAGCTGGTACGAAATATCGTGGTGAATTCGAGGATCGTTTGAAAAAAGTGATGGACGAAATTCGTCAGGCAGGAAATATCATTCTCTTTATCGATGAGCTTCATACGCTCATTGGTGCTGGTGGAGCAGAGGGTGCAATTGATGCATCTAATATCTTGAAGCCATCCTTAGCACGTGGAGAGCTTCAATGTATTGGAGCGACAACGTTAGATGAGTACCGTAAATATATTGAAAAGGATGCTGCGCTTGAACGACGTTTCCAGCCAATTCAAGTAGATCAGCCGTCTGTTGATGAAAGTATTCAAATCTTAAGAGGACTTAGAGACCGGTACGAAGCACATCACCGTGTGTCTATTACAGATGAAGCGATTGAGGCGGCAGTGAAGCTGTCTGACCGTTATATTTCTGATCGTTTCCTTCCAGATAAGGCGATTGATTTAATTGATGAGGCAGGTTCGAAAGTCCGTTTACGTTCGTTCACAACACCGCCTAACCTAAAAGAACTAGAGCAAAAGCTGGATGAAGTACGCAAGGAAAAAGATGCGGCTGTTCAAAGTCAAGAATTTGAAAAAGCAGCTTCTCTTCGCGATACAGAGCAGCGTTTGCGTGAAAAAGTAGAAGTCACAAAGAAATCATGGAAAGAAAAGCAGGGACAAGAGAATTCAGAGGTATCTGTAGATGATATTGCAATGGTCGTTTCCAGCTGGACGGGAGTTCCTGTTTCGAAAATTGCTCAAACGGAGACAGATAAGCTTCTGAATATGGAACAATTGCTCCACTCTCGTGTGATCGGGCAGGATGAAGCCGTTGTCGCTGTAGCGAAAGCTGTGAGACGTGCACGTGCTGGCCTGAAAGATCCGAAGCGTCCAATCGGCTCCTTTATCTTCTTAGGACCAACAGGGGTCGGTAAAACAGAGCTTGCAAGAGCACTCGCTGAGTCTATTTTCGGTGATGAAGAAGCAATGATCCGTATTGATATGTCTGAATACATGGAGAAACACTCTACATCCAGACTTGTCGGATCACCTCCAGGCTATGTCGGCTATGATGAAGGTGGACAGCTGACTGAAAAAGTGAGAAGAAAACCTTATTCTGTCGTTCTTTTAGACGAGATTGAAAAGGCGCATCCAGATGTATTTAATATCTTACTGCAAGTGTTAGAAGATGGTCGTCTGACTGATTCTAAAGGACGTACCGTTGACTTCAGAAATACGATTTTGATCATGACATCAAACGTTGGAGCTAGTGAGCTGAAGCGCAATAAATATGTTGGCTTTAACGTGCAGGATGAAGGTCAAAATTACAAGGATATGAAAGGCAAAGTGATGGGCGAGCTGAAACGTGCGTTTAGACCTGAGTTTATCAACCGTATTGATGAAATCATTGTCTTCCACTCGCTTGAGAAGAAACATCTAAAAGAGATCGTGTCTCTCATGTCTGATCAATTGACAAAACGATTAAAAGAACAAGACCTATCAATTGAATTGACGGAAGCAGCAAAAGCGAAGATTGCCGACGAAGGTGTAGATCTTGAGTACGGTGCGCGCCCGTTAAGAAGAGCGATTCAAAAGCACGTGGAAGATCGACTTTCTGAAGAGCTTCTGAAGGGCAATATTGAAAAAGGTCAACATATCGTATTAGATGTGGAAGATGGAGAAATTGTCGTAAAAGCGACGGCTGCTACGAACTAATATAGTAAGAAAAAAGTGTGAGGCATACCAGCAAGGTGTATGCCTCCCTTTACTTATTTTCTGACCAGTATAAGGAGTTGTATTCTTCAATCTATGGCTAAGACAAAATCAAAATTTATATGCCAATCGTGCGGTTATGAGTCAGCCAAATGGATGGGGAAATGTCCAGGCTGCGGCACGTGGAACAGTATGACAGAAGAGGTCGTTCGCAAAGAGCCGGCAAACCGTCGAAGTGCTTTTAATCATTCTGTTCAAACCATTCAAAAACCTTCACCTATATCTGCAATTGAAACATCCGAAGAACCCCGAATTAAAACGAATTTAGAAGAATTTAACCGAGTGTTAGGAAGTGGAATTGTCAAAGGCTCTCTTGTTCTCATTGGCGGAGATCCTGGGATTGGGAAGTCCACATTATTATTACAAGTATCAGCACAGCTCTCAGACAAAAATCAGAATGTGTTATACATATCTGGTGAGGAGTCCATTAAACAAACGAAGCTAAGAGCGGACCGCCTTGGCATTGAAAGCGCCTCTTTACATGTTTTGGCTGAAACCGATATGGAGTATATAACGTCTGCTATACAGGAGATGAAACCTGCTTTTGTTGTGGTGGATTCGATTCAAACCGTTTATCAAAGCGATATTACGTCAGCTCCCGGTTCTGTATCTCAAGTAAGAGAATGTACAGCACAGCTGATGAAAATTGCCAAGACAAATGGTATTCCTATTTTTATCGTTGGTCACGTGACCAAAGAAGGCTCAATCGCAGGTCCACGCCTTTTAGAGCATATGGTGGACACAGTTCTTTATTTTGAAGGCGAGCGTCATCATACGTTTCGTATCTTACGGGCGGTCAAAAATCGATTTGGTTCAACGAATGAATTGGGAATTTTTGAAATGAGAGAGGAAGGGCTCACGGAAGTATTAAACCCTTCAGAAATCTTTTTAGAAGAGCGGTCGGCAGGTGTATCTGGTTCGTGTGTTGTTGCCTCAATGGAAGGAACAAGACCCGTACTTGTCGAGATACAGGCGTTAATTTCCCCGACAAGCTTTGGGAATCCGCGCAGAATGGCCACTGGCCTTGATCATAATCGAGTGTCGCTCCTCATGGCAGTTTTAGAAAAACGCGTGGGGCTGCTGCTGCAAAACCAAGATGCGTATTTAAAGGTCGCAGGCGGTGTGAAGCTTGACGAACCGGCGATTGACTTAGCCATTGCCGTCAGTATTGCATCAAGCTTTAAAGACGCAGCGCCGCATCAAGCGGATTGCTTTATAGGAGAGGTCGGTCTGACGGGAGAAGTCAGAAGAGTATCAAGAATTGAACAACGAGTGCAGGAAGCTGCGAAACTAGGATTCAAGCGAATGTTTATTCCTCAAGCGAATATAGATGGATGGAAAAAGCCGAGAGGGATTGAGTTAGTTGGTGTAGAAAATGTAGCGGAGGCACTTCGAATTTCACTAGGGGGATCATAGAAATGGAAAAAGAGAAAAAAGGAGCGAGAGAACTCGATCTCTTAGATATTGTACAGTTTGTAGCACCAGGAACACCTCTGCGGGCAGGGATTGAAAACGTCCTGAGAGCCAATACTGGCGGTCTCATTGTTGTTGGTTATAATGACAAAGTAAAGAGTGTGGTAGATGGAGGATTTCATATTAATTCTGCCTTCTCCCCAGCACATTTATATGAATTGGCAAAGATGGACGGGGCCATTATTCTTAGCGATTCTGGTCAAAAAATCTTGTATGCGAATACACAGCTGATGCCAGATGCAACCATCCATTCATCGGAAACAGGCATGAGGCACCGTACGGCTGAACGTGTAGCGAAGCAGACAGGCTGCTTAATCATTGCCATTTCTGAACGGAGGAACGTCATTACCTTATACCAAGGGAATCGTCGTTATACGCTGAAAGATATTGGCTTTATTTTAACAAAAGCCAATCAAGCCATTCAGACACTTGAAAAATATAAAACCATTTTAGATCACGCCATTTCTGCGTTAAGCGCCCTAGAATTTGAAGAGCTTGTGACCTTTGGTGATGTATTATCCGTGTTGCACCGCTACGAAATGGTACTAAGAATCAAAAATGAAATCAATATGTATATCAAAGAGCTCGGAACAGAAGGGCACTTGATCCGTCTGCAGGTCAATGAGCTGATTACAGATATGGAGCAGGAAGCGGCTTTATTTATCAAAGATTACGTGAAAGAAAAGATTAAAGATCCGTATGTGCTGCTGAAACAACTTCAAGATATGTCGAGCTTTGAGCTTTTAGATGATTCCATTCTGTACAAGTTACTTGGATATCCAGCTTCTACAAATATTGACGAATATGTGTACACAAGAGGATACAGGTTGCTCCATAAAATCCCTAGACTGCCAATGCCAATCGTCGAAAATGTGGTTGAAGCATTCGGTGTGTTAGATCGAATTATGGAAGCAGATGTACAAGAATTGGATGAAGTAGAAGGAATTGGAGAAGTAAGAGCGAAAAAGATAAAAAAAGGATTAAAAAGGTTACAAGAAAAACATTACATTGACCGTCAGCTTTAAGAAGAGAAATTTTTCTCTATTACGGTTAAAAATGGATGAATATGGGTATATTAATGATGGTTTTGTTTTCTGTTGCTCATGATAGGAAACTTAAACATATATTAATGTCAGATGAAGGTGGATTGACAGATGAAAAATAAAGGAGGTGAAGGTATGTTAAAAAGAATCGTTCAGGCGTTTTTTATCATTTTGGGTGCAGTTGTGGGAATTTTTATTATTCCAGAGTTATTTCTGCTTTTAAATGCAAAGGACATACCTTTCATAACAAATGCTTACTCTTCAGCACTAATAGGAGCCTTTGTGTTCTTCATCATTGGTAAATGGTGCACAGGTTATGTGGTAAATTGGGTAAAATGGATCGAGGATTCTCTCTTGAAGGCGCCTCTTCCTGATCTTATATCTGGAAGTTTCGGATTAGTATTTGGACTTATTCTAGCATATCTTATTGTAAACGTGATCCCGCTAAACAATATCCCATATCATATTTTTGGTACCATTATTCCGATTTTCCTGGCTTTCTTTTTAGGATACCTTGGGTTTCAGGTAGGGTTTAAGAAGAAGGATGAAATGATAGGGCTGTTCTCCCGATCTGCAAAGGTCAGCAAGAAAAAAGGAACAGCTGATGATGAACCTGAAATAGAAGATAAAAAGCTGAAAATTTTAGACACAAGTGTTATCATTGATGGAAGAATCGCAGATATTTGCCAAACTGGATTCTTAGAAGGCGTTATGGTCATTCCTCAATTTGTGCTCGAGGAATTACAGCATATCGCAGACTCTTCAGATGTATTAAAGAGAAATAGAGGCCGAAGAGGTCTTGATATTTTAAATCGTATTCAAAAAGAGTTGGATATCAAAGTTGAAATTTACGAAGGTGACTTCGAAGACATTCAAGAGGTTGATAGCAAGCTTGTGAAGCTCGCTAAATTAACTTCAGGTGTTGTTGTGACCAATGATTTTAATTTAAATAAAGTATGCGAACTTCAAAAAGTAGCAGTGTTAAACATCAATGATCTAGCCAATGCCGTTAAACCGGTTGTACTGCCTGGGGAAGAAATGAAGGTACAGGTCATCAAAGATGGGAAAGAGCATAACCAAGGTGTTGCTTACTTAGATGACGGTACGATGATTGTGGTCGAAGAAGGACGCAATTACATTGGAAAAGACATCGATGTGCTCGTCACTAGTGTGCTGCAGACTGCTGCTGGAAGAATGATTTTTGCGAAGCCAAAACTTCTGGAGAAGGCGCTCTAAAGGGAGAACGAACATGTATTATGAAGTAGTTATTCCGGCTGCGGGGCAGGGGAAACGAATGAAGGCCGGCCGCAATAAGCTTTTTATTGAGCTGAAAAGAATGCCGGTCATCATTCATACATTAAAGGTGTTTGACGCTCATGCGCAATGCAAACGCATGATCCTAGCGATCAATGAAGAGGAGCGTCAAGACTTTGAAAGGCTACTCAAGGTACACGCTTTTCAAACGCCTGTTTCACTTGTCACTGGCGGTGAAGAACGTCAGCAAAGTGTATACGAAGGATTAAAGGCTGTGAAAGATGCGGACATCGTGCTTGTTCATGATGGGGCAAGGCCTTTTATTAAGCATACACAGATTGACTTGCTCGTTAAAGCAGCGATTGAAAAAGGCTCCGCAGTTGTGGCGGTACCAGTGAAAGACACAATCAAACGCGTTCAAGAAGGCAAAGTGGAACAAACCATTGAACGTCAGAGCTTGTGGGCAGTCCAGACCCCACAAGCTTTTCGTCATTCTATTTTAAAAGAGGCGCATGAATATGCTGAGCGGACAGGCTTCCTTGGAACAGACGACGCCAGCCTAGTTGAACAATTACATGGCGAGAATGTGTATATTGTCCAAGGAGACTATACCAATATTAAGCTGACAACACCGGATGATTTATTGGTTGCCAAGGCAATTATGGATGCGGAAAGAGGGTACTAGATCATGTTGAGAATAGGACAAGGCTTTGATGTACATCAATTAACAGAGGGGAGACCTCTAATTATCGGTGGAGTCACCATCCCTTATGAAAAGGGACTGCTAGGGCATTCAGACGCTGACGTACTGCTTCACACGGTGGCAGATGCATGCCTAGGTGCGATTGCTGAAGGAGATATCGGCAGACATTTCCCAGACACTGACCCTGAGTTTAAGGATGCAGATTCTTTTAAATTATTGCAGCATGTGTGGGCACTAGTGAAAGAAAAGGGCTACACACTTGTGAATATTGACTGCACCATCATGGCGCAAAAACCCAAAATGGCACCTTACATTCAGCCAATGTGTGAGAAAATTGCAGAAGCACTTGAGGCAGATGTCACACAGGTGAATGTCAAAGCAACAACAACAGAGAAACTCGGATTTACAGGAAGAGGCGAAGGAATTGCTTCTCAGGCAACAGTGCTTCTTCAGAAAAAGTAAAATCCATTTTGATGAGAATGGGTTTTGATGATAAAATACGTTTATAAAAAATTGGTGTCAGACAACATGATGCAGATGAAAGGAAGTTAAACTCATGGGAAATGAAGTGCGTGTTCGTTATGCACCGAGTCCAACTGGTCATTTACATATTGGGAATGCTAGAACGGCTCTTTTCAACTATTTGTTCGCACGCAGCCAAGGCGGCAAATTTATTATTCGAATCGAGGATACGGATCAAAAGCGCAATGTAGAAGGCGGGGAGGAAAGCCAGCTTCGCCACCTGAAATGGCTCGGTATTGATTGGGATGAGAGCATTGATAAAGATGGCGGTTACGGTCCTTACAGACAATCAGAGCGTAATGATATTTACAAAAAATATTATGATGAGCTGTTAGAGAAGGACTTGGCGTATAAGTGCTATTGTACGGCAGAAGAGCTAGAGGCAGAGCGTGAAGCACAAATCGCCCGCAGCGAAATGCCTCGATATTCTGGTAAATGCAGTCATTTATCAAAAGAAGAAGAGGACAAGCTGATTGCTGAAGGAAGAGAGCCAAGCATCCGCTTCCGAGTACCAAAAGGAGAAATCATCAAATTTGACGACATGGTCAAAGGTGATATTTCATTTGAAACAGACGGCATTGGTGATTTTGTTATTGTGAAGAAAGATGGTACGCCAACTTATAACTTTGCAGTAGCCGTGGATGATCATTTGATGAAAATGACTCACGTTCTTCGCGGAGAAGATCATATTTCAAATACCCCTAAACAAATCATGATTTTTAATGCATTTGGCTGGGATGTTCCGCTATTCGGACATATGACGTTGATTGTGAACGAGAACCGTAAGAAATTAAGTAAACGTGATGAATCGATTATTCAATTCATCGAGCAATATAAGAATTTAGGCTATTTACCTGAAGCCCTGTTTAACTTTATTGCATTACTTGGATGGTCTCCAGTAGGCGAAGAAGAACTGTTTACAAAAGAGCAATTCATCGACATTTTCGATGTGAACCGACTTTCTAAGTCACCAGCTCTATTCGATATGCATAAACTAAAATGGGTGAACAACCAATACGTGAAAGCACTTGATCTTGATCAGGTTGTGGCACTAACACTTCCGCATCTTCAAAAGGCAGGCAAGGTAAGCGAGCAGCTGACTGAAGAAGAAAACACGTGGGTACGTAAGCTTATTTCTCTGTATCACGAACAATTAAGCTACGGAGCAGAAATTGTTGAGTTAACAGAGTTGTTCTTTAAGGAGCAAATTGAGTATAATCAAGAGGCAAAGGAAGTTCTAGCAGAGGAGCAAGTACCTGAAGTTATGGCATCTTTTGCAGGTCAGCTTGAACAGCTTGAGTCTTTCACACCTGATGAAATTAAGGCTGCCATTAAAGCGGTACAAAAAGAAACAGGGCATAAAGGCAAGAAACTATTCATGCCGATTCGTGTGGCTGTCACAGGACAAACGCATGGCCCAGAACTTCCGCAAAGTATTGAATTGCTAGGTAAAGAAACGGTATTAAACCGCATTAAACAAATATAAAGAAATCGTTGCGAGGGAGAAGTACAATGTACTCGTCCATCACAGAAAGAGTCTCCACCGGCTGAAAGAGACTTATGGGAAGACATTGGAAATGCACCCTCAAGACCCTTGAGGAACACGTATGTTAGTATGCAAGGGCGGTACCCTCCGTTATGGGATTAAGTTGAGAAGGCTGCAAGATAATTGGCTTTCTAAACAGAGTGGAACCGCGTTTTCAAAACGTCTCTGTCATATGGCAGAGGCGTTTTTTATTTGTCCAAAAAAAGAGAGCAAGTCCTAAGAGAGATTGATGGGGAAGAACGGGGGGAGCATGTGTTTTTCAAAATGCTGAAAGAAGATATTGATACTGTGTTTGATCAAGATCCTGCTGCTAGAAGCTATATTGAAGTAGTGCTAACCTATTCAGGGCTTCATGCGATTTGGGCTCACCGTATTGCGCACGCATTTTATAAGCGTAAGCTGTATTTTATTGCGCGGATCATTTCTCAGGTCAGCCGTTTTTTCACAGGGGTGGAGATTCACCCAGCGGCAACCATTGGCAGGCGGTTCTTCATTGATCACGGCATGGGCGTCGTGATCGGGGAAACATGTGAAATTGGAGACAACGTCACTGTTTTCCAAGGCGTGACATTAGGGGGAACAGGGAAAGAAAAGGGAAAGCGGCATCCGACCATTTTAGACGATGCCCTCATTGCGACAGGTGCCAAGGTGCTTGGTTCTATCACGGTTGGAAAAGGGTCCAAGATTGGTGCAGGGTCGGTCGTGTTAAAGGACGTCCCAGATCATTCCACCGTTGTAGGTATACCTGGGCGAGTCGTCGTTCAAAATGGAAAGAAAATCAATCGTGATCTCAATCATCAAGATTTGCCAGATCCAGTTTCTGATCGTTTTAAAGAATTGGAACGAGAAATGGAAAAGCTAAAAGGTGAGCTGGCTTCATTGAGCAGAAAGGAAGAACAATCATGACAATCAATATTTATAATACATTGACACGTAAGAAGGAAGAATTTGTCCCGCTTGAGCCAGGAAAGGTCAAGATGTATGTGTGCGGACCAACCGTTTATAACTACATTCATATCGGGAATGCTAGACCTGCTATTGTTTATGACACTGTACGTAAGTATTTGGAATACAGCGGTTACGATGTGAACTTTGTATCAAACTTTACAGATGTGGATGATAAACTCATCAAAGCAGCCAACGAACTCGGAGAAGATGTGCCGACAATTGCTGACCGGTTTATCCAGGCCTACTTCGAAGACGTCAGTGCACTAGGGTGCAAAAAAGCAGACCTTCACCCGCGAGTGACGGAAAACATGGATGATATCATTGCGTTTATTGCGACATTGATTGAAAAAGGCTACGCCTATGAAGCAGATGGCGACGTGTATTACAGCACACGCTCATTTGAAGGCTATGGAAAGCTTTCTCACCAATCAATTGATGAGCTGAAGACAGGTGCCCGTATTCGTGTAGGTGAAAAGAAACGAGATGCACTGGACTTTGCTCTTTGGAAGGCTGCAAAGGATCAGGAGATCTCTTGGGATAGCCCGTGGGGCGAAGGACGCCCAGGCTGGCACATCGAATGCTCGGCAATGGTCAAAAAATATTTAGGTGATACGATCGACATTCATGCTGGCGGGCAGGACTTAACATTCCCGCACCATGAGAATGAAATTGCTCAATCTGAGGCTTTGACAGGGAAGCCTTTTGCGAAGTATTGGATGCATAACGGGTATATTAATATTGATAATGAAAAAATGTCAAAATCACTTGGCAACTTTGTGCTGGTGCATGACATTGTGAAAGAACAAGATCCTGATGTGCTCCGCTTCTTTATGTTGTCGGTTCACTATCGTCACCCAATTAACTACTCAATGGATTTATTAGAAAGTACAAAGAGTGCGTTTAACCGACTCAAGACATCGTATGCGAATTTACATCATCGTCTTGAGAGCAGCACGAATATCACGGAAGACAATGCTGAATGGCTGGCAAAAGTTGAAGAGCAGCGTGCGACATTTATTTCTGAAATGAACGATGACTTCAATACGGCAAATGCAATCTCTGTTTTATTCGAATTAGCGAAACAGGCGAATTATTATATGGAAAATGATCATACTTCGGAGGAAGTGATCAAGGCATTTATCGGCTTGTTCCAAGAAATTACGTCTGTTCTTGGCTTCTCATTAGAAGAAAAGCACACGCTTGACGAAGAGGTTGAAGCGTTAATTGAAAAACGTAATGAAGCTAGAAGAAATCGTGACTTTGCCCTATCTGATCAAATACGTGATCAATTAAAGAGCATGAATATTGTGTTGGAGGACACTCCTCAAGGTACTCGCTGGAAAAGAGGAGAATAGGCAATGTTGAATTTTGAAAAGCTGAAAGACGGTAAACAGCTGAACGGACTTGCGCTAGCTTATATGGGTGATGCCATTTTTGAAGTATATGTGAGGCATCACCTCCTCCAAACGGGGGCGACAAAACCAAATGAGCTGCACAAACGAGCAAGCAAAATTGTTTCAGCAAAATCACAAGCTGCTATTTTATTTACGCTTCAGCAGCAAGGTTTTTTCACTGAAGCAGAAGAAGCGGTGCTGAAAAGAGGAAGAAACGCAAAATCAGGCACAGTGCCTAAAAACACAGACGTTCAAACGTATCGTTATAGTACAGCGTTTGAAGCGCTCATGGGTTATTTATTTATCGAAAAGCAGGACGAACGCTTAGAAGAGCTGATTGGTCAGGCGATTGAAATCGGAACGTCAGGGAGGAAGACAAATGAGTCAGCAACATGATTATGTCATTGGGAAAAATGCAGTGATTGAGACACTGAAGTCAGATCGGGAGTTATACAAGCTCTGGATGGCAGAAAACACTGTAAAAGGACAAGCCCAGCAGGTCATTGAACTCGCTAAAAAGCAAAATATCACCATTCAGTATGTTCCGAGGAAAAAGCTTGATCAAATGGTTACAGGTCAGCACCAGGGAATCGTTGCACAAGTAGCAGCATATGAATATGCAGAATTGGACGATCTGTATCAAATCGCTGAAAAGCGGAATGAACAGCCTTTCTTTCTGATTTTAGATGAAATTGAAGACCCGCATAATTTAGGATCTATTATGCGTACGGCAGATGCTGTAGGTGCACACGGGATTGTCATTCCGAAAAGGAGAGCAGTCGGTCTAACAACAACAGTTGCTAAGGCATCCACTGGAGCAATCGAGCATATTCCAGTCGCTAAAGTAACCAATCTTTCAAGAGCCCTTGATGAAATGAAAGAAAGAGGAATCTGGGTTGCGGGAACAGATGCGTCTGCTAAACAGGATTACAGACAATTTGATGGTACAATGCCGCTGGCTCTTGTGATTGGCAGTGAAGGAAAAGGAATTGGCCGATTGATTAAGGAAAAGTGTGATTTTCTAATTAAACTGCCTATGGCCGGGAAGGTTACTTCGTTAAACGCATCAGTTGCCGCTAGTCTATTGATGTATGAAGTGTATCGAAAACGTTATCCGTTAGGAGAATAGAGATGGATATCCTCTTAGTCGATGGATACAACATGATAGGTGCATGGCCTCAGCTGCAGCACTTAAAGGAAAACAGCTTTGAAGAAGCCAGAGACGTGCTGATTCAACATTTAGCAGAATATCAAGCATACACAGGGTATCGAGTCATTGTCGTATTCGATGCCCATATGGTCAAAGGAATTGAAAAAAAGCGGACTAATCACCGAGTAGAGGTCATCTTTACGAGAGAGAATGAAACGGCGGATGAGCGGATTGAAAAACTGGCACAGGATTTGAATAATATTCGGACGCAAATTCATGTGGCAACCTCAGATTTTACGGAACAATGGGCTATTTTTGGACAAGGTGCTCTTCGGAAGTCGGCTCGTGAGCTTTTAAGAGAGATTGAAGTGATAGAACGAAAGATTGAAACGAGGGTCAAAAAGATTACTTCTGATAAACCAGCATCTAAGATTGAATTGTCAGAAGATGTATTGAAAACGTTTGAAAAATGGCGGCGTGGGAATCTGGAATAGCTTGACGATATTTCAACCATTAATGTATAATATTTCTATCTAGGTGCGGTCGGGGGGATCGAAGTGAATCTAAACAACAGCAAGGGTAAGTCCATCAGAGAGCAATTTTGCCAGTTGGAAGATGAACAAGTCATTGAAAGGGTTCATGTCGGAGATAGTGATGCGCTAGATTATTTAATAACGAAATACCGCAATTTTGTACGTGCGAAAGCAAGATCTTATTTCTTGATAGGAGCGGATCGAGAGGACATTGTCCAAGAGGGAATGATCGGACTTTATAAGTCTATCCGCGATTTCAGAGAGGACAAGCTTACTTCATTTAAGGCTTTTGCAGAATTATGTATTACCCGCCAAATTATCACCGCAATTAAAACAGCTACTCGCCAAAAACATATCCCGTTAAATTCCTATGTATCATTAGACAAACCGATCTACGATGAAGAATCGGACAGAACTTTATTGGATGTCATTTCCGGTGCTAAAGCGCTTAACCCAGAAGACTTAATCATTAGCAAAGAAGAATTTGATGATATCGAAATGAAGATGGGTGAACTGCTAAGCGAGCTGGAAAGAAAGGTACTTGTGCTTTATCTTGATGGCAGATCCTATCAGGAGATTTCTGAAGATTTAAACCGTCATGTGAAATCAATTGATAACGCACTCCAAAGAGTAAAGAGAAAATTAGAGAAATATTTAGAGCTTCGCGAGATTAGTCTCTAATCAAACCTATATTGACAGCTTTTTCGACACTGTGATAAGGTACTAATGAAATGATGTCGAGAAAATAGGTGTAAAAATGAGGAAAAAGATTACTCTAGCCTGTAAAGACTGCGGAAGCCGCAATTATACGACAATGAAAAGTGTTGCTTCAGCAGCTGAAAGATTAGAAGTTAAGAAATATTGCAAGACTTGTAATTCACATAAAACACATTTAGAAACGAAGTAAGATTTGCGTTCTTTAATCTGTGGAGGTCTTTTACATGCGTATTATCAGTTTCTTAAAAAGTGTCGGAAAAGAAATGAAAAAGGTCAGCTGGCCAAAGAAGAACGAAATGGTCCGCTACACAATCACTGTTATTTTAACAGTCGTATTCTTTGCCATCTTTTTCTCTTTTCTTGATATAGGAATCTCACAATTAATCGAATTAATTCATTAATACTTGAATAATGGTCTGCTGAACGTGCTATAATAGATCATAATATGACTTGCCAAAAAACCCGTTTTACGGGTTTTTTCAATTGCTTGAAAATATTTACCGGTACTCGAGATTCGTCAAATAGACATTACGAAATGTGGGGAGGGAAGGACTAAATAGTCCTGAACGAAAATGGAAAAGAATTGGTATGTTGTGCATACGTACTCTGGCTATGAAAACAAAGTAAAAGCGAACTTGGAAAAGCGTGTTGAATCAATGGGCATGCAGGATAAAATCTTCCGCGTCGTCGTACCAGAAGAAGAAGAAACTGATATTAAAAATGGTAAGAAAAAAGTTGTCAAAAAGAAAGTATTCCCTGGCTATGTCCTAGTGGAAATCGTGATGACTGACGACTCTTGGTATGTCGTGCGTAATACACCGGGTGTCACTGGATTCGTTGGATCAGCTGGATCAGGCTCAAAGCCGACTGCGCTGCTGCCAGGCGAAGCTGAAACCATTCTGAAGAGAATGGGTCTTGAAGAGCGCAAAACAGAAATCGACTTTGAACTAAAAGAAACAGTTAAGGTCATCGATGGACCATTTGCTAACTTCACTGGCTCTATTGAAGAAATTGACTACGATAAAAGCAAAGTCAAAGTATTCGTTAATATGTTTGGTAGAGAAACACCTGTTGAACTTGAGTTCACACAGATCGATAAATTGTAATTCAAAAGAGCTTGAAATGAGTGTATAGAAGTGGTAATATAGCAAAGGTACGTCTTGAGTTCACTCAAGATCGCTAGCTAGTTATTTCGTCATTCATATAAAGAATGAAGTTGTTGAGTGGGAGGGGGATTCCCCTATTACCACATCACGGACTTTAAGGAGGTGTGTCTCGTGGCTAAAAAAGTAGTTAAAGTTGTTAAATTGCAAATTCCTGCTGGAAAAGCTAACCCAGCTCCACCAGTTGGACCTGCACTAGGTCAAGCCGGTGTTAATATCATGGGATTCTGTAAGGAGTTTAACGCTCGTACAGCTGACCAAGCTGGTCTTATCATTCCTGTTGAAATTTCGGTTTTTGAAGACCGTTCATTTACATTTATTACTAAAACTCCACCTGCTGCAGTTTTACTTAAAAAAGCAGCTGGTATTGAGTCTGGTTCTGGTGAACCTAACCGTAATAAAGTGGCAACTGTTAAGCGTGATAAAGTACGCGAAATCGCGGAAACAAAAATGCCTGACTTAAACGCTGCTAGCGTTGAATCAGCTATGCGCATGGTTGAAGGTACTGCACGCAGTATGGGTATTGTCATCGAAGATTAATTTTTTGTCTTGTTGGGTTGCGAGTTTGGTTTTGACAAGTTCGCAACCCTTATTCGTGGGAGGTTATTCCGCTAAAACCACATAAGGAGGATTTTTATAATGGCTAAAAAAGGTAAAAAGTATGTAGAAGCTGCTAAGCTGATCGAACGTACTAAAGCGTATGATGTAGCTGAAGCTGTTTCTCTTACAAAAAAAGCAAATACAGCGAAATTTGATGCGACTGTAGAAGTTGCTTTTCGTTTGGGCGTAGACCCTCGTAAAAACGATCAACAAATCCGCGGTGCAGTTGTACTTCCTAACGGAACTGGTAAAACTCAACGCGTTCTTGTGTTCGCTAAAGGCGAAAAAGCAAAAGAAGCAGAAGCTGCTGGAGCAGACTACGTTGGAGATTCTGATTACATCACTAAAATCCAACAAGGCTGGTTTGATTTCGATGTAATCGTTGCGACACCTGACATGATGGGTGAAGTTGGTAAGATCGGTCGTGTTCTTGGACCAAAAGGTCTTATGCCAAACCCTAAAACAGGAACTGTAACATTCGAAGTTGAAAAAGCAATCAATGAAATCAAAGCTGGTAAAGTAGAATACCGCGTTGATAAAGCTGGTAACATCCACGCGCCAATCGGAAAGGTTTCTTTCGAGGACGAAAAGCTTGTTGAGAACTTTGCAACAATCTATGACACAATCCTTAAAGCAAAACCTGCAGCGGCTAAAGGTGTATACGTGAAAAACGTTTCTGTTACATCTACTATGGGCCCTGGCGTGAAAGTGGATCCATCTTCTTTCTCTGCAAAATAATTCTTGACTTATGACAACCATTTTGATAATATCAAAATGTTGTAAAATAGAATAATGTCCATTTATACCGTAGACAGCAGGGGCCTTATGGCTTAAATAACCCGCCGAGGTGTATATGTCACAGTCTTACGTTAACGTATGCTTGTATATACAGCCTCCATGTCTTAATGGAGGCTTTTTATATGGAGAACCGTTCGTTAGGAACGTGATGGCCTGATCGGTATAAGTGTTACACAAAGAATGTACAGGAGGTGTAACCATGAGCAATGCAATCGATACTAAAAAAGTTGTCGTTGATGAAATTACTTCTAAATTTAAAGATAGTATGTCTACTGTCATTGTAGATTACCGCGGTCTTTCAGTTTCTGAAGTGACTGAACTTCGTAAACAGCTTCGTGAAGCTGGCGTAGAATTCAAAGTTTACAAAAACACTTTGACTCGCCGTGCAGTTGAACAAGTTGAACTAACGGGTTTAAACGATTTCTTAACAGGTCCAAACGCTATCGCATTCAGTAACGAAGATGTTATCGCACCTGCGAAAATCATCAACGAATTTGCGAAAAGCCACGAAGCTTTAGAAATCAAAGCTGGTGTCATCGAAGGAAACGTAGCGACTGTAGAAGAAGTGAAGGCTCTTGCGGAACTTCCGTCTCGCGAAGGCTTACTTTCTATGTTGCTTAGCGTTCTTCAAGCTCCAGTTCGTAACCTTGCTCTTGCTACTAAAGCAGTTGCAGATCAAAAAGAAGAACAAGGCGCTTAATGCGTACTTTACGTTTGCGTAAAAAAACTTAAAATGGAGGAATTACAAATGGCTTTAAATATCGAAGAAATCATTGCTTCAGTTAAAGAAGCAACTGTACTTGAGTTAAACGACTTAGTAAAAGCAATCGAAGAAGAATTTGGCGTAACTGCTGCTGCTCCTGTAGCTGTAGCTGCTGGTGGCGGTGCTGCTGCTGAAGAAAAAACTGATTTTGATCTAGTACTTGCTGGTGCTGGAGACCAAAAAATCAAAGTTATCAAAGTGGTTCGTGAAATCACTGGTCTTGGCTTGAAAGAAGCTAAAGAACTTGTTGACAACACTCCAAAACCACTTAAAGAAGGTATTGCTAAAGAAGAAGCTGAAGAACTTAAAGCTAAGCTTGAAGAAGTTGGCGCTTCTGTAGAAGTTAAGTAATCTTCGCCTAATCTTTTGGGAAAGCTCGCTTTTACTGGCGGGCTTTTTCTTTTCTAATCTCCTGAAACGATTGAATCCAGAGGAGGTCCATTCACAATGAGTGACCACTATTATACGGAAAAGCCATCAGTGAAAAGCAATAAACAGACATGGGACTTCACCTTGAGAAACCGTACCTTTACTTTTACAAGTGACAGTGGAGTGTTTTCTAAGAAAGAAGTCGACTTTGGTTCAAGGCTTTTAATTGAAGCTTTCGAAGAACCTGACTTGGATGGCGATGTCTTAGATGTCGGTTGCGGTTATGGACCGATCGGCTTATCGTTAGCAAACGAAATGACTAGCCGTACCATTCATATGATTGATGTGAACGAAAGAGCAGTCGAACTTTCAAAGGAAAACGCTAAACATAATCGCATTGATAATGTCCGCATCTATCAAAGTGATTTGTTCTCGAATGTTCATTCCTCAGCTGCTTTTGCCTCTATACTGACCAATCCCCCAATACGGGCAGGGAAGAAAGTTGTACATGCGATCTTTGAAAAAAGTGCTGATCATTTATTGCCGGAAGGTGAGTTGTGGGTGGTTATTCAGAAAAAGCAAGGTGGGCCATCTGCGATTGAAAAATTAGAGCAGCTCTTTGGAGAAGTCGAGGTTGTACTGAAAAAAAAGGGCTACTATATAATCAAAGCTAAAAAAGTTTGACGCAGTTTCCTAGCTGTGTTAACATTATAAAATGCCAATGTGTATATTTTGCTTGATAGGCTTAAAAAACAACTATTTTGTATAAATTATGCATACTTGGGAAAACTAATAAAATCGGTATTTGTTTTTGGATGTGGTTTTCTTATTTTAGAAACCCTTTTTTCTTTTGTCTTGTAAAAGTATTTCTTTACTGACATTTGAAAGACAGAAATACTTTTTACACATATAATACGCATGATTTGAGGGGTGAATCAGTTGACAGGTCAACTAGTTCAGTATGGACGACACCGCCAGCGCAGAAGCTACGCACGCATAAGCGAAGTGTTAGAATTACCAAATCTCATTGAAATTCAAACCTCTTCTTATCAGTGGTTTCTTGATGAGGGTCTTAGAGAGATGTTTCAAGATATATCCCCAATTGAGGATTTTACTGGTAACCTTTCTCTTGAATTCATTGATTACAGCCTAGGGGATCCTAAGTATCCTGTAGCAGAATCAAAAGAACGTGATGTAACTTACTCTGCTCCACTAAGAGTAAAAGTTCGTTTAATTAACAAAGAAACTGGAGAAGTAAAAGACCAAGATGTGTTCATGGGGGATTTCCCAATCATGACAGACACAGGTACTTTTATCATTAATGGTGCGGAACGTGTAATCGTTTCTCAGTTAGTGCGTTCTCCAAGTGTATATTTCAGTGGTAAAGTAGACAAAAACGGTAAAAAAGGTTTTACTGCGACTGTCATTCCAAACCGTGGCGCATGGTTAGAATACGAAACTGATGCGAAGGATGTAGTCTATGTACGCATCGATCGCACACGTAAGTTGCCGGTTACGGTTCTTTTGCGTGCTCTCGGCTTCAGCTCTGATCAAGAGATTCTTGACCTCATTGGCGAGAATGAATACTTACGCAATACGCTGGAAAAAGACAATACAGAGAATGCAGATAAAGCACTTCTCGAAATCTACGAGCGCCTCCGTCCTGGAGAGCCGCCAACTGTTGAAAATGCGAAAAGCTTGCTAGACTCTCGCTTCTTCGATCCGAAGAGATATGACTTAGCAAATGTTGGACGCTACAAGATTAATAAGAAGCTTCATATTAAAAATAGACTGTTCAATCAAAAATTGGCTGAAACGTTAGTTGATCCTGAAACAGGTGAAATTCTAGCAGAAAAAGGTCAAATTTTAGACAGAAGAGTTCTTGATAAAGTTCTTCCATACTTAGAAAACGGCATCGGATTTAGAAAGCTTTATCCTAATGGTGGCGTAGTAGAAGATGAAGTAGAACTTCAATCTATTAAGATTTATGCACCGACTGATCAAGAAGGCGAGCAAGTGATCAACGTGATTGGTAATGCATATGTAGAGGAAGCTGTGAAAAACATCACGCCTTCTGACATCATTGCATCAATCAGTTACTTCTTCAACCTTCTTCATGGTGTAGGTGACACAGATGATATCGACCACCTTGGTAACCGTCGTCTGCGTTCTGTAGGTGAACTTCTGCAAAACCAATTCCGTATTGGTTTAAGCAGAATGGAGCGTGTTGTTCGTGAAAGAATGTCGATTCAAGACACAAACACGATCACACCTCAGCAGCTGATCAACATTCGTCCTGTGATCGCTTCTATCAAAGAGTTCTTTGGTAGTTCTCAGCTTTCTCAGTTCATGGATCAAACAAACCCGCTTGCTGAATTGACGCACAAACGCCGTCTGTCAGCGCTTGGACCGGGTGGTTTGACACGTGAGCGTGCAGGAATGGAAGTTCGTGACGTTCACTACTCTCACTATGGACGTATGTGTCCGATTGAAACACCAGAGGGTCCAAACATTGGTTTGATCAACTCTCTATCTTCATTTGCAAAAGTGAATCGCTTCGGATTTATCGAAACACCTTACCGCCGGGTTGATCCTGAAACTGGTAAAGTGACACCGAGGATTGATTACTTAACTGCTGATGAAGAGGATAACTACGTAGTAGCACAAGCGAACGCTATATTAGGTGAAGATGGTTCGTTTATCGATGATAATATCATTGCTCGTTTCAGAGGGGAAAACACCGTTGTTCCTCGAAACCGCGTTGACTACATGGACGTTTCGCCAAAGCAGGTTGTTTCTGCAGCGACAGCATGTATCCCATTCTTAGAAAACGATGACTCTAACCGTGCTCTAATGGGAGCGAACATGCAGCGTCAGGCTGTACCTTTGATGCAGCCAGAATCACCGATTGTTGGTACAGGTATGGAGTACGTATCAGGTAAAGACTCTGGTGCTGCTGTCATCTGCCGCTACCCAGGTGTTGTAGAACGTGTAGAAGCAAAAAATATTTGGGTTCGCCGTTATGAAGACGTTGACGGACAACAAGTCAAAGGAAACCTAGACAAATACAGCTTGCTGAAATTTGTCCGCTCTAACCAAGGGACTTGCTACAACCAGCGTCCTATCGTAAGTGTTGGAGATGAAGTCGTTAAAGGAGAAATCCTTGCAGACGGACCTTCTATGGAAAAAGGTGAATTGGCTCTAGGACGTAACGTTATGGTCGGATTCATGACTTGGGACGGTTACAACTACGAGGATGCGATCATCATGAGTGAGCGCCTTGTAAAAGATGACGTCTACACGTCTATTCATATTGAAGAATATGAATCAGAAGCTCGTGATACAAAACTTGGACCAGAAGAAATCACTCGTGATATTCCAAACGTTGGGGAAGATGCTTTACGCAACCTTGACGAGCGCGGAATCATCCGTATTGGTGCAGAAGTAAAAGACGGAGACCTTCTTGTAGGAAAAGTAACGCCTAAAGGTGTAACTGAACTAACAGCTGAAGAACGTCTATTACATGCAATCTTCGGTGAAAAAGCTCGTGAAGTTCGTGATACGTCACTTCGTGTTCCACACGGCGGCGGCGGAATTATCCACGATGTAAAAGTCTTTAACCGTGAAGATGGAGATGAATTACCTCCAGGTGTAAACCAGTTAGTCCGCGTATACATCGTTCAGAAGCGTAAGATTTCTGAAGGTGACAAAATGGCCGGACGACATGGTAACAAAGGGGTTATCTCTAAAATCCTTCCAGAAGAAGATATGCCTTATCTTCCAGACGGAACACCGATCGATATCATGTTGAACCCTCTAGGGGTACCATCTCGTATGAACATCGGTCAGGTACTTGAGCTTCATATGGGTATGGCTGCACGTTACCTTGGCATCCACATAGCGTCACCAGTATTTGATGGTGCGCGTGAGGAAGATGTTTGGGAAACGCTTGAAGAAGCAGGTATGTCCCGTGATGCGAAAACAGTCCTTTATGACGGTCGAACTGGTGAACCATTCGACAACCGTGTATCTGTCGGAATCATGTACATGATCAAACTAGCTCACATGGTTGACGATAAACTTCACGCTCGTTCAACTGGACCATACTCACTTGTTACGCAGCAGCCACTTGGCGGTAAAGCACAGTTTGGTGGTCAGCGTTTCGGAGAGATGGAAGTATGGGCACTTGAAGCTTACGGTGCAGCATATACACTTCAAGAGATCTTAACAGTTAAATCGGATGACGTTGTGGGTCGTGTGAAAACATACGAAGCCATCGTCAAAGGGGATAACGTACCTGAACCAGGTGTCCCTGAATCATTCAAAGTGTTAATCAAAGAACTTCAAAGTTTAGGTATGGATGTCAAAATCCTATCTGGCGATGAAGAAGAGATAGAAATGAGAGATTTAGAAGACGATGAGGAAACGAAGAAAGCAGACGGATTAGCGTTATCTAATGACGAAGATGCTGCAGACCTCGCACCTGTCGATCTTGAACGTGACGCAGTCACAAAAGAATAGAAGAAACGATTAGAGCAAGTGACTAGGGTATAACCCGAAGATTAAAAGGGAGGTAGGCCCCTTGCTAGATGTGAACAATTTTGAGTATATGAACATCGGTCTCGCATCACCTGATAAAATCCGTTCTTGGTCTTTTGGTGAAGTGAAAAAGCCTGAAACGATTAACTATCGTACACTGAAACCTGAAAAAGATGGTCTCTTTTGTGAACGTATCTTCGGACCGCAAAAAGACTGGGAATGTCATTGTGGGAAGTATAAACGCGTTCGGTATAAGGGTGTTGTATGTGACCGTTGTGGTGTAGAAGTAACACGGGCAAAAGTCCGTCGTGAGAGAATGGGGCATATCGAACTGGCTGCCCCAGTTTCCCACATTTGGTATTTCAAAGGTATCCCAAGCCGTATGGGTCTTGTTCTTGATATGTCACCACGTGCGTTAGAAGAAGTGATCTACTTCGCTTCTTACGTCGTGACAGATCCGGGCAACACACCGCTTGAGAAGAAACAACTTCTTTCTGAGAAAGAATTCCGTGCTTATTTAGATAAATACGGTAATACATTCCAAGCAGCTATGGGTGCAGAAGCAATCAACAAACTTCTTCAAGATATCGATCTTGTAAAAGAAGTAGATACACTGAAAGAAGAGCTGAAAACTGCTCAAGGACAGCGCCGTACACGTGCGATCAAACGCCTTGAAGTGTTAGAAGCCTTCCGTAACTCAGGAAACAAACCATCTTGGATGATTCTTGATGTACTTCCGGTTATTCCGCCAGAATTACGTCCAATGGTTCAGCTTGATGGTGGACGTTTTGCTACTTCTGACTTGAACGACCTTTATCGTCGTGTCATCAACCGTAACAATCGTCTGAAGCGTTTATTAGATCTTGGCGCGCCAAGCATCATCGTTCAGAACGAGAAGCGTATGCTTCAAGAAGCTGTCGATGCCTTGATTGATAATGGACGTAGAGGCCGACCAGTAACAGGACCAGGAAATAGACCATTGAAATCTCTTTCTCACATGCTGAAAGGGAAACAAGGACGTTTCCGTCAAAACTTGCTTGGTAAACGTGTTGACTATTCTGGACGTTCAGTTATCGTCGTAGGACCACATTTGAAAATGTATCAGTGTGGACTTCCGAAAGAGATGGCTCTTGAATTATTCAAACCATTCGTGATGAAGGAGCTTGTTGAAAAAGGATTAGCTCACAACATCAAGAGTGCGAAGCGTAAAATTGAGCGCGTGCAGCCGGAAGTATGGGATGTTTTAGAATCAGTTATTCGTGAGCATCCAGTCTTACTAAACCGTGCACCGACTCTTCACAGACTTGGTATTCAAGCGTTTGAACCTACACTTGTGGAAGGACGCGCAATTCGTCTTCATCCACTTGTATGTACAGCCTACAACGCTGACTTTGACGGTGACCAAATGGCGGTTCACGTACCATTATCTGCTGAAGCTCAAGCTGAAGCTCGTATCTTAATGCTTGCTGCTCAAAACATTTTGAATCCGAAAGATGGAAAACCAGTTGTTACGCCATCTCAGGATATGGTGCTTGGTAACTACTACCTTACACTTGAGCGCAAAGGTGCTATCGGAGAAGGTATGGTCTTCAAAGATACTGACGAAGCCCTTCTAGCTTATCAAAATGGTTATGTGCATCTTCATACACGTGTAGCTGTTGCAGCTAGCTCGTTGAAGAATGTCACATTTACTGATGAACAGCGTTCTAAATTGTTGATTACAACAGTTGGAAAATTGATCTTTAACGAAATCTTACCGGAATCATTCCCATACATGAATGAGCCGACAAAGAGCAATATTGAAGAAAAAACGCCTGATCGTTTCTTCCTTGAAAAAGGTGAGGATGTAAAAGCTGCGATCGAGAAACAAGAAATCAATGCGCCGTTCAAAAAAGGTATTTTAGGTAAAATCATTGCGGAAATCTTTAAGAGATTCCATATCACTGAGACATCTAAAATGCTTGATCGCATGAAAAATCTTGGTTTCAGATACTCTACTAAAGCCGGTATTACGGTTGGTGTTTCTGATATCGTCGTACTAGATGATAAGCAGAAGATCCTTGAAGAAGCACAAGCAAAAGTAGATAACGTTATGAAGCAATTCAGACGTGGTTTGATTACTGAAGAAGAGCGTTATGAGAGAGTTATTTCAATCTGGAGTTCTTCTAAAGATGTCATCCAAGGTAAACTGATGAAGTCCCTTGATGAAGTCAACCCAATCTACATGATGAGTGACTCTGGAGCGCGTGGTAACGCATCTAACTTCACTCAGCTGGCTGGTATGCGTGGTCTGATGGCCAACCCGGCTGGACGTATCATTGAACTTCCGATTAAATCTAGTTTCCGTGAAGGTTTAACCGTATTGGAATACTTTATTTCCACTCACGGTGCGCGTAAAGGTCTTGCCGATACAGCCCTTAAAACAGCTGACTCAGGTTACCTCACGCGTCGTCTCGTTGACGTTGCACAGGATGTCATCATCCGTGAAACAGATTGCGGTACAGACCGTGGAATCTTGGCGAAGTCCATTAAAGAAGGAAATGAAATTATTGAGAAACTTGAAGAACGTCTGATCGGACGTTTTGCAAGAAAACCAATTGTTCATCCTGAAACAGGCGAAGTCATTGTAGCCGAAAACGAACTAATTGATGAAGATAAGGCACTTGAAGTAGTTGAAGCAGGAATTGAGGAAGTATGGATCCGTTCTGCATTTACATGTAACACGCCTCATGGTGTATGTAAACGATGCTACGGCCGTAACCTTGCAACTGGTACTGACGTTGAAGTCGGTGAAGCAGTTGGAATCATCGCTGCACAATCAATCGGTGAGCCAGGAACACAGCTTACAATGCGTACGTTCCACACCGGTGGGGTAGCAGGAGACGATATCACACAAGGTCTACCTCGTATCCAAGAGCTATTTGAAGCGCGTAATCCGAAAGGGCAAGCGACAATTTCTGAAATTGATGGTGTCGTTGCTGAAATTAACGATGTTCGTGACAAGCAGCAGGAAATTGTGGTTCAAGGCGAAGTTGAAACTCGTTCTTACACAGCTCCTTACAATGCACGTCTGAAAGTTGTTGAAGGTGACAAAGTCACTCGTGGTCAAGTACTGACAGAAGGTTCGATCGATCCGAAAGAACTTCTTAAAGTGACTGACATGACAGCTGTTCAAGAATATCTGCTTCATGAAGTACAAAAAGTATACCGTATGCAAGGGGTAGAAATCGGAGATAAGCACGTAGAGGTAATGGTTCGCCAAATGCTTCGTAAAGTGCGTGTCGCTGATGCAGGGGATACAGACGTATTACCAGGCACACTTCTTGATGTACATCAATTCACTGAAGCGAACAAAAAAGTACTATTCGAAGGCAAACGTCCTGCAACAGGCCGTCCAGTTCTTCTTGGTATTACAAAAGCTTCGCTTGAAACAGACTCATTCTTGTCTGCTGCATCCTTCCAAGAAACGACTCGTGTCTTAACAGATGCGGCGATCAAAGGAAAACGTGATGAACTGCTTGGCTTGAAAGAGAATGTTATCATCGGTAAACTTGTTCCTGCTGGAACGGGAATGCCAAACTACCGTAAAGTTAAGCCGGTTTCGCAAGTGCAGCCGTCTGACGACATGGTTCCTGTAGAGTAATCTTTTTCGTGAGATTCCTATAAAATCATCAAAAAATGGTGAAGGATGTCAAGATAATCTGTCATACGATATTGACATCCTTCTGCCATGATGATAATATAACCAAGGTGCTCAAAATAAAACCTGTTACTTTGGAGGATATTCGATGTCTTATGATAAAGTATCACAGGCTCAATCCATTATTATTGGTACGAAGCAAACAGTAAAAGCTCTGAAACGAGATTCAGTAAAGGAAGTCGTCGTAGCGAAAGATGCTGATCCTGCTTTAACCGCTAGTGTATTGAAACTAGCGCAAGAGAAGGGTGTAGACATTTTAGTGGTAGATTCCATGAAAAAGCTCGGCAAGGCCTGCGGAATTGAAGTTGGGGCAGCAGCTGTTGCCATTATGTTATAGCGTACTTGTTTTGTTTTTGCATGTATAAAATGCAAAAGCATTGTTTTTTGCCTTTTGATGAACCACCTGGGTATGTGGGTTATAAAAAAAGTAATGAAGGGAGGAATAACAACATGCCTACAATTAATCAGCTAATACGCAAAGGACGCGTGAGTAAAGTTGAAAACTCAAAGTCTCCTGCACTTAACAAAGGATACAACAGTTTCAAAAAAGAGCACACTAACGTAACATCTCCACAGAAGCGCGGGGTTTGTACTCGTGTCGGTACAATGACACCGAAAAAACCAAACTCAGCACTACGTAAATATGCTCGTGTACGTTTGTCTAACCTGATTGAGGTAACAGCTTACATTCCTGGTATCGGACATAACCTACAAGAGCACAGTGTAGTACTTATCCGTGGCGGACGTGTAAAAGACTTACCGGGTGTACGTTACCACATCGTTCGTGGTGCGCTTGATACTGCCGGAGTTGACGGTCGTATGCAAGGACGTTCTAAATACGGAACAAAACGCCCTAAACAAAGCAAATAATACAAACAAACATAAGGGTTTTTAGAAGTTGATATCAGATCAGTGGAGTCAGGTAACTGACAATGATATTTGAGATGAGAGACAGATAGAAATCCTTTTAAAAGAGAAGGGAGGCTATTCAGATGCCACGTAAAGGTCCTGTAGCAAAAAGAGACGTATTGCCAGATCCAATTTACAATTCTAAACTTGTATCTCGTTTGATCAACAAAATGATGATCGACGGTAAAAGAGGAAAGTCACAAACAATCCTCTACAAGTCTTTTGATATCATCAAAGAACGTACTGGTAATGAAGCGATGGAGGTTTTCGAACAAGCCTTGAAAAACATCATGCCAGTTCTTGAAGTTAAAGCACGTCGTGTAGGTGGAGCTAACTACCAAGTTCCTGTAGAAGTTCGCCCAGACCGTCGTACTACTTTAGGTCTTCGCTGGTTAGTAAACTATGCTCGTCTTCGTGGAGAAAAAACGATGGAAGAGCGTCTTGCTAACGAAATCCTTGACGCAGCTAACAACACTGGTGCTGCTGTTAAGAAACGTGAAGATACACACAAAATGGCAGAAGCGAACAAAGCATTCGCTCACTACCGCTGGTAGGATTTATACCAAACTAAAAAAACTATTCCCTAATGAGGAAGGAGAAATTACCCAATGGCAAGAGAGTTCTCCTTAGACAAAACTCGTAATATTGGTATCATGGCTCACATCGATGCCGGTAAAACGACAACGACTGAGCGTATCTTGTACTACACTGGTCGTATCCATAAAATTGGTGAAACTCACGAAGGAGCTTCACAAATGGACTGGATGGAGCAGGAGCAAGAACGTGGTATTACAATCACTTCTGCTGCTACTACAGCACAATGGAAAGGTTACCGTGTAAACATCATCGATACACCAGGACACGTAGACTTCACTGTTGAAGTTGAACGTTCTTTACGTGTACTTGATGGTGCGGTTGCTGTCCTTGATGCACAATCAGGTGTAGAGCCACAAACTGAAACAGTTTGGCGCCAAGCAACAACTTACGGAGTACCTCGTATCGTATTCGTTAACAAAATGGATAAAACCGGTGCGGACTTCCTATACTCTGTAAGCACATTAAGAGATCGTCTTCAAGCGAACGCTCATGCAATTCAATTGCCGATCGGCGCTGAAGATCAATTCGAAGGAATCATCGACCTTGTAGAAAACGTAGCATACTTCTACGAAGATGACCTTGGAACTCGCTCTGATGCACAAGAAATCCCTGCTGAGTATAAAGACAAAGCTGAAGAGCTTCGCAGCAGCCTAATTGAAGCTGTCGCTGAGCTTGATGAAGAGCTTATGGAAAAATACCTTGAGGGTGAAGAAATCACAATTCCTGAATTGAAAGCTGCAATCCGTAAAGGAACGTTGAATGTTGAATTCTACCCAGTTCTTGTTGGTTCTGCTTTCAAAAACAAAGGTGTTCAGCTTGTACTTGACGCTGTGCTTGACTACCTTCCTGCACCAACTGATGTTGCTGCAATCAAAGGTATCCTGCCAGATTCAAATGAAGAGGTTGTTCGTGAGTCTACTGATGACGCACCATTCGCAGCTCTTGCGTTTAAAGTTATGACTGACCCTTATGTTGGGAAACTAACTTTCTTCCGCGTATACTCTGGAACACTTGATTCTGGTTCATACGTGAAGAACTCTTCTAAGAACAAGCGTGAACGTGTTGGACGTATCCTTCAAATGCACGCTAACAGCCGTGAAGAAATCTCTACTGTATATGCAGGGGATATCGCAGCAGCTGTAGGTCTTAAAGATACATCTACTGGTGACACTCTTTGTGACGAGAAAGATCTTGTTATCCTTGAGTCTATGGAATTCCCAGAGCCAGTTATCGATGTAGCTATCGAGCCTAAATCAAAGGCTGACCAAGATAAAATGGGTATCGCTTTAGCTAAACTAGCTGAAGAGGATCCAACATTCCGTACACAAACAAACCCTGAAACTGGTCAAACGATCATCTCTGGTATGGGTGAGCTTCACCTTGATATCATTGTTGACCGTATGAAGCGTGAGTTCAAGGTTGAAGCTAACGTAGGTGCTCCTCAAGTTGCGTACCGTGAAACATTCCGTTCTGGTGCAAAAGTTGAAGGTAAATTCGTACGTCAGTCTGGTGGACGCGGTCAGTTCGGACACGTTTGGATCGAATTCGAACCAAACGAAGAAGGCGCAGGCTTCGAATTTGAAAATGCAATCGTCGGTGGGGTTGTTCCACGTGAATACATTCCAGCAATTCAAGCAGGTCTTGAAGATTCACTTGAAAATGGTGTATTAGCTGGATTCCCATTAATCGACATCAAAGCAAAATTATTTGATGGATCTTACCACGATGTTGACTCGAACGAAATGGCGTTCAAAATTGCTGCATCTATGGCATTGAAAAATGCTGTTAGCAAATGTAACCCAGTTCTACTTGAGCCAATGATGAAAGTGGAAGTCGTTATCCCTGAAGAATACATGGGAGACATCATGGGTGATATCACATCTCGTCGTGGACGTGTAGAAGGTATGGAAGCTCGCGGTAACGCTCAAGTTGTTCGCGCTATGGTTCCACTTTCTGAAATGTTCGGATATGCAACTGCACTCCGTTCTAACACACAAGGACGCGGTACTTTCACTATGCACATGGATCACTACGAAGAAGTGCCTAAGAGCATCAGTGAAGAAATCATCAAAAAAAATAAAGGTGAATAATTGATTTTGCCTTTAAACTAAAGTATAACTACTATTGAAGATCAGAAAGTGAGAGGTAACTCTTCACTTTCTATCACTCTATACCAAATACAATGAACCTTTAAGGAGGATTTTTAGAATGGCTAAAGAAAAATTCGACCGTTCCAAATCGCATGCTAACATTGGTACAATTGGACACGTTGACCATGGTAAAACAACTCTAACTGCTGCTATCTCAACAGTTCTTCATAAGAAATCTGGTAAAGGTACAGCTATGGCTTATGACCAAATCGATGGTGCTCCAGAAGAGCGCGAGCGTGGAATCACAATCTCAACTGCACACGTTGAGTATGAAACTGAATCTCGTCACTATGCACACGTAGACTGCCCAGGACACGCTGACTATGTTAAAAACATGATCACTGGTGCTGCTCAAATGGACGGCGCGATCTTAGTAGTATCTGCTGCTGACGGTCCAATGCCACAAACACGTGAGCACATCCTACTTTCTCGTAACGTAGGTGTACCTTACATCGTAGTATTCCTTAACAAATGTGACATGGTTGACGATGAAGAGTTACTTGAACTTGTTGAAATGGAAGTTCGTGACCTTCTTTCTGACTATGACTTCCCTGGTGACGATGTACCAGTTATCAAAGGTTCTGCTCTTAAAGCTCTTGAAGGAGATGCTGATTACGAAGCAAAAATCTTTGAACTTATGGATGCGGTTGATGAGTACATCCCAACTCCAGAGCGTGACACTGAGAAGCCATTCATGATGCCAGTTGAGGACGTATTCTCAATCACTGGTCGTGGAACAGTTGCTACTGGTCGTGTTGAGCGTGGACAAGTTAAAGTCGGTGACGAAGTTGAAATCATCGGTCTTCAAGAAGAAAACGGTAAAACAACTGTTACAGGTGTTGAAATGTTCCGTAAACTTCTTGACTATGCTGAAGCTGGTGACAACATCGGTGCACTACTTCGTGGTGTATCTCGTGAAGATATCCAACGTGGTCAAGTACTTGCTAAACCAGGTACAATCACTCCACATAGCCGTTTCAAAGCTGAAGTTTATGTACTTTCTAAAGAAGAGGGTGGACGTCATACTCCATTCTTCGCTAACTACCGTCCGCAGTTCTACTTCCGTACAACTGACGTAACTGGTATCGTACATCTTCCAGAAGGTACTGAAATGGTAATGCCTGGCGATAACACTGAGATGGAAGTTGAACTTATCTCTACTATCGCTATCGAAGAAGGAACTCGTTTCTCTATCCGTGAGGGTGGACGTACTGTAGGTTCTGGCGTCGTTTCAACTATCATTAAGTAATAAACATATAAAAGAGACTCCTTGCAAAAGGGTCTCTTTTTTTGCTTTTCCAGATCAGAACGGCTACTATAAGCTATAGAATCTAAATGGAACCGAGAGGATCGCTGGAATGGCAAAGACATATTTGAAAAAATGGTTGATCGGCGGGATTGACCAATGGATTATGATGAAAGAAGACCAGACGAGTGAATCGAAGCCTGTACTTTTATTTTTACACGGCGGGCCCGGCTCGGCTCAAATCAGTTATATTGATTCCTTTCACGAGGAACTTGATCAGGACTTTACAGTTGTGCATTGGGATCAGCGGGGCGCAGGGCTTTCTTATCAAAAGAATCTTCCTGATGCATCGATGACCATTCAACAATTTATTGAAGACACGATTGAACTGACCGAGAAGATCCTATCTTATCTAGGTCATTCAAAATTGTATATTGCGGGATACTCGTGGGGATCATTAATTGCCATACAAGCAGTACATAAGCGTCCAGATCTATATCATGCTTATTATGGGATTAGTCAGGTAGTAGATGTGTTAAAAGAAGATATCGTTTCGTACGAGCTTCTATTGAAGAAATACCATCGCAATCGGCTGTTTACTGGGTGTCTTCGATTACTGACTCCTCCTCCATGGAAACGAACATCAGCTCATGCCTTGTTTTCACTATATAAAGAATTCGCAAGCGTAGGTTTCACACATAGATGGAAGCCGGTTTTTCAAATGCTAAAAGGGTTTCTTTTTAGTAAGCAATATCAGCTGAAAGATAAATGGAAGTTCATAAAAGGGCAGAAGTTTAGTCAAGACAAGCTATGGAATCAGCTAATGAATGAGAGCATTCAATACCGAGTTTCTACTATATTAATACCGTGCTACTTTCTCATCGGTGATCACGATATGATTACACCAGCTGCTGTATCAAAACCATATGTTGATCAATTAAAAGCACCAATCAAAGAATGGTTTACTTTTAAAGAATCTGCACATTCCCCGCATATTGAGGAGCCAGATGAATTTATACGCATCATAAGAAAGACTGCTATACATCATCTTCAGGGAAAGCTTGATTTATAGGCTGAATCCCTGTATAATATGAAAAGTGTGCAAATCATAAATTTATCCGATTTATTATTGCAACACGCAGGCCAATTTGGTACAATAGTGCATGTTGGTCTTTGACTGCGATGAAGTGAGAGGTTGCTGACACACCCGGCCGCTTTGCCATGGCGAGGTGATCAGGTTTTTCTCACGGAGAACTGTCTAACGTAAGTAGGCGAAAAGGAGGGAAAATAATGGCAAAACAAAAAATTCGTATTCGTTTAAAAGCATATGATCATAGAATTCTTGATCAATCTGCTGAGAAGATTGTTGAAACGGCTAAGCGTTCTGGTGCTAGTGTATCTGGTCCAATCCCGCTTCCAACTGAAAAATCAGTTTACACAATCCTTCGTGCGGTGCATAAGTACAAAGATTCTCGTGAGCAATTTGAGATGCGTACTCACAAACGTCTAATCGACATCGTGAATCCAACTCCACAAACAGTTGATGCACTTATGCGTTTAGATTTACCATCTGGTGTAGATATCGAAATCAAACTTTAATTCAAATAGAAAACACATATTATAGGAGGTGTGACTAATGACCAAAGGAATCTTAGGTAGAAAAATTGGTATGACGCAAGTATTCGCAGAAAACGGTGATCTTATCCCTGTAACTGTTGTTGAGGCTGCTGCTAACGTTGTTCTTCAAAAGAAGACTGTTGACACGGATGGCTATGAAGCAATCCAAATCGGTTTTGATGACAAACGTGAAAAGCTTTCTAACAAACCAGAGAAAGGCCACGTTGCTAAAGCGGAAACTGCTCCTAAGCGCTTCGTAAAAGAATTACGCGGTGCGGAGTTAGATGCGTATGAAGTTGGTCAGGAAGTCAAAGTTGATATTTTCGCAAATGGAGATATCGTAGATGTAACAGGAACATCAAAAGGTAAAGGATTCCAAGGGGCTATCAAACGCCACGGACAATCACGCGGACCAATGACTCACGGTTCACGTTACCACCGTCGTCCTGGTTCAATGGGACCTGTTGATCCAAACCGTGTATTCAAAGGTAAACTTCTTCCAGGTCGTATGGGCGGAGAGCAAATCACTGTCCAAAACCTTGAGATCGTTAAAGTTGATGCAGAACGCAATCTTCTATTGATCAAAGGAAACGTACCAGGAGCTAAAAAATCTCTAGTAACTGTAAAGAGTGCAGTTAAATCTAAATAACTCTCTTAGGAAAGGAGGAAACAAGTCATGCCAAAAGTAGCATTATTTAACCAAAACGGTTCTACTAACGGTGAAATCGAATTAAACGCTTCTGTGTTTGGAATCGAGCCAAACGAAAGCGTAGTATTCGATGCTATTCTTATGCAAAGAGCTTCCTTACGTCAAGGAACTCACAAAGTAAAAACTCGTTCTGAAGTACGTGGCGGAGGTCGTAAACCTTGGAGACAGAAGGGTACAGGTCGTGCTCGTCAAGGTTCTATCCGTTCACCACAATGGCGCGGAGGCGGTATCGTATTCGGTCCAACACCACGCAGCTATTCTTATAAATTACCTAAAAAAGTTCGCCGCTTGGCTATCAAGTCAGTATTGTCTTCTAAAGTAATCGACAACAACATCATCGTTCTTGAAGATTTGACTCTAGATGCAGTGAAAACGAAAGAGTTCGCAGGCATCCTTAAAGGATTATCTGTTGAGAAGAAAGCGTTGATCGTCACTGCGGATGCAAACGAAACAGTTGCTTTATCTGCTCGTAACATCCCTGGAGTAACAGTTGTTGAAGCTAACGGTATCAACGTTCTTGACGTTGTCAACCACGACAAACTTCTGATCACTAAAGCAGCGGTTGAAAAAGTAGAGGAGGGACTTGCATAATGAAAGATCCTCGTGATGTTCTAAAGCGCCCTATCATTACTGAACGTTCTGCTGATCTAATGACAGAGAAGAAGTACACGTTCGAAGTTGATGTCAGAGCTAACAAAACAGAAGTGAAAGATGCTGTTGAAGAAATCTTTGGAGTGAAAGTTGAGAAAGTCAACGTTCAAAACTACAAAGGGAAATCAAAACGCGTTGGACGCTACACTGGTATGACTAGCCGTCGCAGAAAAGCGATCGTGAAATTAACTGCTGACAGCAAAGAAATCGAAATTTTTGAAGCGTAAATCTTAAAAAGAAGGAGGGAAATTCAAAATGGCGATTAAAAAGTATAAACCAACCAGTAATGGTCGTCGTGGCATGACTACTTCAGATTTTGCTGAAATCACGACTGACAAACCAGAAAAATCGTTGCTTGCACCGCTACACAAAAAAGGCGGACGTAACAACCAAGGTAGATTGACTGTTCGTCATCAAGGTGGCGGTCACAAACGTCAATACCGTATCATCGACTTTAAGCGTGATAAAGACGGTATACCTGGACGCGTTGCTACAATCGAGTATGATCCAAACCGTTCAGCGAACATCGCTCTTGTAAACTATGCAGATGGTGAGAAACGTTACATTCTTGCTCCGAAAGGAATCCAAGTTGGTACTGAAGTTACTTCTGGACCAGAAGCTGACATCAAACCAGGTAATGCTCTTCCACTTATCAACATCCCAGTTGGTACAGTTGTGCATAACATTGAATTAAAACCAGGTAAAGGTGGACAATTAGTTCGTTCTGCTGGTACTTCTGCTCAAGTTCTAGGTAAAGAAGGTAAATACGTTCTTGTACGTTTGAACTCAGGAGAAGTTCGCATGATTCTTTCTGCTTGCCGTGCGACTATCGGTCAAGTTGGAAACGAGCAACACGAATTAATTAACATCGGTAAAGCTGGACGTTCTCGCTGGAAAGGCGTACGCCCAACAGTTCGTGGTTCTGTAATGAACCCTAACGATCACCCACACGGTGGTGGTGAAGGACGCGCTCCAATCGGACGTAAATCACCAATGTCTCCATGGGGTAAACCGACTCTTGGATTCAAGACTCGTAAGAAAACCAACAAGTCTGATAAATTCATTGTACGTCGTCGTAAAAACAAGTAACGGGGTTGTCTACGGTTCATTTAGGACCGTAGTTCAATCACGAAGGGAGGTTCCACAATGGCTCGCAGCTTAAAAAAAGGACCATTTGTTGATGATCATTTGATGGCTAAAGTCGAGAAATTGAATGAAACTGACAAAAAGCAAGTCGTAAAAACTTGGTCTCGTCGTTCTACAATTTTCCCACAATTCATCGGTCACACAATCGCTGTCTATGACGGACGCAAACATGTACCTGTTTTCATTTCTGAAGATATGGTAGGTCACAAATTGGGCGAATTCGCACCAAGCCGTACTTACAAAGGTCATGCTAGTGACGATAAAAAAACAAGACGCTAATGAGAGGAGGCTTTTAAATGCAAGCTAAAGCTGTCGCAAGAACAGTCCGTATTGCTCCTCGTAAAGCACGTCTAGTAATGGACCTGATCCGAGGTAAGCAAGTAGGAGAAGCAGTTTCTATCTTAAACCTTACACCTAAGGCTGCTTCACCAATTATTGAAAAAGTATTAAAATCTGCTATCGCAAACGCTGAGCACAACTACGAGTTGGACGCTAACAGCCTAGTGATTACTCAAGCATTCGTTGACGAAGGTCCAACACTTAAGAGATTCCGTCCACGTGCTATGGGTCGTGCGAGCGCAATTAACAAACGTACTAGCCACATTACAATCGTTGTATCAGAAAAGAAGGAGGGATAATCCGTGGGTCAAAAGGTAAATCCAGTAGGTCTTCGTATTGGCGTCATTCGTGATTGGGAATCTAAATGGTTCGCAGGAAAAGATTACGCTGACTTCTTACATGAAGACTTGAAAATCCGTGAATTCATCAGCAAGCGTTTGTCTGACGCGTCTGTTTCTAAAGTAGAAATCGAACGTGCTGCAAACCGCGTAAATATCACAATCCACACGGCTAAACCAGGTATGGTAATTGGTAAAGGCGGATCTGAAGTTGAAGCACTTCGTAAAGCTCTTAACAGCCTAACTGGCAAACGTGTACACATCAACATTCTTGAAATCAAGAGAGCAGATCTTGATGCTCAGCTAGTTGCTGAAAACATCGCTCGTCAACTTGAAAATCGTATTTCATTCCGTCGTGCACAAAAACAAACAATCCAACGCACAATGCGTGCTGGAGCACAAGGAATCAAAACAATGGTTTCTGGTCGTCTTGGCGGTGCAGATATTGCTCGTTCTGAATATTACAGTGAAGGTACTGTTCCATTGCACACACTTCGTGCTGACATCGACTATGCTACTGCTGAAGCTGACACTACTTATGGTAAGCTTGGCGTAAAAGTATGGATCTATCGTGGAGAAGTCCTTCCAACTAAGAAGAATACTGCGGAAGGAGGAAAATAATATGTTATTGCCAAAACGCGTGAAGTATCGCAGAGAACATCGTGGAAAAATGCGTGGTCGTGCAAAAGGCGGTACTGAAGTACATTTCGGTGAGTACGGTATCCAAGCTCTTGAAGCTTCTTGGATCACAAACCGTCAAATCGAAGCTGCTCGTATTGCTATGACTCGTTACATGAAACGTGGCGGTAAAGTTTGGATTAAAATTTTCCCTTCTAAGCCATACACAGCTAAACCTCTAGAGGTCCGCATGGGTTCCGGTAAAGGTGCTCCAGAAGGATGGGTAGCTGTAGTAAAACCGGGCAAAGTTTTATTTGAAATTTCTGGCGTGTCTGAAGAAGTTGCTCGTGAAGCTCTTCGTCTTGCATCTCACAAATTGCCAATTAAAACGAAGTTCGTAAAACGTGAAGAAATTGGTGGTGAATCAAATGAAAGCTAATGAAATTCGTGACCTTACCACTGCTGAAATTGAACAAAAAGTAAAGTCTCTTAAAGAAGAACTTTTCAATCTTCGTTTCCAATTAGCGACTGGGCAGCTTGAAAATACTGCTCGCATTCGTGAAGTGCGTAAATCAATCGCACGCATGAAAACTGTGATTCGTCAAAGAGAAATCGCTGCTAATAAATAATAATTAGAGGGGAGGCCCCGCAAACATGAGCGAACGTAACCAACGTAAAGTGTATCAAGGTCGTGTTGTTTCTGACAAAATGGATAAAACCATCACTGTTGTAGTTGAAACATACAAAAAGCATTCACTTTATGGCAAACGTGTAAGATACTCTAAAAAGTTCAAAGCACATGATGAAAACAACCAAGCAAAAATCGGAGACATTGTAAAGGTCATGGAAACTCGTCCTTTATCTGCGACTAAACGCTTTCGTCTAGTTGAAGTTGTCGAAGAAGCCGTTATTATCTAATAAAGTTCGGATTTCTTTTTCCGAAAGGAGGTAACATTAATGATTCAACAGGAGACTCGTTTAAAAGTAGCTGACAACTCTGGCGCACGCGAAGTACTAACGATTAAAGTTCTTGGTGGCTCTGGACGTAAGACGGCTAACATCGGTGATGTCATTGTTTGTACGGTTAAACAAGCAACACCTGGAGGCGTTGTCAAAAAAGGTGAAGTTGTGAAAGCAGTTATCGTTCGTACAAAGAGCGGAGCTCGCAGAAACGATGGATCTTACATCAGTTTCGACGAAAATGCATGTGTCATCATCCGTGACGACAAGAGCCCACGTGGAACTCGTATCTTCGGACCAGTAGCACGTGAACTTCGTGAAAACAACTATATGAAAATTGTTTCTCTAGCACCAGAAGTACTTTAATGAATACAATCCGCGACTCAAGGAGGTGCGATTAAATGCATGTTAAAAAGGGCGATAAAGTAGTGGTTATCTCTGGTAAAGATAAAGGTAAACAAGGTGTCATCCTTGCTGCTTTCCCTAAAAAGGAACGTGTTTTAGTAGAAGGTATTAACCTTGTGAAAAAACACTCTAAACCAACCCAAGCTAACCCTCAAGGCGGAATTTCTGAACAAGAAGCGCCGATCCACGTATCAAACGTAATGCCGCTTGATCCTAAAACGGGTGAAGTGACACGTGTTGGGTATAAAGTTGAGGACGGAAAGAAAGTCCGTGTAGCGAAAAAATCTGGGCAAGTTCTAGATAAATAGTAAATAAGGAAGGGAGGTCTTTCTCATGAACCGCCTTAAAGAAAAGTATGTAAAAGAAATTACACCTGCATTAGTTTCTAAGTTTGAATACACTTCAGTAATGCAAGTGCCAAAAATCGAAAAAATCGTGATCAACATGGGTGTTGGTGACGCCGTTCAAAACGCTAAAGCAATCGATACTGCTGTTGAAGAATTAACGTTTATCGCTGGTCAAAAACCTGTCGTTACTCGTGCGAAGAAGTCTATTGCTGGATTCCGTCTACGTGAAGGAATGCCAATCGGTGCGAAAGTAACACTTCGCGGAGAGCGCATGTATGATTTCCTTGATAAACTTATTTCTGTGTCTTTACCACGTGTACGTGACTTCCGCGGGATTTCTAAGAAATCTTTCGACGGTCGTGGAAACTACACGCTTGGTATTAAAGAACAGTTAATCTTCCCAGAAATTGATTACGATAAAGTAACAAAGGTCCGCGGTATGGATATCGTTATCGTTACTACTGCCAATACGGACGAAGAAGCACGTGAGTTATTAACTCAAGTAGGTATGCCGTTCCAGAAATAATCAATGAAAGGGAGGCGAAATCGTGGCTAAAAAGTCTATGATTGCGAAACAACAACGCAAACAAAAGTTTAAAGTTCAAGAGTATACGCGCTGCGAACGTTGTGGACGTCCACATTCAGTTATTCGTAAGTTTAAACTTTGCCGTATTTGTTTCCGCGAACTTGCATATAAAGGACAAATTCCTGGCGTTAAAAAAGCCAGCTGGTAATCCCCATAAATGGGAAGGAGGTTATTAAATAATGGTTATGACAGATCCGATTGCAGATTTGCTGACTCGTATTCGCAATGCGAACATGGTACGTCATGAGAAGCTAGAAGTACCGGCTTCAAAAATCAAAAGAGAAATTGCTGAAATCTTAAAGCGTGAAGGTTTTATCCGTGACGTTGAGTACGTCGAAGACAGCAAACAAGGAATTATCCGTTTGTTCCTTAAATACGGCCAAAACAACGAACGTGTTATCACTGGTCTTAAAAGAATCAGTAAACCTGGTTTACGCGTATATGCGAAATCAAATGAAGTACCACGTGTACTTAACGGACTTGGAATCGCAATTATTTCTACATCACAAGGTGTTTTATCGGACAAAGAAGCCCGTGCTAAACAAGCTGGTGGAGAAGTACTTGCTTACGTATGGTAAAAAAAGTTTAAGATGAATGGAGGTGCTTGGTATGTCTCGTATAGGTAAAAAACTAATCGAGATCCCTTCAGGAGTAACTGTGACAAACAACGATAACACAGTGACAGTAAAGGGACCAAAAGGTGAACTAACTCGTACATTTCACCCTGATATGGAAATTAAAATTGAGGACAACGTCTTAACTGTAAGCCGTCCGTCTGAAAATAAAGAACACCGTGCATTACATGGTACAACACGTAGCTTGATTGCAAACATGGTTGAAGGTGTATCTAAAGGTTTCGAAAGAGGTTTAGAACTTATCGGTGTCGGTTACCGTGCAGCTAAATCTGGAAACAAACTTGTTCTTAACGTTGGATACTCTCACCCAGTTGAAATCGTTCCTGAGGCTGGAGTTGAAGTAGAAGTTCCATCTCAAACGAAAGTAATCATTAAAGGTATCGATAAAGAGCGTGTAGGAGCTCTAGCTTCTAACATCCGCGCTGTCCGTGCTCCAGAGCCTTACAAAGGTAAAGGAATTCGTTACGAAGGTGAATTCGTTCGCCGTAAAGAAGGAAAAACTGGTAAGTAAGATCGCTTAAAGTGAAGAAAGGAGTGACTCGGATGATTACGAAAACTAGCAAAAACGCTACTCGTCTTAAAAGACATGCTCGTGTTCGTGCGAAACTTTCAGGTACTGCTGAAAGACCTCGCCTTAACGTTTTCCGTTCTAACAAGAATATCTACGCTCAAGTAATTGATGATGTTAACGGTGTAACACTTGTAAGTGCTTCTACTCTTGATAAAGAGTTAAAGAGCGAGAATAGTTCTGACACTGCAGCTGCTACTAAAGTTGGCGAACTTGTTGCAAAACGTGCTGTTGAAAAAGGAATCTCTAACGTGGTATTTGACCGCGGAGGATACCTATATCATGGACGTGTAAAAGCTCTAGCTGAAGCTGCTCGTGAGGCTGGACTTAAATTTTAATAAAAGAAGGAGGGACACATCCGAATGAGTCGTATTGACCCAAGCAAATTAGAGTTAGAAGAACGCTTAGTTACGGTTAACCGCGTAGCGAAAGTTGTTAAAGGTGGACGTCGTTTCCGTTTTGCAGCTTTAGTTGTTGTCGGTGACAAAAACGGTCATGTAGGTTTCGGTACTGGTAAAGCACAAGAAGTACCAGAAGCGATCCGCAAAGCTGTTGAAGATGCGAAAAAGAATTTAATTGAAGTACCAATGGTTGGAACTACAATTCCACATGAAATCATCGGTCGATTCGGTGCAGGAAACGTTCTATTGAAGCCTGCTTCAGAAGGTACAGGAGTTATCGCTGGAGGCCCAGTGCGTGCGGTACTTGAGCTTGCTGGTCTAGCTGATATCCTTTCTAAATCTCTAGGTTCTAATACACCGATCAACATGATCCGCGCAACACTTCAAGGTTTAAGTGAGCTTAAACGTGCTGAAGATGTAGCGAAGCTTCGTGGAAAATCTGTAGAAGACCTGTTAGGATAAGGAGGGAACAATAATGGCAAATAAATTAGAAATTACCCTCAAACGCAGTGTAATCGGTCGCCCTGAAGATCAGCGTGTCACTGTTCGTACTCTTGGTCTTAAGAAAACAAACCAAACAGTCGTACATGAAGACAATGCAGCGATCCGCGGCATGATTAACAAGGTGTCTCATTTAGTTTCTGTTAAAGAACAATAAAACATTTTTAATCGATAAGGAGGTGCCCAAATGAAACTTCATGAATTGAAGCCTTCAGAAGGTTCACGTAAAGTACGCAACCGTGTTGGTCGTGGTATTGGATCAGGTAACGGTAAAACTTCTGGTAAAGGTCATAAAGGTCAAAACGCTCGTTCTGGCGGCGGTGTACGCCCTGGTTTCGAAGGTGGTCAGATGCCTTTATTCCAACGCCTTCCAAAACGTGGTTTTACAAACATCAACCGTAAAGATTACGCGGTAATCAACTTAGACAGATTAAACAGTTTTGACGAAGGAACGGAAGTAACTCCTGAACTTCTTCTAGAGACTGGTGCAATAAGCAAGTTAAAAGCAGGAGTAAAAATTCTTGGCAACGGTAAATTAGAAAAAAAATTAACTGTAAAAGCCAATAAATTCTCTGCTTCTGCGAAAGAAGCGATTGAAGCTGCTGGCGGTACAGCCGAGGTGATCTAACTTGTTTAAGACAATCTCCAATTTTATGCGCGTGAAAGATATACGGAATAAGATTATATTCACACTTTTAATGTTAGTCGTCTTTCGTATAGGTGCTTTCATCCCTGTGCCTAATGTGAACGCCGAAGTTCTCCAGGCACAGGATCAAATGAGTGTTTTCGGAATCCTCAACACGTTTGGGGGCGGGGCACTTTTCCAATTCTCCATTCTTGCAATGGGGATTATGCCGTATATCACTGCTTCGATCATCATTCAGCTCTTGCAGATGGATGTTGTTCCGAAGTTTACTGAGTGGTCAAAGCAAGGAGAGGTTGGCCGCCGAAAATTAGCACAATTCACAAGGTATTTTACAATTGTTCTAGGATTTATCCAGGCGTTAGGAATGTCATATGGATTCAACAATATGGCAGGAGGCATGCTGATTGAAAACCCTGGTGTTTCAACGTATCTCTTAATTGCGGTCGTACTCACTGCGGGAACAGCATTTTTAATGTGGCTGGGTGAGCAGATTACTGCTCACGGTGTTGGTAACGGGATTTCGATTATTATCTTTTCCGGTATCATCGCTGGTATCCCTCAAACATTAAAACAAGTGTACGCTCAACAATTTGTAGGTGGAGATGGACAGCTGTTCATGCAAATCCTTAAAATTGCCCTTATTGTAATTGCCATTCTTGTCATTGTTATCGGTGTTATTTACATTCAAATGGCAGTGAGAAAGATTGCAATTCAATATTCAAAAGGAACTGGCCGTGCACAAATGTCTGCTAGTCAAGCAACGCACCTTCCATTGAAAGTGAATCCTGCAGGGGTGATTCCAGTCATCTTTGCCGTTTCTTTCATTATTACTCCGCAGACGATCGCATCGTTCTTCGGAACCAATAATGTGACAACTTGGATAACCAACAACTTTGACTATACTAAGCCAATCGGTATGACGATTTATGTAGCACTGATTGTTGCTTTCACATATTTTTATGCCTTTGTCCAAGTCAATCCTGAACAAATGGCTGAAAATCTGCAAAAGCAGGGTGGCTATATCCCGGGAGTTCGTCCAGGGAAAATGACTCAAGATAGAATTACGAGCATTTTGTACCGACTCACGTTTGTGGGCGCCATTTTCTTAGCCGTGATTTCAATACTTCCTATCTTTTTCATTCAATTCGCTGGATTACCTTCCGCTGCACAAATTGGCGGCACAAGTCTTCTCATTGTTGTAGGTGTTGCACTTGAAACAATGAAACAGCTTGAAAGCCAATTAGTGAAACGAAACTACCGTGGATTTATGAAATAAAACAGAGGGCTGGGCAGCTGCCCAACCTCTCTAAGTAAGGAAGGGGAAATCCGAAATGAACTTAGTCTTAATGGGGCTTCCGGGTGCTGGTAAAGGCACTCAGGCAGAACGAATTGTTGATGATTATGGGATCCCTCATATCTCAACAGGAGATATGTTCCGCGCTGCTATGAAAGAGGAGACACAACTTGGGCTCGAAGCAAAATCCTTTATCGATAAAGGAGAGCTTGTTCCTGATGAGGTCACAATCGGTATTGTTAGAGAAAGACTTGGCAAAAATGATTGTGAACAAGGTTTTCTTCTGGACGGATTTCCGCGAACAGTCGCTCAGGCTGAAGCTTTAGAAGAAATTCTAAAGGACCTTGGCAGAACGATTGATTATGTCATTAATATTAAAGTCGATAAAGATGCTTTGATGGAGCGTCTGACTGGCCGAAGAATTTGCAAAAATTGCGGAGCAACATATCATTTAGTATTCAATCCACCTGCGAAAGAAAATGTTTGCGACAAGTGTGGAGGCGAGCTTTATCAACGTGCAGATGATAATGCAGAAACCGTTTCGACTAGACTTGAAGTAAACTTAAAGCAGACTGAACCTTTACTGAACTTCTATTCAGAAAAAGGATATCTTGCAAACATTGATGGTGCGAAGCACATTAACGATGTATATGCAGATATCAAGGACCTGCTTGGAGGATTAAATAAATGATTATCTGTAAAACTCCTCGCGAGCTTGAGATTATGAGAGAAGCTGGACGTATTGTCGCACTGACTCATGAAGAGCTGAAGAAACATATAAAACCAGGTATTTCGACAAAAGAATTGGATCAAATTGCCGAACGTTTTATTACAAAGCAGGGTGCAATCCCATCTTTTAAAGGGTATAATGGTTTTCGCGGGAGCATTTGCGTTTCGGTGAATGAAGAACTCGTTCACGGTATTCCTGGTAAACGGGTTTTACGTGATGGTGACATCATTAGTATCGATATTGGCGCAAAGTTAAATGGCTATCATGGTGACTCTGCTTGGACTTATCCAGTTGGGGTAATCAGTGATGAAGACCGCAAACTACTGGAAGTCACAGAGGAATCTCTATATAAAGGCTTACAGGAAGCAAAGCCAGGCGAACGTCTGTCGAACATTTCCCATGCCATACAAACGTATGTTGAAAATGAAAATTTTTCAGTTGTTAGAGAATATGTTGGACATGGGGTCGGACAGGATCTTCATGAGGACCCTCAAATTCCTCATTATGGTCCGCCCAACAAAGGCCCGCGGCTAAAACCTGGAATGGTGTTGGCCATCGAACCGATGGTGAACGCAGGCAGCCGATATGTGAAAACATTGGCTGATAACTGGACGGTTGTAACGGTTGATGGGAAAAAGTGTGCTCATTTTGAGCATACGATTGCGATTACAGATACAGGTTTTGATATACTGACTAAGATTTAGGTCTTCACTGAAGCCTTTCAGGCCCAAATCGGGCAGGTTGTCTGTATAGTCCAAAGAAAGAACAAGATCAGTATACAGGTGTCATCGGCATGTTCGTTGGCTGCCATGTACTAATCGCAGACGGAGAAAAGCGTAAATTTCATTCTCCTAAGAAAAAATATCAATCATATAACCTTTTATGATTGCGTATCTCCGGAAGTTCAGAACAGTATATTCAAAACAGGTCGGGTGATAGATGGACAATTGAGAGATTCTCATTTGGACATTTGTCAGAGAGCAAGTTACTGATTTGAAGAAGGGAGAACACTTGAATGGCGAAAGACGATGTAATTGAAGTGGAAGGTACTGTAGCAGAAACTTTGCCAAATGCAATGTTCAAAGTTGAACTAGAGAATGGTCATACAGTTTTGGCTCATGTATCAGGAAAAATCCGTATGCACTTCATTCGCATTTTACCTGGAGACAAAGTTACGGTAGAATTATCTCCATATGACTTAACTCGTGGTAGAATTACGTACCGTTACAAATAAAGCAACTCCGGAAGAAGGAGGTTGGAAACACATGAAAGTGAGACCATCTGTTAAACCTATCTGTGAAAAATGTAAAGTGATTCGCAGAAAAGGAAAAGTAATGGTGATCTGTGAAAACCCAAAACATAAACAAAAACAAGGCTAATAACAAGGAGGTGCCCAAATCATGGCTCGTATTGCTGGTGTAGATATTCCACGTGATAAACGTGTTGTCATTTCTTTAACATATGTTTTTGGAATTGGTCGTACGACTGCGCAACAAGTCCTTAAAGAAGCAGGTGTTTCTGAAGACACTCGCGTTCGCGATCTAACTGAAGACGAACTTGGTAAAATCCGTGATATCATTGACAAACTTAAAGTAGAAGGTGACCTTCGTCGTGAAGTTTCACTTAACATTAAGCGTCTAATTGAAATCGGAAGCTACCGCGGAATCCGTCATCGTAGAGGACTTCCTGTTCGTGGACAAAACACAAAAAACAACGCGCGTACTCGTAAAGGTCCGCGTCGTACTGTAGCTAACAAGAAAAAATAAGTAAAGGAGGTAGTTAAAGAATGGCTGCTGCTCGTAAACAAAATACGCGTAAACGTCGCGTGAAAAAGAATATTGAAGCTGGAATCGCTCATATCCGTTCCACTTTCAACAACACGATTGTAACGATTACTGATGTTCATGGAAACGCAATTTCTTGGTCAAGTGCTGGTGCATTAGGATTCAGAGGTTCTCGTAAATCTACTCCTTTCGCTGCACAAATGGCTGCTGAAACTGCTGCTAAAGGTTCTATCGAACATGGTCTTAAAACACTTGAAGTAACTGTTAAAGGTCCTGGTTCTGGTCGTGAAGCTGCAATTCGTGCACTTCAAGCTGCAGGTCTTGAAGTTACTGCAATTAGAGACGTAACTCCAGTTCCTCATAACGGATGCCGTCCACCAAAACGTCGCCGCGTGTAATTTGTTTGTATAGATTTTGTGTCCCTGTCAATAATGGGTTATGATACAGTTATTTATGAGACGAATACACGACTCGTTGCCTGAGCACATACGGGACTAAACAATGAGGAATTTCGGATGGAATCTCATATGATTCTATTCGAGGTTTCGACGTTTTGAAGGAGGGTTTTATTAGATGATCGAAATTGAAAAACCAAAAATCGAAACGGTTGAAATCAGCGACGATGCCAAGTATGGCAAGTTTGTCGTAGAGCCACTTGAGCGTGGATATGGTACCACTTTAGGGAACTCCCTTCGTCGTATCCTTTTATCCTCACTTCCTGGTGCAGCTGTAACATCGATCCAGATAGATGGTGTCTTACACGAATTCTCAACGATCGAAGGCGTGGTTGAAGATGTTACAACGATTATCTTAAACATTAAAAAGCTTGCACTCAAAATCTACTCTGAAGAAGAGAAGACGCTTGAAATTGATGTACAAGATGAAGGTACTGTAACAGCTGCTGATATTACACACGACAGCGATATTGAAATCTTAAATCCAGATCTTCACATCGCAACTCTTGGCAAGAATGCGAGCTTCCGTGTTCGCTTAACTGCACAAAGAGGTCGCGGGTATAATCCTGCTGATGCAAACAAAAGAGACGATCAGCCAATCGGTGTGATTCCGATCGATTCAATCTATACACCTGTATCTCGTGTGACTTATCAAGTGGAGAACACCCGTGTTGGGCAAATCACAAACTATGATAAACTAACACTAGATGTATGGACTGATGGAAGCACAGGACCGAAAGAAGCGATCGCTCTAGGTTCTAAGATTTTAACTGAACACCTGAATATTTTCGTTGGGTTAACTGACGAAGCTCAGCATGCTGAAATCATGGTTGAGAAAGAAGAAGACCAAAAAGAAAAAGTGCTTGAAATGACAATTGAAGAGCTTGATCTTTCTGTTCGTTCTTACAACTGTTTGAAGCGTGCGGGTATTAATACTGTTCAAGAGCTTGCTAACAAGACAGAAGAGGATATGATGAAAGTTCGTAACCTTGGACGTAAATCTCTTGAAGAAGTGAAAGCGAAACTAGAAGAACTTGGACTGGGTCTTCGTAAAGACGATTGACTAGTTTCATTGTGAACTAGGATTTTCGTGTGTTTTTTATTCATACAGCATCTCTAATTAAGGAGGGGACATCACATGGCATACAGAAAGCTAGGACGCACTAGTGCACAACGTAAAGCAATGCTTCGTGACCTAACGACTGATTTGATCATCAACGAACGCATTGAAACAACTGAAACACGTGCGAAAGAACTTCGCTCTGTAGTTGAAAAAATGATCACTCTTGGCAAACGCGGAGATCTTCATGCTCGCCGTCAAGCTGCAGCTTACATTCGTAATGAAGTAGCTAACGCTGAAACAAACCAAGATGCACTTCAAAAATTATTCGCTGACGTTGCAACTCGCTACGAAGATCGCCAAGGTGGATACACTCGTATCATGAAGCTTGGACCTCGTCGCGGCGATGGCGCACCAATGGCTGTCATTGAATTAGTTTAATCACATATCGTGTATCTAAGAAAGGGCGGGACAGTTCATAACTGGATCTATGCCCTTTTTTAGGTACTACGGCTTTTTTAGGAATAAGCAAAGAAGAGGTTGAGCTGAGAGGAGGTCCGGTAGAGATGGGGAAGACATTAATTGACGTTAAAGACATTGTATTTCGTTATCACAAGGATGCGGACAAGCCCGCTTTAGATCAAGTGTCATTGCATGTGAATCAAAATGAATGGCTCGCCATTGTTGGTCATAACGGTTCAGGTAAATCCACACTTGCCCGTGTGCTGAATGGGCTCATTTTACCGGATGCTGGTACGGTCAAGGTTGGAGAGATTGAGCTCAAAGAAGAAAGTGTGTGGGATATTCGCAAAAAGGTCGGAATGGTCTTTCAAAACCCAGATAACCAATTTGTGGGCTCAACGGTTCGTGATGATGTGGCTTTTGGTTTAGAAAATAACGGGGTTGAGCGGGAATTGATGATAGAACGTGTAGATTGGGCTGTCAAACAGGTCAATATGCAGGAGTTTCTTGATCAAGAGCCGCACCATCTATCAGGCGGGCAGAAGCAGAGAGTCGCCATTGCAGGTGTGCTTGCCGCAAGCCCTGACATCATGATCTTGGATGAAGCAACATCAATGCTTGATCCGATTGGCCGTGAAGAAGTGTTAGAGACTGTTAGACTACTGAAGGAACAAGGAACGGTCACAGTTATTTCCATCACACATGATTTAGACGAGGCTGCCAAGGCAGACCGCGTCATTGTGATGAATGGCGGGAAGAAATTTGCCGAGGGAACGCCAGAGGAAGTATTTGAACTAGATGAACAGCTGGTTCAGATTGGACTTGATCTGCCATTCTCCTATCGATTGAGCAAGCAATTGAAGCAGCATGGTGTGCCGCTTGCGAATGCCCATTTGACACAAGAAGGATTGGTGAAAGAGCTATGGACATTACGATCAAAGAATTAGAGCATCGTTATCAAATGAAAACGCCGTTTGAGCGTCTCGCTTTGTATGATGTCAATGCTTCCATCAAAGAGGGCAGCTATGTCGCTGTCATTGGTCATACGGGCTCTGGCAAGTCTACATTGCTGCAGCATTTAAATGGATTGCTCAAACCAACGAAGGGGAGCATTGCGCTTGGAGAGACAGTTTTACAAGCCAATAAAAAGCAGAAGGATATGAAACCTCTCCGCAAAAAGGTAGGCATCGTGTTTCAGTTTCCTGAGCATCAGCTCTTTGAGGAAACCATCCTCAAGGATATCTGCTTTGGTCCGATGAACTTCGGCGTTCCTCAAGAGAAGGCAGAAGCGAAGGCGAAGGAGATGCTGACACTGGTTGGTCTTCCTGAGTCCCTATTATCTCGATCTCCCTTTGAACTAAGCGGCGGGCAAATGAGACGTGTGGCGATTGCAGGCGTCTTAGCGATGGAACCAGAGGTGCTTGTGCTTGATGAGCCGACTGCTGGGCTGGATCCACGCGGGCGGAAGGAAATCATGGACATGTTCTATGACCTTCATCAAAAGGCAAACCTCACCACGATTCTGGTCACACACAGTATGGAAGATGCCGCTCATTATGCGGATCAAATGATTGTGATGCATAAAGGGACAGTGAAGGCGACAGGTACGCCGAGAGAGTTGTTTGCCAATCGTACAGACATGTCTTCGTTTGGTCTCGACCTCCCAGAAACGATTAAGTTCCAGCAGACTGTAGAAGAAAAGCTTGGTATTACGTTTCCAAGGCCGCTTCTGACCATGGATGAAATGGCAGAAGCCTTAACAGCTCTTTATCAGGAGGGCACGACATCATGATGGATAGTATGATTATCGGCAAATATGTGCCAGGTTCATCCTTTGTCCATCGTCTTGATCCAAGGACAAAGCTGTTATCAATTTTCTTTTTTGTCTTTATTGTCTTTTTTGCTAATAATTACATCACTTACGGGCTTTTAGGTGTCTTTACCATTCTTGTGGTGATGGTTTCTCAGGTGCCGTTATACTTTATTCTCAAGGGAATGAAGCCGATCCTATGGATTGTCCTGTTTACCTTTATTCTGCATATTTTCATGACAAAGGATGGCGTCTTGCTATTCCACTTTGGTTTTCTGAATATTTATGAAGAAGGTCTAAAGCAGGGGATCTTCATTTCACTCCGTTTTGTCTATCTCATCATGATGACGACACTTCTTACGTTAACGACAACGCCTATAGAAGTGACAGACGGGATGGAGAAGCTTCTGCACCCATTCCGTAAAATCAAACTGCCTGTTCATGAGCTTGCTCTCATGATGTCCATCTCTCTTCGGTTTATTCCGACGTTACTAGAAGAGACCGACAAAATCATGAAGGCACAAATGGCACGAGGCGTTGATTTTACAAGCGGACCTTTAAAGGATCGCCTGAAAGCGATCGTTCCTTTGCTTGTTCCGCTTTTCGTCAGTGCGTTTAAGCGTGCAGAGGAACTGGCGACCGCGATGGAAGCGAGGGGCTACCGCGGGGGAGAAGGACGGACGAAATACCGTCAGCTTGTCTGGGGCATGAAGGACACGTTCACGCTGCTTCTATTCATCCTGTTAACAGCACTCCTTGTGCTGCTTAGAAATTAGGTGATTCCTAGATGAAGGTTAAATGTACCGTATCCTACGACGGGACACATTTTAAAGGCTATCAGGTGCAGCCAGGGCAGCGAACCGTTCAGACGGAGATAGAGTCTGCCCTTGCAAGAATGCACAAGCAGGATGAACTGATTCCGATTGTGGCTTCCGGCCGGACAGACAGCGGTGTCCATGCAAAGGGACAGGTCATCCATTTTGACACCCCGCTCTCGATCCCGATGGAGAGATGGCCATTTGCCCTCAACAGCTTGCTGCCGGATGATATCCGTGTTCTAAAGGCTGAGGAGGTCGATGACTCGTTTCATGCCAGATTTGGTGTTGTTTCGAAGGAGTACCGTTATAAGGTCTCAACGGAAACACACCAAAATGTGTTCACGAGACAGTATGCCTGCCACTATCCTTACCGGCTGGATATCGATAAAATGAGAAAAGCTGCTGAGCACCTGATTGGGACACATGACTTTACAAGCTTTTGTGCAGCCAATACAGAGGTTCAGGACAAGGTGAGGGATATTTATGCCCTCGAGTGGAAAAACGTCTCAGACGGGCTTGAAATGCGTGTGAGAGGGAATGGTTTTTTATACAACATGGTGCGGATTATCGCTGGGACGTTACTTGAAATTGGTTCTGGTAAATTTCACCCTGAGGAGATAAAAGCCATGCTTGCCGCCCGAAATCGCGAAGCGGCAGGCAAGACTGCGCCAAGTCACGGACTGTATTTATGGGAAGTTTTCTATGACAACTAAACCAGGTGTAACATGTTCTTGACACAGGAAGCAGAAAGTTATAAGATATCATATGGTATGTATTTCAACCCCACAAATAAGCCCCGGAAGACTTATTCTGTGTTTTGAAATAGAACGTAGCATTTGATTCAAGGAAAATTCATTGATTTATTTAGGAGGGAAACTCATGCGTACAACACCAATGGCGAACGCAAGCACAATTGAGCGCAAATGGCTAGTTGTTGATGCGGCAGGCAAGACTCTAGGTCGTCTTTCTACTGAAGTAGCATCACTTTTGCGCGGTAAGCACAAACCAACTTATACACCACACGTTGATACAGGTGATCATGTGATCATCATCAATGCTGAGAAAATCGAATTAACTGGTAAGAAATTGACGGACAAAATTTACTACCGTCACACGATGCACCCAGGTGGTTTGAAACAAAGAACTGCTCTTGAGATGCGTACAAACTACCCTGAAAAAATGTTGGAGCTTGCTATCAAAGGTATGCTTCCAAAGGGTCCACTAGGTCGTCAAATGTTCAAAAAATTAAATGTGTACCGTGGTTCTGAGCATCCACATCAAGCACAACAACCTGAAGTTTACGAACTTCGCGGTTAATTATAAGGGAGGTTAACAATTTGGCACAGGTTCAATATTACGGTACAGGTCGTCGTAAAAGTTCTGTAGCGCGCGTTCGCTTAGTTCCAGGTGAAGGCCGTATCGTCGTTAATAATCGTGAAATTACTGAATACATTCCATTCGCTGCTTTAATCGAAGACGTGAAACAGCCTTTGAACATCACAGAAACAGCTAACAGCTACGATGTTCTTGTAACTGTTCACGGTGGTGGATTCTCTGGTCAAGCTGGAGCAATTCGTCACGGTATCTCTCGTGCTCTTCTAGAAGTAGATCCTGAGTACCGTACACCACTTAAACGTGCTGGACTTCTTACTCGTGACCCTCGTATGAAAGAGCGTAAGAAATACGGTCTTAAAGGCGCACGTAGAGCTCCTCAGTTCTCAAAACGTTAATTGTTTTACAAAAAACTCCAAGTGGAAAACTTGGAGTTTTTTATTTGAAATTAAATAATTCTAGCACTATAACTATCCAAGATAGAGCAAGTATAATGATGAAAATTATTTTTGTCCGTTCTAAAAAACCAATAATAATAAAGCTACATGTTAATAGCGCAAAACTTATAATTTTGATAACTTCTTTCATTGATTCAGGGGACAATATCCATGCAAAAAGAGAAAGTATGACCAAGCTAAAAATAATATTCGCAAAAATCAATAACTTGTTTTTTCTCATATAGACCTCCAAATATGTTAAAGTTGTGTAAACTAAATTGAAAAGATATCAAATTATTGGTATAATTATACTTGCAATTAATCGCATGATAAAAAATTGATCATGAAGGGGAACTAAAGTATGAAAAAGTATTTAATACCTATTATTATCACTTCAATATTATCACTATCTATCATTCCTTATTCGGCTGATGCGACTACAAAAACACAATCATTTGCGCCGAGTCTTGTTAAAACTGAACTAAATAAAGCTTCAAAAGCCCCTAGTACTTCTGTTCTATATGCTAAAGGCAAAGTTAGAGCCCAATCTATACCACCTTCCACTAAGTGGAAAGTTGTTGATCACTTTAGAGGGAGTTCTAAAAATATAGATAAGGCATCAGAATTGACTGCCAGAATTCTTGTTGGCCTTCCTTCTTTATATAATAAATATGCTGGTATCGCTGCTAGTGCCTTCTTCTCTACATTTTTCAAGCAAAAGCCAACACGATATTACTCGACAACTCAATATGTAGCGTATGATAAAAATTATAAATATACAATTATCGATATGTATGTATATAAAGATAGTAAGTATTCTAAACAAGTTGGGTATGAATACAAGTGGTTTAGATCGAATAGATAAGTAAAAATTGATTTACAAACCAATACAATAAATTGCTAGTAATTCAATAAAATATTATTAATTAGTCTAAAAGTGATAAAAAACAGAGGGCAACGAGTCTGACCCTATAAAATGAGATAAATAAAAACACCTTTAAGTTGAAAATTGGGTATAGCATACCTGAAAACAATTTGGAGGTGTTTTTTGTATGGAAAAAGAGTTAGTTATTCAATTGGCATAAAAGAAGAGGAAGTTCAATTGAGATTAAACAACCAGTTACCAAAAGAGTTTTGGTAACAGCTATTTTATAAAGGTGTTTTGACCCCTATCTCAAAAATGGGTGTCAGTCTCTCCTGCTGGTGCTTTTTTTATTTGTGTTTTTTTCTGTTTGGAAACATATAAAATAGCATCATAGCAAGGTTTCTATTTAAAAAACGAAGTCTATGGAGGGTGTCCTATGAATCTAACAACAGAAAGGTGTATCATTCGATCATTTGCTGAGGATGATTGGCAGGATGTCTATGCATATACATCTAATGAGACGGTGATGAAGTATATTCCGGAAGATGTATTTTCTAAAGAAGATGCGAAGGAATTTGTCAAAAATAATCGTCATGAAGATGCTAAGTATGTTGCTGTCCTTTTAAAAGAAGATCATACATGTATCGGGCATATCGTGTTTCATCCTTACTTTGGTGAGCACACTTATGAGATTGGCTGGGTTTTCAATCCTGCCTATCAAAACAAGGGATATGCATCAGAAGCGGCTTATGCTGTTCTGCATCATGGTTTTCACACGCTAAACTTACATCGGATTATCGCCACTTGTCAGCCTGAAAATGTGCCATCGTGGAGAGTGATGGAGAAAATGGGGATGAGGAGAGAGGGGTATTTTAAAAAATGTATACCACAAGGAAATGAGTGGTGGGATGAGTTTTACTATGCCATCTTACAAGAGGAATGGTTCGTGAAGAAGGCATGATAAGTCTTCATGATATGAAGTAATTCGCCATTCCAAATATCCCTTCGCTTTCGATGTTGATATAATCAGGTCAAATAAGCAGAAGAGGGAGGATCTTTGATGCACATTTTCTTATCATTGATTTCCCCAAGGGTACACACCGCCGCCTAGTTATGTGGTTAAAAAAGCAGCTGATCAAATTTTATAGAAGAACGGTTGCATTTGGCATTTTGGTAAGTGAAGATAGTTTCCGTCCATCATAGGAGGTGCTTTCATTGAATTTAAATCAATTGACATTTAGAGAAGCTGTGCTAGAAGACCTCGACCAAATCATCTTCATGCTTTCAGATGATAAGTTAGGTCAAAAGAGAGAGCGTTACACTCGCCCATTATTAGAAAGCTATATTAAAGCCTTTCATTCAATCGATGCTGATCCAAATATTGAACTCATTGTTGCGTGTGACCAGGAAGAAGCAGTTGGTGTTCTTCAGTTAACGATGACGCCATTTCTTACGCATCAAGGAGGATGGAGAGCATCCATCGAAGGAGTACGCACGGCTTCGACTCATAGAGGAAAAGGAGTCGGCTCGCTGCTTATAAAGTGGGCCATTCAACGCGCAAGCGACCGCGGCTGTCATATGATTCAGCTGACAACAGATAAACAGAGGCCAGAAGCACGACATTTTTATGAGAAATTAGGGTTTGAAGCCACTCATGAAGGAATGAAGCTGCATTTGCCCCATGAATAAGGACATCAAGAAGCGGAGGATTCACGAACCTCTGCCTGTTTTGAGCCTTTATTAGAAATATTTGCTATATTTAATATGTAAATCCTCTGTTATTTGGAAAGGAGAAACATGTTACTCATAATCGGTCTAGTTGTCATAGGTGTAGTCATACTTTACGTGGTGGTTCAAGTCTTGCTGTATAAAAGAGATATGAAGAAAACGAAGGAAGATCTTTTGACATTTGTCGCAAAAAACAAAAAGGACGTTTCAGTGACAATCATTGAAAATGATGATGTGGTGTTAGAATGGAATGCTGATCAAAAAACACCACTTGCAAGTACGGTGAAATTAGTGGTTTTATTTCATTTCGTTAAAGCTGTATCGAGAGGCACCATCAAGCTAGATGAAAAAGTGGCATTGTCTGATTTAGAGCGGTTTTATATTGATAGAACAGACGGTGGTGCGCACACGTACTGGCTGGAGGTCAATGATTTTTCTGAGCATGCGACTTTATTAGATATTGCCAAAGGGATGATGCAATTCAGTTCGAATGCTTGTACGGATTATTTGATTGACCGGCTGGGCTTAGAAAAGATCAATGATCAGATGAAACAAGCAGGTCTTACAGAACATGATGAACTCATGCCGCTGACGCCAATGATTTTGTGGTCCGCTTATGTATCTGATCATCGGCGGGATGCATTCAAGAAAATGAGCGGCGTATCCGAAGAACAATACAAATCTCTAATGAATGAGATTTTTAATATTATGAAAAATGACCCAGAGCATAAAAAGGCGTTAGAAGAAAAAATGAAAAAAAAGAACTTATTAGGCTGGCGTATTCAATCATTACTGACGCAAAAGTTGACAAAGTCTACAACCAATCAATATGCAAAATTGATGAAACGTCTGCATGACGAGCTGTTAACAACAGAAGAGAAGAGTCTTTTTAGCCAAATCGTACTGGGAGAAACATTGAAAAAGGAGACAGATCAATATTTTTGGTATAAAGGCGGAGCAACATTGTTTGTTTTCACAGGTGCTTTATATCGAAGAACAGATACATCCTCTATCTCCATCTCTCTTTTTATCAATGATCCGAAAGCGAACAATTCTCACTGGATTGGGGAAGTATTCAACGAATTTATGCTTACTGCAGCAGTGGATCAAAACTTTCGCCAACGATTGATTCAGGCTTTTACTAAATAATCATCAAAAAAAAACAGAGGGAGACTCCCCTCTGTTTTATTGTTTCTCCATGGGAAACGCTTTGTATACATCTTGGCGTTTCTCGTTTGACTTCACAACTCCATCAACCAGCTCCTTTTACCAAAGGGCTGTATCGTCTTTGTACTTTTTAAAAGGGTGAGGGAGCTTTTTTTCTAGCTGTTTTCTTTTAAACGTGATGGACGGCTCGTCTTTAGAGCTCATGTTAAGTGTCACTTGCTCTACGTTATCGACAAGAATAAAAAGTGCGATTGCGTTGTATAAATACGTTTTTTCGATCGTGTCCTTTTGATCAAACCAGAAGGCGTCAAACTGTTCTTCTGTATAGCCGTCATTTTCTTTTACCCCATACGTGACGTCTAAAGCTTTTCCAACGATGATTTCAAATTCACGAATTACGCCTCCAGGCAGATCTAATAAGATTTCACGAATGGCTGAATTGTCACCGAGATACGTGTTTTTGTGTTTTGAAAATTGTTTTAAGGATATGTCTTCTATTCCATTTATATCGCTCTTTTTCTCTGTGGCTTGACTGCTGCATGCAGATAAGACGACTGTTAATAGCAGCAGGATATACATCCATTTCTTCATTGATTTTGCCCCTTTATCATTCTTTCTATATGTAAATGTCTATTTTATCACAATTTTCCATTCCGATCGTTCACAGGCCGTCATTTCCATTTACTGAACTGCATGTTTTGTTCAAACCAACGAACAATACAAAGAAAAAAGGAGTTCAGTCCATGGCAGAAGTGCTTTCATTTTATCAACTGAAAACAAAACGAGATGTCACGCTTGAAAAGAAGCTTTTGCGTACATTGTCTCTTCAACAAGTAACGGCCGCTTCCGAGAAATTCACGAAGAAGCTGTTTCCATTTGCAGATGATCCAGCAGGTATTATGAGTGATGGTTGCATCGATTTCGCCATTGAAGCTTTTTTAGCTGGCGGAAGATACGGTGAGTCAAGTAAATACGGAGAATCGTTTGACGATATCAAGAAGCGATCCTCCCAGGAGGAAGCTGAGCTGATTGAAGAGCTCGCAGGGTGTTTGCAATCGTGGGGGAATATGTTCCGTATGGAGCGGAAGATGTCATGTTTATATCCATTTGCGAGAGATTTTTTAAGCATGTGGTGGCAGGAAGGCTTTCGTGAATCAGAAAAAAGACACAAGCTTCGGCTGCACTAAGCATATTTCCAGCCCTTGTCCCATATCTATAAAATAATGGTGTATGGGAGGGACAGGGATGAAAAGAAAGCTGAAGTGGACAGGGTTTTTAATTGGATTTATTGTCCTCTTATTCTTATTCAGGTTTCAATTTCTAAATGATGATTCATGGAAATCGTGGAATTTGCCTCTAAGCGGAAAGATCATCTATTTAGATCCGGGTCACGGCGGTCCAGATGGCGGGGCTGTGGGGGGAGAGCTGCTTGAGAAAGAGATTGCACTGGATGTATCCATGAAGATACGTGACTATTTGCAGGAGCAGGGAGCACTTGTTCTCATGACCCGAGAGGATGATTCTGATTTATCATCAAAGAATACAAGGGGATATGCCCGAAAGAAAGCGGAGGATTTAAGGAACCGCGTAAAAGTCATCAATGAGTCTGAAGCGGATCTCTATTTAAGCATTCATTTAAATGCGATACCATCGAACAAATGGAGCGGGGCGCAGACGTTTTTTTATGGAAAGTATGAAGAGAATGAAAAGGCAGCGAAGTTCATTCAGGATGAATTACGCAGAAATCTTGAAAACACAGATCGAAAGGCGAAGCGGATCAACGGCATTTATTTAATGCAAAATGTCACAAAGCCAGGGGCTCTTGTGGAAATTGGATTTCTCTCCAACCCGAAAGAGGCTGGCCAGCTGGCAACACCTAAATATCAGGATCAAATTGCTGCCTCTATTTATAAAGGGATTTTAAGATATTTAACAGAGCAAAAAGAGCCGCCTGAATAAGGGGCTTTTTCCTTTTAATCGCAGGCAAACAGGACAGACATTGTAAGGATATGTATGATATACTTGGATTGTAAACGAATTCAATAAAGGGTGAGGTTCTGCTATGATCGGACAAGATGATGTGAGAAAACTAGTTGGGAAGATGGACGAACCTTTCCTTCATATACCGCTTGGTGAGCTGGATGCCATCAAGGAAATCAGCCTAAAGCCTGAGAAAGAGCACGTGAGCCTAAAGGTGGCCATTGCCAAAACAGGCACTGCTGAGCAGATGAAGCTGCAGCAAGACATCGTACAAGCCTTGAAAGCAGCAGGCGCTAATACAGTAGGACTTCGTTTTGAGGAACTGCCTCAGGAAACACTTGAAAAGTTTATGCCATCACAAGATGAGGAAGAAACCTTGCTTAACTCTAAAAATCCTCCCGAGTTCTTAGCGATTGCGAGTGGAAAGGGCGGCGTTGGTAAATCGACTGTTTCTGTTAACCTTGCTGTAGCGCTGGCTCGTCTAGGGAAAAAAGTCGGGCTGATTGATGCTGATATTTATGGCTTTAGCGTACCGGATATGATGGGAATCACTGTCAGACCAACAGTTAAAGGGGAAAAAATTATTCCTGTGGAACGCTTTGGTGTCAAAGTGATTTCAATGGGCTTTTTTGTTGAAGAAAATGCACCGGTTATTTGGAGAGGACCGATGCTTGGAAAAATGTTAAATAACTTCTTCCACGAAGTTGAGTGGGGAGAATTAGATTACTTACTATTAGACCTTCCGCCTGGAACGGGAGATGTGGCGCTTGATATTCATACAATGCTGCCTAGCTGTAAAGAAATCATTGTCACTACACCGCATCCAACGGCTGCCTTCGTTGCAGCAAGAGCAGGCGCAATGGCACTGCAAACAGATCATGAAGTGCTCGGTGTCGTTGAGAATATGAGCTATTATGAAAGCAAAAAAACAGGTGAAAAGGAATACGTCTTTGGAAAAGGCGGCGGGGACAAGCTGGCTGAAGAGCTGCGTGTATCAGTCCTTGGCCAAATTCCTTTAAGACAGCCTGATTGGAATGAGGATGATTTCGCACCTTCTGTCTATGATGCGAGTCACCCGACAGGAGAAGTGTATCAACACATTGCGAATAAAGTCATTGAACAATTAGCAGTGAAAGCATAATGAAAGCCCGAGTGGATGAACGCCACTCGGGTGATGTTTAACTGTCGCTTCCTTCGCTTCCTTGCGAGCCGGAATCACTGCCGCTCTCAGATGCTGCCTTTTTGAGCTCATCTTCGAATTTCTTCTTATAAAGAGGGCTGCTCAATGTTTCCGTAATGACTTTTTCTAAGTGCTTTCTAAACTCTTTACTTTTTACCAGTTCACCGTATTTCTTTTCCATCTCAGGATCTTTGAGAATATCCATCATCAGCTGTTGATAGTCAGGATCCTTCATTAATTGTTTTAACATTCTTTCATGCTGTTGCTGCATGGATTTTGCGAAAGTCTCGGCAAATTTAGAATCCTCAAAGACCTTCTTCCAGAACTCTTTGCCTTTATCAGAAGTCAGTGTTTTCTCTATGGTTTTTTTCACAGTTTGTTCATCCATTACCAAAGCTTCATTCATTGCCTCGTCATTTAATAACTGTTGAATGGCCTTTTTACCGTCATCTGTCTTTAATATATCGACGACCATTTTTTTTGTTTCGTCATAGTCCATATTAGATGAGGATTGGGTTTTGGGAGCACAAGCTGTTAGAGATAAAAGAAGAAAACAGCTCATTATACGCAAGATGCCTTTTGACATACTGTGGCTCCTTTCGTTACATGTCTTACTTTTAATATGAATGTTTCACGTAAATTTATACATAACAAAAATAGGGGTTGGATCAATTCAATGAAAAGTCGGGATTTAGTTCGTTTTTTCTTCTCTGTGCTAGCTGTTGGAGCGGTCATTACAAGCGTGGTAGGCTTTGCGCTGGAGTGGGGGAAGTATCAGAAGCTTTTTATATCGTTTGAAATTCTAGAGATCGCATCTGTGTTGTTTTGGTTCATTGGTGTAGGGATGATCTTTAGTGTAATTAGCCAAATGGGATTTGTTGTCTTTTTGACGGTGCACCGGTTTGCGTTAGAGATTTTCCGGTCTCATTCTTTATGGAATACCATTCAGCTGTTTCTTGTGATTTTTGTGCTGTTTGATTTAGCTTACTTGCGATTTTTGTTTTTCGGGGAGAATGATTCATTTCTTCCATACTTGTGGCTGCCTGTTTTTATCGGTGTGTTTGCATTGATCGTGTCTTACTTTAAACAGCAGCAGTCCTCTAAGAAAACATTTGTTTCTGCAATGTTTCTCATGGTCGTCATTACGTCGTTAGAATGGTTCCCGGCGCTTAGAGTCAATGAAGAGGACTGGCTGTATTTAATGCTATTCCCGCTATTAGGCTGTAATGCGTTTCAGCTGTTAGCTATGCCGCGGTTTTCAAAAGCGAAAGCTACTTAACTTCTGATGACTTTGTTTTCGTATTGGAGATCAGCTCGCCAACTGTCACATTTTTTAAATTCTTTTCTTTTATTTGTTTCAAAATAGCGGGTAAGGCTTGAGCGGTTTGCGTTGCTGAATCTGAGGCGTGAAGGAGTACAATGTCTCCGCTTTTCATTCGATCATTTACATTTTGAACAATCTGGCCGACACCCGGATTCAGCCAATCCTGTGAATTGATGCTGTAATGAACAACGGTATAACCGTACTGTGTGGCAATTTTCAGTGCTGTTTCGTTAAACTGTCCAGTTGGCGGTCTTAATAGTTGAATGTCATCGAGTCCAAGCTTTTGAAATGTATTTTGTGCACGGACAAGATCTTGCTTGATTTCACTATCTTCAAGCTGGCTATAATTTTTATAAGCATAGCCGAGGCTTCCAATTTGATGGCCGTCCTCCCTAATTTGTTTCACGATATCAGGATGACGCTCGGCCCAAGAAGCGGACAGAAAGAAAGTGGCGTTCTTTATACCGTACTCTCGAAGGACATTTAAAATAGGAACAGCCTTCTCATCCCCCCAGCCAATATTAAAAGTGAGAGAGACATGTTTTGATGAAGTCTCACCTTTATAAATGGCTCGGGGTCCATGTTCAGTTTTAAATACCGACAGCGGCGGTGCCTTTTGTACATAAAAAAAGGTTGCAGCTGCAAGGGCTGCTACAAGAATAATGACAACTTGCTTCAGCCGTTTAATAGGCAACACATATAATCGACTCAATTCAAACACTCCTGCCTTGTCCAAGATTGTTACTTGATTGTATGCAGGACAAGGGTTTAAGATGCTTAATAAAACTATTTCAAAAAAAGTTTTGAAAAGGCGTTGACCGATAGAATGTTTTCGTGATATATTATTAATCGTCGCTGACACACAGTGACAAACACAAAAACGCTTCGGGAAATAAACTTGAAAAAAGTTGTTGACATAAGATGAAGCGAAATGTTATATTATTAAAGCCGCTAAGAACGGCGAAGATGATCTTTGAAAACTAAACAAGACAAAACGTACCTGTTAATTCGAGTTTTTATAAAAAAATCCTATGATACTTCATAGGTAGTCAGTCAAACGCTGACGAAAAACAAAACTTCGGTTTTGTACTTTTTCGGAGAGTTTGATCCTGGCTCAGGACGAACGCTGGCGGCGTGCCTAATACATGCAAGTCGAGCGGACAGAAGGGAGCTTGCTCCCGGATGTTAGCGGCGGACGGGTGAGTAACACGTGGGTAACCTGCCTGTAAGACTGGGATAACTCCGGGAAACCGGAGCTAATACCGGATAGTTCCTTGAACCGCATGGTTCAAGGATGAAAGACGGTTTCGGCTGTCACTTACAGATGGACCCGCGGCGCATTAGCTAGTTGGTGGGGTAATGGCTCACCAAGGCGACGATGCGTAGCCGACCTGAGAGGGTGATCGGCCACACTGGGACTGAGACACGGCCCAGACTCCTACGGGAGGCAGCAGTAGGGAATCTTCCGCAATGGACGAAAGTCTGACGGAGCAACGCCGCGTGAGTGATGAAGGTTTTCGGATCGTAAAGCTCTGTTGTTAGGGAAGAACAAGTGTGAGAGTAACTGCTCGCACCTTGACGGTACCTAACCAGAAAGCCACGGCTAACTACGTGCCAGCAGCCGCGGTAATACGTAGGTGGCAAGCGTTGTCCGGAATTATTGGGCGTAAAGGGCTCGCAGGCGGTTTCTTAAGTCTGATGTGAAAGCCCCCGGCTCAACCGGGGAGGGTCATTGGAAACTGGGAAACTTGAGTGCAGAAGAGGAGAGTGGAATTCCACGTGTAGCGGTGAAATGCGTAGAGATGTGGAGGAACACCAGTGGCGAAGGCGACTCTCTGGTCTGTAACTGACGCTGAGGAGCGAAAGCGTGGGGAGCGAACAGGATTAGATACCCTGGTAGTCCACGCCGTAAACGATGAGTGCTAAGTGTTAGGGGGTTTCCGCCCCTTAGTGCTGCAGCTAACGCATTAAGCACTCCGCCTGGGGAGTACGGTCGCAAGACTGAAACTCAAAGGAATTGACGGGGGCCCGCACAAGCGGTGGAGCATGTGGTTTAATTCGAAGCAACGCGAAGAACCTTACCAGGTCTTGACATCCTCTGACAACCCTAGAGATAGGGCTTTCCCTTCGGGGACAGAGTGACAGGTGGTGCATGGTTGTCGTCAGCTCGTGTCGTGAGATGTTGGGTTAAGTCCCGCAACGAGCGCAACCCTTGATCTTAGTTGCCAGCATTCAGTTGGGCACTCTAAGGTGACTGCCGGTGACAAACCGGAGGAAGGTGGGGATGACGTCAAATCATCATGCCCCTTATGACCTGGGCTACACACGTGCTACAATGGACAGAACAAAGGGCTGCAAGACCGCAAGGTTTAGCCAATCCCATAAATCTGTTCTCAGTTCGGATCGCAGTCTGCAACTCGACTGCGTGAAGCTGGAATCGCTAGTAATCGCGGATCAGCATGCCGCGGTGAATACGTTCCCGGGCCTTGTACACACCGCCCGTCACACCACGAGAGTTTGCAACACCCGAAGTCGGTGAGGTAACCTTTATGGAGCCAGCCGCCGAAGGTGGGGCAGATGATTGGGGTGAAGTCGTAACAAGGTAGCCGTATCGGAAGGTGCGGCTGGATCACCTCCTTTCTAAGGATATATGGAGCAGCGTACGTTTTCGTCTTGTTTAGTTTTGAAGGATCATTCCTTCAAAACATGTCTCTAGCGAGACAGGATTGTTCTTTGAAAACTAGATAACAATAAGTAATACATTCACATTGAATGCAATGCAAAGTTCATCACACATAGTGATTCTTTCTAAAGTAAGAAATGGTTAAGTTAGAAAGGGCGCACGGTGGATGCCTTGGCACTAGGAGCCGATGAAGGACGGGACGAACACCGATATGCTTCGGGGAGCTGTAAGCAAGCTTTGATCCGGAGATTTCCGAATGGGGAAACCCACTGCTCGTAATGGAGTAGTATCCATACTTGAATACATAGAGTATGAGAAGGCATACCCGGGGAACTGAAACATCTAAGTACCCGGAGGAAGAGAAAGCAAATGCGATTCCCTGAGTAGCGGCGAGCGAAACGGGAACAGCCCAAACCAAGAGGCTTGCCTCTTGGGGTTGTAGGACACTCTATACGGAGTTACAAAGGAACGATATAAGCGAAGAGGTCTGGAAAGGCCCGCCAAAGAAGGTAACAGCCCTGTAACTGAAATATTGTTCTCTCCAGAGTGGATCCTGAGTACGGCGGAACACGTGAAATTCCGTCGGAATCCGGGAGGACCATCTCCCAAGGCTAAATACTCCCTAGTGACCGATAGTGAACCAGTACCGTGAGGGAAAGGTGAAAAGCACCCCGGAAGGGGAGTGAAATAGATCCTGAAACCGTGTGCCTACAAGTAGTCAGAGCCCGTTAACGGGTGATGGCGTGCCTTTTGTAGAATGAACCGGCGAGTTACGATCCCGTGCAAGGTTAAGCAGAAGATGCGGAGCCGCAGCGAAAGCGAGTCTGAATAGGGCGCATGAGTACGTGGTCGTAGACCCGAAACCAGGTGATCTACCCATGTCCAGGGTGAAGTTCAGGTAACACTGAATGGAGGCCCGAACCCACGCACGTTGAAAAGTGCGGGGATGAGGTGTGGGTAGGGGTGAAATGCCAATCGAACCTGGAGATAGCTGGTTCTCTCCGAAATAGCTTTAGGGCTAGCCTCAAGGTAAGAGTCTCGGAGGTAGAGCACTGATTGGACTAGGGGCCCCTACCGGGTTACCGAATTCAGTCAAACTCCGAATGCCGATGACTTATCCTTGGGAGTCAGACTGCGAGTGATAAGATCCGTAGTCGAAAGGGAAACAGCCCAGACCGCCAGCTAAGGTCCCAAAGTATACGTTAAGTGGAAAAGGATGTGGAGTTGCTTAGACAACCAGGATGTTGGCTTAGAAGCAGCCACCATTTAAAGAGTGCGTAATAGCTCACTGGTCGAGTGACTCTGCGCCGAAAATGTACCGGGGCTAAACGTATCACCGAAGCTGCGGACTGTTCTTACGAACAGTGGTAGGAGAGCGTTCTAAGGGCTGTGAAGCCAGACCGGAAGGACTGGTGGAGCGCTTAGAAGTGAGAATGCCGGTATGAGTAGCGAAAGACGGGTGAGAATCCCGTCCACCGAATGCCTAAGGTTTCCTGAGGAAGGCTCGTCCGCTCAGGGTTAGTCGGGACCTAAGCCGAGGCCGAAAGGCGTAGGCGATGGACAACAGGTTGATATTCCTGTACCACCTCCTCACCATTTGAGCAATGGGGGGACGCAGGAGGATAGGGTAAGCGCGGTATTGGATATCCGCGTCCAAGCAGTTAGGCTGGGAAATAGGCAAATCCGTTTCCCGTAAAGGCTGAGCTGTGATGGCGAGCGAAATTTAGTAGCGAAGTTCCTGATTCCACACTGCCAAGAAAAGCCTCTAGCGAGGTGAGAGGTGCCCGTACCGCAAACCGACACAGGTAGGCGAGGAGAGAATCCTAAGGTGATCGAGAGAACTCTCGTTAAGGAACTCGGCAAAATGACCCCGTAACTTCGGGAGAAGGGGTGCTTCTTAGGGTGTTAAAGCCCCGAGAAGCCGCAGTGAATAGGCCCAGGCGACTGTTTAGCAAAAACACAGGTCTCTGCGAAGCCGTAAGGCGAAGTATAGGGGCTGACGCCTGCCCGGTGCTGGAAGGTTAAGAGGAGCGCTTAGCGTAAGCGAAGGTGCGAATTGAAGCCCCAGTAAACGGCGGCCGTAACTATAACGGTCCTAAGGTAGCGAAATTCCTTGTCGGGTAAGTTCCGACCCGCACGAAAGGCGCAACGATCTGGGCACTGTCTCAACGAGAGACTCGGTGAAATTATAGTACCTGTGAAGATGCAGGTTACCCGCGACAGGACGGAAAGACCCCGTGGAGCTTTACTGCAGCCTGATATTGAATGTTGGTACAGCTTGTACAGGATAGGTAGGAGCCTTGGAAACCGGAGCGCTAGCTTCGGTGGAGGCATCGGTGGGATACTACCCTGGCTGTATTGACCTTCTAACCCGCTGCCCTTATCGGGCAGGGAGACAGTGTCAGGTGGGCAGTTTGACTGGGGCGGTCGCCTCCTAAAATGTAACGGAGGCGCCCAAAGGTTCCCTCAGAATGGTTGGAAATCATTCGCAGAGTGTAAAGGCACAAGGGAGCTTGACTGCGAGACCTACAAGTCGAGCAGGGACGAAAGTCGGGCTTAGTGATCCGGTGGTTCCGCATGGAAGGGCCATCGCTCAACGGATAAAAGCTACCCCGGGGATAACAGGCTTATCTCCCCCAAGAGTCCACATCGACGGGGAGGTTTGGCACCTCGATGTCGGCTCATCGCATCCTGGGGCTGTAGTCGGTCCCAAGGGTTGGGCTGTTCGCCCATTAAAGCGGTACGCGAGCTGGGTTCAGAACGTCGTGAGACAGTTCGGTCCCTATCCGTCGCGGGCGCAGGAAATTTGAGAGGAGCTGTCCTTAGTACGAGAGGACCGGGATGGACGCACCGCTGGTGTACCAGTTGTTCTGCCAAGGGCATCGCTGGGTAGCTATGTGCGGACGGGATAAGTGCTGAAAGCATCTAAGCATGAAGCCCCCCTCAAGATGAGATTTCCCATTCCGCAAGGAAGTAAGATCCCTGAAAGATGATCAGGTTGATAGGTCTGAGGTGGAAGCGTGGTGACACGTGGAGCTGACAGATACTAATAGATCGAGGACTTAACCTATATTCTAATGTGAAGCATGAACATTGTTATCTAGTTTTGAGAGAACATTCTCTCCATCAGGTTTGGTGGCGATAGCGAAGAGGTCACACCCGTTCCCATACCGAACACGGAAGTTAAGCTCTTCAGCGCCGATGGTAGTTGGGGGTTTCCCCCTGTGAGAGTAGGACGCCGCCAAGCTTTTTGTTTATATCCTTCCAATGGAAGAAGTTACTTTATCATTCCGCAGTAGCTCAGTGGTAGAGCTATCGGCTGTTAACCGATCGGTCGTAGGTTCGAGTCCTACCTGCGGAGCCATGCTTCCATAGCTCAGTAGGTAGAGCACTTCCATGGTAAGGAAGAGGTCAGCGGTTCGAGCCCGCTTGGAAGCTTTCCTCTATATATGTTGATATGGCAAGGTTTCTCGATGATGAGAAGGCTTTTTTTTATGTCCTTTTTTATTGATTGCAGGCGTACTAAAGATCTCCAAGCCGTTGTGATTGATCCTATCTGAAGCGAGTATATGGGATGAATCAGCTGTGGCAGTGATTAGAACGTAAGGAAAAGTATCAAGCGTATGGTGTTTAAGGTGGACGTAGTTAGAATGGATAGAATGTTTCTTAAAATGGCCATTCTGTCTGTTACAATAGAAAAGATAAGAAAGTGAAGGATGGAGGTGGCCGGCATGCTTGTGCGTTTGAATCAAGTGCTCGGCCGGATGATGCCGCTTATTACACCTTTTAGTGTGTTACTCGGTGTTTTATTGGCGGCCTATTTAAAGGATTTTACGTTTTTGGTGCCATGGGTATTTGCTGTTATGACCTTTGCAGGGAGTTTGTCTTCTACATTTTCGGCTTTAAAGCATACGGTGATGCACCCATTGCCTTTGATTTTATCGTTTATGATTTTGCACGTGTTGATGCCTCTTTATGCTTGGTCAGCGGGACATCTCATATTTGCGGGTGATCCTATGACGATCACCGGTTTGACTCTGGCAATGGTGATTCCCACAGGAGTCTCTAGTTTAATATGGGCGGCAATGTATAAAGGGAATGTTGGGTTAACGTTATCCATTATTTTAATTGATACATTGCTTTCGCCATTGATAGTGCCAGCCAGTTTGTCACTTTTGGCCGGTACACAGGTTCATATGGACATGGTGGCGATCATGAAAGGGCTGTTTGGGATGGTGGTGCTTCCATCTATTTTAGGGATGCTCGTTCGTCACTATGCAAAGCCTGCTGTGACAAAAATGATCAGTCAGACACTGTCACCTTTCGTAAAAATAGGCTTGTTTGTAGTGGTGTCGATTAACAGTTCTGTTGTCGCGCCATACTTGCGTGAACTGGATGCCGCATTTTTTAGCAAGGCAGCGACTGTGTTTCTCATTGCGATGAGCGGATATGCTTTTGCATGGTTGATTGGAAAGACGATGAAATGTACTCAAGGAGAGATTGTGGCCATCGTGTATACGGGCGGTATGAGAAACATTAGTGCGGGGGCTGTGCTTGCCATTAGCTTTTTCCCGCCTGCTGTCGCTGTTCCTGTGGTGATTGGCATGCTGTTTCAGCAAGTGCTTGCTGCCTTATTTGGTTTCTTACTCAATCGTTTTGAGCTGAAAGCACCTGCTGTGACCAAATCTTTCTCATGAAAAAAACCTCCATCTTTTGATAGATGGAGGTTTTTTCTGTGACCTTAATAGATGAGATATTTTTTCCTTTTCTTTTCGAATGTTTTGAGGTCATGATGATAGCGTTTCATGATATGTTTGACGGAAGTTCCTTTATTGATTTCTTCTTTCACCCAGCCATTCCCGATGAGTTTGTCAAAGCTGCCTGTTTGAAGGAACTGAAAGTCATTAGGGTATAGATCATGTATTGCTTTGATGATGGATAACCCCGTTTTCACCGCTTCGAAGGATAAACGGTCTGTGACGTATAACTGCACACCGTGAGATAGTGTACCGGCATGTTTAGAAAATGTGGGGGTGAATGATACAGGTCTAAATTGAACGCCTTTTAGTTTTAGCTGATTTAAATGATCTGCCAGCTCGTTGCTATTGATATATGGTGCACCAATGAGCTCGAATGGTTTTGTCGTTCCTCTGCCTTCAGAGACATTTGTGCCTTCAATTAATCCTGTGGCAGGATATACAAAGGTACTATCCACTGTTGGCATGTTAGGGGAAGGAAGGACGAACGGCAGCTTCGTGTCATCGAATGTCATGGATCGCTTCCAATTTTTCATTTTGACGACTGTTACATCAGCATTGATATGAAACTCTTTGTTAAACAGGTTTGCAAGCTCACCAGTGGTCATTCCATGTCTTAATGGGATTGGATAGAGCCCTACAAAAGAGGCGTATTCAGGCTCTAATACAGGTCCTTCTACTTTTAGTCCGCCAATGGGATTTGGGCGGTCTAGGACAACAAAGGGAATGTTGTTTTCCTTAGCAGCTTCCATCGCGTAGGCCATCGTGTAAATATAGGTGTAATAACGAGCACCAACGTCTTGAATATCAAACAGCAGGACATCTACATTTTTCAGCATTTCAGGAGTTGGTTTTCTTGTTTTTCCATAAAGAGAGTAAACAGGAAGACCTGTTTTTTCATCGGTATAGGATTCGACGCCTTCTCCTGCTTGTGCATCGCCGCGCACGCCGTGTTCAGGTCCATATAAAGCAGTTAGCTTGATATTTGGATGTTCAAATAGGAGATCGACACTGCTTTTCATATTTGCATCAATACCAGTTGGATTGGTAATGAGGCCAACTCTTTTCCCTTTTAGCCATGAAAGATTGCTTGAGAGTAGTGTTTCGATCCCTGTTTTGACTGCTGCTTTTTTTCCTTTTGTGTCTGTTCGTTCTTGATCTGCGGGAGAGGCGGCGGTCAATGTGCTCATCATGAGAATGCTTGCGAGTATGAAGCTTGCTGTTTTTTTCAAGAGAATCCCTCCTATTTGATCTGTTTCCCTTTCAAGTTGAGTCCATAGCCGAATGGGTAAAGGGTTTGATTTGGATGAGTGACAGATGGGATATCAACTGGCAGTTTCCCTTTAGGTGATGCAGCTCCAAATATCACTTCTAGTCCAGCAGGAATATTTGGCTGATTAAATTGTCCGTTTGAGTAGCCTTTAAAACCGTACACAGCTAGTAAGGCATCAGCTTCTTCAAAATTTGCCGCATCATAAGGGTTTCTAAGACTCATGATGACCATTTTTTTGTTTTGTGCTGCTGCTTCTTTCATGACAGCACGAGGGAAGGCGGTTGCCCATTTTTTCGGGTCCTGGACATTGTCATCAATTACGCCATCATTCACAGCTGGATCATTTTGGACAACGTAAGAGCCCGTGATGACATAGTCAGCTTCTTGTATTAGTTTGGCCGATTCTTTGGTGAACGTTTTATCCGCAAAAGCATATGATTGGATGCGTACAGGCTTGATCTTTTTTTGTTTCATGAGAGATTCGACTGTGACAGACATTGCTTTTGTCTGATCTTCGTAAGGTGCCATGACCACGATTTTGTCATTCTTTTTAGGCTTGAAAGGTAAGGTTTTTTTGTTGTTTTTAAGCAATGTGATCCCTTCACGTGCCATTTTTTGTTCTGCTTTAAGGTGCGACTTTTTCCCAACAACTTGAGTGGCTTTTTTGATTTTTTTCTCAAGACTGATCGGTTTTTTCGAGGAAATAATGCCGCGTTTGATTTTTAATTGAAGAATTTTTTCGACAGATTCGTTGATCTGCGACATCGGAATTTCTTTCTTTAAAATCGCTTGTTTGACAGCATTGAATGCATTCTCTAGGTTTTTCTCTGTTTTTAATGAGGTGACCGGTGCTGGCATGAGAGCGATGTCGACACCTGCCTTAATGGCCATTACTACGGCTTCTTCCTGTCCGAAATTATCTGCAATCGCTTTCATATTTAGAGCGTCTGTCACAACAACACCTTGAAAGCCCATCTCTTCTTTTAATAAGTGTGTGATGACTTTTTTTGATAAGGTTGCTGGAACCATGATGTCCTCGCCATCTTTTTTGCTTCGATACGTTGTGTCATCAATGGCAGGAAATTGAACATGAGCGGTCATGACCATATCTGCACCAGCGTTGATCGCTTGTTGAAATGGATACAGCTCAACCTTTTTTAAACGATCTAGGTCATGCTCTACAAGCGGCAAGCCGTAGTGACTATCGACGGATGTATCACCATGTCCCGGGAAATGTTTAAGTGTGGAAATGGTCTTTTCCTTTTGAAGTCCTTTCATGGTTTGAAGACCAAGTCTAGAGACAAGAGCAGGATCAGAGCTAAAGGAACGGACACCAATGACGGGGTTGTTTGGGTTATTATTCACATCAAGCACAGGAGAGAAGTTTGTATTGATGCCTAAGGCGTTTAATTCTTTTCCGATGATTTTTCCTGTGTCATATGCATTTTTTTTGCTTCTAGAGGCACCAATCGACATATTTCCTGGGAAATGTGTTCCCTTTTGTAACCTTGTGACGATTCCGCCTTCTTGATCAATGGAAATGAGTAAAGGAATGTTTGGTGATGCTTTTTGAAATTCATGGGTGAGTTTCACGGTTTGTTTCGTATCAACGACATTCTCGGCAAATAAGATGACACCGCCTAGATGATATTTTTCTACAAGATGAGATACTTCGTTATTCATTTTTGTGAAGCCTGTAGGGGCGGATTCATCTTTTGTTTGCCAATTGCGAAAGTCCGGCATGAGCATTTGACCTATCTTTTCATCCAGTGACATGTCTTGAACCATTTGTTTAGCGGTTGGCAGAGAGGCAGAGCTAACCTTTTCCGTTGGAATGGAAGAGGTTAGCAGGGCTAAAACCAGTGCAGCGGGGAAGAGAGCTTTCAACATCGAATTCCTCCTTTTACTGAAAAGATTCGTAGATTGCGGTCATGATGCTTCCATAAGTACCAGTTGGGAACAGGTCACCTTCAAATTGATTAGGATTGGTTTCTGGTGAAACAACGGGTGAATGTTTCTTATTCGTCAGCAACACGACACCTAAATTGTGTTTAGGATCAATCAACGTCATGGTGCCGGTCCAGCCAGTATGCCCATAGGCTTCGTTACTTGCATATTTTCCAAACATCCATTCCATGTCAGTATGACCGTTTTTTCGCCAGCCTAGCCCGTAAGTTGGGTTCGTAGCAGAGGAGGCTGTAAAGAGATCGATAGAAGCTTGATCAAAGATGGTTGTTTTTCCATAGCCTCCTTTGTTAAGCATCAGCTGAAGCAGCACGGCCATATCTGAGGTGTTCGAGAAAAGCCCAGCGTGGCCGGAGATGCCAGCCATTGAGTAATATGCTTTCTCGTCGTGTACTTCACCTAGCAGGGTATACCGTCGGATGTTTTCAAAATCGATCACACCGTCTCGTGAATTGCCTAAACGTTCGGTTGCTGCAAAATGTTTCGGCTTGAACCCTTTTTGCAACGGATTGAACATTGTATGTTTGAGACCTAGCGGCCGATAAATCGTTGACTCGACATATTGATCAAGAGGCATGCCTGTTTTTTTCTCGATGATCATGCCTAGCAGCATGTAATCAATGTCACTATAAATGTGCTGGGTACCTGGCTTGTATTGCAGCGGTACCTTTGGCAGCCATTTCATCGTTGTTTTTCTGTCTTGAGAGAAAAAAGAGCCAGCTGATTCTTTGCTATAAAATAAGACACTGGAAGGGAGACCGGCAGAATGGGTGAGAAGATCCTTTATCCGAAGCTGATCTTTACCGGTTACCTTTGCATCAGGTTCATCCTGAAAATCTGGAAGGATGGTCTGTATTTTTTCGTTGACATCAAGTTTTTTCTCGTAGACAAGCTTTTGCAGGGCATAGTTGGTCGCATACATTTTTGTATTGGATGCCAAATCGAATAGTGTATCTTTTTTCATTTTTTTATACGATTTGAGTTCTGTTGTGCCATCATATTTTTGCCGGTAGCCATAGGCTTTTTGATGGACGATCTTTCCGTCCTTGATAATGATGAGAGCTGCTCCTGGAAATCCTTCTTTGATGTCATTTTGAATCATTTGATCAACCTTCCTCAGCTGCCTGGAAGAAAAGCCTACTTGTTCCGGTCGTTTTGCTTTTTTTAAGACGGGATATTCTTCAGGTGCTGTTTTAGACAAAGACGATACAGGATGGGAGCTAGTTGCAAATGTTTGTACTGGTAACCCAAGGAGCATGAACAGACATGTGATCAAAAGAAAACATTTCTTCAAGGTCTAGACCTCCTTATTGATTGTGATCCTCGAATTCAACAGCCATATCATCATGAAATCCAAATAAGTATGTGAAGAAAAATCCAGCAACATATGCGATAAATAGTCCAATTAAGTAAAGAAGCATTTGATGTGTGTGAACAATAAAGGTTAATGGAAGACCGGATACTCCGATGGCTTTCGTCGCAATTTGGAAGTAGGCTTGAAATGCGCCGCCGATTCCTGCACCAAGACAAGCGGTGAGAAATGGTCGTCCCAGCGGGAGTGTGACACCAAAAATGAGTGGTTCGCCAATGCCCAGCATCCCTGAAGGAAGCCCACCAGCAATGGCTCTTTTGAGCTTTTTCTTTTTTGTTTTCATATAAATGGCGAATGCAGCGCCGACCTGTCCTGCACCGCCCATAGCGAGAATTGGCAGAAGCGGGTCATCTCCAATTGAATTGATAAGTTCCATATGAATCGGTGTCAGCCCTTGGTGAAGTCCTGTTACAACAAGTGGGAGGAAGGTCGCACCAAGAACAAACCCTGCGAAAATTCCGCCCATATTTAATAGGTAAGTCAGTCCTGAGGTGATGGCATCAGATATAAATCCGCCGACTGGCATGAAGACAACGTACGTGAAAATGCCTGTAATGAGCAGTGTGATGGTTGGTGTGACGATGATATCAAGTGATTGCGGGACGAAGCGTCTAATTCGGGTTTCCACAAGTGCCATAAAGATGGCGGCTAGAAGAACACCGATGAGTCCGCCTCTGCCTGGTAGAATATTTGTGCCAAATAACATAATGTCTGCGGAGGCTGGGTTAATAATAAGGATACCAGCTAATGCGCCTAATGCAGGAGAGCCTCCAAATTCCTTTGCGGCATTTGTTCCGACTAATATACCGAGATAAGCGAAAAGTCCAGAACCGATAACCGTTAAAATAATCGCAGCTTGAGATTTTTCGTCAAGCCAGCCTGCTTGCACGATTGCTTTTGTTATCCCGGTAATCAGACCTGAGGCAACTAGTGCCGGAATAATTGGAATGAAAATGCTGGCAATCCGCCGTAAGAACAGCTTGAACGGGGTGCGGTTCTTTTGTGAAATGGCTTGCTTGTTTTTTTGAGCTTCGTTGTTTAAATCATAAGAGCCAGAGGCATTTAGCAGCTCTTCAAACGCACTTGATACTTGGTTGACAACGCCAGTGCCTAAAATGATTTGAAGCGTTTCTGCTTCGACGACGCCAATGACGCCATCGAGTTCTTTAATTGCTGTGATATGAACTTTTTCATTGTCAATCGGTGTAATTCGGAGCCGTGTCATACAATGTGTATGCGAAGAGATATTTTCAGAACCACCACAGAGTGAAAGAATGTCTTTCGCCAACTGCTGATATTTCTTTTGATGACTCATGTTGAATCCCCCTTTGATTTTCGTTTCATGGAGCGGATGGCATGCCTTGTCTTGTCAATATATTGCGCTGTCTCTTCATATTGACGGGAAGCTAAACTGAGGAACAAGACATCAATTAAGTAGAGCTGTGCCATTCTAGAGGAAGTGGCAGCACTGCGAAAAGGTGCTTCATTGGAACCGGACGTCGATAGGTGAACATCACATAAAGCAGAAACGCTTGTATGACCTGGATGCGTTAAAGCAATGGTTTTCACTTGATTGTCTTTTGCGAGCTGAAGGGCTTGAATGATGTCTAACGTTTCTCCTGAAAAGGATATACCAAACACAATGTCATTCTCTCCCGCATTTGCGATGACTGTGGATGCGATGTGCATGTCAGTGAAGGCTGTTGCTGCATAGTTAATTCTGAGAAATTTCTGCTGGGCATCAGCTGCGACGATGCCAGATGCACCAACACCGATAAAATGAATTTGATTTGCATGCATCAGTAATTGAACAGCCTTTTCTAAAGCTTCTGCATTTAAAATAGAAGCGGTGTCCTTAATCGATTGAATCGAGTTTCCTGCTGTTTTTTGAATAATGGATTGAAGCGGTTCATCTTGTTCGATGTCTCTGTAGCCTTGTTTATCGTCATGCATCAAGTCTCCAGCGATCCGCATTTTTAAATCGTGATAGCCATCCAGCCCGAGAGATTTACAAAGGCGGATGACTGCAGAGCTGCTTGCGCCAGCTGCCTGACTAATTTCGTGTACTGTGCTTTTAATGACTTTGTCAGGATGGGCAAGGATATAGTCTGCAATGATTTTTTCAGATTGGGGAAGCTTTGATTTGATTGTGTGTAGTAGGGTAAGTCCACCTGCTGACATGAGCTCTGCCTCCTTTAGGATTGATAACGTGAGATCGCTTTGTCGATATGGCCATTCGTTTTGTTGAGTAAATCTTTGGCTGTTTTCTTGTCTGCGTTTGTTTGGAGCATGACGATGGCGGTTTTGACTTCTAAATCTGCTGCTTCAAGAGTCTTTACGGCTTGTTCGTAGGAAGCGTTTGTCACATGTTGAATGATGGTGATGGCGCGTTCTTTTAATTTATGATTGCTGACTTTTACATCAACCATCAGGTTTTCATATACTTTGCCTTGTCTGATCATGACTGAGGTGGAAAGCATATTTAAAATCATTTTATGAGCGGATGCCGCTTTCATTCTTGTTGACCCAGTGATGGCTTCTGGTCCCACAATGACCTCAATGGCGCAATCTGCAAGCTCGCTAATTTCTGCTTGTTCATTGCAGCTGAGGGCTACTGTTTTTGCACCAATTGACTTTGCGTAGTTTAAAGCACCGATGATATAAGGTGTTCTGCCGCTTGCGGCAATACCGACGACTGTATCTTTTGATGTCAGGTGAATTTGTACTAAATCCTGTTTGCCAGCTTCTTCACTGTCTTCCACATCTTCAGCAGCTTGAGAAAAAGCAGAATCTCCTCCTGCCATAATTCCTACAATCACATCAGGTGAGACGCTATAGGTTGGGGGACATTCGACAGCATCCATTACGCCAATTCTGCCGCTTGTTCCGGCGCCTAAATAAACGAGTCTGCCTCCATTTGAGATGGATTCATAGGCAAAGTCACTTGCTGTTTTGACATGTGGAAGTACAAGGTTGACTGCTTGAGCGACCTTCATATCTTCTTCATTGATCATCTGGAGTATTTCAAGCGGATCTGCTTGTGAAATTCCCATTGTGTTGGGGTTTCTTGATTCTGTTGTCAAAGAACGCAGTTGAGATGGCTGCATGTGACATACCTCCTTATTTCTTCATTTTCAGTATATTGAGTATGATATGAAATTTCAATATTATATTTGAATATTGAAATTATATTTCAGTCGAAATGTTGAACGAATAGGGAGTGAATAGTTAGAAAATAAAAAAAATAAAAATCCCCTTTACAAAAGGGGGACAACCTGTATATAATAACTTTTGTCAGCTTCACGGAAACAACAAACTTGACAAACTGGCCCGTTGGTCAAGCGGTTAAGACACCGCCCTTTCACGGCGGTAACACGGGTTCGAATCCCGTACGGGTCACCATGATGTGGAGGATTAGCTCAGCTGGGAGAGCATCTGCCTTACAAGCAGAGGGTCGGCGGTTCGAGCCCGTCATCCTCCACCATATGCCGGTGTAGCTCAACTGGTAGAGCAACTGACTTGTAATCAGTAGGTTGGGGGTTCAAGTCCTCTTGCCGGCACTGTTTTTTCTTTATCAATTCCATATGTGGAGGGGTAGCGAAGTGGCTAAACGCGGCGGACTGTAAATCCGCTCCCTCCGGGTTCGGCGGTTCGAATCCGCCCCCCTCCACCATTTTTGGGCTATAGCCAAGCGGTAAGGCAACGGACTTTGACTCCGTCATGCGTTGGTTCGAATCCAGCTAGCCCAGTTAAGACACCTTTTTGAAAAAGGTGTCTTTTTTTATGTTGGCAGAGTGAATGTATAACTATTCAAAATGTTGTTGAGTTGAGTCAGAAGGCATCAAGAAAGTAAAATATAATCATGAACGGAAAGGGGATGTACATATGGGAGAGGAAAAGAAGGTCACGATTGTCGGAGTTCCAATGGACTTGGGGCAAACGAGAAGGGGCGTCGATATGGGGCCGAGTGCGATTCGATGTGCAGGTGTAAAAGAAAAATTGGAAACGCTCTCATTTGATGTAGAGGATCTAGGTGATATTCGAGTTGAACAAAGAGATGATGAGAAAGGTTTATATACAAGTGAAAAGCTAAAAAATTTGACGGAGAATGCTGGTGCGAATCGGCTGCTTGCCGAGAAGGTTGACAGTATTGTGCAGTCAGGTTCGTTTCCGCTCATTTTAGGCGGTGATCATAGCATTGCGATTGGAACTCTTGCTGGGGTATCCAAGCATTATGAAAACTTAGGTGTCATTTGGTATGATGCACACGGGGATTTGAATACGGAGGAAACGTCTCCATCTGGGAATATCCACGGCATGCCGCTTGCTGTCAGTCTCGGTCTTGGGCATGCTGATTTAACAAACATTGGCGGTTATTCTCCTAAATTGAAGCCTGAAAATGTCGTTTTAATTGGTGCTCGATCCTTAGATGAAGGAGAACGGGCATTGATTCGAGAGAAAGGCATTAAAGTATATACGATGCATGAAATTGATCGTTTAGGGATGACAAGGGTGATGGAGGAAGCCATTGCGTATCTAAAGGAAAGAACAGATGGTGTCCATCTGTCGCTTGATTTAGACGGACTAGATCCAGCGGAGTGCCCTGGAGTAGGCACACCGGTAGCGGGCGGCATTAGTTACCGGGAAAGTCATCTCGCAATGGAGCTTTTAGAGGAGGCGGGTATTTTAACGTCTGCTGAATTTGTTGAAGTAAATCCGGTATTAGATGAGAAAAATAAAACAGCAGAAGCGGCTGTGGCACTAATTGGATCGTTAATGGGTGAAAAGCTATTGTAGAGCGGGACTTGTTCCCGTTCTTTTTTGTTTTGGGAAAATTTAAGGATATGTTAAGGTTTTTACCGGTTGATAAGCGTAACACACTGTCAAAAATTTGTTACACTATTTTTTAGAGGAGAATGAAACCTTTTGGAAAGAGGTTCGTATACATAAAGACCGGTGAAGGCAGAGGTTGAATATACTATGGACACAATGATTAAAAAGAGAATTAAGCAAGTGAAAAAAGGCGACCAGAACGCATTTACGGACATCGTAGACCTGTATAAAGACAAAATTTATCAGCTGTGCTACCGTATGCTTGGGAATGCACATGAAGCGGAGGATATTGCGCAGGAGGCGTTTATTCGTGCCTATGTGAATATCGAAAGCTTTGATGTGAATCGTAAGTTTTCCACGTGGCTGTACCGCATTGCAACCAACCTGACCATCGACCGTATTCGCAAAAAAAAGCCGGATTATTATTTAGATGCAGAGGTGGCAGGAACAGAAGGATTAAATATGTATTCTCAAATTGCTGCTGATGGCATTTTGCCAGAGGATGAGGTGGTGTCTCTTGAATTATCGAGTACCATTCAGCAAAAAATTCTAAGATTACCCGACAAATATCGTTCGGTCATCGTATTAAAGTATATTGATGAACTCTCATTAAAAGAAATTAGTGAGATTCTGAATATACCAGTTGGTACGGTGAAAACGAGAATACACAGGGGTAGAGAGGCTCTCCGGAAACAGTTGAGAGACCTTTGAGTGAGGTGATTTTGATGAGCTGTCAGGATAGAATCGTCCAGCTTATGCATCAGTATTTAGACGGGGACATTGAGCCCCAAGACGAAAAAGAATTAAAAAGCCATCTGCAATCGTGTGAGGAGTGCCGTACTCATTTTCAACAAATTGAGAAATCCATCGCGCTAGTGCAGAGTACATCTCATATAGAAGCACCATCTGATTTCACTGCAAAGGTGATGGCAGGTCTTCCGAAGGAGAAAAAGCGTGTGTCGGTTCAAAGATGGATCAAAGCTCACCCGCTGATGGTAGCCGCTGCCCTCTTTCTCATTTTGATGGGAGGCAGTCTGTTTACAAGCTGGAATACCGATCATAATTTCAGTGTGTCGAAGCAGCCCAATCTCGTCGTTGAAAATGATACAGTGACCGTACCTAAAGGGGAAACCGTAAAAGGTGATATCACTGTCAAAAATGGTAAGCTGATTGTAGAAGGCAAGGTTGATGGAAATGTCACCGTCGTCAATGGGGAACAGCTGACTGCTTCTGCCGGACAAGTCACTGGTCAAATTAATGAAATTAATGAAGTGTTTGATTGGATCTGGTACAAAATGAAATCAACAGCACAAAACGTGATGCGGGTCATTGGTCCAGAGGAGCAAAAGTAACTCAATCGGTTTAAGAGCAGTCTCTAAAGGGGGCTGCTCTTTTTCTATACATTGGTGAGATTCAAGCATACTAGCCAGTCAGCCAGATATGGTAACTATTTTCCTTGCTGAAACAAAATGTGGTATAATAGCCACGCTATGTATTGATACATAGGCTCTTTTTTTATTAAAAAATGCATCAAACGAAGAATAACTGAAAATTCTGGAGGACGAGGAAATGGCTTTAGGGGATATTCCTTTTTTGCAGTACCTCGGTAATGCTGTTGATATTCTCGTTGTTTGGTATGTGATATATAAATTAATGATGGTCATCCGCGGAACAAAAGCGGTTCAGCTTTTAAAGGGAATTGTGGTCATTGTTCTCGTCAGGATGGGAAGTGCGTATCTCGGTCTTAACACACTTCAATGGCTGATGGATCAAGCGATTACGTGGGGATTCCTTGCGATCATTATTATTTTTCAGCCAGAGCTAAGGAGAGCGCTTGAGCAGCTTGGGCGCGGCCGTTTCTTCTCAAGAAGCGGGACACCTGTAGAGGAACAGCAGCAGAAAACGATCGAGGCAATTACAAAAGCAATTAACTATATGGCAAAACGGAGAATTGGCGCGCTGCTGACAATTGAGCGCGATACCGGAATGAATGATTACATAGAGACAGGAATTCCTTTGAATGCAAAGGTGAGTTCAGAGCTGCTCATTAACATTTTCATTCCGAATACACCGCTTCATGACGGTGCTGTCATTATGAAGCGGGATGAGATTGCAGCTGCGGCTTGTTATTTACCGCTGTCAGAAAGCCCTTTTATCTCTAAGGAGCTTGGGACGCGTCATAGGGCGGCAGTTGGGATAAGTGAAGTGACAGACAGCTTAACTGTCATCGTTTCTGAGGAAACTGGCGGTATTTCTGTCGCAAGAAATGGTGATCTCCACCGAGAATTGACAGAAGAAGCGCTTGAAGAAATGCTGATTGCTGAATTTAGTAAGAACAGCAAAGATGCTTCCTCGACCAAATGGTATTGGAGGGGCAAGAAAAATGGATAAGATTTTGAATAATCGCTGGGCCGTTAAGCTTCTTGCATTGGTCTTCGCTTTATTGCTGTATGGTGCAGTCAATTCAGCGCAAGCGCCCACGCCGAAAAAAATCGGTGAATCCTTTTTCCCAACATCGACGACAGATGAAGCAACTTTAACCGACATTCCTGTTAAAGCGTATTATGATGACGAGAAGTACGTTGTCACTGGTGTGCCGCAGACAGTCAATGTCACGATTAAAGGATCAACAAGTGCTGTGAAAACAGCAAGACAAACAAAGAATTTTGAAATTTACGCAGACATGCAGAACTTATCGACAGGCACACATAAAGTGGAGCTGAAGGCAAGAGATGTATCGAAGGGACTCACACTATCGATTAATCCTTCTGTGACAACTGTGACGATACAAGAAAAAACGACAGCTGAATTTCCAGTTGAAACTGAATTTTATAATCAAAATAAAATCAAAGACGGCTATTCACCTGAACAGCCCATTGTGAATCCGAAAAAGGTCTCGGTCACTGGATCAAAGGACGTCATCGACAAAATTTCTGTCATTAAAGCTTTTGTGAACTTAGAGGATGTCGATCAGCAAATTGAAAAAGAGGCGAAGCTCACTGTGTATGATAGCAGCGGGAATGAGCTGCCAGTCGAAGTGAGTCCGTCCGTGGTGGATATTACGGTTCCAATCTCAAGCCCGAGCAAAAAGGTTCCGTTTAAAATTGAGCGGACGGGCAGCATGCCAGAAGGGATCAGCATCTCAAGCATTGAGACAAGCCCGAGTGAGGTCACAGTGTACGGCTCTCAAAAGGTGCTGGATGCACTTGATTTTATTGATGGTGTCAAGCTGGACCTAAGCAAGATTAAAGATGATACGGAGATAGATGCCGATATTCCCCTGCCAGATGGGGTGAAAAAGGTATCACCCGAAACCGTTAAGATCAAAGTGAAGGTTGCAACAGCTGAAGAAAAAAAGATCGATAATGTACCGATTTCTGTCGTGGGTTTGAGCAAGGATCTCACATCTGATTTTGTGAGCCCCTCTTCTGGACGGCTCACGTTAACAGCAAAGGGATCAAAGAGTGCGATTGATAAACTAAAGGCTTCAGATGTTGAAGCCTATATCAATGCAGGGGACTTGAACGAAGGAACCCATGAGGTCAAAGTTCAAGTGAATGGACCTCAAAATGTGACATGGACATTATCAAGATCAAAGGTCAAAGTGAAACTCACTTCTACTGATACAGAGGATCAGCCGGCGTCTACGAATGATCAGAAGGATCAATCATCTGATGACGATGATCAGGGTGAGAAGAGTAAAGAAGAATCCACGCAAGATAAAGCAAAGAAAGAATCGAGTCAAAGACAGCGGGTCAAAGAAGATAAAAAAGAGGACGAAGCGTCCTCTTGAATGGTAAAAAAGGAGCGATTGAAACATGGGCAAGTACTTTGGAACTGATGGTGTAAGGGGTGTAGCGAATAGCGAATTAACGCCAGAGCTCGCATTTAAAGTTGGGAGATTTGGCGGCTATGTGCTCACGAAGGATAAAGAACGTCCAAAGGTACTCGTTGGTCGAGACACACGTGTATCTGGTCATATGTTAGAAGGAGCGCTTGTTGCAGGCTTACTTTCAATTGGAGCTGAAGTGATGCGTCTAGGTGTGATCTCAACACCTGGTGTGTCTTATTTAACGAAGGCAATGGATGCTGAAGCGGGTGTCATGATTTCTGCTTCACACAATCCAGTTCAAGACAACGGCATTAAATTCTTCGGCGGTGACGGCTTTAAGCTGTCAGATGAACAGGAAAACGAAATTGAGCAGCTGATGGATCAGCCAGTCGATCAATTACCACGCCCAGTTGGAGCCGATCTTGGAACGGTGAACGACTACTTTGAAGGCGGTCAGAAATACTTGCAATTCTTAAAGCAGACAGCGGACGAGGATTTCACAGGTATTCACGTGGCGCTTGACTGTGCACACGGTGCAACCTCTTCTCTAGCGACACATTTATTTGCAGATTTAGATGCTGATGTGTCCACAATGGGAACATCACCAAACGGATTGAATATCAATGATGGTGTAGGCTCCACTCATCCAGAGGCACTTTCTGCTTTTGTGAAGGAGAAGGGTGCAGATATTGGTCTTGCGTTTGATGGTGACGGTGACCGTTTAATTGCAGTCGATGAAAAAGGTGATATCGTAGACGGCGATCAAATTATGTACATATGTGCACGTTATTTGAAGGATGAAGGCCGATTAAAGGATGACACCGTCGTGTCAACGGTCATGAGTAACCTTGGTTTCTATAAAGCGCTTGAGAAGCAAGGCATTAAGAGCATTCAAACTGCTGTTGGTGACCGCTATGTGGTCGAAGCGATGAAAAATGATGGCTATAATGTCGGCGGCGAGCAGTCAGGCCATTTGATTTTCCTTGATTATAATACGACAGGTGATGGCATGCTTTCTGCGATCATGCTTGTGAATACGCTCAAAGCGACAGGGAAAACATTATCAGAGCTTGCTGCGGAAATGGAAAAGTTCCCGCAGCTTTTAGTGAATGTGAAAGTGTCTGATAAATATAAAGTAGAAGAAAATGAAAAAGTAAAAGCGGTGATCCAAGAGGTTGAAAAAGAGATGAATGGTGACGGCCGTATCCTTGTTCGCCCATCGGGAACAGAACCGCTTGTACGTGTCATGGCAGAGGCGAAAACAAAAGAGCTATGTAATGAATATGTGGCTCGAATTACAGCTGTTGTGAAAGAAGAAATGGGTATTGAGTAGTAGATGAAAGCAAACCGCTGGCAGCGGTTTGCTTTTTTTTGAATAAACGACATAATTGTATGGATCTATACGAATGATATAAGCGAGGGCAACTTGAAGCTGCCTTCATACATAGGAGAGCACATCAAAGGTAGAACGTGACAAGCCTCATCGCATATAGTGTATGGAGGTCTTACTTTCTCAAATGAAGGGGATCACCCGCTACATTGTGATTGACGGAGGTCAGACCTTATAGTACAATCATCCTTGTGTTACTGGCTTTTTATTCTATCAGGAAAGGCAGGGTAGATGTTCAGGAACTCTCTTATAATTATAGCGCCCGAACTAAGCGATCGGACGAAAGATGCTTAGTTGACGAGGATGGAGGTTATCGAATTTTCGGCGGATGCCTCCCGGCTGATCAAAAAAAGAGATCACAGCCGCAAGTGTTTCTTTAAAGCAAAGAGGTGACTCTTTGTACAAAGGGAATACACATGATCTCCCAAATTAAACATGTAGAGAGGGACGAAGAAATGTCCCTTCTATTTTAGTAGGCTTTCTTTGTCCCTTTCACATGATCGGGAGGAAGAATATTTATGTGTGGAATCGTAGGTTATATTGGTCAGAATGATGCGAAGGAAATCTTATTAAAAGGTTTAGAGAAGCTTGAGTACCGCGGGTATGATTCAGCAGGTATCGCTGTGGCAAACGAAGAAGGCGTGCATGTGTTCAAAGAAAAAGGACGTATCGCTGAGCTTCGTGAAGTCGTGGATGCAAACGTAGCATCTTCAGCAGGAATCGGACATACACGCTGGGCAACACACGGTGTACCAAGCCATCTAAATGCGCATCCGCATCAAAGTGCTTCTGGCCGTTTTACGCTTGTTCATAACGGTGTCATCGAGAACTATGTACAATTGACACGCGAATATTTACAAGACGTCACACTAAAAAGCGACACAGATACAGAGGTTGTTGTTCAAGTCATCGAACAATTTGTAAACAGAGGTCTTGATACAGAAGAAGCTTTCCGTCAAACGCTTCTTCAACTAAAAGGCTCTTACGCGATTGCCCTTTTCGATAACGAAAACAAAGAAACAATCTATGTGGCGAAAAACAAAAGCCCATTATTGGTTGGTTTCGGCGAAGATTTCAACGTTGTGGCTTCTGACGCAATGGCGATGCTTCAAGTAACAAACGAATATGCGGAATTAATGGATAAAGAAATGGTCATTGTCACAAAAGACGAGGTTATTATTAAAAACCTTGACGGTGATATCATGACACGTCCTTCTTATATCGCTGAGCTTGATGCAAGCGACATTGAGAAAGGCACATATCCTCACTACATGTTAAAAGAAACGGATGAACAGCCGCTTGTTATGCGCAAAATCATCCAAGAATATCAAGACGAAAACGGCAAGCTGTCAGTTGCTGGCGATATCGCAAGCGCAGTAGCAGAAGCAGACCGCATTTACATTGTGGCTTGCGGAACAAGCTACCATGCAGGTCTTGTCGGTAAACAATACATTGAAGACTGGGCGAAAGTACCTGTAGAAGTCCATGTAGCAAGTGAATTCTCTTACAACATGCCGCTTCTATCGAAAAAGCCGTTGTTCATCTTCCTTTCTCAATCTGGAGAGACTGCGGACAGCCGTGCTGTACTTGTTCAAGTGAAAGAGCTTGGTCATAAAGCATTAACGATCACAAACGTACCAGGATCTACGCTTTCTCGTGAAGCGGACTTCACATTGCTTCTTCATGCAGGACCAGAAATCGCAGTGGCTTCAACAAAAGCCTACACAGCACAAATCGCTGTACTTGCAATCCTTGCATCAGTTGCAGCTGAATTAAATGGTCAATCTCTTGACTTTGATCTTGTGAAAGAGCTTGGTATTGTCGCAAACGCAATGGAAGCCCTTGTCGATCAAAAGGATGAAATGGAACAAATCGCTCGTGACTTCTTCACAGTGACACGTAACGCATTCTTTATCGGAAGAGGACTTGACTACTATGTGTGCCTTGAAGGTTCACTGAAGCTAAAAGAGATCTCTTACATCCAAGCAGAAGGCTTTGCTGGCGGAGAACTCAAACACGGCACAATTGCTTTAATTGAAGAAGGCACACCAGTCATTGCCCTTGCAACACAAGAGCACGTGAACCTCAGCATTCGCGGTAACGTCAAAGAAGTTGTTGCACGCGGAGCAAACCCATGTGTCATCTCACTAAAAGGCCTAGAAGACGAAGGCGACCGTTTCGTCCTTCCAGCTGTACACCCAGCACTTGCACCACTTGCATCTGTTGTACCATTACAGCTAATCGCTTACTACGCAGCACTTCACCGTGGGTGTGATGTGGATAAACCACGTAACCTTGCGAAGAGTGTGACAGTGGAGTAGGTTTTAAATAAAATCGTATTTTTGATGTGAATTACAAATAAAGTCGTACCGTTTGCAAAAAAGTTAACACCGTTTTATCCCCTTTGGTTTTGATTAGCCAAAGGGGTGTTTTTATGTCTAAAAGAAAAAGACCATCTAAAATTGATATATGGATTAAAAAAATCGAAGTTCTGGTATAGGATTAGATTATATGCCTTGGTTAAAAATTCATGATATATCCTCATGAGGGCGATCTACTCGTTTAAATGGAATAAAAACAAAAAGACAGCATGAGTTTTTATCGGATATGGAATGAAACTACTTTTATTTAACTGAACATTCTGGTTTTAGTGTTGATATTCGAGAACAATTTCTTTTACTACCGTTAATGGATATAAAAACATGATGGGATTCAAGCGTTCAGGAATTTTATAGAAAAATGTTCAGAGAGGAGGATGTTACTTGAAAAGAAGCGTGTTATATATAGAAGATAATGTGAAAATAGGCAGTTGGGTAAAAAAAGAATTGGAACAGCGAGGGTTTTCAGTTCAATGGCTGCTTTCAGGTGAAGGAGCCGAAAGAGAAGTAAATCAGCATAAGATAGTTATTTTGGATATCATGTTACCCGGATTAGACGGATTTACTGTGGGAAAACGATTAAAGAAAGCAGCTCCTGCCGTTCCTATATTGCTGTTATCTGCTCGAACATCGATAGATGATAAAGTAGATGGTTTACAATTTGCTGATGACTATTTAACGAAACCATTCCATACGGATGAATTAGTTGCAAGATTAGAAGTATTAATCCGTCGAAGTGGTGGAACACATTCCGAGCGCATTTCATTAGGTGATGATATTGAAGTAGATCCAGAAGTTCAAATGGTATACGACAAACGCACAGGTGACGAAATTATTTTAACAGGGAAACAACATCAAATATTAATGTACTTCTTACGCCATCCTAATCAGGTTTTACCCAAAGAACAAATCTACGAAGCCATTTGGCAAGAAGCTTATATTACTGGTGATAAAACAATAATGGTGCATATCCATCGATTGCGTCAAAAGTTGGAACGTCATCCAGATTCTCCAAAAATTATCGAAACGTTGAAGGGAATAGGATATCGGGTGAAACTATGAAACAGAATAGATCATTATTTCGTCGTTTTCTCAAAGTACATTTTCTATTTATCTTTTTTCCTCCTCTTGTGCTTATTTTCTTCACTGCGTTCGTTGGGGTTACTGATATTAATGAAAAAGAAATGAAGTTAAATCTGTTTTACTTTATCGTACTTTTGTTTGGTTTTATTATTGTTACATTTGTTGTCATATCTTGGCTGTTCTTCTTGAGACTTCGTAAACGTCTCACCCACTTACAAGAAGTCATGTCATTTTCAGCTAATAATAACTCATTTCCTAAACCAGTATCTGTTCAAACGGATCTTATGGATGAAATAGACCAGTTAGGAAGTTCTTTTAATTGGATGATTCAGCGTCTTGAAGACAGTCGTAAGCGAGAATATGAAGAGGAATTATTACGACATAGACTCATAGCAAATTTATCTCATGACTTACGAACGCCACTTACCATTTTGAGAGGACATGTCACCGGATTAAATAAAGAATCAATGAGTTTAGAAGGACAAAACTCATTAACAGAGATGAACCATACGATTACAAGAGTCGGAGATTTAATGGATGATTTACTTTCATATACTTTGCTTACATCAGGGAAACATCCTTTTCAACCCACTTCAACAGATATTGTACGTTTAGTAAGAGCATCAGTTGCTGCGTGGTATCCTGTATTTGAAGAATTAGAAATTCAGTTCGATGTTGATTTACCGACAGAGAGAACTTTTTATTGGGTAGTAGATCCCAAATGGATGACGAGGGTTCTGGACAATCTATTTCAGAATATTCTTCGCCATGCAGCAGAGGGAAAGTATGCAAAGATTGTTGTTGATGTAGAAAAGGAACAGATCATTGTTGCAGACAAAGGTCCAGGTATGGATCACTCATCCTATGAGCGTGGGGCGGGAATTGGATTATCGGCTTCAAATTATATGTTGAAAAAAATGAAGCTGAAAGCTGACTTTATATCAACTGAAAATGGCACAAGAGTAGCTATTGGCAGGGCTTAACCAAAAGTTAACCCAGAAGTAAACAACAGGATAACTAAGATGTAACTTTGCTTTTTTATAATGAGAACCATAACAGAAAGGAAGTGTTATGGTTGCTTACTATTAATAACTTAGTCAAACAACGAGGAAATCAAGAAATCTTATCAGGTGTCAGTTTTAAAGCTAGACCTGGTAGAGTAACTGGTTTTTTAGGTCCAAATGGTGCAGGGAAAAGTTCTACACTTCGCATCCTGCTTGGATTAGATCGTGCCACCTCTGGGAGTGCACTAATTAATGGAGTGCCATTCGCAGAATTACAGAATCCTCTAGCAATAGTAGGTGCTGCACTTGATGGATTTGGAGCTCATCGTATGCGGACAGGACGGGCACACTTACGTTGGATTGCTTGTGCCGCAGGATTGTCTCGCTCACGTGTCGAGGAAGTTCTGGAAATAGTAGGTCTAACGAATGCAGCCGGGAAAAGGGTTGGGAATTATTCCCTTGGTATGGGGAGAAGGCTTGGAATGGCAGCTGCACTACTTGGTGATCCAAAAATATTGGTTTTAGATGAACCCGTAAACGGGCTCGATCCAGAAGGAATTCGTTGGATCCGGACATTTTTACGTGAACGTGCTGCGTCTGGTAAAACGGTATTACTATCCAGTCATCTAATGGGTGAGCTTGCAGAGACAGTTGATGATGTGGTAATTATTCATCATGGAAAAGTCGTTGCAGACGGAACATTGGAAGAAGTAATAGGTAACCATAACACGCTGGAGGAGGCCTTTTTTGCCCTGACATCTGAAAATACGGGTGATGTTGTATGAAAGCATTCACCGCAGAACTATCTAAATTGTTCTCCCTGCCGAGCATTTGGCTTGCCTTTCTTCTTGGAGCATTTGCCCCTGCGGTCATTTCTGCTTTGGACAGCATAGTAGAAAAAGAGGAGATTATAGCTGGAGTTAGCACACGACTATCAGAAGTTGGCTATATTGGATTAGGTCTTGGTGTGCAAGGTATCATTATTCTTGGTGTGCTTGCTGTCAGCAGTGAGTATGTGACAGAGAGCAGTGAATCTGGTGGAGGGAATCAGATTACAACGAGTTTAACCGTTGTTTCATCTCGTTTCCACTTTTTACTGGCAAAAGCAAGTGCTGTGACAGTGATCAGTATAATGCTTTCCGTTGTTGCTATTCTAACAACTGTGTCAGCAACAAATCTTATCCTTGGTGAATACGCCCCTGCATTTGAAACATCAAGACTGATCGGTGCAATTTGTTACTGGATGTTTACTGCTCTTTTAGCATTTGGGATTACGGTTCTTACTAAGAATGGCATTATCCCGCTTGCTGTGCTCATGATAAATTCATCTGTTGTGACAGTCTCTTACCTCCTTACTAAGGTTACAAAATTAGCGTTTTACTTACCAGATAGGGCTGGCCTTGATATGTTTATGTTTACGAGCGACAGATTTCACACCCCATTCAAAGGTGGTTTAATCATGTTTGCTTGGGTAGCTGTTTTTTTCATTATAGCAGCCATTGTATTCCATAGGAGGGACGTTGCATCATGAATGTCTTTTCTAGTAGAAAGATAACATTAATCCTTGGTGCAGAACTGGATAAATTAGTTACATTACCGTTGGTATGGCGCACTCTTATGGGTACATTCATTCTAAATTTAGTTTTAGCAGCAGCTTTTACTTCTGCTGGTCTACAAGAGGCAGCAGAAACGCAAAGTATACTGAATATAGGACTTGCTTCTATGGGATATCTTCAAGTGGGGTTTATTATTCTTGGTATCTTAGCTGCTTGTTCGGAGTATACGGGTGGACAGATTCGAACTACTTTAACTACGATTCCTTGGCGTGGTTTTCAATTATCCACGAAGCATTTAGCCTTGGCAATTGTAACCATTCCTATGGCGTTTATTATGGCTGGATCAGGTGTACTATATGCTTTTATTATGATGAGAGACACAGCATTAGTGATTGAAATAGACGCTATGATAAAAACTTTAGTAGGTGCAACAGGCTATCTCACATTAACCACCCTTCTTAGTGCAGCTATAGGTTCTTTATTCAGACGAACCACTCCTGCATTAGTGGTACTGCTGGGTCATTATTTCATTGTTGGTCCATTATTGAGAGATTTTCTACCTAGTATTAAAAATTATTTTCCGGATACGGCAGGAAATTATATGTATATGCCGCCTTCCTCTAATGAAATAAATATCCTTACACCAATGCAAGGAACAGGTATTTCAATGCTATGGACACTGATCTTTATTACAGTAGCAATTGTATTTTACCGTAAAAGAGATGCCTAATTTTAGTTATTATCATTTATACAAATGAAGAAAGTTCATTTGTATAGAGGGAGAAACAATCATTCCTTCATTACCTGTGGTTGAGTAATAATAAGTTGTTTGAAACTTTGATTTACTTGTTCAATTAACCGGTCCAATAGTTGTAAGGGGGGGAGTCACAAATTTTATTAAAAACAAATAAAAATTATATTTGGGTATATTTCATTATTCTTTTTGCTCTTTGGTATGCGAGAGAAATATGGTTCGTCCAATACTTAGACATGATGGATTCCATACCAAGGGCCATGATATCAGCCGTTATCAAAATAGCCATTTGGGTCATTCCCGTTATATTTTTGGTTAAAGTTATGGAGAAAAGCAATCCGTTCTCCTATTTAGGATTACGTCATAACTTTAAAAAGGGGTTTAAGTGGGTAGGTTGGGTGTCTTTAGTTTTCATATTCTATTTCATTTTCAATTTAACCGTTTTAAAAAATGATATTGATTTTCAAATGGGGTTTAATGAGTGGCTTAATACAATTCTGTTAGTTGAAATCACTGAGGAAATTGTCTTTAGAGGTTTTTTATTAAGAAAACTAATGGATTCTTATAAGTTCTGGATAGCAAATGCAATTACATCCTTACTCTTTGTGTCGATTCATTTTCCTATTTGGTTTTATAAAGGTCTTTTTGAATTCCCATATATTCTAGGTTCCATATTAACGGTATTTGTATTGGGTATTCTATTTGGATTTTTATATAAGAAAAGTAACTCACTTTGGTCAGTAATTATTATTCATTCTTTGTATAATTTATTAGTATCACTGTTCTACTAATGGATGAAACTGTGAAGCAGCACTTAAGAAAATGATCAAACTTTATTTCAAAGTAACATTTTGATACCCTTTAGATATAATTGTCTAAAGGGTATTTTTGTGTCTAAAGAGCTAATTAAAATGGAAGATAGATTCGTTAACAGCGTACATTTTCAAAGGAGCTGAGTCATGAGCAAATATTTAAAAAAGGAAAAGTGGGGAATTATTTTTTCTTAATTAGTTATATCGCATTGTTTATAAGTTCTTATTTGTTGATTGGTGGTCCTGCCACGGTCGAAGGACCGATTTGTGTATTTCTAGGATTCTGTTTCGTTCAATTTCATAAATATAGATCTTTCAAAAAAAATGCAGGTAATAAAAAGGGAGTAGGCATACTAAGAGAGCGGGAAATAGAGAAGGTAATACAGCTTAAATATTTAAAAAAGAAAGAGAGAAGAGCACATGACCAAACATAAAGTTTACACAATGAGCTTTGCAAAAATCTATCCTCTCTACATCGCAAAGGCAGAGAGAAAAGGACGAACAAAGGCTGAAGTCGATACGATTATTTGTTGGTTAACAGGGTACAGTCCAGAAGAGCTGCAGGAACAGATAGATAAACAGATAGACATTGAAACCTTTTTTGCTGAGGCTCCTGAGCTTCATCCTTTCCGCAGTTTAATCAAAGGAGTCATTTGTGGTGTTCGGGTAGAGGACATTAAGGAAGAAACCATGAAAAACATTCGGTATATGGATAAGCTGATTGATGAGTTAGCGAAAGGAAAGAAGATGGAAAAGATTTTGCGAGGTTCATCATGAGAATAAAAAGCAAGCCCAGTGAACTAACCTTCACTGGGCTTTTTTCTATCTTATAGATCAATCGATCGATAAAAATAAAATCCGTTTGAACGAATCCTCTCTTCATGTCGTCAAAAGAAGTAATACCAAAACAAATTGGCGTTTGAAAAGGAGTGGCGTGGATGGATATGAAAATGATTTTACCTCTTATTTTGCTGCAAGCGATATTGATGGTGATTGGTTTGTTTGATTTGTTGAAAAGAGATCCATCGAGAATTAGAGGAGAGGTGAAGTGGGTTTGGGCGTTGGTGATCGTGTTTGTGGCGAGTGTCGGTCCTATTGTGTATTTGATTTTTGGTCGTAAATCATCTTAAAAGGGGGGATTCGCTTGAATATGTTGGAGTGTTATGGGCTGACGAAATCGTATGGCCCGAATGAAGTGTTAAAAGATGTTTCGTTTTCTGTTGAGGAGGTTGGATGTGTTGGCTTTTTAGGTGCCAATGGAGCGGGGAAGACAACAACGATCCGGATTCTCACAGGGCTTGCTCGTCCTACTTCTGGGGTCGTGAAGGTGGCTGGTTTGGATGTCACAAAGGAGATGGATCAAATCAGTCATGTGATAGGGTATTGTCCGCAGCATCCTGCATTTTATCAGGATATGACGGGGCAGGAGTGGATGCATTGGATTGGCGGGTTATTTCATTTAGAGAAAAAAATCATTCGCTCCAAAACAGAGGAGCTGTTGAAGCTTTGCCGCATATATGAGGCGAAGGATCGTGCCATTGGCAGCTATAGCGGAGGGATGAAGCAGAGGCTTGCCATTGCGCAAGCGCTTATCAACAGCCCGAAGGTTCTCATCTTGGATGAACCTGTGTCTGCACTTGATCCCATGGGGAGAAAAGACGTTCTGACATTGATTGAGCGTCTGAAACAAGAGATGTTGATCTTTATGTCTACCCATATTTTAGATGACATTGAACGAGTAGCGGACCATATTATCATGATCAACAGTGGCAAAATTGAGATGTCTTCTTCCATGAAACAGATCAAAGAAGACTATATCCAGCCAGTGATTGAATTTCAATTAGAACAACAGAATACGAAACTAGTGGCTTTGTTAAAAGAGCGGGATTGGGTGGAGGAATGCTTTGAGACAGGAGATGCTTATCAGGTGCGAGTAAACGATCAACAAATAGCATTGAAGGAGCTGCCTCGTCTCATCACTGAATCTGGCGGTGTTCTCCTCCTTTATCGACTATCTAAGCTGACGCTTGAAGATATTTTCATGAAGGTTGTGAATGCATCATGATGATGTTGAAAAAGGAATTTAAGGAGTTATTCACTAGCTATAAAATCTTATTTGTTCCTATTATTTTTACAATTTTAATGATTACGCAGCCTATTACGCTCAAAATGCTGCCAGATCTTCTATCGAAATCAGCTAATTTACCTCAAGGATCTACATTTTATATACCAGAGCCTAGTGCAGGAGAGGCTTTGGCGAGTGCATTGAGTAAATTTGATTCGCTAGGTGTGTTTATCCTGATTATGATCGTGATGGGGACGATCGCTGGAGAGCGTGCCTCTGGAGTGACCGCGATGATTATGGTGAAACCGATCAGTCGAACGAGTTACTATGTCTCGAAAATATGCGCCTATGCCGGTTTGACTTTGTTTAGTTTGGTGGTGGCGGTGCTTGCCTCTGTTTATTATGTGGACATTCAATTTGGTCATGTGGATTGGGTCAATGTGTTAAAAGGAACACTTCTTTATTATCCAAATTTATTGCTGATTGTAGTATCGACCATTTGTGCTTCAGCGTTCTTTCAACGTTCTGTCACAGCTGGCGGTGTGTCGCTTTTGATCAACCTTATTCTGTTTACCGTTCCTTCATTTTATGAAGAGACAATAGGGAAGTTTGCGCCTAAAGGCGTGACCAGTGCAGCCGAAGAGATGATTCATAAGGGGACTTATTCGGATCAGGCACTTACAAGCTTTCTAGGTGTATCGGTATTGATTGGTTTCTTTTTTCTTATCGGATGGTATCTTTTTAGAAGCCAAGAATTATAGCAGTATCTTCAGGTCTACTTTGAGCATAAAAATCTGAATACGGTTGAAAATTTGATATGATGATAAAAATTGACTGTATTTTCAGAAAAGGGGTTTTTATCAATGAGAACATCACGTAATCCTAAGACCATTCACCCGCCAGTTGCGCCATATACACATCAGATAGAAACAACCGGACCACAGCGGTGGTTAACTCTATCAGGTCAGGTGGGGATGGAGGCGGACGGGACAATTCCAGAGAGCCCGATGGAGCAGCTTGAACTAGCGTTAGAGAATGTGAAACGAAATGTAGAAGCGGCAGATATGGCCGTGGAAGATATAACGAAATTAGTATTTTATCTCGTAGGAGAGTTCGATGCTGAGAGCAGGAAACGAATCATGGGGCAGTTTTTAGGTGATCATCTGCCTTGTATGACGATGATTTATGTTGTGGCATTGGCTTCTCCTGCTTTTAAGGTAGAGGTGGATGCTTGGGCGTGTCAGGAGATCGTTTTAGTTGATGGAGCGGTTTAATAGATAAAAGATTGGGATACTGCAACCCAATCTTTTTTTATTTTGTACATAATATAATTTCTTTTTCCGTTGTTTATAGAATAGATTACCTCATTTCTATTACCTTGTTATTCTCTATATGGTAATATTAGGGTTAATGAATAGTGGGTCTAATGACATTCGTTTTTGATTTTATAACACACCATAGATAAGCATACATCACTCTAATCAAAAGGAGAGATTTGATGCCGTTCATGGAGGTTCAGAATGTAAGTAAACGATATAGCAATGGTGATGGGATAGAGGGTCTGTCATTTTCCATCGAAGCAGGAGAGATTGTGGCGCTGCTAGGGCCTAATGGCGCCGGGAAGACGACAACGATTCGGTGTGTAACAGGTCTATATAAACCAGATGGAGGGGAAATTCTCATAGAGGGTTTCCCGCCTGGTCATGCCCATGTCCAAAAACAAGTAGCTCTTATTCCAGATCAGCCATATTTGTATCCAGACTTAACGGCTGCTGAACATGTTCAATTTCGGGCACGTGGATATCATAAAGGCTTAAAACAGATCAAGGAAAAGGTATATGAAGCGTTGAAAGAAGTACATATGGAAGAGAAGATGAATGAACTGTGCGGAAGGCTGTCAAGAGGCCAAAAGCAGCGTGTTGTCTTAGCAGGAGCCATTGTTCAGGATGCCTCCCTTTTTATATTAGATGAACCGACTGTCGGGTTAGATATTCCATCAAAACAGTGGCTGTCGGATTGGCTGAGACAAAAAAGCAGTCAAGGGGGGTCGGTCTTTGTGTCGACTCATAGTCTGGAGTTTGTCCTTGATACGGCTAGCAGGGTGGTATTGATTCGAGACGGTGCCATCATGAAGAGTATGGGTGTTCCTCAATTAAAGGAAGAACAGGTTGAGTGGAGGGCAGAAGTTATTCAACTTTTGGGGGAGTGGTCAAGTGAATAACACACTCTCCCTTTTATGGATGAAATCTCAAAGGCGCTTGATCAATAAAAATCAAGAAAAGAAAATGCCTTTTCTGATCTTACTTCTTTTCATAGCGGCAATTGTTTTTCAGCTAAGCGCAGTTTCAAGTATGGGTGATTGGAATACAAGCGCAGCAGGATGGATCATTGTCTGTTTGTTTGTTCTTTATACGGGTTTTGGTTTGTTTACGAATCGGCTGCCTAGTCAGATGAACGATATCATTTGGTTATATGGAAATGGCGCTTCTTTATGGACGGTTGTTATCAGTGTGTGGATGTATCACATTTTCTGGCGAGGGGCTCTTCTCGTTATCTCTGCTTTGGCTGCGGACCTTCTTCTGTTTTTTATGACGCAGCAGTACCCGTTTCTGCTTGGCAAATCACTTATCCTGACAGGGCTGTTATGTTTGGTTGAAACTTGGATGATTGCGGTGTCTTGTGCTAGAAGCATTAGAGTATACAAGCGACTGCTCTTACTCGGCTTTGTATTGATGTTTTTCAGCTATGCACTGCTTGTTTTGAATCAATTAATGATGAAACAGCCCTCGTTGATGAACTTTGCTGATTCTTTGATGTTTCAATCTGGACGTATGATCGAAGAGTTCTCCATTCTTTCTGTCTTCATTTTTATTGGAGTGATGTTTCTATCCTTCATGATGATGTACAAGGCTAGTCATCGTTTAGAAATGAAGGAGTCTTTAGTCAAGGAGGCAGTATTTTGGGAGGAATTTGAGGGGAAACATATTCAATCAAGTCCAATCGTTCAAAAAAAGAGCAGGACATGGTGGGGACTTCCGGCATTAACGGGCATTTGGGTTTTTCTTTGGATTGAATTATTGCTGATAAAAAAATATATCACCTTCCATGTGCTATCTACCATGCTGTTAATTGGTACTTACTATGTCCTCTTTACTTATTTTTCAGATTGGTTGAATCTATTCTTGATCGTTATCGCGGCATCCGTTCTTTTTAGTTCATATTATGCAGGGATTGTAAGACACGCACAAACAGGAGTGCTCTACCTTTTTCCAGGTGCTTTATATCAAAAAATCATTCTGTTAGAAGTGTTTCAAACCTTTTGGCTGTATGCTTTCTACTTGATTTCTCTTTATTTGGTTGAGATTCAGGATGTTTTGTATTGGACCTTATTTGGTGGAGGAGTTTATATATGGATTTTGGCCATACGACTCTTTGCCTTTATGCAGCCTCTGAGACGAGAAATGAGTTTTGCTTTGGCCGCCTATTATCGATCCTTGCTATTTGCGTCTGTGATCAGTGCTATGGTCATTATTAGTATTCATCTCATCACTGATGGCTTGTTGACTACAATTATATCTCTAGCGGCTGGGGCTGGATTTTATGTGCTTTGTTATCGATACCGTGCGGTTCATTAAAAAGAGGAGTTGATTGTAAATGAAACCAGAAAATAAGTTATCTCAATCAGTTCAACAATTGGCCAATACAAATGAAGTAACGATCGTTCAAGCAATGAGCGAATTGAGAAAATCAGGAAAAGATGCAGTGCCCGTGCTTGTTGAAGCTTTAAAAGAAAAGGGGTCTCTTCGAAATATTGCAGCAGCAGTACTGGGTGAATTTGGAGCAGATGCGGGGGACGCAGCAGAACCGCTAGCTCGGCTATTAGAAAGTGATGAAGAAGATACAAGAATGGCCGCTGCCATGTCACTCATGAGGATTGGGCAGCCTAGCCTGCCATTCCTTCTGGCACTGGCTAAACGTTATGAGGGACCTACTTGTTTCTGGGCATCATGGTGTATCTCTTGGATTGATCCATCAAAAATTGAAAAAAACATGTACGAGTGCTTAAAACAAGAACAAGAAAATCCAACAGGCAGCGTTACTCCTTTTGCTGCAGAGGAAGCTTTAGGGAAGATTATTGCTTTTCAGCTAAAGGAAAAGGGGGATGAATAGTGGAAACGCAGAAACTCAACTGGCCTGAGCATCTTCCTTGGATTTACCCTTCAGATCAAAGGAGTTTTTAGGGGCAGTTAATAGATCGGAAAATGGGAGATACCGGCTGGTTAGAAAAACATTCAATTGGTTAGTAAGTATCAAGGAGGAGAGAGTGTTGTTTCAATCAAACAAAGAATTAAAAAGAAACGTCATTTTTTTCGCAGGTGTTGGAGTGGTTTTGCTGATTTTAATAATGCTGAAATGGTTGCCGATTTCTGCAGACTGGGAAATGTCGTTGATTTTATTCGGTTTGGGAATTTTGTTTTATTTGAAGCGTGTGCTGCGAGAAGAAGAAAGTCATAAGTCATAAGTATTCAGTATGATACCTAGAATATAGATTCTAGGTTTTTTTATTAAATTTACCTTAAAACGAACTTTTTCACATGGGGATGGAAACCATTTTTTTAAAAGTGTGGTAGGATAAATATGCTTTATCTTTATATTGTCCGAAGGAGCTGTCGAGTTGAAGGGATCTAGGGTTGAGTTTATTGATAGTTTGCGTGGTTTTAGTTTATTAGGTATTTTGATTGTGAATATGCTTAATTTTCAATATGATTATGATTTTGAGAAAATGTTTGATTCGAGTTTTTGGGGTCAGGAATTCGGGGTGTATGTAACGGAAATTTTGTTCCAAGGGTCTTTTTATCCGATTTTTTCCTTTTTGTTTGGGTATTCTTTTATCAAGCTGATTGAATCGACGAAGGCCAAGGGACTGAATACGAATGCCATTGTCGTTCGCCGAGGTTTTGGTTTGATTGTGCTTGGGATGCTGCATTTAATCTTCATTTGGAGTGGCGACATTCTTCTCTACTATGGAGCTTGTACGTTTTTCCTAATGATGTTTATAAACAGTCGAATCAAAACAGTGTTTATATGGTCGGGTATTTTAGGTGCCTTATCTTTAGTGATTTATCCATCTCTAATGAATTTTATTTACGGAAATCCTGATTTATTAACGAATGTATATGGGACTGGTACATATGGCGATATTGTATTGAGCCGGATTACAATTGAAGATGATATGGTAATCGTCTCCATCATTATGGCAATTGTAACACTTACTATGACACCAATTTTAAGTCTTCTCTATGCTCCTATCATGATTGGTCCATTTGCACTGCTTGGCATGGCGATCGGGAAAAAAGGTCATTTGACAGAAAAAGATCGAGGAATGGCCTATCGAAAAGGCTGGGTGTGGATGATTGTGATCGGGCTTGCGCTAAAATGTGCGACGTTCATTGATGCTCCTTGGAGTGAATTGGTGATTACGCTGGGTGCCTATGTGCTGACGGTTGGGTATATTCAAGCCTTTATTGTTTTCTACTATTCGAAGGCAGCCCAAGGTTTCAAACGCCTGCTTGCAGGGCTTGGCCGTTTGTCTCTATCAAACTATTTGGCGCAGTCGATTATTTGTACAACAATTTTCTATTCTTATGGACTTGGTCTATTTGGACAATTGGGATCAATGTTTGGGCTGCTGCTTGCTGTCGGACTGTACACAGCACAGCTGTTCATCAGCTATCTCTATTTGAAAAAATGGAGAAGAGGTCCTGTGGAGTGGCTTATGGGAAAATGGGTATATTGGAAATAAAGCATTTTGTTAAAGAACCGCATGGCTTAAGGGCTGTGCGGTTTTTTCGTTGTATTGTATTTTAAAAAAATGAGGAGAACATTTTTAAAATGGTTGAATATTCTTTTAGTGTGTATATAATGTATATATAGTGTATATACAATATTTTGTTCCAACTATCTGAAAAAAGAGGTTTTTATATGCAAATTACGATTTCAAACCATTCTAAGGAGCCTATTTATGAGCAAATTACGAATCAAATCAAATCGATGATTTTAACGGGGGAGCTGGCTGAAGGTGCGGCACTGCCGTCTATTCGAAAGTTGGCGAAGGATTTACAAATCAGCGTTATCACAACAAAGCGAGCTTATGAAGAGTTAGAGAAGGCGGGATTTATTTATTCGATTGTAGGCAAGGGATCATTTGTTGCGGAACAAAACCTAGAAGTGATGAGAGAGAAGAAATTGAAGGTGATCGAGGAACAGCTCGGAGCCGTTGTCACAAACGGGAAAGAATTAGGTTTATCTTTTGATGAATTGCAGCAGTTATTAAAGTTTTTATATGAGGAGTGAGATGAGTGGAGCATGTGATTGAATTCAAAGGAGTATCGAAACGATTCAAGGATTTTTCCGTTCAGGATCTTGATTTACAGGTCAAGAAAGGCTTTGTCACAGGGTTTATTGGAGAGAATGGAGCGGGTAAGTCGACTACCATTAAAATGATCATGAATTTGTTAAAACCCGATTCAGGTGACATAAAGGTTTTTGGGTTGGATTATCAAACTCATGAAAAAGAGATTAAGGAAAGAATCGGATTTGTTTACGATGCCAATGTTTTCTTTCCAGGGTTGAATTTAAAGGACATCAAACGGATTGTGGCTCCTGCCTATAAACGCTGGGATGACCAGCTTTTTGATCAATATATTGGACAGTTTGGTCTGCCGCTGAATAAAGCGATCAAAACATTTTCAAAAGGGATGCAGATGAAGGCGTCACTTGCGATTGCGCTGTCGCATCATGCAGAGCTGATTATCATGGATGAACCAACTGCTGGTTTGGATCCGGTTTTTAGAAGAGAGCTGCTCAGCACGTTACAAGAATTGATGATTGATGGAAATCGGACGATCTTTTTTTCGACGCATGTGACGACTGATTTAGACCGGATCGCAGATTATATTGCGTTTATACAAAATGGAAGATTGGTCTTTCAACAGTCGATTCATGAAGTGGCAGAAAGTTATGCGCTTGTGAAAGGAAGCCTGGAGTTATTGGATCGAGACACAGAAAAGGCGTTTGTCCATATTCAGCGTACGGCAGCCGGATTTGAAGCATTAACAGATCAGATTGATCAGGTGAAACTTATTTTTGGGGATGCTGTTGTGATTGAACCGGCGTCGCTTGAGGATATCATGTTTTATTTGAAAGGCGGGGTTGCGCATGTTTCATTTAATTAAGCGTGATGTGATTTTGCAAAAGAAGCAGTTACTTATTTTTATTCCGTTTATCTTATTTTTTATTTTCATGGATGTCCATCCAGTATTGACGTTTCTAGTCGCTAGTGTTTTCATTCCATTTAACACATATGCGTATGATGAAAAGGCAGAAACGAATATTCTATTAAACTCCTTGCCCTATACACGTAAAGAAATTATCGCATCACGTTATCTTGGCGCCATTTTCTATATGAGTATTGCGATCGTGCTGACAAGTGCTGCATTATTTGTGTTTGGGAAGCTGTTTTCGCTGTCAGATATTGCGATTGGCAGCGGGTTGTTTTTATTGTTCGCGGCGTGTACGTTTCCATTGTTTTATATCTTAAAGCCTGGTTATATCACAACGGCAGTGATCATTGGCTTTATCGTATTATCTGCTATGGGACCGCCTGTTGTTCTCTATTTAGCAGAGCAATTTAGTGGGCTCACTAATTTTATTATGAATTTATCGATCCCTGTTTTATATACGGGGTCAGCTTTGCTGATTATGCTCTTCTACTTGCTGTCTTGGGGACTTTCTACTGTGATTTACCAGAGGAAAGTGTTTTAATTCAGATGATCACATCATTTATAGAGAATCATTCATTAATTTCTTGGATGAAAGCCAAGCTAGTGAGGCAGAAAACTTCACAAACAATTTTAAAAACGCACAACGCTTACGTTTCCCTAAGAATCTCCCCGTTGTTTTCTATCTAGCGGATCAAACGGAGGAAGAAACACCAAGCTGGAAACCAATGCATGAAGAACTACTGAAAAATGCAAATCACGGAAAAGTAGTTACCTTCAAAGGCGGCCATTATTTGCATCATACGAAATCAAAGGAGATAGCAGCTGATTTTAGAGAATTTCTATCTAACAACGAGAGTCACCGATAGTGAAGTATTCTCATGAGGTGGAGGCTTCGGCATTGCCGAATGTTCCAATGAATTTCCAGTTTGAGCTTGAGAAGACCGTGTGAGCGGTCTTTTTTAATTCCTATATTGACAGTTTATCATCAAGTAGATTAAAATACATACCAACGGTCGGTATGTAAAAGGAGGCGTTTTAATTGGCCAGAAATAAATATCCAGAAAAGACGATCCAGCAAATTTTAGATGTGTCGACGAAGCTGTTTCAGAAAAAAGGATTCGAAAAGACAAGTTTGCAGGATATCATACATGAGTTGAACATGTCTAAAGGGGCTATTTATCATCATTTCAAATCGAAGGAAGAAATATTACGTGCCGTGATGGAAAGGCAATTTCGTCATGCGACTGAGAAGCTTGAAGATTTGATTGAGCATACAGAGGCAGCACATGCGAGAGAGAAGCTGCAGCGTATTTTAGAGCAGCTTGTGGCAGATCCACAATCTCATTCGATAGATGGGATCTTGGTTGATCAGATCAAAAACCCGCAATTTGTGGTTGAGGGAATGAAGGCAGGCGTAAATCAGGATGCGCTTAAAATCAAACAGCTTATTCTGGAAGGAATAGATGATGGTTCGATGAAGACTGCTTTTCCTGGTGAAGTGGCAGAAGTGTTTATGCTTCTTGTGAATATATGGCTGAACCCAACGCTATTTGCTCGTGATCAACAGGAAACTAGTCAACGTTTGTTGTTTTTACAACAGATGATGAAAGGGCTTGGAGTGGATGTGGTGAGTGATCTATTCATTCAAAAGGTTACAGCTCATTACGCTGAGATTGGTGGATATGATCAGCCTGGAGTCTAACAGGTCAGATAAGAGACAAAAGGAGAATTCATTTCATAGGAGGATGCCTTATGCTTCATTTCATAAAACTTGAGCTAAGAAAAAGCCATATGAAAAAATACATGCAGGCTTGTATCATCGCAAGCGTTGTACTGCTCGTGTTTATCTATTTTGCCGCGTTTGCTGCACAGGTGGAGCAGGAAATAAGTTTTCAGCAATATCCGAACATTTATTTGTTGACCAGTATAATATGGATGCTCTTTTTTTCAATCGTCACAGCATGGATGTATTGTCGGGTGGTGGTGACGGCATTAAAAGAGCATGAACCTCATTCACTAAGTTTGAAAGCTTCACTTTTTTCGAGAATGGTCTGGATGCTGTGCTTTTCTACGATTGCTATGCTGTGCAGCATTATTCCCTCATTTGTTGTGTTTAGTGTCACTGAAACGTTCTTCCCTATTGTTCAGGATGTGATGACAGCTGATGTGATGTTCAATGTGATCAAAACATATCTAGTGTTTACCTGCTGCATCAATGGTATTGGCATGATTGCGATGAGAGTGGGTTTAAGGAAGAAATCTACTTTCATGACCATTCTGTCTGCGGTTGTTCTATGTGCTGTTTTAGGAAACGTATTTATCGCGGTTGATGGAAATGATCAATTGAATTTCATTTTGTCAGGAGTCATGGTCGCAGCTGTTCTCGTTGTGATGTTGGAATTGTGGAGCAGGATTACCCGGCTTCAAGCGAGATAAGCCACGATGAAAAGGAGAGAGACATGTGGAGCATACGGTTCAAATTGAAGAATCGGTCGTAGAATTATCGCTTGATTGGCTGCTCGGAGAGGTGCGTATCCATCACCATGATCATCCTTATCTCATCATTCGTCAAACGACCAATCAAGTCTTTCCAAAGCGCTATTTGCTGCATCATCAGGTAAAAGATGGGCGGCTGGTGATTCAAGATAGGCGAAAAAGATTATTCAGCTTAGGGCTGCACCTTTATCAAACGGATGTCGCTATCTATCTTCCGAAAAACCAATTACAGTCTATGTCCATTCGTTGTAAAGGAGCAAATCTTCAGGCAGAAGGGCTGAATGTGGAAAATGTCTATGGTCATTTAACCTCTGGAAAGACGATGGTGTCAGGTGAAATCAAGCATCTTCATTTAGAGACAGTAGGTGGACTTATTTCTAGCCGGCAGCTGGCCGCGCAGACATTGTCGTTGCACGCTACATCGTCAAAAGTTGAGTTGACGGGTGCTTTCTCAGACGTTGATCTGCGTGTAACAGGTAGAAGGGTACAGATTCATTCTACACACATGCTCAATTCACTTAAATCGACTTCAACTGGAGCTTATGTTAAAGTAGCGATTCCGGAAAATGATGGGTTTACTTGTTATGTAAAGAAAAGATCTGGTGCTTTTCGGAATGATTTTTCTTGTCATCGTGAGAAGGACAAAATGGTGCATAAAAATGGACTGCGAACCTTTGAAGTTGATATAAGGGGCGGTCAGTTTCTATTAAATAAGTGAAATAGGATTTTGCTTAATCTGGTTCAAGGAATATCTAAATCTCCTTTGATTTCTTAAATAAAAGAAAGTCTAATTTAGAAAACTGGGTGATGAGACGAAATATAAGTTATTTTTTGCAATTAAAGGATATTGATCGAAGTGCATGTTGGTAATATAGAATTGTGGATGCAAGGTTATAAACATTAGATCGTTAAGTACTATCGAAAAAAGAGTTTGTTAAGAAATAAATAACATTTTTCAATCTAATATATTTTAGTATATATCTATTTTTATATATAATACAGGTAATTAGTATATAATTGAAGTAAATTCTAAAAATTATATTGATTACCATTTTTTGAAGTGGTATCCTTTTGCTAGAGGGGGATAAAAAGGGGAGAATTATTAATGGTCAAGAGTACAAAGAGTCAAACACTATTACTTATAGTAGTCGCAACAATAATTTCTTTAATGTTCGGTTTAATGGCAACACAATTAGCAGCTGCACCTGCTGCAGAGATTCAAACAACTTTCAGTATGCTGGCTACGAAACTAGGAATTAGTCAAGCAACTGCAGGAGTAGTTATTGATATGATAGCAGGCGGTTCAACTTTATGGACTATCGTAGCAGCTGTTGCTGGCCTAAGTGGTGCAGGTTTAATTGCAGTCGGAGGAATTACCGCTATCAAAGCAGTTATTAAACAAAACGGAAAAAAATTCGCTGTATCTTGGTAAAGTTTAAATAATATTTTCATCCCCCTCTTCTCTCGTAAAAAGAAAGGATTAATATTTATGTTGAAAAAAGTCGCAACTCTATCATATTACACAAACTTAACAAATATTAGAAAATTTCTTGTCGATTGGTCTATTAATAAATATACTCCTTCTCAAATAATGAGAATTTTTGTGCTTATATTAGTTTTTCTATCATTCGGACTATACATTGTGGCTTTCTCTGTTTCAAAAATCATTGAGGGTAATCAGGATCTAACATCTATTATTAATCTTGCAATATTATATATGCTCATTATAACATTGTATAACTCATTAAATTTCTTTAATAAGCATCAGTCAGTTTTTTTCTATGATTCTAGAAAGAGTTTACTACAGATAAAAGATTTTAGAGTTATTAGAGTAATTTCAACGCTCTATTTTAATATTCTGAAAAGTTCAATTTTATTATGGTGCGTCTTTTTCACACCAGTTTATTTAGGTGTATACACTATAAATATGAATTTTAATCCAATCTTTTTGATTATCTATTTTCCGCTGTTTTTATGCATTTATGCATTGTTAGTTATGATAATTACATACATAAGATTTATTATATCTAAATTATTTTACTTGAAGGCTTTAAATATGTTGAATAGTCTAGTGATATTTGGAATTTTAGGGTGTGTGTCTTTACTTGCTCCTTATTATATTATTTCATTTTTATTAAATTATAAGAATATTTTTAGTAAAGTAAATGAAATGATAAGAACAGTAAGTTTATTGCCAGATATATTTAATGTATACAGAAATGTTTTTTTAGAAACTACGATAAATATTTGGATAACTGCATGCATTGCACTTTTTTTGAGTATTGTTTTTTTGCATATTTTATGGGTTAAAACACTTAATTCATGGGATCTAATTAATTATTATGACATGAAAATGGGTAGAGAGGTGAAGTATAAGAAGCCGTTATTTGCTAAACATAAAAACAACTTTTTTCAAAAAGATTTGCTTCATATACTTCGTGCTAATTCCTGGTTCATTGGACATCTTGGCAAAACTATTATAGGTGTTTTATTTTTTGTTGGTGCGGCTATACCTTTTATAGACCATTATATTTCAAAGAGTAGTTCAATAGGGATAATCGCTGCTGTGTCGGCTTGTTCCTTTGCTGTATTCCAAATTGTAGGGGATTCTTTACGTATGGTTTTAGGAGTAGATGGAGAATCTAAAAATTTGCACCTGTTTATTAATAGAAATTTTACAATTTGGGATTTAGTTCGTGAAAAATGGAAAGTATATTGTATCTTCGTGTTATTTATAAGTTTTATATCACTTATTGTATTAAATTTCTTCTTGAAAGTTAATTTGAATACACTTATTTTATCATTGATTATTGTGATAACGTATGGCGGATTAAGCGGATTATTTCAAATATCTACTACAGGCCTTTATCCTAGGATAAACTGGGAACATGAGTATGAAATAGGTGAATCACATAAAGCAAGCTTTTTAAATAACTTATTAAACAATGGAATTACGATTCTATATACATTTTTCATCGGTGCATTATTTATATTAACTGAATTCGTCAATGTGAATTTAACAATCAATTTGGTATTAATATTAAGTTTTAGCTTGTTTGTTATTTGTGTACTTGTATTCATGATTACTGTTACATTTTTAAAAAGAGTAACAATAAAGGAAGTGTTTTTAGATCGTGATTGAAATAGTAAATGTTTCGAAATCCTATGATAAGAAAAGCGTTTTGAAAGATATTGATTTAAAAATTGAAAAAAACATGATATATGGCCTTGTGGGTACAAATGGAGCAGGGAAAACTACCCTACTTAAAATAATAGCTCAACTTTTGAAACCAAATGATGGGGAAGTTATATTCGATAGCAACAATAAAGTAAGTTTTGTTCCAGATAATGCTTCATTATATGAATATTTAACAGGTCAAGAGTATTTACTTTTCTCTGCAGCAATGTTTGAAATTCCAAAAGATACAAGAGAAAAAATTGTATCTGATTTATTAAAATTATTTAATTTAGAGGAAGCAAAACATAAGTTAATTCAAACATATAGTAATGGCATGAAACAAAAAGTTTCAATTGCTTCAGCGATTATTAGTGACCCGGATATGATTATTTTAGATGAGCCTTTAACTGGTGTAGATCTAATTAATTCGAAAATTATTAGGAGTTATATTCAAAAATTCTCAGAAAAAGGAATAGTTATTATCTCCACGCATTTATTAGAATTAGCTCATTCACTTTGCGACAAGATTGGAATACTTCATAATGGAACAATAGTTGATGAGTTTATTTGTAAAGAAATGAGCTTGAGTGAAATGGAACATTACATAACCACTATATATTTGGATAAAGAGACCATAAGCATGACTAGGGAAGTGTAGAAAGACTATGTTAAATATAAAAGGCATTATCATAAAAAATAAGGCCTTAATCATTTGTTCTTCTTTATTATTTTTAATTGGTGTGATAGCAGGTTCTTTCATGACTCCAACTTTAATTGAACAAAATAAATTAATAGAGCCTAATAGTTTATCACATCTATTCATCAATAATTTACTAGCAATATTGTTTATAGCTTCTGGTTTTTTTACTCTAGGGATAGGTACAATTGTATTTGTTGCGATTAATAGCCTTACTATTGGATTGAGTATAAAAGAGAGCCATTATTTAGGTAAGTCCTTTTTTGAGATATTCTTTAAAATAATCCCGCATGGTATATTCGAGGTTCCAGCACTAATATTGAGTGGAGTTATAGGTTTTAAAAGTATCATGTTTTTGATTGAATATATGGGGCATTCTATTAACTTTAAAAGTCTGCTGAAAAAATACATTAAGGAAATTTCAACTCTTTTCTTTATAATAATTGTTTTGTTATTTATTTCAGCTTTAATAGAATGGTATATAACACCAAGAATTTTTTGAGGTGAACATATGAAGAATCGTTTATTAACCATACTAACAAATATACTGCTTGTTTTAGCTGTCATTTTATTGTTGAGTTTAGAAAAAAAAGTGATTGGGATCATACCATTACTAATAGCAATCTTCATTTTTTCTTTTCAATTTTTATTAACTATTAAAAATAAAATGATAAGAATAGCTTTTATTTCGTTTCAAAGCATACTCTTAGTAATACTAATTTATTTTGTAGTTAAACAAATGTTATAGGAGTAATAACTATGAATTTAACAAAAAAAACTGTGGTATATTTACTAGGTATAATGATAAGTTATGTTTTGTTTTATTCCAGCGTTTTTCATAATCTTGATAATATTCTAAATTCAATTTTAGAAACACAGGGAGTTTCCAGTGGAATTGTGATAGCTGTAGGTGTTTTTAATTTATTTACAATTTATATTGGGATTCTTATTTATTCACTTATTGGTTATGTATTCGGTAGGATAAGTTATTTAGATTTAACTAAAAAAGAGTTTCTTTATATTTTTACTGTGACTATGTTTTTGAACACTTTAGTTCATGTACCGTTGGCTATCGCTAATTTCTTTTCAGAAGGAAGTACAATTATTCTCAGTAACCAAAATTATTGGTTCATTGTCTTCAATCCTTTTCTTCTCTTAGCTACAATCGCATTATTTAAAATGTTAAAGAAAAGAAAGGCATCTTTTTCGAAAGCGATAGGATTTTGTGGAGCCTATTGGATTATTCAAATTACAGGCGCTATTATTTCTAAAATGATGTTGAGTATTTAATAGTGTTTTTATTTAAAAATACGTATTTAGTACATTATCTCTAATGGATTAAATACGTATTTTTGTGATTTAGAACTTTCTAGAGTCTTAACTTAAAATTAAGAAAGGTTTGAAGGATTAAGCAAACGAATTCAAAATGTATAAGTTTGCTAGTGGACCTGTCACAAGAATATTTTTATATAAAAATAGAAGAATATCCCGTTAATAGTGTTTTCCTCAAAAAAACAATTGTTTTTTAAGGGTAGATTTATTATGATAATATACATCGAAAGATTGATGTTTCTCAATCAGAATGTAAATTCTGATTTTTATTTTTTATGTTGTTTGTTGATGAGGGGGAAGAAAAGTGGCTCAAAAGGAATTAAAGAGAGGGTTAAGTGCCCGCCATATTCAAATGATCGCTCTTGGCGGCACAATCGGTGTTGGCTTATTTATGGGGTCAGCGAAGGCCATTCAGTGGACAGGTCCATCGGTTCTTCTAGCGTACGCAGTGTGTGGTATTTTTATCTTTTTTATTATGCGTGCGATGGGAGAAATGTTATATCTTGAGCCGAGTACAGGGTCGTTTGCTACATTCGGGCATCAATATATTCATCCGCTTGCAGGGTATATGACGGCTTGGAGTAACTGGTTCCAGTGGGTCATTGTCGGAATGTCTGAAATTATTGCTGTTGGGGCTTATATGAAATATTGGTTCCCAGAGCTGCCTGCATGGATTCCAGGGTTAATTGCGATGATCATTTTAGGAGCAGCCAATTTGATTTCGGTTAAGTCGTTCGGTGAATTTGAATTTTGGTTTGCGATGATCAAAATTGTGACGATTATCTTGATGATTATTGCAGGTCTAGGCATTATTTTCTTTGGATTTGGAAATGGCGGGACGCCTATTGGTTTGTCTAATCTGTGGGCGCACGGCGGGTTCTTTACAGGTGGATTTACCGGGTTCTTGTTTGCATTGTCGCTCGTCATTGCTGCCTACCAGGGTGTTGAGCTGATTGGGATTACAGCAGGTGAAGCACAAAATCCAGAAAAGACGCTGACCAATGCCATCAAAAGTATCATCTGGCGTATTTTGATTTTCTATATCGGTGCGATCTTTGTCATTGTGACTGTGTATCCTTGGGATCAGCTGAATACCCTTGGCAGTCCATTTGTGGCGACGTTTGCGAAGATCGGGATTACAGCAGCGGCTGGTATTATTAACTTTGTTGTCATTACAGCAGCGATGTCCGGCTGTAATAGTGGTATTTTCAGTGCGGGCCGTATGCTTTATACATTAGGTGTGAATGGTCAGGCGCCTGCTTTCTTTACAAAAATTTCGAAAAATGGTGTACCGTATTTTGGGACATTCGCTGTGCTGATTGGTTTAGCGATAGGAGTGGTCCTGAATTATGTTTCACCGCCAAACATTTTCGTCTATGTGTATAGTGCGAGTGTCCTTCCTGGGATGGTGCCTTGGTTTGTCATTTTGATTAGTCATATTGGCTTCAGAAAGGCGAAGGGGGCAGCGCTTGATCAGCATCCGTTCAAGATGCCGCTAGCACCGTTTTCTAACTATCTTACAATCGGATTTTTATTAATGGTTCTTGTGTTTATGCTCATTAATCAGGATACGCGTATTTCTCTTATTGTAGCAATTGGGTTCTTGATTTTAGTGGCACTTAGCTTTTTTGTATTTGGAATTGGAAAACGAAAACCGATTGAAACAGCTTCTTCTGATCAAACGGTGAAATAATCAAAAGCCTTGCGGGATGGGGGACTGACCCCATAAAGCGAGACAAATAAAAACACCTTTAAGTTGAAAATCGGGTATAGCATACCTGAAAACAATTTGGAGGTGTTTTTGTATGGGAAAAAGAGTTAGTTATCCAATTAGCATAAAAGAAGAGGCCGTTCAAATGAGATTAGCAGGGATCCCGACAAAAGAAATCATGGACAAGCTAGGAATTAAGAATAGGACACAAGTAAAAACGTGGATGAAATGGTATCGTGAGGGTGAAAACCATCGGTTTCATCAACCAGTTGGGAAGCAGTATTCATACGGGAAAGGACCTGAATATCAAGATGAGCACGAGAAGTTAAAAACAGAAAATCGTTTTCTAAAACAACAAATTGACATATTAAAAAAGTATATAGAATGGGAAAGGAAGTGAAAAAAGAAGCGTTAGTGTCGATTTACGAGACCGTAAAAAATCAAGTAAGTATAAGCGCATTTTGTCAGATGTTTGAGCTTGCAAGATCCTCATTTTATCGATGGAAAAAACAAAACCATCAGCCAAAAAAACAGAAACTAATCGAGTTGATTTCATCACTTTGTGAATCATATCAATATACGTACGGTTATCGTAAAATCACAGCTCTCTTGCAGAAAGAAATGAAAATGAATCATAAGACGGTACAACGTATTATGCAAACCTACGGTTTACAGTGTCGTGTGAAAATGAAAAAGCGTAAACAGACCGGTCAACCCTATTACATTGCAGAAAATCACTTAAAACAAGATTTTTCTGCCACGAAGCCATTTGAAAAACTGGTGACAGATATAACGTATCTGCCATTTGGGCAAAAAACACTTTATCTATCCAGCATAAAAGATTTATATACTAGTGAGATTGTGGCTTATACGATTGGTGATAAACAGGATGTATCTCTTGTTTTAGAAACATTGAACCAGTTACAGACACTGCCTAAAGGCTGCGTACTTCATAGTGATCAAGGTTCAGTCTACACGTCATATGCTTATCAAAAGGCGATAAAAGAAAAAGGCATTACAATGAGCATGTCCCGTAAGGGAATGCCCGCTGATAATGCCCCCATCGAATCCTTCCACTCCAGTTTAAAATCAGAAGGATTCTATCTCCACCACCTGACAAAGACTACAACAGCCATTGTAGAAAAAACAGTCAGAGAGTATATTGATTATTATAACAATATCCGAATTCAATTGAAATTAAACAACCAGTCACCAAAAGAGTTTCGGCAACTGGCTGTTTCATAAAGGTGTTTTGATCCCTGTCTCAAAATCGGGGGTCAGTCCCATGGACCGCAAGGCTTTTTTTATTTAGAGTGAAGCTTTTACACGGTTAAAGACATCTGGATAGTTGGTGAAAAGACCGGTGACGCCGTATTGCAGAAGACGTGTCATGTCTGCTTCGCTGTTGACCGTATATGGATGAAGGAGGAGTCCGTGGCTTCTGACCTGCTGGACGTTTTCAGGTGTTAATGCTCTAAAATTCGGTCCGACCCCTACAGCGTACGTTTTGATGAAGTTGAGCTGATCGTCTGTGATCGATGCCATTTGTGCTCTGTCTAATAGTTGTACTTTTGGCAGGCGTGGAGCTAATTTCTGCAGCTTTAGCAGGCTGTCTTCACTAAAGGATTGAATGATGACCTGGCCTTTTCTTGTGTGTTTCCCAAGAAGGTGATGTTTCTTTAAGGCGGCCAATAGTTTTTCTTCCATTTGCGGATAAAGGTCTGGTTTTTTTGTTTCAATATAATAATTCTCTCGTTTGCCGAAATAGCGCAGCACCTCATCTAATGTAAGGACTCTCTGTCCGATATAGTTGGCATTTTGTCTGTCGGGATTTGCTTCGTTAAACCATGTACCAGCATCAAGCTGTTTGATTTCAGCAAGTGTGAGGTCTTTGACCCAGCCTGTTCCGTTAGTGGTTCGGTCAACGGTTTCATCATGCATCACGATGAGATGTCCATCCTTTGTCATTTGAAGGTCGAGTTCGAGGTAATCTGCATTCATCTTTGTGGCGAGCTTGTAGGAAGCCAGGGTATGCTCTGGTGCATACCCTGATGCTCCGCGGTGTGCAACGGTTAAGATGCGATCTGGAGATAAAAGATGTTCATGTGCCGATACGGTGGCCGGCATCCACGCAAAAGACAGTAAAGCAAAAGAGAGCAACACGAAAGCAAGTAATCTACTTTTCTTCATATTTTAACCTCCTTTTACGGTAACTGCCTCCATCATAAGAAATAGATGTAAAGAGCATGTTGGGCGGATATGAATCTTTTATGTGATTTTCATTAAGCTTGCTCTACGCGCTTTCCTGTATTCCATGTCATGGCGAGGAAAATAATCGCAAGCACACAAGAACCAACCAGTAAAATGAAGCCTCCTGTCCAGTCATAGTGATCTACGACGACACCCATCATGGCATTGGCAAAGGCAGAGCCGCCAATGTAGCCGAAGAAGCCTGTCAGTCCGGCAGCAGTGCCAGCCGCTTTTTTCGGAGCGAGATCAATGGCTTGAAGCCCAATGAGCATAACAGGTCCGTAAATCAAAAAGCCGATGCTGATAAGGGCAATGTTATCGACCATTGGATTGCCTGCAGGGTTTAGCCAGTAAACAAGAACGGCAATTAACACCCCGGCCATAAAGATGACGCCAGCTGGTGCGCGGCGGCTTCTAAAGAAGCGGTCACTGATCCAGCCGCACAATAATGTACCGGGAATGCCTGCATATTCATAAAGAAAATAAGACCAGCGTGAATGCTCTGGTGAAAAGCCCTTTGCTTCTGTTAAGTAGGTCGGCGCCCAGTCAACGACACCGTAACGAACAAAGTACACAAACACGTTGGCAATGGCGATATACCATAGGAATTTATTGTTGAGTACATATTTAAATAAAATCTCTTTCACTGTTAATTCTTTTTCTTGATCCTCATAGTTTTGTGCCGGATAGTCATTTCGATATTCCTCGATTGGCGGAAGACCAGTGGATTGTGGGGTATCCCGTACGAGAAGAATGATCACGAAGGAGACGATAATGGCAATGATGGCTGGGAAGAAAAAGATACTTTTCCACGTCGCAAACAGCACAATTCCTAATGTGATAAGCGGTGCAAGAATCCCTCCGCCGATATTGTGAGCGACGTTCCAAATGGACATTTTCGTACCACGTTCACTAACCGAAAACCAGTGCGCCATCGTACGTCCGCATGGCGGCCACCCCATTCCTTGAAACCAGCCGTTTAAGAACATGAATAAAAACATGATCCATACACTGGATGTCACCCATGGAAATGAGACAAATAGAATATTGATAAGAGCTGATAGAAAGAGTCCAGCGGCTAAAAAGTATCTTGGGTTACAGCGGTCTGAGATCATCCCCATAATGAATTTACTAAAGCCATAAGCGATTGAAACAGCCGCCAGTACAAAGCCTAATTCACTTTTTGTGAACCCCTCTTCCTGTAAATAAGGGATGGCAAATGCGAAATTTTTGCGCAGCAAATAGTAGCCCGCATACCCGATGAAGATGCCTAGAAAGACTTGCAGCCGCAGCCGCTTATACGTCTCATCTGTTTTGGCATCATCAAGCCTGTCGATATGTGGAGCAGGTTTAAACCATTTGAACATAAAGATCCTCCTTTTTTAGATGTCCGATTGACTGAAGCAAAAGTACGAGAATGGCTTTTGATCCTGTACCCTTTCAGAGACAAAAGAATTGTTAGCGCTTTCTTTTGTACTCCCATCATATCGGATGGAGGAGACGTTTATGATGAGGCTTTTGTCATAAATTTGGAAAAATGGTTCGTGGAGTAACAAAAAAATCCGCACAATGGCGGATTTTTCTTAGCTGCGGTTATAGAGACACATTAATTTTCGCAGATTTCTTTAGTTTTTCAATTTCTTTTTGTACTTCTTTCTGCTTTTCTTGAGATTCTAGCTGTTTTTTAATTTGTGATTTAACCTCTTTGTATTCTGGTACTTTTTGCTTTTGTTTTTTCATTTGGTCTGCGTATTGGTCATAGTACGCTTTGACATCTTTCTCAGAAACGGAGGCTGATTTAATTTCTTTGTCGACATATTGGCTGTATTTGATGCTGTCGGCAATGTCGCTTTTCAGCTGATCTAATGTGAGTCCGCTCTTTTTAAGTGCTTCTTCGAATTGAGCGTTGTCTTTAAACTGTTTCTTTTCTTCCTTTAGCTGCTTATCTACCTCTTTGTCAGAGGCTTTGAAGCCCTTCTTCTCGGCATCTTGCAGGATGAGCTCTTGGCCTACGAGCGCATCAATGGTTTGTTTCTTGACTGCTTTCTCGCCTTCTTTAGAAGTTGGGTCTTGTCCGGACTGCTGAAGCTGGCCTTGAATGGTAGATAAGGCGCTATTGTATTCACTGCCTGTGATTTTGTCTTTGTTGACGGTCGCAACGACCTTTTGATCATCGATTTTTTGTGCGTCTAATTTCTTTTGCATTTCTTCCATTTGCTTTTGCTGCTCTTTTTGATCAGCCTGTGTTGTTTCCTTGTTTTTGGCTGAATCGTTTTGCTTATCTTGTTTGGCATCGTTTGACGAGCAGGCTGCAAGTCCAACAGATAACAAACAAGCGATGAGTGTGTATGATACCTTTTTCATCATTTTCTCTCCCTTCGGTATGAGAACGTCTAGTGCGCATTCTAACCGTTTTTTAGGAAAAATAAAACCGTACAGACAATTTGTTAGCGGATTGACATGTTTTTTATCTGTTTGTCCTCATTTTGTCTTCTCATAGTCATCTTATGACAAACTCAATTGTGGAATAATTGTTCCATCGCTTCGTCGATATCGGTGATTGGCTGGCGGCAGCTGTAGTTTTCACAAATATACACGGTGGTTTTTCCATCAATTGTTTTGTAATCTTTTGTAAAGGGCGCGAGCTTCGCTAATTCTTCCCCTGTTTCGGCAGTCAATATGATATCAAATGGCACGAAGCGTTTTTGAAGCGCCTGTAAAAGCTGTTCTTTTTGAGGGTCGCCGTTTTTTCCGAGAATGATGATTTCTCTTTTCGTTGCATATTGACTTAAGAGCCCTTGCAGAAACGCTGTATGACCGCTTGGATAGGACGAGACATCGACATAAAAGGCTTGGAACATCTGATCTAATGTGTCTAGCCAATCCTGACGTCCGGTCAGTCTGCTTAGCATGAGAAGGTGCTTGAGTGCAGTGCTGTTGCCAGAAGGCATAGCACCGTCGTACACTTCTTTTTCTCGAACGAGGAGCGATTCCGCATCTGATCCCGAGAAGAAAAAGCCCCCTTTTTCCTTGTCCCAAAACAGCTCAAACATGTTCTCAGCAATGGCTGAGGCTTTTTCCAGCCAATCTAATTCAAAGGTCGCTTCGTATAAAGACATATAGGCTTTTAGCATATGTGCATAATCCTCGATAAAGCCGAGATGCTTCACGTCACCTTCTCTGTAGCGGACCATGAGCCGCTCATGTTGAACAAGATGTGTTTCTAGAAAAGACATCGCCTGCTTCGCCATATGGATCGCTTCCTCTGCATCAAAGACCTTTCCTGCTTTGGCGAGAGCTGCGATCATCAGCGCATTCCAAGATGTGAGCACCTTGTCATCGACAAGCGGCGCGGGTCGCTGCTGTCTGACTGATTGTAAAATATGCCGGGCTTCTTGCAGCTTGGACTGAAGGGTTTTATCGTCGATCGAAAAAGAGGCCTTGATGTCCTCAAAAGAGGTGGAAATGGTATGAGGAATGTTTTCCCCTTCAAAGTTCCCCTCTTCTGTGATGTGATAGACTTCGCAAAATAAAGCGCCAAGCTCCTCTCCTAAATGGGTGATGATCTCATCTTTTGCCCAGATGTAATATTGTCCTTCTTTCCCTTCAGAATCTGCATCTATCGCTGAATAAAAGAAGCCGCCTGGATTCATCATATCTTGTTTAATAAATTGGATCAGGCGTTGGACAAGTTTTTCATATTCAGGTTTTGAGGTGAGCTGATACGCTTCTGTGTAAGCTTCCATCAACAGGGCATTATCATACAGCATTTTTTCAAAATGCGGCACAAGCCATTTTTCATCCGTCGAATAACGAGAAAAGCCCGACCCAATATGGTCGTATATACCGCCATTTGCCATTCCATCTAACGTTTTCGTGACTGCATACAGCGCATTCTCCTGCCCAGTCCATTCGTAATAGCGCATCAGAAATGAGAGCATATGAGGTGCAGGAAATTTTGGCGCGGAACCGAATCCGCCATACAGCGTATCAAAGCTGCTCATGAGCTGATAATAGGCTTTGTGAACTGCCTCTTGAGACAGTGTGTTTTCTGTCTGCCCTGCTGCTTTAATCCGCAGATTATTTGTCGCTTTCTCAGCCAATGATTCAATATGATCTCGGTCGTTATGGTACGCATCCAGCAATTGTGTCAGTGCCTCGATGAAGCCAGGACGCCCGTATGCACTTCTTTTTGGAAAATATGTCCCCGCATAAAAAGGCTTTTGATCCGGCGTGACAAACACATTTAACGGCCAGCCGCCTTGCCCCGTCATCATCTGACAAACAGACATATACATCGAGTCTATGTCTGGACGCTCCTCACGATCGACTTTAATCGAAATAAAATGCTCATTTAAGATGTCAGCGACTTGTTGATCTTCAAAGCTTTCGTGTGCCATGACGTGGCACCAGTGGCAAGTTCCTTTGGCTAACCATACCCAATCGATACGAAAACAGGTTTGTTTTCGCGTTTCGCTTTTTTGAATGCTTCGTCTGACCATGTGTACCAGTTGACTGGGTTATAGGCGTGTTGGAGAAGGTATGGCGACTTTTCAGCGATTAATCGGTTGGGTTTATTGTTAGTGGGCATGGGATCACCTTCTTTCGATAAAGTTTCTTATCAGTATGGTCTTTCCAATATCTAATATACCAAATATCAAAAAAGAAGAGGTCTTTTAAGGTTAGCCTCTTCTTTTCTTTTTATAAGGTGATTCCAGACCTCAATTGGATAAAAGGCGACGTTCAACAATAGACATAAAAAAGTGAAGGATCATGCCTCCTAAACACACAGTTAAAATGGTTCCGATACCGATAGGACCTTTACATATATAAGCCAAAAATAAGAAAAAAGCATACAATACTGTTCTTGAAAATAGGAGGGTTCTTTTTGAAATATCTCGAATAATGAGTGTTAAATGATCGATAGGCGTTGATGCAAATTTTGTTTGAAGATAGATGGCTGTTCCAAGACCAATGAATACCAAACCAACTCCGAAACACGTCAGTTTGCTAAACCACATGCTTGTGTAGATGACATGTTTTATGAGGAACAACCACAGATCAATGCCTATTCCAGTCACGAATGCTGTAATCAAACCTAATAAAACAGGTTTTTTTCTTGTTAATATAGAGTTACAGAGTAAGATAATGACAGAGATAAGGACCTCCCAGCTTCCTACGGTAAGACCGACTTCTTTGGAAAGGCCAACCAAAAGGGCATCGAATGGGGAAGTACCTAGTCCTGATTGTATTGTTAAAGAAATGCCTAAACTTAATACGAATATACCTAGTCCGTAATAAACATACTTCTTTTTATTAGACATGATTTGTATTTCAAGATATTTCTTTTGTCATTAAGATGTGTGGAATTCCGTCTTCCATAAATTCATCTGAAGTAGTTTGATAGCCCAGTTTTTTATAAAAGCCTTCTGCATGTGTTTGCCCATGCAGCTTAATCTTAGAAATGCCTTTTTCTTGCATGATTTTTTCCAGCTCTCCAATGATGATTTTGCCTAAACCATACTTACGATAAGGTTTTAGGATACAGATTCTTTCCAGTTTACCTGTATGATCAACGATGCGCACACGGCCTGTGCCGACAGGCTGATTCTCATGATATACCAAGACATGCTGGCATTGTTCATTGAGTGTATCGAATTGATCGAACTCATCGAACTCATCGGATTCAGGTACTTGCTGTTCTTCAATGAATACCGATTTTCTAATATCTTGAGCAACATGTAAATCATTTTCATTTGTTATTCTTTTTATAATCATTATTTACCAATCCTTTTCTGATATTAGTCTGGACTCTATAGCACGCGTGTGTTCTTATAAAAGTAAGGTTAAATTATTTTCGTTGTAATTGCAACAAAAAATAGGTGTAATTGCAACAAAAAACATGTGAGGAGTTTTGGGTGTGAACGACATTTTACGAGAGATCGGCATGATAGCAAGAGCTTTAGATTCCATAAGCAATATTGAATTTAAAGATTTGGACTTAACGAGAGGGCAGTATCTCTATCTTGTACGTATATACGAAAACCCCGGTGTTATACAAGATAAATTGGCTGAAATGATAAAAGTTGACCGAACAACGGCTGCGCGGGCAATCAAGAAATTGGAAATACAGGGATTGATTGAAAAACAGCCGGACAGACAGAATAAAAAAATAAAAAAGCTGTTCACGACTGAGAAAGGGAAAAAAGTTTATCCTTTTTTAAAAAAAGAAGAAGAACATTCTACGAAAGTGGCCTGTTCTGATTTTTCACCTGAGGAAAAGGAAACCATTTTTAAACTTCTTCACAGAGTCAGGAAAAATGTAGAACGGGATTGGGAAAATGTGAAGAAGGGAAACAAAAGGGACTACTAAAGTACAAATTTAAACTTTAAAAGTTTTAGAGCACATTATGTGGTATAGTCCCTTCCATAAAAATATGTAATGGCATCAGGGGCAAGTGGCGTAACCAATGCTGACAAGCACTGGTTTATTTTCACGCTTGGCTTTGTCAAAGGCTTCTTGCCCCCACGGGTACCAGTGAACTGGGTTATGGGCGTGCTGAAGGAGATACGGTGATTTTTCATGGATGAGTGGGTTGGGTGTTTCGTTGTTTGGCATGGGTCACCTTCTTTCTAAAATGTTTTTTAAGTATTCTCTGTTCTCCATTTAATATATCAGATTGCTGAGGCCCATCATAATTTGTCTGTGAGGTATTCCCAAAATGAAAAAAATCAAGGGCTATAAACCCTTGATAGATTCATTATTTCATCTTTTAACTACATCAATCGTAATGTTTTAACAAGATGGCTGAATTATGTCCTCCAAAACCAAAAGAATTGGATAGCCCATATTTCAATGGAAGCTGTCTTGCTTCTAATACAACATCTAAATTGCAATCTGGATCTCGATTCTCTACATTAATAGTTGGCGGAATTACTCCTCGTCTCAAACTTTCCACTAAAGCAATGGCTTCTACTCCGCCGGCAGCACCAAACATGTGCCCCGTCATTGATTTGTTTGCTGTTGTTGGAATTTCACTTGAACGTTCACCAAATAATTTCTTAATAGCTAAAACTTCTGAACGATCACCTACTTGTGTACTTGTTGCATGAGCACTAATAACATCGATGTCATCTGTTGATATGTTTGCACTTTTCAATGCCTTTTTCATGGCTAAGTAGGCACCTTTACCTTCTGGGTGGGATGCTACCATATGATGAGCATCTGAACTAGCTCCGTATCCCACTACTTCACATAATATCGGTGCATCTCTAAGAATCGCGTTTTCTAATGATTCTAATACTAAGATACCTGCGCCTTCACTCATCACAAATCCATCTCTATCTGTATCGAATGGACGGCTGGCCCGGCTTGGGTCTTGGTTTCTAGTAGATAGTGCATGTGCATTTCCAAAACTAGCCAAGGATATCTGTGAGACGGCAGCTTCAGTTCCTCCGGCAAATATAATATCTGCATCATCATTTCGGATCGCATTGAAAGCTTCACCAATAGCGGTGTTCCCAATAGAACAAGCTGTGACTGGTGACAATGATGGTCCTTGTGCTCCTAATTTTATGCTGATTTGGGCCGCAGCTGCATTTGAAATCATCATGGGTACAAGGCTGGGGCTTACTCTTGAGGGACCTCGTTTATCTAATACATTCACATGATCGACAAGCGATTGGATGCCTCCGATTCCTGAACCAACATAAACGCCTAAACGTTCAAGATCAACTTGATCTAACTGTAATTGTGAATTTTCTAATGCTTGTTCGGCTGCTGCTAAGGCAAACTGACTAAAACGATCTAATCGTTTTGCTTCTTTTCTTCCTAATATTTTATCTGCATCGAAATCACGAACGATTCCCGCTATTTTTGTTTTATAATCAGTCGTATCAAAAGAATCAATGAGAGATATTCCCGATTGTCCTTTCATTAGCTGATTCCAAAAGCTATTTACATCATTTCCTAGTGGAGAAATAACTCCCATTCCAGTAATGACAACTCTTTTCATGATCATTCCCTCCTTGTTTTTATTAACTTTAGCCATTGTGTTATCCTATTACAAGTTGTTGTTTATCCTAGTATAATTAATACTCTTTTAAAGGGAGATCTGAATGAAACCTGAAACTAGACTTCAAGCATTATCAGAATTTCTAAAGAATCAACGTTCGAAAATTACGCCTCAAATGGTTGGTCTACCTGTAGGCACCCGCAGAAGAACACCAGGACTAAGAAGAGAAGAAGTGGCTCAACTAGCCGGTGTGAGTCTTACTTGGTATACATGGTTAGAGCAAGGAAGAGATATAAAGGTATCGACTTCGGTATTAGATGCGATTTCTCGTGCATTACAATTAAATAACGATGAAAGGAGATATTTGTACGCTTTAGCGTTAGAGGAAGGAGTAAAAAAATCCTTTATCATTGAGAATGAGAAGGAAATCAGTCCGGCTTTAGTGAAAATTTTGCAGGAACTTCGTTATTGCCCAACGATTGTATCTGACAGAAGAAGTCAGATTGTTGGGTGGAATCAAGCAGCAGCTAACGTATTTTTGGACTTTGAACAAATCATCCCGGCAGAAAGGAATATCATACGCTTGCTATTCGCAAGAAAGGAATTTAAAAGTTTAGCGGTGAATTGGGAGCATTTTGTTAGAGGATATATCGCCATATTTAGAACGTATTATGGACAGTATGTAGCTGATGACTGGTATGAGCAATTTATAGAAGAAATGGAGCAGGCATATCCTGAGTTTCGTAAAATTTGGAATGAAAATGAGATCAGCTATGCGCCTGAAGTATTAATTGAATTTCGTCATGCTAAGGCAGGTAAAATGTTGTTTAACCTAACTTCATTACAAGTGTATGGGGATACTGATTTAAGATGCAGCGTCTATACTCCAGTTGAGGATACTGAAACGGAGCTTAAGTTAAAACGTTTAATTGAAGGCTAGCTATTGTTTGGAGAGTAGAAATGATTTGAGGAATACTTTAGACTTTAAATAAAACATTGAGACAGATATCATCTATTAGGTTCAGTTGGCATCATATAAAGTAATTATGGTAGAAATTATCTTTATACGTTTTTAAACTTGCTCACGACATTAACTTCTTTAGGTATCACAGATTGAGACGTGACTTCTATTCGCTTATTTAATACAAAATAATAAGAATGGAGAGATAAAATGGATTATGTTTATCAGAAAAAGGAAAAGAAAAACGGTAATTGTGTTATATCCGTTAGAGATAGATGGGAGAATTCAATTATTGAATTTGAAAAAAAGCAACATCATATCGATATAGTGGTTAATTACCGTAATGATAAGACAACGAAATATTCAATACCAATAGAGATTTTTGAAAAAGTTTACGATGATCTGCAGAGAGGTAATTGAGGGGATTTTTTGGTTCCTTCAACTACCTCCGTGTTGTTAAATTTATATGCGCTTTTCTATTAATAACTTCAATTGATCTTTGCTTAACCAAGGTCTTCTTCTATGTAACATTCGATGGCAGTTTGAACAAACAATCGCAATATCCTCTACCTTAGTCGAATGTCCTTCATCCATTTCTGACAAAGGAATGGTGTGGTGCCCTTCTATAAAATCTTCCCCGATTTCACCGTATGTTTCATAAAAATCAAACCCGCAAATTTCACAAAACAAACGATTATCATGTTGTTTTTTAAATGTTTCCTTTGCCTGCTTGATGACTAATGGATTGCGTTCTCTTATAATATGCTGCCTTAATTTCTTTTTACCTTCAACAAATCCTATATCATCTTCAGTTAATTCAAGTTGATTTCTACTAGGTATAAATTGTCTTAAGCCCCAATATCCTTTTCCTTTTCCATCAATGGAATAAAACTTATCAGATAGATCATTAGGTGTTCCTTTGAAAATGTCTGTATCGCTCGAATGAAGGTAAATACGTTTCCTTACTTGAGCTTTCCAATCGGTATATTGAGTAAGATCTATGTTTTGACGATATTCAACTTCATCATAGATATCACTTAATGAGGCTTGTCCCCCTAAACTTTTCAACGCTTCAACAATTTCTAATAAAAAGGCATTTTGAAGTTCCATGTCGACTCTCCTCTATTTCTTCACCAACACATATTGTAAGTTTTCTAATTCAAACATATCAATCAGTTCATCGATCTCTTTAAAATCGATATGTTTTCCAAATCGTTTTTTGCTTAGGTCAATTTCTACATCCAATTGATCGTCCTTTTCTTTCGTTTCGAGTTCATCTAGACAAGAATAGATTTCGATGGTTTCTCCTTTTGACAGCTCTTTTTCAATGAATTTAAAAAGTGCACGAAGAGAATGAATGATGTCTAATTCATAAACGAAAGGATGCGTGAATTTGTTTCTTACCGCTTCATAGAAGGGATCTAGATAATCAATGTGAATGCCTTCGAAATCCTCTTCTGTTTCAAATACTTCTATCAAAAGTTCTTCTTTTTGATAGGTTTTTGGCTTTTTTTGTTTTTTATCAAACATGTTGATATTGAGTTCAGAGAATGGTTTATAGGTAGGATTTTGACCAATGGTACCAAGCGGCAGTTCTTTGTTTGATCCAATATAATGATGTAAAGTCATGGGCTGTCCTCTTTTCTTCAATGATTTCTCGTTCGTTGAATATTTTCTTTTTATCAATAAATGGTGGAATGTGCAATTATTTTCACATACGTTCTCTACAAAAGAGAAGGGCAAGTCGTTTGACTAAATACCTCTTAGGGTATACTATCTGTTCATAGAAAGAATAGAAAGGAGTGCTTGTGCATGGAATATAATCAACAGATGAAGAACCGTCTTCGCCGGATTGAGGGGCAGATTAAAGGGGTTCTTGCGATGATGGAGCAGGGAAAGGATTGCCGCGAGGTAGTAACGCAGCTGTCTGCATCACGCAATGCCATTGATCGGGCGATGGGTGTGATTGTGAGTACAAATCTTGAGCAATGTGTCCGTGAAAGTCTTGAACAAGGCAAGGATACGGAAGGTCTTGTGAAAGAAGCGGTTGAGCTATTGGTGAAAAGCCGGTAAGAAATTCTTCAGCCTTTGAAGGTTGACGGATTTTTTTACTTGTTATAATATACCCTTACCGGTATGTGTATATATTTTTTATTTTCTATATACCCCCATGGGTAATTGTGAAGGAGGAGCAAGATGGCAGAACAGAAAAAACGCACGACGATTGTGCTATTCAGTGGAGATTATGATAAAGCAATGGCGGCTTACATTATTGCCAATGGTGCAGCGGCCTATGATCATGAGGTGACGATTTTTCATACCTTTTGGGGGCTGAATGCCTTGCGCAAGGATGAAATGGTGCCAATGAAAAAAGGTTTTTTAGAAAAAATGTTTGGCAAGATGATGCCGCGCGGGGCTGATCGAATGGGCATTTCAAAGATGAATTTTGCTGGAATGGGCCCCAAAATGATTAAGCACGTGATCAAAAAGCACAATGCCATGACCTTGCCGCAGCTCATTGATATGGCGAAGGAACAGGAGATTAATCTCGTAGCATGTACAATGACGATGGACCTTTTAGGGCTGCAGGAGAAAGAATTATTAGATGACATTCAATATGCTGGTGTCGCCGCTTATTTAGCAGAGGCTGAAATCGGGAATGTGAATTTATTTATTTAGTGAGGTGATGAAATGATTCAAACGATTTTGTTCATCCTGGTGATTGGCTTACTCGTGAGCCGGTTCCTACCAGTACGAGGTGTAAACCAAATAGATGCAGCCGATATGAAGAAAAGGCTGAAAAACAAAGGTCAACAACTCATTGACGTACGATCAGCAGTAGAATTTCAAACAAACCATATAAAAGGATTTCGAAACATTCCTTTACCCCAGTTAAAAGAACGAGCTTCTCAGCTTGAGAAGAATGAAGAAATCTACGTGATATGCCAAAGCGGAATGAGAAGTATGCAGGCAGCGAAAATATTGAAGAAACAGGGATTTACTCATATTACAAACATCAAGGGTGGTATGAATGCTTGGCATTAAGCACGCATAAAAAGATACCCCCACCCCTATATAAAGGAGGACATCATATGCAGCAACCAACAGTCATTTTAGATGCAAAAGGATTGGCATGCCCGATGCCGATTGTGAAAACAAAAAAACAAATGAATGAGCTTTTGCCAGGAGATGTGCTTGAAGTGCAAGCTACCGATAAAGGATCAGCAGCGGATTTAGCGGCTTGGTCAAAAAGTGCCGGCCATGAGTTTTTAGGAACAAAAATAGAAGGACAGGTGCTTCATCATTTGATTCGTAAGGGCGGAGCGCAAGAGAAAGAAGGGGAGTCAATGATTTCAGAAATGCCTTTGAATACGTTCCAACAGAAGGTAAAAGAAGATCAATCTTTGTTTATTTTAGATGTACGGGAGCTAGATGAATACGAGGCGGGGCATATTCCAGGAGCTGTTCACTTCCCTCTTGGAGAAGTCGAACACCGTGCAGAAGAATTGAGCCAGGATACGCTCATTTACCTCATCTGTCATTCAGGCAGAAGAAGTGAATTAGCCGCGCAAAAGTTAAAAGAAAAAGGATTTCATCAATTAATCAATGTGGTGCCAGGCATGAATAGCTGGACAGGAGCCATTGAAAAATAGGAGCTGAATAAAACATGACGGTAAAAGCCATGACTGCAGAGCAGTTAACAAAAAAGATCGTGGGCAAAGAGCCGCTCTTTTTGCTAGATGTGCGAAATCAAGCAGATGTGCAGGACTGGAAGATTGAAGGGGAAGCAATCGTTGATATGAATGTGCCTTATTTTGATCTGCTTGACGGAGTAGAGGACCTTTTACAGCATATTCCTAGTGACCAAGAAGTGTTGGTGGTTTGTGCCAAGGAAGGTTCCTCTATCCTGGTGGCGGAGATGCTATCAGAGGCTGGCGTGCCTGTTCACTATTTGCAGGGAGGCATGAAGGCATGGAGTGAGCATCTAGAACCAGTGAAAATAGGTAATTTAAGCGGCGGCGGAGAGCTGTATCAATTTGTACGGATGGGCAAAGGGTGTCTGTCCTATATGATCATGTCCAATGGAGAAGCCGCGGTGGTGGATGCAGCTCGAATGACGGAGGTCTATATCGATTTTGCGAAAAAGCATGATGTCTCTGTGACGCATGTGATGGATACTCACCTTCATGCAGATCATATTTCTGGTGGGAAAAAGCTGGCTGAACTAACTGGTGCCACCTACTGGCTGCCGCCAAAAGATGCCGAAGAGGTAACCTTTGAATATGAACGTCTTGAAGAAGGACAGCGGATCTCGATTGGAACAGCTTCTATTGACATTCATCCCATTTATTCCCCGGGACATACGATCGGCTCAACATCTTTTATCGTAGATAATCAATATCTTCTTTCAGGTGATATTTTGTTCATTGATTCGATTGGAAGACCTGATCTTGCTGGAATGGCGAAGGACTGGGTAGATGATTTGAGAGAGACGCTTTATGAACGGTATATGGCGCTTTCAAAGGAATACATCGTCCTGCCTGCGCACTTCATGACTATAGTAGAAATGAATGAAGACGGCAGTGTTTGGAAGGAGCTCGGCTCACTTTTGAAAGAAAATCATGGGCTTCATATTGAAGATCAACATGTGTTTAGACAGATGGTGACGGAGGGATTACCTGCACAGCCGCATGCTTTTCAAGAGATTCGTCAAGCCAATATGGGGAAGCTGAACCCAGATGTGGAAGCGCAGCGTGAAATGGAAATTGGTCCAAACCGTTGTGCGATTCGATAATGTCCAATAAAATAAGAAAAGAGGAACGATTAAATGACATCTGATCAACTATTAGACGTAACAGGGCTCGCATGCCCAATGCCGATTATTCGAACGAAGAAAAAAATGAACGACTTGGCGGAAGGTCAAGTTTTAGAAATACATGCAACAGATAAAGGGGCTAAAGCTGACTTGACCGCATGGGCGAAGTCAAGCGGACATGAATTGATCATGCAGACAGAAGAAGGTCACGTGCTGAAGTTCTGGATGAGAAAAGGATCCTAAAGGATGTAGGGGTATCTGCTGAAGATCCCCTTTTCCTTTTGCAAAGGAGGAGACCAGCGTGGATTTTGCATTTTTGATTACTCTTTTTATCATCGGATGTATTGGTTCCTTCTTATCAGGAATGGTGGGGATCGGCGGATCTGTGATCAACTATCCCATGCTTCTTTATATCCCGCCTCTTTTCGGTGTGATGGCACTATCAGCACACGAGGTATCAGGGATTGGCGCCATTCAAGTGCTTTTTTCGACGCTGGGTGGAGTGCTCGCTTATCGGAAAAGCGGATATTTACATCGCTCGCTGATTTTATATATGGGAAGCAGTATATTGGCGGGCAGCTTATTAGGCAGTTATGTATCACATTTTATGCCGGAGAAAGGGATGAACCTCGTTTATGGATTACTCGCCATTGTGGCGGTTATTCTCATGCTGATTCCGAAAAAAGGACAGCGTGCAGACGAAGAGGGAGAAGTCACTTTTCATAAAGGACTGGCATCAGGTATTGCCTTTGTGATTGGCAGTGTTTCCGGGGTATTAGGTGCAGGCGGAGCCTTTATTTTAGTGCCTGTGATGCTGTCTATTTTAAAAATTCCTGTACGGATGACGATTGCGTCGTCACTTGCGATTACGTTTCTTTCTGCGATAGGCGCATCGACTGGAAAGGTATTGACGGGTCAGGTCATGCTTCTTCCTGCTGTTGTGCTGATGGCGGCTAGTTTAATGGCAGCTCCGATTGGTGCGAAGGTCGGTCAGAAAATCAACGCCGTCTACTTGCAATGGGCACTTGCTGTGATGATTACGGCGACAGCGGTCAAAATTTGGCTGGATATTTTATAAAGAAAAGACCAACAAAGCAAACGTGTTGGTCTTTTTTATTTGACGTCATCGTGCTCGATATACGTTTCTAGTGCTGGGTGGTACTCTTTTTGATAATGAAGGTTGGGACATGTTTTCACGACTTTGCCTTGCAGGGCATTGGACTTTGAGACTTCTAATGCTGATTTACATTTAGGACAGCGTTCGGCAAAGAATGAGGGCCAGCGTTTCATGTATCACCACTCCAGTTAAAGTCTTAAAAACCGATTATATTAATATGAATTATAGGGGATCGTGCAGATGAGGTCAATGGGTGTTTGGGTCTTTTTAACAAAAAAAGAAGCATCGTGAGAGATGCTTCTTTATCGTTCATATTCTTAATAGGCTTTCGCCCAGAACACCATATCAGATGCAGGCTTTCCGCAGCAGACACATGTGTCAGAAATGGTTTCCTGTTCGAATGGGATACAGCGTGAGGTCGCGCCTGTTCTTTCTTTAATGTCGTTTTCACAGGCTTCGTCACCGCACCACATGGCTTTAATCAATCGGTTTTCTTCCGCAAGAAGTTGCTCGATGTCTTCGATTGTGTGGGCGTGTGATGTTTTTTCATGTAATCGTTTCTTTGCCTTTTTGTACATGGTCCGTTGGATGTCTTCAAGCGTTGCTGTAATGGTTTGTTCAAGTGCATCTAACGTGACAGCTTGCTTTTCACCAGTGTCTCGTCTTGCAAGCATCACCTGTCCTTTTTCGATGTCCTTTGGTCCTACTTCTACACGTAGCGGAATACCCTGCATTTCACACTCGTTGAATTTCCAGCCTGGCTGTTTATCGCTTGCGTCGATGTCAGCACGTGCGATGCGGGCGAGTCGATCCTTCAATTCGTAGGCATGATCCAGCACACCTTCTTTATGAGAAGCGATTGGCACGATACGCACTTGGGTTGGCGCAATATTTGGCGGGAGGACGAGCCCTCTGTCATCGCCATGAACCATGATCATAGCGCCGATGATTCTTGTTGTGAAACCCCAAGAGGTTTGCTGGACATGCTCTAGTTTTCCTTCACGGTTTAAGAATTCGATGCCAAATGCTTTGGCAAATCCGTTCCCGAAGAAATGAGAAGTGGCAGTTTGAAGCGCTTTTCCATCATGCATCAAGCTTTCAACCGTATAGGTGAAGCGAGCGCCGGCGAATTTTTCCTTCTCTGTTTTTCTCCCTTTAATGACAGGAATGGCAAGGAGATCTTCGCAAAGAGAAGCGTAAGTGTGAAGCATTCTTTCTGTTTCTTCAATCGCTTCTTGCTCAGTCTCATGGCACGTGTGCCCTTCCTGCCATAGGAATTCAAGGGTTCTGAGGAAGGGACGTGTTGTCTTTTCCCAGCGGACGACATTGGCCCATTGGTTATATAGCTTCGGTAAATCACGGTAGGAATGAATAATGTTTTTGTAATGCTCAGCGAACAGCACTTCAGAGGTTGGTCTGACGCAGAGCCTTTCTTGTAATTCGGATTCACCGCCATGTGTCACCCACGCCACTTCAGGAGCAAAGCCTTCGATATGATCTTTTTCCTGCTGCAGCAGGCTTTCTGGGATAAAAAGCGGCATATAGACATTCTCATGACCCGTTTCTTTAATCTGGCGGTCAAGTTCGTCGCGAATATTCTCCCAAATTTTAAAGCCGTACGGCTGAATGATCATACTGCCTCTCACGCTTGAATAGTCGACGAGCCGCGCCTTTGTGACAACATCTGTATACCACTGGGCAAAGTCGTCTTCCATGCTTGTAATTTTCTCAACAAATTGTTTCTTTGACATTGCAGGTTCCTCCTTTTTTAAAACAAAAAAGCTGTACTTTAAGTTAGGGACCATTCCTGGTGGTACCACCCTAATTTAAAGCACAGCTTTACACTCAATCATGATAACGGTATGAACCGCTGTATGAAACAGAACTAAATCGGCAGGTTCACTTGAAGATGGCAGTAGGAACTTCTCAGCACCGTTCCCTCTCTGTTAAAGATCGATTCAAGCTACTATTCCAGATCTACGTTGATCCTTGTTCGTTGATTTTTCATCAGTTTACCTGTAAATGGGGGAGAAAGCAAGTTGTTCTGATTCCTTTTACGGAGCCTTTTGTGTAGGTAACGGAATGGCAGTATTTTTCTATTTTTACAGCTTGCGAGTTATGTAAGGCTATGCTAATATATTTGAAGAAAAAAATAGACTTGTATAACCTCAATAATATGGTTTGAGGGTTTCTACCAGGATCCGATAAATCCTGATTACAAAAGCGCGCTTTCCTTTTTTGTAATCAGGGTTTTTTTGTTTGTCTGCACCCTGTATCAAAAGTGAAAGCGATGATATACAGAAGGGATGTTAGACATGAACTGGAGAGTATATTTATTAGCCGTTTCTACTTTTGCGGTTGGATTAGTTGAGCTTGTGGTCGGTGGCATTCTGCCAAGTCTTGCAGAGGATTTGAATGTGTCTCTTGCAACAGCCGGACAACTCATTACGGTATTTGCGATTGTGTATGCCATTTCAGCACCCGTGCTGCTGACCGCTACAGCCAAAATCGAACGAAAGCGCCTTTATTTAATTGCGTTATTGGTGTTTACATTAGGAAATGTGTTCACTTATTTTAGTTCGACCTTTGCCCTTGTTATGATATCAAGGGTGTTGATTGCGATGAGTACAGCGCTTGTGGTGGTGTTATCTTTGACGATCACCGCCAAATTAGTGGAACCAGCGCATCGTGCAAAAGCATTAGGGCTGATTTTTATTGGTATTAGCTCCTCACTTGTTCTCGGTGTACCGATCGGTATTTTTATTACAGAGAGCTTTGGCTGGAGAGTGATGTTTTTAGGAATCAGTATTCTTTCTGCCATATCGATGGTGCTGATCTATTTTCTATTGGAAAAAATGCCTGTTGAAAAAGTGACGCCTCTTAGAGAGCAGATTCGTTCTTTAGGACATCCGAAAATTTTTAGTGCACACCTGATCAGTTTGTTTATGCTTGCTGGCCATTATATGCTTTATTCTTATTTCACTCCATTTCTGATGGAAGTTCTGCATATGACCCCGTTTTGGATTAGTATTTGTTATTTAATCTTTGGGCTTGCGTCGATAGGCGGGAATGGATTTGGCGGCTGGCTGAGTGACAAGCTAGGTTCAGGGAAAGCCATTTTGCTGGTGACAATCGCGTTTGCCGTTGTGATGTTTATCATTCCTTATACAGCGGGTGTGTTTGTTCTCTTTATGATCATGGTTGTCCTATGGGGAGCGCTTAGCTGGGCATTAACGCCTGCCTTGCAGAGTTATTTGATTCAAACCGATCCTGTCACGTCTGATATTCAGCAAAGCTTAAATACATCGGCCTTGCAAATTGGTATCTCGATTGGATCAGCGGTTGGTGGTGTCCTATTTACGATGACCGGTTCATCTGTTGATCTGGCGAAATTCGGTGCAGTGTTTGTGCTGATTGCCTTTAGCTGTGCGGTGATTTCGCTTAAGAGACCGCCGCTTTATATGGATCGTCAGCATCATGCTGAATAGCTGCCTAAAGATAGGCAGCTTTTTTATGTTCATTTCAAATTCACACGAAAAGTACTTTCTATTCAAAGACCGCCATTTCCCCGATTGGTTGAAAGCCGGCACGCTGGTAAATATTTTTGCCGTCCGCTGATGCTTGTAAGATGACACACTTTTGTTTATTCTCTGTCTGGGTCAGAAGATAATGGAACATTTCACTGCCAAGTCCCTTTCCGCGGTGCTCTGCCCTTGTCATGACATCATAAATACCGTAGCTGTCGTTTGCCTCGAATAATAAGCCTGTTGTGACCGGCTTTTGGTGTTCATACCCCACGAACATGCGAGCTTTTGAGTGCAATGCTTCAATCGAAAAACGCTGGAAATAGTCTTCTAAGGCGGCGGCCTCAGTCGACCCTTTGAATAGTTCAATAAAAATATTTTTGTAATCAAAGAGCCTCTGCTCATCAAGTACTTCCTTGATTGTAAGTGATGAGGATGTGACTGGATCAATGTCACCTGTATGCTCAAGCATCATGATGGTATTGCGTTCGACCTCTTGAAGCTGATATTCCTTTAATAAATCAGCCCAATCAGAATGGAGTAAACGGTGATCGACCCATGTGCTGAAGATGAGTTTCTGTGACCGCATATGTTCAATGGCTGCTTTCACTTTTTTCGGATATTGGATTTGAGCTGATGTTGGTAAGAGCAAATTGAACGTGTCAGTCGATATATGAGTATTTGATAGAACGAAATCGTCCGATGCAAGAAAGGTTCCGTTCACAGCAGAGGAAAACAGGTGTATCTTTTCTTCTAACTGGTGAATGGCCATTTGTTGTTCAGGTTTCATTTAGATCACCTTTTCATTATGATAAATTGGATGACATCCCCATGATTATAGCATGTGACAGGATGAGGGAAATCTAGTATAAAAGTGCATATGCGATTTTCAGGTCTGATGTCCTATTATTTTACTCACACCGACATTTCTTTTGACTCCATTCTTCATTATTAGTACCATTTTATTAACCAGTTAAGAGTGGAGGTTCAGATGGAAACAAAAGAGCAGATTGTATTAAAAGCGATTCAAGATCTGATTATGCATAGGGAAAAGAGACGGAATGATCCAACAGATCCACTGATTACCACGACTGATACACTCAAACAAGAATGGACACTCACACAGCTTCACATTTTATCGATGATTCAAGCCAATCCAAACGAATCAAATAATACATTTCTATCTCAACAACTAAAACTATCAAAGCCAGCTATTACAAAGGCTGTGAAAAAACTAATTGAAAAAGGCATGGTGGATTATTGCCACCGGCAAGGTGATAAGAAATCTGTCTATTATTCATTGACAGAGGAAGGCAGGCAACTGGCGGCGCTGCATGATGAGTTACATGAAAATGCCGTCACGTCCTATTTAGAATTTCTTCAGCAGTTTCACGAAGATGAATTACAAGTGATTGAGCGTTTCTTAAAGGCTTGGAAAGAAAAGATATAGATAAAAAATTGAAACCATCGTACAAAAGGAGATGATTTCGGTTTTTTTATGGTAAAATTAACATATATTGACGTTATTCATGACCATGATGAAAGGGAGGGAGCTCATTGGAGAAAGAAATGATAGAAAATTATAAAAAATACGTATTCATCATGCCATTCGTAGGTTTGTTTGTCAGCTTGCTATTATTTGTTTATTTTTTTGGTATTGCAGGAGCTGGAGAACCGATTTGGGCTGCTGCTTTGTATTGTGCTCTGCCCTTTTTGGTGAATACGATATGTTTCTTGCCTGTATGTATTTATTTTAAAGTCAGCAAAAAAAATGAGGAACATGCGTGATTGTCGTCAGTGCTTGTCTTGCTGGGTTGAAGGTTCGTTATAATGGCAGTCATCGATTAGATCAGCGAATTGAAGAGCTTGTTCGGGAGGGAAAAGCAGTCACAGTTTGTCCTGAGCTCCTTGGCGGCTTCTCCACGCCAAGACCTCCCGCAGAAATCATTGGCGGAGACGGACATGATGTATTACAGGGCCTCGCCTCCGTGATTGATGTACACGGAAATGATGTCACGGAGATGTATGTAAAAGGCGCGAAGGCCGCGCTGGAACAGGTTCAGTCTCTGAAAGCGACGGCAGTTGTGTTAAAAGAGTACAGCCCCTCCTGCGGCAGCCGGATGATTTATCGCGGAGATTTTAACGGCAGAACAAAAGCTGGAGATGGTGTGACATCCGCCTTGCTCAAACAGCACGGAATTCAGGTATTCTCTGAGGAGGATGATTGGACTTCGTTGTTTTTATAGGTGTGGTGTGAATAGTAGGAGGAGTTAGGTTGAAAAAGTGGATGATTGGTTTAGTTGTCATTATTTTATTAGGAATTGGTATTTATTTTATAATCAATGCAAAAACATACTCTTTTGATGAAGTGGCCTCAATTGATCAAAACAAGGTGACTTCGATTCAAATTGAGCATGATAATGAGCGTGTTATGGTGGAAAAGAAAGAGGATATTCAAAAGTTACTCAAGGAATTTTCGGGTATGAAATTAAAGAAAACGAATGAAACTAAAAAAACTTCAAAAGAGTCTTATTGGATCAGAGTGTATGAGAATGAGAAGGAAACTTATGGTCTGACTTTTTACGATCAAACATTTTTAGAAACATATGATTTTTCTAAAACAAAAGATCAAACCAGCGAATATCAAATCGTTGACACCAATCAAGTTGATATAGGAAAATATATCAAATAACTCAGCCAGAATGTCATGCATGATTAATAGAAAATTAGGGTATAGTGCTTGGTAGTTAAAAATGAAGCGGAGGTTTGTTTGGATGAGTGGATTAACAGATACAGTCACATTAGCAAACGGAGTAAAAATGCCGAAGCTAGGCTTTGGTGTATGGCAGGTAAAAGATGGGGATGAGGCGGTAAATGCAGTCAAAGACGCTCTTGAAGCGGGCTACCGCAGCATTGATACAGCCGCAGCCTATCAAAATGAAGAAGGGGTAGGCAAAGCCATTCAGCAATCAGGTATCTCTCGCGATGATCTATTCATTACGACAAAGGTCTGGAATAATGATCAAGGCTATGAATCAACACTCGAAGCCTTTGAAACAAGTATGAACAAGCTGGGGCTAGATGTATTAGACCTTTATTTAATTCATTGGCCAGTTGAAGGCAAATATAAAGAAACATGGAAAGCGCTAGAGAAACTATATAAGGATGGACGCGTTCGAGCGATCGGAGTGTGTAATTTCCATCAGCATCATTTAGAGGATTTATTGGAAGAGGCAGAAGTTGTGCCAATGGTGAATCAAATCGAGCTTCATCCGAAGCTGACGCAGGAGCCTTTACGAGACTACTGCAAGTCGAAAGGAATTCATGTAGAGGCGTGGTCGCCATTAGGCAGCGGGAAGCTTCTGAACCATCCTGTTCTCCAGGATATCGCGAAAAAACATGACAAGTCAGTAGCGCAAGTGATTCTTCGCTGGGACTTGCAGCATGGCATTATCACCATCCCAAAATCAGTGACGAAGAGCCGAATCATCGAAAACACACAAGTCTTCGATTTCGAGCTGTCCACACGTGAGATGGGTGTCATTGATCAGCTCAATGAAGATGAGCGCACAGGTCCAGATCCAGATAACTTTAATTTTTAATCGAAAGAAAAGCACAGGTGCGATGCCTGTGCTTTTTTTATTTAACAATTTTTTGAGGCTGATACGTTTTCAATGATTTGAATGGCGTCGACAATTTGCTCTATGGAATACTCTCCAATCAGGCAAAAGGTTTCGTCTGCTCGTGCAGCATGGCTTGCCACTGTTTTTGCGGCTTCTTCCAGCTGAGCTGTGATGCCAAGCTCACTCATATTTCTAGGTAATCCGAGTGTTTCATAAAGTTCAAGTAACTCTTCTACTTCACTCATTCGATTTTCCGCGGCAAGCTGGACAAGGATGCCATAAGCCACTTTTTGTCCATGTAACACATGATGCGTTTCTTCAATAAATGTCAATCCATTATGAACGGCATGGGCTCCTGCCATTCTTCCATAACGTCCCCCATAGCCTCCGACTGTTCCGGCTAACGTAATAATCGTATCTGTTACATCTGCAAATGCTTGTGAAAGCTGACCTGTTTTTAAGCTGTTAACCGCTTCTTCACTATGAGAAAGAAGAATGTCTCGAACATATACTGCCTGCTTTAATGCAGCATGCACCATGAGCGGCAAGGCGCCTTTTGTGTTACGAATAATCGCTTCCGCTTCATACCATTTTGCCAGCGTATCACCAATGCCGCTTTGAAGGTAGGAAAGAGGAGAGGAAAGCAAAAAAGTATGATCAATTACAGTGAGGTAGCTGGATCGTTTATGATAATCGACTCTCATGAAATTGCCCTTTTCATCATAAATGACGCTGAGTGGTGTAGAGGCAGCACAGGTGCCGGGAATCGTTGGTACCATGATAACTTCGATTTGAAGAGCGTCTGCAACTGATTTGGCGGCATCTAAAATCGTTCCGCCTCCGATGCCGATAATCACATCTGACCCGTTAAGCTCTTCTGCGATCCGTGTGACCGCATTGGGTGAACTGTATCCTTTGTGCTGAATGACAGGCCACTCAGTCGGCAGCTTTGTGTATTGTGAAAAAGCTTGGTATGAATCATATCCTGTCACCACAGCAGGTGACTGAAAAGCAGATACAAGGGAATCTAGTTCACGATATATTCCCTTTTGAGAAATAAATTGGTTAGGACCGCTTCTGACAATATCTTCTGGCTGGATCATGGATCATCATTGCTCCTTTACTACATCATATTATTCATAAATCATCTCATTTTACAGAAAGTTCTGTCAAATAAATATGAGAAGAAAGACCCTTCCGTTTTATGGAATTGAGCCGCCGACATTGCCTTTAGGTATGTATTTCCTGTATGATAAAGAACGGTATGTTTTGATTAAATTTAAGAGGTGTTTATATAGATGGAAAAACAATATCGCGTTTTACTTTACTATCAATATGTCCCCATTGAGGACCCAGAGACGTTTACAGCAGAGCATTTAGCATTCTGTAAGGAGCTTGGTTTGTTAGGCCGTATCCTCGTATCAGCAGAAGGCTTGAACGGAACTGTTTCTGGAACCATTGAGCAAACGGACAAGTACATGCAAGCGTTAAAAGAAGATCCACGCTTTGCGTCTATGCCAATTAAAATTGACGAAGCAGATGGTCATGCGTTTAAAAAAATGCACGTCCGTCATCGGAATGAACTAGTGAACCTTAGCCTTGAGGATGATGTGAATCCGTTAGAATTAACGGGGAAACATCTTAGCCCGGTTGAATTTTACGAGCAAATGCAATCACCTGATACGGTTGTGATTGATGCACGTAATGATTACGAGTTTGATGTTGGTCATTTCAGAGGGGCAGTCCGTCCTGATATTGAGACATTCCGTGAATTACCTGAGTGGATTCGTGACAATAAAGAGATTCTTGAAGGCAAAAAAATCCTGACGTATTGCACAGGCGGCGTACGCTGTGAGAAATTTTCAGGCTGGTTAAAGCGTGAAGGGTTTGAAGATGTCTCTCAGCTCGATGGCGGAATTGTCACTTACGGAAAAGACCCAGAAGTACAAGGGAAGCTTTGGGATGGTCAATGCTATGTGTTTGATAATCGCTTAACAGTACCAGTGAATCAAACAGAGCATGTGGTTGTCGGAAAAGATTTCTTCACGGGTGAACCTTGCGAGCGTTATGTGAACTGTGCGAACCCTGCATGTAATCGCAAGATGATTGCCACTGAAGAGAGTGAGCATAAGTATATGCGCAGCTGCAGTCATGAATGCCGCACAAGCGAACGTAACCTGTACGTGAAACAGCACAATTTATCTGAAGAAGAAGTTCAAGAAAGACTAGCTGTCATTGAAAAAGAACAAGCGATTTCACAAGGATAGAGGGAACCCCCTTTATCCTTTTTTTCTGTGCATGGCGCAGGTTAGAAGGGAGAGGAAGTCATTTCCTCTATCTTTCTTGTTTTGTTTTTTTCAAAATAAGGGTAAAGGTAGTTATTCAGTCTAATAGATTGAACAGGTGAAAAAGCGCTTTCTTTTGAAATAAGCATGTTCGACTATTTCAGAAAATGGAGAATTGAGAGATAATATAACAGGCGAAAAAATGAACAAGGGTAAAGGTTCATTAGAAGAAATATTTGCCAGTAAAATGAAAGTGAGCTGCATTGAAAGAAAGACGCTTGCTTGACACATGCTCTGTATTTTAATCGAAAGGTGTTATGAACATGAATCATTTGCATCGTAGGATGGGAACTTTCGCTTTAATGATGGTAGGTCTTGGCTCAATCATTGGTTCAGGATGGCTCTTCGGTGCTTGGCGTGCGGCTCAAATCGCCGGCCCTGCTGCTATTTTGTCCTGGTTGATTGGGATGGTTGTGATTTTATTTATCGCTTTGTCTTATAGTGAACTCGGATCGATGTTTCCAGAGGCAGGCGGAATGGTGAAATATACGCAATATTCACACGGATCTTTTATTGGGTTTATTGCAGCTTGGGCGAACTGGATCGCCATTGTTTCTGTCATTCCTGTTGAGGCGGTTGCTTCCGTCCAGTACATGAGCTCATGGCCTTGGGAGTGGGCAAAGTGGACAACCCATTTGGTCACAAAAGGAGTGTTGACGACAGAAGGTCTTATGGTCGCCAGTGTGCTGCTTGTGATTTACTTTCTGCTTAATTATTGGACAGTTGGGTTATTTTCAAAAGCGAATACATTCATTACTGTGTTTAAAATTGTCATTCCAGGATTAACAATTGGTGCGCTCTTATTCGTAGGTTTTCATAATGAGAATTTTACTTCTGGAACAAGTATTGCCCCTAACGGCTGGGCGAGTGTGCTGACAGCTGTTGCGACATCAGGGATTGTGTTTGCCTTTAATGGCTTTCAAAGCCCGATTAATATGGCCGGTGAGGCAAAGAATCCAGGCCGGTCGATTCCAATTGCCATTGTCGGATCGATTTTCATTGCGACTGTGATTTATGTTCTTTTACAAGTCGCCTTTATCGGTGCTGTTGATCCATCTATGATTGTGAATGGATGGAGCCATTTGAATTTTAATTCGCCATTTGCTGACCTTGCCATTGCGCTTGGGATTAACTGGCTTGTTCTGATTTTATATGCGGATGCGTTTGTGTCACCTTCTGGTACAGGAATTACGTATACCGCAACAACATCTCGTATGATTTATGGAATGGAAAAAAATAAATACATGCCAAGTGTGCTTGGCCGTCTGCACCCTATTTACGGCGTGCCTCGTCCAGCAATGTTTTTTAACTTAGCCGTATCGTTTATCTTTCTGTTTTTATTTAGAGGCTGGGGCGTACTTGCTGAAATTATCTCTGTTGCAACGCTCATTTCTTATTTGACTGGACCAGTGACCGTCATGACGCTGAGAAAGACAGGGACAGATTTATATCGACCACTTCGAATAAAAGGACTCAGCATCATTGCGCCTCTCGGCTTTGTCTTCGCCTCATTGACGCTGTATTGGGCGAGATGGCCGTTAACAGGTCAGGTGCTGTTCATTATTCTCATCGGTCTTCCTATCTATTTTTACTATCAAGCAAAAGCGAAGTGGAAAGGCTTCGGCCGCAACTTTAAAGCGGGTGCTTGGATGGTTGTGTACCTGCTTGTGATGATGACAATTTCCTGCCTTGGAAGTGACAAATTCGGTGGTTATAACATCATTCATTATGGCTGGGACATGGCACTTATTACAGTGGTTGCTCTGCTATTTTATATGTGGGCACTCAAAAGTGGATATGAAACAGAGTTTTTAGAGGATGCGAAAAAAATCAATAATGAGCTGCGTGCTTCTTCGCAAGAAGCCGCATCTTCTAAAGAATAAAGGAACGGCTGCCTGAACATTCCGGGCAGCCGTTTTTATTTGGATGAATGGTGCATCACATGCCGCTTCAGCCAAGTGGTGACGCCGCGCAAAATGGCCGCTGTGACAAGTGAAATGAGCACATATCTCCAAAGCTGACCTAAGCCTTGTCCACTCAGCCAGAACACGATGCCTAGAATGATGAGGGTGAACATGAGCAAGAATAAAAATGATGCAGAACAGAAAAAAGCCTTCACAGAAGGTCACCTCCTCGGAGTATTGTATGCAGGCAATTGAAGGATCAGACCAGCTATGAAAGGGTAGAATCATGGTGAAATCTATTGCAAAAGTCAGATAAAAACGCCAAGTGATTTGACAGTTGTGTTAAGATGAGAGCATATTTTGTAAAGTTGTTGGTCATAGACGGAGGTGTTTGGAAATGCAGATACAAAAGGTTCTAAACAATAATGTCATTAGTGTCATAGATGAACAAGGAAAAGAAATCGTCGTCATGGGGAGAGGCATTGCGTTCCAGCGGCGTCCGGGGGACCCGGTGGACGAAGCGTTAATTGATAAAGTCTTTCGCCTAGAGGATCATTCTGTTCACGAGCGGATGAAAATGCTGCTTCAAGAGGTTCCGTATGATGTGGTCAAGGTAACGGAGGAAATGATCCAATATGCACATACAAAGCTGAACCGAAGATTAAACGAAAGTCTGCATGTATCGCTCGCAGACCATATTCATTACGCCATCGAACGGTTGAAGAAAAATCATCTGATTGAGAATTCGCTTATTTGGGAGATTAAACGCTTATACAAAGATGAATTTCTTGTGGCAAAGGACTGTCTTGAGATGATTGAAGAGCGTCTTCATATTGAACTGCCGGAGGATGAAGCAGGCTTTATTGCCATGCATATCATTAACGCAGAGCTCAATGAGGATATGAATACGACGGTCAATATCACAAAGGAAGTCAATGCTATTCTCACCATTGTGAAATATCATCTCAACATGGAATTTGATGAAGACTCACTCAACTTTTATCGTTTTCTCACGCATTTGCGCTTTTTCGTCCAGCGTCTGATCAATGAAACACTGCTTGTCAGCGAAGATCAGGACTTATATCAGCTGATTAAAGTGAAATATCCGAAAGCATACGATTGCGCAAAGAAAATCGCAGAATATGTCTATCAAACCTATCACCGAGATCTCACATCAGAGGAGATGCTGTATCTATCAATTCACTTGAATCGACTGATCAAACGAGAAAAATAAAGATAGATTTTAAAAGAAAGCGTTGACATGAGAAAAGGTGAGTGGTACTATTTGCTCATAAACATAAAAGAATACGGTTTCACAATGATCGTCTTAGAGGATTGTGACTGTTCGGCAGGCAAAACCTAAACGTTCACTGAAAAAGCGCAACAGCAAGCTGCGACTATTTTTGGTGCCCGTTTAGGTTTTTATTTTGCCCAAAAACGTATTTTTTTGAAAAAAAGGGGGTTTTTGTATGAGTTATCGTCAATTAGCAGAAGACATTATCAAACACATTGGCACAGAGAAAAACGTTCATTCATTGGTTCATTGTGCCACAAGGCTTCGCTTCACATTAAATGACAGATCAAAAGCAGATAAAGCGGCCATTGAAAAATTAAATGGTGTCGTCACAGTTATGGAAAGCGGCGGCCAATTTCAAGTGGTCATTGGAAATACCGTACCAGAGGTTTATCGAGAAATTGGAGAGTTTACGAATCTATTAGAGGATTCCGCTGCTTCATCTGCAAAATCAGGTGATGAGAGCACAAGCCTTTTCGGGAAATTCGTCGACATTGTATCGGGGATTTTCACACCACTTCTTGGTGTCATGGCGGGTGCAGGTATTTTAAAAGGTCTATTAGGCATCTGTATCAACGCGAAATGGTTATCTCCTGAAGATACGTCGTATCAAATTCTATTTGCTGCGTCAGACAGCTTGTTCTACTTCCTGCCATTATTGCTCGCATTCACTTCTGCTAGGAAGTTTAAAGCGAATCCGTTTGTCGCTGTGACGATAGCGGGTGCACTGATTTACCCAACCATTCAAGAATTGTCAAAAGGCGGCGGAGATGTGACATTCTTCGGGATTCCAGTCGTCTTAATGTCTTATACATCTACGGTCATCCCAATCATTTTGGCAGTGTTTGTCATGGGATATATCGAACGTTTCTTTAACAAAGTCATTCATGAAAGTGTCAAAAATTTTATTACTCCACTGATTTTGCTTGTCACGGTTGTTCCGCTGACACTCATCGTATTTGGACCATTTGGTGTGTATGCAGGGAATGGCATTGCAGCTGTTTTGCTGAAAGTATTCTCCTTTAGTCCTACACTTGCAGGTGCTTTAATTGCGATGGCTTGGCAGATTCTTGTCATCTTCGGTATTCATTGGGGACTTGTGCCAGTGATTTTAAATAATATCGCAGTCCATGGGAAAGATCATATCAAGCCGGCCACTGCGCCAGCTGTATTCTCACAAGCCGGTGCTTCTATTGGTGTTATGCTGAAAACAAAGAATAAAAAACTGAAATCATTGGCTGGATCGACAGCAGTTTCTGCTGTGTTTGGGATCACAGAGCCAGCTGTATACGGGGTCACGCTTCGTTTGAAAAAACCATTCATTGCAGCCGTTATCTCTGCTGGAGTCGGCGGTGCGATCATCGGTTATTCACAAAGTATTGCGATTGCGTCAGGTCTTCCAAGTTTACTGACACTGCCGATTTTCTACGGTCAAGGATTTACAGGATTCATCATCGGAATCTCGGTGTCGTTCGTCCTTTCGATCATCTTAACCTATTTGATTGGATTTAAAGATCCAGTAGACGAAGATGAAACGCCGGCAGCCGCTTCTGCACCGGCAATTGAAAACGAACATGGGGTCAAAGCCGCTCATGTGAAAAGTCCTTTAAAGGGCGAGGTCATCAAGCTGGAGGAAGTGCAAGATAAGGCATTCTCATCAGGTGCACTAGGAAAGGGCGCAGCCATCATTCCATCAGAAGGAAAGCTGTTTGCACCAGTCTCAGGAGTTGTGACAACGGTGTTCCCAACTGGCCATGCGTATGGTCTAACCTCTGAAAGCGGAGCAGAAGTACTCATTCACATTGGACTGGATACCGTGCAATTAGGCGGAAAGCATTTTACCCCGAAGGTTGCTCAGGGGCAAACGATTACAGAAGGCGAACTGCTTGCTGAGTTTGATATTGAAGCTATCCAAGCAGCCGGCTTGTCCGTCACAACACCAGTGATTATTACCAATTCAGGTGAGTTTAGCGATATCATAGAAACAGAAGAGAAACAAATCACGCCAGGACAATCATTTTTACATCTAGTTTAATCAAGAGGAGGAAGAAATCATGAGATATTCAACACTAGCATCATTTCCAAAAGACTTTTTCTGGGGCGGATCTACTTCCGCCTATCAGGTAGAGGGTGCATGGAACGAGGATGGCAAGGGGCCTTCTGTCATTGACATGAGAGAAAGTTATCCTGAAGGGACAACGGATTTTAAAGTCGCAAGCGATCACTATCACCGCTATAAAGAGGATGTGAAGATGTTTGCGGAGATGGGTTTGAAGGCTTATCGCTTTTCCATTGCGTGGACACGGATCATTCCAGATGGAGATGGGGAGATCAATCAAAAGGGGATTGAATTTTATCATTCTCTCATCGATGAATTGCGCCGCTATGACATTGAACCTATCGTGACAATGTATCATTTTGACCTGCCTCATGCACTTCAAGTAAAGGGCGGGTGGTCTAACCGCGGGACAGTGGATGCGTTTGAGCGCTATGCTGAGGTTCTATTTCAGGAGTATGGTCAGAAGGTGAAATATTGGCTGACCATTAATGAACAAAACATGATGATCTTGCATGGATCAGCGCTCGGTACACTTGATCCAAACTTAGAAAATCCGAAAAAAGAACTGTATCAGCAAAATCATCATATGCTCGTTGCACAAGCAAAAGCCATGACGCTCTGTCATCAAATGCTGCCTGAAGCGAAAATTGGACCGGCGCCAAACATCGCGCTCATTTATCCGGCTTCTCCAAAGCCTGAAGATGTGCTTGCTGCGGCGAATTACAATGCGATCCGCAACTGGCTTTATCTTGATATGGCGGTGTTCGGCCGTTATAACAACCTTGCTTGGGCGTACATGAAAGAAAAAGACATTCTTCCTGTCATCGAAGAGGGAGATATGGATATTTTGAAAAGCGCAAAGCCAGATTTCATTGCCTTTAACTACTACACCTCACAAACGGTTGAAGCGAGTAAAGGAGATGGCAACGACGAATTTGCACGCGGTGGAGATCAGCATTTGAAATCAGGTGAAGATGGCGTCTACAAAGGCGGCAACAACCCATTCTTAAGTAAAAATGCGTTTGGCTGGGAGATTGACCCTGTCGGCTTCCGTTCAACGATGCGGGAGATTTATGACCGCTATCAGCTGCCGCTTATTATCACAGAAAACGGATTGGGTGCTTTCGACAAGTTAGAAGAAGATGGATCAATTCAGGATGACTATCGAATTGATTATTTAGAAAAACATATCGAACAAATCAAATGGGCGATCACAGACGGCGTTGAGGTATTCGGATACTGCCCGTGGTCAGCGATCGACTTAATCAGCACACACCAAGGATGCTCCAAGCGCTACGGGTTCATCTACGTCAATCGCGACGAATTTGACCTAAAAGACCTCAAAAGAATTCGCAAAAAGAGCTCTTACTGGTATGAAACTTTGATTCAGCAAAATGGAGACAACATCGGGAAGTAACATATGAAAAAGCCAATCACCTCATGAGCGGGTGGTTGGCTTTTTTTCGTTCACTTTATTGGCAAGATCATATTGTTCGAGTTGTTCTAAAATGATAGCTAGATTTTAACAGCCTAATAAACTGTTTTCTTTTATAATCCGAAGAATATCACAATCCATTTCGCTGTTTAGAATGCTACATCAGTTGGTAGACCCAGGCAGCTTGTATTTTTAGTTTGGGCTTCTTTAGATTGTGGTGGGAATATCTTGCCCCATTGTTTAGGATTATGCATTTCGGCTTGTGTCATTTGTCTACCACACAAATTTTCACCAAAACGAAGTTCTAAAAAATAGAAAAATGATTGCGGACACCGCAACCAAAAAAGGAATTTTCTTAAATCTATCTTAAATCCATTGATACACTCATTTTAATTTGATAACCTTTATTTTGGAATTTAATACAAAAGGAGGAAATATAAATAAAATGTTCAAAAAAACACTTTTAATCCTAATTACCCTAGCTCTTGTCTTGTCAATATGGACTCCATTTTCATCAGAAGCATCAGCAGAAACACACTTTATCAATTCACAAGAATTAGAAGCGTTAGTAACACCAACAGTTCTACAGAATGAACAAGCTACCAAAGAATTAGACGAACTTGAAATGAAAATGGGAGAATACATAGAAAACCTTCCATTTACAGAAAAAGAATTCGAAAACATGTCAGAGTCAGAACAAAATAAATTGATAGATCAATATTTCAACAATGAAGAATTTTTATCTTTAGAAAACCGAATGAAACAACTTGACTCCAAAAGTAATCAGAGTGAAATCACAACACAAGCACTACCAGTATTCTTCATACCTATCGCAATGACTGTTGGTCGAGTTGCTTTATGGGCTATTAGATCAAAAGGCGCAAAAGTTGCCGTAAAGTATTTGAAAAACAGAATAAAAGGTTTTGGTAAAAACTATGAAATTGGTTGGAACTACACAAATAAATATGGAAAAGTAACAAGCCTTGTTAAGGTATTCCATAAAAAGGGTAAAAAGAAAACACGAGTATTTGCAGTTGATAATGGAAAAGTCCCATTAAAACCGGGTTCAACCAAATGGTACTGGCATTTTCACGTAGCTCCAAACATCCATATACACCATGCACTTAGAGCATCAATACCAAGCAAACACAAAGCTAAAAAAGGTGAAACTATACTCCACTAGAAAAAAAGAAAAACCCTATTATAAGGGTTTTTCTTTTTTGGAATCGTATTCTTTAATAATATCAATTGGATCAATCGCATCATCATCTTGTGTGTATTCCTCTACATAAGGAGTAATCAATTTCTTAAACCGCTTTTCATCATCCACTAAAGCAATACAAGTTTCATAACCCTCAAAATCAGATGGATATAAATGTGCAACAGAACTACCAGTTTCTAAAGCCTTATCAATTGCATTTCTTAATTCTAACAAACCTTTTCGATTCCCCAAAATCAATGCTTCCATGTGATGAGTTTCTTGAGCATATATATTACACATCTCTAAAATATCATCATCATCCACTTGAATAGACATACAAAAAGCACCTCCAAAGTAAAATTTAGTCAATTATATAATTATTGATGCCAACATGCCAAGACCTCAAACGTCTCATTGGCTACTTTATCCTCATCTTCTTTAATCCTGATCAGATCTTCTTTATGGCTTCTAACAGCTTTTTATCTCTTTCAAGAAGGCTGCTTTGTAAGTATTCTTGCTGTTTTTCAACTTGCTGGAGTTTACAAATAACATCTAACTCTCTACTATCATTATACCCCGAATTTATTGAAATTTATAGACTGTTTCTTGCCGATAACTAGCCGTATACTGTTATACGCAAGTCAAAAACGATAAGGGGTGTGGCTGTATGAATGACAAGCAAAAGGTGTTAGATCCTGGGCCATTTTTTCATGGTACAAAAGCGGAGTTGAAGATTGGAGATCTGCTTGAACCGCTGCATTTATCCAATTATCAGGATAAAAAATCGAACCATATCTATTTCACCGGAACACTAAACGCGGCCAAATGGGGTGCTGAATTAGCTAGGTCTGATGCGAAAGAAAGAATTTATATTGTAGAACCGTTAGGCGAGTTTGAAAATGATCCAAATGTGACTGACAAAAGATTCCCTGGCAACCCAACACGTTCTTATCGATCGAAATCTCCGTTGAAAATAGTCGCAGAATTAGGCTCATGGGAAAGACATTCCGATGAAGAAATCAATCATATGCTGAGCTCCTTAAAAAAATTAAGTGAAGAAGGAAAAAATGTCATATACGATTGATGATACGTATATCTAAATAACACGATGGCCGCCTCATGAACTGGGCGGCCTTTTTTTGATCTTATTGAAACAACGCATCCATCAGCTCATTAAATGTTTTGGCTTGCTTGAGGGAGTGAATGCGGTCTGGATTGTCCAGTAAATCGACAGCCTTTTCAAAGAATTGGTTCATACAGGCAGCGTCATCCTTATGAATCGCTAATAAAAAGACAAGTGATACTTGGTCTCCCTGCCAGTCAATCGGCTGTTTTAAGCGTGCGATGGCTACAGAAGAGGTGCCTTCATTTGTGATGAGCGGGTGCGGCATTGCAATACCGCTGCCAAGATAGGTAGACGACATTTGCTCCCGCTCAAGCACCGAGGACCGAAAAGAAGACGATACTAGCTGATGCGCCTCTAAACGGCTGCATAATGTGTCTAATACCTCATCTTTGCTGCTTAGATCAGCATTCATTAAAGTCAACCGCTCTTGAAAAAACGCCATCAGTTCTTTTAAGGGTGCCCCGTGTCCATTTAATAAATGAATAACTTCATTCACACGCTGTATATCGTGTTGTTCAAAAAAGGCGCTGACCTGAATGACTGGTTTCCCCTTTGGTGTGAGTGGAACGGTTGTGATGATGACGTCACACGGCAAAGAGGTGCTCATGAGATAATCCTGATAGGAATAGAGCTCAACAATGTCAAGCTCGTGCTGAAAGGCTGACTTCAATTTAATTTCAAGGAGCCTTGCCGTCCCTAGTCCAGATCCGCACACGATAATGGCTTTCTTTTTTTGCGAGGTATCGAGCTGACTTCTTTCAAATGAAGCAGCGATATGCAAGGCAACATATGCGGCCTCGTCTTCATTTGGTGTACGCACCAGCTGTAAGGCATTTAGTCCGCTGACAGCCAAATCAAACGGGTAAGGATAGGACGCTTTGATTTCATGTAAAAGCGGATTTTGTAATGATACGCCATATTGAATTCGATTTAATAGCGGCTTCATATGAAGCATCAAATCTTGCTGCAGGATGTTGTCCTCAGCAAAACGATGGCCGCTTGTTTTCTCAATGTGCTGTAGAAAGACTGTAACCGCCTGCTGAACTTCTACTGTCGTCTGATGCTGGGCGGCTTCTTTCCACGTTTGATTCGCCAGCAGATGCATGACTAAGTAATCTGTTTCATCCTCTGATAAGGTCACATAAAAAGTGTCACTCACCTGATGGATGATTTTTTGGGCAATTCTCATCAAAACTGGTGATCTTTGTGTGCGGGCGGTACTGGCGGATATCCGCTGGTTTTTCCGTGTTTGCTGAATCGCAATGGCTAAGTGAATGACTAAATTTTTTAAGGCAATATCTTTAATGAGCAATGACTCTTGATGCAGGTTCGTCAGGACAATCGATCGAATGGTTTCAAGAGAAATATCAGGAAAATGGAGTTGCTCCCGCTCGGTGATATGAGAGAGTGCAGGCTCTTCCTCAAGGAGTAAGTCTGCATAGCACGTTCTTTTTTGCAGCTCATCCCCTTCAATCTTTAAGCCAAATCCAGGCTTTGATACAAGGGTCATACCGTAACGGGCTAACAGCTCTCGTCCTTTTTTTAAATCACTGCTGACCGTCATGCGGCTGATAAACAGTTCTTCAGCCAGCTGGTCAATTTTTAAGTAATCTGATTGAAGCAAAAGCTTTCTCATCATAAATCGTACACGCTCTTCTGGCATGATGGGGACAAGAGAGCGGGCAGGAAGCTTTTGCTGATGAAGCCAAAGTAAGAAAGCGTCTTGGTCACTCGTTAAAAGAGTATAACCCTTTCCTCGAATCGTTTTAATCATGGCTCCAGCTTCCTTTAAATACTCATTTGCCTCCTTGATTAAATTGCGAATAGAGCGGTCAGATAAGCGAAAAGAGGCAGTGAGCTCCTCCAGCTTTACGAACCCCTTTGTTTCAAATAGCCGCTGAATCAGCTGATAGGTTCGAGGATCTGCCGTCATCATCATTGCGCGGCTCCTTGCGCCTGTAAGGCATCAGTTCCAAGAGCAATGGCGCCCATTAAACCAGATAATCCATCAAAGGATGGTTTTGTGATAATTTCATGTAAAGGCTTTGGCAGCTGCAAATAGCCGTGAAGCCGTTTGTCTGTTTCATCAAGGATAAGCGGCAGCATAGCCGGCTGTTTCATCACACCGCCACCTAGAATGATGCGCTCTGGTGAAAGGGTGAGCAGCAGGTTAGCAGTCATTTGACCGAGATAATAAGCATGAAGTGACCAAGCAGGATGATCCTCTGGTAGCATTGGTGCCAATGTATGATATCGTCCTTCTATGGCAGGTCCAGATGCCAGTCCCTCTAAACAGTCATGATGTATAGGGCAGCAGCCTCCGTAGGTGTCATGAGGATGCCGCTGAACGGTGATATGACCCATTTCTGGATGCAGCAATCCGTGAATAAGGCGATGTTCAATATAGGCACCGCCGCCTATTCCAGTCCCAACGGTGATGTAGACCAGAGAAGCAGGCTTTTCTGCTTCAGTTGAAAAACGGGCTTCTCCGAGTGCTGCACAGTTTACATCGGTATCAAGCTTCATCGGGAGCCCGAGGGCTTGTTTTAAGGTAGAGAGGAAAGGGAATTGGCGCCAGGCTGTTTTTGGTGTATCTAAAATCGTCCCGTAGCTTGGGCTTTGCTCTTTCACATCGACAGGCCCGAATGCCCCAATTCCAATTGCGTCGACACGATGCTTTGTAAAGTAATCGATCACTTGCCGGCATGTTTCATCTGGATTCCCTGTTGCAAAGGAAGTCATGTGTTCAATCGTTCCGTCTGTTGTTCCGTAGCCGCAGACAAATTTCGTTCCGCCTGCTTCAATGCCTCCAATTCGCATGATCAATGCCCTCCATTAAAGAGGGGCGGAATCCATTGGATCCCGCCCCTACATGTTCATTTTTTCTTTACAATGTAGGTTTGTACCTGACAAGGTGTGAGCGGTTCAATGTGTAATGATCCATGTTGTGCTTTGAGTATATGGCCTTCAGGTGTTTCTCCTAAATTCGCTGTTTCTCCGTGTTGTAGAGATGAACTATTGATTGAAGCGGCTGTTTGACGCGTTAAATATGGATTGAAGAGACGAATGACAATGCCTGTTCCGTGCTCTTCTTTCTTTAGAGCGCTTAGAATGGCTCCGTCTGTCTCGATGTCAAGCAGGCTATAAGTAGATTGTAAGTCTTCTTTTTCATCTCGGAAAGAGAAAATTAAACGACCGTTTAAAAAGTCTGCCCGCTCGTAGCATTGAACAGGGGTGGTATACCGTTTGGCAAGCTGCGCTAAGTGTCCCTCGCTGACTGCGTCCTTGCTATAGTGCATTCCAAATGAGAATGACAGTGCACCTTGCAGCTGAGCGTCAGGTGTCTCCACAATTTTTTCACCAGATGCGCGGCCTGGACGGTAAAGAAGATTTTCTTTCCCCATTTTTCCGAAGCAGCGGAAAAGCGTATATGCAATCGTTGTATAGCCTTCTCCTGTGATCTGATATTCTCTCACGCAGTCGGTCAACAGAGCGGCACCATATGCTTCATCACGAAGTGCAGCAAAGGATTGCATCGGTTCAATGGTGATCGGTTTTTCTTCCCAATGTTCATTGTTCCACCATTCAAGCTCTTGCGTCAGCTCTGTTGGGCGTTCGATTGTGCCAAACTGCTGATCGCTCAGTGATACGTTTGATGCGATACCTGTATCAAAGAGAACGCGCAGGCGATGATCTAACGCATGGTTGTCCACATCTACATGAAAACGGATGACAGCATCGTCTTTGTTTAATGTCACCTTCGCTGTGATTGGAAGTGAAGTCGCAGCCGATTGCTGAGAGCGCTCCTCTAGGTCATAGGGGACAGTGAGCTGAAGCTGGATAGTCAGCTCTTGCTGCAGGTCGCTTTTAGCCACTGAGATGTTCGCTGATGAAAGATCTTTTGATGACACATACAGATCCTCACGCGGGGGTGAATAGTTGTAAGAATCCCCATCGTCTCCGTTGTCTTCAAAGATCATTTGCTCAGAGAATGTCCGGCCCGTTTGTTTGTCTGTGATGTCCAGTGATCCGTTGTCATTTGCCGCAATGCGGTAATACGTATTTTCAATCACGCGTCCTTCAGTTTGTTCCCATAGAGATTCGCTTGATTCATCGAAGACCATGCTGACCTGTGTATATCCAACTGACGGTAAACTGGTGGCTTCAATCAGCAGAACGGCTTTCCATACTTGCTTTGGCATATACACTTCTTTACTTGGGTTAAGAGAAATTTGCTGTGCCAGCACATAATCTGTGACATCGGTTTTGCTTTTCACTGTGTACTGAAGCGTTCGTCCATTTGCATCCTTTAGCGTAAATGGACGTTCCGTGATAAAGGTTTCGACTGCAATGACTTCAGAACGTTTTGAAGGCAGTGTATTGAACAACGTGAATGTGATTTCTTGCTCTGTTTGCAGTCGAATAGTGATGAGACGCATGTGCAAGTCCACAAGATTCTCAGCGATTTCCTTTGCCTGCTTGTAGCGGAAGAAGACATCTTGGTTTGTCGTGTCACTATTACAGCCGCCAATGCTGTCATGCGCTGCATTTTCAAACATGAGGTACCAAATATCACGAACCGTATCATGCGGATAGTCATGTCCAAGCGAATAGCTGATCGTTAGGATGGGCTCCATCACATTCACGAGATAGTTTTCAATTTGATTGTTTAAGATTTTTAAATCCGCTCGTGTTGAAAAGATCGATTTATGAATCCGCATATGCTTCGCATGAATGAGCTCTCCGTGTAATGTCTCGAAAGATGTCCGCTCTTTTTTCACTGCTGCAATATAATCTTCTAAACTGCTGATTTGATAGTGATGCTCGTCAAGTTCATTGGCTTTTTCTAATAAGTCAGGAAGGTTTTTGCGAATCGGTGCTTGGTCAAAACCGTTCGGGAAATAGACATTCTTTGTGGTTGCCTTTGCTTGCAGCGCACCAATTTTTTCAGTTAAAAAGGCTTGTAAGTCCTCATCCTTCTCAGGGATATTTCCACCGTAGTAGTAGCCAAATGGCAGATTCACAGCAAATACTTCACTGCCGTCAGCGCCGCGCCAATTGAATTCAGTATGATTCGTCATATGGTCAGAAACGCCGCGCCAAAATGCCGTATCGACAATGCCGAATCCACGATAAATTTGAGGCATTTGTGCGGATTGACCGAAGGAATCAGGGACATAGCCGACTTTCATCACGTGGCCGAACTGCTGACAGCGTTCAATTCCATATTGCAGGTTCCGCACAATCGATTCACCTGAAATGACGAGCTGGTCGGTTTGGGTATACCATGGGCCAATGATGAGACGTTTCGCTGTGACAAGCTTCTTGATTCGATTCTCATCCTCTGGACGCCATTTCAAATAATCATCTAATAAGGATGCCTGGGCATCGAGCATGAAGTAATGGAATCTTTCATCTGTTTCAAGGGTATCTAAGATGTCCATTACGCTTTTCATTAAGTAGATACGGGAGCGGGAGGTGGTGAAATACCATTCCCGGTCCCAGTGAGTATGTGGAATCACATGTACATTGACAGTCATTGATCAACGACACCTTTCTTCGTTCAAATTATCCTTCTAGCACAAGGTCAAAATCGTCTTCTTCTTTCTGCTTTTGATCATGTTCCGGCGTTTTTGGCTCTTTTTTCTCAGAGAAATTCACAAGCAGGTTGGCGCCAATACCGATGACGAGTGCGCCAGTAAGGGCTCCGATTAAATAAGCCCACCAGTTTCCGACTGAGAAGAAGCCGTATAGCCCGCCAATTGGCGGCATGATGTCATGAACTCCTAATAATGCAGCGACACCGCTTCCTACAGCACATGCGACAACATTGAGCGGAATCAATTTTAAAGGATTGACGAGAGTAAAAGGGATTGCCCCTTCCGTAATACCGATAATACCCATGACAAGTCCGCCTCGTCCGGCTTCTCTAAAGGTTGGGGAGAAGTTGCGTTTTCGAATCAATGTCGCAAGCCCGTATCCAAGCGGCGGAATGACAATGGCAATATTGACGAGAATGGCAGGGAGATAGACACCTGATAGGAAGAGTGCGTTACCAGCCATCCAAGCGGATTTATTCACCGGTCCGCCAAGATCGAAGCCAATCATCGCACCTAAAATCAGAGCGAGTGCGAGAGTGCTTGTTCCATCAGCGACCATGCCTTTGATCCATTCAATTAATGCCGTGTTCAAAGCGCCTAATGGTCCGCCCAGCAGAACTGACATAAGAAGCCCTGTTAAGCCAACGGTAATGAGCGGCAGGATGAGCAGAGGGACGAGCCCGGCTGCAGAGCCTTGAATTTGAATTTTTCGTTTTACAAAAAGAGCAACATATCCTGCGAAGAAGCCTGCGATGACGGCACCAATAAATCCGGCATTGGTTGAGCTGGCGAGAGCACCGCCGATAAAGCCGGCTGCAAGACCTGATTTATCCGCAATCGAATAGGCGATAAATCCAGCGAGCAGGACGTTCATTAAGCCAATACCTGTCCAGCCAACCTGCTCCATTAAATAAGCACCGTGCAGTATGCCGCCAGCATCTTTATAGGTGTTTAAATCTGAAACACCAAACCCTAATCCGACCAGTTTTGCTAAACCAACGATAAGTGAGGCGCCGATGATTACAGGAAGAATATAAGAAATACCGGTCATGAGATGGCCTTCAATGACTTTTAATTTTGCTTTCATTTTCTTTGCTCCTTTCTATATGGCATTGCTCATGTTTATTGAGATTCAGACTTTTTCTTTTCTACAAGTGCTACAGCTTTGGTGATGATTTGTTCGGCATTTTTTAAGGCTCGTCCGATTTCGACACGTACAGTGGGAATGCCTGAGAAGCGTTCCGCATCGTTAATATGCTGATTTGAGGCAAAGATGCAGAGGTCTGCCTGCTGTGCTTCCTCTGCTGTAATGCCGTTCACCTGTCCCATAATCCCTTGCTGTTCGATTTTGATCTCGTGTCCGAGCTGTTTACCTGCATTTTCTAACGCTTTGGCTGCCATTGGTGTGTGAGCTAACCCTGCTGGACATGAAGTGACACCGACAATTTTCATTGTGTAATCCCCTCTTTCAATTGTTGTTCAATGACTTCGTAATAGTAATCAGCTGTTTGACCTGGTTGAATCTTTTCGATAAAAGCAGGTTCCATTAGGCTGGTCGCAATACCTGACAGTAATTTCAGGTGTGTGATATTTGCTTCCTCTAGTGGAACGAGCAGTGTAAATAAATAGCTTGTTGGCAAATCGTCGAAGCTTCCCCATTCAATGGGTTGTTCAAGTTCTAAAAAAAGAAGTGAAGCCGTTTGTACAGCGGAGCTTTTTGTATGTGGAATGGCGAAGCCTTGCTGAAGTCCTGTTGAGACTTCGTCTTCGCGTGTCAACAAATCTGCTAATAGCCCCGCCTGATCGTTTGTAATCTGAAGGTCTTCAGCTTTCTCGGAAATGTATTGTAAAATCTCATTCTTTGATCGTCCGTTTACTTGTGTGAAAACATGATCTTTTTGGAACAAGCTGATCCCTTCTCTCTCGTTTGTTAAGCGCTTACAAGTTGATTGTAATGTACTTTTCGTCATGGTTAAATAGCATCATTTTCCGTTTGAAATGGCAAAAAGTTTATGAAGCTATCTGTCTTGCTGACTGAATATCTCAAATCCTAGCTTAAAACGAGTTTAATTATGTCATAAACAGATTCTACTAAATGTCTTTCTGTGATATTCTTCCAAGGTATCATAAAAGATAAGGGGGTCTTTTCATGTTCAAAAAGCAGGTCAAATCCTGTGTGGCCGTACTCATGGCCATCATTCTATGTATGGCAGCATTACCTGAATACGAGGCAGCAGCTGCCAGTCATGGAACAAGTGTCAATGAAGCCATTGGGTTAAAAAATGGAGAAGTCATCTCAGGTACATTACAGAATGAAAAGGAAGAGTCGTGGTATCAAATCACGCCATCTGCACAAGAGGTGGCAAAACATACACATATGCAAATTTCTGTAAAAAGTAAACAAGTGCTGTCCGTATCAGTCTATCCAAGTAAGGACAGAGCGATGAAGGATGACACATATTCAAGATATCGCGTGGACACATCTAGCGGAGAAACAGAGATCAACTTCCCGCATGCATGGTCAGGTCCCTATTATGTCAAAGTGCTCTATTTAGGGTCGGAGGAAGACAGCCGTGATGAGGAAGAGGATGCGGTATTCACAATTGGATATAAAGGAGCTAACCTCCCGCCTTCTGAACCCGTTTTCCCTGAAGACGATGAGCCTGAAATCATCATTATAGAGAAAAAGTACGGGCGTGAAATTCTTCAATCGATTCGTACAATCGAAGATAAACGATTCAATGAAACGGCAGAAGGTCGGAAGCTTTCGCGTCTGCTCCAAAAGACAAAGCCGTTTCTCAAATCGAAGCTCATTAAACATCAAAAAGAGCAGCAAAAGGTATACAACCATCTGCTCACATTAAAAACACTGCTAAGTGACGTAGAGAAAAATGGTGCATTTAGTGGTCATATCGTAACAGAAAAAGAACAACAGGCGATTAGGTCCCTTTTTGATATGCTCAAAGATGCAAGTCCGGCTTATTTAAAAAAGGAATTAGAAGCCGTCAGTCAAAAAATTGGCATCAATCAGCTTGAAGGAAAATCAGCCGGTTATGTATTAGAGAAACAAAAGCTTGTAAAAGAAGAGAAGGTTAAAACGAATAAGATCATTTTTAAATTAAAGGATGGTCAAACGCTTCAATCTGCGAAAAAGAAGATGAAAAGCTACGGCATCCAAGAAAACCGTGTGACATCACAGTCAGTCAGTCCTTTATTCAAAGGAATGTATGTCTATGATGTGCCAGCAGGGCAAGAATCAGCTGGAAAGACACTAAAAGCAGGCAAAGCGGTCATCAAAAGCACGGCAAGAAAGCTCTCCAGCATGCCGAATGTTGAATTTGCAGAGCCTGTTCAAACCTATCGTGCGCTAAGCCACGACGCGCAGTATGGTTATCAGTGGCCGCTAAAAAACAGTGCGCAAAACAGCGGAAAAAAAGGCGCGGACGTCAAATTTGAACAAATGAATACACTGATTGGCACAAGCAAAATGAAGCAAACATTAATTGCTGTTGTGGATACAGGTGTAGACAGCCGTTTGACAGATTTAAGCGGGACTGTTCGTACAGACTTAGGTGCGAATCTCATTGGACGAAACAAAGATGCGATTGATGACAATGGACACGGTACGCATGTGGCAGGCATCATTGCCGCAAAATCCGATAATCATTACTCAATGGCAGGTCTCAACCAACATGCGGGCATCATTCCAGTGAAGGTGCTGGATGCCTATGGATTTGGAGATACAGAGCATATTGCACTTGGAATCAAGCATGCAGTAGACAAAGGCGCAAAGGTCATTAACATGAGCCTTGGCGGCTATTACAGCAGAGTGATTGAATATGCAATGAATTACGCTGCTCAAAGAAATGTACTAGTCGTCGTGGCGAGTGGAAATGATGGCGTACCAGAAATGGGCTACCCTGCGACATCAAAATACGCAATGGCGGTTGGCGCAAGCAACCGTATGGATATTGCCGCTGAGTTCTCAAGCTATGGCAAAGGACTGAGCATGTCAGCACCAGGGTCGGATATTCCGAGCTTAATGCCTGATGGGAATGTCTCATACCTTAGCGGGACATCAATGGCGACACCATATGTGGCAGCAGCAGCAGGATTACTGCTTTCTAAAAATCCATCCTTGAAGCCAAATCAAGTGAGAAATCTTTTACAAAGTACATCAGATGACATCTCATTTAAATCTGTTGATGGAAAAGACGACGTTTTCTATGATGAAAATGAGGAGCCAATTGTCGATCCGAAAATCCCGGGTATCGATTGGATGACAGGACATGGGAGATTGAATGCATTTGCTGCATTAAGCGCTGTTGAACTGAATGCATCTGTGAGCAAAGTGGAGGATCAGCACCAAAAGGTGACAGGTAAAGCAAAAGCCGGCGCTGCAATTTCTGTGTATAGAGGCAAAACCCTGCTTGGAAAAGGCACAGCAGGCAAAAAAGGAACCTTTAGTGTGAAGATTAAGCATCAGAACAAAAACAAGGTCCTTCACATTAAAATTTCAAAAGGAAAGGCCGCTACGACGCTCAAAACCGTTGTGAAAAAAGGCAAAGCACCAGCTAAGCCGAAAGTGAGCAAAGTAACCGTCAAAAGTAAAGCGGTCAAAGGGACTGCGGGTGCAGGCTTGACCATTAAAGTGAAAAACAAATCAAAGAAAGTCATCAAAACAGTCAAGACCAATAGCAAGGGTGCATTTACTGCCCAAATAAAACCTCAGAAAGCCAAAACGGTTTTGTATGTGACCGCTTCAGATGTGAGAAAAAGAGAAAGCAAAGCGGTAAAAGTGGTTGTGAAAAAATAAAAAAAGACCTCCCTTTCTAATAAAGGGGAGGTTTTTTGTTTTTAACTGGAAAAATACCAATTCCTGTCGATAGTAATATAGTAGGAAAAAAAAGGAGGATATATCGATGAAAAAAATCATGTTTGCTTTCTTTCTATCATTGCTTCTCGTATTCCCAAGCTTTGCACATGCTGAAGAAACAGGTGCAGTACCAGCATCTGTACAAGTAACAAGTGTCACAGCAGCCGATAGTGGAATAGTGAATTACGGCTATGGCAGTAAATATCGCGTGGGTTCTTATTATCCAGCTACGTTTAAAGGAACACTAAAAGATGCAAGCGGAAATCTCATGCCTAATCAGCCGATCAAGCTTTATTTTGAAGCAGCGATCAAATCATATGCTCAAACAGCGACAGGCACAACAGACGAGTATGGGCAATTTTCACTGACGTTTCAAGTTCCTGCAGGTGCAGGCTACCAATCATACAATAATGCAGGCTGGTCAACACATTACTACGATATCGTTCCAGTGACGTTCACGTCAAACGACATCAAACTATCTTCAAATGTCACAAGTGTATACCATTTGGCGTATACATCACGTTACTAATCTCATAGAAAAAAGGATGTCACCAATCTGAAACTTCCCTTTCTAAAAAAAGGGGAGTTTTTTGTTTTTTACTGGAAAAATACCAATTTATGCCGATGGTAATATTGTAGGAAAAAAAGGAGGATATATCGATGAAAAAAATGTTGTTTGCTTTCTTTCTATCATTGCTTCTCGTATTCCCAGCCTTTGCACATGCAGAGGAAACTGGAGCAGTACCAGCATCTGTAGAAGTAACGAGTGTCACAGCAAAAGACGGAGGTATAGTCGATTACGGGTCTGGCAGTAAATATCGAGTAGGTTCGTATTATTCAGCTACGTTTAAAGGATCATTAGTGGATACAAGTGGAAAAGCGATGCCTAATTCGCCAATTCAGCTTTATTTTGAAGCAGCGATCAAACCATATGCTGAGAGAGCGACAGGCACAACAGACGAGAACGGACGATTTTCACTAACATTTCAAGTTCCTGCAGGTGCAGGCTATCGTACTTTTTATAATGCAGGCTGGTCTAAACATTATTACGATATCGTTCCAATCACGTTCACTTCAAACGACATCAAGCTATCTTCAAATGTCACAAGTGTGTACCATTTGGCGTATACACTACGTAACTAATCTACTGGAAGAGGCTGCTTGGCGAAAGCCATGTTGTTTTCATAGAAAAAGGATGTCATCATGTGACATCCTTTTCTTTTTGTTAGCAAACCTGCTGGGCGGCAACCGAAAGAGTCGATAAACAAACACTCATCAGCCGTTATTCCCAGATTCGATCGAGCGTTTAACTTTTAATCTTGAGCTTTGATGGATAAGAAATTTCACACTTGAACTTTGATCCTTGAACGTTCAGCTTTGAGCTTTTATCAAGGATCATCCTAAGATGATCATCAGATGAGGAGGGAATGACCTTTCCCTCGGAGGTGTTTAGTTCTATCGATTTTCGGCTCACTAACAAAATCAATTAATCAATCTGTATTTTCGTCAGTGTATTGCTTTCAGATAAGGAAAAATCAACTTCCATTTGAAAATCTTCAATTTCTTTCGAAAGCTGTTCAATTTTCACTCGAAGGCGAAGCGGATCGATGATCACCGCCTCATTTTCAGCTAGAAAAGACTTCACAATCTCTTGGTTAGCAGCCGCTTGTGTCTTTCCATCTTTTCCAAACAAGGTCTCTAAATGCTGATCAAGTCTCTTTTTCACATCTTCATTCGTTTGTTCAGCTTTGTCGACCAGCTCTTTGTACACCTGTTTCATTTTCCGTAAATAACGAATATCGTAGTCTATCGACGTCTTACGTTCAATCGCTTCTGCCACCGTCATACGGACACCCGCCACATCAATCATTGTGGTCGCATTCGATACAACGATGGCCGATTTGATGGCATTTCGGCGTTTGATTAAAGCTTGAATCGATTGGTCATCAGCCTTCGCCTTTTTTTCAACTTCTTCTTGATTCTGAAATCCATGCTGTATATGTTTCCCGATCATCAATCCACCAAGTACGGCTTCATCAACAGTTCGGTTGATTCTCTTATCTAACATTTTCAGTTCACTTAATGCTCTTGTAATGGTCATTTCCATATTCACGACAACTCCCTTGGTTCATCCTGAAAATCATAGATTCCTATCATATACCAAAGTGTGCTTCTTTTACTAGTGATATCCTTTTTTGTCAGACTATTTTCATAGAAAAAACCTGGCGTTATACACCATGTTTTTCTCGTTTTTTCTGAATCCAAGCTGTCACGTAATAGGCAGCATAGCAGAGCGCAATGAAAGGAATGCCGCAGATGAGGGCAATCCGCTGATTTGGATCAAAGGCAATGCCGATGACAGATGCAAGACATAGAAGGAAGGCTGCAATCGGAACTACTGGATAGAGCGGTGTTCGAAAGGATAAATCATGAAGCTGTCCGCCTTCCTGTAAAAATCTTTTCCGAAACATAAACTGTGAGGCAGCAATCCCCATCCATACGACCACAACGGCCAGTCCAGAGATTGACACAAGGACAAGGTATACCGTTTCTGGTGCGATCACACTCGATAGCAAAGAAAGAATACCACCGATCATACTTAAAATGAGTGCATTCAAAGGAATTCCTTTTGACGTCAGCTTCGCTAGTTTTTTAGGAAGTGTTCGTTCCTCAGAAAGTGACCAAAGCATACGAGATGATGCGTATAATCCTGAGTTTGCGGCAGATAAGATCGCGGTCAGGATGACAAAATTCATGAAATCTGCGGCATAAGGAATCCCGATACGATCAAATACCACGACAAATGGGCTTTTGATCACCCCGGCTTCTTCTACTGGAATCAAGCCAGCTAAAACAACGATCGTTCCAACGAAAAACAGGACGAGACGCAGGACGGTTGTGCGAATTGCTCTTGGAATGGTCTCGTCAGGATTGACGCTTTCACCCGCAGCAATCCCAATCAACTCCGTACCTGAAAAAGCAAAATTGACCGCAAGCATCGTCATTAAAATCGGTAAAAAACCGTTTGGTAAAAGTCCGCCTTCACCAGTGAAATTAGAAAAGAACGGAGCGGCCTCACCGCCCTTTAATGGAATCAAACCAAACATTGCAGCTCCGCCAAGAATAATAAAGAGAATAATAGCCATTACTTTAATACTGGAAAACCAAAACTCTGATTCTGCAAAAAACTTGACTGTAAATGCGTTCAGTAAAAAGATGAGAAGAGCAAAAACACCACTCCACATCCAAACCGAAGTGTCTGGAAACCAGCGCTGCATTAATAGTCCTGCCGCTGTAAATTCCGAACCGAGTGCCACTGTCCACGTCAGCCAGTATAGCCAAGCGACCGTATAGCCTGTACCAGGTCCAATGTATTTTGTTGCATACGTATGAAAAGCCCCTGTGACCGGCATTGCGACAGACAGCTCACCTAAACAAAGCATCACGAGGTAGACAATTAATGCCCCCACAAGATAGGCAAGAATGGTTCCCGCAGGTCCGGCCTGATTGATGGTATAGCCAGAGCTTAAAAAGAGCCCTGTTCCAATGACGCCGCCTAGAGAAAGCATGAACAGGTGCCGGCTCGTCATTTTTCGTTGGTATTGTTGTGACTGATCTTTTGCTTGTTCCATGTCTTCCCGCCCTTTTGCTTAGAAGTATGTGTGATGATTCATGATGCTATGATGTGGTTCGTTTTAAGATGTCATTAATATCTTCTGGGGTCGTCCGGCAGCAGCCGCCGATGATATGAGCGCCGTCTTTGTACCATTGATACGCACATTCGCCAAAAGTAAGATGTGACGTATCTCCGCTCCATACCTTTTCTTCAGGATCATATACTTCACCTGAGTTTGGATACACCACAATCGGTTTGCTCGTTCCTTTTTTCATCTCTTGAATGAGAGAAGTGATAAATTGCGGCGGCGTGCAGTTCACGCCGACAGCAGCGATTTGTTCATAAGGCTCAAGTGCCTGTACACATTCTCGTATGAAATCACCTTCACTAATGTGCAGGCCATCCTTTGCGCTGAATGTAATCCAAGCTGATACCCCGCTGAATTCATCCTGCAGCAGCTTTGCAATGGCAGTTGCTTCAATCAGACAAGGAATCGTTTCGCAAGCAAGAATATCTGCACCCGCTTCTACTAATGCCTGAATTCTTGGTCTGTGAAAATCAATGAGAGCCTGCTCAGTAAGTCCGTAATTTCCCTTATATTCAGAACCGTCAGACAAATAAGCCCCGAATGGCCCCACAGATCCAGCGACAAATGGTTTTGTCCGCCCTTCACGACGCGCTTCATCCTGCCAAAAAAGATCGCGTGCTTCTTTCGCTAAAGAGACAGAGCGTTTCATGAGGTCAATCGCTTCTTCTTTTGTATAGCCTTTTTCAGCAAAGCCTTCAATCGTTGTTTGGTAGCTGGCGGTTGTTGCGCAGTCAGCACCTGCTAGGAAGTAGTCCAAGTGTACTTGCTGAATCAATTGTGGCTGTTCAATGAGTATTTTGGCTGACCATAAACGATCGTTTAAGTTACAGCCCTTTCGTTCAAGCTCTGTTGCTAATGCACCGTCTAAAATCAAAGGTGCGTGAGCCTGTAAACGACTTTGAATAGGATTCATCGGAATCAAACAGCCTCCTTTTTAGATCGGATTTGATGGGTATGATATGAGGCAGTAGTTTAAATGACTAAAGCGTTTTTGTCAAGGAGAGGAAAAAGCATATTAGGGCGCGAAAACCCTGAAAACATGCGGGTTTTGATGCATAAAAATGCAGTCAAAATAATAGAAAACCAAGTCATTGACAGCCTCTAAAAAGAGATATATATTATGGAAAGATTGATTTCAGAAAGCTTCATCAAAAGGCGCCGTCTTTTGATTTTTATGTTGTCCAACGACTGTCTTCTTTCGTGCAGAAAGAGGGTTTTTTATATGCTTAAAAAAGGAGGAAAGAAGAAATTGAAAAAATGTGTAAAAGATATAGCGATGATTCTGGTTGGTTCTTTTTTATTTGCCGCAGCAGTGAATATGTTTGTCATTCCGCTTGAATTTGGTGAAGGCGGCGTAACGGGGCTGTCCATCATTTTTTATTATTTGTTTGAAATAGCACCGTGGCTGACGAACCTCGTGTTCAATGCCATCTTACTGCTTGTCGGGTATAAGTACTTAGACAAGAAAACCACAATTTACACCGTGGTTGCCGTCGCAAGTAACTCCCTATTTTTACATCTGACCACAACATGGGTCGTGAATGTACATGAAATGATTATTGGAGCAATTTTCGCAGGAATCATCATCGGAATTGGGATTGGTCTTGTGCTCAGAGCCGGTGGAACAACGGCGGGTTCTGCCATTCTCGGAAGAATTGCCAACAAGTATTTAGACTGGAACGTGAGCTATGCCATCTTGTTCTTTGATTTGATCGTTGTATTTGCTTCCTACTTTATTATTGGTGCGGAAAAATTAATGTTTACCATTGTGATGCTGTACGTGGGGACAAAGGTGATGGACTTCGTGATAGAAGGACTTAACACGAAAAAAGCAGTGACGATTATTTCTTCGTGCAAAGATGATATTGCCGAAGAAATCAATCACACCTTAGATCGAGGCGTCACGATTTTAAACGGACGCGGTCATTATTCAAAGGAATCGAAGGAAATTCTTTACGCAGTCATTCAAAAGCAAGAGCTCATGCGTCTCAAGAAAATTATTAAGAAAATTGATCGAGACGCATTCGTGGTTGTCCATGACGTACGCGATGTGTTCGGAGAAGGATTTGTGAATATATAAAAATGAAAAGAAGACAAAGAGCTAAAAGACCCTAAAATGGGTCTTTTTTTATTCTCTATACCTCTTGTCACACAATACTATGTAATGTATAGTATAAAGAGTTAGGAGTTGTAAACATGAATGCACAATTAAAAAAAGGGTTACTGGAATTTTGTGTACTGGCGGTATTAAAGAAAGGCGATTCCTATGGTTATCAAATCATTAAAGATATGTCCCATTGTATTGAGATTTCAGAATCGACATTATATCCAATTTTAAAGCGTTTAGAGCAAAACAATTATGTGGAGACCTATTCCCAGGAACATAACAGTCGATTAAGAAAATACTACCGCATGACAGAAAGCGGGCGGGAGCATATGGCGCAGTTTTTAGAGGAATGGGATCAGGTGATGGCGATTTACGACTTTATTTCTGGAGGACAGGGCAATGAATAAAAAAGAATTTTTGAGCAGCCTAAAGAAGCATCTGCATCTTCTAGGCGAAAAAGACAGTGATCGGTTTATCGAATACTACGATGAAATGATTGAGGATTATCAGGAAGATGGCTACAGTGAACAGGAAGCGGTTCATCAAGTCGGTCAGCCTGCTATGATCGCTGAAGGGATTTTGAAGGAACAAGGAATAAAAACCGTTCAGGTGCCGACGTTTGGAGAAAAAGCCACAAGACTCTCCATTCTCATTTTAGGCTTTCCGTTATGGGGCAGTATTCTAGCAACAGTCTTCCTGCTGATTCTTTCTGTATATATGGTGATTTGGTGCATTCCGCTCGTGACAGGAACAGTGACGCTGGTTGGTCTGCTCGGCGGTTTTTGGAGCATCATAGGTTCTCCATTTATTTTTCAGGACGGTTTGCATGTGGTGGTGACGCAGATTGGCGTTGGTATTCTTCTATTAGGTATCGGATTATTAAGCGGCATAGCCACGGCGTATTTGACTAAGCTATTTGTGCAAATGACTATTCAAACCACTAAGGCATTCATAGGAATGTTTAAAAAGAAGGTCGTGAGAGTATGAACGTGAATGATTTAAAAAAGCAATGTATCAAATGGGGGATCATCTTCACCGTTGCCGGAGGAATTGTCATGGCAATTGGTTTTGGAATATCAGGCTTTGATTTAGATGCATATCACAACAATGACCAGAGCAACGTGTTCCGCACCATCAATTGGAGCAAGCCATAATAAATGAAAAACCCGCTTATGCGGGTCTTTTTTTCGCTCGGGCCACAAAGAAGAAATAGCAGCAAAGTGCGCCTAGATCACAAAGCATAATGATCAGACCCATTGGAAAGGCTGTTTGGCTTCCGGCAAGTCCGACAAGAGGTGTCATGCAAGCGCCTAGCAGCATTTGCGCAACACCGATCAGTGCAGCTGCACTTCCTGCATGCGCTCCGTGCTGCTGCATCGCAAGAGACGGCGCAGAGGTGCCGACAATTCCAACACTTGAGACAACAAAAAACAGCGGAATCAGAATACCGTACAATCCTGCATCAATCGAGATCATGAAAAATAAAGTGACTCCGCCTAATGCAGCTGTCAGCAATCCAATGCGAAGGACTTTCTCTTCACCGATTTTCGCAGCGACTCGAGCAAATACTTGTCCAGCCGTGATGATTCCAAGACTATTTATCGCAAAGGCCGCACTAAATCCTTGTGGAGAAAGGTTGAAAATATCTTGAAGCACAAACGGTGAACCAGAAATATAGGCAAACATCGCTGCAAATACAAGACCTTGCGAAAGGGCATACCCAACAAAGAGACGATCACTGGCTAAAATTTTCATTGCACCTGCAATCTGTTGAAAGCCCCCGGTCTGTCTACGCTCCGCGGGTAAGCTTTCTTGCAGTGAAAAAATCGATCTCAGCAGCATCAATGCCCCGAGGATTCCTAGTAGTACAAATACACCCTGCCATGTTGTGAATCGTAAAATCTGTCCGCCTGCAATAGGTGCTGCTGCCGGTGCAACCCCGTTGACTAACATCAGCAGTGCAAAAAATTTCGTCATTTCTGATCCTTCATAATGATCTCGGACAATGGCTCGTGCAATGACAATGCCTGCTGAACCAGCAAGTCCTTGAATCAATCTAAGAAGAATGAACGTCCAAATCGATGTGACCACTGTACAAAGAAGTGATGCCGCAATAAAGATGGTCAAGCCAATCATCAGCGGTTTTCTTCTGCCAATCGTATCGCTGATCGGACCTGCAATCAGCTGGCCGAGCGCCAGTCCAATGAGACAAGCCATCAGACTTAATTGGGACAACGCCGTGCTTGCCTCAAAATCACGAGCAATATGAGGCAAAGCAGGTAAATACATATCCATTGCCAGCGGAGCAAGAGCTGTTAAAGATCCGAGCAATGCGGCAAGGAGAAATCGATTTTTTTTCGATTCTTGGGGATAAGATAAAGAACTCATATGATGACAACACTCCTCGTATACTTCCTCAACACAGCATAATGAATCAAGCGTTCCTTTTCAATGAAAAATTTTCAAAGATGATTCCGTGCAAAATGATTGATCTTTCGCATGAGACTCTTTACATTGAATGAGTAGAGAAAAGAGTAAAGGCTATTGCATGCAGTGATTGCATGATATGTATACCCACTAATAGAGAGCAGGAGGTGCTGACATGAAGCAGCAAGAGCTAATCATTCGTCAAGCAGTCAAAGAAGATCATGAGGCCATCACGCACGTGCTGATCAAATCCTATGCACAGTATGAGCCTCAATTTACAGAGGAAGGCTGGCAAAATTATTCTGCCGCGCTTGCAGCAGCTGTAGATAATCCGAACATGGAGCTTATGCTTGTGGCGGAACTTGACGGCAAGGTCGTGGGGACGCTCCAAATGTTCCGTTCATCAGAGCAAGCATATGACAAACCCGAAATGGGCATTACATCAGCCATCGTCCGGTTTTTAGGAGTAGATCCCGATGTGAGGGGAAAAGGCATTGCAGAGTCATTGCTGCGTAAAAGTATTGAACTGACGCAATCATGGGGCGAAAATGTTCTGTATCTTCATACATCTGATAAAATGCAGGCCGCCATTCGCCTATATGAAAGAATGGGCTTTGAGCGTGCGCTTGATAAAGAATTTGTGAACCAAAATGGGACGCATGTCAAGAGCTATCAATATGTGATCAAGAAAGAACAGCCGGCAGGTTCATAATATAACGTGCAGCAAAAGGAAGAGCTTACCTCCATGGACAGCTCTTCCTTTTTTCAATTTACGCCCACAGTACCAGCGCCCAATATGATACCCCCCACGAGATGAAACCGAACATGACAAAGAATTTTAACATGCGCTCATAAGGAGACAGCTTTCGTTCTCTCTTCGTTTTCACCAGCTGCCAATAAAGGACATAGCCGCAAATCATGAGGATGATTTGTCCAAGCTGTGTAAAGTTTTCAAGAATCGTGATTCCGTTCATTTATTTCACCTCATCATAGGTCTTCCATAAGTAAATGAGGCAATCCTTTATTTCTTCAAAAAAAACCGGTGTATACTGGAAAGAAACGAGATGTTTAGAGGGAGTTGTGACATGTTATTTTCGCTGCATGCGGATCGTTGGGATGAAGTCATCGAGAGAAAAATCAAATACGATCAGAAAGTTGTGGAACATATCTGTCAGCTGTTAGACGCACAGGGACAGCAGGCTGTGCTGTTTCACAAGATTGAAGAACCGTTTACGATGAGGGCAGGTGAGGGTGCTCTAACCATTCCAAAAGGGAGCTATACGACCGCTTATTATTGGAAGGATCGTCCTTATAACATATATTTCTGGAGAGATGATCAAGGAAAGGAACTAGGATCTTATTTTAATATTGTGGGAGATACACAGTTCAACGGGCAGCTGGTCATGTTTGAAGACCTCATTGTTGATCTTCTCGTTCTTCCAAATGGTGATTTCTTTGTATTGGATGAAGATGAGTTGCCAGAGAGTTTAGCGGATTTTGAACAAGGTTCGGTGCGCCGAGCATTAGAGGGTGTGATGGCTTCGTTAGAAAGCATACTGGATCAAGTGAGGGCAGATGCCGAAGGGAAATATCATCACAGCTTGTTTGAGCCGATGTTGAGATAGAAAAAAACGATTCCTCGCTGAAAGGAATCGTTTTTTCTGTTAAACCTTAATACGGTTTAAACGTTTTTGTAAATTGGTTTTTGTTTTGGAGGCTTTTAGCTGTTTGACAGCGCTTTGAGCTACTGCTTTTGTTTTCTTTGTTCGTTTGGCTTCCGCTTTTTTGACCTTTTGTTTAGCGTCTGTCACTTTCTTTTGATAAGCGACTTGTTTTTTGACTTTGTCGAGCCGGTTTTGCAGGCTTGTTTTTTCTTTGCCTTTGTTTAGTTTTTTGATGGCCGTTTGAGCACTTTTAATAGCGCCCTGTGTTTTGTTCTTTTCGGCTGTTTTGACCTTTGCACGTGCCGAGCGGATATCAATGGCTGCTTGGACTTTCTTCACCCGTTCTGTGAGTGCTGTTTTTTGCTTGCTTGCAGTGAGCCGGCCAATTCTCGTTTTGGCTTGATTGACATCTGCCTGCTTTTTAGATGTTTCGGCTGTTTTGATAGCACTGGCCGCAGCCTTTAAAAAGGTGGATTGCGGCACATATTGCACACGGCCATAGCCGAATTGTGGATCCTTCCCTTTTGCACCAAGATCCACAGTATAGCTGCGCAATAAAGTGCGAAGCTGTGCATTTGTTTTCTTCGGATGAAGCTGCTTTAACAGTGCCAGCATTCCTGTGACATGCGGTGCAGCTTGTGATGTACCCGTTGCATACCAATACTCATTTTTCAAATAGGTACTGATGACGTTCTCGCCAGGAGCAGAAAATTCAATCCCTTTCCCTGTATTCGAGATAGACGAAAGTTTGTCTTTGTCAGTCGTTGCAGAAACGGCAATGACGCTATTGTAGGCGGCTGGGTAGCTAATATGATTCTTTTTCCCATCATTTCCGCTTGCAGCAACCACGAGCAGTCCTTTTTTATATGCTTCATCCACTGCTGAACGCAAGATTGGGATATTGTCTTCAAAGCCTAAACTTAAATTAATAATGTCCATCTTATTGCTAATCGCCCAATCGATGCCTCGAAGCAGACTATATAGGTCGCCTTCTCCCTTTTTATCTAACACTTTCACAGCATACAGCTTCACACCAGAAGCGACGCCAACTGTTCCATAATCGTTATTAAGCGCACCAATCGTGCCGGCGACATGTGTGCCATGTCCTTCATCATCTTTATAAGAGGATGTGTAGTTCACGAATGATTTACCGCCGGATACCTTTAAATCCTCGTGTGGGAAAATACCAGTATCTAATACGGCTACTTTTACATTTTTACCAGTCACGCCTTCTTTTATTGCTTGCTTTATATTTAGTTTTTGTAGATTGTAAGATTTTTGTACCAATACATCCTGATTAGTTGCAGCGGCTGTTTTCTTCACAGTTGAAGCCGCGAGTTTGACCTTTACGTTTTTTGAGACGTAAGCGATGTTTGGGTCTTTTTTGAGTGAGGTGACCGCTTGTTCATCTGCTGTCACAGCGACAGCGGGAAGATGTATGTACTGTGCGTTCACTTTCTCACTTTCCTCAATAGCTGTTTGTTTTCCTTTTTGATTTTTATAGACGATGATGACATCTGTTTCTTTTGGCGGTGCAGCTGCCTGCGAATGGAAAGGCAAAGCAGTTGTCAACGCAAGAAGAAACGCAATGACGATAAGTAATTTCTTTTTCAATGCGTGGCTCCCCTCATCCGATGACCTCGGTCTTTTTTTCTCTATTATATCGGAGAAAGCAGATGGATGGGATAGTAGAATTGTCGTCTTGTTCAGAAAGTTATTTTTACAAGTAACCTGAAATTGAAATTCATAGAATTCTAGTAGACAATAGAGACATCATGATAAGAGAAAGAAGGACATGCTGATGAACGTAAAAGAGTATATGACGTATGATGCGACTGGCTTAGCAGCACTTGTGCGGAATAAGCAGGTAACGCCTGAGGAGCTTATGCAGGCGGCATTTGATAGATTGAATGAGGTCAATCCAGAACTAAACGCTGTGATACGGACGAGACAAGATCAAGTTTTAAAAGACATCAAGGAGTTACATGAGTATCAGCCATTTGCGGGCGTTCCGTTTGTGCTAAAAAATATATCGCAAGGGATTAAAAATGAACCGCTGACAGCAGGAGCGTTGCTGTTAAAGGATGTAAAAGCAAATTCGGATTCGCACTTTGTTGATCGGTTGAAGCAGGCTGGTTTTCTCATGATTGGACATACAAATACACCGGAATTCGGTTTAAGAAATGTGACGGAACCTGCTTTACATGGTCCAACGAGAAATCCTTGGAATACGGACTATTCTTCGGGTGGCTCAAGCGGCGGGACAGCAGCAGCTGTTGCGAGCGGTATTGTACCTGCTGGCGGAGCAAGTGATGGCGGTGGTTCTATTCGCATTCCAGCATCCTTTACCGGTTTGTTCGGTCTTAAGCCCACGAGGGGAAGAACGCCGGTAGGCCCAGGCGCAGGAAGGCAGTGGCAAGGGGCTTCCATCGACTTTACACTCACAAAAACAGTCCGGGACAGTGCAGCCCTTCTGGATCTTCTTCAAGTCATTCAGCCTGAAGCTGCTTTCCAAACCCCATTATACGATGGCAGTTATCAAGAGGATCTGGTGAAACGTACATCTTCTATGCGAATTGCTTACAGCGTAGAATCTCCAGTTGGCACGAAGGTCAGTGAGGAGGCGAAGCAGGCGGTTCAGCAAACAGTGAAATGGCTCAGTGAGCAAGGCCATCAAGTAGAAGAAACCAAGCCGGAAATTGATGGGGTTCATCTCATGCAGCAATATTACGTGATGAACAGCGGAGAAATGTCTGCGTTATTCACTTCCTTGGCTCGTTCGTTAGGGCGTCCAGTAAAGCCGGAGGAAACCGACATCGTGGCATGGGTGCTGGCGGAGGCTGGCAAGAATGTGACCGCTGCTGCTTATACAGAAAGTCTTGATGCGTGGGATCGGGCTGCTGCACAAATGGCGTCATTTCATCAAACCTACGATCTCTATGTGACACCAGCTACTGCCTATTCAGCTCCAAAGGTTGGTGAACTTATGCATTCAGATCAGGAAACAGCCGCACTTTTACGTGTGTCATCTCTTTCCATGCAAGCACAGCAGGATCTTATTTATGACATGTTTCTCAAGAGCCTGACCTACACCCCATTTACACAGCTTGCCAACTTAACAGGTCAGCCATCAATGAGTGTTCCTCTTCATCTCACTAGCGCGGGTATGCCTTTAGGGGTACAGGTGACAGCGCCTAAAGGAAAAGAGGACTGGCTGCTCAGGCTTGCGGCGGAAATGGAGACATCCTCGATTTGGAAAGGAACTAGTCAATTAAATCGATAACGCATGATAAGAGACTTTGGTCTATGGAGGGAAAAGAGTGTCACACGTGAGTACGAAGGACAAAATCATTCAAACGGCAGCACTTCTTTTACGTAAACAGGGATACCATGCGACAGGATTGAATCAAATTATCAGAGAGAGCGGCACACCTAAAGGCTCTCTTTATTATTACTTTCCAAATGGAAAAGAAGAGCTGGCCATTGCATCTGTTGAATACATTAGTCAAAAGGTCATCAATCAAATTGAAGAAGGCTTTGCCTATTCGGATGACCCATATATCGCCATCGATCGTTTTATGACAAAGATCATTCGAGGATTTATGGAGAAAGAAAGTGAAAGAGGGATTCCAATTGTCTTGCTTGCGGCAGAGTCCAAACCCGAAAACACACAGCTCCATGCTGCATGCAAACATGAAATGATCCGCTGGCAGGAGCTTGTAAAAGAAAAGCTAATGAACAGCGGGTATGAAGAAAACAAAGCGGATGAGCTGGCTTCTCTCCTACACTCAATGGTGATCGGGGGGCTATCGATGACCACTGCACTCAAGCAAACGACCCCTTTAGAACACGTAAAAAGTTACCTTAGACACTTATTTATGCGAGAAGAGTAAAATCTCTCGCATATTGTCTATCTATTATATCAATTGGTCTATATAATATAGATAGTTAATTAGTCATGAGGAGTGATGGGATGTCGGAGCAACCGCAATCGATCAAGCAATCCGAAGGTACCCCTTTTTATACCGTGTCTGGTTCCGGAAAGCTGTATGGGCTGGAGAATCAGCTTGTTCATATGCTGGCAGAAGCAAATCAAACGAATCAGCTGTTTGAGCTGGCCTTAATCACAGGTGGGAAAGGAGCTTATTTTCCTCTGCACTGTCATGAGCACTTATTTGAAACCATTTTTGTGCTGGAAGGAAAGCTTGAAGTGATGCTGGACGGTAAAAAATATATGGTAACAGCCTTTGATTATATTCATATCCCGCCCAAAACGATTCATGGCTACAGAATGCATAGTCACAAAACTAGGTTTATTTCATATACGTTGGGCGGACAAATGACAGATGTCTATCAGCAAATTGGAAAGAGACTTTTTCAAAATGAATATTCTTTGATGAATCATGCTTTCGATGCAGCCAGTTTTCAGCAGGCTGAAAAAGAAAGCGATATCATCCTGATGCATGGAATTAGAGAACTGTCCAATACAACGAGGCCCTCCGTTTTATTTCATAGTCAGCTTCCTCACGAGGTACAGCCTTATGTATTAGAGGCTGGTGAAGGGAAGCAATACATCATTGATGGTCAGATTCATGAGCTGATTGCAACAGTAGAAACAACAGGAGGCGGATTCAGTCATTTTGTGGTTGAAGGAGCGAAAGAGAAATATTTCCCGCCGCATTATCATCAAGTTCATACTGAAGCACTCTATTGTGTTGAAGGGAAAATGAACCTTCATTTGAACGGAGAGGATATTTGCTTGATGCCGGGTGACTTTGCCTATATCCCGCCGGATACGATTCACTCTTATGAATTTGTGTCTCATTCAAATAAAATTTTGGTTTTGCTGCTTCCAGGAGAAATTGAGCAGGTGTATGAGCAGTTTGAAGAATCTCCAAGCCCAAGTATCTGTCCTTATTTTATTCAAGAAGGGAATTTGATGTTCAATCGGGAGACTTCAACTCAATATGATTTGTTTTTTGTTGAAAAGGAATAATTGTGTAACGCGTTACACGACATCATGAGTCTGTCGAAACAATCGACGGGCTTTTTTGTTTTTTGCCTCCTCCACATAATTTTCTCATTTGATGAATGAACCATTCATTCAAGGTGAAGCTATGTAAAGATGACCTGAGCTAAAGGAGGAAATGCATGTGAGAGCTGTTACTTATCAAGGGAAAAATAGCATTGCAGTGAAGAAGGTAGATGCACCGTCTATTCAAGATCGGGAAGATGTGATTATACGGATTACATCAACATCAATTTGTGGATCAGATTTACATTTGTATCAGGGGAATTTCCCGCTTCCAATCGGCTATGTGATTGGGCATGAACCAATGGGGATTGTGGAGGAAGTTGGCCCGGATGTCACAGCTGTAAAAAAGGGAGACCGTGTCGTCATTCCATTTACGGTTGCATGTGGTAAATGCCAATATTGCGATCATCACTTAGAAAGCCAATGTGACAACTCAAACCCGCACTACGATTCGGGTGGACTGTTTGGCTATAGTGAGAAATATGGGAATTATCCGGGAGGACAGGCAGAGTATTTACGCGTACCTTTTGGCAACTACACCCCGTTTAAGATCCCAGATGATTGCGAACTGGAGGATGAACAATTGCTGTTCTTATCAGATGTCCTGCCAACCGCCTATTGGAGCGTAGAGCACGCAGGTGTGAAAAAAGGTGATACGGTCATCGTGCTAGGCTGCGGACCTGTTGGGTTAATGGCACAGCAATTTGCTTGGCAAAAAGGGGCAGAACGTGTGATTGCCGTCGATTACATTGATTACCGCCTGCGGCATGCAAAACGGATGAACGGCGTGGAAGTCTTTGATTTTACAGAAGATCCCGACATGGGAGAAACGTTAAAGGAGCTCACTAAGGGTGGAGCCGATGTTGTGATTGATTGTGTGGGAATGGACGGGAAGAAGTCCCCGCTTGAAAAAATTGAGCAAAAGCTCAAGCTCCAAGGCGGAACGATCGGACCCATTCAAATTGCCACAAAAGCCGTTCGCAAATGTGGAACAGTGCAGATGACGGGTGTGTACGGCGGCCTATACAACATGTTCCCATTAGGTGCTTTTTTTGCAAGAAACGTCACCCTGAAAATGGGCCAAGCTCCGGCGAGAGGATACATGTCAAAGCTTTATCAAAAAGTGACAAGCGGTGAAGTTGATCCTAGAGCGATTATCACACACAAATTGCCATTAGATGAAGCCGCTCATGCGTACCACATCTTCAATGATAAACAGGATGATTGTATAAAGGTCGTTTTAAAGCCATAAAAAAAGAGGCTTAGGAGTATTCCTAAGCCTCAGCGTGTAGACAAACCCTCGCATTCGGTGTCAGGTCTGCGTGCCGGTGCTCACGAATGCCCAATTCGCTCCGCTCCGGTACTCGTCCTTCATAGACTGCAAAGGTTTTCTATCACGCTGAAAAGAAGACAAAGAGCATTTAGCCCTTTGTCGAAAATTTAAGGGCTTAGGAGTAATTCCTAAGCCTTTAATGTGTGCTCGTCCATCATTTTTTCGATTAATTCAAAAAAGGTCTTTTTATCTTCCTCTGAAAGGTGGTTGAATAATTGATTCACAAGCAGCTGGCGATTGTCGATCATTTGTTTAGCAATTTGTTCGCCCGATTCAGAGAGTTCAATCCACACAGTACGGCGGTCATTATTATTTCGAGAGCGGATAATCAGCCCTTCGTCTTCTAAGTGATTGAGAGCGGTTGTTGTTGCAGAGGGAGATAATGAAACTTCCTGCAGAATATTTTTCACAGTACATGATTGATGGCGGTAGATGATACGTAAAATAAACCCTTTGACATTCGTCACGTTTTTCGGAATATTTTCTTCATCTATTTGTTTCGTCGCCTTTAAATACTTCGTCAGTGCATGGTCTAACAAACTTGCCTCTAGCTCGAAATGTTGCATTCTCCATACCTCTTTTCCTATTGCATTCGCATTTTCCGATCAATTACTAGGTCTATCTTATCATAATAATCATCATGATTTAAACCAAAATGGAAGACGGCTATAAAATTACCTATATTATCAATTAATAAAAAGAACAATTCCAAATTGAAATGATTTTACTTTCAGCTGTTTTTATTTTAGAATGTGAATGAGATAAAATCTGCCAATCCAATTCACTGGAAATTGGCTATTGGAAATCAAACGTTTGGAGATGAAGATATTGAATACTCTACAGGCATTACTAAACGACAGAATGGAACGCTCTTCACAAATTGAAGCGGTAACTGGCGGAGGTGTGTCTTATACATTTGAAGAATATGCAAAACGCATCGACCAGCTTGCTCATTACTTACATCAAAAAGGAATTCGAAAAGGTGACCGCGTTTGCTTTATTTGTCAAAACCATCATCACTTTTCAACAATTATGCTGGCAGCCATTAAAGCAGGTGCAGTCGCAGTTCCGCTTAGCTGGCAGCTTACTTCTTTTGAGCTGGAAGGTATTTTGAAAAAAGCAGAGCCAAAGGCTTTATTTTTTGACCGAGAATTCCGTGATGTGATTGCTGCGGTGAATGTGTCTTTAGACAACTGCCTCATGGTGGAATCTGGTATGAATGCGAAAACAACGCAGCTGTTTGAAGACATATTGGCTTCAAACGATGGCAGCGATCTTGCGGAAGAGGTATCAGAAGAGGATCTAGCGATGATCTTATTTACCTCTGGGACAACGGGGAATCCAAAAGGCTGTATGGTCGGACATGGACGAATCTATGAATTTTTAACAAGACGTGGGAATCGAGGATTTGACTTGAAAGGAAAGCGGTACTTGGCGAGTCACCCTCTGTATCATATGAGTTCAATTAATCACCTGATTGCCGCTGCGATTGAAGGGTATACGCTTGTTTTCTTACATGATGCAACACCGAAGCGCATTTTAGAAACAATTGAAAAAGAAAGAATTACGTTCATGATGGCTTTCCCATCAGCTTATACGTACATGCTGGAAGAAATGAAACGCGGTTCGTATGATCTTTCATCCTTTGAAATTGCGATTTCTGGCGGTACGAAGGTGCCGGTCCGTTTGATTAAGGATTATAAAGAAGCAGGCATTCAGATGATGCATGGCTACGGAAGCACGGAAGCATGGGTTGTCAGTGCTTGGCATCCTGCGATGGGCGAGGATAAAATGGGCTCTGCTGGTAAAGTGGATCCAGATGTAGAAGTGAAAATCGTTCATCCTGAGACAGAGGAAACACTGCCAGCTGGAGAAATTGGCGAAGTCGTCATGAGAAGCCCATTTTATTTCTTAGGCTATTATCACCAGCCTGACGCTACTGCGAAGGTGCTCAAAGACGGCTGGTTCCATATGGGAGATGCAGGCTATCTAGACGAAGACGGTTTTCTATTTATCACAGGCAGATACAAAGATGTCATTTTATACGGCGGAGACAATATCTATCCTGACCAAGTAGAAGAAGTCATTGAACAAATTCCAGGTGTGATTGAATCAGCTGTCATCGGTGTTCCGGACAAATTATATGGTGAAGTGCCAAGTGCGTATATCGTAAAGGACGAATCCGCCGATTTCTGCGAAGAAGATGTGGTGAACTATTGTCAGGAACGTTTGGCAGATTACAAAGTGCCATCCATTCATTTCATCAGTGATCTGCCAAAAAACAAGCTTGGTAAAATTATGAAGAAAGATTTACGTGAATTGGTTGTGAATGCTTAGTACCTATTCTGCTATAATGAAATTTGAATGATTTTTTGTTTTTCTAACGTTTTGGAGGGAAAGGGTTTGCGACATATTCTTCGTAAGAAACACGTTCACGATTTGTTGGAACAGAGCAGACAGCAAAAGGTAAAGAAAACGCTGGGCGGGCTCGATCTCACGCTTCTTGGTATAGGGGCAGTGATTGGCACAGGGGTTATGGTGTTAACTGGTATTACAGCGGCTAAGGATGCAGGACCGGCTGTCATTTTCTCCTTTGCGATTGCAGCCATTGTGTGCAGCTTGGCAGCACTTTGTTATGCAGAAATGGCTTCAGCGCTTCCTGTATTCGGTAGTGCGTACATTTATTCATATACGACCATGGGCGAGCTTGTAGGTCATTTAATGGGATGGACCTTATTATCCGTCTATATGCTGACTGCTTCGGCTGTTGCCAGTGGCTGGTCGAGTTATTTCAACAGCTTGCTTGAGGGATTTGGAATTTCTATTCCGCATCAATTCTTAGCGGGGCCGGAGCAAGGCGGATATATGAATCTGCCGGCGATTATCATTGCTCTACTGATTGCGTGGATCTTATCTAGAGGAACGAAGGAAAGTAAAAAATTTAATAATATCATGGTGTTTGTGAAACTCGGTATTATTGTTCTTTTCATTGTAGTAGGCGGCTTTTATGTACAGCCAGCCAATTGGCAGCCGTTTATGCCGTTTGGCGCAGAAGGCGTCATTGCCGGTGCTGCTGCTGTATTTTTTGCCTTTTTAGGGTTTGATGCAATTTCTGCTTCAGCAGAAGAGGTGAAAAATCCGCAGCGGAACCTGCCAATTGGGATCATAGGTTCATTACTTATTTGTACGATCATTTACATTGTCGTTTGTTTGGTCATGACAGGCATGGTGCACTATACACAGCTGAATGTCACAGAGGCTATGTCCTATGTCCTGCAAAGTGTACATCAAAATAGCGTGGCTGGTATTATTTCTGTTGGTGCGGTCATTGGATTGATGGCTGTGATTTTCGCCAATAATTATGCAGCAACTCGAATTGCCTATGCGATGGGCCGAGACGGACTTTTGCCTAAAGTGTTTTCAAAAACAAACAAAAGCGATACGCCTGTTGCTAGCATATGGATGATTGGCGGAATGACAGCTGTTATTTCAGGCTTTATTGATTTGAAGGATCTGTCCAACTTAGCGAATATCGGTGCGTTATTAACGTTTGCAATGGTCAGTTTATCTGTGCTTATTCTGAGAAAAACACATCAGCAGCTTGAGAGGGGCTTCAGGGTTCCTTTTGTGCCGGTTTTGCCGATTATATCAATGGGCTGCTGCTTGTTCCTAATGCTCAACTTACCAGGCCGGACATGGCTTTACTTTGGGGTTTGGCTGTTAATTGGTGTCGTCATGTACGCAGCGTATTCAAACAAACATAGTGAATTAGCGAAATCTTCATGAGAAAAAGGTGCAAATCCGTTGACGATTTGTGCCTTTTTTCATACGATTTGGGATAAGCTATAAAAGAGATGATGGACGGAACAAGAGGAGGATGAGGGATATGATTAGTGTTAGTCCTTATATTGTTGTAGAAGATGTGAAAGAATCTCTTCAATATTATCAAGGGATTTTTGGTGGGGATATTCAGATCTTAAATGAACATCAAGACCGTGTCCTGCATGCTGAATTGCATCTTGGGGAATCACTGCTTCATTTTTCAGATACGTTTGGACGCACACCAAAGCCAGAGAATCTTAGATTGATCATGCAGTTTGACAATGAAGAAGAACTAAAGGCTGTCTATGAAGCGCTGGAAGCTGATGGAGATGTACTGGTCGAATTACAGGATACCTTCTTTGGCGCACTTCACGGACAAGTACAGGACCGGAAAAATGGGTTGATCTGGGTTCTGAATTATATGAAATAGAGTAAGACCTTCACCATAGTGAAGGTTTCAGCGTGTAGACAAACCCTCGCATTCTTTGTCAGCCCTGCGCGCTGGTGCTCACGAATGTCAAATTCGCTCCGCGCCAGTGCTCGTCCTTCCTAGACTGCAAAGGTTTTCTATCACGCTGAAAAGAAGACAAAGAGCTAAAATAAAGATCATTTTAGCCCTTTGTCAACAATCTGAGACCTTCACCATAGTGAAGGTTTTTTTGTGAGTGTTTTTATTTTCTGAAAAATGGAAAATATGCTATGTTGGAAGAATAAAACGACAAGGAGAAGGGTGGCAAAGGAATGGAACAAATTGAGTTTCAATCAATCCAAACAAATGGTGTAACACTTCATACAGCAATGGCTGGACCGGAAAATGGCCCGCTGCTTGTGCTGCTTCACGGGTTTCCTGAGTTTTGGTATGGCTGGAAAAATCAAATCATCCCCTTGGCTGAGGCAGGCTATCGTGTTGTTGTTCCTGATCAAAGAGGCTACCACCTAAGTGACAAACCAGAAGGAGTCGAATCCTACGTATTAGATCAACTGAGAGATGATATTGTGGGTTTGATCAAGACGCTGAGCCCGAACCAAAAGGCGATTGTCGGCGGACATGACTGGGGCGGAGCTGTTGCTTGGCATTTGGCTTCAACCCGTTCTCAATATGTCGAGAAATTAATCATTGTTAATATGCCGCATCCGCGGGTGATGATGAAGGTTCTTCCTTTTTATCCGCCGCAGTGGAAGAAAAGCTCCTATATCGCTTTTTTTCAGCTTCCGAATGCTCCAGAGGCAGCACTTCAAGAAAATCACTTTCAAAAGCTGGATGAAGCCATCGGGCTGACGGCAAGGCCACATTTGTTCACGAAGGAAGATGTCTCAAGCTACAAGCTCGCTTGGACGCAGCCAGGCGCCTTGACCTCAATGCTGAATTGGTACCGAGCCATCAAAAAAGGCGGCTTTGAAAAGCCGATTTCCAAACGAATTCTCGTTCCTGTTCGCATGATCTGGGGGATGGAGGACAAGTATTTAAGCAGAAAGCTGGCGAAGGAAACGATGAAGATTTGCCCAAATGGACAACTAATTTTTGTCGATGATGCTTCTCATTGGATCAATCATGAAAATCCAGAAGTAGTAAACAAACTCATACTTGAATTTTTGACATAAAGAAAAAAGCTCTGATCAGTTGACCAGAGCTTTTTTGATTTATCCGATTTGGTTCTTTTTCAATGCAGCAGGTTCGTCGTTCCAGCATTCAATTTTCTCATTGTTTGGAACGGCATTTTTATAGAAAACAGGATCTTTGCCTTCTTTTTTCTGTCTCGTGTAATCCTTCAGTGCTGCGAAGGCGACCTTAGACAGCATGGTAATGGCGATGAGGTTGACGATGACCATGAGTCCCATGAAGAGATCGGCTAGACCCCAAACGAGAGGAACAGTGGCAACCGAACCGAACAGAACCATTCCAATAACGGCAATTCGATAGATGTTTAGCCAAATTTTGTTCGCTCCTAGGAATTCAATGTTCGTTTCCCCATAGTAATAGTTACCGATCAATGTACTGAACGCGAATAGGAAAATCATGATGGCAAGGAAGCTAGAGGCCCATGGTCCAATATGCTGACTAAGAGAAGCCTGTGTTAATTCAATTCCTTGCAGGTTTGTTGTTTTATACGCATCAGAAAACAGAACAAGGAAGGCTGTGCTTGTACAAATAATTAACGTATCTGTTAACACGCCGAATGCTTGGATTAATCCTTGTTTAACAGGGTGGCTTGTGACAGCCGTTGCTGCTGCGTTAGGTGCACTACCCATACCGGCTTCATTCGAGAAAAGACCGCGTTTAATCCCTTGTAATAAAGCACCGCCTAGCGTACCGCCAGCGAACTGTTCAAACCCGAAGGCGTGTTTCACAATCGTGCTGATGACACCAGGAAGTTCCGTGATATTTGTGACAATGACAAAGAACGCAATTCCGATATAAGCAACTGCAAGCACAACGACAATGTATTCAGAAGCCTTTGCGATCGCTTGGATGCCTTTGAAAATGATTGCTGCAATAATGACAGCCATCACAATACCGACGGTTAAACGGTCTAAACCAAAGGAGTTTTTAAAAGCGACAGAGATCGTATTTGATTGAACTGCGTTAAAGACGATTCCAAAAGAAATCGTAATCAGGATCGCAAATAAAATCCCCATCCAGCGCTTGTTTAACCCTTTTTCCATGTAATAAGCAGGTCCTCCGCGGAAGCCTGTTTTGTCTTTTACTTTATATACTTGAGCTAGTGTACTTTCAACGAAACTTGAAGCAGAACCGATAATGGCTACGATCCACATCCAAAAGATGGCGCCAGGGCCGCCAATGGCAATAGCGATAGCAATCCCTGTGATATTCCCTGTCCCTACACGTGCTGCCATACTGATGGCAAATGCTTGGAACGGTGATATTCCCTCTTTTTCTTTTCTTCCTTCTTTCAGGACACGCAGCATTTCTTTCATCATTCTCACTTGCATGAAGCGTGTTCTATATGTGAAGTAGAGTCCAACTCCAAGTAACAGAGCAATCACAATATAAGTCCAAATAAAATCATTTGTATGTGTTAAATAAGATAGCAAAGCTTTTTCGTTCATAACATCACCTCTTCGAATTCATCACTGTTCTTTTTAAAAAATACTGAGATCCCACTCTTTAGCAAGCTTTTTCAGCATCATGACACCAGTAACACTATTTCCGCAATCGTCAATGGCAGGACCGTAAATGCCAATTCCACAGCCTGTCTGAAACGGGAACTCTCTTCTTGCGCTTGGCGGAACGCAAGCCATAATTCCTCCAGACACGCCACTTTTGGCTGGAACGCCTACGAAAGCAGCAAAATTCCCAGACGCATTATACATGCCGCATGTCAGCATCAATGCCTTTGTTAGTCTGGCGATATCCTTTGGGATGACTTGGACTTGTTTAAAAGGATGGTAGCCATCACTTGATATAATCAGTCCAATCAAGGCGATGTCCTCTGTTGTGACCTCGATGGAACATTGCTTTAAATACACTTCTAATGTGTCCTCGACATCCGATTCTAAATAATTGGTTTCTTTTAAATAATAAGCAAGTGCCCGGTTGCGGTGCGCAGTTGCCCATTCTGATTGATAAACCTCTTCATTAACAGAAGGACGCTTACCTATTAAGTTTTCGATTAAATCGAAAATATATGCTAGCTTTTCTGTAGAAGTCTTTCCGGGAAGGATGGAGGATACGGTAATAGCTCCAGCATTAATCATTGGATTAAAGGGCTTCCCTGGTTTATGCATCTCAAGACGGTAGATGGAATTAAATGCATCACCAGTTGGCTCTACATCTACCCGATCCAAGACGTAAGGTACGCCTCTTCCTAAACAGGCAGCTATAAAGCTGATGACTTTTGAGATACTTTGCAGGGTAAAGGGAACGTCCCAATCACCATATCGTACAGATGATCCATCTGGGCCTATCACGCTGATACCAAGTTGAGAGGAATTCACTTTTCCAAGTGCTGGAATGTAGCCAGCATTCTGTCCGTTTATGTGATACGGACGTATTTCTTCTGCCCATTGATCAACAGAAGACTGGCATGCGTGTTGTGTATTATTAGAAATTGTTGTTTTCATACGATTCCTCCAATCAAAAATCAAAAAGTACCCTATTGAATTGGCGGATGACAAAAAATGCGATCAACTAGGCACGAAAACATGTTACACATCTTCAAAGAACTTGTCATGCGCTGCTTGCACCACTCCTTTACACCTAAATATATGTACAAATGAAGGCATTGTCGGCGGAAAAACAAAAAGGGTTTTTAGTGAAAATTAAGAAAACGCTTACATATAGTTTCACTAAAATTATTCATTCAATTTATCTTGGAAACTACACAATCTGACGTAAATCTACAGAAAAACTTACAAATAAAAATCTGTCTGTCGACTATTGTCTAAACAATTCCTATTATTGTCGTCAATGATCAAAACACTGAATAGCTGAAAGGTCACCTTGCTGCCCCGGAGAATAGTCATAGAAAAGGATTTTGGAGATAAAAAGAGCGGTGAAAATTATTTTTTTGCACATTGTGAAGAAAAGAGTCTCCTTGTATACTGTGGCTATGCAAACAGGGGAAGGGATGTCAGTCATTTGAGTTTAAATCAGCTTGTCAAAAAGGACGCATTCATTTTAATTTTTATGATGGTCATTGTGCCGCTTGCAGGAGAGCTGAAGTTTTATCCTGTGAATGAGACGTTTCGCATCAGCTTTGGCGCACCTGCGTTTTTCTTTTGTTTATTACTCTTAAGAAAATCTAGACCGCTTTTGCCGGGGTTTTTAACAGGCGCAGCAATTGTGCTTTTTCGGGTTGGCTTAGATTTGATTCAGCAGAATGCTGATCTGGCTTCATCATTTTATCAGCAATTCCCAAGCTTCTTTTTCTATTTCACTTATGCTTTCCTGTTTTTTGCCGTCCGTACGGGACGCTTTAAACAGCGCTCTATTTTCATTGGGATCATCGGTCTAATGATCGAATTAGTTGCTGATTTTGTCGAGCTGTTTGTACAATTTTTAGTGTTTGATACAACGATGACCATATCAAAGCTGAGCGATATGTTCCTCATTGCGTTTGCTCACAGCTTTGTGGTGATCAGTTTTTTTAATATGATGAAGCTGTATGAGGCTCAATCAAGAGAGAAGCAGATCATGAAACAAAATGAGCATATGATGATGGTCATTTCGAATTTATATGAAGAAACGGTGCACTTAAAGAAAACGTTAAAACATACAGAGCATATTACGCAGGAATCATACCGGCTTTATCGTCTGCTGCATGAACACGAAGCAGGGAAAAAAGTGAGTCAGGAGCTGTTAAAGCTCGCAGGAGAAATTCATGAAGTGAAAAAGGACAATCAGCGTATTTATGCTGGGCTTTCAAAGCTGATTTCGAAGGAAAATATGCAAGATTACATGAAGGCGGAAGAGCTCGTTCAAATTGTCATCCGGATACAAGAGAAGTATGCTTTATCTCTTGGGAAAAATATCTCCTTTACATCTGATATAAAGGGCATTCATCTGCATGATTATCATGTGTTTATTTTCTTATCGCTGATTAATAATTTAATGGCTAATGCAGTCGAAGCAATAAAAGATACCGGGATGATCTCACTCGAATTGAAAGGAAGTCATGATAAAATAGAGATTCGGATTGAAGATGACGGACCGGGGATTCCTAAAAAAATGAGAGAGATTGTGTTTGATCCAGGTTACACCTCCAAATTTGATGCATTTGGAACGCCGTCTACTGGGATCGGCTTATCCTATGTGAGAGAGCTGGTACAAGAGCTTGGCGGTCATATTCAAATCGAACAAAAAGAAACAAAAGGTACAGCTTTTCTGCTTGTCCTTCCTATACAAAATTTAATACAGAGAGGGTGAGTGTATGCGATTCTTCATTGCAGATGATGATCGTGCAATACGCTCGATTTTAGGTCAAATTATAGAGGATGAGGATTTGGGAGAGGTCGTAGATGAAGCGGGTGACGGAGTTGGACTAGAGGCACACTCACTGAACCTAAAGAAAGTAGACATCCTTTTAATTGATCTTTTAATGCCTGCTAGAGATGGCATTCAAACCATTCGCCATATTCACCCTGAATTCAAAGGCAAGGTCATTATGATTTCCCAAGTAGAGGCGAAAGAGATGATGGCAGAAGCCTATGAATTAGGGATTGAATATTATATCCATAAGCCTGTCAATCGCATTGAAATCGTCAGTGTGATTCGAAAAGTCATGGAGCGTATCAAGCTGGAAAAATCGATTTACGATATACAAGCCTCCCTTCGCCACGTGCTGCCATTAGAGCCTGTGATTTCTCGAGGTGCGGGCGCTGGGGCGAAGAGAAGAACGATGAAAGAGGCTGGGGAATTCCTCTTATCCGAGCTGGGTATTGTCGGTGAGAGCGGCTCTAAGGATTTACTGGAGATACTCACGTACTTACATGAAACACAGTCAGCCAATTCTCATGAGGTCAATTTTCCGCCGCTAAAGCAGCTGTTTATCAAAACAGCCGAAAGAAAGCTGGATCATGGGGCAACCGATGTAGAAGTGATGCGGGAAGTGAAAGCGGCGGAGCAGCGGATTAGACGAGCTATTCACCATTCTTTGAATCATTTTGCCTCACTAGGATTAACAGATTTCTCAAATCCTAAGTTTGAGCACTACGCGTCGAAGTTTTTTGATTTTACCGATGTCAGCCAAAGAATGAAAGAAATGCAGAAGACATCTTCACCTTCGGGATCAACGGGCAGAGTCAATACGAAGAAATTCGTTCAAATCTTTTATTTTGAAGCAAAGCAGTTATTCGAAGGAATGAGCTGAGGAAAATTTGTTGGTATGATTGGAGAAAATAAACAGACAAAGTCTGTCTTTCCTATGATCTATCGTGATCTTAAGATGTTTTTATAATTTAACTGATCATTCTGATTTTTCTTTTTTCTTGAAAATAAAACCCTCCTGTGCAATCGTTTGTTAAAATAGTGAGGTTAGACTAGAATGTCGGAGGTTTTATTTTGGGAAAAATTAAACGAAATGCGCTCTGCCCATGCGGAAGCGGAAAAAAATATAAACATTGCTGTGGTCAAAAATCAGGCGGAGAACAAACGTCTGAGCTTGTGTTTAAGGAAGCTGTACAAGTTCAAAAGGATTTAATGAATTATGCTTTTTCTAAACATCAGAGAGCAATCAATCAATTCATTAATGAGTTTTCTTTCCTTGCAGATATGGATAAAGAAACGCAACAAATCTCAGTTTTTCATTTGAGTGTATGGGGCATCTTCTTCCGCCCATTAACTGATAAGAAGGAAACCATTTTTCAAGAATTCCTGACAAAGAAAGCAGAGGATATTACCCGTCCGAAAACAAGACAAGTAGTCCAGTCCTGGACAGACATGGAACCATCTTTGCTTTTATTAAATGAAAAAACGGACGAGTCTCTTTACTTTGAGAATATGGTAACAGCGGAGAAGGTTGAAGTAGATGTAAAACCTGATCAAACGGTACTGCCTGAGAAGGGAAGTCTCGTGCTTGGTTTTCCTGTTCAATTTGAAGAAAAAGCAGAGTTTTTCATTCAATATACGATGTTTGCGAAAGAGTTTACAGATTCTCTTCTTCTTCAGGTCCGCCAGCTTGTTGATGCATATGAAGCAAATGGAGGAGCGCGCAGCACATTTATGAGAGAGTCATTCCCTGATGTGCTGAAGTGTATGTTTGCGAAGCAAGAAGTAGAAGAGTCAGAAACACCTGCTCAAACAGAAGGCGATGCAGGTCTATCAGCAGATCGTATGGACTGGGCTAGTGACGTTCAGCTGGAAACAGCTAAGCTGATTGAAGACGGAATGAAGGAGCACGGTGACCAGAGCCTGACAGATGGTGCTTTAACGGTTTGGAAAGCCTACTGTGATCAAAAATCACCTGTGATCCGTAAAGCAGCGTCATTTGCTGCGGGAATCGAATACTATATTCATTCACTTGCAAGCGATGCCCCGCTTTCTCAAGCACAAGTAGCGAAAAAGTATGGCATTAGTGCGTCTACTGTATCGAGCCGTTTTAAAGATATCGAAAAAGCGGTGAAAGAAGAGCAAGAGGCGACAGTATAATTTAAAAAAGACGCGGCACCTTCAGAGGCCAGCGTCTTTTTTTAGATTATCTTGTTTTAATAAAACCACTCATGTACTGCTCTGTATTATAATCATTGAGGTCTATTTTCCATTGACCATCCCCATTACGTTTCATTTTCACTTCATATTCAGCTGGGCTGGAGACGGGAGGAAGCTTTTCGAATTCAGATGCGTACATGTTTAAGCTTTTTTTATACAATTCTTCTTTAGAACGGATTTTCCCGTTGTAAAACTCGTCTCTTTGCTTGTCTAGCTTGTCTTTTAAGTTAGAAGCATCAATGCCTGTTACTTGAGCGACAACCTTTGCTTCGTCATCAGAGATAGTTTTCACACTTGTTTCTACCTTTGCTTTATCTTTCATGGTGTTTTGAATACGTTTATACATAGACAGAATATCACGGTCACTCACTTCATTTCCGTATATTCCTGCACTTCTTTTGAAGTCTTTTACAAACATCTCATGGTATTTATTGACGACATCCGATTGGTTGTCACCCGTTAAATCTGCGAATTCATCGTTCTTTTTATCAAAAACAATAATATCAGTATAAGCGGATAACGCTTTTGCTGGGTTATCCAGCTTTTTTGCTGAATCGAGTATTTTGTTTCCATCTAGGTCGATTTGGATGGAATCACTGTTTTTCTTGATGCTGTCCTGATAGACGAACTGATATTTTTTCCCTTTGTCTACTAGGAAATAAAGAGCTCCTGAAAGTGACTTGCCTTTGTTCAATGAACCAAGGTCAAGACGGTCTTTGCTGCCGTAGAATTTTAAATCAGATACTTTGGCATCGTCCTGATAAAGGGAGAAGTCAGAGTTATATAATGAAAGGGCTTTGTCACCTTTGTTTGTGATCGTCAGGTTGACTTTTAGCACCAATTCATTGTCTCTCAAGGTAGTTGTTGAGTCTTCTGGTAACGTATATTCGTAGCTGTTGACTTTTACCTCTGCTGTTTTCGTTGACTTTTGATCAGCGTCGGTTGATTTGGCTGAGCTCTGGCAGGCTGCAGAGATGATCATCACGAATGAAATCATGAGGAGTGCACTTATTTTTTTAAGATTCACAGTTGAAGCTCCTTTGCTTTTCTTTCGTCATTTCATTCCCGCTATCTGACTAAGAAAAAAGAAACAGATAGATTGGTATATTCGGGTGTTAGAGGGGAAAATATCCTAATGACGATTTGCACTATTCATTCTATCGAAATTCATTCATGATGAGGAATAGGTTTTAGTCCCTATTTTTGATAGTTTTTAACACAATCACCTATAAAATAAGGAATTAAATAAGCACAATATACTAGTTAATAAGTATCAATTCATAGATTTATTTTGGGTTTTAAATGTTTTTTGTATAAAATTCTTGAAATGAAGGTAGTTTTTATTTCACGAGGCGGTGCCGGATGGCGAAGACGACAGCCTGTGTGCGGTCTTGTGCATTGAGCTTTTGTAAAATACGGTGCACATGCGTTTTTACCGTACTTTTGCTGATAAATAATTGATCAGCAATATCTTCATTTTTTAAGCCATAGGCCATTTGCTGTAATACATCGCGTTCACGTTCTGTGAATGATTCGTGAAGCAGATGCGTGTGATGTGTATCATTTGCCTGCTGAAGAGCTCGTACCATCATGTGCTCAGATGCTGCCGTTCGAAATACAGATTCACCAGCAAAGGCGGTGCGGATGGCCTCAATTAATTCCTCAGGCATTGTATCCTTCAGCAAATAACCGACTGCCCCTGCACGAATTCCGTCAAAGACGTATTCTTCCGTATCAAAGGTCGTGAGAATCACAACTTTTACATCTGGATACTTTTTTAAAATGCGCTCTGTTGCCGTGATGCCATCCATTCCAGGCATTTGTACATCCATGAGCAGTACGTCTGGTGTGTTGATCGAGCAAAGCTCAACTGCCTCCTGACCGTCTGACGCCTCCCATATGACGTCAATATCCTCTTGAGCGCTTGCAATATAACGAAATCCTTGGCGGATCAGCGGCTGATCATCAATAATGCCAATCTTAATAGGGTTTGTCATGTCTCGGAGTCCTCCTTGATAGGAATTTGAATATGAATACAAAAGCCGTGCGGTTCGCGTATGGACGTCTTGAGGGAACCGCCTGCTGCGTCACACCGTGCCTTCATGCCTGACAGCCCAAAGCCAAATGAGATATCTTTTTCGCTGGTCAAATATCCATCGTCTTCAATGTTCATCATCAGCTCATGCTGATGGTTATATAGTGTAATGGTCATCGTAGTGGCCTTGGCATGGCGAATTGTATTGGTGATGGCTTCTTGTAAAATGCGATAAAGCAGCTCAGATACGGAGAGCGGCCACTTTTTATACGTAAGCTGCTCTGTATGAAAGTGAATGTCAAGCTCTCCCGATATCTCTCCTTGCTTGATGAGACTGCGAAGCCCGGCAAGTCCGAGACCTGCATCGTCTGACGCCATATGATGAACCACAGAACGAACCTCGGTGAGACAATTTTTAGAAATATTGATGAGCTCCTGAAACGTCTGCGCCATCTGCTCTGGTTCTTCCTGCTTTAAACGGTAGGGCAAAGACTGCAGCTGAACAATCATTGAGGTTAATTGGTGACCGATGCTGTCATGCAGATCGCGTGCAATTCTGCTTCGCTCCTCCAGCACTGCAAATTGGAGTGACTGAACGGTCGCTTCTTCAAGCTCGATATGCGCCTGCTTCAATTGTTCATGGGCTTCTGATAATTCCTTGTGAACCAATTGCAGTTCTCCGAAGTGTTCTTCCTTTAATTCCTGTTCACGCCGCCGCATTCTAGAAATCAAGACAAGTGTATACACAAGCAGCTGGAATAGCGGGAGAGTGATTACCATGTTCCAAGAAAAATCGTTTATATAATAGCTGACCCCACTGGTGAAAAAGATGAAAGCAAATAGATAGGGATGATGCGCCTCTGAAAAACGAAAAGCGATAAAGCCAATCATAAAAAAGGTCAGCCCAATACTGTCTTGAATCTGACCTGTCACCAGCCATAAGAGATGTGTCAGCACCCACATCAAGAGGAGTATGGAAAATTGCTTTTTAGGTGACAGCTTGCTTTTTGGAAAAAGACATAGGAGAAACACCAAATAGACGAAGGTGCGAAACACCAATTCGCCTATTGAAAGGGGCTCATACATTTGAATATACATATAGGTCAATACAAGGCCTAATACGAATTTTCGCCTCATTTGACCTAAAAGCTTGAGTGGCTGCTGAAGGTTCATATCAAAAACTCCTGTCTGTCAGTTAATAGCAGCAGATACCTTGATGCCCATATATCTCTTTAAAAGAATAAACCGCAATCCGATCATACTGCCGATTGGAAGGAATGTCAGGCCATTTGCGAAAATGATCAGGGAATGACCGCCATCCTGTACAATTGAACCTACTGTCATCCGGATAAGGATGATTCCGATGAAAAAAAGTGTTCCATAAAGTGAGCTGGCAGCATAAATACGTCCCGAGTGTTGATCAAATGTTACTTTGTATAGTTTACCTCTCCATAGCCCGATTGCAAAACCTACGAGTGCAAATAAAGTCATGACAAGCAGGCTTATCGCCGTGATTTCAATATGCTGAGTAATGGAATATGAGAGAAAGCCTAATAAAATGAGCGGCCCTATGAGAAATCTGACGGGGCGGATTTCCTTTTCTTTGCCTGTTCTCAAAAGCATAATAATAATGATGACAATTTGAATGGTCATGAGAAGATCTCCTTTTCGTTTTAGTCTATCTTCATCATACGCATCTTCTATTTTCGCGGCGTCCACCCGCAGGTTGATTTTTAGAGAGCGGTATACTTGAATGTTGGAAATGATTCGTGGGAAAATAAGGATGATTATGTAGATAAGGGAGATGAGCTTTTGAAAAAGGTAACGCTTGGACGAACTGATTTGCAGGTAAATCCGATAGGGCTTGGTACGAATGCAGTAGGTGGACATAATTTATTCCCGAATCTTAGTGAGGATGCTGGACGGGAGCTTGTGGAGACGGCTCTTGATCAAGGTGTCAATTTCTTAGATTCTGCTTTTATTTATGGGCTGGGCCGTTCAGAGGAATTAATCGGTGAAATCATTGCCAAAAGAGGCGGCAGAGAAAAGCTTGTCCTTGCGACAAAAGGAGCTCATAAGGAAGTAAACGGGCAAATTGAACTTGATAACAGCCGTAATTTCTTAAGAGAGCAGGTTGAAAATAGCCTGAAACGACTGCAAACAGATTATATTGATTTGTACTATATGCATTTCCCAGATGGACGTACGCCGCTCGAAGAAGTAGCAGGCACATTAAAGGAATTGAAGGACGAGGGGAAAATCAGGGCAATCGGTGCATCAAACCTTGATTTTGAACAGCTTCAAGCCTTTAACCGAGATGGTTACTTAGACGTGCTTCAATCAGAGTATTCTCTACTGAAACGTCAGGCAGAGCAGGATCTTCTTCCATACTGCGTCGAGCATGGTATTTCCTTTATTCCTTATTTCCCATTGGCATCAGGCTTGTTGACTGGGAAATTTACAAAAGATGCGACATTTGATGATATTCGAGCAAAGGACCCGCTTTTCCAAGGCGATGCATTCCTTTCAAATCTCGAAAAAGTAGACAAGCTGAAAGCCATTGCTCAATCAAAGAATGCAGAAACAGCACACGTCGCACTCGCTTGGCTCTTAGCGCAGGATGGCATTGATGCTATTATTCCAGGGGCAAAACGAGCAGACCAAGTGCTGCAAAATCTAAAAACAAACGATGTTCAATTAACAGAAGAGGAAATCAATCAAATCGATAAGATTTTCTCTTAACACTAAAAAAAGGTGCAGCTATGCACCTTTTTTTTATGACATGGTGAGAGGGATTTTGATGACGAGCCGTAAATTTGGAGAACGGTAAGTGAAATCAAGTGTACCGTCTGCCTTTTCTACAAGCTGTTGAATGATATACGTCCCCATTCCTTGATGATCGCCGCCTTTTGTCGAACGGCCAAAAGTTTTGAACAAATGATCTAGCACGTGTTTTTCCATACCTTTTGTGCTGTTTTCACAATGGATTAAAAATAGTCCGCTCCGAATAGAGGTCGTGACCGAAATGCTGCCCTCTTTTCCGGCTTGCTTCGCTTCAATCGCTGCATCTAGGGCATTATCAAGCAGGTTGCCAGTAAAACTAACCTGATCCGCCTTTGAAAAAGGAAGCGATGAAAAGGGAGCTTGAAGGTCTAGTGAAAGTGCAATGTTCTCTTTCTCAGCCCGTTGGAAAAAGGGGTGCAAGGTTGAGGCCAAATAAGCATTTTCTCCTTTAATCCATGGGAAATGTTTGACGTATTGTTGAATCAAATCTTTGATCTCATGCTCGTCGTTCGACGCGGAAAAGGCATTTAAATGTCTGGCTGTTTCATGATGTTTACTGCGCAGTTCAAGAAGTAATTCATTGGTTCTTGATTCTGCGTTTATGAGCTCTTGAAGCCGCCCATTTAACTGTTTCTCTGTCTGCATCACCTTCAATGAGAGGATATCGACTGTCACCATGATGATGAGCGCCACAAGATAGGTCAGCTCATTCGGTTCCGTTAGAAACAGCAAAAGGCCTGTGCAGGTAATGAGAATAAAAGCACCTAATATCACATCACCACTCGTATGAGGCAAAAATCTTTTGTACATAAAGAATGTATAAACACACATCGCGCAAAAGGTAAGAAGCCACAACACAGTTGATGATAGCGGCAGAAAAGCTTCAGCAGCTGCATGAAACGCAAGACCCAGCCATATGAAAGCATAAATGCGAAATCCAAGATAGAATGCGTTCACGTTTGTTCTCCTTAAAAATAGTATTTCTTAAAAAATTCTAATTGCTGCTTGGTCATCATGGCTTTTTTATCTGTCCCTTCAAAAGACACGATATACGAATTTTTAGCATACGCCGAGAAATTCTTAATGTAATGAATATTAATAATAAACGATCGGTGGGAGCGGATAAAATCCTTTTCAGCCAGATCGCCCTTTAACTCGTTTAATGTCTGATAGGTCTGAATATCTCCTGTTGTTGTCACGATAGTTGTTGACCGGCCCGTTCGTTCAACAAAAATGACATCCTTTTTCTGCAGCACATGAATATCTGACTGCTGTTTAATGAGAAGCCGTCCATGAATGCTTTTCTCCTGCTTGGTGGACATATAACGCTCTAAGCATTTTGCAATTCGATCAGCTTGGTAGGGCTTCATAATATAATCATGTACATTCAAATCAAACGCATGGACTGCATAACCACTGTTTCCTGTCACAAAGACCACATCGACATTCAGTGCGTGAGAGTGAATAAGGTCCGCTAATTCATAGCCGGACATTCCGGGCATTTCAATGTCAGCGAACAACAGATCAATGTCTCCTTGTTTGACCTTCTCATATGCATCCTCTGCTGACTGCGTGACAAAGACAATGTCCACAGCCTCCATCCTGCCTACAATGGCGTGCAGCTTTTCTAAATCTACTCGGTAATCGTCGACGAGACCTACTTTTATCATAAAAATCACCTATGACTATTCTTATTATTTGTCTATTTTACCATTTGTTTTTTTGAAATAGATCATTTCAAGACAGAAAAAGGACGTTTCGCGACATTTTTGTATCAGGCAAGCGTTATTTTTTCTATCATAGACTTAGAAAGTTGAAAGGGGCGAACCACATGATTACTCTCAGCGATTGCAGCTGCTGGTTTAAAGATAAGAAAAAGGTCGTAAAAGCGATGAAACATATGACGTTCTCCGTGAAGGAAGGGGAAGTCGTTGGCATCCTAGGAGAAAATGGTGCAGGAAAAACGACATTGTTGCGCGCCGTAGCCACATTATTAGAGCCTACGCACGGATCAGTCACTGTCGCAGGCTTTGATACGGTGAAAGAATCAACAGAAGTGAAAAAGCGAATTGGTGTCTTGTTTGGCGGTGAGACGGGGCTTTACGATCGTTTGACGGCACGAGAAAACCTTGAATACTTTGGCAAATTGTATGGCTTAGATCAGCATGAAATCAAAGCAAGAATAGAGGATTTGGCAAAGCGTTTTGGGATGAGACAATACATGGATCGCAAGGTGAAAGGATTCTCAAGAGGAATGAAACAAAAGGTGGCGATTGCCAGAACCTTGATTCATGATCCTGACATTATTTTATTTGATGAGCCGACAACAGGCTTAGATATCACGTCGAGTAATATTTTCAGAGATTTTATCCATCAGCTCAAGCAGCAAAATAAAACCATCCTCTTCTCAAGCCACATCATGGAAGAAGTCAGCCAGCTTTGTGACAGTGTCATGATGATTCATCAGGGAGAGCTTGTGTATAAAGGCACACTTCCAGAATTATATGCACAGGAACAAAGTGAAGACTTGAACTATATCTTTATGTCGAAGCTCGCTAGGGGGATTTCATAATGTGGAAAACCGTCTTTTTAAAAGAAATGACAGATGCGCTGAGGGATCGAAAAACGCTGCTCTTAACCGTGCTGATTCCTCTTTTGACGATGCTTGGACTGGTGTTCTTTTATGAAAGCATGATTGCAGATCCAGGGGATAAAGCCTATACAGTCGCCATCAATGAACAGCTTCCAGCCGAAATGAACCAAATGATCAAAGAGGTGAAAAACCTACACCTTGAAACATTTGATGATCCGCAGCAAGCTGTCAAGGATGGGGAGGCAAATGCTTACCTGGAAATGCCGAAAGAGGCTGGCGATATGCTCAATCATCAAAAGCCATTCGCCATTAAAATTCATGGATATACGACAGATGATGATTCGGTGATCACGGTTCAAATGCTGCAATCATTGCTGGAGCAGTATCAAAATCAGGTGGTCGAGAAGCGTTTAGCAGCGGATCAAATCGATACGTCCGTTATTCATCCGTTTGAAGTGCAGTCCGTGGATGTAGAAGAAGGGGATGAAGGGGAAAACGGAGTGACCGCTATGCTGTTGTCAATTCTCCTTCCAATGATTTTGGTGACCTCCGTCATCTCAGGAGCTTTGCCGGCTGCGCTTGATATTGTAGCAGGTGAAAAAGACCGAAAATCCATTGAAGCCTTATTCCTGACACCGGCCAGCAGACTCCAGATTCTCATTGGGAAATGGCTCGCTGTCTCCATGTTCGGTATTTTAAGTGGGATTGTGGCGATCGGCATGCTGCTTCTATCCACTTTGCTCTTTACAGAAAAGCTGAAGCAAGCTCTGAACTTTGGTGATCAAATGTGGAGCATTATCGGTGTCATGTTTGCGGCGTTAATTATCTTCTCCTTCATGGTATCGATGATTGAACTGCTGCTCAGTGTCGTTTCAAGCTCAGTGAAAGAAGCGCAATCGTACATGTCCATGATCATTACGCTAGGTGTGCTCCCAATGTTCTTTACCATGAGAGCAGGTGCAACGCAGCTAGATACGTATTACTTTGCGGTCCCATTCCTTAATATTCATGCGCTTTGTAAGCAATTGATGTTTGGTATCATCGATCCAATGTCAATCACTCTGACACTCGGCTCCTCAGCACTGGCAGTCGTTATCCTGTTTGTTATCGTCAGAAGCTTGTTTATGAAAGAGAAATGGATGCTTGCGAAATAAAGAAACGCCCTCTATGATAGAGGGCGTTTTCAAGTGAATGCCGATCACCGTATTTTTCAGTTTAAGAAACCGAATTCGTCCAAGTTCTCTAAATAAAATTGAAAATACTCGTCATGAATACCATCAGGATATTCTTCTAACCCATTTTCAATAAGTGCACCTACAATTAAAGCATTTATATACCTATTAAGCTTTTCGCAACTATCTCTTACGGTAAATTCTGAAACATATAATCCATCTTTACTTTCTAAAATGATATCAATTCTTCTACCTTCTTGTTCATCAAGCAATAAGTGATTATACTCCCATTCTTTTACTCTTTTAGGGTTTAACGGATGAAGACGATTATGAAGTACTTGTTCACGATGCTCCTTTTTTTCCTCATCTGAAAACAATTGAATCAATAGACTCGGATCATCAATGACAAAACATTTATATATCTTAGTATATTCAAAGTGATCATCATTCACTAAATCTAAAATCTTTGTTTTTGAAAATTCTCTGGCTTTAAATTTAGATGTTATCATCTCAGCAACTCGTTCTTTAGTAAAAATCAATTGATCTTTTTTATATAAATACTGTTTATATAGCTTTTCGTAATTATACATTATTCACCTCTATTAACTATTTAACAGGACCTCCGTAGAATGAATGAGCCTTTGGAGTTCTTTTATAGGGATGCCAGTGATAATAATAACCTTTCTTCGGCTTACCTCTGTATCTATCTACTTCTTTAAATGGTTTACCTTTTGTATTAGCTCCAGCTGCAACAACTTCTGCCTGACTAGAAGAAATAGACCAAATATCCTTTTTTGACTTCATTCTAGCGATTGCTTGCGATTTACTTAGTCCTTTTCCAACATATACTCCGCCTCGGATAACAGCTTCATAATGATTATATTTTTTTTTGCTTTTAGACCTGTGCTTGTTGGCTTCTGTAGCAATTACATAACCAGCTCCTGCAACAACAATCACTGCACCAGTATGAAATAAAGCAGTCATAACTGCAGGTGTTATTGCTATTCCCACCGGTATTAAAAAGGCGAATGAAGCTGTACCTTCCTCTGAATTATAGGTGAAAATTTCCTCTGTTTCAACATCTTCAAAAGTCGCTTCAAACTCATCGTTTTTAAATTGGTTAATTTTTATTTCATATTCCTTTGATATTTCTTCACCGACTTCATTGAATTCTCTTGTAGTTAAATTAAAACTATCTGCACCAGGTTCTACATTGAGAGTAGCTTCAACCTTATTTCCTTCCGCGTCATTCATTGAAGTATCTAAAACCAATTCATCATTTGATATTTCAAAATTATCAACAGAAATATTTTCTTCAGATAAACTATCTTCTAACATCTCTGAAACAACTTCTTCATCAACAATCATATTATTATCAATTTCTTCTGCCTTGGTATGATTGTTTGGAAATAGACTAGCAACTAAGAAAAACACCAGTAATATTATAATTTTACTTTTAACTTTTAACCACATATAACAATTCCTCCGTTATTTTTTAAAATTGAAACCCTGAATAATCTTACTTTTATTATCCAGCATTTCCGTAGATGAACTCTCCAGATAGGTATAAACCTGTGAAAAGCTCTTTTCATCTTTATTAATTTTCTCTTTATAAAGATAATCGGCAATTACGCCCGTTATGTAAGCTACCGAATAAGAAGATCCTGTATAAACAGAATTTCCTCCTTTATTATTTAACGATAAAACATTAACACCGGGTGCAAAAAAATCAACTTTTCCTAAAGCAGAGAATTGTGGTACTTTATTCTTTGAATCAATTGCCCCGACAGAAATAACATTATCGTATCGAGCTGGAAATTGACTATTTAAACCATAAGTATTACCACTAGCAGCAACAATAATAATTCCTTTTTTTACAGCATCGTCCACTAACTCCCTTAATTCGGGGAAATCCTTTTGAAAACCTAAACTTAAATTAATAATATCTACATTTTGAGATATAGCCCACTTAAAACCATCTATAAAACCCTGTCTTTCAATCTTTCCATCATTTTTGATCACTTTAACAGAATATAGTTCGACATTTTGTGTAACCCCAGTAACTTCACTGTTAGTATTGTTTGCTGTAATTATTCCTGCGATTGATGTACCATGACTTAATTTATTTTCAGACTCAATGGATGAATCTATCGGATTAAATTCTTTTACAATCTTACCTTTTAAATCTTTATGATTCTTATTTATTCCACTATCTAAAACCGCGACTTTAATTTTTTCATTTAATTCTCTCGTACTAATAGTTTCATTTTTAAAATTATCTTTTAGCAAAAAACTAAACACTCCAAAGTATAAAATCACCATTATAAAAACAAATAAAATCAACCATTTCTTTAACTTTAGAATTTTATCAATCATATTTTCTCACTCTTTCAATAATCATTTCCTCCTAGCCTTTTTTATTTAAGTTAAGCTTCTTTTTTTTAATAATAATCGATCGTACCCCCAATAAGTCTTGGTATGTTTCTGAATTTTCATGAAAGATATCACTAATGTATCTCTAAATAAGATCTTTTCGACAACATCAGATAACTCTTTTTGTAAATCGAGTATTTGATAACATAACTTTTTTTTCTTTTGTCAACTAACTTATAGTAGGTCTAATAATATTCATCTTTGAGATTTGAATTGTTGGATAAACAATATTATTTAGTTCACATTAGTATCTATACATTCGAAGGTTTCAGAAGCTAAGACATTTTATTAGACAAGATGATTTTCCATGGTAAATTTTCTCTTTGATGTGGTTACTAATTCTAGCATAATAATAATGTTAAAAAGTTTAAAATTACCTTAAAATGAGCATAAAGAACCTTTTTTTAAAATATATTATAAAAATGGAATTATTTATATTTCAAAGAGTTTTATTAAGGAATAACTTAAAAAAAAGAGTGGGTGAATGAAAATGATGGTTTACTTTTATAATGAGTTAGGAAAGAAGCTAGATTTATAATATAGTTCAATTACAAATAGAGAATGAGGAGTACATTTTTTTACTTCAAGGTTACATTTCATCTTTAACACAAATAAGCAGAAAAGAATCTTAAGTGCAAAAAAGAATAATCAGGATTGAATAACTCATAGTGATCAAGCTAAAGAAATGTTGTCAAGGGTAAGATAACTTGACTATATTCTGGTTTTTGATGATAGATGGGGTTCACGATCACCAAACCAGATGATAAATCATAACAAAAAAACCCCCGGGATCGGGGGTTTTTCTTTAGTTCTTGATGAATTTCTCAACTAATGAGCTTGTTTTGTAGTCGTTCAAATCAAGTTTCCATTGGTCGATATCATTTTTCTTCATGTTCACTTCTACTGTTTCTTCAGAAGATGATGGTCCTAATTTTTTAAATTCATCTGGATAGATAGAAAGTAGATATTTCTGTGCATCATCATAAGATGCTGAACGGTTTTTGCTGTAGAACTCAGTCGCTTTCTCTTTCAAACGATCGACAAGCGGGCTTGCATCAATTGGTGTAAGAGTCACAGTCACGACAGCTTTATCACCACTGATTGCTTTTGTTTTTGTTGATACTTTTGATTTTTCAGCTAATGTTTCTTTTACTGCTTTTAAAAGCTTATCAAGGTTTTCGTCCTTCGCTGAGCTAGAAGAAATACCTGATGAAGTAATGTAACCTTGCTTGAATGATTTATCAAATTCGTTCACAACAGTTGATTTGTTATCACCTGTTAGTTTTTCGAAATCGTCGTTTTTCTTACCAAAAATCATCACATCAATATAAGAAGAAAGAGCTTTTGCAGATGCTTGTAGTGTATCTGCTTTTTTCATTAAGTCTTTTCCTTTAATATCGAATTCTAATGTTTTGTCATCTTTTTTCGATCCGCTTCCTGGCTCTGTGTAAACAAGCTGATAGTCCTTGTCTTTGTCAACAACAAAGAAAAGACCGCCTTTTGTTACTTTGTCTGCATTTAAAGAGCTTGAAGATAATACTTCGTTGTAGTCATCTGGAGAGATCGTAGATACCTGTGCGTCATCTTGGTAAAGCGTGAAGTTGCTTTTATCAACATTGAGAGGCTCTTTGCTGATATTTTTTACAGATACATTCACTTTTAGTACATACTGATCATCCTGTACAGATGTATCGTATTGAGGTGGTAATGTGTACTCAGCACTTTCTACCTTTACTTCTGCTGCATCGAGAGATTTTTTTGTATCGTTTTCTTTCGCAGCTGTTTTGTCTTTTCCACCACTACAAGCAGCAGCGACAACAGTTACACACAAGATCAGAAGAAACAGGGATAATTTCTTTTTAAACATGGCGTGTTTTCCTCCTCGGGTTTATGGTGAATTTCATTGAAAAGCTGTAGTTCATATCATTCTTTTTGCACAAAAAGAAAAATACTGTATGTTTTTTACTGTAGAATGAAGCGAAAGTACTGTCAATACCTCAGTGCGTTTCCGAGGTTGATTGGCTTCAAGTAGTAAAAATGACACTAAGTTGAGAGGAGAGACTTGTAATTTATTATTTGATATCTCCTGTAGAAACTCAACATTTTATATTTTAAGGTTTTGAGTCGGATTATTGAATAGGTTCAAATGACTGTTTTTGAAGATGATGTCGCAATTAGAAGGATTTTTATGACTTGTAAATGAGTATATAGTAATGAATATTTCTTCCTGTTATGTGTATGGTTACTTGGTTTGAGTGTTGTTGGCAGCAAGACACATGTCCAGCAAATTTAGACAGGCTGCCGACACTGAACGTGCTTTTTCATGTCAAAATGGCAGTCATCTACACAGAAACGCTACATAAAATAAAAGAGAAACGAACTGGAGGTGGATGTATGGCAGTGGTAAGAGCGACAAGCTCTGATATTGATTTAATGGCCAGACTGCTGAGAGCGGAGGCAGAAGGTGAAGGGAGGCGAGGGATGCTGCTCGTAGGAAACGTAGGCATCAATCGTTTGCGTGCCAACTGCTCTGACTTTAAAGGGCTGCGTACGATTCCACAAATGATTTATCAGGAGCATGCATTCGAAGCGGTCACGCATGGTTACTTTTATCAACGAGCACGAGAAACCGAAAAAACACTTGCGCGGAGAAATATTAACGGAGAACGTTTTTGGCCGGCAAAATTCAGCCTTTGGTATTTTAAACCGCCTGGCGATTGTCCAGCGACTTGGTACAATCAGCCGTTTGTGGCAAGGTATAAGTCGCATTGTTTTTATCAACCAACCGCCGAAACGTGTGAAAATGTTTATAACACCTTTTAGCTTGATGAAACGCACAATCCTCTTAGAGTACGAATGCAGAGGGTTGTGTTTTTGTTTTTTCCAAAATGGGTAATCATTGTGTATCAACAAGATGAAGCACGTGAATGGAGGAAATAAAAATGTATCAAGATTTAAAAGGGAAAACAGCCATTGTCACAGGCTCTTCAAAAGGAATTGGACAAGCGATCGCATTGCGGTTTGGACAAGAGGAAATGAATGTGGTTGTAAACTATAAAGGCGATGAAGATGGAGCTGAAGAGACCGTACAAGCCATTCAGCAGCACGGAGGTAGGGCGGTGAAAGTGCACGCAGACGTCTCAAAAGAGGAAGGTATCCAAGCTATCATGGATACAGCACTGGAGCATTTCGGTACAGTAGATGTATTCGTCAATAATTCAGGCTTCAACGGCGAAGAAGCGCTGCCTCATGAGATGACGCTTGAGCAATGGCAAAACGTCATCGATGTGAACATAACAGGTGCATTTTTAGGCGCAAAGGCTGCGCTCGCCTATATGATGGAGCATGACATCAAAGGGTCCATTTTAAATATTTCCAGTGTCCATCAGGAAATTCCGCGCCCGTTCAACGTTCATTATTCCACTTCAAAGGGCGGAATGAATATGATGACGAAGACGCTGGCTCTTGATTATGCCGAAGCAGGTATTCGAATCAACGCGATTGCGCCGGGTACCATGGCAACCGAATCGAATGATGATTTGCAGGACGAACAGAAAAAACAAAAGCAGCTTGAGAAAATTCCGATGAGAACCTTTGGTGAACCGAAGGAGATTGGAGCCGCTGCTGCATTCCTCGTTTCTAAGGAAGCGGCGTATATCACAGGCACCACCTTATTTGTGGATGGTGGAATGACACTTTATCCTTCTCAAATCAATGATTAATCCAAAAAACATCCGCCTGTTCAGCCGGCGGATGTTTTTTGTTCGTAGCGTTGTGCGGCTTTGGCCGGTTTGCCGAGCAGCATCGGGTACTTGCTCAGGAAGGAGATACATGGCACCATGAGCAGCAATGTGCCAATCGTATAAAAAAGAGTCCAAGAGAGCTGCGCTGTATCAGCAATATTGATACCAAGTCCATAAAAAACAAATGCTTTCATAATATCGATACCGGCAAACTGCAAGACAAGAATAACAATAGAATTTCGTCCTAGGTACGTCAAAATAGGGGATGTTTTCAATTTAAAGCTTAAATAAATCACGGCAGCTGAACCGAGCAGAGCACATGCATAGAAAATAAAGAGATCACCGTAGTCGTTGACACGCATATCGATCCGTGAATTAAAGCTCTGCATGTAAGCCGTCAGCACAAGCAGACCTGTACATAAAAGAAGAGTTGGATCTGTTTTTAATTCCACAAACCACTGCTTTGCTAAAAATCCAATCGAATAAAACACAACAGCCGTCAAGGCAACATTGGCATTCCAAGGAAGACTTTGATCTAAAAGCAAGGTAGTAGCATATCCAGCACCGCCGCAAAAAACAGTCAGCAAGATCACGGCAGAGGGTTTTCCTTTTGTCAGTCGATGCATAAAGAAAAATAAAATCTCCACTAAAAAGAGCGTCGTTAAAAACCAAATCGCTGGGTTATGTGTGAGTCTTGCTTCATCTGCATTGGATATGAAAATACCTGTAAACGGAACGAAAGGGTCAATATCCGTTTGTCCCTTGAATGCGAAAAAACGGGTAACGGAGAACCAAAATACATACGTAATGATGGAGAAATAAAGATAGGGTAAGAGTAAGCTTTTGGCTTTTTTCTGAATAAATGACAGAGCAGGGGATGAGGATGATCGAAACATCATACCTGATAGTAAAAAGAAAAGCGGCATATGAAAAGAGTAAATGAACTGCTTGAGCGAATCTGGAATGGGCACATGCGCCATGACCACGAGCAGAATGCCGATTCCTTTCGCTGCATCTACCCAATCGAGTCTCTTTTTCATGTCCTGTCATCTCCTTCTTTCTCAGCGTTGTAAACCGTCCTTTGAATATGTACCTCTACTATATAAAAGGTACACCTCTTATGCGTTTACAGTTCGCTAACGATTAGAAGACACATTTGCGATCAGATGACAGACGGAAGGATTTTGACATCTTGATGTTACATTTCCCATTTTTTATGACAATGTAAAAAAGAAGCCTAGAAAGCTGGCTTCAAAATAATTCTGCTATTCGCTTGAAGGAACGCTGTTTTTCGATTGGATCAAAGGAATTGTTGAGAATCATGATGTCATCCGTTTGATAGCGGTCCATCAAGGTCTGTAATTGCTCTTTCACCGTTTCCTTCGAGCCAACAATCATCCGCTGGCGGTTTTGCAGCACTTTTTCCTTCTCCTGCGTGGTGTAGTGATAGGCATTTGCTTCTTCTATAGAAGGAACACGGCTGTCCAGTCCTTTTTCAACACGCAGCAGCCATAAATCTGTACTGCTGGCGATCCGGTCTGCTTCTTCATCTGTTTCACCGCAGATGACAAAGACGGCAAACATAGATTGTGGCTGGCTGGAAAAGACAGATGGAGAAAAGTGTGATCGATACGTCTCAAATGCTTGCTTGCCGCGTGCAGGATGGATAAAGTGGCCAAAAATATAGTTGATTCCAAGCTCCGCCGCCTGCACGGCACTGTTTTCTCCCAGTCCAAGCAGCCAAACCGGCGGATGAGCATCAACAAGCGGAGCAGCTTTCACGCCTGCGTGCGGATGACCAGAAGGCAGGCTGTCTGATAAGTAAAAAAGAAGGTCCTTCAGCTGGCGGTCAAACTGAGACAGGTCTTTATGCCCGCCGTCTGTCAAAGCGAGTCTCGTCCTTTCAATCCCACCCGGAGATTTGCCGACTCCGATCTCAATCCGTCCAGGATAAAGGGCTTCAAGCTGCCGCGTGACCTCTGCTACTTTAAACGGACTGTATTGAGGAAGTAAAATGCCGCCAGATCCGGTACGCAAGGTCGATGTATGAGACGCAATATGGGCCATTAATATTTCAGGCGCTGTACTAGCGAGCCCTCTTGTGCTGTGGTGTTCAGCGAACCAATAGCGCTCATACCCAAGTGTTTCAGCCAGCTGAGCCAGCTGCGTTGTGTGATTCAATGTCTCCTGTGCTGTCTGACCTTTAGGAATGGCGACTTGATCTAATATATGAAGTGATGGCATCATCAACATCCTTTCATCAACATGCTGAATATAAGTATAAAGAAATCCATGGATGGAAGGAAACGAAAGGGTTTAGCCTTTGATCACATGCTTTTATCTTTTCTATATCAACATATGAAACCACATCAATACGGTCCTTTTCAGCAAGAGCTGCTCATCGGGAACTTTCGACAATGTTTCACATGAAACAATTCATTTACGACATGAACCATTTTTAATATGCATCTTTCGTTAAAAAAATATAAAGTGTTTGAAACCTATCTTGAACATAGATCGTATATACTAGTAAATAGAAAAAAGAGTAAGAGGCTCCAATGTCATTTCATGAATTTTGTCGAATTTTCATGTATGATGATTTTAATAGGGTCCATCGCTTAATAAATAGATTTTTATTATGCTGGAGGAGTGATTGATTTGGCGATTACATTAGAAAAAGGTCAACGTATTGATTTAACAAAAGGGAAAACAGGGCTAACGAATATTCTTGTTGGACTTGGCTGGGACCCTGTATCACAAGGCGGCGGATTTTTAGGAAAGCTGTTTGGCGGCGGAGGCGGCGCTGATGTTGATTGTGATGCTTCAGTGCTTATGCTGAAAAATGATAAGTTTACGGAAAATAAAGATTTGATTTATTTTGGCAACCTAAAAAGTAAATGCGGCAGTGTTGAGCATACAGGTGACAACCTGACTGGTGAAGGAGACGGAGATGATGAACAAGTCCTCGTCAACTTGAGCAAGGTGCCGGGTAATGTGAATAAATTGGTGTTTGTCGTGAACATTTATGATGCCCTTAGAAGAAACCAACACTTTGGTATGATTCAAAATGCTTACATTCGCATTGTTGATCGTTCAAACAATCAAGAATTAGTGAAATATAATTTAAAAGATGATTATGCAGGAAAAACATCATTAATCGTCGGAGAGCTTTATCGTCACGAGAATGAGTGGAAATTTGCGGCTCTTGGAAATGGTACAAATGATGCAAAGCTTGCTGATATTACGAGAAACTATATTTAAACAGAAGGGAGAGGTTCCTAGTGGGAATTTCTTTAGCGAAAGGTCAAAAAATTGATTTAACAAAAACGAATCCGGGTTTAACAAAAGTAGTCGTCGGTCTTGGCTGGGACGTCAATAAGTATGACGGCGGACATGACTTTGATCTAGACGCAAGTGTATTCCTTTTAGATGCGGCAGGTAAAGCAAGCTCTCCATCTGACTTTGTCTTTTACAACCAAACAACTGGCGGAGGCGGAAGTGTCGTACATACAGGCGATAACCGCACTGGCGAAGGGGACGGAGATGACGAGCAGGTCAATGTTGATCTTGCAGCTGTACCAGCAAGTATTGAGAAGATTTCATTTGTCATTACGATTCATGATGCAGAAGCGCGCAGTCAAAATTTCGGACAAGTGTCTAACGCATATGTACGTATTTTAAATGCTGCATCAAATGAAGAACTCATTCGCTACGATTTGGCAGAGGATTTCTCAATTGAGACAGCCATTATTGTAGGTGAATTATACCGTCATGGCGGGGAATGGAAATTCTCAGCTGTCGGGTCAGGCTATCAAGGCGGCCTTGCACGCATTGCAACGGACTTTGGCTTAGATATCGGATAACGATCATTCCCTATTTTCAAAGACAGGAGAGATAAGAATATGGCGATTCAGCTTTCAAAAGGACAACGTGTCGATTTAACCAAAACCAATCCAGGGCTGACGAAAGTGATGATCGGTCTTGGCTGGGATACGAATAAATATTCTGGCGGAGCCGAATTTGATTTGGACGCTTCGGCTTTCTTGGTGGATGCAAACAATCGTTGTCAGCAAGATACAGATTTCGTGTTCTACAATAACCTTCAGCATCCGAGCGGCAGTGTCACTCATACAGGTGATAACCGGACGGGTGAAGGAGATGGAGATGACGAGCAAATTCTCGTTGATTTCTCGAAAATTCCTGCTAACATTGATCGTATCGGAATTACAGTTACGATCCATGATGCAGAGACGCGCAGCCAGAATTTTGGACAAGTCTCTAATGCATTTGTTCGTGTTGTAAATGAAGAGGGCGGGGAAGAATTGATTCGCTTCGATTTAGGGGAAGACTTCTCGATTGAAACAGCTGTTGTGGTATGTGAATTGTACCGACACGGAAGTGATTGGAAGTTTAACGCGATCGGAAGCGGATTCTCTGGCGGCCTTGCAGCTCTTTGTCAAAATTATGGGTTAGAAGTGTAAATAAGAGAAATAAATCAATTCAAGAGGTGCTGTCAAAAACTCATATGAGGGTCTTTTCCAAAGTGAGAAAGAAACAGCGATCAAGAATAACAGCAGGCGAAAGCCTGCTGATGCTTCTACACTTATAGGAGGAAAACCAAGTTGGAGATTTTGAAACATATGTTGGATACGTACGCCTCGTTTTTTGATTGGCATATGTGGGCAGAGGTATTAACAGACCCTGTCTCTTGGGGGCTTATTGGGACGCTTGTCGTGCTTGAAGGATTGTTATCTGCAGATAACGCACTTGTATTAGCTGTTATGGTGAAACATTTACCTGAAAAGCAGCGTAAAAAGGCATTAACCTACGGATTAATTGGCGCTTATTTCTTCCGTTTTCTATTCATTGGCGTAGGGATGCTGCTTATTAAGTTCTGGTGGATTAAGGTTCTCGGAGCTGCTTACTTAGCATGGCTTGTTATTAAGCACTTCTGGTTAGGTGACGGCGATGATGAAGCGAAGGAACTGAAAAAAGAAGGCTGGATGATTCGTGTATTTGGTGTGTTCTGGGCAACCGTTATTTCTGTAGAAATTATGGACCTTGCCTTCTCGGTGGACAGTATTCTTGCGGCATTCGCAGTATCTGAGCAAGTATGGATTCTGCTATTAGGCGGAATGCTTGGAATTCTCATGATGCGTACAGTGGCACAGTTATTCCTTGTCCTCATTGACCGTATTCCAGAGCTTGAGAATACCGCGTTTATTCTCATCGGGATTATTGCAATCAAAATGGGTTTAAGTGCTGCAGATATTGAAATTCCGCATCTTGCATTCTTTGCGATTATTATTCTAGCGTTTATCGGAACATTTATTGTTCATAAAATCAATAAGAAGAAACATCAAGATGTGACAAACGAAGCTGCGGCTTCAAAAGAAGAATAGGACGATCAAAAAGGAATGGAGTTGATTAGCGGCTCCATCCTTTTTTGAATCATCAAGTCATTTGTTCGATTTTCTCTCAACAACAGGAGGTGGCACAGCATGCGGTATTTTCAGTTTTTATCAGAGGCGAGGCAGCACGATATTTTTTTCAAACGGCCGGTGGCGATGCATTTGATGACGCCAAGGCACGTACTTGCGCATGCATTAGGTGCTACTTTGTATATGCCTGCGACAAGACAGGATATAGCAGACATGCTGCTGTCGCAGAAATATGAAGCGCTTTGCTCTGTTGTATTTTGTTTAGAGGATGCCATCGGTGATCAAGAAGTGGAAATGGCTGAACAGAATCTAGTGGTACAACTCGCCAAACTGTCGGACAAATTAACGCATACACCTGAAATGGCTGAACAAATGCCGCTTTTATTTATTCGGGTTCGTTCGCCGAAGCAGCTGCTCAAAATGGCAGATTTGCTTGGTCCATCTCTTCGTTTATTGACGGGTTTTGTATTTCCGAAGTGTTCTATTCATAATGCGAAGGATTATTTGGACAGCTTGAAACAGGCGTCAGCACAAACGAAGACAACGCTGTACGGTATGCCCATTTTGGAAACACCCGATTTATTAGAAAAAGAAACAAGATATACGGTGCTGTCTAAGTTAAAGCAGATCATGCTGAATGATGAAGAATATATTTTGAATATTCGTATTGGGGCAACCGATCTTTGCGGCTTATATGGCATTCGCCGTGATCGCGACACCACCATCTATGAAATCAGATTGATTGCGGATTTGATCACAGATATTATTAATTATTTTGGCCGTTCCTTTGTTGTTTCAGGTGCTGTATGGGAGCATTTTGGCCCTGCTCGAAAGGAACAAAAACCATTTATCCGTGCGCTTTCTAAGGGCGGTGAGCTGTCCTTATCTGAATTCGATGACGTACAAGGTTTACTCAAAGAGACAAGACTCGATGTAGCCAACGGCATTCTTGGAAAGACAGTAATTCATCCAACACATCTCAAGCCAGTCCAAAGCATGTACGTTGTGACAAAGGAAGAGTACTTGGATGCATTAAGCATTTTGGAACATGCCGACGGCACAGTTGGCGTGATGAAGAGTGCCTTTTCTAATAAGATGAATGAAACGAAGCCCCATTACCGGTGGGCAGAGCACATATTAATTAAGTCAGACATTTACGGGGTGTTTCATGAAAATAGAAGCTATATCGACATACTCACAGAATCAGAAGCGGCATACGCTGAACATCTTGGAACATATGGAGGTTGAGCTTGACCTCAAAGAAGGTGCGCTCCAGCTGGAAAAAGAGCATCTTTTTGAGATGGCGGCAAGGGTGAACAAAAAAAGAGCCTTTTTATTCGTTAGTAAGGTGCTTGGAAAGCATATTCCCGTTCATCCAGTAAAACCGCTCCTTGTCTCGGGTCTTTTAGCGATGGCATATGCCAAAGAGCAAACGGGAAAGACGCCCCCGCACCAAGATCTTATCGTAGAGGCACTCAAGACGGATGATCATGCGGCGTTAACGGCAGCCTATGAAACTCTTAAAAAAGAGAAGTTATCAGCAGGTAATGAGCCTGTCGTCATCGGCTTTGCGGAAACGGCAACAGCCCTTGGTCATGGGGTGTATGATGTGATAGAAGGCGCATCATACATTCATACGACACGTGAACAGCTGCTGGATCTTGACCCATCGTTGGTATTTGAAGAAGAACATTCACATGCAACAGATCAGCTTTGTTATGCAGACGAAGCATTACTTCGCACAGACCGCCCCATCGTGTTAGTAGATGATGAAGTCACAACAGGTCGTACCAATATCAACATCATTCGTGACCTTCATGCAAAGTACCCAAGGCATTCTTATACCATTCTTTCCATTTTGGACTGGCGGACGGAGGAGCATGAGAAAGCCATGAGCCAGCTTGAAGAGGAGCTTGGCATTCACATTACATCTTTGTCTTTATTAAAAGGGCAGATGGTCTTTCGAGGCAAAACGCTCGATGAGCCAGCTTATTCGTATGAGATTGCGGAGCAAGAGAAGCAGCCAAGTCTCTCTTTTCACTCTCTTCAACCTTTCTTTAAGCAAGTGCCATATTCACTTTCTCATGCAGCAAATTCGGCAGGTCATTCGCCATATATACATGAAACGGGCCGTTTTGGTTTAAATGCGACAGATACGGAAGCGCTCGACCAAGCAGCTGCTGAAGCGGGATTGAGGCTGCGGCAGGAACGCAAAGGAAAACAAACACTCTGCTTAGGGACAGGTGAGCTGATGTATGTGCCGATGAGACTGTCTGCACATATGGGGGAAGGCGTTCTCTTTCATTCAACGACGAGAAGCCCCATTCACCCAGTCGAAAAGGATGGATACGCTGTCCAAAATGGATTTACCTTTATGAATCCAGAGGATGCCCGAATTCAGCACTACGTGTACAACATTCCAAAAGGTGAATATGATGATGTATTTCTCTTTTTTGAGAAAAAGGTCTCTCAGGAGGCATTGCTTCCGCTTGTTCATTTATTTGCTGAGCGGCATGTGAAGCATGTGCATATTGTGACTTTATCAGACGAGGTGAAGGTGAATGGCTAATGTGTATACAAAGATGGGGAGCTATCCAGAGCAGGATGTAACCTTCTTACTCAAAGATTTATCCTCTATAGAGATGGAGAAAAGTACAGAAGAGCGGGAGCGTTCGATTCAGAGCGGTGCGCATTATTCAGAAATGCTGCCAATTGAGTACAAACCAACGGCATCTTATATGACTTTATTCTATCAATCTCTTGAAGAAAGTAAGGAAAAGGTAGCAGAAGCAGTAGCTATTGTAGCAGAACAGATTGTGAAAAAGCGAGGCTTCCAAACCGTACTTTGCAGCTTAGCGCGTGCAGGGACACCGATCGGGGTGCTGATTAAACGATATATTCGAAAGACGTATGGTGTCGATCTGCCCCATTACAGCATCTCTATTATTCGCGACCGCGGAATAGACGAGAATGCCCTGCATTATATGCTGAAAGAACATCCAGGTTTTGAAATTGCTTTTATCGATGGATGGACTGGAAAAGGGGCGATTTCAAAAGAACTCCAAAAAGCTGTTCTTGATTTTGAAAAAAAGTATGGTGTGCGTCTCTCTAGTGAGTTGGCTGTACTGGCTGACCCTGGCTATTGTACACATGTATACGGAACGAGAGAGGACTTTCTTATTCCAAGTGCCTGCTTGAATTCAACGGTGTCTGGACTGGTCAGCCGTACGGTACTAAACAACCGCTGGATCAATGCCGATGATTTCCATGGGGCCAAGTATTATAAAGAGCTGCTTGATGAGGATGTGTCCAATCTGTATGTGGATACAATTGAAGAAGCATTTTCCAGCCTCGGACCAAATGTACAAGAGAAAGCAGAAACCATACTTACGCAAGGGGCGCCGGCAGATTGGCGGGGGATGGCTTCCATTGAAGCAATCGGCCGGGAGTTTCAAATTGAAAATACCCATTTGATTAAGCCGGGTGTTGGTGAGACGACCCGTGTGCTGCTTAGAAGAATCCCTTGGAAAATCTTGATTCAGCCTGGATCTCAAGAAAAGCTGAAGCATATTTTACTTTTGGCTGAGGACAGAGGTGTTCCTGTCATTGAATATGCCAATATGTCCTACACATGTTGTGGGTTAATTCGCCCGCTGGAGCAAACGTCATGAAGACATATGCATTTGCCAGTGATTTAGACCGGACGCTGATTTACTCACATCGAGTGCTTGACCAGTATGCGTATGAAGGAGAGTATGATTTAGTTGAGGTGCTGGACGAACGCCCGCTTTCCTATATGTCTATTGAAACGAAAAAATCCTTGCAGACGATTCATCAATCAGGCTGGTTCATTCCAGTGACGACAAGAACAACCGCACAGTATGAACGAATCACCTTCTTTGAGCAAGAGCTTAAACCGGAGTATGCTGTCACAACAAACGGGGGCTGTATTCTTCACCATGGCAAGCCGCTTGAGGATTGGCAGGCCATTGTAGATGAGAGACTTAGAGAGTGTATGCCAGTCAGAGAGATGCTGAGGGCGATCTCCGAGCTTCCAGTTGCGGCATGGGTGAAGCGTACCCGTACAGCAGAGGGGAGATTTCTTTATTTAATTATGAAAGATGAGTATCTATCTCACATTCCGCTTGCTGAATTGAAGTTGTGGGGCGAGGAGAGAGGCTGGCAGGTTTCTCTTCAGGGTCGGAAGCTTTACTTTATTCCACAGCCGCTTAATAAGTGGGATGCTGTTGCTTTTCTAAAGGACAGGCTGCAGATTAAATACGTCTATGGTGCGGGTGATTCCCTGTTAGATGCAGGGCTCATTCGTCAATCAGATATGGGCTTTGCCCCAAAGCATGGAGAAGTTCTCGACTTTGACCCATCACTTGAGCCGACATCGGCATCTGGCATGGCCGCAGCGGATGAAATCACCGCTTGTGTCATCGAGCAGATGATGAACGTAAAAAAGCCTTCGATTCGATAGCAGAAGTAGAAGGCTGAATGATATGATAGTAGTAGCTTTCGAGAAAATATAGGAGAAAGGAAGGAGCGGCGTGAGTTATAAAGAAATCAATGTCACCCATACACGGGCGGAGCAGGAAGCCTGGAAAAACGTGCTGAAAAAGCCGCTCCCTGAAAGAGACGGTTATGTAAAGGACGAGCATACGTTGTCCTTGCCGCGTCTCGCCGCCCGGGTCCTTGGAACTCCGCATGATGCAACCGATTATTTTATTTATTTACATGAATTATACGAAACAGACGGCATGCATATTTTAAGTGAAACACTCAATCGTCATATTGAGCCGGAGCATTTTCAGGCGTTGCAGCGTATTCATTTGATTAACCAACAAGAAAAGGGATTGTCCGTGAATCGCTTTGTGGCTTTTTTAGATGGTGAACAGCTGATTGTACGCCATCCAAACCCTGTGATGAACCGGCATATCCGACTTTCATTGATCAAGGTGTTTGAGCATTTCAAGCAGCTGCATGAAGGTGGATTTCAGCATCCCGATTTCCGCCGGGTTCTGCTGGATGTCGTGAAGTTTTCAAATAATCATCTAGGTCCATGGCTGAAGGAAGTCAATATAGAAGAAAAAATGCCGGCTGTCATTTGGTATGGAGAGGCGAATAAAAGTCAGCTTTATTTTCTTTACTATGTCATGCTGATTGGCTGTGATGTTGTGCTATTTCATCCAGAAGGCGAGGATTCGTTCCGCGAATTAGATCCAGAAGAAAAGCTGACTTTTATTGATCAGTACCCGGGAACTTCAAAGCTTGAGCCGTTCCCTACTGAAAAGCCTGAGAGGAAATCAACGGTGGCGTACCGCTCGACAAGAGAGCTTGAAGAGGTGCTTCACACGGAAGATTCAATGCTGTATAAGCCGTGGCAATTCAGAGATCATACTCCTCATTCCATTACGCTCAAGACAACGTATGATGAGCTGTTTTTAATTGCAAAGGAACGATCCTTTATCCGCCCGAATTTCAAAGCAGACCGGGACACGATACAGATTCCGAATCTTTTTGCAAAAATGATGGGTGTCACACGAGACAAACGTGAATACTGGGATCGTATCCACACGTTAATGGAAGGGAAAGAAACGAAGACCATTCGCCATTTTCCTTTTACGAAAGAAGTGACATCGAATTATCAATTTCATTATCAGCATGCACTTTCTTCTACTGGAGAGATTGATCCTGAATTATTAATGAAAAGCAATGTGTGGCAGTTTTCTCATCTATATGAGGGCGCGCAGCGTGCGATAGCAGAGGCGATATCTCGAATCTGTCAGCATCCGAAGCTATTAAAAGAAGGCAATGAGACAGAATTAGATGTCCGCATTTATTTATTCAAACAGGTTCTGCATATGAGTCAGGACCTCGTTGAACTGATTCAAACCTTTGATTATGCACAAACCGTACCGAAAGTGATTTTATACCATACGGAATATAATGGTGAGCTGACTCGCTCTGATGCGGCCGCCCTGATTTTCCTAAATGAAATGGGTGTGGATCTCTTCGTATATCATCCGGCGGGATATCAGTGTATCGAACGGTATATCGATGACCAATTATTTGATACCCATTGGCTTGATGAGATGGTCATGAACCAGGAGTTTAAAGAGCCGTCCATCGTTAGAAAGTTATTTCAATCCATTAAAAACCGATAAGGAGATCAAAGCTTATGACAAATACAAACGGAAATGACATCATTTCAATTGATAAAGAGGAAATCACGATTGAGAAGGCAGACGATATTCGCGTTCAGCTTCGAAATGAGCCAGAAGTGCAAAATATTGCGAGACAGATCGATGCGAAAAATCAGCTGGAATTGCTTGAATACGGAAAACAGCCGGCCGTTGAAATCTCTAAGTTCTCTGATCGTATCCTTTCAATGATGCGTTCAACAAGTGTCACTGACTCAGGAACAATGCTGACGCAGCTTGGCAAGATTATGGATCGCTTTGATAAAAATGATTTTGACGAACCGAAGGGTGGTTTGCTGTCAAAAATCTTTAAGCGCGGCGGCAGCATGATCGAAAAGATTTTTAGTAAATATCAAACCCTTGGTGCAGAAATTGAAAAAATTAATGTAGAAATTAGTAAATATAAAGATGAAATGACCAAATCGACTGTGACGCTTGAAGAAATGTATGAGCATAACATTCAATACTACATGGAGCTTGAAAAGTATGTCGTAGCTGGTCAAATGAAAATCGAAGAATTAAAGCAATTGGTTCCTTCATATGAAGAAAAAGCAGCTAGTGGAAACCAGCTGGCACAAATGGAGCTTGATACGCTTCGTAATGGCATTCAAGCGCTTGAAGAGCGTGTATATGATCTTGATATGGCGCGAATGGTGGCGCTTCAAACAGCACCGCAAATCCGTCTGCTTCAGCGTGGGAATACGAAATTAATCGGTAAAATCAACTCTGCCTTCATCATCACGATTCCAATTTTCAAAAATGGGATCATTCAAGCTGTTACAGCGAAGAGACAAAAGCTTGTGGCTGATTCTATGAGTGAGCTGGATAGAAGAACAAATGAAATGCTGAAACGAAATGCTGAAAATATTTCAAGTCAAAGTGTGGAGATTGCCAAATTATCTGGACGTCCAAGCATCGACATTGAAACGATCGAATCTTCCTTTAATACAATTGTACAAGGGATGAAAGAGACGAAGCAGATCGAAGAAGAGAACAAGCGATTACGCGAAGATGGAACAAAACGTATGCTTGAGCTTCAAGATAATATTAAGCGGGCTGCCCTGGAATCCTAAAAAACAAGCTGTCTGTAACTAAAGTTGCAGGCAGTTTTTTTATGAATTTAATTTAAATTTGAGAAAAAAGGTTTTTATGTGACCTTTTTCGGGTAAATCCTGTTCAGGGGAATGGTTCGCCCATGATTCAAAAAATCTGCTATGACGAGGATTCGGCTTATTTTTTAGCACAATTAGGAATTTCCAGTAAAATATTGTCTGATGAGAGGAAATACCCCGTAAAATATGTAGTTTATGAAGCATTCTATAGGATTTACGAGTAATACGGCGTATAAACTCTAATGACCAGACCTCTATATGGAATTCATACATATTGTGGGGAAATAAGCGAATTCTAAAGATTGTTCGCATCATAACGCTTATGTTACGGTTATAAAGATGCTAATTTGGAGGGAAAATATGAATTCTGAAGAGAGAAATATCAAAATCAAGATAAATAATGTATCTAAAATTTTCGGTAAAAATGCTAAAAAAGCATCTCAAATGCTTGAAAAAGGGAAAACAAAAAGAGAAATCCTAAAAGAGACCGGCGCAACTGTTGGTGTCAATCGAGCAAATTTTGATGTATATGACGGCGAGATATTTGTCATCATGGGGCTATCAGGGAGCGGAAAGTCCACACTTGTGCGGCTGCTAAACAGGTTAATCGAACCAACCTCCGGTGAAATATATATTGATGGGGATATGATAACAAATATGTCAAAGGATCAATTGCGTGAAGTCAGACGGAAAAAAATCAGCATGGTTTTCCAAAACTTCGCATTGTTCCCGCACCGTACAATTCTTGAGAACACAGAGTATGGTCTTGAATTGCAAGGTGTAGATAAAGAAGAGCGCAGATCAAAAGCGCTTGAATCTTTAAAGCTTGTTGGACTTGAAGGCTTTGAAGAGCAATACCCAAATCAATTAAGTGGTGGTATGCAGCAGCGTGTTGGATTGGCACGTGCGTTAGCGAATGACCCTGACATTTTATTAATGGATGAAGCATTCAGCGCACTAGATCCATTAATTCGTAAAGATATGCAGGATGAATTGCTTGAGCTTCATACATCTGTAGGAAAAACGATCATTTTCATTACCCATGATTTAGATGAGGCGCTTCGTATTGGTGACCGCATTGTACTCATGAAGGACGGAAATATCGTTCAAATCGGAACACCAGAAGAAATTCTGATGAACCCATCGAATGAATATGTTGAACGTTTCGTTGAAGATGTTGACCTTTCTAAAGTATTAACCGCTGGTCATATTATGAAACGTGCCGAAACAGTTCAGATCGATAAAGGGGCACGTGTTGCACTTACGCTCATGAAAAACCTTGGGATTTCGTCTATTTATGCAGTAGATAAGAAAAAGCATTTATTAGGTGTCATTTCTGCCCAAGCAGCGAAAAAGGCAGCAGAAACGGGAGCGTCACTTGAAACTGTTCTTGATAAAGAATTTACGACAGTGTTGGAATCTACGTATTTGACAGAGATCTTTGATGCGGTATCTGATGCGAACATTCCGATTGCCGTTGTCGATGAGAAAAACAGAATGAAGGGCATTGTGGTCAGAGGTGCATTGATTGGTGCATTATCAGGAAATGATGAGTATATCAACATGTCTTCTAACAAGCTAGAGGAAATTAAAGCACAAGAGCCTTCTGCACAGGAGGTAGAATAAGATGTTTAGTATGAGTGATTTACCTAGAATTCCGTTCGCGGAATATATCGATCAATTTGTTGACTGGTTAACATTAACGTTTGGTGGTTTCTTTGATGGCATCACAAATGGATTATCAGGAACAGTAAATGGGATTGTGGCAGCACTTGGCGTCATTCCATCCATTATTTTAACCCTTATCTTTGCCGGCATTGCTTGGTGGATCAGTACAAGAGGAGTTGCTCTTTTCACACTTATTGGATTTTTACTGATCGACTATTTAGGCTACTGGCATCCAATGCTTCAAACACTTGCGCTCGTTTTGACCGCTGTGGTCATTTCCATCGTGATCGGGGTTCCGATCGGTATTTGGGCATCACAGAAGGAAACAGTGCGTAAAATTGTGACACCTATTTTAGATTTAATGCAGACAATGCCTGCATTCGTTTATCTATTACCAGCGATCTTCTTCTTTAACATTGGGGTTGTTCCTGGGGTTGTGGCATCGGTTATTTTCTCCATGCCGCCAACGATTCGTATGACCATTCTAGGTATTAAACAAGTACCAGCTGATTTAATTGAAGCAACCGAAGCATTTGGTTCAACGACATTCCAGCGTTTATTCAAAGTTCAGCTTCCGCTCGCAACAAAAACCATCTTAGCTGGTATTAACCAAAGTATCATGCTGGCTCTATCAATGGTCGTGATTGCGGCAATGGTAGGTGCACCAGGACTTGGTTCAGAAGTATATAGTGCGGTAACGCAGCTGAAAACAGGTATTGGTTTTGAAGCAGGTATTGCCATTGTTATTGTGGCGATTACACTTGACCGTATTACCCAAAACATTAAAACGAAAAAATCCAGGGGGAATGCTTAATGTGGAAAAAGTCTCTCTACATTGGGATGACCGCCCTGCTTGTCTTTTTACTAGCCGCTTGCGGTGCTCAGACAGATTCTAATGCGAGTGCAGCACAGCAGGTGAATAAAACCATTATCGGAATCGATCCTGGTTCAGGGATTATGGCACTGACAGATCAAGCGAAAAAGGATTACGGCTTAGAGGATTGGACGGTTGTGTCTGCATCAAGTGCAGCGATGACGGCAACACTTAAAAAATCTTACGACCGTAAAAAGCCAATCATCATCACTGGCTGGAATCCACACTGGATGTTTTCCCGCTATGATTTAAAATATTTAGAGGATCCAAAAAAATCTTATGGTGAAGCGGAGGAAATTCATACCATTTCACGTAAAGGATTTGCGAAGGATCAGCCGGAAGCAGCCAAAATGCTTAGTCAGTTTAAATGGTCTCAAGATGACATGGGCGAAGTCATGATTGATATCCAAGATGGCGTGAAACCACAGGATGCCGCCATAAAATATGTGAAAAAACATAAAGACCAAGTGGCGAAATGGACAAAAGGCGTGAAAAAGTCGAATGGTGACAAAGTCAATCTTGCCTACGTTGCCTGGGATAGTGAGATTGCAAGTACCAATGTCGCAGCAGAAGTATTGCGTGAACTCGGGTTTAAAGTGACGTTGACTCAGGTTGAAGCAGGTCCAATGTGGACAGCAATTGCAACCGGAAGTGCGGATGCATCATTATCCGCTTGGCTGCCAAATACGCATAAAACGTATGCAGCGAAGTTTAAAGGAAAATATGATGACCTTGGTACAAGTATGAAAGGTCTTCGAATGGGTCTCGTTGTTCCGACTTATATGAAAAACGTCAACTCGATCGAAGATTTGAAAAAATAGCCAATTGTATAACAGTTCCCTTATAATAGAAGGGAGCATATGGAAAAAGCAGTCTGCTCAATAAGCGGCTGCTTTTTCTTATACATAAGGATGGTGGATGAGTTGTCGATGGTGGAAAAACCGATGATGATTTTCCTGCACGGCGGAGGCGTAAGCAGTTGGATGTGGCAGGAGCATATGGAAACTTTCAAGGAAACGTACGAATGCTATTCTCCTGATTTTATTGGTCACGGGACAAGAGCAAAAGAAACGTCGTTTTCCATGCGAGAAAGTGCCCTTGAAGTGATTTCATGGATGAAGGAGCATGCACATGGCCGAACGGTTATTCTGATTGGTTTCTCTCTAGGGGCACAGGTAGCCGTTGATGTGTTAGCGAGAGAGCCAGACATCGCAGACATCGCCGTCATCAATAGCGCCCTTGTGTTGCCATTACCATATCTCTATTTGATGGTAAGGCCCATTTTACCTCTTACATATCCGTTATTAAAGAAAGATTGGTTTATCCAGCTGCAAGCAGAAAAGATGGGACTTCCTAACGATGTACTGGGTCATTATGCGTCAGATTCGAAACAATTGCAAAAGAAGACTCTGCTTACGATGTTTCAAGAAAACCTTCATTACAAGCTCCCTGACACATTTCAACAAGCAAAGGCACGCATTCTTGTCACAGTGGGAGAAAAAGAAAAAGGCATCATGAAACGGTCAGCAAAAAAAATAACAAATTCACATCCGAAGGCAGCAGGTGTCGTCGTTCCCGGTATTGGACATACATTTACTTTTGAGAAAAAAGAACTTTTTACAGAGATGATCAAAAGCTTTATAGAGGCACGTGCATTACCAGTGGAATTAAAGGAAATCCAGTAGCCGCGCTAATTAATATTTGAAGATGAGCATAAAAGGGGCGGTGGTCTCTTAGAATCTGTATGATATAGGTATAAAACGCTTTCAGTTTGTGTGCCATAGAAGGAGGAGCTATGAGTAAAAACTATATCATATTCGGTGCAAGTCAAGGATTAGGAGATGCTTTTGTAAAGGGTCTTCCTTCAAGTGGAGATACAGTTTGGATTGTGTCGCGAAGTGAACCAAGCAGCTTGAACATAGATGACGGTGTACATAGAATTTGGCTGAAAATCGACTTATCTAGCCAAACGCATATCCCTTATATGCTCGAAGCACTGGAGAACAAGACGATTGATGTACTCATCTATAACGTCGGTTTATGGGAAAAACGAGGCTTTGAAGACGATTATTCCTTTGATCACGATCAGCCAGAGGATATTGCACATCTAATCAATGTGAATATCACCTCAACCATTACGTACATCCAGGCACTGCTTCCGCACGTAAGGAAATCGGAGAATGGAAAAATCATCGTCATTGGCTCAACGGCGGGACTCGATCATACAAACCTGCCGCAGGTCTCGTTTGTTGCATCTAAATTTGGCCTGCGCGGAATTGTGAATGCGCTGAGAGAGCATGTGAGGAAAGATAAAATATCTGTCACCTGTATCAATCCAGGAGAGCTGGCGGCGGAGGTCCCGTATGAAGATGGAGCCGAAAAGGCCATCACTCTATATGATGAAACGAGAATCCCTGTCCAGGATATTGTGGAGCTTGCGAGATGTGTGATTCATTTATCTAGGGTATCTTGCGTGAAAGAAATCAATGTTCCAGCTATGACAGATCTGAATGCATAATATAAAGCAGACCACCCGCCATGAAGAGAAGGCGGGTGGCTTTTTATTTTATGATGAATGCTGCTGGAGTGTTTGATAGACAGCCTCAGTCAAAATTTCAATGCCAGTAAAGATTGCAGAACGGTCGAAGGTCATATACGGATGATGAAGACCGGGCTTTAAATCACAGCCTAATCCGAGCATCGTGGATTTGATATGCGGAAGCTTTGCCGCATAAAAGTGAAAGTCCTCTCCACCTGTTGTGACGATCGGGGGATCAAGCTGCTCTTTGCCTAAAACCTGCTCAATCGCATGAGACATGAACTGGACAGCTTCCTCATTTAAGGTGGCGGCAGGCAGACGATGGTCTGTTGAAAGTGTAATGGAAGCGCCAAAGGCATCCGCTACAGAATGAACGGCTCTTTCAATTTCTTTTTCTAGTTCATCCATCACTTCGTTTGTTTGCGCCCGTACATCTAATGTAAAAGAAGCTTTGCCTGGGATGATGTTTGAGCTGCCCCCGCCAGCATGTAGATTGGTCATTTTGACAGAATGCGCGACTCTTGGATCGACATGGATATGCGCGAGTCTCTGCACAAGGGTAGAAGCCACTTCTATTACGTTGACGCCAAGGTGTGGACGTGCACCGTGCGCTTCCTCGCCAATAATGGTGCCGACATAATGATTACTTGATCCGTGCAAAATAGCAGGAGCGCAGCGTCCGTTTAATGTTTCTTGAATTGGGCGCACATGTACGCCATATAAGTAATCGACATCTGCCAGCACACCTTTTTCAATCATTTTCAGCGCACCGCCGCCTCTTTCCTCGGCAGGCTGAAAGATGAAACGGATCGTGCCATTCGGGCGTTCTTTTTCCTTTAATGCCATGAAGGTGCCAAGAGCCATTGTCATGTGTGCATCGTGGCCACATGAATGATTGGCTTGAAACTCACCATCTACTTCCTGCCAAAGTGCATCAATATCGGCTCTCACAGCGACCACTGGTGCGCCTTCTCCAATTTCACCGATCACCCCTGTACAGTCGTCAAATGTTTGAGTTTTGCAGCCCAATTTTTTCAATCTATTTTCAATATAAGCGGTCGTTTCTGTTTCTTCCCAGCTTATTTCTGGGTGGGCATGCAAGTGTTCAAAGATGTCTGTCACGGTTTGTTTCATTTCGTTTGTCAAAGTTGTCATGAGAAGCCTCCTTGCTGACAGATAATCTGCCAAAACGTTATTTTAGTGAAATAATATTGCTCTTAAATATCAACAGTGTTTATAATATAACACATCATTTGATTATTCTGAAAATTAAGTGAAATTCCGATCGGGACAAAGGGGTTTTGACACATGAAAACTGCGACAGTATCAGCACCAGAGAAACAAAAACGAAAACTTCAAATGCCGGATGCGTATGTTCTCTTATTTATGATTGCACTGATTTGTACGATAGCAACGTATTTTGTACCAGCGGGTGAGTTTGACCGAAAGACATCTGGGGAGATCACAACAGCCGTTCCTGGCAGCTATCACCGTATTGATCAATCACCGGTGAGTCCAGTTGGCTTTTTTACAGCGATACAAGAAGGAATGGTAGGGTCCTCTTCTATTATTTTTCTGATTCTATTTACGGGCGGAACCATTGCCATTTTAGAGAAGACAGGTGCTATTAACGGGATGATTCACCATGTCATCAGCCGATTTCAAACGAAGCAATTATTGTTTATTTGTATTGTTGGGGGATTATTTTCAGTCCTTGGAACGACCGGAATTGTCGTGAACTCTGTCATTGGGTTTATTCCAATCGGCATCATTGTAGCACGATCCTTGAAATGGGATGCTGTAGCAGGAGCGGCTGTCATATACATCGGCTGTTATGCAGGGTTTAACGCAACGATTTTATCTCCATCTCCATTAGGTTTATCACAAACGATTGCAGAGCTGCCGATCTTTTCTGGCATTGGCCTGCGTGTCATTATTTATCTTTGTTTTCTTATTTCTAGTATTGTGTACATCTATTTATATACAAGACGTCTGAAGAATAAAGAAAAGGGAAGCATTCTAGGCGATCAATGGTTTCCTGCTAAGGGGCTTGGCGGAGCCGATGCGGAATCTGTGGACAAGCCTGCATTTACTGGCAGACATAAGCTGATTTTAGCGGTGTGCGGATTGTCACTTGGAGGTTTCTTATATGGCGCACTTCAGCTAGGCTGGACCGATAAGGAAATGGCGGGTGTGTTCATTTTTATGGCTATCGCTGCTGGACTGCTTGGAGGATTAGCAGCCAATGATATTGCGAAAACGTTTATTATTGGGTGCCAAAGCCTTGTATACGGCGCACTTATTGTTGGGATGGCACGCTGTATTTCGGTCATTTTAGAAAACGGAAAGCTGCTTGATACAGTGGTTAATGGCTTGGCAAGTATGCTGACAGGCTTTAGTCCAATCGCTGGTGCGATCGGGATGTATATTGCGAGTGCGCTTCTTCACTTTTTGATTTCATCAGGGTCAGGTGAAGCCGTTGTCTTTATCCCAATTCTTGCGCCGCTGGCTGATTTAATGGGCATCACAAGACAGATAGCTGTAGAAGCGGTAATGCTTGGCGAAGGGGTGGTCAACTGTATCAATCCGACTTCTGGTGTGTTGATGGCTGTGCTTGCTGCAAGTGGTATTCCTTATGTAAAGTGGCTGCGTTTTATGGTGCCGCTTGCCCTCATTTGGTTTGTCATCGGTCTTGTGTTTATTTGTATCGGGGTCATGATCAACTGGGGACCTTATTAATCATGTATGAAGCTGCCGAAGAGCGTTTGGCAGCTTTTTTCTTGTGGAAATATGTATGAAGCCAGCGCTTTGAAAGCACAATAAATGTGTTCACAAATTCGCTACATATATTTTTTGAGCAACCCCCTTGCAAAAGTTTGTGAAGTGTTGCACAATATGTATGTGAAATACTTCACATAAGAAAAGCAGCCTAGTTTTACTCAGGAGGATGAGATAAATGACAAACGAAAAAGTAAACAAAGTAGCCCTTATTGGAGCAGGTTTCGTCGGCAGCAGTTATGCCTTTACATTAATAAATCAAGCGATCACAGATGAATTGGTTGTCATCGATTTGAATCAAGACAAAGCAATGGGTGACGTGATGGATTTAAACCACGGAAAAGCATTTGCCCCGCATCCTGTGAATACATGGTATGGAGATTATGAGGATTGTAAGGATGCAGATATCGTCTGTATCTGTGCTGGAGCAAATCAAAAGCCAGGTGAAACAAGACTTGACCTTGTTGAGAAAAATTTAAATATATTTAAAGGCATTGTAGAAAACGTAATGAAAAGTGGATTTGATGGCATTTTCTTAGTTGCTACAAACCCAGTGGATATTTTGACATATGCGACTTGGAAATTCAGTGGTCTTCCAAAAGAACGAGTGATTGGCAGTGGTACGACGCTTGATACGGCAAGATTTAGATACATGCTCAGTGAGTACTTTGAAGCAGCGGCACACAACGTGCATGCGTACATTATTGGAGAGCATGGAGATACAGAGCTTGCTGTTTGGAGTCATGCGAATATCGGAAGTGTACCAATTACAGAATTAATGAAGAGAAATGATCAATACAAACAAGAAGACTTAGATGAAATCATGGAAAATGTCCGTCATGCGGCTTACCAAATCATTGAGAAAAAAGGCGCCACTTATTACGGTGTAGCAATGAGTTTAGCCCGTATTACAAGAGCGATTCTGCACAATGAAAACAGCATTCTAACTGTCAGCACTTACTTAAATGGAGAGTACGGAGCAGAAGATGTCTACATTGGTGTACCTGCCCTTGTGAATCGAAATGGCGCAACAGAAGTGATGGAGCTTGCACTGAACGATACGGAGAAAGAAAAATTTGCACACAGTGTGAATGTGTTAAAAGAGATTTTGGCTCCTCATTTTTAATCAATTAAAAGCAACCTATCTGAGCAGAAAAGGATGAATCACTATGTGGCAGCAAATATATGATCCGTTTGGTAATGAATTCGTCAGTGCATTGGTGGCAATGCTCCCAATCTTGTTTTTCCTTCTTGCATTAACCGTTTTTAAGCTAAAAGGTGTTTTAGCCGCTTGTTTTACCTTAATCGTCAGTTTTGTAACAGCTGTTTTCTTCTTTCATATGCCAGTTGAAAAGGCATTATCTGCTGTGCTGCTCGGTATATCTAATGGGCTGTGGCCAATTGGATATATCGTCATCATGGCGGTATGGCTCTATAAAATTGCTGTGAAATCTGGTAAGTTCGATGTCATTCGTTCTAGTATTGCAGGAATCTCTCAAGATCAACGTCTTCAGCTCTTATTAATTGGTTTTAGCTTTAATGCATTTTTAGAGGGAGCTGCTGGGTTTGGTGTACCGATTGCGATCAGTGCCGCTCTCTTAACAGAGCTTGGGTTTAAACCTCTGAAAGCTGCGATGCTCTGCTTAATTGCCAATGCTGCATCTGGCGCATTTGGTGCTGTGGGCATCCCAGTGATTACAGGGGCGCAAATGGGCAATATGACGCCGCTTGCGTTATCTCAAACCCTTGTATATACGATCCCGTTTATTTCATTCTGTATTCCGTTTCTCCTTATTCTGATTGTAGATGGATTCAAAGGAATCAAAGAAACTCTGCCAGCCTTGCTTGTTGTGAGTGGAACCTATGCCATTTTGCAAGCTGTCACAATGGTGACGATGGGTCCTGAGCTTGCCAATATTATTTGTGCATTAGCAAGTATGGGGATTTTGGCTTTATTTCTTCGGAAATGGCAGCCAAAACACATTTATCGTGAAGAAGGAGCGCCAGATATTGAACAGAAACAAACGTATCGCGGTGTTGAAATACTGAAAGCATGGTCTCCGTTCTATATTTTAACTGCTGTTATTACAGTATGGAGTCTGCCAGCATTTAAAGCATTGTTTGCTGTAGGAGGACCGCTTAACTGGACGACCATTATAGTGAAAATGCCGTTTTTACATCAGCAAATTGTGAAATTACCACCAATTGCACAAACAGAAACACCTATTGATGCGATCTTTAAAATTGATGTCATTAGTGCAACGGGTACTGCCATTCTGATTGCGGTCATGCTGACAGGGCTGTTTAGCAGACATATTACATTAACAGAAGGCGCTGTCTGCTTAAAAGCAGCGGTGAAAGAGCTTTGGATTCCTGTTCTGACTATTTGTTTTGTCATGGGCTTTGCCAACCTGGCGAACTTTGCTGGACTAAGTTCAGCCATTGGACTTGCTCTTGCCAAAACAGGCGATTTGTTCCCGCTTGTCAGCCCGGTGCTTGGCTGGATCGGCGTGTTTATTACGGGGTCTGTTGTGAGTAACAACGCCTTATTCGGTAACCTTCAAGCGGTCACTGCTTCTCAAATCGGCTCACAGGCAGGTTTGTTAATTGGGGCGAATACGACCGGTGGTGTGATGGCGAAATTAATTTCTCCACAATCTATCGCTATCGCTACAGCAGCTGTTGGAGAAACAGGGAAAGAATCTGAGCTCTTCAAAAAGACCGTGAAGTACAGCTTCATTCTGCTCGGTATTGTATGTATATGGACATTTATTCTTGCTCAATTTGTATAGGTTGATAGATTAAAAAAGACTGAGAACTCTCTCAGTCTTTTTCTTTATGTAGATTCTCTTGTCACGAGCCGGGTAGGCAGCTGGATATGTTCGCGCTGTAATGGTTGTTGATCTTGCAGGAGTGCGATCATTTGCTGTACAGACCGCTGGCCAAGCTCTACGATCGGTATGTCAATCGTGGTGATTGTTGGAGCTGTCACCTCACATATGTCTTGGTTGTCATAGCCGATGACCGCTAGATCCTTGGGGATTTGATAGCCATATGAAATGGCCTGTTTAATGAGCCCTGCTGCGACTTGATCATTGCCGGTGAAAATGGCATCAGGCGCATTGTTCATGTGATGGATGACATCCATTAAGCGAAAGCCGTCTTCAATGGTAAAGGCCTCTCCAAACAGCCAATCATCTTGCAGCGGCAAACCGCGAGCAGAGAGTGCATCAAGATAGCCCTGTTTCCTTTGTTTCTGCGCTTCACTGCTTTCTGTATCAAAGCAAAACCCAATCGATTTTCGCCCCGACCGAATCAAGTAGTCGACCGCTTTATAGGCAGCTTCCCGTTCATCGTATCCGATAATCGGGATGTTTGCTGTTTGATGATATTCATTAGCCATGACAATGGGGCCGTTTGTTAAATATGGCTCGATCTTTTCCCACTGATTTTCTAATGCCCCCAATATGACCCCATCGACTTCTTTTCTTTTTAATAATTGAAGCCCTTCAAGCTCTAATGCTTGTTGATAAAACGTCTGAAGCACGATGGCTTTATATCCTTGATCCAGGGCTTCCTTTGAAATGCCTTTAATTAATTGTGCAAAAAAAGGATGGTCCACAGCTGGAACAGACACAGCAATGGTTTTTGTCTGATGTGACCTTAGTGTGCGGGCTGCTGAACTCGGTGTATATTCCATTTCTTTCATCACCTGTAAAATGAGCTGCCGTTTTTCTTCTGACACATATGGGTGATGGTTTAGCACTCTGGAAACGGTGGTGGTTGAAACCCCGCAGCGTTTGGCAATTTCATAAATTGTACACATATTAACAAATCCTTTACACAAAGTTATTGTTCTGAAACCGATAACATCATTTACAATGTGAAACAAGTTAAATATTAACAAAAGGAATTGATTAATTGGAGGGAATGGAATGCAAATATTGACGAAGATATCAGGTAAAAGCAAGGATTATCTTCCTTTGCTGGATATGATCAATCAAGGTGTTCAAGTAAAGGCTGATTCAGTTGAAAAGCATCTAGCAAATGAAAAGCTGGTGACGTTCCTTGAGCAAGATATAGAGCGCACAGGTTTGGAAAAAATTCTCTTCCATTATAAACAAAATAAGGAAAAAAAGATACCGTTTCTGCCAGTTGACAAACTGATTTCAGAGGATGAAATCGATGATATTATGCTGGTGCTGAAGGAAGTATTGAGCTCTGGCCGTTTTACTTCAGGGCCATATATTCCGACGTTTGAAAAGGCGATTGCTGAGTACTTAGGGAAAAAATATGTCATTGCCACGTCAAGTGGAACAGATGCATTGATGATCAGTCTCATATCAGCAGGCGTCCATCCAGGAGACGAGGTGATTTTGCCAGCCAATAGCTTTGCTGCAACAGAAAATGCAGTGCTTGCCATTGGGGCTGTTCCGGTTTATGCCGATATCGATCCAGAAACCTACTGCTTGGCACCGAGTGAAATTGAGAAGCATATCACAGATAAAACGGTAGCCATACTACCGGTTCATTTATATGGAAAGCAAGCAGATATGAAGGCGATTTCGGCGATTGCGAAACAGCATGGGTTGAAAATGATTGAAGATGGCTGTCAAGCGATTGGCAGCAGCGGACTTGGTGCTTATGGAGATGGACTTGTTCTCAGCTTTAATCCATACAAAAACCTTGGGGTCTGCGGAAAGGCAGGAGCCATCGCTACAAATGATGAGGCTCTAGCGGAAAAATGCATGGAGATCAGCTATCACGGATTTGAAGCTGGAAAGAAAAATGTCAAACGCAGTGACTACGGCTTTAATTCCAAAATTGATAATTTGCAGGCAGCGATCGGACTCGAACGAATGAAGTATCTAGGATTGCAAAACTTTAAACGTTTTTACTTAGCAAAGCGATACATTGATCAGCTGCAAACGCTTGAGGATGAAGGATATATGAAGCTTCCGAAGCTGACGGATGATCATGTATGGCATCTATTCCCGATCCGAGTACTGAAGGGAGACCGAGATGAACTGGCAGCGAAATTGTTGGAAATGGGCATAGAGACGGATGTCTATTACCCGATTCTATCGCATCAGCATCAAACAAATCTTGTTTCTCAAAAATATAGACAAACGACACTTCCACACACGGAAAAAGCAGCGCAGCAATTACTTCACTTGCCGCTTTATCCAGGAATGCCGCTGCAAGATCAGGAGAAGGTCATCGAGGGGGTTCAACATGTTATCAAGTCTTCCATTCAATAAAAAACTGCTGAATCAGCCAAAAAATCCACAGTGGATCGTCTTCTGTGACTTTGATGAAACCTATTATTCTCACGGAATGACAGAGGAGCAGAGAGAGGATATCAAGCGGCTGGAAGCCTTTGTAGCAGAAAAGAGTGAAGCGGGACAGCTCTTGCTGGGCTGGGTGACGGGAAGCAGTCTCGATTCTGTCACGAGCAAAATGAAAAAAGGCGGTTTTCATCAATTCCCGCATTTCATTGCGTCGAACTTAGGGACTGAGATTGTATATACGTCAGATGCTCATTTTGGACAGACAGATGCAGAGTGGATGAAGCGGCTGGATGCGCAGGGCTTTTCAGATGAAAAAATCGAAGACATCCTGGAAACCATCCGAGAAAAGGGAATTTCCCTTAGACCGCAAACGCAGCTGGGCAGCTCAGGGTATAAGAAGAATTTCTATTATCAGGAGCAGGATGAGCGGACGGATCTTCATCATCTATCATTTATCCAAACACTTGCTAAAGAGCGAGGCGTGGCAGTCAACATCAACAAATGCAACCCGCTTGCAGGAGATCCTGCGGATTGCTATGATGTCGATTTTTTACCAGTCGGAACAGGGAAGGATGAAATTGTCCGTTTTATGCTGAACCAATATGATTTATCGAAAGATCAAGGCTTTGCCTTTGGTGATAGCGGGAACGATTTGCGGATGCTTCAATCCGTCACGCACGGTTTCCTTGTCCAAAATGCGACAGCCGAAGCCAAACGGCACCATCACCAAATTTGTCATCATGGGTATGCAAAAGGAATCTATGAAACACTGAAAACAGTGATGTATAAACATGAGGAGGCACATTCATGAAGAAAATTGGAATTGTTGGAGCAGGGAATATTGCAAAAGCACATGCAAGAGCATTATCAACGATCAAAGGTGCAGAATTATCCGGTGTCTATGATTTGCACGAGTCCGTTGCACAGGGATTCATTAAACAGTACGGCGGACGTGTGTATTCAAGTATTGAGACACTGGCAGATGCATCTGATGGGTTGATCATTGCTTCTCCTAATTTTTGTCACAAGGACCATGCCCTTCAATCGCTAAGAGCAGGACAGCCGATTTTATGTGAAAAACCGATGGCTGTGTCGCTGAAGGAAGCGAAGGAAATGGTGGAGACAGCCAAACAGTTCCAAGTTCAAGCCAGTATGGGCTTTAACTATCGTTATTTATCCTTTGTGAATATATTGAAGAACTTGATTGCTAACGGTGAATTAGGCCGCATTTTAACCGTCAGAACTCATTTTAAGAAAAACAGTGCCCTTAGAAGAAAGACATTTTCATGGAGAGACAGCGGAGAAAGTCTGCGTACGAGCGGTGCATTAGGGGATCTTGGTATTCATTTGATTGATATGCTGTGGTACTTATTTGGCAGTGAAATGAAGAAAGAATCACTTAATACCAAGATGCTGACACACGTAAAGGAAAAAGAAGAGAAAAAGGTTCAGGTGGATGATCATACCGAAATTTTCGGACAGATGGAAAATCAAGTGTTCTTTCATTTGGTGACATCCAAAAGCACGCAGCCTGAGGAATGTGGATTTAGTGTAGAAGTCGTTGGTCATGACAAGGTATTCAAATACCATACGAACATGAAAAACGAATATGAGATCAGTGATGGATTGTGTGTGGAACGTCATCAAATGCCGCAAACCTTGCTGACAGATCCGCCAAATGAATTTTACGGATGGTCCGATACATTCCGCGATCAGCTGATGCATTGGGTGAATACAGATCCATACCCATCTCATATGAAGGTCGCTGATTTTGAAGATGGGTATCGCGCACAGGCTGCGCTCAATACATGCTTTGAGAGGGAAGAGGCAGTTGTCTCTGCCCAGGCATATTAAAGAGGTGGAGCGGAGGATGTGATGACTCCGCTCCTTTTTAGAGGAAGTGAAAAGATGAAAAAGGTATTTTATTTTGGCTGTGTCTTTTATTTTTTTATTGGGACCATTCATGTGTTTTTTGGCAGCTTAACGCCTTATTTGCTGTCGAGTTACGATAAGGGTCCCGGGGAATTATCATCTTTAATTTTTTTTCAGTTTATTGGTTTTTTGACAGGTGTTCTGTTATCCCCCATTCTAGTGAGAAAAAAAGGCTATGGCGCTGTGCTGACGATGGGTCTTTTGCTGATGATCGGCTCACTTCTGCTGGGGCTGTTGGTGCCGGGCTGGACAACGCTTGTGCTGGCAGGTTTTTTTCTTGGGAGCGGCGCTGGCAGTCTTGAGACAACAGCCGGTGCGTATGTCATTTCGATGGCTAATAGTGCAAAGCGAATCAGTATTATGGAGGTCTTTTTTGGATTAGGTGCGCTGTTATTTCCGCTAGTGATTCTGCTGACTGTCACAGAACAGACATGGCAGTATGTGTTTTTATTTCAGGTGGGTGCGCTGACATTTTTCCTCATGCTCTGGCTGGTTTTTATGAACAAGCTGCCTCATGGACAGATGGATGCTCCCTCCACAGGGGGGACGCGGAAACCGTCTTTACTTGTTGATCGAAACAATCGAATGATCGTGGTCATTATGATTTGCTTTGCCTTTTTCTACGCAGGAATTGAAACGAATTTTGCGAACTTTTTGCCGTCGATCATGCTGGAAAAAGGGGGAGAAAATTGGGGCCTCTTTGCGGTCTCTACTTTCTGGACAGCGATCGTCATCGGCAGAACCGTGATTGCGAGAAAAGCTGATCAGCTGCATCCGCTGCGTTTTTTAAAGCTAAGCGCATCACTTATGATTCTGCTGCTTGTGATATTCGCTCTGACAACCCACATCGCCGCGCAGCTGATCCTCATCTTTTTCATCGGCCTTTGCGCAGCTGGCATGTTCCCAATCGCACTGACAGCATCTGCCTTAATGATTGAAAATGCCATCGATGAGGCGACGAGTTATTTTATTGCAGCCGCGAGCTTAGGCGGAGCCTGCTTGTCCTTTTTGATTGGATTTAGTCTGGAATGGGCAGGAGCGGCAAGTGCCGTCTTTGTATTTGCCTTCTTAGCTGTTCTTCTGTTTGCAGCTGCGATTCAAATGAATCGTTCTAAGAAAAAAGAAACGGTACACGCGCAGCAGTCGGCACTGAAAGCAGACCGCTAAGCGAATGACCTTACGGCTAGTCCACCTGAAATGATGACAAAGGACTTGTACTAAAACGCAGAAAGTTTGAATAACATGTACAAGTCAGCATCAAAAGGAGGACGTCTATGTGGCGGTGTTTTTTGGTTATATCTTTTTAGGGTTGTCACTTTCAGCGCCTGTTGGGCCAGTCAATGCAGCCCAAATCGACAGAGGGATTAAAAGTGGATTTTGGCATGCGTGGATTTTTGGTGTGGGAGCTATGGCTGCGGATATTGTCTATATGCTCCTCATCTATTTTGGTGTCGCCCAGCTTTTGACTGCACCTCTTGTAAAAACCTTTTTGTGGCTGTTCGGCTTTTTCGTTCTGACCTATACCGGCATTGAAAGTCTGCGTAAAATCAATTTGCAGGAGAGTCCGAAAAAGGACAGCGAAAACACATCAATTGGCAAATCGTTCATGACTGGATTTTTTATTTCTTTATCTAATCCGCTCAGTATTTTGTTTTGGCTTGGCATTTATGGCAGCATCTTAGCCAATACGATCGAAAAGTATGGAGCTTCCCAAATGCTCATGTACAGTTTGGCTATTTTTATCGGCATGCTGATCTGGGATTTCAGCATGGCGCTGCTTGCTAGTTCGTTCAGGCGTTATTTAAGTGAACGTGTTTTACATGGCTTATCCGTTCTTGCAGGTTTATCTTTACTTGGTTTCGGCGCCTATTTTGGGTATCAAGGAATTATGGCTTTGATTGGGTAGAAAAACAGACTGACATATCAGTCTGTTTTTTGTAAGGATTGACAGACATAACACATTCTTGAATAAAGGTGGAATAGAAATTGGTTTGAAGGAGCTTCTGCTATGCGTATGTTTTTGCCAGTATTCAACTATGTGTGTATGTTGATTTTATCAGTCATCACAGCAACTTTCGTTTATACGTTTTTATTCATGCCGCTTGAAGTGGGCTTTAGTTATGTGGAGATGACCAGTCTGTTCATTTTGCTCGCTTATGTCATTTTTGCTGCACCGATTCAGCTTGTTTTACACCGGCATCCTAAAAGGTTTCGAAGCCGTGACTTATTGATTTATTTTGTTGCGGCATGGGTGGTTTGTTCGGCTTTGGCTTTATGGATTGATTATGGGCTTGTTGTGTTCATCAGCTATAAAGTCTATCTGTTTAGCTTCTGCGCAGCCCTTATTTATTGGGTGCTGGATTCCGTCTTTTTGATGAAGAATCGATCGTAGGTATGACGGAAAGGCTCTCTATTAATTTACACTAGTCTGATCATACATAATAGAATAAAAGAAACAAATACCTGCTCAATTTGAAGGGAAACCCCATCTTGTCATGCGCTAGGAAAGTCTTGGAAGGACAGTCACAACAGCTATTTGCACCTCATAGGCTATGGAGAAGACGCTAAAACGAGGTGTAAGGAAATGGCCCAGCTGTATGCAAAAAGTTGCCTTGATCAAAATCTACGATCACTAGAAGAATGGAAGCAGGATGCTTTCACACAATTTGGCGAGATGGTAGGAGATGAAGCAGATACATTCCCTTGTGTACCCGGAAGACAGGGATTTTTTCTCGATCATTTACGCTATGGGTTTGTCGGTGACCCTAGGAAAGAGGAAGCAGTTGATGAATTAGCCCAGCTGCTGAAAGAATATCAAGGCTGTGCGAAAGAAACCGGTCAATATGCTTCATTTATTTGTTTTTTTGAAACACCGCAGGATTTAAAGGAAAGCTCGCTTGAAGAGTTTGAGCAGCAGTTTTGGTCGCTGCTTCAACGGCTGCATCATAAAGATGAAGAACCATGGCCAGAGGAGATTCCGTTAGATACTCATCATCATGAGTGGGAGTATTGCTTCCATGGTGAAGCATATTTTATTTTGTGTTCTACACCTGCTCACAAGCTTAGAAAAAGCCGCCACTTCCCTTATCTCTTGATGGCATTTCAGCCTAGATGGGTGTTTGAGAAATTGAATGGGTCGACAAAGTTTGGACAAAAAATGAGCCAGCTCGTTCGCAAGCGGCTCAAAGCATATGATGAGGTCAGTGTTCATCCATCATTAAAATGGTACGGGGACCCGGCCAATCATGAATGGAAGCAATACTTTCTCCCAGATGAAGAGGCGGAGAAACCAGCCTCCGCCAAATGTCCATTTACTGCATTAAAAAACATGATGAAATTATGATGCGGTCTCGGTCTGATCCTGCTTCCACTTTTTCCTCATAAATAGCACCATGATGGCAATCACTGCAATGATTCCTAGACTGATAAAAAAGCCAGGTCGTCCGCTTGCCTCTGTTAATGTGCCTGAAACAGCGGCTCCAATTAAGAGCAGCGCAAGAATCATTTCGCACGTTTGGCGAGTGGATGGCTTGGATAGCTTTTTACTTGAGAACAGAATAAAGATCCATGTGTACAGCAGGGTAAGACCGGCTGCTGTTGTGAGATGCTCGTAGATGTGTTTGGACAAAAAGAGTGCAAGCAGAATCGAGACAATTAAGCCAGCAGCAGTTAAGATAATCGAAGACCATCTTACATGAGATGGATCTTTTTGTTTAAAGCAAGCAGGTGCATCTTGATGCTCTGACATCGTGCCGAGCAGTGTTGTGACCGCATAGAGAGAGGCAACCAATGTCGAAAAACCGGCAATGATGAAAATGCCATTAAAGATATGAAGAAAAATCGATAAATGAAACGGCTCTAATGAAGTAATAAATGGACTGCTGTTCTCATTAAAGGCTGTCACTGGGACAAGCAAGAGAGCAAGTCCGATCGAGACGATATAGATGACCGCTAGAATGATCAGCATGACACGTCCAGCCTTTGCCGCATCCTTCGGGTCCTTTAAATGAACCGCCATCAGACCCATGACTTCAATTCCCCCAAATGCATAAAACGCATAAATCAATCCATTCCAAAGACCAAGCGGACCAAGAGGCATCCATTCGTGATCTTTGTTAGGCAGATGCAGGGTCGGTTTATGTTCTGTCAAAATGCCGAATAACACAAGCACCGCAAGAATCATAAACAGAAAAATCGCCGCTGTCTTCAGTACCGCAAGAACATTTTCTGTCTTTTGAAAAGAAGAAAGCCCTATGATAATGACGAGCAGGGCAAGAGCGGAATAAATCGCAGAAAACACCCAAAGCGGGACAGAAGGAAACCAGTGGCGGGTAAATAGAGAAATGGCTGTTAACTGACTTCCGGTAATCAGCATTTCTGCAAACCAATACACCCAGCCATTGCTAAACCCTGCCCAGCGTCCGTATGCTTTACGAGCATAGGAACAAAACGACCCTTTATCAGGGTTATCGGCTGTCATCGCAGCTAAATGTTTAAAAACGAGATACGTTCCGACCGCAGCAAGCAAAAAGGAAATGCAGACGGAATAACCGGACTTTGTAATGGCGATGCTGGAGCCAAGGAAGAACCCAGTGCCAATTGTACAGCCGACTCCGATGAGAGAAAGCTGCCACCAAGATAAAGATTGTTCTTCTTTCAATGCAAGTGCAACACCTTTCTGTTTCAATGACATTAGCTTGTGACCGCCTCTTTTTTTTATACATGATCAAGGGGATATTTTGGGCATACTGTCATGGAAAGGAGTGCATGTGATGAACGGAGAATATGTCATTTTACCAAAGGGTAGACTCGGCTTTCGTTTAGGAAAAGGCCAATGTATGCGAGTGGTTGATGTCGAAGGCCAGCAAGTAGCAGATGTGATGGCCTATCATGAAAAGGATTTTTATGAAAAATTTGACCAAGGTGCGACGATGGACAGCCTGTTTTCATCCAAAGTGAAAAAAGGCGATAAGCTCTATTCTAATTTATATAAACCGATGTTTACGATCATTGAAGATACAGTGGAGTGCCATGATTTATACATGCCCGCCTGCCGGCAAGAGATGTATCAGCTTTTATACGGCCGGACGCACTTAGAGGTCATGCATACATGCTACGACAATTTGCGGACTGCTTTTGAGCCCTTTGGAATTCCAAAGGAGGATATGTACTATCCTTTTAATGCCTTTATGAATACAGTCATTGATGAAAAAGGAAAGCTGTCTGTGGAGCTGCCAAAATCGATGCCCGGTGACTACATTCGCCTGAGGGCTGAAATGGATCTCATTGTGGCCGTGTCTGCATGCCCTGCTGATATTGGGAAGTGTAATGGATCAAGCTGTACATCCATACGGGTAGAAATCGATTAAAAAAGAAAAGGACCAGTCCAAAAAGACGTGGTCTTTTTCACTTGTGAATGTTTGATCATCTAAGAAATAGGGGAACGTCTAACAAAATGCTCTTGATGAAAACATGGTATAATGAAGATTCAAAAAACGTTGTTAAATCAATGGATTGTGAGTAAAACCTGTTCTCTTCATGTAGAGGATGCTTAGGAGGAAAAGTGTATGAGTTTGCAGAAAAAGATCAGCCAAGAGTTGCATGTGCAGCCCTCAATTGACCCAAAGCAGGAGATCGAAAAACGGGTTGGATTTCTAAAGGAATACTTGAAAAAAACTGGGGCAAAAGGATTTGTTCTCGGCATTAGCGGCGGGCAGGATTCAACGCTTGCCGGACGTCTTGCACAGCTTGCTGTCAGTGAGCTTCGTCAGGAAGGAAAAGAGGATGCGGTCTTTATTGCGGTACGCCTTCCGCACGGTGTGCAGCAGGATGAAGATGATGCACAGCTCGCTCTATCATTTATTCAGCCAGACAAGTCGTGGAAGTATGATATTGCACCTGCCGTATCAGCATTCAGTGATCAATATCAAAAGGAAACGGGCGGACCATTGTCTGATTTTAATAAAGGGAATGTCAAAGCACGTATGAGAATGATCGCGCAATATGCTGTCGGTGGTGAGGAAGGATTGCTTGTCATCGGTACAGATCATGCAGCTGAAGCAGTAACCGGCTTCTTCACGAAGTATGGTGACGGCGGTGCAGATGTTCTTCCGCTCACAGGTCTGACAAAACGCCAAGGCCGGGCGCTACTCGAAGCGCTAGAAGCACCGGAACGCCTGTATTTAAAGAAACCAACAGCCGATCTGCTGGACGACAAACCTCAGCAAACGGATGAAACAGAACTCGGTATTACGTACAGTGAAATTGATGATTATTTAGAAGGAAAACCAGTGTCAGATCAAGCAGCAGAAGCGATTGAAAAGCGCTATGTTCAATCGGAGCATAAACGCCAAGTACCGGCTTCCATGTTTGATGACTGGTGGAAATAAAAAAAGACCTCTCCAGAAGATGGAGAGGTTTCAGGCTGTCGAGAAAATCTCGACAGCTTTATTTTTTTCCTTAAAGTTTCCATCTTCCAAATTTTATAATAGAGATAAGTCCACTAAAGAAGGTGTTTTTTCTTATGTTCCACACTAGAAATTCTTCTCAGCACGAAGCCGAATTTGTATTACTAGATCAACTAGTCGAAGAGGATCACCTGCTTCGTAAAATTGATCAGTACATTGATTTTTCATTTATCATAGACAAAGTCAAACCTTATTATAGTGAGAATAAAGGTCGTCCTTCTCTTGATCAACTTATTTTGTTTAAAATGATATTTATCGCATACCTGTACGGTATCCGTTCCATCTTGATCGATTGGATCACCAAATCACCCGATTTGATTTTCAAGTAGAAGCGGTTGCCCTTGATTCTGGTTATTTGACAACATCAATCTGTAAAGGATTTATCCGATCGCCGCATTTTTGGTGTCATCGCACATAGACGCTTTCATCGAACAAGAGGAAATTCCGGTATCATTTTGAACATGATCATTACATATGCCCAAATGTTGAAAAGCTATCATATACGACAACTGACCGAAAGGGTTATAGGTACTATAAATCAGACCCTAAAAAATGCGTTTCTTGTCCTTTCCTTGAAAGCTGTACAAGATCGAAAAATCATCAAAAAGTGATCTCAAGACATGTATGGGAGGAACAAATAGAAAAGATTAGACAAAATCGTCTGTATATCTCTGGAAAAAAGTTAAAAAGAGAAAAGAAAAAATAGAGCGAAGCTTTGAAGATTCAAAACAACTGCATGGGCTTCGCTACTGTTGGTTGAGGGGAAAACAGAATGTGAGTGAGCAAATTCTTCTCATAATTACGTTGAAAATAAAAAAGCAGGCTCCAGTAAGAGCCTGCTTTTTTTATTGTTGCTTAACAGTAATTTTTAAGGTATTTTTACAGTATATGCTAAATCAACAAACATAATATTTACGCCTACATCAACTTTCTTATATTTGTTTTTAACTGCCCATGCAACAGCACCAGAAGTTCCAGCAGTAATAGCCGCAGCGGCTCCAGCACCCCATGGTCCAGCAGTAGCAATTCGACTTGTGTACCAACCGATATATCCGGCTGCAAATCCACCTGCTACTATGGCATTCATGCTTCTAACTTTCGGTCCTAATTTGAGGTGTAAACCTACAAAACCTAATGTCTGCATGTCACCTTTTTTCTCATTCTCCTCAAAGCTAAATTCTTCTGATTTCATTGAAGTCATTAGTAGACTGTCGTGTTCTGAAATTCCCATTTCCATAAGGGTTTCTTTATCAGCTGTAAAATGAATATTTTCATCCTTATCTAATTCGAAGTAATTAGATAGTTTCTCTGCTAATTCCAATTGTTTTTTATCTACACTGACTGGAGGGGTCTCATTATTACCTTGACTGGCATGACTAATCATTGGAGAAGAGAAACCAAATGTAATAGTAAGCACACATAACACTACTAGAAATTTTTTAAACATACGTACCACTCCTATTTGTTTTTTGGGGTAACGCATACATGATAATTCCTTCTATTGGGGTGGAATACTTAGAGGTTAAGGAGATTAATAAAATGTATTTATTCTTATTTACTTTGATTTATTGTGTAATCACACAGATGTTGAGTTTTTCCTTTGAGATGTCTTTTGGTGTGTACTTGATAGGTTTAGCTTTAATCAAAGGACTTTCCAGTGGGGAAATTAAAGACATCTTTAATTTCAAAAAGACAAGGGACGTGTTCAAAGAAAACAGATTTATAGATTCTTTGATGGAATTGTTTTCTTTGGTAATAGTGTTTATTAATGCATACATAATTGATTATGAACCATTCTCTCCCTTTGAGTTTGTTTATACTTTTTTCTTGCTTGTAGTTCTGTACAGGTTCCTATTTTGGGGGATCATAAGAGAGTCTAAAAAATGGTTGCATAAAGAGTCATAAGAGACATGGGCTTATAAAAATCACTCACTTTCTTTGATATTTTCCATGCTACCATTTATTTCTTTGTAATTGGTAATAAGATGGAAAATCTATTTTTCAGTTGCGGTGTCCGCAATTAAGGTTCTTTTAATTGGGAGGAGAAATTTCGAATAGAGAAGAATTAGATTGTCAATTATCGCTAATGAACAGGCTGGAGAGCTTGTTTTTTTGTTTCTTAATATTATGTTTTTGTTGAAAAAATTCCATTAGAAAAAGCTTTGTTTTAGCTGGTCTTGCGATCATGATGTTGGTTGGTGGTTCATATCTGAATCATACCGAGACTGCTATGGAGTTGGCTATTCGATTAGGTACATGAAAAATGGCAGACCTTTTGGGTCTGTCTATTTGGAAATTCTTCTGGTACAACACCAATGCACTAACAGACACTCAGAAAAAATCCCTTCCAATTGGATAGGGATTTTTTGAATAAGCTGCGATCTAATTCAAAGTTGCATAACCCTAATCAACAACAAACAGTACGGCCGTTCCATCGTACTCATTTAGTTGATGGGACACCCAAGATCCCGCACCTCGATTGTCTGAAGGAGATATTTTTCTATATCGGCTCCTGCACCGCCTTCTTCATACATAGCCATAGGGAATTCATCTCGATCATATCCCCTTTTTGTTGGTATGTTTTTCAATGATTCTTCTCTATTTTTATCGGCACCTTCTTTATCAATCGTGCAGACGGCAGAAGCGCCCTTTTTTATAGCATTTTTTATGTGTCGTGCTGTTTCTGAATACTTATCAGTCGGAAACTTCAATTTCACATCATACTGAGACCTCTCCAGAAGAAGGAAAGGTCTTTTTATGTCGAATTGGGTTTGACAAAATAACCAAAAATTCATTAAATTAGTAGAACGATATACTTAAGTCCATTTAACTAAATATCGATTTTTTTGAACAAAAAAAGCAAACATAATTAGTTCGATTCACTTAATTTCACTTCTATTGACAGTATTTTCAGAAAAAATAATTGACGAATAAAAAGAATGCGCTTACAATGAAACCACATTCCGAAAAGTGAAATTAGATTCCACTGAATGGAATAAAGGGGTGGTTCACCTCCAAATAAGAAGCTAAAGGAATGATTCACACAATGAAAAATCGAAGTGCACTGGAAATTTACAAAGAGGGAGGCGCTTGGTGGGAGACTGAGATTAGTCATATTCAAAAAAATTCAATTGAAATTCGAGGGTATCCGATTGAAGAACTGATTGGTGAATTGTCGTATCCACAAATGCTCTATTTACTGCTTGTTGGTGAATTATTGGATGATTCTAAAGCAGCTCTTTTTGAAAGTGTTCTTGTCGCAGGTGCGGACCATGGACCAAGAGCACCATCTATTGCAGCAGCTAGAATGGCGGTGACTTGCGGCATTTCGTTTAATTCCTCTGTAGCAACAGGGGTGAATCTATTAGGTGACATTCATGGCGGAGCTGGAGAGAAGGCAATGTGTATGTTATACGAGGCCAAAGCGATCTACGATGATCAAAAGGATATACACTCTGCGGCAAAGCAAGTGTGTCAAACATGGTTAAATCGCAAGGAAAAAATCCCGGGAATCGGCCATCAGCTTCATGATGATGATCCGAGGGTGAGACGTCTATATGAGCTGAGTCACAAACATGTCCAGCAAGGTCTTATCAGCGGCACATATTTACGGTTAGCCGAAGCGATTAGACATGAGCTTGAACAACTGAAAGGGAAGAAAATCACGATGAATATAGATGGTGTATCTGCTGCCATCCAATGTGAATTAAACATTCCAGCAGAAGCAGCAAAAGGCGTTTTTTCCTTATCCAGAGGAATGGGTATCGTGGCGCATGCATATGAGGAGCTGACAAAGGGAGCCCTCGTGAAAGGACCTTGTCCGAATGAAGAAAGATTGGTTCGTTATGCAGGACCTGAAACGCGGCACTTGAAGGAGGGAGAGAAAATTTGAGTAGTTTGAGAGCGTTGTCATATATAAATGGCGAGTGGCTGGATACCGGTCGTGTGAAAACAGATATCATCAATCCTTATTCAGGAGAAAGGATCGGTACATCCTATCTCGCCTCATCAGAAGACATAGAACAAGCACTTTCTATTGCGCAGCATGCTAAAAAACAAATAGCGGGAATATCGGCAATCGAACGCTCAAAGCTTCTAACAAAAGCAGCCACCTTGCTTGAAGAACAAAAAGACCATTTTGCAAAACTTATTTCGCTAGAATTAGGCAAACCGCTTAAAAATACAAGAGATGAAGTCTCGCGATCAATCGAGACGCTGGCGCAATCGGCGGAAGAAGCGAATCGATTAATAGGTGAGACCATTCCTGGCAATGTATCATCGCGTGGACAGGGAGCAATGGCCATGACATTTAAAGTACCAGTCGGAGTTGTGCTGGCGATTACTCCTTTTAATGCACCGCTCAATTTAATTTGCCACAAAGTCGGTCCAGCCTTTGCGGGAGGGAATGTCATTATTTTGAAGCCTGCACCGCAAACATCAGCTGTTGCCACAGCGTTTGTCAAACTCCTTCTCGAAGCAGGATTTCCTGAGGCTGGTTTGCAGCTTGTAATTGGCGGAGTCGATGCTGGGAAGCAGTTAGTCACTGATGAAAGAACGAATCTCATCTCTTTTACCGGCGGGGCTGCCGGTGGAGAACATATTACAACCTCTGCGGGATTAAAAAAGGTACTGCTCGAACTCGGAGGGAATGGCGCGACGATTGTTCATCACGATGCAGATATTGAACAAGCCGCATCCCTTTGTGCCAAAACAGGCTTTAGTAATTCTGGTCAAAGCTGTATCTCTGTTCAAAGAATTTATGTCCACCAAGAAATGATGTCGTCGTTTACTGATGTATTAAAACAAAAAGTAGAGCAGCTTGTCGTTGGAAATCCGCTGTCCAGTGAGAGTGATATCGGCTGTATGGTCGATGTTCAGGCCGCGCAGCGTGTTGAGGCATGGATACAAGAGGCAGAGAGCATGGGGACCCAGCTTTTATGTGGGGGAAAAAGAAATGGAGCGAGCATCACACCGGCTATTTTGCTAAACCCTCCGAAACAGGCCAAGGTCGTCTGTGAGGAAGTGTTCGGCCCAGTTGTCAGCATTCTCCCTTATGAGGAACTGGAAGAGGCAATTAAAGAAGCAAATGATAGTCGATATGGTTTGCAGGCAGGGATCTTTACGAATCAGCTGGATGTGGCATTACACGCAGCAAAAGAGCTTGAAACTGGCGGGGTAGTTATCAATGGGACATCGAATTTTAGACTGGATCATTGGCCTTATGGTGGGATTAAGCGAAGTGGCCTTGGAAGAGAAGGTCCGCGTTTCGCCATCGAGGAGATGACCGAAACCAAAATGGTCGTGCTTCCACAGGGTCTGTGAAAGGGGCGTTTGGATGTGAATGCATTTCAGCAAAAGGTAAAAAGTGTGCAGACAGGTGGTCAGCCAATGATTTGTACGCCGCTCATCGGACAAACAAAGGAAGAATTGTTTCATGAGATTGAGGTGTTAACTGAGAAGAAGCCTGATGTGATAGAGTGGCGGGCGGATTTTTTTCATCACCTTCATGACAAGGAACAAGTGATAGAAACCCTTAAGGGAATGGTAGAAAAGGCAAAGGGCATCCCATTTTTATTCACCATTCGTTCTGAAAAGGAGGGCGGCGAAAGTACATCACTTTCGGAATCTGAGAAGGTTTCTTTGCTTGCCGAGCTTTGTTCCACACAGCTTGTGGACGCCGTTGATTATGAATTGATGCATGATGTGACACATATACAGCAAGTCAGTCAGGCGGCTAAAAGAAATGGGGTCACCTTGATTGTGTCGTATCACGATTTCCAGCGCACCCCTGAGGTAGGTCGTCTAGTGCAGCTATTCGGCAATGCAGAATCAGTCGGCGCCGACATCGCAAAGATCGCAGTGATGCCGCATTCCTATGACGATGCATTAACACTGCTCTCGGCGACCATCCATGCGAAAAAGCAGCTGTCAATTCCCGTTATTTCGATGGCAATGGCGGAATACGGGGCTTTTACAAGAATGATTGGCGGACTTTTTGGATCTGTCATGACCTTTGCTGTAGGGAAAGAAAGCTCAGCTCCCGGGCAAGTGGCCATACAGGATTTGAACAATGTTCTATCTATTGTGTTTTCAAAGAATAAGTGATTAGCAGATTCATAGCTGCACCGTGAGAGGAGAGAAACATGAAGAAGAATATTTCTACACAGGTTATCCAGTACTTAGAAAATCGGGGAGTCGAGCATATTTTCGGCCTCTGTGGTCATACGAATATTGCTTTTTTATCAGCGCTTGAAAAAAGCTCGATTCAATTTGTAAATGTCAGGCATGAACAGATAGCAGCACATGCAGCAGATGGTTATGCGCGGGCGAAGAAACAGACGGCTGTGGTTCTCAGTCATTTAGGTCCCGGACTCACCAATGCGGCAACAGGGGTAGCGAATGCAGCACTTGATTCCATTCCAATGGTTGTTATTGCAGGAGACGTCCCAAGTCATTACTACGGAAAGCACCCACATCAAGAGATCAATCTTCACTCCGATGCCTCTCAATACGAAATTTACCGGCCGTTTGTGAAAAGAGCATGGCGAGTCGATATTCCAGAATTATTTCCAGAGATTTTATCAAAAGCATTTCAGTTAGCTGAAAGCGGCCGTCCTGGCCCGGTGCTTATTTCTGTTCCAATGGATGTGTTCTCAAAAGACCTAGATGTAACCCTGTTTGAACAAATTAACCAGCATACACACACCATTGAAAAACCTTCTATTGATGATCAAACGGCCAATCGGATATTAGATCGATTGCTGCAGGCAGAAAGGCCGCTTTTATATGTAGGGGGAGGCATTTTACTAGCTGATGCAGCTGAAGAATTAAAGGCATTCTCTGATCATCTAAGTATCCCTGTTGCCCATTCTTTGATGGGGAAAGGAGCGATGCCGGACGATCACCCAATGACGCTTGGAATGACAGGATTTTGGGGGACAAAATTTATCAATAATCAGTGCAAAGAAGCGGATTATATATTGGCTTTAGGCACTCGTTTTGCTGAAGCTGATGCGAGCTCGTGGGAATCAGATTATACGTTCCGCTTCCCATCAACCAAGCTCATTCATATTGACATTGATCCGAATGAAATTGGACGTAACTATCCTGTTGAAATTGGAGCAGTTGCCGATCTTAAGCAAGCCTTGACTGTACTCAATCGAGTGGCGAGAGAAAGACTGCCAAAAGGGCTGAATCGACCTGAATTGAAGAAGGAAATTGCGGCATATCGTAAGGAATTTCAGGCGAGCAATTTGACGAATGTTCAAGATGAATCCTTCCCAATGAAGCCGCAGCGTATTTTGCAGGAAGTGCGGGAAGTATTGCCGCCAGATGCCTTTATTACAACGGATGTTGGCTGGAATAAAAATGGGGTAGGACAGCAATTTCCTGTGCTCACGCCAGGAACCATTTTAACGCCAGGGGGTTTTGCAACGATGGGGTTTGGAGCCCCTGCTGCACTTGGGGCAAAGATTGCCCAGCCTGACCGTGTCGTTGTGTCACTCGTTGGGGACGGCGGATTCGGTCAAAATCCATCCGTTCTCGCAACAGCCGTTGAAGAGAACATTCCTGTTGTGTGGATTGTGATGAATAACAGTGCCTTTGGCACAATAGCCGGCTTGCAAATGGCGCACTATGAAACGACGTACGGCACTGTTTTCAGAAAAGGTGGAGAAAGCTATTCACCGGATTTTGCTGCCATTGCGAGAGGTTATGGAATGAAAGGGATTAACATCACCTCTGCTTCTGAATTCAAAGAAGCTTTAGCTGAAGCGATTGCCTCTCAGGAGCCTTGCGTTATTGATGTAGCAATGAAAAATGATCCTGTTCCTACGGATGGACATTGGAATATTAATGATATTTATTCACCAAATTCAAAGCGCTCACATGTCAGCGTGAATTAAACATAACGAGGGAGGAATTAGCAATGAAAATTAAAGTATTGAATCCGTTTCAAGATGGGAAACCATTATGGTTAGGCTTAGATCGTCCAGAGGAGCAAATGATTCGTAAGGTATTTCAAACGATTACACCAGATACTGTTGGATCAGAGCATATGATGGCGGGTCTCACCATTTTTGAACCAGGGGAAGCAAGTTCAGTGCACAATCATCCAGGTTCAGAGGAATTTGATTTTGTGATTAAAGGATCTGGCGAAGTCATTTGTGATGGAGAAAGGCAGTCCTTTAAACAAAATGATTTCATGTTCATTCCAGACGGTGTCCCGCACCAGCATGTCAATACAGGAGATGAACCTTTATGGCTCATTTGGCTCTACACGCCGCAAGGGCAGCTTCCAAAGGATTAACAAACTGCACCGGTAAGCCCTCCTTTTGAATCAACAGGGCCTTCCGGGTCAATCAGAAAGATGAAAAGGGCTAAAATTAGGAATGATTTTAGCCCTTCATCACTTGAATGAAAGGGAGTCAAGCAATGAATATGAATACACCGCTCGAAGGAATAAAAATATTAGACGTCTCTACGATGATTGCTGCACCCTATGGCGCGGTGCTTCTAGGGGATTTTGGAGCAGAGGTCATCAAAGTCGAGATTCCTGGCAAAGGCGATACGCTGCGGCATGTTGGCCCATTTGCAGATGGGGAACCACTTAGATGGTCAGGTCTCTCACGGAATAAGAAATCCCTTACACTGGATCTGCACAAAGACGAAGCAAAAGACATTTTTAAAAAGCTTGCAGGTCAGGTCGATGTGCTGATTGAAAATTTCCGCCCTGGCACCCTCGAAAAATGGGGCGTTGGGTACGATGTGTTAAAAGAAATCAATCCTCGTTTAATCATGATTCGTGTATCAGGTTATGGACAAACGGGTCCATTTAAGGACAAGGCCGGATTTGGAACACCGGCAACGGCGTTTAGCGGCTTTACATATATTCAAGGGTTTCCAGACCGGCATCCAGTCAGCCCTTCCTTTTCTCTCACTGATTATATTGCTGGCATCTATGTGGCGTTTGCTACTGTGACAGCGATGTATTACAGGGATACACATCCAGAAGGAACTGGGCAAATGGTGGATTTGGCCCTCTATGAATCTGTGTTTCGTATGTTAGAGTTTTTGGTTGCAGAATATGACAAGCTTGGGAAGGTGCGTGAGCGTTCACCGGGGCTTAGCGGTCATTCAAGCCCTGCCGGTACCTATGAGACAAAGGATGGTCATTATTTGGTTCTTGTGACGAGTACAGATTCGACCTTCAATCGATTGGCAGAAGCGATGAATCGATTAGATTTACTAGAGAATGAAAAATTCGCGGTCAATGCATCCAGGCTGAAGCATAACAAAGAAATGGATGCGATCGTTTCGCAATGGATCACGTCGAAAACAAGGGATGACGTATTAGAAATTCTAGATACACATGGCGTCCCTGTGAGCCCAATTTTAAGTATTCGGGATATTTTTGAACATCCGCAATTTAAAGCACGAGAGAATATTGTCGAGGTGCATCACCCTCGTCTTGGAAAAGTGAAGGTGCCTGGGATCATTCCGAAGTTTGAAAAAACACCTGGAAATATCCGTCACATTGCACCTGATTTAGGCGAACATAATTATGAGATTTTAACAAATATGCTTGGCTTAACAGAAGAAGAGTGTAAGCAGTTAGAAGAAAAAGGGGTTATTTAATACGCTCAACCGAACCGCACGCTGCGGAAACAAAGGAGGATGGTTATGAAAGTGCATTCAGAACTGAAGGGGAATGAATTGCAGCCCGCATATGTGAAACCAACGAAAGCCCGTTTTGGCATATTGATTCTGTTGTTTTTTATTACCGCTATTAATTATATTGATCGAGCCAGTGTGTCCATTGTTGCTCCTGCGATTCAATCTTCATTGCAATTAAATCCAGCCTTATTAGGCCTGATTTTTTCGGCATTTAGCTGGACATATACAGCGATGCAAATACCAGGCGGTTTTATTCTCGATAAATTTGGCTCAAAGGTAACGTATGGGATATCTCTCGTTACTTGGTCTATTTTCACAGGCTTACAGGCGTTTGCGAACAGCTTTGCTTTTTTATTCGGCTGCCGTTTGTTTATTGGGATTACAGAATCTCCCGCATTTCCTGCAAATAACCGTATTGTCACCACATGGTTTCCGAGGCGGGAACGGGCTTTTGCAACAGGAGTATACACAGCTGGAGAGTATGTGGGTCTTGCATTTGCGACACCTCTTCTTTTTTGGATCATGACGACTTTCGATTGGAGAACCGTCTTTATTACGGCAGGTGCGCTCGGTATCATATTTGCTTTCTTTTGGTACAAGTATTATCACGAACCGAAAGAGCATCCGAAGATAAATGAAGATGAGTTAGAATTAATCCGGCAAGGCGAAGGGCTGACAGTCGCATCACAGGAGAAGCTGAAATGGGCAGACTTTGCCGCCCTTCTGAAATATCGTAAATTGATCGGGCTCTATATTGGCCAATTCTCTGTTGCGTCTACACTTTTTTTCTTTTTAACGTGGTTTCCGACCTATTTGGCAGAGGCGAAAAATATGGCGTTTCTCAAGGTAGGTTTTGCTGCTTCTCTTCCTTATATTGCTGCATTCTTTGGGGTCTTGTTTGGAGGTTATGTGTCTGATTGGCTGCTTAAAAAGGGCGTATCAGTGAATGTAGCGAGAAAGCTGCCGGTAGTGGTTGGCTTGCTGATGACGAGTACCATTGTTTTAGCGAACTTTACAACGAATCTCCCGCTTGTGCTGACCATTTTATCCATCGCTTCATTTGCGCAAGGACTGTCTAATATCTCTTGGACGATGCTATCTGAGGTGGCACCGCGGGAAATGGTTGGGCTGGCTGGCGGCGTATTTAACTTTTTTGCTAATTTAGCTGGGATCATCACTCCGCTGATTATCGGACTCATCGTGTCGGCGACAGGCTCTTACAATGGAGGAATTTTATTCGTCAGTTTAGTCGCATTAATCGGGGCATTGTCGTATATTTTTATCGTAGGTAAAATTGAACGTATTCAATTAAAACCATAGCGGGAAAGCAAAAGAGAACTCAGAGGTGAGTTCTCTTTTTTATGTATAAAAGATAACGGTGATGATCGCTGCACAGGCGATACCCATGCTGATATAAAGGCTGGCAAACCATATATTCCAGCGAGTGATACGGTAAGGATTGACCTTCATCAAATCAGCTAATAGGGAGACAGAAACATTAAAAGGACTAAACATGACAGTTGATGTGCCCGCAACGATCAGCATGATTGCAATGGGAAGAGCAGGCAGTTCAGGGATGACTGGTGCCATCATACTGACTAACAAAGCAAGTGAGACAAGCGGGTGAAAGCCGCAAAGGGCGGTAATCAGAAAATACAGCCCAATGACACAATAAACCCAAATCGCATGGTCTGATATACTGACAATAAATGCTTGAATCGGCTGCATACTGTTTGTGGCAAGGAGCATATCGACAAAGAAGCCAGCACTTAAAAATAGACACATATAGTTGGAGAGCTGACGGGTTCTTTCTTTCCAATGAGGGACAGAGACGGCGATATATTGTTTTCTTTTTTTAATGACAGAAGAGAATAATAGAGCAAATGGAATAATCGTCAGTACTACAGCGAATAAATAGCCTTTTCCAATCCATGCATCGACAAGAGAGACGACTGTCATAAAACCTAGCAGCATGAAAGCGAGCTGAAGGGTTTTTCGCTTAATTCGATGAGGATTGGCGTTTGTTTCTGAAGACTGAATGATGTTTGGCAATCGTTTGCTTTGACGAGAAAAAAGCATCCAATCTATCGCCAGCACGATCACCATTAAACCAAAAGTAATGGGTGCAATTTGATAATATTTTAGTTTGGTTGCATCAATGGTGACGCTTACCAGCACTTCAACAGGACTCCAGCTTAAACATAATGCATATGACCTTAAGAGGTTGCGTGTATAAAGATGTTGTTTCACTCGTTCTTTTAGGGATTCAAGCGACGGTTTGAGCGATGTATATAGTAAGGGAATCGTCGCGATATTTAAAAACATGCCGAGAATATGAGTGACAAATGAACTCTTGCGATAAAGCTGGTTTGAGCTCGTTGTACGCAGCGTGAGCAGTTTATTTAATTGTGTATCGAAATGTCCAACATGTATGAGAGAATGAATAAAAGGCAGCATGAAAAAGAGAGAAAGCAAGCCCAGCATGGAATGAAAGTGAAGAAAAAACGTGTGCAATGGCTGGCCGGATAAGAAGAATAAGAACAAACCAATGATGAGAAATACAGCACCTGTTTTCAAATAAAGCCCATTTGCTTTCTTAAAAGAAATGGTGAGTGAAGCAGCCGCCAGCAGACCAACAAAATAGGAGAGTATGGGAGCAGGAAATAGTTGATGAACAATATATAAGCTAATAAGAAGTGTAAAAACGAGCAGGTACATGCAAATATCTCCTCCATCAAATACCTTCAATTGGTTTTATTCCGACTGGTGGAATTTGTTTTCTTTTAGTGGAACGTTTAAAATGGATTATAGCAAAATCGATCGTTGATGTCGATAAGAAATCAAAGGGGAAAAGGAGAAAATGAACATGGCTGATAAGAAGTCAAAAGAAGAATCAGGACTGCGTACAGTTCAGCGCGCCTTGGATATTCTTTATTGTTTTAGTGAAGAACGTCAAGAGCTGACGCTAACGGATATTTCAAAAGAGATGAATTTAGCAATGTCTACGACAACGAGACTGCTCAAGGCACTTGAAATGAATCATTTTGTGGAAAAGAATCAAGAAACAATGAAATACCGATTGGGTCAAAGGCTTTATCTCCTCGGATACATTGCAGGGAAGTCCATTAAATTGAGGGAACTGGCTAAGCCACTCATGTACTCACTTCGTGATGAAACAAAGGAAACCGTCAACCTGTATGTACTGGATTCAACAAGCAGGGTTTGTATTGAACAAGCGGAAGGGCTGCAATCGATTCGGCATCTTGTCAAGATTGGTGAGAAGCTGCCATTGTACGCAGGTGCAGGCGGAAAGGTATTATTGGCATTTCAAAGTGAAGAATTTCAACAAAAAGTATTAGCGTCTGAGGCTGATCATGTGATGAAGGGTGACTGGGAAAAGGAACGTAAACATATTCTTGAGACGTATACTTCTTGCAGTATCGATGAACGAGAGGTAGGATCTGCGGCAGTAGCGGCACCAGTCTTTAACATTCATGGGGAAGTGAAGGCTTGTTTATCCATATCTGGTCCAACCCACCGGTTTACTGAAGAAATCATTCCCCAGCTGCAGCAAAAAGTGAAAGAACAGGCACAGAGGCTTTCTGAACAGCTCGGCTACGTCGTCAAACACAATTTTTAAGATTGCCTATCTTTTCGCGTTCCATTTATCATATAATAGAAACATTATGTAGCATTCCTTGTCGTAGGGAGGACGTGTCACGACCATGAAAAACAATAGAGAAATTCCTGTAAGACAGCGGAATATTGTCCTCATTGGCTTTATGGGTGTTGGGAAAACAACCATTGGGCAGCTGGTTGCCAAAAAGCTATATAGAGATTTTATTGATGTCGATCAGGAGATTGAGAAAAATTACAACATGACGATTCCAGAGATGTTTCAGCAAAAAGGAGAAGCATTCTTCAGGCAGGCTGAAAAGGATTATATCGTCGATTTATGTGAACATACACAGCTCAAGATCGTCTCCCTTGGAGGCGGTGCATTCAAACAGGAAGAAATCAAACGCGCCTGCTTGAAGCATTGTACCGTTCTTTTCCTTGATCTATCGTGGGAGAATTGGAAGCAGCGGCTTGATATTTTAATTGAAAACCGCCCTGTTCTTCACAACCGGACGCTTGATGAGATGAAAGAGCTGTTTGAAGAGCGCCGGGAGATTTATTCTCTTCATAACTCCAGAGTGGAAACAGATCATTTAGAGGCTGAGGAAGTCGCCAATTATATTGTGGACACACTCAAGCTTGGCTGGGATTTATATTCGAAATAAAAAAAGTCTACCGCTTAGGGTAGACTTTTTTCTATTGAATTCTTTTCCTTCGTACATATGATGATGCTTTGACAACCAAAATGTATTTATCCTTTTTTTGGTGTGCGGCCGTTTGGAAAAAGCGGTGATCCTACTTCAATCAGTTCATGATGATGAGGTTTTTGATATAGATCATTTTCTTTTTTGGAAAAATAAAATAGTATATAAATTTCAATAAGAGTTTTTTGAATTATTATAATATTTTAAAAAATAATGTTGACATCTTCCGTGAGAACATTTTATGATTGTTTACGTAAACGCTTACCGTAAACGTTTACTATAATCGAATGGGGAGGAATTTGTTGATGAAAAATAAAGAAAAATGGAGCGGTGTGTTCCCGGCTGTCTTAATTCCTTTTAAAGATGATTATTCAATTGATGAACCTGCATTTCGCAAGCTTGTTCGCTGGGTGGCGGAGCATGAAGGGATTAACGGGATCGTTGTCAATGGACATACTGGCGAGATTATGACCCTGCTGCCACATGAACGAGCTGAGGCTGTACGTATTGCAGCCGACGAATTAAAAGGGGAGGTACCTGTCATTTCTGGGGTTTCAGCTGAAGGGACAATTGAAGCGATCCAGCATGCAAAAGCAGTTCAAGAAGCTGGCGGAGAAGGTATCCTTCTCATGCCGCCGCATTCATGGCTGAGATTCGGTATGCAGCCTGAATCACCTGTCCAATTCTTTAAAGATGTTGCAGAAGCGATTGACATTTCAATCATCGTCCATCAATATCCAACTTGGACAAAAACCTCTTATACAACGAATCAATTACTAGAAATGTCGGAAATTGAGAATGTTGTCTCATTTAAAATTGGTCAAAGAGACATGGCACAATATGAAGTCGATGTGCGTGCATTGAAAAAGCATGCACCAGATGTATCGCTGCTCACATGTCACGATGAATATTTATTGCCAACATTAGTCCAAGGGATTGATGGGGCGCTTGTCGGTTTCGGCTGTTTTGTGCCCGATTTGATCGCTGAACTTGTGAAATGTGTGGAAGAACAAGACCTTTCAGCAGCTAATAAAGTGTACGATAGAATCTTTGAATTAAAGCATGCTGTGTATAAAATGGATGAACCTTCCTCTACCTCTCATCTACGAATGAAGGAAGCGATGTTCCAGCGAGGTTTGATCAGCAGTTCGCTTGCTAGGAAGCCGGTATTACCTTTAACTCAAAAGGAAAAAGAAGAGATTCGTCAGGGCCTTCAAAGTGTTGGTTTGCTTAAGGAAAACGTCAGTAGATAACAGACCATTGATTTCATGATGAAGGTGAGTCAGGTTATAATAAAGAAAAACAACAGACTCCCGGAGGTATGAAATGTGTCAGTAAGTATTAAAGATGTCGCATTGAAAGCTGGGGTATCTATAGCCTCTGTTTCCCGAGTATTAAGTGGTAAACCAGGAGTAGGTGCTCAAACGGCTGAAAGAATCAAACAAGTAATTGATGAGTTAGGCTACCGCCCTAATTTAGGAGCGAGAGGGCTCGTTAAAAGAAAGACTGGGAATATCGCTGTAGTGGTTCCTCGCGGTTCATATATTTTGAATAATCCATTTTTTTCGACGATTTTAGATGGTATAGCGAAGGAATTAGATGAAACCGAATTCAATATGCTGATGTCATTTACATCTGTACAGCAGCAGCGATTACTTGAGACGCAGGCTGTAGATGGTGCCATTTTATTTTCTCCAAGAAATGAAGAATTGAGCATGGATTGGTTAAAAAGTTTGGCTATTCCCATTATCGTTGTCGGAAGTTACTTAGAGGATTCTCCATTTCCATGTGTCAGGCCAAATGATGAAGAAGGTGTGTGTCAATCTGTAACCGCCTTATTTGATAAAGGTCATCGAACCATTGGGCTGGTGAATGGTCCAATGAGTTCGATGCATAGTGTGAGGTATTACAAAGGATACGAGCGCACATTGAAACGTTTAGGATTAACAATGAACAAAGAGCTTGTGTTTGAGTTAGATGAATTTGATGGGGGAAAAGTAGTAGAAGTGGTTTCTCAATTTCTCCAAGGAAACCAGCACATGACTGGAGTTGTTTGCTCTTCGGATTTTTTGGCGATGGGGGTCATGAAGGCTGCAGATATCGCAAATGTGTCAATACCTCATGATTTGTCTGTCGTTGGTGCCGATGATGTGCCCATTGCAAGTTTTTTAACCCCTTCTTTATCTTCTGTTCATGTTGATTTAGTTGGAATGGGAAGAAAAGCTGTTTCTTTACTAGCACAGCTATTGGAAGGAGAACAGTTAGAGGCGATGGAGCATATTTTCCCTATGTACTATATAGATCGGGGCACCACGGGAACGCCAAAAAAGCAATGATAGATGCTGAAAACTCGTAAGATCGCTTGAGAATTTCACTTGATTTAAAATGTAAGCGATTTCTTTAGCGCTCTTCGGCATGTACTTTTGCATCATTTCCTCCAATAAGGAGGAGATACCATGACGTTAGAACTCAGTGGAAATTCAAATTCTCATGATGAGCAAGTTGTTGATAGAGCTTCACAACTATTGACTAGGATGGAAAGTGTACCTTTTTCGAGATGGCATTTAAAACCTCGTATCATTATGGGATCTGCTACCTTTTTTGATGCTTTTGATGCTCTATCTTTAGCGTTTGTTCTCCCGGTCCTCATCGGCATGTGGAATTTATCACCTGCACAAATTGGTCTTCTTATTGGGTCTGGTTATATAGGACAAGCGATTGGTGCTATTTTCTTTGGGTGGTTAGCCGAAAGGCGCGGCCGTGTATTTAGTGCTAAGTGGACGGTATTTCTCATGTCTATTATGAGTATCGCATGTGTATTTTCAGGTAATTTTATGGCCCTTTTTATTTTCCGTTTTATACAAGGGATTGGAGTCGGAGGAGAGGTGCCAGTAGCAGCCTCATATATCAATGAGTTGTCCCGCGCCCAAGGAAGAGGTAGATTTTTTATGCTTTATGAGATGATTTTTCCATTAGGATTAATGATCTCAGCTCAAATTGGGGCATTTGTTGTACCTAGCTTTGGGTGGAAATGGATGTTCTTGATTGGGGGCATTGGAGGTTTAATTGTCTTTGTATTCTTTTTCATGCTGCGTGAATCTCCAAGGTGGCTTATTTCGAAAGGCAGGTTAGATGAAGCTGAAAGAATTATAGAAGAAATTGAAGCTAGTACTGACAAACGAATGCCTGTCGCAAAGCAAGTATCCAGCAGTACTGAAAAAGGCGACTGGAAAGAGCTATTTTCAACTTTTTACCGTAAAAGAACATTGATCGTATGGGGACTATGGTTTTCTGCCTACTTTGTATCGAATGGTTTAAATAACTGGTTACCGAGTCTATATAATACTGTTTACCATTTGCCAGTTGGAGATTCATTAAGGGCAGCATCTCTCACAAATATTTTACAGACCATAGGGGTATTCGCCTGTGCATTTTTAATTGATAAAGTAGGACGAAAGCGCTGGGCAACCATTGCATTTGTATTAACTGGTGTTTTATTAACGGCTTTATGGATCAGCGGAGCGAATTCTCCAGAAAGCGTCATCTATTTAGGGTCCGCAGCTTACGGAATGATGGGAACAATTACCGTTCTTCTGTATCTGTATACACCTGAAATTTATCCGACACGTATGAGGGTGATTGGAACAGCATTTGCTACAGCATGGCTTAGGCTGGCCTCAGCGATCGCTCCTATTATGATAGGTTTTATTTTAGAGGTAAGCGGTGTTTCAACTATTTTTATTCTGTTTGCAAGTGTGACTGTAGTGGGAGCAATTCTTGCTTTTAAAATGATAGAAACGCGCGAGAAAGTATTAGAGGATATTGCGCCGTAAGTTACGCGTGCAGTGAAGAACTTATTCCAAAGAGGGTAGGTTCTTTTTTTATTCAGAGGATCTAAAATGCCTCACCTATCTTCGTTCAATTATCATATAATAGAAACATGATCTAGTCGTGAGGAGAGACGTGTCACGAACATGAAAAGCTACCTGTGAAACAGTGAAGATTAAAAAAGTCTACCGGAGATGGTAGACTTTTTCTATAAGTTCAATTCTTGATTCCCTGAATCAGTGCAGCTTTTAAACAGAAGGAAATGGGCTGATGCTGTGCATCGAATTGAAGCTGAAACAGCTGCTTTGTGTCAGAGTCTGTGGCTTGAAGGTGGGAAACGATCTCCTTTTGAACATTCTCTGGTGTACGTCCGCGTATGATCCAGTCCTGATAATCAATATGCAGATCCCAGTAACGAATATCTTCTTTAGTCAAATGGTTGTCAGCGAAGAGCTGTTTCCACTCTGATAACGAGCTTTCCCGCACATGAGAAGGGTCTCTCAGTCTATTTAGATGATTAATAAATGAATCCTGTGCAGGGTTTTCGGGTGCATAATGATCAACGAGGAGAAATTTGCCGCCTTTCTTTAAAACTCGACTGATTTCCGACATGGCTGCCGGAAGGTTTGGAAAGTGGTGAGCAGCAAATCGGCACGTCACTAAATCAAATGATTCATCAGAGAAGGGCAATGCTTCTGCGGCTGCCTGCTCAAAAGTAATATGTTTTAGATGGCGTTCTTCCGCGAGTGCTGATGCAACCTCGATCATTTTTTGTGTGACATCAATGCCGACCCCTTTAGAGATAACGTCTGAAAAGGAAAAAACGGTATGTCCTGCCGCACAGCCAATATCAAGTAAATGCTCATGACCCTTCGCATTTGCTGTTGATTTCATCCATTCCAGCTCTTCTCCGGCTGCAAATATAGGTGAATCTCGATAGTTCTCGGCATTTTGTGAGAATTGGTTCTCGGCTTTAGCATATGGATTCATTTCTTTTCCCCCTTTGTGGTCTCTTTATCGTAGAATTCCTTCTGTTATTTGTCTAAGACATAAAAGATATGACATGAATAGTTAAAACCTATGAGGTGATGAAAGTGGATATACGAATGATGGAATATGTCATTGAAGTGTACCGGCAGCAAAGCTTTACAAAAGCAGCAGATCAACTTCATATTGCACAGCCTTCTTTAAGCCAGCAAATGAAGAAGCTGGAAGAGGAATTAGACACACCACTATTTATTCGAAAGTATGGACAAGTAACGCCCACACCTCAAGGGAGACGATTCATTAAAAGGGCTGAGAATATTTTGAAGGAAAGAGATGATTTGCTGCGTGAAATGGGAGAAGCAGCTTATGAAATCGGGAGAGAGCTGAACATTGGAGCGCCAGCAGTCACAGGAGGATATGTCTTGCCTGGCTTATTAAAAACCTTTTGTCAAACGTATCCTCATGTTCACGTTCAATTGATAGAAGATTCACCTCGTGAGCTCGAAAAACTTCTATTGGCTGGAAAACTGGATTTGGCTATTTTATCTATGCCTGTCGAGCATGAATCATTGAAAATGAAACCAATGCTGACAGAGCCGCTCCTTCTTGCAGTTCCACAAACTGCTCAGCCTTCGTTATCAGAGGAATTGAACGAGATCATTAAGCGAGCAGGGCAAAAAGAAATGGTTCCCTTTCAACTTCTTGAAGGTATCCCATTTATTATGCTGAAAGAGGGATACGGTTTTCGGCAAGTGGTCATGGAACTGTGCCGTCATCACGGTTTTCAGCCAAAAGTGGCTTTTGAAACAAGTCATATTCAAACAGCACAGGCATTGGTCAAAAACGAACTAGGTGTGACCGTTGTGCCGAAAATGGTGGCACAAGAGGATAGGAACGGGGTCATTTATTTAAACATTGATTCATGCCCAACCCGAACTCTTGTGTTTGCATATGTTGAAGAAAGGTATTTAACGAAAGCCGCTCAAGCCTTCATGGACCTTTATCAGAACCAAGGAAAAGCTTAAACAAACGTTTAATTAAACGCAAACAGCAGGGGAGCACCCTGCTTTAAGATTGGTGACAAAGGGCTAAAATGATCTTGATTTTAGCCCTTTGTCTTCTTTTCAGCGTGATAGAAAACCTTTGCAGCCCTAGGAAGGGCGAGCAGCGGAGCGGAGCGAATTTGACATTCGTGAGCACCGGAGCGCAGACCTGACACCGAATGCGAGGGTTTGTCTACACGCTGAAAGCAGGGGGGCACCCTGCTGTTTAATATAAGTCGAGACGCTGATCCGTCATAACCGGAATTTGCTGTCTGACTTCATCCACTAGCTGAAGATCAATTTCCGCATAATAAATGTCTTCGTCATCGCTTGTTTCAAGCAGGATGCGGCCGAGTGGATCAATCACCATAGAGTGTCCAGGGAATTCCGTGTCCCTGCTTGTGCCAGTTCTGTTCACAGCAATCATAAATGACTGGTTTTCAATCGCTCTTGCGATGAGCAGGCTGCGCCAATGGTCCACTCTTGCTGACGGCCATTGTGCCGTATTGACGAGCACCTTCGCTCCTTTGTTCACAAGTGTTCTGGAAAGCTGCGGGAAGCGGAGGTCATAGCAGATCATCGCACCAATTGTTACATCTTCACCATAGTCAAATAAACCAAGCTGATCACCAGCGGTTAAATAGTTGTGCTCATCCATTAGACGGAACAAATGAATTTTATCATAATCTAACAGAAGCTCACCTTGGCGGTTAAAAACATACATTGTGTTGGTGATGTTTTCATCTTCTGTCCGCTTATTTAACACACTGCCTGCGATGAGATACACTTGGTGCTTGCGGGCAAAGGAGGAGAAGAGCTGTTTGGTGCGTTCACCGTTTATATCCGCAAGCTGATCGGCTTGTTCAAGGGCGTAGCCGGTATTCCACATTTCGGGTAAAATGATCAGATCAGGCTGCTCGCGCACTGCTTCTTCTAAAAACGCTTCTGCTTTTTTAAAATTCACTTCAGGTTCTCCAATTTGTACGTCCATTTGGACAAGGGCGATTTTCATATGGGTTCCTCCTTTATTCGCTATATGTCATGTGAAAATCATGAATGTATGTAATGGTTTATTCTAGTCTTCAAGGCCAGTTTCTTTATCATAAAGGTTTCCATCACCTTTGCCAATAGAAATGTCAGAAGGTTTTGTTAAATGACTTTCTCAATCAAGAAATGAGTGGTATGATACTCATAACTAATAAAACAAAGGGGAATAGTATGATATGCAATTGTTCGATTTATCACTAGAAGAGCTAAAAAAATATAAACCAAAGAAAACTGCACGTCCTGATTTCTCAGACTTTTGGAAGAAATCGCTCGAAGAACTGCGCCAAGTGGAGGCAAAGCTAACACTTGAACCTTATGACTATCCAGTGAAAGGCGTCAAGGTGTACCGCCTGACGTATCAAAGCTTTGATCATTCTCGTATTGAAGGCTGGTACGCGGTACCAGATCAATCAGGTCCGCATCCAGCGCTCGTTCGTTATCATGGCTATAATGCCAGCTATGACGGCGGCATTCATGACATCGTCAACTGGGCGCTGCACGGCTATGCAACATTTGGTATGCTCGTCCGCGGTCAAGGCGGCAGTGAAGATCAGGCAGTGACACCAGGCGGTCACGCTTTAGGGTGGATGACAAAAGGTATTTTATCAAAGGAGACCTACTATTATCGCGGTGTTTATTTAGATGCGGTTCGTGCACTTGAAGTCATTCAGTCCTTCCCGGAAGTGGATGTATACCGGATCGGCGTGATTGGTGGGAGCCAGGGAGGCGCATTAGCGGTTGCAGCTGCAGCCCTTTCAGACATTCCGAAGGTCGTCGTAGCAGACTACCCTTATTTATCAAACTTCGAGCGTGCAGTAGACGTTGCATTGGAGCAGCCTTATTTAGAAATCAATTCATACTTTCGAAGAAACAGTGATCCGGAAGTGGAGAAAAAGGCATTTGAGACATTAAGCTATTTTGATTTAATCAATTTAGCTGGATGGGTGAAACAGCCAACATTGATGGCGATCGGTCTGATTGACAAAATAACCCCGCCATCTACTGTGTTTGCGGCATACAACCATTTAGAAGCAGATAAAGACCTTAAGGTATATCGCTATTTTGGACACGAGTTTATCCCGGCTTTTCAAACAGAGAAGCTCTCCTTCTTACAAAAGCATTTGCTCAAATAAAAGAACAAAGAGGCCGCTCTAGGAGGGCCTCTTTTTTAATAACTCGTATTTTGTCTCGTTTTTTCATCAGGCACTAACGCTGTGATAATAAGGGCAAGAGCTGTGATGATATGCAGGATGAATCCAAGTATCGGAATCCAGGCAAGGCACGATGTGATAATTCCAATGATGCTGCCAATCATTGGTCCTTGGTCTCGCTTCGATAAGACGAGTGTGATAATATGCAGAATAAGCATGACCATGAGCGGTGAATAGCCATTGCTAATAATAAATAGTCCTCCGATGACAGGGATGGCAAGACAGGCTTCAAAAATCCCGGTGATCCATTTCATGATGCGAGATAAAGACATGAGATCCAACTCCTTTTTCATATATGTCTTATTCGTATTTTACCAAAACGTGAAGAAGTCATGCAGAATTCTATAGAAAGAGTTGATGGATGATGAGAGAGAGGATCAAGGAAGAGTTGAAAATCATCGAAGAAACGTACGACGTAAAGATTTGCCTCGCGGTCGAATCAGGCAGCAGAGCATGGGGATTCCCCTCGACTGATAGTGATTACGATGTTCGTTTTTTATATGTTCCTCGAAAAGAATGGTATTGGGCGATGGAAGAACATCGTGATGTCATTGAACGGCCGATTGATGATGTGCTTGATATAAGCGGCTGGGAGCTTAGAAAGGCACTTCGCTTATTCAATAAATCGAATCCGTCCATCATGGAATGGCTGTCTTCTGACATCATTTATGCTGAATCTTTCTCTTTGGCAAAGCAGCTAAGAGAATTAAAGGATCGAGCGTTTTATCCCGCAGCATTGATGTATCATTACCTCAATATGGCGAAGCGGAATGAAAGCGGGTATTTACGAGGAGAGCAGGTGCGAATCAAGAAGTATTTCTATGTGCTTCGTCCGCTGCTTGCTTGTCAGTGGATTGAACGCTACCGAACGGTACCGCCGATGGACTTTCATGAACTGCTTGAGGAACTAGTGGAGGAAGGTCCGCTTTTAGCGGAAATCCATGAGCTGCTCAAACGTAAAATGGACGGAGAAGAAATGGATGTAGAGAAGCGCCTCGCTTATGTCCATCCATTTATCGACAAAGAGCTCGCGCGATTTGATGAATTGGTGAAAAGCTACAATCAGCCGAAAGACAACCTGATGCAAGAATTAAATGAGCTGCTGCAGTCTACCCTTGATGAGGTGTGGGCGTAAGCAGGGAAGAGCCAGCCGGATCGCGGCAGGCTCTTTTTTATCTCTTATTGTGATAAAACCACAAAAAAAGTCAGAATTTTTGTCATCTTCAAATATTGTAGCGGACAGCTTATGAGCATTACAATAAAGACATAGCTTACAAAGAGTGGGAGGTGCCCTTTATGGAGTCGGTCACAAGAAATTTCTTCTTGTTTTTGTCAAAGAGCAGTCTCTTGAACCATATTGCTCGTAATTGGGGAAGTGCTGTTGCATCTAAGAAAATCATCGGAGGGAAGGATTTTGAGAGTGCCATCCCTGTCATCAAACGATTAAATGAACAAGGAATGGCCGTGACAGTTGATCACCTTGGTGAGTTTGTCACAAAGGCAGAGATTGCAAATGAGCGGACGACTGAGTGTATACAAACAATTCAGCGGATTGCTGAGGCGGGACTCAATTCTCACGTGTCACTCAAAATGACATCACTTGGCCTGGATATTGACGATGACCTTGTGTATCGCAATATGAAACGTATTTTAGATACGGCAGAGAAGCATCGTATCATGGTGACAATCGATATGGAGGATGAACAGCGCTGTCAAAAAACGCTGGACATTTTTAAAGAGATGAAATCTCAATATGAGTATGTCAGTACGGTCTTGCAGGCGTATTTGTACAGAACAGAAAAGGATCTTGATGACCTAAATAAGCTGCAGCCATTTTTAAGACTTGTAAAGGGTGCCTATAAGGAATCCGCCGAAGTGGCGTATCCAAACAAAAAAGACGTCGATCAGAATTATCAAAAGCTGATTGAAAAGCAATTGCTCTCAGGAAACTATACAGCCATTGCGACACATGACGATCAAATGATCGAGTTCACAAAAAATATTGTGAAAAAACACAATATACAGACAAGTCAGTTCGAATTTCAAATGCTGTACGGCATGAGATCAGAAACGCAGCAGGCACTTGTGAAAGAAGGCTATCAAATGAGGGTCTATACTCCGTATGGACGAGAGTGGTATGGCTACTACATGAGACGTCTTGCAGAACGGCCGGCAAACATTGCCTTTGCTTTAAAAGGGATGACGAAAAAATAATTTGAAACGGGAGCGTGACAAAAATGACAACACCTTACAAGCATGAACCATTCACGGATTTTAGCCAGGAAGACAACCGCAAAGCGTTTGAACAAGCATTAGCTAAAGTAACAGAATCACTTGGTCAAACCTATCCGCTCGTGATTAATGGAGAGAGAATCGAAACGAAGGATAAGATTGTTTCGATCAACCCAGCGAAAAAGGATGAAGTGGTTGGAACTGTATCAAAGGCCGGGAAGGAAGAGGCAGAGCAGGCGGTTCAAGCAGCAGCGAAAGCATTCGAAACATGGCGCTACACGTCTCCAGAAGAAAGAGCTGGCGTATTATTCCGAGCTGCGGCAAGCATTCGCCGTAAAAAGCATGAGTATTCAGCCCTTCTTGTCAAAGAAGCAGGTAAGCCGTGGAATGAAGCGGATGCAGATACAGCAGAAGCGATTGACTTCCTAGAATATTATGCCCGTCAAATGCTGGAGCTGGCGAAAGGAAAACCAGTGAACAGCCGCGAAGGCGAACGCAATCAATATGTGTACACACCAACTGGCGTGACGCTCGTGATTCCGCCGTGGAACTTCTTGTTTGCAATCATGGCAGGAACAACAGTAGCGCCAATCGTCACTGGGAATACAGTTGTTTTAAAACCAGCGAGTGCGACGCCTGTCATTGCAGCCCGTTTTGTGGAGGAGCTTGAGCAAGCCGGTCTTCCAAAGGGTGTTGTCAACTTTGTACCAGGAAGCGGAGCAGAGGTTGGGGATTACTTAGTAGATCATCCGAAAACGAGTCTGATTACATTCACTGGATCAAGAGAAGTAGGGACACGTATCTTTGAACGTGCGGCAAAAGTGCAGCCAGGCCAGCAGCATTTAAAACGTGTCATCGCTGAAATGGGCGGTAAAGATACAGTGGTTGTTGATGAGGATGCAGATGTTGAATTAGCGGCTAATGCCATTTTCACATCAGCCTTCGGGTTTTCAGGTCAGAAATGTTCAGCTGGATCTCGGGCTGTCGTCCACGAGAAGCTGTATGACCAAGTGGTTGAGCGAGTGAAGGAAATCACAGAAACGAAAACAACAGCCAACCCGCTTTCTGCGGATGTTTACATGGGACCTGTCATTGATCAAGCGTCCTTTGACAAGATTACGGATTATATCGAGGTCGGCAAACAGGAAGGCCGCTTAGTCACGGGCGGAACGAGTGATGATTCGGAAGGCTACTTCATCCATCCGACCATTTTTGCAGACCTTGAGCCTACTTCCCGATTAATGCAAGAAGAAATCTTTGGACCAGTCTTGGCTTTCTCGAAAGTTTCTAGCTTTGATGAGGCACTTGAGGTAGCCAATAACACAGAATACGGTTTAACAGGTGCTGTCATTACGAATAATCGTGATCACATCAACCGTGCGAAGCAGGAGTTCCATGTAGGGAACCTTTACTTTAACCGTAACTGCACAGGTGCCATCGTTGGTTACCATCCATTCGGCGGCTTCAAAATGTCAGGAACGGATTCAAAAGCAGGCGGTCCAGATTACTTAGCTCTGCACATGCAGGCAAAAACGATTAGTGAAATGTTTTAATATGGAAAAGCATGAACCTGCATTGACGGGTTCATGCTTTTTTTGCGCCTGCCTGCGACTTGTTTCTATACAAATCTGACTGGAAAGAAGTATGATAAATGTATCACTTAATCAGGGAGCAATCGGGATGGAAGAGATATTAGAAAAGCTTCATACATTTTTTGATGTCGATAAATTAATTGCATTTATTAGCGGATATTTAAAAAAACCAGTCATTTTAGAAAGCACAGAGTGTCAGCTCCTTGCTTATAATTCTTACAGCATTCAGCAGTTTGACCCAGTCAATCAGCAAACGATTTTCTCAAAGGAATGTCCGGGGTCTGTAGTCGATTGGTTAAAGAAAACAGGGGTAATCGAGCGGCTTCACAAGGAGTCAAAGCCTTTTTATGTGAGCGGTCATGACGAGCTCGGTTTTAATCGGCGGGTGGCTGTGAGTGCCAAGCATAAACAAGAGGTAGTAGGCTTTATTTGGGTGCAGGACATTGAGGACTCGCTCTCTCAGGAGGAGCTGCAATTTTTACACGAAGCTTCCTTTCAGGTTGGAAAAGTGATTTATAAGAATAAGAAACAGCTTGAGAAAAAGGAAGGCAAGATTGAAGAGTTTTTCAAAAAGGTCATGGATGATCATTTTTATACAGAAGAAGAGCTGAAATGGGAGGCTGAGAACTTAAGCATTCCACTGCCAGCCGTATTTACCGTCATGGTCGTGCACGCTGCCGATAACAAAAGTGAGACTGCAGAAGATGTGAAGGATGTCATTCGAACGTATTTGCAGCTAGAGGATAAGGTGAATCACGTCTATTCGGTTCAAGCAGATATCGTCGTCATATTAGGCAGCCTGTCAGACCGGCACTCACCGAAAGCGACTGCCGCTGATGTCATCGCACATCTGCAATCGAAAACGAATGCACATCCTTCCCCTTTGTATATCGGGATGGGAAGAGAATATCGTGATGTCATGAAAATGAGTACAAGTCGATTTGAAGCGATAGAGGTCGTGAAGGCAGTGAAAATTGTCGGAGGACAAGAACTAATTCCATATGATTACGAGAATCTGGGGGTCTTCCGGTTTTTAGACTCCATTTACAGCCATCAAAAAAAGAAAAACGACTTCAATCCAGATTTGTTACGCTTGAAGGAAAAAGACCGCGAGAGTCAAACCTCGTTTTTAAAAACGCTGGAAGTCTACTTATTGAATAACTGCAAGCTAAAGCCAGCTGCGGAGCAGTTGTTTATTCATCAAAATACATTAAACTATCGAATGAAACAAATTTTTGACATGACCTCGATCGACTTAAGTCATTTTAGCCAGCGGTGTGAGTTGTTTATTGAATTGATGCTGATGAAAAAAGATCAATAATCATGATGGATTCCGCAGGTGCATAGGATCACCTGCGGGTTTTCATGTGAAATTTGAAAATGGCATACAACTGATGCATTTCGTTGTATGATAGATAAAGATTTTATGAGAAAAGTGAAAGGGGGGCCACCTTTGGGTTCAGTCAGCTTAGCCATTTTGATTTTCATCATGACCCTCGTCCTTGTCATTTGGCAGCCAGGACGTATCACCATAGGATGGTCAGCATGTGGAGGCGCCATTCTTGCACTTGCCTTTGGCGTCGTTCATCTGGGCGATGTGTGGGAAGTCACGCAAATTGTATGGAACGCCACCTTTGCCTTTATTGGCATTATTATCATTTCGTTAATTTTAGATGAGATCGGTTTTTTTGAATGGGCTGCACTGCATATGGCAAAAGCCGCAAGAGGCAACGGTGTCCGCATGTTTATTTATTTAACATTGCTCGGCGCTGTTGTGGCTGCTTTTTTTGCCAACGATGGAGCGGCACTGATTTTGACCCCAATCGTTTTATCTGTGGTGAGAGCGTTGAAGCTGGATGAGCGCATGGTGCTGCCTTTTGTGATGGCAAGCGGCTTTATTGCAGATACAACCTCCTTGCCATTTGTCATTAGTAACCTGGTCAATATCGTATCAGCCGACTATTTTCATATTGGTTTTCTAGAATATACAGCGAATATGTTCGTGCCAAACCTTGTGTCGCTTGGAGCGAGTATGCTGGTTCTGTATGTGTTTTACCGAAAGCTTATTCCAAAAACCTACGATCTGTCACAGGCGAAGGAGCCGGCATCAGCTATTCGAGATATTCGCATGTTCCGCTTGTCTTGGTATGTGCTCGGCTGTCTGCTTGTTGGTTATTTTGCGGGGGAGCTGATCGGTGTTCCAGTGTCCATCATCGTAGGCGGGATTGCCCTTGCTTTCTTGTGGCTGGCGAGAAGAAGTCCGCAAGTGGCGACAAAGCGAGTGATCAAAGAAGCGCCGTGGTCCATTGTGTTTTTCTCGATCGGCATGTATGTCGTCGTATACGGACTGAAAAATGTCGGTCTTACAGAAATATTGGCGGCATGGATCGAACAAGGGGCATCACATGGCTTGCTTGCAGGAACGATGTTTATGGGCGTGCTTGCCGCAGTGCTGTCTTCTGTAATGAACAATCTGCCAACCGTTTTAATTGATGCGATTGCCATTGGCCATACAGATACAGCAGGTGTCATGAGAGACGGACTGATTTATGCCAATGTCATCGGCTCCAACCTTGGACCGAAAATGACCCCAATCGGCTCATTGGCGACATTGCTGTGGCTTCATGTCTTAAAGAAAAAAGGCGTCCATATCTCTTGGGGGGCTTACATGAAAGCCGGAATCATCCTGACCATCCCAACCTTGATTCTCACTTTACTTGGGTTATATGTGTGGTTATGGTTCATTCATTAAAAAAGAGCAGATCTCATTGATCTGCTCTTTTTTTGCTACAGATATTTCGCATAGCGTTTTTCTAAAAAGTCCTGAAGCAATGAGACGACACTGCAAATGCCCCAGTAAATGAGTGCGACCAAAATATACATGGTCATATAATCGAATTCTCGTCCGCCTACAATTTTTGCTTGCTGGAAGAGCTCTGGTACAGTAATCATCGCTGCCAGTGAGGAAGCTTTGATTAAATCGAGCATGACATTGGTCAATGGCGGCAGGGCGATGCGGACGGATTGAGGCAAAATGACACCGCGCATCGTTTGCCAATAGCTGAGACCTAATGATTTAGCGGCTTCCACCTGTCCACTTGGAACAGAGGAGAGGGCTGCCCGGTTAATTTCTGCAATATAGGCAGCACTATTGAAGCTGAATCCAATAATGGCAGCAGTGACCGCTGTGAACTCAATGCCGATATAAGGGAACCCAAAATAAAGAATAAACAAAATCACCAGAATGGGCACGCCTCGCATGAATGAAATATACAGCCGTGCAGGCAGCCGAAGAATCCATGAATTCGCCATCCTGGCAAGAGCGATAAAAAAGCCAAGAATGGTACCAAAAAACATACTCACAAAGGAAATGAGCAGCGTCAGCCAGATGCCTTTCATGACAAACGGAAATGACGCCTTTGCCAGTGCAGGATTAAATATATATTCTAAATGAATATCTCCCACGATTGCGGCTCCTTATTTGGAAATGTCGACATCTTCGACATCAGCATCAATTTTCTTAGAGACGTCTGCATGGTTAAAGAATTTCTCAGAAATCTTTTTCATTGTTCCGTCTTTTTTCATGTCGCCTAATACACGATTCAATTCTTTTTGAAGCTCTTTGTTGTCCTTCTTCATGACAAAACCTTGTTCATTCGGCATATATTTCAAGTCAGGGTGAATCGTAATATTTAGTTTAGGAAATGCAGCAAGAGCCAGTGTCTGTAAGTAATAATCATTTAGAATGACATCTGTACGGCCGTTTGCAACATCTTTTAAGTATTGCTCGTTTGTCGCATTATCATAAATGACTTCCTTTGCACCGTACTTACGGGCGACATCCATGTAAATCGTCGTGGCAGCACCTGCTGCTTTCTTTCCTTTTAAATCCTTTAAAGTTTTAATGCCGGATAAATCATCTTTCCGTACAATAGCCGTTCCGTAGGAATATTTATAAGGGGTTGAAAAGGCGAACTTGTCTTTTCTGTCATCTGTGATGTCGATATCATTTGCAGCGGCATCCACTTGACCAGAATTAATGGCGCTCAGCATCCCATCATAGCCCATTTCTTTAAATTCTACTTTTACATCAAGACGTTTAAACGCTTCTTTGACGACTTCTACTTCATAGCCAGTTAATTGATCCTTGCCATTAGAAGTATCATGATAAGACGTTGGATAAAGGGTGCCTGAAGTAGCTACGACGATTTTCCCCTTCTTTTTAATCTGATCCCACTTTGTGTCTCCAGATTGAGATGAGCCTGATTGACTGCAAGCAGACATGATAAGTATGAAAGCAGATACAACAAGCATGATCCATATAGGTTTTTTATGATAAAAACGACTCATTTAAGAATCCTCCTCTATTTTTTATACAAAACAAAACATAGCACGCTTTTTCTGTTAGGACAACGTTTTCAGAAGAAAAGTGAAAAAGTAAGAATATTATAGGCAATTTGCGTGTTGAAATAATGTATAAAAAAGGAAAGTGAGCGCAAAATAAAGGCGAATAAAGGAGGGAACAACAATGATGAAAAAAATAAGTGGTTTGATCATCTTGTCGATGATGCTGTTATTTGGTTTTCATATAGAAACGGCTCATGGAGAAACACCTCAAATGGAAAAGCGCCCGGTGACACATCAAGTGAAATTAACAGCAGAACAACAAAAACAAATTGAAATCCTTGAGCAGCAAATTCTTTCTAAGCGAAAAGAAGTCATTAAGAAATATGTACAGTATGGCGTGTTAACAAAGGAACAAGGCACACACATCACGAAACGAATGGATGAGCATTACAATCACTTAAAGAATAACGGATTTGTTCCATTACTGAAAAAACCACAGCACCATCGCCCATAATAATGATGAAACCGGCAGCGACGTGCCGGTTTTTTTATTGTTGATCAAAAGGTGAGACTTTCTCCATCTTGAGGGACAAAAATGACTTGATCTGCATGATGCTCTTGAATGTAAGCTTCTAAAGCAGCTCTTGTTAACAAGCAATGATTCACAGCTTCAAGATGACAGGCGACAATTTGAGCTTTTGGCTGAGAACGGTGGATGTCTAAAATTTCTTCCTTGGTCATTGTGATCGGATCACCTTCTAAAAATTGAGCAGCTCCGCTATTGACCACAATGACGTCTGGCTTGCATGTATTCACAACCTCTTTCGGTTCATCACACCAAATGGTATCACCTGCAATATAAAGGGTGGGTTCATCAGGATGAGAGAAAACAAAACCGCTCACCTGTCCCATCCGTTTCGCTGTTTCTCCTGTTCCATGCTGTCCGCCTGTACGTTTAATATGAACGCCGTTAATGTCCATTTCATCTTCAATGCATGTGACATGATTAAATCCAGCTTCTTCAACTTCTTTTCGGTCCTTCTCAGATTGAGTATAAATTGGCCCATCTAGAGCTAATTTCTTTTTTGCCTCATCGTCAAAGTGATCCACATGTAAATGAGTGAGTAAGACAGCATCTGGGTGTAACAGTCTGTCTAAATCAATGTTTACAGGAAGCTCCACAATAGGGTTATTCAAATGTTGATTGGATGTATGAGGGAACGGTGGATATGTTCCTTTTGCTGCTAAAAAGGGATCGATTAAAAAAGTTGAATGACCATAGTGAAGATATAAAGTAGCATTGCGAATGAGTGTGATTTTCATAAAAAGGCCTCCTTTTTTTCTGATTAAGTTTACAGTATATTAAAAGAGTTCTATGTGACAGAGGATCATGAAAGTCTTTCATCGGAAGGGCTTGATTTTTGAAAGAGGTGAGCCAATGCTAGATCAAACAGATATGAATATTTTAAAAGAACTATCAAAGAACAGCCGATTAACCATGAAAGCTCTAGGTGAAAAAGTTCATTTAACCGGTCAAGCTGTTGCAAATCGGGTGTTAAAGCTAGAAGAAGAAGGCGTGATTGAAGCATATACCATTTCAATTGATTGGCGGACACAAAAGACGATCCAAACCTTTTTGCAGCTCTATACCCGTAGTCATCATCATGAACCACTTCTGTCGTTTCTTTATGAAAAGGAAGAAATCAAGAATTTGTTCAAAATAAGTGGCGAGGGCTGTTATATGGCTGAAGGACATTTCTCCAGCCATGATGAACTTGATCAGTTTTTAACGGAGCTGACAAATTACGCAAATTACAAACTGTCTATTGCGGTTAAACGTCTCATTCATCAGTAAATAGAAGAGACGCAGGAGGAAAAGGAACGATGCAAAAATTAATCGAAAATCAAGCTGAACCGATGACAAAGGAAAGAATCAAAGCAGACTTGGTTCAACTTGGAGTGAAAAAGGGCATGATTTTATGTGTTCACTCATCTTTATCATCTATCGGCTGGGTAAACGGAGGTGCTGTAGCCGTCATACAAGCATTGATGGAAACCTTAACAGAAGAGGGGACACTGATTATGCCGGCACAAACGTTAGAGCTTTCTGATCCCGCCGATTGGATCGATCCGCCTGTTCCTTATTCATGGTGGAAATCGATCAAAGAAACAATGCCCGCATTTGACCCAGCCTACACGACGCCAACAGCAATGGGAAAGGTGGCGGAAACATTTTGGAAATACCCAGGTGTTGCGAGAAGCAATCATCCTCATTTTTCATTCACAGCCTGGGGAAAAAGAAAACATGAAATTTTGAAACAACATGCGCTATCCTTTGGATTAGGAGAGGATTCGCCTCTTGGCCGCATGTATGATCTTCATGCTCAAGTGCTGCTGATCGGTGCATCATTTGAGAGCATGACAGCTTTTCATCTAGCTGAATACCGAATCCCTCAGCAGGACCTCATGACAAGAGGAGCTCCTATTTTAGAAAATGGGTGGAGGGTATGGAAAGAGTACCAAGATATCATCACAAGAGAAGAACTATTTGAACAGATTGGCTGTGATTTTCTGCAATCAGGAGGCATTCATCAACACAGTCACATCGGACTTGCCAATTCATATTTATTGCCCATGAGAGAATCGGTAGACTATGCGGAAAAGTGGCTTGATCTATACGATCAGTCGTAATCTACACCGTTTGGAAATTTACATAATAAACGTCTTGAGCAGGCTGCTGTGAGGTATAGCAGGTAAGCTGATAGTCTCCTTTTGGAATGGAGAAAGACAGCACATGGGCCATGACGCTTGTGATATAAACTTGATCACTTGTATGCGTAAAGGGCACTGTTATGGCTCTATCAACTGAGACTTGGGGCTCGTCGCTATTTAATGTCACAATAATAGACGCTTTTCCATTATTGACCCCTTCAAAGGAAACTCCTTGATCTCCAGTTGCATATCCTTGAAGAATGTCCTCATCTGTCCAATCAATGACAGGTGGTGTTTCGCTTCCGGTGTATACAGTGATTTGGTGGTAGGAGATAGATAGAGAATAAGCTTGGTTCAAGTGATTCATATAAAAAACTCCTTTATTTATGAATTTTTGTTGGAACGTGAATGATTGAAAGAGTGATTCTTGAGGAGAAGGTTAGGCAGCAAGACGATTGTCGCCGTCTTGCGCTATTTGTTGTGGGATCTAGATGTGAAATTGCGAGACCATTGCTTTTAAATCTCCTGCTAAATGGGCGAGCGCTTCTGATGAAGCTGTTACTTCTTCCATTGCAGCAAATTGTTCTTCTGTTAAACCGGCTACTTGCTGTGAATGTTCACTCGTTAGTTTAACGCCTTCTGTAATAGAGGCAAAAGACTGTTTCGCATCGTTTGTATAAGCTGCGATTTTTTGTGATGCACTTGATAAATGCTTAATGCCATCTGCCATTTCTCTCATTGACTGCTGGATATTATGAAATGATTCCTCTGTATGAGAGATAAGAACAGCCCCTTGAGCAGCTTCCTCTCTTACTCGTTTGATGGCATTCGTCGAATGAGTCATCTCTTTTTGTATTTCAGAAATGAGGTGGGAAATCATGTTTGATGATGCTTGGGATTCTTCAGCGAGCTTTCTCACTTCATCTGCGACTACAGCAAACCCTTTTCCATGCTCACCTGCCCGTGCTGCTTCAATTGCTGCATTAAGAGCAAGCAGGTTAGTTTGGCTGGCGATATCTGTAATGACTTTGGAAATATGATCAATTTCAGCTGAACGTGTTTCCAACGCTTGAATCGCTGTACCGTTTTCTTCAATTGATTTTGCAATAGACGTCATTTGTGAATGAACTTCACCGATATTGTGTACACCTTTTTGAGCCACTTCTTGTGCGGAGTGACTTCTTGAAGCCATTTGTCCTGCATTTTCAGTGATGTTTGCCAGCTCGTTTGATACTTGAATCATCGTGTGCTCACTGGCTGTCATTTGAGCTGATTGTTCTTCTGATGATTGTGCTACTTCTTGGATCGTGTGGGTGATCTTTTCTGATGCTGCACTCGTTTCTTCTGCGCTAGCTGACAGCTGCTCAGAGGATGTGGCCACTAATTCAGACGTGTTCATGACATTTAAAATGGTTTGATTTAGTTTTTCACGCATCTTATTGAAATGACCAGCCAGGTCAGACAATTCATCACCGGCAGTATCCGTCACATTGATGGTTAAATTACCTTCGCCTGCACTCTTAATGGCAGAAGCCATATGCTTGAGACGTACCTGAATCCGCTTAGTGAAAATAGAAATAATGAGGACCGAAACGATCAAACTTAATAAAAGGACGATGACAAATTTTATATAGAATGACTGGAGCATTTGTGAAATCATGCTTTGATTGGCGCCAGTATAAAAAATACCAATTGTTTCGCCTGCTTCATTTTTGATTGGCATATAAGCCGTTTGATAATCTTTCCCGGCAACATTTGCAGTGCCGTAATAGTTTTCTCCTTTATCTAAAACAGTGGTCTTCACTTCAGGAGAGACTTCTGTACCTACAGCTCGTTTCCCGTTTAACAAGACATTCGTGGCAACACGGGTATTTCCTTGGAAAATCGTGATGGTATCACCGGTATATTCGGCTAATTGGTCAACCAATGTGTCATGATCATTGATTTGCGTATTTCCTTTGAATAACTTGCCCTCTTTAATCTGCCACGAGCCTGCTACTTTTTCATTCAGGTAGGCGTAGCCTAGTTTTAAATCACCTTTTGCTTTTTCAGTTGCCATTTGCTTGATGTTTTCTGTCATTTCGCGATTCACCACATAACCAACAACCGCGGAAAAGATGATGAGGACACTTAAAAAGATCAGCAAAATTTTGGCACCAAGCCTCATTTTTCCCTTTTTCTTCATGCTTTTTGACTCCTTTAGGTATAAGGTAGGATATCCCTCCTTAAGGATTATCGGCATGAAAAAAGTGTTTAAAATACCTGCATGCAGTCATGTGAAAATTTTTTTAATATAGAAAAGGGAAAGGCTGCTAATCGATGATAAATTGAATTCTTGTGCCGTCAGGATCATCTGATAGTTGATGACTTACCCACGAGCCTGCGCCTCTATTATCTGAAGGGCTTACATATTTGACAGAAGCTCCTGTGCCCCCTTCTTTACACATCGCCATTGGCCATTCGTCCCGATCATACCCGCGCTTTGTTGGAACGCCATGTAATGATTGATCTCTCTGCTCATCGCTATGTTTACGATCAATTGTGCAAATGGACGAATGACCTTCATCAATGGCTTCTTCTATGTGCTTGGCTGTTTCGGGATAGCGATCTGATGGAAAGTGAATGGTTTTGTCATAAGATGAATTCGCTGTCTCTTGTTTCCCTTGCTCCAGCTTGATATAGCCTGTTGCTACACCAATGACAATTAATAAAAGCAAGAGAATGATTTTAAGAAGTTTCATAGATGCTAGCTCTCTTTCTTGTTTGCGTATTTTGTAAACAGAAGTATAGCAGAATTACTTACCAATTTCTCCTGGTTTTGAAAAAACGTCTTTTAAAATTCAAAAAACAGATTTTACACGATTTCTTGATTTTCATTTTTGTAGAAATTCATAAAAATTTTAATTTTGTGGATCATAAAACGAATATGTTCATTCAAAATGGCTTTATCACTGCTTTTTGAGCTAATTTCAAGAATTTAACACACAGAAATTTTAAAAAATTAAAATTGACTAGACCGATCTGCTTTAATAATATGGAGTCAAATATCAAAAAATGTCGTAATTTATCAAAATATGATTCTAATTACATTGTAGGAGGGAAGTACAAATGGCGGATGTCTCATACCGGCTCGGAATAGACATAGGCGGAACATTTACTGATTTATCGCTGATAAATGAGGCAACTGGGGAGTTAACTGAACTCAAGACGCCCACAGTGACAGATGACCCAGCCCAAGGAATTATCAATGGGCTAAATCTTCTAAAAAAAAGAGGTGTTGATTTATCCAAAATCCAATACCTTGTTCACGGAATGACAATCGGTCTTAATACATTATTGCAGCGAAAAGGAGCAGACTTAGCCCTTTTTGTGACGGAAGGCTTTCAAGATATATTGTCACTTCAACGTTTACGATTACCCATTCCTTATGACTTCAATTCTCGTTTGCCAGAACCATTGATACCACGAAAGCATGTATATCCAATCTCTGAAAGGTTGATACACGATGGCACGATCAAAAAACCTCTCCATCTGCAGCAATTAGATGATGCAGTCCAGCATGTTATGTCTAAAAAGTTAGCAGGTATCGTCATTTCTTTTTTACATAGTTATCAAAACCCAGTTCATGAATTACAGGCAAAAGCTTATATCAATCATCATTATCCACAGTTAGAAGTCCTTACCTCATCTGAATTATGGCCTCAAATGAGGGAATACGAGCGTACAGTGATGTCTGTTGTTAATTTGTACATTCAACCAAAGGTGAAACAGTATTTAAAAACATTGAAAAGCCGTTTGAAGGAAGAAGGTGTACCAATTTCTCCATACATTACCCAATCAAATGGTGGTTTAATGGATGCAGAAAGTGCGGCTGCCTCACCTGTTAAGACTCTCTTTTCTGGTCCGGCAGCTGGTGTCATCGGTGCGGCAAGAATTGCAGCATCAGCGAGTGAACCTAATTTGATCACTTTTGATGTCGGGGGAACGAGTGCAGATATCTCGATTATTCAAAATGGACAGCCTACAATGGCTCAATCGAATCAGCTTTCAGGTTTCCCTATCATTCTTCCATCTGTTGCGATGTATTCAATAGGAGCAGGGGGAGGTTCGGTAGCATGGATTGATCAGGGCGGGCTTCTCAAAGCAGGACCGGAATCAGTTGGCTCAAACCCGGGACCAGCTTCGTATGGGAAGGGAGAAAAGGCGGCTTTAACCGATGCGTTTCTCATATGTGGTTATCTCAATCAAGAACGTTTTGCCGGAGGACATTTACAATTACAACTGTCTGCAGCGAAAAAGGCCTTTCAGCCAATTGCTGATCAGCTCAACAGAACGGTTGAAGAGGCGGCTGACCAGCTCATTCAAGTAGCCGTAGCCAATATGTACACAGAATTAAGCAATGTCATGGAGCAGCAAGGGTTTGACCCTAGAGATTTTAGTTTGCTGGCGTTTGGCGGAGCAGGACCGGTTGTGGCGAATTTCCTTGCGAGAGAAATTCATGCGAAAAATGTGGTTGTTCCTCCAAGTCCGGGTACATTATGTGCGTTAGGTGCTTTAACAGCTGATTTTATTCATGATGCGGTGCTGTCTAAGAAAATTTGCTTACAAGACTATTCGATCAACCAACTAAAACAAGATTATGAGATGCTGTCGCGAAAAGCGACTGATTGGGTCAGTCAGCAGAACATTCAGCATATCAATCAGACATCCATTCTATTATTAGCAGACGCACGTTATCAAGGACAGGCATTTGAGATTGAATTGCCATTATCGATTGATTGGCTAAAGCAGGAACAAGATATGCACCAACTCATTGAAGCCTTTCACAAATTGCATCAGCGTCAATATGGTCATAGGGATGATCAGGCAAAAATCGAATTTACGCATTTACGTGTTCGAGTCATAGGCGAGACGCCTCCGCTGCCTTTCTCACCTGTTCATGAAAGCATCGGTCAGTCTTTGAAACCATATGAATATAGACGAATTTTTATAGAAGAAAAAGAATACGAAGCATCGGTTTATAACCGGGATACGCTGTCAGTAGGTTCTATTGTAAATGGGCCTGCCATTATTGAGCAGGATGATACGACAACATTAATTTTGCCAAACTGGACAGGCAGCATTGATCTATCAGGTAACTTAGTGATTTCAAAGGAGGTGGCTTTACATGAGAACTGATCCAGCAAAGCTTGAGATGATGCGCAGTTATTTTAATGCGATTGCATCAGGCATGGGACATGTCATTGAACGAACGTCATTTACGACCTTCGTCAAAGAATCTGCTGACTTTGCGACAGCATTAGCCACGCCTTCTGGAGATTTCTTTGTTTATCCGAAGACAGTAGGTGTGACGATCTTTTTAGGGCTGAGTCTAAGAAAAGCGATTGAAGAATGCGGGCCGATGCAGCCAGGAGACATTATCATCACAAATGATCCTTATACGACAGATGGTTTGGCGACTCACCTGCCAGATGTCCATATCATTAAGCCGATTTTTGTAGATGGTGAAATTGTCAGCTATGCTTGGTCTTTTGTTCATGTCAGTGATGTGGGTGGACTTGTGCCTTCGAGTATTTCACCGACAGCGACGGATGTTCATCAAGAAGGATTAAGAATTCCGCCAGTAAAAATTTATGAAGGCGGGGAAGAAAATCAGGTCGTACGTACCTTTTTAAGAGCTAACAGCCGCGCGAGTCATTTAAATGATGGTGATATCAATGCGATGATTGCTGCAGTCAATACAGCAGAGATTCGGTTAAAAGAAATGATTGAGAAATTTGGAAAAAACGAAGTGAAACAAGGCATGATAGACTTGCTGAAGCAAGCCGAGGATCGTGCTGGAAAGGTCATTGAAGCTATACCGGATGGGATGAGTGAATTTGCTGATTATTTAGATGATGATATGATTTCGGACGTCCCTATTCGGTTGAAAATCAAGCTAACGATCAAAGGGAAACGGCTGACGCTCGATTTTTCTGAGTGTGATCCGCAAGTAAAAACAGCCTTTAACCTGGTCACCAATGGTCAGAAGCATTCCTTTCTTTATCAAGGGTTGATTAATTACATCATTAGTAAGGATCCTTTTATACCGATTAATGGTGGAATAACGTATCCAATTGACGTGGTCTCTCCTAAAGGAACGCTGGTGCACCCAGAATACCCTGCCTCTGTCGGAATTCGGCATTCGATTACAATGAGGCTGTACAATGTCGTGCTAGGCGCCATTGGTAAGCTGTTACCTGAAGCAGTGCCGGCAGCAGGTGCAGGCCAATCTGCCATTGTGGTTCTCTCTGTACCTGATGATCAAACGGGTGGCAGGAAAATGTCCGTTGTTGAACCATTAGGCGGAGGAGGCGGTGCTCAAAATGGTACTGATGGAGTGGACGGTATTGATCATTCATCTGGCTTTTTGAAGAATACCCCAATTGAGAGCTTGGAACAGCATATTGATATTCATGTTCATCGATATGAGCTTCTGCCGGATACAGGTGGAGCTGGTGAAAATCGAGGCGGACATGCGATTGGTTTGGAATTTGAAATGATGAAGCCTGAATCGATGGTGACAGCACGAGGAATGGAACGGATGAAGTTTCAGCCTTGGGGGTTAATGGGCGGCCGAGCAGGAGCAGTTGGTGAGGTCAAGCTGAACACAGCTAATGGTGAGAAACAAGAGCAGCCCAAAATAGATGTTCTGCGACTTGAAAAAGGTGATATCGTTCAATTGGTTTCACCAAGTGGAGGCGGCTGGGGGAATCCATTTGCTAGAAAGAAAGAAAAAGTCCTTCAGGAAGTGGAAGCAGGTCTATTAAGTGAAGAAAGAGCGCTGCAGCAATATGGTGTGAAAGTGTATATAGACCAAAATGAATGGAAGATTGATGAAGTGCAGACGAGCAGGGTACGTGAAAAGGTTGATGATTCTGCATCTGCTGATATGTGGGATTTTGGAGAACAAAGAGAAGCATATGAGAAAGTATGGACGGATGAAGCGAGCAGTGAGTTAGCCGTTCAGCTGCGTTCCTATCCGGCTAATGAACGTACACACTATAAACATGCAGTTCATCAACATTTCAGTCAAAGAAATGAGCCATTAACAAAGGAAAATATTACTCAAGCACTTCGTCAAATGAATGGACAAAAAGGGGGAAATGAATCATGAAAAGAAGATTAATCGCTATTTTTGCAGGCATTCTATCAATCGTTTTACTGCTGACCGCTTGTGGTGGAAATGGAAAGGATCAAGGCAAACAGCAGCAGACCGTGATTGTTGGTGTATATGGAGGCGATTGGGAAAAGAATATCAAACCAATCCTTGAAAAGTTCGAAAAAGATACGGGAATTAAAGTGCAAACCGTCTCTGGGGCGGATTCTGAATGGTTTACAAAATTAAAAGCGTCAAATGGTAAAAATCCACCGTATGACTTACTTATTTTACAGCCTGATACCATTCAAAGAGGTATCGCAGCAAACGTTCTTGCGCCTATCGATGAAGATCAAGCACCGAACGTCAAAAAACTTTACCGTTCTGTCCAAAAGAAGCTCACTGTTGATGGAAAACAATATGCAGCAGGCTTTAGTATGGGGCAGCTTGGGATTGCTTATAGAAAAGACCTCGTAAAGCAGGAGCCAAACAGCTGGACTGACCTATGGAGCAGTCAGCTGAAAGGGAAGGTAGCCATTTCATCTCCGACTTATTCAGCCGGTTTGCAATTTTTCTCTGCACTTGTTCATGCTCAAGGAGGGGCAGAATCAAATCCTAAGGATATTGATAAAGCATTTAAAAGTCTCGCGCAATTAAAAGGTCATGTAGCTGCTTTTCCAGATAACCCAGGATCGATTCAAACCTTGTTAGAACGTGGCGACGTCGCGGCTGTTCCATATTGGGACGGGCGAGTATTTGCACTTGAAGAAGAAGGAATGGATATTGGTTTCTCATATCCGAAAGAAGGCGCTGTTGCTGCTGTTGCGAGCTGGGCTTTAACGAAGGGAAGTCAGCATGAAGAAGCGGCATACAAACTATTAAACTACTTAAGTGGAAAAGAAGCTCAGGAGGCTTTCTCTGAAAAATCTTATTATGGCATGTCGAATTCTGATGTGAAATACGGTGACAAGATTAAGGGGAAGGTGAAAGTCGGAGAAAACTATTACAGCAAGCTGACTTGGGTAGATTATGAAACAGCGACCTCGGAGCTTGGCAATTGGACTAATCGATGGAACGAAGTATTAGGCGGAGGAAAATAGGTGATCGCATGAGTGGAATTCATTTAGAACACATCAGTCAGCACTTCGGTGAGCAGATTGCTCTCAACGATGTCAGTCTTACGGTGAATGAGGGAGAGTTTTTCTCCCTTCTTGGTCCCAGCGGTTGCGGAAAATCAACGTTATTAAACATCATTGGCGGTTTTTTAGAACCAACAAAAGGCGTCGTCTATATTGGTGATCAGGATGTGACAGCTTTGCCGCCTTACCAAAGAAAAACAGGTATGGTCTTTCAAAGCTATGCACTCTTTCCGCATCTGACTGTATTTGATAATGTAGCGTACGGACTAAAAGTTCAAAAGAAAAAGAAGGCGGAAATCAAAGAGAAGGTGATGGAAAGCTTGTCTCTTGTTCAATTAGAGGCATTTGCGAAACGGATGCCCCACCAATTAAGCGGTGGTCAGCAGCAGCGGGTAGCGATTGCAAGAGCGCTGGCCATTCAGCCGTCTGTTCTCCTTCTTGATGAACCGCTCAGCAACTTAGATGCCAAACTAAGAAAAAACATGCAGACAGAGCTTCGAAATATTCAAAGAAATGTCGGGATTACAACCATTCTTGTGACACATGATCAAGAGGAGGCCTTAAGCCTTTCTGATCGGGTTGGAATTTTAGGAGAGGGAAGAATTCAGCAGATTGGGACGCCTTTAGAGGTGTACCGCCAGCCAAACAATCGATTTGTAGCTGAATTCATCGGACAGGTGAACATCTTTGAGGCCGTGTACAATGAAGCTGATGCTGCATTTACGGTTCCGCATGTAACCCATTCAAACGGTCAGCATCTTCAGCTGGAGGCTGCGGCACATCAAGAGAAGAGGGAAAAGCAATTACTTATGCTGCGTCCTGAAAGAATCAGCATCTCTTCTGAACGGGAGGAAGTAAAGCCGAACCATGTATCAGGCGTGCTGTCAGATGTGAGTTATATCGGGCATTCATTACGTTTGGTTGTGGGGCTTGATAATGGTGAAATCATTGTCCATGCTTCTGATGCCGAATTTCCTGAGCTTCCTAAAGTTGGAGAAATCGTTCATATCCATTGGCAGCCTGAAGATATTGTTTTCTTGGATTCGAAGGTGCATACGTGATGCGAATCAAGAAAAAGAATCAACGATTTCATTGGTTTATGCTGCTGCCAGCCTGTTTGTTTCTTGTTGTATTTCTACTAGCTCCGCTTGTGATGATGCTCGTTCTCAGTTTTCGCGATGTCGATTCGATGATGAATACATTACAAACGTATAGTTTTTCTCAATATATTCATGTGTTCACGACAGATGCATATGTAAAGGCGATTGGAAGTACTGTGTGGGTGGCTTTGCAGACAACGGTGATTTGTTTATTGATGGCATACCCCGCAGCATACTTGCTCGTCAAAGCACCTAATCCGCGTCTGCGGGCATTTTTCTATATCTTACTTGTATCGCCGCTTTTGACAAGTGTTGTGATTCGGACGTTTGCATGGATTGTTCTTCTTTCGCAAAATGGTCTGATTAATGGCATGTTACTAGATTTACATGTGGTTGAGAAGCCGCTCTCGATGCTGTGGAATATGAATGCGGTCATTATAGCCTATGTCCAAGTCATGCTGCCATTTGCAGTACTGCCGATCGCAACAAGTTTAACCGATATGGATCGTCACTTAAGACCGGCTTCTATGAGTCTTGGAGCTGGCCGTATTCGAACCTTTTTTCATGTCACCTTACCACTGACCATTCCAGGCATGGTGACTGGCGCGATCATCGTCTTCTCACTGGCAGCAGGAAGTTATATCACCCCGCTGTTAGTCGGCGGACGGATGCAGCCTCTGCTGCCGCTGTCAATTTATCAGCAGGTGATGCAGGTTTATAATCTGCCTCTTGCTGCAGCTATGTCCTTTACATTATTGGTTTGTGTGCTTGTGGTGGTCAGTCTATTAAGCTATTTATTGAAGCGTTGGGAGGCGAGGATGCATGCGTAAAAAGTCAATAGGGGACCGCTTGCTTTCCATCCTGATTTGGACTGCTGGATCATTGGTTTATCTTTTTTTAACCATACCTGTTCTTGTGATCGTCCTATCTGCTTTTAGTCCAAATGCTTTTCCTGAATTTCCACCGACTTCGTTCTCTGTTCGTTGGTTTCATGAGGTCGTGTCAAATCCAGAATGGATGGAATCTCTTCGGATCAGTGTGATTCTGCTATTCATCGTGACGCCTCTCACGGTTCTTTTAGGGACAATGGCTTCGTATGCTTTAGCAAGGCTTTCCTTTAAGGGAAAGGAGGCTGTCCAAGCTTTCATTCTGTCACCTCTCATGATTCCTCAGGTGGTATTAGGGATTGCTATGCTTTACTTGTTTACGGCTATGGGCTTTACAGGATCTTTGTGGGCGCTCGTTATTGGTCACGTCATCATTGGTTTTCCCTATGTGGTTCGAACGGTAGGCGTAAGTGTTTCGAATTTAGATCCGCGGCTTGAGCTGGCTTCAATGAATCTTGGCGCAGGACCCATTCGTACGTTTTTTCGAGTCACACTGCCTTTGATTAAGCCGGGAATCATTGCAGGCGGAGTGTTTTCAGCGGTGACGTCATTTGGGGAAATATCGATCAGTTTGTTTGTTTCTTCTCCTCAAACCATCACTATTCCCGTCAGGACCTTTAATTACATTGAGCAGACCTTTGATCCGAGTGTCAATGCGATATCTGTCATATTTATTATCATTTCTATCATTGCGCTGCTCATTATTGAGAAAACGATTGGTCTGTCTAAGGTGATGTAAATATAATGAAGAAACAAGGAGTTGTCATTAGAAATGGCAGCTCTTTTTTTTGTTGTTTTTACAGTAAAAAAATCATTTTTTTAGGGAATGTAGTTCTTAAGATTTAAGAATTTGAGAGGGACGAAAGGAGACCTCTATCCTACATTTTCGGTCATATTTACAAAATTTAAGGGAAAATATGAAATTTTTGCGGTATTTAGTCGATTATTTTCGGTTGAACGCAACTATTATTAGTTATTTTCGGTAAATATCGTCAATTAACAGGTGATCCCTTCGGTATGACGCATGAATCTTTACACCCATTTTTCGGTGAAAAAAACAATATTTTCATATAAAGTGGACGTAAATAGAAAATATCTAGAAGAAAAGAAGAAAAAGGCAAATCTATGGAAACATAGAGACGCAAAGCCATGTCCTAAGGTAAATGATTCTTTTTTTGCTATGGTCGGCAGGCTACCGAATGAAAATGGGAGTCCCTCCGTTTTATTCGGGGTGGGCTCCTTTTCTGTTAAACCGTCTATTTTAATGAAATAGACTTGGTTCTTTTGATATAGAGGGTGCAGGGTGAAATTGGTGGAGAAAACATAGAAGAGGCGGAGGATGAGAATGAATACAGTTTATTACCCCTTAACACATGCGCAAAAGCGAGTATTCTACACGGAAAGATTTTATCCAGGTACAAGTATTTCTAATTTGGGTGGTTTCGCCAGATTGAGATCAGTATCAGGTCTCGAGCCTTCTTTGGTCGTTGATGTGCTTCAAGCATACCTTCGACAAACTGACTCTCTTCGGCTGAGGCTCGTGTATCGAGATGAAGAGGAGGAGCCCGTTCAATATATCAAAACTTATGAAAAACAGCCGATTCGTATGGAGAAGGGCTGGAGTGAAGAGGAAGTAAGGGCTTGGGCAAACGAGCAAATTCGTGAGCCGATGCCATTGATTGACAGCCCCTTGATTGAATTTACGGTGTTTCAAATCAGTGATCAAGAATGCTGGCTGTTCTGTAAAGCACATCATATTGTGGCGGATGGTATTTCCATCATTCTAATGGGAAATCGCATTATTGATTTATATCATGACATGCTGCAAGGAGTAGACATCTCGCCAGTTGAGGAAATTTCCTTCGTTGATCACATCATGAGTGAGCAGACCTATGAATCTTCTAAACGTTTTCAAAAAGACCAAGCTTTTTGGAATGAGCAGTTTGCTCATATTCCAGACTTCGCATCTTTAAAACCGCATAAGGGATACGAGATGAGTTTACATGCGGAGCGATTTTCAGGGGATGTTCCAGATTCTTTAAAGGAGAAGCTTCGTGCCTTTTGTGAAGAGCAGAAAGTCAGCATGCTTTCAATGTTTATGTCCACTGTCTATATTTACTTACATCGGTTTAGCGGTATGGAAGATGTCGTTCTTGGAACCTTTATGGGCAACCGGACGAATGCCAAAGAAAAAAAGATGATTGGAATGTTTGTATCCACGATTCCAATGCGTGCATCTGTTCAAGGGTCGCAAACGTTTCTTGATTTCGTAAAACAGGTCATGGCGGATCAAATGAAGATCTTACGTCACCAAAAGTACCCTTACAATCTGCTCATGAATGATTTGCGGGAAAGAGAAGGGTTTACAGGACGCCTTTTTGACATTTCTTTAGAATACCAGGTCATGCAGTGGCAGAAAAAAGAGAACCTGTCGTTCATTACTGAACCGATTTTTAGCGGGAGCGGAATGAATGATATTTCAATACATGTGAAAGACCGCTGGGATACTGATACATTGACCATTGATTTGGATTACCGTACAGATGTATTCACAGAAGAAGAAATGAGTAAGATGTTTGATCGATTCTTGATATTACTAGAAGCGGCCGTCTCTCAGCCTGATCAGCTGATTGGGACACTGCCTTTACTTTCAGCAGGGGAACAAAAGGAGCTGCTGCAATTATCTGAGGGAGAATCATTTGAAAGACCAGCAGCAAAACCGGTTCATCACATATTTGATGAGACAGCAAACAAGTATGCAGATCGGGCTGCTGTTGTAGCGGAAAATGGAATATTTACTTATGGAGAGCTGCATCGACAGGCAGAAAAGCTGGCACGGTTTTTACAAATGAAAGGTATCTCACGTGATGTGCCTGTTGCTGTATTGATGGATCGGAAGACAGATGCCATGGTGGCGGTCTTCGGCATATTAAAGGCTGGCGGGGCATATGTACCAATTGATCCGGCATTACCTGAGGAGCGTATTCAATTTATTGTGGAAGATTCAGGTGCTTCTTTTGTGTTAACAGAGGAATCGTTCATTCAAGAGTACCCAGCCCTCTCGGAAAAATTGATCGTGCAGCAGCAAATATTATTAGGTGATGCACAGCTGCCTGAGCTCGTAGATCAGACGGCGCTGGAGGATTTAGCCTACATGATTTATACATCGGGTACGACTGGAAAGCCAAAGGGTGTCATGATTGAGCATCTTCAGCTTCATCATTTGGTCCATGCTTTGCATCATGAGATTTATCAAGGGACGAATGAGCTTCAAATGGCGCTTCTAGCCCCATTCCATTTCGATGCATCGGTGAAACAAATTTTTGCTGCCCTTTTATTTGGACATACGCTTCATATCATCCCGCGAGAAACAACGAGAAATGGGATGCAGCTAGCGGCTTATTACAGAAAACATCAAATTGAAGCGGCAGATGGAACACCGGCGCATGTGCAGCTTTTACTTGCTGCGGATTTGGACGGGCTGTCATTGACGCACATGTTGATTGGGGGAGAAGCGCTTCCTGCGAAAGCAGCACGTTCACTCATCGAAGCGGTTCGTATGAGTCAGCCTCATTTTACTCTGTGGAATGTGTATGGTCCAACTGAGACGTGTGTGGATGCGGCGGTTCATCGTCTAGATCTCAGTGAGCTGAGCGTATTAACTGAACAGCGCTATGTTTCGATTGGAAAACCGCTTGGTCATCATCGAATTTATATTTTAAATGAACATGATCAATTACAGGTGCATGGGGCTGCAGGAGAGCTTTGCATTGCCGGTATAGGTGTTGGGCGAGGCTATGTGAATCAGCCTGAATTGACAGAGAAGGTATTCACGGCAGACCCGTTTTCTCCGCATGAGCGGATGTATCGAACGGGCGATCTAGTCAGGTGGCTTCCAGATGGCACGATTGATTATCTTGGCAGAATGGATGATCAAGTGAAAATAAGGGGTTATCGCATAGAAACAGGCGAGATTGAAGCGGTGATGGAGCAGGTAGATGGAGTTGATAAGGCTGTCGTGCTAGTGGTTGATGAAGCGGATGGAGAAAAGGCGTTAAGTGCTTACTATCAAGCTCGTCAAGAAGGTGTGTCTGTTGACATGCTGCAAGCGGCTATCAAACATCAGCTTCCAGCCTACATGATGCCTCTTTATTTCAAAGAGCTCGATGCTTTTCCACTCACAGTCAGCGGCAAAGTCGACCGTCGTGCACTTGCTGCGTTAAAAGGTGATAGAGCGGTTCATGCCATTTATACGGCACCTAGAAACGATATAGAAACGAAGCTTGTTCATTTGTGGGAAGACATTCTTGATCAAGAGAAGATCGGTGTATATGATTCTTTCTTCGATCGAGGCGGGCATTCGCTCAAAGCGATGACTGTACTTACACAGGTTCAGCGAGACTTTCAAGTAGAAGTGCCGCTGTCGGTTTTATTTGAACAGCAAACGATTGCTGCTTTGGCTGCTTATATTGAGCAAGCGGATAGGTCTTCTGAAACGGTGATACCAAAAGCGCCGGCTGCAGATCATTATCCATTGTCACCTCCACAGCAGCGCGTCTATATGGTGAGTCAACTGGAACAAAGCACTGCATATCATATGCCTGCTGTTGTGAGGTTAAAAGGAACTCTGCAGCTTGAGAAGCTGACTGAAGCCTTTGAAAGGCTGATTTCACGACATGATATGCTGCGTACTTCTTTTCATACGATAAAAGGTGTTCCTCGTCAGCGGATCGCTTCATCAGTGTCCTTTCAAATAGAACAGCTGACAGGCGGTACGATAGAAGAAAACATGCAGCAATTTGTCAGACCTTTTGATCTTGAGTGTGCACCACTTCTACGAATTGGTTTGCAGTCATTGCATGATCAGGAGCATTTGCTCTTTTTCGATATGCATCATCTGATTTCAGATGGTCTTTCGATCGATTTAATGCTGCGTGAGTTGTCAGATGCTTACGAGGGATCGGTCAGAGCACCATTGAAGCTTCAATACCAAGATTATGCTGTTTGGCAACAGCACCAAGGCTTTCAAAAAGAAGAGGCATTCTGGCTGCAAGAATTTTCGGGCGATATTCCGGCTTTACAGCTGCTGACCGATTATCAGCGTCCAGCTGTCCAGTCTTTCGCAGGTGATCGTGTCATCAAAGAAATAGATGAAACGTTAAAGAATCAATTACAGCAGCTTGCAGCGAATCACCACACGACACTGTATACGGTGCTGCTTTCTGCCTACTATACATTGCTTGCGAAATATACGGGTCAAAAGGAATTTGTAGTCGGAACACCGGCGGCAGGGCGTGTGCATACAGATTTGAATGACATGATCGGTATGTTTGTCCAGACACTTGCTTTGCGGTCGGAGGTAGATCCGAATGGAACCATGTCTCAGTTGATTGAGCAAGTAAAGAAAAAGACAATGCAGGCATTTGAGCATCAGCAATATCCATTTGAACGGCTGCTTGAAAAGCTGAATGTGCCAAGAGATTTTAGCCGTCATCCATTGTTTGATACCGTCTTTACACTGACGCCGGATCATGGAGCAGCCCAGCATATTGGAGACATGCTGGTCGAGGTTGAAGAAACCAATTTCCATATTGCGAAATTTGATTTAACACTGCAAGCCATGGAGTCAGATCAAGGTTTATCCTTTGTACTTGATTACAGTACGGCTCTATTTAAGCGAAGTACAGCAGAGCAGATGCTTAAGCATTATGTGTATCTGCTGGAACAGATGGTTCAAACACCGCAGGAAGCTATCCATTCCTATCGATTACTGTCTGAACAAGAAGCAGAAGCTCAGCTAAATAGGTGGAATCCGTTACCTTCGCCTTATCCAGCAGAAGAAACCATTGTGACGCAGTTTGAAAAACAGGTGCAGCAGCATGGAGATCAGCCTGCATTGCAATGTGAAGATGTGGTTCTTTCTTATCAAGAGCTGAATGACCGAGTGAATCAGCTGGCTCATTATTTGAGTGAAAATGGTTTTGAAAAAGGGATGAAAGCGGCCTTATTCTTTGAACGGTCTAATGACATGGTGCTCTCTGTTTTGGCTGTGCTTAAGGCGGGCGGTGTCTATGTACCAATTGACCCCGATTTCCCAGATGAGCGCGTGAAGCACTTTTTAACAGACAGCGGTGCACAATTTTTACTGACACATCAAGTGCTGCGCCATCGCTCAGTGCTCACTGCATTTGAGGGAACCATCATAGAAACAGAAGATCAAGCGATTGTTCAGCAGTCAGACAGCCCTATAGATGCTCATATTTTCCCTGAGGACTTGGCGAATTTGACCTATACATCAGGTACAACCGGTAAGCCTAAAGGAAATATGGTGACACACCGGAACATTTTGAGAACGGTGAAGCAATCGAATTATCTCACGGTTCATCATGAGGACACGGTGATGAGCATTTCAAACTATGTATTTGATGCCTTTATGTTTGATGTGTTCGGTGCTTTATTAAACGGAGCGAAACTCATTGTTCTGCCAAAGGACCAAATCTTAAACATGAATGAGCTCTCTGGAGCGATTGAGAAGGAAAAAGTCAGTATTTTAATGATCACGACAGCTCTTTTTCACTTACTCATCGATATGAAAAAAGACAGCCTGAAAAACGTAAGAAAAGTGCTGTTTGGCGGAGAACGTGCTTCTGTGCCTCATGTAGTGACTGCACTTGAGACAGTTGGGGAAGACAGGCTTGTTCATATGTACGGACCTTCTGAGAGCACAATTTTCACCACCTATTATCCTGTGAATCACATTGAGAAGCAGGCGTTATCTATCCCAATCGGAAAGCCAGTGAGTCAAACGGCTGTTTATATTGTAGATGAGTTTGGACATGTTCAGCCGCCGGGCGTGGCGGGAGAGCTATGTGTCGCTGGTGATGGACTGGTGAAAGGATATTATAAGCAGCCAGAACTAACAAACGAAAAGTTTGTCAAAAATCCTTTCCGCCCTGAAGAAACCATGTATAAAACGGGCGATCTTGCACGCTGGCTGTCAAATGGAGATATTGAATTCATTGGACGGATCGATCATCAAGTGAAGATTCGCGGACAGCGTATCGAGCTTGGAGAAATTGAACACCAGCTGCTGCGGCATCCTCAGGTGAAGGAAGCTGTCGTCATTGCAGCTCCGAATGACACGTTATGTGCGTATTTCACAGCAGAAGGATCTGTCTCGTTAACTGATTTACGTGAGCAAGCAGGACGTGAACTGCCTGTGTATATGATGCCGGCATTTTTCATGCAATTAGACGAGCTTCCTTTGACGAATAACGGCAAGGTCGATAGGCGGGCGCTGCCGGCGCCTGATCTCAGTGAGCAGGGGGGAAATGAATACACCTCTCTTCAAACAGAAACAGAGCGTCTGCTGGCGAACATTTGGGAGGAAGTTCTTGAAGTACCGCGAATCGGCAGGCATGATCATTTCTTTGAATGCGGGGGCCATTCGCTGCGCGGCATGAAAATGCTGAACAGGCTGTATGAAGAGATGCAGGTGGAGCTCACTTTGAAGTCCTTATTTGAATCCCCAACATTAGAGGCGTTCGCCCTTGTGGTGGATCAAGCGGATCAAACGGAGATCAAGCGAGTAGAAATCGCCAAAGAGGCGGCCTATTATCCAGTGACATCTGCTCAGAAAAGACTGTTTGTTTTGGAGAAAATGACTGAGGCGGAGCAAAGCTACCATATGCCGGCTGCCTTAAAGCTAGAAGGCGTCTTTGATGAAAAACGATTTGAAAAGGCAATTGATCAGCTAGTCCAACGTCATGAAGCTTTCCGAACAAGCTTTGATTTTGTTCAGAATGAACCTGTTCAACGGATTGAAACAAATGTCTCTATAGACATTGAAAAAATTGAACAGAACGGCCGAGACATACAGGAATTAATGAATGACTTTATCAGGCCATTTGATGTAGAAAAAGCGCCTTTACTCAGAATAGGGCTGGTTTCCGTCTCCGTAAATGTCCATTATTTACTGATTGATATGCATCATATCATTTCAGATGGTGCGTCTGTTGGCATTTTAATTGAGGAACTTTCGGCCCTGTATCGAGGAGACAAACTAGAGGAATTGCCTGTTCAATATAAGGATTATGCAGTTTGGTCAAAAAGTGAGGCATCTGCTGCGCAAAAAGCAGCTGAAGAGGCATTCTGGCTGGATCAATTACAAGGGGATCTGTCTGTACTGGCACTGCCGGAAGATCTGCCAAGGCCAAAAGTGCAAACATTCGCAGGAGATCGTGTCTCATTTACAATCGAAGGTTCGCTTAAAGCGAAATTGGACGAACTCGTTAGAGCGCTCAACAGTACGACCTATACAGTTCTGCTTGCTGGCTACAGTATTCTTTTAAGCAAGCTTTCAAGACAAGAGGATATCATCATTGGTTCTCCGGTTGTGGGCAGAACCCATCCTGATATTCAATCTGTGATCGGCATGTTTGTGAACACGCTGGCACTTAGAACAAGACCAGCAGGACATCAGACAGCTGCTGAATTTGCGTCAAATGTTCATCAGCTTGTGTTAGAGGCAAACGAGCATCAGCTGTACCCATTTGAAGAATTGGTAGATCAAGTGCAAACGGTTCGAGACACAAGCCGTCATCCAATTTTTGATGTGGTCTTCTCAATGGAGAATGCGGATATTCGTGATTTATCTATGGATGGGCTTCACGTTGTTCCACAGCCATTCGAGGAGAATATCGCCAAATTTGATTTGACCTTAACTGGAAACGAATCCGCAGATCAAATTGAGCTCGTGTTTGATTTTAATTGTTCTATCTTTCAAAAGACGTCAATTGAAAAGTGGAAAGAATATTTCCTTCATTTGCTGGAACAAATGGTGTCAGCTCCAGATCAATTGTTAGATCAAATGCAATTATTGTCACCGCAGCAGCAGCAAAAACTGCTGATTGAATGGTCAGGGCCTGTCCTAGACGTTCCGTCAGATCAAACTGTTCATGCGCTAATTGAGTCTAAGGCACATGAAGCACCGCACCAAAAAGCGGCAACCTTCTGCGGAAGGGACTGGACGTATAAAGAGCTGAACAGCCGGGCGAATGTAGTCGCTTCAAGACTCATCGCAAGCGGCACAAAACCAGGAGACCGCGTCGGTATTCTTACCCGTCCATCCCTTGATATGACAGCTGCTGTCCTTGGCGTTCTCAAGGCAGGTGCGGCATTCGTTCCGATTGATCCAGATTATCCGGCGCAGCGTATTGCGTACATGCTGGAAGACTGCGGGGCAGAAGTGCTTCTGATGCAAAAAGGACTCACTGCGCCATCTTCATTCACAGGTCATGTCCTGTTCATAGAAGATGCGGTAGAGGGAGAAGCCCACGAGATTCAGGTTCATATCAAACCAACGGATCTTGCCTACATGATTTATACCTCTGGGACGACGGGGCAGCCGAAGGGTGTCATGGTCGAGCACCAGTCCCTTGTAAATCTTGCATTCTGGCACAATGATGCGTTCCAAGTGACGAAAGACGATCGAACTGCGAAATATGCCGGCTTTGGCTTTGATGCCTCCATTTGGGAGATGTTCCCGACGTGGATCGCCGGCGCAGAGCTGCACATCATCGACGAAGCGATTCGTCTCGATATGATCAAGCTCAATGCGTATTTCAATAAAGAAGACATCACCATTGCCTTCCTGCCAACGCAGTTATGCGAGCAGTTTATGTCAATGGACAACCATTCTCTGCGCTACTTACTGACAGGCGGAGACAAGCTGAAACAAGTGAAGCCTGTTCCATACAAACTCGTCAATAACTACGGTCCAACTGAAAATACAGTTGTAGCGACAAGCGGGATGATCGATCCAGAACAAGGCACGCTTCCGATTGGAACGGCGATTGCCAATACACGTTTCTACATCATGGGTTCGTTATATGACCTGTCGCCGCCAGGCGTACCGGGTGAGCTCGTCATTGCAGGAAAAGGACTGGCGAGGGGCTACTGGAATCTTCCAGAAGAAACCGATAAACGATTTGTCCCAGATCCATTTTATCCAGGCGAGCGCATGTACCGTACAGGCGATTTAGTGAAATGGACAGACGATGGTGAGCTGATCTATCTCGGCAGAATAGACCATCAGGTCAACATCCGCGGCTTCCGTATTGAGCTGTCAGAAATTGAAGCCCAGCTTCTGACGCTGGATTCGGTCAAAGAAGCTGTCGTGACCACGGTCAAAGATGCAAGTGATCAGGACGCCCTTGCCGCTTACGTGATTACGGAGACCGATACAGAGGACTTAAAAGAAAGCCTAAAACGCACGTTACCAGAATACATGGTGCCATCATGGATCGTAAAACTAAACCAATTTCCAATGACGGCAAATGGAAAGGTCGATCTGAAAGCATTGCCAGCTCCTGATATCGAAGCGAACCAAACGGTATACGAAGCACCAAGAGATGAAGTGGAAACACTGCTTTGCGGCATTTGGGAAGAAGTCCTTGGCGTCAGCCAAGTCGGTATCCACGATCACTTCTTCTTCCTTGGCGGAGATTCGATTAAAGGCATCCAAATGGCAAGCAAACTCACGCAAGCGGGCTGGAAGCTCGATATGAAACTTCTATTCCAGTACCCAACAATTGCGGAGCTGCGCCCATATATCGAGGAAGCCGATCTTCTCACAGCTGACCAATCACCTGTCGAAGGAGAAGTCATTTTAACACCGATTCAGCGTTGGTTTTTTGAACGAAACTTTACGAATCAGCACCATTGGAACCAATCGGTTATGCTCCAAGCACCAAATGGTTTGGATGAACAAATCGTTCAGCAAGTGCTAGAGCAGCTCATGATTCATCATGATGCATTGCGAATGGTGTATCCGCTCGAAGAAGGGCGCGTCATCCAGCGTCATCGAGGCATCGAGGAAAACAATGTGGCAATTGATGTGGTGGAAGTAAAAGGAGAGCTGTCGCAGCAGATCCAGCAGGTAGAAAAGCTGGCAAATGAAGTGCAGGCGAGTATGTCGCTAGCGGAGGGACCACTAGTGAAACCTGCCATTTTCCGAACGGACCAAGGGGATCATTTATTGCTCGCTGTACATCACCTTGTCATTGATGGTGTGTCATGGCGTATTTTCCTTGAAGATTTCATGGCTCTTTATGAACAGTCGAAGAGCGGGGAAACTCTAACCCTTCCTGAAAAAACACACTCCTTCCAAGAATATGCACAAAAGTTGACTGAATACGCTGTGTCAGATGAGGTGCTATCGGAAAGAGATTATTGGAAAAAGGTACTTGCGCATTCCGTTCGTCCGCTTCAAAAGGATCATGTCACGGAGGATCAACGAATGCTTCATACAGAGACCGTTCGTTTTACATTGTCTGAGGAGGAAACACACAGTCTGCTGACGGATGTACATGAAGCCTACCAAACGGAAATCAATGATATTTTGCTGACGGCATTAGGGTTGTCCATGAAAGAGTGGACAGGTGAAGACAAATACTTTATTCATCTTGAAGGGCACGGGAGAGAGGATATTCTCCCTGCGGTCAATGTATCACGGACCATTGGCTGGTTTACTAGCATGTATCCAGTATTACTGGATATGTCGCATGCAGACGATCTTTCTTATCAGATCAAGCATTTAAAAGAGGAACTCAGGCACATTCCGAACAAGGGGATCGGCTATGGCGTTTTAAAATACTTAACGCCTGACAGGATGAAGGACGATATCGATTTTCAAGTCACACCAGATATCAGCTTTAACTATCTTGGTCAGTTTGATGAACAGATCGGCGGCGGTGAACTGAGACGCTCTGCATGGCATGCGGGACAATCGCTGAGCCCTGAATCCGAGAAACCTCATGCGCTGGATATTGTTGGTTTCGTAGAACAAGCCATGCTCCATGTGACGATATCCTATCATCACTTTGAATTCGAAGAACGTACGATGGAACAGTTCAAGGAACTCCTAGAAAAGAATGTGAAGGCATTAATCTCACATTGTCGATCACAGGATGAGAGTCAGATCACACCTAGTGATGTGGGGGATGAGGATCTCACCATGGATGAACTTGAAAAGCTAATGGACCTATTTTAAGCAAAACGAAGAGGTGGACTTATGAGCAAGCAGAAAATTCAAAAGGTATATCCTTTAACACCAATGCAAGAGGGCATGCTGTACCATGCCATGCTAGACCCTAATTCCTCCTCTTATTTCACACAGCTTGAGCTTGGAATAAGCGGAGATTTTGATCTCGATCTTTTTGAAAAGAGTCTCAATGAACTCGTACGGACATATGACATTCTGCGTACAGCCTTTGTCTATCAGCAATTACAAAAGCCTCGTCAGGTTGTACTGGCTGAACGTCATTTAGATGTGTATAGAGAGGATCTATCTCATCTGAATCATCAAGAGCAGAAAAAGGTATTGGATCAATATAAAAAGCAAGTGAGAAAGCAAGGATTTCACTTAACGAATGATCTGTTGTTGAAAGTCGCTGTTTTTCAACTAAATGAAACAAACTGGCATCTGATTTGGAGCAACCATCACATCATTATGGATGGTTGGTCCATGGGTGTGTTGATGAAAAAACTGTTTCATTACTATGAATCTTATCGGAACGGCCGAACGCCGGATCGCTCACAAGGTAAGCCTTATGCGGACTATATCCAGTGGCTTGGAAAGCAAAACAAACAAGAAGCGGAAGACTATTGGACGGAGCGGCTGGATGGTGCTGTACAGCACCAAGGGCTGCTGCAGCAAAAAGAAGCGAACGGACAATATGACCATCAGGAATGGACGTTTACATGGGACGCTCAAACGGTACAAGCCATTCAAGATGCGGCAAGACAATGCCAAGTGACAGCACCGAACCTTTTTCAGGCTGTCTGGTCCGTTCTTTTAGGCACCTATCATGCAGCAGATGATGTCACATTCGGAACAGTCGTATCAGGCAGACCCCCAAGTGTGTCTGGGATTGAGCGCATGGCAGGGCTGTTTATCAATACGATACCTGTTCGGGTGACATTGGATCAGGAGCAGACCTTTAAACAGCTGTTTCAAAAGGTTCAGCAGCATGCACTGGAAGCCGAAAACTATGATTTTATGCCGCTTTATGACATTCAGCAGAAAACAGCTGCTGGAGGAAAGCTCTTTGATCATTTGGTTGGGTTTGAAAACTATCCTTTAGATCAGGAGCTGTCTGGTGACACCATGTCTGCACGTCTCGGTTTTGCCATTGATGTAAAGGACGGATTTGAACAAACGAATTTCGATCTCAATGTTCTTGTCTATCCTGGTGAAACGTGGACATTGAAATTCAAATACAATGCGATGGCTTTTGAAGAAAAGGTCATTGAAAACATATCAAAACATCTGACCAATCTCATGAAGCAAATCATTCACAATCCTGACGTACGTCTTCATGAAGTGACATGTATTACAGAAGAAGAAAAGCAGCTGATTGAAGCGTGGAACCAAACGGAGCGAGATTATCCGAAGCACCTGTCCATTCCTGAGCTGCTCAATGAACGTATCAAGGCGCATCCTGACCATCCGGCATTAGTCGAAGGCGAGCGAACATTCACATACGAAGAGCTTGGACAGGAAATCCGTCGTTTAGCCAGCAGTCTTGTTGAAAACGGCGTTCAGCCGGGGGATGCTGTCGCGGTGTATATGAACCGATCAGCAGATGCAGTGATCTCCATTTTGGCTATTTTACATGCAGGGGCTGCTTATGTACCGATTGATCCAGTTCAGCCTGATGAGAGAATCCGTTGGATGCTTGAAGACAGCGGCGTATCCATTTTGCTCTATGCTGACAGCCAGCCGCCAGTTGATGAAAGTATCAAAGCTGTTCATGTGACCGGCATGTCTCATCACTCACAAGCGGAGTTATCGGTCGAGACGTCTCCATCTCAATTGGCATATATCATGTTCACATCGGGCTCAACTGGACGGCCAAAAGGAGTTCAAATTGAGCATCAACATATTGTGAGGTTAGCATGTTCTCAGGAAAAAATAGGGTTGAACACGTCGGATCGTATGGCGCATACAGGAGCTGTCAGCTTTGATGCGATTACCCTTGAAATCTTCACTACACTTCTGAATGGGGCGACGCTTTATCCTGTTGACCGTGATACTTTATTGGATATTCACCGATTTGAACAATTTATCCAAACACATCAGATTACAGCGCTCTTTTTAACGACTGGTTTATTTAATCAGCTCGCTCAGCAGCGGCCTCAAATGTTTAAAGGGTTAAAAACATTATTCACGGGTGGTGATGTGATCAATGTGAAAAGTGCGGAGCTTGTGAAAAAGCATCATCCAGCACTTACCTTACTGAATGTCTACGGCCCAACAGAAAATACAACCATCTCGACCTTTTACGAAGTAAGAGGAGATGAAACGGGTCCGATCCCAATTGGTCAGCCAATCAATCACTCGTCAGCTTATATTTTAGATGACTATCAAAGACTTCAGCCAATAGGAGCGCCAGGAGAGCTTTATGTGGGCGGAGATGGTGTTTCAAGAGGGTATATCAAACGTCCAGATTTGACTGATCAAGTATTCATGGCAGATCCTTTTAAGCTGTCAGGACGGATGTATCGAACAGGGGACTTGGCTAGATATGGTGCGGATGGTCAGATTGAATTCCTCGGCCGTGCCGATGAACAGGTGAAAATTCGTGGTTTCCGTATTGAGCTTGGTGAAATTGAATCAGTGCTTCACCAAGAAGCGGGCATAGATGAAGCAGTTGTACTTGTTCAGCAGCTTTCTTTAGATGAAAAGGAAATCATCGCATACTTTACAGGGACGCACACAGAAGAAGAGATGCGAGATGTATTTAATCAAAAACTGCCAGCTTATATGGTGCCGCACCATGTGATGAAGCTGGATACCTTTGCGCTGACATCGAACGGGAAGGTAGATCGAAAAGCTTTACCTAAGCCTGACGAAGTGCATCGCGAGGAAATCAAAATCATTCTGCCTGAGACTGAGACAGAAAAGGCACTCGCTGACATTTGGGAGGAGCTTCTTGGGAAAACGGTTGGGGTAGACGAGCATTTCTTTATGGCTGGCGGGCACTCGCTCAAAGCGATGATGATGTCTGCGAAGGTTCAAGAAGTGCTTCAAAAGGAAGTGCCGATTCAAGTGATTTTCGAGAAGCCGACGATTCGTTCATTAGCGGCTTACATCGATCAGGATGGTCAAGAAGAAACCGGACATCCTATTTTACCAGCAGAGCAGGCGGAAGAATATCCGGTATCACCAGCTCAGCGCCGTTTATACATTTTGCAGACACTTGAACCTGACAGCACGAATTATCATATTCCGATCGTCTTAACGCTTGAGGGAACACTCGAATATCAGCGGCTCAAATCAGCATTTAATCAGTTAATCCAAACGCATGAAATCTTAAGAACGAGTTTTCATATGAACGGAGAAGACATTGTCCAAAGGGTGCATGAATGGACTGCGTTTGACCTTCCTGTTCATGACATCAAGGAAGAAGAGGCGGAGGCATTTCTTACTGAACGTCAATCGCCATTTGATTTAACAGCGGCACCCCTTTTGCGAGCTCAGCTGCTGAAAGTCAGTGAGAACCGTCACCTTCTCGTCTTGGAAGCACATCATCTCATTACAGATGGCAGCTCGATGAAGACGTTCATTCAAGATTTGGCGAAGGCTTATGATGGAGAAGCTCTTGCTGAACGAGCCATTCATTATAAAGATTACGCTGTCTGGCAGCTAAGTGAAGAAGAAACGGAGAAACAGAAGGAACATGAAGCGTATTGGCTGAAGCAATTCGAAGGAGATTTACCGGTTTTAGAGCTGCCAACTGATTATCCGCGTCCAGCAGAACGTGATTTTTCTGGAGAACGATTCATGTTTGGCTGTGATCAAGCAACGACTCAGCGGATTCATGAGCTGCTTCAGAAAACCGATACGACCATGTATATGTTCTTGTTATCCGCCTTTCAAGTGCTGCTTGCCTCCTATAGCGGGCAGGAAGATATCATTGTGGGTTCGCCTGTTGCTGGACGGACACACCCTGATATTCAGGACATGCCGGGGATGTTTATCAACACCATTGCGATGCGCGGAAAACCAGAACAAAGCAAAACATTTTTACAGCTGCTTGAAGAAATAAAAGAAACAAGTGTTGACGCTTTTGCACATCAAAGCTATCCACTCGAAGAGTTAATTGCACATCTTCCATTAGACCGTGATACAACTCGGAGTCCGCTTTTTAGCGTCTCATTTAACATGCAGAACATGGAGGTTCCGGCGCTGAAGCTCGGCGATCTGCACATTTCGCCTTATGCCATTCAGCATTACTCGGTCAAATTTGATCTATCTCTAGAAGCATTTGAACGCGAGGGAGCATTAAAGCTGAGCTTTGACTATGCAGCGGCATTATTTAAAGAAGAGACCGTCCGCCGGTTCGGAACTCATCTCCTGGCGATTATTCGTGAGGCAGTTCGTCATCCGGAGGAACAGATCGGCTTGCTCCATATACTGGATCAGCAAGAACAAATAGAGCGTCTGGAGAAAAAAGCCGAAGGGCAAACGAATCGTCATGAGCCATTCCATGTTCAATTTTCACGTCAGGCTAAGGAAACACCGGATGCTATCGCCGTTATGGATGATCAAAGAAAACTCACCTACCGCGAGCTTGAGGATATGTCATATGCACTTAGCTGTGAACTTAAAAAACGAGGCGTCGAGAAAGAACAAACTGTGGCACTGATCCTTGACCGCTCTGTCTATGTCATCGTCTCCATGCTCGGTGTGATGAAAGCAGGAGGAACGTTTGTCCCGATTGATCCAGCTTTTCCGGCTGAACGAATCCGCTACACATTAGAGGATTCAGATGCACAAGTCATCGTGACAAATGAGTCTCTTGCAGATTCCTATCAGAATCACAAGTTGATTCAAGTGGTGCAGGTTGAACAAGCAGTGCATCAAAGCCACTCACTAGAACTGCCGGAAGTATCGGTTGATCAGCTCGCTTATGTCATTTACACATCTGGTACCACAGGGCAGCCGAAGGGTGTACAGCTCACGCATCGTAATCTATCACACTATGTCAACTGGCTGACAAATGAGGTGACATTGCAAGAATGTGATCGGACGGCACTGCTTTCTTCTTATGCATATGATCTTGGTTACACAAGCATTTTCCCTGTTTTAAAAGCAGGGGGGACACTCTATGTTCCTCATGAAGACGTGTATACAGACCCTGTACGTCTGATGCGGATGATTGATGAACAAGAGCTGACTTATATCAAAATGACACCATCTCTATTTCATATGATGGCAGATTCTAAGGAACATTCGTTTAACGCTTTACGCCTGGTGGTCCTTGGAGGAGAACCGATGATCCCTGAGGATGTTGAGACATTTATGATGCAGCATCCATGCGTGGCAGTAATGAACCATTACGGTCCGACTGAGACAACCATTGGTACAGTGACCAAGCTGATCACACCGCAAGAGCTGGACGCTTTGAAGGAACGATCTTTGATCGGGCAGCCAATTGCTCACACAAGAGCGCTCGTATGCAATCAGCAGCAGCGGCTTGTCCCGTATGGCGCGCTGGGAGAGCTTTATATATCTGGAGAAGGCGTGTCGAGAGGATATTTGAATCAGCCTGAATTAACAGCGGAACGTTTTCTTGAAAATCCATATGATCCTCAAGAGAGAATGTATCGCACAGGGGATTTGGTCAGACAGCATGCAAATGGAGATATTGAGTTTCTTGGAAGAGTCGATGACCAAGTGAAAATCCGCGGTTATCGCATTGAGAAACAGGAAATTGAGCATGCAGCACGTGCTCTGGCATCTATTCAAGAAGTCTATGTGAAAGTCCTGCACCTGTCCCGTTTACCGGAGCTTGCACTCTATTACACAGCGCCTGAACACATTGGAACACTGACGTTTAGAGAAAATCTTGCGGAGACACTGCCGGATTATATGATTCCTACGTACTTTGTGAAAGTCGATCACATTCCACTTACCCAAAACGGAAAGGTGGATGCGAAGTCTCTGCCGCTTCCGCATGAGGTGCATATGAACCATGCGGCGCATGTGGCACCAGAAACGGAACTTGAGCGGGCACTGTGTGACATTTGGTCAGAAGTTCTTGGAGTTGAACAAATGGGGGTTCTTGACCACTTCTTTGAATTGGGAGGTCATTCCCTCAAGGGCATGGTGCTCATTTCGAAGGTGCAGGCGAAGCTGAACAAGCATGTGCCGCTCAAAGTCCTTTTTGAAAAACCAACTATTCGGGCAATGGCAGCCTACTTGGAAGAAGCGGATTCTTCGGTGGTGACATCCATTCAGCCGGCGGAAAAGCAAGATTTCTATCCCGTCTCTTCTGCTCAAAAGCGGATGTATGTACTGCAGCAGCTGCATCCAGAAGCAGTCACTTATCATATGCCAGCCGTTTTAATGATGGAAGGCAGCCTTGATGTGAAGCAGCTGGAAGCAGCGCTTCAAGCCTTGATCGACAGACATGAATCATTGCGGACAGCCTTTGTCGAAATTGACGGCGTACCCGTTCAAAAAGTCTATCGCCAAGTACCGTTTACATTAGAGGTTGTTGAAATAGAGGGCGGTCAGGAGCAGTCTGTCGTCGAGTCATTCATTACACCATTCTCATTACATCAAGTACCATTAATGAGGGCAAAAGTGGCGAAGCTTTCTGATGAGAAATATGTATTCATGATGGATATGCACCATATCATTGCAGATGGTGTCACACGCATCCTGCTTATTCAAGAACTCGCAGAGCTGTATGAGAAAAAGACGTTACCGCCAGTTCAGCTGCATTACAAGGATTTTGCAGTATGGCAGCAGGAAGAAAAGCAGCAGGCGCTGCTTGAAAAACAGCGGCAGTATTGGCTGGAGCAATATGCACAGCCGCCGGAAGACTTAGCATTGCCCCTTGATTTTCCGCGTCCTCAAGTTCAGTCATTTGAAGGAGGGCGAGTCGATAGATGGTTGTCTGCTGAAAAGGTGCAATCCATCAAAACGCTCATGGCGGAAAAAGGTGTGAGCTTGAACATGGTGATGCAAACGGCATTTGCCATTTTCCTTTCGAAATTAACTGGGCAGACAGATATCGTCATAGGCGCTGTAACGGCAGGACGTACGCATGCTTCAATCGAACGGGTTCCAGGCATGTTTGTCAATACGCTGGCTCTTCGAAACGAAGTGCAGCCAGAAGAAACGACAGCACAGCTGCTTGAAAAAATGAAAGATCGCAGCCTATCAGCCTATGAACATCAAGAATTCCCGTTTGAGGAATTGGTGGCTCAGTTAGATCTTCCGAAAGACACGAGCCGCAATCCGTTGTTTAGTGTCATGCTGACAACAGATGACCGTGACCTGACGTTACCGGATTTGAATGGACTCAAGCTGTCGCAAAAGCAGCAAGATACCGTTCATGCAAAATTTGATATAACGCTCGGTGTATTTGAAGAAAAGGACCAAGTAGGTTTGCGCTTTGAGTATGCAGCGGCCCTGTTTAAAAAGAGCACCATTCAGCGCTGGAGCCGATATATTGAAAAAATCATAGACGATATGCTGGCTAAGCTGAATCAGCCGATTTCAGCGCTGTCTCTCATAACTGAAGAGGAAAAACGAGAGCTGATCAATGAATGGTCAGGGCCAGACCTTGACGTTCCGTCAGATCAAACCGTTCACGCCCTGATTGAGGCGAAGGCACAAGAAGCACCGCACCAAAAAGCAGCGACCTTCTGCGGAACAAGCTGGACGTATGAAGAGCTAAACAGCCGGGCCAATGTAGTCGCTTCAAGACTCATCGCAAGCGGCACAAAATCAGGAGACCGCGTCGGTATTCTTACCCGCCCATCCCTTGACATGACAGCTGCTGTCCTTGGCGTTCTCAAGGCAGGTGCGGCATTCGTTCCGATTGATCCAGATTATCCGGCGCAGCGTATTGCGTACATGCTGGAAGACTGCGGGGCAGAAGTACTTCTGATGCAAAAAGGACTCACTGCGCCATCTTCATTCACAGGTCATGTCCTGTTCATAGAAGATGCGGTAGAGGGAGAAGCCCGCGAGATTCAGGTTCATATCAAACCAAATGATCTTGCCTATATGATTTACACGTCTGGGACGACGGGGCAGCCGAAGGGTGTCATGGTCGAGCACCAGTCCCTTGTGAATCTTGCATTTTGGCACAATGATGCCTTCCAAGTGACGAAAGACGATCGAACTGCGAAATATGCCGGCTTTGGCTTTGATGCTTCCATTTGGGAAATGTTCCCGACGTGGATCGCCGGCGCAGAGCTGCACATCATCGACGAAGCGATTCGTCTCGATATGATCAAGCTCAATGCGTATTTCAATAAAGAAGACATCACCATTGCCTTCCTGCCAACTCAGTTATGCGAGCAGTTTATGTCAATGGACAACCATTCTCTGCGCTACTTACTGACAGGCGGAGACAAGTTGAAACAAGTGAAGCCTGCTCCATACAAACTCGTCAATAACTACGGTCCGACTGAAAATACAGTTGTAGCGACTAGCGGGATGATCGATCCAGATCGAGGCACGCTTCCGATTGGAACAGCGATTGCCAATACTCGTTTCTACATCATGGGTTCGTTATATGACCTGTCGCCGCCAGGCGTACCGGGCGAGCTCGTCATTTCAGGAAAAGGACTGGCGAGAGGCTACTGGAATCTTCCAGAAGAAACCGACAAACGATTTGTCCCAGATCCATTTTATCCAAGCGAGCGCATGTACCGCACAGGCGATTTAGTGAAATGGACAGACGATGGTGAGCTGATCTATCTCGGCAGAATAGACCATCAGGTCAACATCCGCGGCTTCCGTATTGAGCTGTCAGAAATTGAAGCCCAGCTCCTGACGCTGGATTCGGTCAAAGAAGCTGTCGTGACCACGGTCAAAGATGCAAGTGATCAGGACGCGCTTGCCGCTTACGTGATCACGAAGAACGATACAGATACAGAGGACTTAAAAGAAAGCCTAAAACGCACGTTACCAGAATACATGGTGCCATCATGGATCGTAAAACTAAACCAATTTCCAATGACGGCAAATGGAAAGGTCGATCTGAAAGCATTGCCAGCTCCTGATATCGAAGCGAACCAAACGGTATACGAAGCACCAAGAGATGAAGTGGAAACACTGCTTTGCGGCATTTGGGAAGAAGTCCTTGGCGTCAGCCAAGTCGGTATCCACGATCACTTCTTCTTCCTTGGCGGAGATTCGATTAAAGGAATCCAAATGGCAAGCAAACTCACGCAAGCGGGCTGGAAGCTCGATATGAAACTTCTATTCCAGTACCCAACAATTGCGGAGCTGCGCCCATATATCGAGGAAGCCGATCTTCTCACAGCTGACCAATCACCTGTTGAAGGAGAAGTCATTTTAACACCAATTCAGCGCTGGTTCTTTGAACGAGCATTCAGCGATCAGCACCATTGGAATCTCTCGATGATGCTTCATGCGCCAAATGGATTTGACCTTTCCATTACAGAACAAGTCATGCAAAAACTGCTTTCACATCATGATGCACTGCGTATGGTATACAAGCAGGAACATGGCGGCATCCTGCAATACAACCAGCGGGAGCTCGCGGAACCGATGGAGATTATTTCTCATGATGTCTCAAAAGAGCACGACGTGAAAAAGGCTATTTCCACATATGCCAATGAGTATCAGCGTCAGCTGAATATCGAAACAGGTCCGCTAATGAAAGTGATTTGTTTCCATGCAGAAGATGGCGATCATTTACTCATCGTGACACACCATTTAGTCATTGACGGTGTCTCATGCCGGATTTTACTAGAGGACTTTATGTCTCTATATCAGCAGGCAGCTCAGGGGCAAACGCTTGTCCTGCCGCTGAAAACTCATTCCTTTAAAGAATGGGCAGAGGCCATTGAACGTTATGCACAGTCACAGCCTTTAAAAAGTCAGCAGGAGTATTGGGCAGAGATTGAAAGCAAACCATTAACCACATTACCTGTTGATCATGAAGTGACGAAAAGAAAAGTTGCCGAAACCAAAACGGTTCAAATGCAGCTGACAGAAACAGAAACTGAGCATCTTTTAACCGATATTCATCTGCCGTATACAACGGAAATGAACGATATTCTTTTATGTGCTCTCGGCCTTGCTGTTCAAGAGTGGACAGGTGAGTCCCATGTACATGTGCAGCTTGAAGGTCATGGAAGAGAGGATATTTTATCAGGGCTGGATGTCTCTCGCACGATTGGCTGGTTTACGAGCATGTATCCAGTTGTTCTTGAAGCGAAGCCGGATCAGACCATAGCTGATGCTATTAAAGGAACAAAAGAAATGCTGCGCCGTGTGCCAAATAAAGGAATTGGCTACGGGATTTTAAAATACATGACAGCCACTGAACTGTCAGGACAGCACGTACATCCTGAAATCAGCTTGAACTATCTTGGTCAGATTGATCAGGAAGTGACGACAGAACTCTTTAGGCCGTCGACTTATGATATGGGACGACAAGCAAGCCCTGATTCCGAAGCTGTTTATAAGCTGAACCTTAGTGGTCTTGTTCAACACAATCGATTCATTTTGTCTTGTTCCTATTGTGCAAGTGAATATGAAGAACAGACGATACAGCAGTTCATGGCATTGTTGAAGGAAAAAATCCAATCCATCATCACTCATTGCTTAGCGCAGCACGAACGGGAATTTACGCCAAGTGACTTCTCTGCGGCTGACCTTGAAATGGATGAAATGGACGACATTTTTGACATGCTTGAGGAGAAATTGACTTAACAACACGAGATCAGTCATAAAAAAAGGAAGGGAGGATGAAATAGATGAGTCAATTTAAAAGGGACCAAGTTCAAGACATGTATTATCTGTCACCGATGCAAGAAGGAATGCTGTTTCATACCCTCCATCATCAAGAAAAGGGCTTTTATATAGAGCAGATGGATATGAACGTTAAGGGTACACTGCATCATGACTTACTTGAGAAAAGCATGAATATCATTGTGGAGCGGTACGATATTTTTCGTACCGTGTTTCTCCACGAAAAAGTAAAGCGCCCTGTCCAAGTTGTACTAAAGGAACGTCCTTTTACACTTGATGTTGTGGACGTGCAAGACCTTTCTGAAGACGAACAGCTTGAACGTATAAAGAAATTCAAACAACAGGATCAGCTGAGAGGATTTGACCTCTCAAAGGATTCTCTTATGCGGGCATCTGTTTTCCAAACGGGCTCTGCCAGCTATCGCTGGATATGGAGCTATCATCATATCCTTCTTGATGGCTGGTGCTTTGGGCTTGTGGTGCAGGAGTTATTTGCGATTTACCATGCACTTTTACATGACGTTCCTTACAAGCTAGAACCGGTCAAACCATATAAAGAATATATAAAGTGGCTGGAAAAACAAGATAAACAAGCATCACTTCAATATTGGCAGCAATCATTAGCAGGGTTTGATGGACAATCGACCTTTAAAGAACAGCGAAAACAAACGAATGAACATGAATTAGGCGAAATTGAATGGTCCATGAGCAAAGAAGAAACGGCCGCTTTATCAGAGTTAGCGCTGCAGCAAAATGCGACGTTAAGCAGTGCGCTTCAATCCGTTTGGTCGATTCTGCTGAGCAGGTATCAGCGGTCAAATGATGTGCTGTTTGGAACGGTTGTGTCAGGACGGCCTGCTGACTTGGCTGGTGTTGACAGGATGGTTGGATTGTTCATCAATGTCATCCCAAGAAGAATTCAGCTGACAGATCACATGACATTTCGTGCGCTCCTGTCAGAAACACAGCAGCAGTCTCTTGCAGCCGAGCCGCACCAATATATTCCGATTTATGATATTCAGGCAAAGACAGGTCAGCAGCAGCTCATTGATCATATTGTTGTGTTTGAAAATGTGCCAGCCGCAAAGAAAGACGAGCAAGAGGCGCGGTTAGGGTTCACGGTAGAAGACATGAATGTCTATGAAAAATCAAACTATGATCTCAATCTGCTCGCATCGCCTGGAGAAGAATTACTATTGAAGCTGGCCTTTAACAAAAGAGCGTTTGATCCTCAATTTGTTCACAAGTTAAAGGAACAGCTCAGTCTATTGATAAATGAGGCGGTCAATCATCCCGATCAATCGGTTCATACAATCCCATTCGTCACGAAACAGGAAAAACAGCTGATTCTTGAGGAATGGAATGCACCTGAGCTTGAGCATGACCAGTTGTATTTGTCGAAATGGTTTGAGCATAATGTCCGCAAACAGCCAAATGCAGTGGCACTATCAGCAGAAGAGCAAACGATGACATATGCCGAGCTGAATGAACAGGCCAACCGATTGGCAAGGCATTTGCAAAAAAATGGGGCCGAACATCAAACGGTCATCGCCATTTTAGCTGATCGAACACCTGAACTCATTGTCAGTCTGCTTGCTGTCTTAAAAGCAGGCGCAGCCTATGTGCCAATTGATCCTGATTATCCAGAAAGCCGCATTCAATACATGCTTAAAGACAGCGGAGCGACGCATCTTCTGACTCACTCATCCTTTATTGGTCAGGCGAAGGGACTTGGGTTTGCTGGCACGTATCTGTTTGCAGATGATCAGGAAATTTCACTGATGAGCTCAGAGAATCTGCCGCTGGAAGCAGGTTTACACGATACGGCTTATATCATGTATACATCTGGCACAACGGGTCAGCCAAAAGGCATCATGACAACCCATTCCAATATTGCCCGGGTGGTCAAAAATACGAACTACTTAACCATTTCAGAAACAGATACACTGCTGTCGCTATCCAACAGCGTATTTGATGGCTTTACCTTTGATGTATATGGTGCGCTTTTAAACGGAGCAAAGCTTGTCCTGCCGAAAAAAGACACCATTTTAGATATGCACGAGCTAACGGAGCTGATTAAAAGAGAAAGCATTTCTGTCATGTTTATCCCAACTGCTTTATTTAATCTTCTCGTTGATGAAGAAACCGATTGGATGCGCAGTGTGCGCAAGGTGCTGTTCGGAGGGGAGCGTGCATCTGTACAGCATGTGAGAAAAGCCTTTGGTGTCATGGGAAAAGGCAGACTAATCAATGTCTACGGCCCAACCGAATCAACGGTTTTCGCCACCTATTATCCTGTAGATGAAGCTCCGCCGATCGAAGCGCATTCTATTCCAATCGGAAAGCCGATTAACCAAACGGGTGCTTATATATTGAGCCAGCAAGGACAGCTTCAGCCGATTGGAATGGTCGGAGAACTTTGTCTCAGCGGCAAAGGACTTGCGAAGGGGTATTTGAATCGTCCTGATCTGACAAAAGAAGCCTTTATTACACATCCATTTGCTGCGGGAGAAAGGCTGTATCGTACGGGTGATTTGGCTTATTTTCGAGCAGACGGTCTGATTGAGTATGCAGGCAGAGTGGACGATCAGGTGAAAATTCGCGGCCATCGAATTGAGTTGACAGAAATTGAAGCCCATCTTCTCATGCATCCAGGCGTAAAGCAAGCTGCCCTCATAACGGATCAGCATGGCTCGCAGCATACAAGGCTGCTCGCCTATATGACGTGTGAGGAGGAGTGGAAGGACAAAGTTGATGTGATCAAGTCAGGGTTGAAGGAGAAACTTCCGGCTTACATGCAGCCTCATGAACTGATCAGACTTGAGAAAATGCCGCTGACACCAAACGGAAAGGTTGATAAACGTCAGCTGCCAAAGCCAGAGGCGCCTCAAGGAAACCGCCATGTGAAGCTTCCGGCAAATGAGGTAGAACAAAAGCTGCTTGTCATGTGGCGTGAAGTGCTTGAACGAGAGGATATCAGTACAGATGACCATTTCTTTGAGCTTGGCGGACATTCTTTAAAAGCGATGTCGCTTTTATCAAAGGTGTCAAAGGAATTCGATGTTCAAGTGCCTATTCACTTGCTGTTTGAGACGCCGACAATTGAAGCAATCAGCCGTTATATTCAACAGCAGGATCATGAAGCGGCTGGCTATCTTGCATTCAATGAATCTCAAACTCCAACAGTCTTTGCTCTTCCGCCATTACCGGGTTACGGCTTTATCTATCAGGAAGCCGCCAAAACGCTTGATAGCGTTCGTTTGATCGCCTTTGACTTTATTGAAGCTGATCACCGCATGATGCAATACGTTCAGCATATTCAGCACCTTCAGCCTGAAGGGCCGCTGACTTTGATGGGCTACTCTGGTGGGTGCTATCTGGCCTTTGAGCTCATTCAATCGCTTGAACAAGCAGGGCGGACGGTGGAAAAGGTCATCATGATCGATTCCTATAAAAAAATTGGAGAAAGTGATTTAGAAGGACGATCCATTGATGACGATATCGAAGCGATTGTCCATCAATCGAAGCAAAGTGAACTTGCCCAAGAAGAGCTCGTTCAAGAAGCGCTTGCTCAAAAAACGCGGGCCTATTATGAAACATTTGTGAAGGGGGTGAATCAAGGAAAGATACAAGCAGATATTGATTTCATCCAATCAGAAGAGCAAATTGAGATTCCAGACTGGATGGGTCATTGGGAAGAAGCGACGACCGGTGCTTATCGCCATTATCAAGGCTATGGTCAACATGCTGACATGTTCAAAAACAAAGAATGTGCAGCTCAAAATGCCCAGTTGATCCAAAAGATCGTGAATCAAAAAAATAGAGAAGCTGTTTTGTAAACTTTAGATCAGGCAGGGGTTGCACATTGGCAGCTCTGCCTGTCCAAAAAGGAAAGGAACTCATATGAAACCATCAATTTTGAACCAATCAAATGTACATGAATCAATGGATACGATTTTACAAGATGTACAGAGAACCATTTTACAAACCAACGAAATCGAACGCTTCGCTGTTTTTTCTCGTGAAAAAACCATTCGACCGCGGCCATATCACCTCTCTCATTTATTTCTCGACAATCACATGGAGCAGGAGGCCGCAGTTGAATCGATACAGATGCAAACGGCTTCCCCTGCTTTAGCGGACATGCCGCCTGCCCTTTCCTATGGAGGGGATCTAGATGTTAAGGAAGGAGCCCAAACCTTGCAGGACGCCTTAACAGAGGCGGCAAAAACGACAAATGGGCTGACTTATATCGTCAATAGTGAAAATGAACTCACGCAATCCTACGCACAGTTAAAGGAGGACGCTGAGCGGGTTTTGACAGGTTTGAGGGCGCTCGGACTTGAACCAGGTGATCCTGTGTTCTTTCAGTTTTCATCCAATCATGCGATGGTAACAGCCTTTTGGGCGTGTGTGTTAGGGGGATTTGTTCCAACACTAGTGTCCGCTGCACCGACCTATCGTGAAATGAATGCCTCCGTGAAGAAGCTTCATCATGCGTGGAACCTGCTGGAGCATCCGCTCATTTTAACAGATGACTCGCTGATTGAAGAGGTGCAAGGCTTAGCTTTATTGTGGCATACAGACAAGTTACGAGTCGAAGCTGTTGAGCCGATGCTTTCTTTAGAAAGAGATATAGAGGCTTATCCAGCGTCACCGGATGATTCAGTCTTTTTTATCTTAACGTCTGGAAGTACAGGGATGCCCAAATGCGTAGAGCATTCTCATCGAAGCGTGCTGGCGAATGTCAAAGGAACAGTGGCAGCCAATGGGTTTACACAAGAGGATGTGTCGCTAGACTGGATGCCTTTAGATCATATTGGCGGCATTGTGATGTTTCACCTTGTCAATGTGTACACGGGCTGTGAGCAGGTTCGGGCAAGAACAGATGATTTTATCGCTCAGCCGCTGCGCTGGCTTGACTGGATGGACCGCTACCGTGCAACGAAGACATGGGCGCCTAACTTCGCATTTGCGATGATCAATGATTATGAGAAAGACATTTCGTCAGGATCTTGGGATCTTTCTGCTATGACTTGTATGATCAATGGGGCAGAAGCGGTCGTACCGAAGACGATTCACCGATTTTTACACTTGCTGGCTCCGCACGGCTTAAAGGGAGACGTCATTAGACCGGCTTTCGGCATGTCTGAAATCTCTTCAGCTGTTGTCTTCTCTTTTGCGATAGAGCGGGGAGATGAAAGCAGCGGGGTTCTAACCTTTGAGGAAACATCACTCACAGAGCAGCTAAGACCAGCGGAGGCACGCGAGACAGGAACCGTCAGCTTTACAGAGCTGGGAAGACCAATTCCGGGTATCACGATTCGTATCGTTAATCATCAGCATGAGCTTCTTCCCGAAGATCATATTGGCAGTGTTCAAATTAAAGGGCCGACGACAATGAAGGGCTATTACAAGAATGACGAAGCGAATCAAGAAGTCTTTCAAACAGACGGCTGGTTCCACACAGGGGATTTAGGTTTTCTGCACGAAGGAAGGCTGACATTAACCGGAAGAGAAAAAGACATGATCATCATCAACGGGAAAAATTATCACAACTATGAAATAGAAGTCATTGCAGAGGAAGTACCCGGCGTCGAAACGAGCTTTGTAGCCGCCTGTTCCGCTCGGATGGAAGCATCTGCATCCGACGAGCTGATTCTCTTTTTTACACCGAAGCTGTATGAACCTTCTTATATCATGAGGGCAAGTCAGACTATTAAATCCCATATTGCAACAAAAATGGGGCTGTCAGCATCGCGCGTGATTCCTGTCCAGAAGCATGCCTTTCCGAAAACAAGCTCTGGAAAAATAGAAAGGGCACAGCTCAAGAAGCGATGGCAGGAAGGCGAATTTGATGAAATCATCAAGGAGCTGGACATTAGACTTGAAAATGAACACACCTTGCCTGATTGGAGTTTACAAAAGAAGTGGACACCTGCTCCGCTTTATAAAGCTGAAAAACAAACAGCAGGGGACACGGTGATCTTTGCAGACACATTAGGGCTGGAAGATCAATTGAGATCCCTTTCAAGCAATGAACAAACTTATATTACGGTTGAACCGGGTCAAGCATTCACACAACTCACACAAACACACTTCATCATCCACCCGAATCGGCCGTCTGACTACGAACAACTCTTTGAGACGCTCCGTTCGTATGGCGTTTCGGTGAAACAAATCATTCACCTTTGGAACTACACAACTCAAGAAGACACACTTCATGCGGCGTTGGCGAAAGAAGCACAGGAAGCTGGCAGCATGAGTGCATTATATGTAACAAAAGCGATCGCTGCCTATGAGGAGCCGGTAGAGATCACCTTTGTCTCTGCTCATGCGATGAATTTGCCAGAAGATCAAACACATGATGTGGAGAAAGCAACGACAGCAGGACTGATGACAGCTGTTCAGCATGAATGGCCGTTTATCAAGGTGCGGTGTCTTGATTTTTCTCTGGCAGAACCGGACGCTGGCCGTTCTCATGCATCATCAATCATGACAGAGCTCACACATGACACAAGCCATCATATCGCCGCTTATCGCGAAGGTGTTCGTTATACTCCTCTTTTAACACCGCTTCATCTGGAAAAAGAACAAAGGATGAAGAAACCGCCATTTGAATCATCCGGGCTTTATGTGATGACAGGCGGGCTTGGCGGCATTGGACGAATGCTGAGTGAGCACCTGCTGACATCCTATCAAGCGCAACTTGTGCTGGTTGGAAGAAAGGCGAGAGAGGCTTTATCTATGGAGCAGCAAGACGTATTGATTTCACTTGAGAAACTAGCGGAAAAGCGCGGAGGCACAGTTCTTTATGAAAAAGTAGACATCACTGACGCAAAAGCCATTGAAGAACTGATCTCAAGACAGGAGACGGCTTTAGGCAAAAGGCTTCATGGCGTTATTCATTTCGCTGGCATCATTCAAGAAGAGCTGCTTCGTGATATGACGTCTGTGTCATTACATGCGATGTACGAAGCGAAGGTATATGGCACGATTGCGCTTCATGAAGCAGCCTCTAAACGGCACAATGTCTTATTCCTTTCTAGCTCGTCAGCGCGAACGTTAAAGGGCGGGATGACCGTTGGGGCTTATTGTGCAGCCAATGAGTTCGTTGAACAATTTGCTCATTATCAGAGGCTGACATCTTCAGTGAAGCCGTATTGCTTTAGCTTTAGCATGTGGGATGAGACCGGAATGAGTGAAGGCTCAATGATCAAAGGCATGCTAAAAGAAAGGGGCTATCTCCCGATTTCAAAACGGTCGGGCATTCAAACAATGCTAGCATGTTTGATGACAGAGGCTCCTCTCATTTATATCGGGCTGGATCGATCGAAGCAGGAAATTCAAGAAATGATACAAGGGGAGATACAAACAGAGCAGGCCGTATATGTCTTTTTCAAGACCGATCAAACAAAGGCTGTTGAAGAAAGGCTGTATCAGTCCATTTATACGTGTATACAGTCTCGTCTCTCTGGTGAATGTTCCGTCCATCTATATCCTGAAGAATACTGGAAAGAAACAGAGGATGGGATGCCGGACGAAGTGTATTTCAATGAATTAATAGAGGAAAGTGGACATGCTTCAGAGGACAGAGCACCTCAAACCGAGACGGAGAAACTCTTGGCACACATTTGGTCCGAGCTGCTTGATGTCTCAAACATCAGCTGTGGTGATCATTTCTTTTTACTCGGAGGTCATTCGCTCAAGGCAACGCAAATGCTGTCTGCTGTTAGACAAAAAACGGGATTTGACGTACCGCTCGCTGTTCTTTTTGAGCATACGAGACTTGGAGAGTTAGCGGACTGGATGGATTCACATGCCAAAGCCGATGAAGCAATTCCGATACGGAAAATAGAAAAGGGTCAGGAGCTTCCGATGTCCTATGCCCAGCAAAGACAATGGTTTCTCTATCAATTACAGCCCGATCTGCCATTATACAATAATACGATTTCCTTTCGGATGAATGGACCTTTAGATGTAAATGTGCTTCAGCGCAGTCTGCAGCAAATGGTGCAAAGGCATGAATCACTCAGAACATCCTTTGCGATGAACGGCGATGAACCGGTACAGATCATACATGAGCATATGATTCTTCCAGCGCTTGAGGTGGTTGATGTATCAGATTTGGCATCACAGGAAGAAAAAGAACAAAAAGCGGCTGAGTGGGCGAAAAAAGAAGCGGGCACACCTTTCCGCTTAGAGCATGATGCACTTAATCGCGCGAAACTGATTCGACTGTCAGAAACAGATCATTTGCTGCTGATGTCCATTCACCACATCGTGTCAGATGGCTGGTCGATTGGCATTGCCGCAAGGGAGCTGTCCGAATGGTATACAGCGATGATCGAGGGGAGGGAGCCTGATCTCTCACCGCTGCCGATTCAATATGCAGATTACGCACTTTGGCAGAAGGAGTATTTGACGGGAGAAACACTGAATAAACAGCTCTCCTATTGGAAGGAGCAATTTGCGGTACCTGTGGAAGAGTTGCTGCTGCCGTATGATTATACGCGGCCGGCCGTTCAATCTTACAGAGGAAAGACGAAAAAATACCGCCTGTCGAAGCCGCTGTCTGAGCAGCTGGCTGCTCTTTCTAAAAATACAGACAGCACCCTTTATATGACATTACTTTCGGCTTTCTCTATCTTGCTGCATCGATTGTCTTCACAGGATGAGTTTGTCATTGGATCCGTCATTGCCGGGAGAAATCGAGCAGAGATGGAGCAGCTCATCGGATTTTTCGTGAATACACTGGCACTTCGGATCGATCATAGCGGGAATCCGGCTTTCACAGAGCTATTAGAGCGAGTGAAGGAAACAACAATGGGCGCCTATGCGCATCAGGATGTGCCGTTTGAGATGGTCGTAGATGAGCTGAATATTGTACGTGAGGCTGGCAAGCAGCCGCTGTTTCAGGTCATGTTCGTTCTGCAAAACCTGCCCCTTGAAGCTTCTCCAATGGGTGAGGCGACATCCGTTTTAGCCATTGAGGATAACGATACGGCTAAATTTGATCTATCTCTGTTTGTTTTTGAAGGGGCGGAGGGTCTTCAATTAAAACTGGAGTATGATGCAGATTTATTTTCTGACGACACGATGGATCGGTTCCTTTGTTACTACGAGCAGCTGCTTGCATGTATTTGTGAAAATCCAGCACATCCGATCAGACAAATGAATTATCTGCCAGAGAAAGAGAGGCAGCAGCTGCTCTATGAATGGAGCGGCAAAACAGAACAACCAGCAGGCCCGCTTCTCATCACAGAACGGTTTGAAGCGCAGGTGAAAAAGACACCTCATGCGATCGCCCTCGAATCGGGGGAATACCAGTGGACGTATCAGGAGTTGCAAGAGAAAGTCGATCGGCTTGCTGCTTATTTGCAGCAGCGAGGAGTGAAGCCGCATGAACCAGTAGGGCTTCTGATCGACAGGTCGCCTGAAATGATTTTTGGGGTGCTGGCGATTGTAAAAGCAGGCGGGGCCTATGTCCCAATTGATCCTGAATATCCAGAAGCACGCATTGATTATATGCTCAGGGATACAGGTATTCAGCTGTTACTAACAAAAAATGAATGGCTGAAACAAGTCTCGATCAGTCAAACCGAGCTCTTTTGTCTTGATCAGGGGTATGAAGAGTTTTTATCAGAGGCAGAATTCAAACCTGCTGCTTTAAAACCTGATGGACTCGCTTATATCAATTACACATCAGGATCAACCGGTCAGCCAAAAGGGGTTTTAATTCCACATCAAGCGGTCATCCGGCTTGTATGTGAAACAGATTATGTCACCCTTGATGAACATACGCGCATTTTACAAATCGCGAGCTTTTCCTTTGATGCCTTTACGTATGAAATATGGGGAGCCCTGCTCAACGGAGGAAGACTGATACTGACCGATCGAAATACGATTTTATCAATGGATACGCTGGCTGACACGCTGACATCTTACAAGATCACAACAGGATTTCTGACAGTGCCGCTGTTTAACCGGTTAACAGAGGAACATCCAGAAGCTTTATGTGGATTCGAAGCATTATTGGTCGGTGGTGATGCTTTATCAGCTGCTCATATCCGTAAAGCGCTGCCGTATTTACCTGAAGGCCTTTTAAATGGCTATGGACCAACTGAGAATACGACGTTCTCCTGTGTGCATCACATTCGGGCACTGGATGACGGGCAGACCACGGTTCCTATCGGTCAGCCAATTGCGTATTCACAAGCCTATGTACTAGACGACCAGCTGCAGCCGGTTCCGCAAGGTGTTATTGGAGAGATCTATGTAGGCGGTACAGGGCTTGCACTCGGATACCTTGGAGATGAAGAAAAAACATCGCAATCATTTATCCCGCATCCTTTCCAAGAAGGAGCGCGTTTATATAAAACAGGCGATATGGGCCGCTGGCTGCCAAACGGCATCATCGACTGCCTTGGAAGAATCGATCATCAAGTGAAAATTCGCGGACACCGCGTCGAATGCGGAGAAATTGAAGCCGCTATGCTGCGCTTTGAAGACATCATAGAATGTGCGGTCATTCCGCATCAGCATGAGAGTGGTCATAAGCGTTTGATCGGTTATTTTGTCCAAAAGGGCAGCATGACCACGCAAGACATTCGCCATCAATTAAAAGAAATACTGCCAGATTATATGGTGCCAAGCCTTTTAATAGAGCTGGAGGAACTCCCGCTCACGGCAAATGGCAAGGTAGACCAAAAACGTCTCCCGCCGCCAGAGTGGAAACAGGAAGAAGTGGATAAACCGGCTGACAGGGCACTCAGTGAGGAAGAGCGTGTACTGGAAAAAGTGTGGACTCAGCTGCTCGGTACGCCTTCGATTGGCGTACATGATAACTACTTTGAGCTTGGCGGAGATTCGATCATTGTCATACAAATGGTGGCGCGCTTAGCACAGGAAGGCTACGTCATTCAGCCGAGAGATGTATTTGAAAAACAGACGATTTCACAGCTGGCACTCGCAATGAAAAGGGCAGATGTTTCTGTAACCTATGATCAGTCGCCTGTCACAGGAGCTGTTCGCCTGCTTCCGATCCAATCATGGTTCTTTGAGCAATCATTGACAAACCAAGATTATTGGAATTTATCAGCGCATATGGAATTCAAGAAATCCATACAGCTAAAGCAGCTGACACAGGTTCTCTCAAAAATTGTCGATCATCACGATATGCTGAGAGCGGTATATACAAAAGCAGCAGATGGCTCGTGGATTCAAACCATTCGTTCGTCTGGCATCACCCCTTGTGTCACCTTCTTTGATTTGACGGGTGTTTCTCAGGAAGAAGCGCTGGAACAAATCCGCATGGAGACCGCTGCTTGTCAAGGAACGTTGTCATTAGAGCGAGGAGAAGTGATCAAAGCCATTCTTTTTCACACAAGTGATGGTACGTCTGAACTCTTTATCGCTGCCCACCATCTTGTGATGGATGGAATCTCATGGCGTATCATACAGGAAGACCTATTAAATGGACTGAAGCAGCTTGCGGCAGGGCAGGAAATCGAGCTTGCAAAGAAAACGGCGTCCTATCAGCAGTGGGCAGATGCTCTTTATGAATATGCACAAACCGATCAATTACAAGAGCAGGTTCCTTTTTGGAAAAAGATCACGAGCCAAGAGGAAGAGGGTTCCCCTTTTCAAACACCTGCGCTTTTCAATATAGAAGAACATGCAGAGATCCTGTCTATTCAATTGACGAAGGATCAAACAGATATTTTATTAAGACAGGCATCACAAGCGTACCGAACAGAGGTAAACGATTTACTCTTATCAGGACTCACGCAAGCCGTTGGAAAGCCAATACTCATTACGTTAGAAGGGCACGGACGCGAGGATTTATTTGAACAAATGGATTTGTCACGAACAGTCGGATGGTTTACAAGCTCTTATCCTATTTTTATTCCTTTTATTCAAACCGATGTTGAGAGACAAATCAAAGATGTCAAAGAAACCTTAAGAGCTGTGCCGCAAAAAGGAATCGGCTATGGCTTGCTTCAATACATGACAGCATCTCGTTTACTCAAAAAAGCAGCGCCGCAGATGAGCTTTAATTATCTTGGACAGTTAGATCAAATAGACGGTGAAGCACATCTTTATTTAGCAGATGAACGAAATGGACATGTACATGATCCAAAAGCAGAAAGACAGCATTTGATCGATGTATACGGATATGTTGTGAACGGTCAGCTTCAGATGAATTTTATGATCCATCGTGAACTGCTTCAGTATGAAGAGGTGCGCTTGTTACCTGAACGGTTCAAAGAAAAAATGGAGGATATTCTGACGCATTGTATAGAGACAAAAGGCGGTTTTACACCATCTGATTTTCCAATGGTTCAGCTGACGCAAAAGCAAATCGATGAGCTTCCAGACAATGTAGTGGATGTGTATCCACTATCTCCAATGCAGCAAGGGATGCTGTTTCATGCACTATTAGATCAAGCATCACAGGCGTATTTTGGTCAAGTGCATATGACGCTCGAAGGCTTAACGGACGGCGCAGCCTATGAAAAAGCCTGGAATCTGCTTGTAGAGCGTCATTCGATTTTGCGGACAACATTTGCTTGGGAAGGGCTAAAGGAGCCTGTTCAGTTGATTCAATCAGAAGGAAGCATTCATCTCACTCAGCTCGATGTGCGCCACCTGAGTGAAGCGGATCAGAAGGAAGCCATCAAGCAATATTTGCAAACAGATCGTTTAAAGGATTTCAAACTAGAAGATATGAATGAACCGCTGATTCGTATTGCTTTATTCCAACGAGATGAAAACACATGCACGTTTGTTTTTAGCTTTCATCATATTTTAATTGATGGCTGGAGCTTGTTCAGCTTTATTGAAGAATCCTTTTCTTTGTATCGCTCTCTTGTGGATGAACGGGAGATGGATCTTCCTGCTGTACGTCCATATAAAGATTTTATCGAGTGGCTGCAAAAGCAGGATCAAGAGAAGGCGCTAGAGTTCTGGAAACGTTATATGTCAGGAGTAGAGGAGGCTACCCCGCTTCCAGGAGACGGCGGGCATGCTTCGGATGAAGAAGCAGGTGTTGATCAGCTAAGTATCAAACTAACGCCCGAGATGCAGCAGAAACTCGAAGAGATGACAGGCAAGAAGAAGGTGACAATGAGCACCTTGATTCAGACAGCATGGGGGCTGCTTTTGCATCTTCATTCAGGATCAGAGGATGTCGTATTCGGAGTGACAGTATCAGGACGGCCGGCGGACTTACCACAGGTTGAAAGCATGACAGGGCTCTTTATTAACACATTGCCGCTCCGTTTGCCGATCACGCCAGAGTGGACCATTTCCAAGCTGCTGGCACATACACAAGAAACAGTATTTCAGATGCGGGAATTCGAATATACCGTACTGCCAGATATTCAGCAGCTGACCCACATTCCGACTGGAGATTCATTGTTTAACAGCATTGTCGTGTTTGAAAACTATCCGATTGAATCTATCGAGCCATACGGAGTACGCATTTTAGATATTGCGAGTCATGAAGAAACGAACTATGACCTGACCCTTGTGGCAGTTCCGGGAGATACACTTGAGCTGCGGGTCACATACCGCTTCAATCAATATACAGAAAAGCAAATACAATCGCTGATGCAGCAGCTGATTCACACACTTGAAGCCATGACAGAACAAATGGAGATACCTCTCTCTTCCTTCACGATCGTCACGAATGAAGAAAAAGAGCGGATGATCACCGATTGGGCGAAAAACGCACAAGTCAGCGTGCTGTACCCAGATCAAGAAGAGGTCTATTCAGGTGTACATGATCCTTCCTGTGAGACGGAAATATACGTCCTGAGCGAAGAGCATCAGCTTATGCCGGTAGGATTTTCTGGAGATATTTTTATCGGCGCAAAGGATATTAAAGCACTTTGCGGGGAGCTTGCCGATTGGATGGAGACGCATAAAATTCCGCATCCATTCAAACATCAAACTGGCGAATACCTCTATCCGACAGGGGATGTCGGCGTTTGGACTGAAGAAAACAAGATTCAGATTTTGGATTGGATGTAGGAGGAGAAGAAACGATGTTAGTGAGTAGACGAAAAGGACATGCAGCAAATCATATCGTCAGAATCAACGGAAAACGGATGGATCTTAAAGCATTAGAGCAAGTCATGATGCTTCATTTTCCACTAAAGGAATGTGCAATCATTCCAAAGAAAAATCAAGAAGGCATTCTATCGCTTGTGCTATTTGCACAGGCGAAGGACCCTTCGCTGACAAGGGAGGATCTGATGAAAGGTCCGCTTCATCCTCATGAAGTGCCAGCCGCTCTCGTCTTATTACCTTCTTTGCCAAAGACAGAAAGTGGAGCAGTCGACACAGAGGCACTGCTTTCAATTGAAATCATAGATCAAGAGGAATTAAGAAAGATAGAACAGCGCACCAAAGCTATAGATGGAGTAGAGGAAGCGGCCGCTTTCATTGAAAGTCAGTCAGAAAAACGCACGCCCTATCACTTAGATGACCTGTTTCCTGATCGACAGCGTACTCAAGGGAACGGACCGATTTCGAAAAGTGAAGCGGGCAAAACAAAACAATCATCTGTCCATGAGAAGCCGCCCGCACTTGTGTATGGCGGAGATGTGATCAAAAAACCAGGCACACCTGTCACGCTGACAGAGGTGCTGATTCGATCAGCCTTTATGTCACCAGACCGCGGGGTGACTTATATAAAAGAAGGCGGGCGTACGTTGACCCAAACCTATCCTGAATTATTAACAAGCGCTGAACGGGTTCTGTCCGGTTTAAGGGCAGCAGGACTGACAAACGGCGATCAAGTGTTACTTCAATTGAAAGATCATCAAGATTTTATCACGGTGTTCTGGGGCTGTATTCTCGGAGGAATCATTCCGACCCCGGTCTCTGTGCCGCCTGTTTATGATGAAATGAATCAAGGTGTGAATAAGCTGAAGGGCGTGTTTCAGCTGCAAAATGAACCTTTCATTATTACGAATGAAGCAAGTGTTGAGGACATTGCTGGGCTGCGTGAGACATTTGAAGCAAAGGTCATACCTATCTTAACAATTGAAGCATTGCTGGCATATGAACCAGATGAACAGCATTATGAGCCGGAGCCGGATGAGCCTGTGCTGCAGCTGCTGTCTTCAGGAAGTACGGGTGTACCAAAGTGTATCCGTCATCATCATCAAAGCATTTTATCTAGAATTGTGGCCTTTGAGCAGGTAAACGGCTTTACACATGAGGATGTGTCACTTAACTGGATGCCGCTTGATCATGTTGGTGGAATTGTCATGTTTCATGTACATGACGTCTACCTCGGCTGCCAGCAGATTAGTCCCTCCATCGATCAATTTATCGAGCGGCCGATGGTGTGGCTGGATTGGGTAGAAACATACGGTGTCACAAGGACATGGGCGCCAAACTTTGCCTTTGCCATGATGAATGAATATGAGGACGACATTCGTAAGGGGAGCTGGGATCTGTCCACTCTGACTTATATCATGAATGCAGCCGAAGCGGTTGTCCCGAAAGTCACACAGCGCTTCATGCACATGATGGGACAGCACGGATTAAGCCGTCATGCGATGGTACCTGCTTACGGCATGTCAGAAACATCCTCAGCCATTGTTCAGTCAAAAAAATTCATGCGGAACGGTGAACAGGATGGACAGCTGACGATTGATCAAACCTCGTTAACAAGTGAGATTGAATATGTGACGCACGATCATCCGAACAAGATGACGTTTACAGAAGTCGGCACGCCGATTCCATCTGTATGGATTCGAATTGTAGATGAGCATCACGAGGTGCTGCCAGAAGATCAAGTTGGGCGTTTGCAGGTGAAGAGTCCAACAATTATGATGGGCTACTATCAAAATGAGGAAGCCAATCAAGAAGTATTTGCGGAAAACGGCTGGTTTCACACGGGGGATTTAGGGTTTATTCACGAAGGGCGTCTCGTTCTGACCGGTCGAGAAAAAGACATCATTGTCATCAACGGCGCTAATTATTTGAATTACGAAATTGAAGCGGTTGTAGAAGAGGTGGACGGGGTGGAAGTCACCTTTGCCGCTGCGTACGGCATTTACAATCCCGACTCAAGCAACGACACGCTTGCCGTCTTTTTTGTCTCACAAAGGGATTCAATAGAGGAACAAATCACGATGATTCAACAGATAAGAGAAGCCATCATTCGAAAAATCGGAATAGAGCCTGATCACATCATTCCGGTGAAAAAAGATCAATTTCCGAAAACGGAGAGTGGGAAAATTCAGCGTGCCCAGTTAGGCGCAGCACTAAAAGAAGGAGCATTCCGTGACATTGAACAGGCACTGGATCTTGCTTCTGAAAATGAACAAACACTCCCAGATTGGTTTTTCAAACGCATTTGGGCTAAGGAGCATATCGGTCCAACTCAGCCTTTTTCTGACCATGTACTCGTTTTCGAGGATGAAAAAGGACTTTATCAATCGCTTTACGCCCAATTTGAACAAAAGAATCAGCCATATATTTCTGTGAGAAAAGGGCATGAATTTTTGCGTCTTTCCAAAGGGATGTACCAGATGAACCCGAGAATCAAGGGGGATTACGTCAGGCTCGTTGCAGCACTTGAAGCAGATGAACTAAAGACAAGGTGCATGCTCCATCTGTGGAATGTGTCAGACAAAGAAGACATCGTTGATCCTGCGCAGTTCAAAGAGCTGCATGCCAGCACCAATCAATCCATTTTGTACTTGTATCAAGCATTGAGACAAGCAAATAAAGAGCCCATCCGTCTTGTCGTTGTGACAAAAGGTGGTCAATTTGTGAAGTCTGAAGACGATCTTCATGTAGAGAAAACGCCGCTTGTAGGTCTGCTAAAAACCATTCCGCAAGAATGGGAAGGAGCAGAGGTGTCTCATCTTGATATTGAAGCGGAGAATGTAGAACAGGATGCCAAGCATATTGCGGAAGAATTGTCTGCGATTCATATAAAAGCGGAGGTATCTTACCGAAATGGAGACAGATTCGTACCAAAGCTGGAAAAAGTCGATATGATCGAAGCGCCTCAAACAGAAGGTTTTTTAGAATATGAAGGTCTTTATTTATTGACTGGAGGACTTGGCGGGATTGGATTTGAGCTGTCTAAGCAAATGCTCCAATTTGGCTTAAAGCTCGTATTGATCGGACGGACATCTCTGGAAGACAGCTTGGAAAAGAAAGAAGCCTTCTCACAGCTAAAAGATATTGGGGACGTCATTTATATCCAAGCGGATGTGACCAACTTACGTGACATCGAGCAGGCGATTTATAAAGCAGAAAAGCATTTTGGACAATCAATTCGGGGGGTGCTGCATTTAGCCGGTGCTGGTAATGTGTCTGAGCATTTTCAGCAGGTGGACAAGTATACATTAGCTCATACGTCAGAAGAGGATTTCACAAAAGAAATGTCAGGGAAAGCAGACGGAGCATGGGTCCTGCAGGAAGCCTTTAAGTATGATCCGACAGTACCGCTTGTCTTTTTTGGATCGGTCAATGGCTTTTTTGGCGGCACAACATTTGGGGCATACTCTGCGGCCAACAGCTTTTTAGATGGACTTGCGCATGCTCTCACCTTTCAAGAAGGAAGACGAGCGATCTCTTTGAACTTCAGTATGTGGGATAATCTTGGTTTGTCTAAGGGGCATACCGGAGCAGCTCTCACCGTTCGCAAGGGATTTCAATTGATTGGAAAGAAGCAAGGTCTCCATTCATTATGTCTAGGTGTCCGGCTGAATGAAGCGCATCTGTTTATTGGTCTGGACGGAGCAAATCCAGACATCGCCGGGTATCTTCAGCCAGCTCCAATACCGGTCTTTGAGAAAAAGCTTTTTTACACCGTTCAGCCTGGCAAAGAAGTGCATGTTGAAGAGATTTCGAGCGTCTCAGCAGGCAAATGGGACATTCAGCAAGTACAGGAAATACCGAAAAAACAAGATGGCTCTATTGATCTTGAAGCCCTCAAACTGAATCATGACAAAAATGCACAAAGCCTTGAAAAGCAATTGCCAGAAACGAAGACAGAGCAGCTTCTTGCCGCCATTTGGGAGGACATTTTAGATGTAGATCGTGTGTATAAAGAGGATCAATTCTTCGACCTTGGCGGACATTCACTAAAGGCGACTCAAACCATATCTCGGATCAATCATGAATTTTCAATTAAGGCGCCTTTAAAAATATTATTTGAAAGCAAACATCTGGCACATCTGGCGCAAATGGTTGATGACATCAAAGGAACGCCAGCCGTTCAGGAAGCGGAAATTCCAAAGCTTGAAAAGCAAACAAGCTATGAGCTGTCACATGCCCAGAAGCGTATTTGGTTCTTATCCACATTAGAAAAGAGCCATCATTACAATATATTAGGTGCTTGGAAGCTGACAGGACCATTACACATTCAAGCATTAACAAAAGCGATTGGTCTTTTAACAAAGCGGCATGAAGCACTTCGGGCAGTATTTAAATCACTTGGCGGCAAGCCGGTTCAACTCATTCGTGAAGACCTTCCGCCATCTGTGACAGTGGCAAATTTCTCGTTATTTAATGAAAAAACAAGAGCGAGAAGACTCAAGCAGCTCATTCAGCAAGAGGCAGAACGCGTCTATGATTTAGAAAGAGGACCTCTTGCGCAGTGGACGATAGTAGATATGGGCAAGGAGGAGTATTATCTCCTTTGCGCGCAGCATCACATCATTTCAGATGCATGGTCACTCAGCCTGCTCATTCAGGAGTTAGAAGTGGCATATGACGCACTGCTTGCAGATGAAACGCCGCAGCTCCCAGCCTTAGAAATCGAATGGACGGATTATGTACATTGGGAAAATGAACAATTAAAGCATCATCAAGAAGATCAAACCTATTGGCTCAATACGTTACAAGGTGAACTTCCAGTGCTGGAACTGCCGTTTGACCGTCCTCGTCCGCCGGTTCAAACATTTAACGGTGCTACAGAGCAAATCGTACTGGATGAACCGCTTATCCGCCGCTTGCTGGCTTTGTCCAAGCAGCAGGGCACGACGCTGTTCATGACGATGCTGTCCGCGTACTATGTCCTGCTTCACAAGCTGTCCGGACAGACAGATATCATCATTGGATCACCTATAGCAGGGCGGGATGCCAAGCAATCAGAGCAGCTTGTTGGGATGTTTGTGAATACACTTGCGCTGAGACAGGACGTCTCAACAGCAGAGACGTTCGCTGATCTCTTGGAAAATGTGAAAGAGATGACGTTAAAAGCCTTTGAGCATCAGCATTATCCATTTGACAAGCTTGTCGATGATCTTTCGTTAGATCGAGACTTAAGCCGGTCACCTATTTTTCAGGCGGCCATGGGGTATGTCACCGATTCGCTCGATGTAAATCTCAAAGGGCTGACAAGTGAACATGTGATGGTCCATCATACAGTATCTAAATTTGATCTCACCCTGCATATATTTGAACAGGAAGAGCAGCTGTCGATTCATGTGGAATACAATACGGATTTATTTGACCAAGAGACCATCCAACGTTATATGAACTATTATCTACATTTGTTAGATGGCATGACGGCTCAGCCTGAGCGTACATTTGCTGATTATTGCTTAATGGACAAAGCGGAACAGGCGGCCATGATTATAGGGAAAAATCAAACAGATACGCCATATCCAAAGCGTACGCTTCAAGAATTGTTTGAAGAGCAGGTGCAGCGTCATCCGCATCGTATTGCCTTGTCCTATATGGATGCACACATGACATATGAAGACTTGGATGAAAAGGCGACAAAGCTTGCTGCTTACTTGCAGTCAAAAGGAATTGGACCAGGATCCCTTGTACCGATGCTATTTGATCGCTCCTTTGACATGATTGTGTCGGTCCTAGGAATCGTCAAATCTGGTGCTGCGTATGTTCCGATGTCACCTGAATATCCTGATGCACGCATCCGTCTCATCGTTCGTGATACGCAAAGCGATGTGATCATCACCCAGTCTCATCTTGCAGATCGTCTCGTAGACTTTACAGGTACAAAGATTGTCATGGACAAGCCAATACTAGAAACAAATGCAATGTATCAAAGAGAAGCATCGATCATAGGGGAAGACCAAATAGCCTATGTCAACTACACATCAGGCTCAACAGGTACACCAAAAGGCGTGATGCTCCCTCATGCAGGAGTTGTCCGCTTGGTTAGAGAAACAAATTATATCAAGCTCGGTCCAGATGATAAAATGCTTCAGCTCTCAAACTATGCTTTTGATGCCTTTACATTTGAATTATGGGGAATGCTGCTGAATGGTGGTCAGCTGATTCTGCTCCCAAAATATGCAGCACTGAATATGGACGAATTAACGCAGTTCATCAAAACGCATCAAGTCACAGCCAACTGTCTGCCAACCGCTTTATTTAATCGATTGGTGGAGCATGATCCAAAAAGTGTGGCAGGCTACCGCACATTACTCGTTGGCGGGGAAGCCATGTCAAGTGAGCATGCACGAAAGGCATTGATGCATATGGAGGGTGTGCTCGTCAATGCTTACGGTCCAACAGAAAACACGACATTAGCCACAACACATCAAGTCACACATGTGCCAGCAGGCGCAAAATCAGTTCCTATTGGTGTGCCGGTGTCGAACTCAACTGTCGTCATACTGGACGATGCGCTCAATCCAGTACCAGCAGGCGTCAAAGGAGAAATTTATATCGGCGGAACTGGCCTTGCGAAAGGCTACCTTCATGATCCAGAGCAGACAAAGGAGCGGTTTATTGATAATCCTTTCCATGAACTAAAGGGAGACAAACTGTATCGTTCAGGCGACCTTGGTACATGGCGGTCAGATGGCACTATTGAATATCTTGGCCGAAAAGATCATCTGGTGAAAATTAGAGGCTACCGAATTGAATGCGGAGAAATTGAGACAGCCCTGCTCAAGCATCCACAAGTCAAAGAATGTACAGTCATCGCCAAAACGTATGGCAGCTCAAAGCGGCTGGCGGCCTACCTTGTAACAAACGGAGAAAATCCTGTTCCGGGCTGGAAAGCCTTTTTGCAGGAAAGCCTGCCAGGCTATATGATTCCAAGTTACTTTGTCGTACTGGATGAAATGCCGGTGACAACGAACGGGAAGGTTGATCAAAAAGCACTGCCAGAGCCAACAGAAACAATTTCCCTTTCCGATGATGACGATAAACCGGTCACTGAAACGGAGGAGCGGATTGTCGCAGCTTTCAAGGAAGTACTTGGTGTGAAACAAGTAGGTATGCATGACTCCTTCTTTGATCTGGGCGGCGATTCCATCATGAGTATTCAGGCTGTCGCCAAATTAAAAGAAAAAGGTGTTCGTGTTGATCCAAAATGGATTTTCATGCACCCGGCGCCTGCCCAGTTAGCCGCACATTTAGAATCAGTGCCAGAAGCCGCTGAGAACATCGAAAGGTCTCCGAAGGACTATGTGATTGAGCTGAAAAAGGGCGACCCAGCCGAACCGAGAATATTCTTTGCACCGCCAGCTGGTGGAACGGTGATGGGCTATATCGATGTTGCTAAGCTTATGACACATCAAGGCGCTGTGTACGCCTTGCAGTCTCCTGGCCTATATGAGGATGAAGAGCCGCAATTCCTCCATTATACGGAGCTTGTGACCCTTTTTATTGAAGCCATTGAAACGTTCTACCGTCCGGGCATTGACTATCTCGCAGGGCATTCAATGGGCGGGCATCTTGCCTACGGAATGAATCAGCGGCTCTGCCATGCAGGAAAAGCACCGAAAGGACTCATCATTTTAGATACGGTCCCAGTGCTAAGAGATGAGGCAGATCAGGCACTTCATGCCGATATGAACGAAGAAGAAGTAAAAATGCTCGCACTTGTCCTTGGAATGGGGAATCTGGTCGGCATTCAGCCAGAAGCTTTACAAGGATTGAGCTTCCAAGAAGTGAAGCAGAAAATACTCAAAGAGGCAGAAAAGGATGAAGTTGTTCATCAATTCATGAATGATCAATATTTAGATAAATATTTACAAATGCAAACGCATAATACGATCATGTCACAAGCCATTGAATTAGAAAAAGAACCATTCCCTGTGCCATTTTATATTGTCCAAAGCAGTGATCACGCAAGCGATTTCCAGAAGAAGTTCGCAGACTGGGAGGCTTATACGAAAGAGTCGTGCTCGTATTACCACATCAAAGGCGACCATGTCACCATGATGAAAAGACCGCAGGCAGATGAACTGGCACGGATTCTTCAAACGATTATAAAGGGGTAAAGACGTATGAATCAGTTATTGAAAACCTTTGAAAAAAAATCAGATCTCATTCAGCTTATTTGTTTTCCTTTTGCCGGCGGATATTCCGCCTCATACCGTCCGCTCTTTGAACAGCTAAAAGACGTGGCCGAAGTCACAGCAGCAGAGCCCCCAGGGCACGGCACCAATCTCATGCCGCTTGAATCAAGCATTGACCGGCTGGCAGAGCTGTATAAAGAAGGACTCACGGACAAATTTAACCGCCCATTTATTCTGTTCGGACATTCAATGGGAGGACTTGTGGTATACAGACTAACCCAGCTGCTAGAAAAGGAAGGAATTTATCCCGCAGCAGTGGTGATCTCAGCCATTCAGCCTCCGCAAACAAAACGGCAGATGCTGACCCATTTATCCAATGAAGCATTTGTACAGCATATTGCCGAAATGGGCGGGATTCCAAAGGAATTATTAGAGAACAAACCAATGATGGATTACTTTACACCGTCATTGCGTGCAGACTACCGGGCACTGGAAACTTTTCAGCACACAGATCAATCGATCATCGATACACCTGTTTATTTATTCAATGGAAAGCAAGATGAGAAATGCATACAGGATGCAAGCGGCTGGCTAAAATGGGTTAAAACCATCGAACGCACCAATTTCGATGGAGGCCACATGTACATCAACACACACCTTGAGCAATTTGCAGAGCAGATGAGACATGTCATTGAGCTTGCAGCCAAGCAGCAATTGATTAGACATTAAAAAGAAAGCGGCTCTCTATAAAGAGGCCGCTTTTTCTTATGAATGCTGTTTCTTCACGACATTCCCGCCAATTACTCCGCCAATGACCAGCACCCCTCCGATGAGATGATACCAATCAATCGTTTCGTGTAAAATGAGAACCCCGGCGGCGACCGTGATAAATGCGGATAAATTGTTAAAGATGCTGACCTTTGCCGCTTCAAGCTGAGAGAGTGCATAGTTTGATAAATACGCCGTGAGAAGCGATGAAAGAATGCCTAAAAAGAGCATCGACCATACAAAGGATGCTTCTGTAAATGGACTGAAAAACTCCGGCAATGTGCCATTGATCGAATGCCGGATAAGCGCGGCGGCATTGAAAAAGACAAAGCCAAAGAAGGTCATCACAAAGGTGAGTTCGATCACATGGAAGCGTTTTGTAATCACTCTGGCAAACACACTATATGCACTGGATGACAAGGCTGAAAGTAAAATCAGCAAATAGCCGATGAAGTGAGAATGCTTGACATCAATTCCCTTCATGACAAAGAGAAGCATCACCCCGCACACAGAAAGAAAGGTAAACAGCACTTGTATCCATGTCGCACGTTCCTTTAAAAACCAGGCTGCCAGCAGCATCGTCAGAATGGGAATCGTCGCTTGAATGATGCCAGCCTCTGAAGAAGATGTATACATCAATCCCCACACTTGAAAAGCAAAGAACAAAACAGGATAAAGCAAGGAAAACGGTACGATATAAATAAGATCACGCCATTGAATGGATATGCGATACTTTTTTCGTAGAAACGGGTACAGCAATAGAGCGGCTGCAAAAGAAATGGTAAAGCGGTGTGCCAATAAATCTATTGGGTTTGCTGATTCTAATGCTATTTTGACAAACAAAAAGGAAAAGCCAATGATAGAGGCGTATGCGATCGCGGCAGCATACGCTTTTTGTTTTGACATATTCATAACGTGACTCCTTACATGAGCATGCATGCTTCAAATGAATTGACCGGTTCTGTTCTTCTATCGTAATCGGATCATCTAACGTGTACAATAAGAGAACATGATATCTGTACCGGTACAAGGAGGGAAAAGGTGTGAGGAAATATGATCAGCTTGTCTTGAGTTTAAAAAGAAAAATGGATTCTGGTGAGTACAGTGCTGGGATGAAAATTCCATCCATTCGCCACTTAGCGGCTCAATATGCAGTGAGTAAAAGCACTGTCATCAAGGCGCTTGATACATTGGAGCGTGAACACTTGCTGTATTCTGTAGAAAGAAGCGGCTATTATGTTGTGAAAACGAAGCAGCCAGCAGGCAAGCAGGACGGCGCATGGATTGATTTTGCTTCATCTGCACCTGATCCCGTTGTGTTTCCATATGTCGATTTCCAGCACTGCATCAACCAAGCGATCGATTTGTATCAAAATGACTTATTTATTTACGGCACAGCCAACGGTTTACCATCACTGCTGCCAGTCATCTCAAAGCGATTAATGGATTATCAAGTGTTTGCTCATCCAGAACAGATCGTCATGACTTCTGGTATTCAGCTCGCTTTATCCATTTTAAGCACCATCCCTTTTCCGAATGGAAGACAAACCATTCTAGTCGAACAGCCGGGTTATCACTTATATCTCCAATATTTAGAGAAGAATCAATTACCTGTGCGCGGAATTCAGCGGACGGAAAAAGGGATTGATCTTATCGAATTAGAGCGCATCTTTCGAGAAGAGGAGATTCGTTTTTTCTATACGATGCCAAGATTTCAAAACCCGCTTGGAACGAGTTTATCAAAGCGAGAAAAAAGAGCGATTGCATCCCTTGCCGAGAAATATGATGTCTACATTGTTGAGGATGATTATATAGCAGATTTAGAATTCGATACAAAAAGAGACCCGATCTATTCATATGATCAGGCAGGAAAGGTCATTTATTTGAAAAGCTTTTCGAAAATCATTTTTCCGGGGCTTCGAACAGGAGCGGTCGTCTTACCTGAAGAACTGATTAGACCTTTTAGCGAACACAAACGACTGATTGATATCGACAGCTCGATGCTGTCCCAGGCAGCCTTAGAAATATATTTAAAAAGCGGGATGTTTGAGAGGCATAGAGACAGAATGCGGGAGACCTATCGAAACCGCTCCAAGCAGCTCGTAGCAAGTTTAAAAAATGATCAGAGCACTTATCAGCTGGGAGAACAGGAGCCGGCTACCCATACACATGTACGTGTCGACCGGTCGATTCCCATGAACCAGCTCATTCAGCAGCTGAAAAAGGCATCTGTTTCCATTCAGCCAATTGACCGTTATTACCTGTCGGCCTATCAAAAGGAACCCATTCTTCAGCTGAACATCTGGCAGGTGAAAGAAGAGCAGATCACACGCGGAGTCGATCTATTAAAGACGGTATTTCAGCAAAGCACGCGTTATTAAAGGCGGGACAGCACATCGCTGCAAGTGAGTCTCTCAACGCTTTCAGCCGCAGCATACTTTCGTGTGCATACCGCCATTTGGTAGGCAGGGTCAAGTGAATATGTTTGAACAAAGCAAGGCGCTTCATGATCAGGTAATGTTAACTCAGCCTGTCCATCCTCTGACAGACGGGCTGTAAAGGACGAAAGCCCATAGGATAAGCCTTTTCCAGTCAGCTTGATAAAGGCCTCCTTCATTGACCATAGATGAAAGAAATAGGCTTCCTGCCGTTCTGCCGGCTGTGAGAGTAAATCCTGATACTCATCCGCTGAAAAAAATCGTTTGGCAATCGCCAAATCAATTGGTTTGATTTCCTCAATATCAATCCCAACAGGTGCATCATCTACTGCACAAACGACCCAATTGCCAGAATGAGAAAGATTAAAATGAAAAGAAGGAAGATGCCGGACAACAGGCTTGCCATTGCCCTCAGTTTCAAAAACGATCTGATCCATAGGCAGATCGTACATATCATGGATCGTTTGACGAACCAGCACCTCACCTAACAAGGTTCTTCTTGCATCGATCAAAAAACGAAAGCGTTCAGCGGCAGCTCGCTTTTCAGATGACACAAAGGGTTTCAGACGCTCTATTTGTTGTCGTGCATCAATTTCATCTAAGTGTTGTAATTGGATAGCAAATATCTTCATAACGAACCTCTAATTTTTTACATTGATTGTACCATTGGAGAGTGCCGCGTAAAAGGGAAAGAGACCCCTGTTCAATAAAAGCACAAAATGACAGGAAGGAGCGGGATGATCTCGATATAGTGAAGAAGGAAGGAGAGACAGATATGATTCACTTGATGATGGATAGTATTAATTATATAGAGGAGAGGCTCGATCAGCCTTTGCTCATCGAAGAAGTGGCAGAGGCCGCCTGCATGTCTAAATTTCATTATCAGCGCTTGTTTCATATGCTGACGGGAATTTCTGTCGCAGAATATATTCGAAAAAGGCGATTCACCCTTGCTGCGGAAGAGCTCATGACCAAGCAAGTGAAAGTCATTGATGTAGCGGTTAAATACGGCTATGAAACCCCAGAGTCGTTTACGAAAGCATTCAAACGACATCATGGATACACACCAGCAGCAATCAAAACAAGCCAGTATTCCGTGAAAGCATATCCCCGTCTCTCCTTTGAACTTCAAATAAAAGGAGTGGAACCGATGCATTATCGAATTGTAGAAAAAGACTCATTTTCTATCATGGGCAGAAGGCTCAAGACAACAACAAAACAAGGCCAAAACACACAAGACATCCCAGCCTTTTGGGAACGTGTCAACAGAGAAGGTTGGACGGACTCATTGGCTCATCTTGCAGGGGAACTTGGGTATGTCGGTGTATGTGCCCACTTTAATGAAACGCTTGAAACCTTTGATTATATCATTGGAATTGAGCAAGGCATGGAAGAACCAGACCCAGCGATGACAGTTGAACAGATTCCAGCAAACACATGGGCTGTGTTTCAGGCAAAGGGACCGGTCGAAACGGCTGTTCATTCAACATGGGCACGTATTTTTACAGAATGGTTCCCTGCCTCAGGGTATGAACACGCTGGCGGAATGGAAATGGAGACGTATCCCGTAGCTGGAGATATTCATTCGCCAGATCATATGACGCTCATCTGGATCCCCATTCGTCCATTAAAGTAAAAAGGCAGCGAGCCTCGCTGCTTTTACGTCTGATTCACGATGTGAACACCATTCGGATCAGTTGTATCAACTCCATCATCATCTGTCATGACCGCGTTAAGCAGGGAAAGCCGTTCTCCTTTTTGCCAGTGAATGGTCTGCTTCATTGAAGATAGCAGCTGATCAACTTTAGGTGTCTGTGACAAATCAGGAACAGCAATTGTCAGAGCATGCAGCGCATCGTTTCCCTTTTCGATGACATCTGTACGGCGCTGTAATTCAAGCCTTAAACGAAGAGGTGTCGAAAGAAACGTTCTCCGTTCCCCAGCTTGGATTGGCCAGTTTAGTTCTTTTGCTTGTGCAAGCAATTGATCATATTCTTCGTCTGAGACAAGAAAGCCGATGTGATCAAACAAGACTTTTTTACTATATCCGAATGTGATATTAATCTGACCTTTTCTCATTTCGATGATTCGAAAGGTCGGCTGCTTATCTCTAAAATCATCCCATGTGAACGGGGGATGAAAGGAATCATCCTTTGTGAAACGTCCTTTTACCTCAAAGCCCAGCGAACGATACGTTTGTTCTGTCTCTTCAACAAATGGTGTCCAGTAATGATAGTGGAAAAGCTGCATGAGGTCTCCAACTCCTATGTGTGAATATTCTGTTTATTAATTTTAACACAAGAAAAGCCATTCTATGATAAGAATGGCTTACTTTCATCTTGTAAGGGTTTGAACAGGTTTCTCTGCTGTTTTTGTAATGAGCAGCTGCAGGAGCCGTGTCGATTGCGGCAAGGAAAAACGAAGGACAAGACCTGTGAAGATAGCAGTCAAAATCGTTCCAATGCCGATCGGTCCACCGAGCATCCATGCAAACAAAAGCACTGTTAACTCAATGCCATTTCGAACCCACTGAACGTTCAGCCCTGTTTTCGCTGAGATGAGAAGCATTAATGAATCCCGTGGCCCAGCGCCAAGATTGGCTGAAACATAAATGCCAACGCCATATCCAGAAACTACAACACCCGTAATAAATACATATAAAGCCGGTAAATACCCATGTGGCGCAGGTAATATCACATTAAAGAAATCAATAAACACGCCAATCAGCACCATATTCAGTAAAGCGCCGATCTTTGGAAATGATTTCGTAAAAACAGAAGTCAGTGTCACAATGAGTGCACCAATAATAATGGACCATTGTCCAATTGTGAGTCCAAAATGCTGAAACAGTCCGTAGTGGAAAGCGTCCCAAGGACCAATCCCAAGGATCTTCCCTTTCACTGTCAGCGATAGTCCAAAAGCTAGTACGATCAACCCAACAAAATAAAAAAACCATCGTAAAAGATGTTCCCGCTTCAAAAGCATTCCCTTCTTTCTTAAACACTCGATTTCCATCGTAACATACTCTCACACCCCTTTAAATGGCTTTGCTCAATTGTAATCGCTTACTTAAGAAAAGAATTTTTTCGAATCGTAAAGGTCAAAACATCAAAACAAGCAGCAAGACTTTTGGATTGTTTTTTTTGACAAAGCGATCCAATCATTCCCTTTTTTTGAGAGAAAAAGAAAAAAAACCAATATGTGCTGACAAAAAATCATCATTATCCAATTAAAGATTATTTATCTTTTAATAGAAAGGATTGTATGTAATACACATCATAAGACCTGTTTGAGAAGATAGATAGATGAGGAAATATGAGATGAAAAAAGGTTATTTTATTGGAAGAACATAAGTAAATCACTCATTTGGAGATATGTAGTTCGAAATGTCTATTTTTGTCGAAAATAGTTATTTAGTCCTGTTGAGGCTTTTGAAATTTTATTGATATTCTTTACCAAAGTGTGGGAGGTGAACTGGTACATACCATTATGATTTAAAGCAAGTAAAAGGGGATGTCAAAAAATGAACATATTTAAAAGAACGAGTCAATTATTTCTTATATTGGTGCTGATTGCTGGAAATTTATTAACCGTCTCACCACCTGTTACGAAAGCCGCTGGGACGGTGGTTGTCAATAACGCAGATTCCTACATGATTGGAAATGGGAAGCTAGTTCTTTATCAGCTTGATGGGCAAAATCCAACAAACGTAAAGGCTAGTGTACAGGTGAAGGGAATTAATTCGACTGTAGTGAACGGTGTTGCTGTGAATGATCAAGAAAACACTGTGTATGCAACTACGACAGCAAGTGGAGAGCCAGTTCTTTATAAAATAAATGCGACCACTGGACAAGCAGAGCGTGTAGGTGTTTTAGGCGGAAGAGCGCCTAATGCCGTTGTTTATAACGGTAAATATATTCATTCGTATGTGGTTGGTGGAGAACCCTACCTTGCAACGTACGACTTAGCAACTGGTCAAAAAACGGCCAAGAAAATTGTCGGTTATGACGTTGGCCCTGGCATTAGCGGAGACATTGGCGGAGACCTTGTCGTCGATAAGGATGGCTATCTTTGGTTCGCATCTAATACCAGTGGGTCCATTGCGCAAATGAATCCTGAAACAGCTGAAGTCATTCGAGTGATTCCAATCACAAATGCAGATGGTAAACCTATTGAGGGAGGAGTACGAGGAATTAGCTTTTTGCCAAATGGACAAATGCTATTACAATCAGGAAAAGATGACTCTATTGGTCATTCTACTCTTTTTACACTTGATGCGAAAACATTAAGTACAACATATATGGGCACTGCAGGTGATTCATTATCTTACGACTTAGCTTCAAGGGTAAAGCCTGAATTCGATCCATATCCTCCTAACCTTGAATCAGAAAAATCGGTTGCTTTACAGAAAAAAGCAGAAGGCAACACAGATGAAAAGAATCCAGAAGTAGGCGACACTTTGCTTTATACAATTAGAGCAAAAAATACGGTGCAATACGGCGTTCTTAAGAATCTGACCATATCAGATAATCTTCCGAGTGGTTTAACCTATGTTTCTGGATCTCTTAAGGTAGACGGTACAAGCGTAACTGATGCCAAAGATCAAGACAAAGGTGATTATACAAACGGCACTGTTACAGGTCAAATAGGTGATGTGAAAGACACTGATTGGCACACCGTGACATTTGAAGCGAAAGTAGCAAAAGGTCAAGCTGGCAAGGATATTCAAAATACAGCGAATGTCGAAGGGGATAATACACCACCAGACAAACCAACAACAGAAATAGAAATTTATCCGCGTGATCCAAAGCTTGAATCAGAAAAATCAGCGGTCTTACAGAAAAAAGCAGAAGGTAATACAGATGAGAAACATCCAGAAGTAGGCGACACATTACTGTATACCATTCAAGCCCGTAACGCTATTGAAGATAGCGTGATTGAAGATCTTGTGATTTCTGACAAGTTACCTCAAGGATTATCTTATGTACCAAATTCACTTCAAGTAGATGGAAATCCAGTCACAGATGTAAAAGATGACGACAACGGTGATATGACAGATGGAACTGTCACTGGAACGTTCGGTGAAGTGAAAGATGTGAAATGGCATACCTTGACGTTTGAAGTCATAGTTGAAAAAGGTCAGGCAGGCAAAGACATTCAAAATACAGCCAATGTCACAACCGGCAACACACCGCCAGACAAGCCGACAACGAATATAGAAATCTATCCTCGTGACCCGAAGCTGACTTCTGAAAAATCAGCCGTCTTGCAGAAAAAAGCAGATGGTAATACAGATGAGAAGCATCCAGAGGTCGGTGACACCCTTCTTTATACAATTAAAACAAAAAATACGATAGAAGACAGTCTCGTTGAAAACTTAGTGATTTCGGATGAACTGCCAGAAGGATTAGCATATGTGCCGAATTCACTTAAGGTAGATGGACAAGCGGTGACAGATGAGCAAGATCAAGACAATGGTGATGTCACAAACAGAACCATTTCAGGACAATTCGGTGACATTAAGGATATCGATTGGCATACCGTGACGTTTGAGGTCACGATTGAAAAAGGACAGTCTGGTAAAGACATTCAAAATACAGCGAGTGTCACAGGCGAAAACACGCCGCCAGACAAACCAACAACAGAAATAGAAATTTATCCGCGTGATCCAAAGCTTGAATCAGAAAAATCAGCGGTCTTACAGAAAAAAGCAGAAGGTAACACAGATGAGAAGCACCCAGAAGTAGGGGACACCCTTCTTTATACGATTAAAACAAAGAACACGATAGAAGACAGTCTTGTTGAAAATCTAGTGATCTCAGATCAATTACCAAAAGGGCTGGAGTATGTCGCTGGTTCTCTTGAGATTGATGGAGAATCCGTCACAGATGTGAAAGATGACGATAACGGTGACTACACAGATGGAAAGGTCACGGGTTATTTTGGCGATGTGAAGGACACGGACTGGCACACTGTGACGTTTGAAGTGACAGTTGAAAAGGGACAGGCTGGTCAAGACATTCAAAATACAGCTGAAGTAACAGGTGAAAACACACCGCCAGATGAGCCAACAACAAAAACAGAAATTTACCCTCGTGAGCCAAAACTAACATCAGAAAAGGCAGCGAGCATTCAGAAAAAAGCAGAAGGTAACACAGATAAAAAGACACCACAGGTAGGCGATACCCTTCTTTACACCATCAAAACAAAAAATAGTGTAGAAGACAGCATCGTCAAAAATTTAGTCATTGTCGATCAACTGCCAGAAGGTCTTGAATATGTCGAAGGATCATTAAAAGTAGATGATCAAGCTGTCACAGATGCAAAAGATGACGACAACGGAGACTACACAAAAGGCACAGTAACCGGTCAATTTGGCGATATCAAAGATACGGACTGGCATACGATTACTTTTGAAGCGAAGATCGCTAAAGGTCAAGCGGATAAGAGTATTCAAAACACAGCGAAAGTAACAGGCGAAAACACACCGCCAGATGAGCCGACAACCGAAACAAACATTGATCCAAGAGATCCAAAACTTGAATCAGAAAAAACATCTGAGATTGCTCAAAAAGCAGAGGGCAATACAAATGAAAAACAAGTCCAAGTAGGCGACACCCTTCTTTACACTATCAAAACAAAAAATAGTGTAGAAGACAGCATCGTCAAAAATTTAGTCATTGTCGATCAACTGCCAGAAGGTCTTGAATACGTCGAAGGTTCAATAAAAGTAGATGATCAAGCTGTCACAGATGCAAAAGATGACGACAACGGAGACTACACAAAAGGCACAGTAACCGGTCAGTTTGGTGATATCAAAGATACGGACTGGCATACGATTACTTTTGAAGCGAAGATCGCTAAAGGTCAAGCGGATAAGAGTATTCAAAACACAGCGAAAGTAACAGGCGAAAACACACCGCCAGATGAGCCGACAACCGAAACAAACATTGATCCAAGAGATCCAAAACTTGAATCAGAAAAAACATCTGAGATTGCTCAAAAAGCAGAGGGCAATACAAATGAAAAACAAGTCCAAGTAGGCGACACCCTTCTTTACACCATCAAAACAAAAAATAGTGTAGAAGACAGCATCGTCAAAGATCTAGTCATTGTCGATCAACTGCCAGAAGGTCTTGAATATGTCGAAGGATCATTAAAAGTAGATGATCAAGCTGTCACAGATGCAAAAGATGACGACAACGGAGACTACACAAAAGGCACAGTAACCGGTCAGTTTGGTGATATCAAAGATACGGACTGGCATACAGTGACGTTTGAAGCGAAAGTTGCTAAAGGATCTGAAGGTAAAACCATTCAAAATATCGCAGTTGTGAAGGGTGAGAATGTGGATGAACCAGACAAACCTGAAAACTCAACAACGGTAGAACCGCCGCATGTGCCAGAGGTGCCAGGGAATCCAGAACAGCCTTCTCATTCAGAACCAGATACACCTGGTCATCATCTTCCGAACACTGCAACAGCGATGTACAACATTTTACTAGTCGGATTTGCACTCGTATTAATAGGTGCGGCCCTTATTGTATGGAAAAGAAGAAAAAGAAACGGGTAATCGTCCATGGTTCAAAAAATCATCTCGGCGACACTGATCACAGCAGGTATTTGTCTTGTGATGATAGGATATATGACGATCGTTGATGGGCAAAGGCAAGTAGATCAATCTTTCCAGTCTGCGCAAGCAGCCATCCAGCAAAAGGGGGCGACGGATTCCCCTTTTGTGCCAAAGGCTGGTGAAATCATTGGGCTCTTGCACATTCCAAAGTTAAATGCTGAGTTACCAATTGTAGAAGGAACGGATGCGGAGGATTTGGCAAAGGGTGTTGGTCATTACCACGAGAGCTATTTACCTAATGAACAAGGACAAATCGTTTTATCTGGGCATCGTGATACTGTGTTTAGACGAACAGGAGAACTAGTGAAAGGGGATCAACTCGTCATTGAGCTTTCATACGGTCAATTTACCTATGAAATTGAGAAAACAAAGATTGTGAAAAAAGATGATCAAAGTATTATTACACTTCAACAGGAAAAGGAAGAACTTGTTCTCACCACATGTTATCCTTTTTCTTTCATTGGTCCTGCACCAAATAGGTATATCATATATGGGAAGCGTGTTTAGCACTGGATCAGACTGCAACTTATCCTTTCCATAACCGATTGAAGCGCTTTATTCCTTGATAAAGAGGGAATTGCTTATATCTAGAGATGCAGGAGGGGGTCAATTTGTTAAATCAAGGCTATGTAAGATATATAGATAACGTCGGAAGAATTGTTCTGCCGACAGATATAAGAAAACGGTTGAAAATTCATCCGCGCGATTTTATGGAAATTTATCGAGAAGAAGACCAAATTGTCATAAAGCCATATTGGCAGGACAAACCCTGTATCGTCACAGGGGAAGTGACAAACTCCAACAAAGTGCTATCCGGCGGGGTGGTCATCAGTCCAGAGGGAGCGAGACTGCTCCTTCAAGACTTACTGGCACTTCGCCTTCAAAAAGAGATATAAAAAAAGGCTGTCCTCACCACGTGAGAACAGCCTTTTTTCATCATACTGGATTCAAAATCCGGTTTAAGAATTGTTTTGTTCGTTCTTCCTTTGGTCGTTTGAAGATTTCTTCTGGAGGACCTTGTTCGACGATGACGCCGCCATCAATAAAAATCACTTCGTCTGCTACTTCCTGAGCAAACTTGATTTCATGTGTGACAACTGCCATGGTCCAGCCTTCCTTCGCTAGATCCTTCATGACCTTTAAGACTTCCCCGACAAGCTCAGGGTCAAGCGCAGAGGTAGGTTCATCAAAAAGCATAAGCTCTGGCTGAATGGCAAGTGCACGGGCAATCCCGACACGCTGCTTTTGACCGCCTGACAGCTGGAATGGATACAGGTCTTTTTTATCTTCAAGACCGACCTTTTGCAAGAGCTGAATGGCTTCTTTTCGAACCACTTCCTTTGGACGGCGCTGCACCTGAACAGGACCTTCCATCACATTTTCAAGCACTGTGCGGTGAGGAAACAGGTGATAATCTTGAAACACCATTCCTGATTTCCGGCGAAGCTTCAGCAGATCAGCTGATTTATTTTTTTTCGAAAAATCGATCGAGAAATCATCGAAGGTAAAGGAGCCGCCATTTGGTATTTCAAGTGCATTTAAACAGCGAAGCATCGTTGTTTTCCCTGAACCAGATGGACCAAGAATCGCCACAACCTGCCCTTTGTTGATCGAAAAATCAATCGACTTTAAAATCTCATTTTCCCCAAAGGATTTCTTTAAGCCTTTGACTGTTAGCATGTCGTTCCCTCCTTACCTTGCGACATATCGATCAAGTCGTTTTTCAATTTGATGCTGAACGAGCGATAGAATGAAGCAGAATACCCAATAGATCAGGGCTGCTTCCATATAAATGAACAATATTTGATCCAAGTTCGCCGCAGCAATTTCCTGAGATTTACGGAACATCTCTGCCACGAGAATTTGGGAGGCAAGGGATGTATCCTTCACCAAACTAATGAATGAATTAGACAATGGCGGAATTGATACACGCACAGCCTGCGGTAAAATCACGCGGACGAGCGTTTTGCGATGCGTCATTCCAATTGAATAACCAGCTTCCCATTGTCCTTTTGGAACAGAAAGGACGGATGCACGGATAATTTCCGACGCATACGCACCTACGTTTAATGAAAAAGCAATAATGGCACTTGGATATGGATCCAGTGTGATATTAAATGTCGGAAAGAAATAGAAAATAATAAACAATTGCACAAAAAGCGGCGTTCCGCGAACGGCCGACACATAGATGGAGAAGATCCATCTGAGGGGTTTCATTTTAGACATTCTAGCAAGAGCTGTCACAAGCGCGATAAAAATACCAATAATAAAGGCAATGATGGCGAGGGGAATTGTATAATAAATCCCCTGCATCACCATTGGCCAAAAAGATTGCTGAAGAAGATCCCAAGGAATGACGACTCCTAGGATATTATTTTGTAACATCTTCACCAAACCATTTCTTAGAAATCTTAGCAAGTGTACCGTCTTTCTTCATTTCTTTTAATGCGCCATTCACTTTGTCAACGACTTCGCCGCTGCCTTTTCTGAATGCGAAATACGTTTCTTGAGGATCTCCTGTTTCAAATGCAACTTTTAGGTTTTTGTTACCGCTTGTTTTCAAGTAATTCAATACAGCCAATTTGTCATTGAACGTTAGATCAGCACGTCCTTGCTGAATCAATTGAATAGATTGTGCAAGACCTTCAACGCCTTCAATCTTAGCGCCAGCATCTGTTGCTAGTTTATTGTAGTTACTTGTTAACGATTGTGCTGCTTTTTTGCCTTTGACATCAGATAGTTTCTTGATGTCGTTGTTATCTGATTTTGTCACAACAATAGCTTGAGATGTCGTGTATTTATCAGAGAAATCATATTGGTTTTCACGTCCAGTTTTCCCAACTTGGTTCGCTACCACGTCAAAACGTTTTGCATTCAGTCCAGCAAACATACTGTCCCATTGTGTTTCTTTGAATTCAGGTTTTAAGTCAAGGCGTTTTGCTACTTCTGTGATGACTTCTACATCATAGCCAGTTAATTTATCTGTCTTTTTGTCATGGAAGGTGAAAGGAGCATAAGTTCCCTCTGTTCCGATGGTTAATACACCTTTATCCTGAATGGATTTCCAAAGGTCGCCTGATTCCTTAGACCCAGATTGTTTATTCGCGTTGTCGCTTGCACCAGATCCACATGCAGTGATCAATGCAACACAAACGCCTAAAATAATGGCAAAGAACATTTTTCTCATTTTATTCCCCACTTTTCTTGTTGGTATTTACAACATATGATCTTACAGAGAAGCAACCTAAAAGTAAAGCATTTGAAACTAGCTTGAGCGAATCTCACCAACTTTATGCCCTCAAACGGTCGAACGGACAAACGATAGAACTATACCCAAGTTAAAAGGTGAATAAAACAAAACGCAAGTTCAAATGTTGATTAAGATGGTTTGATTGGTGTGAACGTTAGATAGATGATTTAATGGTAAAATATGCTATGATCATCACAACGAAATTTTCCAATCGATTCAATTGACTTCTAAGTAACAAAAGGGAAGTGTGAACATTTGCATACATCGAAACAAAAACCTGTCATGATCTTAATACACGAAATATACGGAATAAATGATCATATGAAGAGTATGATCCATTATTTCGACAAAGCTGGTTTTGAGGTTTATTGTCCTCATTTATTGGGACAGGCTAAGTACTTCCCTTATGTCAGTGAAAATGAGGCTTACGGCTACTTTATGAATAAAGTTGGTTTTGATGAGCCGGTAAAGAGTGTGCTGAATCTGGCAAAAGAGCTAAAAACGAAGAATGCCGCGATAGATATATTTCTGCTAGGTTTTAGTGTGGGGGCAACAATTGCCTGGCGATGCAGCCAAAATGATCAGCTGTTTACCGGAATCATTGGATTTTATGGTTCGAGGATCAGAGATGACGTCGATCTTGTGCCTGCCTGCAAAACGCTGTTATTTTTCCCGGAGATCGAAGCATCCTTTCATCCCAAGGAGATTGCGAGTGTTTTGGAGAAAAAGGAAAAGCTTTGCGTGACAATAGTAGAGGGTGAGCATGGGTTCGCCAATCCATATTCTGCGGCCTTTCACGCTGAATCTAAAAAGCGCTGCTTTCAGAAAATAGATGAATTTATCAAAGTGTGTTTGTTAAAAGCAGAATGACTTGTGACTAAAGTGATCATAAGAACTGTCTAAAATGAGACTCGAAAAGAATGAAACGAAACCAGTGTGCAACGATAAAGTTTCATGCTGGTTTTTTTGTGCAATATTTTAGATATATGGCATCCTATCAAATGACATCCACCACATAGTTGTGCGAACATTACTAAAATAAAGACTTTGAGACAGTGACCATAGATGGAAGCATATTTATTATAAAAGATGTATAATTAATAGGTTGTTTTGAAAATGGAATGAATCACATGGAGACATGATTTGATAAAAGAGCATCTTAGAAGAAGGAGGGCATCATTGTGGATGTTGGACAAAATCAGCCTGAACAATTGAAAAGGGCGATGACCTCCCGCCATTTATTTATGATTTCACTTGGCGGTGTCATTGGGACAGGCTTTTTCTTAGGAACGGGCTATACGATTGGACAAGCAGGGCCGGTCGGAGCCGTTCTTTCATATATTGTGGGCGGATTGATCATGTATTTAACCATGCTGTGTCTTGGGGAGCTGTCTGTTGCACTTCCTGTGTCGGGGTCGTTTCATACGTATGCGACGAAATTTGTCAGCCCGGCAGCGGGTTTTGCTGTTGGCTGGATTTATTGGCTCGGCTGGGCAGCAACGGTCGCCCTTGAGTTCTTATCGGCAGGACAGCTGATGAGGCGCTGGCTCCCGCAAGTGGATGTGTGGATTTGGTGTCTCATATTCGGACTCTGTCTTTTCTTATTAAATGCCCGGTCGGCGAAAGCGTTCGGGGAGTCGGAGTTTTTCTTTTCCACCATTAAGATTATTGCGATTTTACTCTTTATTGGCGTAGGCGGAGCGGCGATGTTTGGGTTTATTGATACAACGAGCGGTGAACCCGCCCCTTACTTCAGCCATTTTGTGAATGACGGGCTGTTTCCAAATGGACTGCTTGCCGTTGTGGTCACGATGATCACGGTGAATTTTTCGTTTCAAGGAACAGAGCTGATCGGGATTGCGGCAGGAGAAAGTGAAAACCCTGAGAAAACCGTTCCCCGTTCGATCCATCAAACCGTATGGCGTACACTTGTCTTTTTCGTCTTATCTATTTTCGTTTTAGCGGGTATGGTGCCATGGAAGGAAGCCAGTGTGCTGCAAAGCCCATTTGTTACTGTGTTTGAGAGAACGGGCATTCCTTTTGCGGCAGACATCATGAACTTTGTCATTATCATTGCTTTATTATCTGTTGCGAACTCTGGCTTGTATGCATCGACGAGAATGCTGTATTCCTTATCGAAAGAAGGAATGGCAGGAAAAGCATTTAGACGCGTCAATCAGCGCGGTATTCCGATGAATGCCTTACTGCTCACCTTCCTGTTTACAGGAATTTCGCTGTTATCCGGGTTCTTTGCAGAGAAAACGGTATTTGCTTGGATCGTGTCCATTGCCGGCATGAGTGCACAGACAGGCTGGATCACGATTACATTATCACAGCTTCTTTTCCGTAGAAAATATTTGAAAGCAGGCGGAAAGCTGGAAAACTTAAAATTTAAAACCCCTCTCTATCCAGTGCTGCCGATCATTGCGATCACACTGAACACCATCGTGTTAGTCAGCCTTGCCTTTGATCAAGAGCAGCGCATCGGGCTATATGTCGGCGTACCGCTCATGATCATTGGGTATGTTGTCTATCACCGCTATGTGAAAAAGCATCAGGCACAAAGCGAGCCGCTGAAGCTGCAAATCCATGGAGATGACGAGATTCGGTTTTAAACCATCAAAAAAGAAGCCAACCTAATCGGGAGGCTTCTTTTTTGATTTAATGAACGCCTTTCATCGCTTTCTTAATCACTGGTGTAAGTAATAGCATCACACCGCATAAAACGATGGCAAGGAATCCGATGATACCGAAATAGACGGTTTCTGGCACTTTATCAAACAGTTTGACTACTTGCGCATTGATCGCCTGTGCCATCGCATTTGAAAGGAACCAAAGGCTCATCGTTTGCGCTGAGAAGGCAGCAGGTGCCAGCTTTGTTGTCGCTGACAATCCAACTGGTGATAAGCAGAGCTCTCCGATCACGACGAGGAAGAAGCTCAGAACGAGCCATAATGGGCTCACAAGTGTGTTCGGGCCTGACATGTATGCAGGAATGATCATGATGATGAAGGATAACCCTGCAAACAAAAGACCGAGTGAGAACTTAATCGGGGTAGACGGCTGTTTCTTCCCGAGTCTGACCCATAACCAAGCAAACACTGGAGACAGCAGCACAATAAAGATTGGGTTCAATGATTGGAACCACGAAGAGGCTAATGTCATCCCAAGGAAATTCAAGTTTGTTCGTTGATCTGCATATGTCGCTAAAATGTTTGAGCCCTGTTCTTGAATCGCCCAAAACATCACAGCAGCAAGGAACAATGGAATATAAGCGAGGACCCTGGATTGCTCCACTGCGCTCGTCTTTTTACTGAAATACATGATAATGAAATAAACAATCGGAATGAGTACACCAAGGGCACTGACAAACCAAGTGAATAGATTAATTGTGAGTGCGCCTGTTTGAATGCCAATGACAGCAAAAACCGCGAGCAAAATCACAACCAATGATCCGTAAATTTTGAAGTTCTTACGTTCGGAAGCTGATAACGGATTTGTCACATAAGTACCGGCAAGACCAAGGTTCGGTTTTTTTGTGATGACAAATGTAATGAGTCCAACAAGCATTCCAACGGCAGCGAGTGAGAACCCGAGGTGGAAATTCACTTTTTGACCGAGTGTTCCGACAATTAATGGGGAGATAAAGCCACCCATGTTGATTCCCATGTAGAAAATACTAAAGCCTGAGTCCCTGCGTGGGTCTGTTTTTGTATACAGGTCGCCAACAATGTTTGAAACGTTTGGCTTGAGAAGACCTGTCCCGATAATAATCAGTCCCATACTAATAAAGAGCGCTGTTGCTCCGCTTGGCAAAGCCAAAATCACGTGGCCAAGCATAATGAAAACTCCGCCATAAAAGACCGTACTGGATGATCCAAATACCCGGTCGGCGAGCCATCCGCCAATAACGCCTGACATATAAACAAGTGCACCGTAGACAGACATGATCGAATTGGCTGTCGTCTGGTCAAAGCCTAGACCGCCTTTTGTCACCTCTGTGTACATATAATAAATAAGCAGTGCACGCATGCCGTAATAGGAGAAACGCTCCCAAAATTCAGTGAAAAACAGTGTGTAAAGTCCTTTAGGATGTCCAAAAAACCCTTTTTGAGGAACACTTTTAACAATTTTATCGTGGTCAATTGTAGACATGGCATAGATCCTTTCTTAAAAAAAGAGATATGAGAAAAATGATATTCTTGTATAGTTCTTGTGTCAATATAAAACTATTCTAAAACAGGAAAATGTTAGTTCAATAGGCGTAAAGACTCAAAAAATCGAAAAATTCTTCAAAGTGAAAATTATCGGAAAGTTATTCCAAAAGAATTTATTTAAAATTTTAAACAATGTACAAGCAAACCTTTACCACATGCATAGGATGACGAGAGGACATGTGTGAAAAGGAGTGATTTAAGTTGGGGGAATTGAATGAAGCTGATCTAAAAAAACCTGTTGTCAATGTACTAGATTTTGGCGTAATTGCTGACGGGAAAACGGATTGTACAGCTAAGCTTAATGAATGTTTAGAATGGACAAAAGCACAAGGGTATTCCCATGTCTGGCTGCCGAGCGGCACGTATTTAATAGATGCGGTATACAGAGGTGATTCGTTTTTTCCTTTCCGAGGTGCAGGTATACGGGTGCCAAGTCATATATGCATTGAGATGGCGTCAGACGCAGTGATAAAGGTAAAACCAAATGATTCATGGGGGTATGCAGCCTTTTATATAGGAAAGGTTCAGCATGTGACCATCCGAGGCGGGCGTATTGAAGGGGATCGTCATGAGCATATATACAAGCCGCTCCCCGCTGAACGAAGAACCCATGAATGGGGCTTTGGGATATGTATCGAAGGTGCCTCCCATGTAGAGGTCAATTATGTCCAAATAAAAAATTGTACGGGAGACGGCATCATTGTCAGTCCCCACGGTTTGTTGACAGAGGGTGAACCGTATTCGCCTGCTTCATCTATTGATATTTCTGGCTGCACCGTCACAGATTCGAGACGCAACAATATTTCGATTACAGGCTGTGATGGGGTCATTGTAGAGGACTGTCTCTTGGAAAGAGCAGGAGTAAATGGGGTCGAGCCAAGAATGGGCATTGATATTGAAGGCTATGGAGAAAATGCCGTGAATATGGAGGAGCCTCTGAATATTCAGATTCGCAACAACATCGTCAGAGGAGGTGCTGCAAGCTCCATCTATAACTTTAACGGCTATGGTGTGATCATTGAAGGTAATCATACAGATAGCAGTATCTCCTATGGCTTTTCCACCGAAACGATCATTGCCAACAATTTGATTCGTGCAGTAGGAGGAGGTGTGACAAAAGCAGGGATTACGAGCTTAGGCGTCTCACTTGGTCAAACGGAAAACAATGTGATTATTATTGGCAATATGATTGAGGGGTTTGAAAAAGGGATTGATGTGAGGGGAGACAGTGTTCACATTACAGGCAATAAGATCAGTCTTTTTGAAGATGCGGCTGTGTCCGTTTATATGGCGAATCGCATTCTAATAGAAGGAAACCATATTGAATCAGGAACGAATACCGGAAAAAGAAGCGCCTCGCTGCGTATCTATCAATCGGATAGTGTCGTCTTTTCAAACAATACGGTCTACTCAGTGATCGATGCGGCCGTGGTGAGAGGCACGAATATCCTGATCCAGCACAATCAATTTAAAGAATTCAGCAGAGGAATCTGGGTGCAGGAAGGGGAAGTCGGGATTAACGGCAATCACTTTATTCAAGAAGGACATCCAGAGCTTGTATCCTCGTATACCATTAGTATTACTGGGAATGCAAAGGCTTTCATTTGGCAGAATCGCTTTAAGGACTATCAAAACTATGCTGTATACAGCAGTACGACGGGGGTATTAGAGATTAAAGATAATTCCTTTGAAGAAACACCCTTATATGTGGTGATGTATATTAAAAATGGTTCGCCACAAATTGGAGATAACCGCTTCTATTTAAATCGATCGATCGGACAGCCGACGGCGATCTTTATTGACCAGGCCGCCTCAGCCCGTGTGCTGCGCAATAACATCATCAATATATCTCCTCAAAAAGCAATTGCCGTCCGCACCGCAAATTCCACTCATTCTGTCATCGCCCACAACATGCTGGAGCGTAGTCAATTGGTGACACATACCACAGACAGGCTCATCGGAAATATTGAGATTGATACACCGTCATGAACGTTTGAAATCCCTTATTTTGGAGGTTCAGAAGGCGGTTGACAATCCTGTAAAAAGGGCATATAGTAATAATTATTTTTCATTTTTCGCAACATTTGCCCTTTTTTTATTAATAAAACCGATTAATTCAATCAGAAAAATGTATCTTCTAAGGACTTCGGTTTGATACATTTAGGATATAGAAAGGATGAAGAACAAGTGTCACAGCCGAAAAGGAAGCTCAAGCTAGGCGTATTCATCGCAGGAACTGGACATCACGTTGCCTCTTGGAGACATCCGAATGCAGTACCAGACGCAGCCATGAATCTAGATTATTTTAAACAATTAGCGAAAAAGGCAGAGGAAGGAAAGCTGGATTTACTCTTTTTAGCTGACAGTTTATCCATTAATCAAACCTCTCATCCGAACGTATTAACGAGATTTGAACCGCTGACCCTGCTTTCATCCATTGCTGAGTCTACTTCCACCATTGGTTTAGCAGCAACAGCATCCACTACATACAGTGAGCCTTTCCATATTGCAAGGCAGTTTGCCTCCCTTGATCATTTATCAGGCGGAAGAGCGGCATGGAATGTGGTCACATCTTCTATTGAAGAAACAGCGAAAAATTTTAGCGGAGAAGAGCATTTAGCACACCATAAACGATATGAGCGGGCAGAAGAGTTCGTCGAGGTCGTCAAAGGTCTCTGGGATTCTTGGGAGGAAGACGCCCTTGTCAGAAACAAGGAAACGGGAGAATTCTTCGAATCTAGTAAGCTTCATGAGCTCCAGCACAAAGGTGAGTTCTTCTCAGTAAGAGGTCCTCTCAACGTATCACGCACGCCGCAAGGGCAGCCAGTAATCATTCAAGCAGGATCTTCTGAAGATGGCCAAAAGCTTGCAGCAAAAACAGCAGAGCTCATTTTCACTGCACAAAACGATCTCGATAAAGCGAAGGAATTCTATCAAAGCTTGAAGGGGAAAGTAGAGGCTGCTGGCCGTGCTAGAGAGGACGTCAGTATCATGCCGGGTATCTTTCCGATCATTGCTGATACAGAGGAAGAAGCCCAAGCGAAATATGAAGAATTACAGGAGCTGATTGTTCCTGAGATTGGACTGAGCATTCTGCAAAATTACTTAGGCGGGATTGATCTGTCTCAGTATCCTTTAGACGGGCCGCTTCCAGAGATTGATCCAAGCACGTCAAATGCGGTGAAAAGCCGTTTTGATCTCGTGATGAATATGGCGAGAAAAGATAACCTGACCATTCGCCAGCTTTATCAATCGATTGCCGGCTCACGCGGTCATAATATTTTCATTGGAACGCCGCATCAGCTGGCAGATGTGATGGAAACATGGCTTCATGAAGAAGCAGCAGACGGCTTTAATGTCATGCCGCCGCTCTTGCCAGAAGGGCTGGATGTGTTCGTAGACCGCGTCGTCCCAATCCTTCAGGAACGAGGCTTATTCAAAACCGATTACACAGGACAAACCTTACGAGAAAATCTCGGATTAACAGAGCCAAAAAATCGCTACACGACATAAGGATGAGGTGACTAACGTTGGGATACACGTTTCGTCTGGCAACAGAGGCAGATATAGAGGCGCTGCTTGAACTGACAACAAGAGCCTACGAGCCAATTCGTGAGCTCGGGATCCAATTCCAAGCAGCACATGCTGATTTCGCTCTCGTTCAGAAAAATGTACAAAAAAATCTTTGCTATGTGATGGAAGAAAACGGAGAGCTTCTATCCACTTTATCACTCCGTATGCCTTGGGGAGAGCAGCCAGGACCGTTCGGCGTCCCTCACATTTGGTGGTTTGCCTCAGAACCAGCCGCCAAAAAAGGCACAGGTTCTGCCTTGCTGGAATGGGTTGAAACCGAAGTGCTAAGGGATACACTGAAAGTGCCATACGTGTCGCTCGGCACAGCTGATAAACATCCATGGCTCATAGAAATGTATGAGCGTAAAGGCTATGTCAGAGCAGGAGAAAAAGATTTAGGCAAAGGTCATATCACGGTTTATTTCAAAAAACAATTAAGATCAGATATCACACAACCATAAGAGGAAGAAGGGTTTACAAACATGAAAAACAAAAAGTGGCTAGTCGTTCTATTTGCAGCAATGCTGGCAGTTTTAGCAGCTTGCGGCGGCAACAATCAGAGTGAAGGCAAAGACGAAAAAGTGTTAAAAGTAGGCGCTACAGGACAAAGCTATCCGTTTGCTTATAAAGACAATGGCAAGCTTGTAGGATTCGATGTTGAAGTAACAGAAGCCATTGCGAAAAAGCTTGGCTACAAACTAGACTGGCAGCTGAGTGAATTCAGCGGACTGATGGGACAGCTGACATCTGGTAAGCTCGATACAGTGTCAAACCAAGTTGCAGTCACAGACGAGCGTAAACAAACATTTAACTTTACAGATACGTACGCTTACGCAGGAACACAAATCATCGTGAAAAAAGACAACAACGACATCAAAGGTCTTGACGATTTAAAAGGAAAAACAGTGGCGGCGGTTCTTGGCTCTAACCATGCTAAAAACTTAGAGAGCAAAGACCCAGACAAGAAAATCAAGATTAAAACATATGAAACGCAAGACGGCGTATTAAATGAAGTGGCAAATGGCCGTGTAGATGCATATGTCAACGGACGCAGTGTATTACTTGCTCAAATTGAAAAAACAGGTCTGCCGCTGAAAATCGTAGGCAACCCAATTGTATATGAAGAAGTAGGCTACCCATTTGCGAAAGATAAAAAGCATGACAAACTAAGAGAAGAATTTAACAAAGCCATCAAAGAATTAAGAGAAGACGGGACACTTAAGAAATTGTCTGAGAAATATTTCAAAGACGATGTGACAGTGCCTATTAAAAAATAACGACAGCGGCGGTGAAGAGCAGACATGAACAAAATTGATTGGCAGTATATGGTGACGGTTTTTCCGACATTGCTTCAATACTTGCCGATAACGATCTTCATGGCGATTGTCTCCATGGTATTTGCCATTATCATTGGTGTGGTATTCGCTCTCATTACGAAAAACCGGATACCTGTCTTATACCAATTTGCCAAGCTGTATATTTCTTTCTTCAGAGCGGTTCCAACCTTGGTTCAGCTCTTTCTCATTTATTTTGGTCTCCCGCAGCTATTCCCTGCGATGACCTCAATGGATGCTTTAACAGCGGTCATTATCGGATTAAGTATTAAAAACTCAGCATACTTAGCAGAAATTTTCAGAGCGGCTCTGAACTCAGTGGATGAAGGGCAGCTGGAGGCGTGCTTATCTGTCGGTATGACAAGGTGGCAGTCTTACGTTAGAATTATTTTCCCGCAGGCTATCAGAAATGCAATCCCAGCGACGGGGAATACCTTTATCGGTCTTTTAAAAGAAACATCTCTTGCCTTTACGATTGGTGTGGCAGAAATGTTTGCACAAGGGAAGATGATTGCATCAGCGAACTATAAATACTTTGAAACCTATTTAGCCGTAGGGATTGTGTATTGGGTGCTGACGATCATTTATAGCTTCCTGCAAGACCTATTTGAACGAAAAATCAGCAAACCTTACCGGAATTAAGGAGGTGTAGACATGATCAAGCTCACCAATTTGAAGAAATCATTCGGCGACCTTGTCGTCTTAGACGGAATTAATCTTGATGTACAAAAAGGGCAGGTTGTGGCCATTATCGGACCTTCTGGCTCCGGTAAATCCACCTTGCTGCGCTGTTTAAATTTATTAGAAACACCTGATGAAGGCACGATTGAAATTGGCGATGCGAAGCTCGATGCGTCCAAATATTCACGTAAAGAAGCCTATCACCTGCGTCAACAAACGGCCATGGTGTTTCAAAACTATAATTTGTTTAAAAACAAGACAGCACTGCAAAACATTACAGAATCATTGCTTGTAACGAAAAAAATGACGAAGCAGCAGGCGAATGAAATCGGTATGAAACTGCTGAAGCAGGTAGGGTTAGAGCAAAAGGCTGACAGCTACCCAGTCACATTATCTGGCGGACAGCAGCAGCGGATTGGGATTGCCCGCGCGTTAGCGGTTGATCCACATGCGATTTTGCTGGATGAACCAACGTCAGCGCTTGATCCAGAGCTTGTTTCAGGTGTGCTTCAAGTCATTAAATCCATTGCGATCCAAGAAACAACGATGATCATCGTCACACATGAAATGGCGTTTGCAAGAGAAGTGGCAGACCATGTGATTTTCATGGCGGATGGTCATATTATCGAGCAGGGGACGCCAACTGAGTTATTTGATGAAACAAAGAATGAACGGACGAAACGATTTATCCAAAAAGAAGCAGCGGCTGAAGAAGCATAAGCTGCTTTTTATTCTTTAGAGGGGTGAGAGTCTAGTGAAATCAATAGGAAATGAAGCTTTAAACAAACGTTTGATCAACATTCGCCGAGCGCTTCATGAGCATCCAGAGCTGGCGTTTGAAGAATATGAAACGACAAAGAAACTGCGCCGCTGGTTAGAAGAGGAAGGGATCACTGTGCTTGATATCCCGGCACTTCAAACAGGTGTTGTGTGTGAAATCAAGGGAGAACATGAGGGACCGACGATTGCTCTGAGAGCTGATATTGATGCACTTCCGATTGAAGAGGCATCTGGTGAACCATTTTCTTCAAAGGTACCGGGGAAAATGCATGCATGCGGTCATGATTTCCATACAGCTTCTATTTTTGGTGCGGCTCTTTTATTAAAAGAGCGGAAACATGAGATTAAAGGAACGATCCGTATTTTGTTCCAGCCGGCTGAGGAAGTTGCTCAAGGAGCGAAGCACGTTATAGAGGCAGGCGTTTTAGATGGAGTCGATGCGATTTTCGGTATGCACAACAAGCCTGACCTGCCAGTCGGCACGATTGGCATTAGAGAAAAAGCATTGATGGCGAGTGTGGACCGGTTTGAAATCGATATTAAAGGAACGGGTGGTCATGCTGGTATTCCAAATCACACGGTAGACCCAATTGCCATCAGCGGGCAGATCACAAGTGCCCTTCAGCAAATCGTCAGCCGCCGCATCAGCTCCTTGCATCATGCGGTTGTCAGTATCACACGCATTCAAGGCGGTACGTCATGGAATGTGATTCCCGACCGTGTCGAGATGGAAGGAACCGTTCGGACGTTTGAGCCTGAAGTAAGAGCGATGATTCCAGAGCTGATGAAACAAATCGTCAGCGGGATTGCAGAAGGTTTTGGAGCAGAGGCTGAAGTGAGATGGCATCCTTATCTGCCTTCTGTCATGAATGATGAGCGTCTGACAAAGGTGGTAGAAGAAACGGCTGATTCGCTTGACTTACATGTTGTGCAGGCAGAGCAGTCACCGGGCGGAGAAGATTTTGCCCTTTATCAACAACGCATTCCAGGATTTTTTGTATGGATGGGGACTAGTGGTACGAAGGAATGGCATCACCCTGCGTTTACATTAAATGAAGACGCACTTCCAGCTGCCGCTGCCTTCTTTGCTGAGCTTGCCGTTCGGGCATTGGAGTCTCGATCATGGAATTAACAAAACAACTGGCAGAAGCAGTGCTTTCTGCTGATCCGCTGCAAGATGAACGGGCCGTTCAAATGGCTGGAAATGGCCTGTTAGACGCTGCGGCATCAGCGCTTGCTGCGAAAGAGGATGAAGGGATTCAGAAGCTGATGCAGCTTGTTGAACAGGAAGGCGGAGCCGCACAGATTCCTGTCATTGGACAAGGAAAGAAGGTGAGCCGCCAATTCGCAGCGATGCTGAACGGCTACCTCATCCATGCCCTTGATTATGATGATGTGCACTCAGATGTGAGAGGACATCCAAGTGCGGTTATCATTCCGGCGCTGCTATCACAGCTGACAGAAGGCAAAGGGTATGGCGAGCGGTTTTTAGCTGCCTACATCACAGGTGTTGAAGTGATGGCAAGACTTGGCGAATCCATCGGTAAGGCGCATTATGAGCGGGGCTGGCATAATACAGGAACACTCGGAGCCATTGCGGCAGTATGCGCGATTGGTTATTTGAAACAAGTCTCCGAGGAAGAACTGACGAAAGCAATCGGCTTTGCCGGAGCGCAATCAGCCGGAATGCGAAAGCAATTTGGCTCTGATATGAAACCATTACAAGCCGGCTTAGCTGCTAAAACAGCCGTTTGGTCTATGGATTTAGCTTGTTCAGGTTTTGGCGGGAATGACTCGGTTCTTGATGACGCACTTGGTTTCTTTTCACTCTATGGAGATCTGGAACTTGCGAAAAGTCGTTTACTAGAGGGCTATGGTTCTACATGGCGTATTGTTTCACCGGGGCTGTGGTTCAAAGTATATCCATTCTGCTCAGCTGCCCACCATGCAGCAGATGCGATCCAATCCTTAACGAAAGAGCGGGCTTTCTTGCAGGAGCAGGTAAAACAGGTCGATGTCATATTCCCGCCAGGCGGAGATGCAGCGCTGATTGAGCAGACACCTTTGACTGGAGAAGAAGGACGATTCAGTGTCGAATACGTCATCGCACTTGCAGTGTTTGGACAGACGCTTACGCTGGATGCCTTTACGAAAAAAAACATTCCATTAGACATGCGGACATGGATGAAGCGGGTGAGCAGAGGTTATGATCAAACAGTAGAACCTCATCCCGATGCTGTTCCAAAAGGACGCTTTACGATTGTGAAGCTTACCTTATCTGACGGCACCACCATGAGCAAGCGGGTTGATATTCCGCAGGGAGCACCAGGCTGTGCGTTATCGAAAGAAGACATCATACAAAAGTTAAGCAGTGTCACAAGCGCATCACAGGGACAGCAGATTTTACAGGTTGTTGAAGAGGGAAACGACGCTGCTTATTTGAAGTTGCTGGCATGATAAAAAAGCTCATCGATAGTGATGAGCTTTTTTAAATAGATCTATCATATAACTGTCAGGAAGTGATTTATCTAAATATATGAGACTTCCTCATGAGTTAAAGATCATAAATGACACTGTCCTCATCTTGATATTTTGTAAAGTCATGTTGAATAACTTCTACTAATATCTTGACCATCTTCTGCAATGCCATCATAAAAAAACCTCATGTGATTCACCGCAGTATTAGTTCTTTCAATAAGTATGAATAAAAGATGACCAAACGATGATAAGTTCATAAAAACAGTGGAATCCAATTGAGATTTGAAAGGGAACATGTAAAATAAAGCTACATAAAGAAAAACAATGGTAGCAGCGGAGGCTGATCATGAAAATATTAATGATTGAAGATAATCAGAGCGTTTGTACAATGACGGATATGTTTTTTCAACGAGAGGGATTTCAAGCGGAATTTGTCCATGATGGTTTAGAAGGATTGAATCGCTTTAAGCAAGAGGAGGATTGGGATCTGCTCATTTTAGATGTCATGCTTCCTTCGATGGATGGTCTGACCATTTGTCAAAAGGTACGCCAGATCAGTGACATTCCGATTATCATGCTGACAGCAAAGGAAACCGAATCTGATCAGGTGCTTGGTTTTGATCTTGGGGCAGATGATTATGTGACCAAGCCCTTTAGTCCACTAACCTTGATGGCAAGAATTAAAGCGGTGAAACGACGCTTTGCTCATACAACTACTCAAGAAAAGGTGAATGAGGGCGAACGGCTGGAGACAGCACATTTTCAGTTGGATAAGAAAACGAGGGAAGTTTTCCTGGATGGAGAGCGAATAGAGAACCTCACACCGAAAGAATACGATCTGCTGTGCTTTTTTATTCAGCATCCTCGGCAAGTATTTTCACGAGAACAATTGCTTGAGCAAATTTGGGGATACCAATTTTATGGAGATGAGCGAACGGTAGATGTTCATATTAAACGGCTGCGCCAAAAAATTGGGGACGGGCCTAAGCCCTTTTTGTATACAGTATGGGGCGTAGGGTATAAGTTCGATGAAGATTAAATATTTTTATCAGCTGCTGATCAGTCACCTTGGGTTATTGCTCATCGCCATTGTCATTATCAGCACCCTTTTATCTCATTTTGTGAAAGATATTGCCTATCAAAACAGAGTGAATGAAATGAGCTCCTATGGGAATGAAATCTTGCAAGATTATAAACGACTCCCTAAAAGCGAGATGACCTTTCGTCTGCGTCCATTTGAAGATATTCTTTCGACGAGGCAAATTCGTTTTTTCGTGTTTGATGAAAAAGGAGATATACTGTCTCAGCAGCAAGAGATGCCGCCGCATGAAGTATTATTGACAAAGGATTTATGGGCCAAACTCTCAAAAGGAGAGCAAATCATTGTGAAGCGAAGTGATTCACGCCGCCTTGATCAAGAGGCATCACTTGTGGCGCTCCCTGTCATGGAGGATGGAAAGCTAAAGGGTGGAGTCGTCCTTATTGCCCCGATTCAAGGCGCTGAACAGCTCATCGCCCAAATGAATCGTTATCTGTATATCATCGTTTTTGTGGCGCTGACGATCACCTTTATTCTCAGCCTGTTCCTGTCTAAATTTCATGTGAACCGCATCAAAAAGCTGAGAGAGGCGACTGAAAAGATTGCGCAAGGTGATTACAACATCAAGCTTGAAAACAAACACCTTGATGAAATTGGCACACTTGGTGAGGATTTTAATATGATGGCCAAGCGTCTTCAGCAATCAAGAGAGGAAATTGACCGGCTTGAAAAGCGCAGACGCCAATTCATCGCAGATGTGTCTCACGAATTGAAAACACCGCTGACCACCATTCGAGGACTGGTGGAATGGCTGAACACTGCGGATGTGTCAGCAGAAGAGAAAGAGAAATGCTATGCCTTAATCACTGACGAGACAAAACGTATGCTGCGCCTCGTCAATGAAAATATGGATTATGAGAAAATTAGATCGAATCAAATTACCCTTCAGAAATTTCACTATCCACTCATTGACACATTTGAAGTGATGAAAGAGCAGCTGAGCCGAATCGCCGAAGAGAAAAACAATCAGCTGATCGTGGATGTTGATCCTGAACTAAAGGTTTATGCAGATTATGACAGGCTCATTCAAATACTTGTCAATATCACAAAGAACGCGATTCAATTCACAGAAGGCGGCCGTATTTACTTAAGAGGAAAACAAGAAAATCAAGAGACGATCATTGAAGTGGAAGACACAGGCATTGGCATTGCGCCAGACGAAGTCAAACACATATGGGAACGTTTTTATAAAGCGGATATCTCAAGAACGAATACACCGTATGGAGAATACGGATTGGGCTTGTCCATCGTGAAGCAGCTTGTGGACCTGCATGAAGGGCATATTGATATGAAAAGTGAAAAAAACAAAGGAACGACCTTTACCATTCGATTGCCGTTTCCAGAAGAAAAGGGCTAAAATGAAGTTCATTTTAGCCCTTTTTGGTGAATCACCACTTATTCATTTTTGGTAAACGTTAATCCAATATGAGCAAGTGCCTGTGGTAAATCTTTCCGGATGGTGATGTCTTTAAACGATATGTTGGATTGAATCGCACTTAAAGCAAGGTCTTGCTTAATGCCCGTTAAAACTGCCGAAATTCCTAAAAGTCTCAGCGTTTGTGCGTAGCTGACCAAATATTGAATGCTTTGTTCATTCAGGCTTTTTGTTCCCGAGACATCAATGACCAAATGAGAGAGCGACAGCCTGTAGCTTTCCTGTAAAATGGTTTCCAAAATATGCTGAGCACGTGTCTCTTCGATATCACCAAGCAGAGGAAGCACGGCGACACCGTCAACTACTGGTACGATTGGTACAGACAATTGCTGAATTTGCCGGTTAGCACGGTCTAGTTCGAGAACGTAGCTTAATAAAGAAGCCATCGTTTCAAACATATACACATGCTCTTCTGTGAACTGCTTCGGCCTCAAATCTAGTCCGCAAATCGTCCCGTAGTTCGTCCCATCTGTAAAATCAATGGGAACCCCAATAAACGAGCCGTTTTGAAGATGTTTCGTGACCTCTAAATATTTAGATCGGTCATCCCTCGAAATGTCAGGGATCACAAGTGTATCCTTATGATCGACTGCCAGCTTGCAAAATGTTTTTTCGTAAGGGAGTTCTTCTCCTTCTTCAAGAAGCTGCTCGTCATGATTTAGCACCTTTACAATCTGATTGGTGTTTTGATCATTTTTAGCAATAAACAGTGTATTCACATCAATGAATTGACTCATCATGTTTAAAATACTAGTAGAAGCATCATGAAAATTGCGAAACTGTTTTAATAGTTGTTGACGAGGCATTGTTTTAGGACTCCTTGTAGCTCCGAACATAGGCCGGAACGGATAGTTGATTTGTCTCTATCATACAAAATCAAACAAGAAATAGATACACTTTAATGCGCAAAAACACTCTGATCGTCGAGATGAAAAAAGACTGCTGATCCAAAGATCTGGCAGCCTTCTGATTAAAGAGAGACAGGGACAGTAGACATAGAGAAAAATTCCTCATACAAGGCTTGAACAGCTTCTTTTTCTTGCGCCGCTTTGACACCGAACATCATGCTGACCTCTGAAGAGCCTTGATTGATCATTTCAATATTGACCTTCGCTTTTGAGAGCGCCTTTGCTGCTCTTGCCGTTGTGCCAACATTATGACGCATCGCTTCTCCCACAACCATAATAAGCGAGAGATTTCGCTCTAAAACGACCTCATCTGCATCAAGCACGACCTTCAAGCGGTCTAGCAGCTCCTCTTCAATATGCTGCTCCTCCAGCTGATCCTGCCGTAAAATAATGTTCATATCATCAATGCCAGAAGGGACATGCTCATACGTAAGCCCATATTCCTCTAGTGTTTGCAGCACCTTACGTCCAAAACCGACTTCTCTGTTCATCAAATATTTGCTAATGTAAATGCTGCAAAACCCATTGTCTGAGGCGATTCCAACAACAGGTCCATTTGTATGGTCCCGCTGATTTACGATTTTTGTCCCTTTTGCCGAAGGGTTATTCGTGTTTTTAATCTGAACCGGAATGCCTGCACGGAAGGCTGGAATAAGTGCTTCATCATGGAACACAGAAAAACCAGCATAGGACAGTTCGCGCATTTCCCGATATGTCAGTTCTGTAATCTCTTTCGGATCATGAACGATTGTTGGATTGACAGCGTAGACAGCATCCACATCTGTAAAGTTTTCATACATATCTGCTTTCAGGCCGTTCGCCAAAATGGAGCCGGTAATATCGGAGCCGCTTCGCGAAAAGGTGACGATGTCTCCTGCTAGACTAAAGCCAAAAAAGCCAGGGAATATAATAATGCCAGAGCGCTCTCTTAATTTGTACAAATGATCATATGACTCCGGCAGGACTTGCGCTTGGCCAGGCTCATCGCTCACAAACAAACCAGCTTCCTTTGGATTCACATAATGAGCTTCAACACCCTGATGACGGAAATAGGCGGCAATGAGCTTAGCGTTATTGTCTTCACCGCTTGCTTTAATGGCATCAAGATAGCACTCAGGGCGGGATGAATCAGCCTGTAATAGTGTCTCTAGATCTTGCCTGATGGTATCGATAATGTCATGGCCTAATCCGAGTTCATCCGCTATTGAGGCATAACGCTCGATAACCGCTTCCTTTAAATCATGTGCTTCACCTAAACGTAAATATTGTTCACCGCAGCTAATTAATAGATCGGTGACCTTCGTATCCGTTGAATGCCGTTTTCCTGGTGCGGAAACAACGACTGCTTTTCGAGCTGGATCTGCTGTTACAATGTCAAATACCTTTTGCAGCTGCTTGCCAGAGGCAAGTGAACTGCCACCAAATTTAACGACCTTCAATGCATACATCTCCTATAGTAAAAATTTTCTCACAAATTGAATAGTTCCTATTATCAACTCTTTTCCTTAAATTATCAAGGTTTTTCTTCACTAGAAATACAAATGTATTTATAGAGAGGACGGTATTGTGTGAGTATATGAAAAAAGAGCCGGCCATATGCCGAGCTCTTTTTCTTATGAAGAAGACGAGGAGGAAGATATCTCCTGCTTCATCACTTTGTTATCACGTTTTGCCTTTAAGAAAAAGGAGAGGATGAGTCCAATGACTGCAATCAGACCAGAAATGAAAAATGACGTATTCATTCCATGAACGGCTGATTTTAATGGATTGGCTAATTCTGCATTTGCAGCAGAGCTGCTCATGATGGAAACAAGCACAGCCGTTCCAATGGAACCGCCTACTTGTCTCATCGTGTTATTCATCGCTGTTCCATGCGGGATCAAATGAGGCGGTAATGCGTTAATACCTGCCGTTGTCAGCGGCATCATGATCATCCCAACCCCGATTAAGCGAAGCGTATAGGCGACCGTAATGAGAGCGATCGATGAATCAAGGGTGAGCAGCATAAATGGCAGGGTGGTAACGGTGAGGATCGTAAATCCGCCTAATGCCAGCCCTCTTCCGCCGACTTTATCAAAAATCCGTCCAATAATCGGTGACAGGAGTCCCATGAAGAGAGCACCCGGCAATAAGATCAGCCCTGTATCAAGTGCAGACAGCCCTCTGACATTCTGCGTATAAAGCGGCAGAATCGTCTCTGTACCAATCAATAAAGCAAAGACAAGCATCCCGAGGAAAGTTGTTAAGCTAAAGATCGCAAATTTAAATACGCCAAACTCAAGCATCGGTCTTGTTAAGTTCGACTGGCGCAGGATAAAGAAGAACAAGCTCACGGCGCCGACAATCAGCGAAATGAGAACAGTTGCACTCGTCCATCCATACGTGCCGACACTAGAAAATCCGTAAAGCAGCCCGCCGAAACCGAAGGACGACAAGATGACAGATAACACATCAATACGTGTCTCTCTTTGCTGCGTCACATTTTTCATTAAGAAGAAAGCAAGAATGAGATCAATGATACCGATTGGCATAACAATATAAAACAGGGCCTTCCAGCTGAAGGAATCGACAATCCAGCCGCCAAGTGTTGGTCCAAGCGCTGGTGCGAACGAAATGACAAGTCCGACCATGCCCATTGCCTGCCCGCGTTTTTCTTTCGGGAAAATGGTTAAAAAGATCGTTTGCATCAGCGGCATTAAAATCCCTGCGCCGGCTGCCTGTACGATACGCGCTGCAAGTAACACCGGGAAATTCGTTGCAAATGAAGCAAGAATTGTACCGGCTGTAAAGATGCTAAGTGCCGTTAAAACTAAAGAACGGCTTGAAAATTTCTCAATGAGGAAAGCCGTAATGGGGATGAGAATCCCGTTTGTCAGCATAAAGGCTGTTGTGAGCCACTGTCCTTTGCTGACATCAATATTGAAATCTTCCATGATATGCGGGATCGCTGGAATGAGAAGCGTTTGGTTTAAAATCGCGACGAATGCCCCAACGAGGAAAATCCCAACAATCACAGATCGATTATACGATGTAGTTGATTGGTTCATGTTATCCCTTCTTTATCTATAAAATGATGTTTTTCAGCTGTGACACGTTTTGTGATAAAACGCTGTTTTTGCCTAAATAATCGAGCAGTGAGCTGACTAAAAAGGTTCTCGGTTCATCCTTTGATAATTCTTGATTGAGCAGCTCATACGCAGAGAGGAGATCGTCCTTTTCTTCTCCGTTTGGCAGTGCGTGCAGCTCTTGTTTGATCTTCGTTAAGTACGAGATGACAAGCTTCTCTTCATCATATTCGTCCTGTGAGGAAAACAAATAAGAGTCCATCAGTTGATCTGTTAACACAGGCTCAATCGAGCAAGGCTTTTTCGATACACGATCCATCACACCGATGATCATCTCGGCAGCATTTTCTAATTTGATGTTCTTGTGCTCAATCGCCAGCATTAAGATGAATTCTCTCATTAATCCATTGAGAACAATCACAAGGTCCCAAACATAAGGAGCGACAGATTCTCCATAGGTGCTCAAAATAATGTCTCTGTGCCGCTGCATGATAATGGAGCGTGTCTCGCGCAAGTGTTTAATGACAATAGGCGAATGCTGTGAAAAAGCTTCAAAGGACAGCATATTCAAAAATTTATGATTCTCTTTAAACTCTTCAAGCTCAAGCTTGATCTTCTTTGTGAATTTTTCCTTTTTGGACAGCGTCGTTTCTGAATGAATGATCTGAGAAATCTCTCTCATTTTGCACTGATTGTATTTAATCAGTTCTAATAGAAGAGCTTCCTTTGAATCAAACAGTTTATAAATAGACGCTTTTGATATTTTACAGGCATCGGCAATTGACTGCATGGAGACACTCATATAGCCTTTTTGAGAAAATAATTTCTTCGAAACCCGCAAAATCTCTTCTTGCTTTTCGTTCATCTTCATAAGTCCTTTCCGAATCGGCAAAACCATATGGTCACAATGGAAACCGAGTGGTCACTTTTGCTATGATAACAAAACCAATGACCCATGACAAGAAAATGAACTTAAAAAAATACCCGTCTGCATGACAGGTATTTTATCCTTCCGCATGTGCGACATATATTTTTGTTTTGCCGTGAAGTTCGACGACCAACATATCTTCTCTCTCTTTCACAGAGTAAATAGCGGTTCCTTTTTGTAACCGAGAGGCTGTACCATGTTCAAAATTTTTGGCGGCTGTTTTCTGAATGACACCTACTTGCTGCTGTTTTGTGACGTGTAAGGATGTCGTCCAATCTACATTTGTTTCATAGACCGTTCCTTCCCATTGAAATAAATCTGCCTTCTGATCGATAGCTAATAACTCTTCCGCACTAGGTGGTTTTGACTGAAAAGATTGAACGGACTGGCAGGCGCATAAGGAGATCGTGAGCATCATCATCAATAAATTAATCCATATATTACGTGTCAAAATGGGTTCCTTCCCTTCAGACAGTCTCATGAATAATGGACGTTTGTGGAGCCATATCGTTACTTGACTAGTCAGCTCCAGGTGAATGAGATTGTATGTGAGCACAAAATACGATACATTTATCGTATGACGAATCCAAACCATCCAAACCAAGAAGATATGAGACTGATTTCTGTTCTGCACGCATTGGCTGATCCAATCCGGTTAGAAATTGTCCGCTGCCTAGCAGAGGCGGGGGAGAGGACATGCGGCACGTATGAGATGAATATTGCCAAATCCACGCTTTCCCATCACTTCAAAGTGCTGAGGGAGGCAGGCGTCGTGAAAGTGAGAATTGACGGGAAGCACCGTTACTATTCTTTAAGAAAAGAAGACATCGAGACTGCTTTTCCTGGGCTTGTGTCATCTATTTTAAGAGTAGATAAAAAGCGGTGGTAAGCCAGCTGTCTATGAAGAGCAGCTGGCTGTTTTATGTCCCGAAAATGGCGTCATACAGCCTTTTCACAGCCGGTTGAATATCCTCTCGCCTCATATGTGAGAAGCCGAGGACGAGCGGAACAAAGCCTGGCTGATGCCCTGGCAATTGCTCATCAAGGGTAAAGCGATCCATTCCGTACATTTTCAGCTTCCTTTCTTTCGCCCGCTGTAAAATCTCATGCTGCGTCCGTTTTGAACGGAACTCTGCGATAAAATGAAGCCCGGCATTTTCTCCAATAATCCGCACATTGGCAGTAAAAACCGTATTGAGTTCTTCAATGAGCTGCTTCCGTTTTTCCTCATATAAACCATTCATTCTTTTAATATGCCGTTGATACGCCCCATCTTTTATAAAATGAAGAAGGGTGTATTGTGTAAAAAGATTGGCTGTTTGAATGAAAAAATGCTGTTCCTCCTTATAACGTCTCAATAAATGCTGAGGCAGCACCATATAGCTTAGCCGCAAGCCGGGCAGCAATGATTTTGAGAAGGTGCCCATATAAATGACTTTGTCATATCGGTCGAGACTTTGCAGCGCTGGAATGCTGTCTGTGCCATATTTAAATTCACTGTCATAATCATCCTCAATAATATAACGATCTGGCTGATCAGCTGCCCAGTTTAACAGCTGAATGCGCCGGGAAATCGGCATAATCACCCCTGTTGGAAATTGATGTGAAGGGGTAATGATCAACACATTCGGCTGTTTCTTATGAATGTCGCTCATTCGCACCCCTTTTTGGTCAATGCCAATCGTTTCAATTTGGTGATGATTGTTTTTCAGCATTTGATAGAGCCGGCGGTAGCCAGGGTTTTCTAACCCGTATATTTGATCAGGCGGAAGAATGCTTGATAACGAATGGATAAGTGACTGTGTGCCTGCACTTAAAATGAGCTGTTCCGGGTAGCATTTGACTCCTCGCGCAAGTCCGATCAGCCGGGCAATCGTTTCCCGCAGCTCATACACACCTTGTGGATGCGGAAGCTCACCGAAGGCTTCTTGGTGGAGGTGGATCGCCTTTTGTTCACTTTTCAGCCAGCTTTTAAACGGAAAGTTCGCTGTATCGACGGAGATATGTGAAAAGGAATACCAGTCGTCTCGTGCAATCGGTTCTTCCTTTAAATCTACAGGAAGAGAAGAGGGTTTTAGCTGACCAGATTCATGAAACGTTTCTAGTGACTCCACGAAAAAACCTTTGCGCTCAACCGAGTATAAATACCCCTCGGCAAGCAGCTGCTGATAGGCGCCATTCACTGAATTAACGCTAACGTTTAATGCACCCGCTAACTCTCGTTTGGACGGTAATTGATCGTGCGGCTGCAGGTTGCGATTTAAGATTTCTTCTTTGATTTTCATATAAATTTGATGATAAATATATCCGTTTTGCCCTGTTTGATCTAGTTGAATTGTCAGCATCTCACCATTCCATCCTCTCTGGTACCATGAAAAAAATGATATTGGTACTTTCTATCATACCAAAAAATATTCAGAATAATAAAAAAGGATATAAAGGGGATGGATGACAATGAGTCAAACGACAACAAACCGTTTTTCAACTGAAGAATGGCAGGGGAAAAGAGATCAATACGTCGCAAGAGGCGTGAGTAATGGCAACCGTCATCTTGCAGCGAAGGGGAAAGGAGCCGAGCTGTTCGATATTGATGGAAAGCGATTTATCGATTTTGCAGGCGCCATTGGCACATTAAACGTAGGACATTCACATCCAAAGGTCGTGGAAGCGGTCAAAGCACAGGCAGAGAGCCTGATTCACCCAGGATTCAACGTGATGATGTACGAATCGTATATCGAATTGGCAGAGAAGCTGTGCCATCTCACACCAGGTGACCATGATAAGAAAGCCATTTTTCTTAATTCAGGTGCAGAAGCTGTTGAAAATGCGGTGAAAATTGCACGTAAATATACGAAAAGACAGGCCGTTGTGTCGTTCACAAGAGGTTTTCACGGCAGAACGAATATGACAATGAGCATGACAAGCAAGGTCAAGCCATATAAATTTGGCTTCGGACCATTTGCGTCAGAGGTGTACCAAGCACCATACCCGTATTACTATCAAAAGCCAGAAGGATTAAGCGATGCCGCGTACGACGAGTACATCATTGACCAATTCAATCAATTCTTCGTCGCAGCCGTTGCACCAGAAACGGTTGCTTGTGTGGTCATGGAACCAGTCCAAGGGGAGGGCGGATTCATAGTGCCATCGAAGCGTTTCGTTCAGCATGTCGCTTCCTTCTGTCAGCAGCACGGGATTGTCTTTGTTGCAGATGAGATCCAAACCGGTTTTGCGAGAACAGGGAAATACTTTGCGATTGAACACTTTGATGTGGTGCCGGACTTAATCACTGTGTCAAAATCTCTTGCAGCTGGCTTACCGCTGAGCGGTGTCGTTGGCAGAAAAGAAATGCTTGATGCGGCAGATCCAGGGGAGCTTGGAGGAACATATGCAGGCAGTCCATTAGGCTGTGTAGCAGCACTGGCGGTTCTTGATATCATTGAAACAGAACAACTGAATCAACGATCTGAACACATTGGACAAGTCATTGAGGACAAAGCAAATGAATGGAGAACAGCGTATCCATTCATTGGGGAAGTTCGCCGGTTAGGGGCAATGGCGGCAATTGAAATTGTGGAAGATCAAACAACGCGTACACCAGATAAGAAAAGAGCCGCAGCGATTGCAGCATATGCAAATGAGCACGGGCTGCTTCTTTTAACGGCAGGGATTAATGGGAATATCATTCGCTTCTTAACACCACTTGTCATCACAGATGAGCTGCTTCACGAAGGACTAGGGATCATCGAGGACGCCTTCAAAGCACGCTAAACAACAAAGGGGGATGGTTGTATGCAAAAACAACAAATGGGAAAAACGATGTCGCAGTCTGACGTACTGTTTTTGTCCATTGGTGCAATGCTTGGCTGGGGCTGGGTTGTACTTTCGGGAGATTGGATTTTAACAGCTGGATTTTTAGGCAGTGTGATTGCTTTCGTTATAGGCGGTATTCTCGTCATCTTTATTGGACTTACGTATGCCGAGCTTTCATCTGCAATTCCAGAGACAGGCGGAGGGCTCGTCTTTGTCCAACGGGCATTTGGGATGAAAGCAGCGTTCGTCTCAGCATGGGGCGTATTGTTTGGTTATGTGTCTGTGATTACGTTTGAAGCTGTCGCCTTGCCGACCGTCATTGATTATGTGATTCCAACACAGCATGTTGGCTTCTTATGGAATATAGGGGGCTGGGACGTTTATTTCACGTGGGTATTGATTGGATCTGGCGGTGCATTGTTTTTAACAGCGCTGAATTACATTGGGGCGAAGCCTGCTGCCATTTTTCAATCCGTGTTCACAGTGGCGATTATTCTGACAGGTTTTCTCCTTTTAGGCGGCGCAACATTTAATGGAGATTTTGCAAACCTTGAGCCGATGTTTCAAGGCGGGGTTGGCGGTCTTATGGCGGTGTTAGTCATGATTCCCTTTTTATTCGTTGGGTTTGATGTCATTCCGCAAGTAGCGGCGGAGATTAACGCACCAAAAAAAATCATTGGGAGAATCTTGATTATCTCCATCGTGAGCGCGGTCATTTTTTATCTGCTTATTGTCTTTGGGGTAGCAGCTGGGCTGTCAAAAGGACAGCTTGAAGCTTCTTCATTAGCAACAGCAGATGCGATGGTACAGCTTCTCGGTCATCAAGCGTTTGGAACAGTGCTTGTCATTGGAGGGGTAGCAGGAATTGTGACGAGCTGGAATGCTTTTATTATCGGTGCAAGCCGTATTCTATATGCTATGGCGGAAAGAGGTATGATTTCCAAATGGTTTGCGTATATTCATCCAAAGTATAAAACACCGACAAATGCCATTTTATTTCTTGGAGCTTTGGCTTTTTTCGCTCCATTACTAGGGCGTCCTGCCCTTGTATGGATTGTCAATGCAGGCGGTGTAGGAATCATCGTTGGGTATTTAATCGTGTCCATTGCCTTTATGAGGCTTCGCAAAACAGAACCTGAGCTTGAGCGTCCATACAGCATTAAATATTGGCGGACGACAGGTGTTTTAGCCATCGGACTGAGTCTTCTTTTCCTTTCATTTTACTTTCCGGGAATGCCGGCCTCCTTATCGTGGCCAGCTGAATGGATATTGCTTTTAGGTTGGGTACTCATTGGGTATATACTATATGTAATGAATCCAAGAACGAAGGAGACGGTAGAGCATGACAAACGAACTCAAAGTGTATAATCCTGCAACAGGAGAAGAAATTGCTTCAGTTGCTCAGCATACAAAAGAACAGATCGAAGACGCAATTTCCCGTTCACACAAAGCATTTAAATCATGGGCGAAAACGTCAGCGCATGAACGTGCCAATATCATTCGCAAGTGGTTTGATCTGATGATTGAGCATAAAGAAAGGCTTGCGAAAATCATCACAGAAGAAAACGGAAAGCCATATCAAGAAGCATTAGGAGAAATCGTCTATGCGGCTGGTTATATTGAATGGTACGCGGAAGAAGCAAAGCGAATCTACGGCAGAACCATCCCGTCACATACGACGAACAAACGCCTTTTTGTCACAAAACAGCCAGTTGGTCCGGTTGCTGCCATTACTCCGTGGAATTTCCCTGCGGCGATGATTACGAGAAAGGCAGCTCCTGCGCTTGCAGCAGGCTGTACGTTTATTGTAAAACCTGCTGAAGACACACCGCTGACAGCCATTGAACTAGTGAAATTAGGTCATGAAGCCGGCATTCCAGAGGATGCACTGCAATGGGTTGTGGGAGACGGCAAAGAAGTGGGTGAAATCTTCACAGATAGTCCATTGATTCGAAAAATCACGTTTACAGGCTCAACGCCCGTCGGAAAGCATTTAATCAAAAACAGTGCCAGCACAGTCAAACACGTATCAATGGAGCTTGGCGGTCATGCCCCGCTCATCGTAGACAAGGATGCAAACCTTGAATTAGCTGTCAAACAAGCCGTAGCATCTAAGTTTCGGAACGCAGGACAAACCTGTGTCTGTGCCAACCGCTTAATTGTGCATGAAGATATTCATGAAGCATTTGCTCAAAGCTTCAGCAAAGAGGTAGAGAAGCTGAAAGTGGGAAATGGCTTTGAAGAAGGCACATCCATCGGTCCAATTATCAACAAACGCGGCTTTGATAAAATTGTCGACCAAATTCAAGATGCAGTGGATAAAGGAGCGAAAGTTCTTGTCGGCGGCGATACGCATTACGACGATGACAAGTCGTATTATTTTGTCCAGCCAACAGTTCTTACACATGTGGACCCTTCGATGAACATCATGCATGAAGAGACCTTTGGTCCAGTGGCACCAATTACGACATTCAAAACGTTAGACGAGGCAATTGAATTAGCCAACGATACACCTTTTGGCCTTGCTGCTTATTTCTTTACAGAAAATTATCGAAACGGACTCTACATTTCAGAAAACCTCGATTATGGGATTATTGGCTGGAATGATGGCGGTCCATCGGCTGTCCAAGCACCTTTTGGCGGTATGAAAGAGAGTGGGATTGGCCGAGAAGGCGGCATCGAAGGGATCGAACCTTATTTAGAAACAAAATATGTATCTATTGGGTTAGACGAATAAACGTGAAAAAGACTGTCCGAGAAATCTCGGCAGTCTTTTTTTATTAAACAGCCGGCGGAAAAAGCTGATCCACCGTTTCTTTCGTTTCTTTCAGAATTTCGTGTATGTAATCTGCAGATGCCTGCTCCATGCTGCTGAACAAAAGCCGTTCGACTGGCTGAACGCCAATAAAATTGAAGACTTCAGTATCAGTTGTCATGTGATGAGAGGAGGTGAAGATTTTATTGGAATCAAGAAAAGTCCTCGGGGCATCATGCGTGTTGATAATGACACCTTTTTTGTGCCGAAGCAAATTTTCAATCTCTCCATCCTCATTGATCTGATAAGCAAAACCCTCAGAAAAGACGCGCTCTACATAACCCTTTAGCATAGCTGGCAAGCCGGTCCACCATATTGGAAAAATAAACGTCAGCACATCCGCCTGCTGAATCAGTTTCTGCTCTCTTTGAATGGCAATCGGCACATCACCGCATTTGATGGCAGCCTTTTCTGTAATGGTGAGCTCTGGCGAAAAACCTAGAGTATAGACATCACGAACAGTCACTTCATGACCATTGTTCAAAAGAGTGCTCACAACAAGATCTAATAAGGTTTGATTTAAGCTTTGCTGGGGATGAGCAAAAATGATTACATGGTTCATCTCATAGCCTCCTATGTGGTCATGTGTCTCATTATGGCATGCGGCTTTATCCTATTCAATCCTATATTGGAAATAATAAGTTGGGAAAATGGAAAAAATTGATTTCTAATAAAAGTAAACAATCTGTGGTGCAAGAAAAAGCGATCGTTTCCTAGATAACGATCGCTCATGTATCTCTTTATTTCTTTCTAAAAGCAAGCCCAAGTGCAATCAGCGCCACGACTAGGGCAGCAATGGATAGACCAAGGACAAGCGGTGAGGAAGAAGCAGAGGCTGTTTCAGAGGCCTTTTCTTCTTTTGGTTTTTCCTGGCCATGTGAATCCGTTACGGTATTAGATGCCACAATGTTTGTGATGGAATGAGGTTTATCAGCATCTTTATCGCCAGTCCATTCAACGACCGTTCCATCCTTATAATATTGATACGCATCCCAAGCAGCTTCCCCTGCTTTTTCAGGGTTTTTCGCTACAAAAACGAATTGCTGGAATTGTCCAGCAAGCACACCTTTACCAGTTGCTTCCCAAGTCACTCTTGTCACCTTGCCATCTTTCTCTTCAGTTGCCGTTTTCCAGCCAGGTACTGGCTCATATTGCTGGAATTCTACGCCTTTAGGTATTGTCAAAACAACCTTTGTCGTCGGGCTGTCACTCTCAGAAGGAACCTTTAATGTATAGGTCTCCCAAGCATTTGCCGCAGATGTATCAGGCTTGACTGTCACGTGCGCACTCACAGGAATCGCCAATAAAAATGAAGCGAGAAGCATTGGTAATAAAGCTTTAACGTATTTTTTCATAGTGATAACTCCTTTTAGTTTCTTCTAATAAATGTAGTATCGATATTCTTAAAAGAACCAGTTAACGCATGGATTTCAATTTTCCATGTGCCTTTTTCATTTAATAAGAGATTTTCAGCAGAGAAATGACCATTTTTTAATCGTTTCAGTTGAAATTCACTTGGTGTCTCATCACCGAATAAAGCCACCTTATGGATCTTGGCTGTCACAGATTGAATATCAGTGATCGTTTCTCCATTCTTCTTTGTAAATGCCACTTCGAACGAGTTTTTCCCCGGGGCATTCGGGGTAATGCTCAAGGACACAATGTCACGATGCTCGACCTGATTTGCGCCAAAGAAGGGCTCAGGTGCAGGCGGAGGAGGGCTCGGAATATTGGTAAAGACAGCCGTTAATAACAAAATGGCAATCCCGATCATCCATTCAGCTCGTAAGGAAAAGCTGCGTTTCTGCATCTTTTCCCATCTCAGCATCAAGTAATGCATAAGCCCAAGCAGGCCCATGAGGATAAATAAACCAAGCTTGATTAAAAAGGTGCGTCCGTATGCTGATTGGAAAAGAGCGTCAAACGATTGCAAAATAAAGATGGCATTCACAAATCCTGAGAACACAATGAGTCCAACAGAGAGCAGTGCCCAAGGATGAAATGCTGCTAGCGTACTCCGAATGAGCGGCTGATCTTCATTTGGCAGTTTCTTCACCAATAGAAGGACAATGGCTGTTAAACCACCGACCCAAATCGAAGCAGAGACGAGATGGATGAAATCAAGTGATGTTGTGAGTATTTTATTGTCTGTTGCGGCTGGATGTCCGATTTGTGCTTTCACCCAAAGGAGCACTGTGAATAGGAGCAGTGGAAACAGCCAAATCCGAAAAGAAGAGAAGTCCCCTTTTCTCACCGCTACAATCGTCCAGATGGTAAGAAGAACAAATGACGCCATAAGCATCATCCACAGACTACCGCCAGAAGTGGACGCAATCGTTTCTTGTAAAAGCGAAGGCTGGAATGCCCCCCAAAAGGACACGTCTGCCGCTGATTTTGTTTGAATCGGCAGCTGGAACACAAGTGCTCCGCCCATCATGATCAATGACACGGTTAAAAGCCGCTTCATTCGTTTCGCCAATACAGGTGAAATCGCAGTCTTAAACCAAAGCAGTCCAAACAAAATGGCCCCAAGGAATAAGCTGAATGACGTATAAAGAAAGGCTTTATCAATAGTGGAGGCCACATCAATGGCTTCATCCGTTTGACCTTGTTCTAATTGGTCAAAACCGCCATTCGCTTTTCCAATACTAAACGGAATCATGCCAGAGACAGAGTGTCCGTCCGCTGATACCGCATTCCACTGAATGGTGTAAATTCCTTTTGGTAAATTCTTTTTCAAAGCCGCTTCCATGATCTTTTGATCTTTAATGACCGTATCTCCCTTATCCACACGATCACCTTTTGCATTTAGCACCTTAATGGCATGAAATCCGCTTTCAATCCCTTCACTAAATGTGATCGAGACGGAAGGAGGCTGCTGATCCAGCTCTTCATTTGCCGCTGGGTTCGAGCTCACGACGTATGCATGAGCAAATGCTTCCTTTGGAATGAAAAAAGCGAACATGACCATAAGAAGCAGAAGCCATTTACTATTTTTAAACAAGGTGAATAACCGCCTTTCTACCTATGAAAATGTCTCATGTATCAGAAAGAAAGCGGCAGTAAACTGTGAGTCACAGAAAAAACCGCTCTTCCTATTGTACCGCCCTCTCTAAAAGGTAAACGAAACAAACAGCAAGATGGTTCACTTTTTCTGTTTCATGTCTGCGCAGACATTTCTTAATTGAATAGGTTTCATCCAATTATAAGCCTATTCGATTTAAGAAGAGGAAACAAGAAGAGACCATTTGAAAGTTGTGAAATTCCAATGAATTTTGCGTAAAAACAACGGCAGATCAGGCTTTTCACCCATTATATGTTGGGATCTGACAGAAAGTTCATGTCCTATTTCAATTTTGTCACACACTAAGTGACAAAGTGACATTTAGTTTCAATTGAAGAGATTGTGAAAGCGTTTTACGATAGGCATAAGGGCTTCACTGAATCTTGTTCTTATATCTTTTGACCTATAAAGCCCTAAATAAAGGGAGAGAAGAAAGGAGTTTTCATAGATGCAGGAAAAAAGCGGATTTCGCGTAAAAGTACAGCGCTTCGGAAGCTATTTAAGCGGTATGATCATGCCGAATATTGGAGCATTTATCGCTTGGGGACTCATCACAGCATTGTTCATTCCAAGTGGTTATTTTCCGAATGAACAATTAAATACACTAGTTGGCCCAATGATCAACTACTTGCTGCCGCTTTTAATCGGTTACACAGGCGGGAAGCTCGTATATGACCATCGAGGCGGGGTACTCGGTGCAACAGCTACGATTGGGGTTATTGTCGGTTCGGACATCCCGATGTTTTTAGGTGCAATGATCATGGGGCCGCTTGGCGGTTATCTCATTAAGAAAATCGACCAGCTGTTTAAAGACCGAATCAGATCAGGTTTTGAAATGCTGATTAATAACTTTAGTGCAGGTATTCTAGGTGCCATTTTAGTCGCCATTGCTTTCTACGCCATCGGCCCAGTGGTACTAGGTTTAAATAAAGCCCTTGCGGCAGGTGTAGATATCATTGTCAATGCACATTTACTTCCGCTGGCAAGTATCTTCATTGAACCAGCGAAAGTATTGTTCTTAAACAATGCCATTAACCAAGGGATTTTAGGTCCATTAGGAGTAGAGCAAGCAGCGAAGACAGGCCAGTCCGTTCTGTTCTTGCTTGAAACAAACCCAGGACCAGGTCTCGGTGTTCTTCTAGCCTACATGTTCTTTGGAAGAGGGACGGCGAAGCAGTCTGCACCGGGTGCGATTGTCATTCAATTCTTAGGGGGAATCCATGAGATTTACTTCCCATACATCTTAATGAAGCCAAAGCTCATTTTGGCGGTTATTGCTGGGGGAGCAAGCGGAGTGCTGACCTTTACACTGTTAAATGCAGGCTTAAAGGCTGTGCCGTCACCAGGAAGTATTATCGCTCTTATGCTCATGTCACCAAAAGGCGGTCACCTTGCCGTTCTAGCAGGTGTTGTCGTGGCAGCGGTCGTATCGTTCCTTGTCGCTTCTGTCATTTTAAAAGCGTCTAAAGAAGTGGACGAAGACTTAACGGCAGCAACAGAAAAAATGCAAGACATGAAAGGCAAGAAAAGTGCAGCAGCAGCTGCTCTTACAGCACAAAAAGAAGGTGCTGAAGCAAGCGAGCAAGCAGCATCTCCAGATGAAATCAATCCAGATGACGTGAATAAAATCATCTTTGCCTGTGATGCAGGAATGGGCTCAAGTGCGATGGGCGCATCCGTTTTAAAGAATAAAGTCAAAAAGGCAGAGCTTGATATTGATGTAACAAATACATCCATCAGCAACATCCCAGATGATGCCGATGTGGTCTTTACTCATAAAGATTTAACAGATAGAGCCAAGGCAAAACTGCCAGGAGCTGTGCATATCTCAGTTGATAATTTCTTAAACAGTCCGAAATACGATGAGCTGATTGAGAAATTGAAAAAATAACATGACGAAACGGGTTGAGTCCAATTTTTCCTAATTGAACTCCCCGTTTTGGTTGTTTTCTGATTTTCCATTCTAAAAAAGGTGTGTGATCTTTCATGAAACAAGTACTTTCAAAAGATAATATTTTTCTAAACGAACAAGCGGGCTCTAAAGAAGAAGCCATTAAAAAAGCAGGCGAAGTCTTAGTGGCAAACGGCTATGTCACGAGTGATTATGTTGACAAAATGTTTGAAAGAGAAAATATTTCTTCTACATTTATGGGCAATGGAATTGCCATTCCTCATGGAACAGAGGATGCGAAAGCGGCTGTCCTTCATTCAGGAATTTCCATTATCCAAATCCCAGATGGCGTTGAATATGGAGAGGGAAATATTGCCAAAGTTGTATTTGGCATAGCTGGTAAAAACAATGAACATCTCGATATTCTTTCTCAAATTGCGATCGTCTGTTCAGAGGAAGAAAATGTAGAGCGTATCATTCATGCAAAGGATCAGGATGAACTGATCGCTATCTTTAACGAGGTGAACTAACATGAAGGCACTTCATTTTGGAGCAGGCAATATTGGCCGAGGGTTTATCGGATCTTTGTTAAAAGCATCAGGCTTTGAGCTCGTTTTTACCGACGTAAATGAAGCGGTCATCAACGAGCTGAATGAAGAAGGAGAATACACGGTTGAACTCGCAGCACCAGGGCAGCAGCAAGAAGTAGTTGGTCCTGTGTCAGCCATCAATTCCGCAAAAGATCCCGCTGCATTAACTGAGGCGGTAGCAACAGCTGACCTCATTACAACAGCTGTTGGACCAGCCGTTTTGAACATCATTGCTTCATCGATTGCTGAAGGTTTAAAACAGAAAAAGCCTGATCATATCATCAACATTGTGGCGTGTGAAAATATGATTGGCGGCAGCTCTCATTTAAAGGAAGCTGTTTTCTCTCATCTAACAGCTGATGAACAAGAAGCGCTGTCACACACAGTTGGTTTTCCAAACGCTGCGGTTGACCGCATTGTCCCGATTCAGCACCATGAGGACATTTTGAAAGTATCAGTCGAACCATTTTTCGAGTGGGTCATTGATGAGACAGGCTTTATCGGAGACGTTCCTCAGATCGATGGAGCGACCTTTGTACAAGATTTGACGCCTTATATTGAGCGTAAGCTCTTTACTGTCAACACAGGACATGCACTAGCTGCTTATGTCGGGTACGAGAAAGGTGTGCAAACGATTAAAGAAGCTGTCGATACACCAGAGATTCGTCAAGTGGTCGAAGGTGCACTTCACGAAACGGGCAGTTATTTAATCGACACATATGGCTTTCAAAAAGAAGAACATGATGCGTATATTCAAAAAATCATCAAACGATTTGAAAATGCCTTTATCTCTGATGAAGTCACGCGCGTCGCACGTTCCCCGCTTAGAAAGCTTGGAGCAGATGACCGTTTAATTGGTCCAGCGAAAAAAATCAAACAGCCACAGTATTTAATTAAAGGTATTGTGGCAGCTTTGTCTTATGACTTTACTGGAGACGAAGAAGCTGTTCGTTTGCAGGCATTAAGAAAAGAAAAAGGCATTGAAGGTGTGCTGGAAGAGGTATGTCGACTCTCGCCAACAGACGATCTTTATCAAGCCATTCTTAAAGAAACAGCTCGATAATGAGAAAAATCCCTTTCCATCGTGTGAAAGGGATTTTTTCTATGACTTTTTTAATACTTTTCCCTGCTTGACGATATATAAAGTAAGGGGGAATTTGTACATGAAAAAGAAAGCGTTTGCGTCAAGAAGTGTCTTTTTTCAATTAATGTCTGCCATTATCGTGATCACGATTTTAACAGGCGGACTAGTTGGAACAACGGGATATTTGTTAGCGAAACATGTATTAATTGATGCAGGGAAAGCAGATTTAAAGCACATTGTGAGCGGAGCGATGGCCACACTTGAACAGTTGAATGACCGTGTGGAGAAAAAAGAACTGACGCTTGAGCAGGCGCAAGAACAAGCCCGGCTTTACTTGAGCGGACCCAAAAATGACAACGGGAAGGGATACCAATCTCAAAAATCAGATTTTATCTATAAAAATAAAGGCTATCTTATCGCTTATGGCACTGACTATTCTACCCAGGTTCATCCAGTCAACGACATCGGCGTCATTCCAGATAACACGACCAATCGTCAAAAAATGGTCGCTGGCGCCAATGCAAAAGGCGAGGATGCACACTATGTGACCTATATGGATAAGGACGATGCAACCGGCGAAGAAAAAGAAAAGCTCGCCTATATGAGCCAGTTTACGCCTTGGAATTGGAGTGTAGGCATCGCTGTCTTCCAAGACGAATTTTATAAAGAATTAGAGCAGATGAAGCTCTATATTATTCTTATTACAGCGGGTGTCGCCCTTCTGAGCCTAGGCGTATTTTATTTAGCTGCTAGAGGAAAAGTCAGACTGCTGAAGCAAGTCACTGCTGCTTCAAAGGAAATTGCGGCAGGGAATATTGAACGCACGAACTTAAAGGAAACAACGGATGAAATCGGACAGCTGGCAAAAGGCTTTAACCATATGTCAGGAGAGCTTAGAACACTGGTGAGCGGTTTACAGGAAACGAGCAGTCAGCTTGTTGAATCAGCGACAGATTTATCGGCAATATCTGAAGAAACCTCAGCCAGCAGTGAAGAAATTGGACGAGCCATCGGAGACATATCGACTGGAACACTTCATCAAGCATCCGATCTTGAAGTCGCCAATCAACAAATGACCCAGTTTAATCAATCTATTGAGAATGTCAAAGAACAGAGTGATCAAATTAAACGGATTTCCGACCAATCAAGTCAATCATCACAGCAGGGCCAGCAAATCGTACAGCAATTAAAACAATCGAATGAACAATCGATTCAGGCGTCTCAAGGCATTAGAGCAGGAATCGAGCAGTTAAGTACAAAAGTACAGGATATCTCTCAAATCACAGATACGATTGAAAGCATTTCAAATGAGACGAATTTACTGGCGCTGAATGCAAGTATTGAGGCAGCACGTGCAGGAGAGCATGGCAAAGGCTTCTCAGTTGTGGCGAGTGAAGTGCGGAATTTAGCTGAGCAGACAAAACAATCAGCCGTTCAAATTCAGCAAATGATCCAAGGCATTAAAGAAGAAACGACAACAACAGCTGGTATCATGTCTAACACAATGGATCGTTTTGCCGAGCTGGATGAAGCGGTGCATGCAACAGAACATGAATTCAATGCCATCTCTACATTGATTTCACAAACCATCGTTGAAACAAATGCGATGGCAAAAGAGCTGAATACACTGCTGGAGCAAAACGACCTCATCACAAAAGCCATGCACGGCGCAGCACATGTTTCTCAAGAAAATGCTGCGGCGATCGAAGAAATCACTGCATCCACAGACGAACAAGTGACAGCCATCTCTAATGTGGCAAAAGCAGCAGAAAGGCTCAATGAACTAAGCATGCGATTGAATCAGGACATTGCGCGTTATCGTCTATAAATCATTTTGACGATGTATCACTTGTCAGCTACGGTGAAGTTAATCAAAACCTTGCTCACGCAAACAAAAGGAGTGTTCAGGTCATGAAAAAGAAGATATTGATGTTCTTACCTTGTGGCTATGGATACTCCACTGCTGTTTTCTTTTAGGATAGATAGAAATTGGTGAAGTCTGTCTACAAAACGAAGAAACTAGCAGAAAAATAAACGTGAGTGAGGGACATAACATGGAAAAAATCACGAGAAAAAACCCAGAAAGTATGCCGAAACCTGTTGGTCACTACAGTCATATCACAAGGGTGCCAAAGGGCGCGGGATTATTTGTTACATCGGGTCAGGTAGGGACAGATATAGATGGGCAGATCCCATTAAGCTTAAACGACCAAGTAACGAATACGTTTGAAAACATCAAAAAAATCCTTGAATCAGAAGGATTAAATGAAGAACATGTGATCAAGGTCAATATATGGGCAACAGAAGAAATCGACTGGGTGTAAATTTTGGTTTTATTTTTCACTAATTTTAATAGTTATTTTTCATTAATACAAAAAGCTATCTATTCATTTGTAGGTCTATTTTAATTCGGATTGCGAACTAAGCAGTTTTATTCAACTAACGTCGCAACTTAGTTTAGTATCCATTTTAATGATTATTCATAACACTACAAAGGATACGAATATAAATCGCTTATGGAAATATATTAAAAAAATTTCCTTGACTTGGTGTTCACTCCAAGTAGTAATCTGTGTTTACTATCGGAAACACAGAAAGGAAGAATAAAATGAACGAACAAAATAAAGTGGTATTGATTACAGGAGCCAACTCTGGGATTGGATTGGAACTGACGAAAAAGATTGTATCTCAAGGATGGGAAGTAATTGCTGTAATTCGTTCTGACTTTCCAAATGATCAACCAATAGTTATTGATGCTCTTAAAAAGAAGCTATTAAGAGTATATAAAGCTGATTTAGCCGAATTCTCCAGCCTTAGAAACGTACTTAGCCAGATTAAGAAAAGCGAGAACAAAATTGACTTGATTTTTAACAATGCAGGAGTCAGTTTTGCTGAATACAAATATTCCAAACAAGGGCGTGAAATTCATTTTGAAGTTAATACATTAGTGCCTTATATCGTTACAATGGAACTTAAAGAACTGTTACTACATGGGCAGGAGAAAACGATCATCAATACGTCTTCCAATTCTTTATTATTTTTGAAGCAATTTGACTTAAATACAGTAATCGATCCTAAGACAATTCCATTTAAAAAGATTATAGGTCCATATGCGAACAGTAAATTAGCCCTTTCCCTGTGGACGAATGGAATTGCTCCGAAGCTATTGACCGAGGGAATAAAAATTCGCAGTGTCTGCCCAGGACCAAACAGGACGAAGTTGACCAAAGGAAAAAGAATGCCCAGTTATATTCTTCCCATAAGGAACCTTATTTTTTCTCCTCCAAGCAAAGGGGCATCTCGCTTATATGAAGCTGCTTTCAATTTCAACAACGAAATTACCGGGATTTTTGTAAACAAGGGCAAAGAAACTGCAATCAAATTCTCTGGTTATGAGGCACAAGTACTTAATCAACTGATTGATATTTACCAAAACGAGTTTCTCGTTTAGATTTTAATTAATCTATCTGTAAACAAAATTAGTAGGTGATGATTTGAATGCTTATTCTATCAAGCAAGCTTCCAAGAAAACCGGATTAACTGAAGATGCGATCCGCTATTATGAAAAAATCGGATTGCTTCCTTATGCAAAAAGAAAACGAAATGGACATCGAATATACGATGAAGAAGACATAGAGCTAATGGAACTGATCATTTGTCTGAAAAAAACAGGAATGTCATTAAATGAAATGAAAAATATTTTACAATATCCTGTAAAATATAAACTTAGTTCTGTTCCCGAATTAAAAAGAACCCTTTTAGAATATAAAGAAAAAGTTATGAATCAAATACACGATCTTCAACGTATTGTGGAGTTTATTGATTCTAAGCTAGAAAACGATGAGACCCTTTTTCGGCCTCAAAAAAATAAAGGTAACAAAAACGGTTAGTGTATGACTAGTATTTTAACTGTAGTTTAGGTATGAAGCTACCCCTTATGGGCTATTACTTAATATTTTGTTTAAATCAATAAGATGCTTTAATATAAGAGTATTTTAGTGTAAATTAGCACTCAAATTAAATGAAAAATAGCTCCTAAAGTGATAGACTGGGACCATCTATATCCTCAGTGGGATACGACCTTGAAAACAGCTTACCCATCAATGACGGTTGCTTATGTATCAGCTTTAGGATGGCCGGAGCTGAAAATTGAAATTGAACTATGGTGTGCGGATAATTGATCTAAAAAAAGAACAGCGATGCTGTTCTTTCAAGTTGTTGACAAAGGGCTAAAATGATCTTTATTTTAGCCCTTTGTCTTCTTTTTTTCAGCGTGATAGAAAACCTTTGAAGTCTAGGAAGGACGAGTACCGGAGCGGAGCGAATTTGACATTCGTGAGCACCGGAGCGCAGACCTGACACCGAATGCGAGGGTTTGTCTACACGCTGAGCCGCTTTGTAATCAATCCAGCAAGGAACGTAAAGACGGTATAGACAATCACCCAAATGAGAAAGGATTCATTCCCGCCAATAGAGGTGAACATGAAAATCAAGCTTGCCAACAGCACAATCAAAGTAGGCATCCAAACATTCTTCAAAAAAAGCGTGCCAAAAATGCCAATCAGCACAGAGAGAATAGGAAAGCCAAATACAATGAATAGAATAAAAACAGCCATATGACTAACTCCTTTTAACAAGTGTTTACATCAAAACGTATAAGGCCGAAGCAGCCATGTGCGGAAGGGCAAAAATGATCACAAGAAAAGCCGTATCAAGACGCCACATGCGGTGTTCTTTTGTTTCAGAATGATAGGCTGCTCGTGTCTCTTCTCCACTTGTCCAAGCACCCATTAGCACCCCAGACATCACGACCCCAATAATAGAGATCCCGCCGCTGACAAACCCAATCCATTCAAGGTGCTGCAACAGGATAGCGGCGCTGCAAATCACAATCATTGAGCAAACACCGGCGAAAAAAGCATGTTTTTTTCTCATTCTGGTTCACTCCCTTCAAAGACAATTAGGAGACCGCATCACATATTTCAATGAAATGACCATCAGGATCAGACACATAAGCGACCGTTTGACCCCATGGTTTTTTTGCAGGTTCTTTGATGATCGGTACCCCTTTTTCTTTCATTGATGCAATCGTTTGCTCCACATCATCCACAACAAAGCCAATTTCAAACGTTTGAGATGTTTGATTTGTTTCAGGGACAGGCAATCCGAGTGCTTCTTTGACATCCTGGCGTGAATTAATCGATAACGTCACGTCTCCAGTGTCAAACTCAACATAGGATTCAACCCTCAATTTTATTGGGAAACCAAGTACATGCTGAAAGAAATGAATACTCGCCTCCACATCGTTTACATATAAAATGGTATATTTCATTTTCATGTGAAAAACTCCTCTCTTCATATACGTGTCAAAAACGGAAAGGTTTCCCACTCATTGTACCATATAGGATATAAGGTGTATTTCATGCCAAAAAAATCAAAATAATTAGCTCGATAGTCTTGAAAAACAAAAAGTGGTGACATATGATAAAAATGTAAAATTAGAAAAAATAGGGGGATTTTACATGTTGAAAAAAATCATGGTGGCTGTCTTGTCTTTAGGTCTTTTACTAAGCTTTACACAAGTCGACACCCACACAGCAGATGCAAAAACGGTCAAGTCTTACAAAAACTGCAAAGCGCTGAACAAAGTATATAAAGGCGGCGTGGCAAAAAGCAAAAACACAAAAAACAAAGGCGGCAAAACAAAGTACAAGCCGTATGCATCAAAAGCACTTTATCTTAAAAATAAGCACCTTGATCGTGATAAAGACGGTATTGCATGTGAACGCTAAGCCAATCTGAAGAGACCTGTAACCAGGTCTTTTTTCTATGGGATCAAACTCGTCCCTTTGTGCCAGCTTCATCTTTATATTAAAATAAAGATAGTTTCAAAAATCGATACAAAGTGGGGTACTCAATTTGTCAACACAAGCTCATAAGAAAGACATCCGATTGATTGCCATTGATATGGATGGCACGCTGTTAAACAGTGAGCACATCATTCCAGAGGAAAATAAACAAGCCATTAAAGAAGCTGAAGCAAAAGGGGTCCATGTGGTCATTAGCACAGGGCGGACACTGATGACATGCCGAGAGCTGGTTGAGCCGCTCAAGTTATCGTCTTACCTCGTGACAGCAAACGGAAGTGAGATCTGGGATTCAAACTTCCAGCTGATCGAACGAGATCTGCTGCATCCTGATCACGTCCAAATGATGTGGGATTTAAAAAATAGGTACGAAACCGATTACTGGGCTTCGACTGTGGATAAGGTGTGGAGAGGTGAATTCCCAGAACGAATTCATGACCATGAATGGCTGAAATTTGGCTTTGATATTCATGATGATGACGTTCGTGAGGAAGTACTCAATACATTGAAAACAAATAAGTACCTAGAGATCACAAACTCAAGTCCGACTAATATTGAAGTCAATGCAGCCGGCATTAACAAAGCGGCAGCTCTTGCAAAAGTAGCAGAACGCATTGGCTGTACGATGGACAACGTCATGTCCCTTGGCGACAGCCTCAATGATATGGCCATGATTCAAGAAGCTGGATTAGGCATTGCGATGGGAAATGCCCAGGAAGTGGTGAAAGAGGCGGCGGATTGGATTACAGCGCCTAACACAGAACACGGCGTTGCAAAGGCCATCCAACATTGGGTGCTGTCTAAATAGGAAGCATTTCATACAAGAAAAAGTGAGAGGACTTTGCCTCTCGCTTTTTTGTTTTCTCCTAGTTCTATTGTTATATTTTCTGACAATTTCATGTGCAGTCTATCCAAAGTTGGTATAATCAATATAAATTCGAATATTCGGACTTTATATTCCGTATTTCGGAACAACAAGGAGGGATTCTATGTATCAAGTGGATATCAACTGTGATCTGGGAGAAAGCTTTGGTCAATATACAATCGGTGCAGACGAACAAATGTTAGAATATGTCACCTCAGCCAATGTTGCTTGCGGTTTTCATGCAGGAGATCCAACCGTTATGAGAAAGACGGTCAGAATGGCACTGGATAAAGGGGTCAAAATTGGTGCACATCCTGGATTGCAAGATTTGGCCGGCTTTGGCAGACGTCCAATGGCTATCTCCGCAGAGGAAGCCTATGATCTTGTCATCTATCAAATTGGCGCTCTATCAGCCTTTCTCAAGGCCGAGGGCGGCACGATGCAGCATGTCAAACCACACGGCGCTCTCTACAACATGGCGGCTAAAAATACTGAATTATCTGAATCAATTGCGAAGGCAGTGTATGATGTGGATCCTAACCTAGTGTTATTTGGTCTGTCAGGCAGTGAACTTGCGTTAGCAGGTGAACGAATAGGTCTTCAAGTGGCACATGAAGTTTTTTCTGATCGGACGTATCAAACAGATGGGACGCTGACATCCCGCCGCGAACCACATGCACTCATTGAAGAGGATGAACGGGCCGTCCAGCAGGTTGTTCGTATGGTGCGAGAAGGCAAGGTTCGTACAGTTCAAGGAGAAGATATCGAGCTCAAAGCAGATACTGTCTGCATTCACGGAGACGGCAGCCATGCGCTTCAATTTGCGAAAACCATTACAGCGAAGCTAAAAGAAGCCGGTATTCATCTCAAGGCCTTTCAATAAAAATTGTCATCAAAGGGGGAAACAGCATGAAAACAGAGAAAGTCAAACACATGAAGGCTCCAAAGGGGAATCGGTCTATGCTGATGGGCGCTGCCTTTTTAATGGCGACATCCGCGATTGGACCGGGATTTTTAACACAAACGACCGTCTTCACACAGCAGCTTGCGGCTAGCTTTGGGTTTGTCATTTTGATCTCCATTTTATTAGATATTTTTGCACAAACAAATGTATGGCGCATCATTGCCGTCTCAGAAAAACGAGGTCAGGATATTGCCAATATGGTACTCCCGGGTCTCGGGTATGTGCTGGCCTTTTTGATTGTCATTGGAGGACTTGCCTTTAACATCGGAAATATCGCTGGAGCTGGGCTCGGTTTTCAGGTGATCACAGGAATTGATCCGCGAATCGGAGCAGCCATCAGTGCTGTCATTGCTATTTTTATCTTTGTGATTAAAGAAGCTGGGAAAGCAATGGACCGTTTCACACAAATAGCAGGTTTTGTCATGATTGGCCTGATGCTGTACGTGGCGGTTTCAACAGCACCGCCCGTTGGAGAAGCAGCGCTCAGAACATTTGTCCCAGAAGAAATTGATATTTTATCAATAGTGACACTTGTCGGGGGGACAGTTGGCGGCTATATCGTTTTTGCTGGTGGGCATCGTCTATTGGATGCTGGCATTAAAGGGAAGGATGCACTTCCTCAAGTGACGAAAAGCTCTATTTTCGGTGTCTTAATTACATCTGTCATGCGTGTAGCACTCTTTCTTGCCGTATTAGGAGTTGTCTCAAAAGGCTTGCAGATAGATCCATCCAACCCGCCTGCCTCTGTTTTTCAATTAGCTTCAGGAAATATCGGATATAAAATGTTCGGAATTATTATGTGGGCTGCGGCGATTACATCCGTCATTGGAGCAGCATACACATCGGTTTCCTTCTTTAAAACCTTCTCACCAAAAATTGAGCAAAACCAGCGTGGTATCATCATTGGCTTTATTGCCCTCTCAACCATTTGTTTTATTACGATCGGAAGACCAGTGAACATATTGATATTAGTTGGAGCGATCAATGCATTGATTTTGCCGCTCGCCCTTGGCACATTACTCGTTGCGGCGTATAAGAAAGACATTGTCGGAGATTATCGTCATCCATTCTTTTTGACAGTGACTGGTGCATTTGTTGTGGTCATCATGACGATGATGGGCGGCTATACCATCATTAATGAAATCCCGAAACTATGGAGCTGATTCAGATGAATACTTATCAAACATATGAGCCATCACAGATGAGAGAATTGATTCGCGAAAAAAAGATCACAGGACCAACGGCTGGCTTTGCAGAAGGGTTTGCTCAAGCCAATTTAATGATTGTCAAAAAGGAACTTGCCTTTGATTTTCTTTTATTTTGTCAGCGGAATCCGGCTGCATGTCCCTTGCTTGATGTACTGGACCCAGGTGATCCAGTGCCAAGACGGTCGGCGCCTCAAGCGGATATTCGTACGGACTTTCCTAAGTACCGTATTTACCGAAAAGGGATTCTTGAAGAAGAGGTCACAGATATCTCTGCTTATTGGGAGGATGATATGGTTGCCTTTCTCATTGGATGCAGTTTTACGTTTGAGCACGCGCTTATGCTGAATGACATTCCTGTCCGCCATATCGAAGACGGTCATAACGTACCCATGTATCAAACGAATATAGCTTGTGAAAAAGCAGGAGTCTTTCATGGCCCGATGGTAGTCAGCATGAGACCCATACCGGCGCATCAGGTCACAAGAAGTGTTCAAGTGACGTCTCGATTTCCGTCAGTCCATGGCGGCCCGATCCATATCGGGGACCCAGCGGTGATTGGCATTTCCGATGTAGGTCAGCCTGACTTTGGAGAACCGTCTGTGATCAAAGAAGGAGAGGTCCCGGTGTTTTGGGCATGTGGTGTGACGCCGCAAGCCATTGTCATGCATACAAAACCCGACATTGCGATTACTCATGCACCCGGGCATATGTTCATCACAGATCAAAGAGATCAAAAGCTCGGTGTACTGTAGAAAGAGAGGTGTCCTCAAGTGGCTTTTTCAACGATAAAAGATTCCATCACCTATCACCCGCTGGGAGATGCAGCGATCGTCATCCAAGCTGGAGCTGACATACGTGAGGAGATTCATGCACGTGTTGAGCAGCTGTTTGCATGTATTGAACAGCACCCATTTGAAGGATATGTAGAAGCGGTTCAAGCCTTTACAAACGTGACTGTTTTTTACGAGCCTTATACCGTTCATCAATCGGCCCGACTTCAACAACATGACCTGTCTCCGTATGAATGGGTCAAAGGCTATATTGAACAACTTCTTGAAGACAAATGGCAGGAGGGAATTCAAGTAAAGCGCCGCATCGTTGACATTCCAGTCTGTTACGGGGGAGCGCTGGGCCCTGATTTAGAAGAGGTTGCCCGTATCAATGGTTTAACGCCAGAGGAAGTCGTGCGTATTCACACTGCTGGGACGTATCTTGTCTATATGATTGGATTTGCCCCAGGGTTTCCGTTTTTAGGCGGGCTGTCTGAAAAGATCGCAGCACCACGCAGAGAAACACCAAGGATGTCCATTCCAAAAGGCTCTGTTGGTATTGCGGGAAAGCAGACAGGCGTTTATCCAATTTCCACACCCGGGGGCTGGCAGCTCATTGGACAAACCCCGCTGCCGCTTTTTCGCCCAGACGAGGAAATTCCGAGTCTATTGAAAGCAGGGGACGAGGTCAGATTTGTCCAAATGTCTGAAAAGGAATTTTTCAGCATGAAGGAGGCAGAACGTTGAGTATTCATGTCATCAAGCCAGGGATGTACACAACCATTCAAGATAAAGGGCGGCAAGGCTATCAAAAGTATGGCATCTTAACGAGCGGCGGCATGGACCCGCTCTCACTTAGAATCGCCAACATTCTCACCGGCAACCAAGAAAACGAAGCCGTGCTGGAAGTGACGTTGATGGGGCCGGGGCCTGTGCTCACATGTGAGAAGGATCAGCTCATTGCCGTCACTGGTGCTGATGTTGAGATTGATATTGATGGAGAGCGGGCACCATTATGGAAGCCGCTCTTTGTCCGATCAGGAAGCACGATCACTTTTGGTCTTTGTAAGAGAGGCTGCCGCGTTTATCTTGCTGTGGCAGGTGGATTTGATGTGGAGCCAGTCATGCAGAGCAAAAGCACCTATGTCAGAGCAGGGATCGGTGGACTGAAAGGACGACCGCTTGAAAAAGGCGACATTCTGCCTGTTGGAGAGCCGTCTATCGTAGCGGATCTTTTGTTTGATAGGCTAAAAAATAAAGTGAAACAGGCGGGATACGGCGCACCCGATTGGACAGTGAGTCATGATCATTTTTTACCGCTGCGGAAATCACCAGTGATTCGTGTGCTGGCAGGCAGGCATCTTTCTCATTTTCAAGAAACATCTCAAATCGCGTTTTTTGAGCAGCCTTATCAGGTCACACCCCAATCAGATCGCATGGGCTGCCGGCTGAAGGGAGAGCCGGTTCATTTAAAAGAAAAACTGGAATTGATCTCAGAAGCGGTCGCCTTTGGATCCATTCAAATTCCTCCTGATGGCCAGCCGATTATTCTGCTGGCAGATCGGCAGACGACAGGCGGATACCCGCGTATTGGAGAAGTAGCGACTGTTGATTTGCCGCTTATTGCACAAGCAATGCCTGGGGCAAATCTGTATTTTGAACAAATAGATCATCGGGATGCAGAGCAGGCGTTATTTAAGCAAGAAGCAGAACTGAGGGAGCTGGCCGCAAGAATCAAGCTAGAAGCATTCTCGTTTAGAAAAGGTGAAGAAGATGCAAAACACAAATAAAACGGTCGTGAAATCAATGGAGATTTTGCGCCTGTTTATCGCTCACGATCAATTAACATTAAATGAAATGATTGAGCTTTCCGGTATGCCGAAAACATCTGTCCATCGTATGGCGAGCTCTTTAGCCGATATGGGGCTGTTAGAAAAGCAAGAAACAGGTGTTTATCGATTAGGCTTAATGTTCCTTGAATACGGTCAGCTTGTGGCGGACCGCCTTGATATTCGGAAGATTGCAAGACCATTTATGGAAAGCTTACGGGATGAAGTAGGAGAAGCTGTACAGCTCATTGTTCGTGAGGGCGACGAAGCCATTTATGTGGAAAAGATTGAAGGTACGCAGCCTGTTCGTCTCTACACCGCCGTTGGCAGACGGTCTCCCCTATATGCAGGTGCTTGTGCGAGAAGTATTCTCTCTTTTTTGCCAAAGAGCGAGAGACTTGCCTATATTGACTCAATTGAGCTGGGGAAGATCGGAATTGGGACCATCACAGATAAAGAGGTTCTAAGAAACATGCTGGAAGAATCAAATGCGCGGGGATATACGCTAAGCTATTCTGAGCTTGAAAACTATACAGCTGCGATTGGAGCCCCTATTTTCAATCATCTTGGGGAAGTGACAGCAGGTATTAGCATTGCAGGATTTGAAGCAGGCTATCAAAAAGAACGCCTGCCTTACTTAATTCAACACGTGAAAAAAGCCGCCAGTGATATTTCGAGAGAATTAGGCTTTTCATCTGAACAAATAAAAAGCCAATGACCGTAAAGATCATTGGCTTTTTGCGTGCAGTTATTAGAAAGTTTTTCCTAAAGCTTTCGCACGTTCGATTGCATCTGCTTTAATTTGCTCTGCTTTTGCAGGCTCAGCATTGTGACCTTCAACGATAAGACCTTCGAAAGAAGGAATTCCGAAGAAGCTAGCGATTGTACCAAGGTAACGGTGACCTGCTTCAAGTTCAGCAGCAGGACCTTCAGTGTAATATCCGCCACGTGCTTGGATGTGAAGAGCTTTTTTGTCTGTTAATAATCCAACAGGACCTTGCTCAGTGTATTTGAATGTTTTACCAGCTACAGCAACAGAGTCGATGTATGCTTTAAGAACTGGTGGGAATGAGAAGTTCCAAAGTGGTGAAACAAATACATATTTGTCAGCAGAAACGAATTGATCACTTAATTCGTTTAGGCGAGCAACTTTCGCTTGCTCTTCAGCTGAAAGTGTATCGAAACCAGCGCCAGATTGAAGTTTGCCCCAGCCAGCGAATACATCTGCATCAATGTGAGGGATGTTTTCTTTGTACAAATCGATATGTACAACCTCGTCACTTGGATTTGCTTCCTTATAAGATTCGATAAACGCCTTAGCAGTAGCCATACTGTAAGAAACTGTTTCATCATGCGGATGTGCAGTGATGTATAAAACTTTTGCCATGTTCATTCAATCCTTTCTGTTTCAGTGATTTTTTTAGTGTATCCCAGAGATACACTGAATATGTGGCATCTTTAATCATATTGGAATGCTATGAAAAAGATGTAACAAGCACAGTTACATGAAAACTGATATTTTCATTGTAATCACAATGTAGTTTGAAGTCAAGGTATAAAGTCTCGAAATCAAGATAAAAAGTTTGTAAATTTTTCTGGAACGCGTAAACACGCAGTTTTCAGCGCAAAAAGCCTACTCTTATTGAACAAAAAAACGTTCGATATCGCAAGTAAAGAGTTTGTAAAGGCACTGCTTCTCAAAAAAAGATGGATGCCCCTAAGTCATCTGCTACAAGCATCTGTTCTCCGAATTCGTATATATAAGAGAAGGCAGGAGAGAGTGAGGGATAAGAGTGGGACGATCCTATGTTGCGATTGGAGATTCCTTAACAGTTGGGGTGGGGGCACGTTTATTTGGCGGAGGATTTGTTCAGCGGTTTTGGTGGATGCTTGAAAAAAAGACGCATGCACCAGTCGAGCTGTCCGTATTTGCAAAATCAGGGTTAACGACCGAGCAGATTTTACAGCTCTTCAAACGGTCAGAGGTGAGACGTTCGATTGCGGCAGCTGACATCATCACCATCACAGGCTGTGGGAATGACCTTGTTCAAGCTGTTCAGCAGTATGAAGAAAGTGAAGATGAAAAGAAACTGCTGCAAGCAGTCATGCATTGCCAGGCGAATTTTAGCAAGATGATTCAAGAAATCGCTCAGATCAAAAAAGGGCAGCATCAGCCCTACTACGTGTATTTCATGAATTTATATAATCCATTTCCGCAAATACCAATAGCCGGTAGGTGGCTTCAGCAATATAATCAACAACTTCGTTTGCTTGCTGCGAATCCGCATGTAGAAGTTGTGGATGTGTACAAAGCGTTTGAAGGGCATGAAAGAGCTTACTTATCGATTGACCAATTTCACCCGAATCCTAAGGGGTATGATGCAATGGCAGAAGCATTGTTTCAAGCACACTGTAAACAGCTGTAATCCGGTGGGATTGCAGTTTTTTTCATCCTTTTCAATAAATGACGGTTTCGATATGATAAAAGAAACGAAGGCGAAAGAGGTGTACAGGCATGGAGGAGATCAGTGCATATTTTCAAGAGATGACAGGAACGGCTTATGAAGTGGGAAAACAGCAGGCTGCCTGGCTTAAGGAGAATCCGTTGCTAAAGACACAATATATTCGGACAGAACCGGCAAGAAAGGAGGCTGTGAAGGAAACGAAGCAGCTGATGCGTCCTTATCTTCCACAGTTAGATGAAGAGATTGCTGGATTTTGTGATGAACTGCAATTAGATGAGCGTTATTTAACCTTTTTCTATTCATCTCATCTTCAGCCGGGCTGTTCCCACTGCGTGAGGCAGGGGAATATGGCGGCAGGTCAACAAACAGTCATGCTGCGTAACTATGATTTCTCTCCGATTTTTGATGATATGCGTCTTGTGACGACACATGTAAAAGGCTCAGCATATCATACAGGCTCGTCACTGCTCTTGTTTGGCAGATCTGATGGGATGAATGAGCATGGTCTTGCTGTGACTTTCTCTGCTTGCGGTCCGCCGATTGGTAATGAACCCGGTCTAAAGCCTCCAGCAGTAGCCGGTTTGCAGGTGTATCATGTGATTCGCTCTGTTCTGGAATCCTGTCAAACGGTTGAGGGAGCCATTCGCTCTATCAAGGAAATGCCTGTTGCCTCAAATGTTCATATCATGCTAGCTGATCGAAAAGGAGAGGCGGCTGTGATTGAAATCATTGATGGTCAAAAAATGGTGAGAAGACCGGAGAGAGGTTATATTGCCGCAACGAATCATCCGGTAGCTGATCAAACAGCAAAAGGGATGACCAAACATCATTCTGTTGTCAGATACGATATGTTAATGGAAGCTTTAAAAGAGCAACGATCAGGTGATTCTCTTGCTAAACTGTTCCAGACAGAATATCCTGATGGTCTGGCTGTGCACAATTATGAGGAGCTGTTTGGAACGATGCGAACCGTCATGTTCCGTCCGGAAGAAGGCACAATCGATTATTGCTTTGGCTCTCCAGTATACAATCCGACTTATTCTTTAAAAGCCGGAGGTTCACTGCCTTTTCAAAAACAAAAGGTTCAATTTCATCAAAAGGATTATGGACCGTCATTTTGGAGAAGCGTCTGATGAAACCTTTGTTTTTAATTTTGTCATAGCCGCTGTGCCAAAGTCAGATCAACTTAAGATTGCATCGCTTGTTGAAAGCGTTTTATATTAAGATGTGACAATAGACCTATTTATACAGAAGGAGGCATTTCATGTACATAACGGCACGAGAACAGAAAGTCATTAAATACATCATTCAGCAAAATCGTTATGTCACCATTCGTGAGATAGCCGATTCTGTTCAGGTGAGTACTAGAACGATCCATAGAGAACTAAAATCCATTAAACCAATATTGAAAGATTATCATCTTTCATTAGATAAACAGCCGGGGAAAGGCTTGAAGGCAGTCGGCGAACAGGAGGATAAACAGCGGCTTCTTGCTCATATGTCAAATGAGGATCAAATCGAATATAGCTCAGATGAACGAAAGCTCTTAATCCTATGTGCGCTGCTTGAAGCGAAGGAACCGGTGAAATTATACACACTCGCAGCTGACTTACAGGTAACAAATGCGACGATCAGCTATGATTTAGATGAACTGACGGAGTGGATTGCTCCATATGGTTTGCAGCTTATCCGCAAGCGCGGGTACGGCATTGAATTAAAAGGGCCGGAGGAAGCAAAACGGAAAATTGTCGGCAATCTCATTGTTGACCGGCTCGACATTCAATTATTTTTAGAAACGATTGAAATGAATATCAAACATCGAACGAAAGCGACGGAAAAAGTGTTTGGCGTTGTCAGCAGAGGACAGCTGCTTAAGGTAGAAAGACTGCTCTTTCATTTGAAAGATCGACTGTCACTCTCATTATCTGATAGTGCCTATATTGCACTTGTTGTTCACTTAACCTATGCCATCGAACGTATTCAGCTTGGGGAAACCATTCGGATGGAAGAGAAAGAGCTGCTGGAATTAAAGAGGACGAAGGAATTTGAATCATCACTTCGAATGGCAAGAGCGCTTGAACGCATGTTTAATGTCGAGATTCCTGAAGCGGAGGTCGGATATATGACCATCCATCTTCGCAGTGCAAATCGCAGCTTTGGGGCAGAATACCGTATTGATGAAATTGAGCTGGATATAGCGCTGAGAACGAAAAAGCTCATTGATTTTATTTCAAATAAAACCGGCTATCATCTCAATGAAAATGATTCATTGTATGAGGGGCTCGTGTCTCATCTCGAACCTGCCATGAACCGTCTAAAGGAAAAGATGAGAATCTATAATCCGCTCACACAACAAATTAAAAAAGACTACTTTTTGCTGTTTATGGCGATTGAAGAAGGAGTCGAGCGTTTCTTTCCAGAGATTGAATTTCCAGAGGATGAAATTGCCTTTCTTGTGCTTCACTTTGGCTCAGTGCTTGAAATCAAAAAAGAAGAAACAAAAATTCATGCGTTGGTTGTTTGCTCAAGCGGGATTGGTTCCTCGAAAATGCTCGCCTCCCGGTTGAAAAAAGAATTGCCGGAGATCGCCAAGTTCGATCTATCCTCTTTGATGGAACTAAAGGAAATCGATGCATCGAGCTATGACATGATTGTCTCAACCGTTCCGATCCCATATGAGCATATCGATTACATCATGGTCAGCCCGCTTTTAAACGAGGATGATGCCATGCGTGTGAAGGCTCATATTAAACGGAAGATTCCTTATATCATCGAGAAAAAAAGAACAAAAGAATCTCCGAAAGAATTGGTGCAAGAAACCGTTGATATGATGGCGGTTGCAGAGCAGGTGACGAATTATATGTTTGTGATTCGCAGCATCCTGTCCCATTTTACCATCGAAAAAAGAAAGACGATGCCGCAGCATGATGAAACCATCAGTCAGCTCCTTCGGCAGCTTGAAGAGGAAGGGTTTATCATACATGCGGATGATGTGGCGAGCGGCCTTCTGGAACGTGAACAGCAAGGCGGCTTAGGCATACCTGGTACTGAATTTGCTCTTTTTCATTTAAAGCATGCAGACATTAAGGAACCAATTTTTCATATTTATGATCTTGATCAGGCATACGAGGTTAAAAGCATGGATGGCGGGCAGCAGCAGATGTCACGAATGCTCATGATGCTGGCGCCGCAAGAGCTTGGCAAGGAAGGATCAGAAATGTTTAGTCTGATCAGTTCATCCATCATTGAAAGTGAAGAAAGCATGGCGCTTTATGGACAGGGGACTAAGGAAGACATTGAACAGAAATTACATCAGCTTTTCTATCAATTTGTCAAAGAGGCAAAGTGGTAAGAAAAAGGCCGAGAGCTTATTCGCTTCTCGGCTTTTTTGCTGTGACACAGACAGCAAGGGTAGGGCGAATTTCTTCATACTCAATAGAAAATTGGTCAAACCCTGCAAACTGTATGTCATTTAATATGTTTTCACCCATCTCTTTTGTCCGCTTGGCGTCAGCTCCTTTTTCTCTTGGCTGCATCACAATAACGAGGGTCCCGCCTGGTTTCAAGGTGTGATAAAGATTGAGTAATCCCGTTTTTGGATCATCCCAAATTGTAAAATTATTAACAGACAGCACTTTGTCATACTGCTCTCCGGGAAGACGTGTTTTCTCGATTTTTCCGACATACAGCCTAACCTGTTTGTCTTTTGCTCGTTTGCTGACGCGGGACTGTGCTTGCTCCTGCATGGTAGAAGAAGCATCCAGCCCATCAATGTGAAGGTCTTGATAATGCTTGAGCATATGTTTAATACTGTAGCCGGGTCCATAGCCAATTTCCAAAATGTTTTCACCATCTGTCAAATTTAAGTGGCGGATGGCCCACTGATTCAATGCTTTATTTTCATTTGCCATAATGAATCCAGCGATGCTTCCGAGCCAGCCTTTTGGTCTGCTAAAAGTTTTCGAAATAGTAGACAGCATGTGAGAACGCTCCTTTTTGATGATCATGTAACCGTTTTTTCTCCTCTTCAAACATGCTGATTTTCGGGAACACATCGGTACAGCTTCATGATGTTTGAGTAGAAAAATGAGGTGGTAATGAAAGGATACATCAACAAATCAAGGAGGAGCTTACACATGGATTTACGTGAATATTTAACAAATGGCATTCCGCGCCAAACGCAGGATCAGCAGCCAGGCAGTGAAAGGGAAATGAATCCAGCGCCGATCTTTGAGGATGAATCATATCAAGGTTCTGGCAAGCTAAAAGGAAAAGTGGCACTGATTACAGGTGGAGATAGTGGAATTGGACGGGCAGTATCTGTTGCCTATGCAAAGGAAGGTGCAAATGTCGCCATTGTATATTTAAATGAACATGAGGATGCAAAGGATACGCAAAAGCGCGTAGAACAGGAAGGCGTCAAATGTTTAACGATTGCAGGAGATGTCGGTGACGAAGCCTTTTGTGAGAAAGCAGTAGAAAAAACAGTTGAAGCCTTTGGTCAATTAGACATTTTAGTGAATAATGCGGCTGAACAGCACCCGAAAGAACGGATTCAGGATATTTCTAGTGAACAGCTTCACCAAACCTTTAGAACCAACTTCTATTCCTATTTCTATTTTACGAAAAAGGCATTGGATTATTTAAAACCGGGAAGCTCCATCATTAATACAACATCAATTAATCCATACCGGGGTAACCCAGTGCTGATTGATTATACGGCGACAAAAGGAGCCATCAACGGCTTTACACGTTCTATGGCACAATCGCTTGTGAAAGATGGGATTCGAGTGAACGGTGTAGCGCCAGGTCCAATTTGGACGCCGCTCATTCCATCTACATTTGATGAAGACAGTGTGGAAAGCTTCGGGGCAGAAACCCCAATGGGAAGACCAGGACAGCCTGTAGAGCATGTCGGCTGCTTTGTGCTGCTGGCTTCTGACGAATCGTCTTATATGACAGGACAGACACTTCACGTCAATGGCGGTTCCTTTATGAATACATGATCTACCGCGGCACCGCCCAGCTTTGATTGGGCGGTGTTTTTAGTATTTCTTGCGATTCTTCTGCACAGATATGACAGACCATACGATAATGCCTACAACAACTGCTGCAATGACAAGTGAACTTAAATGAAACATCGTTTCATGATGCATGTTCAATTTCTCCCTTCATTGAACCTGTTTTCTATAGCATCAGCTAGAAGGTCTCTTTTTATGAAAAACACATTTCTTTGTTTAATGAATGGGCTGTCGTGGAAACCTACGAATACGGATGAAATTTTGAAGGAGTGAAACGATATGTCTCAAGAAGAATTAAAACAAAAGGTATTAAACCTATTAGATGAACAAAAGGTCGGAACATTGGCGACTGTTGAACAAAATCAGCCGCATACCCGCTACATGACTTTTTTCCATGAAGGGCTGACGTTATATACACCAACGAGTAAAGAAACACATAAAGCAGAAGAAATTGAAAAAAATCCGAATGTTCATATTCTCATTGGATATTCAGGCGAAGGATTCGGTGATACTTATGCAGAAATTGCAGGCACCGCAGCATTAACCGACGATCGGGAACTGATCGACCGTCTTTGGTCTGATGAGATGGAGAAATGGTTTAAAGGAAAAGATGATCCGAATTTAGTGATTCTGAAGATTAACCCAACCTCCATCCGTTATATGAATGAAGGAAGCCGTACACCAGCAGAATTATCACTTTAACACTTGCGTAAGAAGGGGGAATGTGTTATAGTTTGATATTAAGTGTTGAAATAAGCAAATAAATAAAGAAAGTAAACTTTCTTTTTTCTATGACATAATGAGAAGCAATAGAGCTTCTACTTGATAAGAACGAGACGCTGTCAAAGCGAACAAACTTATTCTTTTCCTTCTGCACCCGCCCCCCTATATAAGCGGAAGAATGGAAAAAAGACGTTTTGATTTACAATTCACACTGGCGCGGCTTCGGAGCCGTAAGGACGAATGAGAGGTAGGGCTTTCGTTGTCTTGTTATCCAGAACTTCCATGGCGTTTACTTTCAAACGTAGGTTCACTCGGAACACATATGACACACTGATATGATCGAATCTTAATTCATACACTCCGTAACGGAGATTAAACATTGATTATTTATTTGCATGAAAAGAGTAAGGAACAGGCTGCCATCTATTTGGCAGCCTTTTTCATTGGGTTAAACAATAGGACCCCGAGACCAACGAGCCCAAGAAAAGGGAAAACAAAGGTCGCAACCAAACGCATAGCGTCCGCTCCAAAAGGGTTCGATACTAACAGCAGGCCGATAAATGCACAGATCATCAGAGTGAACAAAGCGAGCTTCATGATCATTTACTTTGTCCTTTCTTCTGATACCGCCAAATTCGCTCAATAAAAAAGAACATGACCGCAAACAAAATAGAAAACATGAACATGTCCAGCAGTGTCACGCCTCTATTTGGGTGCACAAGACCAAACCAAACGAATTGCAGCACAAAAGAGATCGCAAAATATAGAATCGATTTTTTCATCATTGTCCTCTTTTCACTTATTTTTTTGTCCCTTAAGCCACATCAGCCAAATGATGAAGGAACCAATCACACATGAGAGCAAAGTGACAGGCGGCAAGGTGTGCCAGCTAGTCAGCCCCTTTACAAAACACATATAAAAAAAGAAAATGGAAATGGATACGAGTACCCATTGCTTGAACCAGCGAGGGACACGCAGCCAAGCTGCTAGAATGATTGATGATAGCTTATCCAATGAGATAACTCCTTTTTTGAATCTGATTGGATTTTATCGTAAACAACAAAGTTTGTAAAATATGGATTTTAGAGGCTTTGATGGTATTCTTCTAGCATGAAACATTTTCGCTGTACTGACGTATAAGTTACAGGAACCTCATGAAAGGAAGCGATCAAGTGAAAAGAATACCAGTCATCTTCCTCAGATATATTGTCTTCTTTATTCCAGCGATCATTCTCAGTGTTTTGGTGTGGAATCATTACCAAGATGATTTGTCAGATGGGAAAGTAACAGAGTATGACGTCAAAGGAATGTTTACATTTGATGAAGGAAAACGAGTGGTGAGTGCTGTATCAAAAGACCAGCAGCTCCATTTTGCAATGTATGATCCTCAATCAGGAAAAAGAATCAGTGAATGGACCACAGAAAGTGATTCGTTTAATGAAATGCTGCCATCCATTCAAGGAAACAATCTCTTACTGGCTTTAAAAAATAAAGACGGGCAGCTGTTGATCGAGAAACTAACACCAAGCGGAAAAAAGAAAGAGCTCGTTCAAAATAACCTGCAGATTCCCTCATTTTTAAAAACGAATACATACCAATGGAATGGACGGCTCGTATTTACAGGAGAAATGGACGGTGCCGCTGCGGTCATCGGTGAGCTGAAGAATGGGCAGTTTCATGTGCACAATCTGAACGAGCTAAAGCTGCCAGCAAGACCCGTTTCTATCGATGTCGTCATGAATTCCTTTAGAGGGCAGACGCCAATTCCTATGTTTGAATTGGCTTTGAAAAATGACCAGAAGGCGTATGTCAGCGGAATCTCAAACGAGAAGCATCAGCTGGGGGTTTATGTCTCCAAAAACGCTGAACCGTTTAGCCTCATTGAAGATAAGGTGGAGCAGCAGCTGGAGAAAAAAATCGGGTCATCACAAAACTTTGCAGTCGCTGTCGAATCTAACTATCCAAAAAGAGCAAGAAAAGTGAATGCAGAAGGAAGGCTTGGGGAAGTCGTTCCAACACCAAAACCGATTTATCAAACCTTTATTTACCAGCTTAATGAAGAAGAAGTTCTTCTGGCAGGCTCTACAGCAAAGGACGAAGCAAAAGGCAAACTGACAGGTTATATTTATAACCATCGTACGAATAAGGCGACGTCAGCCAGCAAGCTTTTGCAGTCGTTTTCATATGAATCTTTACAAAAAGAAGGGCTCTCTTTCAATAAAAATGTGAAGAGCAATTGGCTCTATTATTCATTTGACAATCAATTAACGGGTGCATTTGAGACGAAAAGCAAAGAGCTAAAGGAATTTCCTTTGCAGAAGGTCATCTCAATTGAAAACGCCAGTCCAGCCCACCAAACGTCTGTTGATACCTTTACGCAATATGTAATGAAGGGCGGACCGCTCATTCTTAACTGGGCGATATGGATCTTGATCCCGCTGTTATTATTTGTACTAGCGATCTTCCTGCCGCCGATTTTGAGACTGGTGAGAAGAAACAAAATAAAGGACAGTGTCACATTAGAAGCCAATATTGTGTCTGTTAAAGAAACGGGCACCTACATCAACGAACAGCCAGTTGTCAGCATGCGGCTTCAATTTGAATATGAAGGGCAGCGTATAGAAAAGACGGTTAAAACGGTAGTATCCTACACCCAGATACCACAGCCAGGCCAGCGTATTGTCATTCACTATGATCCGAAGAAGAAAAAGGCAATGCTCTTAAAAGAAGGTGACTTCTCGCAGCCAAGTCAGCCAAAGTTCATCAAAGGCGCTGTTTTGAGAAAAATAGAATCATATGGAACCGTAGGACGAGGCACCGTCTTATCACTCACATTTGAATTAGATCAGAAAACGTATATCATTCCGATGATTCAAGCCGCTGGTTTTGAATTTAGAACAGGAGAAAAAGCCGATCTCGTCGACATCAACGGCCAGCTCAAAATGGCAGCCTATGGCCATGAAGTGCGGAATCGATCGGGGAAAGATGTGACGTTAACAGGAACGATCCAGCGTGTGAAACAATATCCAATTGCCATCCATGAGCAAAAGCCCATTCAGCTTGATGTGACGGTTTCAAACGGAGATGAATCCATCACAAAAACGGTCAGCCAGTTCATCCCTGACCATATGCAGGTCGCAGCTGGCACTCAAATTACGATCCAGACAAAGAAAGAAGAGCTGGATAGAGAAATGGGTCTTATGCAAGAGAAACAAGGAAGCGCAAAAGTGACCAATATCGAATTTGCTGGCGTCATCGGCAATCTGCCGTTAGCGATCATTCAGGTTGAGAGAAATGGCATGATGTATGAAGTGAAACAGCCAATCGATCCAATCACTAGCGTCTTGCCTGGTGATGAATTATGGGTGGCGTATCACGATATGACGCGTCAAGCAGCCATTGTGAAATATGCATCAATATAAAAAAGCGTTCCTTTATCAGGACGCTTCAGCGTGAAGACTAAGGGCTAAAACGAATGTCGTTTTAGCCCTTTTTGATTAAGCTTTTGTATCATATTGGCGGAGTACCTTATCGTAGGCGAAATTACCGAAAGGAATGAAAGCCGCAAAAAAACCAGCGATGGACCATTTCAAATGCCAGCGAACTTTAAAAGTCACATATGCCAAAATGAGCATATAGATGACAAACAATGCGCCATGAAGAGAGCCTACAATCGTGACTGCCATCGGAATATCCGCAAAATATTTTAGAGGCATGGCAATTAAAAGAAGGGTTAAAAGAGACATACCCTCAATAAAACCCGCCTGTCGAAGACGGCTAATACTTGTATGCATATACAAATCCTCCTGTATAAAAGCTAGTTTCTCATCTTCTAATATAAACGAAAGATCGTCTGGACATGCTGAAATCTACGAAAAATTCAAAATATGTTCATGGAATGCTTAAAAAATGGGAAAAGTCCTTTACTCTTTGTTTGTTTTACAGAGTACTTGCTTTAAGTGCATGACATCATGTAATAAATGCTCTGTCATTGCTTGAACGGCTTCTGTGGAGCGGCGTTCTTTTATTTCAGAATAGATGGCTGCATGCTCTCTTTGAATCGTTTCAGCACGAGCTCCGCCGCTAAAATGGAAGATGCGGCAATAGTGAATGAGTGCATTCACGTGATTCAATTGTTTGGATAAGCGGTCATTGTGACTCGCCAAAATGATTTTTTGGTGAAAGGCTTCATGTAACTGGACAATCTCTTTAGATGGCAGCTGCTGCTTGATCGCTTCGTCCGCCTGCATGAGAACCTGCTCAATTTCATCGATTTCTCTTTGCGTGGTTTCCTTACAGGCAAGCTCAACAGCAAGTGTTTCTAAGGCCACCCGAATTTGATAAAGCTCCTCGACATCTTTTTCGGTCAACGTATAGACGGAATAGCCTGATCGATGATCCGCGATTAAAAGCTCGTCTTTTTCTAACAGCCTCATCGCCTCTCTGACCGGTGATCGGCTTACACCAAATTGCTTGGCAAGCAGTGTTTCATTGATGCGCTCTCCTGGCTGAAACTGGCCATCAAATATCATTTGCTTCAGCTGTTCATAAAATTGCATGTGATACGGTGTTGGTTTTTCCATCTCGAATGAATTCATCCCATCATTCCCTCTTTTATACATCATCTTTTGTCTCATGTTATCCAAGTTTTTCCCTCTAGGCAAGCCTGCATCGAAAAGTCAATATCGTACAATCCAAGAGAAAAAGGGTGTGCTACACTAATGATCAGCTCAGTGAAAAGAGGGGATCGACATGAGAATACTAGAGGAACGAACAGTCCATTTTGACCAGGACTTGCAAATAGAGGCGTATCGCTTTCATGCCATCATCAAAAAGTTCCCAAAACATTTTCATACATACTATGTGATTGGATTTATTGAAGGCGGTCAAAGACGTATGTTCTGCCAAAATCAAGAATACATCATTGAAAAAGGAGATATCCTTCTTTTCAATCCATACGATAACCACGGATGTGAACAATTTGATCACATGCCGCTAGATTATCGCAGCTTAAATATTGAACCAGAGTTGCTGGAGAAGGTCTTTCAGCACAAGCCGCATTTTAAAGCCCCTGTGGTTTCACAAAGTGAACTAGCAAAGCAATTATATGATCTTCATCAAATGATCACAGAAGAAGCTCCTGCTTTGAATAAACAGGAAGCCTTTTACTTTTTGATGAAGCAGTTGATCGAAACCTATTCTGATACACCAGAGGAAAAAGCATCAGCAGCCAATGCCAATGAACAAAAAGTCCAAGACGTACAGCAATATATTGAGACACATCTCACGGAAAATATATCGTTAGATGACTTAGGTGAGCTTGTGTCCATGAACAAATATTCATTGCTGCGTGCTTTTACAAAGTTCAGAGGAATTACGCCGTATCGTTATTTACAGACAATCAGGGTGAACTATGCGAAGGAACTTCTTGCCCAAGGAATGAAGCCAATAGATGTAGCTGCTGCCGCTGGATTTTCTGATCAAAGTCATTTGACTCATTTCTTTTCGGAATTTATTGGGCTTACGCCAGGGCAGTATCAGCAAATTTTTGCAAAGCAGGTAACAGCAAAATGAAAAATAAACAGCTTCTTGGTCATCTAGCAGCCATGTTCACCATTTTTTTATGGGGATCTACCTTTATATCAACCAAAATATTATTAACGGCTTTTTCTCCAACAGAGATTTTATTTTTTCGTTTTTTTATAGGGTACTTGGCTCTAATGATCATCTATCCAGTTACCATGAAAGTGCAAAGTAAAAAGCATGAAGGGATGTTTGCGCTGGCAGGTTTATGCGGTGTGGTCTTATATTACTTTTTAGAAAATGTCGCACTTACTTATACGTTCGCTTCGAATGCAGGTGTCATCAGCTCCGTTGTCCCATTCTTCTCTTTTCTATTGTCTTATTTTTTATTAAAAGATGAGCCGCTGCACAGCCGATTTTTCATAGGCTTTTTCATCGCGATGATGGGAATTGTACTGATTAGCATGAATGGAATGACGACGTTTCAGCTGAATCCACTTGGTGATGCCTTAGCATTAACGGCTGCCATCGTCTGGGCACTCTATTCCATCTTATCGAAGATCATCAACCAATATGGGTACCATATCATTCAGGTGACTAGGCGTGTCTTCTTTTACGGACTGTTATGGATGATTCCATTGATCTGGCATTTTAAGATTCGTTTAGACTGGGAGCGATTCACGAATCCATCGTTTGCCTTCCACTTACTGTTTTTAGGTCTTTTCGCATCTGCTATTTGTTTTCTGACATGGAGCTTTTCCGTGAAAACGCTCGGTGTGGTGAAATCGAGTGTGTATATTTATGGAGTGCCCATTATTACGATGGTCATTTCAATGATCGTTCTTCACGAGAGATTGACCTTCATGTCTGCGCTTGGAACGGCACTGACCTTAGGAGGTTTGCTGCTTTCAGATAAAAAAGGTGCGGGAAGAAAGAAACAGAAGTCCCCGATACTGGTGCAGGATAAAAAGGCGCTTTGATCAAAAAGCGTCTTTTGTCCATTGTAAGAACAGGCACTCTTTAGTAAACTCAAATTAAATACGGTCGACGGTCGACCGATAACAAAGGGGGAAAAAATCAATGAAGCATGTTTCAATTGCAGCGATACCAGGAGACGGAGTTGGAAAGGAAGTTGTGCCTGAAGCCATTCGAGTTTTGAAAGCGATATCAGAGGTGCATGGCGGTCTATCTTTCACCTTTCAGGATTTTCCGTGGAGCTGTGAATATTATTTAGAGCATGGCGAAATGATGCCAAAGGATGGATTGGAACAACTAAAAGCCTTTGACAGCATTTTCTTAGGGGCCGTCGGAGATGCCAATTTAGTGCCGGATCATGTATCACTTTGGGGATTGCTCATTAAAATTAGACGTGAATTTGAGCAGGTGATTAACGTTAGACCTGCAAAACAGCTGATCGGCATTCGCTCCCCGCTTGCTCAGCCAAAGGATTTCGATCTTCTTGTTGTAAGAGAAAACGGTGAAGGTGAATATAGTGAAATCGGAGGCCGCATCTATCAAGGGGAAGATCAGCTTGCCATTCAAAATGCTGTTTTCTCAAGAAAAGGGACAGAGCGAGCCATGCGTTTTGCCTTTCAATTAGCAGAAAAAAGACGAAAGCATGTGACAAGTGCAACCAAATCAAATGGAATCGTTCATACAATGCCATTTTGGGATGAAGTGTTTCAAGACGTAGCAAAGGATTATCCAGAGGTGACAGCAGACTCGCAGCACATTGATGCGCTCTCGGCCTTCTTTGTGACAAGACCAGAGAAATTCGATGTGATTGTTGCCAGTAATTTATTTGGCGATATTTTAACTGATCTTGGGGCTGCCATTATGGGAAGTATTGGCGTGGCGCCTGCCGCCAACATCAATGTAAATGGCAAATATCCATCCATGTTTGAGCCTGTACACGGATCAGCCCCAGACATTGCAGGAAAAGGAATCGCTAACCCAATCGGTCAAATTTGGACCGCTAAACTCATGCTTGATCATTTCGGAGAGGAAGAACTGGGCACACACCTGCTCGAAATCATCGAGTCAGTCACAGCTGACGGCTTTTTAACGGCAGACATCGGCGGGGCTTATCAAACACAAGAAATCACAAATGAAATCATTAAGCGCTTGAAGAAATAATCCGTCATTAGAACCACATCTCCACGTCTGCTATAATAAAAGGATGGATAGAAGAAAGAGATGTGAAATCTAGTGTCAAAAACAGTTGTATTAGCAGAGAAACCTTCAGTAGGACGTGACTTAGCGCGTGTGCTGAAGTGTCATAAAAAAGGAAATGGTTTTTTAGAAGGAGATCAATACATTGTAACGTGGGCGCTTGGCCATTTGGTCACACTGGCTGATCCAGAAGGCTACGGAAAAGAATTTCAATCCTGGCGTTTAGAAGATTTGCCGATCATTCCAGAGCCGCTCAAGCTTGTCGTCATGAAAAAGACAGGTAAACAATTTCAAGCAGTGAAAGCGCAGCTCGCAAGAAAAGATGTAAAAGACATTGTCATCGCAACAGATGCTGGACGTGAAGGAGAGCTTGTCGCAAGATGGATTCTTGAAAAAGCGCACGTGAAAAAGCCGCTAAAACGACTATGGATCTCATCTGTTACAGATAAAGCCATTCAAGAAGGCTTCAAACGATTAAAAGACGGCAGAGAATATGATAACCTGTATCGCTCGGCAGTTGCACGTGCAGAGGCAGACTGGATTGTAGGGATCAACGCAACAAGAGCGCTGACGACCAAATTCAATGCACAGCTTTCCTGCGGACGGGTACAGACACCAACGATTGCCATGATCGCCAAACGAGAAGAAGACATTCAGCAATTCCAGCCGAAGCCATTCTATGGATTGACTGCACTAGTAGATGGACTTACGTTGACCTGGCAGGATGCCAAAACAAAGCAAAACCGCACATTCCAAGAGAATGTCATAAAAGAGCGCTTAGCAGGCTGCAAAGGAAAACCAGCAGTGATCGATGCATTGAAAAAAACAGCGAAAAAAGCTTTTGCTCCAGGGCTGTACGACCTGACTGAATTGCAGCGTGATGCGCATAAACGCTATGGCTTCTCGGCGAAAGAAACATTATCTACGCTTCAACGGTTGTATGAGCAGCATAAGCTTGTGACATATCCGCGTACAGATTCACGATTTATTTCAGCGGATATCGTTCCTACATTAAAAGATCGATTAAAAGGAATGAACGTCAGACCGTACGCACAGCATGTGAACCGCATTTTACAATCAGGCGTGAAAGCGCACAAAGGGTTCGTCAACGATGCAAAAGTGTCAGATCACCATGCGATCATTCCAACCGAGGAAGAGCTGTATCCTGGTGCATTAAGTGATAAAGAGCGTAAATTATATGATCTAATTGCCAAACGATTCCTTGCTGTACTTATGAATCCTTTTGAATACGAGGAAACCACGGTGATCGCCAAAATAGGCAGTGAAACATTCACAGCAAAAGGAAAAATCGTGCAATCAGCCGGCTGGAAAGCCGTGTATGATGAATCCTATGAAGACGGCGAGGAATCAGGCGAAGCAGATCAGCATCTGCCGGTACTCTCCGAAGGGCAATCACTTGAAGTACGCCAGCTGAAAGAAACAAAAGGAGAAACGAAGCCTCCTGCTCGTTTTAATGAAGCAACGCTGCTATCTGCTATGGAGAACCCAGCGGCATTCATGCAAGATCAGGAAAAGGATTTAGTGAAAACTCTTGGTGAAACAGGCGGACTAGGGACAGTAGCTACAAGAGCCGATATCATTGAAAAACTGTTCAACAGCTTTTTAATCGAGAAAAAGGGCAAAGACATTTTCATCACATCAAAAGGGAAGCAGCTGCTCTCCTTAGTGCCTGAGGACTTAAAGTCTCCAGCGTTAACAGCGGAATGGGAACAAAAGCTTTCTAAAATCGCAAAAGGACAGCTAAAGGCTGCTCAATTCATGAGTGAAATGAAGTCCTATGCAAAACAAGCCGTATCTGAAATCAAACAGACGAACCAAACCTTTAAGCATGACAATGTCACTGGCACCCATTGTCCGGACTGCGGAAAACTTATGCTGAAAGTGAACGGAAAACATGGCACCATGCTTGTGTGCCAAGACCGAGAATGCGGCCACCGTAAAAATGTGGCGAAGAAAACAAACGCACGCTGCCCGAACTGTCATAAAAAGCTCGAGCTGCGCGGAGAAGGCGATGGCAAAATCTTTGCTTGTGTGTGCGGCCATAGAGAAAAACTGTCTGTTTTCGAAAAACGCAAATCACAATCCAATCAAAAGAAAGCCAGTAAGCACGATGTGTCTAAGTATATGAAGAAACAAAAGAAAGTGGAAGAACCAATCAATAACGCACTGGCAGAGCAATTGAAGAAATTAAAATTAGATCAATAGTAGTGTAAAAACCCATGTGGAAACACATGGGTTTTCCAATGCAATCAAGCATATCGGCATACTGTTTTTCTGAAAATGGGAATACCTATGCGAAAAGACTCGTAATTTGGTATAAAATATTTATTTAAATTTAAACAGAAACACTCTATAATAAATCGTTGGATGCAAAGAGCACGGGAGTTGAAAGGGGACACGAATGGATACACCCATACATCGCATGGCTATTGTTTTACTCATTGTCATTCTACTAGGCGGATGTACCTGGAAACAGCAGAAGGAATCAGCTAATCCAGTATCACCACAGCCTGTATTGCCTGGAGAATATTTTATCACTCACGACTTAATGACAGATCAAGGCATGATTCGCACCTCATTTGCAGAGCAGCACATCTACTTATCTGAATCACTTGGACTTTGGATGGATTATCTTGTTCGAAAAAAAGATCAGAACTCTTTTGACCAACAATTTGGTGTCCTGCAAGATCAATTTTTACTAGACGATCATCTTCTCAGCTGGCAAATCGAATCTGATCAAAAAAGTAAGGCCAATGCCTTAGTTGATGATTTACGGGTAGTGGCGGCACTACAAAAAGCAGGTCGTTTATGGAAGAATTCAGCATATCAAACCACAGCAAAAGAAATCGCACAAGCGTTAAAAGACAAAAATATGTATAGAGGCATCTTGTCCGATTATTATGATGCATCAACAAATCGAACTTCACACACAATCACACTCTCATATATAGACCCAAAAGCAATCAAAGAATTGGAATCCCTCAAAATATTCACGAAACAAATGACGAGTAATCAATTGTCCATTCTAAAACAAGCACCGAGAAAAAAAGGATTCTTTCCTAAATCCTATGACATAAAGAAAAAAGCCTATTCATTTGATCGAGAAATCAATATGATTGATCAACTCTATACGGCACTACATGCCGATCGTGCAAAGGTGAATACGTCCGCGATCATGAAATGGCTTAAAACAACTTTTGCAAAAGAAGGAAAATTGTACGGTAGATATAAACTGAGTACATTGCAGCCAGCAGTGACGTATGAATCGCCTTCTGTATATGCACTGGTCATCTTGTATGCTCTTAAACGAAACGAACCGGAATTCGCAAAAGATGTGTATGACCGCATGAAAGAATTACAAATTCAAGATCCTCTCAAGGATTATTATGGAGGGTATATGAATGAAAAAGACACACACTCATTCGATAACTTGTTGCCTCTAATTGCAGAAAGGGAGCTTTTTAATGAATCGGTTATTCAGTAATACGTATCGTTTGTATTATTCTCTGCTCCTCACGTTTGCAGGTCTTATTTTGTTTATGGGCTACCTAAGCGTACAGGATGCGGAGAGCTTTATGATGATCACACTGACTTTTGTCGTGTTAGGATGCGGGATTTTATTTGGCATCTTACCAGCATTAATTTTTACTTTGCTGATGTTGTTCTTTATAGGAAGCACTATGTTCTTTACAGAGCTTGGTCAGACAAACTCTTTCTTTTCCAATCAAACATTGCAAGATGTGGTGATTTGGGCTGTAGCCCTCCTCTTTTTTGCGATTTCAGCAGGAAGCTTGCATGAGCGGATCAAGACGATGCGTCACACCATTGAACAACAAAAGCAGGCTATGAAACAATTTGTGGCGATAGACTCGACAACAGGGTTTGACAATGCAGAGCGGATGAAACTGGAATTGTCCGAGGAAATGAAACGGGCAGAACGCTACAAACAGCCATTTGTTTTTATTCTTCTTCATATCCATTATGCAGCGGAATTCAAATCGTTATATGGAGAAAAAGAAATGAAACACCTATTTCAGCAATTAAGTATCAAGATCCGTGAAAGTGTCAGAGAAACCGATAAGAAATTTCGATTATCTGAAGAACGAATAGGCCTGCTGCTTACTCATACACCAGAAGAGAATGTCTCTGTCGTCCTTGAGAAGCTAAAGGATAAATTGCAAAAGCATGTGCTGTTAAATGGCCGTGAAGTCACCTTGACATTTCATGTCTGTCATTTAACAAGCAGTTCGGATTATCGTACGCCAGAGCAATTTTTAGAAGAACTAGAAAAAGAGATGATGATGAATGAACTTTAATTCTTTAATGAAATGTTGTTTGATGATCGCTCTTTTTTTGATTCTTTCGTTTCAATACATGGCTCCAGCCGACGCTCTTGCTAAGCCAAATACCCTCATCGTTTATTCGACAGAATCGGGAGAAGCGACTCCAGCTGTGCATATGCTGGATCTACTTTCCGGACATTTTTCCAAACAGCCGACGATTGTATCTGATGAACGTTTGGCTGAAAAGAGAATCAGTGAATTTCAGCAAGTCATTTATCTAGGTGAAATGAAGAAAACTTTACCGAAAAAAACAATTCGTGCGATGAACGAATCACAGAAGGTAATAGCCATTGGGTACAATGCGGAACAGCTTCGCCCATTCTCCAAGTTTACTTTTCACAAACAAGATCACACGAGTCAAATCAAATATACAGATGATCAAGCTTACCGTCAGCTAGAGAAAAGGATCAGTGCGTTAACGGTTCAAGGGCCAGACTTGCAAAGTGAATTTCTCTTGAAGAAGCATGAAGCTGATCTTCCATTTGTGGTTCAAACGAAAGAAGGTGCGGCTTATATCGGAATCTTAGATGTTGTTCAGCACAGCGAGCTTCTTGCAGAAGTGCTAGAAAAACACCTGCCTTCTTCTGATCAGCTGACCACAAAATATTTAAAGCTTGGGAACATCAGTCCTGTCACTGACGAGAAGAAGCTGCTTGAGCTTGGACAATACGTATCGACTCGGCATGTTCCGTTTCTAATAGCTGTAACCCCTGTTTGGGTGGATCGAACAACAGGTGATGAAGTGACACTGAGTGACCGCCCGAAGCTCGTAAAAGTGTTAAAACAATTGCAAAGCGATGGAGCCAGCATCATTCTTCATGGATTGAGCCGAACGTATCGAACGGAGGATTCTGGTCAGGACTTTGAGTTCTGGGATGCAAAGAATGATCAGTCCATTACGTCAAATGATCCAAAAAAAGCCGAGAAGAAGCAAAGTGCAAGCCATTTCTCGAATGAAAAAGACTTCCATGCTTATACGAATTCGATTAAGCAGCAAGAAATCATCTACACAGAAGAAAAACTGACAAAAGGCATTGAGCTTCTTGCGCAGCAAGGTCTATATCCACTGGCATTCGAGGTGCCGCATGATGCTATATCTCAACAAGGCTATGAAGTGATATCAAGGCATGTGTCCAGTCTGTTTGGACAGGTACAGCTGTCGGAGCATACTTGGAAAACGGCCGGTGCTCCGCCACTCGTGACGAAACCCGCCATGCTACATGGCATGACCTTATACCCTCAGAAGTCAGTAGTGACAGTAACTGACGAAGAAGGTTCAAATGTTTTAACAGAACAGAAAATTCAATCCATCCAGCATCTTCAATCAGCCGCAATTGGGCTTTCCTATGATGTGGAATCGGGAATAACTGGACTGCAAAATCTGATCACACAGATGGATGCAATTCCTTCTAGTGAATGGCTGGATTTAAAGAAAACAAAACAAACAGTCCAAACATCACATGTACAGATCAAAACATCAGGGAATGGACATATTCAAGTAGAACAATCCAATAGAGCGGAAACCACAACAGTCAAACGAAGCGGTATGGAAAATATGCTGCGAATTCTCACAGTCGTGGTGATGCTGTTTATTGCGGCATTTGCTTTTTACACATTGTATTTAAGACTGACAATGAAAAAACGAATTTTTAAGGAGAGAAAATTAGGTGGCTGATGTCTTATTTTATCTTTCATTAATACTGATTTGGATCATGCTCCTTTACCACATGTTTCTCATGCAGGGCGGCTTTCAGCACTACCTGACCTACGAAAAAGTGCTGCCTGAATGGACGAAACAAGGGAAGGAACTGCCGACCGTCAGCATTCTGATTCCTGCTCATAATGAAGAAGTTGTCATCCGGCAAACGCTAAAAGCGATGGTCCAGCTATCCTATCCTAAACATCTCCTTGAAATCATTGTGATTAATGACAATTCTTCCGATGGCACAGGAGACATCGTGCAGTCTTTCAGTGAGCAATATGATCATGTTCATATGATTGAAACGAAGCCGCCATTTGCAGGAAAGGGAAAATCCACTGCACTGAATGAAGGTTTAAAGGCTTCAACAGGAGAAGTCATCTGCGTATACGATGCAGATAACATGCCTGAACAAAAGGCCGTCTATCATTTGGTTCTTGGTTTATTGAATGACCCAAAGGCAGGCGCTGTTGTCGGGAAATTCAGGGTCATCAATGCAGCCAAAAATCTGCTGACCAAATTTATTAATATTGAGACCATCTGCTTCCAATGGATGGCGCAAGGCGGAAGATGGAAGTGGTTTGGCATTGCAACAATACCAGGCACCAACTTCGCCATCCGCCGGCACATTTTAGAAGAGCTTGGCGGCTGGGATGTTCATGCATTGGCTGAGGATACCGAATTAACGATTCGTGTCTATAACCTTGGCTATGTCATTCGATTTTTCCCGGCTGCGATCACATGGGAACAAGAGCCTGAGACGTGGAAGGTCTGGTGGCGTCAAAGAACGCGCTGGGCTCGAGGCAATCAATATGTTGTGCTCAAATTTTTAAAGCAGTTTATGAAGCTGAAAAGAAAACGAATGATTTTTGATTTGTTTTATTTCTTCTTTACGTATTTCTTATTTTTCTTCGGTGTCCTGCTCTCAAATGGCATCTTTATCGTGAACCTATTTGTTGACCTTCACTTATCTGTAGGAGGTGTTGCGCTGATCCTGTGGGGATTGGCCTTCTTCCTCTTTCTAACAGAAGTGATGATTACATTAAGCATTGAGAAAACAGAGCTCACCAAACAAAATATACTCATTGTGGCACTCATGTACTTCACTTATTCTCAAGTATGGATTGCGCTAGTCGTGTACTCCTTATGTGTAGAGGCAAAGAGCCGATTATTCAAACAAGAAGTGAAGTGGTACAAAACCGAGCGTTACGATCAACAACAAAAGAAAAGCGGGTGACAAATTGAAATCGGTAAAATGGATGATTTTTATATTGGTGATATCCCTTGCCATTCAGCCTTTTTTCATGGCAGGTCAAGCAATGGCGCAATCAAATCGAGTACAGGTGAAAGATGACTGGATTCGCTCATCTAAAGGAAGCCAGACAGAAACGCAGCATTTATCAGAAGATGTAGTGACCTTGTATGGACAAGAAGACCGCACTGAATTTTCCTATCAAATAGAAAAAGAAAAAGTAGAGTCTAGCACCCTTACATTGAATATAGAGGCTTCACCATTACTCATTTCGCCATCTTCGTTCACAGTCATGATCGATGGAGAGATTGAAAAGACCATTCCCGTATCAGGGAAAAACCAAAAGAAATCGATTCAAATCAAATTGAACAAAGCGCAATTGAAAAAAGGATCTCATCAAATTCAGCTCGCTTTTTATGGCGTGTTAAAAGAAGGTGTGTGTATCAACCAAGATACACCTGCCAATTGGCTGAAAGTATACCCTGAAAGTGAGCTGGATTTCAAAGGGACTCAAACGAAAGACGTGACGTTAGACAGCTTTCCTTCACCTTTCATTCAAACAGGTGATCAGAAAGAACAAACAGATATTGTGATTCCAAATTCACCGGAAGCATCTGAATTAGAAGCGGCTATGAAAGTATATCGTACGTTGAAAAACAAAGACCGAGAGGCAGACCTCAAACTTGTCCAAGAAAAGGACCTCAAGCAAATCGCGCATCCAACCATTGCTGTAGGAGCAAAAGGAAACTGGGATGGACGAATGAAATCGATCGAGCAAGCTGCGAAGATGAAAACAGCAAGCAATCAACTCACATTAGCGGTGAGAACCTTGACAGGAAAGAAAAAAGAACAGCCCATTTTATTTGTCACTGCTGAACAGCCCAAAATAATTGCCGAAAAAATCAATGTCTTGACTCAACCAGAACTGACCGATCAGCTCACTGGGACTGATTTACTCCTTCAAAAGGTTACGGCTAAAGCATCAAAACCATCACATCAAATTCGTTTAAAAGATTTTGGTGGTGATGATGTTACGGTTGGAACCAAAAAGACGGCATCTGATCATTACTATTATCCAAAGGCATTGATCGCTAATCAGAAATCAGGTGCAAAACTAAATCTATCATTTAAAAAATCTGATACAGCGAACAAAGCGGAACGCTTAACAGTCATGATCAATAACGAACCACACGATGTACCGTTAACAAAACTAGGAAACAAAGATGGGAATGGATTCTATCATGTGTCAATTCCAGTAGATTCACAAGTACTTCAAAAGAACGAATATATTGATCTACAATTTGTCACTACCGGCTTTAAAAACATGGAAGCCTGCAGACATACGGATGAAGAAGGCTGGATTTACATTGATAAGAACAGCTCTCTTCAAATACCAGAAGGGACGACTAGTGATACACCAGATTTAGCTTCATGGCCGCTTCCTTTCACATCAAAAACGCAGCAAGGAAAAACATTGATCATCTTGCCACATCAAATCAAGCAAGAAACGATCAATCAAATGGCGATGCTGACAGAATCATTTAGTCAGCCGGAAGCTGCTCAATATCAGTTGATCAAAGCATCAAATGTGACAAATGATCAATTGAAAAATCACTCTCTTATTTTCATCGGGGGCATCCATACGTTCTCTCTTTTAAAAGAAAAAGCAGACGATCTCATCGTTCCAGCGAAAAAGGATCAGTATGATGTATCCTCCTTTGGCATGATCAACGAAACGACTGCTCGTATTGTATGGACGCAGCCATCTGTATGGAATAAAGAACAAACAATGACCGTCTTTTCAGGAATGAATGCAGCCGACGCTGATCTTTCACATGAAGTGATTCATTTCCTGCAAACAAATACGGAAACGGCAACAGTTGCAATCGAGAGCAAAAACAAGGACATGTTCTCTAATCATCAAACAGTCAGCAGCACAACAAATGATCTTCAAAAAGGTGAAAAGCAAGGCGTTGGTGATTCTTGGATTTACTTTGCATGTATCGCTGTGCTAATTATTTTTGTGGTCGTGATGATTATTTATTTCGTACGAAAAAACCGCAAAAAGACTGATTGATAAACGATCAAAAGACCTTGAAAAAATGTCTTTACTTTGGTGTCAAACGGGAGTATGATCTCTTTTATAAAAGACCAATCGCTGAATCATTTCGATGAGCGGGGGAACCATTAGTAGTGTAAAGCACTACATGGGGTGAATCCTTTTTAGGTAGGGCAAAATCTCATGCGCCCGAATCCGTCAGCTAACCTCGTAAGCGTTAAAGAGAGCAAAGACCAACCTGTGATCTAAACAATAGACGCAGGGGCATTCTATTGCCTCTGTGTCTTTTTGGCGATCCATCTTTTGTAACTTAAATCGTTTGACACTAAAGGAGCGGGCATCACATGTACAGTTTGATGAAGCGTATTTTAATTGGGAAACCATTAAAATCACAGGCAGCAGGAGAACAAAAACTATCAAAAATCAAAGCGTTGGCATTATTGTCATCAGACGCATTGTCATCCGTTGCATACGGTACGGAACAAATCTTGATTGTTCTTTCAGTCGTTAGTGCAGCAGCATTTTGGTACTCACTCCCGATTGCAGGTTGTGTATTAATTCTTTTAATGGCGTTAATTCTATCTTACCGCCAGATTATTTATGCTTATCCAGAAGGCGGCGGGGCCTATGTCGTCTCTAGCAGAAACTTAGGTGAAAAACCAGGACTGATCGCAGGCGGATCATTGCTTGTAGATTATATTTTGACTGTAGCAGTGAGTATATCAGCGGGTACCGATGCCATCACATCGGCTTTTCCGGCACTATACCCATATCATGTGCTGATTTCAATTGTATTGGTCATTTTAATCATGGTGCTTAACCTTCGTGGATTGACAGAATCGGCATCTATTTTGGCTTATCCCGTATACTTGTTTGTCATATCACTCCTTATTTTAATTGGAGTCGGCGGCTTTAAATTATTAACAGGAGGCGTGCCTCCAGCACCTGAGCATACAGCGATAGGCACACATGTACCTGGCATTACATTATTTCTTTTATTAAAAGCATTTTCGTCTGGCTGTTCTGCACTAACTGGGGTAGAAGCCATTTCTAATACCATTCCATCCTTTAAAAAACCAGCTGCACAAAATGCAGCGAGAACATTATTGATGATGGGTGGATTACTAGCCGTATTATTTGTTGGCGTGACATTGCTTGCGTTTGGTTTTGGCATCTCACCAAAGCCAGAAGAAACGGTAGTATCACAAATTGCATCAGATACATTTGGACGTTCATTTTTCTATTATGTCATTCAGGCTGTCACAGCTTTAATCTTGATATTAGCGGCAAACACCGGCTTTTCCGCCTTTCCTTTATTGGCGGTCAACTTAGCAAAGGATAAATATATGCCGCGCATGTTTACAGTAAGAGGGGATCGACTCGGTTATTCTAATGGCATTATCTTTTTAGGTGTAGCTTCCATGCTGCTCATTTGGTTGTTTGATGGGAAAACGGAACACCTCATCCCGCTATATGCTGTCGGTGTATTTATTCCATTTACCTTGTCACAGACCGGCATGTGTGTGAAATGGATTCGTGAAAAACCGCAGGGCTGGAAAACGAAAATGCCTATCAATATAGTTGGAGCACTGATTTCTTTCACGGTTCTCATGATTCTCATTTTGACCAAGTTTCATCTTGTATGGCCATTATTTGTTTTCATGCCAATTGTGCTATTGATTTTTCATTCCATTAAAAAGCATTATCTGTCTGTTGGAGAACAACTGCGTTTAATGAATGAAACAGAGCCTGTTGAGATTAAAGGAAATGTGGTCATTGTGCCAATTGCTGGTGTAACACGTGTCGTTGAACAATCTGTTCAATATGCAAAATCCTTATCAGAGCAAGTCATAGCAGTTCATGTATCCTTTGATAAAGAAAAAGATAAGAAAATTGAAGCGGATTGGGAAAAATTGAATAGCGGTGTGCGGCTTGTGATGCTGCATTCGTCTTATCGAAGCCTTATTCATCCGCTTGATAAATTTCTTGAAACGGTTGAGGCAAAAGCAAATGCACATCAATATAAAGTGATGGTGCTCGTGCCTCAATTTATCCCTAAAAAAAGATGGCACACGATCTTGCATAACCAATCTGCCTTTTTATTAAGATTCCGTCTATTATGGAAGCGGGATATAGTGGTCGCCACCCTTCCATATCATTTTAAAAAGTAGCAGCAAGTTGAAACGTTTGATCAAAAGGATGCGGTGGTATGGAGTAAGAAAAAAGGAGTTTTCTCACATGCCGCAAAGAACCGCAGGAAAAGAAGTAACAGCGCTACTGGAAGAGTGGGGCGTAAAACATATTTATGGAATGCCCGGCGATAGTATAAACGAATTGATTGAAGAGCTTAGGCATGAATCAAGCCAAATACAATTTATACAAACGAGACATGAAGAAGTGGCGGCACTTTCAGCGGCGGCTGATGCCAAACTAACAGGTAAGCTCGGTGTCTGCTTATCCATCGCTGGACCAGGTGCTGTCCACTTATTAAATGGACTATACGATGCAAAAGCAGATGGGGCACCCGTATTAGCAATTGCAGGGCAGGTTGCGTCGACTGAAGTAGGGAGAGACGCCTTTCAAGAAATCAAATTAGAGCGCATGTTTGACGACGTCGCTGTCTTTAATCAGCAGGTACAAACAGCAGAAGCTCTGCCTGATTTATTGAATCAAGCCATTAAAGCAGCTTATACCCACAAAGGTGTGGCAGTTCTCACCGTATCGGATGACTTATTTTCTCAAAAAATTAAGCGTAAGCCAGTTTATACATCTCCTCTTTATGTTGAGGGAGAAGTACGGCCAAAGAAAGATCAACTGTTAAAAGCGGCACAGCTGATTAACAATGCGAAGAAGCCAGTCATCTTAGCAGGTAAAGGATTAAGAAATGCAAAAGAAGAGCTTCTGTCGTTTGCAGAAAAGGCTGCTGCACCTATTGTTATTACACTTCCTGCAAAAGGGGTTGTGCCAGACAGGCATCCATACTTTTTAGGGAACCTAGGTCAAATTGGAACGAAGCCAGCATATGAAGCGATGGAAGAGTGTGATCTCTTAATTATGCTTGGCACTTCCTTCCCATATAGAGACTACTTACCTGAGGACACACCTGCCATTCAACTGGATATTAAACCAGATCAAATCGGCAAAAGATATCCAGTAGACGTAGGAATCGTGAGTGACAGCAAGAGTGGTTTGCATGAACTGACCTCCTACATTGAATATAAAGAGCAGCGTGGTTTCCTTGAAGCATGTACAGAGCATATGATGAAATGGCGAGAAGAAATGGATAAGGAAAAATCCGTTGCCACATCACCGCTTAAACCTCAGCAAGTCATTGCTAGATTAGAAGAAGCAGTCGAAGACGATGCCATTCTTTCTGTTGATGTAGGGAATGTGACCGTATGGATGGCGCGACATTTCGAAATGAAACAGCAGGATTTCATCATTTCCAGCTGGCTTGCCACAATGGGCTGTGGATTACCTGGAGCGATCTCTGCTAAGTTAAATGAACCGAATCGTCAAGCAATTGCTGTCTGTGGTGATGGTGGCTTCACAATGGTCATGCAAGACTTTGTGACAGCGGTAAAATATAAGCTTCCGATCGTTGTTGTGATCTTAAACAACAGCAACCTTGGAATGATTGAATATGAACAACAAGTAAAAGGAAACATCAATTATGGCATAGAGCTTGAAGATATTGATTTTGCTAAGTTTGCAGAAGCATGTGGCGGCAAAGGAATCTCCGTGTCATCGCATGAAGAACTAGCTCCGGCTTTTGATACAGCCCTTCAATCTGATAAACCCGTCATTATTGATGTTGCTGTCACCAATGAACCGCCGTTACCCGGGAAAATTACGTACACACAAGCAGCTGGTTTTAGTAAGTACTTACTGAAAAAATTCTTTGAAAAAGGCGAGTTGGATATCCCTCCACTCAAGAAAAGTTTAAAACGCTTTTTCTAAGCAAAATGTAGTCGGTCCTCTCAAAAGAGGACTGACTTTTTTTGCTGAAAGGAAAAAATATTTCAATTATCACTTGTTTTATTCCCTCTAAAAATATTTGGAAATCATTTTTGTAACTTAAAGCCTATTTTTCCAATTCGCTGAGAAAGGTAAAATAGACTTTATGATCAATAATGGAGGGAGTGACTTCTTCTGGGTAAGATACTTGATGCAAAAGCACTAACCAGTGCCATGGATACAAGGGCAAAACACTATCAGGAACTCCGCGAACAAATGGTAGATTTAAAAAAGGCATTACAAGGTGTTGCCAATCTTGGTGATGATTTCACTGGGAAAGGTGCCGATAACATTAAAAGCTTTTATAAAGAGCTTGCTGGAAATGTAGACATGTTTATTAGCTTCATTGATAAGCAAAAAGCCTTTCATGAAGGTGTTTCTGGGACACTGGATGATACGAGCTTTGGCGGCGATACCTTTATAGAGGAACACTTTTTAGACAACGCAGTACATATGGGCATCAAAAACGCCAAAAGCATTGTAAAGGATCAAAAAAAGGCACTCAAAACCATTTTTCAAGACATTGATGACCTCATTTCTCTAGAGGTATTTGATAGTCAAACCTTTGATGAAAAAATAGAAGATGCGGAAGATGAACGAAAAAAGACGGTCAAAGATCTAAGAGAGCTTGATCAAAATTTAAAAGATGAATATGCTTTGTCAGAGACGGAACAGCAAGCTACAATGGCATTGTACGCTGAAATGATGAATGCGACAAATGACGGAAAAGCGATTTCGCCTATGAATTTTGACAAGAAAGCGTATCAAAATAGCGAAATCTACAAGGCAAAAAGCGATATTGAGAAGCAAACTTCTGAATATCTGAAAATCAAAAAAGAACAAGAAGAAGCCCGCGAGATCGCAAAGGAACAAGAAGCCCTCGCCAACCGCCCTTGGTATGAAAAAGCGCTCGATTATGGTGGAAACATCGTGAATGAACTGACTGGTGTGAACGATGCAAAACGTGCCGCAACAGGCGTTGATCCAATCACAGGGGAAGAGCTCACGGCAGGACAGAGAGTCGCCGCAGGAGGCATGGCAGCAGCAGGCTACATTCCAATCGTCGGCTGGGCAGGCCGCATTTTCAAAGGCGGAAAAGCTGTCTATAAAACCACCCAAGCCACATCAGCCGCAGTAAGGGCGGTCGATATCTACAAGACATCGCAAAAATCTTTTGACGCCCTGAAAACATCTCAAAAAGGCTTATATGGCCTCACCGCCACCAACGGTTTCAGCGAAGCGATCACAGGCCGAGACATGTTTGGAAATAAGATCTCGAAAGAACAGCAAGAATCGAGTATGAATGCGGCTCTGGGGATGCTTTTGCCGTTTGGGGTGAAAGGGTTTCATGGGAAGATGGGGGTTAAAGAGAACACGAAAAGTCGAATTGATTATTTGAGAAATAAATATGGAAAGATCGATTCAAAAGAATTAAATGAAAGAATTAATTTACGCGGAGAAACGGTGAAAGAACTAAATAAATTAAAAGAAACTGGCATTAGCAAGAAGAAAATGGGTCCTGCCTTTGCTGGAGTTTATGATAAGCAGACTGGAAAATATTCGTATGCAATAAATGATTATGATGGGAAGTTACCAGATTTCCATCCCTTAATAAATGCCAAATATGATAGAATGCCAAAAGAGGTTATAGATTCATATACATTTACAAAAGGTGCGGGGTCACATGCAGAAGTGATCGCCTTGAATAAGGCCTTAAAGGCTAATCCAGGTGCTAGTTTGGATAATTTTATTTTGAATGTTGTTAGGACAGGTCAGAGTAGAGTGAAACCGGCTGGAATGATGTTTCCAAGGTGTCCTCATTGTGCTTATCTTACAGATGGATCTAAAATTATCACGGAGGTTCCTAAAAATGTTAAATGATATATTGCAAAAAGATTTTATTTTAGAGAATGGCACTGAGTTTGAAGAATGTTTAGAATATGGAGGCCCTTACGAACTAGCAATAGTGGAAATTACCGAGGATGGTAAAGAAGAGCTGTTTACGGGATTAGCATATGATATATATGAAAATGGGAATATTGAGAGTTATTTCTATGTTGAACAAGGGGTTAAACAAGGTAAGTATGTTGAATTCTATTCAAATGGAAATATTAAGAAAATAGGTCATATGAGTAAAAATGCAGCCGATGGCTATCAAGTTGAGTTTTTTGAAAATGGAAATAAAAAGTATGAATCTGAATGTGTTGCTGGTCGAGAGATGACTTATATAAAGTATGATGAAAGTGGAAATATTGTAGAGAAAAAGGCAGAACCTAATGAATCCGATTTGAAATATGCCGAAAAATTCAACAGCTAATCGTGTGGATCTTATGAATAATGATGAAATAAATGATTTATTAGAAAAATTTAAAAGTGAACAAAAAGCGCTCTTGCCTAAAGTGCAATTGAAAAATAATTTTCAACTTGAGAACATAAGGTTTATTGCAGGTGTAGATGTAGCTTATTTTGATATGCATGGAAAAACGAGCGGTGTTTGTTGTATCGTCGTCTATGATTTGATAGAAAAAAAAATCATAGAAAAAGTGCATAGCCATGGAGAAATAAGGATTCCTTATATAGCAGGTTTTCTTGCTTTTCGTGAAATGCCATTAATTAAAGATGCAGTAAAAAAACTGACGAGACAAGTAGACGTCTATATGTTTGATGGAAATGGTTATTTACATTATAGACACATGGGCATTGCTACACAGGCGTCTTTCTTCTTAAATAAACCTACCATTGGAGTCGCAAAAAGTTATTTGAAAATTAATGGTATAGATTTTACCATGCCCCAAAATAAAACAAATGCATACACAGATATTATTATAAATAACGAAATATATGGAAGAGCCCTCAGAACCAGAGTGAATGTTAAGCCTATTTTCATTTCATGTGGGAATTGGATTGATTTAGATACAACTACAAAAATTATTATGAAACTTATTGATAAAAACAGTAGATTACCAATACCCGTAAGGTTTGCAGATATTGAGACACATGCTATTCGAAAAGAGTTATTAACAAAAGAATAGGGGAAGTGTAACATAGCACATTTTTTAGCTGTATTGAAAAGGGCTAACGACATCCAATCAAACAATAAAAGGAGATAAAACCATGCTATGGATTTTCACACAAAACCAGCAAAGTTTCGTTCATGTTCATGAAGTCACTGTAGCCGGCAAAAAGATTGAAGGGATGATCGCAGGAAGCGATACTTGGGTGAAGACGCTCGGCAAGTATGATTCAAATGATCGAGCATCAGAGATCCTTGAAGACATTGTGAAAACAATTGAAGCCAATCAAGATGCCACCGTGACTTACAGAATGCCAAATCAATAAAAAAGAAACCACCTTTCCATTGAGAAAAGGTGGTTTTTGTTTATGACGGTGTTTTTGTAAAGGCTAAAAATAAAGGGATGCCTGTGCCGACAAGGGTTGTGGCAAATAGGAACATACCGCAAATGAATAGAAAATGGCTGGCTGAAAAGACAAGTGCCAGAATGAGAAAAACGATGCTGAGTCCTGCCATGCTATATGATGGGACAAAGCGGCGTTTGTATGTGGCTTTCTTTGTTAAGAATGAGAAGAAAATGCCAAATAATAAAGGGACAATCCATAAGTAAAATAAAATAATAAGAGACATACTTCATACCTCGATTTTTCCTTCTATTTTATCAGATGCTGATCGCAACGGATACTACAAAGCTTCACTTTGTAAAATAATTCATGCAATCGACACAATTAAGTGGGCTGATTCATAGAATGCGTTTTTTCTTCCATATATTCAGGCTGTAAAAGGGCGTATACACAATGATCCGTAAAGCGGTCTCCCAGCCATTCACATTGTCTCAAAATGCCTTCAAGCGAAAAGGATAATCGCTCTGCGATGCGTCTGCTCTTCTGGTTATCGACAGCAGCTCTGATTTCAATGCGGTGCAGTCCACATTCTTCAAATAAATAACGAATGACTGCTTTGCACGCTTTTGTCATGATGCCTTTTCCTTGATAGCCTTCTCCGAGCCAATAGCCAATTGAAACAGTCCTGTCGATCCAATGAATTTGGTGGGTGCCGATGATCCCGACAAGCTCTCCATGTGACCAGATGCCCGCTTGAAAACCGTTGTTCTGCATGGCTTGCTGCATTGCGCCTTGAATGAACGCCATGCTGTCTTCTTCTGTTTTCGTTGAATCCACCCAAAGCATCCATTCACGTAAATGCTTTCTTGACCGCTGGATGAGCAAATATAGACTTCTTGCGTCTCTTGGCTCAAGCAGCCGCATGGCTATCTCTTGATCCTGATAAAAAAACATGTGCCCACATCCTCTCAGGGGAATTTTACCATAACCATATGAAAAGAAAAAGACAGCATCACGACTGTCTTTTACATAAACGTATCCACAATTAAAAAGAGATTGAGTGCGACAACAAGAGCTGCTATCACCCAAGATATTCCTGTTACCCAGCGGGCATTCGTCAATTCGCCCATAATTCGTTTTTTACTTGTAAATAAAATGAGCGGAATTAAAGCAAAGGCAATACCAAAGGATAAGACCACCTGACTCATCACAAGTGCGGATGTCGGATTCACCCCAGATGCAATGATCACAATAGGGGGAATAATAGTAATCAGCCGGCGGACATACAGCGGAATCCGGTATTGAATAAAACCCTGCATAATGATATCGCCTGACAATGTACCGACAGAAGAGCTTGATAGTCCGGCTACAAGCAGGCCTACACCAAATAAGATAGCTGATACAGGGCCTGCTAGTGTGCTAAAATGCTGGAACGCAACATCCAGATCTTCAACAAAGAGACCATTTTTATAAAATAAAGCGGCTGCTACAATCAACATACTGGCATTGATGGCTCCAGCGACTAGCATCGCAATGAGGATATCTAAAAACTCAAAGCGGAAAATCTGTTTTTTCTCCTTTTCCGTTCTGCCGACGACTCTCCTTTGGGTTAAAGCTGAATGTAAATAGATCGCGTGCGGCATCACAGTGGCACCTAAAATTCCAGCTGCAAGCAGCACACTATCTGCGCCATCAAATTTTGGAATGAAAAGCCCGCCTGCGACACTTGCCATATCAGGCTTGGCGACAAAGGTTTGCACAGCGAAAGCAATCACGACAACGAACAGCATGCCGGTGATGCCGGCTTCTAATGCGCGATATCCCCGTCTTTGCAATTCTAAAATCGCAAATGATCCGATAGCTGCAATAATGGATGCTTCAAGCAGCGGGATCCGAAAGAGCAAGTATAAACCAAGTGCTGCCCCGATAAACTCGGCTAAATCTGTGGCAATAATGACGAGTTCGCCCTGAATCCATAAACCGATGGAGACGGGTTTTGGAAACTCTTCACGTGCGATTTCAGGTAAGTTTTTACCTGTCGCTATTCCAAGCTTTGCGGACAAGGATTGGATGAGCAAAGCCATGAGATTTGATATGAGAATGACCCATAAGAGGAGATATCCATATTTGGAGCCAGCCGCAATGTTGGTGGCAAAATTTCCTGGATCAATATATGCAATGGCAGCGATAAAAGCAGGGCCTAGAAAAGGAAGAAGCCTTCTAAATCCTTTGACCTTTCCTTCAAGTGCACGCTCAGCTGCCGCTGACATGTGTGCTTGTGCCTCGATGTATTTGTTTGTCATATGTCATCACCTAGATTCTACAAAGTTTTGCTTGGGCACAAAAAGTTTCCTTCATGCAATTTTTTATCATCATATGCCCATCTTCATGAAAAGTCAACTATCTGAACTAATAGGTTTGTTTATCATATGTAAGTGAAAAAAATAGATACCTTGTCAACGCGCAACATAAAAAACACCGCCCCTTAGACGGTGTCCCTACTGCTTCCTCTGTTATTTGTTTTTTTAAGATACCCTTGATCCCACGCTGCGGAAGATCAGGCTTAAAATAATGACAAAGATTGCTGCTCCTAAGATCGCTGGAATGATCGCAAAGCCTGCCAGACTAGGACCCCACGTTCCAAGTAATCCATGACCAATCCAAGCACCTACAAACCCGGCAATCATTGAGCCGATCCATCCTCCTGGTACACTGCCTCCAGCGAGTGCACTCCCAATGAGACCAATGACAATCGCCACAACTAATGAAATTAGAAATCCTAACATGTTGATCACTCCTCTTTTGTTTGTTTATTAAGCAATAACCGTTTTGAAAAAGATTAAAACCTTTCGGAACCGCTTCAATGTTCTATACGTATGATGGACAAGGATTGTGTATAATAACAGACAAATACTTCAGCGGCATCTAAGGAGGCATATGGCATGGAGGAAAGAGAGTGGCTAAAAGCACAATTAAAGGAGATCGAAAAGTGGGAGAAAGACCAGCAAAAGGTATGGTTCTGGGAGAAACTCAGCCGCCTTCCATTTCAAATGCTGGACAAGCTGACGCCTGCTTTTATTCAGAAAAAAATCGGTGTGCTGCTTGATGAAATGGGTCATTACATTCAATCTGGCGGTGCCTATTTGACATCGGAAAAAGGCATCATTCATCAATTTCAAAAGAAGTGTGAGGGCGAATCCATTCAGCGTATAGAGGATATTGGAAAGGCACCAATCGAAATGATGGATGCCATTAGTGAACATATGGGGAAAAACAGAACGAATCTCGCGACGGTGCAAGGGGCGACAACTGGTGTCGGCGGAATGTTTACACTAGCTGCTGATATTCCTGCGGTACTGGGCCTCTCCCTGAAAACATTACAGGATATTGCCGTCACCTATGGCTATGACCCTAAAAACAAAGAGGAGCGGGTCTTCATCATTAAATGCTTGCAGCTGAACTCTGCTGATGTCGTTGGAAAGAAATCGATTCTAAAAGAGCTGAAAAGCTATCATGCATCCGAAGGGAAGCATGAAAACATGATTTCCCAAATCCAAGGGTGGCGTGAGGTCGTCTATAATTACCGGGATTCGTTTGGCTGGAAGAAACTGTTTCAGCTTGTGCCCATCGCTGGGATTTTGTTTGGTGCAGTTTCGAACCGCTCCCAATTAAAAGGAATTGCCGAAACAGGCATGATGCAATACCGAAAGCGAAGAATTTTAACAAGATTAGAAGAGCTCACGCAGCAAGAACAGAGTGAGTCCGGCGCATAAAAAAATCCCTCATCAAAGGGATTTTTTATTTGCTCTCATTCTCTTCCTGAAAAGCATGGATAGGTGAGTGTTCATAACGTGCACGCAGTTCGCGGATCTGTTTGATGAGGGTGGAGCCAATCGTTTTTTCGGCTTCATCATACAAAGGGTCAAGGGCTTTCATCCATTTTTGTCTTTCAGCATGCGTCAATTCATGAATGGAAATCGGTGATTCACGTTTAATGTCCTCCAGCTGATCTTTGTTCATCTGTTCTGCATGCTTTTCATTCCAAGCCGTAGTTTCTTCCATGGCCTCAAGTAAAATCCGTTTCGTTTCGGGTGTCTGGCGGTCAAAGAAGGATTGATCTGTTAAGACCACATAGCCTAAATACCCGTGATTGCTGATCGTCATATAGTCTTGTATATGATAGAATTTTTTTGAATAAATATTTGAAATGGTATTTTCTTCACCGTCTACTTTTTTTGATTCTAATAGCTGAAACGTTGAATTAAATGATTCCTGATAGGGCTTTGCGCCAAGAAGTTTGAATTGTTTTTCAATCATGTCGCTTTGCATAATGCGGAGAGACTGGTTTTTTAAATCAGCCGGCTGTTTGATTGGCCCTTTATTAGAGGTAATTTGTTTAAAGCCATTTGTCCAATAAGCCATTCCCTTTAATCCATCTTTTTGCAGCGTGCCAAACAACCTTTGTCCAATTGCACCGTGCAGGCCTTCTTGAACAGCGTTGTAATTTGAAAAAGCAAAGGGAAGGTCAAGTGCCAGCCACTCAGGAGACAGCATGCCGAGCTTCGAGGTAGACGGAGCGATAAATTGAACTTGATTCTCTTTGAGTGCATTAATCTCTTCAATATCAGAATAAAGGCTTCCGTTGGAGAAAATTTGAATGCTGATTTTACCATCGGATTTTTCTTGCACGAGCTCAGCAAATTTCTTTGCGGCAAGTCCTTTAGGTGTATTGTCTGCCACGACATGGCTGAATTTGAACACAAGCTGGTCCTTCAGTCCAGTCTGTTCATCATCAAAGGTTGTCGCTGATTTTGGCATCATATGATAAAAACCAAAGTATAAAGCGGTTACAAAACCGATCATGAGCAAAAGTGTATAAGCGAGTAAATTCTTCATGCGTCAGATCCCCCTTATGTCAAGCATACTTGACAGAGGAAGAATTCGTAAAGATACAGGTGAAAAAATGATGAGAAATCGATTGAAATTACAACAATTATCTATTAGATGGAAGCTTACCATCCTCACATATTTCGTTGTCATTTTCGCCCTTTTAATCGGAGGAATTGTCCTTGTTGGGGGAATTCAGCAAACAGAGGAACGGGAGCTTCGAAAAAGACTCATGAACACGGCGAGAACCGTGGCTGAAATGAATGAGGTGAAGCAGGCGTTAGCTGATCAGACAAAGGAACGTGATCGATTACAGCATGCTATCGAAGAGATTCGGATTATTCAAGACGCTGACTACATTGTCGTGATGGATATGGATCATGTGAGATTAACGCATCCAGTGAAAACGAGGATTGGCCAGCGCTCAGAAGGAACAGATGAAGAGCCGGCTTTTGCAGAGCATATTTATTTCTCAGAAGCAGAGGGAGAGCTTGGAACAGCCATCAGAGCTTTTTATCCAGTGAAGGATGATCAATTTAATCAAACAGGGGTTGTGCTTGTAGGAAGAACCCTGCCAAGTATGGCAGATATTTTAGGAGAAATGAAGCGCGATATCCTCATGATTCTCCTGCTGACGCTCAGCTTTGGGCTTGTGGGTTCATTTTTACTTGCTCGTCATATTAAACAGCAAATGTTTAAGCTTGAGCCGCATGAGATTGTAAGAATGCTAGAGGAACGCACTGCAACCTTTCACTCTATTAATGAAGGGGTCATCGCCATTGATAATCAGCACATGATCACCATTTTTAATGAGAAGGCGAAGCAGATTTTTGGCGTGACGGGTGATGTCGTGGGCCTGAATATTTGGGATGTGCTGCCTGACACAAGACTTCCTGAAATCATTGATCGCGCAGAACCCGTCTACAATGAAGAAATTCATATGAGCGGAAAGCGGATCATGAGCAGCCGGATCCCGATTGTGATGAAAAAGAAGATCATCGGAGCAGTCGCCATTTTCCAGGACCGGACGGAAGCGGCAAAATTGGCGGAGGAGCTAACAGGGGTTAAAAACTTTGTGGACGGTTTGCGGGTGCAAAACCATGAACATATGAATAAGCTTCATACGATCGCCGGGCTGATTCAGCTTGGTAAAGCCGATCAGGCGCTCGATCTAGCCTTTCAAACGACAGAGGAGCAGGAACATGTGACGGACTTTCTTCATCGCGTCATTCAGCATGATGCTGTCGCAGGATTATTGATGAGCAAAATCAGAAGGGGCAAGGAGCTTGGCATCAAGGTCGAAGTAGATGAACATAGCTGTCTCCGTGATTTCCCAGAACGGCTTGATCAGCATGATATGACGAAGCTGCTTGGAAATCTCATTGAGAATGCCTTTGCCTCGTATGATACTGTAGAAAGAGACACAAAAGTCATTTCCATTAGTATCGATCAAACGGAGGATGTTCTTGCGATTTTAATTGAAGACAATGGCTCCGGGATCGAAGAGGAACTGATTCCTTATATTTTCGATAAAGGCTTCACACACGGCAAAGAGGGCGGAACAGGCTATGGCCTGTATATTGTAAAAACGATTATCGACAAAGGGATGGGAAATGTAGAGGTCACATCAAGCATCGGCATTGGTACCACCTTCTCAATCGAATTCCCAATGACAATAGAGGAGAGAGACAGATGACTCAGATTAAGGTGCTGTTAATTGAAGATGACCCGATGGTGCAAGAAGTGAATAAAGAGTTCATTATGAGTGTTCCTGGCTTTCAAGTTGCAGCTGTCGCTGGGAACGGGGAGCAGGGCATTCAGCTGGTCAAAGAAATTCGTCCAGACCTCGTGGTACTTGATGTGTATATGCCAAAAAAGGATGGCGTCAAAACGCTGCAAGACATCAGAAAACAAAAGATGCAAGTGGATGTGATTGTCATTTCAGCAGCGAAGGACAAAGAGACCATCGGCGTCATGCTTCAAAATGGCGCGCGGGATTATATTATTAAACCATTCAAATTTGAACGAATGAAAGAATCACTTGAAAGCTATAAGGCGTTTAAATCAAAAATTCGAACAGCAGCAGAATTTTCTCAAGAGATGCTGGATGATATCATACGAAAGCCTGCTGTTAAGCAGGAAGATACTTGGCTTCCTAAAGGGCTGAATGTGCATACGATGAACGAAATTAAAGCGTATATGGGCTTGCAGGAAGGCGCGCAGTCTGCAGAAGAAGTCGCCAATGCACTTGGCATTGCCCGCGTCACGGCACGCCGGTATTTAGACTTCCTCGTAAAAGAAGGCGAGCTAAAATTAGATATGCAATATGGCGGGGTAGGACGGCCTGTGAATAAATATATCGTACATTCTGACTAAGAGACCAAAAAGACCAAAATGTACGATATGTCCATAAGCTTCACAGCCTTTGATGAAATCGCTATCATTTATCTACAGATACTAGTTAAGCGTTTACATCAAAGGGTGAGGGAGTTGATTTTTTATGAAAAGGATTTTGAAGAACCTAACATTTCAGGTGATTGTAGCTGTCATTATCGGGATCATTGTCGGGATGGTTTGGCCAAACGTCGGAAAAGAAATGAAGCCGCTTGGTGATACCTTTATCAATGCCGTTAAAATGGTCATTGCACCAATTATTTTCTTAACCATTGTTCTTGGTATTGCCAAGATGGGAGATATGAAAAAGGTTGGAAAAGTTGGGGGAAAAGCATTTATTTATTTTGAAGTCGTCACGACACTTGCTCTGGTCATCGGTCTTTGTGTTGTGAATATCATGAAGCCAGGTGCAGGTCTTGACTATAGCAAGCTTGAAAAAGGGGATGTCTCACAATATACCCAAAATGGCGGACAGGGTATCGACTGGATGGAATTTGTCACGCACATCGTGCCATCTAACATGGTTGATGCTTTCGCAAAGGGTGATATTTTACAGGTCTTATTCTTCTCTATTTTATTCGGTGTTGCGCTCGCTGCTCTTGGCGAGAAGGGGAAAGGCATCATCGAATGGCTCGATAAGCTGTCACTTGTTTTCTTTAAAATCATTGGATATATCATGCGTGCTGCGCCTCTTGGTGCATTTGGGGCGATGGCTTATACAATCGGACATTTTGGGCTGGCATCGATTAGACCGCTGGGAAGTCTGATGCTCTCCGTTTATATGACGATGTTCCTGTTCATCTTCATTGTACTGAACATTATTTGTAAAATGTATGGCTTCAGCTTGTTCAGCTATCTGCGATTTATCAAGGATGAAATTTTGATTGTTCTTGGCACAAGCTCTTCAGAATCCGTGCTGCCAAGAATGATGGATAAAATGGAACGCTACGGATGCTCTAAGTCTGTTGTTGGTCTTGTCATTCCAACAGGTTATTCCTTTAACTTAGACGGAACTTCAATCTATTTATCGATGGCCGTCGTCTTCTTGGCGCAAGTGTTTGGTGTAGACCTGTCGATCGGTCAGCAGATCACCATTATCCTTGTTCTGATGCTTACATCAAAGGGAGCAGCTGGGGTGACAGGAAGCGGATTTATCGTGCTTGCATCTACTCTTGCGGCACTTCAGGTCATTCCATTAGAGGGTCTTGCACTGCTGCTTGGGGTTGACCGCTTCATGAGTGAAGGAAGAGCAATTACAAACCTCATTGGAAATGGAATCGCAACAATTGTTGTCGCGAAGAGTGAAGGTGAATTTGACGAAGCGAAGAGCAAAACAGCACTTCAGGAAATGCGGAATATGAAGCAGGCTGTTTAGTATAAAAACAACCAAAAACCGAAACCTTATGTTCTACATGGGTTCGGTTTTTTTGTGTAAAAAAGAAAAACCAATAAATTTAATACAAATCGTAAGACCTCTTTGACCTTTTATTATATAATTTACAGAAAGATCCGATATAATGTATATCAGATACGATGAAAAATAGACTTTAGTCCTGGCAGGTGTGTAACGTAATGACGGCATTTTTAAAATTGTTCGAAAAACCCGGTGTTAAGCGGTTTTCAGTATTTGTAGTATTAGCCACAGCATTATATCTATTAAGAGGAATGATGAATTTAATTCTTTTGACCTTCATTTTCACCTTTTTGATGAATCGGTTGGAAGAGGTCATTAGAGGCTTTTTAAATCGCTTCCTGAAAATAGGACAGAAATCGGTCATTACCATTTTGTATATTCTCCTGGCTGGTGGATTGACATTTGGCGGATTCGTTTTTGTGCCAATCATCGCTAAACAGGTGGAGCAGCTATTTCATTTAGGAAAGAAAATTGCAGATCACCCACAAGATTTACCCTTCTTTGACGTCATCACGAACGTATTCGGAGATTTCAAAATATCAGCTTTCTTTGAGAAAGGGTTTAATTTCCTCTATACATACATTACCGATTTTAGCACGTTCAGTATCCAGGTCATTATGTCCTTAATTTTAAGCATGTTCTTCCTGTTCGAAAAAGAACGCCTCATTCAATTCATGAACAAGTTCAAAACGAGTAAAATCTCCGTGTTCTATCATGAAATTGCCTTCTTTGGACGTAAATTTTCCCGAACGTTTGGAAAAGTACTCGAAGCACAGTTTATTATTGCAACCGTTAACTGTGTGCTAACGACAATTGCGCTAGGCATTATGGGTTTCCCGCAGTTATTTGGATTAGCGGTCATGGTCTTTTTACTAGGCTTAATCCCAGTAGCAGGTGTAGTTATCTCTCTTATTCCACTCAGCATCATTGCGTATACACTCGGAGGCGGAATGTATGTCCTGTATATAGTGCTGGTGATTGTCATTATCCATGCCATTGAAGCATACTTCTTGAATCCGAAGCTCATGTCAGCTAAAACAGAACTCCCTATTTTCTTCACGTTTATTGTGCTGATCTTCTCTGAACACTATATTGGCATTTGGGGACTTATTATTGGTATCCCAATCTTTGTGTTTATTTTAGATATTCTTGAAGTGACAAATAGGGAAGAAAGTAATTAAAAAGTTCATATGAACCTGTTTACAATTTTCTAAAAATAAGGTATAAATGGTATGAAAATATCATATTACCACACGCTTAATCCTTCTAAAGGAATGGGGGACCCATGTTTTTGGGGTGAATTTTTCTTATCTGAGAAAAAAGGACATCTCTTCGTCCTAACCCGTCAGCTAACCTCATCAGCGTGAAGAGAGTAGACAGTGGTACACGTATGGACACGCAGGCCCACGAGAAAACTCTCTCGTGGGCTTTTTGACGAGGAAGGGGAGATTTTATTGAAGCTGGCTACAAAAATTATTATTGCCCTTATTGTAGGTGCAATCACGGGACTTTTGCTTAACATTTTCGCTCCAAATGTATTCAAAACGTTAGACCCTTATCTATTCACACCTCTAGGTCAAATCTTTTTAAATCTAATCAAAATGCTAGTTGTACCGATCGTCTTCTTTTCCATTACACTTGGTGTGGCAGGCCTCGGCGATCCAAAAAAGCTTGGCCGAATTGGCGCAAAAAGCATCTTATATTTTCTACTGACCACAACATTCGCTATTATCATTGCGATGTCTTTGGCATTATTGATCAAACCAGGTTCCTTTGGTTCATTCGATACGAAAGGGGCAGAATACAAACCTCAAGAAGCACCATCTACGACCGACACTTTATTAAACATCATTCCATCAAATCCAGTTCAATCTTTAGTCGAAGGAAATATGCTGCAAATCATTGTATTCTGTGTTTTTTTAGGACTAGGAATTGCAGTGCTAGGTAAAAAGACAGAAGGATTACTCAAAATATTAGAACAAGGCAATGAACTCATGATGTACCTTGTAGGTGTGGTCATGAAATTTGCTCCATACGGAACATTCGGTTTAATTGTGACGGCGATTGGGAGTCAAGGTCTTGATGCCATTAAAGCCATGGGACTTTATTTTACAGTGGTGTTAGTAGCGCTATTGGTGCATTTCTTTCTCACTTACGGCTCAACGTTGGCTATATTTGCAAAAAGGAATCCATTTACATTCTTTAAAGACTTTTCACCTGCCATGGTTGTAGCCTTTAGTACGTCCAGCAGTAGTGCAGTTCTCCCTGTATCAATGGAAACCGCTCAAAAGAAATTAAAAGTACCTGAGCCAATCTCTAGTTTCGTACAGCCGTTAGGCGCTACGATCAATATGGATGGGACAGCGATTATGCAAGGGGTTGCAACCATTTTTATTGCTCAAGTGTTTGGTGTGGAGCTAACGCTGATGCAAATGCTCACAGTTGTATTAACGGCAGTATTAGCCAGTATCGGGACAGCCGGTGTACCAGGCGTTGGCTTGATCATGCTTGCGATGGTCTTGAATTCAGTTGGACTTCCTGTCGAAGGCATTGCGCTTATTCTTGGAATCGACCGCCTACTAGATATGGCAAGAACCGTAGTGAATATTACAGGTGACGCAGCATGTGCTGTGATTGTGACAGAAACTGAGAAAAAACATGAGAAAGATATATCATCACCTAACTTATCACTGTAATAAGCAAGAAGGGCTGACTGGATCAGCCCTTTTTTTCATGGATTGACTTGTCTACCGTGATATACTTTTTACAGGATGAGCGGTCGTAACTGCCGCCATAGGCTTTACATCAGAAGGAGGAACCACTTTGCAGTCTGCTGTTTTAAAAGTAGAGAAAGTCGATAAACAAATTGGCCGGAAAATGATCTTGCAAGATATTTCTATAGACATTGGGCGAGGAGAAATTGTCGGATTACTTGGTCCCAATGGATCTGGCAAAACAACCTTGATTCGTTTGATCGTTGGCTTGATGAAAAAAAACAATGGCCAAATCATGATCAACGGATATTCACAAGATGAGGATTTTCTCCAGGCGATGTCATCTGTTGGTGCGATCATAGAAAACCCAGAATTTTATTCGTATTTAACAGGCTTTGAAAACCTTGAAATGTATGCAGCGATGCACAACGGGGTGACGGAGGAACGCATTCAGGAAGTAGTGGAAAGAGTTCGTCTTGAGGATGCCATTCATCAGAAGGTCAAAACGTATTCACTAGGGATGAAACAAAGGCTTGGGATTGCACAAGCTATTTTGCATCGGCCGAACCTGCTCATTTTAGACGAACCGACAAATGGACTGGATCCTGCAGGAATGAAGGAATTCCGGGAGCACTTGCAAATGCTTGTACAAGAAGAAGGAACCTCCGTGCTATTTGCGACGCATTTATTGCATGAGGTAGAGGAGCTATGTGACCGCATGATCATCATTCAAAAGGGTCAGATCAAAGCTAGCACTCATCTCCGTGATATGGAAGGGAAAGAACAGGTGCTGATGAATATTCAGCCAGTAGAAAAGGCGGTTTCATGGCTTGACGAACACGAGTATACATATAAACGAAATGGAGAGCGTGTATTGCTTCAACTGAACAAAGAACGTGTGCCAGAGCTGAACAAACAGCTTGTGCTGGCGGGGTTTGATGTACTTGAAATGGTGCCTCAAAAGCAGTCAATTGAAGAGGCGTTTATGAAATGGACGGAAGGCGGGACGACAGATGCTTAACCTCATCAAGAATGAGCATAAGAAAATCATGAGGAAAAAGATCACATTCATTGCTCTTTTATTGATCGTTGTATTTCAACTGGCAATGGCTCTAACTTTGAAACGAGTCATATCAAGCTTTGGTGGACAAGACACAGTCGCAAACTATTTTGCTTATTCCACGAACGTCGTGTTTATTTTACAGGTGTTAGCTGTCGTTGTTGGCGCGACCTTGATCTCAACAGAGTTTCAGAAAAGAACAATCAAGTTTTTATTGATCCGGCCAAAAACAAGACTGCACATTTTTCTGTCAAAATACATCACACTTTTGCTGACAGTCATTTATTTGTTTGTTTTTTATTATGTTTTGGCCTTTCTATTTGGTCTTATTTTCTTCGGTACTGATTTTGATGAAAGAACGGGGCAATTATTTCAGCATACGTTTGCCGTCATTGGATCTCAGTGGGTGGAAGTGGTCATGATGGCAAGTTTTGCTTTTATGTGTTCCAGTTTGTTTAGAAACAGTCTTGTTGCACTTGTGACTTCGTTTTTTGTTTTATATGCGGCGAAATCACTTGTACCCATCATGTCTCTCTTAGAAAATCAGTGGGGGAAAATCCTCCTTTTTGCGAATACAGACTTTACTCAGTACAGCTTTCAAGGACCGCCGCCTTTTGATGGGATGAGCATTTTGTTTTCTCTATTTATAGTGGGGGCGCATTTTGTGTTCTTTGTTGGATCGGCTTGGATTCTTTTTTGGAAACGTGATGTAAATGTGTAAAAATTGTGTCAAATAACAAGAAAAATTCGTGACATCTTTGTGAAAACGAGTCTGTATTTCACGATAACCTGCTGATTTTGTCTTATAATAAGAAGGAGTCATGGAGGTGGCACTATCGTGAAAAATTTCATTACGGCTTTACCAATTTTGTTGCTGCTGTCGTTTTCGTTTGTGTCTTTTGCCTTCCAGTTTGATCACCTTGTTTATTTCAGACTAGCGCTGGGGATCTTTTCGTTAGCGGGTCTTTTCTTTCTGTATACACTTAAAAGAAACATGAAATGGTTCATGGTCTATTTATATGCGAGCTGGATCGTTCTTGCTGCCGTCACGACATTTGAGGAACCAGTCTTTTCTCAATTTTTCTTCGGTGGTTTAACGATGACAATGGGTTATCTCACATATATGCTCATTTATTTAGGAATGAAGCAGGATCGTGTAGCGAAAGCAAATTAAAACAAAAGCCGATAAAATCGAATAACAGATTTTATCGGCTTTTTTCATTTTATTGAAGCAGACAAAAGAGCAGCCAGCGATGACTGCTCCTCTTGTACTTATGATTCACGCCCAGCAGCTGCAAGCTGCTTCTGATGTTTTTTGTCGATGGTTTCGTATATACTTTCCATCATTTGAGGATCGCGCATGATGGCCTTTTTGTTCTCTTCAATTAATTGCTGATAGGTTTTAATTTTCTTCTTAGACATGTGACTTATCGCTCCTTTATTAGAATGGACGTCTATAGGATTTCACATAGATGAAATTGATAATCATTTTCAATTAGCAACTCCATTATACAAAGACAAATGTCAGAAGTAAAGATTCAATTCAGAAAATTCACGTAACCGACATATTCCAAGCTGTATCGACGCTGCATTCTTTCCCAGGAAATAATCTTGTCATTACTTGTCGTAGTGAAACATCTATTTGAAACGTTTTGGCTGCGCAACTCGTCTTATGAAGAGATTTGAAAAGAAAAAAGAACATCAGCAAGTGTTTGCTGATGTCCTTCGTTTAATCAATTAAGAAACGTGTTCTTGAAGAAACTCTGTCACTTCTTCAGGCGATTTTGCATTTGCACTGTGTAAATGACCTGTTTTTTCACCTTTTTTGAAAATTAACAGGCTTGGTATGCCCATTACCTGATACGTTTCAGCTAATTCAGGGAAATCATCTTTATTTATTTCAAACCATTCATGGTGAGCATAAGCTTCTAGGATGTCTGGAATGAACATGTCCATTCTTGTGCAGTCAGGACACCATGTTGCAAAGAATTTAACGATGACTTCTTTGTCTGATTGGATAATTTCATTGAATTGTTCAGTACTTGTGATTTTTTTCAATTTGTCACAACTCCTTTTCAATGTCATTTTAATATAAATTACAGGCGAATGACATACAAATGCTCGGGAGGCGCTTACAACCTTTACAAATCATTTCAATTACGTAACAACAAAAATTAATTAGAGCATTTTTGCTTGAAAGTGATAAGATAGTAAAGATGAATTTTAGTGGGGGGAGTATCCATTGAAAATAAGTTTAGGATTGATTTACGGCGGAAAGTCAGCCGAACATAATGTATCACTGCAAACAGCCCTTGCAGTTACAAAAGCACTTAACACTGAGAAGTTCGATATACATCCAATTTATATTACAGAAGAGGGTGAATGGTTAAGAGGAGAAAAACTCACTGAACCAGTATCAAACGTCAAAATGCTTCAATTTGAACAGAACGCAAAGACGTTTTTACCAACTTCTTTAAATGAAAGCATGTTTCCGCAGCCTGCATCGGCTGATGAGAAAATTGATGTTGTCTTCCCGTTGCTGCACGGACCAAATGGAGAAGATGGTACAATGCAAGGATTACTTGAACTGTTAAATATCCCGTATGTCGGCAACGGCGTTCTCGCGTCTGCTGCGGGTATGGATAAAGTCATGATGAAAGATGTTTTTGCACAAGCAGGACTTGCACAAGCAAAGCACCTTTCTTTCAATAAAAAAGACTATGAGAAGGCGACACCAGCCAGCTTAGAACAGGTGGAACAAGTACTTGGCTATCCATGCTTTGTGAAACCTGCCAACATGGGATCAAGTGTTGGAATTAGCAAATGCCGCAGCAAAGAAGAGCTGCAGACTGCATTTGACCTCGCTTTCCAATATGATCGTCGTGTGGTCGTAGAAGAAGGCGTCGTTGGAAGAGAAATCGAGATTGGTGTATTAGGCAACGATGAGCCGAAATGCTCTGTCGTTGGTGAGATTGCACCTAAAACAGATTTTTATGATTACAAAGCAAAATATGAAGATGGCGATACAGATTTGATCATTCCTGCGAGTGTGTCAGAGGATGAATATAAGACGATTCATGACATGGCGATTAAGGCATTTAAAGCCCTCGATGGATCTGGCCTCGTACGTGCAGACTTCTTCCTTACTGAAAAAGGTGAAGTGTTGATCAATGAAGTGAATACAATGCCTGGATTCACACCATTTAGTATGTTCCCATTGCTTTGGAAGCACACTGGTGTAGAGTATCCAGAGTTGATTGAAAAGCTGGTGTCACTTGCAATTGAACGCCATCAAGAAAAACAAACCATTAAAACAACTTTTTAATGTGAGCAGCAAGCAGACACTATCCTTAGGTAGTGTCTCTTTTCCTTCAAACGTGAAATGAGAAAGAGAGGCGAAAAATCATGATCAAACGTACAGTGAAACAAATCGCCCAAATGGCTGGTGGAACCCTATCTAATCAAGCTTTTGGCGAAGAGCAGATTCACGGAGTGACAACAGATACACGAAAAGTATCAGACGGCGCACTGTTTATCCCGCTTATTGGAGAACATTTTAATGGTCACACATTTGCTTCGAAAGCAGTGGAGCTTGGAGCATCAGCTGTTCTTTGGAATCAAAAAGAAGCCAATCCGCCAGAAGGCGCTCCGGTTATTCTTGTAGAGGATACATTAACTGCGCTTCAACAGCTCGCGAAATCATACTTAAAAGAAGAAAATCCTCGTGTTGTCGGTATTACAGGAAGTAATGGGAAAACCACAACGAAAGACATGATTCATTCCGTCCTGCAAACAGCGTATCAAGTTCATAAAACAGACGGTAACTTTAATAATCATATCGGTCTTCCGCTCACCATTCTTGCAATGCCAGAAGGAACAGATATTGCGGTTTTGGAGATGGGCATGAGTGCAAAAGGCGAAATCGAATTTTTATCAGATCTCGCTGAGCCGGATGCAGCAGTCATCACAAATATCGGGGAATCTCATATGCAAGATTTAGGATCAAGAGAAGCCATTGCTGATGCCAAATGTGAAATCGTCAAAGGGTTAAAAGAAGACGGTATCTTTTATTACTTAGGTGATGAGCCCTTGCTCCGCGAAAGAGCAAGTTCACTCTCGCAGCGTGTAAAAACCTTTGGAGAAGCAGAGGACTGTGATATCAAAGTAACGCACATCAACCAGCTTGCAGAAGGAACAGAATTTCAAGTCGAAGGGTATGCCCAAGGTTTTCTCATTCCTGTATTAGGGAAACATAATGTGAAGAATGCACTTGCGGCTATTGCCATAGGCCAGCATTTTGGGCTGAATGAAAGACAAATTGCCCAAGGACTGATGCAAACGAAGTTGACGGGAATGCGTCTTGAGCTGTTTAAAACAGACAAAGGAATCACTGTCATTAATGATGCGTATAATGCAAGTCCTACTTCTATGAAAGCAGCCATTGATCTTGTGGGGGATATGGACGGCTTCGCCAATCGTATTCTTGTACTTGGAGACATGCTCGAAATGGGCAGCGAAGAAGAAACGTATCATTATGAATTAGGCCGTTACATCAAGCCGGAATTTATTGATCATGTCATGACGTATGGCCGTCTAGGTGCATTCATTGCTGAAGGAGCGAAGAAATCATTCGGCGCTGAACGCGTGTGCTCCTTTATGGACAAAGAGGACTTGAAGAAAAAACTAGCTGAAGTGGCAGGGCCTGACGATGTTGTGCTTGTCAAAGCCTCACGCGGTATGAGATTGGAAGAAGTCATTACTGCACTATAAAAGTGAGAAGGTGACAGAATGATCGGCTGTTTATGTATCCACGGTTTTACGGGTGCCCCTTATGAAGTAGAACCGCTGGCGCAATATTTAAAACAGGCGGCAGATTGGAATGTGCAGTCTGTCACGCTTCCGGGGCATGGGAATGAACTTCAGTTAAAAGGCATTCTTTATCAAGAATGGATAGCGACAGCTGAACTCGAACTTCTATCCCTTTATCGAACTTGTGACACCGTGTATTTAGTCGGCTTTTCTATGGGCGGAATGATTGCTTCTTACTTAGCAGCAAAGTACCCAGTTGCCCGTCTCGTTCTTTTAAGTGCTGCGGCCAAATATGTGAACCCAAAACAAATAATGCAAGACACAAGGCAGATGGTGAAGGAATCCCTGTCTGGGTTAATTGATACAAACCCTTTGTATGATCGATATCGTCATAAGCTCACAAGCACACCGCTGTCAGCTGCGATAGAATTTATGAAGCTCGTAAAGCAGACGAAGAATTCGCTTGAGAAGCTTCATCTGCCTGTGTTAATTGTTCAAGGTGAAAGTGACGGGATTGTGCCTGCTTCAAGTGCGGAATTTATTTATCATAAAGTCCCGTCTCGCCAGAAAGAAATGTTTTATTTGCCGGATTGTAAACATCATGTTTGTCATGAGCCATGTGCCCAGCAATTGTTTGAGAAAGTAGAACATTTTTTAAAAAAAGCAATTTAATATATAGAAAAGCAAAAATGTGGCTAAACTAATATAAATTGAATCCCACTTGTTAAAATTTGCATCATTTTTGTCGAATGAGTGACAAGCCTATGGTACAATAGGAAAGAAAAGGTGGTTGATTCGGTTGTTTCAATATGACGGAAAAACCTTTGTCCCGCAGTCTAATTCGAGTAACGGAGAAGTATCGGTAGGAACCATATTTCAATATCGTCAGGACGGGAATATATTAACGGGCACATATCAAGGCGGCAGTATCGTATCTGGTGTACTTGTAGGAACTGTGAATGAGGATGGAACACTTCATTTTAGATACCACCATGTCAGCAAAGACGGCAGCATGAGAAGCGGGTCTTGCAATTCTACACCTAAACAGTTGGATAACGGAAAAATTCAACTGTTCGAAAAGTGGAAATGGATGGACGGAGATCAAAGTGAGGGTGAATCTGTCATTGTGGAACAGTAGATATATCCATTTCTGTCTTGTTGAAAAACAAATAGTGTAATGGTAAGATATAAGGTAGGGTAATTCGGGCTTTGTATATAATGGACCTGTCCTTTCGGAAAAGGACAGTTTTTAATGATCATTCACGAGATTACTGAAACAGCAATTAGAAGGAGTTTGAATAATTTGACTATAACGTTTCAAGATTTTCAATTAAGCGAAAGTCTCATGAAAGCTATTAACCGCATGGGATTTGAAGAAGCAACACCGATTCAAGCGGAAACAATTCCTCTCGGTCTTCAAAATAAAGATGTCATTGGACAAGCACAAACAGGTACAGGAAAAACTGCAGCATTTGGTATTCCTCTTGTAGAAAAAATTGACCCAGCTTCTCCAAACATCCAAGCGATTATCATTGCGCCAACAAGAGAATTAGCGATTCAAGTATCTGAAGAGCTATATAAAATTGGCCAAGACAAGCGTGCGCGCGTACTTCCGATTTACGGCGGACAAGATATCGGCCGTCAAATCCGTTCGCTCAAGAAAAATCCTCATATCATCGTAGGGACTCCAGGACGTTTACTCGATCACATTAACCGTCGTACAATGCGTCTTCAAAACGTTGAAACAGTTGTGCTAGATGAAGCAGACGAAATGTTAAACATGGGTTTCATCGAAGACATTGAATCGATCCTTTCAAATGTACCAAGTGAACACCAAACACTTTTATTCTCTGCGACAATGCCTGCACCAATTAAGCGCATTGCAGAGCGTTTCATGACAAACCCAGAACACGTAAAAGTAAAAGCGAAAGAAATGACAGTCTCTAATATCCAACAGTTCTACTTGGATATTCACGAGCGTAAGAAGTTTGATACATTGACTCGTCTTCTTGACATTCAATCACCTGAGCTTTCAATTGTCTTCGGCCGTACGAAACGCCGTGTTGACGAATTGACTGAAGCACTTAACCTTAGAGGTTATACAGCTGAAGGAATTCATGGTGACCTGACACAAGCGAAACGTATGGTTGCGCTTCGAAAATTCAAAGAAGGTTCAATCGATGTGCTTGTCGCAACAGACGTTGCAGCACGTGGACTTGATATCTCAGGCGTAACACACGTGTATAACTTTGACGTACCACAAGATCCAGAAAGCTACGTTCACCGTATTGGACGTACTGGACGTGCTGGACGTACAGGTATGGCGATGACATTCATCACACCACGTGAAAAAGATATGCTTCGTGCGATTGAGCAAACGACTAAACGTAAAATGGATCGTATGAAAGAACCAACACTAGATGAGGCAATCGAAGGACAACAGCAAGTAACCATTGATCGTCTGCGCACAATCATCAGTGAAAACAACTTGAACTTCTACATGACAGCTGCTGCTGAATTGCTGGAAGATCATGATTCTGTCACAGTGGTTGCGGCTGCCATCAAAATGATGACAAAAGAGCCAGATGCAACGCCTGTTCGTTTGACAGATGAAGCACCAATGATTTCAAAACGCAATCGTAACAACCGCAGCTCTTCTAAACGTAGAGACGGTGGCGGCGGAGGCGGCTATCGCGGGAAAAGCCGTTCATCTTACGGTGATAAAAAGCGTTCTTCAAATGACCGCAATCGTTCTTCTAACGATCGTCGTCAAAAGAAATCTTATAACAACTAATTCTAAAGCGAATCCTTTGCAGGGTTCGCTTTTTTTAACAGGTTAAAATTGAAACTTTTTAGGCTTTGTTTCGTAATATATTGATAGAAAAGTAAGAGAATGGGGGAAGAATGTGAGAAAACAGCCGCAACGTCAAATTAGTTTAAATGGTTTAAAGGTATGGCGTCTTCAAAATGGAATTATCTCATTGATTTTCTTACTCATCATCATTGGGGTATTTGTTGCTAGCTACTATTTTCAATGGCCATATTGGATTGGAGCAATTCTTTCTGGTTTATGGGTCTTACAGGTCATTTTCGGTATTTGGCTCATACCGAAAATCCGACATCATATCTGGCGCTACGAAGTATTTGAAAATGAAATTGAAATACAGCATGGGCTCATTCGCGTCACACGTGTGATTGTGCCGATGGTGCGTGTTCAGCATGTTGATACTTCTCAAGGGCCGCTTTTAAGGCGCTACCGTTTGGCATCTGTTCAAATTTCGACTGCTGCCACAGTTCATGATATACCGGCGCTAGAATTAGAAGAGGCAGATGAGCTTCGTGATTACATATCTCGTTTAGCAAGGGTGACGGAAGATGATGTCTGAACCAAAACGTGTACATCCCATCTCGATGTTCATTGATTTTATATCAGATGCTGTATCCATGATCAAAAACTTCATTATCCCTTTTTTCGTGTTGATTTTTGTGAACTCGAATTCGAGCATTCGTTTTTATGCATTTATCATTCTCGGTGTGCTGCTTTTATGGAAAGCTGTGTTTACCATTTTAGAATGGAGACGATTCACTTACCGGATGGAAGACGATGAATTTCGCGTGGAATCGGGTGTGATCACGAAAAAGAAAAAATATATCTCGTTAGAACGAATTCAAACGGTGAATACAAGTGAGGGGATTTTCCAACGGATTTTCGGTTTAGTGCGGGTCCAAATCGAAACCGCAGGCGGAACGGATGGTCCAGAAGTGAGCCTGACCGCGATTACAAAAGCAGAAGCGGAACAATTAAAGCAGTCGATTTTCAACCGGAAGAAAAGCTTGCAGGAAGAAGAAATGACGGATGAAGCAGGAGATCTGCATGGCCATTTGACTGTGCAAAAACCTGTGCAGGAAGAAATCAATGTCTCCTATCGTATGGGTGTGTCAGAGCTGCTTTTGGCTGCGACCACTTCCAGCGGTATCGGAGTCATTATATCTGGGTGTCTCGCCATCTACACGCAAATAGATGAAATTCTTCCACTGGATGGTTTCTTCAAGCAGTTCTCTTTTTTAAGCCATGCGAGCGTTGAAATCTATGCAATTTTGATATTTCTTGCCGTATTGATTGCGTGGATCCTGAGTGTCGGGGTAACAGCACTTCAGTATGCGAATTTTGCTGCAAAGCGAAAAGGGAATGACATCATCATTACAAGAGGACTCATTGAGAGACATCAAATGACCATTCCACTTGCGAGAATTCAAGCAGTGAAAATCAAAGAAAATATTATCCGTGAGCCTTTTGGTTTTGCGACGGTGATGCTGGTTAGTGCAGGAGGTTCAATTACAGAGAAAGAAACCTCTTCCGTCTTATTTCCGCTCATTCGGAAGAAAAAGATCAATGAATTGCTGTCCCAATTCACCGACCATTATCATGCAGCACCAGAAACAGAGCTGAAAAAGGTGCCAAAGCGTTCACTGAAACGCTATTTGATCTCTTATGGCTTTGTACCGTTACTTGTAGGTGTCATCCTGTCGGTACGCTTTCCGCCATGGGGATATTTAGGACTTATTCCGTTACCGCTTGCTCTATTCTTTGGCTATTTAGCTTATAAACAATCAGGATATACAATCAAAGATTCATTGATTCAAATGACATCAAGAGGCATTGGCAAGACCACTGGCATTGTCTTGAGAAAACGGATGCAAAACTATACGATGACGCAATCTTTTTTCCAAAAGAAAGGCCGGGTCGCAAGTATTCACACCTTTGTGAAATCCTCTGCGCTGCTTGATTCCTTTAGTGTACATCACCTTGAGGAAGAAGATGCAGCGCGTGTATTTGATTGGTATTCGTATGAAAAAAATCAATCGTCTTAAACGAAAAATGTCGATCAGCTCCTATTTAAGGAGGATCGACATTTTTTATGAGATTAATATCGTCTTTTTTTCGAATGGAAGAACAGCGTAATAGGTGCTAGAATCATACCGCCGATCAATCCAAATAAGTGAGCCATGATATTGATGTTCGAATTGACGAACGTCATGATGACAGAAACAGCAAGAATCGTTAAAATCACTTGTGAATTGCCGCGGTCCATCATGTGCGGTTTAAATAGGACAAGGTATAAATAAACCCCAAACAAACCGAAGATCGCACCAGAAGCGCCAACGTGTACATACTCCAAAGGCTCCACCCAATAGGTTCCGAGATTGCCAATGAACCCTGCACCAAGATAAATAATCAGAAATCGAATCTTCCCAAGCAAATGTTCAAGCGCTGGGGCGAATAAGAAAAGGGACATGGAATTAAATAAAATATGTGTGAGACTTCCGTGCAGAAAAATAGGTGTGACGAGCCGCCACCATTCCCCAGCTGCTACACCATAATTGAAACCGACGAGATGATCCTGCCCAAGCTGTATAATAGGGACAGGAATCGCAAATATAAGCCACAGGCCGATTTGTAAAGCAAGGATCGCTGTTACGATTGGATACGATCTAATAAATTGTTGAAAGCTCTCCGTTCGAATAAACATAACAAACCCCTTTTGACTAGATAATGGTAAGTTTATAGTAACACGTTTATGAAGCGAACACTCAAATTAGTACGAGTATCATAGGAGGTACCTCATGATCAAAGGAATAGGCATTGATATTGTAGAGATCGACCGGCTCTCGCGAGTGCTCAGCAGGCAGCCCCGTTTACCGGAACGAATTTTGACTTTAAGTGAACAGGACGTCTTTCGTACACTCAGTGAAAAAAGACAGCTGGAATTTTTGGCAGGACGCTTTGCGGCAAAGGAAGCTTTCGCTAAAGCATACGGAACGGGAATCGGTCAGCATTTAAGCTTTCATGACATAGACATTCAAAAAGACGTTAATGGAAAACCCTTTATCAAAAGCGAGAAAGCGGAGGGAGATCAGGTTCATGTGTCCATTACCCATACAAAGGAATATGCTGCGGCACAAGTTTTAATTGAAAGGTTGTCAAGCTAGTCTGCATATTGTTTGTCCCCCCTTCATATATTGGGTAGTGCGATAAGGAAGGGCGAGTTGCTAACAGGCTTTGATGGTTCGCGGTACGCAGTTAACTCTTGAGGCGTACTGTTAAAGTCAAACAAGCGGTTTCTTCCTTTTAACACAATTAACGAAGGGGTTGAAAAGGGTGAGAAAAAGCTTTGTTTTGCTTGTAACGGGAATCCTTTTTGTACTGATTCTCTCCGCATGCGGTCAAAAATCTCAGAAGGATATCGTTGGAGATTTAAACAAAAAGGCAGAGGAAATGACATCATACAAAGCCAAAGCAAAAATGACCATTGAGACAGGAAATGACCCGCAGGAGTACCAGGTAGAAATTTGGTACAAGAAGCCGGAGCTTTACCGTGTCTATTTAGAAAATCCGAAAAAGGATCAGAGTCAAGTCATTTTAAGAAATGGCAATGGTGTATTTGTGCTGACACCTTCATTGAACAAGAGCTTCCGTTTCCATAGTGATTGGCCGAATAATAGCAGTCAGGTCTATTTATTCGAATCACTCGTGAAGGACATTAAAAATGACAGTGCAGCTCAGTTCAAAGCGAAAGAGTCAAAGTATGTGTTCGAAACGAAGACCAATTATCAGCACAACCAAATGCTGCCTACCCAAGAGATTACCTTTCATAAGAAAACAATGGCGCCTGCCAGTGTGAAAGTGCTGGATAGCGACAAAAAGCCAATGGTGAAAGTGGAATTCTCTCACTTTGAATTCAATAAATCCTTTGACAAAGATGCATTTGATGAGAAGAAAAACATGACACTCTCTCAAATGGATGTTGCCACAAGTGCAGACCCATCTGACAGCTTCGCGGTGAAAACACCAGTTGATATGCCAGAAGGCGTGAAGAAGATGGAAGAGAAAGAAATGACGACAGATGCTGGGAAGCGTTATGTGATTACGTACGGCGGCAAGAAATCCTTCACACTCATTCAGGAAAAAGCGAGAGTAGCCGAAGCATCTACGCCTGTCACGATGAATGGCGAGCCGGTCGATCTTGGCATGACAGTAGGGGTTCTGACAGATCAATCTCTCTCATGGACATCTGACGGAGTTGACTATTTAATTTCCTCAAGTGATTTATCGAAGGAAGAGCTGTTGATGGTCGCAAACAGTGTAGAAGGCCAGTCAGCTAAATAAATGAAGTTCTCAGGCGAAAGCCTTGAAAATGAAGCATCAGCCCTGTGTAAGGGCTGATTTTCTTTGATTTGTTTCACATTATTGTTGATTTTTAGTATCATATGAGGGGATTGAATCATTCAATAGGGAAGTGTGACTGATGGACACAAATGCCTTTTATAGAGACACATGGGCAGAAATTAATTTAACAGCAATCAAGCATAATGTTTCACATATGAAAGATCATATCGGTCAAAATGTTCAACTGATGGCTGTTGTGAAAGCCAATGCATATGGACATGGAGATATAGAAGTGGCAAGAACTGCCCTCGAAGCAGGTGCAGACTTGTTAGCTGTAGCCTTTTTAGATGAGGCCATTTCTTTAAGAAATCAAGGCATCAAAGCACCGATTCTTGTACTCGGCGCTGTACCGCCGGAGTATGTCAAAACTGCCGCTCTATACAATGTGGTCATGACCGCTTACTCCACCAGTTGGCTGAGGGAAGTCGTCCATATGGGACAACCTATTCGTTTTCATTTGAAAATAGACAGCGGAATGAACCGTTTAGGTGTGAAAACGTTGGAGCAAGTCAGCGAAGTAAAGAAGCTTGTGAGCGAGCATTCTTATTTACAGCTGGAAGGTGTATTTACTCACTTTGCGACAGCCGATGAAAAGGATGAGGACTATTTTGAGCGGCAAGTCGACACCTTTCAAACCCTGCTTCAGCCGCTTCATACGGACGAACTGCTCGTTCATTGTGCCAATAGTGCAGCAGGTTTAAGGTTTAAAGAAGTGTTGTTTAATATGGTTCGCTTCGGCATCAGTATGTACGGGCTGTCACCGTCAGAGGAAATCAAAGATGAACTCCCTTTCAAGCTGGAAGAAGCCATGTCTCTTCATACAAAGCTCGCCCATGTGAAGCTCATTCAAAAGGGTGAGAGTGTCAGCTATGGGGCGACGTATACCGCCAATCAAGATACATGGATCGGTACGGTACCAGTCGGCTATGCAGACGGGTGGATCAGGAAGCTGGCAGGCACGGAAGTACTTGTTGGCGGAAAGCGCCGGAAGATTGCCGGAAGGGTATGTATGGATCAATTCATGGTTGAACTGAAAGAGAATTTTTCAGCAGGGGAGCCAGTCGTTTTGATTGGTGGACAAGGTGAAGAAATGGTATCAGTCGATGAAATTGCAAAAAGGCTTGAAACCATTAACTATGAAGTCACTTGCTCAATTGGCCACCGCGTCCCAAGAGTATATATAGAGGACGGCAAAAGGGTGCATGTACGGAATCCGCTGCTTCAAGGCGGGCCAAGCTTTTTCTAAACAGCTTTCTCAGGAACGATCGTCAAACTGACATCGTTCCTTTTTATTCTACAAAGAAGGGGTAAACATTCTCCCTTTTTTAGAGATTTTGGAAATACCGTATGATTTTCGGAAAAAAGCGTATAATGTGAAAGAGGAACTCCATTATCATCTTGATTTACGGGTGGCGAGCCGTTTCATGTTCTAATAAGAAATCATGAAAAAACAGCTTTGCTTGCGCATTGAATAATGGTATGATTAGTCTTGGAATGGATCGATACGGTATCCGTAAGTTTTGTGGAGGTGTATGTTTTTTGTCTGAATCCAGCGCAACAAACGAAATGAAGATTCGACTGCCGGAGGCTTTAATGTCTGAGATCGAACGAGTAGCAGAGCAGGATAAGGTAACAAGAAATGAATTGATCTACCGAGCGACAAAAACGTATATTCGTGAACGTAATATTCGACAAAATCGTGAATCGATGAGACGCGGCTACATGGAGATGGCGAAAATTAATCTGAATATCTCTTCAGAGGCACAATACGCAGAGTTTGAGGCTGAGAATACAGTTGAGCGATTAGTCAGCGGGGGTTAAACATTTGATTGTTAAACGCGGTGATGTTTACTTTGCTGATTTATCTCCTGTTGTTGGCTCCGAGCAGGGCGGGGTTCGCCCAGTATTGGTGATTCAAAATGACATTGGAAATCGCTTCAGCCCGACTGCTATCGTTGCAGCCATAACAGCCCAAATACAAAAAGCGAAATTACCGACTCACGTCGAAATTGATGCAAAGCGCTACGGCTTTGAACGAGATTCTGTCATTCTTTTAGAGCAGATTCGTACAATCGATAAACAAAGATTGACAGATAAAATCACACATCTTGATGATGAGATGATGGAGAAGGTTGATGAAGCCTTACAAGTTAGTTTGGCTCTTATTGATTTTTAATATGGTGATATTTGGTTGCTCTGTTGAGAGCAACTTTTTTTTGTGTTCAATTTTTTTTAACGTTATAATGAAGAAAGACTAAAAAGAAGTGCTGTTTATGTACGTAGGGGGTAAAACATGTCGAATCAAATCGTGTTAGCTTTTGCAAGAAAGCATCAAGAGGAATTACAAAAAGAGTGGACGGACATTTTAAGACGACTCGGAGAAAAAGAAACGGACATGATGCTGAACGACAATATGTATGAAACCATCTGTTCGGAATATGTTCAATTAATCATTACATCTCTTTCAGAAGGGTATGCAGAAGATTTTGAAGAAAAAGTGCAAACTTTTGCTTTAAAAATTGTTCAAATGGGTATATCACTTAAGTTACTGGCAAATGGTCTAACAGAAATCCGTTCACATTTATATCATAAAATGAACGATGACAAAGATACAACAGAAGAAAGTCATGACCTCATCTGGCAAATCGATCGATTCATCACACCGATTCATAACGAGATCTTAAACCAGTATTCCATCTCATGGGAGAAAACAGTCAACCTTCAAAAAATCGCGCTGCAGGAACTATCTGCCCCGCTGATCCCAGTATTTGAGCACATCACCGTCATGCCGCTTGTTGGAACCATTGATACAGAACGTGCGAAAAAAATTATGGAGAACCTGCTCAATGGTGTCGTCAAACATCGCTCGCAGGTCGTCTTGATTGATATTACGGGTGTACCTGTCGTTGACACAATGGTCGCGCATCATATCATTCAAGCATCAGAGGCTGTGAGATTAGTAGGTGCGAAGTGCTTGCTTGTCGGTATTCGCCCAGAAATAGCCCAAACCATTGTGAACCTTGGAATTGATTTATCTCAAGTTACAACAAAGAATACCCTTCAAAAAGGAATTCAAACTGCTTTGGAAATGACAAATCGAAAAATTGTTTCATTGGAGGGATAACCCAGTGAGAAATCACCCGAAGATTCCAATCTTAAAACTATATAACTGTCTTCTGATTTCGATACAGTGGGAGCTTGATGATCAAACAGCTCTCCACTTTCAAGAAGACTTACTGAATAAAATTCATGAAACAGGAGCAAACGGTGTTGTCATTGACCTCACATCCGTCGATATGATTGATTCCTTTATCGCAAAGGTATTAGGCGATGTGATTACCATGTCCAAGCTCATGGGGGCAAAAGTTGTATTAACAGGAATACAGCCGGCAGTCGCTGTGACGCTGATTGAACTTGGTATATCGCTTGAAGAAATTCAGACAGCACTAGATCTTGAACAAGGGCTTGAGACACTGAAGCGGGAATTGGGGGAATAGATATGAAAGACCAATCCTGTGTAAGAATATTGACGGAATGGGACATAGTCGCAGCAAGACAATTGGGGCGCAATGTTGCAAAAGAACTTGGATTTGGAACAGTTGACCAAGCAAGAATTACGACGGCCATTTCAGAATTAGCTCGAAACATCTATTTATACGCTGGTAAAGGTCAGATTTGTATAGAAGAAGTGATGGAGCGAGGAAAGCGTGGACTCAAAGTGATCGCAGCCGATGAGGGGCCGGGTATCATGGATATACGTAAAGTAATGGAAGACGGATTTTCAACATCAGGCGGACTCGGAGCAGGTCTTCCGGGTGTCAGACGACTGATGGATGAATTTAAATTAGATTCTGCACCAGAACAAGGAACGGAGATACAAGCTGTTAAGTGGCTTCGCTAGGAGGGAAACCATGGATTTTAAGGAGGTAATGGAGCAGCGGTACCATCAGCTGCTCAGTCGTTATATCAGTGATTTAACTGAAACATCGCTTTATCAAGCTCAAAAATTTAGCCGTAAAACCATTGAGCATCAAATACCTCCTGAAGAAATAGTGAGTGTTCACCGAAAAGTGATTCAGGAGCTTTACCCTGATTTGCCGGAAGATGTTTTTCATTCACTAGACTTCTTAATTGAAGTCATGATTGGGTACGGACTTGCCTACCAGGAACATTTAACACTCAGAGGCATCCAGCAAGAAATAAAATCTGAAATCGAAATTGCTGCAAATGTTCAGCAAACCCTTCTGGAAACGAAAATTCCAGAAGGAGATACCTTTGATATTGGTGCAATTAGTGTACCGGCAAAACAGATGAGTGGAGATTATTACCACTTTGTAACTGATCACGATACAATCAATATCGCGATCGCAGATGTCATTGGAAAGGGAATCCCGGCTGCGCTCTGTATGTCCATGATTAAATATGCGATGGATTCCTTGCCTGAGTCAGGGAGCGGCCCAACAAAGGTGCTGAAAACCCTGAATCGTGTAGTCGAGCAAAACGTAGACCCAAGTATGTTTATCACGATGTTCTATGGCAGCTATAATAAAGAAACGCATGAGTTTAAATACGCATCGGCTGGTCATGAGCCGGGCTTTTTCTATTGCAGAAAAGAGAACACATTTTACGATTTAGATGCAAAAGGGCTTGTCCTTGGGATCGCACCAGACTTTGACTACAGACAGTACGAGAAGCATTTGGACGCAGGAGATATGGTCATTCTATTCTCTGATGGTGTCACAGAATCTAAGTCAGAGGACGGTTTCTTAGAGCGGGAGGATATCAAAGCGCTCATATCAGAGCATCTATCCTACTCAGCTCAAGAAATGGTGGATGCCATCTACGCCAGCTTACTCAAACTGCAGGATTTTCAGCTGCACGATGACTTTACTTTACTTGTTCTCAAAAGAAAGGTTTAGAAAGTGAACATGCGGGTATATAAAACTTTAGGAAACAAGAATTTCGAGGTGAATGCATAATGAATATGTCTGTAAAAGAGCATCAAATAGATCAAAAAACGAAAATCAGTGTCAGCGGGGAAATTGATGTGTACTCCGCTCCTCAGCTAAGAGAAACGCTCATGCCTAAAGCAGAGGCGGGAGAGCATCTTGAAATCTGTCTAAAGGATGTTACGTATATGGATAGTACAGGTTTAGGTGTATTCGTTGGGCTGTTTAAAGCGGCTCAAAAAGCAGGTGGCACATTAAAGCTTGAGAACTTGTCAGAACGGCTTGTAAGGTTGTTTGAAATCACTGGATTAAAGGACATCATTGACATTTCTGCAAAGTCAGAGGGTGGGGTACAATGAACGAATCAGTAGATCTAATCGAGATGAAAATACCGGCGAAACCAGAATATGTAGGCATCATTCGTTTGACTCTTTCAGGCGTAGCGAGCCGGATGGGCTATGTCTATGAAGAGATTGAGGACTTAAAAATTGCCGTCAGTGAGGCCTGTACAAATGCAGTTCAGCATGCCTACAAAGGTGAAGACGGCGAAGATGGAGAGGTGGCTGTTCGCTTTCTTGTCTACGAGGATCGTCTAGAAATCGTTGTCGCTGACAAAGGTGGCAGCTTTGACTTTAAGCAAAAACAGGAAGACTTGGGACCGTACACATCTGCTCATACGGTGGATCAATTGGCAGAAGGAGGTCTTGGTTTATATTTAATGCAAACATTGATGGATGAAGTCGAGGTGCAAGCAAACTCCGGAGTTACCGTGGCGATGACAAAGTTTTTAAACAGGGAGCGAGTTGACCATGACACAACCATCCAAAACTATGAAACTAACTAAAGATGAAGTAGACCGCCTCATCCAAAGCTATCAAACCAATCAAGACGAGCAGGCGCAGCTCACGCTGGTCGAATGCTATACAAACTTGGTTGATATGCTGGCGAAAAAATATTCTAAAGGAAAAAGCTTTCATGAGGACCTCAGACAAGTTGGAATGATTGGTTTACTTGGCGCCATTAAACGATACGACCCGCTCGTCGGTAAATCATTTGAAGCCTTTGCCATTCCAACCATCATCGGGGAAATCAAACGCTTTTTACGAGATAAGACATGGAGTGTCCATGTACCAAGGCGGATCAAAGAGCTTGGACCGAGAATCAAAATGGCAGTCGATCATTTGACAACAGAGACACAGAAATCACCTAAAGTCCAAGAAATTGCAGAATACCTAGATGTAACAGAAGAAGAAGTACTGGAAACCATGGAGATGGGCAAAAGCTATCAAGCACTGTCTGTTGACCAAGGCGTAGAGGCTGATTCTGAAGGAAGTACTGTGACGATTTTAGACGTTGTTGGCTCACAGGAAGAGGGCTATGAGCGTGTGAACCAAAAAATGATGCTTGAGAGTGTGCTTCATGTGCTGTCGGATAGAGAAAAAGAGATTATCAATCTGACTTACTTGCAAAATAAGAGTCAGAAAGAAACAGGCGATTTGCTTGGTATATCCCAAATGCATGTATCGAGACTGCAGCGAAAGGCAGTGAAAAAACTGCGAGATGCATTATCAGAAGATGCGTCTATGGAGCTAGGGTAATGAAGCAGATTGAACAGCATGAGCATGTAAACGCCATTATTTATCAATCGAATAAAGAAGGAAAAGCATGCTGCGGGGACAGTTTTTTTATTAAAGCAGATGATGAAGAACTAATTTGTGCTGTAGCAGACGGATTGGGCAGCGGCCAGTACGCCAATGAATCATCTTCTTTAGTCAGCGAAATTGTCGAAGAATATGGACATGAGGATGTGACGACCCTCATCGACAGATGCAATCAGGCCATGAAAAATAAACGCGGGGCCACCGTGGCCATATTAAAGGTGAATTTTTCCCAGCAGCAATTTACCTATTGTTCGGTTGGTAATATTCGGTTTATCTTGAATGCACCTTCTGGCGACTATATTTATCCACTTCCGACATCAGGATACTTATCAGGGAAACCTAGAAAATATAAAACGTACACCTATTCCTACGAAAAAGGATCGATATTCATTATGTATTCAGACGGACTGAATGTGCCAAACATGCGCATGTGTTTAAAGCATGGACATTCAGTTGAAGACATCGCCAAACAGCTTGAAACATACACACAAGACAAAAAGGACGATCTCACCTATGTACTTGGTCAGCTCATGTAAAATAGCTGACCTTTTTTCTGTTTTGCCGGTTTTTTTGATACACTAAATAAGAAGACACAGTGAGAGGATGCAAAGTATGAAGACATCTGACTTTTTATTGAAACAAATTGCAACTGAATTAAAGCTTTCAACGAAACAAATTGAAAGTGTGATCAAGCTTTTAGAGGATGGCAACACCGTCCCGTTTATTGCCCGTTATCGGAAAGAGCAGACAGGCTCACTGGATGAGGTGCAAATTCAAACCATTTCAGAGCGCTATACATATATCCAAAATGTCACGAACCGAAAAGAAGAAGTCATTCGCTTAATTGCTGAACAAGACAAACTAACCGATGAATTAAAACAGAAAATTGAACAAGCTCATAAACTGCAAGAGGTCGAAGATTTATACCGGCCATTCAAACAAAAGCGCAAAACAAAGGCGAATGTAGCCAAAGCAAAAGGGCTGGAGCCGCTGGCGGAATATTTACTCACGCTGCCAAGCGATCAGATCGAGAAGAAAGCAGCTGCTTTTATTAACGAAGAAAAAGAAGTGGCAAATGTAGAAGAGGCACTTGAGGGTGCGCAGCACATCATTGCTGAACAGCTGGCAGATGATCCCGATATGCGAAAATGGATTCGCAGTGAAACGTACCAAAAGGGCAGTCTGGTCACATCAGGAAAAGACGTCGAAAGCGATGAGAAAAATGTCTATGAAATGTATTACGATTATCAAGAGCCAATCAAAAAGATTGTCCCGCACCGTGTATTAGCGGTCAACCGCGGGGAGAAAGAAGGCATTTTAAAGGCAGCCATCGAACCACCTGCTGAAAATATTCGCTTCTATCTCGACAAACAAGTTCTAAAAGGCAAACAGACGACGGCGAGACCGTTTATTGAAGCGGCAATTGATGATGCATATAAACGCCTCATTCAGCCTTCCATCGAACGTGAAATACGAAAAGAGCTGACAGAAAAAGCAGAGGAACAAGCGATTCATATTTTTGCTGAAAACTTAAGAAAACTGCTGCTTCAGCCGCCAATGAAAGGGAAACGTGTACTTGGAGTCGACCCCGCATTTCGGACAGGCTGTAAATTAGCTGTCGTGGATGATACGGGAAAAGTCCATCATATTGGCGTTATTTACCCGCACCCGCCTGTGCAGAAAAAAGCGGAAGCGAAACAAAAAGTGAAAGAGATCATTCAATCATCAAACATTGAAGTTATTGCGATTGGAAACGGAACAGCCTCAAGAGAGACTGAACAATTCATTGCAGACTTGATTCAAGAGCTGGATCAGCCAGTGTCCTATTTAATCGTGAATGAAGCAGGAGCAAGTGTATACTCCGCATCTGCACTTGCGCGAGAAGAGTTTCCAGATCTGCAAGTCGAAGAACGAAGCGCCATCTCAATCGCTAGAAGATTACAAGATCCTTTAGCAGAGCTCGTGAAAATTGATCCGAAGTCTGTCGGTGTGGGCCAATACCAGCATGACGTGAGTCAAAAGCAATTAAACAGCTCGTTAACCTTTGTCGTTGAGACAGTCGTCAACCAAGTTGGTGTGAACGTCAATACAGCCTCACAGGCGCTGCTGCAATATGTATCAGGCCTTTCAAAAACCGTCGCTGGGAATATCATCAAAAGGCGCGAAGAGATTGGGAGATTCACAAGCAGAAAAGAATTGAAGGATATCCCAAGGCTCGGTGCTAAGACATATGAGCAGTGTATCGGTTTCCTTCGCATTACAGACGGACAAGATCCGCTTGACCGTACAGGCATTCACCCCGAGAGCTATAAAGAAACAAAACAGTTTTTACGCATGATCAACATGACGCCAGACGATCTTGGCACAGAGCAGTTAAAAGAGAAAATTGCTGAAGTGAAACTGGACGAAGCAGCCCAGCAGCTGGACATTGGGACAATTACACTTCAAGATATCATCGATCAGCTGACAAGACCTGAGCGTGATCCGCGGGATGAAGTACCAAAACCGCTGCTCAAAACAGATGTGTTGAAATTGGAGGACTTGAAGCAAGGAATGGAGCTGCAAGGAACGGTGAGAAACGTTGTAGACTTCGGCGCATTTGTTGATATTGGCGTAAAGCAGGATGGGCTTGTGCATATTTCTAAACTAAGCAACCGTTTTGTGAAGCATCCGCTTGATGTTGTATCAGTTGGTGACATTGTGACCGTATGGGTGGACTCCGTTGACCAAGCAAAAGGCCGCGTTGCCCTCTCCATGCTGAAACCAGAGTAAACAAAAAACGAGGCGCACCTTAGGATGGGGTGTGCCTTGATGTGACTGAATGTTTTTTTCTATAAAAGTACCAGCATTGATTCAGCAATTTGATTTGATAATGATTTTTCTCATAAAATGCCTTCTGCATCTGATTTTTCAGCCAATTGGGCATCGCCCATTCCTCCTTTGATCGAAACAGTGGATGTACCTTCAATGTATGCATAGGGGAAATTGTCCCGTTCGAGGTTTTTATAGAAAGGAACGATCTTGATTGAACGAGAGAGAGTTACAGCAGTTAACAGAACACATTTCCCAACATTTCTTTGGCAAGACATTCCGCCATCAGGCTATTTTTAATGACCGGCTAAAAACGACAGGCGGGCGATATTTACTTGGTACACACAATATTGAACTGAACCGCCGATATCTAGAGGAGCATGGACGAGAAGAATTAATCGGGATCATCAAGCATGAGCTGTGTCATTATCATCTGCACCTTGAGGGAAAGGGCTATCAGCATCGCGACCGTGATTTTAAAGCGTTATTAAAACAAGTAGGAGCCCCGCGTTTTTGTACACCGCTAAAGACCGTACGAAATAAGCGGCGTGCGGAGAAACGCCATGAATATGTCTGCACAGGATGCGGCAGGTCTTTTATAAGGAAAAGACGGTTTGATACCTCTCGTTATGTATGCGGCGTCTGCAAAGGGAAATTAAAGTGGGAGCGTACAACCGATTCATTGTGAAAAGCATTTCCTCTAAGGAGATGCTTTTTTTGTTCCAATAGATGTGTGAACATATTGAGACAAAAAGAGACGCATGTCTCATTTTGTCTCTTTTTTCATCGGTGTGATTCGGTCAAAGCATAAGTGTTCATGGGTCGTCATGTTGGCATGATTTTTGCTTGTATATAAGTGCAAGCAAAAAAGATAGGAGGTTTTACTAAATGGAAATGGCATTGACTAAAGAAAAAGCCGTATGGATGTATCAAAAGATGCAGGAAATCCGCCAATTTGAAGACCGAGTGCACACGCTTTTTACAAAAGGAATTTTGCCGGGGTTTGTCCATCTTTATGCTGGCGAAGAAGCTGTTGCCGTAGGAGTCTGTGCTCATCTGAATGAAAAAGACAGTATTACAAGTACCCACCGGGGCCACGGCCACTGTATAGCGAAGGGCTGTGATCTAAAAGGGATGATGGCAGAAATCTATGGAAAAGCCACAGGTCTCTGTAAAGGCAAAGGCGGATCCATGCACATTGCAGATTTTGATAAAGGAATGCTTGGTGCCAACGGAATTGTTGGAGGGGGCTTTCCTCTTGCGTGCGGGGCAGCCCTCACAGCTAAATATAAAAAGACAAAAAATGTAAGCGTTTGCTTTTTTGGGGATGGTGCAAACAATCAAGGGACTTTCCACGAAGGAATTAATCTCGCGGCCATCTGGAAACTGCCCGTCATTTTCATTGCAGAAAACAATGGGTACGGGGAAGCGACACCATTTTCCTATGCTTCAAGCTGCAAATCAATCGTAGATCGAGCGGCCGGTTATGACATTCCTGGGATTCAAGTAGATGGAAAAGATGTGATGGCTGTTTATCAAGCCGCAGAACAAGCAATTGAACGAGCAAAAAATGGAGAAGGTCCGACATTAATTGAATGCATGACATATCGAAATTATGGCCATTTCGAAGGAGACGCCCAGCGTTATAAAACCAATCAAGAAAAAACAGAACACCAAGAAGAGAGAGATGCGATCGCTCTTTTTAAAAATGAATTAATCAAGCAGCAGCTGCTGACGAATGGAGAGCTATCAAATATTGAAGCGGCTGTAGCAGAAGCGATAGATGAAGCCGTTACATTCAGTGAAGAAAGTGAATATCCAGATCAGACCGAATTATTGACCGACGTGTATGTTTCGTATCAATAAATCAAAGGGGGAGAGGAAAATGACAAGAGAAATCAGCATGTCTAGTGCATTAAATGAAGCGATTAAACTTGCCATGAGAAGAGACGAGGATGTCATTTTAATGGGGGAAGATGTTGCTGGAGGCGCTCATGTCGATCACTTACAGGATGATGAAGCATGGGGTGGTGTGCTTGGTGTAACGAAAGGAATCGTTCAGGAGTTTGGACGTGAGCGAGTTCTTGACACACCGATTAGTGAAGCTGGCTATGTAGGTGCGGCCATGGCAGCAGCTTCCACAGGGCTAAGACCAATTGCAGAACTCATGTTTAATGATTTTATCGGCACCTGTCTGGATCAAGTGCTGAATCAAGGAGCAAAATTCCGATATATGTTTGGCGGAAAAGCAGAGGTGCCGATCACGATTAGAACGACACATGGAGCGGGTTTTAGAGCAGCTGCTCAGCATTCGCAAAGCTTGTATGCGCTATTTACAAGCATCCCTGGATTGAAAGTAGTGGTGCCTTCTTCACCATACGATGCCAAAGGATTGCTGCTGGCAGCCATCGAGGATCAGGACCCTGTCATCTTTTTTGAAGACAAAACGCTTTACAATATCACAGGAGATGTTCCAGAGCGATACTACACGCTGCCGCTTGGCAAAGCAGATGTGAAAAGAGAAGGCTCAGATGTGACCATTTTTGCAGTAGGCAAACAAGTTCATACAGCACTCGAAGCGGCAGAGCAATTGGCTGTCCAAGGAATTGAAGCAGAGGTGATTGATCCAAGAAGCTTGTCACCGCTCGATGAAGAGGCCATTCTAACTTCAGTAGAAAAAACAAATCGGCTTGTCATTGTAGATGAAGCAAATCCGAGGTGCGGAATTGCCGCAGATATTTCTTCTCTGGTTGCGGATAAAGGGTTCGATTTACTTGACGCTCCAATCAAAAAAGTGACGGCTCCTCATACACCGGTTCCGTTTTCACCACCGCTTGAAGATATCTATTTGCCGACACCTGATAAGGTTGTGAACACCGTCTTAGAGATGGTTGGAAAGAGTCATGACAAGATCTTGAACTAAAGAAAGGAGAGAGGGAGATGGCTGTCGAGGTTGTGATGCCGAAATTGGGCATGTCAATGAAAGAAGGAACGGTATCTGTCTGGAATAAAGAGATCGGAGAGACTGTAAATAAAGGGGAAAGCATTGCAAGCATCAACTCTGAAAAAATTGAAATGGAGATCGAATCACCTGCTGAAGGAACCATATTGGATATAAAAGTGCCTGAGGGAGAAGGTGTACCGCCTGGCACTGTCATCTGCTATATCGGTGAAGGAAATGAACAGGTCGAGGAAAAGAAAGAAAAAGGCCTGCCGCCAAAACAAAAGAAAGAGAGAATTAAAATCTCCCCTGTTGCACGTAAGATTGCTCAAAGTGCTAATCTGGATATTCATACACTAGTGGGAACAGGTCCAGATGGGAGAATCACGAAAGCGGATGTGCTTCGGGCACTTCCTGATGAAAAAGAAAAAGAAAAACAAAAACAACAAAATGAACCAACAAAGCATCAGCCAGTCAGCATGATGCGGAAAACCATTGCCTCGCGAATGATGGAAAGCCTGCAAACAAGCGCACAATTAACAATAACGATGAAAGCGGATGTGACAAAGCTGACAGCATTACAGTCTGAGTTGAACGAAACAGCTGGAGCACGACACGATATGAAATTAACCATGACTGATTTTGTAGCAAAAGCAGTGATTCTTTCCCTGCTAGAGCATCCTGCAATGAACAGTCAATATCAGAATGATAGAGTCGAAACTTTTGAGTATGTTCATCTTGGAATCGCTGCTGCTTTAGATCACGGGCTGGCAGTGCCTGTTATTCGGCATGCGGAAAAACTTTCACTTATTGAGCTGGCGAAGAGTATCAAATCGTATGGTAAAAAAGCACGTGAAGGTAGACTTCTCCACGATGAAATTGAAGGCTCTACCTTTACAATCACTAATCTAGGCGCCTATGGTGTGGAACATTTCACACCGATTTTGAATCCACCGGAAGCAGGTATTCTTGGTGTTGGCAAAGCGGATCACATGCCTGTTTATCATGGGAATGAATTATGTAAAGGGACGATCCTGCCACTCAGTCTGACCTTTGACCATCGCGTGCTGGACGGAGCGCCGGCATCACAATTTTTATCAACTATTAAAATGTATTTAGAAAATCCAGTATCCATTCTTTTATAGGAAGAAGGTGAAATGAATGACGCTTGTCATTATAGGAGGCGGGCCAGCAGGATATGTGGCGGCAATAACAGCCGCCCGTTTTGACAGAGAGGTTGTACTAATCGACCAAGGCCTGTTAGGAGGTACCTGCCTGAATGAAGGCTGTATTCCAACGAAAGCACTTTTGCAAAGCGCCGATATGTATGAGCATGTGAAATCAGCTGGACACTTTGGAATTGAGCTTCCAGGGAAGGAGCCTGTCATTCATTGGGATGCCGTTCAAAAGCGGAAGCGGTCAGTCGTCAAGCAGCTGACTGATGGCGTTCGTTATTTGATGAATAAAAACAAAATCAGCGTGTTAAATGGGAAGGCATCATTTCTTTCAGCACATGAGCTATTGATAGAAAGTGAAGGGAAATCTGAAATCATTCAGGCAAAACAAATCATTATTGCTTCAGGATCAGAACCTGCTGCTTTACCTTTCGCCCCATTTGATAGAGAGTGGGTCATTGATAGTAAGGATGCGATGACGCTCCCTTCAATACCAGATTCACTTTGTATCATTGGTGGAGGGGTGATCGGCTGTGAGTTTGCAAGCATCTTTAGCAGAATGGGGTCAAAGGTTGTCATGGTGGAACAGGCAGCACACATTTTACCTGAAGAAGATCACGATACAGCTAACTGTCTTCACGATCAGCTTCAAAAAGCAGGTGTAGAGATTTTGACATCATCAGCAGTCAAACAGCTTGATGCAATCTCAAAAAAAGTGGTGGTTGAGAAGGATCATGGGGAGCGCTTTGAAATCGAGTCCGATCATTGTTTAGTGGCCATTGGCAGAAAGCCGAGGCTGGGAGAGCTGAATCTTGAGCAGATCGGCATTGAATTTGATAGAAACGGCATCTGCGTGAATGAGCATATGCAAACCAATCTCCCGCATATCTATGCGTGCGGTGATGTGACAGGCGGCGTTCAGCTTGCTCATGCTGCTTTTCATGAAGGAACGATTGCGGCATCACATGCATCAGGTGAAGATGTAAAAGTCAATGAACACGTGATTCCAAGGTGCATCTACACGTCTCCAGAAATCGCTAGTGTCGGTTTAAATGAAGAGAATGCTAGAAAACAATATGGGGAGATTCGAATAGGGAAATTCGCATTCTCTGCAAATGGAAAAGCATTAATTTTAAATCAGCCAGCTGGTCAAGTAAAGGTCATTGTCGAACCGCAATATCAAGAAATTTTAGGTGTATCCATCATCGGGCCGAATGCAACAGAACTGATTGGACAAGCGGCAGTGATGATGCATTCAGAGTTGACAGCTGATACATTAGAGCAGTTTATTGCGGCACATCCGACACTCTCTGAGGCGATACACGAAGCCTTGCTGCAAACAAATGGACGAGCGGTGCACTGCTGATAGAGAAACTTTCTATCCGAATGACTTCCTGGGTCAGCCAATAATTGAAAGCGCTTTTATAATTATCTATAATGGATAAAAAGCCCCCAGAGGAGAGGATGGAATGAATCCGACGCCTTGCTATTTAAATACTTGGAAACGTTTTGTTCGTGAAGGTTTGCTTGATAGGTCTCGTCTGGATAAGAGAGTGATGGAGTCATGGCACAGATGTAAACAGGCAAATGTGAATCCGTATTTAGATAAAGGACAGTCGTTGTTAGAAAAGGAATTATTCAGTGTTCAAAAAAAGAAGTACTCACTCTTTCTAAATGCCGCTCTTCCTTACTTAAATAAAATCAGTCAGCAATTAAAAGAATCTGACATGATGGCTTTACTCATCGATGCAGATGGTTATGTGCTAAGTCTGACTGGAAGCCAAAGGACGCTGGTAGAAGCGAAAAAAATAAATTTTATGGAGGGTGCGCGCTGGACCGAAGCCGATGTGGGGACGAACGCTATTGGAACGGCACTGGTCATTGGAGAAGCTGTAGCGATCAACGGAACTGAGCATTTTTCAGTCGCTTCCCACCATTGGAGTTGTTCAGCGGCCCCTATTCGTGATGCAGATGGCACGATCATAGGAGTCATTGATATTTCCTGTATGGCGGATCAAAGTCATCCTTTTACGCTTGGAATGGCTTCAGCAGTTGCATATGCCATCGAGAGAGAAATTCAGGTCCAGCAAAAAAGGAAAGAGATGGAGCTGGTCAGTCTTTGTCTCCAGCAGGTAGAAGCGGACGAACCATATGTTGTCTGTAATGAGAAAAAGCAGATTGTTTTGGCAAGTAAGCCGATTAGAGACCGGTTTTCAGACTGGTACGGAATGGATGTTGCGCTGCTCATGGACGATACATTTGTTACACGGGACAAGCAGATCATTCAGTCAGAACAAGACGGAAAGCCGCTTGGGATGTCTTTTTCTCTTGAAGAAGCAGCGAAGAGCAATATAACCGTTTCTTTTGCTCAATTTCCCGGGGAATCTGGAACAAGTACGGCATTTCAGCAGACGCTCAGCGAATTGAAACGAGCGGCACAAACAGATGCTAATGTATATATTTGGGGAGAAACAGGTACAGGGAAAGAACTGGCCGCTCGAGCGATTCACTTAGCTAGTGAAAGACATAAAGGACCGTTTATTGCCGTGAATTGTGGAGCCATACCTGAAAGCCTGTTAGAAAGCGAACTATTTGGTTATGCTGAAGGAGCTTTTACAGGGGCAAAGCGTCATGGAGCAAAGGGGAAATTTGAACAGGCCCAAAAAGGAACGCTCTTTTTAGACGAAATTGGCGAAATCCCTTATGCGATGCAAGTGGCGCTTCTTAGGGTCATTGAAGAAAGAAAAGTCGTACCGCTCGGCGGGACACACGAAATCCCTTTGGATATTAGAATCATTACAGCGACACACCGAAATATGAACGAACTGTTGAAAGAAGGGAAAATACGTGAAGATTTGTATTACCGTCTTCATGTCTATCCAATCAACATCCCGCCGCTTAGAGAAAGAAAAGAAGACATTGTTGATTTATATCGTTATTACCAAAAGAAACACCAATGGAATGCGACATTTCCTGAATCATTTTTTCGGAAGCTAGAAGCGTACCATTGGCCTGGAAACATACGAGAACTTTTTAATCTGTTTGAACATATAAGGGTTCTGTTTCCTAAAGGAGGATGGATTGGTGAATCGCAATATGCGGCGGTATTAGAGACGATGGATCAGAAAAAGCAGAAGCTGCCTCCAGTAGAATGTACCGAGATTCCAAAAGAGCTCACGTTTAGGGAACGCATTCAAAAGCAAACAGTGATAGAAGCACTGCACAAAACAAAAGGTCATGTGTCAGAAGCAGCGAGGTCAGCAGGTGTGCCAAGAAGCACCTTTTATAAGTGGATGCGAAAGTATAAGCTGTCATGAACTCATAGGGAGCGCAGCAGCGGAGGCCTTGGTCTTTCAGTTAGAGGTCGGGGTCTTTCTGTCATGTCTAAACAGAAAACAAAAAGGAAGGAAGAAAGGCTTGACTGTTATATTAGTATATGTTAAATTATAAAAGCCGTCGCTAATGAGACAGGAATGAAACACTTAAAAATTCTTGACACATTTTTCTGGCATAGATATAATGAAACATGTCTTATTATTCCGCAGTAGCTCAGTGGTAGAGCTATCGGCTGTTAACCGATCGGTCGTAGGTTCGAGTCCTACCTGCGGAGCCATAATGGAGAAGTACTCAAGTGGCTGAAGAGGCGCCCCTGCTAAGGGTGTAGGTCGCGTAAGCGGCGCGAGGGTTCAAATCCCTCCTTCTCCGCCATTATTGTATGGCCCGTTGGTCAAGCGGTTAAGACACCGCCCTTTCACGGCGGTAACACGGGTTCGAATCCCGTACGGGTCATGTTTTGTTTTTTGATTCGTTGGGCTATAGCCAAGCGGTAAGGCAACGGACTTTGACTCCGTCATGCGTTGGTTCGAATCCAGCTAGCCCAGCCATTTTTTATATATGTTTTTCTGCATAGCAGATGAGCCATTAGCTCAGTTGGTAGAGCATCTGACTTTTAATCAGAGGGTCGAAGGTTCGAGTCCTTCATGGCTCACCATTGTCACGCGGGTGTGGCGGAATTGGCAGACGCGCTAGACTTAGGATCTAGTGTCTTTATGACGTGGGGGTTCAAGTCCCTTCACCCGCATTGTTTTTTTCAAACAGTGCACTTATGAATATATGAGCACATCATACACGCGGTCGTGGCGGAATGGCAGACGCGCTAGGTTGAGGGCCTAGTGGGTGAATAACCCGTGGAGGTTCAAGTCCTCTCGGCCGCATCAATGATACCAAAGGTTGTAGACCTTTGGTTTTTTTATTTCTAAATGAATCTGTCCACTCACCTTAAGTAAGTGGACTTTTTTTGTTTGAGATCGATATTTTTATATCATGTCCCAATTTTTCAGCCATAGCATTTTGTTTGTTAGGAAATAAGTGACCATATACGTCTATTCTTTAAAATTACTGTAGATCGAGTTGGTGCATAAATCTTTTCTCCATTTTCTCCTAACACTCTTGTATATCCAAGATATCAGCATATAAAAAAGAAGAGGCCTTTTGGGGTTAACCTCTTCTTTTCTTTTTCATTCTAGTGATAACACCAATATTACAACATGGACATCTAATTTTACATCATTTAATTTAGACACTTGTTGCAGCTTTTTTACGACTCAATTGGAGTCGAATGAAGATACCGAGAATTCTTGTTGTAAACATAGCAAGTGTAAAAAAGATAAAGGCAGGTGGTATGATATCAACATCCAATTTATGTGTGATCATGAACTCCATAAAGCGCTGTGGATTCCAATGTTCAGCATAGTTAGTTAATACAATGCGCCAACCGAGACCGATTATCCATAATAATAAATAAGGTATGCCTGCAATGGTGAAGGCTTTTCCCTCAGACCATTCTATTTTGACAGTGAAAAGAATCAATATTCCAAATAAAATGCCTGCAGCTATCATAAACCCTAATGCAACAATGTCATTTCCTGATGTGGGAATATCCTTAACGTACATTTTTATGACAATACCACATATAATAAACGGCAAAATAGCATTTCGCACCGTAAATTTCTTTCGTCCAAATTGTGTAAATAAAACAACTAAAAAGATCGTCCCCATGATTAACCACGTTTGAGTATCCAAATCAATTCCTCCGTAATATATATTTAGCCTGATTTATATAAGCTGTGTAGAATTTAATGTTAAAAAATCGACCTAAGCTCAAGCTATGAATCGTACACTTAAGACTATATCAACTATCAAAGTATCCATCTTCTATCCGTTGACTGATTTTAAAAAAGAAAAAATATATCTGTAGGTAGAGGCACAACTGGTTTGTTATTTGTTACTATAACGGAATAAACTCAAGAGATATGGAATTGATAAGAATGAGGAAGTGATAAGGTTTGCTTTTTGATGCGAATACGCGATTGATTAAGGTCATTGCAACCATTGCTTTGTTATATGTGTTGTATAAAGAATTCACGAATCAAGTATTTGAGGCTGTCATTGGATTTTCTTTAATAATACTGTTATATTTCGTCTTACTGTGGGCACGGGAGACTTGGTTGAGTGGAGTAAAATATGCTGTTATTTCACTCTTGATTTTAGCAATAGAATTAATTTTGAATAATGTATACGGCATAACTGACGCAGCTTTGTTATGGCCATTAGTTTGGATTTTGGCAACGGTTTATGATAAGTACAAGTATTTATCTTCTATTCTGGCCTTACTTACAATAGTGGTTTTTATATGCATATCTCGGCCTGTTACTTTCACAGCACCTCTTATCTTAGTAGGATTATTTATAGTGGTCTTAATTCGTAAGATTTGGAAAAATGCTTATCGAATGAAGGAATTACACCTGCAAGAAATAAACAAGGCACATCAAGAGTTAAAAGAAGCGCACGCTGAACTGCAGGAAGCTACTATGAATTCCATGAAATATGCAGCTTTAGAAGAACGTATAAGGCTTGCTCGTGAAATTCATGATGGTCTTGGCCACCAGCTCACATCCTTAATTATTCAGCTGCAGGCTCTTGAAATTATGCTGCCGGATGAACCGAAAAAGGCATCTGAAGTAACCACGCAATTACTTCAGATAGCTAGGAAAGCTATGGCTGAAGTTCGTTTTTCGGTAAGAGAATGGTCAAGTGATGAAATGGGTCTCGGGATTATCGCATTAAAAGGACTTGTATCTCAAATTCAAGGTCGCTCTCCAATAAAATTCAATTTTGTTCAGGAATCAAAAATTTCCGAATGGCCCAATGAAACCAGTATTGTACTATACCGCACACTTCAAGAATCCCTAACTAACATTTTACGTCACTCAAATGCCACATCGGTTACAATTCACCTTCAGGAAGTGAATGATGAAATTATTTTAAAGGTATCTGATAATGGAGACTATGTGAATGATGTCCCGTTGAAAGTAGGGTTCGGATTAAATGGAATGATAGAACGTTGTCAACAACATGGAGGGACGTGTACATTTACTTCGGTGAAACCGCATGGTCTTTGTATTGAGATAACGCTCCCAATAGAAAAAAGGTCACATCATGATATACATAATCCGTAAAAAATGAGTTTCATTCTTTTGTGGGAGGAAATGGGAAATGGATGAAAAAAATAAGATTCGAATCGTACTGGCTGATGATCAACCTATTGTCCGTCAGGGTTTAAAGTATATCATTGATTCACAAGCAGACATGGAAGTTGTTGGTGAAGCAGCTGATGGGAAAACAACGATAGAGATGACAAAAAACACGAATCCTGATGTGGTCCTAATGGATATTCAAATGCCAAATGGTACTGGCATAGAAGCTACTTACAACATTCTTGATTCAATGCCTTATATCAAAGTGGTGCTTCTTACAACATTCGATGTCCAAGATTATGTATTTGATGGCATTCGAGCCGGTGCTGTTGGTTATTTATTAAAGGATACCGATACGAAAGAACTTCTAGATGGTATTCGATGGGTTAACCAAGGTCAAGCGATCTACCGAACAGCAATGGCTAGTAAAGCACTTGCAAAAGCCATTAGTGAAGGTAAGAATACTGAACAAAATGATACCAAAACTTCAGACTTGCACGAACCCTTAACTGAACGCGAAACCGATGTTTTGCAGCAAATGGCTTATGGTCGGAGAAATTCAGAAATTGCGGACATTCTTCATATATCACAAGGGACAGTTAAGTCACATGTCCATCGTATTTTTCAAAAACTTGGTGTTGAAGATCGGACACAAGCTGTAGTATTTTCCATACGAAATGGGTTAGTTGAATAATTGAAAAACGTTATTTAAATCTAACATAGAAAAATGACAGCACGCTTTGAAAACGTACTCGAATTGAATTGCTATTGAATCACCATTTTAACCAAAGTTCATGAAACCAGATAGAAATTAAAGAAAATGAAGATAAAGGGTGTAATGAAAATAAGCTTTCACAATGTTGGGGCCTAGTGGGTGAATAACCCGTGGAGGTTCAAGTCTTCTTCGCCACATCAATGATACCAAGGGTTGTAGACCTTTGGTATTTTTATTTTATATAACTTCTAAATAAATCTGTCCACTCACCTTAAGTAGGTGGACTTTTTTGTTTGACATCGATATTTAAATATAATATCGTCCAATTTTTCAACCATAGCCTTTTGTTTGTTAGGAAATAAGTGACAATATATGTCTAATTGTTGTTCGAATAGAGGCATGTCCGAGTCTTTCTTTGATTGTATGATATTCTTCTCCTTGATCAATTAATAAAGCAACATGAGAGTGTCTAAGATTATTCAGTCTAATAACTTTTAAATTTTCATCTATACTACAGAAATATTTAATTTTACGTGAAACAATATCTTTTCTAGGAGGTGTATCTTATATTGAAAAATTAGTGTTTCATCTGAATGGAAAACACCTAAATCATTAAATAATTTCTCTTGTTCGTGCCTCCATTGAGCTAATAAGCTTAAAAGTTTACTGGTTATACTGATTAGCCTTATTTCTTTGTTTTAGGCTCTATTAGTACATGTTCTCCATTAATAAATGTTGAGGCTTTGTTGACATCAATTTCTTTCTTATATCTATCGTGGTCTATGTTGTCACAAGAGTCGCTGAATATCGTTACACATTTTACAAGACAAGTTATTTGCTAGGTGGTCTAATGACGAGCTTAAAAATTTATATTGAGAAGCAAAAGATAAAAGGGTGTTATTTCGTGTAGCGTCCTTTTTATCTTTCTTGGAAAGAATGAAACAAATTGAAAAGAAGGAGAGTTGAAAAGATTTTAATTGTATTAGGGGACTTTGATAATAAATATTTATGATAAACTGATGTCATCAAAATTTTCTAATTGAAATGAATCTTAACGCGGGAGCAGTTGCTAGATAATGGGGGTATAACATGAAACAGATAGAAGCAATTTTTTTAGATAGAGATGGAACAATTGGTGGTGATGAAACTATTCATTATCCCGGAGAATTCGAACTCTTTCCTTATACAGCAATTCAAATTAATAAACTAAAAAAAGATAATGTGAAAATATTCTCTTTTACAAATCAACCTGGTATATCAAGTGGATTAGCTAAAGTAGAAGATTTTAAAGAGGAATTGAAAGGTTTTGGTTTTGACGAAGTATATATATGTCCACACGGTCATAATGACGGATGCTCTTGTAGGAAGCCTGGCATAGGAATGTTAATGGAAGCTCAACAAAAACACGATTTAACTCTCGAAAATTGCGTCGTAATTGGGGACCGTTGGAGTGATATTGTTGCAGCTGATAAAGTAGGAAGTATTAAAATTTTGGTTAGAACGGGGGCTGGTGAATATTCACTTCGTGAACACTTTGATAAATTAAGTGGGATTAAAATAGATTATATAGCCAATGACCTTAATGATGCTATAAACTGGTTGTATAAAAATTCTTGTTTAAATAATCAAGTGTAATATTACCCTGCTAATGAGAGCTGTCAATACAAACAAGGTGTTTCAACATGTAGCATCTTTTTTTTGAAATAAAACAGGTTACGAGTCCTTTCATAAACAGAGTGTTGAGGTCGTTGGAATTAAGGTAAACCAGTAGAAGTGATGGTGACGGAGTTAAAACAGACCGAACTATGAAAGATGGCAAGAAACATGAAAGCTAATCAGGAGGAAAGTCTTTAGAGATCTATGAATGGAGAGTGAATCCAATTGCTCCATTAAAGAAATTGACTCGGATAAAAAAGAAAAACAAAAAGTACCTCGTGACAGGTCGAAGCTGATTGCAGTTACATTGTGGTCTTGTGTTGGGAGCCTGCTGCTAAAAACTTTCTGTCAGAGTTTATTAATGAAAACACCAGATTATGAAGAAGTAAAGGCAATAAGGACAAAGTTAGAGGGGGAGACCCACTTATCAAGACCAAAATTAAAAAACATAGCATATAATTAATATGCTATGTTTTTTCTTGTTACACTAATGCACCCATTACTTTAATTGCTACATAAGGTTATTTTATTATGGAATAAAAACAAGTGTCAGTCAGATTGCTGCCATCTGCGGATAAATCATCATTTCTTAAAGTGCCTTCAAATACAAAGCCAAGTTTTTCTGGGATAGCCCGACTTTTGAGGTTTGTTGATTCACACCTTATTTCAATTCTTCTAAATTTGATATTGTTTAATCCGAAGTCAGCTAATTTCTCCACTGCTTCTGTCATATATCCATTCCCACTAAACTTTGTATTTACCCAGTACCCAATCTCACATTTAGGAATGGTCCAGTCAATCCTCTGAAGGCTAGTTGTCCCAATGAAGTGATTGCTGTTTTTATCAAAAATAAGAAAACGGAAACTTTCCCTCTTTAAAAAATTGATATGAGCATTTCTTAAATTGATCTCTGTTTCTTCAGCAGTCTGAAGTTCTTGAGCAAATGGCAACCACGCTTTTAATTCAGAAAAGGAATCCTTTATTGCTTGGTTTACAATTTCCCCGTCTCCTGTTTGGTGTGGTGCTCGAAGAATAAGTCTTTCTGTTTCTAACTGTAAAGGAATATCTAACAGCAAAGGATTCATTTGATTTCTCCTCTCGGAATTTTATATTTTAGCGTGTATGGAGAGTATGTAGTTCAAACTGTTCGTTGTCAATTTATTGTAGCAAAAAAACTGATCAATTCATTAGAATATGGAAGAGATTTGGAACAATTTTTAATTCTTGAAAAATTGAAGCAACATAAAGCATTTCAATGTCACACATGAATATGGGGATTTGCTATGATGAATTGAAAGAATATAAACAGGTTTCACAACATTTAATCTAGTTGGAAGTTTTTGGGATATCACAACGTAGTTTCCTAACAAGCCAAACAACAAAAAATGTTGAAATTACTAGAGAAGCCCTAGGAAAGGGGAAATAAATACATGTCAATTTACCATAAAGTCATTGGAGAAGGATTCCCGATCGTGATATTGCATGGTTGGACACTTGACCATCAAGTAATGTTACATGCATTGGAACCGATATTCGAAAAACGAAGCGGTTGGAAGCGAATATACATAGATTTACCAGGTATGGGACGTTCAAAGCCACATCCATCTATTCAGAACTCTGATGATATGCTAGAGGCGGTATTGCGTCTTTTGGACGAGATCATCCCTGATGAACAGTTTATTGTTTGTGGTTATTCATATGGAGGGTACATAGCCAGAGGTATCGTTCATTCACGCCGGGAAACCGTTCGTGGATTACTGCTTGTGGCGCCAATGACTATACCAGAATTCGATGAAAGAGTCGTACCAGAGGCGACTGTTTTAAAAAGTGACAGCAGCATTATATCGCAATTGTCTTCAGAGGAGGCAGATGAATTTTGCTCCATGGCCGTTGTGCAAGGGAAAGTGGAATGGGAGCGGTTTCGAGATGAAATTTTACTTCCTTCTAAACAAACAAATCATGATTTCATCAACAATATACATCAAAATGGTTATGGTTTTACCTTCGATATTTCATCTGAACTTAAGTATCCAACGCTCATTATCACAGGGCGCCAGGACAATGTAGTCGGATATCACGATGCGTGGCGGCTCATCGAAGATTATCCAAGAGCCACTTTTGCGGTGTTTGATATGGGTGGTCACAACCTGCAGATTGAACAACCCGAAGTATTTAACTCATTAGTCCATAATTGGTTAAATCGAATTGAGTTGGAAAATGCTTAGCAAGTTTTATCTAAATGAATGTCCACTCATCTTAAGTGAGTGGACTTTTTGTTTGAGAATAATATTTTTATATAATGCAGTCCAATCATACTAATATCGTTTAAAAGGTTATATTGTTAAATCCGACGAAATGCTACACAACTATTAGTAAGATGTTCTCTACCAATGTGACGTATAATGAAAATTTCCATATAAACAACAAAATCATAAAGTAGGGTTGAGTACATGCTTGGATTACCAAGAGGGGAGGTTTTTTTAGTACCTTGGTCCATTGAATGGGTCAAAGAATTTGAAAGTGAAAAGAAACGAATAGTAGAAGTTATCGGAAAGTACATAGTGAATGTACACCATATTGGAAGTACAGCAGTAAATGGTTTGAGTGCGAAACCTATTATTGATATTGCGATTGAAATCAATCATTTTCTTGACGGAGAACAGTGCGTAACAGCTTTGCAAGGGCTTGGTTATTCTTATAGAGGGATCAATGTATTACCTGAAAGACACTATTTCAGCAAAGGAGAACCACGTACACATCAAATCCATATGTATCAAAGAGGCAATAGATATCTACTCGAACAAATAAATTTTAGGGATTACCTGAGAAGTAACGAACTAGCAAGAAGTGAGTACCAACAGCTTAAACTTAACCTATCAAATGAAAATAAAAATGACAAACACAAATATGCAGAGGGAAAAACAGATTTTGTTAAGTCGATTTTAGAGAGAATTTAGATAAAGATTCCCTTTTTGGAGCTGAAAAAACAGATTTTATGCACAAGGGGACGCGCTAAAAAGGAGAGTTTCTTCTTTTTAACCAGAAAATTCCCATCATTAAGCTCCCCCTGTCTAATTAGTGTCCCATATCATGTGTGATGTTCTTTCTAATCCAAAATTGCAATTATTTCCGATTCATGCTACAATAAGAATAATTATTTTTGTTCGGCGTAAAGGATAGCATGAAGAAAGACTTTTCGTCTTGAGGATACTTTGGGCAAGGATAGTATAATACATTGTGTGGTATACGCACGAGGAGGCAACAAACATGGAACAAGGTACAGTAAAATGGTTTAACGCAGAAAAAGGTTTTGGATTTATCGAACGTGAAGAAGGCGACGATGTATTCGTACATTTCTCAGCTATCCAAGGTGACGGATTCAAATCTTTAGACGAAGGTCAAAAAGTAACATTTGACGTAGAGCAAGGTTCTCGTGGAGCTCAAGCTGCTAACGTTCAAAAAACTGCTTAATCTTCATCCTTTTAAAACAGGTTCTCTGTAGAGAGCCTGTTTTTTTATGCTTTCACGCATTTTTTCAATAAAAAACCCTACTCAGCGTACAAGTAGGGAGATGTTACAAGGTAATCGTAAAAAAAATTCATGCTTCAAAGGTTTATCAACAGTATAGCATATTGGATTTACAATATGCGGAATTTGCCTAAATAAATTCTTTTTTTAAATAAAATGAAGGGTGGTAATGTTCTTAGAGAACGTGTATTCAAAAATGGTGAGCGTGGAAGAGATTCTTAACAAAAACTTTTTATTTGTTTTTCTGTAATCCCTTTGATGACTTCTAATTCACTTAGCAAAAATTCATGGGCATCATCCAGCATTTTCTTTTCACTAGCATTTAGTGCTTTCTCTTTCTTCATACGCATAAGATCACGCACAACTTCAGCACCATCTTGGATGTTACCCGTTTTTATTTTGTTTGTATTAATTGTATGCCGTTCTTTCCACGTCAGTAATTGATCTGATTTGCCATGCTGGAAAATGTGCATCACATTCTTTAAAGCCAGTATATCTGTAACAGGTCTTATACGTGATCCTGACATTTTCCGTGTTGGAATCATTACTTTCATATGACTGAGTGACATTTTAATCACATAATACTGCTGTTTTTCATCAGAGAATTCTTTTTCTTCTATGGCTTCAATTATACCTGCTCCGTGCATTGGATAAACAATGTTATCACCAATTTGAAACATATCATCCACCTCCATATATTGTATCTACTTTAAGGGTACCACACTTGGAGGTGAAATAATCAAATTTTTAATAATAACATGTTTATTTATTTGTTGTCAACAAATTTAGTTCTAAAAAAGAGAGTTAATTTTTTAGGAATTTTGGATGTGATTTTTTTAATTTGAACATATTCTCCTCGCTATAAGAAGAACAGGATAACCACAATTACTGCTCGGACTCCACCCTTTGTATCCGCCATCCAGTCTTTCAAACGTAAACAGCTGTTTATGAGGAAATCATGGTTAAAAAAAAAGACCAGCCATTGAGCCAGTCTTTCAAAATAGAATTCGATCATAACGTCGAAATATCAATCACAAAACGGTAACGAACATCACTTTTCAGCACACGTTCATACGCTTCATCAACTTGATTAGCATTGATGACTTCAATTTGTGGTGCGATGTTGTGAGCAGCTGCGAAATCGAGCATTTCTTGTGTTTCTTGGATGCCGCCAACGAGTGAACCGGCTATGCTGCGGCGGCCGGAAATTAATGAAAAGACGTGGAATTGATCCGGTTTAGGCGGTGCACCGACGTTCACCAAGGTTCCATCTACACGGAGTAAGGACAAATAGGCATCCACGTTAATGTTGGCAGAGACCGTATTGAGAATGAGGTCGTACTGACCGGCTAGTGTCTGAAACGTATTAGGATCACTTGTAGCAAAGTAGTCTTTTGCGCCAAATGACAGTGCTTCTTCTTTTTTATTTAAAGAGCGGCTCAACACCGTCACTTCAGCACCTAGAGCGCTCGCGAATTGAATGGCGACATGACCAAGTCCGCCCATTCCGACGATAGCAACCTTTTTGCCAGGGCCTGCCTTCCAGTGCTTTAATGGTGAATAAGTGGTAATGCCAGCACAGAGAAGAGGACTTGCGGCATCAAGGGGCAGTTGATCAGGAATGCTGACGACAAAGCGCTCTGTCACGACAATCTTTTGACTGTAGCCGCCATAAGTCGGTTCCCCGTCATAGTCACGGCTGTTATACGTTTGGACGACCCCTTTTGTGCAATACTGCTCGTCTCCATTTTGACAATATTCACAGGTGCCGCAGGAATCCACAAAGCAGCCAACGCCTACACGGTCTCCGATCTGAAATTTCGTCACATCATTACCTACAGCTGCAACGACCCCAGTAATCTCATGACCCGGAACCATCGGGAAAATGCCGCCGCCCCATTCATCAAAAGCGCTGTGGATATCTGAATGACAGATCCCGCTAAATTGAATATCAATTAAAATATCATGTGGACGAAGCGCTCTTCGTTCAATGATCGTCCGTTCAAAATTCGCTTTTGCGTGTGAAACTCTTAAAACATTTGATTGGTGCGTCTGACACATTCTTGATCATCCTTTCAAAAATAAGATTCGATTCTTTCTTCTATACTGTACTTGTTAAAGTGGACTATAAGTCAACAGAAAACCTTCTGTGATAATGAATTCAGGCTTTTACGACATTCTTGAATCAAGAATTGAGCCAAAAGCATCTTGCTTTCTTTTTCAAAATGGAGATGATGAGGAAAGGGAGATCGGAAGGTAAGAGAAAGAAGGAGGGTACAATGAAAATAGCACAAGCAGCAAAACAGCTCGATTTATCCACTGCGACACTTAGATATTACGAAAATATTGGTTTGATTAGGGAAATCAAACGTGACGATCATGGGATTCGTGATTATACAGAGGATGATCTTCAATGGATTGAATTTATCAAGTGTATGAGAAATGCAGGGCTCTCGATTGATGCGCTTAGAGAATATACAGCCTTATTTTTTGAGGATGATGATTATACGTTATCTTCGCGAAAAAACATTTTGGTCAATGAACGAGAAAGACTCGTTCAAAAACAAAAGGAAATCGAAGAGACCATTAAACGATTGGATTTCAAAATAGAAAGTTATGAAGATATTATCCACAATCATGAGAAAAAACTCGCTCATCAGCTGAAAACTCATTCTAATTAAACGAAGAAAAACCTGTGACTTGTCACAGGTTTTTTTGATAGAGTTATCTTTTTGTGTAACGCACCCAGTTATAATGTGCGTGGAGCGGTGTAACACCGTTGTAGGAGCCGAGCCATTCATCGACACCTGCACCATTCCACAGGTTCATCATAATTTTCCCTGGTGTTTGAGGAATTTGAGTGGTGGCGGTATGCTTTAATTGCCCATCGACATACCATTTGATAGAGTTTGGCTGCCAGTCAAATGCATACGTGTGATAAGAGTTCGCTGCATCGAAACCAAGGTTGACGATCTTTTCATGATTTCCTACACCATTGGTATAGTAGTTAAACTGTACCTTTGTCGTATCTTTTCCTAGAAATTCAATGTCAATCTCATCCCAAGGCGTACCATCAGTCGGTCCCGTATAAGTGAAGAAAGAAGAGACGATCCCCACATTTTTGGCTGGCTTCATGTTGACTTCATATAGCCCATAGCCGTACGTTTGAACGGAACGGTTTTCTCCGCAGTCAAACTTGTTATAGGCGGGACTTGTGAGCGATAAACGCATTTCACCTGATGAGGTCATCGACACGTTATTTGCACGCCACGTACAGTTAAACATGTTTCCATTCGAGTATCCATCGGCTTTTTGCCATAACCCCGTATTATAGTTGTTAAAAGGTTCATAAAACGATCCACCCGTTTGTGCCGAGGCACCCGCTGTAAATGTGGACAAACTCAAGACTAATCCAGTGACAAGCAACATCAACATTCGTTTCATACGGTACATATTCGCATTCTCCTCTCCTTTTATGGAAGCGCTTTCTTTATTGATCATACATGATTCTTTCAAAAGGGAAAATCGGTCTAAATAATGATAAACAGTGTGCATTATTTAATAGAATTGAAAGAAGGATCATAAGTAAAAAATAATGATTGACATTGCGGACAGTTGTCCGTAAGATAATATCGGGACAATTGTCCCAAGAAAAACCTAAAGTGTTTTGATTTAATACATAGAGATAAGTGTCATGTGGATGAAGGTAAAGAAGGTGAGCATGGTGGAAAAGGATATTGGGGAGGAAATTGAAGAGATCGCATTCTCCTTGTTTCAAGAATTTGGTGTAGAAAATGTCAGCATGCACAAAATTGCGAAAACAGCTGGTGTTGGGCAGGGCACTCTTTACCGCCGCTACGCCAATAAAAGTGATCTGTGCCTTTCTATCCTTGGGGAGAGATTTGAACAGCTGATCCCAGCTTTGCATCTTTACTTGAGCAAAATAAGTGATCAGCCGGTCCGTGAACGTTTGCGCTATGTTCTCGAAGAAATTCATCTGATCGTCGGTCACCATCTAGACTGGATTCGGATGCTCACAATTTCTGGGAATTTAGAGCAGACAAGTAAAGTGTATGAGAGTCATTACAGTCAATCACTTAGACAAATCATTCGTGATTTGCTTGAGGAAGCGAGAGAAAAGGGAGAAGCGAACATACAGGATATAGAACTGACAACGTTATGTATGTCCTCTCCAATGACGCCTGAGCTCATGTTTTATATACATGAATCTGGCTATTCAATCGAAAGAATAGCTCAATTTGCTGCAGAAAAACAGATTTTATCCGTCTTTCAATAGACATAAAAGTGGCTCATTTCTGACCACCCTGACTTCCTAAGTTCATCTAAATTCAAAAAGAAAAGGAGCCAACTTAATATGAACAAACAGAAAGCAGCAGCTTCTGAAATTCGAACGCTGCCCATTATTATTTCTTTTATCACAGCTGGATTTATTGGCCTGTTCAGTGAAACGGCATTAAACATGGCGCTGAGAAGTTTAACGTTAGACTTTGGAATTGAAGCGACGACTGCTCAGTGGCTGACAACAGGATATTTATTAACACTTGGTATTCTCGTACCGATTTCAGGACTCATTCTTCAATGGTTTACGACAAGACAGCTTTTCATTACATCGCTCGTCTTTTCGATCATCGGAACATTTATTGCGGCGGTTGCGCCGGTCTTTAGTATTTTAATGGTAGCACGTGTCGTGCAGGCAGTCGGCACAGCATTGCTTCTACCATTGATGTTTAATACGATTTTGGTCATCATTCCACCTCATAAACGAGGCAGATCGATGGGGATTATTGGTCTTGTGATCATGTTTGCACCAGCTGTCGGCCCGACCGTCTCTGGACTTATTCTGAAATCGTTGACGTGGCATTGGATTTTCTGGATTTCACTTCCTTTATTAATTGCTGCACTCGTATTTGGTTATATCTTTATGCAAAATATTACAGAACCAACAAGACCGAAAATCGACATTTTATCAATTGTGCTTTCAACCATTGGTTTCGGCGGAATTGTATATGGCTTTAGCAGTGCCGGTGAAGGCGGCGGCTGGAGCAGTATGCACGTTATTGTTGCAATCGTAGTTGGTGTCATAGGGATTCTTGTGTTCTCTTTAAGACAGTTGAACATGAAAGAACCAATGCTGAACTTAAGCCCGTTTAAATATCCGATGTTTGTCATTGGGTTACTTCTGATTTTAGTGTGTATGATGGTGATGCTGTCTGCTATGATGATTTTGCCATTGTATCTGCAAACGTCCTTGGCGCTTTCTACATTTACAGCAGGTTTAATGCTATTGCCAGGTGGAATTATCAACGGACTGCTATCCCCAATCATGGGTGGTTTATTTGATAAGTTTGGTCCAAAATGGCTTGTCATTCCAGGTCTTGTCATTGTCGCAGCGACGATGTTTGGCTTTACGAATCTAAGTGTGAATACGTCGATTGGATTCATTGTAACCCTTCATATTACATTAATGATCGGAATCGCGATGATCATGATGCCTGCTCAAACAAATGGATTGAATCAGCTGCCGCCAGAGCTATATCCGCATGGTACAGCGATTATGAATACATTGCAGCAGGTGGCAGGAGCCATTGGAACTGCAATCGGTATCTCGATTCTTTCATCAGGAGCCCGCAGCTTTATGGAAAATGTGTCTGATCCCACAAATCCGATGAATCAGCTGCTCGCCTTTACAAATGGCGTCCAGCATGCATTTATCTTTGCCGTGATCATGACCGTCATTGGGTTAATCATCGCTTTCTTCATTAAACGAGTGAAGGTAGAACAGCAAGTATCATAAGAGAAATGAAAAGCACTGTGGACATAACGCCGCAGTGCTTTTTTATTTGCCCAATGCTTGTTTCAAAGAGAGAAAAAGGGGAGATAGGTAAAAAGTGAACAAATGAAAATTGCTGCTGATTCATTAGGAGGAAAAGATGAAAAGGAAACGAATGAGTAACTAAGAAATGAATAAGATAGGAGTCTGAGATCATGAACTTAGAAGAACAAATCAAAATCGCTGCATCATTACGCCAGCCATCTGAAGGTTCATTAGCGAGTCAATCGGAACTAAAACCAGTAAATCCTCCTGAAGTGAACAAAATGGAATATGATATTCCAACAAGTGCTGGCGAAACAAAGGTGTGGGTATTTAAGCCAGTGAACACATCAAAACAGCTGCTTCCTGTTTTTGTGAATTTACATGGCGGCGGATTTATCATGGGCAGTGCTGAAATGGATAATCCATGGTGTCCAGTCATTGCAGACCGGGCGCAATGTATCGTTGTCAATGTCGAGTATCAGCTTGCACCCGAGCACCCTTTCCCAGCCGCTCTCCATGAATGCTACGATGTACTGAAGTGGCTGTATGAACACCCTGATGAACTTCAAATCGATCAGAATGCATTAGCTATTGGCGGACATAGCGCAGGAGGAAATTTGGCAACGGCTGCTTGTCTATTGAATATTCAAAGAGGAAATACACTCCCAATCGCCTATCAAGTGCTTGATTATCCGCCGCTCGATCTAGCCACTGATCCAGCACAAAAGCCAGCGTTTGAAGAAGCGATTCCAGTTGAATTGGCGAGACTCTTTAATTCCTTCTATCTGCAAGGCCAAGATCCGCAAAATCCGCTCGTTTCTCCGGTTTTTGCAGATCGTTCAACCTTAGCAAAAATGCCTCCAGCTCTCGTCATCACAGCAGAGAGGGATTCGCTGGCTGAAGAAGCCGAGCAATATGCTGCCAAGTTAAAAGAAGCTGGGGTAGACGTCACGTACAAACAATTTAAAGGTGTCCCTCACGGCTTCACGCATGCCGGAGATTTAGCCATAGCTGAAGAAGCTTGGCATCTGATGGGGGATCAATTAAAAAAGGCGTTCGAATAAGAAAAGTAAAGTGATTCAAAGCACAGGAGACAATGGGCCTGTGCTTTTATTATTTGTTTCTGAAAAAGAAAAGTGAATGTAAAAAGGATCAGATATCTTTTCTCGTTGTCGATATAATAGAAAGAATAGATAACCTCTTAAAAAGGAGCGAATGAAATGAAAAAAGAACAGCTACAGGCATTTTGTCTTTCTTTAAAAGGAACAACCCATGATTATCAACCTGAGTGGCAGGCAGATCGTTATCATATTGGCGGAAAGATGTTTGCTATGATGGGGGGAGATGCTAATCGAAAGCCTATCATCACGTTAAAATGTGATCCTCATCGTGCTGAAGAACTAAGAGAGATGCATGAAGGAATTATCCCTGGCTACTATATGAATAAGACTCATTGGAATTCCATTTACCTTGATGCAGACATTCCCTCCTCATTTGTAGAGGAGCTAATCGAACATTCCTACCAATTGGTTTTTCAAAAATTAACAAAAAAATCTCAACATGATATCCTCCAAAATGATTCAAAAGGAAGTGACTGAGGAGCTGTACTAAGTTAGACATGTTGCCTTTTGACTCTCTTCAAAATTGACTTGAGCGAAACGCTGTCGTTATAATTTAACCAGTAAGAAGACACGAATAGGGGGATATAAAATGGGCTATACAGTCATTACAGGAGCAAGCTCAGGTATTGGATATGAGGCGGCTCTTGCCTTTGCAGCACGAGGGAAAAATCTTATATTAGCTGCACGCCGGCTCGATAAACTCCAAGAATTGAAGAAAAAGATTCATGATCAATATCCCGATATCAAAGTAGTCATACAGTCAGTCGATTTAACAAACATAGAGCAAGTGTATTCATTTTATGAATCATTATCAAATTATGAGCTGGATACGTTTATAAATAATGCAGGGTTTGGTCACTTTGGCTCTATAGGAGAACAAGATTTAAGTAAAATTGGGGACATGCTTCATCTGAATATCGAAGCATTAACGATTCTATCCACCTTATTTGTTCATGATTATGAGCAAGTAGAGGGAGCGCAGCTGATTAACATTTCTTCACGAGCAGGCTATACAGTCGTCGGCAATGCTGTCACCTATTCAGCAACGAAGTTTTACGTGAGCGCCTTTACAGAAGGGCTGGCCCTAGAGTTGAAAGGAAAAGGAGCCAAATTACAGGCAAAAGTATTAGCGCCATCCGCGACAGAATCAGAATTTGCAAAGCGTTCATTGGATGTAGACGAATTTGAATATGAAGGCAATTTCAAGAAATATCATACATCAAAAGAAATGGCAGCTTGTATGCTTGAGCTTTATGACAGTGAAAAAACAGTCGGTATTGTGGACGGAAAGACATTCGAATTTGAATTGAAAGATCCGATCTTTTCACACGCTGGTACAGTTATGAAATAAAGATTCCATCACTGAGGTAGATATCCTCAGTGATTTTTTTATGGCATGATTGACTGTATGGTTTAGAGTAGGAGGGGGATTTGGTGACGTATGTAACAAGTGGAGAGGTATGTCAGTTACCCTTACCAGATTAACAGTGATCACTGCACTGAAAGATGTCTGCTGGGTCAAGCGTATTTGGATTACTGAAAACGCTAATAAATTAGATAAAAACAACCTATACATAAAATGCTTTTTTGCTGTATAAAGACATATATTAAAATATGAAAACCACTCAGAATAAAACCTGAGTGGTCTTTGTCCATTTAAATATCATTAAAATCTAATCCAAGATTCTTTTTCATTTGAATCTCTAAGTAATCTCTTTTTAAAAATTTACCGTTTCGAAATTCTGGAGAAAAGATTTTAGGATTGAACAATTCTAGTCCGTTTTCAATCCAATGTTTTCTCCAAATGATATGGGATTTTTCAACGATTTCTTGGTCTGTTAACCCTTCATGATCAAATTCATCACAATCAAAATCATCTACTCCGAACTCAAAACCACAACATGGACAAATCTCGTTACTACCTGCAAAATCGGAATAGTAAGGTCTTTCTTCTAATTCATTATAGCCACAAATTAAACAAATGTTTTTATTCATTTCTACTGGTCCTTCCAATAATTAATTCCTCTTTTAGGCTTGAAAAAAGTGATAATGACATCTTTATCTTTTTGTTTCTCTACAGATAAAAATTCATTTGTTTTTTTATTATATTTATAATAACGGTGTTTACCATTAAATTTTTTCTTGCTTTTCTTTTCTAAAATATTTTTGCTCTTACTTGCTCCTAATAGTTTGCGTGCTTTATTTAAATACTCAGATTTGGTAATGTTACCAAATTCTTTTTTGTGTTTCTTATAATGATAGTCTAGCCGTGACATACTCACTTTTTTGACTGCGTTTGAAGTAGTGGTTTTCTTACCATGTTTTTTAACAGCATTTTTAACAGCAGTTTTACCAAACTTCTTTATTGCTTGGTTAATTCCAACACGAGCAATATAGATTGCTACGATTACTAAAGGATACCATGATGCTTGAATTTGTGAGTCACTTACTGTGTACTCTTCGCCGGTTTCAATATCCACTAATAAGAGATGAGGGTCGCTTTTTTCAGCAACATCAATATCTGCTATTTCAAAATTATATTTTACAGTTTCTTTTGTGTCTTCATCAACAATTTCAGCCTCAACCATTGATAATTGTTCCGATTCTTGAGATAAAATCACTTTACTGTTGATCAATAAATTTTCGTTTTCAACACTTACTTCAAGTTCCTGTTCATTATTCGTGTTTTTAATGACCTCTGTACTATGCAATTCCCCTGTGTTTTGTAAAGTGTTAATATCATTTGAATTAATTTCATCATGTTCATTTGAATTCATAGTCGCATTAGAAATGCTAGGTCCAATAATTGAAAATATCATTACTAAACATATTACTTTAATAATATTCTTAAACATCATAAACTCCTAATTCTTATTTAATAATAGGCCATAACCATAAGTTGAATCTCGTTCGTCATTATTCAGCGGTTGAGTTTTTTGTTTTAATCTGTGAAGAATATCTTTAAAAGATAGCGAAAAGTCATCTGGTATTACCTTGGAAATATACCCTGTAGCATTTGCTGTAGCAAAAGAAGTACCGCTTAAAACTTTAACTTCAGCCAATTTTTTTATTTTCACTGTTTCTACATCTACACCAAGAGAAACAAAGTCAATTTTTCCTTTAGCTGCAAATTTATATATCTTATTTTGAGCATCAACAGCAGAAATAGAAATCACGTTATTATAACGAGCAGGATAATCACTTTTTAAACCAAATTTATTACCTGCAGCAGCTATAATTAAAATATTATGACTAACGACTTCGTCAATCTTTTTTTTAAGTTTTACATTATTCTCAGAAAGACCAAAACTCATATTGATGAGATTCACTTTGTTGTCAATACACCAATCTAATGCTTTGATTAAAGTTTCTACACTTGTGTTTCCATTCTCGTCTAAAATATTTCCATCATAAAAATCTATGTTCTCATTGTTTTTATTAATAATTTCAGCAATTGCAGAACCATGTCCGAAAGAATCCATCACTGTTTTTTTATTATCAAAGCGCTTTATAACAGAAACATCAACATGATTTACGTCAATACCGCTATCAATGACTGCTATTTTAATGTTGTGATCATTTTTAGGTATGTAAATGAAAACAATAGTGATTATTATGAACAAGAAAAGAAAAATAAACTTTATTTTCATATTCCCTCCTTTATAGTATATTCTACTCACGTAATTATTTTTTTCCATATATAAATAATTTTGTTAAGGTAAATTTAAGGTTAAATGGGTTATTTTTATAATTTATTTTTATGTTTTAAAGTAATTCATTAAAAATATAAGGAGCATTCCCAGTATTTGGTTCTAAATCTTTAGCCTCATGCCGATGAATGAAGGTATGGTATAAAGTAAAGCCTATAGAAAGAGATTTAGCCATGAAATCCATCAAATGAGGAAAAGAGATGATCCAATGAACATGACAAAATGGTTAGGTGCTGTCCTTCTTTCTGTTTTATTACTAGTGACAGCAGCCTGTGCGAACACAGGCACTCAAGAGAATACTCAAAGCGAAAAAGAAAACGTATCTAATGAAACAAAAGAGAAAAACAATGCGATTGAAACAGGGAATAAGTCCTTATCAAATATTAAGGTATTAGCCACAGGCGGGACGATTGCTGGCAGTTCAGATAGTGATACAGATACGACAGGCTATAAATCTGGTGCACTTGGCATTGATAAAGTCATTGCTTCAGTTCCGCAGCTGAAGGATATTGCAAATGTCACTGGTGAGCAGGTAGCGAATGTTGGAAGTGAAAATGTTGATGACGCTCTTCTTTTAAAATTAGCCAAACGAGTGAATGAGCTATTAAAAGATGATCAAGTTGATGGCATTGTCATCACGCATGGAACAGATACACTTGAAGAAACAGCTTACTTTTTACATTTGGTAGTCAAAAGTGATAAGCCTGTGGTGGTCGTTGGCTCAATGAGACCAGCGTCGGCTATCAGTGCAGATGGTCCGCTTAACTTGTATCATGCGGTGAAAATTGCATCAACGAAAGAAGCAAAGGGCAAAGGGGTCATGGTCACATTAAATGACCGAATTGCATCAGCTCGATTTGTTACGAAAACAAACACGACCACAACCGATGCCTTCAAGTCACTTGAGCAAGGATACATCGGAGTAGTTACTGGTGAAGTGGTGTCCTTTTATAACGAACCAACAAGAAAACATACAACTGAAAGCGATTTTGATGTATCGAAGATAAAAGAATTGCCGCAAGTCGATATTTTATACGGCTATCAAAATGATCAAAAATATATGTATGATGCTGCAGTGAAAGCAGGAGCGAAAGGGATTGTTGTAGCCGCAGCAGGAAATGGAACGATGTCAACAGAAGCCATCAAAGGAGCAGCAGATGCAGTGAAAAAAGATGTGGTTCTCGTGCGATCAAGCCGAACGGGTAATGGAATTGTCACCCACGAAAAAACGGATGATGAACATCACTTTGTGTCGTCTGATTCATTAAATCCGCAAAAAGCACGCATTCTGCTCATGCTGGCACTAACGAAGACAAAAGATCCAAATAAAGTGCAGAAGTATTATGAACAGTATTAATGAAGAAAAAGACCCGAGTAATATCGGGTCTTTTTTTTATGCATGTTCCTGATGTTCAGCACGCTCCTTTAAAGAGAGTAAAATATCTCGCCAAATATCGTCTACATCAGTAAGAAAGTGCCCTGCTTGATCTATATAATAGGTTTTGACGTCTGGAATCGCCCGAGCTATTTTTTCTATTTCTACAAATGGAGCCATTGTATCTTCTTTCCCATGCCAGACATCAACAGGAATTTGAATATCTTTCATATCGAATGCCCATGGTTTCGAGAGTAAAATGGGTTCACGAATACATTCATCTACCGATTGACGAGTCGCTTCGTGTAAATGTGTCATCATCATTTCTAACTGCTCATCGGTTTGAAGGAATTGCCGATCCCACGGATGTAAATGCTTGTTCCCGTTTTTGGCCAGCTTCTTAAATTTCTCTGGTTTGTTCTCAATCATTTTCTTCTGGGAACGATAGCTTGCTTTCAATAGCCAAGGAAACTTCTTACTAAGGAAAAAAGCCAATTTATTTTCTTTCAGCATACTTTTAGGCGGTTTCCCGTTCTGAAAAGGGGTTGTACTTGAGATCAGTGCAGCTGAAAGGACGCGATCCGGCAATTGATAGGCACAACCAGCAGCGAATGCGCCGCCTCCAGATACACCCATCACTGAAAATTGTTGAATGCCAAGATCATCTGCCACTTCCAGCACGTCTTTTGCCCAGTCTAAAATTGTACGGTCAGGTAGAGGGGTAGATAAACCAAATCCAGGTCGATCCAAACAGATGAGACGAATGCCGAGTTCTTGAGAGATTGGATCATCATCTAAAAACATCACTCTTGATCCAGGTGTCCCATGAAAAAAGAATACTGGAAACCCCTCAAGATCACCGTATTGAGTCAAACCGATGTGACGGCCATCTTGTAAATGAACGCTTTTCATATTTTCATCCCCTTAATAGTTTATCTAGCTTAAATGTCGATGAGAGAAACACCGTATTAAGGCGCTTCTTTCGCAATCTGATAGATTTTTTCGTATAGAGATAGTAATGTTTTTAAATCTTCTTTTGGAAGCTTTGCATAGTATTTTTGTATAAGGTGCAGTTGAATGTCTTCCGTATTCTTGTGATAGTCATGGCCCTTTTGAGCAAAATCAACAATGATTTCTCTTCGGTTATGTGGATTAATTTCTCGTTTGACATAGCCGAGCTGCTCTAGCTTTGATACAAGCTGGCTAGCTGCGCTCGCAGAAATCGAAAAGTAATCAGCTAATTCATTAATTGTTCTCGTTTTCGTGCGCAATAGTTCAAGTGTCAGCTCTTGTTTGGCTGATAAATCTGCATACTCATGTTTTAAAAATCGTTGATACTCTTCTACATAAATTGAGCCTAGCGCATTCGAGTATTCAATGATCTTTTTACCGTAATGAATGATTTCCTCATCCAATGACATCACCTCTCTTCTATTATAGGCAATCTTTATATTTAAGTGAAGTTAAATATAAAGGAAAGTTAAATGAATGACGGATATACTTGAAAGGGAGATCACCGGTATATCCACTTTTTCATCAAAAAGGGACAAAGAATACTTCCCATGATTCCCGCACATTCATAAAATGTCGTTGGCTTGAATTTGAACACGTAGTACGCCAAAGTAGCCATGAAAAGGTCGCAGAAGAAAAATACGTATAAGTCCTTTTTGGTGATAGCACAAATGACTGTTCTGTTAGTTTTCACATGAATCACTCCTTATGAAGTCCAATGCCTTTTTCATTGTATTATGAGGAAAATCCATTTATAATAAAAAAATAAACCAACTGGTCGGTATTATTTTGTCCGCATGAAGAAATGCAGGGTAGAAAGGGATTGTGACACATGACAAGTACACAAAGCGGGGCTGGAAAGAGTGAGAAGACGAAGCAAAAAATCGTCACCGCTTCTCGTGATTTATTTGCGAAAAAAGGATATTCAGAAACATCCGTACGCGATATTTTAGAGGCTGCTGAGGTGAGTAAAGGCAATCTCTATCATCATTTCAAAGGAAAAGAGTTTTTGTTTCTTCATATTATGGAAGAGGATCATCGTTTGATGATGGAAACGTGGCATGAGGAGAAGAAAACACAGCATCGGGCTGTCGATAAGCTCGCTGCATTTGCAGAGATGCTCAGTCAAATGGGCATTAACTACCCATTAATGAGAGCGAGTGAGGAATTTTGTGCCAGTGCTTTTACATCAGACGAAGTCATGGAGCGGCTGAACAAGATTGATGTCGATTTTGATGATGTGATGAGAGATATCTTACTTGAAGGAAACAAAGATGGCAGCTGGTCGATCCAGCATGTGGAGTCAAAAGTGAAATTATTACTTTCCGTTTTTTATGGATTAGACGTGTTATATAAAAATGACACCATGGAGCAGAAGAAAGAGTTGCAAAAAGAGGCGATCTCATTGTTTATTCACGGAATCAACCATCATGAGTAACAAGTGAGTCAGTAAAGGGGAAACAAACATCATGCAAAAACCGATTCGTGAGCAAAAAGCAGTACTCGTGATTTTATTAAGTAATATATTTATTGCGTTTTTAGGCATCGGTCTCATTATTCCTGTCATGCCGTTATTCATGAATGTCATGCATCTAACAGGGAGTACGATGGGATACCTTGTGGCGGCGTTTGCCGTTGCTCAGCTCATCGCATCACCTATTGCAGGGAGATGGGTAGACCGCTACGGAAGAAAGATTATGATTGTGTCTGGGCTGTTTCTATTCGCGTTATCAGAACTTGTTTTTGGTCTTGGTACACACGTGTATGTTCTGTATTTTGCAAGGCTTCTAGGCGGTATTAGTGCAGCATTTATTATGCCGGCTGTCACGGCGTATGTCGCAGATATTACGACCGTTCAAGAAAGATCAAAGGCGATGGGCTATGTCTCTGCGGCCATTAGTACCGGCTTTATCATTGGCCCGGGAATTGGCGGATTTATCGCAGAATACGGCGTACGCCTGCCATTCTTCTTTGCGGCAGGGATTGCGTTTATTGCCGTCATTTCGTCTATGTTTATGTTGAAGGAGCCTTTAACAAAAGAAGAGCGAGAGAAGCAAATGAATGAAGTGAAAGAATCGACTTTCTTTAAAGATTTGAAAAAATCAATTCATCCAAGCTACCTCATCGCCTTTATCATTGTGTTTGTCCTCGCATTTGGACTATCTGCATATGAAACAGTCTTTAGCTTGTTCACAAATCATAAGTTTGGATTTGGTCCAAAAGATATTGCCGTCATCATTACCGTCAGCTCGATTGTGGCAGTCATCATCCAAGTACTTGTGTTTGGTAAACTGGTAAATGCCCTAGGAGAAAAAAGAGTCATTCAGCTATGTCTGATTATCGGGGCTGTCCTTGCTTTCGTTTCAACCGTTGTTTCAGGCTTTTTGGTTGTCTTGATTGTCACATGTGTCATTTTCCTTGCGTTTGATTTATTGCGTCCAGCATTAACGACCTTCTTATCCAAAATCGCTGGCAACCAGCAAGGATTTGTAGCAGGGATGAACTCTACCTACACAAGCCTAGGTACGATTTTCGGACCGGCACTTGGCGGCATTTTATTCGATCAAAATATTCATTTCCCATTTTTATTCGCAGGTGTTGTCTTATTTCTTGGATTAGGCTTAACCCTGATTTGGAAGGGGAAGGTGACAGAAGAAGCATCAGCAGAATAATATCATCCAGAGTATAAGAGACCTTTTAAATGAGGTCTCTTTTTTTAAATGGCGCCTTTGATGCAAAATCCCTTTTTTGGCAAAGAATTCTCTATGTCAGCTGCTTTTTCTTTATAATGGAAGGATAGGGGGGAGCATCGTGCATCTATTGAGGCAGCAAAAGGCACCATTAATGAAAAAAGGAATTAGACAGATTGATCCGGCATATCCAGTGTTTGTAGATGCGGTCATGGATGGCGTCATACAAGGACATCTTTATGTCGATGATGAAGTGCATCCGCTTGTTTATTTTCTCGAAGCTTCATGCGGCATTTATTATGTTGCAGGAAGAAGTGAAGCGGAGCTGTTACGCTGCTCAGCCTTCATTGTGGATGTGTACGAAAGGCAGAAAAGACAAAGCGGCCGATTTACCATATTTTCAGCAAATCCATTAACAGATGCGTTGTTGAAAAAATGCCTTGGGTCACATCTGAATGAGATGGAAAGACATGCGTACGTTTATCCACAGGCACATTCTCATGTCACTTCGCCTCATCCAGGTTATAGAGTAGAGCGGACAAATGAGCAGGTGATGACTGCAAGCAGGGCTTTTCCTCCTAGCTATTATGAAGCCTATTGGGGAGAAACAGCTTGCTTTCTATCAAAGGGAATCGGGATTGCCATTTTAGATAGAGAGAACGTGGTAAGTGAATGCGTCTCTATTTTTTCAAGTAAGGATCGTGCGGAGATAGATATTTGGACAGATGAGACTTATCGAGGAAAAGGTTTGGCACTGCTGGCAGCTCAGCATATGATCAGCATCTGTCTTGAAAAAAAGAGGACACCGCATTGGGATTGCGATGTCCATCACCTTGCTTCAATCAAACTGGCAGAGAAGTTAGGCTTTCAGAGGATCAAAACCTATCGATTGTTTTATGACTCATGATGAGAAGGTCTTGAGATACCAAGCATCCATTGCAGAATGCTCGGAGCCTTCAAGCGGTTCTGAAAGAAGAGAAAAGCCATATCGCTGATAAAGGCCTGTAGCCGCTGTTAATTCCCGGCGGGTTTCTAAATAACACGCTTCGTAGTATGTAGAGGCATATTCCAGCGCCGTATCCATCAGTTTTTTGCCCGCACCTTTTCCTTGTGCTTTTGGATTTAAATAGAGCTTTTGTAATTCACATACGCCATTTGTAAATGGAGCAATCCCTACACCACCCACAATCTCACCCTGCTCTTCAGCAATCCAATAGGCTGCATGAGTCAATGATTGATAGTATTCGAAAAGCTGGTCAAGTTGGGGATCAGTATAGGCAGTTCCTTCAATCGCCAAATTCGCTGATTCTAGTGACTGGCGGATAATCGCTGCGATATACGGATTGTCTTTTTGCTCAATGGGTCTAATGTTCATTTGAAATACCTCCGTTGTTATGGGATCAAAAAAGAGAATAGGAGTTGACATACATGTTCTGGCTGCAAACCGCCTTTTTTACAATCGTTGTCCTGTGGCTCTCATGGTGGGCGGGGAAAAGACGCCGGCAGCGCCATGCGGGGTTCATTGTCCCTATATGCTTGATTTTATTTGGTTTGGTTTTATTGATTGTCAGTTTCTTTATTGGCAGATGGGAAGGCATGGCGCTTAGTCTATCAAGCGTCTCTATCGTTCTCTCTTCCATCATTTGTTTGATTATCGTCACTGGGATTCAATTTTTAAAAAAAGATGACCCTTCTTAAGCGGGAGCATCTGTATTCATCATGTGGTTATATTCTTCACGAAGGATGCCCATGATGATGACATCTGAGTATGTACCGTTGAAATAGAGCGCTTGGCGTCTTTTTCCTTCATATTGAAATCCGGCTTTCTCATAGCTTCGAAAGGCCCTTGGATTGTGGGAAAAGACTTCGAGCTCAAGACGGTTGAGTTCTAATGTGTTAAAGGCAAATGCTTGAACCATCCGAACAGCTTCAGTGCCATAGCCTTTTTGAAAATGCTCCGGCCCGTGAAGCGCAATGCGGAAGCTTGCCGTATGATTGATTGGATCAATGTCCACAATTGCCGCATCCCCAATCATCTCTTTCGTGTCTAGCAGACAAATGGCGAAATCTCGTCTGCTGTCATCTTGCAAAAAGCGGGTATAGGCGGAGCGAATTTCTTCTAGTGTGAACGTTTTGCGTGTGCCAGTCATATGAAGTGTTTCTGCATGCTGGCATCCTCTTTGAATACCAGGATAATCTTGCTCTTCAATCGGTCTCAAAAATATACGAGTCATGACGGATCACCCTCCTCTATATATCGAGAGATTTCAATTAAATTCAGATCAGGATCACGAATATAAACAGATTCAATTGGACCTAATGTACCGGTGCGTCTGACCGGCCCCTCTTCAATGGGGACTACTTGCTTCCGGAGGTGCAGCAGCAAACTGTCCATGTCTAAATCGGTGATAAAGCACAAATCATGAGATCCAGGAAGAGGATGAGCCGCTTTTGGCTCAAATTCATGACCAGCTTCATGAAGGTTGATCTTCTGTAAACCAAAACGAAGCGCTTTACGGCCTTCACCAAAAGTTTCTTCCTTCATCCCTAATACGTTTGTATAAAAGCGAATGGTGTCCTCCATATGTTGTACAGTCAACACGATATGATCAAGTCGTCGTATCATCAGTCTCTCCTCCAAGTATGATCGTTGATTGAACTGACTCTATTATATCATCACCTGAAGGGGATACCTTATTTAATCACGGTTTTATAGCTCCAGCTTTTCAAGGACATGTCCTTTCCGCGCAATACCCTTTCATCAAACTCCATCCAGCCATTTTTTCGGTAGAACTGACGATTGGCCTCATTGTGTGTAATCAGTGTGAACAGTCCGCCGCCTTGCCGGGCGATAAAGGGGAAAAGACCTTGCTTTAACATGCGGCTTCCGAGTTTTTTTCCTTGCTCGTCTTTTGCCACGACAAGTGCTTCTAAATACCAGTAAGGCTGCTTTAAGGAAGAACACGCTCTTTTCGCCTCCTTTAAAACACGGAACACATGCTGAATCGCCGATATACCGCCAGTGAAGAGCAGCTTCAACCCACCTGATAACACATAATCCATGACGCCTGGTTCAGGAAGACGCGGATGCTTTAAAAGGGCAGCAGACACCACTTTCTCGTTCTCAACCCCAACAAAACAGATTTGATGCTGAAAATACACTTTTGTATTGACCAAATGCAGTTGACGGGCGAAAGCAGACCGCTTTGAGACTTTTTCACATAATAAGTCAAAAAATGAATAGTCCTGAAACGAATCATCTAACAACTCTGCCACTTGAGGCAGTTCATCCTCTCTAGCAAGTCTGAAATGAAACATATGATAGTCCTCCTTTATTGAACACATATAGATTATTGAACATGTGTTGATTATAATAAGAAGTAAACCAATCGAACATCGGCAATGAACGAGATCCTGTTCATAAATAGACATTCGGCGCCTGATTGTTCAACAATGGAGGGGATTTCATGAAGGACAGACGAACAATTAAAACAAAAAGAGCCATTCGGGAAAGCTTTCTTGCGCTGTTAAAGGAAAAGGAAGTGCAGCAGATTACGGTATCAGAGCTATCAAGGAAAGCGGATTTAGGCAGGGGAACCTTTTATTTGCACTATCAAGATGTGTTTGATTTATATGAACAGCTTGAGAAAGAACTATTCGATCAGCTCGGGGGGTTATATGATGAAACCTTTCCAAGTCAGGACCCTCTTGATATGCTTTCCTTTTTAAACAAAACGACTGAGTACTTGAAAGAGAATCAATATATGTTGACGTTATTTGTAAAACCAAATGGCCCAACGACCAATCAATTCAAAGCATTTTTCAAAGAAAAAATCATGAAAGAGTGGCAGCTTGATCAGCGGCCGATTACAGAGAATGAGCAAATAGAGGCATCTTTTGTCGTGTCTGGTGTCGTGGGTGTACTCGAGGAATGGATTCATGAAGAAATGACCATTGATGCCGGCAAACTCGCACATAAATTATACGAGCTTCTCGTCAAGGTGGAACAGGAATCGTAAAAAGGGAGAAAGTTATGTAGCCTTTGTGTTTCCTTTTTGATAAAATAGAATATATGTTCCTATTTGAAGTAAGGGAGTGGTGGGATTGAGTGAGAAAAGGAAGCTGCTTTTTTATGGGGCGATGAGTATCGATGGATATTTAGCGAGAGAGGATCATCGGCTAGATTGGCTAATAGGGACAGAGGGCGAAGAAGAAACGAGCTATGACACCTTTTATGCGTCAGTCGATACGCTGATCATGGGGCGCAATACATATGAACAAGTTCTTCAGCTGTCACCAGATGAGTTTCCCTATGAAGGAAAGACATGTTATATCATGTCACGTACGTTACAAGAGAGTTTGGAAGGAACGCATATCATTCGCGAAGATATCTTATCATTTGTAAAAAAATTAAAGAATGAAACAGGCCGGCATATTTGGATTGTCGGTGGCGGGGGACTGCTTCAATCTTGCATACAAGCAAGATTGGTTGATGAGCTTTTTCTTCAAATCGTACCTGTCATGATTGGAAGAGGAATTCCTCTATTTTCGCCAGCGGATTTGGAATCTAGGTTCTCATTACAGGCAGTACAACAATATAAACAAATTGCTGAAATGCATTTTATCTTAAAAGAAGAGGATCACTGAACCAAGGTGGTCTTTTTTTTATGACATAAACTCGTTGACAAGAAAATATCCTAGTGTTAGGATAAATTTATCCTAGTTTTAGGATTTCTTGAAAAAGGAGTAGTTGCCATGGTGCAGCATGATCATGAATTAGATTTAAGGCTATTCCGCGTGTGGATGAAAGCCTATCAAGCCCTTTTTACAAATATCCAAAAAGACATTGAACGTTATGATATCGGATTTGAAAACTTTCAAATCCTTGAATTGCTCTACAGTAAAGGGCCTCAGCCTGTTCAAAAAATTAGCGATATCCTGTCAATCCCAAGTGGAAGCATGACATATGTCGTGAACAAACTAGAAAAACAAGAACTGGTGAAAAGGCAATGTGCGCCTTCAGATAAGAGGGTATTCCACGTACGGCTGACGGAAAAAGGGAAGCAATTGTTTGACAACATTTTCCCTAAACACACAGATGTCATTTCGCAAAATCTATCCTTTATTGAAAAAGAAGAAAAAGAACAGCTCATTGAATTACTAAAAAAAATCGGTTTAGGTGCAAAACAACTTCGCGAAAAGGGGAAACAAGATGACACTCAGCTTTGATACATTGGTACGTGAAAGACGATCCGCATCAAATTTTTTGCCAAATATCTCGATTTCGAGACAAGAGCTTAACAGCATATTTGAAGAGGTCAAGCTGGCACCATCTGCTTTTAACTTACAGCATACACAATATGTTGTCGTTCAAACAGAAGAGCTGAAAGAACAAGTAAGAGAAGCGGCATTTGGACAATATAAAGTGCACTCTGCTTCAGCAGCGATCATCGTACTCGGAGATCCAAATGCTTATGAGCACGCAGGGAACATATATGAAGGCCTGAAAATGCTAGGCATTTTAAATACGCAGCAATATGAAGAAATGGTCAGAGAGACCGTGAGTTTTTATGAGCAGAGAGGAGCAGATTTCCAGAAGGAAGAGGCGATCCGCAATGCTTCCTTATCTGCCATGCTGTTTATGCTTGCCGCTAAAAATAAAGGCTGGGATACTTGCCCGATGATCGGTTTTGATCCCGAAGCAATGAAAAAGGTATTAAACATTCAATCAGATTTGGTTCCTGTGTTAATGATTACACTCGGAAAAGAAAAAGTAGAGAGCAGACAAGCAAGAGGCTACAGAAAGCCAGTTTCTGAATTTGTGACATATTTATAAGATAGGGGGTTCCAATCATGGAACTAGGAATTAGTACATTTGTCGAAACAACACCTGATTTTCAGACAGGAAAAACAGTCAGTCACGCACAGCGTATTCGAGAAGTAGTAGAAGAAATTATTTTAGCAGATCAAGTCGGTCTCGATGTATTTGGCGTAGGTGAGCATCATCGTGAGGATTTCGCCGCATCGAATCCAGCTGTCGTCTTAGCGGCTGCGGCAACACAAACAAAAAATATTCGTCTAACAAGTGCAGTGACAGTCCTTTCATCAGCAGATCCTGTTCGTGTATTTCAGGATTTTGCAACCTTAGACGGACTATCAAACGGACGTGCGGAAATTATGGCAGGCCGTGGTTCATTTATTGAATCATTCCCGCTCTTTGGCTATGACCTGGACGACTATGAAGAATTATTTGAAGAAAAGCTTGATTTGCTGCTGAAATTACAGCAGTCAGAGCGTGTCACATGGAGCGGAAAGCATCGCCCAGCCATTCAGGATGTTGGGGTGTACCCAAGACCTGTTCAAGATCCGCTTCCAATCTGGATCGGCAGTGGAGGAAACCGTGAATCGGTCGTACGTGCTGGATTACTAGGGTTACCGCTTGTACTCGCAATCATTGGCGGAAGTCCTAGACAGTTCGCACCGCTCGTTCAGCTGTACAAGCAAGCGGCAGTGCACGCTGGACATGACCCTGAAAAATTAACTGTAGCATCACATTCTCATGGATTTGTTGCGGCAGAAACAGACCTGGCAGCAGATCAATTCTTCCCATCTACACAGCATGTGATGAATACATTAGCGAGAGAGCGAGGCTGGGGGCCTTATACTCGTTCTACGTTTGATTCAGCGAGAACTTTAGAAGGCGCGCTGTATGTAGGAGATCCAGATACCGTGGCAGAGAAAGTCATCCACCTTAGAAAAAATGTAGGAATTACTCGTTTTATGCTTCATGTACCGGTTGGTTCAATGCCGCATGATCAAGTGCTAAAAGCCATAGAGCTATTTGGAAAAGAAGTGGCTCCTAAAGTAAGAGAAGAGGTTGCCCGCTGGGAAGCAGAGCAAAAATAAATAAAAAGGCCGATCAAGTGAATAACTTTTGATCGGTCTTTTCTTATGCTTAAATATCAATGACACATGGTTTTACTGTAGGACATTTGGCAGCAGAAGCAATTGGTGTGATCGCTAAGGTGAAGAGGAAAACAAGTTGAAAACAGATGAGCCATTTTTTCATGAAATCACCTCCGTTTACAATTGTTTGACTAGATTGAGAAGAGGATAAAAGCATAGAAGTATGTAACACTCTCTATCCAGCATAAGACAATGATATCATAATTTTCAAAAAAATGAAAAAAGTAACTTACAAAAGTTCTAAATTATGGTATAGTTTATACGTTCAACAAAAAAGGGAGGGATTTTTTTATGAAAAAGGTCATGTCTTCTGTTTTGGTTGGAGCAATTGTCTTAACGGGTGCTGGAGTCACAACTGCTCCAGTGGAAGCAAAGGAGCAAACAAACAGTGAAATAACGGCTCAGGCCAGTCGAACGGTTTCAGTAACAAGAACATATACGACATCAAACATCCCAGAAAGTATTGTTTATGCAGAGGATGGCTGGGTCGGGATTTTAAAACAAACCTCTATTGAAGAATTAGGATTAGGAAAATATAGAGTCACATTTACTGGAACTGTTGTACGCGATCCAGGATTTAATTAAATAAAATGCAAAGCTGACAGGTGGACAAGCCTGTCAGCTTTTTTCATGTGGATAATAAAGAATCATTTGCATCCGGACCATTTGTTCTCCGGTTTGTTTATACGTGTGCGTCCGGTCCGCTTTAAAACGAATAGAGTCTCCGGCTTTTAAGGTGTATTGTTCATCACCAATGGATAAATCAAGGACTCCCTCAAAAACAGTGATCAATTCCTCTGTTCCTCCAATGTGTTCACTCGCACGCAGCGACCCGCCTCGATCAATTTCTACTCGGTACATTTCAAATTTCCCCCGGTCATCGAAAGGGAAAGTCGTGTACACACGATATCGGCCGTCGTCCTCAGTTAAAACCTGTGCATCTTCCTTACGTACTACCTTGATTTCAGGCTGCGGTGCGTGAATGAGTTCACTAAAAGATACTTTTAATCCGTTGGCGATTTTCCACAAAGTCGTGATGGTAGGGGTTGATTCTCCTCTTTCAATTTGTCCAATCATGGTCTTGCTGACACCAGTTAATTCTGCCATCTTTTCGAGGCTTAATTTTTTTTGATCTCTAAGAAGCCTCACATTTTTCGAAATAATGGATTGTACGTCTTCCATGAAAAAACTCCTTTCTCTATTTACTTTATAAAGATCAAACGTTACAATAAAACGCATCGGACGCAATAAAGTAATTAAAGTCTATATAACGTATAAGGGGGCGGCATCTTGATTGTATCTATGTTGATCTATGCTTTTGTTAGCAGCTTTACCCCAGGGCCAAATAACATCATGGCCATGGTCTTTACGAATAAATATGGGGTCAAGCAAACATTTCGATTTTGTTTAGGAGTTGGTATCGGATTTCTCGTTATTTTGTGTTTGAGCTGTTTCTTTAATCTTATTCTTTATCAAGTGATGCCGAAAATAGGCTGGGTCATGGCGTTCATCGGAGCTGCATACATGATTTATTTAGCGGTCAAAATCATAAAAAGTAAAGGCGGGGATGACGAAACACTTGATCGCTACAATCATTTTATCCCTGGTATGCTTCTGCAATTTATCAACCCAAAAGCGATCTTGTATGGATTGACTGTAATTTCAACATTTGTTTTGCCATATGGACAATCTAATATGCAGTATGTCATATGGACGCTAATTCTCGCACTCATTGGTTTTCTCGGTACATTCAGCTGGAGCTTATTTGGCTCTTTGTATAAGCGTTTTTTGACTGCTTACGAAAAACCGTTCCAGTATGTGATGGGGCTGCTTCTGATATACAGTGCGATTTCAATGATATGGGGCTATGTGATGTAAGTAGTCAGGAGCTTGGCCGCTGTCTGCCCATCACAACAGTATCATAATATAATCCGTCACTCAGCTGTTTATCGTTTTTTAATACACCTTCAATCAGAAAGCCGTGGTTCTCATATAATCGAATGGCTTTTTGGTTGGTTTCCAGCACTTGAAGTGACATCTTCTGAATACCCTGCTGATCTGCCCAGTCGATTGAAGCGGCTAAAAGCTCTTTCCCGATGTGGTAGCCCCAAGCATCCTTTTGTATGGCGACGCCAAATGTCACTTTGTGAGCAGAGCGCTTGAGTGAATGGCCCTCGCATCTTGAAAAACCGACAACCTCTCCTTCAATAGCAGCGACCAAAAATAAATGCCGGCTTTGCTTGCTATCCTCTTGAATCAAAGCCTCAAATGCTTTTTCATCAAGAAAGGCTTCGCCTCGTTCACGGTCTAAATATTCTGTTTCACCATCAATTTTCAGTCTGAGAGCTGATAACTGTTTGGCATCGGAAGCTGAAGCAGATCGAATATGATAGATCAACCCACGAACTGTGAATATTTTTTCAGAGATGATCATGAAATAGAACACCAACCCTTCTTTCTAATATGTCTATCATACCTGAAACGTGTACATCGCACACTCAGATGTTTTGTATCTTTCAAAAAGGCTAAATGAATAGTATCAAACGTGGAGGTGGAACAAATGAGTAAAGAAAAAGGACATATGGATAAAGCGAAAGGAAAAACAAATCAAGTCAAAGGTCAAGTCAAAGAAAAGCTTGGTGAAGCAACCGATCATCAAAACCTGAAAGCAGAAGGGAAAAAGGATCAAGCAAAAGGAAAGCTTCAAGATAAAAAAGGGGATGTCAAAAATAAGCTGAACCAGTAGAACCGAAACCAGTGCGTTGCTTCATGTATTCCTCAATACATGTCTTTCATCAAAAAAATGAATAGATGTGTGAAAAGAATTGATTATACGCTCTCACGATCATCATGTAGACTTGAGAGAGAAGACATAATCAAGGGAGATGGATGAAATGGAGCAAGTGTGGGGAAAAGTTGACGAGTATATCACAGACAAGTTGATCCCTAAAGATGATGTATTGGAGCAAGCTCTTACTCATAATAAGCAAGCGGGTCTGCCAGAAATTGATGTGTCGCCAGCCCAAGGAAAATTGCTTTATTTATTAGCAAAAACGAAGAATGCAAAGCGCATTTTAGAAATCGGGACACTCGGTGGATACAGTACCATTTGGCTGGCACGTGCTCTCGAAGAGGATGGAGAACTCATCACACTAGAGGCTGTCAGCCACCATGTACAGATCGCACAGCAAAACATCAGCAGAGCTGGCTTATCAGAACGGGTGAGCATTTTGGAAGGAAAGGCATTAGATACGTTATCTCAATTAAAAGAGAAGGCTGCGCTTCCATTCGATTTCATTTTCATTGATGCAGATAAACCGAACAATCCGAAATATCTGAAGTGGGCGTTAGATTTCTCGAAAAAGGGCACAGTCATTATTGCAGACAATGTCGTCAGAAATGGAGCCGTCCTTCATGACTCTGATGAGGATGAACGAGTACAAGGAACTCGTGAATTTTTCGATTTACTCAAACGAGAGCCGAGAATAGAGGCAACAGCGATTCAAACTGTTGGTGAAAAAGGTTATGATGGATTTGTATACGGAATCGTAAAATGAACAAAGCTTAACCACATACGGTTAAGCTTTTTCTTTTAGAAAAACCATCTAGCAGTGCCCATCAGCATGACGCCGACAAGAACAGTAAGTGACAAGCTTTTTGTCCAAACAGCAATGAGTACAGTAGGAGTCAAGACAGCAAGATACATCCAATGGATAGTGACGCCTGTGCCTGTTGTTGTATGGATGAAGAGATGCTCTGCAATCAAAGCTGTAAAGATACAAATAGGAATAAACGATAACCATTTCAGCACCACTTCAGGAAGCTGAATACTCCGTACAAATATAAAGGGTATAACCCTTGGAATGACGGTGACGATCATACAACCAACAATGAGCCATAACATAAAGCTGCTAATCATTTATCTGTCACCACCCCAATGGTTGCGACAAGTACAGTTGCTATGAGAACAGCCACGTGTGATGGAACAAAATGAAGCAAAACAAACATCGCAACGACCATATATAAAACAAGCGACAGGCGATGAGTTAACTTATTTTTGGGTACTGTCTGTAACGAAAGGACTAGCAGTGCAGCAAACATCGCTGATAAAGCAAAATCAAGACCAAGCGCTTCAGGATTTGAAATCCAGTGTCCAAAAATACCGCCAAGTATGCAGGCTGCAATCCAGCATAAATACGCTGTTATGTTCAATCCGTGCATCCACCTGTTATTCAGCTTTCCTTGCTGCGCTAATTTATTCATCGCTACACCGAAGGATTCATCAGTCAGCAAAAGACCGAACCCAATATTTTGTTTCACAGAGTAGCGTGTAAAATGAGGAGCAAGCGTCAGGCTGAGCAATAAATGACGCAGATTCACAATAAATGTGGTGAAAATAATAGCGGAAAGGGGACTACCCGTAACAAGCAGTGCACAGATAATAAACTGTGAAGCACCTGCGTAAATAAAGATTGATAGAAGCGCAATGTCCCATAAGCTCAACTGTGCGCTAATTCCAACAATTCCAAAGGCAAACCCAATACTCATATAACCAAGCAGGGTTGGCACACAATCTTTTATTCCCTCGAGAAATGGTGTATGTTCCGTGTTGGGAATATGTCTTCTAGCTTCAATATCCAACGACCTCTACTCCTTTTTTGCGCGACCACCTATAGTTTTACTTACTATATGAAAACGAATTCAGCATGTCAATACCCGTTTATCTTCTATTATATGAAGAAAGATGGTGACAAAAAAGGATTGAAGTCAACCAGGATTTGTTATAAAGTAATCTGAAAATAAAAACAAATGAGGTGACGACAATGCAATGGAAGCCTTTATTTGAACATGATGTACCAAACACCCTCCGTCCATAACGGAGAGTGATCTCCGTTTGTGGATATGGCGATCAATATATCCAGTAACGGAGGGGAAAAGATGAATGAAAAATATATAGGCGCCCTTTACCTAGCAATCGCTGCAAGTATTTGGGGCGGCATGTACGTTGTTGTCAAAGTAACAGTAGCGGTGGTTCCACCGCTTGAGCTTGTATGGATGAGATATGCTATAGCAGGAATCGTGCTGGTGTGCACCATTTGGCGGTTGGGCTATTCCTTTCGATTAGATAAAAAAGATATCCCGCTTGTTGTCATGATCGGATTGATCGGAAATTTCCTATCAATTGTGACCCAAGAAATCGGCACCATGTATACGTCGGCACAAATGGGGGCTGTTATCACATCTGCGACCCCTGCTTTTATGGTGCTGTTTGCTTTCTTTCTATTAAAAGAAGCCATGACTGTTCGAAAATGCGCATCCATCCTACTTGCTACAGCAGGTGTATGGCTCATGATTGGACCAGTCGCAGTGCACTCAGATGAATTTGTTGGCGGTCTCTCACTTGTCATCGCTGCTTTTACATGGGCGCTTATGTCTGTTTTGCTTAAACGGGTTCCAGGAAAGTACCCTCAAGTCGTGACGACCACATATGCGATCATCATTGCATTCATTGTCTTAACACCACCTGCTTTATTTCGTTTACCTCATCTAGATGTGGAGCAGATGGCAAGGCCAGAGATTTGGGGCGGTATTCTCTATCTAGGCATCATCTCAACAGCTCTAGCATTCTTTTTGTGGAATAGAGGGCTTCAATTGATGGATGCCTCGAGCGGCGGTCTGTTCTTTTTCTTTCAACCGATCGTAGGGGCAGCTCTTGGCTGGCTGCTTTTAGGTGAAGAGATGGGAATACGCTCATTCATTGGGATTCTATGTATCTTTGCAGGAGTCTATACTGTACTGCGTCAAAAGGAATAAGAAGAGATGTCCCTTATAAAAGGGGCATTTTCTTTAAAATGGATAGGTTAAGAGAGATAGAGATTGGAGGGAAGCAGAATGATACAATTTCCGCATTTGCAAAAAGGACAAACAATTGGCGTCACAGCACCTTCCTCAGGTGTACAGCCAACTTTGCATGACATGTTTCAGCTTTCATGTGAACGAATGAAAAATAGAGGCTATGATGTCATATGTGGAGAGACGGTCTGGCAGCAGGAAAAGGCAAAATCTGCCCCTGCGATAGAACGAGCAAACGAACTTCAGTACATGATGACATGTGATGAGATTGACCACATCATCCCGCCATGGGGAGGACAGCTGCTTATGGAAGTGTTAGAGCACCTTGATTTCTCATCCATGCAAAAAAAGTGGATTTTAGGTTACTCAGATACGAGTGCACTCCTGCTGGCGCTCACATTAAAAACTGGCATTGCCACAGCGCATGGACCGAACTTAGTCGATCTAAGAGGAGAAGAGCTGGATCAAACGACTGCCATGTGGGAGCGAACACTTTCCGCAAAAGGGGAGACGGAGATAACCCAGTTTTCTTCATCTATGTATCAAAAGGAATGGCAGCATGACAACCCGAGTAAACATGTCTTTCATTTAACAGAACCTACCGCTTGGCATACGGTTGATCAACAAGAAAAGATGGTAAAGGGCAGACTGCTGGGTGGCTGCATTGATATTATACGTCACTTAGCAGGGACACCTTTTGGAGACGTCAAAGCTTTTCAGGAAACATTCATAAAAGGCGAACCAATTCTCTGGTATTTCGAAAACTGCGCATTAAATGCTGCAAGCGTGAAGAGATCGCTTGTTCAATTAAAACTAGCAGGGTGGTTTGATCACTGTTCAGGTATGATGTTTGGGCGAAGTGCAGTAGATGTGCCTGTTGAAGGGTATCAGTATCAGGATGTATATGAAGAATTACAAAAGGAACTACAAATCCCCATTTTTTACGATATAGATTGTGGGCATGTCCCGCCGCAAATGACGCTGATTAATGGGGCATATGCAGAAGTACAGCTGCAGCCTCAAGGAAAAGCCGTACTAAAGCAAACATTTTTAGCATAAAAAAGGAAAGGGGTCGCCCTTTCCTTCATATAACATTACATCCCTTTTGTTTCTTCACCTGCTTTAGGAACTTCCCATGCTGACTCACGGAATACTTTTTCCCATTTAGATACGACAATACATGCAACGGCATGCCCTGGAACATTCACGCCAGTTCGTGCCATATCCATAATTCGGTCAACACCGGCTATGATGGCAACGCCTTCTGCGGGAAGACCGACTGCATGAGCGGTAGCCAAAAGAACAACGAGTGAACCGGATGGCACAGCTGCAATACCTTTACTCGTTAACACAAGAACAAGCATCATCAAAAGCTGCTGTGACAGACTCATGTCGACACCAAACGCTTGTGCAAGGAAGACACAGGCAACCGATAAATATAAACTTGATCCATCGCAATTGAGAGAAAGACCAGATGGAATCACGAAGGAAACGATTCTTTTTGGACACCCGTATTTCTCCATTCGTTCCATCAATTGAGGAAGGACAGTTTCAGTGCTCGTAGTAGAGAAGGCAACAAGGAACAAATCCCAAATCATTTTTAATACTTCGAAGTAGTTAAAACGGAAGATCAGTGCGACCAGAGGGAATAAAGCAAAGAGAATAATGAATAATCCTAAAAATACAGTCCCGACAAGCTTCATCATTGGGATTAATAAAACAATGCCATATTGGCCGACAGAAGCAGCCATTAATGCAAGAACCCCAATAGGTGCTGTTACCATCACCATCTGTGTGAGCTTAAACATGATTTGTGCCACTGATTCAAAGAAGGTGAGAACAGGAGCAGAAGCTTTACCGATGCCGCTTGCTGCTACACCAAATAAGATGGCGAAGAAAATGACAGCAAGTAAATCATTCTGAGCCATAACATCGACGATATTGGTTGGAATGATATCTAATACCATTTGTTTAAAGTCAACGACTTTCTCCGTATAACCATCTAATTCCCCAATATCTTTCTTAGCTAATTTAGAGAAATCGAGGCCAACGCCAGGCTTTAGCCCATTTGCCAATAATAGCCCGATCCCAAGAACGATGGTTGTGATGACCTCAAACCAAATGATCGTCTTTAATCCAAGGCTGCCCATTTTCTTCATGCCGCCGCTGCCGGCTGCACCAATTACAATGGTTGAGAAAACGATTGGAACAACGATCATTTTAATCAGCCTGATGAATCCATCTCCGATTGGCCGCAGTGCCATTCCGAAATCGGGGAAGAAATGGCCGATAAGAGCTCCTATCACCAAAGCGATCATGATTTGAAAAGCGACGAACTTTTTCATCATCTCCTACCTCCTTTAAATGAATGGAAAAATATTAAGAATTTTCCAATAAATAAAAATTCTATGTGGCCATGTTTTGTCCTCCTTTGTATTTAGAAAGATTTTATTTAAGAATCATTGGAATTATGAAGAAAGAGAAGAAAATAGGGCTATTACATGTCTATTTATCTAAGAAAAAATCATTTTAAAAAAACATGAAACTTTTTTAGAAAAATGTATTGACCCTTTTGTATGATCCATGGTATATTTTTATTCGTCGCTGATGACGTATTTGAAACACAGACGTTCACACACATGCGGCAAACAAATTTTAAAAAGATGTTGACTTAAGAAAAACGATATGTTAAGATAATTAAGTCGCCTGATTAAGCGCCCGTAGCTCAATTGGATAGAGCGTTTGACTACGGATCAAAAGGTTAGGGGTTCGACTCCTCTCGGGCGCGCCAATACAAATCACGCGGGTGTAGTTTAGTGGTAAAACCTCAGCCTTCCAAGCTGATGTCGTGAGTTCGATTCTCATCACCCGCTCCATTTTTGAACATGATCTTTGAAAACTAAACAAGACAAAACGTACCTGTTAATTCGAGTTTTTATAAAAAAATCCTATGATACTTCATAGGTAGTCAGTCAAACGCTGACGAAAAACAAAACTTCGGTTTTGTACTTTTTCGGAGAGTTTGATCCTGGCTCAGGACGAACGCTGGCGGCGTGCCTAATACATGCAAGTCGAGCGGACAGAAGGGAGCTTGCTCCCGGATGTTAGCGGCGGACGGGTGAGTAACACGTGGGTAACCTGCCTGTAAGACTGGGATAACTCCGGGAAACCGGAGCTAATACCGGATAGTTCCTTGAACCGCATGGTTCAAGGATGAAAGACGGTTTCGGCTGTCACTTACAGATGGACCCGCGGCGCATTAGCTAGTTGGTGGGGTAATGGCTCACCAAGGCGACGATGCGTAGCCGACCTGAGAGGGTGATCGGCCACACTGGGACTGAGACACGGCCCAGACTCCTACGGGAGGCAGCAGTAGGGAATCTTCCGCAATGGACGAAAGTCTGACGGAGCAACGCCGCGTGAGTGATGAAGGTTTTCGGATCGTAAAGCTCTGTTGTTAGGGAAGAACAAGTGCGAGAGTAACTGCTCGCACCTTGACGGTACCTAACCAGAAAGCCACGGCTAACTACGTGCCAGCAGCCGCGGTAATACGTAGGTGGCAAGCGTTGTCCGGAATTATTGGGCGTAAAGGGCTCGCAGGCGGTTTCTTAAGTCTGATGTGAAAGCCCCCGGCTCAACCGGGGAGGGTCATTGGAAACTGGGAAACTTGAGTGCAGAAGAGGAGAGTGGAATTCCACGTGTAGCGGTGAAATGCGTAGAGATGTGGAGGAACACCAGTGGCGAAGGCGACTCTCTGGTCTGTAACTGACGCTGAGGAGCGAAAGCGTGGGGAGCGAACAGGATTAGATACCCTGGTAGTCCACGCCGTAAACGATGAGTGCTAAGTGTTAGGGGGTTTCCGCCCCTTAGTGCTGCAGCTAACGCATTAAGCACTCCGCCTGGGGAGTACGGTCGCAAGACTGAAACTCAAAGGAATTGACGGGGGCCCGCACAAGCGGTGGAGCATGTGGTTTAATTCGAAGCAACGCGAAGAACCTTACCAGGTCTTGACATCCTCTGACAACCCTAGAGATAGGGCTTTCCCTTCGGGGACAGAGTGACAGGTGGTGCATGGTTGTCGTCAGCTCGTGTCGTGAGATGTTGGGTTAAGTCCCGCAACGAGCGCAACCCTTGATCTTAGTTGCCAGCATTCAGTTGGGCACTCTAAGGTGACTGCCGGTGACAAACCGGAGGAAGGTGGGGATGACGTCAAATCATCATGCCCCTTATGACCTGGGCTACACACGTGCTACAATGGACAGAACAAAGGGCTGCAAGACCGCAAGGTTTAGCCAATCCCATAAATCTGTTCTCAGTTCGGATCGCAGTCTGCAACTCGACTGCGTGAAGCTGGAATCGCTAGTAATCGCGGATCAGCATGCCGCGGTGAATACGTTCCCGGGCCTTGTACACACCGCCCGTCACACCACGAGAGTTTGCAACACCCGAAGTCGGTGAGGTAACCTTTATGGAGCCAGCCGCCGAAGGTGGGGCAGATGATTGGGGTGAAGTCGTAACAAGGTAGCCGTATCGGAAGGTGCGGCTGGATCACCTCCTTTCTAAGGATATATGGAGCAGCGTACGTTTTCGTCTTGTTTAGTTTTGAAGGATCATTCCTTCAAAACATGTCTCTAGCGAGACAGGATTGTTCTTTGAAAACTAGATAACAATAAGTAATACATTCACATTGAATGCAATGCAAAGTTCATCACACATAGTGATTCTTTCTAAAGTAAGAAATGGTTAAGTTAGAAAGGGCGCACGGTGGATGCCTTGGCACTAGGAGCCGATGAAGGACGGGACGAACACCGATATGCTTCGGGGAGCTGTAAGCAAGCTTTGATCCGGAGATTTCCGAATGGGGAAACCCACTGCTCGTAATGGAGTAGTATCCATACTTGAATACATAGAGTATGAGAAGGCATACCCGGGGAACTGAAACATCTAAGTACCCGGAGGAAGAGAAAGCAAATGCGATTCCCTGAGTAGCGGCGAGCGAAACGGGAACAGCCCAAACCAAGAGGCTTGCCTCTTGGGGTTGTAGGACACTCTATACGGAGTTACAAAGGAATGATATAAGCGAAGAGGTCTGGAAAGGCCCGCCAAAGAAGGTAACAGCCCTGTAACTGAAATGTCATTCTCTCCAGAGTGGATCCTGAGTACGGCGGAACACGTGAAATTCCGTCGGAATCCGGGAGGACCATCTCCCAAGGCTAAATACTCCCTAGTGACCGATAGTGAACCAGTACCGTGAGGGAAAGGTGAAAAGCACCCCGGAAGGGGAGTGAAATAGATCCTGAAACCGTGTGCCTACAAGTAGTCAGAGCCCGTTAACGGGTGATGGCGTGCCTTTTGTAGAATGAACCGGCGAGTTACGATCCCGTGCAAGGTTAAGCAGAAGATGCGGAGCCGCAGCGAAAGCGAGTCTGAATAGGGCGCATGAGTACGTGGTCGTAGACCCGAAACCAGGTGATCTACCCATGTCCAGGGTGAAGTTCAGGTAACACTGAATGGAGGCCCGAACCCACGCACGTTGAAAAGTGCGGGGATGAGGTGTGGGTAGGGGTGAAATGCCAATCGAACCTGGAGATAGCTGGTTCTCTCCGAAATAGCTTTAGGGCTAGCCTCAAGGTAAGAGTCTCGGAGGTAGAGCACTGATTGGACTAGGGGCCCCTACCGGGTTACCGAATTCAGTCAAACTCCGAATGCCGATGACTTATCCTTGGGAGTCAGACTGCGAGTGATAAGATCCGTAGTCGAAAGGGAAACAGCCCAGACCGCCAGCTAAGGTCCCAAAGTATACGTTAAGTGGAAAAGGATGTGGAGTTGCTTAGACAACCAGGATGTTGGCTTAGAAGCAGCCACCATTTAAAGAGTGCGTAATAGCTCACTGGTCGAGTGACTCTGCGCCGAAAATGTACCGGGGCTAAACGTATCACCGAAGCTGCGGACTGTTCTTACGAACAGTGGTAGGAGAGCGTTCTAAGGGCTGTGAAGCCAGACCGGAAGGACTGGTGGAGCGCTTAGAAGTGAGAATGCCGGTATGAGTAGCGAAAGACGGGTGAGAATCCCGTCCACCGAATGCCTAAGGTTTCCTGAGGAAGGCTCGTCCGCTCAGGGTTAGTCGGGACCTAAGCCGAGGCCGAAAGGCGTAGGCGATGGACAACAGGTTGATATTCCTGTACCACCTCCTCACCATTTGAGCAATGGGGGGACGCAGGAGGATAGGGTAAGCGCGGTATTGGATATCCGCGTCCAAGCAGTTAGGCTGGGAAATAGGCAAATCCGTTTCCCGTAAAGGCTGAGCTGTGATGGCGAGCGAAATTTAGTAGCGAAGTTCCTGATTCCACACTGCCAAGAAAAGCCTCTAGCGAGGTGAGAGGTGCCCGTACCGCAAACCGACACAGGTAGGCGAGGAGAGAATCCTAAGGTGATCGAGAGAACTCTCGTTAAGGAACTCGGCAAAATGACCCCGTAACTTCGGGAGAAGGGGTGCTTCTTAGGGTGTTAAAGCCCCGAGAAGCCGCAGTGAATAGGCCCAGGCGACTGTTTAGCAAAAACACAGGTCTCTGCGAAGCCGTAAGGCGAAGTATAGGGGCTGACGCCTGCCCGGTGCTGGAAGGTTAAGAGGAGCGCTTAGCGTAAGCGAAGGTGCGAATTGAAGCCCCAGTAAACGGCGGCCGTAACTATAACGGTCCTAAGGTAGCGAAATTCCTTGTCGGGTAAGTTCCGACCCGCACGAAAGGCGCAACGATCTGGGCACTGTCTCAACGAGAGACTCGGTGAAATTATAGTACCTGTGAAGATGCAGGTTACCCGCGACAGGACGGAAAGACCCCGTGGAGCTTTACTGCAGCCTGATATTGAATGTTGGTACAGCTTGTACAGGATAGGTAGGAGCCTTGGAAACCGGAGCGCTAGCTTCGGTGGAGGCATCGGTGGGATACTACCCTGGCTGTATTGACCTTCTAACCCGCTGCCCTTATCGGGCAGGGAGACAGTGTCAGGTGGGCAGTTTGACTGGGGCGGTCGCCTCCTAAAATGTAACGGAGGCGCCCAAAGGTTCCCTCAGAATGGTTGGAAATCATTCGCAGAGTGTAAAGGCACAAGGGAGCTTGACTGCGAGACCTACAAGTCGAGCAGGGACGAAAGTCGGGCTTAGTGATCCGGTGGTTCCGCATGGAAGGGCCATCGCTCAACGGATAAAAGCTACCCCGGGGATAACAGGCTTATCTCCCCCAAGAGTCCACATCGACGGGGAGGTTTGGCACCTCGATGTCGGCTCATCGCATCCTGGGGCTGTAGTCGGTCCCAAGGGTTGGGCTGTTCGCCCATTAAAGCGGTACGCGAGCTGGGTTCAGAACGTCGTGAGACAGTTCGGTCCCTATCCGTCGCGGGCGCAGGAAATTTGAGAGGAGCTGTCCTTAGTACGAGAGGACCGGGATGGACGCACCGCTGGTGTACCAGTTGTTCTGCCAAGGGCATCGCTGGGTAGCTATGTGCGGACGGGATAAGTGCTGAAAGCATCTAAGCATGAAGCCCCCCTCAAGATGAGATTTCCCATTCCGCAAGGAAGTAAGATCCCTGAAAGATGATCAGGTTGATAGGTCTGAGGTGGAAGCGTGGTGACACGTGGAGCTGACAGATACTAATAGATCGAGGACTTAACCTATATTCTAATGTGAAGCATGAACATTGTTATCTAGTTTTGAGAGAACATTCTCTCCATCAGGTTTGGTGGCGATAGCGAAGAGGTCACACCCGTTCCCATACCGAACACGGAAGTTAAGCTCTTCAGCGCCGATGGTAGTTGGGGGTTTCCCCCTGTGAGAGTAGGACGCCGCCAAGCTTGTTATATTTATATCGTCGCGGGGTGGAGCAGTTCGGTAGCTCGTCGGGCTCATAACCCGAAGGTCGCAGGTTCAAATCCTGCCCCCGCAACCAAAATGGTCCGGTAGTTCAGTTGGTTAGAATGCCTGCCTGTCACGCAGGAGGTCGCGGGTTCGAGTCCCGTCCGGACCGCCATTTTTATGACTTGTAAACGAAAACGTATAGTTTCGTTTTTTTTTATGTCTTTTTCTTTCTACAAGTACCCAAGATGCAATGAAATGATTTGTGTTTGGCTACACTATAAGAAAGAAAAGATAGATTATTTCAATTCAGCCTGGTTTTTTCATACCAGGCTTTCTTTATATCATTTTTGTTGGAATTGAGACTTATATTCGCTACACTAATACTAACTGTGTTTGACATCATGTCTACTTAACCAATTGATTGTAAGAAGGGGCTGTCTTTTTATGGATGAATTTGATCTTATTCGCCGAATCACACCAAAAGATACATATCAGCGCTCTTTGATCATGGGCATCGGTGATGATGCAAGTGTTTATCAACCTCATTCACATTGTGAAGAGGTCGTTTGTGTTGATACAATGGTGGAGCATGTTCATTTTCGTTTTGACTTTTCCACACCATTTGAAGTTGGCTTTAAGGCACTGGCAGTCAATGTTAGTGATATCGCTGCAATGGGAGGGACCCCAAAGTATTATCTTGTTTCAATTGCGATCCCGCCTCATGGTGATGAGACAATCGTTACGGACCTTTATGAGGGAATGAAAGCGTTGGCTGACTCCTATCATATGGATTTGATTGGTGGAGATACAGTGGCTACCCGCAGTGACTTTGTCATTACCGTGACAGTCATTGGTGAGGTTTCCAAGGGAACAGCTTGTTATCGTCACAGTGCTCAGACTGGAGACATCGTCTTTGTCACAGGTGAACTCGGTTCATCAGCTGCTGGGTTATCAATCTTAATGAACGAAGCAGCCCCTTCTAAGGCGGTCGATGCTGATTTTTTTCTTAAGCGTCATAAAATGCCTCAGCCTCATATTGCTGCTGGACACATTTGTTCAAGTTTCCCGCGGGTCACCTTGAATGATGTGAGTGATGGATTAGCGAGTGAGTTAAATGAGATAGCCGAAGCGAGCTGTGTGATGATCGAGATAGAAGCTGATAAGCTTCCAATTCATCCAGATTTACCGATCCTGCGCAAAGACTGGCTTGAATGGGTGTTATTTGGGGGAGAAGACTTTGTTTTAACTGGTACAATACCAGAATCTGATTGGGAAAGCTTTGAATCGCAATGTCAAAAAGAAGGCATTCAGATCACACGTATTGGACAAGTCAAAGATGATCAAGCAGCCAGTGTTATGTTAAAAGACAATGATCAACAAACAATGTTAATGAAAAAAGGATATAATCATTTTAAGAAATGAGGTGACATCAACGGTGAAATTAACATGGACGACAAAAGGTGCGGATGAGACGAAACGAATTGCCGCTGCTTTGGCCAAACTTGTGATGCCAGGCGATGTATTGACATTAGAAGGAGATTTAGGCGCAGGCAAAACCACTTTTTCAAAAGGTTTTGCGGAAGGCTTAGGAATTACCCGTATCGTCAACAGCCCTACCTTTACAATTATTAAAGAATATACTGATGGCAGACTGCCACTTTATCATATGGACGTGTACCGCATGGAAGATGCGGAGGAAGAGATCGGACTCGAAGAATATTTTGAGGGTGAAGGTGTATGCTTGGTTGAATGGGCACATCTTATTGAACCTCAATTGCCTTCTTCCTATTTAAAAATTGAAATGCTGAGAACAGAACGTGAAGAAGAACGGCATCTCACGTTTGATGCAAAAGGGGAGCGTTATGAGACCCTTTGTAAGGAGATGAAAGAATTTGACCATATTGGCCATTGATACATCAAACCATACACTAGGAATTGCTCTTGTAAGAAATTTCACTGTAATTGGCGAGAGCATCACGTATTTAAAAAAGAACCATTCCGTCCGAGCGATGCCCACTGTTGAAGCATTGATGAAAGAATGTGGTGTATCACCAAGCGAACTAAGTAAAATCGTTGTGGCAAAAGGACCTGGTTCTTACACTGGCGTCAGAATCGGGGTCACCATAGCAAAAACACTTGCGTGGACGCTGTCTATCCCGATATCGGCTGTTTCGAGTTTAGAAACACTTGCGGCAAATGGCCAATATTTTGATGGGTATATCTCACCTCTATTTGATGCGAGAAGAGGACAAGTTTATACCGGACTATATACGTTTGAAAAAGGTAAGATCAAAGAGGTCGAACCAGATCAAAATATCCTGCTCGCGGATTGGCTTCATGAACTGAAGCAGACAGGAAAGCCTGTTCTATTTCTTGGACAAGATGTGCACCTTCATGAAGAGAGCATTCGCTCCATTTTAGGAGAAACGGCTGTACTGGCAGAGGGGACATTTCATAACCCAAGACCTTCAGTGCTTGCATTTTTAGGCGCAGATCGTCCTGCTGAAGATGTCCATCAGCTTGTTCCTAACTATATTCGTTTGGCAGAAGCGGAAGTGAAATGGCTTGAAGGACAAAAATAATCTTAACATAGCAGAGATTCGACAAATGACAGTAGCAGACATTCCAGAGGTGTATACGATTGAAGTGCATTCGTTTACAGCACCCTGGAAAAAGGAATCGTTTGTCTATGAGATTCTTCATAACCAATACAGCCATTATTTTCTCATTGAAGAAGATAAGCAGCCTGTTGGATATTGCGGGGTCTGGATTGTCATGGACGATGCACAAATTACGAACATTGCGATTCTCCCTGAGCATAGAGGAAAAGGATACGGGGAAGCATTGCTTCGATATGTCATGGAATTTTGCAAAGAAAAAAAGACAGATCATCTTTCTTTAGAGGTGCGGGTTTCGAATACACCAGCACAATCCCTCTATGAAAAGCTCGGTTTCAGACCAGCTTCTATTCGAAAGAATTATTATACGGATAATGGAGAAGATGCATTAGTCATGTGGGTGAATATAAATGAGTGAACAAACAGATCGATTTATATTAGGTATAGAAACAAGCTGCGATGAAACAGCTGCGTCCATTGTGAAAAATGGAAAAGAAATCGTGGCAAATGTGGTTGCCTCGCAAATAGACAGTCATAAACGATTTGGCGGTGTTGTACCCGAAATTGCTTCGAGGCATCACGTGGAGCAAGTTACCATCGTATTAGAAGAAGTGATGGCACAGGCGGGTATGACTTTTAAGGATTTAGATGCGATTGCTGTCACAGAAGGACCTGGCCTCGTCGGTGCCCTGCTGATTGGTGTCAATGCAGCAAAGGCACTGAGCTTTGCCCATCAAATTCCTCTTGTCGGTGTTCATCATATTGCAGGGCATATTTATGCAAACCAGCTTGTTGATGAATTGGAGTTTCCATGTTTAGCTCTTGTTGTCTCCGGTGGGCATACTGAGCTTGTTTTAATGAAGGAGCATGGATCTTTTGAGGTCATCGGAGAAACTTTAGATGATGCAGCTGGAGAAGCGTACGATAAAGTGGCCCGGACGATGGGTCTCCCGTACCCAGGCGGACCTCACATTGATCGGTTAGCGCATGAAGGGGAACCGACAATTAAGCTTCCTCGTGCATGGCTTGAAGAAGGATCCTATCACTTTAGCTTTAGTGGTTTAAAATCAGCTGTGATCAATACCTTACACAATGCGTCACAAAAGGGAGAAACGATTGCCCCAGAGGATTTGGCAGCAAGTTTTCAAGCAAGCGTCATTGAAGTGCTTGTTGGGAAAACATTGAAAGCAGCTGAAGCCTATGGTGCGAAGCAAGTTGTTCTAGCTGGAGGAGTTGCTGCCAATAAAGGACTAAGAGAAGCTTTAACATCAGCATTCACGAATCTGCCAGACGTGAAGGTCATTATTCCGCCATTATCCCTTTGCACAGACAATGCAGCCATGATCGCTGCTGCTGGAACCGTTGCATTTGAAAAAGGAATAAGAGGCGATATGGCGATGAATGGCCAGCCAGGATTGCCGCTAATCTCATATGAATGAAAACTCCTGTGGATATACAGGGGTTTTTATTTTTTATGAAAGCGATTTATTCACATGAAAACGTTATATATCCACAATTGTTAGAAAATTTTGTTTTAAATTGAAGAGGATGTGTATAAATACGATCTTTTTTGTGGATATGTGATTAAAACTCTGTGGATAAAGTGGATAAGTCCAAAGTATTTAAGAATAATCAAGAAGTTATTGTGGGTATCGTTGTGGATAATAAATTTTCATTGAAAGAAAAAAGAGTACCCTTTAGGGCACTCTTTAAGATTCTGACAGCTCTTCCCACTCTGCAAAAAGTGATTCCAGCTCTTGATTGAGCGTATCATTTTCTGTTTGAATGGCTTGGACCTTCTCGTGATCTTGAAAAATATCAGGATCACATAGCAGCTCTTCATTTTCACCAAGTTTGTCTTCGACGACAGCAATGCGTTCTTCAATTTCTTCGATTCTGCGCTGCTTTTGTCTTTCTTTCTTTTTCAGTTCTTTTTCTTCCGCATAAGAAAGCTTTGCCTTTTCTGCTGGCTGTGCAGCTTGTTTTTTAAGCGGCTCATTTTCTTGAAGTGCTTCCAGCTCTAGTTGTTCATTTTTCTTTTCAAGGTAGTAATCATAATCACCGAGATATTCTCTTGTTTCTGTAGGCGACAGCTCGAATACTTTCGTAGCGAGACGATTGATAAAATAACGATCATGCGAAACAAATAAGATGGTTCCTGGATAATCAATCAGTGCATTCTCTAAAATTTCCTTACTATCTAAGTCAAGATGGTTTGTCGGCTCATCGAGAATAAGGAAATTGGCTTTTTGGAGCATCAGCTTTGCCAGTGCAAGGCGTGCTTTTTCTCCACCGCTTAATGCATGGACAGGCTTTAGAACGTCATCACCGGAAAAGAGGAAGTTTCCTAAACATGTCCGAATTTCTTTTTCATTCATATGAGGATAGTCATCCCAAAGTTCATTTAGCACTTTTTTCGAAGATGTCAGTTTAGCTTGCTCTTGGTCATAGTAGCCAATCGTGACATGAGATCCAAAAGTGATATCGCCTTTTACGGGTGTTAATGTGTTCGTTAACGTCTTTAAAAGGGTTGATTTCCCGATCCCGTTAGGACCAATGAGTGCCACACTATCCTCGCGTTTAATCTGAAAAGAAAGAGAGGATAGGAGCGGTGTTTTTTCATCATAACTAATATCGAGATCATGTACCTTCAAAACATCATTGCCGCTTTGTCTCGTAATATCAAAATGAAAGTTTGCGGATTTTTCATCTCCTAAAGGCTTATCTAAACGATCCATCCGTTCGAGCTGCTTGCGTCTGCTTTGAGCGCGCTTTGTGGTTGAAGCTCTTGCCAGGTTGCGATCCACGAAATCCTGAAGCTTTGAGATCTCTTCTTGCTGCTTTTCGTAGAGTTTCATATCACGCTCGAGCTGCTCTGCTTTCAGTTCAAGATACTTACTATAGTTCCCTGCAAACTTTTTCATTGAAGTTCTTGAGACTTCATAGACGTGGTTTACGACTTTGTCTAAGAAATAGCGGTCATGGGACACGATAAGAATAGCGCCTGTATAATTTTGCAAATACTGCTCCAGCCATGATAAGGTATCAATATCTAAATGGTTGGTCGGCTCATCCAGAATTAAGAGTTCTGGTTTCATTAACAAGAGCTTTCCAAGCGCTAGACGGGTTTTCTGGCCGCCGCTTAAGGATTGGACGGTTGTCTCATCTTCAAAATGACTAAAGCCGAGTCCATGAAGAATGGAGCGGACATCTGCTTCATATTGATAGCCGCCTTGATCTTTAAATTCCTGCTGAAGCCTGTCATAGGTTTTCATAAGGGCATCCAGCTCAGAACCTGTGGAGGAAGCCATTTTCTCCTCAATGGTTCTCATCTCTTGTTCCATCTCTTTTAAATGATCAAAAACCGATAATAATTCGTCTTTTAACGTACGTGTAGACGTCACATCGGTGTGCTGTGCTAAATAGCCGATCGATAGGTCTTTTGGTTTGATGATCTCACCTTGCTCGTAAGACATTTGACCGGCAATGATTTTCAAAAGCGTGGATTTGCCTGCGCCGTTTCGACCTACAATGGCAATTCGATCCCTTGCTTTGACTTCCAATTTTATATTCGTTAAAACGGTATCAGCGCCAAACGATTTGGACAGCTGATTCACTTGTAGAATCATCATGTAACTTCACCTCTGCTATAATATGTTAAGTGTAGCTTATCAGCAGTAAACCGGCAAATGTTACATACAATCGCCATATTCAAATGAAAGACAGATAGGAAAAAATAGTGTATCATTTGAGTGAGGGAGCGTTGAAAGATGAGTCAATTTAGCCACTTTAACGAACAGGGAAGAGCAAAGATGGTCGACATTAGTGACAAATCGTCTACAGTGAGAACCGCCGTAGCTGTTTCAAGTGTTCGTATGATAAAAGAAGTGTTTCATAAAATAGAGCAGCGTGAAATTGGAAAAGGGGATGTGCTGTCTGTCGCACAGGTTGCTGGCATCATGGCAGCAAAGCAAACATCTACCATCATTCCAATGTGTCATCCGCTTGCACTAAAAGGCGTGGATATCTCCTTTAATTGGGAGGAAGACGGAAATGCGCACATCCTGAACATACAAGTACAGGTAAAAACAAAAGGAAGTACGGGTGTGGAGATGGAAGCGCTCACTTCTGCTTCAGTATGTGCACTGACCGTTTACGACATGTGCAAAGCGATTGATAAAGGCATGATCATCGGTCCTACCTATCTAATTGAAAAGACAGGCGGGAAAAATGGTGATTTTCACAGAGCATCTGATATTTAAGTTGGAGGACCTTATATGAATATAGATCAGTCAAAAATTCCACAAGCGACAGCCAAACGTTTGCCGCTATATTACCGTTTTTTAAAAAATCTGCATGCATCAGGAAAACAAAGGGTGTCATCGGCAGAGCTTAGTGATGCAGTCAAAGTGGATTCTGCCACCATTCGCCGAGATTTTTCGTACTTTGGTGCACTTGGGAAGAAAGGGTATGGCTATAATGTCGATTATCTCTTGACCTTCTTCAGAAAGACCCTTGACCAAGATGAAATGACCAATGTCATGCTCATCGGTGTCGGGAATTTAGGAACTGCTTTTTTACACTATAATTTCATAAAAAATAATAATACAAAAATTTCAATGGCTTTTGACGTCAATGAGAGTAAAATAGGAAGTGAGATAGGCGGCGTGCCTGTCTATGATTTGGATAAGCTTGAAGAGCATGTTCAAGAGGTAGGAGATATCCCTGTTGCGATTTTGACAGTACCTGCCGTAGCAGCTCAATCCATTACAGATCGTTTGATTGCCCTTGGCATCAAAGGAATCCTTAACTTTACGCCGGCTCGATTGAATGTGCCGGAACACATTCGAATTCATCATATAGATTTGGCGGTTGAACTTCAGTCTCTTGTGTATTTCTTAAAGCATTATTCTGTTACGCAGGAGGATTGACGAAAAGGGGTAAAGGGGGTGGAGCAAATGGGTCCGATCGGTCCTGGGAGTTTGATTCTGATTGCGATTGTAGCGCTCATTATTTTTGGGCCGAAAAAGCTTCCTGAATTAGGAAGAGCAGCAGGAGATACATTACGTGAATTCAAAAATGCCACAAAAGGCTTAGCTGATGATCAGGAAGAAAAAAAGAAAAAAGAAGATCAGTAGAATAGGATGAGCTTCATGAATGTCAAAGATATGCCGCTTATGGAGCATATTGTGGAACTGCGAAAACGTTTAGTGGTCATTGCGATGTTTTTTGTCACCTTTATGGTGGCTGGTTTTTTTCTCGCTAAGCCGGTCATTGTGTATTTACAAAATACCGATGAAGCGGCAACACTCACGCTGAACGCATTTAAGCTTACAGATCCTCTGTACGTGTTTATGCAGTTCGCATTTGTCATTGCTTTGGTTTTGACGTGTCCCGTTATTTTATATCAGCTATGGGCGTTTGTGAGCCCTGGCTTATATGATAAAGAAAGAAAGGTGACACTTGCTTATATTCCGATTGCACTGCTGTTATTTTTGAGCGGTGTGGCTTTCTCTTATTTTATTTTGTTTCCGTTTGTCGTTGATTTTATGATACGGATGTCGAATGATTTAAATGTAGAGCAAGTCATTGGGATTCATGAGTATTTTACATTTCTGATGCAGTTAACACTTCCATTTGGCTTTTTGTTTCAGATGCCCGTTGTGTTGATGTTTCTCACAAGACTTGGCATCATCACACCGATGTTTTTATCAAAAATACGGAAGTATGCCTATTTTGTCCTCCTTGTCATTGCCGCACTCATTACACCGCCAGAGATCGTTTCCCACCTCATGGTTACTTTGCCGATGCTCGTATTGTACGAAGTGAGTATTGTTATTTCGAGAGTGACCTATCGTAAAATGCAGCAAACAGAGGAGAAAGAAAGTCATTATGTCTCATAAAAAGGCATCATGATCCAATGAGGGATCACGATGCTTTTTCTATTGTGAAAGAAATTGATTGATCGCATGAAAGAGGTGCTCATAATAGGCGGGCTCATGCGGGACAAAATCATGAACACCTACTTCAAAACTTTCCTCATGTCGTTCTCCGTTTGCATCAACTTTAAAGCCATTGATTCGAATTTTTTCGCATGCTCCTGTTAATAGCTGCTGTGCATCAAGCAGCTTTGCTCTGTACAGACCAGCGACTTCTTCTTTCTGTAGATGAACTTCCATGTGCTCTTCTTGATTCATATAAAGGTACACATGGCAGAATTCACGGTCGATGAACGAAGGCATATGGATTTCATCCTGTATGACACCTGCAAAGGTGAGGTCCTCAAAAGGGATAGAAAGACCAAGCTCTTCTTCTACCTCTCTTAAGCCATCAGAAGGCTGTTCATCTGCAAGAAGGTGGCCTGCTGCTGTGATATCAAAAAGAGAAGGGAAATCCTTTTTTGCGGGACTTCTAAGCTGAAAATAGAGATACATGGTGCCATGTTCCTTTTTAAGAAGCCAGAAATGAAATGTTTCATGCCAAAGACCTTGGGTGTGGACATCTGAACGAGCGGCAGCTCCCATCATTTCATGCTGATCATTGAAGATACGAAGTTTTTCATGTTCCATGAAGATACATCCTCCATAAAAAAACCATTTTCCAACCGCGGAAAATGGTTTTTGATTTATTTTTGCTGCTGTTTTTTGAGTTTGACAGAGAAGGCAAACATTTTAAGCGCGATATTGATATTATAGGCCGCAAACACCATCAGCAAAATGCTGTAAAATGACCACATGTCACCTGGGTTTTGAATGGCCATATAGGTGAAAGCCACACCTACGGCAAAATAAATGATGCCCCATACGACTGGGTTTCTCATGAGAAAAAGCCTCCAATAATCATTTGCATGGTTTGAGATTGTTCTTCAATCATTTTTCTTACAGGCTCAATCTGCACAAGAATGACGAGCGAGTTCATCAGCATATGAGCGCCGATTGGAACAATGATTCGTTTTGTTTTCGCATATAAAAAGGCAAAGGTAAAGCCCATTGCGGTATAGAGCAAGATATGGGGAAAATCATAGTGTACAGCAGCGAAAACCACTGAACTGACAAGTGCTCCAATGAAAAAATTCGTTTTTTCATAAACCACACCAAAGATGATTTTTCGAAAAATGATTTCCTCTAATATCGGTCCAATCAGGGCGATGACGATCACAAGCCATGGAACTGCATCCATAATGGATAAAATGTTTTGGGTATTTTCAGATTCTCGTCCAATGCCAAATGCATATTGTTCAATCGCCCCCGCAATTGATTGTGCTAAGAGGGAAAGAAAGAAACCGCCAATGATCCAAGCGATTGCCGCGCCGACTGAAACCGGTGCTTCATTTCGAAGTGAAGCTTTTGGCACAGTCCGAAGGATGAGCAGAATAATGATTAGTCCGACACAGAAGCTGATGATTGTCCATGTTCCTGACAATTTAGAGAGTTCTGCTTGTGTCATCGGTGTCTGAATGTAACCTAACCACTTCATGATGAACACATAAGGAATCGCAGAAACCTGCACCAATATATACGTTAAGATGATGTACCAATATTGTTTTTTCAAGTAACGAAAACCCCTTTACTAAAAGAACTAGATTTATTGTAACACAAGTCTTCTTTTTCGATGAAAAGGAAAGAATCTGAGATCAAAAAAGATCTTGAAAGCGTAAAAATTTTTAAAGGTTTTCACTTGAAATTGCAGAAGACATTCTTTATTATAATAAATGTGTTAGCACTCACTGGTGATGAGTGCTAAAAAAGACTACATATAAAAATTGAGGAGGTTGTTTCTTATGTTAAAGCCATTAGGCGATCGCGTAATCATTGAACTCGTTGAATCTGAGGAAAAAACCGCTAGCGGTATTGTGTTACCGGATTCTGCAAAAGAAAAACCGCAAGAAGGTAAAATTGTTGCAGCAGGTTCAGGGCGTGTACTTGAAAGTGGTGAGCGCGTTGCGTTAGAAGTAAGCACAGGCGACCGCATTATCTTCTCAAAATATGCAGGCACTGAAGTGAAATATGAAGGAAAAGAATATTTAATCCTTCGTGAGAGCGACATTTTAGCTGTTATTGGTTAATCACATAAAAAACATTGAGATAAATTTTTAAAAAGACTGAGGAGGTTTCGTTATTATGGCAAAAGATATTAAGTTCAGTGAAGAAGCACGTCGCGCAATGTTACGTGGTGTAGATGCACTTGCAGATGCTGTAAAAGTAACTTTAGGACCTAAAGGACGTAACGTGGTTCTTGAGAAAAAATTCGGTTCTCCACTTATCACAAATGATGGTGTAACGATTGCAAAAGAAATCGAATTAGAAGATGCATTTGAAAACATGGGTGCAAAACTTGTGGCTGAAGTTGCAAGCAAAACAAACGACGTAGCTGGTGACGGTACAACGACTGCAACAGTTCTAGCTCAAGCGATGATCCGTGAAGGTCTTAAAAACGTAACAGCTGGTGCAAACCCTGTTGGCGTTCGTAAAGGGATCGAAGAAGCAGTGAAAGTAGCACTTGAAGGCTTGCACGAGATTTCTAAACCAATCGAAGGTAAAGAATCAATTGCTCAAGTTGCGGCTATTTCTGCAGCAGACGAGGAAGTCGGCAGCCTAATCGCTGAAGCGATGGAACGCGTAGGTAACGACGGTGTCATCACAATTGAAGAATCTAAAGGATTCACAACTGAGCTTGAAGTGGTTGAAGGTATGCAATTTGATCGCGGATATGCTTCACCATACATGGTGACGGATTCTGATAAGATGGAAGCAGTTCTTGAAAATCCTTACATCTTAATCACTGATAAAAAAATCACAAACATTCAAGAAATCCTTCCTGTACTTGAGCAAGTTGTACAACAAGGAAAACCATTATTGCTTATTGCTGAAGATGTAGAAGGCGAAGCACTTGCAACTCTTGTTGTGAACAAACTTCGTGGTACATTCAACGCAGTAGCAGTAAAAGCACCTGGATTCGGTGATCGTCGTAAAGCAATGCTTGAAGACATCTCTGTTCTAACTGGCGGAGAATTAATCACAGAAGACTTAGGACTTGACCTGAAATCAACTGAAATCGGTCAGCTTGGCCGCGCTTCTAAAGTCGTTGTGACAAAAGAAAACACAACAATCGTAGAGGGCTCAGGAGATTCTGCTCAAATCTCAGCACGTGTGAACCAAATCCGTGCACAAGTAGAAGAAACAACTTCTGAATTCGATAAAGAAAAATTACAAGAACGTCTTGCAAAACTAGCTGGCGGCGTCGCTGTCATCAAAGTTGGTGCTGCAACTGAAACAGAACTAAAAGAGCGTAAACTACGCATCGAGGATGCACTGAACTCAACTCGCGCAGCAGTTGAAGAAGGTATCGTATCTGGTGGTGGTACAGCACTTGTGAATGTATACAACAAAGTCGCTTCAATTGAAGCTGATGGTGACGTTCAAACAGGTGTAAACATCGTTCTACGTTCTCTTGAAGAGCCAATTCGTCAAATCGCTCACAACGCAGGTCTTGAAGGATCCGTTATCGTTGAGCGCTTGAAAAACGAAGAAATTGGCGTAGGCTTCAACGCAGCAACAAACGAATGGGTAAACATGATCGAAAAAGGAATCGTTGACCCAACAAAAGTAACTCGCTCTGCACTTCAAAACGCAGCTTCTGTTGCAGCAATGCTTCTAACAACTGAAGCAGTCGTTGCTGACAAACCAGAAGAAGGCGGCTCAGGCGGCGGAATGCCAGATATGGGCGGCATGGGTGGAATGGGCGGAATGATGTAACACCCTCGAAAACCCCTTGAAATATAGGGGTTTTTGTTATCTTCAATAATATATTAAAAACAGGTGTTATTTTTAATTTGAGCGAATGGTTTAAACTTTAACTCCAATATAAAAGAGGTGTTAGAGTGACAGATAACTTAACTCCGAAGCAGCGTCGGAAAAATATGCAGGCAATTCGTTCTCAGTCAAAATTAGAAAATCGAATTTCTAAAGAAATTTGGCGCAGAGGTATACGTTTTCGTAAAAACGATCGGACTCTTTTTGGTAAACCGGATATCTCCATAAAAAAATATAAGATTGTCATTTTCATCGATTCGTGTTTTTGGCATGGCTGTGAAATACATGGAAATCGTCCAAAAAGCAATCAGGAATACTGGGATAAAAAACTCAAACGGAACAGGGAACGAGATGAAGAGGTAAGGGATTATTATAAGGTACGCGGATGGAATTATAAGCGGATCTGGGAACATGAATTTAAGGAGAATTTCGATAAAACAGTCGGAGAAATTGAAGCCTTTATAAGGCAAGCTCAAAAGACGGAACCTTAGTATCGGTGCCGTCTTTTTTGTGTTATATATTCAGTTCTATTTGGTTATCTAATTTTCCAATCGGTTTTTCTTGTGAATTCTCTACTTCATCAATTGTACCCTTTCTCTGTCCGCGTAAATTTTCAAGCTGCAGCTTTTTCGCGGGCTCTATCCATTCATAATCTATCTTAGCAAATGATTTCAAAATGGCTTCAAATACAATCTTCGCTCCCTTAACTGGTACTGCCATGCCAATCTGCTTTCTGACTGCTTCTTTGCTTCCCTGAAATACAAAGTCATCTGGAAATGTCTGCAGGCGGGCACGTTCCCGATTTGTAAGCGCTCGAAGCTCTTGCCAATGATACATATGAGTTCCGCCGCCGCCGCTGCCAGTCACTGTATAAGCCGGCCGATCAGGGTCTAGACGTTTGTAAATTGAACTTAGGCGTGCTCCCTTTACATTAAGCTGAAGGTCTTCTGGAATTCCAGCATACCAGGCATTTTCGCCGGGCGGAATGTAGCTCAGCATTTCCTGTACTTTCTTAGTGTGTTTAGGTATTTCATGATTTGGTGCATCTTCAGGAATCGGCGGCTCAGTAATTGCCTGCTTAGATGTAACATAGTCTGTAGAGGCTAGTGTAATCGGTGCCGGTACTCTGAACTCTACACCTTTTGCAGCCCAGTCATTTCTGATGCCAACAATGATAATACGATGGCGTGCCTGTGGGACACCGTATTCTTCAAATTTGTACAGGTGAGGTGTTAATTTGTATCCGCAATCCTCAAGCTCTGTTAAGATTTTGATGAATGCTTTTCCTTCGTTAGCGCTTTGAAGTCCACCAACATTCTCTGCTACAAAGAATTTCGGCTGGTATTCTTCCAGCACTTTTACCCCGTATGAATAAAGAGGACCATATGTACCGTTTAATCCCTGCTTTTCACCAACATTGCTGTAATCGTTGCAGGGGAATCCAAACGCGAAACAATCAATTTCCTCTAGAACTGTTTTATCGCCAATAGGAAGCTGCTCAACTGGTCCGCAAAAGACAGATTGATCTTCTAAATCACCGCAAATATTGTAACGAAATGTGCTGCACGCATTTGGATCATAGTCATTTGCCCAAACATGCTCTATACGCCATTCTTTGCCCGTTTTTGGATGTGTAAATCCTGCCAATTTAGCGCCAAGACTGAGGCCGCCGGGTCCATTAAAGAGTTCGCCCTTTTTAAAAATCATAACAAAACCTCTTCTCATATTTTTATATAATCAACGTTATTACGAAAGTACGTTCTTGCATACTGATACGCTATTTATTTTACACGTTTTAGAAAAAAAATAAAGTCTTAAGAATTGCTTTATATAAAATTAGAGATTTTTTACTATGATTAAGCAACATTAGATATCTACTGACTAATCTAAAAGAAAAATTTAAACCTAGTTTGAGGCAATAATTTAGTCGTCGAGGATGATAGCGCTAGTGTTTTTTTCACATATTACAGTGCCCTTTCTTTCATTGATAGTAAAAACATTTTCAATTAAATTGATTGACATATTGTTTCCATATAAATCCTTCTTGAAAAGTATTAAAATTAGATATACTAGGTTTAGCTGTGTGGGCAAAAAAAGCATTTAGTTTTGCATGAAGGTGTTATCTTTTGAAGGGGTGTCAATGTTATAGATATAAAAACTTTAAAAGCTGAACAGATATTCTAAGTGCATGACAAATGGAATTTGTAAGGAGGATTAAAAATTGGCAGAACGAAAAGTATGGTTTATTACAAGACCAGAAAGAGACCCGCAATTTCATGCGGATGCCATTAAAGCATTGGCTGATGCAACGCAAAATTTTACTGTGAAATGGCAGGGAAATAGAGAATTACATAAACACTATGAGGCTGTTTTGGTATCTAAAGGATTAAAGAGGAACAATATTAGTGCTGAAGGATCAGGAGGCCGTACTTGGTGTGCTATGTTAAAGACTTTTGCCTACTGCTATATAAATAGTGATGGTCTAGTTAAACCAACTAAAGCAGGACAGGCATTGATTAATGGAATAAAAGAATATGAGAACGTAAAAAAGCAGATATTAACACTTCAGATTCCAAACGCTTACTTTATGGAAGCTGGCTTTCGTCCCAAATTCGATCAGGGCTTCCGCATCCGGCCTGCTAGATTTTTGGTAAAACTTGTGCAGCGAGCTGATTTAAATTACCGGGTGACAAAAGAAGAAATCACCTATTTTGTTCTGACGGCACAGCAGGATAGTCAACTAGAAGAGGTTGCTCAAAAGATTATTGCTTATCGTAATGCCTGTGAGGATGAACAGAAGGTGATGAAGCAAAAGATTGCTGTCGAATATGACCATCGCGATCGAAATGACAAAGCAGCACGTGATTATTACCAGGCTCACTCTGATGTGGCCCATACGTTTATGCTTTTATGCGAGTACACTGCACTTGTCGAGTATCAGCGTGGAGAGGCATTATTGAAGACTGATCCTGCATTAGCGAGAGAAGCGCAGAATATTCTAAATTATTATGATAGCCGCTATCCTTATAACACACGATATCTAATTTCAATTGAACGTATGGCACAAAATAATGGACTTGATGTAGATAGTTATAAAGTGAGCGATTTTGGGGATGAGAAACCTGCGAGTAACAATATCAAGATGCAGAGGAAAATTCAATCTGTTCTAAATAGTATTCCAAATGCATCTGAATTGGTACGTGAAGAACTGCTTTCGTATTTTATTCCAGCTATAGGGCCAAATGAAGCTGAGAAAGCTGTAGATAGGCTTCGTTCTGAAACATATAAAATAGCAAGTATACCTGAAGAGTTTGTAGAGAAATACCTTGGTGAACTAACACCAGCAGAATTTGAAAAAGAAACACTGAAAATCTTTGAAGCAATCGGATTTGAAGCCGTATATCAGCCAAAAGTCAACGGAAAAAAGACAGAGATAGAAATTTTGCTAAAATATGAGGGTAAATGCGGTATTATCGATACAAAGTATTATTCAAACGGTTTTGCACTTTCGCAGAATCTAGCCAATTATATGGCTTCAGAATATATTCCAAATTATCTTCAATATGAAGGGAAGCAATTATCTTTTTATGGATATGTCACATCGGGTAAGTTATCAGGAGACAAAAAACTTAAATCTATTACAACTCTTAGTAGTAAACTAGTAAATAAAGAAATTGAGGGGATTATGATAACAAGGGAAGTGTTAATAGGTTTTCTCGATTACTGTATGGAAAATGAGATTCAGAAAAATAGACGTATTGAACTCTTTATTGAAAAGATACAAAACAAAGGTTTTAGTGACTTACAAATATTTTTGAATCATAATTAATGAGAGTAGTGTAGAGAGTTCCACTTTTATCACAACTGGTAAAAACCTTTAATAAGAGATGTTATGAACACAATTCCTATTTTTTAAAAAAAAGCGGTGATCATATGGGTTTGACTACTTGGGTGGCGATTATTACTGCACTGGCAATCGTATTCGGATTGTTTGGATCGAAAAAGCGTGATAATTAAAGAACAAGTTAAACCCCCACTTTCAAAAGAGTGGGGGTTTGTTGCAACATTTTTTTAGACCAATATGAATGATGCTCAATCAGAAGAGATGGGCAGTAAAGCGTTATAAATTGAACACATTTATATCAGACAGTCCTTTCAAAAGCAAGAATTAAGCCAAAATTTAATCGATCAAGCCATTGAGATCACGAAAGTACACCACTTGATGTTTGGCTTGGGATGTGGGAGCACAATAGAACAGTCATTGCTTTCTATCAAAAACTTGGATTTGTTCAATCAGAGGTGTACGCTTTCCTAATGTTATGGGAAACGTTGTCTGAGGAACTGTTAGAGAAGCAAATGAAGGGTATCATAGGCTTTAAAATCATCATAGATGAAGTTCAGGCTGCTTTTAAATTAAGTCAAAATCGCCACGAAAGGGATTATGCCCGTATCATTGAACAGCTCGAAGCAGAGGGTGAAGTGGAAATGGCTGAGGCGATGAAAGAAATATTTGCGGCAGAATGAAAAAGCGCTCTTAAGATCAAGAGTGCTTTTTTTGTTTTGAGATACCAACGATCATACTGTCACATTTTCTTTAAAATTACATAAAAAAATCCACTATTTCCATAAAAAATCAGATCAATTCCTTATAATAAAGGTATCTGAGAATGGGGAGTGAGTCGAGATGGACCAAAACATGCTGCAAATGAATCAAGTAAGATCAGAGGATGAATTAGCGGTTGTGAATATTTCTTCTACAGAGATTGGTGCGCTATCAAAAGAAACAGCTGAGCGGATTTTACAAGCGAAGGATACAGACTATATTCATCAGCTGATGTATGTTCCGATTGAAAAGAAAGAAGATTTGAATTGGTTGATTCAAAGTGTTGGAGAGGCGTTAGACGATGAGGATGAAGATGACGCTGTACTTGAATTCGCTGATTTGCTCTATTTCTTTGTCATTCCGTTATATGAGGAGTATATAATGAGAGATCATCATTTGTATGAGTGTTTAGAGGATTTGCTGGTACGATTAGCATCAAGGGCTCACTCAGATATTCAGGCACTGGTAGATGTTATGAGAGACGATTTAACAGAGATGAACATTAAAAAAAGCTTGTAGAGTGTTTCTCTACAAGCTTTGAGACGTGAACATTATTCAGCAGGTGCTGTTTTAACAGGCTCTTTTCTAAACACGCCCATGCAGCCTGCAATGATGATTAATACAGCTGGTAGGATGAAGAACATAGAAATAGAAATAATGCCACCCACAGCAGATACTAATAATAAAATTCCGCCAAGCTTTGCTTTTTTCTTTACGATGACAGATGCGACAATGGCAAGAATAGAGAAAAGCATTGCTGCCCAGCCTAACCCCGTAATTTCACTTGTGCCTGAATCACTAAATGCCGCATCGATTCCTCCGAAAGCAAGAGCGAACATTGCGCCGAAAAATCCGAAAATACCTCCAATTAAACCTAAAACAAATTCTGTCGTTCTTTTCATAATACTTTCCTCCGATATGTAAATAAGAATTATTGGTACTTAAGAACCAACACAATCTTACTAATCGGCATTCTTTTCATAAAGTTAATAGTTTTGTTAAAAAAAAGAAGAAAATCCATAAAGGATTTTCTTGTCCAGTTATTAGGCTCTTTCCCAAGTGATTTTTGTTTCATTTGTTTTTTTCGTTCCCTTTGCGAGCACTTTGCCGTTTTCTTGTTTCACGGTGATGTTTAGGTCATAAAAGGAATAGAGGGCGCCGAGGCTGTCATTTTCCGGTTTATGAAGATTGTTTTCTTTTTCAGTTGATGCTCCAATGGCCAGCGTTTTGGCAAAGTTTAAACCGATGACTTCAGCGTAATCACTATTGGTATCAGAGGAAGCCGTTACGTTTAAAGAAATGATTTTTTTCTTTTGATCAACGGTGATGTCAGTGTCTTTGATGAGTTTAGATTGCTCCATTACTTCTTTTGTTTCTTTTTGAATGCGCTCATTAATTGTTGGAAGGGCTTTAGTTTCTGGTTTTTGTTCTTTTGTCGTATTCGAGCAAGCTGCTAGAATGGAGAGACTTGCAACTAGACTCATGAAAACAAGTAGACTTTTTTTCACGTTCGTTCTCCTTTTTTCTTCGAATGATGTATGTTTATGTTACCACGAATCTTTGTTTTGATTAAAAGAGAAGTGTTGATAAGCTGTGAACAATAAAAAGCACCCTCTATCGGGTGCTTTATTTCTTATTGTGCTGAAAGGCTTGTACTTAATGGAATAGAAGAGATGACGGTGAATTTAGGAGCCGCGGCACCAGATTCTAAATTTTTACGTAAAAGCGATGATTTGATTGACCCATCCCATTTTTTATAGACGCTTCCTGATGTATTTGCACGAAGCTGTACATTCGAAAAGCTTGCTTGTGAATAGCTGTTTGTTCCATTATCCTGTACGCCGTGTACCATTTTGACAACATCAAGGTTTTTCAGGCGGCTAGGGTTGTAAACAGGCTGCTTATAGCGCAGTTTCCCATTGACGTATAGTGACACTGTACCATCACCATTGTTGATGAGCTTTAAGTTGACACGTGCACCATCTTTAATACTTGAATCGTATTCGCTGTTCCAGTATTTACTGCCGCCTTGTGAGCCGCTGCCTAGAAAAACTTTGTAGCCAGAAGCCGTTTTTGAAATACCGCTCTCTACAACGGCAGAGCCGAGACCGAGATACCAATCAGCATAACCGTTTTTAATGGTGGCTGTTTTCGGCAGGACAATATCAGCAGAGATACCTGACCATTTGGCTTCATCCGTTTGTGTCACAATGGCGCCGTGACGAGGACTAGCCGCAGAGGCTGGGATACTTGATAGCATCAAAACGAAGGTTAAACTTACACTCAAAACGATGAACCACTTTTTCATGAAAATTCCTCCTTAAATTTGATTCACTTTCATTATATAAAATGAAGGAGGGGGGCTGCTTACAATGTTCTGACTGTTTTTGGTAGTATTAATGAACTTAATCGGTCATAAAGTGGTCAACTTGTATTTGAATTGTAATGTGTCTGTAAAATAACTGGGTTCATCTTCATGTATAATGAGTGCAGAAACCAAAAACGGAGGATTTCTTAATGAATAAAAAGCTTATCACGACAATCGTAACAGTAGCTAGTTTATTTTTAGCATTCAGTTTCTCACATGGAGCAAGTGCAAAAAAAGTAAGCGGCAATATTACTTGGTATAATGGTGTCGGTAAAAAAGGCGCAGATGGAAAAAAACTCGGTCATTGGGATGCAGCAACTAAAATGGGCTTTGACGTACCGAAAAAAGGTACAAAACTAAGAGTGACAACAAAAGCGAAACCACATAAAGTGATTACAGTATATAAATATGATGTAGGCAGAATGCCAAATGCTGTATTAGACGTAAGTCCAAAAGCATTCAAAGCACTTGGGTATAAAACAAGTAAAGGTGTCGTAAAAGGGCATTACACTTATTAATACATAGGCATGCAAAGAAGCGGGAAAAGTTCATTTTCTGGCTTCTTTTCTTGTAGAGAGGGTCTGAAAGGCAATGAAAAAATCAACATGGTGGATCATCACAGTCATTGGCGTCGCAGTGATTGCGGCAGTTATTTTCTTCATGATGAAGCCTGGGCAAGAGGCGAAACATACAGGGAAAGTCAAAACAAATCAAGATGCAAAAGACGAATTGCTCGTTTCATTTACAGATCAAAAGTTAAACAATACTTATTACTTGCATGATCGGGCGCTTCATACGGAGAAACTGACAGCATATCCTTCGATTGCTTATGATTCTACGAAACAGGTTTTATATTACACGTATACGGATGAAGACACGCAAAAGGTGAGTATTCGGGAATTAAATGTGAAATCTGACGAGGAAAAAACGCTGTTTACGAGTGATGATTCCATCGACAGTATGAGACTGTCTGGTGACGGAAAGAAGTTATTTCTAAGGTATAATAAGGATTCTGGAGAGCAATTTTATGTCGCATCTTTTGATTTGAAAACACACAAAATGAAGGAGCTGTATCCGGAAAAAAGCAAGGATGATACGGTGAGTTCTTTTGCATATGATCCTACTTCAAATGATTTGGCGATCCAGCATTATTCTTTAAAAGAAGATTATCAAAAAACCGATGAAGCAAATGAAAAGGGCAGAGATCCTGAACCAACAACCATGAAGATCACCCTTCAAACAGGTGAGAAGGGGAAACGCATTGCACGTATCTCACAAACGATCAATGATATTTCATTTTCTCCAGATCATAAGAAATTGATTTATACAGAAGTAAAGGTTCGTAAAGAAAAAGAAATATCCTCGATTAAGTTGCTTGATGTAGAAACAGGAAAAACGACGACACTCGTTAAAAACAGCCAGGATGTTCATATTTTAAGTGCTGCACAGCCGCAATTTTCTACGGACGGGTCGTCTGTTTATTTCTTAGGTGTTGCAAAGAACGCAAAAGAATTAAAGGATGACACCGGACGAAAGGCGAAGGTAAGAACGATTTTTGAATACAATATGAAGAAGAAAACAGTGGAAGCCGCTTGGGAGAAGGATGGCGGAATCGTTAACAATTTCACTGTCAATCGATAAAGGAAACGTTCAGTTATTTATATAACTGGACGTTTTTTTATTTTGTCACTTGAAATGCTGGAGAAATGGTGGATTTATAGAAGGAAAATCAGTTTTTAAGCAGTGATACGAGTGCTATTTTCTTATTTTGCTTATGTGACAGAGGAAAAGAAAAAGAGTAATATGAGTGAACATAAAAAAACGAGAGGACTGATGACATCTCGTTTTCTCTGTTTTATTTGTTTTCATCTAATAAGTTTTGAAAGATAAACAGGGCATTAATGGAGTGAGGGAAGCCAGCAACCTTTGTACAGTGTTTAATAATCTCCATAATCTCTATGACAGAAAGTCCGATATGTAATGCTTGTTCAAAATGAGTCTTTAAGTCTTCATCACAATTGCCTTTTGTGATGAGGGAAGATAATGTGCTGATGGCCTTTTGTTTTTCATCTAATATGAAGTGGTTGAATTCTTTTTGTTCACTGAGTTCAATGGTTAGTTGTTCAATGTTTGACCGAATGCTCTCGTTCTCATGAATTGAAAGCTTCTCTCTGTTACCTGCCGCTGTTTCTTGTTTGACCTGGCAAGTCTCTTTTTCTTCATTCAAATTGAACTCCTCCGTTTTTTTTCGCAATTTTCCATTTGTTCGTTCATTATGGCATATGTGCCTTTTGATAGATGTAATGGGTATATAGTAGTATTATCGGTTTGCTGCGTCAACTTTTTAAGTATGGAATGCTCCTTAAAAGAATGATTCATGCGATTTATTTTTCCATTTTGAAATGGATCATAAAAGGGCTAATGAACGGATCGTTTGTTAGCCCCTTTGTGATCAGCGTTTTCATACAAGTTCTACGCATTTAGCGGAAGAGTGGTTTCATTTTTACTGAATGATATCCATCGGCCTCATCATGTCATAATCTTCATGTTCTAAAATATGACAATGCCATACATATCGGCCGCTGTATGGAACAAATCGAGCAACAATCCGAATGACTTCACCTGCATGCGCCTGAATGGTGTCCTTGTAGCCTTGTTCATGTAAAGGAGGCGCCTCGTTTGGTCCTGTATACACGATTTCTCCTGTCGATTGATAGACTTCTGTATCAAATGGCCTTCTGTCTAAAACCCTAAATTGAACAAGGTGCAAATGAATAGGGTGTGTGCCCCTGGTTGGATTGACGATGGACCAAACCTCTAGACTGCCAAGACGAGGATTTTCCGTGACAGGGTCATTCCAAAATTGGTTATCGAGCAATAGGATAGGGCGGCCGTATTTATCCTGTGTGCCGGTAAGCGTGAGTGTACGCTCTCTATCAGCTTGACTTGGCCGAAGCGGTGGCAGCGGTTTGAAAATCGGACGTAATGTTTTAGGTACTCTCCCTTTTAGTGGACGTGTGACTTTGAATTGCATAATGTTCGCATCTGTTTCAGGATTCACATCCTGTCCGCAGCCGGCTGTATTTTTGAGAGTGATTGTTTTGTTTTCATAGGCTGAAAAATCGATGATGACATCGAAACGCTCAGCAGGTGCGATGCTAAAGGATTGATGGCGAACGGGTCTTGGTAAAAAGCCCCCATCGGAACCAATTTGCAAGATTGTAGCGTCATTATCTAGATGCAGCTCATAAGTTCTAGTATTGGACGCATTCAAAATACGAAAACGGTATTTTCGCGGCTCTACTTCTAAATACGGCCATACTTTTCCATTGACTAAAATTGTTTCTCCGCAAAAAAAGGGCACGATGGATGGGTCTGGTATGTCACTGTCCTCTGGCGTGTTGTTTGGTCTGCTAGGATAAAACAGTGAGCCATCCTCCTGAAACGTCCGGTCCATAATCATTAAAGGAATGTCATAGTCATCTTTCGGCAGCTCTAAGGACTTTTCAAATGCATCTGAGATCAAATAAAACCCAGCTAAACCGGCATACACATTTAGTCGTGTTAGTGCCATTGCATGATCGTGATACCACAATGTGCAGGCTTGCTGATGATTTGGGTAGACGTAAGTCTCTCTTTCAAAAAAAGGGCCGGTTGCTTCAAAATCCCGTGAAAACCAGGCCTCTGGGTAGCCGTCACTGCTTGCTGGTGTGACGCCGCCATGCAGATGAACGACTGTTTTGACCTCTGGTTCATCGTGATGCCCATGGTGAATGGTGTGATCGACAGGCAGAAAATGTTTCAATGGCAATTTGTTCATCCATTTCACTTTGACCTTTTCATTTCGATTGGCTTTAATGGTTGGACCAGGCAAGCTGCCATTATAGGTCCATAGCTTGGTTGGGGGCAGGTCTCTATGAACTTTTAAGAATACCTCCTCCATAGCAATTTCATAATACGTTTGTCTTGGGTTCTTTTTGACGGGCTTCGCGACTTCTGGAATTGGAAGCTCGTCAACAAATTTTTCTAGGTTCATGTTGACTAATCCTCACTTAAATACAATTTGATACAGTATAAGTGCGGACATCAAAATAGGTGAATAAAATAAAAAAACCCGCTTTTCAGCGGGAGAAATTACGGGTGTTTATTTTCAAGCGCCGCATTTGAAGGCACTTTTTTATTCGGTTTAAAGATGAAATAAGCAGCTAGCACGCTAAAGGTAATGATACTCGTCAAAATGAGCTGTGGCCGCATTGATTCGATAAACAGCATCGATGCCAAGATGGCACAAATAACCAAAATGGTGAAGTACGTGAGGTATGGAAACAGCCACATTTTGATTTTGAGCTGTTCTGGATTTTCTTTTTCGATTTTACGACGCATTCTTAATTGTGAAACGGCAATGACCAAGTAGACAAGAAGGGCGATGGCGCCAGATGCATTGACTAAGAACAAAAAGATGGTTTCAGGATAAAAGTAGTTCATCATGACGGCAATGTAGGAAAAGAAGGTACCCGCGACTGTCGCCGCTACAGGAACACCACGTTTGCTGATTTTCATAAAGCGTTTCGGCGCTTCGCCTCTTTCTGCTAATGAATAAAGCATTCTGGACGTTGTGTACAATCCGGAGTTTAAACATGATAGAACAGCTGTTAAGACAATGACGTTCATGACTTGAGCGGCTGATGGAACACCGATGTATTCTAATACCGCAACGAAAGGGCTTGTTAAAATACTTGCGGAATTCCACGGGAGCAAGGTGACAACGACAGCAATAGATCCGACATAGAATACGATAATACGCCATACAACAGAGCGAGTGGCTGTCGTCACAGATTTAACTGGGTCTGCTGATTCACCAGCCGCTATGGCCACAATCTCCGTTCCCATGAAGGAAAAGATGACGACGACGATTCCGAGTAATACAGAGCTGAATCCATTTGGAAGGAAACCGCCATTCCCTGTTAGATTGGCAAGACCTGAAGTATGATGACCGCCAAAACCAAAGATAAATGCAAAACCAATAAGTAGAAAGAGAATAATGCTGACGACTTTAATCAATGAAAACCAATATTCAAATTCGCCAAAAGATTTAACAGAAAAGATATTTGTTAATGTTAAGAGGATTGTGAGGATAAGACTCGTGAGCCAAACAGGTGCATCTCCATACCAATATTGAATAATGGCAGCACCGGCAATGGCTTCGATGGCGATGACGATCACCCAGAAGAACCAGTAAAGCCAGCCGATTGTAAAACCGGCCCATGGACCGATAGCATCGCTCGCATATTGTGAGAAAGAACCGCTTGTTGGATAGGCACATGCCATTTCTCCAAGCATTCTCATAATAAAGATCACCAGAAGTCCGGCAAAAGAATAGGAAAGAATGGATCCAGGCCCTGCAGAATGAATGACAGCGCCGCTACCAACAAATAGCCCTGCCCCAATGACCCCAGCAATGGAGATCATCGAAATATGTCTTGTTTTAAGGTTTTTTTGAAGACCGTTTGTCATGTTGGACATTTCTTTACCTCCAAACACTTCTCTTTAATAGAGAATTTGTTTTTAGAATATTTTAAATTTTATCACACTGAATTGTCATTCAGCATTGGACAGGTTATCAAACTGACATTTCAAACCTCTTAACATGATGTTAAAAAGTAGAAAGGATTTGAGAGATTATGTTCCCTCTTTTCCCTCTGTTTATTTTTAAAATAGCATAAAAAAGAAAGTGGGGAAGTTGTGTCTCAAAATAAAATTATTCTGATAATTCCCCTGAGGAGAGAGATTTGACGATATGTCCATTTCGAAGAGAATTGGAAAAAGGTTGATGGGAGTAGGTCTTGAGGTCATTTGACCTTATAAAAATAAGTTTACTTAGGTCAACACATTTCTATTTATCCTATTTTGCTGACATAAGCGAATCATGTTGCTGTAGACCCACACGGGCTTTGCTTTGTAAGATAAATAATAGAAAAGTGATGTGTGAGGAGGCGCGGCGACATGGAGCGCTATAACGAATTAAGACAAGGTGAAACAGGGGCTTGGGTCAGCATCATTGCCTATGTGATCTTATCTGCGGTCAAACTCATTATTGGGTATATGTTTCATTCAGAGGCCCTTTCGGCAGATGGATTGAATAACACGACGGATATTATTGCATCCCTTGCTGTGTTGATTGGGCTGCGTATTTCTCAAAAGCCGCCTGATGAAGATCATCCATACGGTCATTTTAGAGCGGAAAATATTGCGTCTCTTGTGGCTTCTTTTATCATGATGCTTGTTGGGCTTCAGGTTTTGCTGAGTGCAGGCAAGTCGCTCTTCTCATCTGAGCATCAAACGCCGGATATGATCGCGGCTTGGACGGCAGCAGGAAGTGCTGTTGTGATGTACGGTGTGTATATCTATAACCGCAATCTGTCCAAACGGATCAATAGCCAGGCTCTTCATGCGGCAGCTGCTGATAATAAATCAGATGCGTATGTGAGTATTGGAACATTTGTAGGAATCATGGCCTCTCAATTTCAGCTGGCATGGATTGATACGCTTGCAGCGTTTGTCATTGGCTTAATTATTTGTAAAACTGCGTGGGAGATTTTCAGAGATGCCTCTCATTCGTTAACAGACGGTTTTCATATAAAAGATATGTCTAAATATAAAGAGACCATTGAAGCAACACCAGGAGTGGGCGATTTAAAGGATATTAAGGCGCGTTATCTTGGAAGTACAGTTCATGTGGATGTAGTGGTTGAGGTCGAACCTAACTTGAACATTGCAGAAAGCCATGATATTGCAGATGAAATTGAACGCAGAATGAAGCAGGAGCATGATATTTTACACTCGCATGTTCATATGGAGCCAGCAAGTGAGCCGAAAGAAGAGAAGAAGTCTTTTCCATCGTGAGAAGGCTTCTTTTTTATATGTGTTGATGTTATATGCAAATGGGCGTTGTATGGTAAAGTTAGACTATATGAAATTTGACAGAAACGTGATAGGAGGATCAGGATGGCATTTGATGAACCGATGCATTCAGATTTACAAAAAATCGTAGATAACATCAATAAAGTCATGGTTGGGAAAAAAGACATTGCGATATTAAGCCTTGTTGCGATTTTGGCGAAGGGGCATGTGCTGCTAGAGGATGTGCCTGGTGTAGGGAAGACGATGATGGTGCGTGCTTTGGCAAAATCCATTGGCTGTGAGTTTAAGAGAATCCAATTCACTCCTGACCTTTTGCCTTCAGATGTAACAGGCGTGTCGATTTACAATAAAAAGACAAATGAATTTGAATTTAGGCAAGGACCGATCATGGGGCAGATTATTTTGGCTGATGAGATCAACCGGACCTCTCCTAAAACACAATCAGCATTGCTTGAAGCGATGGAGGAAGGCAGTGTCACAGTGGACGGAGAAACGATGCCGCTTGCGGATCCTTTTTTCGTCATGGCGACCCAAAATCCAGTGGAATATGAAGGAACTTATCCGCTGCCAGAAGCGCAAATGGACCGGTTTTTATTCAAGCTGCAGATGGGATATCCGACCATGCTCGAGGAGCTGGAGGTGCTCAATTTGCAGGAGAAGCAATCACCGATTGATACGCTCCAAGCTGTCATGACAAAGGAACATATCCATGCGTTGCAGCAGGCTGTTCAGACCATTCATGTGGATGCATCCATTAAAGAATATATTGTTGAAATTGCTCAAGCGACGCGTAAACACCCATCTGTTTATCTAGGTGTAAGTCCAAGGGGATCGATCGCCTTGATGAAAGCGGCACAGGCGTATGCGCTTTTGAATCAGCGTGATTATGTGATTCCTGATGATGTACAGTATTTGGCGTCTTATACATTACCGCATCGTATGATTTTGACATCAGAAGCGACATATGAAGGGAAGAAGGCGGAGACACTGCTGCGACAAATGCTTGAGCAAATTGGCGTGCCAGTTCAAAAGTCGATGACTCAATGAAGTCACGTAATCGTTTAGCCGTTTCATTATGGTTACGGGTGATGATGCTCATCATTCTCACTGCGGCAGCCTTTTGTTATGCCATGTTTCAGGGAGGGTTTGTGAGCTGGTTCCTTTTTTATGCATTTTTACCATATGCTCTGTATGCATTGCTGTTTGCGCTCGTTCCGCTGCGCGTGACAGCCAAGAGGACATTACAGCAAACCCGCTTGAAGGCGGGGGATGTGCTGTCCGTTGACCTTGAAATCAAGCGGACACATCCATTTCCGTACGTTTACGTCATGATAGAGGAGGCTCCGCCAGACACCTTTCATTTACAGGAACAGATTGAAATGAAGCAAATGCAGTTTCCTTGGTTTCGGAAAACATGGCGATTTTCCTATCAATTGAATGATGTCATGCGGGGAGAGCATCATTTGACAGCGGTTAGAATCAAAACGGGTGATATGTTTGGGTTTGTTGAGAAAGAAATCATCATTCCGTTAGAGAAAAAGCTGCTTGTCTACCCCAAAGTGCTGGATATCCCTGTAGAGCCTGCTGAGTCAGTGAATGAAAACGGAGGCAAAGCGGTTCACTCGTGGTTAAATGAACCGGCCCATGTGACAACAGGCGTACGGGAATACCAGCAAGGAGACCGGTTTGCTTGGGTGGACTGGAAGACGACAGCCAGAAGAGGCCAATTGATGACAAAGGAATTTGAACAGAATCAATCAAAGGACCTTGTCGTCTTTGCAGATTTTACCGACAAAGCTGTTTTTGAAACAGTCGTCTCTATTACAGCATCTGTTCTTCAAACGGCTGTGAAAAAAGGAGTGCCGTCAGGTCTTGTCCCTCTAGGAGATCAGCATGCCTTTCGAGTCGAACAAGGAGAACTTCATTTACAGGACATGCTTTATTATTTAACAAGGGTGCAGCATCAGCCTTCCCGCGCACTAGAATATAAACCGTTAGCAGCGAGTGAGTACCAGCACTCTGGAAAATATGTCGTCACGGGTCAGCTGCAGGAGGAGCTTGCGGCAAGTCTCTTTGGAAATCGAAACAGAAAGAATATCACCGTGCTTTTAGTGAAGAAAGCCGCTGACCATTTGACGACAAAAGAAAAACAGCTTGTAGACCGGCTCAAGGCCTCTGGAATACGCATCACCCTTTTATTTGAAGACCGGCTGCACGAAAGAACTGTGAGGTGACAAACATTTATGCTGCATACGCATCTGCGGCAAAGCCGTTTTGAATTGTTCATCTATTATGCTGTAGCTTTTCTGCTGCTATGGGAGTGGCTTCGTCCACTTCAAGATTTTACAGAGACGAGCCATACGTCTTATTTCATCATTTTTATCGGGCTTACGTGTTTGTTTACGTTCTTTCGTCTGAAGTGGTATGTGACGTTTCCTATTTGTGGTGGACTGATTTTACTCGCCTTATATTTGATCTTTTATCAATCAGCGCCAGGCTATCCGGCAGCTTTGTTTGCTGATATCAAGGATAATATCACCTTAATGAGCATGGGCATGTGGAGTGACATGTATCCGTCTTTCCGCACATTGTTGTTTTATATTTTGCTGTGGCTGCTTGTCTACTTGCTTCATTATTGGGTGGTCTATCAGCAGCGTATCTTTTTCTTTTTACTGATGACGATTGTCTATGTCACGATTCTTGATACGTTTACGCCATATGATGCGACCTTTGCGATTGTTCGTATTATGGTATTTGGCTTTTGTTTGCTTGGATTGCTGTATTTCGATCGACTGCGTTCAGCTGAGGGGGTTCGGGTGTCACAGAAAGCACGTCTAAAGTGGTTTTTACCCATGCTGGCGCTTGTCCTTCTATCAGCGTCACTCGGCGCTTCTTTGCCGAAGTCAGATCCAAAATGGCCTGATCCTGTCCCGTTTTTTAAGGCGGTCACGAATCAAGATGGGTCAGCCGGGCAGAATAAAGTGGGATATAGTGCAGATGATTCGGCGCTTGGCGGACCGTTTAGTGAGGACCGCACACCTGTCTTTAAATGGAGCGGAAAGGAGCCGTCTTATTTTCGTGTAGAAACAAAAAGTATTTACACAGGAAAGGGATGGGAGGATGCTTCAAATGATACGAAGCCTACTCGGCTAAAGGACGACACTGTGCCGAATCGGTGGTTTACCAATCGTGTGAAAACAGAGGAGCATGAAACAAGAATCGATATAGAATCGGATTATCGATTTAATCATGCTGTGTATCCTATTGGAACGATCATGCTGACACCAATGGAAAACATTCCGCTGCAAATCATGGGCAAAACGGAGAAAATTGTCCCGTCTATGCAAAACCCACCTAAAAATTTAGGGAACTATCAAGTCAGCTTTTTATCTCCTACATTTATCCTGGAGGATTTACAGAAAATCAAAGTACCGACAAAGAAGCAGGTGAATCAGCAGGTTGGCCGTGAATACTTGCAGCTTCCATCGTCACTTCCAGAGCGTGTGAAAACTTTGGCAAACAGCTTAACGGAAACGAAGGATAATATGTATGATAAAGCGAAAGCGATCGAGGATTATTTAGGATCTGCGAAGTTTTCATATGAAACGCAAAATGTCGCTGTGCCTGGTCGTAATGAAGATTATGTGGATCAATTTTTATTTGATACGATGATCGGCTACTGTGATAATTTTTCAACCTCTATGATCGTGATGCTTCGTTCAATCGGAATTCCGGCGAGATGGGTGAAAGGGTATACGTCTGGCCAGTTATATGAAACACAAATGGATGGAAACAATGTGTATGAAGTGACCAATAACAATGCGCATTCATGGGTAGAGGTTTATTTTCCAAACAGAGGCTGGGTCACCTTTGAACCGACAAAAGGATTTACAAACCCAGAGACATTTACGAATGAAGCTGTTTCAAGCGATCAAACGGATGATCAAAAGCAAGAAGAAGATCAGTCTAGTTCTGATGCAAGTGAAGATCAGCAGCAAGACCAGCCGCAGCAGCAGGAGACAGAGCAGCCGGCACAACCAAAGGAACAAACAGCGGAGGCAAAGCCAAATATGGTGCATGTTGGTTGGGTTATAGGTTATGCGGCAGGAGCTATTGTCCTGCTTGGATTCATCAGCTGGATGCTTTATCGATTCAGAACAAGATGGCTGCCATTCTTTATTGTAAGAAAGGTGAAACGTCTGCCAGAGGATGAAGCATTCTTCTATGCATATGCGGCTTTATTAAAGCAGCTAGGGCGCAGGGGAATCGAGAAAAAGCCAGGTATGACGCTAAGAGAATTCGCTTCGCTGATTGATGAGAAGGATGGAGATCATCATATGTCAGAGCTGACACAGCTTTATGAACGTGCGCTCTACCGGCGAGAGGATGCGTCGGCGCTTTGGCAACAATCGGCAAAGTTATGGGAAAATTTAATAAACAGGAGATAGTCTTGACCGCGTACCTTCCTGTTGTTAGAATAGGTGAATATTAAAACCTTCTAAAATACATGAAATTGAAGCGTTCGGATGTGAGTCTGGGCGCTTCAAAAGCGTGATTCACACTGAGAGCAGGTTTTCTCCTCTCATTTTTTCTGTGCGTTTATAAAAAACTATATTGGACATAGAGGTGACACCATGACAAATTTAGTAAATGAAATGATTTTGGTTCTCGATTTCGGCAGTCAGTACAATCAGCTGATCACACGCCGTATTCGTGAATTTGGTGTGTACAGTGAGCTTCATCCGCACACTTTAACTGCTGAAGAAATTAAAGAAATGGCACCTAAAGGAATCATCCTTTCTGGTGGACCAAACAGTGTTTATGATGAAGGATCTTTCCGCTGTGATGAAAAGATTTTTGATCTGGGCATTCCGGTTCTAGGCATTTGCTACGGCATGCAGCTCATGACTCATTATTTAGGCGGGAAAGTAGAAGCGGCCAGCCAGCGTGAATATGGAAAAGCAGATATCCATATTAACGGAACACCTGCTTTATTCAAAGACCTTCCGACTGATCAAGTCGTTTGGATGAGCCATGGTGACCTCGTTGTTGAAGTACCAGAAGGCTTTACAGTCGATGCAACAAGTGCACATTGTCCAAATTCAGCCATGAGCTTAGCTGAGAAGAATTTCTATGGCGTTCAGTTCCACCCAGAGGTTCGTCACTCTGAGTACGGAAATGACCTATTGAAAAACTTTGTCTTCGGCGTGTGTGATTGCGATGGCAAATGGTCAATGGAGAACTTCATTGAAATTGAAATGCAGAAAATCCGTGAAACAGTAGGCGACAAGCAAGTATTGTGCGCACTAAGCGGCGGTGTGGATTCATCTGTTGTGGCAGTATTGATCCACAAAGCCATCGGCGATCAGCTGACATGTATTTTCGTTGACCACGGCCTTCTTCGCAAAGGCGAAGCAGAAGGGGTTATGAAAACATTTAGCGAAGGTTTCAACATGAACGTGATTAAAGTAGATGCAAAAGATCGTTTCTTAAACAAGCTAAAAGGTGTGTCGGATCCTGAGCAAAAGCGTAAAATCATCGGTAACGAATTTATCTATGTATTCGATGACGAAGCGGACAAGCTAAAAGGAATCGACTACTTAGCGCAAGGAACGCTTTACACAGACATCATTGAGAGCGGAACAGCAACGGCACAAACAATCAAATCTCACCACAACGTAGGTGGTCTTCCAGAAGACATGCAGTTCGAATTGATTGAGCCACTCAATACGCTATTCAAGGATGAAGTCCGTGCCTTAGGTTCAGAGCTTGGCATTCCTGATGACATCGTCTGGAGACAGCCATTCCCAGGTCCAGGACTAGGTATCCGTGTACTAGGTGAAATTTCTGAAGAAAAACTAGAAATCGTCCGTGAATCGGATGCGATTCTACGCGAAGAAATTGCTAACTTCGGCCTTGAGCGCGACATCTGGCAATACTTCACGGTTCTTCCAGACATCCGCAGCGTAGGTGTCATGGGTGACGCAAGAACATACGACTACACAATCGGCATCCGTGCTGTTACTTCTATTGATGGGATGACGAGTGACTGGGCAAGAATCCCTTGGGACGTGCTTGAAAAGATATCAACTCGTATCGTCAATGAAGTGAAGCATATTAACCGCGTGGTGTATGATATTACGAGTAAGCCGCCTGCTACAATAGAGTGGGAATAAATGTAAAAGAGCTGAAAACCTTTGTGTATCAAGGGTTTCTAGCTCTTTTTTATTTTTAACTGCACTTTTTCCTTCCGTCTTCATGTGTTCATTCATCATTCCATCCCTTACACACATCAATCCATTGTGAATAACCGGAGTATTTTTCTAATTGTTTTATTGTTAGTTCAATAGCACTGTTACTGCTCCCGCAGGCTGGATAGACTGTCTCAAAACGTTTTAGTGAAATATCTAAATATACAGAAACGCCATTCTTTATAGCAAAAGGACATACTCCGCCAATTTCATGACCGACCAAGTCAACGACCTCATGAGGAGAAAGCATTTTAGCTTTTGTTTTAAAATATTCCTTGAATTTTTTGTTATCAACTTTTGCATCGCCAGAGGTCACCATTAAAATAGCTTGTCCATTTACTAGAAAGGAGAGTGTTTTTGCGATTCTTTCAGGTTCGCAGCCCAATGCAGAAGCAGCCAAGTCTACGGTGGCACTTGATACTGAAAATTCCTGAATTCGATTATCCATATCATATTGTTTAAAATAATCTTTTACTGTCTTGATCGACATTATGATTTCTCCTTTTTATTAGTATTGATTTGACATTTTCTCGATTTTAAAATGGTCCTTTTAAGATAAGCGTCATTCTTCTGCTAATTATGATCTATTATTTAAACGATATTGATGTGGTGTTAGGTGATACTTTTTCTTAAATAAACGAATGAAATGTTCTACATTTTGATAACCAACGGCTGCCGCAATATGATCTACTTGTGAATTGCTGCCAGTGAGCATTTCGCAGGCTTTTTCCATTCTTATTTCTTGCCGAATCTCACTAAATGATTTGCCAAGCTTACGAGATATATATTTTGACAGATAAGACTGTGAAAGGTTAAATTCCTCTGCCATCTCCTGGATGGTTATATGCTCACAACATTGTTGAATATATTGGAGCATTTCAATAATACGTATATCACGATATTGTTTGACCTGATTTACGTTCATATGACTTGGTTTGAATCTTAATAAGAGACATAATAATATCTCAAATAAATTATTCATAATCAACTGGTAACTAGGGAACCGGTTGTGATTTTCTGTAAATAGTTGGAGAGAGCAGTCTAGCAAATGTTTATCCAAGTGACTATGGAAAATAAGAATATTTTTATTTTCTTTTATATACAATGCGTTCAAAAAGAATTCTGAAATGACATTATTTCCTTTTAACATTTTAAAAAACACTTTTTGAAAAGTACTCTTACGGATCATGATTTGCATGGCGATTGTATTCTCCATTACAATTGGCTTGTGTATGGTGTCAGGTGGAATAAAGGCAATATCTCCTGATTTTAAAGTCATTTTTTTATCTTCCACTTCTACATACATCTCATTTTCCAGAACATAGATCATTTCAAAGAAATCATGGATAGCCGACAATTGAGGCATAAAACGGCTATACTTTCTCACTTCGATATCTTTCTCCTGACCTAACCACATGGTATCTTCCTTTTCAAATTCGTTCTGCCCTTTTTGCAAAAATTCTTCTATATATATTTGCTTATGCATTAAATTGTGTTTATCATAATCCTTCAAAAATAATTGCAATGATTGATTGTCATGCTTTTTCTGTTGGTATTGTTGATAAAAGATTTCTTGCTCGTTATATTCTCTTAAATATTGCATCACTTCATGTTTTTCAAGTTTATCTTTTTCCATCTACATCCAAACCTCTAGTTTATTTACTGCAACCACCAGGGCCTTCACTGTTGCTTCCATAATATCTTTATCAATTCCAGCACCCCAATGCATTTCTCCTTGATATGAAATTCCAATCTGTGCACAGGCTTGTGCTTGAGAATCCTTGCCCAAAGAATTCTGTTCATAGACTTCCAAAACATACTCGAGATGAAAATGTGCTTTTAACGCATTACTGATTGCATCTAAACTTCCTGTGCCAGTTCCTTGTATGTCTATTTGCTGATCATCTCTCAGCAAAGTTAAGGTGACTTCCTGCTTCTCTCCTTTATGAAATTGATAATCAAGCAGCTGGAAATGAGGGTGATAATCAACATACTGTTCTTTAAAAACATGATATATTTCTTCGACAGACAATTCCTTACTTGCCTGATCAGATACTTTCTTCGCTTCATATCCCATGGCTTCATTCATTTGATAAGGAAGTTGAATGCCATAATTTGTTTCTAGTATATAACCTATGCCGCCTTTTCCAGACTGGCTATTGATTCGAATCACATCCGTTTGATAATTCCTACCCAAGTCAACTGGATCTACTGGGATATACGGAACGTCCCATTTATCAACATTATTTTCCTTTCTATATTTCATACCTTTAGATATCGCATCTTGATGTGACCCAGAGAATGCGGTGAAAACCATTTCCCCAGAATAGGGCTGCCTCTCCGGAACAGTGATTTTTGTTAGTTTTTCATATTTTTTACGAATCGCTTCTAGGTTATTGAAATTCAATTTTGGATCATAACCTTGTGAATACATATTCATCGCCAAGGTAATTAAGTCTACATTCCCTGTACGTTCACCGATACCAAATAATGTACCTTCGACTCTTTCTGCGCCAGCTAGAACACCAAATTCTGCATCACTTATCCCAGAGCCACGGTCATTATGAGGATGAACAGATAATGTCACACTGTCTCGGTAAGACAGATTTTTGTGTATATACTCAATCTGACTTGCAAAGATATGAGGCATTGAATATTCAACTGTTGTCGGAATATTGATGATTGCTTTATGAGTTGGTGTCGGTTTCCAAATATCTAAAACACTATTACAAATATCTAACGCATAATCAACTTCTGTTCCTGGAAAGCTTTCAGGACTATATTGAAAATAAATATCGCTTTCTGTTTTTTCGGCAAGTTCCTTTACTAAAATAGCTCCATCCATTGCCATTTGTTTCACTTCATCTTTTGTTTTCTTAAATACTTGTCTGCGCTGCGCTTCTGAAGTCGAATTATATAAATGAACAATCGCTTTCGGTACTCCCTTAATGGCTTCGAAGGTTCGGCGGATAATATGCTCTCTCGCTTGCGTGATCACCATAATTGTGACATCGTCTGGAATCATATGATGATCAATCAGTGTCCGTAATAGCCTAAACTCCGTATCAGAAGCAGCTGGAAATGCGATTTCAATTTCTTTAAAACCTATCTCTACTAATAACTGAAATATTTCCAATTTTTCTTCTAAGTTCATAGGAATAGGTAATGCTTGATTTCCATCCCGCAAGTCCACACTGCACCATATCGGAGCACGTTCTAATGTTTCTTTCTTCACCCAATCATACGTAAGGTTCGGTGGCAAAAAGTATTTCTTTTCGTATTTTTTGTGGTTAAACATGATCGATTCCTCCTAGAAAATAGAATATAAAAAAAGCCTTTCATCCCCAAGATTTAACTTGGAGACGAAAGACTTCTTCTTACGCGGTACCACCCCTGTTTCATGATAAACAAACATTATCATGCCCTTATTCGGATACAGATTGTTATATCTTATATCCTTCCCATATAACGGTGGGGTGCCGTCCTTAACTACATCAATACTTTTCATTTCACTAAGGCTACTCTAAGGTGAGTTCCCTGCCTTTTTGTTATTGCTTCTCATCAACCAGCAACTTTCTGAAAACATTTCGGCAAGTACTATTCCTTATCATCGCATTCTCATTTTTCTGATTTTTTCTATTATACCAAGTCTACAAAAAAGAGATAGTGATAGGGATATCTTTTTTAATTGATTTTTTTTGTTCTATGGGTGCTTATCTTTAATCCTCTTCACCAAATAAAATTCCGAGGCCACAAATAAAGGTGAGTGAATTCATAGCGAACAATAAAATCGTACCAATTTTTTTCATGGCAATGAACCTCCTCTTAAATTCAGTCTGCTAGCCTTCAAAATTTAAATTCACTGGTTCATCCTCTAAATGATCCACAGTATTTTGTTCTGTCACTGGCACACTTTCATCTACAATTTTAAAACTAAGTTCGTCCATCCAAATGTGACCTTGTCCATGTAGTAATATGCCAAACGCAATGACTTCACTTTTGACTGGAACATCCAATACTACACTAAAATGATTCCAGCCGTTTGTTCCTGTAATGGGACGGTTCATCATGTTGTCAAACGCAAGAACTTCACCTGAAGAATGGTCAATCCTCATCCATAAACCAGCTGAACCTTTCACATCTTCGCTTTTGACAAAAGCGGAAAATTGAAGCCGTTCTCCTCGGTAAAGATTAGATTTAATTTGCTGCATCAATGTTGCGAAACCTCCAGCTTTTTTATCTTTTGATTTTAAATAAGCGGAGTTAGTCCCGCTGTGTACTATTCTGTTATCCAAACCTGTTTCATAGTCAGATGGGGTATCCCCCGTCATAATCCATCCAGTAGGTGTGTTCTGATGATCTGCCATATTTGTTTCCTCCTTATTAATTACATTCCTTAATAATTTCCGATAACGTGCGGGTGACATGTCATATATCTTCTTAAAGGCTCTAGTGAAGGATTCCTGTGAACTAAATCGATACTGCAATGCGATGTCAATCGCCCGTTGGTCTGTATGAATTAAATCCTTCGCCGCTTGGGTCATCCGTCGTTCCCGTATATAATCAACAACTGACTTCTTAATCACTTTTTTAAACATACGGTGAAAGTGAAACCTAGAATAACCAGCGTGTTTCGCTAGAGTTTGAAGCGGTAAATCATCTTTCAGATGCTGTTCAATATAATTTAATGTTTCTTGAATCGTTTTCTCATGTTCTTGATAGGACAACCGAGCACCTCCTTGCCTTACGAGTTTAGTATAGCGGAAATGCTCTTTAGGAAACTTGACTTTTTGTGCTATGTTGCAATTTTAGAATGGACCTTCTAACCGTGGGTTCAGGAATAGGTATCCGTACTGTTACTTCTATTGATGGTATGACGAGTGATTGGGCAAGAATCTCTTGAAGATGTGCTTGAGAAGATCCCACTCGTTCGTGAATGAAATGAAGTATGTTAACCGCGGGGTATATGATATTACGAGTAAGATGTCTGCTACGAATGAGTGGGAATTATAATAGATTTGGTGTGTGAATGCTGTTTTATTATATGAGTAGTTTAAAAAGCACAAAAACACTATTAAATTTTGTGGTTACCACCAATAACCCCAACAAAGGGAGAGGAATGCCGATTTTTTTGCGAGAATTTGGCATTTTTTATTTATTCGATCTTTATAAAGTTTTCAAATATAATGTATATAAAAAAGCGAAGTATTGACTTCACTTTTGTTTGTTAATCCATTTCGTTGGAAAATCGAATTTGCATATCTATCAATTCATCATAAAAGTTAAAGTGTTGTAACTCCAAATCTTCACAGACTTTTTTAATGATCCATTTGCCTCGTTCTTCAATCCTGAGATTTACTTTATGTAGGTACTCACTTAATTCTTGTTCATTTTGAGGTTTTAAACGATTGTAACTTCCGATTCCATCAAAATGACCTTTCCAAAATTCACTGACTGTCCATTTTTCATCATTGTTCACATATGGTTGAAGGAAATATCGTTCGACGAACTGTTTCCAGCATGCTAATGGTTGAAAGAATTCAAATAGTGAATACATCGTAACATCCCAATAATCTTGTGAAAACAAATAACGACCCGAGTTCATCCAATGTGGTAATACCGTGAAATTCCCAATGCAATGGGTGGAAGCAGCAAAGGTTTCAAACTGATGGTTGATATGACCATCAGAATCTATTTTTTTAGAATGATTGAAAGTCGTAATAAACGAATTCATTGTTTCTCCGCGGAGCAAGTTGTAACGATCTAGAAAAAGCTGTGATTTAGGCTCTGACTCATAATCAGTACTCCAAAGTAATTGATAAATATAAAAAGGTTCTTTATCACAGTCAGCTTTGCGGCCAGCTTTTTTGGTAACATTACAAATTCCAATTTCTTTGAGTTTACGACTTTTATAATCTAATAATAACTCAATATGTGATTTATCTTTTGGTATCGGTTCTTTGATATAACTTTGTTTAAAATCCCATTCCCAAGGCTTGATTTTAAGTTCTTCACACTTTTCAAACCAGCCTTCTATCCATGTGTTCTTCTTCATTTCTTTTCTCCTCTTTTCCTTATCTATCGAACACTTTTTTCATTCTTAATCTTCTCCACAACACCACCGCAAGAACCAGCAAAATGACACATTGAATTGACAGTAAAAGCATTTGCAATTCCACAGACGTTTGCCCATTTGTGGTTTGATCCACGATATTATGCACCGCGTGCCATATGATCACCCATTGCAGGCTGTTAGTGAGTGCTACAATTTCGGCAGCAACGAGTCCAAATAAAAAGGCGAATATAATTTGTGCCACTGTTAAGGTGAGGCTTTTTCCGCTTAAAAGATTAGCAGAATGACCAAGGCCGAATAGTACGGCAGATCCCCAGATGGCGGTACTCAGATTGATCTGTTTTAAATATTGGAACAGGATGCCTCGAAAGATTCCTTCTTCAAACAGACCGACACACACCATGAAGAAGCAAAGCGCCGTAAAGGAAGAAAGGGATAAATCCGTGTTTAATCCAGCGATGAATGGGATGGCCTCGATGAAAAGAATGGGGATGACCCACATACCAAGAGCCCCTTTTTGAAAACCTATTTCTTTCAAGTGAAAACGGCTTTTCTGAATAATCAATAGAAGAAAAAGACACCCAGCCAGCATGGCACAGCCATTGATGATATAGATGGTCATTGGGTCGGTTACTTCTTTGATGGATATATAGACACCTGCACTTGTTGGGATGATTAAAGAAAACAGCAGTAGAAGCACAGTTTTTCGAATGATTGTCATTGGTTTCATTGTTGATTCCTCCTCTAATGTTAGAGTAGTGGAATCAAGCAGGACCCTCAATCAAATCTTCCTAACATGTCAATTTATCGGCCTAAGATGCACATTAAGGTGTTGTCCGTTTCTTTCGCTGCTGTAAAAGTTCATTGATTTCCGCAGCGGTTGTTCGATCTTTTTTATACAATAGGTACTTAATTAAAAAGAATAAAGCCATGACCACGAGGAAATTCACAATGATCGTTGGGAGACTGATTTCACCACTGACGATGATGATGGTTGTCATAATCATACACATCACAAGGATGATATATAAGATTTGTTGAAAAAGAATCCGATTATGACTGTACGTATGTTTAGGGTATAGCAAGAAGGTCAGGGCACTGGAAAAAAAGGAACTGAACATGATTGCTTGTAACATGTAAATCGGCATTGATCCAAATGTGAAACAATAAATCAGCACTAATACCGTAAAGATCATACAAAATGTGATTAAAAGATTAATGATATAACGTCTCATCCTGTTCACTTCCTCCGTAACCCAAGCTTCTCTTTTAATGCTTGAATATAAAAACGTGAAATCATTACTTTTTCTTCATTTGTAAGATTTGCTTCAAAACGACCACTCGTTTTAGGAGAAATGTCGGCGATAGAATCAATATTCAGAATCATCGATTTCGAGATTCTGACATAATCATGTGCTTCAAGCTGTTCTTCAAGTTCAAATAACTTTTCCTTTAGGAGAAACACCCCGTCTGTCGTATACAAGAACGATTTTTTATCGACACTTTCAATATATAAAATGTCGTGATAATAGATCTTTTTCATGCTCTCTTTCTCAGGGTCTTTCGCTAGGAAGAAGGGGGCTGATTGCTCTACTTGCTGGACAAGCTTTTCAATCGTCGAATTGAGCTCATAAATGTGAAAAGAAACATACTCAGATTGCGGCTTTTGAATGAAATGAATATCTGTTTTCATTTGTTTTATTTATAATCCCTTTTCAAAATCGCATACATAAACACATCATCAAACCCATTCTGACCAAGATCATACTCCCTTAATAAACCCTCTCGAACAAAATCAACATTCTCCAATAATTGAACAGAGGACGTATTTGCTGGATCAATAATCGCTTCAATCCGGTTCAGGTTCATCTCCTGAAATCCATATCGTAACACCGCAGTAATCGCTTCACTCATAATGCCTTTTCTCCAATGATCGTGGTGTAATTCGTAGCCAATTTCCGTGCGGCAGTGCTGTTTTTCTAGGTTGAGAAAGCCGCAGCTGCCGATGATGGCTGGATTCTCTTTTAGAGAAATGCCCCAGCGGATGCCTGTTTGTTCTTTGAAGATGTCGTGATACCACTTGATTTCTCCTTTTGTGTCTTCGATGGATTCATGAGCATCAATTCCCATGTAGCGGCACACAGTTTCATTGGATAAATAGATGTGCATATCCTCAACGTCTTCGATCGTCGCTTGTTTTAAGATTAGTCTTTCGGTATGTATTGTTGGAAATGTTTGTGGAAAGTTGATTTTGTTCATTTGGTTATCCTCCATGAGATGTCTTTTGTTCTGTACATGCCTTACAATAAAAAACCCCTTCATTCCTCAACCAAGCCTTCACTTCTGTCATTCCTTTTCTCTTTGGATAGACCAGCTTGACGTACACTTCTTCGTTTCCTTCTATCTTCTTCTGACAGCTAGCACACGCGGGTTCTTCAAATAGAAACAATAGAATTACCCCTTTTTGTAGATATTTCTTCCATTATATCAAATGTTCGACATGATCTTTGCGGCTCGTTCTTCACTTTCTCTATTTTTATCCGACATATGCTAAGTAAAAGAATTTTCCATTTGTTGAAACCGTTTGAGAGAAAGCTTGCTCTAACAGGTGTAGGAGGTGTGAGTGAGATGAAGCAAGTGCGTCTAATTAAAAAAGCACAAAAAGGGAATGTCCCGGCATTTGAGAAATTAATGCTGATGTATCAGGAGCGTTTATATAAAACGGCTTTTCTCTACACAAGAAATAAAGAGGATTCGTTAGATGCTGTTCAAGAAACGGTCATTAAAGCGTTTAAGCATCTATCTGGCTTAAAAGAACCAGCTTATTTTTCTAGCTGGCTGACTCGGATTTTGATTCATACGATTTTTGCGATGAAGAAAAAGCAGCAAGATGTTGTGCCGTTTGAACAACAGCATGAAAGCGTTGAGCGTCATGATTTTTTGGAAGACAAGCTCGATTTAAAAAATGCACTTGAAGTGTTAGATGAGCAATACCAGATGGTCATTCAGTTGTTTTATTTTCAAGATTATTCAATTTCGATGATTTCTGAGCAGATGGGTGTGCCTGAAGGAACGGTTAAAACTCATTTGTATCGAGCAAGAAAGTTATTAAAGCAAACATTGGAGAAGGAGGAGAGTGTCGATGGAACGAAAAGAAATGAAAAAGCTTTATGATGAGATTGATGTACCAACAGTTGAAGTGACCTCTGCGATTCGCCAAGCCATTGGGGATGTGAAAGCGGAACAGAAAAGACATTGGTTCAATTGGAACTGGAGAACGCCAATATACTCTGCCATTGTTCTCATCGTCCTTTACTTTTCATCAGGTTTCCTTTTTCCTTCTCTTAATACAGCGATGGCACGTGTCCCGATTATTGGGCAATTTTATATGATGTTTCACGATAAAGTAGGAATGGCTCTTTTTCAGAGTGATTTGGTGAAACATGTCAATGAAGGGGCTGAATCAAGAGGGGTGACTGTGAAAGTAAACAGTGTGTACTATGATGCCGGACGGCTTGTTTATACGTTTACGGTGGAGAATCTCCATACAAAAGAAGATTCTGTATCGTATAGAGTGAATCCAGAAAAAATCGATGGAAACTTCCAACTTAATTATGATAAAACAGAGTTGAAAAAATTAAAAGATGGCCGCTATGTTGGACAGACGGAAGTCTATACAAATGGACAAACGATCAAACAAGGTCAGCAAGTGTCACTTGTCATTTCGAAGATTGGGGATATTGCAGGGAATTGGCGCTTCAAGTTACCTGTGGTCAAGCAAAAAACCACTTTATTAGCGGGACAAAAAGACGTGTCTATTTTAAATGGACGTTATCAAATAAGAAACGTAAAGGTAGAAAATGGAGTGAATGGCTCTGCTATTCAATATGCCATTGATTACAATGGTTTTGCCAAAGATGATAGAGTTAGTATATTTGGAATGAAGGATAATTTAGGGAATGAGTATGAGTTAGAATTAGGAACAAGGTTAGGAAGAAAACCACTTTCTCCTAAAAAAAATAGAGTCGATCATTTAACCATTTTGAATCAGCCGATCAATCCAAAGGCGACCGAATTGACATTTGACACATCTGTGGATATCGAACGAGAATACAGCCACATCATTCCTCTCAAGACAAAGCTGCCTGTTCAGTTCAAAACAAAACACCATGGCATCGGAATCAAAATCAATAAGATAGATCAAAAAGACCGTTCTGTGATTGTTGATTATCAATTTACTGGAGTAGACCAGAAAGAATTAGATGAGGATGTGATGAAGAATATCGGTGAATTAATTGGATTGGGCGATGTTAAAAAGCTGAAGTCATGGTCCGACCCAGAAGCAGATTATGAATACGGATATTACTTGAAGGGGAACCATGCGAAGGTGACGAATTTAAAGACAGCTTCCATGCAATCCACCTTTGAATTTGATAATAAGGAGTTAGAGACTTTATCATTAAACCATTTTTCTTTTAAAGAATATGGGCTTTACCTTGATTTGTCAGAACTGAATATGTTGGCACCACAGAAAGCGATAAAGGTAACCATTCCAGTCAAAAAAGAAACATCAAAAGCTAGTCAATAAATAAGAAAGCGAACATGGTTATACATGTTCGCTTTTTGTCTGTTGTTCCACCAGTCGATGACGATTGAACGAATACCGAATCAACATCAACGCCACAAAACTAGCTAATCCGCCAATCCAACTTAAATTCGTTACATTTGTATACTGTATAATCACGCCGCCAATAGACGATCCAAGCATCATGCCGATGTTCATAATCGCTGTATTAAAGCTCAGCACGGTTTCTGATGCATGGGGTTTAAGGGAGATCAGATAAAACTGCTTCGCTGGTGTTGTTGTCCATGTGGCGATGCCCCAAATAGCGAGTGTGATCAAGACGCTAATTGTAGAGAATTGCGTAAAGAATAAGGCAAAGAGAGCGAACATCTGGATCATGATGCTGATCGAGATCGTTCGGGGTGGTCCCCATTGATCAACGGCGAAGCCGCCAAAGCGTGAGCCAATAAAAGCAGAAATTCCTAAAACGAGCAAGGCAATGCTTGTCATTTCAAGAGAAAAGCCGGCGGTCTGTCTTAATAATGGAGAGATATAAGCAAAGACCATCGTGTAGCCTAAGATCCAAAAGACGGTTGTTGCTAAGCCGCTGATCACTCTGCGGTCTTGAAGGATGTGTAATTGCTGCTTTAATGGCAGATGAGAATGTCCCTCTATGCGTGGCAGCAATTGATAAAGAAGCAAGAAGAGACAAGCAGTACCTAGTGCAATGATGAGAAAAATATAGTGCCAATCCACGTGACCTGATAGAAATGTTCCAATCGGCACACCAAGTACGAGTGAAACGGTGAATCCAATGATGACAGTCGCCATTGCACTACCCTTTTTTTCTGGCGGGGCGATCTGCGCTGCATAATTCGTGGCGACGACAATATATAAGCCGCCGCTCATGGCCATGATGACCCGAGAGAGCAGGAGCAGCACAAAATGATGGCTGAAAAAGGCGAGCATATTGCCTAAAATAAACACAAAAATAGCTGATAACAAAACCTTTTTTCGGTTCAGCTTCGATGTTGCCATGACTAAAAAGAGAGCGCCTACTGCATAAAAAAGAGAATAGACGGTGATGAGCTGTCCGGCAGCAGGAATGGAGATGTGTAAATCAACAGCAATGATATCTAGAATGCCTGACACGACGAATTCTGCCGTACCTGTGACAAATGAACCGACAGCTAAAAGAATGATCAATAGCTGATGAGATGTGTTTTTCATTTTGAACCCTTCCTTCATGTTGATACGTTGTCTTTAGTTTAAATTCCGTGCTAACATAAGTAAAATTGATGTTTTTCATGAAGGAGATGAGTAAATACTCATGAGCTTTGTTCGCTTTGATATTATCGCAAAAGTTGTGGAGCTTGGCAGTTTTACAGCAGCAGCTGAAGCATTAAATATGACGCAGTCCGCTGTCAGTCATGCAGTGGCGAATTTAGAGTCAGAGTGGGGCGTTTCTTTATTCATTCGTGACCGAAAGAAGGGCATTATGCTGACGGATATTGGTCAAACCCTTCTCCCGCATATTAGAGAAGTGTTAAATAGAGTGGAGAAAATCCAGCAAGAAATTGCGTTAACGAAAAATATTGAAACGGGCTTGATTCGTATCGGCACATTTGCCAGTGCCTCGGCTTGTTTATTGCCTAAACTGCTTGTGAGCTATCAGAAAAAACATCCGAAAATCGAATTTAAATTCTATGAGGGAACGTATGAAGAAATATTGGAGTGGCTGGATTCAAGCATCATTGATGTTGGATTTGTTGTGAAAGGCCATGCGGATGAAGCCTTTGATTTACTGCCGCTTATGAAAGATGAGATGGTGGTCGCCTATCACCCAAATCATCGATATGAACAGCAGCCCATTGTAGATATAACAGATTTGGCGGATGAACCATTTATTATGCCGACTGGCATGTATCAATCACATGTAGAGGATATTTTTTCGGAGGCGCAAATGAAGCCAGCTGTTTTATTTGAAGTTCATGATTGTACGACCATTGCCCGTATGGTCGGGGAAGGACTTGGCGTCACAATAGGCCCGGAGTTATTTTTAAAAACGCAGCAGCTTGTGCATATTCGTCAGCTGAATGTCTCTCATCATCGTGAGGTTGCGCTCGCCTGTCCGTCTATCTCCCAAGCTTCTCCGGCAGTGAAAGAGTTTTTCCATGTAGCCGAAGCGGTTTTTGCAAAAGAGAAGGATTTGGGAAAGGGTGTATAAAGAACTAGATGTGAATTTCCAAATTCGTGTAATAAGACGAATGAAGCAGACATTTCTTTGAAAAATGTTCGCTTTTCGTATTGTGTTTTAAAAACGAAGTTGGTACAATAGACACAGAAATCAAATAGATAGAAGTCGTATAATCGCGGGGATATGGCCCGCAAGTTTCTACCAAGCTACCGTAAATGGCTTGACTACGTCAATTCACACTCGTTTGATATAAATCATGCATTGTTCTTGTTTTATGTCACAGTCTGAATTCACATATGTAGTCAAGCGTCCCAAAATTGTTGGGGCGTTTTTTATTTGACTAGTGAATGGGACAGACTAAAGCAAAAGGACATGAAGGGAGTCAGTTGGCTTGAAACAGTTTTTTCAGTTTGATGAGTTAGGTACGAATTACCGCAGAGAGATCATCGGTGGTTTAACCACATTTTTGTCGATGGCTTACATTCTGTTTGTTAATCCGATCACACTTGCATTAGTGTCTGTGCCGGATTTTCCAGATAAATTACGAATTGATCAGGGGGCAGTCTTTACAGCAACGGCGTTAGCTTCTGCTGCAGGGTGTATTCTGATGGGGTTGATCGCCAGGTATCCGATTGCGATAGCACCCGGTATGGGTCTGAATGCGTTCTTCGCCTTTTCGGTTGTGCTTGGCATGGGCATCAAATGGGAAGCAGCACTTTCAGGTGTGTTTGTTTCAGGATTGATTTTCGTTGCTCTTTCTTTAACAGGTTTCCGTGAAAAAATCATCAATGCCATTCCAGCTGAGCTGAAGCTGGCAGTTGGTGCAGGTATTGGTTTGTTCATTACGTTTGTTGGTCTTCAAGGCTCTGGCATTATCGCCAATAATGATAATACGCTCGTTTCGATTGGGAACATTCATAGCGGTCCTGTCCTGTTAACAGTGTTTGGTATTGTTGTGACGGTCATTTTAATGGTTCTTCGAGTGAATGCAGGTGTCTTCATTGGGATGCTTGTGACAGCTATTGCTGGGATGATTTTTGGTCTTGTGCCAGTACCATCTCAAATTGTGGGAAGTATTCCAAGCTTGTCTCCAACCTTTGGTCAAGCCTTGATTCACTTGCCAGAAATTTTCTCCATTCAAATGCTTGTCGTGATTTTAACGTTCCTATTCGTTGGGTTCTTTGATACAGCTGGTACACTTGTGGCTGTGGCAACACAGGCTGGTTTAATGAAAAATAATGAGCTGCCTCGTGCAGGAAGAGCGCTTCTGGCAGATTCTTCTTCTATTGTTGTAGGTTCTATTCTTGGTACATCTACAACGACATCTTATGTTGAATCTAGCTCAGGTGTTGCTGCTGGTGCGCGTTCTGGTTTTGCAGCTGTCGTCACAGGCATTTTCTTCTTGCTTGCGATGTTCTTCTCACCACTTTTATCCATCGTTACATCGAATGTGACAGCACCTGCTTTAATCATTGTCGGTGCGCTGATGGTCGCTCCGCTGGCGAAGATTGCATGGGATCGTTTTGAAATTGCGGTACCAGCTTTCTTAACGATGATTATGATGCCACTGACATACAGTATTGCAACAGGGATTGCGGTTGGCTTTATTTTCTACCCGATTACGATGATCTTTAAAGGGAAAGCGAAAGAAGTACATCCAATTATGTACGGATTGTTTGTCATCTTTATTCTATATTTTGCTTTCTTAAATCATTAATTGAACATTTGAAACAGCAGCTCATGGAAGCTGCTGTTTTTTTGTTAAAAAAATCAAAACATAGTTGACTTATAGGAATTATGTGTTTATGATAAAAAGACATAATTCGCTGATTGGATCACCAAAGGCGCTTTGATTTCCTTTTAATAGAAGGTTTCAGGGTGCCTTTTTTTCTTGCAGACATTCAAAAGGGGAGGAGATGTCTTTTGTCACGCTGGCTTAGACAGGTGATTGAACGAAAAAAGCAGGTGCTGATTCAAAAGCTCCTTTTATGGGGGCATGAAGAAAAACAGGAAGCGCTCATGCATTACACGATTCATGAGCTGGAAAATGAGGTTCTCTATTTAAAAGAGCGAAAAAAAATAGGGGGATGAGCGATGGATGAACAAAAGCTGAATTATATTTTATCTGCCTTAAAAGGGATCGACTATGGATCAGTGGTTATCACCATTCATAATGGACATATTACACAGGTCGATACGACCAAAAAGACTCGGTTCCCCGCTCATCAGGAGAATCTCCGGGTCCAGCAAGGAAAGCGGAGTCAATATCGTTGACCATGAATGTCAACATTGATAAAAAGCTGATGGAGGCCGTCAGCTTTTTTGTTTTGTCTTATTTAAAACCTCTGCTGCCTTTTATCCGTCTATTCGTATGAACGTCAAGGAATCTTGACTGAATAGAGAGACTCCGCTACTTTAAGAGGAGTCATCCGAACAGATCATTTACTTGAGCCTGTAAGGATTGGATAGGAGTTGATATGAGATGTTAGAGAAAGATCAAGATCAGGGGACATCTGAAAAGAAAAACGAAGAGTCATCAATAGATCAAGAAACAAGGCAATCCCGCCTCAGCCGCAGCGCTGCAAAACGTGGAAGAACCTCAAAATCAGCGGATGATGAGCGTTCAGCTATCCAGCGTGTACTGCAAGGTGCAGGAGGCGCGTTTAAGCGTTATGGTTCATATGGACTGGCGATGTTAAAATCACCGAGCCAGGCCATCAATCAAGCGGAAACATTGCGTATGAAGTACGCCTGGATATCGATTGTGTTATTCAGCGTGTTTTTTGCTTTAGGCAACTATGTTCAATTAAAGGCGTCAAAGACCCGCTTATTAGGCTTTGGCATTCATTATTCTTTTGGCGACGCCTTTTTGAAGGTAGCGGTCTTTACACTCATTCTGTTGACATTGATGATGCTTACCGTCTGGCTGCTCGGAAAGTACATGCTAAAAGGAAACATATCACTGAAAGAAGTGATCATGAAGTTTGGCGCTGCGCTTGTGCCGGTGTTGGTTTTATCCATCCTTTGGCTTGTATTTGCCATGCTGAATATTCCATGTGTGACCGTCATATTATCCGTGATGATGTTTGTCGGCCTTCAGTTGATTGCGGTCGTGCTCTTTCGCTCGATTCAATCGGAGCATGATGCCGTACGTGGAGATTTGATGTATGCGGGCTGGGTCTTTTTATTGGTTGAGCTTGTCATCATTGCGCTGCTCTGGGGCATAGTCGGGGAGTATTTGATTCCATCACTTGTTCCTGTTCGATTCGGATAAAACACACTGAAAACCTCCTTTTTTGAAAAAGGGGGTTTTCATGTTGAGAAGAGAAAAAAACGGGTAAACTCTTGGTAACAAAGACCACCCTTGTTGTCGAAAGATATATGTGTTTTTATCGCGTAAATTTGATTGTATCAAGGTATGTTCTCTAGTAGAATATGGGGTGCTTTATTTGATTTTTTAGTGCAGGGGGTTCGAATCGTGCTTCAACAACTTTTATCCAATGCGTTCACCATGGTTTTAATCATTTTAGTGATTAATATTGTCTATGTTTCTTTTTCCACCATGCGTTTGATTTTAACGATGAAAGGCAGGCGGTACGCAGCTGCTTTTGCGGGTACGATCGAAATGCTCATTTATGTCATTGGGTTAAGTATCGTTCTAGATAACTTAGATCAAATACAAAATGTCATTGCGTATGCGCTAGGTTATGGGATGGGGATCATTGTCGGGATGAAAATTGAAGAGAAGCTGGCACTTGGCTACACAACTGTTAACGTGATCACAAAAGAATTGGATGTCGATCTCCCAAGACAATTGAGAGAAAAAGGATATGGTGTCACCAGCTGGGTAGCAGGCGGTCTTGAAGGAGACCGGACAGCATTGCAAATTTTAACACCGAGAAAATATGAACTGCAATTATATGAAACGATTAAGACGCTGGATTCAAAGGCGTTTATCATTTCATATGAGCCCAAATCGATTCATGGCGGCTTCTGGGTGAAGGCTGTGAAGAAAAGGAGAATTAAAGAATGACCGCAAAACCAAAGAAGAAAAAATTCTATGTGGAAGACAACATGACGATTGATCAAGTGTTATCCCAGATGGCAGCGGAAGGCTACTCGCCTGTCCGACGAATGGAGGAACCGATTTTTCAGGAAAAGAAGGAAAATGGGTCGATTCAGATCATTCCGATTGGGAAAAAAATCGTATTTGAAGGAAAAATAGTCTAAATCCGAACATTAAAACGACGACTTCATAGATTGTTCGATAAATCCGTTGACATCATGAACATCCGTTGTTAAGATAAACATGAAATCAAAACACGAGCCTCATATAATCTTGGGAATATGGCCCATAAGTTTCTACCCAGTTACCGTAAATGACTGGACTATGCAGGATAGTGAACAAAACTGACATGGCAATTCAAAAGCGAACAGCGCTTACCATGGCCCGGTTTGTGTTGCTTCCTAACAATGCAATGCAAATCGGGCCTTTTTGTTCGGCGTTTGACAAGCTGCTTAGGTTTGGGAAGCGTGTCAAACGATACAAAATCGAATATCAGCTTAAAGGTGGGGACAAAATGAAGCCGCTTGTAGGTGTCATCATGGGAAGTACATCTGATTGGGAAACAATGAAAAATGCGTGCGACATCTTAGAGGAATTAAACATTCCGTACGAAAAACAGGTAGTATCCGCACACCGGACACCTGACTTGATGTTTGAATATGCGACTGAAGCAAGAGGTAAAGGACTAAAGGTCATCATTGCCGGTGCTGGAGGCGCAGCACATTTACCGGGGATGGTCGCAGCAAAAACGACACTGCCGGTCATTGGTGTGCCTGTACAATCAAAGGCACTAAACGGGCTGGATTCCTTATTATCCATCGTTCAAATGCCAGGCGGTGTACCAGTTGCTACAGTAGCAATTGGCAAAGCCGGTGCAACAAATGCAGGCCTTCTTGCCGCACAAATGATTTCAGCATTTGATGAAACGATCGCAGCTCGCCTTGAAGAAAGAAGAGAGCAGACAAAACAGACTGTACTAGAAAGCAGTGATCAGCTTGGCTAAGCAGACCATTTTTCCAAACGCAACCATCGGGATCATTGGCGGCGGACAGCTTGGCAGATATATGGCTGTCAGCGCAAAGCAAATGGGGTACCGGGCAGCAGTTTTAGACCCAGTCGCACAATCTCCTTGCGGACAGGTTGCCGATAAAGAAATCACAGCCGCATATAGTGACCTTGAAGCGATTCGAAAGCTGGCAGACATCAGCGATGTGGTGACTTATGAGTTTGAAAATATTGACTATGATGCACTCAATCAGCTGAAGGAAGAAGCCTATTTACCACAAGGAAGCGACCTTCTTCTTTTAACTCAAAATCGTGAGACCGAGAAAAAAGGGATTGTAGACGCAGGCTGTGAAGTAGCGCCTTACCGCATCATTGGCGATGAAAAAGAGCTGGAAAACGCAGTGGACGTGCTCGGTTTGCCAGCCGTGCTGAAAACATGCAGAGGCGGCTACGACGGAAAAGGACAGTACGTCATCAAAGAAAAAGGACAGCTTAAGGAAGCAGCTGCACTGCTCACACATGGAACTTGTATTTTAGAAAGCTGGGTTCCATTCCAAATGGAGCTCTCAGTGATCGTCACTCGTTCTGTTCATGGAGAGATTGCAGTATTCCCAGTCGCTGAGAACATTCATAAGCATAATGTTTTGTTCCAAAGCATTGTGCCTGCAAGGGTAGAGAACCGCATTCAGGAGAAGGCGAAAGAACTGGCAACAACACTGGCTGAAAAGCTGGGGCTGGTTGGTACTCTTGCTGTAGAACTGTTCCTGACAAATGACGGAAAGCTGCTCGTCAATGAACTGGCACCGCGCCCGCATAATTCTGGTCATTATACACTCGATTTATGTGAGACGAGTCAGTTTGAACAGCACGTCCGCGCTATATGTGGTTTGCCGCTTGGCGGTACAGCCCTTTTATCAGAGGGAATGATGGTGAATTTATTAGGCGATGAAGTGGACATTCCAAAAGAGCATCCTGAGCTTCTCAAAGAAGCGAAGCTTTATCTATATGGAAAGCATGAAGTAAAAGCCGGCCGCAAGATGGGGCATATGACGTTTATGAAACAGCTCGATGATGAGTGGATGACAAACATCACAAAGATATGGACTGAAAGAGATGGAGGAAACGGGAAATGATCGAACGTTACGCACGACCAGAAATGTCAGCAATCTGGACAGAGGAAAACAAATTTAATGCATGGCTTGAAGTAGAAATTCTCGCTTGTGAAGCTTGGGCAGAGCTTGGTGTCATTCCGAAAGAAGACGTTGAGACAATGCGCAAGAATGCAAGCTTTGATATTGGACGTATTTTAGAGATTGAACAAGACACGCGCCACGACGTGGTTGCCTTTACGCGTGCTGTCTCTGAATCTCTAGGAGAAGAAAGAAAGTGGGTTCATTACGGGTTAACATCGACAGACGTAGTGGATACGGCGCTTTCATATTTATTAAAACAGGCGAACGATATCTTGCTCAAGGACATTGAGAGATTTGTTGACATACTAAAAGAAAAAGCAAAAGAGCACAAATATACCGTCATGATGGGTCGTACACACGGTGTACACGCTGAACCGACAACATTTGGCCTGAAGCTTGGTCTTTGGTACGAAGAAATGAAGCGTAACCTAGAACGTTTTAAACAAGCAAAAGCTGGCATTGAATATGGCAAAATCTCTGGAGCTGTTGGCACATATGCGAACATCGACCCGTTTGTTGAGCAATATGTATGTGAGAAACTTGGCATCAAAGCTGCACCAATTTCAACCCAAACCTTGCAGCGTGACCGCCATGCAGATTACATGGCTACTCTTGCTTTAGTCGCAACGAGCATTGAGAAATTTGCTGTTGAAATTCGTGGTCTTCAAAAGAGTGAAACACGTGAAGTAGAAGAGTTCTTTGCAAAAGGACAAAAAGGATCATCAGCTATGCCGCATAAGCGTAACCCAATCGGTTCTGAGAATATGACGGGAATTGCCCGCGTGATCCGTGGATATATGCTGACAGCTTATGAAAATGTACCGCTTTGGCATGAGCGTGATATTTCTCATTCATCTGCTGAGCGCATCATTTTACCAGATGCCACGATTGCACTGAACTACATGCTCAACCGTTTCTCAAACATCGTGAAAAACTTAACGGTTTTCCCTGAAAACATGAAACGCAACATGGACCGCACACTTGGCTTAATTTACTCACAGCGCGTTCTTCTTGCATTAATCGATACAGGCATGGCACGTGAAGAGGCATATGACACGGTTCAGCCAAAGGCAATGGAAGCGTGGGAGAAGCAAGTGCCGTTCCGTTCATTAGTAGAAGCAGAAGAAAAAATCACGTCACGCTTAACACCTGAACAAATCGCTGACTGCTTCGATTACAACTATCATTTGAAAAATGTCGATATGATTTTCGAACGTCTAGGTCTTGCGTAAGAAATGGGCCGCCTGCTCGTCAGGTGACCAATCCTGAAAATTGCCAACATTCAAATTAGGAGGCCAACCTGAATGACTGTGAAACAAGAACTTCTCTACGAAGGCAAAGCGAAAAGAATCTATCAGACCGATGACGAGCATATTTTATATGTTGAATATAAAGACTCAGCTACAGCATTTAACGGCGAAAAAAAAGCCGAAATTGAAGGCAAAGGCAGATTGAACAATGAAATTTCGAGCTTAATCTTTCAAATGCTGCATGAGAAAGGAATCAACAATCACTTTGTGAAACGCCTTTCTGAAACAGAGCAGCTCATTCAAAAGGTGCAGATTGTTCCGCTTGAAGTGGTTGTACGAAATGTAGTGGCAGGCAGTATGTCAAAACGCCTCGGCATTCCAGAGGGAACGAAACTGGACATACCTTTGATTGAGTTTTACTACAAAGATGATGCGCTCGGCGATCCGCTCATTACAGAAGATCATATCCGCATTTTAGATGCAGCGACACCAGAGCAGGTCGAGGAAATGAAACAAATCACAAGACAAGTGAATGAAGAGTTAAAACAAATCTTCTCAGACTGCCATGTGAATTTAATTGATTTCAAGCTTGAATTCGGAATAGATCACGAGAATCGTATTTTGCTAGCTGATGAGATTTCACCTGATACGTGCAGGCTTTGGGACAAAGATACAAACGAAAAGCTTGATAAAGACGTGTTCAGACGAAACCTGGGCGGCTTAACGAATGCATACGAAGAAATTTTCAAAAGACTTGGAGGCCATAAACATGTATAAAGTGAAAATTTTTGTCAGCTTAAAAGAGAGCGTTCTTGATCCACAAGGAAGTGCCGTGCAGCACGCTTTGCACAGCATGTCTTATCAGGAAGTAAAGGATGTCCGTATCGGGAAATACATGGAGCTTGTCATTGAAAAATCAGATCGTGATTTAGACACAGTCGTCAAAGAAATGTGCGAAAAATTACTTGCCAACACGGTGATTGAAGATTACCGCTATGAGGTGGAGGAGGTTGTCGCACAGTGAAGTTTGCAGTGATCGTCTTGCCTGGCTCTAACTGTGATATCGATATGTACCATGCGATTCAAGATGAGCTAGGTGAACAAGTTGAATATGTATGGCACGATGAAACGAGTCTTGACGGATTTGACGGTGTACTCGTACCAGGCGGTTTCTCTTATGGGGATTACTTAAGATGTGGTGCGATCGCCCGCTTCTCAAACATCATGCCGGCGGTGAAGAAAGCAGCTGAGGAAGGAAAACCTGTTCTTGGTGTTTGTAACGGGTTCCAAATTCTTCAGGAGCTAGGCATTCTTCCGGGTGCGATGAGACGAAATAAAGACTTGAAATTTGTCTGTCGTCCAGTTGAACTCATTGTAGAAAACAACGAAACGCAATTTACAAGCGGTTATCAAAAAGGCGAATCCATTACGATTCCTGTAGCGCACGGTGAAGGCAACTTCTACTGTGACGAAGACACTTTAGCGAAGCTCATTGAACGCGGCCAAATCGCTTTCACTTATGGAGACGATATTAACGGCAGTGTGAATCGTATTGCAGGTGTAACGAATGAAGAGGGCAATGTACTCGGCATGATGCCGCACCCTGAGCGCGCGGTTGATTCATTACTAGGCAGCGCAGACGGACTTAAATTGTTTCAATCTATCGTGAAAAATTGGAGGGACACTCATGTCACTACTGCTTGAACCAAGTCACAAGCAAATTAAAGAAGAGAAATTGTATCAGCAAATGGGATTGAGTGATGAAGAATTCGCTTTAATCGAATCAATTATTGGCAGGCTGCCAAACTACACAGAAACGGGTATTTTTTCTGTCATGTGGTCAGAGCATTGCAGTTATAAAAACTCAAAGCCTGTTTTAAGCAAATTCCCGACAAAAGGAGAGCACGTCCTTCAAGGTCCTGGGGAAGGCGCTGGGATCGTTGATATTGGAGACAACCAAGCGGTTGTATTTAAAATCGAATCACATAACCATCCATCTGCGATTGAACCGTATCAAGGAGCGGCGACAGGTGTCGGCGGAATTATCCGTGATGTATTCTCCATGGGTGCGCGTCCAATTGCTGTATTAAACTCTCTTCGTTTTGGTGAACTGACTTCACCGCGCGTGAAGTACTTGTTTGAAGAAGTAGTGGCAGGGATCGCAGGCTATGGAAACTGTATCGGAATTCCAACAGTCGGCGGAGAGGTTCATTTCGATCAAAGCTATGAAGGCAACCCGCTCGTAAATGCAATGTGTGTTGGATTAATCAATCATGAAGACATCAAAAAAGGGCAGGCCAAAGGTGTCGGCAACACGGTCATGTACGTTGGTGCCAAAACGGGCCGTGACGGGATTCATGGTGCAACATTTGCGTCTGAAGAATTTTCTGATGAATCAGAAGAAAAACGCTCAGCAGTTCAAGTCGGTGATCCGTTCATGGAAAAACTGCTGCTTGAAGCGTGCCTTGAAGTCATCAAAAACGATGCACTCGTTGGGATTCAGGATATGGGAGCGGCTGGCTTAACAAGCTCAAGTGCGGAAATGGCGAGTAAAGCAGGTTCTGGTATCGAGATGAATTTAGATCTTATCCCGCAGCGTGAAACAGGCATGTCAGCATATGAAATGATGCTGTCTGAATCTCAAGAGAGAATGCTTCTGGTCATTGAAAAAGGCCGTGAACAAGAAATCATTGATATTTTTGAAAAATACGATCTTGAAGCGGTATCAGTCGGTCATGTGACAGACGATAAAATGCTTCGTTTACTTCATCAAGGTGAAGTAGTATGTGAGCTTCCTGTTGATGCCCTTGCAGAAGAAGCGCCGGTTTATCACAAACCATCAAGTGAGCCTGCATACTATCGCGAGTTTTTAGAAACAAAAGTTGAAGCACCTTCTATCACAGATGCAGCCGACACGTTAAAGCAGCTCCTTCAGCAGCCGACAATTGCAAGTAAAGAATGGGTTTATGATCAATATGACTACATGGTTCGGACAAATACAGTCGTTGCACCAGGCTCTGATGCGGGCGTTTTAAGAATCCGTGGAACGAAAAAAGCCCTTGCGATGACAACCGATTGTAACGCACGTTATCTCTACCTTGATCCAGAAGTCGGGGGGAAAATCGCAGTCGCAGAAGCAGCACGTAACATTGTGTGCTCAGGCGCTCGTCCGCTTGCAGTAACAGATAACCTGAACTTCGGTAACCCAGAAAAACCAGAAATTTTCTGGCAAATTGAAAAATCTGCTGACGGTATTAGCGAAGCGTGCCGCACGCTCAGCACACCGGTTATCGGTGGTAACGTCTCTTTATATAACGAATCAAATGGAACAGCGATTTACCCAACACCAGTCATTGGGATGGTTGGTTTGGTTGAAGATACAGCTCATATTACGACACAGTCGTTCCAGCAGGCTGGCGATGTGATTTTCGTCATTGGTGAGACGAAGGAAGAGTTTGCAGGCAGTGAGCTTCAAAAGATGACAGAAGGCCGTATTTACGGAAAAGCACCAGAAATTGATTTGGATGTAGAGCTCACGCGTCAGGAAGCCCTTCTTGCTGCGATTCAAAACGGACTTGTTCAATCAGCTCACGATGTGTCTGAAGGCGGTCTTGGTGTCGCACTTGCTGAAAGTACATTTGGAACAGACGGTCTTGGCGCTCATATCCAAATTGATTTAAACAGCGAAGCTTCATTATTCAGTGAAACACAGTCACGTTTTGTTGTCACAGTGAAACCAGAGCACCGCGAAGCGTTTGCTGCGGCTGTCAAAGATGCGAAAGAAGTTGGAACGGTCACAAATGATGGTGTATTCACTGTCAAAAATCAAGAAGGACAACAATGGATTCATGCAGCGGTCAACGAGCTTGAACGCGCATGGAAAGGAGCGATCCCATGCTTGCTGAAATCAGAGGCTTAAACGAAGAGTGTGGCGTCTTTGGGGTTTGGGGACACGAAGAAGCCCCGCAAATCACATATTACGGATTGCATAGTCTTCAGCACCGAGGACAAGAAGGTGCGGGAATCATTGCAACAGATGGTGAAAACCTGACGGCACATAAAGGCCTTGGACTGATTACGGAAGTCTTTCAAAACGGTGAGCTAAAGGATTTAAAAGGAAAAGGTGCGATCGGACACGTTCGGTATGCGACAGCAGGCGGAGGCGGCTTTGAAAATGTGCAGCCCCTCTTCTTCCGCTCGCAAAACAACGGCAGTCTTGCCCTTGCTCATAATGGGAACTTAGTGAATGCAACGCAATTAAAGCAGCAGCTAGAGAACCAGGGGAGTATATTCCAGACATCTTCTGACACTGAAGTGCTCGCTCATTTAATTAAGCGCAGCGGCTATATTGAATTGAAAGAGCAGATCAAGAATGCCCTGTCCATGCTTAAAGGAGCATATGCTTTCTTAATTATGACGGAAACAGAAATGATTGTGGCACTTGATCCGAACGGCTTACGTCCGCTTTCACTTGGTATGCTTGGGGACGCGTATGTGGTTGCTTCTGAAACATGTGCATTTGATGTTGTCGGTGCCACGTATTTACGAGATGTGGAGCCTGGAGAAATGCTGATCATTAATGATGAAGGCCTGAAATCTGAACGCTTCTCCATGAACATTAACCGCAGCATGTGCAGTATGGAATACATTTATTTCTCAAGACCTGACAGCAATATCAATGGCATCAACGTGCATAGTGCGAGAAAGAACCTTGGCAAAAAGCTTGCCGAGGAAGCACATGTCGAAGCAGATGTTGTGACAGGTGTACCAGATTCGAGTATTTCTGCAGCGATTGGATATGCCGAAGCAACAGGTATTCCATATGAGCTCGGTTTAATTAAAAACCGTTATGTCGGACGGACCTTTATTCAGCCGTCTCAAGCATTGCGTGAGCAGGGCGTGCGCATGAAGCTGTCTGCTGTGCGCGGGGTCGTCGAAGGAAAACGTGTCGTGATGGTCGATGATTCCATCGTACGCGGAACAACGAGCCGCCGCATTGTGACGATGCTCAGAGAAGCGGGTGCGACGGAAGTTCATGTCCGCATCAGTTCACCTCCAATCGCACATCCATGTTTTTATGGAATTGATACGTCCACACATGAAGAGCTGATTGCTTCTTCTCATTCAGTGGAAGAAATTAGACAGGAAATCGGTGCAGACTCTATTGCATTTTTATCTGTAGACGGTTTAATGGACGGGATTGGCAGGAAGTATGATGATCCGCAGCGCGGTCAGTGTTTAGCATGCTTTACTGGGAAATACCCGACTGAAATTTATGAAGATACTGTTCTTCCGCATGTGAAGGAAACAGCACTGACGAAATAATCGAATAAAGGAGCAGCAGTCAAGATGATTTGATATGCTGCTCTTTCATTCTGCTGAAAATAAATGGAAGAGAAGCAGCTAAAAGGAGTGAATGGGATGTCAGAAGCATATAAAAACGCCGGTGTCGACATCGAAGCAGGATACGAAGCCGTCAAACGAATGAAAACACACGTAGAACGTACAAAAAGAGCAGGCGTCATGGGTGCTCTAGGCGGATTTGGCGGTATGTTTGATTTATCTGAGCTGCCATACAAAAAGCCCGTTCTTGTCTCAGGAACAGATGGTGTCGGAACAAAATTAAAGCTTGCCTTTTTAATGGATCAACACGATACGATCGGCGTTGATGCCGTGGCGATGTGTGTCAACGATGTGCTGGCACAAGGGGCAGAGCCGCTCTTTTTCTTAGATTACTTAGCAGTTGGTAAAGCAGATCCTTTGAAAATTGAATCCATCGTCAAAGGTGTGGCTGACGGCTGTGAGCAGTCTGGCTCAGCGCTTGTCGGCGGAGAGACAGCAGAAATGCCGGGTCTTTACACAGAAGATGAATATGATATTGCTGGTTTTTCAGTAGGCGTCGTTGAAAAGGATGAAATCGTGACAGGAGAGAGCATCGAAGAGGGGCACTTGCTTATTGGACTCAGCTCAAGCGGAATTCATAGCAATGGGTACTCTCTCGTTCGTAAAGTATTGCTGGAAGACGCAGGTCTTGACCTGCATCAAACGTATGAACCTTTTACAAGACCGCTTGGAGAAGAGCTTCTTGAACCGACCAAAATTTATGTGAAGCCCGTTCTCAAACAAGTGAAAGCCGGCAAGATTGACGGCATGGCACATGTGACAGGCGGCGGCTTTATTGAAAATTTACCACGTATGCTGCCTGAAGGGCTTGGCGTTGAGATTGATAACGGCTCATGGCCAGTACCACCAATTTTCTCCTTTATTCAAGAAAAAGGACAGTTAAAGGCAGAAGAAATGTTCAACGTGTTTAATATGGGCATTGGTTTTGTCTTAGCGGTAAAAGAAGATGACCTTGTCGAAGTGATCAGAGGACTTGAAGAAGACGGAGAGAAAGCATTTCTCATCGGTCGTGTTCAAAAAGGAGAAGGTGTCACATTCGGCGGTGGAAGCCTCTCATGAAGAAGTTTGCGATCTTCGCCTCTGGAAGCGGGACGAATTTTCAAGCCATTATAGATACATTAAAAAAAGAACAGTGGCAGGCAGAGGCCGCCATTGTGATTTGTGATAAACCGGGTGCAAAGGTGCTGGAGCGTGCTGAGAAAGAGGGCATTCCCTCCTTTGCCTTTACCCCGAAGGCTTTTCCGAATAAAGCCGCTTTTGAACAAACGATCATTGAACAGCTTAGGCTGCATGAAGTGGAATGGATTTTCCTTGCTGGGTATATGAGACTGATTGGTCCGACATTACTTGAAGCATTCAAAGGGAAAATTGTCAATATTCACCCGTCCTTGCTGCCAGCCTTCCCAGGGCTGGATGCCATTGGTCAAGCCTATCAAGCAGGCGTCAAAGTGGCAGGAATCACAGTCCATTTTGTCGATGAAGGCATGGATACAGGTCCGATCATTGACCAAGCGTCGATTTACATCGAACAAGGGGAAGAGCTTGAATCGATTGAAAAAAGAATGCATGAACTAGAACACACACTATATCCAAAAGTGATCAAATCACTTTTAGAATTATCTTAATGAGGTGACGAAGGCATGACGATCAAACGCGCATTAATCAGTGTTTCCGATAAAACGAATCTTGTACCTTTTGTGAAAGAATTAACAGAACTTGGTGTTGAAGTGATTTCAACTGGAGGTACACATAAGCTTCTTCAAGAGAACGGCATTGATGTCATTGGAATTTCAGAAGTCACTGGATTTCCTGAAATCATGGACGGACGACTCAAAACACTTCACCCGAACATTCATGGTGGACTTTTAGCAGTGAGAGAAAACGATGAGCATATGGCACAGATTGAGAAGCATGGCATTCAGCCGATTGATCTTGTTGTCGTGAATCTCTATCCATTCAAAGAGACGATCTCAAAAGACGATGTGACGTATGAAGAAGCGATTGAAAACATTGATATTGGCGGACCGGGAATGCTTCGTGCAGCATCAAAAAACCACCAAGACGTAACCGTGATTGTCGATCCTCGTGACTATGATACAGTCATTCAGCAAATCAAAGAAGGCGGCGTGTCACTTGAGAAAAAACGTGAGCTCGCTGCAAAAGTATTCCGTCATACAGCTGCTTACGATGCTCTGATTGCGGATTACTTAACAAACTTTGTCGGCGAAACAGAGCCAGAACAGTTCACTGTCACGTTTGAGAAAAAACAATCCCTTCGTTATGGAGAAAACCCGCACCAAGCGGCGACTTTCTATGAAAATGCTCTTCCAGCCAAAGGTTCTTTGGCTACTGCAAAGCAATTACATGGAAAAGAACTTTCCTATAACAATATTAAAGATGCAGATGCAGCACTCCAAATTGTACGTGAATTCACGGAGCCAGCAGCTGTCGCTGTGAAGCATATGAACCCGTGCGGCGTTGGTACAGGAGAAACGATTGCAGAAGCATTTGACCGAGCATTCAAAGCAGATGAGACTTCTATTTTTGGCGGCATTGTGGCACTTAACCGTGAAGTAGATAAACAAACGGCAGAGGTGCTGCATACGATTTTCTTAGAAATTGTCATCGCCCCATCGTTCAGCCAAGAAGCACTTGACGTGTTAACGGCGAAAAAGAACCTTCGTCTCTTAACATTAGATGTAGAAGCGGATCTCGGGAAAAAAGAAAAGCAGCTGACAAGTGTCCACGGCGGATTACTTGTTCAGGATATTGACACGTATGGCTTAGAGGAAGCAGCCATCTCTATTCCAACGAAAAGAGAACCAACAGAAGACGAATGGAAAGACTTAAAGCTTGCTTGGAAAGTAGTCAAGCATGTGAAATCAAATGCCATTGTCCTTGCGAAAGATCAAATGACAGCAGGGATCGGTGCTGGTCAAATGAACCGCGTGGGCTCAGCTAACATTGCAATTGAGCAAGCAGGCGAAAAGGCAAAAGGAAGCGCACTAGGCTCTGATGCATTCTTCCCAATGGGCGATACAGTGGAAGCTGCTGCAAAGGCAGGCGTCACAGCGATTATTCAGCCAGGCGGATCTATTCGTGACGAAGAATCGATTCAAAAGGCAGATGAATACGGCATCGCCATGGTCTTCACTGGCGTTAGACATTTCAAACATTAAGGGGATGACAGTGTGAACGTATTAATTATCGGCAGAGGCGGAAGAGAGCATACCATCGCATGGAAAGTGAATCAAAGTGAACTTGTCAGCCAAGTATTTGTCGCACCCGGCAATGATGGAATGACAGATGCTGCGAAGCTTGTACCAATCGACGAAGGCGATCATGAGTCATTAATTCGTTTTGCAAAAGAAAACGAAATCGGCTTAACCATTGTCGGTCCAGAGGTCCCTTTAATCGCAGGTGTCGTTGATGCATTTGAAGAAGCAGGTCTAAAAGTATTTGGACCGAATGCAAAAGCTGCGGTCATTGAAGGCTCAAAGGAATTTGCAAAAGACTTAATGAAGAATTACGATATCCCGACGGCTGCCTATGCTGCTTTTACATCGTTTGAAGAAGCAAAAGCATATGTGGAAGAAAAGGGTGCGCCGATTGTTATTAAAGCAGACGGTCTCGCCGCAGGCAAAGGTGTGACAGTGGCCATGACGCTTGAAGAGGCGGTCGATTGTCTGCATGATTTCTTAGAGGATGAAAAGTTTGGCGATGCAAGTGCATCTGTCGTCATTGAAGAATTTTTAGCAGGCGAAGAATTTTCACTCATGGCCTTTGTCAACGGAGAAAAGGTGTACCCGATGGTGATTGCGCAGGATCACAAACGGGCCTTTGAAGATGACAAAGGGCCAAACACCGGCGGGATGGGTGCTTATTCACCAGTTCCGCAAATTTCAGATGAAGTCGTCCAAAAAGCGGTGGAGGACGTCGTCAAACCGGCAGCTCGCGCGATGGTGCAGGAAGGGCGTCCATTTACAGGCATTTTATATGCTGGCTTAATGCTGACACCAGAAGGCTCAAAGGTGATTGAATTCAATGCACGCTTTGGCGACCCTGAAACGCAAGTGGTTCTCCCTCGTCTACAATCAGATCTAGTTCAAGTATTTCTCGATATTCTTGATGGAAAAGATGTGGACTTACAGTGGAAAGACACTGCGGCTGTCAGTGTGGTTCTTGCATCAGAAGGATACCCAGAAGACTATGCAAAAGGCACACCAATCGGTACCTTGCAAACGACTGTCTCTGATGTCGTGACCTTCCACGCAGGAACAAAAAAAGAAAACAATCAATTCGTCACAAATGGCGGCCGTGTAGCGAATGTAACCGCATTTGACGACACATTTGAAGCGGCAAGATCAAGAGTGTATGAAGCGGTTGAAGAAATCATACAGCCAGGTCTATTTTATCGCCGTGACATCGGTGCCCGTGCGCTGAAGGCTGCGGAGAAAAACGTTTAATCAAAACACCTTTCTATCTGACGAGATGGAAAGGTGTTTTTTGTTCATGAGAAGGGATGATGCTCGAATATGAAGAAGTAGTATGGGATGACGAGTTTATGAGGAGGCAGCATGGTCATTCAAGGAATCATTCTATTTGCAATCGTGTTACTTATTTTATTTGTAATGTTCTCAAATCTCATCATGTATGAAGCGAGAAAGCAAAACAAAGCCAAAAAAGGCTCAGCCATTCGGTATATGATCATGTCGATTTTTTCTGGTATCGTCATTGTTTCATTTTCCATTTGGATTTTTTTTATTAGCTGATTTATAAGAGAGGATGAGTATATGGTGCAATTGAAGGAACTTGCGAACGAGCGTTTTTCTGCCTCGATCTGTATTGATTCATTTAATGAGCGAATCCGTTTGGATGACTACAGCGGCAGGGTGCGGGATGTGATTCAGTCGGTTCTTCAGGAAGCGGCAGACTCCAAGGCTTCTAAGGTCATTGTGAAAGTCAGGCGAGAGCATATGCCTCTTTTTTTAGAAAAAGGCTTTCGGCTTGAAGGCGTGTTTTCTCATTATTTTCTTGGAAGTGATGCGTACGGCATGTCGCTCTTTCTGACGGAGAGTCGAATGAACAGCCCGTATTGGCTGAAGGAAGATGAAATTGTTGCGTCTATTCAAGAAAAGCCTCTCAAAAAAGATCAAGGCATGTGGCAGGATGAATATGTGATGAGGAAAGCGGATACGCAGGATATTCACAAGCTGGCAAAGCTCTATGATACCGTCTTTGAAACGTATCCTACGCCAATGAACGAGCCAGATTACATCCAAAAGGTGATGGAGGAAGGGACGGTTTTTTATGCCGTTGAACATGACGGGCACATTGTGAGTGCAGCATCCGCTGAAATTAATGCGCCGTATGGTCATGCGGAATTAACAGATTGTGCGACCCTTCCATCATACAGAAAACTAGGATTCATGCATCATTTGATTCTAGCACTCGAAAAAGAACTTCAATCCATGCACATCTATGTTTTTTATTCTCTAGCACGTGCACTGTCCTATGGAATGAACCAAGTGTTTTATCAGCTCGGTTATACGTATACTGGGCGTTTCCAAAACAACTGCTATATTTTTGACAAAATTGAAGATATGAATCTATGGGTGAAAACGCCGAATGAATCATGAAATGGTTCTCATCTGATCAAGCAGACCAGATAGGCGGTACGCCATGATACTAAGCTGCAGCTTCATCCGATCATCCGTGGATTTGAGGCTGCAGCCAGTTCTCGTTTCAATTTGTTTCAGCCGGTAGCTTAATGTATGCCTATGAATAAACAATTCCCCCGCAGATTTTTGAATATTTTCATTGTGGGCCAAATACACTTCGAGTGTATGGATCAGGTCAGCGCCCTGTTTTTTCGTATAAAGCAAGGGGCTTAACAGCTCCACGTAAAAGTCATGCAAATTCATACCCGCTTCATTCATTTCAAGAAGCATCCCGTATAAGCCGAGCTTCTGATAATGAATGATGCATTCGTCTGTCTTTAAAAGCGGAAGAAGCCTTGCTGCATACTGCGCTTCCTTCGCGCTTTTTGAAAAGAGACCGATTTGGTCATAGGCTCTCCCAATGCCAATCACAATCGGATGGACGGGAAAAAAATAAGACCAGGTGCTCCGGCACTCTTCTGCTGCGCGATACCACTCCGCTTCATGAAACGGTTTTTTTCCTGCTGGTGTAAGAACAAAAATGGAATCGAGCCTTGTCTTTAGTAAAAAAGGAATATGTCTGCGTTCAAATATCGACGTGAGTAATTGAGATAGGCGCTGCATCATTTGGTGATCGAGCTGTGTGTGCTGATGCTGAAATTGAAAGTAGATGACCACCTGCTCATCGCTCATATCATATTGCAGCTTCGTTGCTTGTTCGACCACATAGCTTTCTTCTGTGTATTGCTGCTGCAAAATATCATCTAATAAATGACCTTGCATTTGGTTTTCTGTATCTTGAATGGCTTTTTGCTTCAGCCATTCAATCGCATACACCGCCCCGGCATGCTCGATGGCAATCGCGTCGAGATGATGCCACGTATCCTTTTTCTTTAAAGATACAATAAATCCGAAAATATCGCCCATCGCAATGACCGGACATGCAGCGAGGACAAACGCACCGCATGTGTCATAAACGAGCCGTCCTTTCTCCTCAGCCTGCTTGAGAAGAGGCATCGTTTCGATTGGTTCACGATCTGTCAGAAAGCCAACAGCAGGAGAGTACGTCACTTCATCTTTGATGAGATGAGCTGCGGTTTGATGTAAAAAAACATCAAGCACGACGATGTTTGCCGAAGTGAGATGTGCCAGCTCATCTGTAATTTGTGTGACATTTTTATTGCTTACATTTAAATGGGTCAGTCTTTGGTGAATAGCTGAAGAATATTTAAGCTGATGGAGCTGGCTGCTGACGATTTGCTCTAGGACGGCTTTTGTAATGTCTGAGAAGTTGACATGTGAAGGAATCTCGATGAGTGGAATGCCGCTGTTTTTGGCAGCTTCGACCAGTGATGCCGGAATCTCCGTTAAGTACACGCCTTTATAAATCGCAATGGCCGATAGACGATGAGATTGAATCAGCTCCTCAAGCCGGGCGCGCCTTTCCCTATTGTCTGCAAGTCCAAAGCCGGTTGTGACGAGCAGTTCCCCTTCTGAAAGCCTTGAAGTATCTTCGATAATTTCTACAATGGTCACCCACTGAATGAGGCGGTCCAGTCCATTTTCCCCAGCAAGCAGCTTTGTTTCCTTCATGATATCGAGCGAGAGTGCATCTTTTACGAGAATCGCCATAGACTCATGACCTCCTTTTGAACACTCTTATACACGATGTATAAAAAATGCGTGTGAAATTCGGGCATATGGCGAATGGAGGATGACTGCCCTCTTGATTAAGCTAATCTTATAACAAGTATACAAAATTTTCTTGCGATTCATGAAAAAAGAAAGATGCAGCTGCTGACGAGAGAGGGAGGAATGACAAAGTGGAGACCCGGGATTACTTAATCAAACCGATGTTGAATCAGCATTATCCTGTGGCTGTGAAAGGAGAGGGGATTTATTTATATGATCGGGACGGGAAAAAATATTTAGACGGCTCATCGGGTGCTGTCACGGCAAGTATTGGACATGGCATACGAGACATCATTGATGCCATGACAGAGCAAGCGGAAAAGGTGAGCTTTACGTACAGATCACAATTTACAAATGAACCAGCGGAAGAACTTGCCTATGAATTGAGTACGCTCTGCCCAGGGAACCTGAACTGGTCTTTTTTTGTCGGAAGCGGATCAGAGGCAACAGAAACCGCCATGAAAATAGCCATTCAGCATTGGCAGGAGCAGGGGAAGGCTGAGAAGAATCACATCATCTCAAGATGGATGAGTTATCACGGCATCACACTCGGTGCGCTTTCGATGTCAGGACATATTGCAAGGAGAGAGCGCTTTGAACCACTGCTCGAAAAACACCCGGTGCTGTCTCCGCCATACAGCTATCGTTCGTGGCTGCCAAAGGAAGAAAGCAAGCAGGTCGAATGGTATGTACAGGAATTTAAAACCGTCATCCAGCGTATAGGAAAAGAGAGGATTGCGGCTTTTATTGCAGAGCCGATTGTTGGAGCAGCGGGCGCGGCGCTTGTTCCGCCAGATGGATATTTTGAGGCGATGAAGCGAGTTTGTGAGGAAAACGATATTTTAATGATTGCAGATGAAGTCATGACAGGCTTTGGACGAACTGGGAAAATGTTTGCCATGGAACATTGGGGCGTCGTACCAGATATTATGGTACTCGGAAAAGGCATGAGCGCCGGCTATTCACCGATTGCGGCAGCTGTCTCAGCGGATCATGTGATTGCACCGATTCTCAGCGGTTCGGGCTCTGTGATGGCAGGCCACACTTATAGCGGCAATCCGCTTTCAGCAGCCGTCTCACTGGCTGTCATTCGATATATGAAAAAACACCAGCTTTCAGAACGAGCTGATTTGTCTGGCCGATATTTAATGAATGCTTTAAAGAATTTGCAAACAAATCATTCCATCATAGGAGATGTGAGAGGAAAGGGACTGCTCATTGGCATTGAATTTGTCGCAGACCGATTATCGAAAACACCATTTCCTGCCCATGCTCAAATGACACATTTAGTTGTGGAGACGGCCAAACAAAATGGTTTGCTTGTTTACCCAGCAAGCGCTGGTGAGGATGGCGTAGGAGGTGCAGCGGTCATGATCGCACCGCCGCTTTCTATTACGCAGCAGGAGATGGATGAACTGATTCATTTATTCAGGCAGACAATGACGCAGGTCGAGCAAGAAGTCATCAATCGAGGGTTTTTCCCATCTGCCATGTAGGGAGGAAAGATGATGAACAAAATAGCGAACTTTGATGAAGTCATCACGCATTTCAGAGACGGAATGACCATCATGTTTGGCGGGTTTGGCGGTGTGGGTTCACCGCCATCATTGATCGATACCATTCTAGAAGCCAATATCAAAGACCTGACATTGATCGGAAACGATGCAGGCTTCCCGCAAATCGGTGTTGGCAGGCTGATCACAGAAGGAAGAGTGAAGAAAATCATTGCCTCTCATATTGGCTCAAATCCAATTGCCGGGCAGAAAATGCAGGCAGGTACACTAGACGTTCTTTTTTACCCGCAAGGCATTCTAGCAGAAAAGATCAGGGCAGGCGGGATGGGTTTAGCGGGCATTGTGACAGATGTCGGCATGGATAGCCTGAATCTTGATGAGAAACAATTGGTTCAGCTGGATGGAAAGAAGTATATCCTTGAGCCTGCACTGACTGCGGATATCGCAATTGTGAATGCCCTCAAAGCAGATGAAGCAGGCAACCTGATTTTTGATAAAAGCGCGCGGAATACAAACCCGATTGTGGCGATGGCAGGAGACTGGACCATTGCGGAAGTAGAAGAGATTGTGCCTGTGGGCGGGCTTCATCCAGAGGAAATCGTCACGCCAGGCGTATTTGTGAACCAGATCGTGCAATCAAAAGGAGTGAACTGGACATGGGCATGGGAGACATCGATTTAAGACACCGCATAGCCAAACGCGCGGCTCAGGAAATTGAAGATGGGATGATCGTCAATCTTGGGATCGGCATCCCGACTCTTGCAGCTGAATACATCCCAGCACATTACGAGGTGTGGCTGCATGCAGAAAACGGCATTATGGGGGCAGGCGCTTCACCAGCACAAGGGGAAGAAGATCCGAATTTGTGCAATGCCGGCGGTTTTCCCATTACGTTAACAAAAGGCGGCTCATATATGGACAGCACAACCGCTTTTGGCATCATTCGCAAAGGGATGCTGGATATGACCATTTTAGGTGCACTTGAAGTCAGCAGTCATGGTGATCTTGCCAATTGGATTGTGCCAGGGAAACGAGTGCCGGGTATGGGTGGAGCGATTGAACTCGCGCAAAAAGCGAAAAAGGTGGTGGTCGTAATGAGCCACCTTGATAAACACGGACAATCTAAGATAAAAGCAGCCTGCACGCTGCCTTTAACAGCTAAGACTTGTGTGGACTTGATTATTACGGATATGGCAGTCATAGAGGTCAAGTCAAAGCTGCTCATTTTGCGTGAAGTCATGCCGCCGTTTCAGCCGGAGGATGTCATGAGGGCGACAGAGGCGCCGCTCATTTTAGCGCCTGATGTCAAATCTGTTGTGTAGAAAGGATGACCGACTTGCAGCCAATTACACGTATCAGAAGCTGGATGAAAGAGCATAAGGAGGAAGCCGTGACGCTTCTTCAGCAAATGGTGCAATGTGACAGCACACAAGGAAATGAGCAAGAAGTACAGCAAATCGTAGCAAATAAAATTTCTGCCATTGGCTTTGATGTTGACCTATGGGACATTGGCGGAGATGACTTGCTGAACCACCCGTATTTTTATTCCCCTAGGCGTTCCTTTAAAGGAAGTCCTAATGTCGCCGGACGATTGAAAGGTAAAGGAGGCGGCAAATCTATCTTATTAAATGGGCATGTGGATGTTGTCCCAGCAGGAGATCACAAACAATGGACATATCCGCCCTACAGCGGGCATATCATAAATGGGAGACTTTATGGACGCGGGGCAACAGATATGAAAGGTGGAAACGTTTCTTTACTCTTTGCACTTGAAGCACTGCATGCGCTTCAGATTCCGCTGAAGGGAGATGTCGTGTTTCATAGTGTTGTCGAAGAAGAGAGCGGCGGCGCAGGCACCCTTGCAGCCATACTAAGAGGATATACAGCAGAGGCAGCCATCATTCCAGAGCCAAGTCATATGAAAATCTTTCCGATTCAGCAAGGATCTAAATGGTTCAGACTGCATATTAAAGGAAGGGCTGCTCATGGCGGAACAAGATATCACGGCGTTTCTGCTATTGAAAAGAGCACGATAGTCCTTTCACATATAGCGGCACTTGAAGAAGAAAGAAATCAGCGAATCACTGAGCCGCTGTTTCAGCATATCCCAATCCCGATCCCGATCAATATCGGGAAAATTCAGGGCGGTGATTGGCCATCCTCTGTAGCAGACCTTGTCACAATGGAAGGCAGGCTCGGGGTGATGCCGGGTGAAACGGTAGAACAGGCAGAGAAGGAATTAGAAAATTGGATGGCAGGACTCGGAGAAAAAGATGAATGGTTCCAAGAGCATCCTGTTGAGGTTGAATGGTTTGGTGCAAGGTGGCTTCCGGGTTCCATCGATACGGATCATCCGCTTTTAGGTTTATTGAAGGAACAATATGAAGCGGTCATGAATCAGCCGCCGAAGATCGAAGCCGCCCCTTGGGGAACGGACGGCGGATTACTGTCACAGGCGGCAGGTATTCCGATCATCGTGTTTGGACCGGGAACAACGGAGCTTGCCCATTTTCCGAATGAATCCATCGACATTGAGCATGTGATTGAAGCAGCAGAAATTATTGCAGGTACAATAGTAGAATGGTGTGAAGCAGCGGAATGAGATGAAAATGATCACAAAAAAGAAGGCTGTCTTACTCAGCCTTCTCTTTATGTGTATCCTGCTGCTCACACATATATGTCACTGGACAAAAACGAAGAATACCAGATCCCAGTTTCATACCGCCAAACATGATGCCCAAAAGCAGCATTTTACTCCATGGTTTTCTAGCATATAACGATCCAGCCACAGTACATATTGTCATTCCGCAGGCAATTCTAATGAGCGCTTCCATTAAGCCGAGATTAGGTTTCATTGAAGGTGAATCTCCTTTTTTAAATTATTTTAAGTGTGATTTCAAGAAATTGTAACGTTTCATTAATGCGTAACGTGGTTCGTTATGTTACGATAGGGCTAATACAAATGAAGGAGAGTATGTGAATGTCCGAACGTACTTTTAATTGGAGAAACAATGACATCCGCACACAAATCGATGTAGTCGACTCAAAAATAGTTCCAACACTCCTTTTAACGAATGGACTCGTGCTTAACCCGTTTTTGAAACAATGGGTGAAGGCAAATATTTGGATACATGATGATCGAATTGTTTATGTCGGAGCAGAGCTTCCTCAAAATAAATCAGCTAAACGTGTGATTGATTGTGAAGGGAAATACATTGTGCCTGGGTATATAGAGCCTCACGCGCACCCGTTCCATATTTATAATCCCCAATCACTTGCAGAATATGTGTCTCAATTTGGCACAACAACAATGGTCAGCGATAACTTATTTCTTCTTTTGCAAAGCAATGAAAAGAAAGCGCTTTCCACTCTGTGTGAATTAAAAAAGCAGCCATTTCAGTATTTCTGGTGGTCCAGATACGATCTTCAAACGGAAGTCAGATATGAAGATGAGATGCTGCCAGTCAACTACCGGAAGGAATGGATTGATCATCCTGACGTCCTCCAAGGCGGCGAATTAACAAGCTGGCCAAGATTGATGGACGGTGATGATCTCATTCTATATTGCATGCAAGAAACGAAGAAGCAGAGAAAACGAATCGAAGGTCATTTCCCTGGAGCTTCTGAGAAAACGCTAACAAAAATGAAGCTGTTTGGCGCGGACAGTGATCATGAAGCGATGAATGCGGACGATGTGTTAAAACGCTTGTCCCTTGGCTATCATGTTTCATTGCGGCATTCTTCCATCCGCCCAGATTTAGTGAACATTTTAAGAGAACTGCATGAGCGTGATTTTAGACATTATGATCACTTTTTCTATACAACAGATGGTGCTGCTCCTCACTTTTATGAGGAAGGCATGATTAACCGTTTGATTTCAATTGCCCTTGAAGAAGGCGTGCCGATCATTGATGCGTATAATATGGCGACATTTAACATTGCAAAATACTATCAAATTGATGATTTACTAGGCGTTGTTGGCCCAGGCCGGCTGGCTTCTTTGAATATTTTAGATGATCCAATGAACCCAAATCCTGAAACGGTGATATCTAAAGGGGTTATTCTCAAATTAGATGGCGAGAACCAGCACCAATTCCAAGAAACAAAATGGGAAAATGGCGGGCTTGCTCCATTAGATTTAGGCTACGATCTCACGATGAGTGATTTGCAATTCTCTATGCCGCTAGGTGTCAAGATGAGAAATGCCGTTATTATGGAGCCTTATACAGTGGAAATTGATAACTCAATCAACCAGCTGTCATGTGACCATGATCAAAGCTTCTTTAGCCTGATTGACCGAAAAGGTGAGTGGCGTGTGAATACGATGCTAAAAGGGTTCGCAAATAAAGTGCAGGGCTTTGTCAGCTCATTTTCGCTCACGGGTGACATTTTAGTGATCGGGAAAAATAAAGAAGATATGATGCTGGCTCATAAGCGGATGAAAGAAATTGGCGGGGGAATCGTACTCACAGAGAACGGGAAAATTTTGCACGAAATCCCGCTGCAATTATCAGGCTGTGCATCGGCTGAACCGTTTGAGACTGTTCTTCAGCAGGAACAAACATTACGTGAGCTGCTCATTGAGCGCGGCTATCCATTTGACTGCCCAATTGATACACTTGTCTTTTTCCAAAGTACACATTTGCCGTATATTCGAGTGACACCAAGAGGAATATTTGATGTCATGAAAAAAACTGTACTCTTTCCGTCTATAATGCGTTAAAATATAACAGAGTGGAGCTGTATCATCTTTGCCGCATTTCTGACTGCTGTTATAGGGCAGAAGTGAGCCATGGTTCTCTTCACTGCCATGTAAGTGAAAATGATCTTATGTGGAGCTGTTGACAAAGCAGAGGGCTTTGACATGACGAAAGAAGTACTCTAATTGTAAAATGAATCTGTCGGTTACGCTGACCGGCCAACATATTTTGAATAATTGAGCAAGGCGGGGCGCATATTTGTGGTCTCGCCGAGCTTTCCGCAAAGCCTGTATATAAGGGTAGAAGACCTAACCAAGCAGTAGTCATCTTTATACCGGAAGCAAACAAGTTTGTCAGATTGTCATACAAGGAAAATGACAGAACTTGTCGAATTTGTTTACGATAAAGAAGCTTCGGCTTACGAAAGAACCTGACGGCAATTTCAGCGTAGAACCAAACCTGTCATGATCTGTTCAAAGCTCATTGCTGAGGTTTTAAAAAATTAGTCAGGAAAGATACCGCTTTCTCAGAAGAAAATCGTGCGAAGCGGTGGGGCAATAGTAAAGGAGAAGATGTATTAAGATGCAAATTGATAAATTAAGGGGCAAAAGCTTAGATCAGTTATTCAACTCCATCTTATCCCTTAAAGACCTGGAAGAATGTTATCGATTCTTTGATGATTTATGTACCATCAATGAAATCCAATCTTTATCACAGCGTCTTGAAGTAGCACGTATGCTTCGCGAGGGAAACACGTATCATAAAATTGAGACGGAAACAGGTGCAAGCACTGCAACCATCTCACGTGTCAAACGCTGCTTGAACTACGGCAACGATGCCTATACGATGGCACTTGACCGCGTAGCAGAACAGCAGGAAAATAACGAAACAAAATAAAGCAGCTTTCACTGTAAACAATCCTTTTCACAAAAAATGGACTTGTTTGCAGTTTTTTTTATGAAAAGGCGGGCAGGGGCTGATAAAGTGTCCCTGTTTTTTTACTTTAGCTCGCCCATAAACCATCTTTCTCCCTCATAGGAGATGCCATCTTCACTAGACATGATTTCCTTAAATCCTACTGTTTGCATGTCCTGTGAAACAGATAACCACCATTCCCTTTGAAAGTCTCTTTCTGCGGGAAGAGGCAGCCATTTCTGATCGTCATCATGTCTATCGAAAAAGTTTTGAAAATAGGCATCTCCTTTAAATACAATGATTTGTGAACCCAAAAATCCAGGGACGTCTACTGCAACTACTACACGATATGTTTCACCGTCATTCGGTTTTAGATCAATAAGATGTTCAGCTCTATTTAATAGGGTTTGAATGCATAATCGCTTTATCTTTTTCGGTGTTTTGCTCGAGGAAATAAAATCATATGCAACTGGTAGAGGCAGATGCCAATAGCCATGTTCGATATCTGCCGGGAACTTCTGTGTATTTGCCTCAATTCTTGTGACCATTTGATCGGTCTTCCGTTTCCTTCCGCGAACCTTTTTCTCACGCATGCTCTAGCTCTCCATTTCAGTCACTTTTTTAAGTTCTTTATACGCGATTAATGTCAATAAAAAAGGCGCGTTTCCGCACCTTTTCGAGTTAGACAGATGGCTGTGTGCCTGAGAACATCGGCACTTCGCTTGTCTGGCCATTCTCTTGTCTAAAGATAATATGTTTTTCATTAAAATGAATAGGCGATTCTATTCCCGCAGCTGCGGATAAGTTAAACAAACCTTCTCTAAGAGACAGGATATAATTGCAGACTCGATATTTCTTTTCTTCAATCGATAAACCCTTTTGCAGCTTTGGATCAGTCGTGGCGACCCCGACTGGGCATTTATTCGTGTGGCAGACTTGGGCGCGAATGCATCCGACTGAAAACATGAGTCCTCTGGCAATATTCACAAAGTCAGCTCCCATTGAAAGGGCAATCGCAATTTTATCAGGTGAGAGAAGTTTGCCAGAAGCAAAGAGCTTCACTTGATCTCTGACACCGTATTCTTTTAATATTTGATGAACCATTGGGAGTGCCGTGAAAATCGGCAGCCCGGCGGAATCTGCCAATTCATGAAAGGACGCCCCTGTACCGCCTTCTCCGCCATCCACTGTAATGAAATCAGGGTGTTTCCCGCTTTTTTTCATATAGCTGGCAAGCTCTTCAATATTTTCTTTATGTCCGACAACAAGTTTGATTCCGACTGGCTTTCCGCCTATACTCCGCAACTCCTCAATGAAATCAAACATGTCAGGAATGGAGTGGAACATCTCAAAGCGGTTTGGGCTGTCAATGGATTGGTGAGGCGGTAATTTACGGATATTCGCAATTTCTTCCGTCACTTTTTCGCCGTCAATATGACCGCCGCGTGTTTTTGCTCCTTGTGCCAGCTTGAGTTCAAAGGCTTTGACTTCCTCGTGTTCGCTTTTTTTCTTGAATTCTTCAAAGGAAAATGCGCCATCTTCTGTTCTGACGCCAAATAAACCAGGTCCAATCTGGCAAATGATATCTGCGCCGCCTTTGAGATGATAAGGAGAAAGCCCGCCTTCACCTGTGTTCATCCACGTCCCGCCGGCCATTTTTAATCCTGAGGATAGAGCTGTAATCGCCCTGTCGCCTAATGAGCCGTAGCTCATGGCAGATTGACCGATCAATCCTTTCACATGGAAAGGCTTTTGACATGTGTGTTCGCCAATGACTTGTACATCCTCTTGATGGAGAAAGTAAGGCTTTGCTTCGACTTCTTTGAAATGTTCACTTCTTCGCAGTAAATTGTCTTGGTCAATCTGATATACTTTTGTTTTGATTTTTTCAGATTGATCGATTCGTAGTTCATTTCGCTGCTTTGGAAATAGGACGTTTCGAATGTAATAGCCTGGCTTGTCAAAATCACGTTTTGATCCAAAGCCCATCGTCCGGCTTTTGTACTTCCCAGACATGACCGCCTGCTCGTATTCTCTTCTTGAGAAGGGCAGCTCCTCTCGGTCATTCAGAAACAGATATTGGCGAAGCTCAGGTCCTATTTTTTCAAAAATAAACCGCAGCTTTCCAATGACCGGATAATTTCGCAGAACTGAATGTTCTTCTTGTTTTTCATCTCTCATCCAAATCCAGATTAGTAGAATGATTGGGATGATCAAACAAATGACTAGTAATGCGCTGATGATCATTAAGGTTGTGGTCATGAAGTTCCCCTCTTTTCTCTTTCATTGCTGTTGTTATTCCACTTTTTAATGAAAGAGAAACCACACCAGCATATTGTGACGTTTAGAAATGAAAAGGCGGGGTAACTTACAAATAAGATCATAAGGGGAGGGAACATACATGAATAAGCGTCCAAATGCGTATGTACTTGCAGGATTAGGGGTTGGAGGTGCTGTGTTATTAGCGGTAAAAAATAAACAGCATCTGAAAAAATGGGCAAGCATGTTCCGGTCAGATGAAAAGATTCCTGAAAAAGCCGGCCACCCAGATCCATTAGATATCCAAGACAACAAGATGGTCGACGAAGGGGCTATGACATCCGTCCATTATTTTAATGAAGCGAGACAATAATTTGAAAAAAACCGTTTTGAAAGATCAAAACGGTTTTTTTTCTTGTGATGTTATAGCGAAGAGGATCGACAATGGTAAAACCGGTCAGCCCATTGTGATCAGATGTCGAGAATTGAAATTCAATGCCTGACAGATGATAAGTTGAGAGAATTTCCTGATCTGTCAAACGTAAAGAAATTTCATCCTCATAAACCGGTACGTTCCGCAGCACTTTGGATTCTTCTGCAAATAACTCCAAGCCAGCCACCCGGCCTTCTTGATCAATATCTACATTGACACATTCATTGACATCTAATTCAATGGTTTCTTTGATTTTCATATGCTCCGCTTGCGGGGTGATATAGATGTATCCGATGTCTATATTTTGTTCATATGTAATCGTTCTTTTCAACTGAATCACCTCTGCTCAATAGATGGTTTTTAAATCTATAGTAAAATATTCCTTTATTGTATAATGACATGTGACAAAATGCCAAAATATCAACCTCTTTTAGCTCCTCTTCGAGTGGGTTTTTTATCTATTCTCCAGCAATTTTATGTAAAGACACAATCACCCATTTTCAAAAGAATGAAACTTTTAGCTAAAGGAGGTTACCCATTTTTTGCGGCCTTTGATTTTGTTATAATATTTAAATGGAATGAAACGAATGGAGGAACGTTTTTCATGTATGATGTTACCGAGTGGAAGCATGTCTTTAAACTCGATCCAAATAAAGAAATTTCCGATGAACAGCTAGAAGCGATTTGTGAATCTGGGACGGATGCCATATTGATTGGCGGCAGTGATCATGTGACAGAGGACAATGTGCTTCAATTGATGTCAAAGGTCCGCCGGTTTCTTGTACCATGTGTGCTCGAAATCTCCACACATGAGATGATTGTGCCCGGCTTTGATCTGTATTTCATCCCGACCGTCTTAAACAGCTCTCACCCTGACTGGATTGTTGGGCTCCATAAGGACGCGATGAAGGAATTCGGTGATTTGATGTCAATGGAAGAGATTGTGCCTGAAGGTTATGTGATCTTAAATGAAGATTGTAAAGCGGCCAAGCTTACAGAGGCAAATACAGCGCTGGATATCGATGACGTCAGGGCATATGCAAGAGTGGCAGAGCATTTGATGAAGCTGCCCATTTTTTATCTGGAATACAGCGGAACGCTTGGAGACATAGAGCTTGTCAAAGAAACAAAAGCAGTGCTTGATGAAACAGTTCTTTTTTATGGCGGCGGCATCGAGAACGCTAAGCAGGCAAAAGACTTCTCGCAGCATGCAGACGTCGTGGTTGTAGGAAACGTCATTTATAACAATTTCAAAGAAGCACTAAAGACAGTCGAAGCAGTCAAAAAGTCATCATAGTCAAATAAGACGAAACGGGTTAAAATAGAACATAAGTTCGAATTGGCGGTGAATGGAATGAATGAAATATCGAATCATCTATTAGAAGGGCTGAATGACGCGCAGAAAGAAGCAGTCAAAGCAACAGACGGTCCTTTATTATTGATGGCAGGAGCAGGAAGCGGGAAGACACGGGTGCTCACACATCGAATTGCCTACTTAATGGCAGAAAAGCATGTGGCTCCGTGGAACATTTTAGCGATTACATTTACAAATAAAGCAGCACGTGAAATGCGTGAACGTGTCCAGGCTATTTTAGGGCCTGGCGCAGATGACATCTGGATCTCTACGTTCCACAGCATGTGTGTCCGTATTTTAAGACGCGATATTGACCGCATTGGTGTGAAACGCAACTTCTCTATTTTAGACACATCTGACCAGCTTTCAGTTATTAAAAACATTTTAAAAGAACGGAATATCGATCCTAAAAAGTTTGACCCACGCAGCATTTTAGGTTCCATCAGCAGTGCAAAAAACGAACTCATTGACGCAGAGGAATACGCCAAAACAGCTGGTGATTTCTATGATCAAGTGGTCAGCGATGTCTATACAGATTATCAAAAGCGTCTACTTAAAAATCAATCACTCGATTTTGATGATTTAATTATGATGACGATTCGTTTGTTTGAGCGCATCCCTGAAGTGTTAGAGCACTATCAGCGGAAATTCCAATACATTCATGTGGATGAGTATCAGGATACGAACAGAGCGCAGTACATGCTTGTGAAACTGCTCGCGCAGCGTTTTCAAAATATATGTGTTGTCGGTGACTCGGATCAGTCTATTTATCGCTGGCGCGGAGCGGATATTACAAACATTCTCTCCTTTGAAAAAGATTATCCATCCAGTGAAGTGATTCTGCTTGAGCAAAATTACAGATCGACGAAACGCATTTTGCATGCCGCAAATACGGTTATTCAAAACAATGCAAACCGGAAGCCGAAAAATCTTTGGACAGAAAATGATGAAGGGGCGAAGATTGCCTATTACCGCGCAGATAATGAATTTGGTGAAGGTCAATTTGTCGCTGGAAAGATTCATCAGCTCTATAAGAGTGGTAAGCGCAAATTATCTGATTTTGCGATCCTTTATCGGACCAATGCCCAATCTCGTGTCATAGAGGAAACATTATTGAAGTCAAACATTCAATACAACATTGTCGGCGGCACGAAGTTCTATGACAGAAAAGAGATCAAGGACATTTTGGCATACTTACGCCTAGTGGCAAACCCAGATGACGATATTAGTTTTGCACGAATTGTCAACGTACCAAAGCGCGGAATCGGTGCGACATCTGTTGATAAAATTGCAGCATATGCGGAGATGAATGACCTGTCTATGTTTGAAGCACTTGGTCAGGTGGATTTCATTGGACTCAGTGCAAGAGCAGCTAATGCGCTTGATGAGTTCAAACAGCTCGTTGATCAAATGACGAACATGCAGGATTATTTATCTGTCACTGAATTAACAGAAGAAATTCTAGAGAAAACAGGCTATCGTGAAGCGCTGAAGCTCGAAAAAACGATTGAAGCACAAAGCCGCTTAGAAAATATTGACGAGTTTCTATCCGTCACTAAGAACTTTGAAGAACAGAATGAGGACAAGTCACTTGTGACCTTCCTGACAGATCTCGCCCTCGTCGCAGACATTGATAAGCTGGATGAGAATGAAGAAGAAGATCAGGATGCCGTCATCTTAATGACTCTTCACGCCGCAAAAGGTCTAGAATTCCCTGTTGTTTTCTTAATGGGGATGGAGGAGGGTGTCTTCCCGCACAGCCGTTCATTAATGGAAGATGCAGAGATGGAAGAAGAGCGCCGCCTCGCTTATGTGGGCATCACACGGGCTGAAGAAGAGCTTTATTTATCAAGTGCAAAAATGAGAACACTTTTCGGCCGGACGAACATGAACCTTGAATCTAGATTCATTCGAGAAATACCAGCCGATTTATTGGACAACCTAAATGAGAAAAAAGAAACAAAAACACCGTTTGGTCAAACAAGAGAAAGACCGCAAAGACGGGGACCAGTCTCACGTCCGCAAACACAAACGATTCAAAACACAGGCGGCGGCAGTATTGGCTGGGCTGTGGGCGATAAAGCGGCCCATAAAAAATGGGGCGTTGGTACGGTTGTAAGTGTGAAAGGCAGCGGAGACAGCACAGAACTTGATATTGCCTTCCCAAGCCCTACAGGCATTAAGCGTCTTCTCGCAGCATTTGCACCAATCGAGAAGCAATAAATTGATAGGACTGACAAAACGGATGAATTGAAAGGAAGAAGCAGATGGAAAAAGAAGCAGCGAAACGCCGGATCGAGGAACTGCACCAGATTTTGAATCAATACAACTACGAATATCATACACTTGATCGTCCAAGTGTTCCTGACGCTGAATATGATGCGCGGATGCGTGAGCTGATCTCTCTGGAGGAAGAGCACCCTGATTTAAAAGCAGCGGATTCTCCTTCACAAAGAGTAGGAGGCGCTGTTTTAGACGCCTTCCAAAAAGTGCGTCACGGCACACCAATGCTCAGCCTTGGGAATGCGTTTAATGAACAGGACCTTCTTGATTTTGACCGCCGGGTTCGTCAAGCAGTCGGCGACGATATCGCATACAATGTCGAGCTGAAGATTGATGGACTCGCTGTTTCTCTCCGTTATGAAAATGGCGTGTTTGTCCGAGGAGCTACACGCGGCGATGGAACAACGGGTGAGGATATTACTGAAAACCTCAAAACGATTCGTTCCATCCCGCTTAAAATCAAACGCCCTCTGTCGATTGAAGTGAGAGGCGAGGCATTTATGCCAAAACCTTCTTTTGAAGCATTAAATGAAAAAAGAATACAAAACGAAGAAGAGCCGTTTGCAAACCCGCGTAATGCGGCTGCAGGTTCACTTCGTCAGCTTGATACGAAAATTGCAGCGAAACGAAACCTTGATATATTCGTCTACAGTATAGCGGAGCTTGATGAAATTGGTGTTGAAACGCAAAGCGCAGGACTTGATCTTCTCGACGAACTTGGCTTTAAAACAAACAAAGAAAGACGGATGTGCCAAACGATCGAAGAAGTCATCGACCTTATTGAAACATTAAAAGTAAAGCGTGCCGATTTTTCGTATGAAATCGATGGAATTGTTATTAAAGTCGATTCACTCGCTCAGCAGGAAGAACTCGGCTTTACAGCAAAAAGCCCGCGCTGGGCGGTTGCGTACAAGTTTCCGGCTGAAGAGGTCGTAACGAAGCTGCTTGATATTGAACTTAGTGTCGGGCGAACAGGCGTGATTACACCAACAGCAATTCTTGAGCCTGTCAAAGTAGCAGGGACGACAGTGCAGCGTGCGTCTCTTCATAATGAAGATTTGATCAAAGAAAAGGATATTCGCTATTTTGATCAAGTGATTGTGAAAAAAGCCGGCGATATTATTCCTGAAGTCGCAGGTGTCCTTGTCGATCAGCGTACAGGCGAAGAAAAGCCGTTTCACATGCCAACTGAATGTCCAGAGTGTCATAGTGAGCTGGTGCGAATCGAAGGCGAAGTGGCCTTACGATGCATCAATCCAGAATGCCCTGCCCAAATACGCGAGGGGCTCATTCACTTCGTTTCCCGTAATGCAATGAATATTGATGGGCTTGGCGAACGGGTCATTACACAGCTCTTTAAGGAACAGCTCGTTTCTCGTGTGTCAGACCTTTACCGATTAACGAAAGAAGAGCTGATTCAGCTTGAACGAATGGGCGAAAAATCTGTAGACAATTTACTGCGTTCGATTGAGCAGTCGAAAGAAAACTCTCTTGAGCGTTTACTATTTGGACTCGGTATTCGATTTATTGGTTCAAAAGCGGCAAAGACCTTGGCGATGCATTTCGAAAACATCGATCAATTAAAGCAAGCAACGAAAGAACAATTACTTGAAGTCGACGAAATTGGTGAAAAAATGGCTGATGCCGTCGTCACGTACTTTGAGAAAGAAGAAATACTCGATCTGCTGAACGAACTAAAAGAACTTGGAGTCAATATGACCTACACAGGGCCAAAGCCGGTAAAAGCAGAAGAAAGTGATTCCTACTTTGCAGGAAAAACCATTGTGCTGACAGGGAAATTAGAAGAAATGGCTCGAAACGATGCAAAAGCAGCGATCGAAGCGTTAGGCGGCAAGCTGGCAGGCAGTGTGAGTAAAAAAACAGATCTAGTCATTGCCGGAGAAGCAGCGGGGAGTAAGCTGACAAAGGCAGAAGAACTCAATATTGAAATTTGGGACGAAGCTAAAATGCTCGAGGAGCTAAAGAAATAAGAGGAGTGTTTTCTATTGAAAAAGTTGTTATTGCTGCTGACAATGCTCACACTGGTATTGTCAGCGTGTGCACCTTTTGGGGGAAAGGAAGAGGAAGAGGTCACACAAAAAACGGATGAAACGAAGGAAACAAAGGAAACAGCCATCATCCCGATGTACAATATCTCAGACTCCTATTACAAAATGGTTCTGCCGTTTAAACAAGGAGCTGCGAGAGGTTTAACAGCGGAGCGTCTCAACACACGCTTGGACATTGATGAATTTGAAACAGGACTCATGCGCCTCGCAACAGAGTCATTTAATACGAACGACTATCTTTTCCAAGAAGGACAGCATTTAGATGAGGACACCGTTCTCAGCTGGCTGGCACGCAAAAAAACAGGCAGTGATCTGAAAAAGGCAGAAAAAGATGATAAAGACTTTAAGAATCTAGGCTTAAATCCTGCTCTTCCAAACTCAGGTTCAACAAAGTCTAAAAATGAAAATAGTCCAATTTACTTAGCTTCAATGCTAGAGCATAATTACTTAATTCGAAAAGACAAAAACAGCTTACAGCTTGGCGGAGTTGTCATAGGTCTTGCGCTGAACTCTGTTTATTATTACCGTGAAAAGATCGGTGACCCGCAGCAAGAGGTGACCATCGATTCATCGAAAAATTCAAAGAAACTTTTGGCAGAGGGTGAAAAAATCGCTGAACAAGTGGTCAAACGCATTCGTCAAATGGACGGTCTGCAAAAAGTGCCTGTCATGATTGCCCTTTATAAGCAAGCACCAAAATCATCTATCGTTCCAGGTAACTTTATCGCCAAAACGGATGTGAAAGCAGGCTCTGCTGATATTGGAAATTGGGATACGATCAAAGAGGAGAATGTATTCTTCCCTTCAGATAATGCGAAAAGCAGCTACAAAGATGATTCAGAGCGATTTGACCGCTTCAAGACAAAGGTCGAAGACTACTTCCCGAATTACACTGGTGTTGTAGGAAAAGGTTTTTACAAGAACGGCAACCTGCAAAAAATGAAAATCGAAATTCCAATGCAGTTCTATGGAAAAACGGAAGTCGTAGCCTTCACACAATATTTAACCGGGGAAGTCATGGATTACTACAAGAGCACCAATATTGAAATCAACATCACATCTTCTGATCAACAAGAAGCCCTGATTACAAAAAATGCTGAAGACAAAGAACCAACTGTTCATATATATGACTAAATAAGAGGGATTTCCAAACCCTTGTCAAAATATTAGTAGAAACCAAGAAGAAAGGCAGGTATGTTGATGCTCGTATAATGCTGATTACCGTCAAGAACATTTAAAAAGACGATAAAAGGAGAATCAGCATGCATAAAGAAGTAAAAGCACGATACGATGAACAGAAAGTCTTAAAGAAAGCGGCTCATTTGTATGACTTTCAGCTTGACCAAGTCACATTTCTAGCCGATGCAGAAAATTATGTGTATGAATATCAGGCAATGAATGGGGAGAATTATATATTAAAAATCACCCATACCATTCGTCGTTCACCCACATATATTTTAGGAGAAATGGACTGGATTCGATTCCTGTCTCATCATGGTATTTCTGTAGCAAAGCCGATTTCATCAGCTAGAGGAAAAGACGTTGAAACCATTCCTGATCAAGCCGGAGGCGCATTTTTACTCCGTGTGTATGAAAAAGCACCGGGGAGAAAAGTGAATGAAGGAGATTGGAATGGGAAGCTGTTTGAAGCGTTAGGGTCCTATACAGGCCGAATGCATCAAACAACAAAACGATATCAAGTAAAAGATCCTCGCTGTAAGCGTCAAGAGTGGTATGAAGAGGAGCAATTAAAGCTTGATCAATATATTCCTTCTGATCAAACGGTTGTATTGCGAAGAAAAGATGAACTGATGCAAAAGCTTCACCAGCTCCGAATTTCCAAAGATGTGTATGGGCTGGTGCATGCCGATTTGCATCACGGGAACTTTCATTATCATCAAGGAGAGATTATTGCATTTGATTTTGATGATATTGGATATCACTGGTTTATCAATGATATTAGTATCTTGCTATACAATGTTCTTTGGTATCCAGTGATTCCATATGATGATAAAGCTGAATTTACGGCAGAATTTATGAGTCATTTTCTAAAAGGCTATCGACAGGAGAATGAGCTTGATGACGCGTGGCTGGCAACAATCCCTGATTTCCTCATGCTGCGTCATATGCTTATTTATGGGCTTTTACATCAAGCATTTGATCTCCAAACATTGACTTCTGACGAAAAAGCCATGCTGTCATGTTTTCGAAAGGAAATTGAGCAAAACATACCAATTACTCCTTTTGACTTTCAACAGCTGGCCCGATAAAAGAAACCCCTTGCTGTGTCAAACAGCAAGGGGTTTTTTGTGACTATACCGTATCACACTTCACGCCAACGACGCCTTCTAGATCTTTAATATCAAAGTACACATCGGTTGTATAGCGGTCTTTATGCACACGTACACGTACTTCCATGATCGGATAGTCCTTTTCTTTTAAATCATCAATTCGTACAGAATGTATGCGGATATTGAGGGCTTTCATTTCTTTTAAAATATCGGTCATGCGGTTTCGATCAGAAAGAGACATTCTGATGCGGATTTCTTTTTCCTGCAGGCGAATCGGTCCGATCCGTTGGAAGAGCCATGGTAGAAATTCGACACTAATCAAAATAAAGAAAAGACTGAGGAAGGCTTCTTTATAAAATCCTGCACCTGTTGCAACCCCAAGTCCTGCTGCTCCCCAGATCATCGCAGAAGTCGTGAGTCCTGAGATGACATCATTGCTTTTTCGAAGAATCACACCTGCTCCAATAAAACCAACACCAGATATAATTTGCGCCGGTAACCTGAGTGGGTCCATTTGAAGCTTAGAGACTCGAGGGAAATTGTAGGCTGCATCAATGCTGATGATGGTTAAGACGCAGGAGCTGACAGCAATGACAATACACGTTTTTAAGCCGAGGGGCTTTTTCTTCAGCTCTCGTTCAAGCCCGATAATCAGCCCGATTAAGGTGGCCACGGCTAATTTTAAGACTGTATCCCATTCAATTGTCCAAAACATGCGTATCGCTCCTTCACTTCATGTACGTTTCACAACATGTATATGATCTTCTCACAGCCCATATAGCTGCACAACTCTTATTTTATTCAGTTTCTGAAGAAAGAAAAGCTTTTTATTTTATTTAAAAAGAGAGTCATCCGCATAGGGCAGATGACTCTTCAAGTTCTTTATTTTGTTTCTTCTTCAAGATGATTTTCCATTTTGTTGAAAAGCTGTTTTGATGCTTTTGACGGCTTACTTGTCAATAAGCTCACAATAATGGCAGCTAATCCACTAAGCGTAAAGCCTGGAATCATTTCATAAATACCTGTGGCATGGTTGAGGCCTGTCGTAATCCATGTCAGAACCACAACCGCACCAACGATCATTCCAACTAGGGCACCATGATGATTCATTCGCTTCCAGTATAGGCAAAGTAAGATGACTGGACCGAATGAAGAACCAAATCCTGCCCATGCATAACCGACAAGGTCAAGAATGGTGTCACTTGGGTTAAGTGAAAGGCAGAGAGCAATCACAGCGACAACGAGTACAGACATCCGGCCAATCATGACGAGCTCTTTGTCTGATGCTGTTTTTCTAAAGAACGTTCTGTATAAATCCTCTGTCATCGCACTTGCTGTGACAAGCAGCTGAGACGAAATTGAACTCATAATCGCAGCTAAGATGGCAGAAAGTAAAAATCCAGTGATATATGGATGGAACAATACTTTAGAAAAGACGATAAAGATGGTTTCAGGGTCAGCAAGGTTCATACCTGTTTCATGAACATAGGCAACACCAACTAAACCGACAGACAGTGAACCAATCACTGAAATAATCATCCAGCTCATTCCGATTCGGCGTGCTGGTTTTAGATCTTTTACAGACGTAATGGCCATAAAGCGCACGATAATATGCGGCTGTCCAAAGTAACCTAGTCCCCAAGCGAGGAAGGAAATAATGCCAATGACGCTCGTTCCTCTAAAAATATCAAGCAATTTAGGGTCAATCTGTTGAATATCTTGGATCGTAGCAACAGGTCCGCCTAATTGTGTAAAGGCAACGATCGGCACGAGCACTAATGCTAAAAACATGATAGCTCCTTGGACAAAGTCCGTTAAGCTCACTGCCAAAAATCCGCCGAACAATGTATACAAAATGACAATACTTGACGTCAAAATCAGTCCAAACGTGTAATTTGCACCGAATGCTGACTCAAATAAACGTCCGCCTGATACCATCCCAGACGATGTATACAGCGTAAAGAAAATTAAAATGATGACGGCTGACACAGCTTTTAATAAAGCAGATGATCCTTTGAATCGTTTATCAAAGAAATCGGGAATCGTAATCGCATCATCCGCAATTTCTGTATAAGAACGTAAACGAGGTGCAAGAATGAGGTAGTTCAAGTAAGCACCAACGATTAAACCAATCGCAAGCCAGGCTGTCGATAAACCTGTTTTATACATTTCACCTGGCACACCCATCAGCATCCACCCGCTCATGTCCGCAGCACCTGCTGAAAGGGCAGTAACGAATGGGCCAAGCCCGCGTCCACCAAGCATATAATCATTTAAATCATGTGTTTTCCTAAATGCATACCAGCCAATGGCAAGCATTCCGATAAAATAAATAGATAAGGAAATTGTAACTTCAATACTCATTTTGTGTTCTCACCTTTTTCGTATTAATTTGACATCACCTCAATCAAAATATACAGAAGTGCGATGGCAGCTTTTTTGCTTGACTGTCCCGCTCACTGCTATGGTTACTTAACCTAACAGAGTATTCCCAAGTGATCAACCTGCCTAAACCTCTTCATTTTGAAGGAAAAATCCACAGACCGGTGATAAGAATCAGTGTGTAAGCGTTTGCAAAAATAAACAAAAGTAAAAATTTTCTGAAAAATAAAAAGTCACCTGATGAATATTTCTTTTATCGTTTTGATAATAAAGATGTTTCAAGAAAACGGACCTTTTACCGCACCTGCGTAAAGTTGCTTTAGAACAGTAAAATTTGATATGATAAAGTGTATATGACTTATGATCATGACCACGAGTACGCATCATTTTTGGAGGTGAACCTGCATGTCAAGAATTTCAATAGAAGAAGTCAAGCACGTTGCGCATTTAGCAAGGCTTGCGATTACAGAAGAAGAAGCTGAGATGTTTACAGAACAGCTTGATAGCATCATTTCATTTGCAGAGCAGTTAAACGAGGTAGATACGGAAAACGTTGAACCTACTACACACGTATTAAAAATGAAAAACGTCATGAGAGAAGATGTTCCGAATAAAGGTCTTTCCATTGAGGCAGTCGTCAAAAACGCGCCTGATCATAAAGACGGCTATATTCGTGTGCCATCAATTTTGGACTAAAGGAGGCCCGAGACATGTCACTGTTTGATCACAAAATTTCTGAATTAAAAGAGCTTTTACATAAAAAGGAACTGTCTGTTTCTGATTTAGTGGACGAGTCTTATAAACGAATCAATGAAGTAGACGGGAAAGTACAAGCATTCCTTGCACTGGACGAAGAAAAAGCACGTGCGTATGCAAAGGAATTGGACGAGGCAGTTGGTGAAAAGGACGAGCTTGGCCTATTGTTCGGTATGCCGATCGGTGTGAAAGATAACATTGTTACAAAGGATTTGCGTACAACAGCTTCAAGTAAAATCCTGCAAAACTTTGATCCAATTTATGATGCAACCGTTGTGAACCGCCTAAGAGACGCAGAAGCAGTCACAATCGGTAAATTAAATATGGACGAATTTGCTATGGGATCTTCTACGGAGAACTCAGGCTTCAAAGCGACGAAAAACCCATGGAATTTAAACACCGTTCCGGGCGGATCAAGCGGTGGATCAGCAGCTTCTGTTGCAGCAGGTGAAGTACCGTTCTCTCTTGGATCAGATACAGGCGGCTCTATTCGTCAGCCGGCATCTTTCTGCGGGGTTGTGGGTCTTAAGCCGACATATGGCCGTGTATCCAGATACGGATTAATTGCATTTGCTTCATCATTAGATCAAATTGGTCCGATTACACGTAATGTAGAAGACAACGCATATGTTCTTCAAGCGATTGCAGGTGTCGATCAAATGGACGCAACAAGTGCAAATGTCGATGTCCCAGATTTTCTTTCTTCATTAACTGGCGACATCAAAGGTCTGAAAATTGCTGTGCCGAAAGAATACCTTGGCGAAGGCGTTGGCGAGGAAGCAAAAGAGTCTGTTCTTCAAGCGTTAAAAGTATTAGAAGGACTTGGTGCTTCGTGGGAAGAAGTGTCTCTACCGCACTCTAAATATGCGCTTGCGACTTACTACTTACTGTCTTCTTCAGAAGCATCTGCAAACCTTGCACGTTTTGACGGCATCCGCTATGGCTACCGTACAGATAATGCAGACAACCTGATTGATTTATACAAAAATACTCGTTCTGAAGGCTTCGGAGACGAAGTGAAGCGCCGCATCATGCTCGGTACATTCGCGCTAAGCTCAGGATATTACGATGCGTACTATAAAAAAGCGCAAAAAGTCCGTACATTGATCAAAAAAGACTTTGAAGATGTTTTCGAAAAGTATGATGTCATTGTAGGACCTACAACGCCGACTCCTGCATTTAACATTGGTGAAAAGACAAGCGACCCGCTAACCATGTATGCAAACGATATTTTAACGATCCCTGTTAACCTTGCAGGCGTTCCAGGAATCAGTGTGCCTTGTGGATTTGCAAATGGCCTTCCGTTAGGACTGCAAATCATCGGCAAGCACTTTGACGAAGGAACAGTGTACCGCGTGGCTCACGCTTTTGAGCAAGCAACAGATCATCATAAAGCAAAACCTGAACTGTAAGGGGTGAATTAGAATGAACTTTGAAACGGTAATTGGACTTGAAGTCCACGTAGAGCTAAAAACACAATCAAAAATTTTCTCAAGCTCGCCGACACCTTTTGGTGCAGCTGCCAACACGCAAACAAGTGTCATCGATCTTGGGTATCCTGGCGTACTGCCTGTACTGAACAAAGAAGCGGTGAACTTTGCGATGAAAGCGGCCATGGCGCTGAACTGTGAAATCGCAACAGATACAAAATTTGACCGTAAAAACTACTTCTATCCTGATAACCCAAAGGCGTATCAAATTTCTCAATTTGATAAACCGATCGGTGAAAACGGCTGGATTGAAATTGAAGTAGAAGGCAAAACAAAACGAATCGGTATTACGCGTCTCCATTTGGAAGAGGATGCTGGGAAACTGACGCACACAGGCGACGGTTACTCACTCGTCGATTTCAACCGTCAAGGTACACCGCTAGTTGAAATCGTATCTGAGCCAGATATTCGCACACCAGAAGAAGCGTATGCTTACTTAGAAAAATTAAAATCCATTATTCAATATACAGGCGTTTCTGACTGTAAGATGGAAGAGGGCTCACTTCGCTGTGATGCCAACATTTCTCTTCGCCCAATCGGCCGTGAAGAGTTTGGTACAAAGACAGAGCTCAAAAACTTGAACTCATTCGCTTTCGTACAAAAAGGCCTTGAATTCGAAGAGAAGCGTCAAGAGCAAGTATTGCTTTCTGGCGGCTTGATCGAACAGGAAACCCGCCGTTATGACGAAGCGTCTAAAAAGACAATTCTCATGCGCGTCAAAGAAGGCTCTGATGATTACCGCTACTTCCCAGAACCGGATTTGGTGGAGCTGTACATTGATGACGAGTGGAAAGAACGTGTAAGAGCATCTATCCCAGAGCTTCCAGACGAGCGCCGCAAACGCTACATCGATGAGCTTGGACTTCCTGCATACGATGCAATGGTACTCACGCTGACGAAAGAAATGTCTGATTTCTTTGAAGCGACCATTTCAGAAGGTGCAGAAGCGAAGCAAGCATCGAACTGGCTCATGGGTGAAGTATCTGCTTACTTAAACTCTGCTCAAAAAGAGCTGGACGATACAAAGCTAACACCGCAAGGACTGGCTGGTATGATCAAGCTTATTGAAAAAGGAACGATTTCCTCTAAGATTGCGAAAAAGGTATTCAAAGAGCTCATCGAAAATGGGGGAGATGCAGAAACAATCGTCAAAGAAAAAGGACTTGTCCAAATTTCTGACGAAGGTGCGCTGCTCAAACTCGTTACAGAAGCACTTGATAACAACCCGCAATCCATTGAAGACTTTAAAAATGGTAAAGACCGCGCGATTGGTTTCTTAGTCGGACAAATCATGAAAGCATCGAAGGGCCAAGCTAACCCGCCGATGGTGAACAAGATTCTCCTTGAAGAAATCAAAAAACGATAAATAGCAAAAAACCGCCTTATGAAAAAGGCGGTTTTTTTTCTTGAAATGACAGGGTCTTATCATAGATTCAGACCACAGCCGTATATCAATTTAGAGAATCTTTTCTTATAATGAAGCATAAGCGAAAGTGCACATTCGAAGGGGAAAAGGTGAGCTAAATCCATTTTACTGAAGAAACAGCTTCAATTGTTCCACTGCTCTTAGAACAGCAGGGTCCTCACACTTTTCTAAATTCGTCAGCATCCCTTGAATGACTGGCTTACGAGGTTCAGCTTTTGCCAGCTCTTCTTCAATCACTTCAATGGATACAATGGTATCATCAGAAAGCAAATGCTCAAGCTTTAACAAACGAAGCTCCTCTTGAAGGGAATCAGCACTCGGCACTTCATCGTCCCAAATGGTTTGCTTCAAAATCGGTTTCGTCTGAGAACGAAGCAAGCCGTGGACCAGATCATCAAACCGTTCGAGTATAAAGGATGAGAGCTCATCAAATGATAATTGCATTTGATCCTGTAAAAGCAGAACCTGCACATATGATTGGATAATTCCTTGAATCATGACTGACAGGTCAGTTACATATGGTTCGATCTCCTGTCCATAAGTGGTCAAGATGGAAATTTGAATTTCATCGTTCATTTGCTTTTTCACAGTTTTTGAATACTTTTTAATTTGCTGGTTTTCCGGAATAATATTCTCGCTGAGGATCAGAATGATAAAATCCTTGTTCTCAGCAAAATGCTGAAACTGTTCAGCGATTTGTTTCTGAAAGATCTCTCTCGGCGCGAGATGCTGATTCTCTTTTCGAATCGTTTCGATAGTTTGCATCGAAGTGTCGATATAATATTCAAACGCTCGGTTGAAAAGCTGTTCTTTTGATTTGAAATGTAAATAAAATGCGCCTTTTGATATTCCGCATTCATCTGCAATTTCCTGAATGGTCGTAGAAGAAAAACCCTTTTTCGCAAACAATTGGATGCTTGCTTTAATGATTTTTTCTTTTTTTTCGTTCATGAAATAAGGCCCCTTCAGCTTTAGAATGTTACGTCACACGCAAGTGAAATGGTTGACGGCATTGTATGTCACCGTTTATTATGATATAGAATGACCAGTCAGTCAATACATAAAGGAAAATGGAGGAAATAATGAATTCGATCATCAATTTTGTATTAAAGAATAAGTTCGCTGTATGGCTCATGACGATTATCGTAACAGTTGCTGGTCTATATGCCGGATTGAGTATGAAACAAGAATCAATCCCAAATATCAACACTCCAGTCATTACGGTTTCTACAACGTACCCTGGCGCAACGCCGGACGAAGTATCAGATAAGGTGACAGATCCAATTGAAAAGTCGATTCAAAACCTCAATGGGGTCAACGTGGTCACTTCTAATTCTTTTGAAAATGCATCATCCATTCAAATCGAGTACGATTACAACAAAGACATGGATGAAGCAAAAAAGGAAATTGAAGATGCGATTAGCAATATCGATTTTCCTGAAAATGCAGAAAAACCTAAAATCGCACGCTTTAGTATTAACGCGATTCCAATTTTAGCTCTTAGTGTCTCTGGAGATAAAGAATCATTACAAGACCTTACACAAAAAGTAGAAAATGACCTCGTTCCTTCACTTCAAGGATTAGACGGTGTCTCTTCTGTCGAAACTTCAGGACAGCAAATCAAAGAAGTAGAATTTTCGTTTAAACAAAAGAAATTGAAAGAATACGGTCTAGATGAAGATACCGTTCAAAACATGATCAAAGGCTCTGATGTGAATGTACCATTAGGTCTATACACATTTGGCAACAAACAAAAATCAGTTGTCGTGGACGGCAATATTTTAAGCGTCAAAGATTTAAAAAATATGCGAATTCCAGTCACACCAAGTGCAGGCGGCGGTGCGGGAAGCGCTGGAGCTGGAGCACCTTCTAGCAGCGCAGGTGCGCAAGGTGCCGAGCAGCAGGCGGGAAGTGCAAGTCAGCAGCAAACAGGTGGAGGAGCAGCAAGCAGTCAATCTGTAGAGCTGCCGACGATTAAGCTATCTGAGATAGCGGATATTAAAGTCGTAAAAGATGCAGAATCGATCTCTAGAACGAATGGAAAAGACAGTATCGGTCTGCAAATTGTCAAAGGCTCTGAAGCCAACACAGTAAGTGTAGCAGAAGAAGTCACAAAAGAACTTGAGAAATTCAAAAAAGACAACAAAGGAATTAAAGTAAGCACGACATATGATCAAGCAGAGCCGATTAAAGAGTCTGTTAGCACAATGCTGAACAAGGCGATCATCGGAGCAATCTTTGCGATCATTATCATTATGTTGTTCCTGCGGGATATCAAATCAACATTAATTTCGGTCATTTCCATTCCGTTATCTCTGTTGATTGCTGTCTTATTATTAAATCAGTTGGATATCACGTTAAATATCATGACACTTGGTGCCATGACCGTCGCCATCGGGCGTGTTGTCGATGACTCGATAGTGGTCATAGAAAATATCTATCGACGGATGGCGTTAAAGGATGAACCGTTAAAAGGCAAGGCACTCGTCAGAGAAGCCACAAAAGAAATGTTTATCCCAATCATGTCTTCGACGATTGTAACAATTGCGGTATTCTTACCGTTAGCATTAGTAGGTGGAATGATTGGTGAACTATTCATTCCATTTGCCTTAACGATTGTGTTTGCGTTACTTGCTTCACTGCTTGTCGCTATTACAATTGTTCCAATGATGGCACACACTCTATTTAAAAAGAACCTGTACGGCACAGCGAAAAAGGTAAAAGAACATAAACCAAGCAAGCTTGCTGGCGGTTATAGACGTGTACTTAATTGGACACTCAACCATAAATGGATCACATCAGGAATTGCCATTCTTATGCTTGTCGGAAGTTTATTCTTAGCACCACTTGTCGGTGTCAGCTTCTTACCACAGGAAGCAGAGAAGACGGCCATGGTGACATATACACCTGAACCTGGACAAACGAGAGAGCAAGCAATTGATGAAACGAAAAAAGCTGAAGAATATTTGATGAAACGTGACCATGTCAAGACAGTTCAGTATTCACTAGGCTCTTCAAATGCCATGACAGCAAGTGTTGGCGGTAACTCTAACGGTGCGTTATTCTTCGTACAATATGATGATGACACGCCAAACTTTGATAAAGAAAAAGATCGTGTGGTCAAAGCCCTGCAAGATAAAGCATCTAAAGGGGAATGGAAATCACAAAACTTCTCATCTGCTGGTGCAAATAATACCGTGACATACTATGTGTACGGGGACAAAGCAAGTGATATTGAAGGCACAGTAAAAGATGTTGAGAACATCTTAAAAGATGAGAAAAACCTGAAAAATGTCAGCACAAGCTTATCTGAGAAATACGACGAATATACGTTTAATGCAGATCAAGAAAAACTGGCGAAACTAGGTCTAACTGCTTCACAAATCGCTCAAGCGATTGCACCTCAAAATAGTGAAACAACACTGACGAAAGTCACAGAGGACGGCAAAGAACTTGATGTGAAGCTTCAAACGGAAAAAGATGAATATAAGAGCAAAAAAGATTTAGAAAATAAAAAGATCACCACACCAACAGGGCAAGAAGTCCGAATTGGTGATGTCGTAAAAGTAAAAGATGGTACGACTGCAAATACGGTGACAAAACGTGATGGGAAAATCTACGCAGAAGTGTCTGGTGACATGACAACAGACAACGTCTCAAGTGTGACACAAGATGTTCAGAAGAAAGTCGACAAGCTTGATCTGAAATCTGGCGTAACGATTGACACAGGCGGCGTAAGTGCGGATATCGAAGAATCCTTTACACAGCTTGGCCTTGCAATGCTAGCAGCGATTGCCATTGTGTATCTCGTTCTCGTCATCACATTTGGCGGAGGTCTTGCACCATTTGCGATTCTCTTCTCACTGCCATTTACGATTATTGGTGCGCTACTTGGATTATTTATAGCAAAAGAAACCATCAGCTTAAATGCTATGATTGGATTGCTCATGCTGATCGGTATCGTTGTAACTAATGCCATTGTCTTGATTGACCGCGTAATTCATAAAGAAAAAGAAGGTCTCTCAACAAGAGAAGCGTTACTTGAAGCAGGTACAACAAGATTACGTCCAATCTTAATGACAGCACTTGCGACGATTGGTGCACTGCTGCCACTCGCATTAGGATTTGAAGGCGGAAGCCAGATCGTATCAAAAGGACTTGGCGTTACCGTGATTGGCGGTATAACCAGTTCTACACTTCTCACATTGGTCATCGTCCCAATCGTGTATGAAATGTTAAGCAAGTTTAGACGTAAGAAAAAGTACGCAGAAGAAGAGTAAGAGGAAGCCCCGCCAATGAGCGGGGCTTTCAGCGTGTAGACAAACCCTCGCATTCTTTGTCAGTCCTGCGTGCCGGTGCTCACGAATATTAAATTCGCTCCGCTTCGGTACTCGTCCTTCCTAGACTGCAAAGGTTTTCTATCACGCTGAAAAGAAGACAAAGGGCTAAAATAAAGATCATTTCAGCCCTTTGTCAATTATTTGAAAGCCCCGTGTATTGGCGGGGCTTTTTTATTTTGAAATCTGACAAACCGCTTTTCTCATAAGCTCTTCAAATGCGTGGAAAAAGGCATCACGATCGACATGGTCAATCACTTGAATTGATTTTCCATCTGGATGCTCTTCGGTGCGACCTTGTCTAGGCGTTTCAGTATAAACGATCGCATTAACTTCTTTTGAACGGGTAAATGATGTAGAAGCAAGAGTAATCGTTGTCAGCACGTCCCATAAGTAGTAAGTCGAGTTCGTTTCATGATGAATGAGCGGCGGACAAAAGGCGTAGCACTGTCCGATAAAATCTATTCCAATATGAGAACGAAGAGAAGCCCAGCGCTGACGTACATCAAGTGTAAGCGGGACTTGATTTGTACTTTCAAGTGCGACCATTTCAATAGGAAACGGTTCCTGAAAAACAGTGCTGACAGCATAAGGATCCCAAAAGGCATTCCATTCTGCTGTCCCATCATGCTCAGGTTCTTCAACATTGCCTTTTTCAAGGAACGTGCCGCCCATCCACACCAATTTCTCAATTTTATTAGAGATCGAAGGATCTTCTTCTAAAGCGCGTGCAAGATCCGTGAGCGGACCAGTAAAGAGCAGGGTGACAGGTTCTTTTGCCTTCTTAACCGTTTCAATCAGGTGAAGGTGTGCTGGCAGTTTGGACACTTTTGTATCAACAGTACCTTTTTCATTTAAAATTGGCAGAGCATCTACATAAAAAGCATGCATACGCCACTCCTTCGGAAATGGATTGACGCCTCTAGAAGTTGAAGCAGCAACTTCAATTTCATAAGGGCTGAAGCGATCAATGATTTTTTGAGATGCACTGAGAGCAGGCTCTAAATAACAATCAGCAGGAATCACAGACATTCCGATGACTTTCAGATGTTCCATTTGAAGAAGAAGAAATAAAGAGACGAGGTCATCAACACCGCCGTCATGATTAAAATAGACAGGCTTTTTCATCGCATATCATCCTTTACAGCGTTTTCTTTTATCTTATCAGAATGCTTTCTTGCTGGGGGAAATGTGGTAGGAGATTTCACATATTAGGTGGTTGTTTTGTTGCCATTTTCAAATCTCATAGTATAATTAAAGGTTGTTAGTGGTGAAAATAGATTGCATAATGAATATAGGATGATGATGAATGAAACGTGCTCGAATTATATACAATCCGACATCTGGGCGTGAACTCTTCAAGAAGAATTTACCGCAGGTTTTGCAAAAATTTGAACAAGCTGGCTATGAAACTTCTTGTCATGCGACGACATGTGCAGGAGATGCCACGCAAGCAGCAGAAAAAGCCGCACAGAGAGATTTTGATTTAATTGTAGCAGCAGGTGGAGACGGCACGATCAATGAAGTCGTCAACGGACTAGCACCGCTTGAAAAAAGACCGAAACTAGGAATTATTCCAGTTGGAACGACAAATGATTTCGCAAGAGCACTTGGCATTCCACGAGAAGGTGTTTTGAAAGCGACAGATGCCATTATTGAGGGTGTAGCGAAGCCGCTTGATATCGGTAAAGTCAATGGCCATTATTTTATTAATATTGCTGGCGGCGGCCGGTTAACAGAACTCACCTATGAGGTGCCTAGTAAACTGAAGACCATGCTTGGACAGCTTGCTTATTATTTAAAAGGCATGGAGATGCTTCCTTCAATCCGCCCGACAGAAGTCGAAATTGAATATGACGGCAAATTGTTTCATGGAGAAATCATGCTGTTCCTTGTTTCACTCACAAACTCAGTAGGCGGCTTTGAAAAACTAGCGCCAGATTCCATTTTAGATGATGGGATGTTTGACCTGATTATTCTAAAGAAGGTCAATCTAGCAGAAGCCATTCGAGTGGTCAGCCTTGCTCTCAGAGGCGAGCATATTCATGATAACAATGTCATCTACGCAAAAGCGAATCGCGTGAAGGTAGATGTAAAAGATAAAATGCAATTGAATTTAGATGGTGAATACGGCGGCATGCTGCCAGGTGAATTTGAAAATCTGTATCGCCATATTGAATTTATTGTGCCAAAAGCAACAGCTGAAAAAATAGGGTGAAGACTGAACTTGGTTCCTTATGGCGGCCAAGTTTTTCTTTGCAAATGAGGTGATAAAATTGGTGAAAATGAAACCGCCTGTTGAAAAGAATGAATACTACAATGTAACCTTCGAAGACTTAACGCATGAAGGTGCAGGTGTAGCAAAAATTGAAGGATTCCCTGTCTTTGTACCAAATGCCCTTCCTGACGAACAAGGGCAAATCAAAGTCACACGAGTCAAAAAAGGATTTGCTTTTGGACGACTCATGGAGCTGACAAAGGAAAGTCAGCACAGGCAAGATGCGCCATGTCCCATTTACAAGCAGTGCGGCGGCTGTCAAATTCAGCATATGAGCTATGAAGGGCAGCTGCTATTTAAACAGAAACAAGTAAAGGACGTTTTAGAGCGGATCGGCAAGCTTGATATGAGCCGTGTAAAAGTTCATCCTGTACTCGGCATGGAAGACCCTTGGAATTACCGAAACAAAGCACAAGTTCCAGTTGGCGAACGCGAAGGCGGACTTGTTGCAGGGTTTTATCAACAGCGTACCCATGAAATCATTGATATGGAAAAATGTTTGATTCAGCAGTCAGAAAACGATGAAGTGGTACAGGCAGTAAAAGACATATGCAATGCGTTTGGCATCAAAGCATATAACGAAGAGCGGCACAAAGGCTGGCTGCGTCATGTGATGGTTCGCTACGGTATTGCAACAGGTGAAATGATGGTTGTGTTTGTTACTAGAACAGCTGATTTTCCGCAAAAGCAGCAGGTGATTGAGCAGATTATAGCACGCTTCCCACACGTTCGGTCAATTGTACAAAACGTGAATTCAAAGAAAACAAATGTCATTTTCGGAGACGAAACAACCGTTTTATGGGGCGAAGAATACATTTATGACACGATTGGCGACATCAAATTTGCCATTTCGGCCCGCTCATTTTATCAAGTGAACCCAGCCCAAACAAAGGTACTTTACGACAAAGCGCTTGAATATGCAGAGCTGCAAGGCGAAGAAACCGTCATCGATGCCTACTGCGGAATCGGTACGATTTCCTTATTTCTCGCACAAAAAGCAGGCAGAGTATATGGGGTCGAAATTGTCCCAGAAGCAATTGAAGATGCAAAACGCAACGCGGCCTTAAACGGAATCAATAACGTTGAATTCGCAGTCGGCGAAGCAGAAACCGTCATCCCAAACTGGTACAAAGAAGGCATCAAAGCAGACACCCTCGTCGTCGATCCGCCAAGAAAAGGCTGCGACGAAGCACTGCTTGACACCATTTTAAAGATGAAACCAAACCGTGTTGTTTACGTCTCCTGTAACCCAGGGACGCTTGCTCGTGATTTGCGTATTCTTGAAGATGGCGGGTATGTGACAGAGGAAGTACAGCCTGTGGATATGTTTCCGCATACCTCACATGTGGAATGTGTGGCGCAACTTATTTTAAAAGAAGGCAACTAACCCGTATGGGTGTTGTCTTCTTTTTTTATAGTAGGGGGATTAACAAAGTTTTAGTTGAAGAGCCCTCAAACTCTTTGTCGGTAACTGCTGGTACTTAATCAGACAATTCACAGAAAATTTATTTTAACTTTTTGATATAATAGAAATATGAATAAAATGTAAAATTGGTAATTAAAACGATGATGAGAAGGTTTGTTATTGGAATATAAGAAAAATCATGGTCGTCGATTAGGGGGGAATAATAGTGAGCATTTTAGCATATATAGCAGGAACTTTGATAGCCCCAAATTTTGCGGGTTATCTTTTGTCAAAAGGTTTAACAAATCGAGGTGAAAAGAGATTAATTAAAGACATACAAGATACAGTTAATGAATTTAATCGTAAGTTTGATAATACTGAGGTTGATAGTAACTATTTTATAGAGTTTCTTCAACAGAGCAAGACTGTTGAGACAATAATACAAAGAGTATTTTATGCATATAACACTACAAAGGAAGATTACCAAGATATATTTAAGAAACTAGCACAAGAAGCGGTCGAATTTGTCAATATTAAAAAAGATGAATTTAAGCATACACCTATTAAGAAACCGAGTGATTTTGAAGAGTACTTCTCTGAGTTATTTGAAATACTAGTAAATTTTCGAGAGTCGTTATTAGATATTAAAGACAAGGCAATTGTATCAATGGTTGATGAGTCAATTGGTAAATCAGAAGGGGAAATTATAAGAACAATTGAGGAGCTAAGGGCCGATTATTTGTTAGGAGGGAATAAACACCTTTCGTCTAATGAACAAATCAAGCCTAGGCTAGAGGAGTTGAATTGCGAATATAAATCAACTTTTATTCCGTTGGATAATAGTCTTATAAAGAGAAAAGAATTTTCTTTATGTAGAGAAGCATTAGATTCAGAGAAATCTTTAATAATACATGGAAAGGCTGGAAGAGGGAAAAGTGGATGTACAGAAGATGTTATCAATTATTGTGAAGAAAATGAGATACCGTATTTAGCAATTAAATTAGATAAACGAGTTCCCAGTATGACTGCCGAGAAGTGGGGAGAAGATTTAGGATTACCTGCATCAATCACTCATTGTATTCACAGTGTTTCTAAAAATGAAAAGGCAGTAATTATTTTGGATCAGTTGGATGCCCTACGCTGGACTCTTGCTCATTCTAGAGATGCTTTATTAGTATGCTCTCAGATTATTAATCAAGTAGAGACATTGAATAATGATAGAAAAAACAAGATATCTGTTGTTTTTGTGTGTCGAACTCATGATTTGGAAAACGATAATAATATTAGAGCATTATTTAAAAAAGATGATTCAAAAGAGGACGTTATTCAATGGGATAGGGTTCAGGTTAATGAGTTGGACGAGGAATTAGTTGAGGGTATTGTTGGAAAGCGTTATGAGCAACTAACAAGTAAATTGAAAGAGATACTAAGAATTCCAAGCAATTTATATATTTGGAAACAGCTAGACCCTGGCAAAGTATATGCAGAATGTTCTACCGCAAGCCATTTGATCTCAGAATGGTGGGGACAGCTGTCCGAAAAATGTTTTGAGTTTGGATTGAGAGAAGACAATCTAACTCAGATTAAAGATAAGATGGTAACTTTTTTAGAAAAGTCTAGTAGAATATTTATTCCTTTAAGTATATTAAACGAAAATAAATCAACCTTAGAATTCTTATCTTCAAATGCTTTCTTAATAATTCAGGATAGAAAAGTTTCATTCGCTCATCAGTCTATATTAGACTGTTTTTTAGCAGATAAGATGCTTCATAGATATTATGATGGTGAAGATATCGTAGATATTATTGGGGCTAAAGATAAACAAACACCTGGTAAAAGATATCAAGTGCAAATGTTTATGCAAAATTTATTTGAAATTGATAGCCATGATTTTATTACTGTTGGACAAAAAATGTTTGAAGCAAAACAAATCAGGTATTTTGTCAAATTTGTTTTCTTCGAGGTGTTAAACCAGATAGATAATATAGATGAAAATATACAAAATTTTATTGTGAATAACTGCGAAAATGAAATATACAGTAATCATATTATTAATAACGTTATATTTTCTAAGACCAATTATATTAAGTTGCTTAGGCAAAATGGTGTTTTAGAGAAATGGTTTAACACCCCATCTAAGAAAGATATGGTTATCAATTTGTTCGTAAGTATAAGCCCGAATTTTGAGGCTGATGATATTATGTTCATTGAAAAATATGCATTTAATTCTCAGGAAGACGATAATAAATTTTCTAAATGTTTTTTTCACGATATAAATGATGATACGGATGAGTTATTTGAATTAAGACTGAAATTTTATCAACGTTATCCGTCAATGGCTGATGACTATCTCGATTTTAAGGCGATGCTCAAAAATGATGAAATAAGAACAATACGGCTAGTGTCTTTTTTGTTGGAAAATAAAATTAAAAGCAAGGGGGAACAAATTTATACTTACGAAGATGAAATACTGTATGATGACTCTAAAATTTTAAAAAATAATGGAGAAGAGGTTCTTAATTTATTATTACCATTCGTTCCAATAGAAGAAGACACAAGCTTTATTTATAGTGAGTGGTCTGGATATTATATTCATAAAAGAGGGCTAGAAAGGGCTGCTATCCAAATTATAAAAAAAGCGAATGCAGCAATAATTTCTCAACAACCAAAAAAATTCTTTGATCGCTATAAAGAATTCATGGGAAAAGGTAATGATTTATTTAATGAAATTATATTGGATGGATTATTCAGAGTGTCAGAAAGTTATAGCGATGTTGTAATTAATTATTTATGCAGTGATTTCAACAGTAACATATTCGATAATACAAGTGGCAATGGTGATAAATTATTTTTTGCCAAACAAATATTAAAAAAGCATGCGAGATACTGCAGTGAAGCTATTTTTAGTGTATTGGAAAACCGAATTCAAAGTTATCTATCTCCACAAGCTAAAGATGTATATCGAAGAAGAATTGATTATAATAAAGAAAAAAATGGTTATACAGTTTATTGGAGTTTTTGGGGTGATTTCCAAAAAGAAATTCTAGAAATTCTTCCCTATAATCGTTTAAGTATTCAAGCAAAGGATTTGCTACGTATTTTAAGACGTAAATTCCCTAAAGGGTCAACTTTATATAAATATTCGGATGGGCACAGCGGATGGATAAGCTCACCCGTGGCGGGGAAAAAATTAAATAACAAAAAGTGGATAGAGATTTTAACTAATAAAAAACTTATTCAAAAAGATTCTTCCAGATGGATAGAGGTTCCAGAAGGTTTTATTAGTTCTTCTATTGAAGAATTTGCAAGTAGTTTTAGTAAAGCTGTTTCCGAGGAACCTGAAAGAATGATAAATCTAGTTCTTTTAAATAAAGAGAAAGTTCTGGAATCATACGTAGATTCCTTATTTAGTGGCGTTGCATCTAGTAAGGCATTGAGTAATGTGCCGGTAGAGTTATTGGAAAAAATGATTTTGACCTATCCATATGATTATACCTCATATCGGGCGAATGACATTTGCTCAATCATTAGAGACAGGAAAAACGTAAAATGGTCTCAAGGGATTTTAGACATTCTAAAGGATATTGCGATCAACCACAAAAATCCAGAATTAGGAGAATCGAATATAACTAATAATGAGGATAAAGAAATGCGTAGCTTTAGTATGCTACAAAGTAATGCATTAAACTGTGTAAGAGGTAACTCAGCTCAAGCTATAGCTGAGTTATTATGGAATGAAAGAACTTTGTTTAAACAGTTTAAAGATACAATTGAAAAGCTGGCATTGGATGAAAATCCGGCAGTTAAATTTGCTAGTTTACTCGCATTATGGCCTTCATATAACATTGAAAGGGATTGGGCATCAGAATTAATTTTACTTCAATATGAACAAGATTATAAGCTAGCGGGCTTCTTTGGTACGAAAAAAATGCTCTTTTTACTATATCCGAAGTATCGCGAACGAGTATTAGAAGTTATTAAAAAATGCTACAAATCTGAAGATGAAAGATTAGTTGAAATGGGTGGACATTGTCTTTCAGAGATGTTTATTCTAAAAAAAGAATTTACACAAGTAATGAATAATGTTGATAAAATGAGTGAAGTACAAGCAAAAGCAATTCTCCATATGACAATTAATTATTTCAATAAAGATGAATTTAATTCATCAGCAAAGAATATAATGCTTAAATTTAAGGCAAGTAAATTAGATATGGAGATTCCGATTTCAAGGTTATTTTATGATAATCTTATAGATTTAAAGAGAGATAAGGATTTTATGATTGAAATAATGAATTCTGGTTTAAACCGTAGAATAGTACATGCATTTGTTCATTATCTTGAAGAAAAATCAAAATCAATAGTTGATTACAAAGATATTATATTTTCAATGAGTCACCACTTACTTGGAAACGAAGTTGGTAAGTTTGAAGAGATTTGGGGGATAGAAGATGAAATTTCTAAATTAATCATTGGATTATATGACGAAACCTCTAACTCAACTATTCCTGAGATAAAAGCTATTGCAAATGAATGTCTTAATATATGGGATTTGATGTTCGAAAATCAATTTGGTCAAATTAGGTCCTTGAGTCAAAAACTAATGGAAAGATAAGACGTTGTTGCATAACTATTATGTGCATCATTTTACACCTTTAGATCTTTTAATTAACTATCAGATATCTCGTGTAATCTATATTCGCATCTTTATGTTAACTGGATAAATTTAAAATTCTATATATAAATAACCCCCTTGTCTAGATAGGGGGTTCTTCTTCTATATTCTGATTTTTTTGATCCAGCGCAGTGGATATGATATCAAGACCAATGTATAAAAAGCTAACAAAGAAAGATAAAATTAATACACCATTCCCCCATATAGAAACTTCAATTATCTTTAAATTTAGTACATATTTAATCGTGAAGTAAATAAGAGCCCACGAAGCAAAAAATTCTAAAATATAAGTTATCCATTTTGGGACCTTCAACAAAAAAATGATTCCTTTCCCTATAAATAAAACTATAAATGACCAAAAAATTACGATGATGCTAACTAACAAAGAAAAAGTCACCAAAGAGAAAAATGAATCATAAGTTATGTATTCGCCGAAAAGAAAATTTACTCCCAATGATACTAGGTAAAGCATGAAAGTCGGAATAGCAATGACGAAACCAAGGGAAAAACATATTAGTAAAATAAGAAGAACGGCAGCAATAGCACCTGGGGGTTCATCTACAACATTTTTTTTCCTTAAAAAAGTATAAAATATGATAGAAACTAAAAGAAGTATTAAAAAAGTCAATAAAATCACATAAGAAAAAGACAATATATACCCTCCATAAAAAAGCGCTATTAGAAAACTAATAGCACTTATTGTTTATTTAAATAAGAGTAATGATGAATTTTGCCAAAGTTTTAGCAACATCTTTAGGTGCACCCATTTTAATAAAAGCTGTTACAAACTGTTTTTCTGTCCACTTTTCCCCTTTATCCATTACCTTTGCGATTTTAGCAGATTTCTTTCTGATCCAAGCAGCAGCCTTTGGATTAAAGGGTTTCAATGCTTTTGATAGTAACCATCCACCAGAACGTAAAGCACCTCGGAATGCTTTATATGACCATGAAACAGCACCTTGAGTAGAAACTTCCCCGTTTGTGGCTGTTTGAGTTGTTAAAGCATTTGACTGAATAGGGCTAGTGCTGTTATTTGCTGCGGCTTGTTGTAAAGATGTTTTATATACCTTCGTATGTACTGGTGCTATTGATTTAGTTGGCTCCGCTGCAAACGCAGTAGTCGCACCAAGACCGGAAGTTAATAAAGTTGCGCTTAATAGTACAGGAACAAACTTCTTTCTAAAAGTCATAGTAATTTCGCCTCCGAAAATTTAATGAAGAGGCTGTTTATAGTGCTAAAAAAATCTTGTTGTTCAAGCCTCAATTATAAAATACATCTTGAGAAAAAACAGTGGCATATGTCTTAAATTCTTATAGGACTTTTATATAAGATAATCACTCCTTTCTTGATTTACATAAAAATTGTAACAACAACCAAATTAAGGGTAAATAGTATTTTAATACTGTATTTTCACAACGTTATACATTTGTGTGTCTATATAATTGTATTTTATATTATGGAAAAATTGCGGTTTCTTTTCGGTGTGGAAATATTTCGAAAATGATAATATATGTCATTATAGGGAATAGCAAGAAAGGAGATGGTAGGAGTGGAGAAAATTCTTTCTTCTCAAGTTGGTATATTGATAAATGATTGGTATAGATTTATAAGGACATTTAGCGTGCCGGATGCAGAGATTTTAAAAGAACAGGTTGAAAGAGAAATAGAGAACATGGAAGAGGATCAAGATTTACTGCTATATTATCAATTAATGGAGTTTAGGCATCGACTCATGCTTGAAAGTCTTGTGCCTATTGAAATGAATCAACAACGCCCCACTTTACCCGATTTACTCAGAGAAATAGAGAACAAACAGCCCCACGTCAAAGGAACGCTTGACTACTATTCAAACTTCTTTAGAGGTATGCACGAATTCCACCAAAAAAATTATGTTGCTGCTATAAATTTTTACAAGGCTGCTGAAGAACATTTAAAGAATGTTCCCGATGATATAGAAAGAGCCGAATTTCATTACAAACTAGCTGATGCATATTATCGCATTGATCAACATTTCGTATCGTTAAACCATTTGGAAAAAGCAAAAGAAATGTATTCAACAAGCGAGTTTTACAAAGCAAAAGTAGTCGGTTGTAATATCAAATTTGGAGCGAATATGTACGACTTATACCGCTTAGATGAGGCAGAATCTTATTATAGGGAAGCCTTGAGCATGGCTCAAGAGCTTAATGAGGAAACAGCCCAACGGATTATTGGTGTAATACATCATAATTTAGGTTTAGTGAAAAAAAGAGCCGGAGAAATTGAAACCGCAGAAAATGAATTTCTAAATTCAATTCAAATAAAAGAACATGCCGAAACGATCTCGGGAATTAGAACACTTTATATGTTGTCCTGGGTATTCTACGAACAAGATAAAAAAGATAGAGGAAACCAATATTTCACCATTGGCTTAAATAGAGCTAATTTTGCAGACGATCAAGAATATATAGCTAAATTAAAAATCATTTATGCGCTTTTTGAAGAATATAATGAATCGGAGGTAAATGAAAGCCTCAGTTATTTAGAAAGCAAAAGTTTGTGGCAAGATGTAGCGGAGTTATCAGAAAAACTCGCAGATTATCATTATCAAAAAGGGAATTTTGAATTGAATAGAGAATATCTAAAAAAGACCATTAAAGCACAACAACAAATACTAAAAATGGCGGAGGCGTTATGATGAAAAAGTTATTTATCAGTTTAACAATTTTTTCTGTGTTATTCGCTGCCGGTTGGTCACTTGATAAAATCATTACTTCTAACACTTATCATGTAACAGAAAAGGCAATTACAATTTAAAAAGCCCCTGCATAGGGCTTTTTTATTTGAATATCTTTTCATTAGTTTGCCGGATGCTGTTCCTGCTGCCCGTCGCGTGACACGTTTCCCAGAAGTAGCTTTTGAACGGCGTTTACGTCTCCTCAAATTTTTGATATTTTATAAAGTGTTGATAGTTTTTTGTTCATTTTATACTCCTTTTGCGTTGAATCCTTACAAAAGTATATAATGATAAAAATTGCTGAAAGAATTTACAGAAGGACATGCCCTTTAAGGCGCTATGTCATGAGAGGAATTGGATGAAAGATGAGTAAAAATTTCTGGCGTGATTTACCGCGGCCATTTTTTATATTAGCACCAATGGAAGAAGTGACAGATGTTGTGTTTCGTCATGTTGTGAGTGAGGCGGCGAGACCGGATGTGTTTTTTACAGAGTTTACGAACAGTGAGAGTTATTGCCACCCTGATGGTATTCAAAGTGTGAAGGGGCGTTTAACGTTTACAGAGGATGAGCAGCCGATTGTTGCTCATATTTGGGGAGACAAGCCTGAAAACTTTAGACAAATGAGTATTGGAATGGCGGAATTGGGATTTCAGGGGCTTGATATTAATATGGGCTGTCCTGTCCCGAATGTCACGCAAAACGGGAAGGGCAGCGGCTTGATTCTTCGTCCAGACGTTGCCGCAGAGCTGATTCAAGCGGCAAAAGCTGGGGGATTACCTGTCAGCGTCAAAACAAGACTTGGTTTTACAGAAGTCGATGAATGGCGCGGGTGGCTTAGACATATTTTGGAGCAAGATATTGTGAACTTATCGATTCACCTTCGTACAAGAAAGGAAATGAGCCAGGTTGATGCGCATTGGGAGCTCATTCCTGAGATCAAAAAACTTCGTGATGAAGTAGCACCTGATACTCTTTTGACAATCAATGGTGATATTCCAGATCGTCAAACAGGCTTAAAGCTCGCTAAGCAGTATGGAATAGACGGCGTGATGATTGGACGTGGGATTTTCCATAACCCATTTGCTTTTGAAAAAGAGCCGAAGGAGCATACAAGTGATGAACTGCTTGGTCTTTTAAGATTACATCTTGATCTTCATGATCAATACTCATCACTAGGTTTGCGTCCATTCAAGGCACTGCACCGTTTCTTTAAGATTTATGTAAAAGGATTCAGAGGAGCGAGTTTCTTAAGAAATCAATTAATGAACACATCATCAACAGATGAAGTGCGTGCAATGCTGGATGAATTTGAAGCGAGAAATCAAGACCAATCATGACCAACAAGAGGAGGGGTAACCCTTCTCTTTTTTTATTAAATAGGACTATTAAACTATTTCTCTTAAATGGTAAAATGAGATAGAAATAACAATTGGAGGTATTTTATTTGAAACCATTTTGGGATAGAGAAAGTGAAGAAACATTTAAGAAAATCAATGAGAAAGGCATTGCAAAAGCGGAAAAGAAGCTAGGCGTCATCTTGCCGGATACATATAAAAAACTGATTCTCGAACAAAATGGCGGGTATACCCTGCATAACGCTTTTCCTACGGATCAGCCGCATGGATGGGCAGAGGATCATGTGTCATTTGATCATTTAAGAGGGATTGCCAAAGATGAAGGCATTATGGATAGTGATTATTTAATAGAAGAATGGGAATTGCCTGAGGGACTTGTACTCATTTGTGGGGATGGTCATACGTGGATTGCATTGGATTATAGAGAAACAAAGGAGCATCCGCCGATTCACTACTTTGATCTAGAAGATGAGACGGATTTCAAATTAGCGGATTCGTTTGATGAACTGCTTGCTGGTCATTATACCGCTGAATAACATGAAAAGGAAAAGGCAGCCGCAAGTAGATATATTTCATTAAAACCGTTGTTATACAGTATTTTTTGAGAGAGACAAAAGAGTCTCTCTTTTTTTTGTAAAGCAACATTGAATCTCTCTCCAAAACTGTATCTGTTATGTTTAAGTCCTATTATTCAATTGGTTCACTTTCCACTCACTAAATTTCCTGACGATAATATCTGCCACAATATAAAAAGGCAGAAAGCTGGAGTTGTCCACTTTGTTATATAAGTGAAACGGGGTGCTGCTTACATAGATGTTAAACATGGCATTTTGTGCAAGGAGGTTATTCCTTAAAGTGGTCATGCTGATAAATTTGATATGTCTCGTTTTCACCAATTGAATGATTTCATCTAAATTCTTCGATTCACCCGATAAAGAAATGATAAATAAAAGGTCATCCTCACCAAATTCAATGATTCCATCTGTTAAGTCCCGCTTGCTTCGTAATACTTGAGATTTTTTATGCAGTGACCATAGCTGCCGCTGTACATCATTGGCCAAATCGAGCTGTGCTGTTCCTGTCCCATAAATATAAATATACGGTGCGCGATCAATCAGTTGATTTAATTGATGAAAGTCGAGCTGCTCCATATATTTTCTTGTCTGGCGGATATCTTGATCAAGCAGCTGCATTAAATCCTGTGTGGTCTCTTCAGTGAAAGCATTTAATTTCACATAAGACTTTAAGTCGCTGTAGCCGTCGAACCCTATTTTCTTGGCAAGCCGGTGAATGGATGAGATGGAAGTATGAGCATAACGGGCAAGGTCCTGAATTTTCATTGTCTTCATTTTTTCAAGATGATCATGGATCGTTTTAATAATATGCAGGTCATTCTTATTTAAATCTTCGAAGTGTTTATTAACCAGCTTATCCAGTATCATGGGATGTGCCCTCCAACATGAAAATATTTTCTTCCTGTGAAAATATAATCTAATGTTACAACTTGATTTCTAAATACGTCAAACCTATTGGTTTTTGTAAGCGCTCCCTTTACAGTGGTGTTATGGATCAAGCAAAGGGGTTATGCTTATGAATGCAATCAAGCGATTTGGCAGTGCTATGGTAGTTCCTGTACTTTTATTCGCGTTTTTTGGTATTGTTGTCGGCCTCGCGACTTTATGTAAGAATCCAGCGATTATGGGGGAAATGGCTGCAGAAGGTACGATGTGGTACAAGGTTTGGTCACTGATTGAAAGCGGGGGATGGACGATTTTCAATCATATGGAACTAGCTTTTGTGATTGGATTGCCCATCTCACTTGCGAAAAAAGCGCAAGCACGTGCGACACTCGCAGCTTTAATGATTTATCTCGTATTCAACAATTATATTCATGCTATTTTGACACTTTGGCCGTCTACTTTTGGTGTTGATTTATCGCAAGGTGTCGAGAACGTAGCGGGTGTAAAAGAAATTGCAGGTATACCTACACTGGATACAAGTATCATTGGTGCGGTGATGATATCTGGAATTGTCATTTGGATCCATAATCGTTTTTATGATCAAAAGCTGCCTGAGATGCTTGGGATTTTCCAGGGGCTTGTATTTGTTGTCATCATCGGATTCTTTGTAATGATTCCTATTGCTTTTATCGTGGCTTTTGTATGGCCCTATGTTCAGCAGGGGATTCAATCTCTCCAAGGGTTCATGGCACAGTCTGGTTATATTGGTGTCTGGCTGTTTCATTTCTTGGAAAGGGTGTTAATTCCAACAGGACTTCACCATTTTATTTATACACCTTTTGAGTTTGGTCCAGCGGCTGTAAATGGGGGATTAAAACCATATTGGATTGCTCACTTAAATGAATTTGCGTCCTCCACTTCCGATTTGAAGGATCTTTATCCATACGGATTTTTATTGCATGGGAATATTAAGATGTTCGGCTGTTTAGGGATAGCTTTAGCCATGTATTTTTCAACACCGAAAGAAAATAGAAAAAAGGTTTTGGCATTGGTATTACCCGCCACATTAACAGCCATATTTGCCGGAATTACAGAACCGCTTGAATTTACATTTCTATTTCTCGCGCCTTATTTATTTGTGATACATGCACTTCTTGGAGCGACCATGGTGACAATCATGAATATGTTTGGTGTTGTGGGCATGATGGGTTCCGGGCTTATTGAAATAGCTGCATTGAACTGGATTCCGCTCTCTTCAAATCATGGAGGGATTTATCTAATCCAAGCGGTGATTGGACTTCTCTTTACAGCATTGTATTTTGTCATATTTAGATGGATGATTGTGAAATTTGATATTCCATTACCAGGACGAAAACATGAGGAGGAGACGAGGCTATATACAAAACAAGATTATGAGAATGCTCATAAAAAAGCTCATGACCAAAAGGAAGCGCCCGTTTATGCGTCTGAGTATGAAGAGAAAGCCGTTTATTTCTTAGAAGGCCTCGGCGGTAAAGAAAACATTAAAGATGTGACAAACTGTGCCACGCGTCTGCGAATTACAGTGATTGACCCTAGCTTGGTGAAAGATAGAGAATACTTTACAAAAAATAAACTGGCACACGGAATGGCGAAGAGTGGTCAAAGCATTCAGATCATTGTTGGCTTAAGTGTACCGCAAGTGAGAGAGTCCTTTGAGACAAAACTTTCATTAGATTGAAAAAGGAGCTGGATATCATGAAAAAATTTAATATTACGATCGCTGGAGGAGGAAGTACATTTACACCAGGGATCATTTTGATGCTGTTAGACTATTTAGAGGAGTTCCCAATTCATACAATTAAACTCTATGATAATGATGAAGCTAGACAAAAGACGATTGCAGATGCATGTGAGATTATGTTAAAAGAACGAGCACCAGAAGTGCGATTACTGGCAAGCACGGACCCAGAAGAAGCCTTTACTCAAGTCGATTTTGTGATGGCACATATCCGTGTCGGCAAATATGCAATGCGTGAATTAGATGAGAAAATTCCATTGAAGCATGGAGTCGTCGGACAGGAAACATGCGGTCCAGGCGGGATCGCTTACGGAATGCGGTCCATTCCAGGTGTATTAGAACTTGTCGATTATATGGAAAAATACTCACCTGAAGCTTGGATGTTAAACTATTCTAACCCTGCAGCGATAGTAGCAGAGGCAACACGTAAGCTAAGACCGAATTCTAGGATTTTAAACATATGTGATATGCCAATTGGCATCGAAGAATTAATTGCAAAGAATTTAGGCTTATCTTCACGGAAAGAACTAGAAGTCGATTATTATGGTTTAAATCATTTTGGCTGGTGGACAGATATTCGAGATAAAGCTGGAAATAGCTTAATGCCTGAGGTGATTAAGCATGTAAGCGAGCATGGTTATGCAACAGATGGAACATCTGAATTAGAACAGCAGAAGAGCTGGAACAGCACATTAAAAAAGGCTAAAGATATTCAAGCACTTGATCCAAAAACGGTACCGAATACGTATTTGAAATACTATCTATTTCCAGATGAAGAAGTGGCACATTCAAACATAGCGTTCACGCGTGCCAATGAAGTGATGGAGGGGCGGGAAGCTTTTGTTTTTAGTGAATGTCAGGCTATCATTGATAAAGGAACTGCAAAGGATACAAAGCTGACCATTGATGAGCACGCTTCCTATATCGTTGATTTAGCAAGAGCTATTGCTTTTAATAAAAAGGAACGGATGCTGATGATTGTAGAGAACAATGGCGCCATTAGGAACTTTGATCCAACAGCCATGGTCGAAATTCCTTGTATCGTTGGCAGCAGCGGTCCAGAAAAATTAGTAGTTGGAGAGATTCCAAGATTCCAAAAAAGTCTCATGGAGCAGCAAGTTGGCGTAGAAAAATTAGTAGTAGAAGCATTTGAAGAAGGGTCCTATCAAAAACTATGGCAGGCTATTACATTATCGAAAACGGTGCCGAGTGCTAAAGTAGCAAAAGATATTTTAGACGACTTAATTGTGGCAAATCAAGCATTTTGGCCAGAGTTAACTTAACACGAGAATAAGCAATATGGGCGTCACAGCGCTCATATTGCTTATTTGTTTTTTTAACCGATGTATTGTGATGGAGAGGAAAAGGCCCCCTTACTCTGCACTCTCCTCAACCTCACGGCTATCCTCTGTTTCACCAATGTAAATAGGGCCGTTTGCGTGGTCGATTCGGATTGGCCATTCGTATGGAATTTGAAGACGTCTAGCAATGGCTCTCCAGAATTTTGTGGAATCCAATTCGAATTCTTGGAAGTCTTTTAATAAGTCTTTGTAAGACGAGCCATCAAATTGAATGAACATATCTTGAAGGCGCATGAACGCGACATGTCTCACTTCAAGTGCTGCTGCGGCTTCCATTTCTTCTTCTGTTGCTTCTCCGATGATTGTACCTGCGGGCGGAAGCATGTCGTATACGTTAAATTCCTCTTCTTCTTCGTGTGCTGCATTGTGCTGTTGATCTGACATTTTTCTTCACTCCTTCTCGTTCTCAATCAAAACTTTATTCTGTGCTTACTTCTATTATCGGAAGGAAATGTGAAAAGTGGAGCAGATCCACAACACTTGCTTTTTTCTCTTGAATCATCTATGATCAATTACAGATATAAAAGGTCTATAATAGATAGAAAGGAATTTCCCCATGAAATATTCTAAAGCGACCAACTATGCGCTGCATACGATGGTATTTTTAACTCTTGTGCCAAAGGGTAAAGCGATTGGCGTTGAGCCTCTTGCTAAGATGCAAGACCTTTCACCAACCTATTTATCCAAAATTTTAACAAAGCTTGTGAAGGCGGGATTGATTGAGTCAACACCTGGTGCAAAGGGAGGTTATACCCTTATCAAACGAAAGGAAGACATTTCGTTTTTAGATGTCATTCAAGCTGTAGAAGGACAAACGAATTTATTTCGCTGCTCTTTAGAGCATGACTCCTTCATGCCTCATGATGGCTGTTTGATTGAACAAGTCATGCAGGATGTGGAAAGGAAAATGCAGGAGACGTTAAGTCAAAAACGGTTAATTGATATTGCGAACCAAATTGAGCAGACAGAAAAAAATCCATTTTTCAATATGTGATTTTTTTGAACTAATTATAGATATTAAGAGTCTTTAAAGTCTTGAATAAAAAGGAGAGATTGATATGTTATTAGATTGTGCCATTATCGGAGGCGGACCAGCCGGATTAAGTGCAGCACTTGTTGTAGGGAGAGGCAGAAAGCAGGTCATTGTATTTGATGATGAGCTGCCAAGAAATCGAGTGACGCAGGAATCACATGGATTTATTACAAACGATGGAATGACACCGTTTGAAATCAGACAAGCCGGAGAGGCAGACCTTCAAAAATACCCTAGTATTAAAATCAAACGAAGTCGAATTGTTGATATACAAAAGAAAGAGGAAAGCTTTACGTTACTGACACACGAGGGGGATACATTCGAAGCGAAAAAAATCATTTTGGCAACAGGACTTCAGGATATTCTGCCAGAGATCGAAGGAATTCATGATGTGTACGGAAAAACGTTGTTTAGCTGTCCTTTCTGTGATGGATGGGAATTAAAGGACAAAGCACTTGCCCTTATTGCAGAGAATCAGCGAGCCTTGCATATGGCTAAGCTTCTTTCCAATTGGACAAAGGATTTGATCGTGTTTACAAATGGGCACGTGTTGGCTGAAGAGGACAAGGCACTTCTGACGGCACATTCTATTCAAGTCATTGATGAGCCAATTGTGTCGATTGATCATGACAATGGGCAGCTGCGCGCTCTCCAGCTTGCGAATGGGGAGACAGTGAAAAGGGAAGGTGGTTTTGTCGCAAGTGAATTCAAGCAGTCAGCCCCATTTGCCGAAAAGCTTGGCTGTCAAATGACGAAGAATGCGGGGATTGAAACAGATATTCTTGGACGTACAACCGTCAGTGGAGTCTTTGCGTGTGGGGATAATTTAGGCGGCCCTGCTCAGTTAGTTCTTGCAGCAGCAGCTGGAAGCCAGGCAGGAATGGGCGTCATTCATGAATTTGTGCAAGAAGAGTTCCAAGAAAAAACATCTCTTTGAAAAGAGATGTTCAGCGGAGAGCGGTTTTTCGTTTTGTTAAGACGTGAGCTGTCCATTCAAAAATTGCGTAGATAACAAAGAAGATCAGGAGCCAGCTGCTGGCATCGACCCAAACATTGGTGATCTGAATGATGTTCGCCTGATCAAGTCCAGCCTGTATCCACATAGTGATCAATGCGGTGAAGAACACCTGTAAAAACCATTTTTTCAATTGGTTACATCTCCATCTTTTTCTATCATATAAAAAATTACAGTTTATTTCCATCAGTTTCAACGGTAAAATAAGAAATAAAACTAATGAAAGGACATGAAATGAGCGAGCAAACCACTAGTTTTTTAAAAAGTCATTTTCCTGATCTTGTCCTCACGCCGCCTCTTTTTTATGAATGGCCTTTTGGGCTTCGCTTTGAAGTGGCAGATTGGTCATTAGGAGAAGAATCGGTTGTATTAGAAAAAGCAGGGGATCGTGCTTTGAAAATTGTCAGATATGCTTTTGATCCAGAAGACGATATTCTATTTGTCACAGATGTCTATACGCAGCATGAACATGAATTAATGAAGAAAAAGCTCCTAGTTTATCAGAAATATGTTCGCCGGCAAGTACGCAAACGATTGCGTCACGAGCTTTTGACCTATGTCATATCAGAACTAGATGAGCCCCTGACATTGGAGAGATTTACGTTGACTTGCCAGCTGCAAGATATACGATTACGCCCACTGCTGCATGCCATATGCCAAGAGGATTTCTATGCACCGAATCAAATTTTGAACGGGAAGCTTGGTTATGAAATTTATCTCATCAATCTCTCAAAACAGATGATTTTCCACTTATATGATGATCGAGGCTGTGATCTTATTGCGGCAGATACTGAGCGTCTTCGGCCAGTCTATGAAGGCTTACAGCACTGGCTATTAGACTATGACCGCCCTCAGATGGATCAGTTGTTTACAGAGAAATAAGAAAACCGCACTTTCGACAAGTGCGGCTTCTTTTTATGCTTCTACTTTATTGAAGAACTGTGGCAAATATTCTTTGTGTGCTTCTAGCATTTCATCTAGGATGCATTTTGCAATGGCATCTGATGGGACAAGCGGGTTGATGGTCATTGCGACAAGAGCTGTGTTGTAATCACCTGTCACGGCTGCTTCAGCAGCTACACGTTCAAAGGATTTAATTTGAGAAATGAGTCCTTTGACAGCGACTGGCATTTCACCAACAGCGATTGGTTTAGGACCGTCTTTTGTGATAACGCAGTTGAGTTCAACCGCAGAATCATTTGGAATGTCACTAATTGCCCCATTATTAATGGTGTTTACAGGCTGAATGTCATGCTTGTCGTTATAAATGGATGCAATCAAGTTACAAGCCGCATCACTGTAGTAGGCACCGCCTCGTTTTTCAAGCTGTGGCGGCTTGATGTCGAGATCAGGGTCTTTGTAAAGCTCGAACAAATCATTTTCTAATGCGCGAACGACTTCAGCACGTGTTCCTTCATTTGCTGCTGCTTTCTTTTCTTCAGCCAGCATATCACTTGTTTTGTAGTAGTAACGGTGATACGGACAAGGAATGGCGCCAAGCCCTTTTAAGAAATCAGCATCCCACGGAATCGCCTGAATGTTGTTCATCGACATGCTAGAGTTTGGATCAGCCATGTCTTCGATGACTTGATCCATGATGCTTTTGCCATCTAAGAATACATTGAGTCCAAAGACCATATGGTTTAATCCAGCAAAGCTGACTTCAACTCTGCTTGCGTCGACATCAAGCCCTTTGGCGATTCCCATGCGAATGCCGATAGGCACGTTGCATAAACCAACGACTTTACGATGGTTTGAATAACGAAGAACGGCTTCAGTGACCATACCAGCTGGATTTGTGAAATTCACAAGCCATGCATTCGGGCAAAGCTCTTCAATGTCTTTGACAATATCAAGAATGACAGGAATGGTGCGAAGTCCTTTGAATAGCCCTCCTGGACCATTTGTTTCTTGACCAATGACATCATATTTTAAAGGAATGCGTTCATCCTTCATGCGTGCTTCAAGAAGTCCGACACGGAATTGTGTTGTGACAAAATCAGCATCTACAAGTGCTTTCCTGCGATCTAATGTTAAATGAACCTCGATTGGAAGACCTGCTTTTTTGACCATGCGTTTTGCAAGATTTCCGACGATCTCAAGCTTTTCTTTTCCCGCTTCAATATCAACGAGCCAAAGTTCGCTAATCGGAAATTCATCGTACCGTTTAATGAATCCTTCTACAAGCTCTGGTGTATAGCTTGATCCTCCGCCAATTGTGACAACCTTTAATCCTTTTGCCATGTTCTGCACCTCCGAATAATGTAACGCGCAATGTTATAATAGAAAAAAGTCTTTTTTTGTTTTGTACATCTATAGCTTATCGTGAGAGCATCTTGTGCGTAAATGACTTCAGCGTCTTTAGGCAAGGGTGCCCTATTTAGAGATTTGTTACATAAAAGAAACACATTGTGACATGATGTTGGAGAAAGGGGAAGTCAGATGTTTTCAAGTGAGATCATTTCCAGCTTTAATGGACTAGAAAGCGCTTTATACCGATATATCATGGAAAACAGTGAAAAGGTCGTGTACATGAGAATTCGAGACCTTGCAGATGCTGCGCATATTTCCACTTCGTCTGTCCTTCGCTTTTGCCGAAAAGTAAACTGTGATGGCTTTTCAGAGTTTAAAGTGAAGCTCAAAATGTATTTAGAATCAGAGCAGACACCTTCTTTAAAAAGTACACAGCACTTTCTATATGAATTTATTGAACGAACCTTGAAGGGAGACTTTGAGGGGAAAATTAAGGAGGCCGCGAAGCTTATTGCTGAGGCAAAAAATGTGCTGTTTATCGGAACTGGCAGTTCTGGCATTTTGGCGCAGTATGGGGCGAGGTACTTTTCAAGTCTTGAGAAATTTTCATTTTACATCAATGATCCGTTTTTCCCGATGAATATGCAGTATTTAGACAATAGTGTCACTATTGTGCTGTCTGTATCAGGAGAGAACAGTATTACGATTGATCATATTTCGAAGTTAAAAAGAGAAGGCAGCAAGATCATTAGTATTACGAATAACCAGCACTGCACGATTTCGCGCATTTCAGATTTAAATATTGCCTACTACGTCACAGATGAGCGGGTCCACAGAGCCAATATCACCACACAGACGCCAGTTGTGTATATTTTAGAAGCCATGGCCCGTGACATGTTTGCGATGTTAAAAGAAAAGTAAAAGAGCCGCTGCATACATCAGCTGCTCTCTTTTTTCTGCTTCATAAAAGCAAGGATGGCAATGCCGGAACAGACGAGCACAAACAGACCGCCCAGCAAATACACAGACCTCGCCCCGTATGCATCTGCAATCAATCCAACAAAGAAAATAGATAAACCGACAGATACAGAAGAAAGGACGTAGTGAGCCGAATACACCTTTGATAAATCACGTACTGGCGTTGCCGTTTGAAGAATGGTTTGCTGCGAAACATCTCGGATTTGGTAGGCAGGCCCCATCAAAATACAAAGCACCAAAGCAAGCCATGGCAGGCTGTTCAGTGAATAGACAATGGTCAGCACTGCATAAATGAATGAACCAGCTGCCATAAAGAGGAGAAGCTGTTTTTGAATAAACCGGCTTATCCATGCAGCTAAGAGCCCGCCTATGATGGCACCTGTATAATAAGCGGCATTGATAAATCCCCACCATTCCTCACCTTGCTTTAAATCATGGGTGACAAAGGCAAGCGTAATCGCCCCGATCCACACAGCACCCGCAATATTTTCACAAACATCCATAAAGGTCAGGGTGCGTACCGTTTTATTTCTCCAAATGATCGTCCAGCCATCTTTGAAGCTGTTCATCTTATTTGCTTTTCGAACCGTCTCTTCTTGCTTGAGAAGAGGAAAAACAGGGATGAAAAATAGATAAGACAATACAATCATGACACAAGTAATCCACATTAAATAAAATGGACCGATCAACAGGACGAGCATTCCAGTGAACGAATAGCCGGCGATTTGAACCGTTTGATGAAAAATCGAGGCCGTACTGTTCGCTTTCACAAGCTGATTTGCTGGTACAAGCATCGGCATGATGGCCTGCATTAAAGGACTGATGAACCCGCCTGTGAGGGAAATCAAAATAAGCGCACTAAACAGCCAGACCATATGCTGCTGAAAGAAGTGAAATTGGGCTGTAAACACGATGAGCATTCCAAGACGTAAAAGCGGGACCCATTTCAATAGGCGGCCAGCTTGAAAGTAATCGGTTAAAACAGGAGAGAAGAGCCCAGCCAATAGCTGGCATATCGTTCTGATCAGCGGAAATACAGCCGCATAGGCAACAGATTGTGTATCTTGATAAATGACAAACGTGATCGTCATGACAAATAGAATATCACTCAGCATGAGAAGGCTTTTACTGCTTGTATAACACCAAAACTTGTTTCCCATATCAAACCGGCTCCTTTTCAAAAACAAGTTCAGTATAGCATGGTGATGGTGTGTCCAGAGGTTTTTCATTGAAAAATACATCTTAAGGATGAGAAGATTGTGATAAGCTAAATGAAGGACATTGTAAGGAAAGGGGTTCAATCGATTGAAAAAATTACCATCACATGACTTTTTGGACAAACATGGCATCCCATATGAGGTCAAAACATTTTCTGCCGAAACAGAAAAGGGAGCAGCAAATGTAGCGGCAGCCCTTGGTTTTCGTGAAAGACAAATGATTAAAACATTGATTTTTGAAACAGGAGAAGGGGAGCAGCTGCTTGTGATGGTTGGTGCTGACCAGCATATTAAGTCAGGGAAACTAAAGAAAGCGGCCGGCTCCCGTAATATTAAAATGGCTTCACCGGAGAAGGTTCTTGAAGTGACGGGCTATCGAATTGGTTCGATTCCGCCGTTTTGCTGGCAGCCAGAAGGATTCCGCACGATCATTGAAGCTTCGTTATTAGAGGAAGAGGTATTAGGAGTTGGAGCAGGTGAATGGGGAAATGAAATCCTCATCACACCAGAACAATTAGTGAAAGCCTCAAAAGCTGTACCGTTTGACATCGTGCAGCCAGCCGAATAGAAAAAAAGTGCCTGTTTCAGAAGCAGGCACTTTTTTAATTGGCAGCAGGCGTAGTAAATGGTCCGATACCTTTCATTTGCAGGAAGGCATCCACGGTTCTATTTTCTTCAAGATCATTCGCCCGTTTGCACACAACAACAGGTCTGACGATCTCAATGCCTTCAATGTACACGCGCCCAATTTCTTGCCGCTTGAGACTGCCTCGAACCGCATCATGGGGAACAAGTGTGATGCCATAGCCAGCTTTGATCATTTGAATCGCTTCATGAACACCGCTGAATTGTAAATCAACGGTCGGTTTTTTGATCCCTTTCGAGGTAAATAATGAAAAGAGCTTATCTCTTGTGGAACTGCCTTCTTCACGCATCAAAAAAGGCTCCTGGCTCAGGCGTTCTAGCGGGACCGTTTTTCCGTCCAACGGATGGTCTGCCGGCACAATAAAATCATAGCTTAAATTCGTTAAATGAGAAGTGAGAATTTCCTCATGGTGCAAATCCTCGATCACAGCGATGGCCACATCTGATTCATATTGAAGCAGGCTCTCTAAAACTTGAGCGGAGTTTCCGCTTTTTAATTCAATTTCTGTCTGTGGTGAAGAAGTTTTAAAGGCAGCAAGCCAATCTGGCAGTAAAAAGTTAAGTGGTACATAGGTAGAAGCGATGCGGAGCCGCCCTTTTTTTCCGTTTTGTAAAAGTGTAATCTGATATTCTACTTCTTTTTCAGCCTCGAACACTTGCCGGGCATAAGGATATAGAATTTTCCCCATTTCCGTAAGTGTAATGCCTCTTCCATTTCGTTTAAAAAGACGGAAACCGATCTCACTTTCAATGCTTCTAAGTTGAGCCGTCACAGCTGGCTGTGTCAAAGATAGCGCGTCTGCTGTTTGTGTAACGCTTTTTGTCTCTGCGACCTTTGCAAAAATTCGAAGGGCATGTAAATTCAACTTTGCACCACCTATCAATTATTTTGATGGTTTAATCAAAAACATTCATTAGATTTATTATAAGGCATCCCTTATTGTAAAGATAGCGAAGGGGGAAGAGAAAATGGATCATCGTCAAAAGCAAGTGGTGTCAATATCGCTCATCACAGCATTTGCACTGATTGGGGATTCAATGCTTTATATTGTTCTTCCGATCTATTGGAAAGAGGTTGGTTTATCATCTATTTGGGAGGTCGGGCTGCTGCTGTCCATCAACCGATTCATTCGCATCCCGCTAACACCTGTTGTTTGGTGGCTCTATCGGTTTGTCCCAATGAAGACCGGTGTATTGATCGCTATTTTGATTGCATCAGTGACCACAGTGCTTTATGGTGTGAGCGGTTTTTGGCTGCTGCTGATCTGCCGCTGCGCTTGGGGGCTGGCATGGACGTTATTGCGTATGAGTGGAATGAGATTACTTGCTGAGATGGAGGAAGGCTCACAAGGGCATTATACGGGTATTTATAATGGGCTTTACCGGCTTGGCAGTTTATTTGGCATGTTATTTGGTGGAATATTCGCCAGCCTGATCGGTTTCCAATCCATGACGCTTGTCTTTGGTTTACTCACATTACTAGGAGTCATTTTTTATGTCTCTTTGGATGAGATTGAAAAGGGAGAAGAGGGGCAGGTGTATCAAGTCATCAAACAGAGATGGCTTGCACGAGATGTTGTAAAAGTATTGATGACAGGTATGCTGATCGCACTTGTGATACAAGGCTTATTCGCATCAACCCTCAGCCATGTCATTGAAGCAAGGATCGGTCATGGAGAATTTGCTCTGTTCGGCTTTGTCATCGGAGCTTCGGCATTAAGCGGAATCATTCAAGCGCTCAGATGGGGATGGGAACCATTTGTCGCACCGAAAACAGGCAGATGGTTTGATCGTCTTGTGATGAAGGAACGAACGCTTTGCTGGATGTTTCTTTCATTTGGAGGTCTCAGTCTTCTTGCGGTCATGCTGAAAGTAAGCGGCTGGTTTCTTGTGATGCTGCTTTTGATCCAGCTGATGTCAACAATCTTAACGACATTAACGGATACGCTTGCTTTTCAAAAAGCGTCTGCTCAAACAGATAAAAACCGCTTCCTCGCAAGCTATTCCTTTGTTCAAGATATGGGAGCGGCTTTAGGACCCTTGTGCGGGTATACGATGATTCAATTTTTTGGATCAGGCAGCGTCTTTTGGCTGATGCTCATCATAAGCTTATTTCTTGTCAGCATGTGGGCAAGAGGCAGGGAGCTGCATGTTTCTTCTGATCCAGCGTAAAAAATCAATCATTATAAAAAAACTGCCTCATGCGCTGAATGCAAGAGGCAGTTTTTTTATTCTAGATCTGAATCATAGGCTTTTTGCGTCAGCTGGCTGACCACCTCTTTTAACCCATTTGGTTTATGAAACTCAACAGGTGTGCTTCCTTTTTCGAAGACGATTTGGTCTGCTTCAACGAGCACGACATATCGATTGTTGAGCTTTGCAATATGGATCGAGTGGCCAAAGTCTGCTAGAAGACCTTTGATTTCCGTTTCGCCTAGACGCATTTTCATTGTGATATCAGGGGTTTGTTCAACAATATGGGAGGCTGCTTGTGTAACCTGCTCTGTATCGAGTGTTTCTCTAATTTCTCGTTTTTCACTCGCTTCCCATATTTCAAGATCCTCTTCAAACTGCTTTAATTCTTCACTTTCATCCTGTAATGTTTCAAAAACCTGTTCCTGTACCATATTCATGACCTGTGATTTCATAATTTCAGGCATGGATTCACCGTATTCGACGAACTTCAAAAAGTCTTCAAAATAACGAGCGTGTGAGGATTGGTGAATTTTTACTTCTGCTTCTTCAGTCATGCCCTCTTCTGGCATAAACGGGTATTGAATCGATTTCATGTTTTTTGTCGTAATAGCCATTTCGACTTTTCTAATCAAGGTAGATGTATCAGCGATAGAAGCCACTTTCTGTTCGAAATCGCATTTCATAATAAAGACAAAGGAATCATCGAAATACTTTTTAGGAACGGCAGAAGCAACTAAAAAAACGCCGCCTCTGACAGCACTTGTATCTAAATATGTGCGAACAAACTGTTCACTGCATTCATTAAACAATTCTTTTGTATCTGCAAATCTCGTTTGATGAAATAGATTGTAGTTTGGGTTTGAATCGAGCTCATGACCGGGTTCTACAATAAATCGGCCAATTTTGGTCGGTACTTGTTCAGATTTAGGGTGTCTGTCCACTTTACGTTTGACGATTTTTTTCAGCTCACCGTCTAAAAAGTCCTTCAGCTCACTTTGTTCAAATTCCTCTTGATCTAGTGTTTGATAATGTTTAAACCGTTTATTTGCTTGTTCATCTTTGCCTTCAATTTCCACGACAAAGAATGATAGAAAACGTATCGTAAAATCCATTGATTGGTCACCACTTTTTCTTCTTCGGATATGTTGAGTATAGAAAAAGGAGTGAAAATCGTCAACGAATGGAGAAATATCGTGTCATTATTTCCCGAGAAATGTTTATTGAAAAACACTTGATAATAATTATCATTCTTGATAGAATGATAAAAGAAAAGAAGGAACCTGCCAGTTCCTTCATCTCAGTGAAAAATAGATTATTTTGTTTCAAATGTTTCGCAATCAGTTTCAGTATTGCGAGTCACTTCAGTCATCGTGTTTTTACCAATTTTAATGGTAGAAGCGGTACAGCTGTTTTCAGCCCAAAAACGGCAAGAGTTCACTTCACAAAGAACGTTTTGTGCCATGGGAATTCACCTCCGTGATTCATATTGAGAATGAAGCAAGCTGCCACTTGAATTCATTCAATCTAGTAGTCTCTTTGTAGAAAGAGGCTGTTTGTGCTGATTATGCACATGTTTATCATACCATCTACCCTGAAAATATACAATTTAAACTTTGGAAGAGCGAGAATATGAATCTCGCTCTTTTTTTATTTGTAAAAATAGTTAAATGCTAGGTGGCACACTCTCTCATTTCGACATATGAATAGAGTAGATTCAAAACCTGATGTCGGACAAAGTATGAGGGTACATGTACTGATTTTCCGCATAAAGATAGGGTTTTAATCAAAAATCTTCATAGAGAGATGAGGGGAGAAGATGAAAGCAGTCATTCTCTGCGGAGGAAAGGGAACGAGAATGAGTGAGGTCACACAAGCGCTTCCTAAACCACTTGCTATGATCGGAGATCGGCCTATTCTATGGCATATTATGAAAATCTATCAGTATTACGGTGTAGACGAATTTATCCTATTGCTTGGATATAAAGGAGAGAAGATCAAAGAGTATTTTCTGAACTACGACTGGCAGCATCACAGCATGCAGCTCGATATGGCGACAGGAGAAATGAAGCTATTAGGGAAATCGGAAAACTGGAAAATCACCTTTTTAGATACAGGTGAAGATACGATGACAGGCGGACGTTTAAAGCAGGCACAGGATTACATTGGTGATGAGACCTTTATGATGACGTATGGTGATGGACTGGCCAATATCAATATGTTTCATTTGCTTAAACGTCATCAGGATTTTGGAGCAGCTGCGACTGTCACAGGAATTGAAAAGAAGTCCCAGTACGGGACACTGAAGGTGTATAACGGGATGGCACAATCCTTCTCTGAGAAGACAGACAGTATCGGGATGATCAATGGAGGATTTTTTGTGTTGTCTCCAAAGGTATTTGATTATTTGACAGACGATGATCAATGCGTGTTTGAAGCAGAGCCTCTTCAAAATTTGGCGAATGATGGAGAGCTTGCCGTTTATGAGCATCACGGATTTTGGACAGCAATTGATACGTATAAAAACCTGAAGGAAATCAACGACATGTGGACAGATGGAAAACAACCATGGAAGGTTTGGTGACAGCATGAGCGGATTTTGGAATGGAAAGAACGTATTTGTAACTGGATGTACAGGGCTGTTAGGAAGCTATCTCGTCAAGGAATTGATTGATCAAGGGGCAAACGTGACTGGGCTTGTGCGTGATCAAGTGCCTCGATCGAATTTATATCAAGGCAGTCAATTTGAAAAAATGAATGTGGTGCAAGGCGCATTAGAGGATATGCAGACGATTGAACGTGCGTTAGGAGAATATGAAATTGACACCGTCTTCCATTTGGCTGCCCAAGCCATTGTTGGGGTCGCGAATAGACATCCTGTTTCTACATTTGAAGCGAATATCTTAGGGACATGGAATGTGCTGGAGGCTTGCAGAAGACAGCCGCTCATCAAACGAGTGATCGTGGCATCAAGTGACAAAGCATACGGTGATCAAGAGCAGCTTCCATATGATGAAGACATGCCGTTAAACGGGAAACATCCGTATGATGTCTCAAAGAGCTGTGCAGATCTCATTTCTCATACGTACTACAACACATACGGTCTTCCGGTTTGTATTACACGCTGCGGTAATTTATATGGAGGCGGAGATTTGAATTTCAACAGAATCATTCCGCAAACAATTCAGCTTGTGTTAGAAGGAAAGGCGCCGGAAATTAGAAGTGATGGGACATTTATTCGTGATTACTTCTACATTGAAGATGCAGTGAAGGCTTATTTGCTGCTAGCTGAGAAGATGGAGGAAAAAGGGCTGGCGGGAGAAGCCTTTAACTTTAGTAACGAAATTCAGCTGACAGTGCTTGAACTTGTAGATAAGATTTTAAAGGCAATGGGAAGTGAGCTGAAGCCTCGTATTCTCAACCAAGGAACACATGAGATTAAGCATCAATATTTGTCGGCAGAGAAAGCGAGAAAGCTGCTTGATTGGAAGCCTGACTACTCCATTGATGAAGGTTTAGAGAAGACGATTGAATGGTACCGCGAATTCTTTCAAAAATAGAGGTGTAAAAAGATGAACAGCATATATTGTACGGTTCTTTCAAGTGGAAGACTTTATCAAGCCATTGCGTTTTTCTTATCGTTGAAGCAAGTAGAAGATGATGCTGTCATCAAGACGTTATGTATGGATGATGCTGCATTTGATTTGCTTCATCAAATGAATTTCCCGCATGTGGATCTTGTTCATGTACGGGAGCTCGAAACACCAGAGCTGCTGGAGAAAAAAGAGGAACGGGATGCATCGGAATATTGCTGGACCTTAAAGCCGATTTGGATTGAGTGGTTATTTGAACAGGAGCAGGCAGAGAGCGTGACCTATCTTGATGCCGATTTGTTCTTTTATGAGAGCCCTCAGGTTATTTTTCAACATCAGCCGAATGCTTCTGTTTTAATTTCGAGAGGGGATATTGTCATTCCAAGCTTTGATGCAGAGGAAGTGAAGATGCTTCAGAAGCTTTTAGGACGCTATAACTCAGGCTTTCTACATTTTAAAGGAGATGAAGCCGGACGAAAATGCCTTAGCTGGTGGAAAGAAGAATGTCTAAAAGAATGTAAAAATGCACCGGGAGAAGGCAAGTTTGGCGATCAAGGATATCTAGATCATATGCCGAGGCTGTTTGACAAAGTAGAAGATATTGAGACAAAAGGCGTGAATATTGGTCATTGGAACTATGGGCAGCATTCTTATCGGGAGGAGAATGGACGTATTCTTCTGGAGGATGGGCAGCCGCTCATTTGCTATCATTTCAGCGGCTTTCGGATTGTGAGCAAGGATGAGATGCAGCAAATTCATGAAAAAGGACGAAATGACCTGCCGTTTTTCCAAGAAGCCTATCGGCAAGTGCTTCGCCATGTGATTGAATCTGTGGAGCAGGTCGATCCGCTGTTTAACGGCTATGCCAAACGGGAGGAGGATGACGCATGAACGAAAAGCCAAAGGTAAGCGTCATTATTCCAAGCTATAATGCCAAAGAGCGTTTAGAGGGGAGCCTTTTTTCTTTAACGCTTCAGGAAACAGATATTCCATTTGAGGTCATTGTTGCTGATAATGGCTCAACGGATGGCACGATGGAAATGCTTGAGAATATTGAGGTGAACTTCCCGTTTAAAAAGGTGCGTATTCCTGTCAATCAAGGAATTGCAAAGGGGCGTAATCATGCCATTCGCGAGGCGGAGGGAGATCTGCTCATTTTTCATGACAGTGATATGCTGGCAGAACCGAGGTTTATTCAAAAGCATGCAGAGGCCCATGCTGGCAGGGAGGATATTGTCATTTGCGGTGTGTGCTGGAAGCGAATTTATCGCTATTTTTACACAGCTTTTGATAAGGATCATATGAAGCGGTTGAAAAAGCAAGGACTGTATAAACGGAAAATGGAGGACAAAACGCCTCTTTTATCATTGGAAGAAGTCGAAAATGGTGCATTTCTAGAGAAAAGCTTCGATTTGCAGTCTGAGTTTATTGATATCCTAAAAGACATCTTGGAAACGTACCACTATGATTTAGGTTCTTATGAGCTGCCATGGCGATTTTTTATTACAAATAACTCCTCTGTTAAACGTAATCATGTCATGGCAATAGGGATGTTTGATGAAAATATTGTTCGTTACGGATTTGAGGATTATGATTTAGGGATTCGACTGAATCAGCTTGGTCTCTCCTTTGAATTGCGAGAGGATATCATGAGTGTGCATCAAGAGCATCCAAGTAATTTAACGTCGTTTGATGACATCAAATACAACATTTTGTATATGTGTGAGAAGTACAACAATATTGATGCCATTGATGTCCATTTAGCTTTCTCTGGTCCGTTTTCTCACACTGTGACAAATGATATTGTGAAAGAAGTTCGCCAGCTGCGTGAGAATCCAGCATTTGATGACCTGTTATCCTATTTTTTAGAGCTGCTTCATTTGATCACAGAGCGGAATGTAGGCATCAAACGGGATAAAAAAGATATGCTGACAGCCAAGCAAGTTCCTTTGAAAAAGCTGGCAGAAGCCGCGCAGCTTGCACGGCAGGAGTGTGGCTGCACGGTACTTGTAGAAGCCATTCAAGGGCTGACGAAAGAGTTGTTGCGCGTTGATTTGTTCCAAGTGGATGTGTTGTAAATGGCGTCTTATCACTTTACAACCATTGTGTCGAATACCCATGTTTTTAAGCTTTTGGCGCTGATTCATTCGCTTGAACAAAAGGCTCATGCATTCAAGTTGTCCGTTTTATGTGCAGACCCTTTGGCTTATAAGGTGTTAAAGGAGTTCCCTCATCCGCATGTTCAATATGAACAGCTTGAGGACATTGAAGATGATACGCTGCGAAAGGCAAAAGAAGATCGTACGTTTCATGAGTATTGCTGGACGTTAAAACCTGCTTATCTGCTTAATATTCTTGAGTCCTCAGATGCGGATTATCTTGCCCATCTGGATACAGATTTGTATTTTTATCATGATCCAGAGGCGATTTTTGCAGAGAATCCAAGCGCTCATTTATTTTTGACGGATCATATGAATTCCAAGCGGTTCTATCGTTATTACGAGTTGTCTGGCCGTTTTAATACTGGGTTTGTAGGCTGCCGTAACACAGATGTTGCCAAACAGGCAGTCACGCAATGGAAAGAAAACTGTCTTGCCCATTGTACTGTAGAAATGGATACAGAAAAAAAGACGTACGGAGATCAGCGGTATGTGGAAAGATGGGTTGATGATTTTGAAGGGGTTCATATCGTTGCATCTAAAGGAGCCAATGCGGCGATTTGGAACATTGAAAACTACAAGCTTTCAGTTGTAAAAGGAGATATGTATCTCGATGAATGTCCACTCTTGTTCTATCATTTTTCTGCCTTTACGATCATTGACGAGAATACCTTTAACCTTAATTGGTATTACTATATGAAAGAACAGAAGCTTGTGGATCATTTGTATATTCCGTATGCCGACTTGGTTCATCAAAAGATTAAACAGGTGCAAAAGGTATTTCCAGAATTTAAGCAAGGATTTATTGCGAAGAAGCATGTTCCTGACACGCATTTTTATGAGAGATGAAAAACCGCTCATTTATTGAGCGGTTTCAGCGTGTAGACAAATCCTCGCATTCGGTGTCAGTCCTGTGCGCTGGTGCTCACGAATAACATATTCGCTCCGCGCCAGTGCTCGTACTTCCTAGACTGCAAAGGTTTTCTATCACGCTGAAAAGAAGACAAAGTGCTAAAATACACATCATTTTATCCCTTTGTCAATAATTGAAAAAACCGCTCATTCATTGAGCGGTTTTCTTTTTATGATTCATTCCATTTGGAGATGGTTTGGTCGCTAGGAAGCAAGAAGGCTAGGATGCCTAATATCGGTAAAAAGGCAACACTGATCATGGTAGGCGTTAAGCCAAAGGCATCAATGAATGATCCGAGGGCAACCGATCCGATTGCACCCATACCAAACGCAAGCCCAACAGTTAAACCAGACATTGTGCCAATTTTCCCGGGAAATAGTTCTTGGGCATAAACCACGGTGACAGAGAAGCTGGATGTCAAAATGAGCCCAATCAGTCCGAGTAAAACATAAGCAAAAACGGGTCCGGCAAATGGCAGCAGCAGGGCAAGCGGGAAGGATGCCAATAAGGAAACTAAAATGACGTTTTTCTTGCCAAAGCGGTCTGCAAGCGGCCCGCCTAAAAATGTCCCAATTGCACCTAGAATGAGAAATAAGAAAATATAAGTCTGTGATTCTTTAATCGTCAAACCGTATTGTTCAATCGCATAAAACGCATAGAAATTCGAAATGGCATTTCCATACCAAGAGCGGGCAAAGATGAGAAAGACGATAATACCAAGTGCAATGAGTGCTGATTTACGATGAATATCAGATCTGACAGCTTTTGCAGGAGCTTTTTTCGCTTCGGCCCGAATGGTTTGAAGCCTTCCTGCGTACCATCTTGAAATATAAAGAAGGAAACCGACCGCCATCATTCCAACAATCGTAAACCAAGCCACGCCTGTCTGACCGAGCGGGACGAGCATTAATGCAGCGATAAGCGGAGCAAAGGCTTGACCTGTATTCCCGCCTACTTGATAGATGGACTGTGCAAGTCCTCGTCTTGGACCAGCTGCCATGTTGGCAACACGGGAGCCCTCTGGATGGAAGATCGCAGAGCCAAGTCCGATAAAGACAACGCAAAGCAGAATGGTGGCAAACGACGGAGCAAACGCGAGTCCGAATATACCGACAGCACTTGAAAATAAAGCAATCGGAAGTGCATAAGGCATCGGCCGTTTATCTGTGTACCATCCAATAGCAGGCTGCATCACGGAGGAGACCATATTTAATGTAAAGGCAATCAGCCCTAATTGTGTAAAGGTCAGCCCCATTGATCGTTCTAAAATAGGGAACATCGCAGGAATAACGGCTTGCAATGTGTCGTTCAGCATATGACAAATACCAATAATCAGTAAGATGGGATAAACCGTTGAGCCGGTAACAGAATGTTGAGGTTTATCCTTTGTACGAGCAGCAATGGCCAATGAGACTTCCTCCCTTCATTTATCTGTTTTCTGTTTTTTGCATTCTTCTCATTTTATTCATAAGGTGAACTATAAAACAATAGCAAATTGTCATGATTTAGAAAAAAAGAGACACAAGCGCTTGATGAAGCGTGTGTCTCTAAAGGGTTATTTATAAAAAGATGCGATCACAGGCTTCATTTTTTGAACGACGAGTCCACTGCCGCCTCGGTTTTTCACACCTTCGATCATGCCGACGAGGACGTAATCTTCTTTTTTAGGATTAAACGCAAGTAAAAATCCATTTTCAGTACCATCTGTTGCACCTTGTTTGCTCTTTAATTCTGCCGTTCCCGTTTTAGCGGCAATATCCGCTCCTTCGATTTGTAAGGAGTGGGCTGTTCCGTTTGGACTGGTCACGACCTTAGTCAATGCGTCTTTCACTGTGTTTGCCGAGCCTTCTTTGATGATTTGTTTTGGTGATGCTGTTTTTTCATCTTGAATCACTCGAGGGTAGACAAGCTTGCCTCCTGTAGCAAATGGAGAATAGGCATGTACTTGTTCAATCGGAGACATGAGTAATTCGCCTTGGCCATAAGCTGAGTCAGCCAGTAAGATATCCGATTGAATACCATCGTTTGATACTTGTGCAGGCTTCATTGTAAATGGCATGTGTAAGTCTTCGCCAAATCCAAATACTTTCACTTTTTTCTCGTAGGTGTCTTTGCCGATTTCGAGTGCTTCCTGTCCAAAATAAATATTGTCTGAGTACACAAGGGCATCGACCATATTTACTTTTTCTTTATCGTGAACCCGTGTGATGCGATAATTTCCCCAAGATTGATCCTTTTGCCATTTCAGTCCGTGAATGGTGCGCACTTTGTCAGGCTTTGTGACACCTGTTTCCAGCCCAATCGCTGCTGTAATGGTTTTGAATGTGGACCCTGGTGCATACCGGCTCGCATATCGGGCTTGGAATGGAAGGTCTGGGTTTTCACTGTATGCCTGATATTGCTTAGGTGTAATCCCGTTTGTCATGAGATTGACATCGTAGGAAGGGGTGCTGACAAGTGCTAATAGATCACCTGATGATGGATTCATGATCGTGACGGCCCCTTTTTCACCTTTTAGCTGATCATAGGCTTTTTTCTGTAAAGAAGCATCAATCGTCAGCTTCACTGTTTTTCCATCTTTTCGATCTGATTTTTGCAATGTTTCTTCAATGCCTGTTTCATCATGGACGATGAGAATGCTTCCGCCATCCTGACCGCGTAAGTTCTTGTCAAATGTGAATTCAAGGCCGGTTTTGCCGATGATTTGATCCGCCTTTAATGCTGGATTTCTTTTGATATCATCCGCATTTGCTTTTCCGACATATCCAGTGAGATGAGCGGCGGCTTCGTTATATGGATAGTAGCGCATTTCCTTTGATTGATAGGTGACGCCATTGACGTCCTTTGGAATTGGCTCCTGTTTTAACATCGATTTGAGCGGGACAAACGTGTCGTCTGTGACCCATGCTTGTTTCAGCTGATTGTTGATGAGTTCTTCCTCTATATCAAAAGCTTTGCTGATTTTTTTGATATTGCGTTCTTTTTCTTCACCTGTTCCGAGCTTTCCTGGGATGACGCCAAGTGCGTTTCCACCAGTTGTTTCTGCCAGTGTACGTCCTTTTCGGTCGACAATGTTACCGCGGACAGCAGGGTCTGATTTGACCTTGATGGTATCTCCTTTCTCCATTTGCGGGAAGATGAGATTTGGTTTCCAGTCCACTTTCCACTTGTCATCTTCTTCGGAGAGAATGCCCTTGTAAGACAGCTTATGCAGCTTGCCAAGAGACGTTTTCATCGTTACATCATAGGAAAATTGATATCCATTTCCTTTGTCCTGTTTTTCAACGTTGAGCTTTGATATGTTCAGATCATAAGCACCAATGCCGTTGAAAATATTGTCGTATTTTTCGGCTAGTTGTTTTTTTGAAAAGTCATTGGCTTTCAAAGATGCACTTGTCACCTCATCTGCCAGCTTCGTAAAGTCTTTCTTCTCCATATGTTTCGTAAAGTTTTGTGCGGCTTTTAAAGCCTCTTTTTCTTTTGAGAAAAGAGTATCTTTTAAGAAAAAGAAAGCAGCAGCCACTACGATGATGCTAAGAAGAGGGATGATGACTTTTTTCTGTTTCCAAAATGATTTTTTTTGATCCGTATACAATGAAAACACCTCAATTTTTGATTAGATCCTCTATATTTTACAGTGATTGGTCATGATTTGTATAGTTTCTCCTATGAAAATAGACCAAGAGATCATGTCGTGGTTTGGGTAATGGGAGTAAAATAACAGCTATTCATCATGAAAGATATCTTCATTTTTTCTTATGATTTAAAGGATTTCTAAAAAGATCATCGAATGTGGAAAATTAGAAAAAATATGACAAGCGCTTTCAATAGGGGGGAATTGTTATCGTTTATAAAAAGGTGAATTTGATTGGACTTGTTCTTGGACCGACACTCTTTTTGCTCGTTCTTTTTCTCATACCTGAAGATGAATTGACCTATGCTGCGAGGGTAGTCTTGGGCATTACAGCTTGGACGGCCACATGGTGGGTGACTGAAGCACTGCCCATTCCTGCTACATCTTTATTGCCCATCATCCTGCTGCCGACACTTGGCGGGCTTTCTATGGAACAGGCATCAAGGTCTTATGGAGATCCGATCGTTTTTATGTACATGGGAGGATTTATGATCGCAATTGCCATTGAAAAATGGAAATTACATAGAAGAATGGCCTTACACATTTTAAGGGTGATTGGCACAAGAAGTGACCGCATTGTATTAGGTGTCATGATCGCGACTGCTTTTTTATCTATGTGGATTTCGAATGCAGCGACAGCCCTAATGATGCTGCCAGTGGCACTTGCAGTGATTAAAGAGGTTAAGACAAATGAAATCTTATCTGGTCCATCACTTGATCGATTCAGTAAAAGCATCTTATTGTCAGTAGCGTATTCAGCGTCAATTGGAGGTTTGGCGACACTTGTCGGTTCTGTGCCAAATGCGGTGTTTGCTGCGATGTCAAAAAAACTGCTAGATCGAGAGATTATGTTTTTCGAATGGTTTTTGTTTGGTTTTCCTGTTGCGATGATTCTGCTCGTCCTTTTATTTTGGTATTTGACAAGGGTACAGTTCAAGGTAGAACACAAAGGTGAAATGAGTGTAGCGTTCATTCAAAAAGGATTAGAGGATTTAGGAAAAATGAAAAGAGAGGAAAAATGGGTATTTGTTGTTTTTCTCATGACGGCGTTCTTATGGATTTTTAAGCTCTTTTTGTTTGGAGGGATGACCGTATCTGATACGTCTATCGCCATTTTCGGTGCCATGCTGTTATTTCTCATTCCAGCAACAAATGGAGAGAGAATATTAGAATGGCAGGATATGAAAGAACTGCCGTGGGGACTTTTGCTTTTGTTTGGAGGAGGGCTTTCGCTCGCTACGGGCTTTGCAGAAACCAATTTAACAGGATGGATCGGAGAAAATTTACAGCATTTAAACGGGCTTTCGTATATCATGCTGTTGATTATTTTAACGGGAGCGATTCTGTTTATGACTGAAATTATGTCAAATACGGCTGTTGCCAATATGATTATTCCGATAACGGTAGGGCTTGGGCTTGCGATTGGAATCGAGCCATATGGGTTAATGGCTGCGGCTGCTTTGGCTTCCTCCTGTGCGTTTATGCTGCCGATTTCCACACCGCCAAACGCCGCTGTCTTTAGTGCGGACGTGCTGAAAATATCTGATATGGTCAGGGCGGGTTTTTGGTTAAATATCATCAGTATTGTGGTGATTGTTCTTGCGGTCTATTTCTGGCTGCCGGTAGTGCTGAAAAACTGAGCGTCTTAAGAAGAGGAAGGCTTTGACCGAATTGAGACGACTGGTGTTTTTGTTTCTTTTGGCTTCGGTGTTTGTGTGGATTTTTTGATGCATGTGTCCTTTGGTGTGTAATAGGTTGCCCCAATATTGAGCCTGCCTTGAAGCTGGTCAATAGAAAGCTCCCCAAATTCTATATGGTAATCAATTTTGTCCACGCGCAGGGATTCAATATGGATGTGTGTATCCTCTGAGACAGGAGCAGCTGGTGCAGACAATTTTTGCTCAAGAGCGGCGAGTCTTTTTTCTAGCTCAATGACAGATGGGGATGGATTGGATTCAGTTTTTTTAAAGAGTGATTGAATGAAATGTTTCAAGTAGACCACAACCTTTTCTTCCGCCTTACTCTAGTCTATGGAAAAGCTGCCCGGTATATACTTATAGAGATGACAAGAAAGGGGAGAAGCATATGCTGCCTACTCAGATTCACATTGCCCATATGAAAACGAATTCGATTGGCACAGGATCATCTATGACGTTTGGCTCGACGTTTGTTCGCAATCATTGCAGTACGATCAAACGAAATAATGGTTTTGGGGAACAGAATGCTGATGGCGTGATCACGATCCTGCCAATTGAAACAATTGATGATCGTGATCAAATAGACGCAGTGAGTATCAATATTCGTCATCTATGATGATAGCTGTCGCTTTTCCTTCATCCTTTTGCAGGCGGATGTAAAGTACACCGTCTTTAAAGGCAGCATTCATTTGACCGAGAATCATCTCTGGAAGGCGGATTTTCTTTTCAAACGGACCATACTTCCCTTGCTTTTGGCGAAAGTCCTGCTCGTTAAAAAAGGAAAAACGCTGTCCTTTCACAATCAAATATTCACCATATGATAACACCTGAACGTCTTCCTTTCGGTAGCCAGGCAAATAAATTAAGTATTGAATTTCTGTAGGGGTTTCCACCATGTCGATTGGAGGAAACGACGCATCTGATCCCCGCTGATCCTGCTGTGTGAATGTAAATGGAGATGGACCGTTTGCCATAAAGGGGGATCTTTGCTCATCATCGAAGATCATTTTCCAAAAATCATCTCCATGCATTTGCTGGGCAATATCCATCCACTGCTTCATTTTTTCGAAGTCCATGTGAAGACCTCCCGTTAACATACTTGATGGGTGCTTGCATATACCTATAAAAAGGAGGTTTATCTGTGGTTCAACCAACTCCGTATATCAATATTAATATTTTCATGTTAAAAATTAATTCCTTTGAAAATGCGTCGGCGGTGAATGTCGGACAAAATTTGTTAGCAGAGTGGCAAAACTCAGATAAAAAAAATCAGGGTTACGGACAGAATTTTGGAGATGCCAGCGGTTTTGTCGGTACAAAAAGCCATGTAGATGATCGAGATCAAGTGGACTCACCTGCCTCTTTTTCGCCAGCAGCTAAACCCATTCAAAGGAAGTGACGTGTGATGTTATTCTCACCCTCAGTCGTCAACGTCGGTGCTTTTAAAATCAATGCAATGGATCGGGGGTCATCACTGACGCTAGGACCTTATCAGCAGATTGATTATTTTCTCTCAATGAAATTGAATCAAGGTTTTGGTGAGGACAATGGAGATTGTTCACCGCTTGTCATTCCGATTTCAAGCGTGTTAGATCCAGATATGGTGGACTCAAATTCAGCCAAAAACAGCGTGATTTAAGCAAAAAAAAGAGACCGGGAACCCCCGAGTCTCTTTTCTAATGTGTTTCGTTGAGATGGCTTTTTCGTCTTGCATAGGTGAAATAGACAACAACACCGATGACGATCCAGATGAGGAAGGCTCTCCATGTTTCCCATTTCAGTGTGAAAGCCAAGATCATACAAATGACCGCACTAATTATAGGAAGGACAGGGACAAAGGGTACTTTAAAAGCTGTATTCATATTCGGATGTTTTTTCCGGAGTACGATCACAGCGATAGAGATCACCGTAAAGGCCGCAAGTGTACCGATGCTGACTAAATTAGCAAGTGTTGATAAGTTGACGAATCCAACGATACATGACGCAACAGCGCCTGTCAGCCAAGTGTTGGCAACCGGTGTCTTAGATTTTGGATGAACGTTTGAAAAGATTTTCGGCATGAGTCCATCTCGGCTCATGGCAAAGGTTAAACGAACCTGAGCGTAGACAAGTGCAATTAACACTGTCGTAATCCCGATAATAGCACCTGCGGATATAATACCAGCGACACTATTCAGGCCAACCACTTGAAGAGCAAAAGCGACAGGATCACTGACATTCAGCTTCGTATAGTGAACCATGCCTGTTAAGACGAATGAAACCCCGATGTATAAAATCGTACAAACACCGAGCGCACCGATGATTCCAATTGGCATCGCCTTTTGCGGGTTTTTGACTTCTTCAGAAGCATTGGCGATTGCATCAAATCCAAGGTAAGCAAAAAAGACAGTTGCGGCTCCAGCAATCACGCCATGGAAGCCCATTGGCATAAACGGTGTCCAGTTTTCAGGTTTAACGTAAGCAAAGCCTGAAATGATAAAGAGAAGGACGATGGCAATTTTGATCAGCACAATAATGTTATTCAGCTTTGTGCTTTCTTTGACGCCTCGTGAGACGATAAAGGTGATGAGCAAAATAATGAGTGCGCCTGGAAGGTTAAAGACGGAACCATCAGCGGCTCCAGGTGCAGCTGATAAAGCCTTCGGTATGTGCAGACCGAATCCGCTGAGCAGTGATTGAAAATAGGACGACCATCCACTTGCTACAGCAGAGAGCGCAATGACATATTCAAGCATGAGATCCCAGCCCATTAAAAAGGCGAGAAATTCCCCAAGTGTTGCGTAGGAATACGTATAGACGCTTCCTGACACAGGAATGGATGAGGAGAATTCAGCGTAGCAAAAAGCAGCAAGGGCGCATGCGATCGCAGCCAAAATAAAAGATATAATAATCGCAGGTCCCGCATCATTTGCCGCAGCAACCCCCGTAATAACAAAGATTCCAGTCCCGACCACACAGCCAATGCCAAGCAAGATTAAATCAAACGTATTCAACGAACGGCTGAGCCGCTTTGTTTGACTTTCAAGCAGGAGCTGGTCGAGAGATTTTTTTCGAAATAAAGAACTCATGTTGACCTCCTAATGGATAAATCTTTTCGTAAGACGAATGTTAGTATATGCGCAAATGACAATTTAGTCAATTGGTTGAAAAACGCTTTAAATCACTAAAGTATTAAACGTCACAACCGAATAAGTGTATAAAAAGAGACATCCGCCGAGAGATCGAAGGCGGATGTGGTAAAAGACGATCTATGTCTGTTCAGCAAATATTTTTTCATTGTACAGCACACTTGGATGGGTCGGATAGTGGGCGGAGGAGGCAAGGTGATGTGTTTTGGCTTGCTCCAGATCGCCGAGTTGATAATAACAGTAGCAAAGCTGAAGGTGAGGATACCATGTTTTATATTGTGTAAGTGTGAAGGCTGTTTCGTTTTCAGGGGCCTTCAGCGCCTGCTCATACCAAAAGATGGCTGCCTGATGTTTATTTTGTATTTTTAGATGATCCCCGATCCGGCAGCAAAATTCTGGCCGGGGCTGATCATATAAAAAGGAACGTAATAATGAGGATAAGGCCGCTTCCTCAAAGCCTGCCGCATAATAGCAGTCCGCTAAATATTGGCATGTGCGAATTTCGTCCTCAATCCAGCACTGTTTTGTGTTTAAAAATTCATGATAAAAACGAATCGCCCTGACATGCTGCCCGTTGTCTCTTAGTTCATTGGCAAAGTAAAAGAGATCACGGGGCGTCATATCCTCTCCTTTTGCCAGCATGTCTTCATAAATCCGCAAGTTGCGCCCAGGCTCACCAGCAGTTGTTTTCTTGCGTTTTTGGTGTGTGACGGCGATATCTGCTGAAAGGATGTTTCCATACACTTGAAGAAACTCATGAACGGCCCCATACCACTGAAAGTTCAACGAACGCTTCACAAGGCGATTTCTTCTATATTTGAAATTTACCTGACCGTCTTCATCGAATCCCACATGATAAAACATTGAGACAGCATCCACCGAAGGATCAAGTGTTTTCTTAAGCTGAAGCAGTTTTTGACGGTCTTCTTCAAGCAGAACATCGTCAGCATCGAGCCATAAAACATACTCTTTCGCTGCATGTGAGAAAGCAAAGTTGCGTGCTTTTGCAAAATGCTGAACCCATTCAAAATCCAGCACCTTTGCTGAAAAGGAATGAGCGATCTCCTTCGTTTGATCTGTTGATCCCGTATCAACGATGATCATTTCATCGACAATGTCTTGAACAGAAGAAAGACAGTCTGCCAGCACTTCCTCTTCATTTTTCACAATCATACATAAGCTAATGGTTATCATCTTTAGATCACCTCTTCATAGTGTATCGAGCATCAAAAGGAAACATTCTTTTCAACAGCGGGTTTTTTAAAACTAGTTTTCTGCTACTGGCTGATTTAAAATAAAGGAAGAATCTATGTAAGGGCTGATAAAATGAGTTTATTGAATGTTGAAGGATTATATAAAACCTATGGCGAGAAAACGCTGTTTGATCATATTTCTTTTCATATAGAACCGAAGGAACGCATTGGTTTGATTGGACCAAATGGTACAGGGAAGTCAACGCTTCTAAAGGTGATCGCAGGACTTGAATCGTTTGAGGAAGGTGACATCACGAAAGCAGGGACACTTGATATCGAATTTCTTGAGCAAGACCCTGAAATGAGCGGAAATGAAACGATTCTTGACTACATTTTTTCTGGAGCGGCACCAATGATTCAAACGATGAAGGCGTATGAACAGGCACTCGCTGATTTAGAGCATGACCCGCAAAATGAAGCAAAACAAGAGGCGCTGATGCGCATGCAAAATCGAATGGATCAGGAAGACGCTTGGGATGCGAACCTTTCAGCAAAAACGATTTTGACAAAGCTTGGCGTGAAAGATGTGAGCCGCTCTGTACATGCATTATCAGGCGGACAGAAGAAACGTGTCGCCATTGCTAAAAATTTAATTCAGCCTGCAGGTTTGCTGATTTTAGATGAGCCAACCAACCACCTTGATAATGCCACCATTGAATGGCTTGAAGGATACTTAAGCCAATATAGCGGTGCTGTCATTCTCGTGACGCACGATCGTTATTTCTTAAACAGGGTGGCCAATCGGATTTATGAGTTAAATCAAGGACAGCTTTATACGTATAAAGGAAATTATGAAGTCTTTTTAGAAAAAAGAGCGGAGCGGGAAGCAGAAGCTCAGGTGAAAGAAACGAAGCGTCAAAACTTGCTTAGACGAGAGCTTGCATGGCTGAGACGAGGGGCAAAAGCAAGAACGACAAAGCAGAAAGCACGTATCGGCAGAGTCGAAGAGCTGAAGGATCAAAAAGGGCCTGATGCGAAGGGAGAGCTTGATTTTGCCATCGGCTCGCACCGACTGGGAAAACAAGTGATAGAGGCAGAAGACTTATCGATTTCATTTGCTGGCCAGACTCTTGTGGAGAGGTTTACAGATTTGGTTGTGCCGGGCGATCGTATCGGATTTATCGGACCGAATGGAGTCGGCAAAACCACTCTGCTGAACTGTCTAGCGGGTAAAATCGAACCGACTTCAGGACATTTGACCATTGGACAAACCGTTCGTATTGGCTATTACACGCAGGATCACAAGGAAATGAATGATGAGCTGACCATCATTGAGTATATCAAGGAAACAGCTGAGATCGTCAAGACGTCTGATGGCGCCATTGTAACAGCAGAACAGATGCTGGAGCGCTTCCTTTTCCCAAGATCGATGCAGCGGACGTTTATCCGTAAGCTGTCAGGGGGAGAACGCCGCAGATTGTATTTATTGAAGGTCTTAATGGAAGAACCGAATGTTCTCTTTTTAGATGAGCCGACGAACGACCTTGATACAGAAACCCTCAGTATTTTAGAGGATTATTTAGAACAGTTCCCTGGCGTCGTCATCACCGTGTCCCACGATCGTTATTTCTTAGACCGAGTGGTTCACCGCCTGCTTGTCTTTGAAGGAAATGGTCGCATTTCACACTTCCAAGGTGCTTACAGCGATTATATGGAACAGGAAAAAGAGCAGAAGCGGACAGAGGCAAAGCCGGCTGAGAAACAAGTAGAAGCTGCGCCGAAAAAGAGAAAAAAACTTTCTTATAAAGACCAGCTTGAATGGGACGGGATTGAAGACCGGATACAAGCATTAGAAGAAAAACATCAGCAGCTCGAAGCCAGCATTGCAGAGGCAGGCAGTGATTTTGGGAAAATTCAAGAGCTGATGGACGAACAAAAAGCCGTTGCGGAAGAATTAGAACAAGCAATGGACCGCTGGACAGAACTGTCGCTCATGATTGAAGAATTAGAAGGTCAATAATAAATAGATGATAGAAAACCTGTAGAGCGATCTACAGGTTTTTTTGATAGGAGCATTTGGCATACGCATCATGCTGGTGGATGGATTCCTCATTACGGCACTCGATTTGAAAGTCTTTAACCCATGGCTGTTCATATAATTCAATGGCAATTAATCTTGTGATATCTTCAACAAAGCGCGGATTTTCATAAGCTTCTTCTGTCACTTTCTTTTCATCAGGTCTTTTGAGCACGGGATAAAGCGGTGCGCTTGCATTGGACTCAATGATATGTAAAAGAGCGGCCTTGATGTCGTCAGGAAGCGATGCTTGTTCAAACAACCCTACGTGAATGGAAACAGAGCCGCGCTGATTATGTGCACCATATTCACTGATTTCCTTGGAACAAGGACATAATGTCGTGACCTGTGCATCACAGCCAACTTGACAGGTCCATCCGTCCTTTTCATGATAATGGACGTCATATTTGATAGTCGCATGCATCAATCCTGACTGACCGGTGACTGGGCTCTGTTTTTCCATGTACCATGGAAAGGAAACTTGAATGGAAGCAGAGGATTGATTCATTTTCTGAGCGAGCGCTGCCGTTAATTCTTTTAGCGCATTCAGATCAAGCGGCTTGCTGCTCTCATAAAACGAGTGCAGCTGTTCAGTGAGACGGCTCATATGAATGCCTTTTTGATGGGCCGGCAGGGATGTACTCAGTGTAAATTCAGCAGTAGTTGTCTGGCGCTGTGGTGCCATTTTAGACACGATATGTACTGGATAGGACATGCGGCAGATCCCGACTTGTTCAAGATGAAAATAAAAGTCCTGCTCTGTATTTTGAATGTCCGTCATGTCCTCTTTTTGCAAAGGTTTTGTGCCAAGACTTGGCGGTACAGATCCAAATAGCTGGTGCCGTTCTTCTTTAGGTGGAAATGAGCGCATATAGTACCTCCTTTAAATCGTAATTATTCCTATTTATTTTGCAATAAAACACGAAGGGAATCAAGTGTTAAAACTTTGACGTTTACGTTAAGGTTATAAAGGTGTATAATAAAACATGAATTGATGAGCAGGAGGCACTGGTGATGGAATGGATGAAAATTGATCAAGTGGCGAAAAGAAGCGGACTAACAAAACGGACGATTCGTTTCTATGAAGAGATTGGTTTATTATCAGCACCAAAGCGGACAGAGGGCGGAGTCAGACTTTACTCAGAGGACGACATGGAAGAGCTAGAGAAAGTGATGCAGGCAAAAGAGGTACTCGGCTTTTCTTTACAGGAGCTTCAATCGTTTATGGAAATCGGAAAGCAGCTAGAGCTGAATAAAGAAGGCTACTTGCTGTCGCTTGATCCAAAGGAACGATTAGAGAAGCTGTTAGATATCGATGCGCAGCTGAATGTGCAGCATCAATTGATTACAAAAAAGCTTGAAACGATTCAATCCTTTAAAAAGGATCTTGAAGCGATGAAAGAAAGAGCGGCTCATGCAATTGAGCAATTACAAAAATAAACACCTCTGCGTGTTTATTTTATTTTGTCAACATTTGAAGGAAAGGTTCTGATGGAATGAAGGAAAAAGAAGTGTTGAAACAGCGTACAAGTCTGCTTAGGCAGCCAAAAGCCGTTTGGGCTGTTGCCTTTGCGTGTGTGATTTCGTTTATGGGAATAGGACTCGTGGACCCGATCCTGCCAGCCATTGCATCGCAATTACACGCATCTCCAAGCCAGGTCTCTCTTTTATTTACAAGCTACTTACTTGTGACCGGCTTTGTGATGTTTTTTACCGGCTTTATTTCTAGCCGGATTGGTGCGAAATGGACGTTATTAGTAGGACTCATTTTTATTATTGTTTTTTCTGCTTTAGGAGGGACTTCTTCAACGATTAATGAATTAATTGGCTTTAGAGGCGGATGGGGCATTGGGAATGCTTTATTTATTTCAACTGCACTCTCTGTCATTGTCGGTGTATCTGTTGGAGGAAGTGCGAAGGCCATTATTTTATACGAGGCTGCATTAGGTCTTGGGATATCGGTTGGACCGCTGCTTGGCGGAGAGCTCGGAACAATTTCTTGGCGCGGGCCATTCTTTGGCGTTGCCGTGTTAATGCTTATTGCTCTTTTAGCGATTACTTTTATGCTTCCACCTATGCAAAAGCCTCAGAAAAAAGTGAAATTATTTGAGGCTGTCGGAGCATTAAAATATAAAGGACTTTTAACGATGGCATCTGCCGCTTTCTTATACAATTTTGGTTTCTTTGTGCTTTTAGCGTATTCGCCATTTGTGCTCCATCTTGATGAGCATGGACTCGGTTATGTCTTTTTTGGATGGGGGCTATTGTTGGCTGTGACCTCCGTCTTCTCCGCGCCGGTCATTCATCGCAAACTTGGGACATTGACTTCGCTGGTGGTTCTGTTTGCTTCGTTTGCTGTAATTTTATTCGGCATTGGGGTATGGACGTCTCATGTTGTGGTCGTGATCTGCGGAATTGTCATTGCTGGGGGAATTCTCGGTATGATCAATACGGTGCTCACGACAGCTGTGATGGGGTCAGCGCCGGTTGAACGTTCAATTGCTTCATCCTCTTACAGTGCTGTACGGTTTATTGGGGGCGCGATTGCTCCTTGGATTGCCGGAGTTCTCGCTGAATCCTATACAGCAAGTACACCTTATTATGTCGGGGCTGCTGTTGTTCTCTTAGGCATGATCATCCTGCTCCTTGGACGTAAGCATTTGGTGAATATCCAAGCAGGTCATTGATTAGAAAAAAGCTCAGCGTGTAGACAAACCCTCGCATTCGGTGTCAGTCCTGTGCGCCGATGCTCACGAATGTCAAATTCGCTCCGCAAAGGTAGCCGTCATTCCTAGGGCTGCAAAGGTTTTCTATCACGCTGAAAGAAGACAAAGAGCTAAAATAAAGATCATTTTAGCCCTTTGTCACAATCATCTAAGCCTTATATCTTCTAAAGATATAAGGCTTTTTTGTCATTATAATACTTTTGTCGTCCAAGATTCGCAATTCCAAGTTTCGGTTGCCACATCTTGATAAAATTCAGGCTCGTGAGAAATCAATAAGACGCTGCCTTTATATTCTTTTAACGCGCGTTTTAGTTCTTCTTTTGCATCGACATCTAAGTGGTTTGTCGGCTCATCGAGAACTAGTAAGTTGGTTTCTTCGTTGATCAGCTTGCAAAGACGGACCTTTGCTTTTTCTCCTCCGCTTAAAACAGACACGCGGCTTTCAATATGTTTTGTCGTTAATCCGCATTTTGCAAGAGCGGCTCTGACTTCATATTGCGTGTAAGAAGGGAAGGTGCTCCATACTTCTTCAATACAAGTATTGCTGTTTTGCTCTTTTACTTCTTGCTCAAAGTAGCCAATATGCAAGAATTCTCCACGTTCCACCTCACCAGAAATAGGTGTGATTTCCCCAAGAAGACTTCGGAGCAGCGTCGTTTTTCCGATACCGTTAGCACCGTACAACGCAATTTTTTGCCCGCGTTCCATTTTCAAATTCAATGGGCGGGAGAGCGGTTCATCATAACCGATGACCAAATCTTTCGTTTCAAAAATCAGTTTCCCAGACGTACGTGCCGGTTTAAAGTGGAATTCTGGTTTTGGCTTTTCTGCCGCCAGTTCAATCATATCCATCTTATCCAGTTTCTTTTGACGGGACATCGCCATATTTCTTGTGCTGACACGTGCTTTGTTTCTTGCAACAAAATCCTTTAGTTCAGCCACTTCCTGCTGCTGTCTTTTATAGGCCGCTTCAAGCTGCTGCTTTTTGACTTCGTACACTTGTTTAAATTGGTCGTAATCACCAACATAGCGCGTGAGCTCTTGATTTTCAACATGATAAATCAAGTTAATAACACTGTTTAAAAACGGAATATCATGCGAAATGAGGATAAACGCATTTTCATATTCCTGTAAATAGCGCTTCAGCCACTCAATATGCTGCTCATCCAAATAGTTGGTCGGCTCATCGAGAAGGAGAATTTCTGGCTTCTCCAGCAGCAATTTCGCTAGCAGCACCTTCGTACGCTGACCGCCGCTGAGCTCCGTCACATCACGGTCCAGCCCAAGATCCGTTAACCCAAGACCTCTTGCAATTTCCTCGACCTTAGAATCAATGATATAGAAATCATTGTTTGTCAGTGCATCCTGAATGACGCCAACTTCCTCTAACAGCTTTTCAAGCTCATCAGGATCAGCTTCACCCATTTTGCCATAAATGTCATTCATCGCGGCTTCCATTGAAAATAAATAATGGAATGCATCCTGAAGGACTTCACGGATCGTTCTTCCCTTTTCTAGCACGGTATGCTGATCAAGGTAGCCGACACGGACATTTTTCGCCCATTCGACTTTTCCTGCATCTGGCTCCAGCTTGCCAGTAATAATATTCATAAACGTTGACTTTCCTTCACCGTTGGCGCCGATTAAGCCGACATGCTCGCCTTTTAATAAACGGAAGGACACTTCGTGGAAAATGGCTCTGTCGCCAAAGCCATGACTTAAATCTTTAACAGATAATATCATTTTTTACACCTCAAATAGATTCAAAACGGCTAGTGCCTCTCATGATTATATCGAACTGTCCGGCTCGATAAAAGCATCAAAAGAAAAATTGCGTTTCAAAGCTGATTTTGAGATACTAAAGGATAGATTGAATGAGGATAAAGGAGATCGACATGACGGAAAATTGGGTATTTTTGAAAGAAGCAAAGCCATTTATTCAGGAAAACTTTCAAGCGGCTGGCTTCGAAAAACCAACAGCTATACAAGAAAAAACAGCAGAGTGGATTACGGAGAAGCGTGATGTGATCGCAGAATCGCCAACTGGGACGGGGAAGACACTTGCGTATGTACTGCCGCTTTTAAATAAAATTGATGTCAATATCAAGCATCCCCAAGTCTTAATCTTGGCACCTTCAAGAGAGCTTGTGATGCAAATCTTTGATGTCGTGCAAGAGTTCAAGCAAGGATCAGACATCAAAGCGGTCTCCTTGATTGGTGGAGCGAACATCAAGAAGCAGCAAGAAAAACTAAAGAAACACCCGAACATCGTTGTGGCGACACCGGGCCGAGTACAAGAATTAATCAAAATCAAGAAACTGAAAATGCATGAAGTCAAAACGATTGTATTAGACGAAGCAGATCAGCTTCTTGTGCCAGAGCATATGAAAACGATCCAAGGGATCATTAAGTCCACATTAAAAGAAAGACAAATCCTTTGTTTTTCTGCAACATTGAAAGAAGAAACCGTTCAGCTGATCAAAGAAATGACATCTGAACCAGAAGTATTGAAAATTGCTAGAAGCGAGGAAGAAGCGCAGAAAGTGGGTCACTATTATCTGTTATGTGATCAGCGTGACAAAGTGAAACTGCTGCAAAAGCTATCACGGCTTGAGGACATGCAGGCGCTCGTTTTTGTGCGTGACATTACGAACTTAAGCATTTATGCAGAGAAATTAGCGTACCATCATGTCGACCTTGGTGTCCTTCATAGTGAAGCAAAAAAAGCTGAGCGTGCTGTGATCTTAAAATCATTTGAACAGCGTGAATTCCCGCTCCTCCTTGCAACAGATATTGCAGCAAGAGGAATCGATATTGATGATCTGCCATATGTGATTCATGCAGATATGCCAAATGAAGAGGGCTACATCCACCGTTCAGGCAGAACCGGACGCGCAGGAAAAGAAGGCGCAGTCATCAGTCTTGTCACACCTCAAGAGCAATCAATGCTGAAAAAAATGGCGAAAAAGCTGAATCTTTCGCTTGAAGAAATTGTGTATAAACAAGGCCAGCTGCACCTTGCGCCCAAGCAGGCATAAGAAAAGGACCCTCCATTATTGGCAGGGTCCTTTTTTGTTATGAAATTTTGACAAGCTGTTTTCCGACATTTTCCCCTTTGAATAGTCCAAGGAATGCATCAGGAATGTTGTCAAAGCCTTCAATGATTGTTTCTTTATATGTGAGTTTGTCTTCTTTTACCCATTGTGCGAGATCCTTCGCTGCCTCTCCAAAACGATCTGAATAGTTGCCAACGATGAAGCCTTGCATCAATGCGCTTGTTTTGATGAGTTTTGTTTGCACACGCGGTCCGATGTCCTCGCTTGCGCTAATGTTATAAGAAGAAATTGCGCCGCATACTGGAATGCGTGCAAAACGGTTCAAATGATTCATCACCGCATCTGAAATCTCGCCGCCTACATTGTCAAAGTACACATCAACGCCGTTAGGACAGGCTTTTGCAATGGCATCATCTAAATCATTTGTTGTTTTATAATTAATTGTTTCATCAAAGCCCAATTCTTTTAAATAAGCGAGTTTATCGTCAGATCCGGCAATTCCAACGACGTGTGTGCCTTTGATCTTAGCGATTTGTCCCACAACGGAACCAACTGCGCCTGCGGCTCCAGAAATGACAACCGTCTCGCCTTCTTTTGGCTGGCCAATCGTAAGCAGGCCGAAGTAAGCGGTTTGCCCTGGCATGCCCAAAATCCCTAAATAATAGGACAATGGCGCAATGGACGGATCAATTTTAGTCAGAGATTCAGCTTTGGCAGTGGAATATTCTTGCCATCCAAGGAATCCAAGGACAAAATCACCTTTTTCAAATTGAGGCGATTTCGACTCAACGACTTCTCCGACAACACCGCCCTGAATCACTTCATTTAGCTTGAACGGAGGTGTATAGGATTTTGTATCCTGCATTCGCCCTCTCATATAAGGATCTACAGAAACATATTTCGTTTGAATCAAGACCTCTCCATCTTGAGGCACAGGTATATCTACTGTTTCAAAATGAAAAACATCTTTTGTAGGTAATCCTTTTGGACGTTTGGCTAATTGAATTTGCTTTTGTTGACTCATGTCAAATCCTCCCTTTCACTTACAGCCTAGATTTACATTAACATGATGCTTCTTTTCGTTCAAAACATACAGTCTTTTCAAAACACATACAAAAAAGCAGCCGCCATCTTATCGAAGGGGACTACTTTTTCTGAAAAGATACAGAGAGGAGCGGCGGGAGACAGCCAAACAGCTGATACACATCCGCATCACGTTCTTTTAACAAATATTCGTTTGCATTTTGCATGGAGGCTTTCATCATATCGCGCGTCACAAAAGGGAAAAGGATATTCAAGTATGAGGACAACAGGTCTTGTGGATCTTGTTCAATTGACTCGATATCTCCAATGTTAATAATGATGGAAAAGAGATAATCAATGGAGATGCGAAAGTGCTGTTCGGCAAACGATGTAAGCGGCTTTGAATTTGCTTCTTCAGGATTCCACTTTTGAAAAAGCTGTTTCACCAAATCACTGACAACCCAAGCATTAAACTGCTGCTCCGCTGAAAAGTAATACATCAGCTCTCCCTCATTTCTAGCCTCCAGTATAAGAATTGTACAACAAATCCACAGGAATGAACACAATATTTCAGAAAATTTAGTCATTTTTACGGGCTTTTTGTCAAAAATAAGCCAATAGGCTCGAACAGTACATCATGTAAATTGGATGTGCTCGTAGAAGGTTTAATGGCAAAAATGCCGGGTAAAAGATTCGTAAGACGTTAAAGGAGGAATATAAAATGAAACCTGTTGTAAGAGAGTATTCAAATGATGAAACACTTCAAAGAGATGTAGAGCAATTAAAATCACTCGGTGTTGCAAGAGAGGACATTTATGTTCTGTCCCATGACGATGACCGAACAGAGCGTATTGCAAGTAATGCAGATGCCAATACGATTGGCTCAAGAGAAGTTGGACTCAAACATGCGGTTGGGAACATCTTTAGTAAAAAGGGTGATGAGCTCCGCAATAAAATTCATGAAATTGGTTTCTCAAAAGAAGAAGCTGAGACATTTGAAGAACATTTAGACGAAGGGAAAGTCCTTCTCTTTGTCACAGATCATGAAAAAGTGAAAAACTGGGCATAAACGCCAGCCGAAAAAGCCTCTTACTTTTGTAAGGGGCTTTTTTTCATGCTTCCATGTCTGAAAGAGAGACATGTATCTTTTTTACGATAATAAGTAAATACAGAAGTATGGAATAAATAGTAAATTCTCTAATTGAAAAAGCCGTTATACCAAAGAAAAACAGGATAAATCAGAAAAAAATAGTCGAAATATCACAAAAATCCATTCGGGAAATAATCATTGTATCTTTCTATTTTGATTTAAAATTAAATAAAAAACTTGTGTAATTTAGTAGATAAATTTCTTAGTTCTATTGGTTTAAATTGTATTTTTGTGTAGAAATAAGTGTTTTAAGGTCAGAAAACCACGAAAAATACCTGTATTTTCAATTAGAAAATTCATTTTAATGTTTAGGAAATAATTTGTTGACAAAATAAACTAAAAACAATATATTTGGCTTAATCCAGTCATTATGGAATTAGTTGTTAAATTTCTGACGGGTTTATTCGGAGCATAATCTAGTAAAGGGGGTGGCGGGAACCAAGGCGTAAGCGCCTCTAAAAGAAAAGCTTGTTAGAAAAATGTCTACTAAAACAGAGCAAATCGTCGTTTACTTGAAGAAAAAATGACAGCCATTTTAAACAGTAGATTGATCTTTCTACTATGAGCACTTTACAAGAGATATTCAAAAGACGTTAAGTCCTTATACAAAAGAGAAAGCGTTTTCAATGAAAATTGTGAGTTGATCGAACGGTGAAGGAGGTGAACTCATATGAAAAAAAGAGAGAACAAGCTGAGGCGATGCGGCCTTCGAACGGCTGCATATGAGGATGAATGCTGAAAAAGAAGAGTGAACATGTGGGATGCTTCTCTCCTTTTTCAGAAAAACAGATTTTCCTAAAAAATCCATCTTTCATTTTAACATAAGGTTTTTGGCTTGAAAACCACCTTTGCCCGAAAAGAAGATTGTGAATTGAAGGAGGTTTCATGATGAAAAAGGCTTTGTACCATGAAGACAGCGGACTTTATTTAGAAAAGATGCGCATGGCATTCCAAGAGCATTATGAGCAAAGAACAGATATGTGGTCCACTGATCCATCCTTAACAGACGCAGCAGTGATGTCATTAAAGGCATGGCGTTCAAGGGAAAAGAATGCACTTGCTTCTGTGCTGGATATCGGGTGCGGCAACGGCCGTGCACTTGAACATTTAAGCGGGCTTTCCGCATATGTCGGTATCGACCTGTATGAGCATGAGGAGTGGGAGGGGTTACAGAAAAGAGAAACGGTTTCTGTCCACTTTGTTCATCAAGATTTTATGTCATGGTCCATGGATCAGGGACGCGGGATGCAGTTTGATTTAATTTTAGATCATGGCTGCTTTCATCATCAACATCCTGATGATCATGAACGTTATTTAAAACAGGTCTCTTCTTTACTTCATGAAGGCGGTGTCTTTTCACTTGTTGTCTGGGGAGAACAGTGGAAAACAGGGTTAATCGGAGAAGATGGCCGTTTCCATTTTTCATTTTCAGATTCTCAGCTTGGAGAAAAAATTTGTACATCAGGTCTTGAGCTTGTATCCATATCACCACTACAAGCGAAGGCCGGAATAAGCCAGCATCATGTCATTGCCGTCAAAATCTAGTACAAAGGCGAGTGATTCAAGCAGAGGTGTTCATTGTAAGAAAGAGCGGCTGCCAATCAAGGACGCTTGCTGCTCTGACAGAAAATAAAGCATATGAACCAAGATTTCTGCTCCTTTGTACTGGAAAAGGACAAGGTCTAAAGCGATGAGAGACACTGCACATCCATTTCCTTCTGCGGGAGCACACAGGCAGAGGGAGTGCGTACACATATTCATCACTCTATCACTGCGCTATGGGAGTCGATTGGGTGCAGTGATGAATAGGGGGGAGACAAATGAACAAGTTTGTAGATGAACTACAATCAATGATTCATCATTTTACCTTTCAAGAAAAACACTATTTGCTCGTGGGGCCTGTAAATTTGCCAATTTCCATTCAACATGAAGAAGTGCCATTTAAGTGGTATGCCTTCGCACCTGTTGAACGGGATACAAAACCAACGATCGAATCGATTGTCCAAATGAGTACCGCGCAGCAAACCTTTTCCTCTTGTCTCTTATTTGGCGACTTTGAAAATGAACGGCCGCCGCTTGTGCGAATCCATAGTGTCTGCCAAACAGGCGATGTGTTTGGGTCACTGAAATGTGACTGTGGTCCACAGCTTGCATTATCGCTGAAGAAAATCACCGATTACGGAAAAGGCATGCTGGTGTATATGGCCAATCAAGAAGGGCGGTCTATTGGGCTGATGGCAAAAGCATTGACGTATAAATTACAGGAAATGCAACTGGATACTTTTGAAGCCAACCGCCTGATCGGCTGCGGGGATGATGATCGGCATTATGAGGAAGCAGCAGCTGTTTTGCACTATTTAAACAAAGGGAAACCATTGCACTTACTAACGAATAATCCAGATAAAGTCGATTCTATTGCAGCTTACGGTCTTCCTGTTTTGCGGTTTGATCATACGGTCGAAGCCTCTCTCTACAATGAAGCCTATTTAAAAGCAAAAGCAGCCTCAGGGCATATGGTCGATGAGAAGAAATTAATTAATCAATAGACGAGTATATTGAAAGAAGGCGGGAGAAAAGCGTGAAACCTGATATCAATTGGATTCAAATCCCAAGCGGCTATGCAACGATTGGAAGTAATGAAGAAGATATGAAAAAGGCATCAGAATTCTGGAAGGACAAGCTGCTCAATCCAACCTACGGCCGTGAGAAAAAATTTCAAAAATGGCTGTACAAAGAATTTCCATCCTATCAGCCGTATATCAACGAATTTTTTATCTCAGATACGGTCGTCAGCAATGAATTGTATCAAAGCTATTGTGATGAAACAGGACAGACATACCCAGAGAGTTTAACGAACGAAGAGCTTGGCGGGGGAAAAGATCATCCAGCTTGGGGCATGGATATTGAGGAAGCTTTCTCGTTCTGTCAGTGGCTGAGCGGGAAACTTGGGATTGATGTTTCGATTCCTACTGAAGAAGAATGGGAGTATGCTGCCCGGGGAAACACGAGAAATCAATACCCGTGGGGAGATGAGTTTGATCCTTCTTACTGCAATACGCACGAATCAAATATTGAAAAAACGACGCCGGTCCGTCATTACGAAAAGGGCCGATCCTTATTTGGTCTTTATGATATGGGGGGCAATGTCGAGGAATGGGTCAACACCAAATATCACGTATATGAAGGCGGCATCGAGGTCGTCGATGATTTAACGGAAACACTCGGAAGTGATTACTACATTTTAAAAGGCGGCTCCTTCGCAAGAGGCGGAGATTTATGCAGAGTCGCAAGAAGACACGGGAAGCACCCAGATCCCGTTTTTCGATTTACTGGTTTTCGTTTAGTGACTCGTCAAAAACAACATATAAAGGTGGGAGTGTAAAACCATGCATAGAGGACCAATTACATCTGTTTTATCAACTCAGCACGATCAAATTGTTTACACTGGCGGCTATGACCGCTGTATTTATCAGTGGAACCGGGCGACGGGAGAAGGAACGTTTATTGGCAGTCACGAGCATATCATTAATTCTTTATCTCTTTCTGAAAACGGAAAGTATTTAGCGAGTGCATCGTCAGATTATACGATTCAATTGTATGATACAGGCACACATACCCGAATCCGCACGTTGTTTGGTCATGCAGATGATGTAGAAGCCGTTGCTTTTGCAAAGCAGGATACTTTGCTTGTATCCGTGTCCAGAGATAGAAGATGCTTAGTGTGGGATATCGAAACGGGTGCTATTTTAAGAGAATTCCATGGCCATAGCAAAGATGTATTAGCTGTATGGATACATGGTGATAAAGCTTATACAACAGGTGATGATGGATATGTCCTTGTATGGCTGTATGAGACAGGAGAAATTGTAGGGGAAATCGGCCCGTTTGATTATGAGCTGGATACGATCAGCGGCAGCAATCAAAAAGAAGTATTCGCACTTGGCAGAGATGATGGCACCGTTATTATTTACGATGCAGCTACTTTACAGGAGAAGAAAATTATCAAAGCCCATTTACAGGGCGTCAAGCGTGTGAATTTTTCTCCAAGCGGCAATTACTTGCTGACTGCAGGCTACGACCATTTAATTAAGCTGTGGAATTATGAAACAGGTGATTTAGTCGATACACTGCTGCCTCATAAATATCAGTGGGAGCGCTCGCTTGTCTGGACAGAAGATGAGAAGTCAATACTAGGAGCCAGCTTTGGAAAAACATATTGTGAATGGTCGATCGAAAAGGGCAAAGTCATATCAGATGAGATCGAAATGGCGACACCATCTATCAATGATATTGCGCTGACTGATGCGGGGGATATTATTACCGCATCTGATGATGGAAAATTCAGAAAAAATGGGATTGAAATCGCCAAATCGACGGGCGTTTTAACAAATGGAGTAGCTGTTGCACGGGATGGAAGCTATTATGCGTGGGGAGACCATGCAAGTCAGGTGCATATTGTTCATGAATCATTACAGCAAATGGTTTCGTTTGACCTCAACACAGGCCCGGTCAACAGCGTGTATTTCCATGAGGAGGATCGTCAATTTTATATTGGCACTTATGGCGGATATGTCCATGTCATTTCGACAGAACACTTAAAGGAAATCGGCCGTTCCAAAGCACACGATTGTGCGGTCAAAGCGTTAAAGGTAGAAGGAGATCATATCATCACAGCAGCAGTTGAAGGAACCATCTGTCTTTTAGATAAAAAGAGTTTGTCTTTAAAAGCGGAATACATCGGTGCGACAGAGCTGTTAAATGATGTCTTTATTGATAGTAAACGAGACCGTATCGCCATTGTCAGCCGTGACAAGAATGTGAGATTGTTTGATTTGCATACAGGAAGAATATTAGACCAGCATAACGAGCACCAGTATTCGATCAAATCGGTCACAGTCACAGACTCTGGCTATATTGTAAGCGGTGATTATTGGGGCTATATCGTTGTGTGGAATCCAGAGCTGAATGTCAACACCGGCCCAATTAGAATTGCCCAAAATGGGATTAGTGCCATCAGACAATTAGGCAATGATGTATATGCAAGTTCATATGACGGCGGAATTTATCACGTTCGAGAAGATGGGACGCATACCGAAGTATTACGCTTATTTGAACAATTTCCGAAAGAAGTAATCTCTCATTAAGAAAAAGAATGTAAGCGGGGGATTCTCATGATAAGTGTTTGCAAGGAACATATGAAAAAAGGTCTGTCTGTACTCAATTGTCCGCATGTGCTCCTCATTAATAAATATGAATGTCGCAAATGCTGTTTTTGTAAACAACGAGCATCTTATAAACTTTTTTATTCCTTGCCTTACTATGATCGATCTGAAAAGAAACGGATGGAAAAAATATAGAACATGAGAATAGAACTCCTTCATTTCCTGAAGGAGTTCTTTCCCTTGAAAGAGAGGAAAGGAGACTTACATGAAAGACGATGTTTTTTATATGAAGCTAGCGATTGCCAACGCAAAAGCGATGAAAGGGCAAACTTCGCCAAATCCGCTTGTCGGAGCAGTGATAGTCAAAAAAGGTGAGATCGTTGGAATTGGTGCTCACATGAAGGCGGGCGAACCTCATGCTGAAATTCATGCGCTGCAAATGGCAGGAGAAAAGGCGAAGGGAGCTCATCTATATGTGACGCTCGAACCTTGTTCGCATCATGGAAAAACAGGTCCTTGCTCAGAAGCCATTATAAAGAGCGGGGTGAAACGTGTGGTCATTGCCACTCATGACCCAAATCCACTTGTAGCAGGTAAAGGGGTCACGATGTTGAAACAAGCAGGGATAGAAGTAGAAGAAGGGATATGTAAGCGGGAAGCGGACAGCTTAAATCTTCCTTTTTTTCATTCCATACAATCAGACCTTCCTTATGTCATATTAAAAACAGCCATTTCATTAGACGGGAAAATTGCAACAGCTCATCAAGAAAGCAAATGGATTACAGGAACAGAAGCGAGGAATGAAGTGCAGCAATTACGTCAAGAAGCAGATGCTGTCATAACAGGCGTCGAAACCATTATTCAAGATGATGCAGGTCTTATTGTAAAAGATTCAATCGTGACACAGCCCATTCGTGTCATTTTAGATTCCACCTTAAGGATTCCTCTTCATGCGAAATGTTTAAATGATCATATGGTAGAAACCATTATTTGCACCTCAAATAAGTACGATCAAAAAAAATATCAACAACTGATGCAAAAAGGACATCAAGTATTTGTCACAAGCGGAGAAAATCGGACAGATCTTCAAGCGGTATTACGTATGCTGAAAAAGCGTTCTGTGATGTCGGTGCTTGTAGAGGCGGGAGGGAGTGTGAGCGCATCCTTTTTAGAAGCATCACTTGTGAACGAAGTCATTATTTATATGGCACCGTTACTAATTGGAGGGAAAGATGCACCTACTTTCTTTGAAGGAGAAGGTATGAAAACATTAAAAGAAGCCATCCGGCCGGTAGATATGGATTATAGTATGGTAGGAAAAGATTTAAAAATGACGATGAGACTTTAATGAAAGAAGGACCTTGTGCAAGAAAGTGCAAGGTCTTTTTGATTATTTTAAAAAATAAAAGTGTACATACACCTTTCCAAGTCATGATGAATACGATGGATGGGGGTGATTCCATGAAAAGATGTAGACAATGCGGAAAAACATATCCAACTCATTCGACAGACCACTACCAAAAAGGAAGCTGGTATGATGCGTATAAGGATGATGGCTGGGAATGTGATAGTTGTAAGAAAGGGAAATCAGAAAAACCAAGGAAACCAGTGAAAAATCCTTGCTGCGGAAAAGATCCTTGTGTTTGTGTGATTCAAGGTCCGCCAGGCGGGAGAGGAAGAAGAGGCCCAGCGGGTCCGGCGGGTGCAGTGGGTCCAGCGGGTCCGGCAGGTCCAGCAGGTCCAATTGGTCCAACAGGCGTAGGTTTAACAGGCATCTTGGCATTTGATCCAGCAGTAGCTCCAACCTACCCAGTAGGGCAAGTGGTGACATACGATGGCAGTACGTATGTGGTCAATTCAGCACCGCCATTAGGTACACCGGATACGTCGGCAGATTATACATTATTAGCAGCAGCGGGGGAAACAGGTACAGGACCAACAGGTGTCACAGGAGATCCAGGTCCAACTGGAGCCACAGGAGCCACCGGCGTGGGTTTAACTGGAGTCGTACCGTATGATGCTGCAGCGGCGACAGGATATCCATTGGGGCAAGTGGTGACATATGATGGTGGAACGTATCTTGTGAATACAGCATCACCAACAGGTACACCAGATACATCACCAGATTATACGTTATTAGCCGCCGCAGGCGCGACAGGCGTAACAGGTGCTACCGGCACGGGTGCAACTGGAGAAACGGGAGCCACCGGCGCAACAGGAGTCACGGGAGCGACGGGGGGAATTGGTCCAACCGGAGCCACCGGCGTCACAGGAGCAACAGGAGAAATTGGCCCAACCGGAGCCACCGGTGTCACGGGAGCGACGGGGGAAATTGGCCCAACCGGAGCTACTGGCACAGGAGAAACGGGAGCCACCGGGGCAACAGGAGTTACCGGGGCAACGGGAGCTACCGGTGTCACAGGGGTAACTGGTGATACAGGTGCAACAGGGATCACAGGAGCGACAGGAGTCGGCTTAGCCGGAGTCACAGCATTTGATCCAGCGGCAGCCCCGACGTATCCAGTAGGTCAAGTGGTCACGTATGAAGGTGGAACCTATATCGTGAACACAGCACCGCCAACAGGTACACCAGATACGTCACCAGATTATACGTTATTAGCAGCCGCAGGCGCGACAGGCGTTACAGGTGCAACCGGTACAGGAGCGACGGGAGCAACAGGCGTTACAGGACTAACGGGGGAAATTGGTCCAACCGGAGCCACCGGCGTCACAGGAGCAACAGGAGAAATTGGTCCAACCGGAGCCACCGGCGTCACGGGAGCGACAGGAGTCGGCTTAGCCGGAGTCACAGCATTTGACCCAGCGGCAGCCCCAACGTATCCAGTAGGTCAAGTGGTCACGTATGAAGGTGGAACCTATATTGTGAACACGGCACCGCCAACAGGTACACCAGATACGTCACCAGATTATACGTTATTAGCAGCCGCAGGCGCGACAGGTGTCACGGGAGCAACTGGGGTAACTGGGGCAACCGGAGGTACAGGAGCTACCGGTGTGACCGGCGCCACTGGGGTCGGTTTAGGTGGAGCAGTAGCATTTGATCCAGCGGCAGCCCCGACGTATCCAGTAGGTCAAGTGGTCACGTATGAAGGTGGAACCTATATCGTGAATACAGCACCACCAACAGGCACACCAGATACGTCACCAGATTATACGTTATTAGCAGCCGCAGGCGCGACTGGCGTTACGGGTGCAACCGGTACAGGAGCAACGGGGGAAACAGGCGTTACCGGAGCAACAGGAGTCACAGGAGCGACCGGTGCAACTGGATTAACCGGAGCAACAGGAGAAACAGGCGTGACCGGAGCAACAGGAGTCACAGGAGTGACCGGAGCAACTGGATTAACCGGAGCCACGGGAGAAACAGGTGTTACCGGAGCAACTGGATTAACCGGAGCAACAGGAGTCACAGGAGCGACCGGTGCAACTGGATTAACCGGAGCCACGGGAGAAACAGGTGTTACCGGAGCAACAGGAGTCACAGGAGCGACCGGTGCAACTGGATTAACCGGAGCCACAGGAGAAACAGGAGTGACCGGAGCAACTGGATTAACCGGAGCCACGGGAGAAACAGGAGTGACCGGAGCAACAGGAGTGACAGGAGCGACCGGTGCAACTGGATTAACCGGAGCCACGGGAGAAACAGGAGTGACCGGAGCCACGGGAGAAACAGGAGTGACCGGAGCAACAGGAGTCACAGGAGCGACCGGTGCAACTGGATTAACCGGAGCCACGGGAGAAACAGGAGTGACCGGAGCAACTGGTGTAACGGGAGTTACGGGTACCGGAGCAACTGGTGCAACAGGAGATACGGGGGCTACCGGCGTCACCGGAGCAACTGGTGCAACAGGAGTAACCGGAGCCACCGGAGTCACAGGTACAGGAGCCACAGGCGCTACAGGTCCAACAGGATCGAGTGCGATCATTCCGTTTGCTTCAGGTTCACCTGCTGTCCTGACAACAATTGCAGGTGGTCTCGTTGGAACATCCAGCTTGATCGGATTTGGTAACTCAGCGACAGGTGTCAGTATTTTAGGCGGAATCATTGATTTAACAGGTGCTGCAGGAACTTTACTCAACATGGCGTTCTCAGTTCCAAGAGCTGGAACAATCACGTCATTTGCAGGTTATTTCAGCACAACAGCAGCTCTTTCTTTAATCGGCACGAGTATTACCGTAACGGCTAGTCTATTCGCTTCACCAACACCAAATAATAGTTTCACTCAAGTAGCGAGTGTCACATTAGCCCCAGCTTTAACCGGTGTTTTAACGCTGGGTGCGATTGCAAACGGTATTGCAACTGGTCTAAATGTACCAGTTACACCGGAAACACGATTGCTTGTTGTATTCTCCGCATCAGCTACAGGTCTATCCTTAGTGAATACCGTAGCAGGCTATGCGAGTGCTGGTTTATCGATCACGTAATAGGCATACAGGGACGACTCGATTTTGAGTCGTCTTTTTCTTTGAAAGAATTTTCTCTTAACTTAGTAAGAAAAAATGATATCATTTTCTTAGAGTCTATTCGGATGAATCTACTGAATTAGGGGTTGTAGCGGTGAGAATGGGCAAAAGGAAAGTCACTTTACAAACGAAAATTTTGGGGTTAATTATCGGGCTTTTGCTTGTTGTCATTGCATTATTAACTATTTGTTTTGGTTTTTTGCAGACATCAGAAAGGCAGGGGCAAGCTGAACAGCTGGCGGTGCAGACCGCTAGAACGATATCATATATGCCGCCCATTAAAGCATCGGTGGCTCTATCAGCGTCCCAAAATGAAGAACAGGCAGTGCTTGAGCAAATGAAGGAGCAAGTAAGAGCACATGCCATCTTCATTTCCAATCGAAAAGGAAAGGTCCTTGTTCATACGAACCATGAGGACGTAGGAAAAACCATCAGTGTATCGGAAGGAAGAAGTACCCTCTTATTTGGAGGAACTTCCATATCAACTGATGATTCTAATGGTGAAACCGTTGTCAGAGGCAGTGCGCCCATTATGAAAGAAACAGAAGGGCATGAAGAAATTATCGGGACAGTCACCGTCGAATTTTTAAAAAAGGAAATTGATCAAGCGACAGCTCATCAGCTATTGAAGCTTAGCTATATTGCCCTTCTTGTGCTCTTGCCGGGCATATTCGGTGCAATTTTTTTAACGAAGAGTATTCGCAAAGATACATTAGGGCTGGAGCCGCATGAAATAGCTTCATTGTATCGAGAAAGAGAAGCGATGCTGCTCGCTATAAAAGAAGGGATCATTGCGTTTGACCAGAAAGGCGCGATTACGATGATGAATACATCAGCTGAGCACATGCTGCGCGTCTCATCAGAGCTGCCCCTCCATATTGATCAAGTCTTGCCAAATGCCAAACTTCTTCTCTATTTAAAGTCAGAGACGATTGAACCTAACATCGAAACCGTCGTCAATGATAAAACCTATGTCTTAAATGTGAAAAAAGTAATGCAGGACAATCGAGCATTTGGAGGGATTGTGAGCTTCAGGGAGAAAACAGAGCTGACGAAGCTGCTGGATACATTAACAGAGGTCAGCCAATATTCAGAAGACCTGAGGGCACAAACACATGAATTCTCAAATAAGCTGTACGCCATCTTAGGCCTGCTTGAGCTGAAGCAAGTCGATGAAGCCATCGACTTAATTAAAGAAGAATATCACCTGCAAAACCGTCAGCACGATTTACTCATGAAGCAGATTCGGTCTCCTAAAATACAAGCCATCTTACTTGGCAAGTTAGGGAAAGCATCTGAGAAGAAAGTCCAATTTCACATTGATGAAAATAGCTCACTTGAGCCGCTCCCAGCTCATTTAATTCTATCTCACTTTATCACCATCATTGGCAATCTCGTCGATAATGCTTTTGAAGCTGTATTAAATAAGGAGAAGCGCGAGGTTGACCTGTTCATCACAGATATTGGGTTTGATATTATCATAGAAGTGTCAGATTCAGGTGATGGAGTGAATGAAGAGGAATTGTCACAGATTTTCACAAGAGGTCATTCGTCAAAGGGAGAAGGACGAGGTTATGGGCTTGCGAATGTGAAAGAAGTATTGGACGAGCTTGGGGGCTGGATTGAAGTTGCGAACCAAAAAGAAGGCGGTGCCATCTTCACTGTATACATACCGAAAGGCACAAAGGGGGAATAGATGGTGATTAAGGTACTCATTGCGGAGGATGATTTTCGAATCGCTGCCATTCATGAATCTTATATACAAAAGATAGAAGGATTTAAGGTCGCTGGAAAGGCAAAGAGTGCAAAGGATATGTGGGAGGCGCTCCAAAGGGAACAAGTCGATCTCATTTTGCTTGATGTGTATATGCCTGATGAACTCGGCACAAACTTGCTGCCGCTTTTAAGAGAACGCTGTCCGGAAGTAGATGTGATCATAATCACGGCTGCAACAGAAACAACGCTTTTAAGAGATGCGCTTCATTACGGAGTGGTTCATTATTTAATCAAACCGGTGACCGCACAAAAGTTTGCACAAGTCTTAACCGAATATAAAGAGAAGAAAGACATCATCAATTCAAAGGATGAAGTCAATCAAACGATGATCGATCTGTTTTTTGGACAGATGCAGGAAGAGCCAAAACAAAGGGATGACAGAGATCTCCCCACAGGCATCAATTCACTGACCTTGGATAAAGTGAAAACATTGATGGCATCAGAGAATAGCGGGATTACAGCAGAAGAACTCGGGGAAAAAATGGGGGCATCACGTACAACTGCAAGACGGTACGTAGAGTATCTCGTCACAACAGGGGAATGCCGGGCAGAGCTTGCATACGGAATCATTGGCAGACCTGAACGGAAATATTATCCTGCTAAACAAGCGGAGTCATAAAAGATGAAAAAAGGAATATTTTTTGTGATCGTGCTCTGCCTTTGTATGACGCTCACCTTTAATGAAAAAAAGGCCGGTAATTCTTTCCTGCAGCAAAACTCCTTATATATTGTGGTGTCGGGTGTACCTGAGGGAGGATTTGACCAAACGGCTCAGGTGATGAAATCAGTGCTTGAACAAGAGAAGCTGGTGAAACGGCCTGTGAACATTCTTTATCAAAGAGGCGGAACGGTGGATAAAGGGTGGACATACATGATGGAGCGGGAAGCCAACTATATCAGTTTAAATTCAAGCTTATTGTTAAGCCGTAATTTGCTTGGCAGCAGTAACGTGACGATGAATGATGTGACACCGCTGGCAATCCTTGCAGAAGAGTGGCAGGTCGTCGCAGTCCCAGTGGATTCTCCTTTTTCAAATGGGAAAGAGCTGTTACACGCACTCAAGAAAAAACCAGATTCCTTAAAAATTGGGTTTGCCCCTGACTTTGGAAATGATGATCAAATCTCCTTCGCCCGTGCAGCAGAAATGGCAGGGATTGATCCATATCGCATTCAATTTTTGAAATTTGACAGTGCAGATGATTTATTTCAGGCGCTCATTAACCATGAGGTGGATGCAGCAACGACTACCATTACAGAGGTTCGTCATGATTATGAAAAAAAGAGGCTGAGGCTCGTAGCGACGACAACCAGCCAGCGCTTAGATGGATTTGAAGATGTGCCGACATGGAAAGAGCAGGGCATTCCGCTCATCTTTTCCCATTGGCGCGGTGTGATGGGCCCAAAACAAATGAGTCAGCATGACATTCGTGAATGGGATCAGCTTCTTCAAAAAATGACGAAAACGAAGTCTTGGAAAAAGCGATTAAAGCAAAAGGGCTGGACAAGTCGTTATATGAACAGCAAAGAGGCAAAGATCTTTATGGAAGATCAATTAAGGCAATATGAGCAATTGATACAAGGAGAACAAGCGGTCGAATAAGACCGCTTTTTTTCATGTAATCAAAAAGCCTAGTGGTTGAACAAAATGAACAAAAAGCATTTATCGACCGAAAAAGAATTAAAATTCATAATATTTACTTCAATTCTCACCTCAGATATGATGACAAAAAGGGTTGGAAATGGGATACCAACACATTAATGAAAGCGTATACAACATAAGGGGTGAACAATATGTTAGCGATCTTAGGATTTCTTATGATGATTGTATTTATGGTTTTGATTATGACGAAACGTATGTCTGTTTTAACGGCATTGGTGTTAACACCGATTGCATTTGCTCTTATTGCAGGTTTTCATTTTACTGAAATTTCAGACATGATTGTCAAAGGCGTGCAGCAAGTCGCACCAACAGCGGTCATGATCATGTTTGCGATTTTGTACTTTGGCATTATGATTGATGCGGGTTTATTTGATCCAATGGTGGCGAAAATTTTAAAAATCGTTAAAGGCGATCCATTAAAAATCGTGGTCGGAACAGCTGTCCTGACGATGCTTGTTGCTCTTGATGGTGACGGAACAACAACGTATATGATTACAACAACAGCGATGCTTCCACTATTTACGCTGCTTGGCATCCGTCCAATTATTTTAGCGGGTATTGCCGGGGTTGGCATGGGAATTATGAATACAATCCCATGGGGAGGAGCTACACCTAGAGCGGCGAGTGCACTTGGCGTCGATCCTTCACTTTTATTTGGCCCGATGATTCCGGTCATTGGTGCAGGGGTTCTCAGTATGATTATTGTTGCTTATTTTCTTGGAAAAGCTGAAAGAAAACGTCTCGGTGTGATTGAACTTGACCAGCCGATTCATGCAAATGAAATGGCAGCGGCACTGCAAGATGACATCAAACGGCCGAAGCTTTGGTGGTTTAACCTAGCGCTGACTTTGTTATTGGTGCTGCTGCTTGTATCAGGTAAAGTCAGCTTAACTGTTCTATTTGTTCTTGCTTTCTGTGTGGCGATTATCGTCAACTATCCGAACTTGGACCAGCAGCGTGAGCGAATTGCGGCTCACTCAACAAACGTTTTAGCCATTGCTTCGATGATTTTTGCGGCAGGTGTTTTTACAGGTATTCTAACTGGAACGAAAATGGTCGATGAAATGGCGATTTCGATTGTATCTGCAATTCCAGAGCAGCTTGGCGGCTTTATTCCAGTCATTGTCGCATTAACAAGCGGGATCTTTACTTTCTTTATGCCGAATGATGCATACTTTTATGGCGTACTGCCAATCCTATCAGAAACAGCGGCAGCATACGGTGTCGATAAAATTGAGATTGCCAGAGCCTCTATTATTGGACAGCCGATTCATATGTTAAGTCCACTTGTTCCATCGACTCATTTACTTGTTGGACTTGTTGGCGTATCACTGGATCAGCATCAGAAATTTGGGATGAAATGGGCTGTGCTGGCAGTCGTCGCTATGACTGTCGTGGCGGTACTCATTGGGGCCATTTCCATCTGGTAAATAAAAAAGTGTCTGCTGTGAGCAGGCACTTTTTTTAGGTCATATTGCCGGGCAAGCTCCATTCATTTGCCCTAGACAAAGATATGCCTGTTCCTCCAAAAGATTTATTTTTGAAAAATACTGACACTTTTGCTGTTTTTTTCTTTATAATGCAAATCAACGAAGGGAGAGGATAGCATGTCCAAACGAAAAGGCACGATTCTTTTTGCTGCTGTATGTCTCATAGCAGGAATTTTGTCGATGGTGAGCCCAGCTTCAGCTCATGCAGAAACCCCTTATTATGGAAAGAGTTATGAACAGCCGGCTTCAGTGAAAAAGCTATACCCTGAGCCTGGCGAGACATTTGATACCCCTGCCTTTCAGAAAAAAGGAGAAGCATTTACGACACAAGAAGAGCTTCAAGCTTTCTTAAAAGACATTGTCCGCAAAAGCCCATATGCCACGCAGAAACAGATTGGAACATCCATTGAAGGCAGGTCCATTCCGGCCCTGTACTTTACAAAGGATCGCTCTATCACTCCACTTTCAAAAAAGCCAACAATCTGGCTCCAAGCACAAATACACGGAAATGAACCAGCCTCCGGTGAATCTGCTCTCGTCATTGCAAAACGATTAGCAGGTGAAGAAGGAGAGCATATACTCAATCATGTCAATATCATCATTGTCCCAAGAATTAATCCTGATGGTTCTTATGCGTTTGACCGCCGACTTGCAAACGGATTAGACGGAAACCGTGATCATATGACATTAGAATCTCCAGAACTGACAGCCCTGCATCAAGAATTTAATCGGTATGTGCCAGAGGTAGTTATTGATGCCCATGAATACGATGTGGGTCAAAAGCAGTTTGAAAATATCGGTTCATCAGGCGCTCTCAAATATCATGATTTGCTTATTCTTTCAGGGAAGAATTTAAACATTCCTGAAAGCATCCGGCTGACATCAAATGAGTTATACGTTAACGGAGTTCGTGAAACGCTGACGAATAAAGGGTTTTCTAACGATTTGTATTATACAAATACAAGAGGAAAGGATGGAAAGATTGACATCTATGAAGGTGGAACGGATGCGCGAATTGGCCGTAATGCCCTTGCGCTTTCGCCAGCCCTGTCATTTCTTGTAGAAAGCAGAGGGATTGGGATTGGAAGAGAGGATTTTGCCCGCCGTGTTGCTGCACAAGTAGCCACCCATGAAAAAATCATTGAAACTACAGTGAAACATGCCAAGCAGGTGAAGCAGCAAATGGTGACGGAGCGGCTGAAGCTGGTCAAAAAAGGACTGCAGCCAAATGATGATGATCAAGTGGTCATTCAAGATGATTTCCAAGCACCTGTCAAAGACTCGCTGGAAATGGTTGATATTGAGAAAGGACAAACGACTCAAGTTCCTGTACGCTTTCACAGTGCGAGCGATGCTGTTCCTGTCTTAACAAGAGAACGGCCGACAGCTTATCTCATTCTTCCTGGGCATGAAGGAGTAGAAAAGAAACTCAGAACATTAGGATTAAAAAGTGTCACATTGCCGGCTGGCATGAAAGTGCCGGTACAAGCCTATCAGGTGACAAAGCGAGAGGAAAAGAGCAAAACAGATATTCAGCTTGAAACAAAACTCGTTGACAAGAAACGCCAGCTGCCAAAAGGAACAAAGGTATATGTCACGGCACAGCCGCAAACCAATTTGCTGTCACTTGCCCTTGAACCAGAATCAAAGGACAGCTATATGTCATCAGGGTTTATTGCTTCAAAAGCAGGTGATGAACTGCCAGTCTATCGTTTCGTGCTTCCTCAAAAGACGCTCGGCATTCAATAAAAAAGGACTAAAATTGTTTTAATCCTTTGTCTTCTTTTCAGCGTGATAGAAAACCTTTGCAGCCCTAGGAAGGACGAGTACCTGAGCGGAGCGAATTGTACATTCGTGAGCACCGGCACGCAGACCTGACAACGAATGCGAGGGTTTGTCTACACGCTGAAAGCGGCACTTGGCGTGCCGCTTTTTTTATTTTCGTCCAGCTCTTATTTCATCTGTCATGCCTTCATATGGTGCTTCTGCGATAATGGTTTCGTCATTCACACCTGCATGATGGATATACGTAATGTCCGCAAATTCTGGGACAACATATTTCGGATAGGTTTCGTATTTTTCACGAGATTCTTTCATGAGATCGATGTAGTCATTTTGATAGCAAACGGTGATATCTGGACGTTCATGCACCCATTTCGGGAAGAAGATGACGCCATGCATGCGTTTTTCTTCAGGCATAAAGTTCAGAGAGACGTCTGTCCCAGTTGGTTCTGTCCAAGAGACTTTGTATACGCCTTTTGTCAGCTTCACAATATTTACTTCTTGATCACGGACCCATCGGCCTCCGACCATTCCGCTATGAATGCGGTAATCAATGGTGTGATCGTTTTTAATGTAAATCTCATATTCCCAGCCATTTTCATACGTATAAATCATATGAAGTCCAACGAATTGATCCATGTTTATTCCTTCTTTCATTAGAATGATGTTTTTTCAAACATGTTGTGATTTACATGTTTATTTTAAAGTCTATGGTATACTATTGTCAAAGAATAAGCGTTGGAGGCCCATCATGAGAGTACTAAAATATGCCATTCTTGGCTTGCTTGATCAGCGTGAGCTGACGGGATACGATATCACGAAACATTTTAAGGATTCCCTTGGACAGTTTTGGAGTGCGAAGCACAGTCAGATTTACCCTGAACTGAAGCGTCTTACAGAGGAAGGGTTTATTGAATTTGATATTCACATACAAGGAAAAAAGCTGGAGAAGAAGGTCTATCAAATCACAGCGGCAGGAAAAGAAGAATTGCGTCAGTGGTTAAGAACAAAAGATCCGATTCCAGAAACAACAAAGGATGAATTCATGCTCAAAACCTTTTTCATCTCCTCCATGGACAAAAAAGAAGCGGCTGACCTATTTGCATATCAACTGCTAGAGCGCACTAAGAAAGTAGACATACTGGAACAGAAGCTGCACGCTTTGACAGAGGAAGACCCTTCTGCTGAATCACTGCATTCAGCTCAATTTGGGCATTACTTAGTGCTGACAAGAGCAATTGAAAGAGAAAAAGGCTATGTCAGCTGGCTCCAAAAGACCCTTAAACGTATTGATTCATCTATGGCCTAAGGACAATGGTCGGATGATATGATAAAAAATGGTTTGAAACGAGTGAATTTATTAATAGAAACCGCTACAATGGATATATTCGTATTAAAGTGAGGCGAGTATGTTTGAGTAATCAAGAAGCGTTGTGGAATGAAGCAGAAGCTTTTATTTCTGTATGCTATGAAGAATTAAATAAGTCAAATGAAGAGAAAGCAGCACGTCTGCATGAAATAAAAAGAGAAATTGAGTCTGAAGGTATTTATACGCATACACTAGAGGAATTAGCTCACGGGGCGAAAATGGCTTGGCGCAACAGTAACCGCTGCATTGGCCGTTTGTTTTGGTCGACCTTGCACGTGCATGACTGCCGGCATGTAAAGACAGAAGATGAGGTGAAAGAGGCGCTCTTTCATCATATTGAGTATGCGACAAATGGCGGGAAAATCAAACCGTCCATTACGATCTTTCCCCCAGAGAATAACAGGCAGAAGGAAGTCGTCATTTATAATCATCAGCTCATTCGTTATGCAGGCTATGAGACGGAATATGGCATCATCGGCGACGAGGCATCTCTTGAATTAACAAAGTTATGTGAAGCCCATGGCTGGAAAGGGGAGGGCACACATTTTGATATTCTGCCTCTCATGTTTCAGCTAAAGGATCAGCCGCCTGTTCTGTATGAGCTTCCGAAAGAAATCGTCCAAGAGGTAGAGATCACCCATCCTGAATATGATGGATTCCGAGATTTAGGACTGAAATGGTATGCAGTTCCGATTATTGCTGATATGAAATTAGAGATTGGCGGTATTCATTACAACGCTGCACCGTTCAATGGCTGGTATATGGGCACAGAAATTGGTGCCCGCAACCTAGCGGATGAAAACCGCTACAATATGCTGAAAAAAGTCGCTTCTCTTTTAGGACTGGATACAACCAAGAATTCGTCCCTTTGGAAGGATAAAGCCATTGTCGAATTGAATGTGGCGGTTCTCCATTCTTATCGCGAAGCAGGGGTAACCATTGTCGATCACCATACAGCAGCACATCAATTCAAGCAGTTTGAAAAGCAGGAAGAGAAGGCTGACCGCAAGCTGACTGGGGACTGGACATGGCTGATTCCGCCAGTATCACCAGCTGCTACCCACATATTCCACAAGCATTACGACAATACCATTGTGAAACCAAACTATTTTTATCAAGACAAGCCCTATCACAGGACAGAAAAAGCCTAACGAGAGCTATATGTAATGCCATAAAAAGATGTCTTTTATCATATTACACGTGTCCTCTAATATGGTATTGAACATTTAAATTGATTAAAACAAAAGGGATAGATATCTATCCCTTTTTATTTATGATGACCACAAAAGATCTCTTCCTTACTACAACAATGGGCGAAAGTTTGCGCTCTCGCATTCCACTTCTTGATGACTTTCTCACCCTGGGGTTGTTTATCCTTTTGCATTCCCTGCCAAGTTTGACCCCATGAGGACCATTCCTTGATATTAACAGTTGTTATAACATTCAACTCCAATTTTTATTTTTTTGTTTTAATTGCTTGTACTCGGTTCATCCAATTGCTCAGAATTTCTGAGTCGCAGACTTATAAATACTAAGATCAATGCAATGACCGTTAGGAAAACCCCCAGCAACCGGAATCCTGTAAAGGTGAACGCACCTCCCATAATGATACCTGTCAACAGTGAAGATAAAATTGTTCCCAAGTATCTCGATGTATTAAATAGGCCAGATGCTACACCAGCAATTTCTTTTGGAGAGCTTTTAAACAAAGCTGCCTGCATACCAACAGCATTTAGCCCGTTGCTAAAACCGAATGCGGCTAACGCCAGGCACACACTGATGACTGGTGAACTTTGCGTCCATGTCACGATCCACACTGCCCCTACTACCATCAGTAATGAGGATACAATCAATGCAGGTCTGGGTCCTGATTTACCGACCCATTTCCCTGCTATTGGCGAAGCTGCAATCGAACTCAAGCCCAAAGTTAACATAAGAATCCCTGTCTGGAATTCACTGACATGACGTACCATTTGCAGGTATGATGGAATCCCAAAAAAGAGTGAATAATAAAGTAAGTTAACTAGCAAGTATTGTATATTGACCCAAGTCATCCCTGGATATTTGGCGAAGGTGCGTAAAGGAATAAATGGCGACACTGTTTTTAGCTCATGTCGTACGAATATTCCCACCGCAAAGAGCCCGATTAGCACAACAACGATATTCCACATAGAGAAATGCCCAGATGATTTAGCTGCCAGCAAGCCAACTAGAAGGGCAATAAGACCCACCGCAAAGAGCAGAATTCCTGGCACATCAATCACACCCAGTAATTTTCGAAACGACATGTCATGTGAAACCGTTGCTGCTGGACCATCATTAGGAATCATTTTCCAAGCTAATATAAAGCTCGCCACTACAAACGGGGTATTGACGATGAAGATCGCTGGCCAGTCCCACCATTGAATAAGTACTCCTCCGGCAAAAGGTCCTATAGCTGCCGCACCGGATAGGAAAATTGATAAACCTGCTAAAGCATCTGATTGCTTTTCTGTAATATGAATGCGTACTATAGCTGTTCCAACTGCAATCAGCATACTAGTTCCGATTGATTGTACGATTCTGAACACAATAAGCCATCCGAAATTTGGAGAAAACGGAGCCAAAATAGAAGAAACTAAGGATACAACAAGACCAGCCAGAAATATCTTCCTCCGGCCGAATAAATCACTAGCCTTCCCCATGACAGGTTGGGCGATAGCACTAGCGATATAAAATGAAAACACAATCCAGGAAACAGCAGTAAAATCAATGCTATACACATGTTGCAACCTAGCAATAGCAACAGAAATCATTGATGAATTTAAAGGGTTTAATAATATTCCTAGTCCAACGGATATCATTAACCATCTGCTACGAGAATTCATTTTTTCTCCCCCTTTAAATTTGTTACATTGATATCTTACTTGGAATTTTACATTTATTCCAACGCATTTAAAGTTATGATATCATTGACCAAAAGGAATGATTGGAGAGAAAATGAAATGGAACTCCTTCAACTACAATATTTTCTAGAGGTAGCTCGATTAGAGCATGTAACTGAAGCTGCACGAAGCCTCCACGTTACGCAATCGTCGCTAAGCAAAACGATTCAGCGTCTGGAAGAAGATTTAGGGGTACCTTTATTTGATCGCACAGGCAGGAAACTGCGATTAAATGAATTTGGCAACAAATTCATTCGTCGCGCGGAAAGGGCTTTGTTTGAGTTGGAACAGGGAAAACAGGAGATTAGCGATTTGTCTAGAGGAGAATCTGGCACACTAAAGCTTGCGGTAACCACAGCAAGCACTTTGCCTCAGATTATGCGAGAGTTTCGTAAAAAACGTCCTAATATACAATTTCATGTGCAAATGCTGACCACACTGGAAATGGTCACGCTTTTACATCGAGGCGAAGTCGATTTTTGCTTGTCGTCCTCTCCTTTTCAAGGTGAAGACATCGAATGTCAAGTAGTCTTTGTTGATCCCATTCTTGTAGCAGTTCCTAATGGGCATCGACTGGCAGACCGAACTAGCGTATGTTTAACAGAACTTAAGGATGAATGCTTTGTCGGTGTGAAAAGAGGATACGGCACTCGTGATTTAGTAGACTCTGTATGCAAATCGGCTGGAATTGACCTTAAATATGTGTATGAGGGCGATGAACCTACACGTTTAATCAGTCTTGTAGAAGCTGAAATTGGACTTGCCTTCATACCAAGCACAGCAAAAATATCATGGGAAAAGATTAAATATTTGCAAGTTGAGAATCATGAACTTGTACGTGATATCGCTTTATTATGGCATACAAGTCGATACATGACGCAAGCTTCATTGGAATTTCGCAAGGTAGTTCTAGACTATTTTGAGGCAATATCGAACCAGTCCAATTAATCTTATGCATGACTCGTACCGATTCGATGTTATACGAGGTCTAAGTCCCAACCAGCCTCAAACATATTTCTACAAGTAGGTGGTGAACAGTTACTTGACGGAATCAATGTCCCACGCCCCCGTACGTTCTAGCCTGGCTGCTGATAGATTAAATCTAAATAAAAAAGTTCAACCAGAAAGTTCTGGCTGAACTATATAATACGAACGCTCCGTTTAACTATCATGAATAGGAATAATGTTTACAAATAGCTAGGTTTTTTTATGATCTTATTCGAAAATCTTGATAATGAGCCAGCTCAGTGAGCGGCTCCATTTGCATGTCGGTGACTTTTGAAAAAGGACTTCCTTTACGGACAGTCTCTAAGAAATCAATCACTTTCTGCTGCTCACCCTCTACCTTTAACTCGACATGACCTTCATCTGTGTTGCGTACCCAGCCTTTCATTCCACGATTGACGGCTTCTCCCTGAACAAAATAACGAAAGCCGACTCCTTGTACACGTCCTTTTACAATGGCGTGATAATGAATCATGGTCATCACTCCTTTTTTCACATCGTACCATAGCCTGCATCTGATCTTCACGCATCGACTATGATTTGATTGTCAAACGATGTAAAATAAAAACCAGTAGACAACCAAAGGAGATGGCCATCGTGGGACAGAAGAGATATGCCATAGAAGGAATCCAAGTGGGACAACCTATCATTACCTATGCGAACGGAAAAGAAATCAAAACAGCCATCAACAAAAAGCGCATTCATGAGCCTGTGTATTTAAGTCAGGTCAATTTTGAAGGAGATGGACAAGGGGATTTGGTTCATCATGGGGGCTATGATAAAGCCGTCTGCGTCTTTCCGTATGATCATTATGCTCACTTTGAACAATTTTTAGGGGTCCCATTACAAGAAGCCGCCTTTGGCGAGAATGTAACAGTACGCCAGCTAGTTGAGACGAATGTGCGTATTGGCGATGTGTTTCAGCTTGGAGAAGCACTTGTTGAGGTGAGCCAGCCAAGACAGCCTTGTGTGAAATTATCTCTTAAGCATGGCAACATGAAGCTTGTAAAGGAAGTACAGAAAACAGGATATACAGGCTTTTATTTACGTGTACTGAAAGAAGGTATGGTGCCGCCTGATGCAGCGCTTGTATTAGTAGAAAAAGCATCCCATCAGATTACGGTCCATGAGGTCAATGAAGTCAAATATCGTCAAACAAGTCCAGAGAGACTAAAAGCTGTTCTTGAAGTAGATGCTTTAGCAGATGTGGTGAGGAAGTCTTTAGAAAAACGAATTCAGCACATTTAAAAAAAGCCGTACATCATCTTAAGATGTACGGCTTTTCAGCGCTTATGAGCTGCGTTTCTTTTGCTCAAGAAGATTTGCAAGGAAATATGTTTTTAAGCTTTGAAGCTTTCTTCCTTCATGCTTGGTCACACCAAGCTTCTTTAATTCTTCGACATACCAGCCTTTGCTACCATAATGCATGATAGAAAACTCCTTTCAATTGAAGCTGCCTGCATTGTAACATCTCAAAAAAGGACGTGAAAAGTGTGCAGGTATCAAGAAATGAAAACTGATTCTATCTGCCTATGATCCATGTATATGCTGGAAATATTGATTTATGAATTTGGCGGGTTGAGGGTAACGAGGATCATGCCGACCGTCATAATCATGATGATAACACCAAGATAGGTCATCATGGATTGTTTTTTCTTAATCCCTACAACCGTTAAGATAATACTTTCGATGAAAAAGATAACACCTATGATGATGAACCACATATCAAATAAGACCCCTTTCGCATATCTTTGCCTATTTTACCACAGGCATTTTTGTTTAGTCGTGACAGATTCGTGAAACGGGCATGAAAAAATCCCCTCCAGTGAAGAAGGGGACCTGCTTGCTTACAGCTTTGTTAAAATAATCGGTTCGTCTTTTGTGATCACAATCGTATGTTCGATCTGTGCGACTAGACTTTTATCTGGTGTTTTAAATGTCCAGCCATCATCAGCTTGATAAATTGATTCAGCATTTGTTGAAATGAAAGGTTCAAAGGCAATGACTGTGCCATTTTTAAACAAAGCGTTATCGAATGGATCATAGTAGTTCAAAATATGGTTAGGTTCTTCATGCAGATTTTTCCCAATACCGTGTCCTGTTAGGTTTTTAATAACGGTAAATCCTTGTTCTTTCGCCGTATTGTAGACCGCACGGCCAATTTGGTTTTGTCTTTTACCGGCTTTTGCATGCTTTAATCCTTCAAGGAACGCATCTTCTGCACACTTACATAATGCTTCAAGACGAGCATCACCTGTTCCTAAAACAAATGAAATGCCTGTATCGGAATAATATCCGTCAAGCTCTGCTGAGATATCAATGTTCACGAGGTCGCCCTCTTGTAAAATGGTTTTTTCACTAGGGATACCGTGAGCAACTTCATCGTTTACACTGATACAAGTGGTACCAGGGAAGTCATATTCCTTTTCAGGTGCTGAATTGGCACCGTGCTCTTCTAATATTTTTTTCCCAATCAAATCTAATTCTTTTGTAGACATGCCTGGTTTCGCTTGGCTTTTCATTTCTTCTCTTGCCAAAGCGACAATTCGGCCGACTTTTTTTAAGGCTTCTAACTCATGATCATGTTTGACAATCACTGTTCATTCCCGCTTTCTATATCTTCATTCTATTCAATAGCTTACCACATTTTACGCAAAAAGAGTAAAGAGCGGAATTCAAATCGATGTGGACAAATTGGTATAGATAACTAGACGTGCATATGATATATTTTTTATGAACATCATGAACGATTTAGTCATGATGATGACAAAGGGGGAGAAGTCAGATGGTGTTTCAGTTTTTTCAAAAGCTAGGAAAATCATTTATGCTTCCAATCGCTGTACTTCCAGCAGCAGGGATTATTTTGGCCATTGGGCGTGAGGATGTATTCAATATCCCGTTTATTTATGAGGCAGGGAATGCAATCTTTGCGAACTTGGCTTTAATTTTTGCAATGGGTGTAGCGATTGGTATTTCAAAGGATGGGAACGGGGCAGCGGCATTATCAGGTGCGATTTCTTATTTTATTTTGTCAGCCGGTACAACGTCGATCAATTCGACCAACAATATGGGGGTATTGGGCGGTATTTTATGCGGGCTTTTGGCAGGTTATGTTTACAATAAATTTAAGGATACGAAACTGCCGGAATACTTAGGTTTCTTTAGCGGAAGGCGGCTTGTGCCTATTATGACGGCACTTTTCACCATTCTATTAGCAGCCGTTTTCGGATATGTATGGCCGCCGATTCAAAGTGTAATCAATGATTTAGGAGAATGGATTTTAAGCCTTGGTGCAACAGGTGCAGGGCTGTTTGGTTTCTTTAACCGATTGCTTATTCCATTGGGACTTCATCATGTATTAAATAATTTATTTTGGTTTCAATTTGGTGAATTCAACGGGGTAACAGGGGATTTAGCGCGATTCTTTAAAGGAGATCCAAGCGCGGGTGTCTTTATGACCGGATTCTTCCCAGTGATGATGTTTGGTCTGCCAGCGGCATGTCTAGCCATGGTGGTAACTGCAAAACCTGAGAAACGAAAAGCAACAGCTGGTCTGATGATTGGGATGGCGCTTACATCATTTATAACAGGGATCACTGAACCAATTGAATTTTCTTTTATGTTTTTATCTCCACTTTTATATGGTGTCCATGCTATTTTGACGGGACTTTCGCTTTTTATTGTGAATACCCTTGGGATTCATAGCGGTTTTGCCTTTTCAGCAGGTGCGATTGATTACGTCTTAAGCTTCGGCATTGCGCAAAAGCCGATCTTGCTTCTTGTAGTAGGAATCATTTATGGCGTCGTGTACTTTGTCGTTTTCTATTTCCTCATTAAGCTATTAAAGCTGAAAACACCAGGCAGGGAAGATGATGACATGGAAGATATCGCAGCAGATGATGCGGTGACGGCAGGAGGAGCGAGTATGCTCTTAGAGGGACTTGGCGGCAAAGACAACATCACCACGATCGATCATTGTGCCACACGTCTTCGCTTAACAGTAGAGGATACAAATTTATTAAATGAAGGTACATTGAAAAAAGCAGGTGCCAAAGGGGTGCTGACTTCTGGAAAAACATCCGTACAAATTATTATTGGAACGAATGTAGAATTTGTCGCAGATGATCTCCGTAAGGAAGTCGATCGAGATTAAAAAAAACGTTCAGCCAGGTCAAATGGGCTGAACGTTTTTTTGTTTACGCTGTTCGATCACTAGCACAATACTGATCACAACGAGTAAGAACCATGAGCTAATTTTCCCTAGATGAACAATGGACCAAGCATGCTGCTGATTTGGATATTGCCAGGCGCCTAAAAAGGTGGTGACATTTTCGGCCACCCAAATAAAAAAGCCAATCAGGAGAAATGAAACAACAAGCGGCATTCGAAAGGAAGATGGACCAACCCGAAACGAAACCGATGTTTTCCGAAACACAACAACAAGCAGACATGTCAGCCACCATCTGACATCATAGAGCCAGTGATGCGTAAAGAAATTGAGATAAATGCACAAACTGATGCCAATTGAAAGAAATGGATGAGGCCAGTCGGCCACTTTTACATGAAGTCGTGAAAATGCCTGATAAATATAACTAGCCACACTTGCATACATAAAGCCGCTATAAAGTGGAACCCCAAATATTTTTGTATAAGCTTCTTCTGGATAGGACCAAGAGCCCATATGTACTTTATACACTTCTAAACAGATTCCTATGAGATGAAATAGACAAATGACCTTTAGCTCCGCCCAAGTCTCCAGCCGCAGCGTCAGCATCAGGATCTGAGCCACAAGACAAAGCAGTAAAATGAAATCATACCGGTGAAGAAAAGGAATAGACACCGTCTTTGATAGGGCAAGCGCCGCAAAGATCATGACGGGGAATAGACATGAGATGGCCTGTAAATAAGCAAAATGAAATAGTGTTTTCATACAAAATTAAACCCCTTTTCACTGTCTGAAATGACTTAGACGGTTTCAGCAAGGGAAAAGTTTACCTCTATGAAGCAGAAAGAACAAGATAAGATGAATTCTGGTGGTGACCTGTTCAGTTTTGACTCAGCTCAAAGAACACCCTCTTAATAGAGGGCGTTTTTATAAAGTTTAATCAAAAATACCTCATAAACCCTTATTTTACGATAAATTAGAAGAATTCATTTTGAAAAAAGTTTGATCATTTTCTACCTTTGATCTTAAATAATAGCGCCCTTTAATGGAATAACTGGAATATGGGCTTAGTCCTAAAATTACTCATAGCTTGTTGAACTATCGGTACTCGTTTGTTTAATAATGAATTTAATTAATTTATAGTAATCAACCATGGCGACTTTAAAAGCATTATCAATCTCATTTTTCCTTAAAAAATCCTAAATAGATTGTGCTTCTTCTTCCTAATCTGGTCCAAACATGTATAAATCATTCCAAACTGTGATGCTTTTGCTTTCTGTTTTATTCGCGAACAGTCTTTCTTCTTACGAAACGTCTTTCTACCAAATATACGACGAACATAGACAACAAGCCGACAGCGATCGGTATGCCGAACGCTTCGTACGAAAATGGTGCTCCTTTAAGCTTAAGCTGGCTTGTGGCGCGGTACTCGAGCCGCTTGGCGGCGAATTTCGCCGTCAAGATATCTTCTTGCTTCGCCAAATCTTCAAACGCAGGTTCCATCGCGAACCGCTCTGGCGAATCACTGTGCAGGAAAAGCTGCTCAGCCTTTCCTCCGTTCACATTCCAGCTTCGGATATCATCTGCAGCGCGCGTCTTAACGTCCGGCCCCACAAAAATCATTTTGTCGAGTTTTGGAGCATCCTCTATTTGATATCGGGCGATCAGTTTCAGACCGTGTCGAGTAACAACCGGCTCGCGTTTGTTGGATATCGTCAATGTTGTTGTCGTTCCGGAAGCCCCGTACGTGTCAAAAGCCGAGGATAACATCAGCTCGTCGGCACCGTCATACAGCAGGACCCCGTTCTTTTTCTTGCTCCATTGAAATGCATTGTTCAAAATATAGACGATATCGCTCAATCCGGCCGTGAAAGGCTCCATTTGCGGATGCTGAACAAAATCGTAGGAAGGGTAATTCATTTCCTTCGCCACTTTCTCCGCTACAAAATCTCCCATTTGCTGGGATATAACATACAGCGTGGCATCAATCCCCGAAGTCAGGCCGGCCGAGGAGACTATGTTACCGTCATGCACGTAACGCTGATCCCTTTTCCAAGTAATCTCGGTATATTTCTTTTCCAATCTGCCGATATCTCCCCAATGTGTTGCTGCAGATTTCCTGTTCAGCAGGCCGGTATCCGCCAAATTTTCCGCCCCATTGCAGATGGACAACAATGTCGTTTCCTTGCCGGAGTGCTTCCTTATCCAATCGCGGACGGGCTTGTATTTCGCTTCATCCAAAATCGGCATGAAAGGGATCACGATTATATCCGGACTTTTGCCTGTCAATTTGTCCAACTCGTCGAAAGAGTAATGCGGTACGACATCAAGCCCGCCCGTCAACGATTTTATGTTTTTGTTGGGAGCTGCCGCAAACACATTATACGAACCTGTCATGGAGAACATTTCGTATGGTACGAGAAAATCAAACACCTCGGTTACTTCATTTGCCAAAATAACGACCACTGTTGGCTTTTTCGAATCATAATCAGGAGTTTGGATGCTTTGTAGAGAAGCAGGAACTGGCTTATCATAAACCGACATAGCCTCCTGCATCGTGCTCATGAAACCGATCGCTCCGGTTCCTCCAACAACCAGAACGAAAACGCATACATACACGATGAAACGCCATACTTTATTCAATCGTCTTCTCTCCCTTAATTTTCCCTAGTTAATTTTGAAGTGTTACTTACTTCGATAATAAAGAAAGAAGGAAATTGAATAAACCCGCCCGAGGCTTATATTTTCTCTGACTAAGGTCTTAGTAAAGGACCTTTTTCTCGAACAGCAGACGAAAGCTTCTTTTAAAATATTAACTGACCGCACTTTTCTGAATATGACTCGACCGTTCTATTCCCACAGCGCCGAAGAAGCAAGGTCTGTACATGGTAGAACGCTTTTGCCGCTGAATCTCCTCCCTAATAAGAAAGTTGTTTCTTTTGAGATTAGGAAAAATTAGATATTCATGAACAATTTGTGAATATGTATGTGAAAAAGATCACAAATTAGATATAACATAGTATAATAAGATCATAAAGAAAATGTGAAATATTTCACATAATTTAAAAGGAGGCAACATCATGTTTACAAAATTCTTACAAACGAATGTATGGGCAGCCGTTATCCTTTTGGCAGCAAGACTTTATATCGGATGGACTTGGCTGACATCTGGTATTGGAAAACTAACAGGTGGATTTGATGCATCAGGCTATTTGCAATTTGCGATATCTGAACCTGTCGTCAAAGATGGTCATCTTGTGTATCCGTTCTATGTATGGTTTTTAGAAAATGTCGCTTTGCCGAATGCCGGACTATTCAGTGCCATGGTCATGTGGGGAGAAATCTTAGTAGGCCTAGGATTAATTGTTGGATTGTTTACAACAACGGCAGCCTTTTTTGGAAGCGTGATGAATGTCTCTTTCTTACTAGCTGGAACTGTCTCTGTGAACCCGCTGCTTCTGCTCATAGCCATCGTTATCATGGCAGCGAAAGGGAATGCAGGCAAATTTGGACTTGATTATGTCGCAGGTCCAGTCCTCAAAAGAACTATGAAAAGAAAGCCGCAGTTAGAAGTGGCATCATAATAAAGAAAAGCATCCTGAGCACAAGCTCAGGATGCTTTCAGCGTGTAGGCAAACCCTCGCATTCGGTGTCAGGTCTGCGCTTCGGTGCTCACGAATGTCAAATTCGCTCCGCTCCGGTGCTCGTCCTTCCTAGACTGCAAAGGTTTTCTATCACGCTGAAAGGAAGACAAAGGGCTAAAATAAAGATCATTTTAGCCCTTTGTCAACAATCTAAAAGCATCCTGAGCACAAACTCAGGATGCTTTTTTATTTAAGAATCGGCTTTAATGAGATTGATATGCAGGACGGTGAGCTCATGCTGACTCATTTCTGGATCATGGCCCACGATAAATTCGAGTTCATAATCACCGGTTCGATACACATATTTTTTTTCTTTTGTCTGCGGAATGGTGCTCACTGAATCCGCTGATCCAAGCTGTTTCTTTAGTAACGAAGGGGTCATACCGCCGATATTCGTTTCTTTTTCTACATTTGTACCGAAATAACGGATTTCATCAATTTTGCCTTTTGCATCATAGTGAAAAGCAAATCCGGGATTCCCCATTTCAGCATGATACAAATCAAAGCTGCTTTGACCTGTTTCTGGATATGGATTTCCGAGCTGATGATGAACGTCTTTTTTTGTTTGAACACCTATTTTCAGCCCCTGAGCATAGTAGGGCATTTGTCCTTTATGTGCCAGCTTATAAATGCTGTTGAGCGCGGCTTTTGGACCTTGAGGAACGGATTGTTCTGCTGCTGGTTTGGCCATGGTGTGTGCTGAGACCGCAGGGCTGAAACCGAATAGGGCAGACGAAGCAAGTGAGGCAGTCACGACAAAAGCTGATGTTTTCTTCATGATAAATCCCTCCTTCTTCTCCTATACCCGGAGTAATCATGATCAAACGTAAAAAGAACCAGCTGATCAAGGATCGGCTGGTTCATAGCATGAGAAAGTTATTTTGAAGAAGAGCCGGATTCATCTTTGGCGGAAGAGGAATCCTTTTCATCCTGTACTTTCTTTGTATAGTCATAGTCGTTGCGTTCAATTGGTGTAAAGCCTTTAGGCTTGTAGAAACGGAGTAAATCTTCGGTGACAATCTTATCAGATGTCTCCAGCATCTTTTTCACCGTTTCATTTTCTTGTGATGCCTTGTCAGTTGGCTCGATTTTCTCGCCTGTTTTGTTGCTGTAATAGTTATTGCCTACTTTTGTGTAGTCTTTAGACACGAAGTCACCGTTTCTAAATGGCACAAGCTCTTTAAAGTTCTTCGATAAGATATCAGAACCAGACATTAAATAGTTCTTCGTATCATCGCCAAGCAGGTGCAGAAGGGTTGGTGCGACATCGACTTCACCAGAGTATTTATGAATCTGTCCGCCTTTTACGCCAGGAACATGGATAAAGAGCGGCACACGCATGAGCTGCGCATTTTCATAATCTCCAATTTTTTGTCCTGTCACTTTTTCCATCGCTTCATTATGGTTTTCAGAAATGCCGTAATGATCTCCATACATAATGACGACTGTATTGTCATAGAGACCTGACTTTTTCAAATCGTTGAAGAACTGTTCAATCGCTTCATCTAAATAATGAGCCGATTGGAAATAGTTATCGACGACAGAATCTCCGAAGTCGCCAGGTTCGAAATCAGTATCACCTTCATCCATTCCAAATGGGAAATGGTTCGATAATGTAATGAATTTCGAATAAAACGGCTGCTTCATGTTTTTAAGGATTGGCATGGATTCTTTGAAGAACGGTTTGTCTTTCAGTCCATAGTTCTTCGTATCCTGCTCGTTCATATCGTAGTACTCAGAATCGTAAAATCTGTCATATCCAAAGGACTTAAACATTTCATTACGGTTCCAGAAGGTTTTCGTATTGCCATGGAATTCTGCTGACGTATATTGATCCTTCTTCAAAATACCAGGCAGTGCTTGATATGTGTTTTGCGCTTTGTTAATAAAAACAGAGCCCTGTGATAATGGGAATAATCCAGTATCCATCATAAATTCAGCATCAGACGTTTTTCCCTGACCTGTTTGATGGAAGAAGTTATCAAAGTAAAACGTTTTGTTGTCGTGTGCCAATGAATTGAGGAATGGCGTTACTTCTTTTCCATTCACCTTATAATCAATGACAAAGTTTTGCAGTGATTCAAGAGAAATCGTAATGACGTTCATGCCTTTCGCTTTCCCGTAATAAGCCGGGTTAGGGTCAGCGCTGTTCGCTTTTAAATAGTTCTCTACATCTGTCACGTCATTTGAATTTGCAAGAGCACGCTGGCTGTTTGATTTCACATTTTGAATGGCATCAAACACAGTAAAGTTATAAGCACCTAAATATTTAACTAAATAATTGCGGTCGAACGATCTTGATAAAAGCTCTGGTCGATCGATTTCTGCAGCAACTAAGTTTAAAACAAAGATCACAACAGAGGACACAAGGACGAGTCTAAACGATTTTGACTTTTGAACAGGTACAGTGGCTGTACTTGTTTGCTGCTGCCTTTTCATGCGGACTGCAAGTACGATCAAAATGATTGTATCAATAAAGTAAAACACATCAGTCCAACGCATGAGTGAAAATGCACTATCACCTAATTGTCCGCCATTCGTTCCTGCCTGCATCACTGTGGGCAGCGTGATAAAGTCATTGAAGAATCGATAGTACACGATGTTTGCGTATAGTAAAAAAGACATGAAAAAGTGAATCACAATGATAGCGGCAGGCTGCCATTTTTTCTTGAACAATAAAGCAAAGCCAAGAAAGAACAAGCTGGAGCTAATAGGATTCACGAAAAGCAAAATATGCTGAAGCACATTTGATATACCAAGTTTAAATTCGATTAAATACGCTGAATACGTTTTGAGCCATAGTAAGATGGCTGCAACCAGAAAGAAGCCGAGACCTCTTTTTTGAATAAATGTTTTCATATAAACACTCCTTTTCTCCGTTAAACGGAAGAGGCGGAACGAAAGAAAACGAACCATTAGAATATACCACGAAATGCACAAATAGAAAAGTCATAACCGGTGAAGAGCCTTTGCAAGCCTGTCCGAGCAATAAAAGGAGAGAAAATGAAAATATTCGCCCATCGAAAAACTTTTTATGAAAATCGACCTATTATTGACAGAAAATTCAGTAATTTTCCAGTTGCTATATCAATAAAACAGGTAAAAAGACACAAGTCTAAAGAATTAATTTGATTTCTACAATGGTCATTTAGAGAGTATTTCCATTGTTTATTAATGTTTATGCAGGTTAAGCAAAAAAAATGATCCTTGGAATGGATCAAAACCATGGATAAAAATTCCTCTTGTATGATATATCAATATATTTTTGTGTTTCATGAACATAATGGTTTTGATGTGTTTTTTAAGGGTTTCATTTATTTTAATAAGTGAACAAATTATCTAAATATACTTAAGTGAACATATCGAGACTATAAACTTCTGAATTGGGGTCGATATAGACAATGACAGGAAATCTTCCATTGAAAGGATTGATAGTATATGACTGTACGAGCAGAGAACCTCGTTCAGAACTGGTTTCCGAGTGAGGACGGAAATGCAGGAGAGCGTAAAGAACTCATCAAATTGATGGAGCAGATCATTTCAGGGGTCGATGACCTGAAGGATCCCAACCGTGCACACCTTAAAGGTGAAAAGAATCGTGGGGAGGACTTTTACAAAAAGCTCACTGAAACAAGTCAAATTCCGATGAACGGCAAGCAAGCGGAACTTGTGAATGAAGAATTACTGAAGCTTTTACATAACCATCCATACCACACCAAGTATTTCTTCACGAACATTTTGCCAATGGCAAGTACACCAGGAATTTTAGGCATGCTGACGGCTATGCTGGTAAATGGAAACAACCTATGGGATGTTTATGGACCAGCAGGTGCGGAAGCTGAGGTCAGAGTGGTCTCAATGATGTCTAAGCTCATCGGATATGATCCAAATGTGAGCGGGGGATACACAACATGGGGAGGTCAAGGAGCGATTTTTTCAGGACTTCGTTTAGCGATTGCAAAAGCTGCGCCGGAGTCACTGCGAAAAGGAGTTCCGCAAAATCTTTATGCGTTTTGTTCTGATGCCGCACATTACAGCTTATTTAAGTCAATGGAAGCAACAGGACTTGGCACAGACAACTTGATCAGAATTAAGACGAATAAAGATCATTCAATGGATATGGAAGATTTGCGTTGTCAAATGGAACGTGTTGCACAGGGTGGCGGGATTCCCGTTTATATTGTGGCAACAACCGGAACAACAGATGCCATTGCAATTGATGATGTAAAAGGGGTACGTGAAACAGCAGAAGCGATTGCTGAAAAGTATGATCTGAAGGTGCCGCATATTCATGCAGATTCGGCGCTGGGTGGGTTCTTTGCTTTCTTTAATGAGTATGATGTATCGGAAAACCCGCTGCAATTCTCAGACGGTGTTCTTCGTATGCTAAAAGAAATCAAAGCGAAATTCCAGCATCTTTCTCTTGCAGACTCAATGTGCTTTGATTTTCAAAAGCTCGGCCAAACACCTTACACATCCAGTTTATTCTTAGTGAAAAACGCTGCTGACTTAAAGCGTTTGGACCTGGAAGAACAAGAGACACCATATGTTGGCCATAGAGGCTACGGTGAATACCATACGGGTTATACGCTTGAGTGCTCAAGAATGGGAAGCTCAATCAGTATGCTGAGTGTGCTCTTAACGTTTGGCATTGAAGGCTATCAGCGTTTGCTCGGTCAATTCTTAGAAGTGAACCTTGCCTTCAGAGAAGCACTTAGTAGGGAAATTCCGCAAGCAGAAGTCGTGAATGATGACAACGTTGGAATGGCTACATTATTTAGAATTTACCTAGACGGCTCACCGCGTTTTCAAGAAGAGATTTCTGGCGAAGCGACTTCAATGGAAATTGAGCGGAACAATGAATTGAACAAAATGCTGTTTGAAAAGCTTGGAGAAAAAAGAGACGAAATGTTCTTTGGTGATACAACGAAGTTTTTACTTGTAAATGCTAAAGAAGGTCAAGAATTCTATCTAAGTGTTAGTAAGTTTTTTGTCATCTCACCTTATACGTTACCAGAGCATATCCCTCATATCGTATCTTATTTAAAAGATGTGATTGCATCTGTTTGTGGACAATTTGAAAATGTACATGCTTAAATCAAATCTGAGAGTGGAGATGTAGGAAAAAATGGCGAAACAAAGGAAATTTGGAGGATACACGATATCCTCTAAAATCATGTCAGTCGTTACCGTAACATTACTCGCAACCGTTGCATTATTCGTTTTAACTTTTTATCTAGTGAGCCAGGATTTATCATCCCAGTTATTAAAGCAATTTGATTATCGATTAACAACAGATATTGATACAGCGAAGAAAGAGATCGATAATATGGATGGAAACGTCCTTGGTATTAGCGGGAAAGATGATCCCCTTTATGTGGAGGTCAAAAAGAAATTCACAGAGCTTCAAGAAGATCATACGCTTGAGAACTTATACGTGCTATCTAATAAAGGCGGAAAAGAAAGAATTATTATACTAACCGGTGAAGAAAATGACTTTGATCAAGATTATGTTTTTTCAGAAGAGATGAAACAAGCGCTCTCTGAAGATAAAATGGTCAAAAGTGATATTTACAAAGATTCATTTGGTACACATAAATCAGTCTTTTTGCCAATCAAGGATTCAGGCGGTGAGCTGACAGGGATTCTAGGAATTGATTTAGATGCATCAATTGTTCCAGCTACAACGAAGAAGCTGACAATCTACATTACGGTTGCATCTGCTATTGTGCTCATCGGTGGATTGCTCTTCTCCTTTATCATGGGAAGAAGGATTGCAAAACCAGCACGTTCCTTAATGGAATCAGCGAACCGAATTGCTGACGGTGATTTAACTGGAATGGTAGAGGTTCAAAGTAAAGACGAGATCGGCCAGCTTGCCGCATCCTTCCAAAAGATGCAGGGACGGATTAAAGAGCTCATTTCGAAAATCTCAAACTCATCTAGTGAAGTGTCGAAAATGTCTTCACAGCTTCGTACGGTGACGACCGAATCAAGTCAAAGTGCGCAGCAAGTGTCAGAAGCCATGACGAATATGAGTGAAGGAATCAATGATTCTGTCGCAAATATTACGGATTGTACGACATCCGTTGCAGAGATCGATACTCAAATCGAAGGCGTCACAAAAGAAGTCGACGAAATGAAATCTGTTTCATCTGACGTACAAGAGCAATCAGAATCTGGTCAAAAATTAGTGAACCATGTGCTTGATCATCTGAATATGCTACATGACAAGATGACCAACTCAAAGCAGGCAGCAGAAGAATTACAATCTCATTCAACGGAGATTGAAAGTGTCATCTCAATTATTACGGACATTTCAGCCCAAACGAATCTGCTTGCACTGAATGCTTCAATTGAAGCGGCACGTGTTGGAGAAGAAGGAAAAGGGTTTGCTGTTGTGGCAGATGAGGTGCGCAAGTTAGCTGAGCAATCAGCGGATGCGGCTAAAACCGTTTCAGACCTTGTCATCGGCACACAGGAAAACAGTCAGCGCGTTCTTGAAAGTGTAGAGGAAAGTAGTAAAGCAGTGGAAGAAGGACGTGAGCAAATGGAAGGCACGTCACAAAATTTCGCTTTGATTTACGACGGTGTATCTCAGTTTTCAAGAAGAACGAACAATTTGCTTGCTTCTATTAAGCAAGTTGAGCAAGCATATCAAACGATTTCTACATCGATTGAGCAAATTTCTGTTGTATCGGAAGAACATGCAGCCAGCTCTCAAGAAGTAGCGGCAGCAACAGAACAGCAAAGTGCTGGCATGCAGCAAATTTCAAGTGCGATTGAACAGCTCTCTGACATGTCAGAGGACTTAGCACAAATGGTCTCAACCTTCAAAGTCGACGACAATAAATAACGAAAAAGGGCTAAAATATTTTAGCCCTTTTTCTCTTTTCAGAGAAGGAGGGACGAGTACCGAAGCGCAGGACTGATACCGATTGCGAAGGCGAAGGCTTGTCTAGACGCTGAAGCTGGCTCTTGTGAGAGAGCCAGCTTTTTTGCTATGCTTAATCAAATACTTGCTGCGAAAGGAGAAACGCTATGGATTTCGCGCAGAGATTATCAGAAGAACGGATCAAAAAAGCGATGGATAACGGGGCTTTTGAAGGATTATCTGGCTTTGGGAAGCCTCTGCCAAAAGATGACGCTGCTCATGTACCAGAAGAACTTAGAATGGGCTACCGCATCATGAAAAATGCCGGATTTGCTGGGGAAGAAACAGCGCTGAAAAAAGAACTCATGACTGTCAAAGAATTACTTCAATCAAGCATAGATGGAGAGGAAAGAAAGAAACTGTCTCTCATCTGTGAAGAAAAACAAAAACGTTTGGATGAACTTACATCTAAGCGCCAAACTTTTGCCCGCCCAGCCTCCTCCTTTTACAAAAACAAGGTATACGAGAAATTAACAGAGCATAAAAAAAGATGATGACACACTGACTCTCCCTGAGCACATTGAGGGAGCTTTTTTTATGTAAGCGCTGCAATTTGTTGTTGACTACATGTATATACAAATATAAAATATGAAGTAACATGTATATACAAGTTTTTTTGGTTCTTTTTTCTTATATAAAAAAACGATCTCGGAGGGGATAGTATGGCTGATTATCAGGCAGCAGCAGATCAGATTGTGAAAGCCATCGGCGGCAAAGAAAATATTGATCAAGCGACACATTGTGTAACAAGGCTGCGCTTTGTGCTGAAAGATGAAGACAAGGTTGATGAGAAAGCACTTGAACAAATTGAAGAAGTGAAGGGATCTTTCTCAGCGAACGGTCAATACCAAGTTGTCATCGGTCAAGGGGTCGTCAATCGAGTATATGCCGAAATGGTCAAAAGGACAGGAATTGGGGAAGCCACAAAAGAGGATGTCAAGCGTGCCTCTGATCAGAAATTGAATCCATTGCAGCGTTCTGTGAAAACGCTTGCGGACATCTTTATACCGATTCTTCCTGCCATCGTCACAGCCGGTTTATTAATGGGCATTAATAATATTTTAACAGCTCCTGATATTTTCTTCGATCAAAAGTCGATTGTGGATGTGTATCCGGCATGGGCTGACTTAGCGAATATGATCAATTTAATTGCAGGCACTGCCTTCACGTTCCTGCCAGCATTAATTGGCTGGTCAGCTGTGAAGCGATTTGGGGGAAATCCGCTTTTAGGGATGGTCCTTGGTCTAATGCTCGTACACCCGGACTTGTTAAACGCATGGGGCTATGGAGCGGCTGAGAAGACCGGTGACATTCCTGTTTGGAACTTGTTTGGACTTGAAGTGCAGAAGGTAGGCTATCAAGGACAGGTTCTTCCGATACTCGTTGCTTCCTATTTACTTGCAAAACTCGAATTATTTATCACAAAACGGACACCTGAAAGTATTCAGCTGTTAGTTGTTGCACCGATTACGTTATTAGTCATTGGATTTTTATCATTTATCGTCATTGGACCTGTTACATTTGCAATCGGTAACGTTCTAACATCTGGACTTGTAGCTGTATTCCAGCAATTCGCAGCACTTGGCGGTCTATTATACGGCGGTCTGTATGCAGCATTAGTCATTACAGGAATGCACCATACGTTCCTCGCTGTGGATATTCAATTGATTAACTCAAAGCTGCACGGCACGTTCCTATGGCCAATGCTTGCACTGTCTAATATCGCTCAAGGATCAGCTGCACTGGCAATGATGTTTGTCTTAAAAGATGAAAAGCAAAAAGGACTTTCACTGACATCAAGCATTTCTGCTTATTTAGGAATTACCGAACCGGCCATGTTTGGGGTCAACCTGCGTTATCGATTCCCATTTATTTTTGCACTGATCAGTTCAGGATTAGCCGGCATGTTTATCGCCTCTCAAGGGGTACTGGCAAGTTCAGTTGGTGTTGGAGGCATTCCAGGAATCTTCTCCATTATCCCGAAATATTGGGGTGCATTTGCAATTGGAATGGTGATTGTCCTCATCCTCCCATTCATCGGTACTCTTTTATATGCAAAACTAAAAAAGAAGAAGGATTTTTCAGAAGAACTTAACTAGTGGTGGTGAAGGAAATTGAATCAGCAGACAAATGAACCATGGTGGAAAAAAGCGGTGGTCTATCAAATTTATCCGAAGAGCTTTTTAGATACAACGGGCTCTGGTACAGGTGATATCAATGGCGTGACGAAAAAGCTTGATTACATTAAAGAGCTTGGGGCGGATTGTATTTGGCTCACGCCAATGTATGATTCCCCGCAGCATGACAACGGCTATGATATTAGTGATTATACAAAAATCCATGACATGTACGGCACAATGACAGATTTTGAACGCATGCTGAAAGAAGCGCATGAGAGAGGAATAAGGGTCATTATGGATCTAGCCGTTAACCATACATCCATTTTCCATGAGTGGTTTCAAGCCTCGCGTGAGTCAAAGGATAACCCTTACCGAGATTATTATATTTGGAAGGAGCCAAAAGCGGACGGATCTCCTCCGAATGATTGGCAGTCGAAATTTGGCGGTCCAGCCTGGGAGCTAGACGAAGTAACAGGAGATTATTATCTTCATTTATATGATGTCACTCAGGCAGATCTCAATTGGGAGAAGGAAGAGGTGCGCGGGCAAGTATATGACATCATGCACTTTTGGTTTGAAAAAGGAATTGATGGGTTCAGGCTGGATGTCATCAACAACATCTCAAAGGATCAGCGTTTCTTAGATGACGCCGGACAATCTGTGCAAGGCGACGGCCGCATGTACTATACGGACGGGCCGAGAATTCATGAATTTCTGCATGAAATGAACCAGGAGGTTTTTTCGAAATACGATAGCATGACAGTTGGAGAAATGTCTTCAACGAATATCGCAGACTGCATTCGGTATACAAGACCTGATCGGCAGGAGCTGGATATGACGTTCAATTTCCATCATTTAAAGGTGGATTATCCAAACGGCGAAAAGTGGGCGATCGCACCATTTGATTTTCTAGAATTGAAGTCGATACTGTCTGAATGGCAGACAAAAATGCATGAGGGCGGCGGCTGGAATGCGCTGTTCTGGTGCAATCATGATCAGCCGCGTATCGTCTCAAGGTATGGTGATGATGACACGTATCATCAGCAGTCAGCGAAGATGCTGGCGACCACGATTCATCTGATGCAGGGAACTCCGTATATTTATCAAGGTGAGGAAATTGGCATGAAGAATCCTCGCTTTGAGGACATTTCGTCTTACCGTGATATCGAATCACTCAATATGTACGAAGTGATGCTAGAAAAGGGAAAATCAAAGGAAGAAGCACTTGCCATTTTACAGGTCAAGTCAAGAGATAATGCGAGAACACCAATGCAGTGGACCTCAGAGAAGAATGCAGGTTTCTCAACAGGAACGCCTTGGATTGAACCAGCCCATAACGACATTTCGGTCGAAGCTTCATTAAAGGACCGGACGTCTATTTTCTATCATTACCAAGCCCTTTGCAGACTGCGTAAAGAACTTGACGTGATCACATATGGCAGCTTCTCCTTACTCTTAGCAGAAGATCCAAAGATTTTTGCTTATGTTAGAGAAAGCAAGGATGAGAAGCTCCTCGTGATTAATCACTTTTATCCAGGGGAGGCGGACTTTACGCTTCCTGATGAGCTTGTGCAGGCTGTAGATGAGATGGAGGGTCAAGTCCTGTTATCCAATTATGAGGATGTGCCGGCACATATCAAGGGATTTACGTTGCGCCCATATGAGTCAATCGTTTATCATTTAACCAAACGCTAGAAAATGGGGCGGAGGGAAAATGAAAGAGAATAAGTTTCGAGTGATTTATGATCAGCTCGCAAGACGAATTGAGCAAGGTGAATGGCAGGATAAAGGCACCCTTCCATCAGAGCATGAGCTTTCTATTATGTACGACACGTCCCGGGAGACGGTGAGAAAGGCATTAAATATTCTTGTGCAAAATGGCTATATCCAAAAAATCCGCGGGAAAGGCTCTGTATTGCTGAATCGGGAGAAAATGCAGTTTCCTGTATCAGGTCTTGTCAGCTTTAAAGAGCTTTCCCAAACGCTTGGCCGAAAGACAGTCACAACGGTTCATGAATTTGGCTTAATTAAACCGGATCAGTATATTCAGTCTCAGCTGAAAATTGATGAACAGACAGACGTTTGGAAAGTCATTCGATCTCGTAATATTAGCGGGGAAGAAGTGATTTTAGACAAGGACTACTTTTTGCAAAAGCATGTCGAAGTATTGTCTAAAGACATATGCGAAGGATCAATCTACGAGTATATTGAGGGAGAACTCGGTGTATCGATCAGCTATGCTCAAAAGGAATTTGTGGTAGAGCCATGTACAGAAGAGGACGCCAAGTACCTTGATTTGAAGGGATTTGACCATGTCGTCGTGGTAAAGAATTATGTGTTCTTAGAGGATACGAGTCTATTTCAATACACAGAAAGCCGTCACCGATTAGACCGCTTCAGATTCGTCGATTTTGCTAGAAGAGAAAAAATGGACAGAGCATAGGCTCTGTCCATTTCAGGTTTTGGAGAAGCGGGGATATACACAACGCAAAATCTTGATTTACAGGAGGAAAAATGATTAGACTGAATCGACCACTAAAATTAAGGGATTTAGAAATTTTTAGCGTGATGAAAGATCACCGAATATTATGTTACGTCATCATTGAAGATACTCGAAAACCGTTTACAGAAGAAGATCGAAAACTAGATCCATTATGTTATATGGATGAAGAAGATATACAATCGATTTTGAATGTGTTTCATATTTCAATTATTAATGATGAAAAGTTAAGTGAAGAGGATTTAACTCTTGTCCAATCGTATTTTGCTGATTTTGTGAATAATACGAACTTAACGAATTTTATTACGAGAGATTATGTTCAAAAGGATTTATATGCCATCGATGATGAAGATGATATCACGTTCTTCAATAGAATGCTGCGTCATATAGGATCAGATGATGTGAAAGAATTTGATAAGCGCAATTGGATTTATTTATCCCAAGATTGAGATGAAAAAAGGACAGAGCATAGGCTCTGTCCTTTTCTTTTAGGATGAAACATTTTTTCTTGTACGCTTGCGCTGGTAGTAATATAGGATAGCTCCTGAGGCAAGCATGAGTACGCCAATCAATACAGCTGTATACATCATCGTTGCTGTATTCGGCAGTGTGCCGCCTGGGAGTTCGGTTCCATCTTGGTTTGGATCTGTACCTGTACCTCCGCCTGGCGCTGAAGTTCCGCCGTCTCCGCCAGTTTGATCTGGCGTTGTTCCAGCTGCCCCGCTTTGGTTGAGCACAGTATATTCGCTGAAATGTTCAGTTTGACCTGATACGACCCCATTTTCGAACGATCCGTTACTTGTTTTGGCATAACGGTTTTTCTTGCGGTCTACATAGTACACACCAGGTTTCTTCGCCTTTTGAGGCTCATCTATTGTAAAGGATAGTGTGACAGGATCTTTAAAGGTAGAAACCTTTTTCTGATCTTGTTTGATTTGGAAATCATACGTATTCGTTAATGCATTTTTCACCTTATCCGTCTTTGTCATCCATATATCTGCGCTTTTCTCGGACAAGTTGGAGAGCGGTAATGCGAGTCCCACTTTGTCATGATAGATGGTGACGTTTGGATCTTGCTCTCTTTTCTTCAGCTCGGCTACCTGCGCTTTTGATAGAGACAATTGAACACTTTTCGCTTCGCTCGCTTTGTCTAAATAGAGCAATGCTTTGTTTGTATGCTGCACATACGTTTGGAATTTCTCATCATCTTGAATGTCATAGGCGCCTTTTCCTTTCGCACGCGGAAGGAACACTTCTTTCACTCGATGATCGATGACAGGAGAAATGTGCCCGCCGTCTGCCTGTTCAATTTGCTCTTTGAAGATTTCATAGTCAACATAGCCTAAGTCTTCACCGTGAGAGGCTTCTGTAAAGACGCTGTAGCCATCGCCGCCTGTCCCGACAAATGCGTTTGTTGCCACGCGGTATGTTTTCTTATCATCAATGTCTGTTAGTTTGCCGTTTTGGTCTTTCAGTTTGACATCAATGAGTCTGCTGCCAGCTGGTTTACTCAGCGTAAACGTATATTCAATGCCGGCTACATGAGGGAATGCGCCTCCGCCTTCCTCAATGCCTGAAAGCCCTTGTTCGAGTGCTTTTTTAATTTGGCTGCCTTTTAGATCTGCGACATATAGTGTGTTTCCGAATGGCATGACCGTTAAAATGTCACCTAAAGTGATATCTCCTTTTTCAATGCTGCCTCGAATACCGCCGCCGTTTGTGATGGCAAGATCAGCACCGGCAGATTCTTGTGCTTTTTTCAGCATGCCGTCAGCAATAAAGTTCCCAAGGTTCGTTTCCTTCGCACGGACATGCTCGCGTTGTCCATCTAAGAGGACATCGGTAGACCCGACTTTTTCCGTTTTTAAATCTTGAATATCTGCCTTGTACTGATCGAGGATCGCTTTTGCATCGGCATCTTCTTTGACAGAGTCATCGATGGTGATGAGGTCAAAAGAAGATTCCTTTGGCTGTACGACTCCCTTTTGATTAAAGGCCACGTCTACTTTTCCTAAGAATTGTCCGTAGTCTTTCACCTGTGCGACAATCGTTGGTTCTTTCTTATTGACGACCTTTAATTTTTCAACAAGGGTGTGCGTGTGACCGCCAATGATTAAATCAATCCCGTCTACTTTTTGAGCAAGCTCAAGATCACGGTTATAGCCAATGTGTGTTAAAGCAATGATTTTGTTGATTTTTTCTTTTGTTTGAATGGTGTTGACTGTTTCTTTTGCTTTCTTGTACGCATCCTTGAATTGAATGTTAGGACCGCTGCTGGACGTAATGGCCGTGTCTTCAGTAGTTAAGCCGAATACAGCCACTTTCTCACCGTTTACATCAAGCAGGATGTATGGGTAAATCCCAGCTTCTTTTTTCTCACCAGCTTTAAATGTGGCTGGCTTTTTCACTAAGCCGCTCAATTGTTTTTCCTTAGAGACATCAACGTTTGATGACACAATCGGGAATGCAGGCTTTTCAAATTGGTGACGATTTTTCGCATCTACATCTGAAGCATCACCTGTCAGGAATTGACGAAGAACAGAAGGTCCTTTGTCAAATTCATGATTACCAAACGTCATGGCATCATATTTCATTAAGTTCATCAGTTTTAGGTCGGCAAGTCCTTGCCATTTTGTAAAATATAGGTCACCAGAGAAGACATCTCCAGCATCTAATAAAATGTTGTTCTTGCTTTCGGCTCGAACTTCTTTAATCTTTGTTGCACGTCTTGCCGCATCATCAAGGTGTGCGTGTGTATCGTTTGTATGCATCACCGTTAAGTTCCAGTTGTCTGATGCAGGCGGTTCTGTTGTGCCATCCTCTTTAAAGGCTAGCTTGTACACGCCAAGACCATCTGTGCTGGCGTTACGAACAAAGTCTACGCTGCTTGATTTTTCAGCAAACGGCTTAGCCAAAAGAGAAGATTCGAATGTGACGGTTGCGCCCTTGACTGGTGCAATGGACCAGTTTTGATCCGCACTTGGGTTGATGGTTTTTTGTTCAATAATATAATCCATCAGCACTTGGCGGTTCTCATCAGCTGAGGCAAGCACCACTTTATCTTGCGTCAGATGCGGGAAGCCACCACCGCCAGAAGCTCGATAGTTGTTCGTTACGACTAAAAATTCTTGATTGTCAGAGACTGGTTTCCCGTTGTAGGACAGATTTTTGATGCGGTTTGCATTCGCATTAACAAGAGTGCCTGTTGTGCTGTACTTAGCAGGCTGTGTCACATCGACTTGATAGGTGACACCATCAATCACATCAAAGTTATACGAGCGGTATTCTTCGTTTAAAATAGGCTGTTCATTTGAATCGTTTGGTTTGATTTGATTAAACTGTCCGGCAGACATCTCGAGCCAGTCTTTTACTTCACTGCCTTTCAGTTTGACAATCTGCACGGTGTTGTCGTAAAGGTAGAGATCGCCGATATTTTTAATCGCTAAATCTCCTTTTGCGATATTCGTATAATAATTCACACCGTTTCGGCCGCCGGCTTTAAACGGAGCGCCTGCAGATAAAATCGGTAAGTTTTTGTATGACGTATCCTTCATTTTTTCTTGTGCATACCATTTTTGTGCATCTGTCACAATTTGAATAGAAGGGTCATCCATCACTTGAGCAAAAAAGCTGTTAATATCTGCTTCTGTTTTACCGACAGGTTTTCTCACATAATCAAGTGTGTTTTGATGCGTCGTTTGAATGGCATCTTTCACAGTGCTGTTTTGAGAGGTGACTCCTGCAACAGATTCAATTTTTCCTGTTCCGTCTGTGACCTTCCATTTGCTGCCGTCAGGCTCTAATGTTAAATCAATGACTCCGAGGTAGCTTCCCCAGTTTTTTGACATGACGACTGGAATGCCGTTGATCGTTCCTTTTGAGACATCGAATTTGTCGACGCCGCTATATTCAGCGCTTGGGAATGTGCCGTGCTGGTGGCCGGACACGATCGCATCGATGCCTTTCGTTTTTGTGGCAAGGTCAAAGATCATATTTTCTGATCCTTTAGGCGAAGCGGTTTTTTCAATTCCTGTATGGGCAAGAGCGACGATGATATCTGCGCCTTTTTCCTTCATTTCAGGAATGGTTTCATTGGCAGATTCGACGATATCCTGCACTTGAACTTGTCCATCTAAATTCTTCTTATCCCACGTCATAATTTGTGGTGGAACGAATCCTATGTAACCGACTTTCACAGTTTGAGAAGCTCCGTTTGCATCTTTAAAGGTCTTATCTTGAATCACATAAGGCGTAAAACGGTGTTCTCCATTTAACTTTTTGACGTTCGCATTGACAATCGGGAAGTTAGCCCCGGCAATGGTACCGTCAAGAAATGATAATCCGTAGTTAAATTCATGATTGCCAAGTGTTCCTGCATCGTACTTTAGTTTGTTGAGTGTATGAATAATGGGGTGAACCTTTGTTTGATTGATGATACTGTCTTTTTCATTTTTGTAAACGTATTCTCCAAGAGGGGTTCCTTGAATCAGGTCTCCGTTATCAACAAGGAGTGTATTTGGATTTTGTGAACGGTGCTTTTCAATCAACTCGGCTGTTTTTGCCAAACCAAATTCATTTGTTTCTTTGTCGCTGTAATAATCGTAATTCATCATGTTCGCATGAACATCCGTTGTGGCTAAGATGCTTACTTTTACGGCATCGCCGTTTTCTATTGCTGCATGAGTAGGTACTGCTGGGAGAATGAGACTAATCATCATAATGGAAGTGAGCAGAATAGACAGGTTTTTCCTTCGTTTAGACCTATGTGCTTGCTTCTTCACCTGATCTCCGCCTTTCTAATTTTTTTGACCACAATACCTATTGTAGAAATGTTTCGTTAACTTTTGTAGTTATTTTTTGCAGATTATTGTAAAGATAACATAAATCATACGAATTACCTTGTTGAGGGAATATAAATAAGTCTAAATGCTTATTTTCATCATAAGGGGTTTTCTGATCGGGATAGGATGTTTGATTTCAATGTACCCGGGTATAGTGTGTAGTGTAAACGATAATCAAGCAGGAGGGTTTCTACATGGGTAAGAAAATTGCAGTTGTATTAACAGATTACTTTGAGGATGTTGAATTCACCGAGCCTGCAAAAGCCTTTAAAGATGCAGGCCATGAGATCACAGTAATTGAAAACGAAAAAGGAAAAACAGTGAAAGGGAAGCAAGGAGAAGCAGAAGTGAGAGTGGATGCGTCCATTGATAACGTGAAGCCTGAAGACTTCGATGCACTGCTGATTCCTGGCGGGTTCTCACCAGACATTCTGCGTGCAGATGATCGCTATGTAAAGTTCACAAGAGCATTTATGGACGAGAAAAAACCAGTATTTGCGATCTGTCATGGACCGCAATTGCTTATTACAGCGAAGACGCTGGAAGGCAGAGGCGCGACTGGCTATACATCCATTCAAGTAGATATGGAAAACGCAGGCGCAAAATTCAAAGATGAAGAAGTTGTCGTTTGTCAGGATCAGCTTGTGACAAGCCGTACACCTGATGACATTCCAGCATTTAACCGTGAATCATTAAAACTGCTCGCAAAATAAGCAGTTTTGACAGGATAAACAAAGCCAGCACCTTGCGGGGTGCTGGCTTTTTCTGTGCATGGATGTAAGAGAGCGGCGAAAACCGCAATCTTAGTTTCCTTTGCACGATTATTTTCTTAAGTTTTTTAACTCGCTTGCGATGGCTTGCATTTCACTTGGGCTGAATGAAGATTTTTTCATCACCATTTGGTGTAGAAATTCAATATCTTCGTACTTGTCTGGACTGAAGTCCTCGGCTTTGATGACTCCAATGTTCAGCATATTTAACTTTTGCGAAATGTCTTCAATCAGCTGATTGACTTCAGCCGCTTTTTGCTCTGACAAGGGCGGCACGTCCTTTCCTGCATATGTGTTGAATAATATGTCTATTTTAACAGAAAAGCAAAAGAATAAAAGGGCTATTAAGACGACACCGAGATGTTTTTCTCTTTTTTCTCCTGTTTAATTTTTTCAATGATTCGTTTTGATTCAAATACGACAACGCCCGATAAACCAATAAGGCCAATTAAGTTTGGAATGGCCATCAGACCATTCAACATATCTGCTACGCCCCATACGAAGTCATTCTTAAACACGGCGCCAAAAAAGACAGCCATCACAAAGACGATGCGATAATACATGACGTACGAATCCTTCGCCAAATATGTAAAGCATTTCTCTCCATAATAGGACCAGCCAATGATGGTTGAATAGGCAAACAAGAGCAGTCCGATTGCCACAATGGTTGAGCCAGCTGGACCGAGGAAGTGAGCAAAGGATAACGAAGTCAGCGCATCGCTTTTCACTGTTAAATACATATCTGCCATGACAATGGTAATGCCAGTGATAGAACAAACAATGATGGTATCAATAAACACTTGCGTCATAGAGACGAGAGCCTGGCGTGCAGGCATATCCGTTTTCGCAGCTGCAGCAGCAATTGGTGCTGACCCAAGACCTGCTTCATTGGAAAAAACTCCTCGTGCGACACCCCAGCGAATGACAGTCCCAATTGCACCCCCTGCTACGGCTTGACCAGTAAAGGCATCTGAGAAAATAAGACTGACTGCGCCTGGAACAAGATCAGCATTCATAACAAGAATGATTAGACCGCAAATGACGTAAAATAAAGCCATGACGGGTACAAAGATAGATGTGACCCGGCCAATGCTTTTGATTCCGCCTAAAATCACAAGTGCTGTAAAAGCCGTAATGATGATACCTGTTACCCATGTTGGAATTTGAAAAGTAGAATTCATGACGCCTGAAATGGAATTAGACTGGACCAGGTTGCCGATCCCAAAGGCAGCACTGGCGCCGAAAACAGCAAATAGCACCCCTAGCCATTTCTGTTTTAATCCATGCTCTAAATAATACATAGGTCCGCCAGACATTTCGCCTTTTTCATTTTTGACCCTGTATTTTACAGCTAGAACAGCTTCTGCAAACTTGGTTGCCATCCCGAAAAATGCAGCAAACCACATCCAGAAAACTGCACCAGGACCACCGGCTATAACAGCGGAGGCCACACCGACGATATTCCCTGTACCGACAGTTGCAGCAAGAGCCGTCATTAACGCTTGGAAATGTGAAATATCTCCTTCTGACATTTTGTCTTGTTTTGAAAAAGCGAGCTTTAAAGAATAAGGAAGTAATCTAATTTGAATGAAGAGAATGCGAAAGGTGAGGTATATTCCAGTACCAACAATTAAAATCAACAGGGGAGGCCCCCACAAAAAATTGTTCATCGTCGTGACAAACTGCTCAATTATTCCCATCTAATATCCCCCTTTGTTTGTGTAATTCTCCTAAAGTTTCTCCTGTTTTTGTGTATTTTGTCAATGGCGATGAGAGCTTTTCTTGCAAAGTTTCCAAAAGAAAAAGGACTTGATATGATAAAGTCAAGGTTTTCAAAAGGGAGTCTTAGGGAAAAGATAGGAGGAGAATGAAGGATGATTCATGTATTATTCGTATGTCTTGGCAATATTTGCAGATCACCGATGGCAGAGGCCATGTTTAGAAAACGAGTAGAAGATGAGGGACTAAGCGAGCACTTTGTCATTGATTCAGCAGGCATTGGCGGCTGGCATCAAGGCAGTCCTCCGCATGAAGGAACACGAAAGCTGCTTGATGAAAAAGGGATCAGCTATGAAGGGATGTCCGCAAGACAAATCATAGATGAGGACATCACAGCATACGACTATATCATTGCGATGGATGCTGAAAATGTAGGGGCACTTCGCAGTATAGCCGGCTATGGGAAACATCACTTTATTGGCCGTCTTCTTGACTTTGTTGAAGACGATGATCGAGATGATGTGCCAGACCCTTATTACACTGGAAACTTCGAGGAAGTACATGATTTAATTGAAACAGGAATTGATCGTTTTTTGACGTATGTAAAGAAAGAGAAACACCTTTAACTGAAAGGAGATCAGACGAGATGGAAGAAAAAAATCAAATCATGCTTCGAGGAGCTGTGATAGGAGCAGCTTGCGGCGCACTGCTGACATTATTTCATCGGCCAACGAGAATCGCGCTCAAAGACAAATGGGATGACTGTCAGGAAAAGCTGGCGGAATACCGTCAGGAGCCAGCCAGAATTTCTGCTTGCGTGAAAGAAAAAATGGAAGAAACGAAGCAGCTGATGCGAACAGTCTCAGATGATTTGTCATTTTTAAATGAACAAGTCAATCAGTTAAAGGAAACTACCCCAAAAGTATTAGAGATTATTGAAGAAACAAAAGATCACTTTCGATCGAAATAGAAAGATTGATCATTGGAGATGAGGCGTATGGGTTTTGTTAAAGCGTTAATTGGACGCTTTTTGCTGCATGAAGGACCGGCAAAATCTGCTGAGCTTGCTTACTTCTTTTTGCTTTCATTATTTCCGTTTCTCATCTTCGTGCTGACGCTCGTTGGATATTTGCCGCTGACGTCGAAGGATGTCCTGAGCGTCATCTCTGGTTATGCGCCAGATGGAGCGCTTTCCATGATTGAATCTATTGCTGAAGAGACACTGAACAGCCGTAACGGCGGATTGCTGTCATTCGGGATTATTGCCGCCCTTTGGTCTGCATCTAACGGCATTAATGCCGTCGTCAGAGCATTTAACCATGCTTACGAAGTTGAGGAAAATCGTTCCTTCGTTCTCGTACGTTTAACATCAATCATCTTAACCATCGCAATGGTTCTTACCATTATTTTTGCCTTAATGCTGCCTGTCTTTGGAAAAGAACTTGGCTTATTTCTCGCTAAATTAGTCGGGCAGTCAGATGCCTTTCTCACCATTTGGACGGCCATGAGGTGGATCATTAGCCCGTTGATTTTATTGATTGTGTTTACATCCTTATACTATTTCGCTCCAAACATCAGGCTGAAATTGAAATTTGTTCTGCCAGGCGCTATTTTTGCATCGATTGGATGGATCTTGGTAAGCATGCTGTTCTCATTTTACGTAGGCGAGTTTGCTAATTACAGCGCGATGTACGGAAGTATTGGGGGAATCATCATTTTAATGATCTGGTTTTACTTAACCGGCATCATGATTATTCTTGGCGGCGAGCTCAATGCGCTTTTACATAAGCGTAAAATCGTACCAGGCAAGGTGTGAAGAAATTCGGGCATCCTAAAGAAGAACGAACATGTTCAATCTTGATGGATGGGGGAATCACATATGTCCAAACAATCGAAAAAAGGCGGAAGCAATACGAAACAAAACAAAGGCCATCAGCCAAAGCACAAAACAAGCGGAAGTGCGAACGGGCAAAATGGTTATCATTAAATGAAAAAACTCCTCTGCATAGGTGCAGGGGAGTTTTTTATTTCGACATTCGTATATATCGCTTAAGGATAAATGCTGTATCAGGTTTTGGCTGGTAGTGAGGATCGAGATGAAACCCTGCGTTTATTGCTACACGTTCACTTCTGACATGGTCAATAGGGCAAAAAATTTCAAATCCATCGACTTTAGGAGCAAAGGTATCTGTCATATATTTCACGATGGTTGTCACAATGCCTTGTCCTTGCGCATCTTCATCAATCCAATAACCGATATTGCCTAATTGTTGATCAAATGTCAGACGGAACACACCGATTAATTGCTCGTTCAGCTGAATGCCAGCTTCCAACCCTTTTTGCTCATTGTAGGTGGTTTGAGTTGATTGAATAAACGTTTTGACAGCTTCTACGCTTTTGCAGTGATGGACCCAAGGGAGCCATTCTCCTAAATGGGTCTTATTTTTTTGAATAAGGCTAAATAGTGTGTCCGCATCATCTAATTGTAGAGATGCCAAAGTCACCTCATTTGTGATGTGATATGTAAACAACGATTGACCCTCCATTTTAGTGACTTTCCACCACTGCCGTCGTTCTCCCAAATCGAACGCAGCAAAACACAAATAATATCACGATGCTGACAAGGTAAAGTAAATTCATTCCTTCAAACGTTTGCACAAAGAATCCTCCGAGTACCGGCCCGAGAATACTGCCTGCACTAAACGCCATTCCGCACATTAAATTCCCGGCGGGAAGCAGATGCTTTGGCAATAAGTCGGTCATATAACTGATGCCAAGTGAGAAGGTAGAGCCTACAGCCATTCCGGCAATAAAGAAACAGATGGCAACAGCCAAAACGGATTGAATGAAAATCCCTGCCAAAAGGAAAAAGAATGATCCAGCGAGTGTCACACATAAAATGATGCGGCGCCTGCCAAACCGGTCACTGAGCATCCCAAGAGGAAGCTGAAAGACAATGCTCCCTATGGCAAACGCAGGTAAAATAAATGCAACCGCATCTACTGTCACACCGCTTCTTAGCGCATATACAGGAAAGTTACTATTGAGCGTTGTTTCTAAAAAGCCATAGCAAAATGGCATCATAAAGGCGACCCAGCCAAATTGAAAGGCCTTTTTAAAGCGCTTTAAACTGTTTGTCTGCTCTGACGTTTGCACTTCGCCTGTATCTGGATATGTATTCTTTAAAACAAACACAAGCAGCCAAATACATAAACTAACGGCACCAGAAACAATAAAAGGCAAGGCTGGATTGATCTCAATGAGCGGTGTTAAAAAAGGGCCGGCGGCAAAACCGAGTCCAAACGATAATCCATACAGTGAAATATTTCGTCCGCGATTTCTCGAGGATGAAGCATAGGTCACCCACGTCTGTGTAGAGAAATGCAGCATATGGTCACCAATCCCGATCATGAGCCGGAGGAAGAACCAGACGACATAAGATTCAAAAAACACAAAGCTAAACAAACTTAAAAAGACAGCAGCGCCTCCAATGACGATTAACGGCTTAAATCCAAACCGGCGAAGCGGTGCTTCCATAAAAGGAGACGCAAGCAGCACACCGAGATATAAGCCTGTGGCATGTAGGCCGTTTAACGTAGGAGAAGTGCCGGCATGTTCAAAAATAATGGAAATAACAGGAAGTAATGCACCCTGTGAAAAACCAGATACAGATACAAGTAAAATTAAAATCATAAAGTGAATTCTCGACATAAGATGCTCCTTACAAGTTCATGCTTTCATCGTACAATGTAACCATAGGGGTTTCAATAGAAAGGTGGAAAAGGAATGACGCTGACATACAAAAAGGATCATTGGATCGCACATATTGAGGACAGGCAGCTGCCTATTTCAGGAACAGAAGAACTGGGGTTCCGCCCATCTCAATTGTTCACCTCAGCCATTGCAGGCTGCTTTGGAGAAATGCTTATTCATGTATGCCGTAAAAAGCGAATATCCTATGAAGGGCTGACGATCACACCTGAAACGACAAGGGCAGGAGCTGTAAACAAAATTTCCTGCATTCATTTACATATCTTATTTGAAGACATCAAGACATCTGATGAACAAATCGATAAAGTGATCACCCTTGCATTGAAGCATTGCTCTATGGTGCAGTCAGTGAAAGGAAGTATTGATATCACCTTCTCACACGCGCGAATCTAAAATGTATATGATGCCGGCACTCACGAAAGAATAACAGTCAGACATATGTAAAGGAGAATGGCTGTATGAATCGTTTGTTTCTTGTAATTGTCGCAATCGGTGTTCCGCTATCGGTGATTGGCAGTTTTCTTCATTTCCCGCAGGTCATCATGTTTGCCGTTTATTGTATCGCCATTATTGGTCTTGCTAGTTTTATGGGAAGAGCCACAGAAAGTCTTGCCATCATTGCGGGACCTAGAATTGGCGGACTTTTAAACGCCACATTCGGAAATGCAGTGGAATTAATCATATCGTTTTTTGCTTTAAAGCAAGGACTGACGGCCATCGTACTTGCTTCATTAACAGGGTCGGTCATCGGAAATTTACTGCTTGTGGCTGGGCTGTCTTTTTTCGTTGGTGGATTAAAATATAAGCGCCAAGTGTTCAATGTCCATGATGCAAGACACAACTCCGGCTTGCTCATGTTTGCCATTATTGTAGCGTTTGTCGTTCCAGAAGTGTTTTCGATGGAGATGGCAGAGAATAAACAGTTTGTTTTAAGCATTGGGATCAGCATTGTCATGATTTTGCTTTATGTCGCGGCGCTCTATTTCAAACTGGTCAGCCACCGCGGTGTCTATGTTGCCAAGCAGGAGAGCATGGAAGGTGAAGCGGAGACGGAAGAAGAAACACCTGAATGGTCTGGGAAGTTTGCCACCGTGATTTTGCTGCTTTCGACGATCGCAGTTGCGTACATTTCAGAGCGCCTTGTTCATACATTTGATACGGTAGGAGAACAGTTTGGCTGGAGTGAGCTGTTTATCGGTGTCATTATTGTGGCCATTGTCGGCAACGCCGCAGAACATGCCTCAGCTGTCATCATGGCGTATAAAAACAAAATGGATGTAGCCGTGGAAATTGCCTTTGGCTCCACACTTCAGGTTGCCATGATGGTCGCACCAATCCTTGTCATCAGCTCGCTATTTTTTGATAAGCAGATGCCGCTCATTTTCTCCTTGCCAGAGCTCATTGCGATGGCATCCTCTGTGCTGCTCACGGTGATTTTATCAAATGATGGGGATACAAACTGGTTTGAAGGCGCCACTTTACTCGCTGCCTATTTTATTATGGCGATTGGATTTTTCCTTTTATAATCTTTTGTGGATAAGGGACGTCTTTGCGGAAAATACTATGGAAAAATGAATGAGAAAGAGTGATGATATGAAAAAGATGCCCCGCATCATGTTTGTTGTTCTCTTATCCTTAAGTTTTCTATACAGCTTTCCAGCAGAGGCGGCAAAGCCATTTAAAGTGCCATCCTCTGTCGCCAGTATCTCGAAGGAGAATACGTATCCGAACGCGTCACAGGATCAGCCGCTGCTCCAGCCGAGCGAGCTGACTGCTGAATTGTTCAAAACAACAAGTGTACCGATTGAGAATACGCATTTGATTAAAATGTTGAATGAATCCAGCATTTCAGGGACGCCATTAGCTGTTGGGTACCGTGCGACCATTTTCCTTGGGAGATGGGCGCTCAGCTACGATTCAAATGAAACGGTCGCCAACTGGGAATACAAAAAAGTGAATACAAACCACATTGATAACAGAGGCGGCAACAAAACAGCCATTGGAAAATACGTTCAAAAGCAGCAAGTAAAAGTAAGCGGCGGGCTCACAGCAAAAGTGCCGAACCCAGAAGATGTGAAAACATTGATGATGCAAAAAGCGATTCAAAAAACAAAGCTGCCCCTCGCTTTTGATACCGTGATTGGTGCAGGAACAAAACGAGATCAGTCATACCACGTCTCACCGAAAAAAGCAGCAGCGCTACATGCCTATGCACCAGCGATTAACGAAAAAGGAAAGGTCACATACGGAGAAGTGTACCTTGTGCTAAAAGGAAATAAACGAAAACTCGTCGTGAAAAACGTAACTTCGCAAGGAATCGGCGCTTGGATTCCTGTTCAGGATCACCTGACGTTTGGGTTTCAAGGGATGAATTAAAACAGTCATCTCCTCTTATCAATAGGGGAGATGACTGTTTTTTTCTAAGAGGTTTTCTCTTTTTTTCTTTTTAGTTCATTTTTGTAAAAGTCAAAGGCGTTATATAAATACCATATGATAAAAAGAAAGAAGATAACTTTAGTCAATATCGGTAAGTTGTTGAAAATAAGACATAGGCCAAGATAAGGGATGATCATAAATCCATAATAAGAAAACCACCATGTTTTAAAAATGAAACTCATCTCCTTGAAAATTGTAGATATTAACACCTTATACATATATTACGTTTTTTAAGGAAAATAAAAAAGCCTTAGTAGAAGTTGAAAGAACTAACGACTACTTTGGCTTAAGTTTTTTATTCCCCTAAATCCACATTATGATAAACCTGCTGCACGTCTTCAAGCTCTTCTAAAACATCGATCAGCTTTTCAAATTGTGCTTTTGATTCATCATCTAATGTCACTTCGTTTTGCGGAAGCATTGTGATTTCAGCGACAGTGAATTCTTCTACGCCGGCTTGTTTGAATGCTTCTTGTACTTGATGGAATTGATCTGGTTCAGCGTACACAATCACCGTTTCATCTTCTTCCATGATGTCACGTACATCAACGTCTGCTTCCATTAAAAGCTCAAGCGTTTCTTCTTCACTTTTTCCTTCGACACCGATGACAGCTGTTTCGTCAAACATGTAGGCAACAGAGCCGCTTACGCCCATGTTCCCGCCGTTTTTCCCAAATGCTGCTCGAACATCTGAAGCTGTACGGTTCACGTTATTGGTGAGGGCATCAACGATCACCATTGAACCGTTTGGACCAAATCCTTCGTAGCGCAGCTCATCGAAGTTCTCTTCCGCACCGCCTTTGGCTTTTTCAATGGCACGGTCCACAATGTGTTTTGGGACACTATATGTTTTTGCACGTTCTAGGACAAAACGAAGTGCTTGGTTTGATTCTGGGTTTGGCTCACCTTGTTTGGCAGCCACATAGATTTCACGCCCGAATTTTGCGTAAATACGACTTGTACTGGCATCCTTTGATGCTTTCTTTTCTTTAATGTTGTTCCACTTACGACCCATCTTATTCACTCTCTTTCACTTAGAAAATACACAGTATGAGGGTCCCCATGCTGCATGAAATCATTCTGCTATCTATTATACATGAATCAGTCAAGAGGATAGAAGTAAGAGGGCTGGAATGAAGAGAATTGTTAGCGAATGTTCAAGTGTTCCATGTTTCTCGCAAGCCCGAGTCAGCCCGGCAACATGTATATAAAAAAATAACCCCATCATAAATGAGGTTATTTTGCAGGCTGGGGATAAGCGAGATCCTCAAGCAATTTGACATCATGCTGATGAAGTTGTTTGATCATTTCTTTTCGCACAGCGAGTGCGGCTTCGAAGTATTTTTCGTCTTCGACCATTCCCTTTACTGTGATTTCAATCCCGCGATTCAGTTTATTCAAGCCCATAATTCCATGAACCTGAAAGGGTTCAATTGCGTTTTGGAATTCATCTTTTTTAAGAAAATCATGATGCATTTGATTTAAATTGTCACATGCTGATTCAAGTGCTTGGAAGGCGATATCTGGGTTTTGATTCGCGCTAATTAACACAGATTCCGTAATCCGCATGTAGTGCATGTTATAGTTTTGGATTTGCCGGATATCTCCGTTAGAAATGGTTAACAGCTTGCCGCTCCATTCTCTAATTTGCAGAGAGCGGAGACCAATCTCTTCAATGGTTCCATTAAAGAGGTTATTCATCGTCACATAATCCCCTTTATGAATCTGACGTTCATAGATGAGAAAAACGCCTGCTAAAATATCACGAATCAGCGTCTGTGCACCAAAACCGATGACGATCCCAGCAACACCAGCACCCGCAAGAATTTTCCCAAAGTCATGAAAGAAAAGAGAAATGACATAGAGCACAAAGCAAATCGAAGCGGTATACTGCGTGACTGATTTGACCAAGCTCTCGATCGTTTTCTTCTTTTTGTCCTCTATAAACTCAGTTCGTTTAAAGAAAATTTGAAGGGCTTTGTTAATCATAAAGACGGCAAGCCAAAGAACGAGTCCAACAAGGAGAATTTCAATATATTTATTTTTGACCACTGTCAGAAATGTATCATCCATCTATCGGTTACCCCCTGGCTGTTCGAGAAGTAAAATCAACATCTTGATAATAGCTGTTTTTCACTAGAACATTCGGACCGAGACATTGCACGCTTGGGCAATGGCAATTCAGTTCTTTTGCTAATTTCGTGTCCATCCAGCGTGTATAGGCTGATTGCAATGTATCAGTTGCAATATTTCCCAGCGGCGGTGTATCGCCAAAGTCTGTCACAATAATATTCCCATCAAAAATATTCACATTCAACCGTGAGCGTCCATCAGGGTCATTTCGTACTGTGACATTTTTCTCCTGGCGCAATCGGTTAAGGAGACGCTGGTCTTCTTTATCTGTACTGCATGAATAAAATGGCAGGGTGCCAAACAGCATCCATGTGTTTTGATCACGAATATCAAGCAGCTGATGAATCGCATCCCTCATTTGCGGAAGCGTCAAAGATTCAAGGGCGCTGGCGAAATCACTTGGATACATCGGGTGAACTTCGTGGCGCTGGCATTTCATTTCTTCGACGATTTGCCGGTGGATGTGTTCGATATATGGAAGCGTGCGCTTATTCAGCATGGTTTCAGCGGATACGGTTACGCCCGCTTTGACAAGTGCCTGACTATTTTCAATCATGCGGTTAAATAATTTCTCGCGCTGCTCAAAGGTTGGTTTTCGATCCATCATGGCAAAACCGACTGTTGCAAACTCTTCGACAGTGCCCCAGTTATGTGAAATGTGAAGGACATCTAAGTATGGAATAATTTCTTCATACCGCGCCAAATTAAGGGTTAAATTTGAATTGATTTGTGTACGGACGCCGCGTTCATGGGCATACTTTAATAAAGGGACGACATATTCCCGTACAGATTTAAGAGAAAGCATGGGCTCTCCGCCTGTAATACTAAGTGAGCGCAGAAGCGGAACTTCATCTAAACGGCGAAGTAACAAATCAATCGGCAGTGCATTCGGGTCTTTAGGCTGTAAGGTATAGCCGACCGCACAATGCTCGCATCTCATGTTACACAATGTTGTTGTCGTAAATTCAATATTTGTCAGCTTCATTTCTCCGTAATCCTGCACATCGAGATAGGCTTCCCAAGGGTCGTATGCAGGTGTGATCGGACGAAGTGCTGTTTTTTGGTTCATGGTATCTATCTCCTTTTCATTCGGGCAAACGTAGACCCGCCAACAGTTAATTTTAAGCCTCATCACGGTTATACGCAAGGGGGACACAATTGATTTGCAATGGAAAAAAAGATAAGCTATAAACAAATGTTAAAGGGAGTGTATCGATGGGTAAGGCAGCAGACAGCAAAGAGCAGCAGGTTGATTATTTAAAGAACCGATTAGATATGTTTATGAATGTGATTGATTCATTAGATCCCGAATCAACAGACGTTGAGGATATAGACAGACTGATCCAGATGATTGATGACCTGGAAGCGAAATATGAACGGTTTAAAACCGATTGGAAGGAAGAATAGCTCGCGCGATGCGGGCTTTTTTCTTTAAATTGGCAGGTGAATCTGTGTATGAGTCTCGGTCTTATTCTGCACAATAGAAGAAAAACCGGGAAGTGACGTAAATGAAAAAATACATGCTGATCTGTTTATGTGCGCTTTTTGTTTCCATGCCTCTCTCAGAAGCAGGAGCCGTGTCCAATAAGCCTATCAACTGGGGATTTGCGAAAAGTAAAGAGCACAGGCCGCCGGATGCAGGCAAAGAATTGACGGCACTCTTAAAAAAGTATGATGCGTTCTATTTAGGCAACACGAAAAAGAAAGAGATTTATTTTACATTCGACAATGGCTATGAAAATGGGTACACGCCCAAGATATTAGACGTGCTGAAAAAACATCAAGTACCAGGCACCTTTTTTGTGACAGGTCACTTTGTAAAGGATCAGCCCGGGCTTGTCAAACGTATGGCACAGGAAGGTCATATCATTGGCAACCATTCCTATCACCATCCTGATTTAACAACAAAAAGTACGAAAGAAATCAAAGAAGAATTGGACCGTGTCAATGAAGCTGTGTACAAAATCACAGGAAAACAAGATAACCTCTATCTTCGTCCGCCGCGCGGTGTGTTCAGTGAACGGGTATTAAAAGAAACAAAACAGCTCGGCTACCAAACCGTTTTCTGGTCAGTGGCGTTTGTGGACTGGCATATCCATCATCAAAAAGGAAAACAGTATGCATACGATCAAATGATGAAACAGGCGCACCCAGGCGCCATTTACTTACTTCATACCGTCTCAAGAGACAATGCCGAAGCGCTGGATGATGCCATCACCGCTCTGAAAAAACAAGGATATTCCTTTAAAAGTCTAGACGATCTCATGCTTGAAAAAGTATGGCATTTGCCTCAGCTATAGTAATAAGCCTGCAGAAAACCTGCAGGCTTTTTGATTATCCCTCTCTGATTTTACGCTGAAACAAAAGAGGATGATGTCGTGAAAAAGAGTCAATCATGCCCTCACCGAAAATGGTGATGCTTTGCTCCCAAGGATGTCCTAGCAGTCCCCAATCCATTTCTTTTGATAAAAAGAAATAATAATCTCCGTTCGGAAGCACAGGCACTGTCCATTCTCCGAATTCATCTTTTTCAAATGAGCCGTATGGTGTGATCCAGTAGCATTCGTGCTGCCAATCAAGTGCCAGCATATATTCGTCCGTGCCGGTGATATTCTCCTGAAAAGAGAGCAGTGCCTTTTTTTCAAGATCTTCATCTGTATGTAGAAGAGAAGAGTCCTCAAAATAAGCAGAGATATCATATGTGATGTAAGGAGAAGGTGCTTGAAAAGCGGGAAAGCTAGAGATGCTTGGTTTAAATTTGAACTCTCGATCAAATGTCTTCCAGGCGAATTTTAATTCTTTGTCTTTCAGTGGAATCCAGTTTTCCATATGATCTTCCTCCCAAGCACTTCTCTCAAAACATTATTTAAAAATCCTAAACCATCCTTTATGTTTAAACCACAAAAGCATACCCGAGACGAGGAGACCCATGAAAATCAACACGCCAAAATAGCCGTACTTCCAGTGTAATTCAGGCATGTTGTCAAAGTTCATTCCGTACACCCCAACAATAAAGGTCAGTGGAATAAAAATGGTCGACACAATGGTCAATGTCATCATGATCGCATTCATCCGGTTGGAATTCAGCGTCTGATAGCTGTCTCGTAAATCGGCTGTCATATCACGGTTTGACTCAACGATCTCTGTGAGCTTCAAAAGATGATCATAAATATCATTAAAATACGCTTGACGGTTTGTATCGCTTTTCATCATATTTGTGTTCACAATACGATATAAAAGGTCCCTCATCGGGATAATCGTTCTTCGCAGTTTGAGTAAATCTGAGCGAATACCAAATACTTCGTTCATCAGCGTGCCATACGTTTTATGCCCTTCTTCATCCTCAATTTCATTCAGCCTGTCTTCAATCTGATAAATAATAGGGAAATAATCATCAACGAGCTGATCAATCAGCATGTAGGCGATATGCTCAGGTCCGCTGTTTTTCGCTTTATCAGATCCTTTGAGCTTTCGAATCACACGTTCAACGTACGGCGCTTCCTTCAAATGAAAGGTCACGATATAGTTTTCACCAACAAACAGATCGACTTCTTCAGAACGAAGCGTTTTTTGATTAAGGGCATGCAGCACGAAAAACAAATACCCTTCATAAAAATCAAGCTTGGGACGCTGTAAATAATGAAAACAATCTTCAATTGCAAGCGGATGGAAATGAAAATATTCCTTCAAAAGCGCCGCTTCCTTCTCCGTTGGCGCATAAAAATCAATCCAATACCAGGCGATATCGGGGCTTGAAAGCTGCTGCAATGTTGCATGTTCAATCAAGTCGCCGTTTTTTGTCACTGCAAGTTTTCTCAGCATGTGCACCCCTCCAGACTTGCATTATATCATGAAGCAGCGCCGGTGAACTTATACGTTTTCTTCATAAAAAAAGCCGATCTCATTTTTGAGATCGGTTCAATGTGCGTGTATGATTGATGGATAAAACCGAAAATTAAGGACGATGGAACGTAACGAATTTATCTTGACGGTCAAACCAGCCTCTAAACGCCCAGTTATCCCAGCCGCCATCGCCGTTGTTTTTAAATGTACCGCTTTCGAATACCCAAATACCGTAAACAACATTACCAAGATTAGCAGTAGCGAAAGTTTTTACGCCGTTAAAACGATCTTCGTAGTTCTGGCTTAGGTTAAAGACCATGACGTTATATCTGCCGCCAGCAGCGTAGAATGTGCTTTCCATGACGCTTTTAACGAATCCAGAGCGGTTCGCATTTGCGTTTACTGCGTTTACAATCGCATTGGCAATCCCAAGAACATCAAAGTTTACGTTAACATTAGGGCTAGCCGTAGTGCCAGCTTTACCTTCAGCAGCTTTGTTTAAGACAGTTTGCTGAAGTGTAGTAGAAACAGGTGCTGAAGTTTTTGGCTCAGCAGCGTCAGCGAATACTGGTAGTGTCGAAGAAACAGCAGTGGCAAGGGCAACAGAAAGAATTGTTTTTTTCATTGGTCGAATCTCCTTTGTTTTTAAATTTTGGGTCTTCTTTTTCGTAAAATGTGAAACTAAGTGAAGCCGGTCATCAATGAGGTAAAAATGTTCCTGCAAGATAAAACAAATGATTGCCTAATCCGCTAATTTCTTTGTTCACCTCCTTGATATGTCATAATTATACAAATATTTTCGGAATGGAAGATATCACCCAGAGGTTCTATTTCTAATTTAAGGAAAATGAGCCTAGAATGTTGAAGGATGCTGTCGAATTTTAGCTGAATTCGACTAAAATCTTTCGTCTATCCAAAAGGAGAATGACCACAAATAAGGAAGATATAACTGATAAATTCTTGTACTCTTTATGTTTAAAAGTATTCAATCTAGAGAATCATTCATGCAAAATGAAACAATCACATCTGCGTATATTTGCAGAAAGGAAGAGGACATGTATGTGGGAAAAACAGCTTGCAGTAGAGCCGCCGTATCATTTCGATCAAGTGCTTAGACGCTTATCAAGTGATCCATTAAAAGCAGTCGATTTAAGTCAAAGAGAAATCAAAGTGCCGATCAGATTAGAGCAAAAACCGTACGTGGTCATCGTTCAAGCTACTGGAACAAAAGATGCGCCTATGTTTCGGGTGCGAGCAAACGGTCCCGAGGAACCCCTTCTTTCTGAGGTGAAACGGATATTTGGCATGGAGCATCAATTACACATGATTCAAGACCATTTTTCTCAAACCAATCTAGCGCCCATTTTTGAGCAGCATATCGGAACGCCGCTCATGCTGGATTTTCATTTATATCATTGTTTAATGAAATGTATCATTCATCAGCAGCTTAATCTTTCGTTTGCTTACGAGCTCACGAAACGATTTGTCCATACGTACGGCGAGCAAATAGAAGGTGTATGGTTTGATCCTTTACCAGAAATGATTGCCTCTCTTGAAACAGATGATTTGAGAAAGCTTCAATTTAGTCAGCGAAAAGCAGAATATGTCATCGATGTATCGAAACGAATTGTGAGCGGCTCACTTTGTTTAGAGGAATTACACGATTTATCTGATTTGGAGGTGGAAGAGCGATTGCTTCCGATTAGAGGGATTGGGCCATGGACGGTTCAAAATGTGCTCATGAATGGGCTTGGAAGACCAAATCTTTTTCCAATGGCAGATATCGGCATTCAAAACGCAATCAAACGGCACTTCGACCTGCCTGAAAAACCGACAAAAGAAGAGATGGCAGCGCTAAGCAAGGAATGGACACCATATTTAAGCTACGCTTCTTTATATTTATGGAGAAGCATTGAGACAGATAAATAACGGAAAGGAATTTTCTCTCTTTGTCTAAGACGTGATATACTAATGAGATGGAATAAAATGAAGACAACCTATCAAGGTTTCAAATAGAACGGAGAGAATAAAGTGAAAGAAAAACAGCAAGGTGCCCTTTTGCAAAAGGGACAGCAGTTCCCGCTTACCATTAAACGCCTTGGCATTAATGGTGAAGGGGTCGGTTATTTTAAAAAGCAAGTGGTCTTTGTCCCAGGCGCACTTCCAGGTGAGGAAGTGGTGGTTGAAGCAACGAATGTCCAAGCAAAATATGCAGAAGGTACAGTGAGGAAAGTGCGAAAGCGCTCCGAGCATCGAGTCAAACCGCCTTGCCCAGTATACGAAGAGTGCGGAGGCTGTCAGCTTCAGCATTTAGCGTATGAGCAGCAGCTAAATGAAAAACGTGATATTGTCATTCAATCAATGGAGCGCCATACAAAGCTAGCGGTTGAAAAGCTTGATATCAGGCCAACGATCGGTATGGAAGATCCGTGGCATTACCGAAACAAAAGTCAGTTCCAAGTAGGTCGTTCTCATAGCGGAGACATTATTGCAGGACTTTACGGACTGAATTCTCATAAGCTTGTTCCGATCAAGGAATGTATCGTGCAGCATCCAAAAGCGAACAAAACAACAGGCGTTGTCCGCAAAATTTTAGAGAAATTCGGCGTATCGGTCTACAATGAACGGACAAGAAAAGGCGACGTACGCTCAATTGTCGTGCGTGTCGGCTTTGAAACAGGTGAAGTACAAGTCGTTCTTGTCACATCAAAACCTGAATTTCCAAAGAAAAAAGAAATCGCAGAAGCCATTCAAAAACGTCTGCCTGAAGTGACGTCCATTATGCACAATATCAATGGAGAAAAAACATCAGTCATCTTCGGCCATAAAACATCTCACCTAGCCGGCAATATGGTCATTCAAGAATTTTTAGGAGACGTCTCCTTTGAATTGAGTGCTCGTGCTTTCTTCCAATTGAATCCAAAGCAGACGCTAAAGCTTTACGATGAAGCGAAAAAAGCGGCCAAACTGACTGGCAAAGAAAAGGTTGTCGATGCGTATTGCGGCGTTGGGACCATTGGGATGTGGCTTTCAGATGGCGCCAAAGAAGTACGAGGAATGGATGTCATCAAAGAATCAATTGATGATGCCAAGAAAAATGCCAAAAAACACGGCATGAAAAACGCGACCTATGTGACAGGAACAGCTGAACATTGGCTGCCAAAATGGGTCAAAGAAGGCTTCCGTCCTGACGTCATCGTCGTCGACCCGCCAAGAACCGGCTGCGAGCGCACCTTCTTAGACACCGTCAAACAAGTCAAACCAAAACGCTTTGTCTACGTCTCTTGCAACCCATCCACACTAGCAAAAGACCTTGAATACATGTCAAAAGACTACAAGATCGAATACATGCAGCCAGTTGATATGTTTCCGCATACGGCGCATGTTGAGTGTGTGGTGTCTTTATCTCTTAAATAAAAAGGAAATGACAGCTATGATGGACCGAAACCAGCAATAGAAAAGGCAGTATCTAAATGATAAAAACCCTTCCAACAGGAGGGGTTTTACTTTAACTAACAATCTATTTTTCCTATTCGGATTCTTATTGTACTTAGTCCTCTATAATGAGACACCCATCATGTACTCTCGATTCTCAAAACAACTCATGTCTCACTCAATTATCAGCTGGATGAATATAAAATCAAGGTCTTCGGCAAGGTGCTCTTTAAATATAATTTTAAGTATTTTTAATGGGAGTGATTCAATATGAGACTGAAAGAACATGAAATATAACAACTTTATACATTCGTAAGAGGCCCGCCAAATATTTAATCATTAAACTCAAAATGATAATTGGAGGGATTATGATGAATGACAAACAGTTTTCTTCATTTATAAAACAAGCAGATGAACCTTTTGTTGGGTGGGATTTCTCATTCATATCTGAAACTGGAAGAATGAAAAGTGAGCTGCTTTCATGGTCATATGGTAGTATAGCTACTTCTCTTGTTCAAAATGCAAAATCAATGCTGGACATGGGAACAGGTGGTGGAGAGTTTTTATCAAAATTAAGACCTTTTCCAACGTCAGTTTATGCTACAGAAGGTTACTTGCCTAATGTACCTATCGCAAAAGAACGATTAACACCCTTAGGAGTGAAGGTAGTTCAAATTTCTAATGATGGAAATCTTCCGTTTGAGACTGGAAAATTTGATCTTATCATCAATCAACATGAGTCATTTTCATCTAAAGAAGTGAGAAGAATTATCTCTAAAGAAGGTATTTTTCTAACTCAACAAGTCGGTGGACTCGATTGCATAGAGATTAATGAGAATCTAAGGGTACCAATAAATAAAGAATTTATTGATTGGAACTTAAAGAAAGCTTTAAACGAAATACAGGAGAATCATTTTGAGGTGTTGAAAAGTGCAGAAGAGTTCCCTATTCAAAGATTTTATGATATCGGAGCATTGGTGTATTATCTGAAAGCAATTTCTTGGCAAGTGCCAGGTTTTGAAATAAGTAATTTCAAGGATGAATTATACACCATTCATAAAATCATTGAACAAAAGGGTTATTTTGACGCAAAACAACACAGATTTATTATTTTAGCTAAAGCAGTTTAGTTGGAAATGGAGCCTTTGATATATTTGAAGGCTCCAGCCTAATTTTGAATAGATGCCACCACGAAACAAAAGATGAAAAATAATAAAACGTACGATTCAGTTGATCATATGTTTCCTTTTATTATTGTCGGGCTTGAAAGCATTCTAAAAAAATAGAGGAGGATAACAATGAGCCAATTTGAGATTCTAACAAAATACATACCGATGCTTCAGGAGGATCGTATAGGAGAATGGGTGATCGATCAAGAGAATGATGGAACAGCTGAACGCCCAATCCAGATGCCTTTTGTGCATTATTCCGAAACAGTCCGTCACTTTATCGAAGATGTCTATTCCTTTGCAGAACAACATCAAGAAATGGAGCTTCTCCGCTACAGAGAGATCCTCAAAGAAAATGGCATTGAAGGTGGATTGAATGATATCGAGAATGTGGACCTCTCAAATTTAAATGCGCAGTGTGTACTTGCTCTCATCATGGGGGTTGTGAGAGCTGAGCGATTTAGTGAGGGAGCCATATTCAATTTCTTTAAAAGTAGAGCGATCTTGAAATGGCTTGAAAGATTAAAAAACCTAGATGTATGAAATCTAGGTTTTTTGTTTTTGATACGAGATTACGAGCATGTGAATTGCTCCGCTTCTTGACGAAATAGATTAAGCAGCAGCTGCTTCGTGTTTTCCAGAGAGAGATGGGGGTCCTTATGAGTTAAGATTCCTATCGGGATAAAAGGGTCCTCCATTTCAATTGGAACTTTCACAAACTCGTCTGACAATGGGGTAGAGGAAAGGACGACGCCGACAGAGGGAAATCCCTTTAGAAATGATGGAATGGCTGAAATTTGGCTGACGGTATAAGTGAAGGGCTCCACATTTATTCTTGAAAGTTCCTTTTGTAACTTCATGTGATATAAACAACTTTCCCCGCCTATGATCAGAGGCTGTTCATAAAGTTCCTTGATCAATGAGATCGTTCCAACTTGATCTGCCTGCTGTTTTGCAATAATAAAAGACATTTCCTCCTTGTACAACTCCTCAAACGGAAGTGTGTTCATCACAGGTTCCCCTGCAATAGCAAAATCGATCTCCCCCTTGAGGAGCTGCTTGTGAAGGAAATCTGTATTACCAATGATAAAGTGGCATGTGATATTCGGTTTTTGCTTTCTGAATGATTGAAGGACGGAAGGAAGAATAGAGACAGCAATTGGTTCTATGACGCCTATATTCAAGGTTCCGATTTCTTCTTTTTGGAGTTTTTGTGATTGCTCTAATACAAAATGCCAATGGAGTATCAACTGATCAATCTCTTTGGCAAACAATTGTCCTGAAGGGGTTAATTCAGCCTCCCATCCTCTTACAAACAATTGAAATCCTAACTCCTTTTCTAATCGTTTGATCTGATTCGTTATGGTCGACTGTGCATAATTCAATTTTTGAGCGGCTTTTGAGAAGGTCCCTTCCTGAATCACGGCTTGAAATGCTTTTAACTCTTTTAGGTCCATTTCTAATATTCTCCATTCTATATATGAATACATTTTTATATATTATTCAATTATATAAAACGAGTATTGGGATGTAAAATGAATGTAGACAGAAAAAAGGAGATGACATTCATGCCATTTGTAAAAGTCAGCTATATGGAAAATGCGTACGATACAGAAAGCTTAGCTTCTGTTAGCCAAACGATCATGAAGGCTCTGATGAAAGAATTTCAAGTTCCTAAAAAAGACTACTTTCAGGTATTCAGTTCACATAAGAAAGAAGAATTTTTTTATGATCCCCATTATCTTCTTCGTCATGAAAGAGATCATCGTCTTTTATATATCCAAATTACATGTGGTGCAGGAAGAACCGAGGAGCAGAAGCAGTCTTTATATAAGGAAATAGCTGACCAGTTGTATTGCCAGCTTCATATCCCGAAAGAAAATGTATTCATTATGCTGATCGAGACAGGCTTGGAGAATTGGTCCTTTGGAGAAGGACTTGCGCAGATGATCAAGTAACAGAACGAATGAAAGGGGAAATAGCTATGCATCAACCAATCAAGCCAACTGTAAAATTCACTCTCGGAGATTTTGCCCCAGCATTTGTTGAGTACTCAGAAAAAGTTCTCTTTGGAGATTTGTGGAGAAGAGAGGAACTTTCTCTTAGAGATCGCAGTATGATTACAGTCTCAGCCTTAGTAAGTACGGGCAGCCTGAATCAGCTGGAATACCATTTACATCTTGCCAAAGAAAATGGTGTCACGAAGAACGAATTGATTGAAGTCATCACTCATCTTAGTTTTTATATCGGATGGCCTAAAGCAGCTTCAGCACTAGAGTCGGCTAAACAAATTCTTGAGGATAAAACAAACAACGAGCCCTATTTGAAATAGGGCTTTTTATATGCAATAAATTGTATTCTAAATTCTTCTGTTGACTTTCCCCTTTACTGAAAGGTTTATACTTTGATCAGATCAACAAAACGGAGGAGATGCAGGATGTTCAAAATCGGTGATTTTTCTATGTTAAGTAAAGTCCCTGTCAAAACCTTAAGGTATTATGACCAGATTGATTTATTAAAGCCTAAGCAGATCGATCAAGATTCCGGATACCGGTATTACTCAGCTGAACAGCTGCTTGAGGTTAATCGAATTTTTCTGTACAAGGAATTAGGTTTTACGTTAAAGCAAATGGGGCAGCTTCTTCGTGAAGATATTTCTGTCGACCAGATTCAGGGCATGTTTCTCTTGAAAGAGAGTGAGATTCAGCAATTGATCGAGAGAGAACAACAGAAATTAGCGCGTATTAAGGAGCGGATGCACCTCATCAAACGAGAGGGGTGTGTTGAAAAAGAGCAGGAGGTCATCATCAAATCGGTTGAAAGCAAACGCATCATGTCTTTTCAATCCCATGGAACTGTTGACGAAATTCCAACATTCTTTCAAACGTTTCATCATTTGTTACATAAACATCCGCAAGAATTGAACTCTGAGCCGCAAATCGTGCTGTGGAGGGAATCACTTGCTCAAGAAAGTGAGTTCGAATTTGAGGTTGGGTATTCCGCGAAAGCGCTAAGGGGCTCTCTGCCTCAGGGTATCACGATGCGTACGTTACCAGCTGAAGAAACCATGGCGACGCTCTTATTTCATTCAGATTCTCCATTTGCACAAACTGCTTGTGTTGATCTGGCGACATGGATCGAAAATAACGGATACCACGTGAAAGAAGATCAGCCGGGCCGAGAGATTTATTACCCGTTGGCTGAAAATGAAGATGGCAGACTCATTGAAATTCAAATTCCCATTCAAGAATAATTTTTCAAAGTCTAAAACGTAAACATTGTCCAAAGGAGAAAAGCCACGATGAAAAATAAAGCCGTTGTCTATTTACTTGCTTTAGCAGCCTTTTTAATCGGAACAATCGAATATATCATTACAGGAATTATTCAAATGGTCGCAGATGATTTACAGGTCACGACGTCAGCTGCTGGTTTATTGGTCACATCATTAGCGCTCTCAGCAGCAATCGGCGCGCCGATTGTCATTGCACTGACCATCAATATCGACCGCAGAAAAATATTGTCATGGATGCTGATCATTTTTACTTTAAGTAATATCATCACAAGTTTCAGCCATTCGTTTGAAATGGTGCTGATGACTAGGGTTTTACAAGGAATTAGTGGGGGGACGGCCATTGTGGTGGCAATGGCAGTGGCCACTCGTCTTGTCGAACGAGAAAAAAGAGGAACAGCGATTGGCATCATTTTAATGGGATTAAGCAGTTCCTTAGTTTTAGGTGTGCCAATCGGGACATTTCTAAGCAGCATGATTGGATGGAAAGCATTATTTGCAGCCATTGGAGTGATCACGCTCATTCCGCTGATAGTTGTGTATAGGCGCATACCTTCTATGAAAGAACAAGAACCGGTGACGCTAGGTATGCAATTATCGATATTAAAAGATAAGAGAATTTTGCTTGCAGTGGCAGTTACACTCTTTTATGTAGGCGGATATTCCACTTTATTTACCTATTTAACGCCCTTCCTGCAAGAATCAGCAAACCTTAGCATCACAGAAATCAGTGGCATTTTATTACTAGCGGGAATATGCAGCTTTTTGGGCTCCAGTCTTGGAGGGGTTGCAGCAGATAAAAAAGGCCCAACATTCACGATTTTCTCCGGAATTATTCTACAAATCATCATGCTGATGCTGCTAGCATTTGTGACAGGAAATCTCGTGGTCATGGTGGCGGTTATCATGATATGGATGATTGCTACATGGAGCACATCGCCAGCTCAGCAGCTGTATCTCGTCACACTTGTACCCAAATCTCCTGATATCGCATTAAGTGTCAATACTTCGTTTATTCAATTCGGATTTGCTTTAGGCTCGGGGTTAGGAGGGCTTGTATTGAGCAGGACATCTATACTGCACCTGAGCTGGATCAGCGCTGGAACGGTTCTTCTTGCTTTACTCATGACCATCTTGATGGTCGCGTTTGACCGAATCTCTCAGCAGAAGAGTTTGAAGGTGATGGGGCAAGGAAGGTAACATATTCAGTTTTTTATTGTGGGAACTACTTATTTCGGGTAGTTCCTTGGCCCAGTTTCGTAGGGTTTTTTTATAAAAATTCTTATCTCTTTAGTTCTGCTTTATTACTTCTGTAAATACCTGATCATCTTATTGTCATACTTTTGAATGAAATTGACTCAATAGAATTGACGCAACAACCATGAATAGGTGAAGATGAAATAAACTGTAAGATAAAGGGAGACGGATGATGATACATATCATATTTGGGGCGGCAGCTGCCGGTAGTTTAAAACAAGCAATACGTGAAATGAAGCAAAATCAAATAGATGATATCATCGCTTTTAATGATATTTATTCAATTGGGCCACTTCTACAATTACACGAACATAAAGGACAAGCGAACCGTATAGAGTGGCTGCGTAACGTGATGTCAAACGAATTTGGCCATTTTGATGACATGGTCAACGATCAGCACAAAATGCTTCAACAAATAAAAGAGATAAAAGCAGGCAGTCGTATTCTCATCTGGGCAGGCAGTAATGCACATGAGCAAATTGGCTTACGATATGCCGTCTATTTATTAAAAGAGAAAAGCATAGAATTGTCTGTAATCAATACAACGACAGCATTTGACCAGCTGTTCAATACAAATACAAGACGAATGGATATTCGACATTCCGGGGAAATCACATCAGAAAAATTGAAGGTTTTGTACAGAAGTAAACAGCACATTCACACAGTGTCAACAGAAGAAAGAGAAAGATTACAAAACGAATGGCTTTCATTTGCTAAAAAAAATCATACGCTGCGGATATGGAAAAAAGGACAAGCGATCAGCGTACCAGAAGATGAATTTGATGCTTATTTAGTGAAAATGGCTAAGCGGCTTCATCAGTCCGCGCCAGAAGACGAGTACATTGTAACTCCACGTTTAATAGGAGAAGTCATTGGTCATTTAGATCAGTATATCGGCGATGATTTTATTGAATATCGAATCAAGAAATTAATTGATCAAGAGATTTTTAATATGAAAGGTAAACTAACTTCCATGCGTTATTACTCAATTAAATTGACAGAGTTTGGTCAGCACTTAAAGAAATGGGTGTGCTGTCGAGAGTATAAGGATCATCCCTTTGTGAAAATTGAAGGAGATTACGGTGAACCTTTTCAGTGTGGGTATTGCGAATGTCATTTAGAAAGAGATGATGTACCAATGAGTGATCCTCTTTTCTCAAAGATATGGAATTGGAACATACAGTATGGCCGCTGGTTTGACGAAGAAACCGATGATTTGCTGCCAAATGGTGTAGACATGGAAAGGAAGTTCAATCAAGAAGGAGAGCGTATCACTGAAGAAGTGAAACGAGCCTTATCTCCTGCGTTTCAAATTGAATACAGCCCAAGTGAATACGCGCAATATTACATTTAAAGAATGAATTTTCTTATCACTGCACAAAATAATCCTTTACACAATCCATCATCATCATGTAAGATATGGAGAAATTAAAAGCAAAGAAAAGGACATGAGCAATTTTTACTGGTTACCAGAGAGGGAAGTCACGCTGAAATCTTCCTAACACAGAAAAGTTGTCTTACCACCTTTGAGCTGTATTGGGGAAATCACAGTATCCAATATCGTCTACGCCACGTTACGGCACCAGAGCCATAAAGCGAATACGCGTTATGGGAATTTGGGTGGAACCACGGATATCACATTCGTCCCTTTATGAGGGATGGGTGTGTTTTTTTGTACACTCATATAGGATTATTGCTTTGAAAAGGACATGAGCAGCTTTTATCGGTTACCAGAGAGGGAAGTCACGCTGAAATCTTCCTAACGCAGAAATGCTGTCTTACCACCTTTGAGCTGTATTGGGGAAATCACAGTATCCAATACCGTCAATGCCACGTTACGGCACCAGAGCCATAAAGCGAATACGCGTTATGGGAATTTGGGTGGAACCACGGATTACACATTCGTCCCTTTACGCGGGATGGGTGTGTTTTTTTATTTCAAAAAATAGGAAAGGTGTGTCGGTTATGAGAGAAAACATGGTGAAGATTCAATTTCCCGATGGAAAGATAAAGGAGTTTCCCGCATGTACGACTGTCGCAGATGTTGCCTCCCATATTAGTCCGAGCTTAAGAAAAAAAGCAGTGGCGGGTAAGATCAATGATCAAATGGTTGATTTAAGTGAAAAGCTAAACAGCGATGCTCGGCTGTCTATTGTCACACTAGATTCAAAAGAAGGGCTTGAAGTGATGCGCCATACAGCTGCACACGTATTAGCCCAGGCTGTGAAAAGGTTATATGACAATGTCACACTGGGGATCGGACCGGTCATTGAAAATGGATTTTACTATGATATGAAGCTCAATCAATCATTAAGCGTAGAGGATTTAGCAGAAATTGAAAAAGAGATGAAAAACATCATAAATGAGAATCATCCTATCCAAAGAAAAGAGGTCCCTTACAAAGAAGCTGAAGCGCTGTTTGCACATGATCCATATAAGCTGGATATTTTAAAAGGTTTACCCTCTCAAGAAGCCATCACGGTTTATCAGCAAGGAGAATTTGTAGATTTATGCCGCGGGCCGCATGTACCTTCTACAGGGTACGTAAAGTCATTTAAACTAACACGTGTTGCAGGGGCTTATTGGCGGGGAGACAGCAATCAGGATGTATTGCAGCGAGTGTATGGTGTGGCGTTTCAACATCCAAATCATCTCGCTGAGTATCTTCATTTCATGGAAGAAGCGAATAAACGTGATCACCGGAAATTAGGGAAACAGTTATCTCTCTTTATGTTTTCAGAAGAAGCGCCAGGTATGCCGTTTTATTTACCAAAAGGTCAGATTGTCAGAAATGAATTAATGGCCTTTTCAAGAGAAGTGCGAGGCAAAGCGCAATACGAAGAAGTGAGTACACCGTTTATGATGAACCAAGAGCTTTGGGAAAAGTCAGGGCACTGGGATCATTATCATGAAAATATGTATTTCTCAGAAGTAGACCATACAAGCTTTGCTTTAAAACCGATGAACTGTCCAGGGCACATGCTTATGTTCAAAAACAACTTATATTCATACAGAGACCTTCCGATTAGAATGGCTGAGTTTGGTCAGGTGCATCGTCATGAATTTAGCGGAGCGTTAAACGGATTGTTCAGGGTCAGAACATTTTGCCAAGATGATGCCCATATTTTTTTAAGAGAAGATCAAATCGAATCTGAAATCAAACGGATTTTTCAATTAGTTGATCATGTGTATCGGACATTTGGATTTGAGTATTCAGTCGAGCTATCCACTCGTCCAGAAAAAGCCTTAGGGGATGACGCTATTTGGGATATATCCGAAACAGCGCTAAAAAATGTGCTTGATCGTCTAAAGGTCGACTACCAGCTAAATGAAGGAGATGGCGCATTTTATGGTCCAAAGATCGATTTTCATATTAAAGATGCCTTGCAGCGGAGCCATCAGTGCGCCACAATTCAGCTGGATTTCCAAATGCCAGAGAAATTTGATTTAACATATATCAACGAAAAAAATGAAAAGATACGGCCAGTTGTGATTCACAGTGCCATTTTTGGTTCTCTAGATCGTTTCCTAGGTATTCTCATCGAGCATTTTGCGGGCGCTTTCCCATTATGGCTAGCACCAGTACAAGTACAAATCATCCCTGTCTCAACTGTTCACCTTGATTACTGCTTAGAGGTGCAGCAGCAATTAAGAAGTATCGAAATTAGGGTCACAATTGATGAGCGGGATGAAAAGCTCGGCTATAAAATGAGAGAAGCACAAATGCAAAAAATCCCTTATATCGCGGTCATCGGTGATAAAGAAAGGCAAGAAAAATCACTAAATATTAGACAGCACGGAGAAAAGACGTCAAAGGAGCTGTCTATTGAGAACTTTAAACACATGGCAGCTCAGCAAATAAAAGACAGATCGGCAGCTCAAGAAATGATGTAAGGATTTCATTACGAAGTATGAGACGTCCATTGAATGATGGGTGTCTTTCCCTTTCCATTTCTGCAATGGAAAGGGAAAATATTGAAACATTTTTTCGTTAAAACCGTAATAGAGATAGAGCGTTCAACAGAAATCTTCGAAACGGAGAGGAGTATTACATGGAACAAGCTGCACTGAAAAAGATGAGGACAAAACAAATAGCTGTCTCTAATTTAATAGTCTGCATCATGATCGTCGCTTTTTTTATCTTGTTTCAAATGTTTGACATTCGATTTACACATTTCTTTCTTTGTTTAGGAATTATCATGCTCTTTCTAAGTATTTATGGTTTTATTAAAAAAGGATCAACAAAGTCTTTTATTCCTATTTTTGAGCAGATAGCCATTTATGAAAAAGAAAAATTGGGGAAAGAGTGGGAGAAAGAAAAAAGGTCAGAAAATATTTCGAGAGTGGTATTGAGTGGTCTGATGTTTCTCCAGTCATTTAGTTTCCAAGATGTAACGAATCCATTCTTAAACATACAACCTATACTTTTACTTTTCTTATTATTTGTAACTCTAGCCCTTATTAATTTAAGCATGCTTTATCGCTTTAGAAAAATCGACCGATCGACTGAAGGTGAATTAAAAGGCTTCACAAAGGAATCAAACATGATGTCATTGGTTTTAGGATTATTATCAGCGATCATCATAGTCGGCTTTATTGTCACCTTTCTTCTTCCATAAAACAAAACCATTTTGAGGTGAAACAAATGAATGCAAACATTCAACAACTGATCGATCAGACAAAGGCGAAATTTGGCTTAGATCTTTACTATTTAAAAAGACACAGTTTTCATCGCTACGTCAATATGTTCAATGAAACGGTTTATACATTGAATATGGAATGGTTTCCCTCTCATGAAACTGAACCCGAGGACGATGATCTAAACCCGGACGGCACAGCTGTGATTGACGTGAACTTGAATACAGGCCAGGTTGAAACGGTCATTTTTGTCATGGACAAAACCTTCGCGAAGAATGGTGTCACATTTAAGAGGCCTTATCCAGCTCATGTCATTCAATGGATCGAACAAGAAACAGGGTTGGTCTATGGCGAGCACTTTCACATGCATCAAAAGGAGAAAGGGGAACTTTTTTTCGAAGAAGCAATAGATGGTATGAAGGTGACGCCTTCAGGCAGAATCGAAGTGAAATGGGATGAACATGGGCAGCTCATTCACTATATACATCGAGGGCCATTTATGGCAAAAAAACTACTAAAAACTGAAGAATATGTGCTTTCCATTGATAGGATCGAGGATTTAGCCCAGCAGCAAGTGCAGCGGTTTGATTGGCCATTCTTCGAGCAGAATCGAATCCGCCCTATATATGCGTTAGAAGAAATTTATGTCAAGAACGATGGAACAGGAACGATACCATTTGAAATTGGGCGTGAAGAAACGAATAGTATACATATGCATCAGGTCATGAAGTGGAATGAACCGTTAAACAAAGCCTTTGAAAAAAAGGAAATCGATATAAACGAGGACATTACTGCTGAACAAGCCTTCTCACTGGAGCCTTCGCCAGATACATTCCCGATCTCAAAAGAAGAGCAAGCTGCGTGTATCAAAGCGGTTCGAACCTTTTTGGCGCAAAAATATTCAAAGGATACAGGGAAGTGGGTGCTAAAAACACTCCACCGCGACCATGGCTACATCGAAGCGATATTAAAAACGAATGAGCAAGAAGGCTGTGATTTTATGGATAAGATCAAAGTCTTTATTGATGCCAGCACTTTTGAAGCCGTTAATTACATAGATAAAAAAGAGATGTTTCAAGTATGCGGGATACTCAATCCATCTCAAACAACTAGTAAAATCACCATACCTCAGAAAGAAGCCTATGAAACATTGAGAGAACGCCTCGAACTTACACCCATCTACGTCTATGACGATGTGCAAAAACAATATGTTTTATGCGGCAAGCTCGATTGTCATGATGGCGTTGATGCAGTAAGCGGCGAAGTTTTCTCTTTGAAAGACCTTTCATAACTTCTAAAAGAACAGTGAGCAGCTGTTCTTTTTTATCTCATCTTCCTCTTTTTTGAATAAAAATGGAATTTTGTAGAAGGAAGTTGTCATTTCATCACGAAAGAAACAGATAAGAATATGATCATAGGTCCATCGGTTGGAATTCGTATTTCATATAGTAAACGTCATACATATTGAAAACCCATTGCAGTAAAGTTGATCTACAATCCTTTTAGAATAAAAATGACATTGTGTCTCTAGTAGTATGCGAAAATAGGCGGACTGAGATCATAGGATGAGTTGAACATGTTTGTTTTTAGGTAAGCTTAAAGCCATAAATAGAAGAAAGTGAGGATATCTACCTTGAGTACATTGGAAGTGTTTCGTCAGTTTTTGGTTGACCATTATCCTGCGTTACAAGATGAGCTTTGGCTAAAAGATGTTGATACCCTTCGAATCTCTCCTATTCTTCATCCTTTTCTGAAAAGCAAGCTGCCAGAAGGAATCGAAAAATTCACTTGTGTCCTATTCACGCAGCAGACAGATCAAACCGCTGCACCGCTCAAAGTCTATCTTCTATTAGATGAATATGAGCAATCGCTTTACGCCATTGATTTGATGAATGAACAAATAGCACTTCATTAATACAGAAGCAAAAAAGCTGCTTGAGAGCTCCTCAGCAGCTTTTCTTATGAATATTAGTTTGTCATATCAACCAATCTTGAGTGCAAGTTGTCCACTTCTTTCTTTGTTGGAAAAGAGCTGATCAGCAGCGTAGACCGTCCTAATTGATTAGGAAGTTCAGTATCGGTCACAATCATATCAATCCCAAGTCGATCCATTGTCAGTTCATTTAATGTATTTTCTGGACTTGTGAAAATATGAATGAGAGGAGGCAATCTTAATTTAATTAAATCCGCAATAAACAAACTATGATTATAACCTAATGTTGAAATGACAAAAATGTTCAACACGTTTCTCCGATCCATTTCCAAATGAACAAGCCCCCTCCAGTTAGAAGTAATGATACGAATCAATTCTCGTTCATTTTTCACAAAAGAAGCAAGTATATCGTCTGTTTTTAACTCTTGGATGATATGAGTAATCCTCGAATAGAAGTACGGAAGCTGTTTTTTTACCTCTGATAAATACCTCGATTTCTTTTTGAAAAGGAATCCATCTCTTACGGTAATTTCCCTAGAATACACATAATATTGGAGAAGAATCAGTGTCATCACCTTGCGATTAGCCACCTCTTGATGAAAAATCAACTCCAATTGATTGATAAAGGAATGAATGGCTTCGAAGAGGTGTGGTGTATGCGATTGAAAGAACGTCAATTTTTCTTCGACAGTTTCAATTGATTTATAATGGCCAATAGCTGGTTCAATCAATAGTAAAAAGACAAATTCGTGACGATCCAACGTAACACCAAAAGTGTCCTTTGTCATTTGGCAAACGTGTTCTTCCAAGTTTTTGATTTGTTTATAGATACCTTTAGCTGTAGCTGTTTGTTTTTCCTTATCCATTGAGTACCTATAATTGCGTCGTATTGTAAAATTTTTCCTCACTCGATGTATGGAAACGGCGAGCCATAGGCAAAATTTATCTATAGCCACATCAGGTAGATTGACTTCGAGCACCTGAAATAGCTTTTGTAAAAAATCAACTGCATCTTGCTTTTGAATATCATCGAATGGCCAAAGCCTGCTTCCATACACTTCAAACAAAAATTCCACAAGAAATTGACGAATCTCCTTCTCATTTCCATGGAACTGCATACTATCTGGTCGTAACTCAATGTCATACGAGATAAGAAGCGAATTGATTTTATGAATGGTGTTATACAATGTGGATCTACTGATATTAAGCGTTTCCATCCATTCATAGAAAGACCTGTTTTCTTCAAGAAAAATGCCATCAATCAATCGAATTTCAATCGTATTTTTTAGAATTTCCTTGATATAGTAGTCCACTCGAATCGTCTCCGTATAACAAATGGATATGCCTTGTCTTGGCTTTATGTGGATTAACGGCTCTCCATTCTCTGTTTGGAACGATTTCATTTGTTCTAAATCGCTTTGAATCGCACGAACCGAGCCGATATTTTCATTCGATATCTCTTGAAGGCTCCACCACTTATTTTTTGATACAAGCAGTTTTAAAATTTTTATCCATCTCTTTGATTTATTATCAATGAGCTCCATTAAACAACTAACTCCTTCCCTTGGCTTGCCTCTATATGATGAAGTTCACTTAAAGAACATTTGATTTTCTAAATAGGCATAAAATGATTTTAATGTTTAGGCTAAATCGTTTTGTCTTCACTTTTCATGATAAAAGAGAAAAAAATTAGACGAAAACAAATGTTATTCCCTGATTCTCCATATATTTCTTTTAAAAGGTGATAAGTAAGCCATGAATCCTATAAAAATGGATCATTTTAGATATTTAAGTTTATTTTTTTGCTGTTGAAACGGTAAATGTAAGAATAAAAAGCAGCAGCTTTTTGATTACCATATGAAAGGGAGTAGAAAGGAATGCGATTTATATAATGCTGAACTGACTCACCTTACATACGATATGATACAAGCTTGTTTCATATGAACGAACCATATGTGAATACATGCTTATATATGCATGTACACATCGTTTATTATTAATTCCAGTATAAATATAAAAATTCACATTTAATCTTTTCACGATCCTCTCACTATTCCCCATTTCTATAGACCCCAATCCAGTTACTCAATCCACTACTCATGAAGACCTTTCAAGCTCATGATTGATCAACTCATTTTATTCATAGGGTCTTAAGGTGCAATTTTTTAAAAAAATATTTGATCAGAAGCGGAGTGATTGATCGGACAGTAAATAAATGATTTTTTTATCGTGTTGAAAATTAATTTAAGAAAAGGGTGGATGTATTGAAAAGAATATTGTCGCTGGCACTCATCACCGTGCTAGTCATACAGTCTAGTATATTAGGAGTCTTGCCTTTAGCAGGGGCACAAGCAAAAGACATTCAAGAAAACATTTATGGGGATATTGAGTTCGCTGATAGCGAAGGCAATAAGTTATCAAGCATGGAAGATCAGCAAGTAAGAAAGGCCACTGTGCATTGGTCTATAAAAGGAATTGATCTAAAAAAGCAATACCCGTATGTACTTTCTCTTCCTTCAGCCATCCAGGTAGAGAAGGAGCAGAAGGAACCCATTACTGTGGGTGACATACCTGTTGGCGAGTATACTGTTTCAAAACAAAATGAAGTGACGGTGAAATTTAAAGAAGATGTTGAGATCGATCCAAATTTAGAAGGATCAATTGACATCGATGTCACCAGTATAGCTGAGCAAGAAGAGAAAACAAAGCAAAATGAGGGTGAAGAAAGTCTCCCAAAAGATGACTCAACCTCATCTGAGAAAGATAAAGCTTCTAACAATCAAGAAGCCGCTCAAACGAAACAAAATGATGAAGAAGAATTACTAAAGAACAAAGTGAGCGTGTCTAAGCGTGCAGGCCTGCAAAGTGTTTCAAAACAAATGCAGATACAAGAAAATCTCCTCACTGATGCGAAATTAATATTTGAAGATCAGGAAGGAAATTCAGTTGAGAAACCTGATATCAACTCGCTTATTTCCATTAACTATGAGTGGGCGATTCCAAATGGTCATAGCTATAATGGCGGGGATGAATTCCATTTCAAGGTTCCAGAGGAATTAGTGATTTACGAAAAAATCGATCGTCTCGAGATGAAATTTAATCAGGCAACCATTGGTTATTTTTCTGTAGATGAAAGCGGAAATGCCTCCATCGAATTCACTGATTTTATTAAACAATATTCAAATATTCATGGAACACTTCAAGTGTGGACGCAATTAGATAAAAAAACTGTCATTACTGAAGAAAAAGAAGTGGTCATTACCCCGATTGAAGGCAAGGATACGGTATCAATTCCGATTCAATACATTCCAAATGGTCCAAATGTCTCTAAAAAGGGAGAACCAAATCGATCTTACAATGCTGAAACCATTCAATGGACAGTAGATTTTAATATGGACTTAGAAGATATCAAACAAGCGAAGCTATTAGATCCGATTCAAGAAGGTCAAGCGTTGAAAAAAGATTCAATTAAGCTTTATCGTATTGATACAAAGCTAAATGGTGAAACATCGATTGGTCAGCAGCTTGACGAAAACCACTACACAATTGGCCAAACAGCAGATGGTCAAGATTTCACGATTGAATTTAAAGATGATGTGCATCTAGCTTACCGTTTAATGTATGAAACGGACATTACGAATCAAGATCAGTCTGCGTTTCGTAATAAAGCGTCCCTTGTCTCTGCTGATAAAGTGATTAGTTCAGCAGAAGGAACAGTGAATGTGACAAGAGGCAGTCCATTAAATAAAAAAGCCGCCCACTACGATCCAGTCACACAAACGATCACTTGGGAAATTCGTTATAACTATAACGAAAAAAAGATTGCCGAAAAGGATGCTTTATTAGAAGACTTCTTTAATGGCACACAGGCGCTGATATCTGATTCCATTCAAGTTAAAGAAGTCACAATCGATCAAAATGGCAAAGAATCAGGAACAAAAGCGTTTGAAAATTATTTGGTTCAACCTCAAAAAAAGGATGAACAAAACGGGTTTACCTTGCAATTCAATCAAGATATTCAATCAGCTTATCTCATCACCTATCAAACAAAAGCAACCGAGCGGATTTTTGAAGCTGAAGAGATTATCAATACGGTAACAGCTGGCAAAGAGAGCAAACAAGGGAAGCAAAGAATTGACCAGCAAATCCTAACGAAAAATCATGGAACACCGAATTACAAGAACAAGACCATTCCATGGCGTATCATCTTCAACAAAGATCAACAAACCATGAACAATGTGATATTAAAAGATACGTTTACAAACGAAGGATTGACGCTGCAAAAAGATAGTTTAAAAGTGACGACAGGTAATACAGTGCTTGAAGAAGGCACAGATTATCAAATCGTTGAACATGCAAATGGATTTGATATTCAATTTACGAAAGAAATAAAGACAGAACATACCGTCACATATACAACGTCTTTTGATTATGAAAAAAGAGCAGATAAAGACCAAAAAAATCTGCGTAATCATGTAAAGCTTGAATGGGTAAATGAAGATGGCAAGGATTTGACGAAGGAAAATCAATCTGTCTTCACGCCTGACACATATACGCAGTCAAATGGTTTTAAGAACGGAACTTATGATGCAAAGAAAAAAGAGATCACATGGAATATCGGTGTGAACTATAACTTGAAACATTTAGAAGAGGCGAAAATCGAGGATTTCATTCAAGGAAATCAGCGTTTGCTTAAAGATTCAATCACCGTCTACTCGCTTGATTTACAAGGCGGGGAAAATGGTGCGGAAGAAAAAGAGGTATTAGCGAAAGAACATTATGACATCAAATTCCTTGAAAATGAAAAGGGAGAAACAGGCTTCGAAGTGACTTTCAAAAAAGCCATTGATTCCCCATACAAAATCACGTATCAAACAAGTGTTGAAGGAATGGATTTAGTACAGAAAACCTACGAAAATAAAGCGACCCTTTATGATGGACAGACAAAAGAATCTGATGTGAATGCAGTGGTGTCCATTCCAAATGGGGGGAAATACACGAGTAAATCAGGAAATCAGCAAGGAAAAGTCATTGATTGGAAACTGAATATCAATTTTGGTCAATCAACAGTCCAAGATGCGACGATTATAGACCATCCGAGCAGTAACCAAGCCATAATAGAAAACTCATTTCATCTCTATTCGACGACAATAGATGAAAAGGGGCAAGTGACCAAAAAGGATGAGCTTGAAAAAGGGAAAGATTATGAGCTAGACCTTGAATTCGATCCAGATTCTTTTCAAATCAAATTTAAAGAAGAAATCACAAGACCATATATTTTAGAATACCAATCTCTCATTTTAGATAAGGTGGGAAGTACACTTCAAAACGAAGTAACGTTTAGAGGTGAAAATGTAAAAGAAATCAAAAAGGAATCTGAAGCCTCCGTTATTGTAAAACGCACCGCTGGTATGGGAGATGGCACGGGATCGATTGGTGCTTTAACCGTTAAAAAGGTAGATGCGAGTACTGGAAAAGCGCTAAAAGGAGCAAGCTTTTCTCTGACAGATGCTGCGAGCGGTATCGTCATTGGAACAAAGGCAACAGATGAAGAAGGAGCTCTTCGATTTGATCGTCTTCTGTATGGTGACTATATCGTGACAGAAGAGAAAGCACCTGATGGTTATATTAAAACGAAGGAACCGATCCATGTCACGATTGATCAGCCTTACGAATCAGGAGATCAAGCGAAAACAGGAAATAGCATGACGGTGCAGAACCAAGAAATCCGCCAGCATGTCAAGTTCACGAAAAAAGACAAAGAGACAGGTGCGGCATTAGAGAATGCAGAATTTGAACTGAAAAATGAATCTGGAGAGACCGTTCAAACTCACTTGAAAACGGACGAAAAAGGAGAAATTCTTTTCAAACATCTTGAGCCAGGTTCCTATTATTTTGTGGAGACAAACGCACCGAAAGGCTATCAATTAAATCAGCAAAAATGGCCGTTCACCATTAAAGAGAATCAAACAGAAACAACGACTGTCACTGCAGTAAATGACATCATCAAAGGCTCTGCTGAATTGAGCAAAATAGGTGAAGGCGGAGAGAGACTAGAAGGTGCACAATTCAAGCTCTTAGATAAAGATGGGCAAGAGCTGCAAAACTCGCTTGTCACAGGAGAAAATGGCAAGATCACGATAAATGAACTAAGACCGGGTACGTATCAGCTCGTTGAAACAAAAGCACCAGATGGTTATGTGTTAGATGAAACGCCAATCCAATTTGAAGTACCACTTGATCCAAAGGAACCGGTCATCATTTCGAAAAAGAATCTATATGAAACAAATGCATTAGAAGTGATGAAAGAAGGGGAAGATGGCAAGAAACTTCAAGGGGTTCGATTTGAAATCCTGAATCAAAATGACGAAGTTGTGCGTAAAGATTTGACAACAGATGAAGATGGGAAGATTTTGGTCGACAACCTCAAACCGGGCAAATATCAGCTCGTGGAGACAGAGAGTATTGATGGTTACCAAAAGAAAAATAAACCTTATCCTTTTACCATTGAAATCGCACAAAAAACACCAGCAGAGATCAAAGTGATCAATGATCTCAAAACTGGATCTGTCCAACTCACGAAGCTCGGTGAAAAGGATGATGTGCTTGAAGGAGCAGAATTTAAGCTTGTAGATGCAAATGGAAAAGAGATAAAAACAGGTCTCGTCACTGATCAGAACGGGAAGATCATCGTCAACGATCTGAAACCTGGAACGTATCAGTTTGTTGAAACGAAGGCTCCATTCGGTCATGAGCTTGACGAAACACCTGTCACTTTTGCTATTCCATTTAACCCTGAGAAGCTGGTCAGTGTGACAAAAGAAAACAGCCGCACTACAGGCGGAGTGCTGTTACACAAAAAAGGCGAAGATGGGAAATCATTAGAAGGAGTTGTCTTTGACCTATCTGATGCCAAAGGAAAGATAGTGGCAGGAGGAGAAGGGATTACAACCAATCAGGATGGAAAGATCACCTTCACAGGTTTAAAACCTGGAACCTATCAATTTGTTGAAAGAAAGAGTCTTGAAGGCTATGAATTGAGTACGAAACCACTTGTCTTTGAAGTTGAATTAGGTCAAAAAGAGTTGATTCAAGTGGAGGTAATCAATCAGCTCAAGAAAGGTTCTGTAGAACTCACAAAAATAGGGGAAGAAAAGGAAAGATTGAAAGGCGCAGAATTTACCCTTTTCAATGAAGATGGAAAAGAATTGATGTCAGGTTTAACAACCAACGAGAAAGGCATTATCACTGTCAACGATTTGAAACCAGGCGCTTACCAATTGGTTGAAACGAAGGCTCCTTTTGGACATAAACTTGATGCAGAACCAGTAGACTTTAAGATTGATTTCAATCCAAAACAACTGGTGAAAGTGACAAAAGAAAATATTCGGACGACAAGTGCTGTACAGCTTCAGAAAAAAGGCGAAGATGGTCAGTTGCTCAAAGGAGTGACCTTCGATCTGTTTGATGAGCACGATCAACGTATAAAGAAAGACTTAAAGACAGATAAAAACGGTCAACTAACAGTCGATCAACTGAAGCCAGGAACCTATCAATTTGTCGAAACAGCAAGCATTGCCGGCTATGAACTGGATCAGACACCTGTCACCTTTACGATTCGATTGGGTCAAGACAAACCAGCCAAAGTAGAAATGATTAATAAGCTGACGCCGGGAGCAGTGGAACTGACCAAAGTGGATGATGAAGGACATACGCTGGAAAATGCAGAGTTTGCTCTTCTAAGTAAAGAAGGGAAAACGTTGAAGAAATCACTTGTAACGAATCAAAAAGGAAAGCTTCTCATCAACGATCTAAAACCGGGAGAATATCAATTCGTTGAAACGAAAGCACCTCATGGCTATCAATTGGATCATCAGCCGATCCTGTTTACGATTGAGAAAAATCAGCAGAAGCCGCTTCAATTAACAGCGAAGAATCATTTGATCTTAGGAAGTCTGCGTATCATAAAGGTAGACCAGCAGACAGATAGAACCTTAAAAGGGGCAGCCTTTGACATTCGTACAAAAGCCGGGAAAACCATAAAATCTGTGACAACAGGAAAAGACGGAGAAGCCATTGTCAAAGGGCTTAAACCTGGAGAGTATCTACTCACAGAGACGAAAGCTCCAGATGGTTATGTAGCGTTAAAGAAACCTCTCGCTTTTACAATTCAAATGGGCGAAGAGGACATCAAGACAATGATTGTAAAAAATGCACCAGTGAAGAATGAAGAGGACCACACGAATCCTCCAGCTTCAGATAAAGGGGATCAACATCCGCCTCATGACTCAAACGGTGAGCTGCCAAAGACTGGAGAAGAATGGCTGCGTTACTTGATGTATGCAGGGATGTTACTAGCAGCTTCTGGAACTGTTCTTCTTGTTGTCAGAAGAAGAACCATTCAGTAAAAGGAAGGAACGAGTGTATAGATGAAAAAAAGAACCTTATTAGGCAGCTTTTTGGTGGTCGCAGGACTAATGCTCATATCTGTTCCTTTTATATATGAGTGGCGAACGTCTCAAGAGACAGCAGCATTGGAACAGGCATTAAAGATGATTGAAGAAAATGACAGTGATGCCCTTTCTTCTATTCCACATTTAACTGTGTCAGAAGAAGACCTGCGAGATGTGATGGAGCTAGAGATCCCGTCAATTGATTTAAACGAAAAAGTACTTCCTGTTACATCAAAAGAAAATTTAGGTATAGCACTGACTCAAATTAAATCTCATCAAATGCCAGGTGAAGGGAATTTCACGATTGCAGGGCATAGAGGGTATAGAGGCGACCGGCTTTTCCGGCAGCTGCCAGAGGTGCCTAAAGGAGAAAAAGTTGTCTTACATCATCAAGCAGAATCATACGAATATAAAATTGTCAGCTCAGCCACGATAGAACCGACGGATGTGGATGTACTAAAGGATCGCGGGGAAAATGAACTGACATTGATCACTTGTACACTTGATGGTCAGAAACGCTTTGTCTTAAAAGGAATACGAATCAATGCTTCAAAGGGTAAGCAACCGTCGGATGTATAACACCAACATAATAAATGATGGAGCCGATGGAAAAGCAGCGCTCACGACCGATATGTTACACCAATTGTTATCAGAGCAATATCCAACTTTAAAAAACGAACGTTGGGATGTTGATGTAGATACAATTCGGGCTTCGCCTATTCTTCATCCTATATTAAAAAGAAAGCTACCATTTGGTATCGAAAAATTCACCTGTGTCTTGTTCACGCAGCAAACAGCCGTTTTTGGAGAGCCTTTGATTGTGTACTTTTTATTAGATGAAAAAGGCGAATCGATTTACGCAATGGATCTCTTGCTCGAGCAGCAAGATACCCATTGAATGAGAAACAAAAAAGGAAGGGCTTTAACTCCCTTCCTTTTTTGTTATTTAATTATGCAAACAACTTCAGCCCAACCACACCAATCACAATCAGCAGCAAGCTGAGAATACGAATCATGTTTTTCGGCTCTTTAAATAGAATCATATTAAACAAGACAGAGCCCGCCGTTCCAAGTCCAATCCAGACCGTATAGGCGACGGATACTTGAACGGACGAGAACGAGGCGTATAAAAACAAAAAGGATAACGCAAACCCGCCGACAAATAAAATGCCTGTCGTGATTTGCTTTTTCTTACTAAACATATTGAGGCCAATGGTTCCGCCGATTTCGCAGGCAGAGGCCAACAGTACAAAAAACCAGCCCATTTATACCGCTTCTCCTTTCTGCTCATGTGCATCTCCATCAGACACTTTCAGTCCAATAATCCCGAGAATTAAAATTCCCATAAATAAGAGCTTTTCTAATGAAAACGAACCGCCGAACAGCGCATAATCCATCAAAGATGTACCTATCGTTCCAACTCCGGCAAACACGGCATACACGGTCCCTGTCGGCAGTTTCTCGCAGGCCTTCATTAAAAAATAAAAATCAACTGGGATCAGACAGATAATGATCGCCCATTCCCACACAGCATCAGCTCTATTTAAACCAAACACCCAAAGTAATTCGAATAAACAAGTGAGTGCAACATACATCCAGCTTTTTTTCATTGTATTTCCTCCTAAAACTCAAAACTGACGATTCGTCATTTTAAAGCCAAAAAAGAGCGTACAGCAAGTGCTGTACTAAGATTGTCGACAAAGGGCTAAAATGAACTTTATTTTAGCCCTTTGTCTTCTTTTCAGCGTGATAGAAAACCTTTGAAGTCTAGAAAGGACGGCTACTTTTGCGGAGCGAATTTGACATTCGTGAGCACCAGCGCGCAGAACTGACAAAGAATGCGAGGGTTTGTCTACACGCTGTGTACAGCAAGTGCTGTTAAGTTAAGGTGTCTCTATGCCAAGTGCGTAAAGAAGAAATTGCTTCACCTCTCGCTTTTGAATCAGAACCTCTTCTGTATCTGTTTCGGTAAACAAGTACATTTGCTCAGCAGACGATTCGAGTAAACCGATAATGAATTTGGCTGCATATTGACAGTTCAAATTCGCACGGACCCTTTTGTCCTGCTTTGCTTTTTCTAGAAAAGCAGCGACCCATTTGTAGATCGGCTCATAAATATCTTCCCATTCCTTTAAATGCTCGGTGGCGGCTAAGCCTGAGTAGGTCAGGGCAAGGACATCACGGTATTGTCTAGTAAAAGCAAAAATGAATTCAACAAGCGCATCTGCTTGATCGAGGACATCTGCATGCTGAGTTAATTCCTTTTCAATTGCAGGCACCATCTGTGCGATAAGATGTTCTGCGATAGCAGGCATGACGGAAAGCTTTGAAGGAAAATATAAATAAAATGTTCCTTGCGCTACTCCTGCTGCTTTCACAATATCCGAAATGGTCGTCTTTTCGATTCCTTTTTCTTTAAACGCATCAATCGCAGCAAGCATAATCTTTTCTCGTTTCGACATATCATCACCGACCTTAAATGACTGAATGTCATTCATTTTAGCGAGAAAATGACGATTTGTCAATATGGTTTTCTCTTCATTGAATGTGAGAATAAGTGATGAATAGATGCGGGCAAGCCTGAATAAGCTGTAAATATGGTCAAGCATCATCATGTGAGAAAGGGGCAGCTCTCTGTATGACATCCAGTGCTATGTTTTCCATTGCTTATTTTCTCCTGCTCGTCCCGCTCTATTTACATATGAGATACAAACAGGCAAAAAAGCACAATCGTTTTATTTATTTGCGGACAGAATTGGTCCTTGCCTGTCTGTTTATTTATACGAATGTTTTATTATATTTGACAGTCTTTCCAAATCGTTTTTCTGCCCCAAGAGATCAGGTGAGTGTCAACCTCATGCCTTTGCAGTCCATTTATCAAAATCTTCACGCCTACCATCATGGCTATCCAAATCTTGTCTTTTTAAATTTAGCAGGAAACATATTGTTATTTGTACCACTCGGTTTTTTTCTATATCAAGCCTTTAGAACTATGCGCTGGCAAAAGGCGGTTCTTGGGGGCTTTCTCTTGTCAACCATGATCGAATTGCTCCAATGGATGTTCTCGCAATCTGGTATCATTACAAGAAGCAGCGATATTGATGATATTCTCTTAAATACACTTGGCACAGCGCTAGGCTGTATTGTGTATCAGATCTATCGAAAAAGGAAGGAGAAAATCTGAGTGAAGCGAGTTTGTATCATTCCGTGTGGCGCGAAGAAAATTTGGGATGTCGATCCAGAAGCAGGGAGCCAGCCAGCGAACCATGTATATTTAAGTCCTCTGCATCAGCGTACGAAAAGCTATGCTCAAACGTTTTTTTCAGACTGGATGATCTTATCAGCGAAACATGGGTTCTTAAAGGCACAGGATATCATTCACGAAAATTATGATGTGGCTTTTGGTACACCGCATGCTGAACAGATCACACGAGAAGAACTGAGCCGGCAATTTCATCAAAAAAATCTTTTCGCATATGATGAACTGGTGGTACTAGGTGGAAAGAAATATCGAAAAGTGATCGATCCTTTATTACAGCCTCATCAAAAAGCAAATTATCCGCTGGCTCCATATAAAGGAATTGGCTACATGCTTCAGGCGTTACATCAAGCAGTGGAATCAAAAATAGAACTTCCGCCGCATATTTAACACATTCACATCTACGGTAAGCAGGGTTTTGATCATTAAAAAGAGAATAATTGAAATAGCGATGCTGATTGTTTCATATCTTTTCAGCAGCCACTAGCATGTCCATATCGCTCGGATGAAGTGGCTCAATGAAAAAGGGAGGCGTATGAACATGACAACCATCTATTTAGCTGGTGATTCGACCGTTTCATCTTATCCAGATCGTCCTGTTCAAGGAGGATGGGGAGAGTTTTTACACCGCTATACAGCACACGGGGTTAATGTCGAGAACCGTGCCATTGGTGGAAGAAGCTCAAAAACATTCATTGAAGAAGGACGCCTTGATGACATATTGGCTGACATTCAGCCAGGAGACTGGCTTTTCATACAAATGGGGCACAATGATGCTTCCAAGGAAAAGCCTGAGCGGCATACTGATCCTTTCACGACATATAAAAGCTACCTGTCTCAATATATTCATGGAGCAAGAGCAAAAGGGGCAACACCACTTTTATTAACGCCAGTCGGCCGTTTTCATGAAAAAGACGGAGAATTTATCAATGATTTTCCTGATTACTGTGCCGCTATGAAAGAATTAGCCGATGAAGAAGAAGTTCTTCTCGTCGATTTAAATACCGCAAGTCTTCAGTTTTATCAAATTTCCGGTATAGAGAAAACGACCTCTTACTTTATGCTGTCAACAGGAATTGAGGATCGCACGCACTTTACAAAAGAAGGAGCAGATGCGATTGCAAGACTTGTTTCTCTTGAATTAAAAGACCTTGGTTTAACCATTGTGTGATGGATGACAGGACGAGTGAGCGCTCGTCCTGTTCTTTTTTTGCAGAAAGCTATTGATTCCCTTCACTAGAGTAGACTACAATAGGTACATATGATAATGAGAATCAATATCACTGAAAAATAGATCATTCGATGGAAAACTGGAGGGACTCAAATGACAGATCAGCTTGAATTGTTTGACGTCACCATTATTGGCGGCGGTCCAGCAGGCATGTATACCGCCTTTTATAGTGGGATGCGGGACTTAAAGACGAAGGTACTTGAGTACAACGAAAGCCTTGGCGGAAAAATCCTTCTGTATCCTGAAAAGGTCATTTGGGATGTCGGCGGTTTGCCGCCAACAAGAGGAGAACAGCTGATACAGCAGCTGGAAACACAGGCGAAAACATTTGAACCAGAGATTGCACTGAATCAAAAAATCACGTCATTCGAGCGAGATGAACATAATCACATTATACTGACGGCTGAAAATGGTGATCGTCATTTAACAAAGACCCTCATATTAGCGATGGGTCACGGCATTCCAGTTCAGCGGAAACTTGAAATCGAGCATGCAGACCGCTATGAAGTGACAAACCTTTATTACACTGTCCAGGAGCTTAAGACATTTGCAGGGAAGCGGGTTGTTATTTCAGGAGGCGGCGACTCAGCGGTTGACTGGGCCAATGCCCTTGCACCGATTGCTGAAAGTGTCACCGTCGTGCATCGCCGTGACATGTTTGGCGGACATGAGAAAAACGTCGCCAACATGAAGGCAACTTGCAAACGAATTTTAACCCCGCATGAACTAACAGAGCTGCATGGTCAAGGTGACAAAATTGATGCCGTCACCATTCAAAACATAGAGACAGGTGAAAAAGAACGAATTGAAACAGATGCTGTGATCGTTAATCATGGGATGAAAGGCGATTTAAGCGTGCTATCAGAATGGGGCCTCAAGCAAGGTGAATGGGGACTGATCGAGGTCAATGAAAAAATGGAAACCAATTTACCGGGCGTCTATGCGGTAGGCGACTTGTGTACACATAAAAGCAAGGTCCGCTTAATTGCCGGCACGTTTGTTGATGGAGTCAATGCACTGAATAGCGCAAAACTTTACATCGAACCAGAAGCCGAAAAAGTGGCATACGTTTCCTCTCATAACGAACGCTTTAAAGAGAAAAACAAAGAATTACAAACAGCTGGAGCTCGTTAATGAATATCCAGTCAACCATTGAAGTGCTAAAATTTTAGCACTTTTTTTATATGGAAGGAGAAAGAGAAAATGACAACCCGTACTCATACCATTCTGCGCATGAAAGAAAGTAGAGAGCGTTCTCTTTCTGTCAAACAAGCAGTCTCCTGGCAGACATCTTTCCCTATGTTCTTGACATGCGATGGATCTGTGAGAATTGAAATGGAAGGATTGCAATATCAGCTAAACGCAAAAGACAGTATGTTGATCCGCTCAGGTATAAACGTAATGCTCCAATCTTTATCCAACGAACAGATGGCGATTTATACGATCACATTTGATCAGTTTACCCTGGCAAATGATGCGCAAAATGAATTGGTTTTTAAGATGAGTTATGATGATCTGCCGGATAATGGAGCAATGGTCAAAGGCTCTGCCATGCTTTTTTCCTACATCAAACAAATGGAGATGAGTCAGTGCATCCAAGAACAGGAGAAAAGGCTGGAGGACATCATGCACATTTTTCACCGTCAATCCAAGCCATACACTGAGAAAGTGCATTATTCTATTGAAATGATTTTGCAGTATATGGAGCAGCATTATGAAAAAAAACTAACGAGAAAAGACTTAGCCCATAAGATGGGTTTTCATGAGAGTTATTTTTCGACCTTTTTTAAACAAAGTATGGGACTGAGTGTGACTGACTATCTTGCACAAATTCGAATAGATGAAGCAAAAAAACGTCTTCTGCAAACAGATGATCAAATTCAAATGATTGCGCGGCAAGTGGGCTATACAGACAGTTTATATTTCAGCAGGATATTCAGGCAGAAGACAGGAAGGTCCCCTAGTCAGTTCAGAAACAATCGAAGACCAGAGCGAATTGCTGCTTTTCAATTCGTCGGGTCATTGGCCGCGCTAGGCATTCGGCCTGTCTGCATTGACAAAGAAACCTTTCTCCATTCAGATATACTCAAAGATCAGCTGGCCGGTGCGCTGGTCATAGATGAACACACACCTGATGACGTATTCAAATCACTTCAATTAGATATAATCATTATTCCTAACTATTTTTATTCGAAGCCTGCGTTGATCAAACGGTTGGAGCGGATTGCCCCTGTCCTTGTTCTGCCATATACCGGTGGTCATGTTGTACAAGAGGTCTTATCTACAGGTCGTCTGTTAGGAAGAGAGAAAGAGGCAGATGATTGGGTGAAACGCTTCGAACATCTGAGTCAAAAGGCAAGAAATGATCTATCTTCCTTTAGGGAAAAAGGAGAGACAGTGGCGATTTATGAAATGAGAGGACACGACAAAGTGTATATGTGGTCCTATAATGCTAGAGGCGCCTTCTACCTTTACGAAACGCTTGATTTAAAGCCTCCGAAGACGATTCTAGAAGAAGTTCTTCTCCCCAATCAACATACAGTCATTCCTTTAGAAAGGTTAAGAGAATACGAGGCGGATCACATGTTTTTTATTGTAGGTGTTGAACATGGGTGGTATGACCAAATGGAACAACGGATGGAGGAAAGCGATGTTCTCCGTCAATTGTCCGCTGTGAAAAACGGAACCTTCTATCCACTAAAGCTAGAGGAGTTTCGATTTGATGAGGGGGAGCGGGTGCTTCATTTAATGAACCGATTTGTCTCCCGATTGACTCAGGAACCCAATCCAACAATTGTCCATATGTAAGTTGCGAGAATCCTCCATAGACCACTTCGTATGAGGTTGATAGAATACATGAGACTAGTAATTGATAACTATTCTCATTTGTATCAGGAAAATGAAGGAGGAATACTCATATGAAAAAAACATATTGGATATGTGCTGTCATCTTCATGCTGGTATTGTCAGCCTGTGGCAATAAAGAACAAGCCAAAACGGCAGAAACAAAGCAGCAAACGAAAACTATTGAGACTGTAAAAGGAAAAATCGACATTCCAGCAAACCCAAAACGCATTCTCATAGATGGATATTTAGGCAGTGCAATTGCATTGGATGTTCACCCTGTAGGTGCAACAACACAAGATTTAAAGAATGTACACCTGAAGGACAAGATCAAAGGGATAGAGGACATTAGTGACGAGCGTTCAGCTGAAAAAGCACTTAGCTTAAAGCCTGATCTAATTATCACCGCAGTACAGGATGAAAAAATCTATGATGTGTATAAAAAAATAGCGCCAACACTCGTATATCCTTACAATTCATTCAAAGACGCACATGAGGAAATCACAACTTTGGCTAAGGTGCTAAACAAAGAAGAGGAAGGAAAAACGTTTCTCGCCTCTTTTGATCAACGTATTGAAGCAGCTCGAAAAAAAGTAAAGTCTGCATTAAAAGAGAATGAAACAGTTTCCATCATGGGCGCATTTAAAAACGATGTGTATGTGTATGGGAACGGAATTTACCGAGGCGGACAGGCGCTATATCAACAATTGAAAGTGAATCCGCCAAAAGAGGTTGAAGATACAATTTTAAACAGTAAAACAGGCTATGAGGTACTCTCCTATGAAACCCTTCCGAAATATGCAGGGGATTATATCTTCATTGATGAATCCAATGGCGGGACATTTGATAAAAATAATTCCATCTGGAAGAGTTTAAAAGCTGTTAAAAAAGAGCAAACCTATCAACTGGATGCAGAATTCTTTTGGCCTTATGATCCCATTGCAGTCATGAATCAAGCTGAAAAGTTTGCTGATTTATTGACAGATTTATCTCATCATTAGGAGGTCTGTCAATTGTTTAAACGTTTTTTTTCATACTACAAACCTTATATGGGACTGTTTATATTAGATTTTTCCTGTGCGGTACTGGCTGCCTTACTCGAACTATCCTTTCCGCTAGCCATCAGTAAAGTGATGGACGATTTACTGCCCAATGGTAATTGGGAAGCCATTTGGTTCTGGGGCAGTTTGCTGCTCATTTTATATGTCATCAGTTCCACCATGCATTACGTTGTGACTTATTTTGGCCATAAGTTGGGGATCAATATTGAGACCGATATGAGGAATCAACTATTCTCTCATGTACAAAGAATGTCATTCCGTTTCTTTGACCAAAAGAAAACAGGCAAGCTCGTATCACGCATGACCAATGATTTAATGGATATTGGAGAGATGGCACATCACGGCCCAGAGGATTTATTTATCGCCATCATGACATTAACGGGCGCGTTTGGTTTGATGCTATCGATTAACTGGCAGCTTGCGGTTCTCACATTTATTGTCGTTCCATTCCTGATCGGATTATCAGTCTACTTTACGAAAAAAATGTCTGCTGCTTTTGATAAAATGTTTTCAAGCATTGGACAATTCCATTCACGAGTGGAAAACAATATTAGCGGCATTCGTGTGGTGAAGGCCTTCGGGAATGAGTCACATGAAATGGATCGTTTTATCGAGCATAACGAGCAGTTTAGAAAAACAAAACTGACAACATATCAAATGATGGCACTGCATACAGCAGTGAGTCATTTACTCATTAAAAGTGTCACCGTATTTGGACTGGTGTGCGGTGCATGGTTTGTGCTGCAAAAAAATATGACATATGGGGAATTTGTTTCATTCGTGCTATTAACAGGTATTTTCTTAGGACCCATTCAACAAATCAATGCAGTCATTGAAATGTATCCAAAAGGTGCAGCAGGCTTTAAACGATTCGCATCACTGATCGACCAAACACCAGATGAAAAGGATGATGAGGATGCAATCGAAGTCCATCAGTTAAATGGGAATATCATTTTTGAGCATGTATCTTTTCAATATGAATCAAACAAACCTGTTCTGCATGACATCAATCTTGAGGTCAAACAAGGAGAGAAAATTGCCATTGTCGGTCCATCTGGTGCTGGAAAATCGACGCTTTGTAATCTGCTTCCCCGGTTTTATGAATGGCAGGAGGGGAGTATTACAATTGATGGCATAGACACGCGAAAGATGACACTTGCATCGCTGCGCGCACAAATTGGTGTCGTGCAGCAGGAGATTTATTTATTTCATGGAACAATACGTGAAAACATCCAATACGGAAAACTGAATGCATCTGAAGAAGAGATTTGGCAAGCAGTAGAGAAAGCTCAGCTAATGGACTTAGTCAATAGTTTGCCAAAAGGACTTGATACAGTCATTGGTGAGCGCGGGATGATGTTATCTGGAGGACAAAAACAGCGTATCTCCATAGCACGTATTTTCTTGAAAAATCCGCCCATTTTCATTTTAGATGAGGCGACCTCTTCGCTTGATACCGAGACAGAGTCTTTTATTCAAGCATCACTAGAAGAGCTGGCTGAAGGACGAACGACCTTTATCATTGCGCATCGTTTAGCGACAATTCAGCATGCCGATCGCATTATCGTACTCACAAAAGAAGGCGTAAAAGAGCAGGGAAAACATGAAGAATTACTCAAAATGGATGGACTTTACCGTCGTTTATACGAAACACAATTTAGAATGTAACATTTCAAAAAGGGCTAAAAATCATTTTAGCCCTTTTTGATGTATAGAAAATGAGAAATTAACTGCGAGGCGCAAATAACATCACACTGACTCCAGCCAAACAGATCAAAGCACCCATCCAGTCATATAGATCAGGTGTTTTTCGATCGACCCACCAGCCCCAAAACACAGCAAGAATGACAAAAACACCGCCATAGGCAGCATAAACCCGTCCGAAAGTCGGAAACTGCTGGAAGGTTGGAATGACGCCATATGCAACCAAGATGAGGCTGCCGGCGATCCCAAAGCTGACAGGTTTTGCTTCACGCAGCCAAAGCCATACCAAATAGCCTCCGCCAATTTCTGCTAAACCTGCTAATAAAAAAAGAACAATCGTCACCATCATATACGGACACTCCAATTTCTCCAATTTACACCCTATTATGACATGTGGAAAGAATGCGTTCTACCTCAATTGAATTGAGAGGGAGACGAGAGCTTGCTAAAATCAACTGATCAGAGAGTGGTCACACATGGATTCTTGACTTTTGTACCATAAGTGATCCAAATGGTTTGTTATGTCGTAAAGTAAATACATTCTCATGAGGAGCACACTTCCTTTTTCAGCGCTCTTTTTTTCTCCTTGAAAAAAGAGTAAAGTACAAGGTAGGCTTATTTCAGCAAATCGAGTGATAAGCAATACGTGAAGGATTTCATGATGGATGCGCATGCTCTTTCTCATGAAAAAGGAAGGAGATGACCATGGACACATTGCAAGATTTTGAGCTGTATCACAAGATCAAATATGATCGTCACAAGCCCTCGCTTGAAGTGCTGTACGATCGTTATGAACGTGTGTTATATTCGTTTATTTATAAAATGACTGGCAGCCGTGAGCTCGCGGAGGAAGTGCTTCAAGAGGTCTTTATCAAGCTCTGGCGCGGCATAGGAGAATATCATACGGATAAAGGGAAATTCTCCTCGTGGTTATTCATGATGTCACGAAACACGGCCATTGATCTCATAAGAAAGAAACGGAATGAAACGGCTTTGGAAGATGAGCATATTGAATATTTAGCCGATCATCAAGAAGATGTATCAAAAGAAGTGGAATGGAACGAGGAAAAACAAATCATACGTGAAGCAGTATCTACACTGTCAAAAGAACAGCAAGCCATCATAGAAGATGTCTATTTTAAAGGGATGACACAAAAGAGCATCGCGGAAAAGCTGGGCATCCCTATTGGTACGGTAAAGGGAAGGGTTCGATTGTCATTAAAGCATTTGCGATCAAAACTGTCTCGCGGAGGAAAGGAGGAAGAGGCATGACTCAGTGTAAACATCAAGTGATTGATTATTTCAACGGGCATTTACAAGGAGAAGAAAACGCGCAATTTGAAGAGCACATCAAGCACTGCTCAGCTTGCAAAGAAGAGCTTGAAGAATTGACATCGCTCATGTCTGACATTCCATTTCTAGCCGAAGACCAAACACCTCCGGCAGGGATGAAAGACCGTATTTTATCCCAGGTGTTTGAAGAAGAGACAGTAGAAGAAAAGAATAGCCATAGAAAAGAGCTCAAGGCTGCATCTGAGCCAAACGAAATCAAACCACTGAAAAAGAAACGAAACCAGTGGCTCCTACCGCTCGTTGCGGCATTGTTTCTCATTTCAGCAGCTGGAAATGTGTATTTCTTAACGAATGGAAAAGAACAGGCGGAAGAACCTGTCAGAGTTGTTGCCACAAAATCACTGGCATCGTCCGCATCACCAAAAACGACAGGTGCTTTTTCAGTGATAGAGCATAACGGCAAAAAAGAACTTGTGGTGAGTGCAGATGGCTTAAAGGGTCAGCTTGATTCATCTGCTGTTTATCAAGTGTGGCTCATTAAAGGAGATCAGCCGGTGCCAGCCGGTGCCTTTAAAACAGATAACAAAGGGGAAGGAACCGTCACCTATGCGTTATCTGAAAAAGAAGCAAGCGAATCATGGGATACCGTGGCTGTTACCCTTGAACCAAAAAAGGATAACAAGCTTCCGCAAGGTCCTGTCGTACTAAGTGCTGCTTTTTAAGTTTGATTCATGAAAAGGATGCCTTCTTGAGGCATCCTTTTTTGATAGCGAAGGGGAACATTTCGGCCAATGAAACGTAGTACATATGGAGGTGAAACAGATGAAAACATCCATAGAAAAAGACCTATTTCTCTTATCAGTTAGACACGCATTGATTGCCTGTTATTTTTTAGTGTTTCCGTTCGTTGCACAAGTCCTTTATACCCCGTCACCTTTATTGATCGCCCTCATCGCTCTTTTTATGATTCATAACCTAACAGAAAGTATCATTTGGTTCTACAAATCGAGAAAGATTAGAAAGCACCAGTCTGGTGATCTATCAAAACGCTGGCATGTCTTTAGCCAGCTCGTCCAAAGACTTGAACAGCTCATCATTCTCGGTTTTATAATTCTATTGATCAATGAATGGATACAAGGAAGGGCGGATCTATCTACACTCTCATTCACTTTTTTCCTATTGATCGTTGTTTTTCTGCAGCACATTCAGTTTTACTACGTTCAGCTGTTTTTTAAATCCAACAGCTGGTTCACTTATGTTCCTTCTTTGCAAAAGGCACGTCCTTCATACATGGCGAGAGAGCGAAAGGCCCTGAAAAGGTCATAAATGTGCCATCACTCGTTTGATCCAGCCATAAACATCAGAAAATTATGATAAAATGTGGAAAGAAAGAATGGAGAAAGGGAGTGCGAGCGAGTGAAAGCAGTTGGACTATTGGAGTATTTGCCGATTGAGCATGAGCAAAGCCTGATGGATCAGGAGGTTGAAAAGCCTAAAGTGTCTGGCAGAGATGTACTGGTGAAGATAGAGGCTGTGTCCGTGAATCCAGTTGATACAAAGGTGAGATCACCGAAGGATCAGAAGGAAGAAAAACTGAAAATTCTAGGCTATGATGCAAGCGGTACGGTTGTTGAAGTAGGTGAATCGTGTACATTGTTTCAGCCAGGTGATCACGTATACTACGCGGGAGATATTACACGTCAAGGCTCGAATAGTGAATATCAGCTTGTGGATGAGCGTATTGTGGCGAAAAAGCCTGCCAATCTATCCTTTGCAGAAGCCGCCGCGATGCCCCTTACAACAATTACGGCTTATGAGGCTTTATTTGACCGGATGCATATGAAGCGGAATGCTGAAGGCTCAACCTTGCTGATTATTGGTGGTGCAGGCGGTGTTGGGTCTATCGCCATTCAACTAGCCAAATTAGCGAAGGCAACTGTGATCGCTACCGCATCAAGACCAGAAACAAAAGAGTGGTGTCTGTCATTAGGAGCCGATCATATCATTGATCATCATCAGCCGCTTTTAGCGCAGCTCGAGGAAAAAGGAATAGGCGAAGTGGATTTTATTTTATGCTTAAATGATACAGATGGACATTTCAAAGGCATGGCAGAAGCTATCAAACCGCAAGGCACGATCTGTACCATTGTCGAAAACCAGCACAACCTAGACATTCAATTACTCAAAAATAAAAGTGCGGCATTTGTATGGGAATTCATGTTCACACGCCCTATGTATGAAACAGCGGACATGATCAAACAGCATGAGCTTTTGACAGAGGCGAGTGAGTTATTTGAGCAGGGAAAAATAACGCATACCTTAACAAAGGTTCTCAGTCCGATCAATGCTGCTAACTTGAAGCAGGCACATCAAACACTTGAGCAAGGAAAGATGATTGGAAAATTTGTGCTTGAAGGATTTGAGAGAGGAGAGAGCGTATGACGTCATTACAATATCCGATTGGCTTATATGAACCGGTAGAAACAAAAACGAAAGCACAGCTTGAAGCATGGATGGATCAGCTGGCTGCAATCCCCGAAGAGTATGAAGCGGTGACCGCACCGCTGACAGATGCTCAGCTTGATACACCTTATCGGCCGGGAGGATGGACTGTTCGTCAGCTCATTCACCACGTAGCAGACAGCCATCTGAATGCATACTTACGATTCAAACTTGCTTTGACAGAAGATACACCGGACATACGTCCATATGATCAGGAGGGATTTGCCTCACTTCCTGACAGCAAGGCGCCCATCAGTTTATCCCTGCCTTTGATCAGCAGTCTGCATCGCAGGTGGGTCACTTTACTGCGGGGAATGTCAGAGGAGGACTTCAACGCTTCTTATTATCACCCTGCCGATCAACAAACGGTGTCCTTATATGATGCAACGGGAATGTACGTCTGGCATTCAAAGCATCACCTTGCCCATATCACGGAATTAATCAAAAGAAATCAGTGGAATTAAAGGAGTAAACGCATGTCTGGAAGAAGAATTGTCGGCGCCATGTTTATTTGTATGGCTGCATTGTTTTATTTAGCGAAATATGTTCTTTTTGAGATACGCTATAGTAACAGCTTAGGCTCAGAAAGAACGATTGAGGAACTTGAACAGCTGCTCCCTGGCGGTACGTGGATCAGCATCTTTTTTCTCATCATCGGTTTAGCCTATCTTTTATGGGATGACAGGGAAGTGATTCGTAAAAATCTTATCACCCCAGATCGACAAGTAGAAGAAACAAAAAAGACGGACTCCAAGTGACCGTCTTTTTTCCTTTTCTTTTGTTAGCCGCGTTCAGGACGCAGTGCTTTTTCTAAGATAGCAAGGCCTTCATTGACTTTTTCTTTTTCCTCGTCATTGAGCCGCTGCAGGGAATTTTTGATTTTTTCGTGTCCTTTTTGATAAATGCTTCTGAAAATATTTTTCGCTTCCTCTGTCAGCTCTACAACAATGATTCTCCGGTCACGCTCAGAGTGCTTTCGCACGACAAAGTTAGACTGTTCTAACCGGTCAAGCAGACCTGTCATATTGGACAAAGAAGCGCCCATTTTTTCAGCGATTTCGGATACTTTGAGAGAGCCATGGTTATTGAGCAGCATGAGCACCTTCATTTGAGGCATACTCATATCAAGCTTCATCCATTCAGAAACATCTCCAAGGCCTGCAGCTGTGAGCACTTTCATATAAAGAACCCATGTCTTTTTTTCCTCTGGAGATAGAATCTCTTCTTTTAATACGGTGGTGTCATGAATATTATATTCCACGCTTGTTCACTTCCTTTAAGCGGCTCTTTTTCTTTATATTACTGATTTTTACTTCTAATTGAAAGGTTCGTCAAGCTTTTGAATGTTAAACTGCATGAATTAAGTGGTATTTGTTGTATAATAATGGTCAGTTGAAATAATTGAAGCAACCTAGAAAGTTGGGAAAAACATGTGGAACAAAAAAACGGGTATGACGGTCTTAAAAATGCTTTTTCCGATCGTGATTATCCTTGTCTTGATCTTTGTCGCGAAGCAGGAGCTGAGCGGACTTTCCATTAAAAAGACGTTTTATATTATTGACAGCTTGAACCGAATGGACTTGTTTATTCTTGTCTTTCTTGGACTTGTCGCTGTTTTATCGATGTCCTTATATGATTTTATTTTACGAAAAAGCCTGAATATGCCGATCAGCGGCTGGAAAACGATTCGCATTTCCTGGATTGCGAACTCCTTTAACAGCGTTCTTGGATTTGGCGGTCTATCAGGAGCAGGGCTTAGAACGCTTCTCTATAAGGAGTACATAACAGATACGAAAAAATTGCTGAAAGGCATTGCCCTTTTGACTTCCTCTGTCCTTTTGGGCTTATCTATTTTCAGTGATTTGATCTTGGTCAGGGTGCTTCCTGTTGAAAGTATTATCAGCCAGGAGCCGTGGCTATGGGCATTTGTCATTATCTTTGCCTGTATTGTACCGATTTATATCGTCATGGCATCCCTTCGAAAAAGCTCGATTGAGAGCGGTGAAAATGGACTGAAACATCCAATTTACGCTTATATCGGTGCATCGTTTTTAGAATGGCTGGCAGCTGGTCTTGTCATGTACATGGCTGTCGTCTCTATGGGAATGAATGTCGATGTCCGAATTGTATTAGGTGTATTTGCGATTGCGTCAATCGGCGGTTTAATCAGTATGGTTCCGGGCGGATTTGGTTCGTTTGACCTCATCTTTTTACTGAGCATGCAGTACATTGGTTTCGATAAAGAAATGGTGCTGACGGCGCTCGTCTTGTACCGCTTCGTGTACTCAATCTTCCCGTTTATCTTAGGGCTTTGTCTAGCTGCTTACGATTTAACGGGAACGACACTTAGACGCCTTGAAGGCAATCCGAAAATGGCGCCTGCCATTGAAACAACGAACGTCTTAATTGTTTTGCACCGTGCTTTATTAATCCGTTTATTGTACGGATCATTATCGATTTTAACCTTTGGAAGCGGCTTGCTTATCATGGCGTCTGTTGTGCTTCCGGTCGATCGATTAGGTGTGATTACCAGCATTCCGCGCTTTCTGTTATCGGGATTTAATGGTCTTTCTTTAATGTTCGGAATCATTCTGATGATTTTGTCCATTGAAGTGTATAAAAGAACGAAAAGGTCGTACGTGCTGACAATGATCTCCTTAGCAGGCGGTTTTGTGTTCACTTTGTTAAAGGGATTTAACCTCAGTCTGATCTTTATTTTGCCAGTCATCATGGCTGTGTTTTTCTCTCTTCGAAATCAATTTGTGAAGCAGCAGGCACCTTATTCCTTGAATCAGTTTGTGGCGGCAGCCGCTGGTTATTTACTCGTGCTGTTTAACTATAATGTCATTGGCAACTTTATTTGGACAAAAATCGGGCATTTCTTAAGTAAGGATTACTTGGTGCATAATGAACGGCATATCACAATGACAAGCATGATCGCTCTCATCGGCGTACCGCTTTTCTTCTTCATTAGTAAATTGATCTTTAATAAGAAAGCATTTCCGATTGGAGAAAAAGCAGATGAGGAAAAACTAAAATCGTTTTTAGAAGAAAAGGGGGGAAATGCTCTCAGTCATCTTGGCTTTTTAGGCGACAAAAAACTATTTTTCTCAAGTGATGGAGAAGCGATGCTTCAGTTTGGGCGAATTGGGCGCTGCGTCATTGTGCTCGGAGATCCATCTGGACGTGAGGCGTCTTATCCGCTTGTACTTGAAGAGTTTTTAAAGGAGACAGAAAAAGCCGGCTACCGCGTTGCTTTTTATCAAGTAGAACGAGAAGGAATGGCTCTCTATCATGACTTAGGCTTTCACTTCTTTAAGCTTGGGGAAGAAGCCATGGTCGATTTAGAAACGTTTTCTCTGTCAGGTAAGAAAAAATCAAATTTACGAGCTGTGGCGAATAAGTTTGAACGAGAAGGCTACACCTTTGAAATGCTGGAACCGCCCTTTTCGGATGAGTTGATCTCAACCTTAAAACAGATCTCTGACAGCTGGCTCGGAAAGAAAAAAGAAAAAGGATTTTCGCTCGGTTATTTTCAAGAAGACTATCTACAAAAGGCACCGATTGCGATTCTAAAGGATGAACAAGGGCAGATCATTTCCTTTGTATCATTGATGCCGATGTATCAAGAAGGGGAGATTTCCATCGATTTAATGCGTCATATGCATGATGCACCGAATGGGATGATGGATGCGCTGTTTATCCACCTGTTTCAATGGGCGAAAGAAAGAGGCTACAAATCGTTTAACATGGGAATGGCACCTTTATCGAATGTGGGGACGTTCCACCAGTCCTTTCTCACGGAGCGTTTGGCAAGTGTCATTTTCAACAATGTCAGATATATGTACAGCTTCAGCGGCTTACGGTCTTTTAAACAGAAATATAAGCCTGAATGGCGCGGGAAATATTTAGCGTATAAAAAGAATACGTCACTTCCTGTCACAATGGTGCTTGTCACCAAGCTGATCGGGATGGACCCCAATCGAAAGCGGCGTCCATAAACCAAAAGACCTTTACCTTTCACTAGGTGAAGGTTTTTTTAGACAAAAGAATAGCAAAAGTGGTAAAGTTGAAGGGTAAGGGGGATGTTCATATGACATTAAATGAATGGTTTACAAAGGGATTAGCTGAACGTACATATGTACACAATATGGAGAAAAACCGGGAAAATCTGCTCACGGTGTACAACCAGTACGCAATTCATCAAAAAGAAAAAGAGCTGCTGCAAAAGCTGCAAAAGAAAAAACTCAGAGCGCTTGTCATCACTGCGGATTGGTGCGGAGATGCGATGGTCAATGTACCGATTTTCATGCGTATTGCAAATGAAGCACTCATTGATGCGCGCTATTTCATTCGGGATGAGCATCTAGACCTGATGGATCAGTATTTAACGAACGGGACCGCAAGATCGATTCCGATTATCGTCATCATTGATCAGGATGGGAATGAAGTGGGGAAATGGGGCCCTCGCTCAGCAGAAGCACAGCGCTTTGTCGACGAGAAAAAACCGGACAAAGATGCACCTGATTATGAAGAAGCTTTTCAAGCATTTGCGAAAGAAGCCGCACATCACTATACGACAGACCGCTACTTATGGAAAGATATTGAGAAAGAAATAGTAGAAGTTTTGGCAAAAATATAAACCAAAAGACTACTTCGCCGCAATGGGAAGTAGTCTTTTTTTATCTTGTTTTTGCGTTTTACCTACAAAACCACCGCATAAAGATGTAGAAAACCGCAGAATTCTATCAAATACCGCAGAAAACCGCAAAGCACCACGATTTTCCCAACCACTTTTAGTTGAAAAACCTCATATATGCCATGAAATCAATGATTTTGCCCTTATCCAAAGGCTCATATAACGCACAACGGTTGGCTTTTTCCCAATACAAGAGGCCCAGCAACTATAGTAATCTAGTTGTAATCTCCTTTGAACGAACTAAAAAAATGACGGAAAAGGACAGGCGATCAATTTATGAAAAAAATCATTTATCTCGATCAAGAAAAAAAGAAGCTCGCTGAATCGAAAAAAAGAGAACAGCGTTCCATTAAATCACTGAGGCTGCTTGTGTTTTATGACGGACAAAGCCCTGCATGTGCAAAAACGATTGATGTGTTAAGATCACTCGATTGGAAAAATCGGATTCACTTTGAATCCTTTAGACACTCGCAGCTGCTCAAACTGAATAAAATAAGTGAAGAGAAGGCGGAAAAACGAATCGTGTCTATTTCCCTAGCCAAAAATCAAAAAAATTCAGGGATCTATACTTGGCTGCGTATGGCTTGCCATATCCCTGTATTATGGGGAACGGTCCCATTCATCATGCTCAGCATCTGGCTTGGCTTTGGACAGCATGCGTACGATTTCTTTGCAAAAAGACGGTATATTCATTCTGTCAAACGGGTGAACCATCATGATACAGATCAACAAGAGACCATTTAATAAATAGAAAAAGCATGACCTTCGATCGGCAGAAGGTCATGCTTTTTTGTAATAGGGAAGATATACTGTTAAATGATCTAACAGTTTCTTTGTGTAGGACTTATAGGCCTGCTCATCAAGCTCAGCACCTGCATAGGTAAGCAAGGTTCTAAGCGCAAACAAATATTCACTGTGCAGCTCATTGTGTTCAAAGTAAGGAAGGGCTGCTTCGACCAAATAGGTTTTCAAATCAAGAGGGTTTTCCTCAATCATCAATTTATAGATTTTGATCATATATAAACAGTTTGGCTGAATACGAGGCTGTTTTAACAGCTCGTGTATGTAGGGAAGTGCTTTTTTGCGGTCATATTCAGCATATAGTGTCGCAATTTCATATAGCGTTTCACAGTAACGATCTTCTATCTGTTCTTGATTAAAGTAATTGAGTGAATCTAGTAAATAAGGCACAGCTGAAGAGAAATCACCTTCACGTTTTAAGAGCACCCCGTAATAAAAATACGCGGACATTTTAATATAGGCATCAGGGTGAAGGGACGTGTGCAAAATCACTTCCTTTATATATTTTTTCGCAGTTTGATAGGCTTTTAGTTCAAGTGAGATCACGCCGTGAATGAGTGTACAGTGAATAATCCGCTTGAAATTGTTCTTTTGTCTATATAAATCCATCGCTTGATGTGTCGCTTCAAGCGCATCACCCAGCTGTCCCATGTTTCCAAGTGCTTTTGCATAATGATAATACAAATCACTTTGTTCGACTGAAGCGTAGGAAAAGCAGCTTTCAAGCTTTTTCAGCCCATCTTCAAGCTGACCAATTTTAATTTGATGAATGCCGTCAAGATATTCAAAAATTTCTTTTTCCGTTTCAATAAAGGTTTTTTCGAATTTTTTGAGCACGCGGTGTGTTTTTAAGGCAAGCGGCTGTTTATCCGTTAATAAATAAAATTGAAATAAGGACAAATGATACTGAATGCCTAAATCGAGCGAAAAGAACTGCTCCTCATGCTGAATAATCATTTCTGCATTTTGTTCAGCCTGATCGAGAGCATAGAAATACATATTCATTTGAAACTCATCCAAAAGTGACAGTAGATGACGCGCCTTTTGTGACAGCTTTTCTTGGCTGATGCCAAGCCGTTCAAGCAGCAGATTGATCGTATCTTGATTGGCCTCCTTTGAGCCATTTTCAATTTTACTTAAATGAGAGACAGAACAAATTCCTTCTGCCAATTCAGATTGGGTCATATTTTGTTTATAACGGTAGAGTTTAATGATTTGTCCAATATTGATTTTCATTCCATCCAGAAGCCTCCCTTCCAATCATGGTTGAAAGCCTTTTGACAAAAAAACAGATCAGATAAAATGGTAATACTTGATAATCATTTCATCATCTTGGCTTTTTTCTCAAAATTTGTTTAAAACGTAATATGATTGTAACATTACTTGAAAAAGTCAAACAACTATTTAGCAGACGGGGAGGAGGGATACTTGATTTGCAACTGCACGAGATGACGTTTATAATGTGAATGAGAATCAATTTCAATTAAGTTGATTGAAAGGATGACATATATGCCAGAAACGAAACAACAAACAGAAGCGTTAACGGTTCGAGACGCTGTCAGATATAGACGATCGATTCGAAAATTCAAAGACACACCGGTGACGATTGAGCAGCTTCAGCCGTTATTAGAGGATGCGGTCTATGCACCGAACCATAAAATCACGGAGCCGTGGCGCTTTTTATATGCGGTGACGGATGAAGCCAAAGCGACTTTTGTAGAGCGCTTCATTGCTTTCTTTCAGCGCAACAACCCAGATGCAAAAGAAGAAAAAATCAATCATTACAGAGATTACTTCTCCAAGGTCCCAGCGCTTTTACTTGTCGTACTAAAAGAAGACGAGAACCCTGTGGTGAGAAATGATGATTTTGCCGCTGTGAGCGCGCTCATTCAAAATCTTCAGCTGCTTGCGTGGGATCAAGGGATCGGTATGGTATGGAAGAGCGGACGTATTTTATACGACAAAGGCTTTCAACAAGACATGGGATTAAAGGAAAACGAACGGTTTGCTGCGATCCTTCATATAGGTTATCCAGAAGAGGTGCCTGAGGAAAAATCACGTCAGAAAGCATCAAGTCTTCTTACTGAAATCAAATAAAAGAAAAGCAGACCGCTGAATGAGGTCTGCTTTTTTACTTATTGTTTTTTGGCGCGCTGATCGGCTGCTTTCATACGTGCCATTGCTTTTACGTCATTCGGATCTGCAAGTTCTTTGGAAAATTCAACATATTCGCCATCCGTCTCTTGTGCCGCGAGCTCGTGGTTGGATTTTTTGTGTTGGTCTTTTTTCAAAGCCTTTCCCTCCTTTACAAGATCACTTTAGTTATGTGCTTGTTGGAGGGGAATATCCATTTTATTTGTTTCTTTTTTCTGCTGCTCTTTCCGCTTTTTTGAATTCCTGCTGATACAGGACTTCCTGGGTTTTCTTCAGCTTCGAAGTTGGCTGGTGTTCTTTTTTCTTCATCAAAATCGCCCCCTCATATCATTTCTAATAGGATGGGTGTTTTTGACAACATTTATTCCTTAGAATGCAAAATCGCTTCTTTTAGTTCAGGATGCAAAAAGTCATAAGAAGAAAGCAGTGCTTTTTTTGGCAGAGCACGCTGACCTTCTAAAACAAGTAATGACATTTCGCCAAGTACCGTTTTCATCGCAAAAGATGGGACCTTCAGCCAATGAGGACGGTGAAGGACAGAGGCGATGGTTTGTCCGAGCTGCTTCATTTGTACAGGATTCGGAGACGTGACATTAAGTGGTCCTGAAATGTCGTCGTTTTGAATGGCATAATGAATGAGGTGTGCCACATCCTCGACATGTACCCATGAAACCCATTGTGTGCCAGAGCCCATGGTCCCGCCGGCAAACAGCTTATATGGCAGTGCCATCAGTGGCAGTGTCCCTTTTTCTCCTAACACGACGCCAAAGCGTGTGTAGACCGTACGAATGCCGAGGGCTTCAATCTTTTGTCCCTCAGACTCCCAAAGCTTTGATGTATGACTTAAGAAATCAGTATCTGCAGGAGGTGATTCCTCCGTAAAATCTCCTGTTTGAGATGTGCCATAAATTCCGACAGCACTTGCTTGAATCAGCACAGATGGTTTCGATTCCTGCGCTTCTATAATGCGTCTTACCTCTTGTGTTGATTTGAGACGGCTGGAGAGGATGCCTTCTTTTGCCTTGTCTGTCCAGCGTGTAAAAATGGATTTTCCAGCAAGGTTAATCCATACATCGATGGCAGGCAATTCATGCTCAGGCGCAGCACCTTCGGTCAGCCACTGCACATAATGTAAATGATTTTGTTCGGATTCCTTTGGATTTCTTGTTAAAATATATAGATGATGTCCCTCAGCAGCGAGCACTTTTGTGATATGCTGGCCGATAAAACCGGTTCCTCCGGTAATGGCGATATTCAATTGACATCTCTCCTCTCATATACATACCTATATCTTTCACGATTTTGAATCAGAAGAAACATCCTGACTGTTTTGGAAAAGGAGTGATCACAGGATGCCCTATATTACAAAAATTTCTGCTCAGAAAAACAATACAGAGCGGGTAAACATCTTTCTTGATGAAAAGTACGCCTTTAGCGTTGATTTAGATGTGCTCGTCCAGCACGATTTGAAAAAAGGAAAAGAGCTGGACGAAGCAGATATCATTGAGATTCAATTCGGTGATTCGGTGAAAAAAGGATTTCAGCAGGCCGTTGATTATTTATCCTACCGAATGAGATCAGTGAAAGAAGTCACCGATTATTTAACGAAAAAAGAAATCCCTGCACCTGCTATTAGTGAAATTATACACAAATTGAAGCATTATAAGTATGTAAATGATCTTGAATTTGCAGAAGCCTATGTCAGCACCCACCGGAAAACGAACAGTAAAGGACCGTCCGTCCTAAAAAAAGAATTGAAGCTCAAGGGGATAGACGATGACACGATTGAACAGGCGCTATCGCAATACCCTGATGACCTACAGCTCGAGGAAGCTGTAAAGCAGGTGCTCAAGCTTGTCAAAAAAGAAAAAAATCGTTCTGCAAAAGAGATCGAGCAGCGCATCAAGCTGCAGCTGCAGCGAAAGGGATTTTCGTTTGAGATCATTGATAAAGCCCTTCAAGAAGCCTATGATGGACAAGAAGAGGAAAAGGAAGAAGAAGCCCTCCTTTATATGCTGGAGAAGGCAAAACGCAAGGTAGGATATGACGGATCATTTGAAAAAAAGATGAAAGTGAAGCAATTTTTATTCAGAAAAGGCTTTGATCTCGATACAATTGATCACGTTTTAGACAAAGGGGAATGACAGATGGAAAAACGCTATAGTGAGATGACAGAATACGAATTGAAGCAGGAGATTGCCTCCCTTTCTGAAAAAGCACGAAAGGCTGAGCAGCTTGGCATTGTGAATGAATACGCAGTTTTAGAACGGAAAATCGATATGGCGAAAGCCTATTTATTAGATCCAGCCTTGATTCAAACGAAAACAACTTACCAAATCAAAGACACAGAAGAAGAGTTTTATGTAGAATATCTAAATGGCGTTTTTGCGTGGGGATACAGAGTATCGGCTCCAAATAAGGAAGATGCCCTGCCGATTTCAATGCTGACGCAAAAGGACTGATCGAGCGCGCGGACAAACCGTCGCATTTGCGCTTAGGCAAGAAGAAAAAATGCTAACATTTTAAAAAGGGACTGATCTTAGTGATCAGTCCTTTTCTTTACTTCGAACGCTGTTTACGGACGTTGTTCTGAAGTACGATGTCGTGCTGCGTTTGCTGCGTTTCTCCGTTGACCTGAGAGGCAGAATGCTTTGCATTTGCCCATGGTTGAGGGTAAGCGGTTGTCCTTAATTGAACAAAGTCTGCCATATACGATTTCCCATTTGAACTCATATCTCAAGCACTCCCTTTGGAAAAATTAGCGTTTCCCTGATGCCCTCATACGTTCCTGTGGACGTGTATTCGTTTCACCATTCGGCCGTTTAGAGGCATAAGCATCTGTAGCGCCTGGTTCGCCTTCAAACTTGTGATTTACCTGATTTGGAAAGCCTTTTGCTTTATTACGCATATCGATTCCCTCCAAACAATACAAATCATTTGCGTCTTTTGAAGACGTAAGGGTAGTATATGAAAAAAGAAGTTTTTTTAAAAAGGCACTTTCTGCTAGATGAAGGAGGAACAGGCATGGAACAATACTTTGAGCGACTAACAGAACAACTTATGGAGAAAAACAATATGCTGACATATGACGAAGCACGTACATGGGTAGAACTGCTTTGGAGTGATTTTGAAACGACTTATGCAAAGGCTGGCCGCAAGTATAAAGGACAGGAAACAACAGAACGAATTGTCCAAGAGTGGATCGAGAGCTACGGCGCGCAGCTGCATTTATTTCAAAATAAACAATCAAAGGCAAATGAGCATCTGCAACAAAACAATCGAGGGCTGCTTCACTAAAAGGTTGCCCTTTTACTTCCATTCATCTTTTTCAATCATTTGGAAAATATACTAATGAACAAATAACTTTATGACACAATACCCAGTCTGTGATCGAAATTACAGGCTTTTTACAATGATTAAACTTAAAATTACATTAAATTCATCTTACCGAAAATCACTGGAAATAAAACTCTGATATAATGAAACGATTGAAGACACATGTAATTTATGGATAATAAAAAAGGGTTTCGTTTTCTGACAAAAAAGGAATAATGAACATATCAGACTATATGAAAAAAGTGAAGAGAAGGTGCGATATGGAACGGGAACTGCTCTCTGTGATAATTCCTTCTTACAATGAAGGTGAAAACATCAGACGAATCTTTGAGGCACTCGAGGAAGAGTTTCGCGATTTTCATTATGACTTTGAAATCATCTTTGTGAATGATGGAAGCAAAGACAACACGCTACAATACATGAGAGAGCTCTCTCGCAAAAGTGCAAAAGTTAAATATATTTCCTTTTCGCGTAACTTTGGAAAGGAAGCCGCTATTTTGGCAGGTCTTGAACATGCAAAAGGAGCAGCTGCGATTATTATGGACGCCGATCTGCAGCACCCGACGTATTTAATTCAGGACTTTGTCAGAGGGTATGAAGAAGGTTATCATCAAGTCATTGCCAAACGGAATCGGAAAGGTGACAGCAAGCTGCGCTCATACCTGTCATCTATGTACTATAAGGTGATGAACAAGGTAGTAGAAGTGGACTTGCGTGATGGCGTCGGGGATTTCCGTTTAATCTCACGCCAAGCCATCGATGCACTGCTTCAGCTGAAAGAGGGAAATCGTTTTTCGAAAGGGCTTTTTTGCTGGATTGGGTTTGAAGAAAAGGTCATCTATTATGAAAATGTAGAAAGACAGCATGGTGATACAAAATGGTCACTAAAGAAATTATTTAACTATGGCATAGATGGCGTCATTTCTTTTAACAACCGCCCGCTGCGAATTTGTTTTTATACTGGCATACTGATCTTATTTCTCTCATTGATTTACATCGTAGCCACCTTTATTCAAATCGTCAGAACGGGCATTATGGTGCCGGGTTATTTTACTTTAATATCGGCTGTCCTGTTCCTCGGAGGTGTCCAACTTTTGAGTCTAGGTGTGATTGGAGAATATATTGGCCGTATCTATTATGAAACGAAAAAGAGGCCGCATTATTTAATCCAGGAATCAAATGTGATGGAACAAGAGACAAGCTCAAAGGAACAAGACCGAGTGTTAACACAGTTATTTAAATAACGTGGAGTCAAATAACCGGCAAGCACGAATCGCTTGCTGGGTTGTTTTGTTTCAAAGAACAGTGGATCTTTTGTGGAAAGGATTTAGATGATGAAACGTAGATGGATAATCATTGGAATGTGCCTCATTCTCGCTTTATTAGGCCACTCTTTTTTCTTATATGAATATACGCAAGGGCGGTACATGACAGGAGATGGAGACGGGATCTCGCAAATGCTCCCTTTTAAAAAGCTGCTTTACGATGAATACGTCAAAGGGAACTTCTTTTATTCCTATCAATTCGGACTGGGCGGCGGTACATATACGCAATTAGGTTATTATTTCACAACGTCGACTGTCTTTATGGTCACAGTCGCTGTCGTCTGGCTGATGAATGCGCTCCATCTCATCCAGTCAACGGACATTCATTTCTGGGCAAATGCCGTCATTTGGCTGAGTGTGATCAAGCTGACGCTTATTCTTTTCATCGCTTACCGTGTGCTTCTTTCAATGGTTCAGCATAGGCTGAGCGCATTAACAGGAGCCGCAATCTACGGATTGTCTATTGTGTATTTTCGGCATCAAACGTTTTGGGAGTTTTTCACCGACAGTATGATGTGGCTCCCGCTGCTTGTACTTGGGGTTGAACGGATTTTCAAAACAGGTAAGCCGGCTTGGTTTATTGCGAGTTGCAGCCTGATGCTCATCAACAATTTTTACTTTGCTTATATTCATTTTATCTTTTTAGCGATCTATCTTGTCTTTAGGTATATTATCAAGCTGAGAAGTGAGGAGCATGGGTGGAAGGTGTTCTGGACGCTGGCGGTCTCTACGCTGTTATCCTTTGGAATCAGTGCTGCCTTTTTTGTCCCGTCTGTCTATGGATTTCTTAATAATATAAGACCTCCTTATGAACAGGCCATCCCTTGGTTCGAGCTGCATGATCATCTGCTGTTTACAAGCAGGGTGTATTTATTACCTGTGATCTTTCTCATTTGTATGTTCCTCGTTCCGCTTTACCGGAACAGGTGGTTTTTCATGTTTACATCGATCAGCGTTCTGCTCATTGTTTTTCATTACAGTCCAAAGATGGCGAGCGTGTTTAATGGTTTTTCAGCACCGCAGTACAGGTTTGAATACATTCTTGCTTTTACAGTTGGAGTGGTCGCAGCCATCACCATCAAGCATTTCTCGCAAATTGAATGGAAGTGGAAAAAACGTGCGGTCTTAGGCGCTTGGATCGTGTTTCTTCTCGCAGTCATCTTATCAGAACGAGCAAAGGGAAATATGGATGTTGTTGTATTTACAGGCATAGGACTGCTTGTGATCAGCTTGTTTTTCCTTGTGATTCATGCAGAAAAACGCCAGCACCTTCGTCTCTTTTCAGCTGTGCTCATCGTTTTCAGCTTACTGACAGCAGGCGTGTATCAGCAGGGCTACTTATCTGAAAGAAGCAATATTAAGAGCGTATCAGATACGTATCTGAATAGTGAGGCGTATGCTGGACATGAGCAAATGAAGCTCATTCAGCAGATTCAAAGCCGCTCCTCAAAAGATCCGCTTGCCCGGATTGATTGGATGAATGGCGTGCGCAACAACACCCCGTTATTTGAAGGCTTTCAAGGCATGAGTGCGTATTCAAGTATATTGAATCAGCATTTGCTCAATTTCTACTGGAATGACCTGCAAATCGATATGGGACGTGAAAGTGTCAGCCGTTATGCAACAATGGGGGACAGGGCGAATTTATACAGCCTGACCTACGGAAAGTATTATATGAGAGACAATACGATGCCTTACTCACCGCCAGCTTATTTTAAGCCAATATTGGAAAGTGAGCATTATAAAGTGTATGAAAATACACGGCCGCTGCCATTTGCAAGAACAACAAGCACGATTTATTCAGAAGAATCCTTAAAAAATGCCTCAGCACTTGATAGGGAGCATGCGATGCTGCAGGGTGTGATTTTAGACAAAAAAGGAAACGCTGAAATTGAGCATGCGCCAGATCGAGTCAAGGATACAAAGATTCATACGGAACAAGCTGTATACGAACACGGCGTGCTTGATGTATACGGAGAAACAGGCGGTCTGAATATCACGCTGCCAGATGATATGGCCCGCGCTGGGGATGTGTATGTGAGCTTTTATGTGAAGCGGACAGACCGGAACGAAGGATTTCAGTTATCCGTTGACAACTACGTCACCTCACGAAAAAGCAATACATCCATCTACAAAACAGGTGTCAATGAAGTGACGATTCGAGTCCCTGCAGAAAAAATCCTTTCCATTCGAGTACCAAAAGGGACGTATGAGCTCGATCAACTAAAGCTGTATCAAGAGCCTTACCGCATTCTAGAAAAAGCATATGAAAAAGAAAAACAGGATAATGGCAGCCAGCAGGTAAAGCTCGAAAACAACCGCTTTACGATTTCATATGATAACAAACGCGGCGATGATTATATGATCTTGCCAGTACCATATGAAAAAGGCTGGGAGCTCACGGTAAACGGAAAGCAGACCGATATTGAACAAGCCAATTACGCCTTTATCGGTTTTCCAATAGAAAAAGGCAAAAACGAGATTGTGCTAACCTACTATCCGCCTTATATCAGAATTCTTGCGTTGATTTCACTCGTCAGTTTGATTGGTGCGATCCTATATGCACGGAGAAAACACAAGAAACACCACTTTTCATCATAAGTGGTGTTTTTTTATCTTTCATCTCATACGTAAGTTTCTTCATCCCATTCAATATTGTATTCGTTCATTTTTTTATCAATATCGTTTTGAATACTCATGTGCTGAAATAGCGCATTCAATTCTTCTGTCCTCTTTCTTCGATCCTGTTCATAATAATAGAACGCATCTCGATAATCATGATCCCTCAGCATCTTTGCTATGACCATCGCATCTTCTAGACTATACGATGCTCCTTGACCAACAAAAGGATTAGCCGTATGTACAGCATCACCTACAAGAACAACGCGTCCTTTTGACCACACAGAGAGATTCTTGATTTCATAAATACTTCTTGGGAAAAACATCTCTGTATGATCGATAATGTCATAAAGGTGCTTCGGAATATTCCAGCCTTCCATTTGTTGATATAATAACTGTCGAATGGTTTCTTTATTGGCTTTCTCAAAATGTTTTGTAGGTAACTTCTCAGGACACTGAGAGAAAGCTTGCCATAAAATATTCATTTTATTTGTTGGATGCGCTTTTCCAAAAATGAATTGAAAGTTTCCGTCATTGTAAAAATAACTTGTTGCCTCATCCAATACAAAATCCTTCACAAACGATACCCCTTGAAGTCCCCAAAAACCGCTATAGTCTAATTTAGCATTAAACGCAACCGCTTCTCTTGTTTTCGAAAAAGTTCCATCTGCTCCTATTACAATATCACCTGTTATCACAGTTTCATCTTCAAAAAGAACTTGAACGGAATGAGGTTGCTGTTTGATCGAGGTTACCTTTTTGTTGTATTTCACTTCTATTCCTTGGCGTTGCACTTCCTTTAAAAGAATGGTTATGATTTGTGCTCTCATGACGTTGATCAAAGGGGCATGATGATATTTTTCACTATGATTGTTAAAGATTGCTTCCACTTCATTTTCACTGTTTATTTGCTGGATTTTCTTTATCACGGTTGCATTGGCTATCACTTCATTTTTACACCCGATTTCATCCAAAATCTTTACCCCATTTGGAGACAGTAAAAAACCTGCGCCTGTTTCTAATTTTTCATCTGACCTGCTTTCATAAATCGTACTTTCCATTCCAGCCTTTTTTAAAAATAAAGAAGTAGCCAATCCTGCTACACCACTGCCGATAATGATCACATTTTGAGATTTCATCATTTTTCCTCCTTTTTTATAAACAGACCGGTCGGTTTATTTTAGTGCAAAAAAATAAGCTTTTTCATGTAGGACAGCGTATGACAATTCCCCCTTTTTATTTGGTAATTAAAGTATATGATAATATGTTATACATGATTTCGCAAGGATGAAACAAACCAATTTCTGATAAAACAAACATGGAGGAGATAACAAAACATGAACAAAGACACCGTGATAAAACACTATCAACACTCCATTGAATGGGTACAGTCGCTAACGGAATTAACAGACAAAGAGTGGCGCAGCGCCATCGCTGAGGGAAAATGGAGCATTGCTGAGATCATCGCTCATTTCGTTTCGTGGGATGAATTTATTTTACACGACCGTTTAAAGGAATGTTGGAACGAGCAAGCGTTACCGCAGGCACCTGATGCGCATGAAATGAATCAGCAGTCAGCCGAAAGAGCAAGAAAGGAAGAAAGAAGCGAGACGATTGGGCGATTTATTTCTGTCAGAACAGAATTACTTCAAGAAATAAAAAAATCGAACCATCTCGCTGGAATGAACCTTTTTTTATTGGTCAAACCATGCTGACATTATTAAGTTATTTCCAAGGGCTGATCGAACACGATATCCATCATATGAAGCAAATCACTGAGCTTCTTTCTCAAACGAAAACGTCGCATAATCAAACAAAAAATGAAACAACCAAAGGCTTAGGGCAAAGAGAATTTCCTCAGAAGTAGACAGTAAAATGCCGCCTACCAATTCATCTGATAAATAGACAGCACCCCAAATAAACAAGAGATGAATTGAAATGGCATAGAAAACGATGGAGCGTTTTTTGGAACGGCACTTTCTAACAATCCTCATGAGCACATGCTCCACATGCTCAAAGGATATCCCAAGTACCACATAGATGCCCATAAATAAAAGCATCGATAAAATCGATTGATAAAAAGCACCCGTTAAATGAAAGAACAGTACACAAAACAACAAAAATATGTAACAGACAGCCGACGCCGCCATGAGCCATTTCAGCCCTTGCCATAAAGCGTGAACAGATTGCTGCATAGTTGAACAAACACTCCTTTACATGAAGATACCTGCAAAAAGGACAGCCTTTTTGCAGGAAGTTATATGTTAATCCTCTTTTTTAGGTGCAGCGATCACAGGATGTTTTTCAGTATCAAGCAGTTTTAAGAAATCTTCGCCTTGATCTAAATGATCAAGAACAAGCTGTTTCGGTGTGACCGCAAGCCACTGATTGAGTGAAATGTCTGCATAATGATCGCTCTTAAAGATTTCTAAGAAATAAAGCGGTTCGTCGCCTGTATTTTCTACATAATGTCCCATCGCAAATGGGACATATCCAACGTCTCCCGCCTGATAGTTGAAGGTTCTCGCATGTCCATCAGAAGCAAATACCGTCATTCGAGCTTTTCCAGAAATGAAATATTGCCATTCATCCGTATTTGGATGCCAGTGCAGTTCGCGAATGGCACCTGGATCAACTTTCACAAGAGCAGATGCAATCGTTTTAGATGCTTTGAAATTGGTAGAGTCCGCAATCCACACTTGTCCGCCGCTTGACGTAATCGGCTCTTGTTTTAAAAGCTCATATTTAAAGGAATTCGGGACTTCTCCTTGCTCTGTTTTCACCTTGTCACATTCAAGGGAACCAGGAATTCCTTTTTGGAAAATATACTTTTCTTTCTCTGGCAGCTTGTCAAACTGCTCTTTTGTCATACCGAAGTTCTTAAGCACGACTTCTTCTGGCGTATGGGCAAGCCAATCGGTTACTTGGAACGTACTATTTTCTGAGAATGACCCATCATCAAACACAAGCAAGAATTCAGCTCCCGGTTCAAGTGCTTGGATAGAGTGCGGCAGGCCAGAAGGGAAGTACCACAAATCACCCTCAGTCACATCCTCTGTAAAATTGCGCCCCTCTGCATCAACAGATGTAATCCGGGCTTCCCCATAAATCATGTACGCCCATTCCGCTTCCTTATGCCAGTGAAGCTCACGAATCGCACCAGGCTTTAGCCGCATATTGACAGATGCAAGACTTTTAGAGATCGGCAGTTCGCGGACCGTTACCTCTCGGGCGTAGCCGCCTTTTTCTAAACGATTGTGTGTATCAGAAAAAGAATATTTCAGGTTGGAGACAGTTCCATGATCGGTTTCTGGCGGCGTGAGCATATCTGGATTTTGTCTGTCCCGCTCGAGATTACGTGGAATTTTGACCGTTGCTCCTTTTTCTCCTCGAATCGGCTGTGGTATTCCATTTGGCTTTTCACTCATGATAAAATCCCCTTTCAACATCGTATTGTGTGAGGTGGCAAAAGGCCTTTCATTTCGCCCTCGTTTTCATAAGGTGAAACGAATCAAGCAGATGTCAATCTGATTCATCATTTTTTTGAGCAGCGACTAATCGTTGGATGAGCTTGCTTAATTCATCAAACTTTCGTTCAAAGCGTGTCAGCAAGTAAACCGTCAAAATGGCAGGAAAGCCAGCCTGACCGAGCTGCTTCAGCCATTCCTCTGAAAAAAAGGTCTCCATTTGTCTCACCTCCCAGCGGATACTCGTCTTCTATATAAGTGGTATGAAAGAAGAAAAAGGAAAGTAGAGGGGGAGAAAATGAATCATTAGACCCGTTTCACGAAGTTTACTTTTTTTAACTTTTGTCCACTTAATGCTAGTAGAGGGAACAAAGGGGAGGATGCACATGGATTATCGGCTGTTATTGAAAGCAAAATGGAAAGAAATCATTGATCACCCGCTCATTCAGCAGTTTTTAAGCAACCCGAAAAACGAGCAGCTGCTCCGGCAAGTCATGGAAGAGCCAAACGAGGAAAATGCCAAAAAACTAGATTCCGAGTTCAAACAGTTCTATCAGAAAATCCGCATCATCAAGTATATCTCCACAATGATACGCATCTTTTCAGTCGACTTTGACAAACGAGTAAAAAAGAAACAGCAGCGTTTTCCGCTCATACTCGATCATCCTGATACGCAAGAAGTGAAAGACCCTGTTCAAACAGATACGTATGAAGCCGTGCTCTTCAACCAGCAAGACCTAGGGGAGCACTTGCAAGATCAAACATTGTACAAGGCCTACCAGCAGCTCACAGACAAACAAAAAATGGTCTTAACCCAAATCTATGTCGAAGGCCAAACGATGAAAGAAATAGCCGATCAGTTAGGCGAAACAAGACAAAACATCTCAAACATTCACAAAAAAGCACTCAACAAACTAAAAGAAGAAACAGGGGGAGATGTCCGTGCACGGAGACAAAATCACCAATGGAGAAATGGAAGAACTCATTGAAACCTTCACACCCATGATCAAAAAGAAACTACAAAACACGGCATATCAAGAAAGAGAAGACCTCGAACAAGAACTCTACATCAAACTCATCGAAAAAATAGACCGGCTGATTTATCAAGAGGGGCCTGGCTTTTGGGAGTTTATTGTGGAATATATGACGAAGTTGTAAGAGAAGCTGATGGTGCGAATGTGAGGTGAACATAAAATCCCCGGTGCATTCGCACCTTTTTATTCGACAAAATTGAGAGAAAATGTATATTTTATGAAGGGAAAAACAAAATTCTTTATTGAAAGTTGTGGATTTTGCCTATCATTTCCTGAAAAATGTTACAATTAGGGCAGAAATCGCAGTCGCACTCTACATGAGTGCGTGGATTGAAATATTTCCGATTCGATGACAGGCACGTCCACTTTTTGTCGCACTCTACATGAGTGCGTGGATTGAAATCCTTTGACAGTCACAAATTTAACCGAAGAATCTTCGTCGCACTCTACATGAGTGCGTGGATTGAAATATGCATGTATCTATATTGCGCCCACCCGAATGATGGTCGCACTCTACATGAGTGCGTGGATTGAAATATCTTGATTTATCGTCTTTGAATCCATATGAGCGTCGCACTCTACATGAGTGCGTGGATTGAAATATGTTGTTGTGCATATTGTGTCTGATTAGCTTTTGTCGCACTCTATCTGAATGTGAGGAATAAAATTCTTGTCAGTAGGTAGCTTGAAAGATTTATTGACATTGCGCTTGAAATAGGTGTGAAAAACATAAATCTGTCTCGCCATTTTATTAATGAATTCAAAGATGTTGATGAAGCAGCGAAATAAGTATGATTATCATCAGTAATAGTTTTTAATTAAATAGGATTAAGAGAGATTCGGTGCGAATGTGAGGTGAACATAAAATCCCTGGAACATTCGCACCTTTTTATTCGACATAAATGGGTAAAAATGTATATTTTGTGAAGGAGAAAACAAAATTCTTTATTGAAAGTTGAGGATTTTACCTATCATTTCCTAAAAAATGTTACAATTAGGGCAGAAAACGCAGTCGCACTCTATATGAGTGCGTGGATTGAAATAAAAATATTTATTGTCTCGTCTTTCACTATATTTGTCGCACTCTATATGAATGCGTGGATTGAAATAAGAAGAGAAGAGTATATTATATGTGAAAATACCAGTCGCACTCTATATGAGTGCGTGGATTGAAATCATTCAATGGTCTATATTCTGTTTCAAGGTTTGCTGTCGCACTCTACATGAGTGCGTGGATTGAAATTTCCATCTGCAACCGTTGTTTATATCCATCAAGTCGCACTCTACAAGAGTGCGCGGATTGAAATTTCGGTTTGTAACTATATTTCGCACCTCTTACAGTCGCACTCTACAAGAGTGCGCGATTTTAAATGATTGTCTCTTAAACGGGTATAGCCACCTCAAATCCATCTTCTTACAATATCCTCTTTCAATTAGCCATCAAATATACTGTTCATTTGTACAGTGAAAACATGACTCCTTGCAGTCATGTTTTTTTCTTCTTCTTTTTCCTAAATAAACCTTAAAAAATCTCAAAATAAGTCGAAATGAAAAGTAGTCATTTAGATTCAAATTTTATCCATTCGTAGTGAATGATGAAGGAGGAATTGTTTTGGGTGAAACGGAGCGAACCGGTAAAGTTGAGCAGCTGATCTTAGAGAATTATCAAAGATTAAACAGCATGATATCCGAAGAAGTAGACTTTGCTTCTAATCATGGCGGGCTGACAGGAGATTCTAGAGAAGTGATGTGGTTGGAGTTTTTTCGGAAAATTATTCCTAAAAAATATTCATTAGCACAAGGTGTCATCATTATTGACTCAGAAGGAAATCATTCTAACGAAGTCGATATTGCCGTATTTGATGAACAGTATACACCGTATGTGTTCCAACACAATTCGTTGAAGTTTATACCGATTGAGGCGGTTGCGGTTGCTATTGAATGTAAAAGCTCTAATTTGAAAGAAAAAGGTTTAGAAGAATGGTCTGAAAAAATAAAACGGCTAACACCAAAAACAACAGGAATTGCTAGAATGGCTACAGGTTACTTTACAAGTGAAAGTAACACACAAAAGAGGACGCGTCCTTTACTCATTTTAGCAAGTAACTTTAAAAGAGAAGAGGACCAAACAATTTCAAATAAAGCAGCTGAATTAGCGGTGTCTTTTGATTTTATGCTCATGAAAAAAAGCAATGAATTTCAATTAAAAGTACCTAATGAACATGAACATCTAAGATGGTGGTCAAACGAATTAAATTGTTTCAAACAAGAAAAACGATCTAAGGAAGAAGAACAATTTCTAGATGAAAACAAACTCAGCGATTTACGTATTGATGGATACGATCTGTTGACGCTAAACTTCCAATTAAATCAATTGCTGATGCTCATTAACAATCCCATGTTTTTCCCTCACTATGCATATGCCAAGCTGTTTCAGAAACAGATAACAAAGTGAAGAAAGGAGAGCGACATGACAAGGGAATCTAGTAAACCCAAAACCAATTGGCATGATGTGAAACATGCGATTGACACGAAAATCCATGAGGACCAAAGACTTTTTAAAGAGCCGCTTACTATTCATTTGGTTACGCCAATGTTTGGGGGAGGGCCCCAATCAAACTCAATTGATCAAGACAGACCGATTCGAGAAAGTGCAATTCGTGGTCATCTTCGTTTCTGGTGGCGTGCAACTCGAGGAGCTGCTTGCAAAAATGCGAATGAATTATCTAAAAGAGAAGCAGAGATATTTGGTCATACAGAACAAGCGAGCCAGATTCAAGTGGTAACCCATTATGAAACAGACGAAGTGAAAAGAAATTCAAAAGTATTTTTTAAAAAGAAAAATCATCCTTTTCCACGGTATGTTCTTTCAAATATGAAAGATGAAACACCATACCTCATGAAGGCGCAATTTTCTTTAAATATCCGGTTATCTAAAAAAACAACCCAATATGAGTTAATCAAAAAAGAAGTTGAAGCTGCCTTGTGGGCTTGGATCAACTTCGGTGGACTTGGGTCAAGAACGAGACGTGGGTGTGGCAGTTTATATTGCAAGCAATTTTCACCATACAACAAGAGGACAAAAAGCCAATTGGAAAAATGGTTTGAGCAAAAGCTTTTAGAATATGACATTCAATTGCCAGTATCAAGTCGAGAATGGCCAACGCTTAGTCGAGAATTCAAAGTACAGGCATTTCCATCATCAATTATCTCAAGCTGGCGATCCGTCATTCAGACATATGAAACATTTCGAAGAAGGTCAAACCCGAATAAAAAAATGGGGAGAAGTTGTTGGCCGGAAGCAGATACTATTCGTCTGTTAACAGGTAAGGCTAAATCAGGTCATGAAACCCCATATCCAAAAGAGAAACCATTTGAATATCAAGCATTTCCTAGAGCTCAATTTGGTTTGCCTATTCAGTTTCGATTTGCTCCTAAAGATAAGGGGAAAGACCCAAATCCTACAATGCTCCTACCTAAAGGAAAGGATCGCTTAGCTTCACCACTCATCTTAAAACCGTTAGCTATTAATCAAAAGGAATCAGTGGGCATGGTGATGGTGTTGCAGCAACCAAAGATCGAAGCTTTATCGCTTTTAGGGAAAGGAAAGCCTTTGCCTGATGTGACAGATGAACAAAGTATCTACCCAACAGCCACCTACTCAAAAAACCCATTACAAGACGAGAGTGGCCGGACGCACTCATCGGCGATTCAAGCCTTTTTACATAGCAAGGAGGTGCAAACATTTTGTCAGAAGAATCAAAAAAACAAACATTAATGCTATTTTCTATAGGGCCTGTTCAAGAATTTATTGCGCAAGCAAGGCGGACGCGTGATTTATGGTTTGGCTCTTTTCTACTTTCTGAATTAAGTAAAGCAGGTGCGAAGAAATTTCAACAACTGGGTGGAACGCTTATTTTCCCTGTGTTCAACGAATCCTCTGCAGAATCAAACAACGCACCAAATAAAATATTGGGGGAAATCTCACACGAACAGCCTTCATCCGTTGCAAGACAAGTGAAAAAAGCAATATATGACAAATGGAAGGAATACGCAGATTTTGTAAGAGGGAAAGTTGATCCTTATATTCAAAAAGGCACATGGAATCGACAAGTTGATGATTTATTGGAATTTTATGCTGTGTGGACTGAGATGCAAACTCAAGAGGAAGCGGCAAATGCGTCCGCAAGTCCATATCATATGGCTCTTCAAGAAGTCGAAGGTTTAATGGCGGCAAGGAAGACGTTAAGAGATTTTAAACAAAATGAGCCAGGGGCGTTATTCGGTGAACCAAAATCATCACTTGATGGTGGACGAGAGTCTGTTTTCCAAAAGCAAAAAACACCACAGCAAGTGGCGCAACTAGCGAAATGGGGAATTGGTGAACATGAATCATTAGATGCGATTTCAGTGATCAAACGATTGTCCTTACATAAGCACCCGAGTATGACATTTCCATCTGTATGTGATAAAGCTTTTGCTCCCTATCAAAATATGTTGGACCGAAATGAACAGATGAAGAAAGCAGCCACACAATATGTGAAAAATGTAGAAACGTATCTTGAGAATACGAACCTGACAGTATCTCCTATTGATTGGAGTGAGGCATCGCTTTTTTATGAAAGAAGAATTGAAGATTTTCTTGAACAACGAGGACTTGTCGGGACCACACGAACAGAATCGAAAAACGACATCACACAGCTGCTCGAAAAATATTTCAAAGGTGAATACAGCAAACATCACGGCCAGCCGATCAAACCACCAGTACCTTCACCTTACTATGCCTTTCTCATGGCCGATGGAGATAAGATGGGCAGCCAACTGCGAAATATACAGCATGTAGAAAGTCATATTGCATTTTCTAAAACACTCTCAACTTTTGCTTCAAAGGCTCGTGGGATTATTTCCAAATGTGAAGGTACATTGATCTATGGCGGTGGAGATGATGTCATGGCTTATGTACCGGTGCACCAATGCTTAGAAGCAGCTGGGAAATTACAAAGAGAATTTGTTTCAACGATGAAGGCTCATCAACATAGTGAAATATCTCCTTCGATTTCAATTGGAATTGCCATCGTTCATATGCTTGAGCCTCTTGAAGAAGTAAGAAGCATGGCACGTCAGGCCGAACAATATGCAAAACAAGAGCGAAATTCATTAGCGATTCATTTCCAAAAGCGAGGCGGAGGAGACACAATGAATATCTCAGTCTCATTTCAAATAGATCCAGTTGCCTCTATCCAAGAGATGACTACGTGGTTAAAACAGTCTTATTTCACATCTGGCTTTGCATATGGCTTACGAGAGTTGTATCAAACATACGAACAGTCTTCTTTTAGAAAACAGCCGGAAATATTAGATGAACTCATTCCACTAGAGATAAGACGTCTTGCATTCAAAAAGAAAACGGAAGCAAAAACAGAGCAAGAAACGAAAGAGTGGATCGATCAATTGATTGCGAAGTATATACCGAAGAAGAATACATTAGAAGAATTACATACAATCGCTGAATGTATGATCATTGCTCTTCAACTGGAGGAGGTAAGTGGACATGCCTGAAAGATGGTTTCACATTCAACCGCTTGATCCGCTGCTTATTCGTGATGCACGCCCATTTCAAAGTGTACCGGGTATACGGGCGCGTTCACTAAACGATGTTCCGCCAAGTGTGGTCGCAGGAACACTTCGAACAGCACTAGCGAAGAAACGACAATCAATCAAACACACGACGCCACTTTCTTATTATGCGAAATCTCTTGTGCGAGGTCCTTTATATCGCTGGCATGATCATTTATATGTGCCAATGCCTAATGACCTTGAGTTATTCGATGATGAGTATGGCATGTATCAAGTGAGACCGAAGCCAATGAATTCGAAAGGCCGGGGCTTTTTTGGTACAGGAAAAACAGGACGTTTTAGTGAAGAATTATGGCCGCCAGTTGGAGCTGGTGCTCGTAAAAAAATGAAATCGCCGCCTGCTTTTGTATCACTAAAGTGGATGGTGAACTGGCTGACAGACGCAGTGAATGAGAGTCAGGTGAAGGAAGCCTTGACTGAATATCAACACATGCAGAAGGAAAATCATTCTTTCAAAAAGGAAACACCACCGGCATTTATTCCAGCATTACAGCGTCAGGAACGAACACAAATTGAGGTGGAAACTGGCAGTAAAAGAGCAAAAGATCAGCATCTATTTTCAACAGAATCGCTCTTATTCCCAGATGACTTTAAACTGGAGGCGGGAATAGAGTTATCTACTGAAGAGTCAGAAGGATTAAAGCCTTTCTCAGGCATTCACCCGATAGGTGGTGAACGTCGGCTGGCTCATATAGAAGACAGGCCACATGTATACCAACAAGATTGGACATGTCCGGATGCTATTAAAGAATCGCTTAAGAACAAGCCGTATGTTCGCATGATATTGGCGACACCTGCTTATTTCAGTAAAGGATGGCAGCCCGGCTGGCTGGATGAACAGCTCATGTCAAAACCACTATTTGATACAAATGTACGACTGAAATTGGTTTGGGCATCTGTTCCACATTGGCAGCCTATCTCTGGATGGAGCTTAGCAAATAAAGACAAAGGGCGTGAAAAAGCAATACGCCGCTTAGTCCCCGCAGGTAGTGTTTACTTCTTTACAGTAGAAGAAGGAGATCCAGCAGAACTGGCCGAAAAAATGTGGCTTCAATCAGTATCTGATCGTAACCGGCGCAAAGAAGCGTTTGATCGTGAAGATGGCTGCGGGTTAGCACTTTGGGGAACATGGACACCGAATGAATAAGAGGAGTGAGAAAATGGAAGCAAGCCGTTGGTTTTGGATACATTGTTTATCCCCCCTTCATATTGGAGCGGGTGAAGGAGTTGGCGTGATTGATATGCCCATTCAACGAGAAAAAGTAACAGAATGGCCGATTATACCTGGAAGCAGTATCAAAGGCGTGCAGCGTGAACATTATCGCGCGAAAGGACAAGACACATTCGTACAAAAAGTATTTGGTACACAAGGAGATCAAGATGGAAGCGCAGGAGCAGTCGTCATGACAGATGGCCGGTTATTTTCATTCCCGGTGGCGAGTAGATACGGTACATTTGGATATGTGGCAAGTCCACTCATATTGAAAAGATTAGCCCGCGATGCAAAAGCATTAGGCGTATCGCTGGATATCCCTGATCTCATCGAAGAATCAAGCACGCTAGTCACCATGAATTCTAAATTAGTAGAGAATGACGAATTATACCTAGGTGAATTCCAAGGGGCTGCAAAAAAATCTCCACAACTAACCGATTTTGCTCAAAAGATGGCCAAACTTTTATTCGACGATAAACAATCACAAACTCTTTGGATAGAACGATTTGTGATTGTAAGTGATGACGTTTTTCAATACATTGTCACCATGAATTCTGAAGTGACACCTCGTATTAGAATTGATCATGAAACCCAAACAGTTAGTAAAGGAGCTCTCTGGTATGAAGAGTATGTACCAGCAGAAGCCATATTTTATGGGCTCATGTGGTGTGATCGTGTCGATGGAAGCAATGATTTATCTGTTAGACACCAACTTTTAAATCAACTAGAAAAACAGATGTATCTTCAATTAGGTGGAAACACAAACGTAGGTAAAGGAAGAGTATCCTGGCGTATGACAGGAGGGGAGGGATCATGAAACTCATTCAACATCATTATGCTGAGAAAGCGTATCAACATGTGATGAATGCCAAATCGAATGAGGAGAATTTCTCAAATCAATATGGACAACTCTGTCACAGATTCGCCTCAATGATCTTAACAAATGGATTAAGGCTCACCATTACATTTTTTGAGGCAAAATCAAAAAAAGGAAATGCTTATCAACAATTCGTTCAAGATATAAAAGAAACACTAGATATACAAGGAGATTGGTCAGCTTCCAATCGAGATTATTTAATCAAATCAAGACAAGCTTTAAGTGCATCTGTTTGGTTAAAAAGATATGCGGAATCTATTTTAAAGGTGGAACAAGGGGCGGAAAATGTGGAGGACATCCAATGAATCTGTCATTAACCTTAAACAAAAGCAAATGGGAGATTGGTGGTTCTACATTGTCGGACATCATAAAGGACAGTTCGAAGAAGCAGTCATTTTATGAAAATGTGATTAGTGTACATCAAGAACAGTGGAAAAAAAACAATCACTTGTTGTATGAAAGATTTGTGGAGCAATATTATGCCGATACGAAACCCACATGCCTAGTCAAGTCCATATCGCCGTTAGTCATTGGACATGGTGGAGAGGGTGTACTTGAAACGGGATTATTATTACACCCGATATACGGCGTTCCTTATTTACCAGGAACCGCTTTAAAAGGTGTAGCCTCTCACTATGCCCACTCTGTATTAGGTGAAAACTTTCCAGAACTAAAACAAGGTGGTAGTGATTACAACACATTGTTTGGAACAAACGAACGTGCTGGCATCATCGAATTTCATGATGCGCTCATGATGCCTGAGACGGTAGGAGAAGCATTCAAAGTGGATGTGATGACACCACATCATTCAGACTACAACAGCGTCAAGCTAGATAAGATGAACAAAGGGGGAAGTGTTCCAGCCCCTCGAGACGATGATTCACCAACACCGATTCATTTCTTAACGGTGGTCAACGGCCGCTTTCAACTTCTATTGAAAACAAAAAAGAATCTATCAGAAGATGCGGAATGGCTCGAACTCGCCAAAACCATCTTACTAGGCGCTTTAGAACACGAAGGAATCGGTGCTAAAACAAATGCAGGTTATGGAAGACTTAAAATGGACGACGTCATTTCATAAGACTAAGTGCGAATGTGAGGTGAACATAAAATCCCTGAAACATTCGCACCGTTTCATTCAAAAAATGAGAAAAAATGTATATTTTTTAAGGGTGAAAACAAAATTCTATATAGAAACTTAAGGATTTTGACGATCATTCCCTAAAAAATATTATAATTAGGGCGAAAATCGCAGTCGCACTCTACATGAGTGCGTGGATTGAAATTAATAGTTAGTGTGTTTAGTAGTTTTTTCATACAATCGCACTCTATATGAGTGCGTGGATTGAAATTCTTCAGCATAATTTTCTAGCTCCACCAATTTCGTCGCACTCTACATGAGTGCGTGGATTAATAATTGCGAAAACATAACTCTGCCTCCTGACTCAGTAGTCAAGTATCTAATTGAATTCAATTGTTGCTGAAATATAAATAAGAATGATTAACAAGTTTCAATAGATTTAAATAATTAGATTTCATACTAAGAAAAAGTCGGTGCGAATGTGAGGTGAACATAAAATCCCTGGAACATTCGCACCGTTTTATTCGACAAAAATGAGAAAAAATGTATATTTTTTAGGGGTGAAAACAAAATTCTATATAGAAACTTGAGGGTTTTGACGATCATTCCCTAAAAAATGTTATAATTAGGGCAGAAATCGCCGTCGCACTCTACATGAGTGCGTAGATTGAAATCAAAACAGTCTCTATTTATTACATAGTTTGAAGGGTCGCACTCTACATGAGTGCGTGGATTGAAATTATCGGCAGCCGTTGGATAAATCATGATGCCCTGCCGTCGCACTCTATATGAGTCTGAGGACTGAAATTCTCGTCAGTAGGTGGCTTGAAAAATATATTGACAATTGTGCTTGATTTAGGTGTGAAAAACATGACTCTGGATCTGTAGTCATGTTTTTAAATGGATTCAAAGCTGTTGATGAAATAACTACCTTTAAGCAATAGTTTTTAATTAAATAGAATTAAGAAAAACTTGGTGCGAATGTGAGGTGAACATAAAATCCCTGGAACATTCGCACTGTTTTATTCGACAAAAATAAGAAAAATTGTATATTTTCAGGAGTGAAAACAAAATTCTATATAGAAACTTAAGGGTTTTGACGATCATTCCCTAAAAAATGTTATAATTAGGGCGAAAATCGCAGTCGCACTCTACATGAGTGGATGGATTAAAATTGCGAAAACATAACTCTGCCTCCTGCCTCAGTAGTCATGAATCTAATTGAATTCAATTGTTGCTGAAATATAAATAAGTATGATTAACAAGTTTCAATAGATTTCATACCAAGAAAAAGTAGGTGCGAATGTGAGGTGAACATAAAATCCCTGGAACATTCGCACCGTTTCATTCGACAAAAATGAGAAAAAATGTATATTTTTTAAGGGTGAAAACAAAATTCTATATAGAAACTTGTGGGTTTTGACGATTATTACCTAAAAAATGTTATAATTAGGGCGGAAATCGCAGTCGCACTCTACATGAGTGCGTGGATTGAAATACTGCTTCAATGTATTTTTTAACAAGCAGATTGGTCGCACTCTATATGAGTGTGTGGATTGAAATATGATCATTAATTCTAGTGAATTGCCCGTTACGCGTCGCACTCTACATGAGTACGTGGATTGAAATCTCTGTAATATCAATCAGGTGGCTAGTGATCTTGTCGCACTCTACATGAGTGCGTGGATTGAAATATTTTTGGTGATATACAATTTTAATGATGAATCGTCGCACTCTATATGAGTGCGTGGATTGAAATTTAGGACAATCTTCATACCTCGCGATGACTTCGAGGTCGCACTCTATATGAGTGTGTGGATTGAAATTTGCATTTTCTTGGAGTCTTTCTGTCTCTTCGCGTCGCACTCTACATGAGTGCGTGGATTGAAATGGTGAATGGTGGGAAAAGACAAGAAAGCTTGGTGTTGCACTCAACATAAGTGCATAGATCACTGTTTCTGCGAATTACATAAATTCAAATATCTATCCAGTTCAAAATTTACACAAATGAATAATCAAAACAATGTACTTTCCCCCTAAATCCAAGCCCTACACAACAAAAAAGACTCGCTCACACAGAGCCGAGTCTTAATTTTTTTTGCAGTTTTTCTTCACTGAAAATCCAGCCGGTATAGGAATTTTTGATTTGGTGGTCCATGTCGATATGGCAGATCGCGACAAAAGGATAGTGACCTTTGCTGCGGTAGCGCAAATCAATGAACCGCACCTCGTAATGATCCTTGTATTTATCCACTTCCCACCGGTAGACAGGGGAGAAGGAGAGAAAGGCTGAAATGTTTTCATCTTGTTTGGCAATTTTCATAATTTCGGTGTCAGGGACCGGCACCCGGTTAAAGGTGTCTAAAATGACAACCTCTCCATTCATACTGCGCCCAACATGGAAAGAGGATTTACATTTCACGGCAATGCGCCATTGTCTGAACTTCATTGTAGGCGAAATAATAATCTCTTCAATTTCATCGAATCGTGCACGCAGCTGACGTTTAATCTGAAGCTGCATGATGACCCTCACGATATAGTAACAGAAAATCACGGCATACAGCGTAATAAACGTATAGCCGGGATGTCCGCCAATCGCCCAAACGACAATGGCGACAAGGTGTGTAAAAAAGATAAACGGATCAAACGTATTAATGATCCCAAGTGCTACCCATTTCTTTGAAAATGGACGAATGGCCTGCGTACCGTATGCATTGAAAATATCGACAAACACATGAAGCACAACGGCTAATAGTGTCCATAACCAAAGGTGAAGTAAATTCGCCCCCGGCACAAATGGAAAAATCACAGCCGGAATCAGCAATGACCAGAACAGTACAGCCGGAATGGAATGTGTAAATCCTCGGTGATTTCTTATATAAACCGCATTATTTTTTAGTTTTAGCACAGTATCAATGTCTGGTGCTTGGGAGCCGGCGATGGTCGCAATCATCACGGCGTGTGCCATGTGTGGATCTGCGCTGACGGCTGGATCTAAAAGTGCAAGTCCCCCAAGAGAAATGCCCATTACTACATGAGTACCAGTGTCCAATTGATTACCTCCTAGTTGTCATGCTTAGGAACAATCATACAAAGTATACGTCTCCAATCAAGACTATGTGCAAAATCACTTTTGCTTTATCCCGATTTAATGTAACATGTTAACGTATCTACAAACAGTATACAACAAATAAGGTTCTATTCAGAACGTTAGCCCTCGGTCCAATGAGAAGGAGTATAGATATGAAAGACATTCAAGAAAAGCTGGACCGCAAAGATATTGCGGGCTTTCAGCATGATTTAATTGATTGGTATGAAAAAGAACAACGAACATTGCCATGGCGTGAAAATCAAGATCCATACCGCGTCTGGGTATCAGAAGTGATGCTTCAGCAAACGAGAGTAGATACGGTCATTCCGTACTTCAACCGGTTTATGGAGCAGTTTCCGACGGTGAAAGATCTCGCTTTAGCTGATGAAGAAAAGGTCATGAAAGCATGGGAAGGTCTTGGCTACTACTCAAGAGTGCGTAATTTACAGGCAGCTGTGAAAGAAGTATATGAATCCTACGGTGGCATTGTCCCTGATACGAAAGAGCAATTTTCAAAGCTCAAAGGTGTAGGCCCGTATACGAGCGGCGCAGTGCTGAGTATCGCCTATAACAAGCCGTATCCTGCGGTAGACGGCAACGTGATGAGGGTCATTTCTCGTATTTTGTCCGTATGGGATGATATTGCAAAACCAAAAACGAGAAACATTTTCGAGTTTGCAGTCGATCAGCTCATTTCCCGGGAAAAGCCGTCAGAATTCAATCAAGGGCTGATGGAGCTTGGTGCGCTCATTTGCACTCCAACATCCCCTGCCTGCCTCATTTGCCCTGTGAATATGCATTGCTCGGCACTCGAGGAAGGCGTTCAGCATGAGCTCCCAGTGAAAAGCAAAAAGAAAAAGCCGACTGCAAAATCAATGGCAGCAGCGGTGTTATTTGATGACGCAGGCAACCTATATATTCATAAGCGGCCAAGTACAGGCCTTCTTGCGAATTTATGGGAATTCCCTAACATGGAAACCATGAAGGGAAGAAAAACGGAAAAAGAACAGCTGATTGATTTCTTAAAAGAGGAGGCGGGTGTACAAGCGGAGCTTGGTGATTTAGAAGGCACCATTCAGCATGTATTTACCCACCTCATCTGGAATATTTCTGTTTTCTTTGGACGAGTTACCTCTGTATCTGATGACACGATGCTGAAAAAAGTCACAACAGAAGAATTTGAGGCGTATGCTTTGCCAGTCTCACACCAAAAAATTTGGAAGCTGGCACTTGAGCAGCCTAGTCGTATTTAACCGTTGTACCGTGGGTATAATCAGCTTCATTTCGGTGCAATCCCCCGCGGTCTTCAATTTCAGAAATGATTTCTCGATACTTAGATTGCCCTTCTTCATTCAAATAAGGTAAAATTTGTTGGAAAGCATGATGAAAGTAAGCAAGCTCAGTATCTTTCCATTGATCCTTGGACATCATGCCAAGCTGGCTTAAATCGCGTCCGACATACATGAATGTAACCTCCTAATAGGAACTTTCCTATTAGTGTGAAGCGAATGAACGAAAACTATTCAAATCAGGAGATGAACCATAATGAGTCAACGTAAATGTGCATTAATTACAGGAAGCAGCAGAGGAGTAGGGAAAGAAGTGGCCCTTCGCCTCGCTGAAAAAGGATATGACATTGTCATTAACTATGCGAGAAGCAAAAAAGCCGCACTTGAAACAGCGGAAGAAATTGAAGCGATGGGTGTCAAAACATTGGTTGTTAAAGCCAATGTAGGCCAGCCTGAGAAAATCAAAGACATGTTTCAGCAAATCGATGAAACCTTTGGCCGTTTAGATGTATTTGTAAACAATGCGGCTTCAGGTGTTCAGCGTCCAATTATGGACCTTGAAGAAAATCATTGGGACTGGACGATGAATATCAATGCGAAAGCCTTGTTATTCTGCGGACAAGAAGCGGCGAAACTAATGGAGAAAAACGGCGGCGGACATATCGTCAGCATTAGCTCTCTTGGCTCTATTCGCTACCTTGAAAATTACACAGTAGTCGGCGTATCAAAAGCAGCACTAGAAGCTTTGACACGTTACCTTTCAGTGGAGCTTTCACAAAAAAATATCGTCGTCAACGCTGTATCAGGCGGCGCGATCGATACCGATGCACTTAAGCACTTCCCGAACCGTGAAGAGCTTTTAGAAGATGCGAAGAAAAATACACCTGCCGGCCGAATGGTGGAAATTAAAGACATGGTCGACAGCGTGGAATTCCTTGTATCAGGCAAAGCAGACATGATTAGAGGCCAGACGATTATTGTGGATGGCGGACGTTCTTTGCTTGTTTAAAAAAATCATGAATAGGATGTACACCTTCTGCACAAATTAATGTGCGTGGAGGTGATAATGATGGATCAACAACAAAACAAAACAAACGCACAACAAGTGAAGAAACAAAACCAAGCTGCTGCACAAGGTGGTCAATACGGCACTGAATTTGCTAGCGAGACTGACGCACAGCACGTAAAAAAATACAATCAAAAAGCTGAGCAAAACAAACAACAAAACAGCTAATCACTGAAACAAAGGAAAGCACTTCATATACGAATGAAGTGCTTTTCTTTTTGCCTCTCACCACCATCCGACAAAACCTGTAAAACCTCTACATAAACAGTCAAAGGATTTCCTCCTTCTTTCAAGAAATGGTATACAGACAAAAAGTGGATTCGATGAAAAGGGAGGAGTTAGATGTCTGATTTTGATCAGCTTGTAAAAGAACAAATGCAGCTCATGGATCAGCTGCTCGATGTGCAGGGAGAACTCGATCTATGCTTAGAAACAGAAAAACAATTGCTGCAGGATGAAAAAAAAGAAGAGTGGCATAGGCTTTGTGATCAGATCAAACAAAAACGTGAGGAACTGCAAAAAGTGCAAACCTTATTTACAAAACAGACAGAAGAGGTCATCAATTCATATAAACAGATGGAAAAGAGTTCTAGCGTGATGTAAGTCAGTGTGCCGTTCAATTGGGTTGAATGGCTTTTTCATTTCATTTTTTAATGATGTAACGGTATAATATAATAGAGACATGTTTAGTTGGGAAATTAGGTCTTTGGACTGTTAGGTTTGTTTGTTATAGAAAGTAGGGGAGAAAATATGGGCTATCCCAAGGAAGGAGAAACCATCCAAATTCAAAGCTATAAACATAATGGCTTGATCCACAGGATTTGGAATGAAACCACCATTCTGAAAGCAACGGAATTGTGTATCATTGGTGCAAACGACCGTACAATGGTGACTGAATCCGACGGCCGTACTTGGATGACGAGAGAACCGGCTATTTGCTATTTCCATGCAAAACAATGGTTTAATGTAATTGGGATGCTTAGAGATGATGGGGTATATTATTACTGCAACATCAGCTCTCCTTTTGCGACAGATGATGAGGCAATTAAGTATATTGATTACGATTTAGACGTCAAAGTCTTTCCAGACATGACGTACAATATTTTGGATGAGGACGAATATGCAGATCATAAGAGGCAGATGAATTATCCAAAAGAAATCGATAGTATCTTAAGAGAGCATCTGAATACATTACTGCATTGGATTCACCAGCGGAAAGGTCCGTTTGCTCCTGAATTTGTGGATATGTGGTATGAACGTTTTTTACATTATACAAAATAAGCAAGAGCATCCAAAAACCTGTTTGGCTTTTTAGGCTAACAGGTTTTTGACTGCGTACGGATAAGAGGCACTGATAGATTGGGAAGGAGATTTACATGGGGGTCATTAAACGCTACATGGCTTTTGTAACACCGTATAAAAAACAGATTGCATTAACAATGGTCATCGGGATGATTAAATTCTCGATTCCGTTAACATTGCCTCTGCTTTTAAAGTATGTCATTGATGATGTCATTCAAGGCTCGGGGTCTGCTGAAGAAAAGACATCAACTCTACTGATCATAATGGGAATCATGCTCGTATTATTTTTAGTGATGAGGCCGCCTGTTGAATACTATAGACAATACTACGCACAGTGGACAGGCAGTAAAGTATTGTTTGATATTCGGGAGAAGCTGTTCTCACATATTCAAAAGCTAAGTCTTCGTTATTATGCCAACACGAGAACAGGAGAAATTATTTCAAGAGTGATCAACGATGTGGAGCAGACAAAGGAATTTGTCATCACAGGTCTCATGAACATTTGGCTGGATATGATGACCGTACTGATCGTGATCGCCATTATGTGTACACTGGATATTAAGCTCACCATCGTGTCTGTCATTATTTTTCCGCTATATGCGTTTGCAGTAAAATATTTTTACGGACGGCTTCGTAAGCTGACAAAAGAGCGGTCACAGGCACTGGCTGAAGTGCAAGGGCACCTGCATGAGCGGGTACAAGGAATGCCGGTCATTCGAAGCTTTGCGATTGAAGAATATGAACAAGAGAATTTTCATGATGAAAACAAAAATTTCTTAAACAAAGCAATCAACCATACGAATTGGAACGCCAAAACATTTGCTGTCGTCAATACCATCACCGACATTGCGCCGCTGTTAATCATTGCATTTGCGGGTTACACCGTGATTAACGGGTCGCTTTCAATTGGGACGATGATCGCCTTTGTCGGCTATATTGACCGGATGTACAACCCGATTCGCCGTCTCATTAACTCATCCACGACGTTAACCCAGTCCGTTGCATCAATGGATCGGATCTTTGAGTTTATTGATGAGCCATATGAGGTCACAGACCGGCCGAATGCAAAAGAAGCCAATCATTTAAAAGGAGAGGTAGAGTTTAAAAATGTGTCGTTTCGTTATGAACACACGCAGGAAGAGATTCTGCACAATATCTCCTTGAAAGTAGAAAAAGGACAAACGGTTGCGCTTGTAGGAATGAGCGGTGGAGGGAAGTCGACACTCGTCAGCTTAATTCCAAGGTTTTATGATGTCACAAACGGGTCACTTGAAATTGACGGCATTGATATAAAAGAGTACAAAGCAAGAAGTCTTCGAAATCAAGTCGGAATGGTGCTGCAGGATACATTCCTATTCAGTGACACGATTAAAGAAAATATTGCGGTTGGTGACCCTGAAGCATCTTTTGAAAAAATCGTGTCGGCTGCAAAAGCGGCAAATGCGCATGATTTTATTATGTCTCTTCCTGAAGGATATGACACGAAAGTAGGAGAACGGGGCGTGAAGCTGTCAGGCGGACAAAAGCAGCGGATTTCTATTGCAAGGGTATTTCTTAAAAATCCACCGCTGTTGATTTTAGACGAAGCGACGTCTGCACTTGATTTAGAAAGTGAGCATTACATTCAAGAAGCGATGCAAAAGCTGGCGAAGGATCGCACAACTTTTATTGTCGCACACCGATTATCAACCATTACACACGCTGACCAAATTGTGGTCATGGAACAAGGCGAAATTGTGGAAAAAGGAACACACGAAGAACTAATGAACCAAGACAGCCACTATCGTCATTTATTTACCATTCAAACATTAAATTAGTAGAAGCCTATCCGATTCTATCGGATAGGCTTTTTTATGTTGTCAAAAACATGACATATTTCCCAGCTTGTCTCAATACAATTTTAAAAAGTATGACGGGGTGGTGAATATGTGAAAGAACAAGACGTGCTGCTAGATGTCAAACAGCTGTCCATTGCGTTTCAGCAGAAAAAGCAAAAAGTGCCCATCGTCCATCACATATCGTTCTCGATTCAAAAAGGGGAAACGTTAGGGATTGTGGGCGAATCTGGCTGCGGGAAAAGTATCACAAGCATGTCATTAATGGGATTGAATCAGCAAACCGATACAACGGGCGAGATTCATTTCGAAGGGCAAAATCTGTTGTCACTTTCAGAGAAACAGTGGCGAGAGATAAGAGGAAATGACATTTCGATGATTTTCCAAGAGCCTATGACCTCTCTGAACCCATTGATGACCATCGGCAAACAAATGACGGAAGCCCTTTTCACACATCAAGCAATCGGTCAGAAAGAAGCAAAAGCGAAGGCGATTGATCTTCTTCAAACAGTTGGGTTGAAGCAAGCGGAATCGTTACTTAAAAAATATCCACACGAATTATCAGGCGGTATGCGCCAGCGTGTGATGATTGCAATGGCAATGCTTTGTCACCCCAAGCTTATGATCGCTGATGAACCGACAACTGCACTTGATGTGACCATTCAAGCGCAAATCCTTCGTCTGCTCAAAAAGCTGAACGAAGAGATGGACACTGCTATTTTATTTATTACCCACGATCTAGGCGTCGTGCGGCAAATATGCCAGCGAGTCATGATTATGTATGCCGGTCGAATTGTAGAAGAAGGAACCGTTGACCGTATTTTTCAAAAACCTCTGCATCCCTACACGAAAGGTCTTTTCGCCTCAGTTCCATCGTTTAAAGAGAAAAAAGAAAAACTCATCTCTATTGCAGGTTATGTGCCTAAGCCAGGAGCCATCCGGTCCGGATGTCAATTTGCACCACGCTGCCCATATCAAATGGCGCAATGTCTTGAAAGAGATCCAGCCTTACAATCCATTGAACAGAATCACCGCGTGGCATGTTTTCTAATGGAAGGAGGAGAAGACACTGAGTCACACACTCTTGCAAGTGAATCAGCTGACAAAACGGTATGACACAGCCGCTTTTTTTTCTAAACATAAACAATCGACTTTGGCTTTAAATCAAGTGTCCTTTCACGTGAAGGAAGGAGAAACGCTTGGCATTGTTGGTGAATCAGGCTGCGGGAAATCAACACTTGGCAAAAGCCTAATGAGATTGACTGAACCGACGTCAGGCTCTATTCAATTAAAAGGGCAGGAGATCACCCTTCTAAAAGAACGAGATATGCGTTCCTTAAGAAAAGACATTCAAATGATCTTTCAAGATCCATATGCTTCTTTAAATCCAAGAATGAAAATCAAAGATATTTTAGAGGAACCGCTGATTGTCCATCAGCATGGGACGAAAGCAGAAAGACGGAAACGGGTAAAAGAGATGCTGCACATTGTTGGTTTTGATCCTTCCTACGGAGAACGTTATGCGCATCAATTCAGCGGCGGACAAAGGCAGCGTATCGGTATCGCTAGAGCACTTATAACGCACCCAAGTCTAGTTATTGCCGATGAACCAGTTTCGGCTTTAGATGTATCCGTTCAAGCGCAAATTTTGAATTTGATGCTTGAATTGCAAAAGACGCTTTCTCTGACGTATTTGTTTATTTCTCACGACCTTGGGGTTGTCAGATATATGAGCGACCGGATCGCCGTCATGTATGCTGGGCGCATTGTCGAGATGGGGCCTGCCGAAGATGTGTTTCACAGTCCGCTCCATCCCTATACGTCGCTGCTTCTGAAATCCATTCCACATATGGATCACGTACTAGAGGCGCAAGATGTGGCAGCAGAAGAGACCACATTGATGGAACACGGCGGCTGTCCTTTCTACAAAAGGTGTCCAAAAAGATGGGAGAAATGCTTGAAAGCAGTTCCTGCTTTGTATGAGGAGGCACCTGGGCACGCGGCCGCGTGTTATTTATATCAAAAGGAGGAACACAATGAAGAAGACATGGTTATTCAGTAGTTTCATTTTTGTGCTGGCACTGGCGCTCTTTTTAGGGGGATGCTCGTCTTCACCGACATCGGAAGAAAAGGCAACAAAAGATACCCTCGTATTTGGCAGAGGGGGAGATTCCACTTCACTAGATCCAATCACAACGACAGAAGGCGAAACTTTCAAGGTCACAGAGAATATATTTGAAAAGCTTTTGAATTACGGTGAGAAAGACACGACCATCCATCCTGGACTCGCAACAGAATGGGATGTTGCAAAGGACGGAAAATCATACACGTTCTACTTAAGAAAAGGTGTGAAATTCCACGATGGTACAGACTTTAACGCAGAAGCAGTGAAATTCAATTTTGAGCGCTGGATGAATGGAGACGCAGAAAAGTTTCCTTACTATGGTATGTTTGGCGGCTATAAAAAAGATAAAGGGCATGTCATTAAAGACATCATCGTCAAAGGCGAGCATGAAATTGAATTTCAGCTAAAGCGACCGCAGGCGACATTTCTCAAAAACATTGCTATGTCACCATTTGGCATTGCCAGTCCAGCGGCCGTTGAAAAAAGCGGTGATTCATTTAGAGAAAATCCAGTGGGGACAGGGCCATTCAAGTTTAAAGAGTGGAAGCAAAACGACCGTATCGTGTTAGAAAAAAATAAGGATTATTGGCAGAAGGATAAACCAAAGCTGAATCAAATCATCTTCCGCTCCATTCCAGAAAACTCTGCTCGTTTAAATGCCCTTAAAACAGGCGAGATCGACTTAATGGATGGCGTGAATCCGTCAGATTTAGATGGCATTAAAACCGACAAAGCACTCCAGCTCATTGAAAGACCATCGATGAACGTAGGGTATATCGGACTGACCGTCACAAGAAAGCCGCTTGATAACAAGCTGGTTCGTCAGGCACTTAATTATGCGGTCGATAAAGAAGCGATTATTGAGTCATTTTATGGCGGACTTGCTGAGCCAGCAAAAAACCCATTGCCGCCAGCTTTAGAAGGCTACAATGACGACATTGAGCCATATCCGTATGATCCAGAAAAAGCGAAAGAACTATTAAAAGAAGCGGGCTTCCCTGACGGCTTTCGCATCAAGCTTTGGGCAATGCCTGTACCACGTCCATACATGCCAGATGGGATGAAGGTAGCAGAAGTCATTCAGTCAAATTTTGAAAAGGTCGGCGTCAAAGCAGAAATTGTGACATATGACTGGGCAACCTATTTAGATAAAGCAAGTAAAGGGGAAGCAGATGTGTTCTTATTAGGCTGGACAGGGGATAATGGTGATCCTGATAATTTCATTTACACACTGCTGGATAAAGACAGCATCGGCGGTAACAACTATACATTCTTCGAAAACGATAAAATGCATGACATCCTCATTGAAGCGCAAACAGACACAGATCAAAAGAAACGAAATGAGCTGTATAAAAAAGCGCAGGAAATCATTCATAACGAAGCGCCTTGGATTCCATTGGTGCATTCAATTCCAATGCTCGCCGCATCTAATGATTTAAAAGGCTACCAGCCGCACCCAACTGGTTCAGAAGCTTTAACTGACGTGTATTTCGAATAAGCAAATAAGGGAGATCTTGTATCTCCCTTATTCAAACAAAGAAAAAGGCGGTGAAAGCTGTTTGTTTGCTTATTGTATGAAGCGGGCAGGAATGCTCATCCCAGTACTGATCGGAATGACATTGGTCGTGTTTTCAATTATTCGTTTTATACCTGGAAATCCAGCGCAGGTCATCTTAGGACAGCGGGCAACGAAAGAGGCAGTAGAACAATTAACGATCCAGCTCGGTTTAGATCAGCCATGGTACGTTCAATACGGTCATTATATGCTTGGCCTTTTAAAAGGGGATTTAGGGACTTCCATTCGAACAGGAGCGGCTATTGCCCAGGAAATGAAGCCTTACTTATTTGCGACGTTAGAATTGACCTTTTTTGCCATGGTGCTGGCGATTGTCGTGGGAGTGAATGCCGGAATCATTAGTGCTTGGTTTAAGCATTCCTTCTTTGATTATGCCGCAATGTTTATTGCACTCATCGGAGTGTCCATGCCGATTTTCTGGTTAGGTTTAATGGGGCAGTGGCTGTTCTCGATCGAATTAGGTGTTTTGCCGACAACGGGCCGAGAAGACGTAAGGAATCCAGTGGAGTCGATCACGTATATTCATACACTGGACACGCTTTTGCAAGGCCGGTTTGATCAATTCGCTGACAGCATCAAGCATTTGATCTTACCAAGTACAGCACTCGCCACAATCCCTGCAGCGATTATTGCGAGAATTACAAGGGCAAGTATGCTGGAAGTGCTTCATTCAGACTTTATTCGAACAGCAAAAGCAAAAGGGGTACGTTCATTGTTCATCATTTATCAGCATGGCCTGAAAAATGCGCTCATTCCGATCTTGACGATTATTGGTCTTCAGACGGGCCTCTTGCTTGGTGGAGCGATTTTAACAGAAACCATTTTTGCTTGGCCGGGAATCGGGCGGTATATATATGACGCCATCAGTTATCGTGATTACCCTGTCATTCAAACAGGTATTCTCGTCGTTGCGCTTATATTTGTCCTAATCAATTTCATTGTGGACATCTTGTATGCGGTCATTGATCCAAGGATTAAATATTAGGGAGGGAGAGTGACAATATGGAAGCACAAAAAGAGCTTGAACCACCTCAGCCAAAAGATGAACGCTCTCAATCATTGATTCTTGAATCAATGAAGCAGTTTTTTCAGCATAAGTTGGCAGTCATTGGCAGTGTGATAGTCTTTTTATTTCTGATCCTAGCAATCTTTGCACCGCTCATTGCTCCTTATGGAATCAATGAACAATCACTCGGTGAGCGATTTAGTGCCCCTTCAGCTGCACACTGGTTTGGTACGGATGATTTCGGCAGAGATATCTTTTCAAGAGTTGTGCATGGAGCACGGATTTCCTTATGGGTGGGCTTCTTCTCGGTCCTCGGGTCTGTCATTTTAGGCACACTGCTTGGATTGATTGCAGGCTATGGCGGAAGAGTGCTAGATGCTGTGATCTCCAGACTGTTTGATATTTTACTTGCTTTTCCTAGCATTCTATTAGCGATTGCTATTGTCTCCATTCTAGGCCCCTCCTTACAAAATGCCCTTATTGCCATTGCGATTATTAATGTCCCAACCTTTGGACGGCTCGTTCGTTCAAAAGTGCTGAGTATTAAACAAGAAGAATACGTGCTGGCAGCAAAGGCGGTGGGGATGTCACACCGCCGCATCGTACTGCGTCACATTCTGCCAAATAGTATGGTGCCAGTCATCGTACAGGCAACGCTAGCAATCGGAACCGCAATTATTGAGGCAGCCGCTCTAGGCTTTTTAGGGTTAGGCGCACAGGCGCCAAGCCCAGAATGGGGGAAAATGCTCGCCGATGCGAGACCTTATCTCGTTCAAGCCCCTTGGACATTATTCTTCCCAGGGATAGCGATCATGCTGACGGTTCTAGGCTTTAACTTGATGGGGGATGGATTAAGAGATACATTGGATCCTAAAATGAAGAAAATAAAATAAGACCGATTCTCATAATCGGTCTCAGCGCGCGGTCAAACCCTCGCATTGGTGTCAGTCCTGCGTGCCAGGCTCGTTCTTCCTAGACTGGATGACAAAGAGCTAAAATAAAGACCATTTTAGCTCTTTGTCAACAATTTAAGGACGATTCTTGGAATCGGTCTTTTCTGTTTATGCTTCTTTTTCTTCTGTCTCAATTTCACTATCTTTTGGGTGATACGTCTGGAAGCTTGTAATCAATGTATCTAAGTGCTCTAATTCATCACGGTATTCGATGATGCTGGACATGACATTCAGCATGTTGTAATCGAGCAGGTCATTTTCTTGGTTTTGCTGATGCTGAATAAATGATTTCGTTAACGTCTCAAGGCGAAGAGAGCATTCATTTTGAAATTCATCGTCCTGCGGCTTCATTTTTCCGACAAATTTCATCAAGGTGCGCTCATGCCAATATAATAAATAATCAATTTCATCCGTTAAGCTTTCCCTGAAATGCTCTGGCATCAAATGAATTTCATTTTCTAATTTATGAAGCTTTTTCAGTAAATACAACGCGCGATTTGATGTCATAATGGCCTGCCTGAACAAAACAAGCTTTCTTGATTTGACATACGTGGTTTTCTTTAAATAGCTTCGTTCTTCTTTGTATAACAAGTAAATGTGATCTAATTTGATCATGCGTTCTTTTATTTGATCGATGTCATCCTTTAAAGTGGAATGATCAGTAGACTGTCTGGAGGTCAGACGGATCCATTTTAAAATCTCCTCCGTATTTTCCATAATGTGATGAACAAGTTTTGTTTCATACTTTGGCGGCAGGAAGATTAAATTCACTAAAAATGAAGAAAGAACTCCTAACACCACAGTAGCTGTTCGAATTAAGGCAAAGGAAAGGAAATGATCCCCTGCACTTTCTAAAATCGCGATGACGGTTACAAGTGCAATCGGAATGGTGTGTTCAATCTTCAGCTTTAAATTAATGGCGATGACCATGACGGCGGTTAAACCGATAATGACTGGTCCTGTGCCAAAAAGCAGACCGAACGTAATGGCAAGTGCTGCTCCAATAATATTGGCTTGCACTTGATCAACAATGGTTAAAAAAGATCGATAAATAGATGGCTGGATAGCAAATACAGCTGCAATTCCCGCGAAGACGGGTGTTGGCAACCCAAGCCACGTTGCCAGGTAAAGCGCGAGTACAATGGCAATACCAGTTTTTAAAATACGGGCTCCAAGTTTCATTGGTTTTGTCCCTGCATTCCTTTCTTTTCGATAATAGATGATCACTCGTCATTTATCATTCATATTTTGATGAAACAACTAAGTAATATACAGCGGTCTTCCGAAATATTCAAGTGATTTTTGAAAGTTCATGAAAACATCTAAAGAAGGTATTGAGAAGAAATGTAACAGATTCGCACGCTTTTGACAAACAAGAGCTGGTCAATAAAAAAACAGGCGCATGTTTTTACGCCTGTTTTGGACTTCATTATGATTGTTTCAGCTGTGCAAATGCATGATCTACTGCTGTTAGCGTCTCAGAAATATCTTTTTCAGTATGTGCGATCGTTAAGAACCAAGCTTCATATTTAGAAGGAGCGAGGTTAATGCCTTGCGCGAGCATTAATTTGAAGAAGCGGGCAAACATTTCGCCATCCGTATTTTCAGCCTGCTCGTAGTTCACAATCGTTTCTGTTGTGAAATAAATTGTGAGAGCGCCTTTTAAGCGATTCACTGTAATATCTACCTGATGCTTTTTGGCATGGGCTAAAATGCCTTCTTCTAACATAGCGCCAAGCTGGTCAAGACGCTCGTAAACGCCGTCTTCTTTTAATAATTCCAAGCAGGCAATACCTGAAAGAATGGATGCAGGATTTCCTGCCATTGTGCCAGCTTGATAGGCTGGTCCAAGCGGAGCGACTTGTTCCATAATTTCTTTTTTACCGCCGTAAGCGCCGATAGGAAGTCCGCCGCCAATAATTTTTCCTAATGCAGTGAGGTCAGGTTTTACTTGAAGCAAGTCCTGTGCACCACCATACATAAAGCGGAAAGCGGTAATGACTTCATCATAAATCACCAGTGCGCCTTTTTCGTGTGTGAGGTCATTGACCTGCTGCAGGAAACCGTCCTTAGGCTCTACGATGCCAAAGTTCCCGACAATTGGCTCGACAAGGACAGCTGCTACTTCATCACCCCAGCGGTCTAATGCTTCTTTATAGCTGTCAATATCATTAAATGGAACGGTAATGACTTCATTAGCGATACTCTTTGGTACGCCCGCTGAATCAGGTGTTCCTAAAGTGGAAGGACCAGAGCCGGCTGCCACTAGCACAAGGTCAGAGTGGCCGTGGTAGCACCCGGCAAACTTAATGATTTTTGTTCTGCCTGTATATGCGCGAGCTACTCGAATCGTTGTCATCACCGCTTCTGTACCTGAATTGACAAAACGAACTTTGTCCAAAGCAGGCATGGCTTCCTTCAGCATTTTAGCAAAAGTGACTTCATGCTTCGTTGGTGTTCCGTAAAGGACACCTGTTTCAGCCGCTTTCGTGATGGCTTTTGTAATATGCGGGTGGGCGTGTCCTGTAATAATAGGACCGTATGCAGCCAGATAATCGATATAGCGGTTTCCGTCAACATCCCAAAAATAAGCGCCTTCTCCTCTTTCCATCGCAACGGGTGAACCGCCGCCTACTGCCTTATATGAACGAGACGGGCTGTTGACACCTCCAACAATGTGCTCCAGCGCCTCTTGATGTAATTTTTCTGATTCTGTGAATTTCATAAATAGCCTCCTATCTCAACGTATCACGTCGTCTATCATTATTTTAACATGCCGATGCAAGCGTCCTTAGTTGAATATCCTCTCAAAATTGGATAGGCTAATTAAAAAATAGGTTGGAGGGATTGTGTCATGACAATCGAAGTAGGGCAGCAAGTACCTGACATTGAATTAACCGGTGACAACGGGGAGAAAGTAAAGCTTTCTGATTTTAAAGGAAAACATATTGTTCTTTATTTCTATCCAAAAGATATGACACCAGGCTGTACAACAGAAGCATGTGATTTCCGCGACCGCCATCAAAGCTTTGCAGAATTAGATGCTGTCATTATCGGTGTAAGCCCAGACAGTCAGGACAAGCACCAAAAGTTTAAAGAAAAACATGATTTGCCGTTTCTGCTTCTTGTAGACGATGAACAGAAATTGTCTGAAGCCTTTGGGGTATGGAAGCTGAAAAAGAATTTTGGCAAAGAATATATGGGAATCGAGCGTTCAACGTTTCTTATTAATAAAGAAGGCACGCTTGTGAAAGAATGGCGAAAAGTAAAGGTAAAAGACCACGTAGAGGAAGCGCTTGAGGAATTGAAAGCTCACGCTTAATATCCTCACAGGATGAGATCGGCAGTCATGCCGGTCTTTTTTGTAAAGAAGAATAGGTAAAAAAGAGGATTGTAATTGACAAAGTTTCTGCTCTGGGGGTACACTATTTATAAAGATTATAATATAAGAATATTTTTGAAGAGAGGTGCATGATGAAATGGCTGCTCACGAACTAAAAGACGCTTTAGATGCTCTAAAAGAAACCGGTGTTCGAATTACTCCGCAGCGCCATGCCATCTTGGAGTTTCTCGTAAATTCTATGACTCACCCAACCGCGGACGATATATATAAAGCACTTGAAGGAAAATTTCCAAACATGAGTGTCGCAACGGTTTACAACAATTTACGAGTCTTCCGGGAATCTGGATTAGTAAAGGAATTAACGTATGGTGATTCCTCAAGCCGATTTGATTTTGCGACATCTGACCACTACCATGCGATTTGTGAAAACTGCGGAAAAATCGTAGACTTTCACTATCCTGGCCTTGATGAAGTTGAACAGCTTGCATCCCATGTGACAGGCTTTAAAGTCAGTCATCATCGTTTGGAGATCTATGGTACTTGTCAAGAATGTGCGAAAAAAGAAAATCATTAATGAAAAAGCTGACCGTTTAAATGGTCAGCTTATTTTTATGACTTTTTTCGATTGTAGGATTCATCAAACTCTTTACCTTCTAATGCTGGATCAAGTGTAAGCGGCTCCCTGCAATGCATGCACATGTCCACCCGCCCAAGCACTTTTGTTTCCTTCTCACAGCCTGGACAAACGACACGTACCGCCTTCGTAGAAAGCATACCAATCCAAAAGTAAACGGCTGTACTTAATCCAATCGATAAGACGCCTAGCAGCATAAAGAAAGTCGACAGCCAGATCGATTCCTTGAAGAACACACCGATATACATGATCAGAAAGCCAACAAAAACCAAACTAAGTGCAAATGTTCTGATTTTATTAATCTTACTGGAGTATTTCGCCATCCCTAGTCCCCCTTATCTCCAATATAGCACATTTTACCTTTCCGTTTGAATTAGTTATAGAGTTTTGTGAATAAATTGCTTATAATGATTCAATGATCTTTTTTCATGTATTGAAGGAATTTTGATTCTATGAGGAGAAATACATAGCATTAGAGAAGAACTTTACACCCGAGTATTGGAGGAATCACTATGGAAAATCTTCTCCGTCCTATTTATCAAGAGAGAGCAAGCCATCCAGACACATTAGCTGTGATTATAGTAGAAAGAAGACATAAAGTATCTTCTGAGACGGATAACTTTGATGCAGCACTTTTAGTCATCGTAAAAGAAGCGGAAGAGCCGTTATTTATCAAGCACTATGAATCAGATCACCAAACAGCTTCTTTAAATGTTGTCACAGATGATCAACTGAAGGAATGGATTACCCTCGGTACTAACCGCCGAATCATCGATTGGATTTTGAATGGCAAAGTCCTATTTGATCGAAATGAATATATCTTCAACTTAATTGATGAACTAAGTACATTCCCGTTTTCAAACCGCAAGCTTAAAATCGGTTTAGAATATGGCAAGCTCATTCGCAGATATATAGAAGGAAAAGCATTTTTTGAGTCAAATCAATTCCTTGATGCATATAATTCCATTGTGCATGCCCTGCATCACTTAGCACGTATTGAAGTAATTGATAAAGGCTTCCATCCAGAAGTGACCGTTTGGAACCAAGTGCGTCATATGGAGCCGGAAGTATACAAACTTTATTCAGAACTGATTGAAAGCCATGAAAGTCTGCATAAGCGTTTGGAACTTCTATTTTTAGCAAATGATTTTTTGATCCATTCAAAAGCGGAGATTGGTGCCGCTCATTTGCGTCATGTCATGGAACAGAAGGATATATGGCTTTTTGGTGAGCTTCTTGCACACCCTGATCTAAAGTATTTCACGCCTGACCTTAGCGTGATGATTGATTTCTTTGTGGAAAAAGGAATTGTTCAAGTGGAGCCAATTGAGACAAAGGGACAAAAAATCTATCATCGAGGATATTTTGTGAAAAAAGATATTGACGCATGAATATTATGATGGTATATTATTAAACGTCGCTAACGAGCAACTGAGTTGCTTTGAAAGAAAAGCTGACAAAAAGAAATTCCAAAAAACACTTGACGCACACGGCGCTCAAATGTTATATTAAGAAAGTCGCCTCTGAGCGATAATGAAGATGATCTTTGAAAACTAAACAAGACAAAACGTACCTGTTAATTCGAGTTTTTATAAAAAAATCCTATGATACTTCATAGGTAGTCAGTCAAACTGGCGAGGCAGGAAATGATCACATGCTAAGTTCGCTACATCGTGTAGCAACGCATGTGTGATATGCATCCTGCATACCTCGGAGAGTTTGATCCTGGCTCAGGACGAACGCTGGCGGCGTGCCTAATACATGCAAGTCGAGCGGACAGAAGGGAGCTTGCTCCCGGATGTTAGCGGCGGACGGGTGAGTAACACGTGGGTAACCTGCCTGTAAGACTGGGATAACTCCGGGAAACCGGAGCTAATACCGGATAGTTCCTTGAACCGCATGGTTCAAGGATGAAAGACGGTTTCGGCTGTCACTTACAGATGGACCCGCGGCGCATTAGCTAGTTGGTGGGGTAATGGCTCACCAAGGCGACGATGCGTAGCCGACCTGAGAGGGTGATCGGCCACACTGGGACTGAGACACGGCCCAGACTCCTACGGGAGGCAGCAGTAGGGAATCTTCCGCAATGGACGAAAGTCTGACGGAGCAACGCCGCGTGAGTGATGAAGGTTTTCGGATCGTAAAGCTCTGTTGTTAGGGAAGAACAAGTGTGAGAGTAACTGCTCGCACCTTGACGGTACCTAACCAGAAAGCCACGGCTAACTACGTGCCAGCAGCCGCGGTAATACGTAGGTGGCAAGCGTTGTCCGGAATTATTGGGCGTAAAGGGCTCGCAGGCGGTTTCTTAAGTCTGATGTGAAAGCCCCCGGCTCAACCGGGGAGGGTCATTGGAAACTGGGAAACTTGAGTGCAGAAGAGGAGAGTGGAATTCCACGTGTAGCGGTGAAATGCGTAGAGATGTGGAGGAACACCAGTGGCGAAGGCGACTCTCTGGTCTGTAACTGACGCTGAGGAGCGAAAGCGTGGGGAGCGAACAGGATTAGATACCCTGGTAGTCCACGCCGTAAACGATGAGTGCTAAGTGTTAGGGGGTTTCCGCCCCTTAGTGCTGCAGCTAACGCATTAAGCACTCCGCCTGGGGAGTACGGTCGCAAGACTGAAACTCAAAGGAATTGACGGGGGCCCGCACAAGCGGTGGAGCATGTGGTTTAATTCGAAGCAACGCGAAGAACCTTACCAGGTCTTGACATCCTCTGACAACCCTAGAGATAGGGCTTTCCCTTCGGGGACAGAGTGACAGGTGGTGCATGGTTGTCGTCAGCTCGTGTCGTGAGATGTTGGGTTAAGTCCCGCAACGAGCGCAACCCTTGATCTTAGTTGCCAGCATTCAGTTGGGCACTCTAAGGTGACTGCCGGTGACAAACCGGAGGAAGGTGGGGATGACGTCAAATCATCATGCCCCTTATGACCTGGGCTACACACGTGCTACAATGGACAGAACAAAGGGCTGCAAGACCGCAAGGTTTAGCCAATCCCATAAATCTGTTCTCAGTTCGGATCGCAGTCTGCAACTCGACTGCGTGAAGCTGGAATCGCTAGTAATCGCGGATCAGCATGCCGCGGTGAATACGTTCCCGGGCCTTGTACACACCGCCCGTCACACCACGAGAGTTTGCAACACCCGAAGTCGGTGAGGTAACCTTTATGGAGCCAGCCGCCGAAGGTGGGGCAGATGATTGGGGTGAAGTCGTAACAAGGTAGCCGTATCGGAAGGTGCGGCTGGATCACCTCCTTTCTAAGGATATATGGAGCAGCGTACGTTTTCGTCTTGTTTAGTTTTGAAGGATCATTCCTTCAAAACATGTCTCTAGCGAGACAGGATTGTTCTTTGAAAACTAGATAACAATAAGTAATACATTCACATTGAATGCAATGCAAAGTTCATCACACATAGTGATTCTTTCTAAAGTAAGAAATGGTTAAGTTAGAAAGGGCGCACGGTGGATGCCTTGGCACTAGGAGCCGATGAAGGACGGGACGAACACCGATATGCTTCGGGGAGCTGTAAGCAAGCTTTGATCCGGAGATTTCCGAATGGGGAAACCCACTGCTCGTAATGGAGTAGTATCCATACTTGAATACATAGAGTATGAGAAGGCATACCCGGGGAACTGAAACATCTAAGTACCCGGAGGAAGAGAAAGCAAATGCGATTCCCTGAGTAGCGGCGAGCGAAACGGGAACAGCCCAAACCAAGAGGCTTGCCTCTTGGGGTTGTAGGACACTCTATACGGAGTTACAAAGGAATGATATAAGCGAAGAGGTCTGGAAAGGCCCGCCAAAGAAGGTAACAGCCCTGTAACTGAAATATTATTCTCTCCAGAGTGGATCCTGAGTACGGCGGAACACGTGAAATTCCGTCGGAATCCGGGAGGACCATCTCCCAAGGCTAAATACTCCCTAGTGACCGATAGTGAACCAGTACCGTGAGGGAAAGGTGAAAAGCACCCCGGAAGGGGAGTGAAATAGATCCTGAAACCGTGTGCCTACAAGTAGTCAGAGCCCGTTAACGGGTGATGGCGTGCCTTTTGTAGAATGAACCGGCGAGTTACGATCCCGTGCAAGGTTAAGCAGAAGATGCGGAGCCGCAGCGAAAGCGAGTCTGAATAGGGCGCATGAGTACGTGGTCGTAGACCCGAAACCAGGTGATCTACCCATGTCCAGGGTGAAGTTCAGGTAACACTGAATGGAGGCCCGAACCCACGCACGTTGAAAAGTGCGGGGATGAGGTGTGGGTAGGGGTGAAATGCCAATCGAACCTGGAGATAGCTGGTTCTCTCCGAAATAGCTTTAGGGCTAGCCTCAAGGTAAGAGTCTCGGAGGTAGAGCACTGATTGGACTAGGGGCCCCTACCGGGTTACCGAATTCAGTCAAACTCCGAATGCCGATGACTTATCCTTGGGAGTCAGACTGCGAGTGATAAGATCCGTAGTCGAAAGGGAAACAGCCCAGACCGCCAGCTAAGGTCCCAAAGTATACGTTAAGTGGAAAAGGATGTGGAGTTGCTTAGACAACCAGGATGTTGGCTTAGAAGCAGCCACCATTTAAAGAGTGCGTAATAGCTCACTGGTCGAGTGACTCTGCGCCGAAAATGTACCGGGGCTAAACGTATCACCGAAGCTGCGGACTGTTCTTACGAACAGTGGTAGGAGAGCGTTCTAAGGGCTGTGAAGCCAGACCGGAAGGACTGGTGGAGCGCTTAGAAGTGAGAATGCCGGTATGAGTAGCGAAAGACGGGTGAGAATCCCGTCCACCGAATGCCTAAGGTTTCCTGAGGAAGGCTCGTCCGCTCAGGGTTAGTCGGGACCTAAGCCGAGGCCGAAAGGCGTAGGCGATGGACAACAGGTTGATATTCCTGTACCACCTCCTCACCATTTGAGCAATGGGGGGGACGCAGGAGGATAGGGTAAGCGCGGTATTGGATATCCGCGTCCAAGCAGTTAGGCTGGGAAATAGGTAAATCCGTTTCCCGTAAAGGCTGAGCTGTGATGGCGAGCGAAATTTAGTAGCGAAGTTCCTGATTCCACACTGCCAAGAAAAGCCTCTAGCGAGGTGAGAGGTGCCCGTACCGCAAACCGACACAGGTAGGCGAGGAGAGAATCCTAAGGTGATCGAGAGAACTCTCGTTAAGGAACTCGGCAAAATGACCCCGTAACTTCGGGAGAAGGGGTGCTTCTTAGGGTGTTAAAGCCCCGAGAAGCCGCAGTGAATAGGCCCAGGCGACTGTTTAGCAAAAACACAGGTCTCTGCGAAGCCGTAAGGCGAAGTATAGGGGCTGACGCCTGCCCGGTGCTGGAAGGTTAAGAGGAGCGCTTAGCGTAAGCGAAGGTGCGAATTGAAGCCCCAGTAAACGGCGGCCGTAACTATAACGGTCCTAAGGTAGCGAAATTCCTTGTCGGGTAAGTTCCGACCCGCACGAAAGGCGCAACGATCTGGGCACTGTCTCAACGAGAGACTCGGTGAAATTATAGTACCTGTGAAGATGCAGGTTACCCGCGACAGGACGGAAAGACCCCGTGGAGCTTTACTGCAGCCTGATATTGAATGTTGGTACAGCTTGTACAGGATAGGTAGGAGCCTTGGAAACCGGAGCGCTAGCTTCGGTGGAGGCATCGGTGGGATACTACCCTGGCTGTATTGACCTTCTAACCCGCTGCCCTTATCGGGCAGGGAGACAGTGTCAGGTGGGCAGTTTGACTGGGGCGGTCGCCTCCTAAAATGTAACGGAGGCGCCCAAAGGTTCCCTCAGAATGGTTGGAAATCATTCGCAGAGTGTAAAGGCACAAGGGAGCTTGACTGCGAGACCTACAAGTCGAGCAGGGACGAAAGTCGGGCTTAGTGATCCGGTGGTTCCGCATGGAAGGGCCATCGCTCAACGGATAAAAGCTACCCCGGGGATAACAGGCTTATCTCCCCCAAGAGTCCACATCGACGGGGAGGTTTGGCACCTCGATGTCGGCTCATCGCATCCTGGGGCTGTAGTCGGTCCCAAGGGTTGGGCTGTTCGCCCATTAAAGCGGTACGCGAGCTGGGTTCAGAACGTCGTGAGACAGTTCGGTCCCTATCCGTCGCGGGCGCAGGAAATTTGAGAGGAGCTGTCCTTAGTACGAGAGGACCGGGATGGACGCACCGCTGGTGTACCAGTTGTTCTGCCAAGGGCATCGCTGGGTAGCTATGTGCGGACGGGATAAGTGCTGAAAGCATCTAAGCATGAAGCCCCCCTCAAGATGAGATTTCCCATTCCGCAAGGAAGTAAGATCCCTGAAAGATGATCAGGTTGATAGGTCTGAGGTGGAAGCGTGGTGACACGTGGAGCTGACAGATACTAATAGATCGAGGACTTAACCTATATTCTAATGTGAAGCATGAACATTGTTATCTAGTTTTGAGAGAACATTTTTAAAATATCTCTTGATTTATTTTCAATACATAGTATAATATCTTTTGTCACTAAATTGTCTGGTGATGATGGCGAAGAGGTCACACCCGTTCCCATACCGAACACGGAAGTTAAGCTCTTCAGCGCCGATGGTAGTTGGGGGTTTCCCCCTGTGAGAGTAGGACATCGCCAGGCTTTCTTCATTCCGCAGTAGCTCAGTGGTAGAGCTATCGGCTGTTAACCGATCGGTCGTAGGTTCGAATCCTACCTGCGGAGCCAATTTGGAGAGCTGTCCGAGTGGCCGAAGGAGCACGATTGGAAATCGTGTAGGCGGTAACCCCGTCTCAAGGGTTCGAATCCCTTGCTCTCCGCCACAATTTACATAATAAAGGGCCCGTTGGTCAAGCGGTTAAGACACCGCCCTTTCACGGCGGTAACACGGGTTCGAATCCCGTACGGGTCACCATTTTTTATAGAATACACACCAGCATTTTTTATTCGGAGGATTAGCTCAGCTGGGAGAGCATCTGCCTTACAAGCAGAGGGTCGGCGGTTCGAGCCCGTCATCCTCCACCATATCTTTTATATCGTCGCGGGGTGGAGCAGTTCGGTAGCTCGTCGGGCTCATAACCCGAAGGTCGCAGGTTCAAATCCTGCCCCCGCAACCAAAATGGTCCGGTAGTTCAGTTGGTTAGAATGCCTGCCTGTCACGCAGGAGGTCGCGGGTTCGAGTCCCGTCCGGACCGCCATTTTTCAAAAGAATACTTGGCTCGGTAGCTCAGTTGGTAGAGCAACGGACTGAAAATCCGTGTGTCGGCGGTTCGATTCCGTCCCGAGCCACCACTATTTGCCGGTGTAGCTCAACTGGTAGAGCAACTGACTTGTAATCAGTAGGTTGGGGGTTCAAGTCCTCTTGCCGGCACTGTTTTTCAAAAAGTGGAGGGGTAGCGAAGTGGCTAAACGCGGCGGACTGTAAATCCGCTCCCTCCGGGTTCGGCGGTTCGAATCCGCCCCCCTCCACCATTTTTATTTTCATAGGGGCATAGTTTAAAGGTAGAACAGAGGTCTCCAAAACCTCCGGTGTGGGTTCGATTCCTACTGCCCCTGCCAATTTTCTTAATATGATTCATAACATCTATGGCGGTTGTGGCGAAGTGGTTAACGCACCAGATTGTGGCTCTGGCACTCGTGGGTTCGATTCCCATCAATCGCCCCATTTTATTATTGGGCTATAGCCAAGCGGTAAGGCAACGGACTTTGACTCCGTCATGCGTTGGTTCGAATCCAGCTAGCCCAGTTGATGTGCGGAAGTAGTTCAGTGGTAGAACACCACCTTGCCAAGGTGGGGGTCGCGGGTTCGAATCCCGTCTTCCGCTCCAATAATGGCGGCATAGCCAAGTGGTAAGGCAGAGGTCTGCAAAACCTTTATCCCCGGTTCAAATCCGGGTGTCGCCTTTTTTGAAAAGACTGCCGGGGTGGTGGAATTGGCAGACACACAGGACTTAAAATCCTGCGGTAGGTGACTACCGTGCCGGTTCAAGTCCGGCCCTCGGCACCATTGTTTTTTAATATAAGATGCGCTCTTTAATGATCATGCCGGTGTGGCGGAATTGGCAGACGCGCACGACTCAAAATCGTGTTCCTCACGGAGTGCCGGTTCGACCCCGGCCACCGGTATCAGTATTATTATATTGCTTAATTTAAAAGAAGATTATTTTGCTCGTAAGCCTTGATTTATAAGGGTTTGCGAGCTTTTTCTTTTTATCGAGTATGCGATAGGAAACGATTGAATTTCGAATGATTTTATACATTTTTTACACAATCATTTTCTCAAATACATTGATTGTTTCTCTTGTTCATCTTTCTCTCGCAGCTCTTTTCGTGTTGCTAATTACTTTGTATTTAGATGCTGTACTATAAAATGTTAACTGATGAATATTTGTAGGCATATTTTTAAATAGCTTTTTAAAGTGCTTCATAGTCTTGGAATCCATTATTATAGTTCGGTTTGATTGCTCATTTTTTGTAGGACCGAAGCCTTCGTGATGTCTTTTCAAATAGCCCCATGTTTTGTTGATTCTGATAGTATTGTTTACAAAATCAAAATCATTTCTCGTTAATCCTACAAGCTCTCCAAAACGCATTCCTGATGTTAAAGCTAATAGTAATAGTGAATAACCCAATCCTTGATCAAGTCGATTCCAGATCTCTTTTAACAGCAATTTGCTTTCTTTATAGTTTAAGCTCTTTTGATCAGATTTTTTAGCAGGAACTGTCCAAGTTATATTAGCATTTCTAGTAAAATCGCGATGTATAATTTGTTCATCCACTGCGTCCTTCACACAAGAACGAATATGAGTATTGACCTTTAGCACGGTTTCCTTAGCTTTATTACAGCCGAAATCTGCTTTTATTGCCCTAGACGTGTATTCATAATGCTTAAGAGTAGTAACACTTATATTTGTCTTATAAAGCTTAACCCATTTGTCAAAATACTCATCTATTGGAACAGGTGTTAGAGGCGGAAGCAATCCTTTGCTTAGTTGTGACTCTATTTCTGCCGCTGCTATTTGAGCTTCTTTCTTAGTACTAAAGACTCCCTTGCGAATTGGTCTTGACTTCCCGTTTACAACATGACTTACTGTAAACTGATATGTTTCACCTCTCTTTTGAATGTTAGCCATATTTTCCCCTCACTTTAATGATAGGGGTGGACGGCCGAAATAGGTTACCCCTATCTTAACAAGTTTCAATAAATTTTGTAGTTACACTTCATGAATATTGTTAATTACTAAATATTTGGTGGGAATTTTTCTCCAAAAACTCAGCTTTTTTTTGTAGCTTGAAAACACCATGTTTGCCCTTTTGTTTTTGGATAAAAGACAAACCCGCCATATTCCACATCAAGCGATGTTCGAAACCTTTTTGGATAAAGAATATTCTCTTTAATCCATTCATGTTTTCTACTAAGTCTTGTTCAAGATCCTTCATTGACCAATAAACGCCTTTTAATTGCTGCTGTTTTAGTTCTTGCAACTCTACTTTTGAAACAATGAATTACACAAGTTTACCCATGCTGTTAGTGAAGTTAACCCAAGTGAGTGGGATGTAAAAATATTATTTCCGGAGTTTGATTATTTGAGAGAAGCAATTTCTAGTTTATTAACATATACTCTTTTTGACTCTAATGATAGACCACTAGATACTAAAGGTAGTGGACATACGAATGATGAAAGGCTTATTAATGCTGGATCCCAGAATGATTCTATTTATTTATTTTACAGAGAAATACATCAGACCCAATTTATCTATTATGGTAGGGTATTTTTAGTTGACTATAAAGTTTATGCTGATAAGCCCTCAATTTTTATTTTATCAACAACCAAAAGCATGGCAGTAGGCGCTAGTGCTTACGCAACTGAAATGAACAAGACAAGTTTGATTGAAGATGATTTTATACCTGACCAGGAAGGCGCAAAAAGAGTCAAAACACATGTAAGTTACGAAAGGAGTTTAAAAAACCGAGCAAAGGCAATCGAAATACATGGGACGGTTTGCAAAGCATGTGGTTTTGACTTTAATTTGTTTTACGGAAAAGATTTGGCTTTCCATTTTATCGAAATCCATCATGTAATCCAACTTTCGGAACTTCGGGAGGGAACAAGTATTAATCCTGAAACTGATTTGGTTCCTCTATGTTTAAACTGCCACAGTATGATTCATCGTAAAAGGGAAAGTACCCTGTCGGTAGAAGAGCTAACTATGGCAATCGAAAAAAGAAGGAAGCAAGTGCTATTAAAATTATAAAAGAGCTAGTTGGAATTCCTTATCAAAGGGGTTCCATTTTTATCATGATAGATATTAATCATTTCTTCCTTTTTAGAGACTCCAGCAGAAAAGATTTAGACTGAACGCAAATGATATTCGCTCCACTACAGAGAAATAGTGCAGATCCGGTTATCTACTTCATAATTTCCCCCAGAATACAATCATCTGAAAAAGTTTAAGGCATGACATGGTTAATAATTAAAATGATTTTTCTCCTAGAATACCAATTTCTTCAGGAATTGTAGTAAAATTATTATTATATGGCTAGGGCGTATTATTTGCACCGGGAAATAGTACCCATTAGAAACAGAGGTAGGAAATCCTAATGGGCATAACTGTAACGATGCTCTTTAAATCCTTTAAAACTGGGAGAATTGGCGGCACTCAATGAAGCCATCATTGAAAATATGCCCGAACAAATAATAGATTTTAAAAAAATAGAAAGAGAGGTTAATAATAATTGATATGACCATGATAAATGTTATGAACGATTTTTCTTCCCCAAAGTATGATGAGCATCGAATGGCAGTCGAAAGGTTGCGTAAAAAAGGACGGGACTGGGATTTTATTAAATATTATGGCAAGCATGATGTAGAGGGGCTAAAATATAAACTTGAATTATTACAAGAAGCCGATCAGATTCCAGAAGATTTGAATGCACAAATGTGGTTGGCGATCGTAGATTTTTTGCGTGAGGCAGAAGAGCTTGAACAGTTGATTGAAGAGAAAATTGCCAATAATCGTATTTTAAGTCGTCGGATAGATAATGATTTGACGATTCCAACTAGCGCCGCAAGTAGCTGGCTATTATATAAGAACAAGTTAATCCAACAACGTTGGACTGATGAATCGATAAAAGATGTTGAAAATACAACAATCAGTATTTTAAGAAAGCTCCGGGTAGAGACAGAGAATCCGATAAAAGGTTTAACCATTGGTCATGTGCAGTCAGGTAAAACAGCAAGTATGGCTGCATTAATGGCAATGGCAGCTGATTGGGAGTTTAATTTATTCATCGTTTTATCCGGAACAATTGAAAATTTGCGTAAACAAACAGAAGATCGTCTCATGGATGACTTGAAAAATCCAGGAAATCTTTCTTGGGAACGTTTAAGTCAGCTTTCATTAAAGCCGGGTTCTTCCCATAAAGTCAGCAGTCTTTTATTGAATGAAAGGTCACGTGACCGTTACTTAAATGTATGCTTGAAAAATAAGACACGATTAAATGATTTAATTCAATGGTTAAAAGAAGATGGAAAAAAGCTTTCTCAAATGCGTATTATTATTATTGATGATGAATCCGACCAAGGTGGAATAAATACAAATGATGTAAATGATTCCTTGGCGGAACGAACAGCATTGAATAAAGCAATTGTAGAACTCGTGAATATTCAAGCAAATGATGGTTCGAAACCATTAAGTATGAATTACGTCAGTTATACAGCTACACCCTATGCAAATTTTTTAAATGAAGCTTCACAAGAGTCCTTATACCCACGTGATTTTGTTGCTGTTCTAAATCCGGCGAAAGAATATTTTGGTGCCAAACAAATTTTTGGTTTAGACAATAATGAATATTATCGCGGGTTGCCAATTGTTCGTGAAATTTCCATTAACGACCGTGATTTAGTAGTAGATGGTATTCATAAAGGAGAGGAATCATATTTACCACAATCATTTGAAGATGCACTCCATTGGTTTTTATTAGCTACTTCCATTATGCGTTATCGTAAATATAAAAAGCCGATAAGTATGCTTGTACATACGAGTCAAAAGCAAATACATCATCAAATTTTTGCTGATTTAATCAACTCGTATTTCAGAAGTACATCGAAAGCGCAAATTATTGAAAATTGTAAAGTATTATATGAACAAGAGCAAAAAAAATTTACAAAAGAAGACTTTGAAATGGAGTTTGAAGTTTATCCAAATAAAGAGGATGTAAAAGATTATCCGCCATTTGAAAAAATTGAAGAAGAGCTAAAACGTTTAATCCGTCAATATCCTTCTCACATCAATGTGTTAGAAGATACAAAACGATTGGAATATCATGACGGATTGCATTTATGCATCGATAACTGTGCAAATAATGGTATAACGGAAGATTTAGAGCATGTACGTTTAGTATATCCAGATCCAAAATCACCAAATTACCCTGCTCCAGCGCCAGCATTTATTGTTATTGGTGGTAGTACATTATCGCGTGGTTTAACTATTGAGGGGTTAGTAAGCACATATTTCCTTCGTGCGACCTCTCAGGCAGATACGTTACTTCAAATGGGGCGTTTCTTTGGTTATCGTAAAGGTTATGAAATGTTACCGCGTATTTGGCTAACAAAGGATACAGAAGCGAAATTTAGATTTATGGCTACCCTTGAGGAAGAATTACGTGAGGATATTGAAACATATATTTTAGAAGGTATGGATGCCAACGAATACGGACCAAAAATTAAAAACTCACCGAAAGTATCATGGTTGCGAATTACAGCAAAAAAACGTATGCAAAGTGCAGAGGAAATCGATTTGGACTTCTCTGGGACATCGAGTCAGACCATTGTATTTGATGATGATGCGGTTATTCAGAGACAAAATATCAATGTAACCGAACAATTTCTAAATCATTTAGGTTCGCCAAACGAAACACGGAATAATCGAGGTCTCTATTGGGTAGATGTGTCGTTCCAACAAATTATGGATGACTTTTTCCGTAAATTTACATTTAGTCAGAATGGTGAATTCTCTAATATTGAAACCTTTTTTGAATGGTATCAAAAGAAACAAACGGAAGCCGGTTTTACTAACTGGAATGTCGTTTTATCTAGCAGTGGTAAGTTAGATGATCTCACACATAAACAATGGATAGTCTGTGGTCGTGGTGTAGGGCTAGCTACACGTAGTCGTCGTGGATCGGCTACTGGCGAAAAAATTAATATTGGTGTGTTACGTACTCCATCTGATTTATATGCAGATATGACGAAAGAAATGTATGACTCTATTCCAGAGGAATTTAAGTTAACACAAGCTGGGAAAGCAGAGCGCGCACGTATTGAAGATCAATTAGAAGAAATTGATCAAAAACAGCAAAAGAAAAGTGTTGTAAATGAGATACGTAAAGTTGCCGGTATTGGTTTAACACCTCAGCTACTTATATATCGTATTGATAAAGATTCAAAATTTGAAAAAGGACAAGGCCCAAATACAAAAGAAGCTGATAAACGTTATGACTTAAATGCTTCAGAAGATTTAATTGGTGTTAGTTTGTTTGTTCCGGGGTATCGTTCGGGCAAAAATTTAGCTACAAAATTGTCAATTCGAATTGAGAATCCAATGGGGGAGTCTGAAACGGAAGAAGGAAATGAGTAATGCAAATTGAGATTGCAGAGTTTGGGAAAATGTCCCAAACTGGCAGTTCATTATTAAAACTTATTCAAAATAACGATTTACCGATTTTAGATTTACTTGTCCGTGAAGCTGTGCAAAATAGTTTAGATGCGGGTATTCGTGTAGAAGGGCATGACTCTGTGTATGTGGACATTGGCATCAAGGATGTCAATGTCCCGAACTTTGCTAAGCATTTGGATGGAATTACAGATCGATTAATCGAAAAGTATGGAGCCTCCCCACAAAAGGCGATTTATATTGAAGATGCCAATACAACCGGATTAACGGGTTCATTAGACTTTAAACGTTCACCAAATGGCAATATTTTCAAACTAATCTATGGGATTAGCATGGCACAAGAAACACCAGGTGCTGGCGGGTCTTGGGGATTAGGGAAAACAGTTTATTTCCGTATAGGCATTGGCTTAGTTGTTTACTATACACATATTTTAAATGACAATGGTTGTTACGAGCATCGTTTAGCTGTGACATTAGTAGAAAACGAGAAAATGCCGGATCCGATTATTCCAAGATCCGCCGGAAAAGTCCCGAGCGGAATTGCCTGGTGGGGACAACGTATTTCATCTGATCAATTTGATACTATTCCAATTACAGATCAAGTATTGATTCGAGATATTTTACAATCCTTATCTATTGAGCCGTTTGAGGGTGACCGTCTTGGTACAAAAATCATAATTCCATTTATTGATGATCAGCAGTTACTAATTAAGCACGAAATCAATCCAGATGAAAACAAGCCATGGGAATCAAATGTAGTCGATTATATACGAGTGGGAATGCAACGTTGGTATGCACCGCGCTTAGCTAATAAAAAATATCATTATGGAAAATATTTAGACGGGCATGTCAATGGAGAGAGGCTAGAAAAGGACGATTTTTTACCAGTATTCCTTGAGTTACAATTAATGTACAACGCAGCTGCACTCGGTGTTAATTCAAATCGTTATTTTGTCAATGACATTCAAATTCGTAATTACTTTGAACACAATAAAGTAAATAACGCGGGGCGAGTAGCGTATAGGAAGTTCACTATGAAGGAGCTAGATATGCTAGCACCTTTAAATGGTCCGAGTCCATTTACATGTGTGAATAAGAAGAATCTGTATGTTGAGCAAAATGCTCCAATAATGGCTTATGCAAGAAGACCGGGAATGATTGTGAATTATGAAACAGATGGCGAATGGTGTAAAGGACTGGGTGCAACAGAAGAGAACGAATATTTAGTGGCTATTTTTGTGCCAAATTCCAATACGAAATTACTGAATCCAGAAAATGATGTCGTAGATTTAGAGGGCTATTTACGAAAAAGTGAGATGGCAGATCACACCACTTGGACAGACCTTATTATAAAAAGTAAACCGTTTGATATTGTTGAGAAAATTCGAGCACAAGCTCGCCGTAAAATCAAAGCGTCATTTGAAAATAAAAAAGAAGTGAAAGAAAAGCAATCTCTTAATAAACTAGCACGCAATGTTGGAAAGATGCTATTACCGCCGACCGGATTTGGACGTCGTGCTTCCAGTCGCAATCGAGCGGGCGGTCCGAAGCCTCCCACTATTAGAGGTAATCGTGGCAATAGTTTTACGATTGTATCACAAAAATATTTAGAAACTGGTACTTTAGAAGTTCATTTTCAATTGAAACTAGCAAAAAATGTTGCTGCTTTTACAATAGAGTTATATATTGCTTCCGAAGGTGGGAAAATCTCAGCAATGGATTGGGAATCAGTAGATAGTGTAGGGACACCATTCCCTGCACAAATTACGTACTATTCTTTCCCAAATACTATGGGTCTATTTGGGAGGTCCTCTGCTCAAAAAAGTGACAGCAAAGTGTTGCATGCTATACGTATTGAGAAAAGCGAAGTGCCAGTTGAATGTTCAGGTATATTAGTATTCACTTGTACTGACCCTCATGTGCAAGTCGAAATGTTGATGAAGCCAGAAGGAAGTGTAGACAATGGCTAATAAGATTAGCATGCATCGACTTTATAATGAGGCTATGGAAGAATTGTTAGATGTCTCGATAGATTTCCAGTTCTTTTACAGGGGTGAAGATGGTAGAGAATATGTCCTCAATCAAACTGAAGACTATGAATATAAAACATTGTTGAGTAATGAAGATGATAGCTGGGACTATGTAGAAAAAGGTTTTGGGCTCTCAGGCAATTTAAAACTAGGATGTCCATCCAGTTTGTTCGGACCAACGCAATTGGTAAATAGTGATGCCGAGTTAGGGATTGCGATGCAATGGCTGTCAAAGCAATCTTCTCAGCGCGGTGTTATCCCGGTTGGAACCATTACAAGTACAACGCTGAATGGTTTGATTATACCTATTGATTATTATTTCCCAAACGATAAATTATTTGGCGAAGTATATATTTCAATTGTCATTTATTTAAAAAAAGCGAGCCGCAATGGAATGCATGGACAATCACAACTACCAGGTACGATCTTAGGGAAGTTAGTAGAATGGGCTATTATTTTAGATGGATCTGGTTCGACATTCCCGATTGTGCTTGTAAATGAACCGGATAAACCTTTATGGTATGTCGACTTCAATTATACTGAGCCTTTAGTTGAACCGTTTGACAAAGAATATATCGCGATTTATTTAAATAAAGCACATGTCGCATTCCCGTCGATTCAAAACCCGAAAACGAAGCTCGATCAAGCATTATATGTGGAGTTTTTAGCAAGCGCCCTTCAGCTTATATTGCAAAACTTGATGGAATGTCCGGATTGGTATGATATTCAAGACGGGAGAAACTGCGAAGAAGGTTCTATTGGGCAAGTCATGCATTATTTTAAAACAACTCTGAATTGGGATTTCGATACGCCAGAAAAACTTGCGATGTCTCTTCGCAAAGATTTAGAGACAAGAGTAAAGACAGGTGAAATGTAGTGTGGGAAAGTGTGGTATATACAAAAGCACAAGCAAAATTTAAGTTTCAGCAAATTATGTCCGAACCGGAAAACTGTGCACCACGACAAGTCAAAGCGCCTTTCGATCAGCTGCGTGAAATCATGATGAATGAAAAAAAAACATTTTTAATGGATGGAATGAAGAAAATTAATTCTTATGCATTTGATTTGCATATGGGATTGTTATTGTACCGTGTACTAAAAGAATATTACCGCTTTAATGAGAGATTAGCAGCTCAAGATGAGATATGGCGTTATTTATCGTTAGAAGTATTTCCGGACTTAGTATACGAACGTTATGGGATGAATGATCAACGTTTTTTTAAAGGAACACGTCGTATTTGGCTGAAAGGTATTTGGTGGTATATTCATCTTTCTTGGCAAGGAACAGAGGAAGAAACGTTCGATACATTAAAAGATGATTCGTCGGATGAAATCCTACAGCTACTCGACCGATCAGGCACCGGCGGTTATCGTTTAGAACTGACACGCGAAATTATGCGTCAGTATAAAATACATGCTAGTAGCAAAGTTCCACAATTATTTCGTCGTGTGTTGAAATTAAACACCGCACGGTTAAATATGATTGAACCTAATTTAGTAGAAGGTGGCATAGAAACATACGTAACTGATTTGTATAATTATTTTTTAAATGATTTTTGCACAATTGGAGAAAAGAGTCCGGTATATGGAAAAATTACAAAAAATTAGAGATAGGTTCGCTTATTTTCGAATATCTGCAAAACGTTCCATCGCGTTCAAAGAGCTTTATTATTGGATTATAAAAATTGATGGGAAGCAAGGTGTTGCAATTGAAATCCCGACAGATAAACATGTAAATGAGCGGTTTGCCAGCATATCTTATTATACGAAAGAAATTGTAGTTGGTGGTGAAGAACGGCATTTATTAATGTTGCTATCCGATCATCCGAAGTTATACGATGATTTTGCAATTATTTGTTCAGGCTTTTTAGAGAAAGTACTCAATGCAGAATCCTATCAAGAAATCAAACAGAATCCAATCTCATGGTGGCATTCGATGAAAGAACTGATGGGCAATGCCAATATTGAAAAGGCAACCTATAGTGTAATAGCAGAAATGCTAAGTTATTATCATTTGCTTAAAGAAGAAAGGGACGTTTCTTGGGTTGGACCATTTGGTGGTTCTATTGATTTTAATTGTAATGATGGGAGTTATGAGGTGAAATCGACTGTAGCACGATATGGTTCAAAAATTACAATTAATAGTCAATACCAGCTAAAAGCAAAATATTTGTTATTTTATCGTTTTGAGCCAGATGTACACGGTATTTCAATTCAGGATATGGTAACAAAATTAGTAGAATTGGGAGTAGAAAAATCGGAAATAGAACGTGCACTTGAAAAGCTAAAATATCCACTTGGCAGTGAGGTTCGAAGAAAATCATATCGCCTGCTCGAAGTAAAGAAATATGAAGTCGATGAAAGCTTCCCAAAAATCGTACCAGAAAGTTTTAAAGATGAACAGTTGCCAAAACATATTAGCGGACTCGTTTATACATTAGATTTAGATGGTTTGAATGGGGCAGTTATCGACTTGAAGGAATTCCAATAGAAATAGTGATGTTTTTTTAAAATGAGCATCAAGGACGTAATTTCAACGCTCCAGATGAACGCAAAGAAGGTTTTGCCAAGATAACTCAATTCAGAAAACGCCTCTTCAGAGGCGTTTTTAAAATTAATTCGAGTAAGGAGTGGGTGAAAAATCAAACAGACCACTTTTTCCGGTTATTAAACAAAGGGAGTTTATCATTCACACTTACTTTGGTGGTAAGTTGTTGTTTTTTCATTCCGGTTCGAAAGAAAAACCCACCCAAATAATTAGTGAAAAGTGACGATAATCCTCCGGTATACTGAGGATATGAGGTCTCAAAAATAACTGTAACACATATATGTTAAGGTTAGTTATTTGCATGTAAAGTTGATGTAAATAACGGGAAAAGAATTATTATACTAATACTTAATCGCTGTTCCGGAGAACAAAGCAACGCCAATCTGCCCACCGTAAACGCCAGCCAGTCAGTCATAGTAATGGCATACGCGCCAATACTTGTCTTTCTTTACACTCCAAAATCCATGAAATAGGTTTCATTATCAATTTTATAGACTCTCACACTTGTTCTTCCGTAAGCGATGACATCCTGTGCGTATACTCTCCCACCGAAAGGAACACCAATCCGGTTACGGAAATACCGTCCCATGAGGCTGTTGTTCTTTTAATATTTACAAATAAAAATCCTTTTACACAAGTTTTACACTTTAACCGAATAAAACCTTGTAATTTCAATATTTATTAACCTATTTCGACCCCGGCCACCGGTATCTTATTACTGCTTGCTAATGCAGTGAAATCAACGTTTCTTACACTTTGTAAGGAACATTTTTTATTTATCTTCAATACGATTCTTATAAAAATAACGTGTACATATAATCGTGTGCGTACCTGTCATTAAACAAGGAGGAAATTTTATGACAAGGCGTACAAATGAATTATCAAATGATGAATTATCCATTATTAACTCACCGAGAATTGTAAAGGAAATCGATTTTAAAACGGCTCTTTCTTTATTTGTTGACGATTGTAAAATAAGAAATCTTAGACCACAAACAATCCAATATTACAGAAATGAATTATCGGTTTTTTATAAAATAATTCGAGAAAAGGAATTTAACCCTGCTCCTACCAAATAAAAAGCATAATTCTGGACATGAAAGAAAAAGGATTACAAACAGTTAGCATTAACACACGTTTAAGAGCCATTAGAGCATTTTCTAATTTTTTGAATCGCGAACGGCATATTTTAAAAAATCCACTAAATTACATAAAGCTACTAAAAGACCGTAGGAAAGTAGTTGAAACCTTTACTAATGAACAGCTTCAAACGCTTTTTAATCAGCCAAATTTACGCTCATTTGTTGGAGAGATTATACTATTACTGCTTGAAACAGGCATACGTGTGAGCGAATTAGATGGAATTTATGTTCAAGACATTTTATTGAATGAATCTAAACTTCATATCAGAAATACTAAGACGTATAAAGAGTGGATCGTACCTATACAGTCAAAGATGAAAACACAATTACTAAAATATATTCAAATTCGTGGGGGAATGGACACGGATGCTTTATTTGTCACTCATGATGGTGAAAAATGTCTAAAAGGCAATTTCAGAACAGAGTGACCTATTACGGCAAGCAGGCAGATATTAAAGGGGGAAGAGGCTCCTGCCACACGTTTAGACATACCTTTGCAAAATTAAGTGTAAAGAATGGTGCAGGAATTTTTGAATTAGGGCATACGAGTATAGTAATGGTGAGAGTATATGTCAATCTGTTTAGTGATGATGTGATGGATAAGCATAAATACTTTTCACCATTGATTAATCTTAATGTCAGAATGTAAATGAACTTTTCAATCAATCTACTTTGATTAAATATTCAAATTATTGTATATTTATAATGTTAAAGGAGGGATATATTTGGAGATAAAGTTTGCTAATTTATCAGATACATCGGTAATACATGATTTAATGATAAATGCATTTATCGAGTATAAAGACGAAATGCCACCTTCAAGTGCTTTGAAGGAAACTGTGCAATCCGTTTTAATTGCCTTAAAAGACGGAGAGAGGAGTTTAATTTGTTATATTGATAATCAGCCAGTTGGGATGGTTCGCTTTAAAATAAAAGAAGATAGTTTATATTTTTATAGACTATCAGTAATTCCAGAAATGCAGGGTCATGGTATTGCAAAAAAATTATTAAGTTTTTTAGAAGATTTTGCAATACAAAAAGAATTAACTACGATATTTTGCAAAGTTCGTATGACCGTGACTAAAAACATAAAATTATATAGTTCAATGGGGTATTACATCTACGATGAGGAAGTTGTACATAAGCCAAATGGTTTAAGTATAAAAGTTGTTTCAATGATGAAAAAACTAGGTTGAAAAATTATCGAAGTGAAAAAATAGAAGATTATTTGCTTGAATTAAACCAAGTCAATTATACTAATACTATTATTAGGTCGAAAGTAGATGAACTTTTTATTCCGGCTCAAACTGAAATTGAAAAGACAAAACTTGCTTATGAGTATGTTCGTGATGAAATATCTCATTCTTGGGATATACAAGGGAAACGAGTAACATGTAATGTATCGGATGTATTAGTGTATAAAGAAGGAATATGCTCGACCCCGACCACAGGTATCTCTTAAAAGTTTTGTCAGCGGGATTTATCGCCAATCTAACGTTACTCTCTTGTGGTGAAACGTTTTTTTTGTGTTAAATGAAGTATTGAGATTTAAAATATAAATCTATTAAAAAATAGAATCATGTTATTTCTCTTAGCAATATCAATATACGAAAGCTGCTAAAGCATTTAGAAAAAAAGAATTTCTCCTATGCTCCAAGGTATTTAGGGATTGATTGTCCTTTATTGATGGCGTAGCTGGCCATGATCCCTTAAAAGAATACATGTGCTCTCACCAAGTCTTAAAAGAAATAGCGAAAATGCTTAGACTGTATCATGATGCTGTTTGTGATTTTTCCATTCCAGGCAATTGGGAACGAATGGACAATACGCCTGGAGAAATAGAGGTTGTATGCCATAATGATTTTGCGATGTACAACATCATTTTCAAAGATAAAAAACCAGTAGGTATCATTGATTTTGATGTAGCTGCTCCTGGTCCAAGACTTTGGGATATCGCATATACTCTGTATACATGTGTACCTATCAGTAGGTTTTTTCGCACCAAAACAGGAGACATCGTAAACTATCATTCATCAGAACATGCAGACCAGATAAAGGATAGAGTCAAACTATTTTTTGAAGCTTATGGTGAGGAAATAGCAGAAGATTATTTGGAGATGCTGCTGCTGCGTTTAGAAGGATTATGTCAGTATATGAAACGAAAAGCGAGTGAGGGTGATATCGCTTTTCAAGACATGATTCATGAAGGACATCTTGAACATTATCAAAAAGACATTCAATTTATTCATGAACATAGAAAAGAATGGATGTAAAACTGAAAGAAAAAAGAATGAATGTAAAGAGGCGGCGTTGTGAACATGCAAACGAAGACGATATTACAGGCTATCATTCAAGACGAGGGAGTAAATGATTATCCTCTTTTTAGACAGTACTGTGTGAGAAAAGAACAGGGCCTGCGTAAAGATGCGCTAAACGTTCTTCAGGCCTTTATTGAAGAGATGAAAGAGAACGATTTTGAAGTACAGCGTGAATTTACTGCTTGGCTGTTTGAGTGGATTGAACGGTTTGAGGATGGTCATCATCTGCTTGTGTATCCGCTGGTAAATGGGGTGATCCAGCCTGTTTTTCAAACGTGGGAGAATGTTGATCCTATGGATGTGAGACCGTATCGCTGGAAAGGCTTGTTTGTGCATCAGGGAGAAGGGCTGCCTCATTTATTGAAGGCACTAGAGCTTGGGGGCAGCAAGGAACAGCGTGTGATTGTTCAAATTTGTGAAGTCTATTTATCGGCCTTGTGGTATTCGTTTCATCATATACATGAAGATCTTTATTTAAGCACCTATGAGAAAGATCAAGAGAGAATTCAAGGGATTGAAAGTGTTATGATGCTGATTCAAGATAAAAGAACTCGAACCAATGTTCAAAAACAAGCCGTCTATTATGGCCAGCTTTTAACGGACTGGATGGCGTTTCAGCAAACGGAAACAAGAGGTTTTATGAAATGGTGTGCGGAGCGTAAGAAACCGTATGAGTGGGTAGAGGCCTTTTATTATCAGCAATAGATGAGAAAACGGCAGAGTTCATTCTGCCGTTTTTTTAATGCCATATTCGCTTTGTTTCTATATGACCTGGACTAAAATATTTCAGAATATAGACATCTGGATTGCTTAGTTTCTCCCACTCTTCGAATCCAATCGTTGGATCGGCGTGTTTAAGAAGCAGGCTCATGATATTGCCATGTGTGACGAATAGGGTATGATCTTTTTCTAATTTTATTTGTTCATGGAGTGCTTCTACAATACGATTCATGGCTTCTTGGCTCGATTCTCCGCCTTCACAGGTCATATGTAAGTCTGTAAAACTGAGCTTTAGCTTCTCATACCAATTGTCTATTGGCTTACTGCTTAATACACGTTCAGAGAGGCGCTGATCGATTTTTATCTCGAGCTGTTTTGCATGAGCAAGGGGCTCAGTAGTTTGGATCGCTCGTTTATAAGGACTTGAGATAATCTGATTGAGATGAATGCTGGAAAAAAACTGTGCGAGTTCGTAAGATTGAGTGATGCCTTGTGGCGTTAAAGCTGCATCTTTAGATTGTCCATCTGCTTGGCAGTGTCTGACGATATAATATGTTTTCATTGGATACACCTTTCATTGAGTATAAAAAAATCATCCAGTATTGGATGAGGATTTACGAAGGTTAGGTAAGCTTGTTCGTATCTGTTTCTTTATAGGGATCTGTGAGCTTAGAGGTCAGGTCTAGGTTGAACAAAAAATCATCGACGGTGTCTGTACCAAAGGGAAGTGTGGAGAAGTTGATTGGGATGCTGTCTTCTTGCTTTTCTGAAGTGACTTGCTGTGCAGGCTGCTGCTTTTTTCTCCAGTTCTTAAACAAGCGCATGTGAGGCCCCCATTTCTTTAAAAAAGATGGATTTATACATAATATACGGGGAGAGTTGTCCAGGCGTCAAATGTTTTCTTCAAAAGGAACGATTCAATTGATAAAAAAGAGCCACAGGAAAGTGCGGCTCTTGTTGTCAGTTTACATTGCGCGTTGTAATGCTTGTAGTAATTTACGTTCGCATCTTAAGTTGTATTGCTTCTTATGGAGTTTCTCCCTTTTAAACTTGCCTATGACACGTCGAACATCGGGATGATAAATGATGAGGTCCCTGAAAGTTTGATCATGTAATAGTGCTTGAAACCAGCTATATTTTTTGAGATGTACTGCGTTCCTTGAGATATCCTCTTCATCCACTTGTAGAAAAGGGATATACACAGCAAGTGAAAAGATGTCTAAAATGAATCCCATTTTGCTTCCTCCTTTCATATTATTCATTACGCTTAGGAGAAGGCAAGGTTTCATTCAATAAACGTTAGAAACAATCCCAGTGCATAAACCATTCTTTTAATTCTTTGTTGTAATAGAAATACATCGTGCCGTTATCACCAATCATGAAACGAGGTTTTTCTTCTGAGGCGATTTGCAGCATGAATTCGCCTTGTTGTTGATGGGGTGGGGATTGAATATACGCCCCATATCCACCGATTTTTGTGAACGAATAATTTGTGTATTGATTAAAGAAGTGGTCCGTCGCTTCTTCACTTTCGTTTACTTCTGTTAGATCCACATATGACCATGCTTCTTCCCAGCAAGGGTAGTCCCTTTGCTCACTTTTGTTCCATTGGATTTGAAAGGGTTTGAGTCCTCTCACTTCTTCAGGAGTTTCAACTACTTCTAATTCTTCGATTGTTGAATATTCAATGAGCTTCCAGCCTTCGCCGTTTTTGGTGATATCAATCGGAAGTGCTTTCTGGTTGAGAAAGATTTGAATCATCTTACATTCATTGAAGCCGCTCATTCCTCCTGGCACTTCTGGTAAATAAATTTGTAAAATCGGAATCATGGCCCCATCTTGATCTGTCGGCCAGCCTTGATGAGGATCGATGAAAAAATGGCCGGCAAACCAGCTGTGTACAGCTGGTTCAGGACGGAAGCCGCCAATTTTGGCGATGGCTGGCGTTTTCCCAATTAGATTTAATTGTTGAAAAGCTTTGATTTCCATGGATTGTCCCTCCAGCCTTTAGCCTGCAATGTGTGCATCATGAAATGTGCCATTTATATTTCCTGTGACAATAATGACATGTCCCCAAAATAATTCACCGTCATGATAGTAGACTTCAAACTCTCCCTCAGGGTAAACATGCAGGCTTTCAAGTGAAATGCGGCTTATAAATTGATTCAGTGTGAGTTCTTCTTGCTTATCAGCTGATTCGTCTTGTTCTTGCCAATCTTTTGCTAGATCTATCAGCTGATTCGCAGCAAATGATTTAATAGAAGAATCCCATTTGGCCTGTTCTTGCATGAGTCGGTTTGCTGTTCGAAGAGAGTCATTTATTTTTTCATCTTCTTCGAGGTTGAAGTAGAGAAGGCACTCTTCATTGCTCCATTGAATCGTCTTTTCAAATAAGTCTAGTCCTTTCACTAACTCAAAGGTTCCGAGTGTATCATCATGATAAAACACAGGCTTTTGGGCTTCTTCTAAGATTTCTTGAAGCGCTTGATCCTTTGTGTCTGTATCGATCAAAGATACAAGCATGAATTCACTTTCGCCTTTTCGAACCTGAAGTGTAACGATTGATTCTTTATGTAATTGTGCCTGTTTTTCCCGTAATCCCTCGTCATCTGTTAACCAGCAAAGTCTTACATTTTCGGTTATGATATGGCCGTTTTCTTTCCAAGCAATCAGTGGAATAGAAGCGGTCCAAAGAGGTGCCTGTCCTGCTTTCCCTGCCCCTACGCCAGAAGGTCCTGTAACAGCAATGATAGTGACTACATCTTCTGAAAATCTCTCTTCAAAAGTGTTGATTTGTTTGTTAATCTTCATGTGATGTCCTCCAGCCTGATTTTTTGTCATGAACATAAGGATGATATGATTAAAAGCTACCTCTTAATCACACCGCACATCAGTAGGGAAAATCAAGCTTTTTTTGTTTAAAACTGTTTTTTTAGGGAGGTACATGGATTAATGGAGCTTGAGTCACAATAAAAGAAGCATGGCTCGAATTTTGTATAAATTTGGGTAAGTGAGTCGAAAAGCCTAGGTTATTCTTCCTTTTCTTTATAATTACTTTGACACGAATAGATGAAAAAAGTAAAGTAATACTGAGTGATTTACAAAACCTTCTTCATCCACTAAAACATGAAGTGTGCGTAAATTTAATGTAAATGGATATTTTTCCTTTTATTTACTCGTATTTTTTTTGAAACTTATGATGCCTCTCATTCGTTATATTAAAGGAGCGCATGTATCCGGCGGAGACAGAGCATCGGCATGCTTGGTGAAGAAGATTTACATTTGCAAAATGAATGTAAATTTTTTATGATTTCATTTATATCAGAACGATGATAAGAAAGAAGAGGTTTTATGAAAAAAATATTTGCAAACAAATATAGCTTTTTTGTTTTGGCTGTCCTTTTATTCTGGGCAAAATCGTACACAGCCTACAAAATGGACTTTAATTTAGGAGTAAAGGGTTCTTTTCAAGAGGGGCTTCTCTTATTAAATCCATTTAGTTCAGCCATTGTGTTTTTTGGACTTGCTCTCTTTTTGAAGGGGCGTAAATCTGCCATTGTTTTAATTGTTATTGATTTTATTATGACCGCACTTTTATATGCAAATGTAGCGTATTACCGTTTCTTTGATGACTTTTTGACTTTCTCAACAATGAAACAGGCAGGAAATCTTGGGGGAGGCATGACTGGCGGTGTGTTAGCAAGCATTAAGCCGCATGACCTTTTGTACTTCCTTGATATTATCATCTTGATTGCGATTGTCATTTGGAGACCAGAAGTGAAGAAGTTCCAAATGAAAAAGACGTTTGCTCTGCTGATTGTAGCTGCAGGTATTGGACTGTTCTTTGTAAACCTTCATTTGGCTGAAAAAGATCGTCCAGAATTATTAACGAGAACCTTTGATCATAAGTATGTTGTCAAATACTTAGGTGTTTATAATTATACGATTTATGACGGGGTACAAGCAGCACAAAACGCAACACAGGTAGCAAATGCAAGCAGTGAAGATTTAACGGATGTTGTGAACTATACGTCATCTCACTATGCGAAGCCAAATGCAGAGTATTTTGGTAAAGCAAAAGGCAAAAACATTATTAAAATTCATTTAGAAAGCTTCCAGTCTTTCTTAATTGACTACAAATTAAATGGAGAAGAAGTGACTCCATTCTTAAACAAACTGGCTCATGGGAAAGACGACTTTACGTATTTCGATAACTTCTTCCATCAGACTGGTCAAGGGAAGACATCAGATGCTGAGCTGATGATGGATAATAGTATGTTTGGCTTGCCAGAGGGAGCAGCATTTGTGACAAAGGGTGAAAATACCTTCCAATCACTACCTGCCATCCTAGATCAAAAAGCAGGCTATACGAGTGCAGTGCTTCACGGGGACTATAAATCTTTCTGGAACCGTGACACGATTTATAAACATATGGGAATTGATCAATTCTTTGATGCTTCTTATTACAACATGGATGAAGAAAACCTTGTGAATATGGGTCTGAAGGATAAACCGTTCTTCAAAGAATCAATTCCAATGCTAGAATCAATGAAAAAGCCATTTTATGCACATTTAATGACACTGACAAATCACTATCCATTTAATTTAGATGAAAAAGATGCGACAATCGCTAAGGCAACAACGGGCGATAAAACAGTCGATAACTATTTCCAAACAGCAAGATATTTAGATGAGTCATTAGAGCAATTCTTCAAAGACTTGAAAAAATCAGGTATGTATAAAGACTCAGTCATTTTATTATATGGTGACCATAACGGTATTTCTGAGAACCATAACCGTGCAATGAGTGAAATTCAAGGGAAAGAAATCACTCCTTATCAAAATGCACAAAACCAGCGTGTACCGCTCATGATTCGTATCCCTGGTAAGCAGGGCGGCGTGAACCATACGTATGGTGGTGAAGTCGACGTTATGCCAACACTTCTTCACTTACAAGGTATCGATTCAAATGAATTCGTGAATTTTGGAACAGACCTATTCTCTAAAAAGCATGATCAGACCGTTGCCTTCCGTAATGGAAACTATGTGACACCGAAATATACACTTGTCGATAATACCGTTTATGATACGAAAACGGGTAAAGTGGTGAAACAAAATAAAAAGACAGAGGCGATTAAAGCCCGTGTTGATAATCAGTTAAGTCTTTCAGATAAAGTGCTCTACAGGGATCTTCTTCGATTCCATAAGTTATCTGATTTCAAACCAGTGAATCCATCGGATTATTTCTATGGTAAAGCAAACAAAGAAAAAGAAGCGGATTCTTCTGCTAACTAACTGAGTTTTGGGCAAGCACAGAAAGGTGCTTGCCTTTTTCTCTCTCATTGCTTGATTTGTTGGCAAAATATGTTTATATTTAGGGAGAAACAAGCGTGATGCCGGCTGACGCTGGTGACACACATTTCGTCCTTGGGGAATTCAGGAGGAGCTTATGACAACAAATACAAAAACACAAAAAAAGAAATCAGAATTATGGGGCTGGATCAAAGCCATCTTAATCGCATTTATTGCTGTTTTTATCATCCGGAACTTTTTATTCGCGCCATACATTGTCAAAGGATCTTCTATGTATCCGACATTGCATGATACAGAGCGGGTGTTTGTGAATAAAACAGTTGATTATTTCGGTGATTATAAACGGGGCCAGATCATTGTTCTTGATGGGGAAGACCGCAGCACCCATTATGTCAAACGATTGATTGGTTTACCTGGTGATAAAATTGAAATGAAAAATGATCAGCTATATGTTAATGGAAAAAAAGTGGCGGAGCCTTACTTAGCGTCAAACAAAAAGAAAGCAGCTGCAGATGGCACCTTGCTGACACCTGATTTTGGTCCTCTTACTGTTCCAAAAGGAAAGTACTTTGTCATGGGGGACAATCGCCAAAATTCAATGGACAGCCGCAACGGCTTAGGTCTTTTTACAAAGCGTGATATTCAAGGAACTACCTCATTTGTATTTTATCCTTTCCAAGACATTCGATTACTCAATCAATAATAAACAATAAAAAAGCACACAGCTGTGTGCTTTTTTCTATGTCATTCAGAACTGACTTTTTGTAATCGCCTGTTCAAGATCTGCAAGAATATCTTCAATCGCTTCTGTCCCAACAGATAAACGAATGAGCTCTGGTGTGACACCTGTTGCTTTTTGTTCTGCCTCACTTAATTGTTGATGCGTTGTGCTGGCAGGATGAATGATGAGAGATTTAGAATCGCCCACGTTTGCGAGATGGGAGAAAAGCTTCACAGAATCAATGAGCTTTTTACCTGCTTCGCGTCCACTTTTAATACCGAACGTGAGGATCGCGCCTTGTCCTTTTGGTAAATAGGTTTGAGCAAGCTCATAGGATTCGTGACTTTCAAGGCCCGGATAGCTTACCCAATCGACAAGAGGATGATCCTGTAAGAATTGTGCTGTTTTCAAAGCATTTTCACTATGCCGCTCAAGACGAAGGTGTAATGTTTCTAAACCTTGCAGAAGTAAAAATGAGTTGAATGGCGACAGAGCTGCCCCTAAATCACGTAAGAGCTGTACTCGTGCTTTTGTGATATAAGCCGCTTCTCCAATTGCTTCTGTATATGTCAGCCCGTGATAGCTTGGATCTGGTTCAGTCAGCCCTTTGAACTTATCGCTGTCAGCCCAAGGGAATCGGCCGCTATCAACGATGACACCGCCAATTGATGTACCATGACCGCCAATAAATTTCGTCGCTGAGTGGACAACAATGTCAGCACCGAACTCAATAGGTCTTAATAAATAAGGGCTGGCGAGTGTGTTGTCCACAATAAGCGGGATATGATGCTTGTGTGCAATGGCTGAGATGGCTTCAATATGTAAAATGTCGCCTTTTGGATTCCCAATGCTCTCTGCATACACTGCCTTTGTTTTGTCAGTAATCGCTGCTTCGAGTTCTTCAAGGTTGGATGAATCGACGAATTTTACTGTAATTCCAAGTTTTTTGAGTGTATGGGCAAATAAATTGTAGGTGCCGCCATAAAGACTGCTTGAGGAAACGATTTCATCTCCGGCTCCTGCAATGTTTAAAATAGAATAAGTCGTCGCTGCTTGTCCAGAAGAAACAGCAAGTGCACCAATTCCACCTTCAAGCTCAGCGATACGCTTTTCAAATACGTCATTTGTAGGGTTCATAATACGTGAATAAATATTTCCCGGTTCCTGAAGACCAAATAAATTCGCTGCATGCTCACTATCTCTAAAACCAAAGGAGCTCGTTTGGTAAATAGGCACGGCTCTTGAATAGGTCGCTGAATCAAGCTCCTGACCTGCGTGAATGGCTTTTGTTTCTAAACGAAATGGACGTTCTTCTGACATGGGTGTATCCTCCTTTTGTTAGATAAAACCAACTGTTTTGATAAGAAATATTTAATAAGACTATAAATCTTGTTCCTTGCTTGGTCAATCATTTTTTAGATAAATCTGAAAAAACAATAAATGTAGTTGACAGGTAGGAATAGTGTGTATTAACATGAGCATACTGAAAACACGAACAAGAATGGCTGATCGGTCAACCGAAGGCTCTATCACTCAAATATGAGTGAAGAGCCTTTTTTTATTTGAATGAGAAAGGATGATGAAGATGGAAAAAAAGAAAAAACGAAAAAAATACAGAAAACATATGGATATCACACTAGACATATTGATTGAGCGCAACAAATATGAGATTTACAGTAACAAGGAACGAATAGAAGCGATTTACGATCGAATCGATGAAAAGCATACAAGGACAAAATAACCATTTTATAAAATTGAGTTGATTTATAAGATTAGTATGATTTAGGATGGTGCTAACAAATCAATATGATTAGCTGATCGGACAACGCGAAGGCTCTTATCTCTTTTTTGGGATAAGGGCCTTTCTGTGTATTTATCTGATCGCAAGAGGAGTGGAGGGTTTCAATGACGATTTCAATTGATATTGTGGATAAATCCTTTTGGAAAGACAAACAGACCATTCGGGTTCTTGAAGACTTAAGATTGAGCATGATTCCAGGTGAATTTGTAACAGTGATAGGTCCGAGTGGATGCGGAAAAAGTACGTTGCTAAAAATCATAGGTGGGCTCGACACAGCGTATGATGGACAAATTTTGATAGGAGACAGACGGGTTACAGAACCAGGAATGAAACAGGGCTTTATCTTTCAGGAACACCGCCTGTTTCCATGGCTGTCAATCGAAGAAAACATAGCAGCCAATTTCAATTTAAAACAACAGGATGTACGCCGTAAAGTGGATGAATTGATTGAAATTGTTCGATTAAAAGGATTTGAACATGCTTATCCACATGAGCTTTCAGGAGGAATGTCGCAACGGGTTGCCATTGCGAGAGCACTCCTTCGTGATCCGGAGATCTTATTGCTTGATGAACCGTTTGGTGCGCTGGATGCATTCACACGAAAACACTTGCAGGATGTGCTGCTGGACATTTGGCAGGAGAAAAAAACAACGATGATGCTCGTAACTCATGATATTGATGAATCGATTTATTTAGGAAATGAAATTGTGCTAATGCAAGCGAGACCTGGCCGAATCCATAAAATTCTTCCTGTAAATCTACCTTTTCCGCGTGATCGAACGTCAACCTCTTTTCAACATTTAAGACAAAAGGTGCTTTCGGAATTTGAGAAAACAGATGAATTGTTACTAACTGATGGATCAGGGATTTAGGGAGGGGAAATCGCATGAAAAAGATACAAATGATCATGATTTTTTTGAGTCTTCTACTTGTTTTAGCAGGGTGTGGTCAAGCAGCAGACGGCTCAGAAAACAAGGTGAAAGAAATTCGGATTGGGATTCAGCAAAGTTTGAGCCCGCTGCTTTTAGCAAAGGAAAAAGGGTGGTTTGAACAATCATTTGAAAAAGAAGGAGTGAAGGTAAAGTGGGTGGAGTTTCAAAGTGGTCCTCCCCAATTTGAAGGACTTGCTGCAAATCAATTAGATTTCTCGCAAGTTGGAAACTCACCTGTCATATCAGGTCAGGCAGCTGGTATTAATTTTAAGGAAATTGGTTTATCTCAGGATGGGCTGAAAGCGAACGGTATTTTAGTGAATAAGAACAGTAAGATTCAAAAAGTAGAAGACTTAAAAGGGAAAAAAATCGCTGTCGCTAAAGGGAGCAGCGGCTTTGACTTTTTATACAAAGTATTAGATCAGGCAGGTTTATCTGCGAAGGATGTTCAGATCATTCAGCTACAGCCAGATGAAGCGATATCAGCATTTGAAAATGGGTCCGTTGATGCTTGGTCGATCTGGGAGCCGTTCTTATCACTTGAAACGATAAAGAAAGGAGCAAAGCTGCTGGTGAATGGGGAAGCGACCGATTTATATTCTCCAGGTTTCACACTTGTTCGAACTCAGTTTGCTGATCAGCATCCTGAACTAGTAGTGAAATTCTTAAAGGTATATGACCATGCGGTGAAGTGGCAGAAAGCACATCCAGAAGAGGCTGTTACTCTATATGCGCGTTTAAAAAATTTAGATAAGAAGGTCGTTACACAAGTATTAAACAATACGGAACCACTCAATAAGCCCATTTCGAAGAAGATCATCAATGCTCAGCAGCATACCGCTGATTTTCAATATAAAACAAAGGCGATCCAGCGGAAAATTGATGTCAATCAGGTTGTAGATAATTCGTTTATTGAAAAAATGCTAAAAGAGGAGATGAGTAAATGAAAGCTATTTCGAACCCGGCTTTAGCATCTAAAATTGAGCGGTCAAAGAAAAAAAGGAGCAAAGCTTCTTCTTTATATAAGTTAAAGGGACTGGTATTACCTGTTCTACTTATTGCGGTTTGGCAGATCATAGCTGGTTCTCAAATCGTTTCTTCCACTGTACTTCCTGCGCCTGTCTTGATTGCAGAATCTTTTCGAGATTTATTTCGTTCTGGTGAACTGTTTGGTCATCTTTACATCAGCCTTTATCGAGCGATATGTGGATTTTTACTTGGGGGTGGTTTAGGTCTTTTGCTGGGCGTATGCGTAGGGTTTTCTAAAAAAACAGAGCAGTATGTAGATCCGACGTTGCAAATGCTGAGAACCGTTCCACATTTAGCGGTCACTCCTTTATTTATCCTCTGGTTTGGCTTTGATGAAACGGCGAAAATTTTATTGATTGCACTTGGGGCTTTTTTTCCGATTTATATTAATACTTTTCTAGGTATTCGCAGTGTAGATAATAAGCTGTTTGATGTGGCCCGCGCCTTAGAGTTTAATCTGTATCAAAGCATCACAAAGCTGATTTTACCGGCTGCTCTTCCTCATATTCTTCTGGGCGTGAGGCTGTCATTAGGAATTGCTTGGCTTGGACTAGTGGTAGCTGAGTTGATGGGTTCAAGCAGCGGCGTCGGCTATATGATTATGGATGCAAGGCAATTCTCTCAAACGGATAAAGTGTTTGTAGGAATTATCATCTTTGCAGTAGTAGGTAAGCTGACAGATTCATTTGTACGTCTGTTAGAAAAGCGTCTGCTCAAGTGGCGCACTAGTTATCAAGGTGAATAATAACAGGGGGCGATGTCATGAATATTTTATGGTTTATTCCAACGCATGGAGACGGCCGTTATTTAGGTTCAGCGAAAGGAGCAAGACAGGCAGACTATCCATATTTTAAACAAATTGCTCAAGCTGCTGATCAGCTTGGTTACACAGGGGTCCTGCTGCCTACTGGGAGATCATGTGAAGATCCATGGCTGACGGCAGCTGCTTTAGCTGCTGAAACAACTCATTTAAAGTTCCTCGTGGCTCTTAGACCAGGGCTGATGCAGCCGTCTGTTGCTGCTAGAATGACTTCTACATTGGATCGTCTTTCAGGCGGGAGGCTGCTGATTAATGTGGTAGCAGGGGGAAGTAAAGAGGAGCTTGAAGGGGATGGGCTGTTCATTTCTCATGATGAACGCTATGAGGCAGCAGAAGAGTTTTTGACGATATGGAAGCGGTTATTGAAAGGAGAAAATGTACAATTTCATGGCAAACATCTACAAGCGGAGAATGGCCGGCTGTTATTCCCACCAGCTCAAACACCCCATCCACCAGTCTTTTTTGGCGGATCATCATCAGCAGGAATTCAAACAGCCGCCAAGCATACAGATGTTTATTTAACTTGGGGCGAACCGCCTGCACAAGTAAAAGAGAAAATTGCTCAAGTGAAGAAACAGGCTGAAAAGGAAGGAAGAACGGTGAAGTTTGGCATTCGTCTTCATGTGATCGTGAGAGATACCGAAGAGGAGGCATGGCAGGCAGCGGAACATCTGATTCGTCATTTGGATCAAAAAACAATTGATGAGGCGCAAAAAGTGTTACAGGGGATGGACTCGGTAGGTCAAAGACGAATGGTGGAATTGCACCAAGGGAGGAAAGGCAAACTTGAAATCAGCCCAAATCTTTGGGCAGGCATTGGTTTAGTACGCGGCGGTGCAGGAACAGCACTCGTCGGAGACCCGCAAACAGTAGCAGATCGTATCATAGAATACCAGTCGCTAGGCATTGATACATTTATATTTTCTGGATACCCGCACTTAGAAGAAGCTTATTATTTAGCAGAGCTTGTTTTCCCGCTCCTTCCATTCAAGAGATCAGGGGATACAGGACTCTCTGTGCCAGCTGGTGAAATCATTGGGAACAATCATTTTCCAGATGCAGCCTCTGCTGCTAGTTCCTCATAAATATGAAAAAGCAAAGCAGTCTGCGATGGCTGCTTTGCTTTTTTTCATAGAAAGGAGCGAGTCATATGTTGTGTGCTGCTGAAAAAAGGCAAGGGCTTTTTTCCCAATCGATTTTCTTGTATATACATATTTTCAGAGCCAAGAGAAGAAGGAAAATATGCTCACTCTTTTATCGGAATTATCAGTAAATATTTCATAATTGACGTTATTGCGACATATAATCAGGACTTTTATATCTGATATATCGGGGGAATTCTTGCTATCTCACAAAAAAGAAAGAACATATATCACAGATGATAAATATGAACTATTTCAAAAAAGAAAGAAAAAAGATGGCCAAATTGACATTATATGGGTTTTGTGGTTCTTATAGGGTGTCGAAATCTAGTAAATAAGAGAGGGTTTGAGCAGTTGAAAGTGAATAATTGAATAAAAAGTCACATTTTAATCAAATGTATGTTCGGTCAAAAATGGGATGTTCTGTAGATGTTTGGAGTGTGACGCCTATGATACGATCATCATAAGCTGGGAGGTGAAAAGTATGACTTATGCAGCGCCGCAAGTTGACTATTCCACTATGGAACCTGCTATTATGGACCAAGCTTGGTTCTTAGTATTTGTTGCTGTCCTTCTTGGATTGGGAGCAACAGTTGTTCTAGGAGCAGCAGTTTGGTGTTTAGCAAACGGCAAGGGTAGCTTTACAGGAGCCGTTCAGTGGGAAAGTGGCTTAAAAGTCCAAATTGAATGTAAGTAGCTATACTTAGGATTCATCTTTTTACTTCTTAGATAAGACACCAGGGCTAAACCGTCTGTGGCGGGCGGTTTAGCCTGATCTGTTTTTAAAGAATATGCAGACACTTGGAGGTTATATGTTTACGATTGAGAATTTAACCAAGACGTATAAAAATAACGTGACTGCTGTCAATGATTTTCATTTAAAGATCGACCCTCATCAAATCGTTGCTGTTGCTGGACCGAATGGTTCGGGTAAAACAACGATGATTAACTGTATACTCGGCATTATTAAGCATACAGAAGGAAGGATTCACTTGCAGGACGTCACAAATGATGAACCATCCTTTAAAAAACAAGTAGCCTATGTTCCAGATGACCTGCTGCTCCCTGAAGCATTGACTGGTGCTGAATATTTAGATTTTGTTTCTTCTATGTATGAATGTAAAACAATTCACAGAAGAAATCAACTAATTGAACTGTTTGATATGGACTCGGCCTTATCAAGACCGATCGAAACTTATTCACATGGTATGAAAAAAAAGACACAGCTGATTGCAGCATTTATGCTTGATAGTCAATTGGTGATCATGGATGAGCCCTTTAGAGGACTTGATATTGAAGCGGTTATAAACACAAAGAAACTGATGAAGCGGTATGCCGAGCACCATGGTGCGATCTTGCTTTCAACGCATGATATGCTTTCAGCGGAAGAGCTGTGCCACAAAATCGCCATTATTTCTAAAGGAAATAAAATGGATGAAGGAACGGTCTCAGCCCTAAAGGAGAAGTATCAATCAAGCACACTGGAACAGGTGTTTCTGAAAGCTTCAATGTTAAGTGATAGGGGTGCACATTTTGATGAAATCATTAATCATTTCTAAAATGATGCTTAAAATGTGGCAGCAGGAGATGTATAAGCTCTTTGATACTCAAACGAAGCGGATCATTGTGGTCTTATTCTTTTTGTTTGCCGTCACAATGGGAGCCATTATCGGATACAGCTTTACGGGTGTCTTTATGAAGGCTTTCTTAAACGGAGATGAACGTTCACTCGGATTACTCGTCGTGTCAATGGCGATTAATGCCTCCATTTTTACAAGCTTGTTATTCGTTTTGATCAAGGTTAGAACACCTGAACAAGACCGGTTTTCTATGCAGCTCAGCTGGTTCCCGCTCTCTACCTTTCAGAAAAGTTTTGGTTACTTCATTCCGATGGTGACAGTAGTGACAGGGCTTGTTTTATTTTTTATCGGCATTCTGCTTTTACCTAATTTTATTGCCCAGGGAATTGGTATTTTCTTTATTTTTACTTTCTTTTTGATGGTGCTTTTGCAGTCGCTTTTTGTCTTAATGCTGCTGCAGTTTATTTACAATATTACTTATTTGCTCGTTCTGAAATTAAAATTACCGTTGCAAAAATTTGCAGCGATATTTGTTTTATTGGCACTGGTTGTCGCGTATGGATTGACGCACTTTGATATTAGCCAAATTCAGCAATCATATATACAGTTTGATTATCATTTGATGTATTTTACAGCTCCGTTTTTTCTAGCGGGACAAGGAATGTCTCCTGAAGGGGTAAATTATGCCGTCTTGATTCTGTTCATCCTCTTATCGGCAGGCGGCGCATTTCTATCTCTTGCGATGATGCCGATTATGGCAGAGAAAAAAGCGTTAACCTTTTTACACAAACTGCCGTTCACTTCTTCAAAGAAATGGTCGCTTATTGTGAAGGAAATGAAGTCACAGGTGCGAAATGAAGAAAATATTTTAAATTTTCTTATTCTCCTCATTGTGATCTTATTTGTCCGTTATCAGTTTGGATTCCGATTTGAAGAAGAAGCATTTTTTGTTCTATGCGCTCTTGCTGGATTAACAGCTTTCAATTCGTTTGGCAATGATAAACGAATGCTGGGGATGTATAAAACATTTGGCCTGAGATCGTGGGAAGTAGCTTTGTATAAGTTTATCGGCCTTCTGCTCGTTGGTGTACTGCAAATTGTTTTATTCATGCTGACAACGCTGACGCTTCCTGATCAGATTTGGCACGTATTGATTGGTGCCGCTGTCTTATGCAATGCCACTGCGCTTTTTTATGTGGTAGGTATTTTACTTCCTCTTGATCGAAACAATCCCTACACAGGCATTTTTTCATTTGGAGCGCTTATTTTACTCATGATTCCGATTGTTTTTATTGGGAACTATGTCATAGGGGCGTCTAGTCAAGCGCTTCAGTGGCTGCTTGTGGCTGCATTTGAGGGTCTGCTCATCTTTGCCATATACAAAGGTTTTTCATGGAGGTATTCACATGATTCAACTTCTTAACAATAAGCTAAAGATTGAGCGGGTGCCGGCACTAGCGCCGTATGTGACCTTACAAAAGAGGCATCTCACGGATACGCAGTATGGAAGCACACTCCCGATCAATGAAAGTGCCTATCATATGTTAACGAAAGTGGACGGTAAAAGAACAGAAGCGAGTATTACCGCAGAGCTCGCTGATTTGTTTCAGGTCGATGAGTCGGTGATTGCTCGTGACTTTTATCAGCTGATGACGGGATTGAATCAGCATCACTTGCTGTCTATTCATTATCATTCACCATATCGGATTGTGACAGCCTGCTGTCAATTTTTCAAGCAGTATCAAGTCAAAATGAAGGAACGATTTGATTGCACTGGTCACTCGTTCCTTCACATTTTTGGGACGGCTTTGCTCATGGTGACGCGTAAAATCATCTTTTTCTGGATGCTTTTCATGGTCATGGCAGGGATCGCTTTTTTATTCATTCCCGATCCGTCGATTGCAGCCATTGCGATTTATTTTACGATTATTTATTTCGGGTTAATTACCGGGACCGCTTTACATGAAGCGGCACATGGCTATGCGCATCGAAAATTTGCAGGGCGAGATGGTCCTCAAGGCTTTTTTGCGAGTGACATGATGTCAGTGAAATTTGTAAGACCCGTATTAGATCCATTTCAGAAAAAGCAGGTATGGATTACGCTGCTTGGACCGCTCGTTCCCGGTGTGATTGGCGCAGCAGGCATCGTTGTGACCATTTTATTTCTAAAAGAAAACCCGGTTTCGACCGCTTTTTTCATTTTTTCAATCACGTATTTTATTCAATTACTCTATCTTCTTCCGTTTATGGGGGATGGTAAGTCCATTATGAAGCAGCTATTGCTTGGAGGAATGGGAGGACAACGATCATGAACGTACAGGCGATGAAACAAGGCGCGATAGTTGGTAGTTTTCTAGGGTTCTTAGGCTTTCCAATGCTGACAATCGGCGTACTGTTCTATCATTTATTTCAATCAAAAACGAATGATGCTTTATTATTTAACAGTCTCGCTTTTGAGATGGAAGGCTCGTCCGCGTTTACTTTTCAGATCAAGCCAAACTTTTTTATTTATATGATTGTGATTTTTGCTGCGAGTTTTCTCATTGTGGCATTCCTATCAGCTATGAAACAGAAAAAAGCAAAAGGTTAGGAGAATTCTCCTAATCTTTTTTGGTATGATCAACCAAATTTTTGTATAATAAGAAATAAAAAACATCAAAGGGGATCACAATGTTTAAAAAATGGAGCATTCTTATCTTCACAGTTTTTCTATTAGCAGGATGCGGCGAGAAGGACGAAGAAACCACGACAACCGAAAAGACGGTTTCGACAATAAAAACAGAGCCTGCCACTAAAAACCAAGTAACCATCGAACAAATGAAACTCTCAAAAAAAGAAAAAAACTTACTAGAAGCAGCAACGACTAATGAAAAGGTGGCTCTGACACTGAAAGGATTAACGAAGAAGAATAAGAGTATTACGTTTATCGGGAATCATTATAAAAATGGACGATTAGTGAATAAGGAAGCATCATCTGCTACCTTTACTTTACACCAGAATGGAACCGACCAAACGGTGAATGTACTTCTTCAATTACATCATGAGAAAGATACATATGAATCACAATTTAGTATGTGGTCAGATAAAAAGAATGATGGAATGACGAAAGCGACATCAAGCTTCCCGTTCAAAGTAAGTGACTATGTATTTTCTGCACAATCTGAAACTGTCAAAGTTGCTTCTGGAGGAAAGGCGCTGATTGCGTATACAGCGGCAATGGGGAAGGATGGAAATTCACCATTGATTGAGGAAATTCAGAAGAATCCAAAGCAAGCGCTGAAAAATAAGTCACATGCATCCTTATTTTATATCCAGCTAGATAAATAACTATCGTAATATATACGGAGAATATGAAGTTTTTTGACGAAAAATCTTCATATTCTCTTGACGAATTGTTAAGAAAGTTGTAACATAATAAAAGTCAACGCGATGACGTTGCTTTTAAAAGATTGATGCGGGTGTAGTTTAGTGGTAAAACCTCAGCCTTCCAAGCTGATGTCGTGAGTTCGATTCTCATCACCCGCTCCAATACATAATTTTGTTTATAACGCAGTATTTCGTTTCTTAGATAAACGAAGTGTTGCGTTTTTTATTATGTCAGTATAATGTAAAAAAGCACTGTCAGGCTACAGTGCTTTTTCAATGAGTTCATATTTGCTTTCTCCGCCATGTATTTGTACAAACATCTTCGTCAAGGATTGAATAAGAGCTTCACTCTTTTCCCGGGAAATAGATGGCGGGAAAAGGATGATTTGAAGAATGTTCTTTGTGTCTTGAGAAATTTGTGCTTTACTTGCTTGAGAAAATAATCCATTCAATCCTGCGCCGTCCTGCCATTCGATGTGACCAGCCTCATGTTTTGCCAGTGATAGCGGTCCTTTTATGCGATCGGCATCTAATGTCAGGATGGGTAAGAAATATTTTAGTGAGAAAAATATCGACAAATCCTGTACGGAATTGGTCGAGTCAATAAATTGTTCCTTTTGGATGTCAGAAAGAAGTGGAAGGAAAGGAACGTCTTTTAAAATATCCGTCCATTCTTTGATTGCTGGTACTTCTTCTAAGACTTTATCTTCGTATTCAAAAAATAAAGATTCTTGAAACAGGCGTAAGCGGCCTTTTAACATTTGAGGTGATGTACCCACTTCAATATGCGAATATTCAATCTGTCCAACATGGATAGACGGGTTTTGAGGATGAGAAATTTCCATATGTATCTTCACAGTGACTCACTCCAATCGGTCATGATACACTCGTATTATACTGAAAACAACAGAAGAAACAAAGAAAGGAGGTTTGCAAGGTGATTCATGTTGGAGAATTAAAAGAAGAATTGATTCAATATGCGAAAGAAATTGGTGTCGATAAAATTCGTTTTGCAAGTGCCGATACATTTGATTCATTAAAGGACCGCCTCATCTTACATGAATCGTTAGGGTATTTGTCAGGTTTTGAAGAGCCTGATATTGAAAAACGGACAAACCCTTCTTTGCTGCTTCCGAAGGCCAAATCAATTGTTGCGATAGCGCTCGCGTATCCTTCCAAAATGAAAGATGCTCCACGAAGTACTAAAGATGCGAGAAGGGGAATCTTTTGCCGGGCTTCATGGGGAACGGATTATCATGTTGTGCTGAAAAAAAAGCTTGATATGCTCGAAGAATTTCTGCGAAGCAAGCATGTCGATATAAGGACAAAATCAATGGTGGATACAGGAGAATTGTCTGATCGTGCTGTAGCGGAACGTGCGGGCATTGGTTTTAGTGCAAAAAACTGTATGATTATCACGCCAGAGTTTGGATCTTATGTGTATTTGGCTGAAATGATCACAAATGTCCCATTTGAACCGGATGAGAAAATTGAAGATCAGTGCGGAACTTGCAATAAATGTGTGGATTCGTGTCCAACGGGTGCACTGGTGAATCCAGGACAACTGAATTCTCAGCGGTGTATTTCATTTTTAACGCAGACAAAAGGATTTTTACCTGATGAGTTTCGTTCGAAAATAGGGAATCGATTGTACGGGTGTGATACGTGCCAAATCGTCTGCCCGATCAATAAAGGAAAAGACTTTCATCTGCATCCTGAAATGGAGCCGGACCCTGAAATTGCGAAGCCGCTGTTAAAGCCGCTTCTGACGATCAGCAATCGTGAGTTTAAGGAAAAATACGGTCATGTTTCAGGTTCATGGCGGGGGAAAAAGCCCATTCAGCGGAATGCCATTTTGGCACTTGCTCATTTTAAAGATACATCTGCTTTACCAGTGTTAATTGAGTTGATGCACAAGGACCCAAGACCGGTCATTCGGGGAACTGCTGCTTGGGCAATTGGCAAAATTGGCGACGATCAGCAGCTTCCAGAGCTGGAAAAAGCCCTTGAACGGGAAAGTGATGAAGAAGCAAAAGAGGAGATTGTGAAAGGGATTGAGCTCCTGCAGACACCTTTAAATACTAAATAACATCCCTGTGAACATAGAATGAACCAAACAGAGATTTTAAATAATGTTTGGTGGTGTCTGTGTGAAACAATTATTAGAGAAAACTTTAGAAGACAGGCTGGCGTATTTAATCAATGACCGTGCAATCAAGCAGCCGCAGCTTATGTCTGATGTGGAAGCAGTAGAGCGGAAAAAAGAGCTTTTTGCTAGAAGACAGGTTGAGATTGTGAAGGCGAAAGCAAAAACAAAACTTCTCGATTCAGCCATACAAGATGATGGAGCTCAACATGTGCAGTACCTTGCTCATCTCACTTATGTATGCAAGGATGTAGACGATTCTTTCTATTTAGAGGAACAGGTGGAAAAAAGAGAAGCGTTCCTTTATAACGACATGCTTGTCAAAGATCGGATGATGCTAGAAGAGCGGCAAAGGGAAGAGCTTATGGATGAGCGCTTTCAGACCGAAGAACAATTCGGCAGAGCTTTTCACTATGACCGGCGGGCAGCCGTGCAGTATGCGGAGACATACTGGAATAAGCGGAATCCAGCCTATAAAAACTTTGAAGATAACTGTACAAATTTTATTTCACAATGTTTGAAAGCAGGGAATGCGCCAACGAGAGGATATCCGAACCGCGGGTCTGGCTGGTGGGTGCGTCCGCATACGTGGAGTTATAGCTGGACGGTGGCTCATTCGATGAAAAATTATTTAGCGAATTCGAAAGCGGGTTTGAGAGCAAAGAAACTCAAAGAAGCGCACGAGCTTCAAATTGGTGATGTCATTTGCTACGATTTTGAAGGTGATGGAAGGTATAATCATACAACCATTGTTGTTGATCATGACAAAGGCGGAATGCCTCTTGTGAATGCACAGACGTATGACTGCCGCATGCGTTATTGGTCATACGAGGATTCGACCGCCTATACGCCTGCTATTCGTTATATGTTTTTTCACATTTTGGACGATGCCGCGAAGGATAGTTAGTGGTATAATGTTGAGCGGAAAAGAAAATTAGAGGTGAACTTTTTTGGGACTTCATGTCGTTTTATATCAACCAGAGATTCCAGCTAATACTGGAAATATTGCGCGTACATGTGCAGCAACAAATACAACCCTTCATCTGATTCGTCCGCTTGGTTTTTCGACAGATGACAAAATGCTGAAGCGTGCAGGACTCGATTATTGGAAATATGCCAATGTGGTCTATCATGATTCACTTGATGAATTGTTTGAGGCTCATCCGAAGGGGCAATTTTTCTATATCACAAAATTTGGCCAAAAGCCGCATACGACATTTGATTACTCTCAGCTGGATGAAGACTATTTCTTCGTCTTTGGGAGAGAAACAAGTGGATTGCCAAAAGATTTGATTGAACAGAATATGGACCGTTGTCTTCGTCTACCGATGACAGAGCATGTTCGTTCCCTAAATCTGTCGAATACGGCAGCCATTCTTGTATATGAGGCACTTCGCCAGCAGCAATATCGCGATCTCATATAAGATCATGAAAAAAGCCGAGATTCTGATCTCGGCTTTTTATATGAGATCAGAAACAGAAGAATAAAAAATATGACGTAATCATACTTTTTTTGACATGTTAAATGAAAAGGATGTTCCGCAAATGGAACATCCTTTTTTTCATTTACCAGGCTTGCCTTCGTAGCCAGCAGTGAAAATGGATACTAAAAACGTAATGATGACGCCCATCATAATGACCGTTCTCATATAAGCTCCCCCTTATCCCTTTGTTCCGTTCGCTGCCTGTTTCATATGATGTGAAGTTCACCTTGAAAAGCAGGAGAAGAAAATCATTTTTCTCCTATTTTTCCTTTATTATGAAGGGTCTTGCGGATGGTTGTCAATTCAGTTTGCCAATTCGTCATTTTGAAGAACGAAAGCATGTAATAGGACGCCTCCGCATAGATTGTAAAACAGTATCTGATTTCTAGCTTCAATCTTGAAAGAGGAGGTTCATATGGATATTTTAAAGAAAATCGAACAGCACAGAGAAGAAGAGCAGCGTCTCAAATGGGAAGGCACATTCAGCGATTATTTAGACATTATTAAGGAAAATCCACTTGTCGCTCAATCTGCTCATTCTCGCGTTTATCATATGATTAAAGACAGCGGGATTGAAGAGGAGAATGGGGTCAGAACCTACAAATTTTTTGATCAGGAGCTGTTTGGGTTAGAGGAATCACTCGAAAGATTAGTAGAGGAATATTTTCACCCTGCTGCAAAGCGGCTAGATGTCAGGAAGCGTATTTTATTACTGATGGGACCAGTAAGCGGGGGGAAATCGACGCTTGTCACTAGATTGAAAAGAGGTCTTGAAGAATATTCACTCACAGATCATGGCGCAGTTTATGCGATCAAAGGCTGCCCTATGCACGAAGATCCGCTTCATCTCATTCCGCAAAATCTGCGGGAGGATTTCTATAGAGAATATGGGATTCGTGTGCAGGGGAATTTGTCGCCTCTGAACATGATGAGACTGGAAGAGGAATATGGCGGCAGAATTGAGGATGTAAGGGTCGAGCGGATCTTTTTCTCTGAAGATAAACGGACCGGCATTGGTACCTTTAGTCCGTCTGATCCGAAATCTCAGGACATTGCCGATTTAACAGGAAGCATCGATTTTTCAACTATTGCTGAATTTGGATCAGAGTCAGATCCCCGTGCGTACCGCTTTGATGGAGAACTCAATAAGGCAAACCGAGGGATGATGGAGTTTCAGGAAATGTTAAAGTGTGATGAGAAATTTCTCTGGCACCTCCTGTCATTAACACAGGAAGGAAATTTTAAGGCAGGAAGATTCGCCTTGATTAGTGCAGATGAATTGATCGTCGCCCATACGAATGAAACCGAGTACCGGTCGTTTATTTCAAATAAAAAGAACGAGGCTTTGCATTCAAGAATTATTGTGATGCCAATTCCTTATAACTTAAAGGTCACAGAAGAAGAACGCATTTATTATAAAATGATTTCAGAAAGTGATGTCTCAGATGTGCATATTGCCCCTCATACGCTGAAGGTAGCAGCGATGTTCTCCATTTTGACGAGATTGAAAGAGCCGAAGCGTTCTGATATTGATTTGGTGAAAAAAATGCGTCTGTATGACGGAGAAAGTGTCGAAGGCTTCCAGTCAGTCGACATTGATGAGATGAAAAAGGAATTTCATGACGAAGGGATGAGCGGAATTGATCCGCGGTATGTGATCAATCGAATTTCATCCACGATCATTCGAAAGAATATGGAATCGATCAATGCACTGGATGTCCTTCGCTCCTTAAAAGAAGGGCTCGATCAGCATCCGTCTATCTCCAGCGAGGACCGGGAGCGTTATTTGAATTTCATTTCAGTCGCGAGAAAAGAATATGATGATATTGCGAAGAAGGAAGTGCAAAAGGCATTTGTGTACTCCTATGAGGAGTCTGCGAAAACGCTGATGGATAATTACTTAGATAATGTCGAGGCATACTGCAATAAAAACAAGCTGCGTGATCCGTTAACGGGTGAAGAAATGAATCCTGATGAAAAACTCATGCGTTCAATTGAGGAGCAGATCGGTATTTCTGAAAACGCCAAAAAGGCATTTAGAGAAGAAATTCTGATTCGTATTTCGGCTTATGCGAGAAAGGGAAAACGCTTTGATTATAATTCACATGAGAGATTGCGGGAGGCCATTCAGAAGAAGTTGTTTGCTGATCTAAAAGATGTGGTGAAAATCACAACATCCACGAAGACACCGGATGAACAGCAGCTGAAGAAGGTCAATGAAGTAGTGGCTAGATTGATTGATGAGCATGGCTATAATTCAACAAGTGCGAATGAACTTTTAAAATATGTAGGCAGTCTTCTGAATCGTTAATAAATGAAGGAGGCATTATTGGCGCATCAGCACCGGTAATGTCTTTTTTAGAAATGATCGTCAACTTGGATGACGAGCAGCATACGATAAAGGAATCGATGGTTAGAAGAATTGTGCAAATAGGTGAGGAGGGGGATGGATGTCCCGGCAAGAAAAAAGTCAGTTTATTGTGTCACAGGAAGACTGGTCCCTCCATCGAAAAGGCTATGACGACCAGCAGCGTCATCAGAAAAAAGTCAAAGAGGCGATTAAAAACAATTTGCCGGACCTTGTCACAGAAGAAAGCATCATTATGTCGAATGGAAAAGATGTTGTCAAAATTCCGATCCGTTCATTAGATGAATATAAAATTCGGTATAACTACGACAAAAATAAGCATGTGGGTCAAGGCGATGGAGACAGTGAGGTTGGCGATGTTGTTGCGCGCGACGGCTCAGACAGTAAGCAGGGGCAAGGAAAGGGGCAGGGCGCTGGAGATCAAGCTGGTGAGGATTATTACGAAGCAGAAGTCTCATTAATGGATCTCGAGGAAGCACTGTTTCGTGAACTGGAGCTGCCAAACCTTAAGCAAAAGGAGCTTGACGACATCATTGTCGAACAAATTGAGTTTAACGATATTCGCAAAACCGGGTTAACAGGTAATATCCACAAAAAACGAACGATGCTGTCGGCATTTAAACGAAATGCGATGACAGGCAGTCCTTCCTTTTATCCAATCTACCCAGAGGATATCAAGTATAAAACGTGGAATGAAGTGACCAAACCAGAGTCGAAAGCCGTCGTTTTGGCAATGATGGATACGAGCGGAAGTATGGGACTTTGGGAAAAATATATGGCGAGAAGTTTTTTCTTTTGGATGACACGTTTCTTACGGACAAAGTATGAGACGGTCGATATTGAATTTATTGCCCACCATACAGAGGCGAAGGTGGTAGACGAAGAACATTTCTTCTCACGGGGTGAGAGCGGGGGGACCATTTGCTCGTCTGTCTATCGAAAGGCACTAGAGCTCATAGACGAACGATACCCGCCGTCGCGATATAATATTTATCCTTTTCATTTTTCTGATGGGGACAATTTGACCTCAGACAACGCCCGATGTGTGAAACTTGTTTCTGAGATCATGAAAAAAGCCAATTTATTCTGTTACGGTGAAGTGAATCAATACAACCGGCATTCTACGTTAATGTCAGCATATAAGCATATTCAGGATGAGAAATTTAAGCATTATATTTTGAAGCAAAAATCAGACGTTTTTCTCGCACTAAAAAAATTTTTTCAGCAGGAAGAAGTTCATTCATAACGAGCACATTTAAAAAAACCTTTCAGCATAAGGGCTGAAAGGTTTTTTTGTGTGGAGAAGGAAAGGATCACCAGAAAAAAAGTAAAACTTTCTCTTTGACATTTCAATTTTCATTTATTAATATTTAATCTTGTTAAATATAAGTTTTTCAAAAAAGATGCCGATCGTCTTTTCTTCTTTTTCTGCTCTTTGCTCATAAGTGAACAATAAGTATAAATGGGCTGCACACCATGATAGGGGCGGGAGTAGATGAAGGGAAAAGGACAGATTGTTGAGCTTGTTTCATATTCTGTCAGATGATGGGCATTCTAAGTTTGCTAAAGCAGATGACACTATATTTTTATACATGAAAGGAGAAACAAAACATGAACAGAGGGCGTTTATTGCTAACGAACATTATTGGCCTTATTGTGATTCTTGCCATTATTGCTGGAGGTGCTTATTACTACTACGAAAGCACAAACTTTGTTAAAACAGATGAGGCAAAAGTGACAGGTGACATGTATCAAATTACAGCACCAGCAGCTGGACAAATCAAAGGCTGGGATATCAACGAAGGTGACGAAGTGGAAAAAGACAGCACGGTTGCAAAAGTTGAAGGACAAACAAAAACAAACATTAAAGCAGTGGCTGATGGCACATTAGTCAAAAAAGAAGTACAAAACAATCAACAAGTGCAGCCTGGTACAGTTCTTGGTGAAACAATTGATTTAAGCAAGCTTTACATCACAGCAAATATTAAAGAAACAGATATTAAAAACATTGAAAAAGGCGACAAAGTCGACATCGTTGTAGATGGCGATCCTGATACAACATTTGAAGGAAACATTGAACAAATTGGTTATGCGACAAACTCAACATTCAATATGCTGCCAGCAACAAATTCAAGTGGCAACTATACAAAAGTAACGCAAAAAGTAGCAGTGAAAATTTCAATTAAAAACCCATCAGACAAAGTACTTCCAGGTATGAATGCTTCTGTCAAAATTTCATCTTAATGATGATTGATATCAAAAAATGAAAGGAGGTTGTCTGAGATGGCAAATCAACCTGCAGCGACAAAACAGGGAACAGGCTCCTTGTCTTTACTGATCATTTTAATGGCCGGTTTGTTCGTAGCGATTTTAAACCAAACGCTTTTGAACGTAGCCATGCCCCATTTAATGACTGAATTTAATGTAAGTGCAACGACGATTCAGTGGCTTACCACAGGCTACATGCTTGTCAACGGTGTGCTGATTCCGTTATCTGCGTTCTTAATCACACGTTTTGGACAGCGCAGCTTATTCCTAGTGGCTATGATCTCGTTTACGCTAGGTACATTTATTTGCGGTATTGCGCCAAACTTTTCAACGATGCTCATCGGCCGTTTGATTCAGGCTGTCGGCGGTGGTATCTTACAGCCGCTTGTCATGACAACAATCCTTTTTATTTTCCCTCCGGAAAACAGAGGGAAAGGAATGGGGATTTTTGGTCTTGCGATGATGTTTGCTCCTGCAGTAGGACCAACATTATCTGGTTACATTATTGAACATTATTCTTGGCGTATTATGTTTTATGGACTTGTGCCAATCGGTGCGATTGTCATTATCGCGGCTTTCTTTATGTTTAAAAATATTGTAGAGCCTAAAAAAATCAAGCTGGACAGTCTTGGTGCGATTCTTTCAATCGTCGGTTTTGCTTCCCTTCTATACGGAGTGAGTGAAGCAGGAAGTGATGGTTGGACAGATCCGATCGTCTTATCTACGATTATTATTGGTGCGATTGCGATCATTCTCTTTATTTTCCAACAGTTGAAAGTTGATAATCCGATGCTTGATTTCCGCGTATTTAAATACAGCATTTTCTCATTATCAAGTGTCATTAACATCATTATTACGGTTGCTTTATATACAGGGATGTTCTTACTTCCGATTTATCTGCAAAACCTCGTTGGGTTTACGGCATTGCAATCTGGGCTATTAATGCTTCCAGGGGCACTTGCGATGCTCATTATGTCCCCGATTTCAGGGATCTTGTTTGATAAATTTGGACCTCGTCCGCTTGCCATTGTGGGGATGCTCATTACCGTTGTTACGACATATGAGTTTACAAAGCTGACAATTGATACTTCCTATAGTCACATTGTGCTCATGTATGCAGTACGTGCATTTGGTATGTCACTCTTGATGATGCCGGTTATGACAGCAGGGATGAACCAATTACCACAGCACTTAAACAGCCATGGTACAGCGATGTCTAATACATTAAGACAAATTAGCGGTTCCATCGGTACGAGTTTGATCACAACGATTTATACGAATCGGACGACATTCCATTATTCCAATATGGCGGATCAAACAAATACAGCGGACCCGTTCTTTATGAATTCATTCCAGACGGCTGTATCGAATGTGATGCATCATATGGGCATGACAGCAGAAGCTGCTCAAAAATATGTATCCACCCAGCTCTTTACGAAAGCACAGATCGATTCAAACGTGATGGGTATCAATGATGCTTACATGTGGGTGACATTATTCTGTGCGGCTGGTGTCATTCTCAGCTTGTTCCTGCGAGATGTTCGTAAGGATAAAAAGCGAAAAGAACAGCAGCATAAGAAACAAGAAATATCATTGCTTCCAGCACCTAAGGAAGCAAACCAAGATGCAAGATAAGTGTGGAGGGACCGTACATGAAAATTTATGTTGTATACGATAGTGAAGGTGACCATACAAAAGCACTTGCAGAAGCGATTGCAGCAGGCGCAGGTGAAACAGAGCAAGCTGAAGTATTCATTGATCACGTGAAAGATGCAGACATTCGCAAGCTCGATCAAATGGATGCGATCATTTGGGGCTGCCCTGGTCACTTTGGTACCATTAGTTCTGGGTTAAAGACATGGATTGACCGTCTTGGCTACTTATGGGCAGAAGGAAAACTAATCGATAAAGTCGGGGCTGTTTTCTGTACAACTGCTACAACACACGGCGGTTTAGAAATGACCATGCACAATTTGATTACACCAATGTTCCACCAAGGAATGCTTGTTGTCGGCCTTCCTGGAAATGTTCCAGAGAATGCTTTATATGGCTCTTACTATGGAGCCGGTGTGACATGTCCGATTGATTCAGATGAATTAATTTCTACTGAAGGCATTGAACTCGGAAAAGCACTAGGAAGACGTGTAGCATCAGTCACTGCATCATTTAAGCGATAAGGAGAGGGTTCTTTTGGCGACGATTATTGTAGCGTTAGTAGCTGCTGTTCTAGTCATTATTGGATTAGTAGCGTTCAATGTCAGACACGCATCGGCCGATAAGGAAGAGATCAAAGAAGATGTCTCCAATCAGCCTGACGTGCCGCATAGCGAGCCAAAGGCTGCGGCGAGACCTGTAGAACCTGAGGTTGAAAAAAAAGCGTCAGAGCCTTCTCAAACAGATGATGCTGCGTCTGGCGATGATTTTTATAGACAGGCGCTTCAAAAGTTTAAGCAGCCAGAACCACCTGTCAAAGAAGAAGAACCAGAGACAAAAATGAATGATGATATGTATCGTTCTGCTTTGCAGAAGCTAAAGCAGAAGGACAAATAAAAAAGAGAACCTTTCATCAGGTTCTCTTTTTTTTATGGCACAAAAAAACCGCCGGCAAAAGCCGGGCGGTTTTCCTTCACTCTATAAAGTGCTAAAAGAGCAGATGCTCTTAAATTACGCTTTGTTAACGTTAGCAGCTTGTGGTCCACGGTTACCTTCAACGATTTCGAAAGAAACTGCTTGACCTTCTTCTAAAGTTTTGAAGCCTTCGCCTTGGATAGCAGAGAAGTGAACGAATACATCGTCTTGACCTTCTACTTCGATGAATCCGAAACCTTTTTCAGAGTTGAACCATTTTACTTTACCTTCTAACATGAAATTTCCTCCTAAAGCGATCTTAACGCTTAAATTCACTATTCTTGCTCTTACACAAACTTCAAAGACGAAAACTCTTTCAAAACTTTCTTCTTAAAGATGATACGAACAAAAATAATTACCTTTACTTTACCAGTGTTTGCGGGAAAAAACAACTGTTATACGAAAACTTTTTTAAAAATAATTAGCGCTAACAAATTGAGGAAAATGCCTATGTCAATTGGTCTTTTTTTCTCTCTGAAAAGCTCACTTGATTTCGGCCGGACTCCTTCGCTTTATAGAGCTCCTGGTCAGCTATAATCGGTAATTGCTTGATGTCTGCACTCGTTCCATAAGAATAAGCACACCCAATTGATACCGTAGTGTGAATGGACATGCCATTTTTTAAATAAATCGGCTGATCTGCTATTTTTTTTCGTAAGCGTTCTGCAATCTGCCATGTTTTTTCAATTGTACAATTTGGTAGAAAGACAGCGAACTCCTCACCGCCAATCCGCCCAATATAATCAGAGCTTCTTGTGTTTTTAATCAGCCTTGTACCGATTTCTTTTAAAACGATATCTCCCTCATGATGCCCATATTGATCATTGATGGTTTTGAAGTAATCGATGTCTAGGTAAATAAGGGACATTTGATGGATAGGCTGCTTCAACTTCTTAGTAAAAGCATCACTTAATACCTCATCGAACTTCCGTTTATTTAAAACACCTGTTAAAAAGTCATAATGAGCTTGAAATTTATACAAATTTAACAGCTGATATGCTTTTGTTTGATGCTCTATGACATAAAAATTAAACAACCCAGCAATATATGAGAAAATCCAATAAGTAAAATGCAGTTGAAATGATGTCTCGTGCACGACCATAATAAACAGGCTTGTGGCCATCACATTACCAATCGTAATGGATAACAGCATTTTCACAACATGATTCATATGACGCTCTGCAATCAAAAAAGAAGAGGTTGCGATAAACATCATGGAAAAAATATTGATGGAAGAAGCGATGTTGGCTTCAATTAATAATCGGCCAATGATGACAACAAAGGCTGCAATCATTGTTTGAGCGATGCCTCCATAAAAGGCCGTTAAAATAAGGGGAATATGTCTTAAATCGATGATAGCTGGTCCTGTTTTAATAGAGAAGAACATCAAAAGGACACCGAGTAACCCAGAAAGCATGCCTTTGCATATTTGTCTGAGCAAGGTATCTTCTTTCTTTAGAAAATTCTCTTTAAACACAAGCATAAATAAATAATGGAAAGTGACAAGAATTGTTAAATTAATAAAGAGGTCTTTTAGCAAAATAGAATCACCTTTTTAAAATTACTAAAATTTGTTGCAAAAGAAAAGGGGAAAAAGGATAATTAATAAAAATTTTAATGATGAGGAATTGAAGAAAATGCGGGGAAAACGCTTTCCAGATCGAACGGACTGGCTTTCTTTTTTTGAAAAAATGCCAGATGCCGGATTTGAAAAAGAAATGCCGATTGAATATCAAGATTTGACGTTTCGATTCGAGAATCAGGAGGAGCGATTTGTTGTGAATATGTCGCTTGCTATGAAGGAATTTACCTTAAAGGTCGTTCGAAAAAAGACCGAATCTGTTTTGGGAATATATGATTTTAAAACAGTGCAGCATGTAGAAATAAAAAAAGATCGGAAGGAAGAAAAGGAACTTTTGCTGATATTAGAGCATCATGACGACTTCATCACAACAATTGAAATGACATTTTTACCTTCCTTTTGTCTCATGGTCAAAGAACATTTTTCTGGAGAATAAACAGGAGCCTCTTTTTATGAAGGCTCCTGTTTTGATTATTTGTGCTCGATGTCATTGATGACTTGCTGGATCGATTCATCATCCATCACATTCATCACACTTTCATCAATGTGAAGAGATTGCGCATAAGACTCTCTTGGCTGATGGGTTCTTGATGGTGCTTGGTGCTTGTTCGATTGATTTGGCTGGACAGCTGTGAATGCTTGCTTGATCATTTGTCCAACTTCACCTGTACTTTTTGATTCTTTGTGTGAGTGTGACTCATGGCGAGATGAGTCTTGGTGCTGATGGCTTGCGCCTTTCATCATTGAAGACATATTCATTTGTGTCATGCTTTTCAGCCTTCTTCGTAAAACCGGGGAGAATAATGCAATGATAGCTGTTGATACTGCGATCATTGCGCCAGTGCTCATACCTTTTCTTTTTCTAAACAAACGAATCCCTCCATTTGATCGTGATGATCTTTCATCAAGTTTAGGATGACCAAACACAGCTGAATTATGAATTCATTTTGCGGAAACAGAGGATGGGTGCATAAAAAGCCGGCTGGATGAAAAACCTATGAGCAAAAGGAGGGAATAATTGATGAATAAGAAATGGATGCTATCTTTACTGCTCGTGCCAACATTAATCACCGCTGGGTGTGGAATGAACAACCAAGGCGATGAGCGTAGAGGAACAATGAAACGGCAGTATGAAAATGTCACATATAAGAATGACAACATGAGACAGGATCAGCCAGATGTTCAAACACCTCAGAAGGTCAAAGTTGCAGATAAGGCGTCAGAGCTTGTAGCCAATATGTCTGAAGTGAAGACAGCGAACGTGCTTGTCACAGGAAAAAATGCATTTGTTGCCGTTGTACTTGAAGGCAATAAAAGCGGTGATGTGACGGACGATCTGAAAAAGAAAATTTCAGACAAAGTCAAATCAACGGATCAACAAATCGACAATGTGTATGTATCTGCTAATCCAGACTTTGTCGATCGTATGCAAGGTTACGGAAAACGTATTAAAAGCGGAGAGCCGATTTCAGGATTTTTCGATGAATTTACTGAAACGGTTAGACGTGTCTTCCCTGAATCAAAATAGCTACGACAAAAGCCGTATGTCATATGCGGCTTTTTTGTTTGGAACCGCACCTCGCGCACCTGACTGCATAAAGTAAAAAATATATCACCTCTTGTTGATCTTTGTTTCTTCATAGAAAGAGAAAGAGGGTGCAAGATGAATTCAGGTGGGGAGCAAATGAAAGCCAAGCCGTCATTGATCCATAAAAAACTTGTAGGCGGAATGATTGCAGCAGGTCTGATTTTTTATGCTTTCACCGCGTACTTGATTTATGTTGCGTTTCAGCTGACAGGACAATATTTGGAGCAGTCTTCTCCTAAAACGGTTATCACGGAGGGACTCAATAAGCAAGTCTATGAACATATTCGAATCTACTATTCAGAGGAAGAGGATGCTTTTGTTGATCTGACCATAGAGGCCATGAAACAGGCAGAGAAGAGAACAGCATCAGTGTTTCAGTTTGAAGCTGACAGACCTTTAGATGTTATTTATTTTGATGATAAAGAGACGATCGAACAAATGGCTGGAATTAAGCATATAACCGGATTTTACTCTGATCATGATCAAATGATTGGGCTATATCCAGATAAACGAGAAGCATTATTGAAGAAAGAGACACTGCCTTTATACTTTTTCAATTCGCTTTTTATTCATGAGTATGCTCATTTTGTTTTCTATGAAAAGGTCCATTCATATGAAGTGTCTCCAGGAATTTTTCCGCTTTGGTTCCACGAAGGAACAGCAGAATGGACGGCCTATGACGTGTTGAATGCTACGTCTGAACGCTTCGACGTGATTCCTTTTCAATCTCTTCATTCTGATCAAGACTGGCAGAACTCTCGGGTAACGTATGAAACTGATGTCTATTTACAAAGCTATTATATGATCTATGAATTGGTGCAGCTTTACGGACGAGACGTCATACATGAGATTATGGAGGAGACTGCGAAAACGGGCCAGTTTGCTCGCGGCTTTGAACAGGCGACGGGGGAGAGACTCAAAGATTTTGAAGAACAGTTTAAAGTGATGTACCAAAGAAAAAACGGCTGACCAAAGAAGGGGGTCAGCCGTTTTTTTAATGAAGAGGCTTTTGTTGATCGGCCTTGCTAGAAGGCATTTGAACTTGCCCCTGAAGTGGTGCAAAAGCTGATGTCATGGCTGTCATATCTTGTTTGGAAAGCTGAGGAACTTGATAGTAGCCATGCTTGTTTTGATACAAGAAAATTTCATATGCCATTTCGATAAAGTTCGGAATCTGCGCAGCAAGCACACGTCTGACAACAGGATTTGTTACTTCTAATGCGGACATGGAAAGTAACCCAGCATGTGATTTGACTAGGCTGAGCATATGTCCTGTGATCCCTAAGTCTTTTACATCCTGTAATGACTGATTCGGCTTCTTCGGCTGAGAAGGTTTGATTCCGTATGTCACTTGTGTGTGTTCTTTCATCATATAAGTAGCAGTTTCTTCACTAGGCTTTTGGCCGGTAGAAAAACAATCTACAGTGACATTGTACTGGGATAAAACGAATTGATATTGTCGATCCAGGATGTCGGATAATGCAGGATCTTGAATGAATTGCCGCAAGATCATATATTGATCCAAAATATTAATCGTGCCGGCTAAAATTTCATGTAAATCGAATAACTCATGCCCGCCATGGTTGAGCTCAGGCTGCTGAGCGCTTCCTTGAAACATTGGTTGCTGATCGTTTTGCATTGAGATTCCTCCTTCTGTTTATACAATCTGTTTTAATGTGAGGATGTTTTCACGTTTTCATGCAAAAAACATTATTTACAATTAGAGGGTTTTCTTCCTTTTTGTCGAAAAAAAGTATCAGACGAATGAACATGGGGGTACCAGATGCAGGACAAAATCATTAATCGTTTGATAGAAGACGAACATGTGCAGGCACCAGTGATTGGCATCGGTGTTTCGCCGTTTGAACAGCATCATCTTGAGGCTTTTTTTCAATCGTTTCCACATGAATTAAATGCCTCTTTTATTGTTGTGCAAAATCATGTGACAGGCGATTGTATAACAGATTTGGAAGCACTTGTTTTACCGATTGGCTACCGGGCAAAAACGATTAAACATGGTGAGAAAGTCATGAAGAAGACCATCTATTTTTGTCCGCAGCATGCGGCTGTGACGTTAACAGAAGATCATCGGCTGCATGTATCAGAGCAGCTGCCAACAAACAAGGCATGCTCTGTCGACTCGCTTTTTAAGTCACTTGCCAGTGTTCAAAAGGAAGAGGCATTTGCGATCTTTTTTCAAAAAGGTCATTGTGTGGGGAGTGGATTGCTTCAGTTGGTTGAGCAAGGTGGTACAGCCTTATCGTGCAGTGAGGTAGAGAGTGGTTTTGACAGCATGTATCATCACACATTCAAAGATCCATCTACCCTTGCGGCATATATGGCCAATATCATTAATGTCCCGCATGCTGATGAGACAGACCCAGCTTTACTAAGAATCATTGAACGTCTTGAAATGTATAAAGGAATTGCCTTTTCAACCTATGAAAAGAAAAGGCTGCTTTCTGTCATTCAAAAACGGATGCGCGCTGCAAATCAGCCGATGTCATTATTAGCAGAGTACGATCGTTTATTAGAAAGAGAACCAGATGAGCTTGATCGCCTGCACGTCCAGCTTTTAAGCGGCACGACTACTTTTTTTAGAGATATGGAAGCTTTTCGTATATGTGAACAGAAGATCATACCATCAATCATTGACCATTTGATGAGCAACGGGAAATCTCGCTGCCGAATTTGGATTGCGGGATGTTCCACAGGGGAAGAAGCCTATTCTTTTACGATTTTATTTTTAGAAGAAATGAAGCGAAGAAATGTGTCCATTGAACTTCAAGTCTTTGCGACAGATATCAACCGAAAAGCCATTCAAATAGCTAGTAAAGGTCTTTACTCGAGAGAGTCAATGGCAAGCATACCGGAAAAATGGCGGGCGCGATATTTCGAAACAAAAGGTGACGCTTTTATTGTGAAGCAGTCGCTTAGAAAACATATTGTTTTTGCTCCTCACAATTTATTGATTGATTCACCTTTTATCTACCTCGATTTTATCAGTTGCCGAAATGTTCTGATGTACTTTGAGCCAGAAGTACAAAAACGAGTATTATCCCGATTCCAATATGCTTTAAAAGATCAAGGGATGTTAATATTAGGGCCCGATGAAACTGTCCCCAATATCCCTCGATTGTTTCAACTGTTCAATGAAAAGTGGAACATTTACACCCATTCAAACATTTCTACATCTAGTGTACATGACGCTCGAGATGCCAAATTACAAAAGCGAGCCGCACAATATATGCAAGAAGTGAGCGAGGATTATGATGCATGTATGGTCATCAATGATGGTAACAAAATCCTGGCGATGTCAAATGGGGCCTATTCTTTCTTAGACCACAAAGAAGTGTCAGATCAATCATGTGAATATGTAACGCCTGATTATTTGAAAGAGATGTTGAGTCAAACCTTTCAAAAGGTGTGGACAGACGAGACGGAGGTTGTGTTTCAGCATGTTCTCATTTCGGAAAAAGGCAGAAAGCAGTATGCGGATTTTACTGTAAAGAGTTTTGATCGCCGTTTTAAAGGAGTATACGTCATTCTCATTCGACTGAATGAGAGAGGAAAAAATCAAAAGAACGGCAGGGAAAAAGGGATGCCAGATCAGAATTCAGTCTATCAGCAGCGTATTGTCGATTTAGAAAATGAACTCAATGAAGTAAAACAAAAGGAGCAGGAGGCAAGGGCTCAATTAAAAGCGAAAAACACGCAAATAGTGCAGCTTGAGAAAAAACACGAGCATTTCATTAATATCATAAACAACTTAAGGGTGACAAGGGAAGAACTGTACAGACCTTCTGTTAAACCAGAGCTTGCGACGTTGTTTGTGGACCGGGACATGAATATTCGCTACTACACTCCTACAGCTGCCTCTTTATTTACTTCAGCTCAAATAAGGCACCAGCAATCCTTTCAGTCGCTGGCCAAGAAGCTCACGCAGGAAACGCTCTATCATGACATACAATCCGTTATCTCGGACAGGCGCGTCATCGAACGAGAAATTGAAACGAATGAAGGCGAACAATTCACTGTTCACATCACACCTAACTTTGATCAAGATCATGAGGGAGCGGTGATGACGTGGATTAAAATGACGGAAATGACAAAAATCAAACAGGCACTCCATCTAGCGATAACAGCACTGGATAACAGCCATATCCATATTGTTGTTGCAACTGAGGAAGGGGTCATCCAATGCGTGAATCAGCGCTTTTGCCAGTTTGTACAGCAGCATGAATATGACCTGATCGGCAAAGATATCTTTTCTGTCTATCATGCGCTGTGTCAATGTGATGATTTAGAAAAGCAATGGGACGTTTGTTTAAAAGAAGGCAGCTGGACAGGTGAGCTGTACTTTCAGGATTTATCAGGCCGTGAACGATGGGAGAGAGTCTCTTTACACCGAATTGATGATCCTGACAAAATGCAGTCAACTGTGATGCGGATTTCAGAGGATATTACGAATCAAAAGCAGTCAGAGAAGATGCTGATGAAGTCAGAGATGCTGTCCGCAGTGGGTCAGCTTGCAGCCGGTATCGCCCATGAGATACGGAACCCGCTGACATCGTTAAAGGGATTTTTACAGCTGATGATTCAAAGTAAGAAATATCAGAAGGATTATGCAGATGTCATGATGTCTGAATTTAATCGGCTCGAGGCCATTATTAATGAATTTCTTGTGCTTTCTAGAAGCAAATCGGTGAAATTTGAGCCGGTTCATGTCAATCTTCTGCTCGAAGAAGTGATCATGGTCGTTGAATCACAGGCGGTTTTAAAAGGCGTGTCTATTCAGAAGAATTTGTCTCCGTCGCTGCCAAACATTCAAGGTATACCGAATGAGCTGAAACAAGTTTTCTTAAACATTCTTAAAAACGGTATTGAAGCGATGGATGGTGTGACAGGTGTCATTCAGGTCACATCCGTATTGGAACATAATCAGATGATGCTGATTTTTGAAGACCAAGGAAAGGGCATACCAGAAGACGAAATAGGGAAACTGGGTGAACCTTTTTATACAACGAAAGAAAAAGGGACTGGCCTTGGTTTAATGATGACCATTAAAATCATTGAAAGCCATGGCGGCAGCATTCGTTTTGAAAGCAAAAGCTTTGAGGGGACACGAGTAATTATTACGTTTCCAATGAGCTAACAGACATAAGATTTACAAGAAATCCATCTACCATCAATATTTACTTAGTACACTATGAGAGATGAAGCTCAGAAGGGGAGAGGTCTAATGAAACGTGTTCGATCCATTCGAATGATCTGCTGTTTGGTTTTGGTGATCTTTAGTCTGCAATCCTTACTGCCTGGCATGATCACAGCAGAACAAGCCAGCGCGTCTGAAAAGAAGGAAACGGTATGGAACCAAAAGAAGCCAATCAAAATCAAGAAAGCCCGCCAGCTGATCGGGGAGACGGTGACGGTGAGCGGAATTGTGACAGCAGATCAATCTGCTATAGGCAATGGGAAACTCTCAACATACATTCAAGATCAATCAGCTGGAATCAATATTTATTCAGCACAGCAAAGCAATTTCCCAGAACTAAAAGCGGGCATGAAGGTGACAGTATCGGGTAAGATCACGTCTTATAAAGGACTGATTGAAATTGTGCCAGATCGAGACCGCCTGAAAATCGATGGTGTGAATCAAACCTTACCAAAGCCGAAGCGAGTCTCACTGAAACAACTAGAAACGGATCAGGCACGTAAACATGAAGGAAAACTTGTGAAGGTCAAAGGCTATGTTGAATCAAAACCAGAGCAGCCGGCTGGTGGTGGATACAATGTGATGATCATTGATAAAAAATATCACAGCACCATCCTTAGAGTGATGGTGGATACAAGTGCCATTGATGAAGTAAAGACAGGGAAATGGTATGAGTTTACAGGAGTGTTAAGCAGATATGATACGCTGCAGGTGCTTCCAAGACACAAGGGTGATGTCAGCCTGCTGAAACGCCAGCCAAAGCCGCCAAAAATCAAGAAAGAATATGCGGCAACGGTTGACCGGGTGGTAGATGGAGATACGATTCATCTAAAGAAGCCTGTGCTTGGTACAACAAAGGTGCGCTTTGTGAATATGGATACGCCGGAAACGTACCATAAGCCAAAAAATGAATTAGATCAAAACCAGCTGCGTTTTGGACAGAAGGCGGCGGACTATTTAAATACGCTTCTTTCAAGCGGAGATAAAGTCACATTAAAGATCGGTCCTGAAGCGAAGGACGGCTACGGACGTCTTTTAGCTCAAGTGAAAACCAAAAAAGGGGTTAATACGAATTTAGAGCTTGTGAAAAAAGGATATGCCCCTACGTATTTCATCTGGCCAGTTGGAGATGAAAAGGACTATCAGACGTTCCAAAAAGCTGTCAAAGAGGCGAAAGAAAAAGGGCTGGGCATTTGGAATGAAGCGGATCCGCTGCTGGAACAGCCGTTTGAATTTAGAGCACGTGAACAGAAAAAAGGACTGACACGCTATGTCGGTGATTCATCGGCGAAAACCTATGTATCGCCTGACAGCTGGAAAGAAATCGCTGTAGATAAACGCATCTTTTTTGCTTCAAAAGAAGAAGCAGAACAGGCTGGCTATCAGCCGGCAGAAGAAGCTGGGGAAGTCCCATTAACCATTTTAAGCATGAATGATTTACACGGGAAAATTGATCAACAATATGAACTGGACCTGAAAGGTGATGGTAATAAAGGAACGTACGGACGGATGGATTATGTGGCGGCTTATATGAAACAAAAACAAGCAGCACACAAAAATACGATCACAGTCCATGCTGGAGATATGATTGGCGGCAGCTCTCCAATATCTTCTCTTCTTCAAGATGAACCAACAGTTGAACTCATGGAGAACATTGGCTTTGATGTTGGCACGGTTGGCAACCATGAATTTGATGAAGGCGTGGACGAGCTATTACGTATCATAAATGGTGGAGATCATCCTAAAGGCACAAAGGGATATGATGGACAGAATTTTCCGCTCGTTTGTGCAAACTGTGAATACAAGGAGACAGGCAAACCACTTTTACCTGCTTATGAAATCATGGATGTTGAAGGAATCCCTGTAGCATTTATCGGTGTTGTGACAAAGTCAGCCGCCGGAATGGTGATGCCAGAAGGGATTAAAGACATTCAATTTACAGATGAAGTCAAAGCCGTGAATGATGCTGCGAAGGAATTAAAACAAAAAGGGATCAAAGCCATTGCAGTTTTAGCTCATATGACAGCCTCCCAAAATGGAGATACCATCACTGGGGAGAGTGCAAAGCTTGCCAAAGAAGGCGATGATGAAATTGATGTCATCTTTGCAGGGCATAATCACGAAGTGGTAAACGGAGAGGTCAATGGGAAATTAATTGTTCAAGCCTTTGAATACGGGAAGGCTATTGGCGAAGTCAATGTAACGCTTGACCGCAAAACGAAGGATATTGTCAAAAAGAGTGCAAATATCCAGTATGTAGACCAATCTGGTATTGAAAAGGACAAGGAAGCAGCCGGCATCTTAGCTCATTACGGGAAAGAAGTTGAGCCGATTATTAGTGAGGTAGTTGGAGAAGCCGGTGTCAAAATGGAAGGCGGCTATTCAAATGATGGAGACACGCCGCTCGGTAATTTGATTGCCGATGGTATGAGATATTCTATGAAAAGTGATTTTGCCATGATGAATGGCGGCGGGATCAGGCAAAACCTTGAAAAAGGGCCGATTACGTGGGGAGATCTGTTTAATATTCAGCCTTTCGGCAACGTCTTAGTGAAACTTGAGATTGAGGGGAAAGACTTGGCTGAGATTATAGAAGCGCAAATTTCACCTCAATTTGGACCAGATTATAGCATTTCGGGCTTTTCATATTCCTATGATCCGGTAACATATAAAGTAGTCGACTTAAAGCTGCCTGATGGTTCATCCGTTGCGCCCGATCAAACATATACACTCACCGTGAATAACTTTATGGCAACTGCCACTGGCAGTAAATATGCGCCGATAGGCCGGCTGGGGAAAAATCCCGAAACAGGTCCAGAGGATTTAGAAGCCACTGTCGCTTTTGTGAAGAGCTTTGAAGGAGCTTCTATTGTGTATCAAAAAGAGGGTCGAATTCAAAAAGCAAAACAAGAAGAAAAAGCAGCAAGCTAAAGAGAGTGAATCATCTAAGAGAAATGTAACAGGCAAAGGAGTTTAAGCATGAAAAAGTGGCTTGCACTTACTGTGATGACAGCAGGAATAATCTTGCTCGGCTGGGGAATTTGGCAAATCGCCTCTACGCACCTTCAAACGGCACAATCATTAGAAGACGCGAAGAAGGCAGTAGCGGACGATCAAGGGATGTCAAAGAAGAAGTTTTCTCCTGAAATAGGGAAAGCTTCTGGCATCCTGACGATTCCGAAATTAAAAGCGGACCTGCCCATTGTCGAAGGGACAGATGCAGATGATCTTGCCAAAGGAGTCGGGCATTACAAAGGCAGTTATTACCCTGATCAGAAGGGACAAATCGTCCTATCTGGCCATCGTGATACGGTATTTCGCCGAACAGGTGAGCTGGATATTGGGGATCAGCTGAAAATCACTGTGCCGTATGGTGAGTTTGTTTATGAAATTACGCATACGAAAATCGTGGATCAGCATGATACTTCCATTATTACTTTGCAGAATGAAAAGGAAGAGCTCGTGTTAACGACATGCTATCCATTTCATTTCGTCGGCAATGCACCAGAGCGGTACATTATTTATGCAAAAAGAGCGTCTGTCTAAAGAAAAAAGAGCCTGCTTATCAATAGCAGGCTCTTTTTTAATGAATGATCTCGTCCATGAGCTGAGCCATATCTAGTGGAAGCGGTGCTTCTATGCTCAAGTGCTCACCTGTAAAAGGATGTGTCATGTCTACTTGTTTGGCGTGCAGAGCACATCTGTTGATATGAGTGCGAGCCCCGTCATAAAGTGTATCCCCGGCTAATGGATGCCCGAGACTGCTAAGATGGACACGAATTTGATGTGTTCTTCCGGTCTCTAATTGCAGCTTAACAGCTGTCATTTGCAGACGTTTATTGGTGTCCATAACCTGAAAATGAGTCACAGCACTTTGACCAGTAGGAGAGATTCTTCGTCTGACAGCATGATGCTTATCACGTCCGATCGCTGCATCGATAGTGCCTTTCTTTTTCTTGAAAAGTCCTTCTGCGATGGCGATGTATGTTCTGCGGATCGTTTTTTTAGAAAGCATTTGATCAAGCACAGCATGAGCTAACCTATGTTTAGCAAAAATGACAGTGCCGCTTGTATCTTGATCAAGCCTGTGAATATGTCTCACCCGTTTCTCTTCGCCATTTGCTTGAAAATGGAAGGCCACAAGGTTAGCCAGTGTGCCCGTTTGTCCCTTTTCATTCGGGTGCGTTGGTCGTCCAGCGGGCTTTTGCACAATCAATAAGTGCTCGTCCTCAAAGAGCACCTCTAATTCACCATATTCTGGCGTCACATCACTCTCTTCCGTTTCAAATAAATCGATCAAGATGTGATCGCCTGTACTGACTTTTGCCGCGTGATGGGCAGGCTTTTGATTTAATCGTATTTTTTGGTGCTCCATCCAAAAATGGATAATTGGTTTTGAGGCCGACACGGCTGTTTTTAAAAACTGACTCAGTGAAATGTCATGATGCTGCTCACCTGCTTTTAGCGAGAGCGTGTGTCCTTTAATGTTCATGAAATCCGTTCCTCTCTTTGGGTATATATAGGAAACACTTACCTTGGCGAACGCCTTTTTTTCTGTGCTATTCTGAATGGAGAAATAACGACAGAGAGGTAGATGTCACGTGAGATTAATGAAAGCTGCTACAGAACTGCAGGAGCAGGCGATTGGAGAAATATCAAAGGATGTAGAAGAGCTTCTATCCCATACTGGCGGAGAACAGTCCGCCGCGCGTCAAAAAGAACAACCGCTTACCTTTGTTGAAGGAGTTTATAACGGAACGATGGACGATGCTTTTCGTATTTTATCGGGACTTCAGCTATTACATACCATTATTGTCAAACCTAAACGCCATATTACAAAGCGTGATCGTGAACTATTCGAGCGAAACCGTGAGCAGGTCAATGCATGCGGCTTTTCTTTTCCGTTTGATTTAGACGATTTTTCCAGCCGCCGCCTTCAAAATGCGTAAAAGTTGGTGTGAACTTCCTTGTTAACTTACAAGGCTGCCGCACATACTATTTTTAAGGGAACGGAGAAACCTTTAAGATCTGTAATACCAAACCCGCTCTTTTTCAACATTGCCTATTTCTCCACGAATCGGAGCGCTTGGATCTCTTGCAGAATGAACCGAACACGGGTAGGAGCCTGACAAAATGGTACAGGCTCCTTTTATACATAATTATTTTAGCAGACATTCATCTTTGAAAGTCAATTTTATTCACGATATGATAGCATTGAGTATCATAATAAAGACTTTCGTAAAAAAAGGAGTGGCCTCGTTGGTAAAGGCGATTATATTTGATTTTGATGGATTAATTTTAGATACAGAAACACATGAATATGAAGTCTTGCAAGAAATGTTTGCGGAGCATGAGTCGGAGCTGCCTCTTTCCGTATGGGGCAACGTCATCGGGACGCAGGCAGGCTTTAAGCCATTTGAATACTTGGAAAAGCAGCTGGGAAAGACGCTTGATCATGAGGCACTCACAGCGGACCGGCGTTCTCGTTTTCAAAAGAGAATGAAGGACGAATCAGCAAGACCTGGCGTAGAAGCTTATTTACAGGCAGCGAAGGAGCTTGGGATCAAGATTGGACTTGCTTCCAGCTCAGACTATAAATGGGTGTCTGATCACCTGAAGCAGATTGGTCTTTTCGATTACTTTGAATGTATCCGCACGTCAGATGATGTGGAAGAAGTCAAACCTCATCCAGAGCTTTATTTGCAAACCGCAAGCTGCTTAGGTGTAGAGCCAAAGGATTGTGTGGCATTTGAGGATTCAGTGAATGGGTCAGTTGCTGCCAAACGGGCAGGCATGAAATGCGTTATCGTCCCAAACAAAGTGACGAGCACGCTGCAATTTGAAGAATATGATGTCAGATTAGAATCCATGGCTGAAATTGAATTGCTCCAGCTATTCCATCAGCTTGAAAAAGAGGATCAGTAAGGGGGCAAAAACATCATGGCAGAAAAACTCGATTTAACGCGGTTTGAAAAAAGAATGGTCATCCGTAATATCCGGGAAGAAGATATTGACCGAATTATTGCCTTGCAGGAGGTATGCTTTCCGGGCATGGACCCTTGGAAACGAGAGCACCTTGAAAGCCATCTTGAGCATTTCCCAGAAGGACAGTTTTGTGCTGAATTTGAGGGGGAAATCATTGGCTCTTGTTCAAGTTTATTAATTAACTTTGATGAATACGATGACCGTCATACTTGGCAGGACATTACAGATGATGGGTACATCACAAACCATAATCCAGATGGGATGAATATGTACGGAATTGAGGTTATGGTTAGTCCTGAGTACCGCCGCATGAAAATTGGCCATCGGTTATATGAAGCACGAAAAGACTTAGCGAGAAGATTAAATTTAAAAAGCATCATCATTGGCGGACGCATCCCGAATTATCATAAATACCAAGAGGAAATGACGCCTCGTCAATATGTGGAGCAGGTCATGCTTCACCAAATTTATGATCCTGTTTTATCTTTTCAGCTGTTAAATGAATTCAGCCTCATGCGGATCAATCCGAATTACTTGCCGGATGATAAGGCATCCAGCACATATGCGACGTTAATGGAATGGAACAATGTTGATTATCGTCCGCAATCGAAAAGATATTATAAATCGGCGTTCCCAGTTCGCATTTGCGTCATTCAATATGCGATGAAACAAATTCATTCCTTCGAGGAATTTATGAATCAGGTAGAGTATTATGTTGATGTCGCATCAGATGCATCAGCTGACTTTGCCGTATTCCCAGAAATTTTTACAACGCAGCTCATGTCTTATTTAGAGGAGCGTTCCCCAAGTCTTGCAGTTCAGCGGATCACGGAATATACCGAGGACTACATTAATTTGTTCACAGACCTTTCTGTGAAGTACAACATTAACATCATTGGCGGGTCCCATTTCGTTGAAGAAGAAGGGAAAATCTACAATATCGCTTATTTATTTAGACGTGATGGAACGATTGAAAAGCAATATAAACTTCATATCACACCGAATGAAAGAAAATGGTGGGGGATCTCAGCAGGTGATCAAGTTCGAGTATTCGATACGGACTGCGGAAAAATTGCAATCCAAATTTGCTACGATATTGAATTTCCTGAGCTTGCTCGGATTGCAGCTGATAAAGGAGCAAAAATTATTTTTACTCCGTTCTGTACAGAAGACCGTCAAGGCTATTTAAGAGTGCGTTACTGTGCACAGGCTAGAGCGGTTGAAAACCAGATTTATACCGTGATCTCAGGAACTGTCGGAAACCTTCCGCAAACCGAAAATATGGATGTCCAATATGCACAATCAGCCATTTTTGCCCCATCTGACTTTGAATTTGCAAGAGATGGGATTGTAGGAGAGTGTAATCCGAATATAGAGATGGTTGTCGTTGGCGATGTCGATTTAGAAATTTTAAGAAGACAGCGGCAAGATGGAACGGTACGTCAGCTCAAAGACCGTAGAAGAGACGTGTACCATATTGAATATAAGAAATAATAAAAGGAAGCGCCTGTCACAAGGCGCTTCAGCGCGCAGACAAACCCTCGCATTCGGTGTCAGGTCTGCGCTCCAGTGCTCACGAATGTTTCATTCGCTCCGCTCCGGTGCTCGACCTTCCTAGACTGCAAAGGTTTTCTATCACGCTGAAAAGAAGCGCCTATCACAAGGCGCTTCTTTTTGATTGCATTTTTTAAGAGACATAGTAGCAGCATGAGCGCTGCTACCGGTTCAAGATTCATTATCATTTATTGCCTAAATAAGACGGAGCACTTATTTATGTGATAAAGGGATGCCGGAGCAAAATCCGAATATACTGAAAGGAGATCATGTGTTCAAAAAGGAGAGGAATATGGGGCGACAAGCTAAACATCTGTATATCAATTTGCCGGTAAAGCATGTCAAGGAATCAAGGGCTTTTTTTGAGCAGCTGGGTTTTGAGTTTCAAGAGCAGCTTACGAATGATCAGGCAGCTTGTTTGGTCATTGGTGACACCATTACGGTCATGCTGTTATCCCATAAGCATTTTCAAACCATCTCAGAGAAACAATTGGTGGATGCAAGGCAGGGATCAGAGGTCATTGTCTCTATGCGGGTTGATTCACGAAAAGAGGTCGATGAGCTGGTGGAGCAGGCGATGGCAGCAGGCGGTTCACCGTTTAAGGAAAAGCAGGATCATGGGTTTATGTATGGCTGGAGCTTTCAGGATCTTGACGGTCATTTGTGGGAAGTGTTCTATATGGATGAGGAGAGAAGCGTCCTTTCATAAGGGTGCTTCTTTTTTATTGTTTAACAGTGGTATGATAATGAGGAAGCAAAAAATAGGAATTCATCTAGAGAAAAGTAGGTGCAGCATGGAGTTTTTACTTGTCTTACTGCCAGTGTTCGGCATCTTTCTTATCGGATATATTGGGCAGAAGGCCATTGGTTTTGACATACATACGCTCTCATCAATGTCTTTATATTTAATGTCACCATTTCTGGCGTTTGAAACCTTTTATCAAAACAAAGTGTCGATGGACTATGTGTACCTATCTATTTTTGTCGTCGGACTTTGTCTTTCACTTGTTTTATGTGTCTTTATTTTATCTCGTATTTATGGTTTTTCGAATGAAATGTATTGTGCCATGATTCTGTCGTCAGCCTTTATGAACAATGGGAATTACGGCACACCCGTTGTCCTTCTTGTCTTCGGAGCTGCTGGGCTTGATATTGCGATTGTGTTAATGGTGCTGCAGCAGCTTGTTATGAGTACAATCGGTATGTATTATGCAGCAAAGGGCGGAGAGGATGCAGGAGATGGAAAGGTTGTGCTGAAAAAAGTGCTGCGTATGCCGGTTGCATATGGGGCACTCCTCGGTCTATTATTTCAGCTGATTGATCTTTCATTACCTAAAGAGGTGATGACGGGTGTTCAGCTAGTTGGGGATGCTGCCATACCAACGATTATGCTTATTTTAGGCATGCAGCTTGCCGTCATTTCTTTTAAGCAAGTGGATTATCGCAATATTTCTTATGCTGTATTGCTGAAGCTGTTTATCTCACCACTCATCGCATTTGGTTTTACACTCATTTTACCGGTAGATGATCTAGTGAAACAAATTATGATTTTAGTTGCAGCCATGCCAACAGCAGCAAATACCACGCTGATGGCTGTACAATTTCGAACGAAGCCTGAGTTTGTCTCAAGCACGACATTTCTCAGTACCGTTTTAAGCATCGTGACTTTACCTGTTTTATTATGGATCTTATCTATGCACCCTCTGGGATAGGGGATGGGCGGCAAACAAAGGGGGACATATCAATGAATGTAGATGTTCATTTTCAAGTGAGTGATGTGTTGAAAACAAAGTATTTTGCCCATGCAAAAGTGTTAGCAGGAGAAAAGGGATTGTTTCGGCAGGTCAAATGGGTTCATGTGCTAGAAGTGCCTGCTGTAGAAGATTTGTTAAATGGGGGAGAGCTCATATTAACAACAGCCGCAGGCTTTCATGATCAATTAGATGTGTTCCAAGCATTTTTAAAACAGCTGATTGATTCTGGTGCGGCAGGCTTGTGTATTGAATTTGTTCCGCTCAGATTCGATGTGCCGGAAGAACTGATTGCTTATGCAGAAGAAAGAGATTTTCCGCTGATTCTGTTTACAAAAGAAGTGAAATTCGTCAACATCACACAGCATCTCCATACGATGATGATTGAACGCCAATATCAAATGATGGCTGATTTAGAAGCGCTATCATCAAAGCTGAATGAGCTATTACTGACTCCGCATCCGCAGATGGATATTTTGGATCAAGTGTATCAGCACGTAAGGGGCATTCTTTTACTCATTCCTGTTCAGGGGGAGCCGATTATTTTATGTGATTCTTCCAAACAAACCGAAGAGCTGGTCATGAATTATTTACAGTTTGCTTCCTTACCAAAAGGATACGAAGTGACCCAAAAACAAGTGCTCGCACTCAAGCAGACATTTGCAGACCTTGTGCTTATTCATCAAACGAACGCGCTCTCAGAATTCGAACTTCTCGTAATGGATAAAGGAGCAAATGCTCTTGCCCAGCAAACGTTAAGAGAGCTTTATACAGAAGAGCTGAAGAAGACAAAAGAGAACGAATGGCTGCAAAAATGGTTCCAAGAAGAGCATACAGAAAGAGATATTTTAGAGCATCTTGAAGAAACAGAAGGATTGAAAAAACCAACCGGCTGTGTGGTCATGCTCTTTCAAAAGCATCATCAAATCGAAGAAATTGCAGGAAATCTTTATTTTCTCGTATCGTGCCGCTCCATCTTTCAGCGAGCAGGTTTCCATTTGATTCCGTATGAGCATCAAGGACAAACCTTATTTATTTTATTGAACACAAGAAAGAAGGAAGACTGGAAAGAGCGTGCAGAGAAGGCGGCAGCTGACATCAAACAATTGTATGATCGGGAGCAGCCTCGCGGAACTGTGATCAATTTTGGCATCGGTCCATATTGTGAACAGTTTCAGCATATGAGAAAAAGCTTTCAAGCAGCCAAGGAAGTGCTGCATATAAAGAAAGTGATGCCCCAGCGGGTGGAAAGCCCATTTTATCAAGATTTGCATATGCTCCGACTCATGCCTGTCATGCAGGAAAGCGGACTGCTTGAATGTATGGTGAAAGAGTATTTGGAGCCTGTGATTTTATATGATAAGCAAAATAGCGGAAGACTCTATCAAACGCTGAATATCTTTTTACAGACAAACGGTTCTAAAAAGGAAACTGCAAGCCGGCTCTATATTGTGAGGCAGACCCTTTATCATAGACTCGATAAACTGCATGCATTGCTTGGTGAGGATATGATGCAGGCACCGAAACGACAGGCGCTTGAATTTGCGATTCTTGCATATGAATTCCTGCAAGGAAATCGTCGTTAACAAGGTCTGTTAGATTTGCTAAGGCAACCGAGTAGAGTGTCTTATCGTTCTTTTCAATCAGTTGACGATCTGTCTAATGTAATCAGCCCGTCCCCTTTTTTATAATGAAAATAACGATTGGTTCTCTCTTACGGGCGGCCTAGATTCGGTTTCATATGCCTCCCTTTTCATCCATATAATGAATGGAGAGGCAGTGTGCTGCTGAACTGGTCTAAGTTTCTTTAATGATGAAAACGGATACATGGGGGCGGGAAGATGAAAATTCATGATCAGGCTCAAAATCTTCAGGCGAAAGATGATCAGTTGATCTGGCATCATATGAAAGGGACAAACAAGGAAAATGAAAGCATGGTCATTCACGAGGCAGAAGGCGCATGGGTGACAGATATCTATGGGAATCGATATCTAGACGGGATGTCAGGTCTTTGGTGTGTAAATGCCGGTTATGGCAGAAAAGAGCTTGCAGAAGCGGCATATAAGCAGCTAAATACAATGCCTTACTATCCGCTGACGCAAAGCCATGTGCCTGCGATTCAGCTGGCTGAAAAGCTAAATGAATGGCTCGGCGGGGACTATGTGATCTTCTTTTCTAACAGCGGTTCTGAAGCCAATGAAGCTGCATTTAAGATCGCCAAACAATATCATGCGCAAAAAGGAGAGAGCACAAGAACAAAGTTCATCTCCAGGTATCGGTCGTATCACGGCAATACAGCAGCAGCCCTTGCCGCAACGGGGCAGGCGCAGCGTAAATATAAATATGAACCATTAGGTCAAGGCTTTATCCATGTCGCACCACCTGATATGTATCGTCATCCTGAGGATCAAGATACATTGGCAAGTGCAGCGGCAATCGATCAAGCCATGACGTGGGAACTAAGTGAGACCATTGCTGGGGTCATTATGGAGCCGATTATTACGGGCGGCGGTATCTTAATGCCTCCGAAAGGGTATTTGAAGAGGGTCAAAGACATCTGTGAGGCTCATGGAGCACTTCTCATTGTGGATGAAGTCATCTGCGGATTTGGCCGGACAGGGAAGCGGTTTGGTTTTATGCATGAGGAAGTAAAGCCGGACATCATCACAATGGCAAAAGGGATCACAAGCGGCTACTTACCTCTTTCTGCAACGTGCGTGAAACGAGACATTTATGAAGCGTACGCAGGGGAAGATACGTATGACAGACTGCGCCATGTAAATACATTTGGCGGTCACCCTGCTTCTTGTGCGGTTGCCCTTGCCAACCTAGAGATCATGGAAAACGAGAAATTAGTAGAACGGTCTGACACGCTTGGGCAAGACATGCTCGAACGTTTGCAAGAGTTAAAAGAGCATCCATTTGTCGGTGATGTCAGAGGGAAAGGCCTGCTGTTTGGTATTGAACTTGTTCAAGATCAACAGTCTAAAAAACCGGCTGATCCACAGGTTGTCGGTCAATTGATTGCAGAATGTAAAAAACGCGGACTGATCATCGGCAAAAATGGTGATACGGTTGCCGGCTATAATAACGTTGCCCAGCTTGCACCGCCGCTAAATATAACAAATGAAGACGCCGCATTTATTATCAACACGTTAAAAGAAAGTATGGCGCAGTTATAGCAGAGAGATTTCTCTGCTTTTTTCTATGGGAAGAGCACATACATTAAGATGCTTCTAGGTAAAATCGGCATTGGATACACTAGGTGTATTGAAAAATAGAAGAGATTCTATTACTGTTAGGAGAAGACTGAACTAATACACTTTAGAAGGAGACGGCATATGAGTTTTCATGATCAACCCATTCTACCTGCTGTTCGCAATATGAAGCAATTTGAGGAATTTTTAAAAAGTCCATTTACATATGGGGTCTTACTTGATGTCCATTTAGGCCGATTAAAGGGCATTATGAATGAGGCAAATGCCCATCATAAGAAAATGTTCGTCCATGTCGATCTTATTCATGGGATCAAACATGATGAGTATGGAACGGAATTTATTTGTCAGGAAATGAAGCCGGCAGGGATTATTTCTACTAGGTCTTCTGTCATAGTAAAAGCCAAACAAAAGAAGGTATATGCCATTCAGCGAATGTTTTTACTTGATACAAGTGCGATGGAAAAAAGCATGGAGTTCGTAGGAAAACATCGTCCAGATTTTATTGAAGTATTGCCTGGGGTTGTGCCGGATTTAATTACTGAAGTGCGCGAGCGAGCTGGGATTCCAATATTTGCAGGCGGATTTATCCGTACAAAAGAAGATGTGGAAAGAGCGCTTGAAGCAGGAGCTACAGCTGTGACAACATCGAATACAGCCCTTTGGAAAGCGTTCCAAAAGTGAAAAGATAAAATGTGAAAATTGATTGACAACGTTTTCATCCTCTGATACTATAGCACTAAGTTAATATCATGTGATGGAGAAACGGAGATCCACAACAGCGCTTTACTAGGTGACAAATGACCCTGATGTAAAGTATGTTTGTTGTGGATCTTTTTTCTTTATCTTTTTCTACACATTCATAGGGGATGGCAACTGAACCAGAGGAGGAATTTTCATGACACCATTTTGGGGTGAAGTCGTAGGTACAATGCTGCTCATAATTTTTGGAGGCGGTGTGTGTGCGGCAGTCAATTTAAAGAAATCGCTCGCATATCAATCCGGCTGGATTGTAATCGCTTTCGGATGGGGATTTGCAGTAGCCATAGCAGCTTATGCAACAGGTGGAATCAGCGGAGCGCATTTGAACCCTGCACTAACAATTGGGCTTGCGCTAGAAGGAAGTTTTCCTTGGGCTGATGTACCAATGTATATTGTTGGTCAAATGCTTGGCGCATTAATAGGAGCTATTATTGTCTTTTTACATTACTTACCGCACTGGAAAGCAACAGACGATCCAGGTGCAAAGCTAGGTGTATTCTCAACTGGTCCTGCGATTCCGCATACTTTTGCAAACGTACTTAGTGAAGTGATCGGTACATTTGTATTGGTTCTAGGAATTTTAGCGATTGGTGCAAATAAATTCGCAGACGGAGTCAATCCGCTGATTGTTGGTTTCTTAATTGTCGCAATTGGTCTTTCATTAGGCGGTACAACTGGTTATGCAATCAACCCTGCACGTGATTTAGGTCCGAGAATTGCACATGCGATTCTGCCGATTCCAGGTAAAGGTCCATCGAATTGGAAGTATGCGTGGGTGCCAGTCGTTGGTCCAATTTTAGGCGGCGCATTTGGCGGTGTTTTCTACAATGCAGCCTTTAAAGCGAACATCACTCCAGCCTTTTGGATTGTAAGCGTTATTTTAGTTGTGGTATTGTTAGGACTCTATGTAACTACGAAAAACCAAACAAATGCTGTAAATGAAAGTATGTAAGGGGAGGAAAACACCATGGCAAAAGAAAAATATATTCTCGCTTTAGATCAAGGGACAACAAGCTCAAGAGCGATCTTATTTGATCAAGAAGGCAAAATTGCACATACAGCTCAGAAGGAATTTAATCAATATTTTCCGAACCCAGGCTGGGTAGAACACAATGCAAATGAAATCTGGAGCTCTGTTCTATCCGTCATTTCAACTGCTTTAATTGAATCAGGCATTGAAGCAGATCAAATCGCCGGTATCGGCATTACGAACCAGCGTGAGACAGCTGTTGTTTGGGATAAACATACAGGCGCACCTGTTTATAATGCAATTGTTTGGCAGTCTAGACAAACGTCAGGCATTTGTGAAGAGTTAAAAGCGCAAGGACACAATGAAACGTTTAGAAATAAAACAGGTCTTCTCATTGATGCTTATTTCTCAGGGACAAAAGTAAAATGGATTTTAGACAATGTAGAAGGTGCTCGTGAGAAAGCAGAAAATGGCGACTTGCTGTTTGGCACAATCGATACATGGCTCATTTGGAAGATGACAGGCGGTCAATCACACGTCACAGATTACTCCAACGCGTCAAGAACGTTAATGTTCAACATTTACGATCTGAAATGGGATGAAGAATTACTGGATATCCTTGGCGTACCTGCTTCTATGCTTCCGGAGGTGAAACCATCTTCACACATCTATGGTGAAACAACAGACTATCACTTCTTCGGCAGAAATATTCCGATTGCAGGAGCTGCGGGAGACCAGCAGTCTGCACTATTCGGTCAGGCTTGCTTTGAAGAAGGAATGGCGAAGAACACGTATGGTACAGGATGTTTCATGTTGATGAATACAGGGGAAAAAGCAATTAAGTCGGATCATGGTTTATTAACGACAATTGCATGGGGCATTGACGGTAAAGTTGAATATGCTTTAGAAGGAAGTATTTTCGTAGCTGGTTCAGCGATTCAGTGGCTGCGCGACGGACTGAGAATGTTTAAAGACTCAAAAGACAGCGAAGCCTATGCGGAGCGCGTTGAGTCAACAGATGGCGTATATGTCGTTCCAGCATTCGTTGGTCTAGGCACACCATACTGGGACAGTGATGTCAGAGGCGCTGTATTCGGATTAACACGCGGTACTTCTAAAGAGCACTTTGTCCGTGCAACGTTAGAATCACTTGCTTATCAAACGAAGGATGTTTTAGATGCGATGGAAAAGGATTCAAACATCTCATTAAAAACTTTGCGTGTAGATGGCGGAGCTGTAAAGAATGATTTCTTAATGGGCTTCCAAAGTGATTTGCTGGATGTACCAGTAGAGCGTCCAGAAATTAATGAAACGACGGCACTCGGTGCGGCCTATCTTGCGGGAATAGCAGTTGGCTTCTGGAACGACCGTTCAGACATTGCAAAACAATGGAATCTTGACAAGCGCTTTGACCCTAAAATGGAAGAGGACAGCCGTGACTCGTTATACAGCGGGTGGAAAAAGGCTGTAAAAGCAGCTCAAGCTTTCAAATAAACCAAAAGTATGGTATACTTCAAGTAAGTTAATAGAACGGTTGGAGAACTGGAGAGACCGCAGGCACCGAAGTGTAGAAATACGCTTTGGGTGTTTGCGGTCTCTTTTTCTTTACCGTACAACATGGGAGGAACAAGAGATGACTTTTTCTAGCTTAGAAAGAGAACAAATGCTGCAGGAAATGACAAAAAAACCATATGATGTGTTTATCATTGGTGGGGGTATAACAGGCGCTGGTACAGCACTTGACGCGGCTTCACGCGGAATGCGTGTCGGTCTTGCAGAAATGCAGGATTTCGCAGCAGGTACGTCTAGCCGCTCAACGAAACTAGTGCACGGCGGACTTCGTTATTTAAAACAATTTGAAGTGAAAATGGTCGCAGAGGTCGGTAAAGAGCGTGCCATCGTATACGAAAATGGTCCTCATGTCACGACGCCAGAATGGATGCTTCTTCCGATGCATAAAGGCGGGACATTTGGGAAGTTTTCAACCTCTATTGGACTGAGAGTGTATGACTTTTTAGCTGGCGTAAAGCATAGCGAACGCAGAAGCATGCTAAGTGCGAAAGAAACGCTTGCAAAAGAACCGCTTGTCAAAAAGGACGGCTTAAAAGGCGGCGGCTACTATGTTGAATACCGTACAGATGATGCACGCCTCACAATCGAAGTGATGAAAGAGGCTGTGAAATTCGGAGCGGAAGCGGTCAACTATGCGAAAGTAAAAGAATTTATTTATGATAAAGGCAAAGTGGTTGGTGTTGTCATTGAAGATGTCATGACGAAGAAAACATACGATGTGTATGCGAAGAAGATCGTCAATGCGACAGGTCCATGGGTAGATCAGCTTAGAGACAAAGATCACTCAAAAGAAGGAAAACACTTACAGCATACAAAAGGAATTCACTTAGTATTCGACCAATCGGTCTTCCCATTAAAACAAGCGATCTACTTTGACACACCTGATAAACGTATGGTCTTTGCCATTCCAAGAGAAGGCAAAACGTACGTTGGAACAACAGATACAGTGTACAAAAAACAGCTGGAGCATCCGCGTATGACAAAAGCCGATCGCGACTATGTCATTCAAGCGATCCAATACATGTTCCCTGATCTCAATATTACAGAAAAAGATGTGGAGTCCAACTGGGCCGGTCTTCGTCCGCTCATTCATGAAGAGGGCAAAGATCCTTCAGAAATTTCTCGTAAGGATGAAGTGTGGACATCATCTTCAGGCTTAATCACCATTGCTGGTGGTAAATTAACAGGCTATCGCAAAATGGCTGAGCATATTGTCGATCTCGTACGTGATGGATTGAAACAAGAGACTGGCAAAGATTACGGACCATGTAAAACAAAGCATATGCCAATCTCAGGCGGTCATGTAGGCGGATCTAAAAACATGGCAGCTTTTGTTCAAGCGAAAACGGCAGAAGGAGCATCTGTTGGTTTAACAGAACCGATTGCACAAAAACTAGCTGAAAAATATGGTTCAAACGTCAGCAGTGTCTACAAACGAGTAGAGCAGCTTCAAGGGGAAGCAGACAAACGAAACATTCCAGCATATGTGCTGGCAGAGCTTGTCTATGCGATCGAAGAAGAACTAGCTGTAACACCAGTCGATTTCTTCTTAAGAAGAACAGGAAGCCTATTATTTAATATCAATTGGGCAAAAAAATACGCACAGCCTGTTGTTGATTACATGGCAGAGCGTTTTGGCTGGGATGAAGCAGCAAAACAGAAACATCAAACAGAATTAGATCAACTATTCCATGAAGCAGTCGTACCGCTTGATGCTGAATAAAAGGAAAAGCCGATCATGTATCGGCTTTTTTAATTGTCTATCGCAATTTTTGATATAGCATGACATTAATGATGATTCGATATAAAATATAAGTAGATATTATTTATAATGATGGCAAGAAATAGGAGGACGACCATGAGTTGGAAGACGAATTATGAGCGATGGATCAATGAGAAGCACCTGGAAACTGAACTAAGGGAATGGCTGGAGACGCATCAAGATGATCATCAAGCACTTGAAGACTGTTTCTACAAAAACCTTGAGTTCGGCACTGGAGGAATGCGCGGTGAGATTGGTGCAGGCACGAACCGAATGAATGTGTATACTGTTCGTAAAGCTTCAGCAGGTCTTGCTGCGTATATTGCGAAACATGGAGAGGATGCAAAAAAAAGAGGCGTCGCCATTGCATATGATTCACGTCATAAATCGCCTGAATTTGCGATGGAAGCAGCCAAAACACTTGCTTCACAAGGCATTCAAACGTACGTATTCGATGAATTGCGTCCGACACCAGAGCTCTCCTTTGCGGTTCGTGAGTTGCATGCATTTGCTGGAATTGTTGTGACAGCAAGTCATAATCCACCAGAATATAATGGCTATAAAGTGTATGGTGAAGATGGCGGGCAGCTGCCTCCATTTGAAGCAGACCAAGTCATTCAAGAAGTAGATGCAATTGAAAATGAACTGTCAATTTCAGTTGATTCTGAAGAAACGTTGAAACAGCAAGGACTGATCAAAATGATCGGAGAAGAAATCGACCATGCTTATATTGAAAAATTAAAAACCATAAGTGTGCACCCTGAGCTGGCACATGAGGTTGATGTCAAAGTCGTGTTTACTCCGCTTCATGGGACGGCCAATCACCCTGTCAGAAACGGGCTTCAGGCTCTAGGTTATCAGCATGTCACGGTTGTGCCTGAGCAGGAAAAACCAGATCCACAGTTCTCAACAGTGACCTCGCCTAACCCAGAGGAGCATGCAGCATTTGAGTACGCCATCAAGCTTGGCGAAAAACAAAATGCCGATATCCTCATTGCAACAGACCCAGATGCTGACAGATTAGGCATTGCGGTCAGAGATCACGAAGGAGAATTTACTGTTTTAACAGGCAACCAAACAGGCGCCCTGCTGCTCCATTATTTATTGTCTGAAAAACAAAAGCTGGGTCAGCTGCCGCCTCGTCCTGTTGTGATGAAAACCATTGTCACAAGTGAGCTTGGGCGTGCTGTAGCATCAGCTTTTGGGGCCGACACGATAGACACACTTACAGGCTTTAAATTTATTGGAGAAAAAATTAAGCAGTTTGAAAAGAGCGGAGAATACACGTTTCAATTCGGTTATGAAGAGAGCTATGGCTATTTGATCGGTGACTTTGCTCGAGATAAAGATGCGGTGCAAGCGGCACTATTAGCCGTTGAAGTCGCTGCCTTTTATAAAAAGCAGGGCAAGTCCTTGTACGACGCGCTTGTCGATATTTTCAAGGAGTTTGGATTTTACCGGGAAGGATTAAAGTCGTTAACCTTAAAAGGAAAAGAAGGAGCAGAACAGATTTCAGCGATCCTTCATACCTTTAGAACAAATCCGCCAGCTGCCATCGCAGGGCAGCGCATCACAGTGATCGAGGATTATCAATCAAGTCAAAGGCACCTTGTGGCTGAAAAGAAAGAGGAAACCATTCACCTGCCAGCATCAAACGTGCTGAAATATTTCCTTGAGGATGGATCGTGGTTCTGCTTAAGACCTTCCGGCACTGAACCTAAAGTGAAATTTTATATTGCAGTCAAAGGCACGTCTTTAACAGATAGTGAAGAAAAGCTGAAGCAACTGTCAGAAGAAGTGATGAAAGTTGTTTATGATATTGTGGAAGAAACAGCGAAATAACGAAAGACAAGGCCATCGTGTGTGAATGCATGATGGCTTTTTTCTCAGCCAAAAGGATGAGAAGAAATCACTCTTTTGGAGAAAGAGCCGCGCGGTGGCTCATGGTATAATGAGCATAATGATAAGTGAAGGCTGTAAACGCCGGGGGTAAACAGTATGGGAGAATACCAAGAGAAGGTTGAAACATTAAAAACGTTAAAAGAAATTGCTGAAAAGCTAAATGAAGGCATGGAAATGAAAGAAACGCTCCATGAAGTACTCCACATGCTGATGGATGTCACAGGCTTTCATTCAGCATGGATTTATTTTATAGAAAAAGACGGGTCATATGAACTGATGGCAGAGGTTTCCTTACCTGAAGCACTCGCAAAGCATCAAAAACAGCTCATGTGTCAAAATGATTGTTATTGCATCAACCGTTACACAAAAGGCACACTGCAATCAGCCACCAATATTATTAACTGCAAACGGATTGAAACGGCGATTGAAGAAAAGCTTGGGGATACAGAAGGAATAACTCATCATGCGACCGTTCCACTACAAGCGTGTAAGCGTACGTTCGGCTTATTAAATGTGGCGGCAAAAGGAAAAGTCACGTTTACGCAAGAAGAGCTGAATTTGCTTGAAAGCATTGCGCTTCAAATTGGAACAGCGATTCAGCGGATGAAGCTTGTGCAAAATGAACAGCAGCACGCACTTCTGGAAGAAAGAAACCGGCTGGCACAGGACTTGCATGATTCTGTCAACCAAATGCTGTTCTCTGTGAGTCTGACGGCTAAGGCTGCACGGCAAATGACTAGCGATCAGAATTTAGGGGAAATGATTGATTTTATTCAGCATTTGTCACAAGATGCTCTGATTGAAATGAGGTCACTCATTTGGCAGCTGAGACCAAGAGGCCTTGAAAAAGGGTTTACGACAGCAATTGAAGAGTATGCACAGCTTTTAGGATTACACTGCAACTTATCTTTATTAGGCTGTATAGAAATGGATCATTCACACAATGAAACGTTGTTTCGGGTATGTCAAGAAGCACTGAATAACTGTCAAAAACATGCGGAAGTAGAAGAAGTCGAGGTCAAACTTGAGCAATCAAGAGACACCTTTGAGATGAAAATCATTGACCGCGGAAAAGGTTTTCAATATGACGAGCAGATGATCCTTCCTTCACTTGGGCTGAAAGGGATGTCTGACCGCATCCAAAGAGCAGGTGGTACATTTTGTATCTATTCAGAATTAGGGAAAGGAACCACGATTCATGTAAAAGTGCCATTTTCACAAGAAAGGAAGGGATCGTCATGAGAGTTGTCATTGCAGATGATCATCATATTGTGAGAAAAGGGCTGGTGTTTTTCTTGCAGACACAGCCTGATGTGGACATCGTTGGTGAGGCGTCCAATGGGCAAGAGGCATTAGAGGTTGTCAGAGAAACTCAGCCTGACATAGTCTTAATGGATTTGTCTATGCCTGTAATGAATGGCATTGAGGCAACGAAACAAATGATGCTGGAAATGCCGGACACCCGCATTGTGATCCTGACAAGCTATGCGGATAAAGATTATGTCATTCCCGCCATTCAAGCAGGGGCGAAAGCCTATCAATTAAAGGATGTGGCACCAGAAAAGCTGCTTTCAACCATGATTGAAGTACAAAATGGCACCTATCAATTAGATGGTCATATCACGACCTTTCTCGTGCAGCATCTGACAGAGCCAAAAGAGCAGAAATGGGCATTGATGAAAGAGCTCACCAATAGAGAGCGAGATGTCTTATTTGAGATTGCGAAGGGCAAAAGCAACAAAGAAATTGCCTCATCGCTGTTTATTTCTGAAAAGACTGTCAAAACGCATGTATCACATGTATTATCAAAGTTAGAGCTGGCAGATCGAACCCAAGCGGCTCTGTATGCAGTCGATTATCAAAAAAATCAGCCAAAAGAGCTGTTATGACAGAAGGGAATTTAGACGTTATGCTAAAACTTTTAAGCGCACATTCAATTCAATGAATTGAATAAAAAAGAGCACAGATGTTGGTTATTTGATGTGCCCTTTTGCTTAAAAAGAGAAGCATGGACAGTCTAATTTCTAATAGAAAAACGTAAAAGACTTGACGAGTGGATGCTCATCAAGTCTTTTTTTATTTTATAGGAGGTGATGAACTGGTCAATCACAGGTGAATCTAATATGGGAGGGAATCAAAGTGGGAAAATATGAATTAGTAAGTGATTATCGCCATGATGTCAAATTAAAAGAGAGCTTTAATAAGCTTGCGATCGATACATTTGATTTGGATTTTAGTGACTGGTACGAAAGAGGCTATTGGGATGAAAAATATATACCTTATTCCTTTGTACATAACGGGAAGGTAATCTCTAACGCTTCTGTCTATCTTATGTCAGTGATCATTGATGGGCAAACGTATCGAGCAGTTCAAATCGGCACTGTTATGACAGATCAAGCCTATCAGCGTAAAGGATTAGCGGCAAAGTTAATGCAGCATATCATGGATGAATACAAAAATGAGTGTGATGTCATCTTTCTTTTTGCTAATGAAACTGTGTTAGATTTTTATCCGAGATTTGGTTTTACCCGTCATCACGAAAGTGAATTTAGCTTAAATATCAATAAAAGCGCTATTCAAATAAAAAAAGGTGTAGATGTTAAAAAGCTGACATTGGAGCAAGACCTCTCATTACTTGAACGTTTCGCAGAAAAGCGGCAAACTCACTCAATGAAGCTGGATGCTCAGCATCACAGCAGCTTATTGATGTTTTATTTTACATTAGTATGGCCGGATGACATTTTTTATATTGAAGCATTAGATACCATTGTGCTGATGAATGAAGAAAATGAAACGATGCATGTGTTTGATATCATCTCGCTTCAAACGCCAAATGTACAAGAAGTTGTAGAAAGCATTGTGAAGGAAACAACGGAAAAAGTGATCTTCTATTTCACGCCTGATACGACAATTGAAGGTTTACACGCGGTTACAAAGCCAAATGACGAGGATGCACTATTTATTTACACAAAGGAACATTGGGCAAAAGGCCACTTTATGTTTCCCATCACAGCGCACTGCTAATTGTATGTAAAAGGGAGGGCTAAAATAAACTTCATTTTAGCCCTTTTTCTTTATGTGTACATCGGTTGTGAATAAACTTCAGAAGCAGCAGCCTCTGAAGCATGGTCAATGTACTGCAGGAGCCCATATAAACATTTTTCAACATCGGCATCGTTCCGGTTAAATTGATACGCATGTAAGAAATGCTCAATACGTTTCGAGAGCAAATCATCTTGCGTACGTACCATAAGAATAAGTAAATTATCCCATTGCGAGCGATGCGTATAATAAAGTGCTTTATCATAATCCGCCACATTCATTAAACCTTCTCCTTTCCCTTGAGAAGTTCCTCATTAGTTTGCTCGGATCATATCGACTTTTTCAGGGGAAAAGTTGGTGACCGCATCAATCGTGTACCGGGAATTATAGGCTGAATAAATGCTTCATGTATGAAAAACGACAGGCCTGCTAAACCTAAACAAAACATAGATGAAAGTGAGATCAATGATATCATGCAGCCGAAATGGTGGATGCTTATTGCAGCAGGAATCGTTTTGCTTGGCAGTTTGATGATTCATCCTGCATCAAAAGCAGCGGTGCAGCCGTTTGAAAATTGGGAAAGACTTGCGTACACAGCGCTGAAAGATGAATATAAAGGTGCAGCTTTAAACGATTATCATTACATTGGCCGTACACAAGTGAATGACGAGCAGACAAAAGATGTGTTTCGCGTCACTGTAAAGGAAGGCTCAACTCTCTTTGCCGCACATGCAGAAATTTATTTTCATCCGGTGACCGGTCATTTGATTAGTATTAACGTGTTTCGACTATAAAAAAGCACCTTTTTTTGTAAAGGGTGCTCGAGGCGTTCAGTCAAAAAAAGACAAAGGGCTAAAATAAAGATCATTTTAGCCCTTTGTCCAACAATTTATTTTGACATGGAATTACTTCATGCTTCCTTGAAGATAAGCGCGAATATCCACACCTAGTGAATCCGCTAATCGTTGTCCGTAATCTTCATCGGCACGATAGAAGTTGCAAATTGCAAGTAATTTTGTTTTGTCATTTACATCTTTCAAATCAGCTGTTAGGTTTTTAATCAATGCTTGTTTCTCTACCTCAGAGTAGCTTCTATATTTTTCCCCAGCTTGTTTGAAATCGTTCGGTTTTTCAATTTTTTGTCTCACCATACGGTCACCGTGAAGAACTGGCTCACTTTCTTTGTAGTGAGGGTTTTCTTTTGGCTGATCGTCATAACGGTTTGGTTCATAGTTAATATGACCGCTTGGGCGAGTCGTTGTCATAAAGCCATCCTGCTGGTTATTGTGTACAGGTGCATAAGGGCAGTTAACCGGAATGCGCATGTAGTTCGCACCAAGACGGTGGCGCTGCGTATCAGGATATGAGAACAAACGGCCTTGAAGCAGTTTATCTTCAGATGCCTCAATTCCTGGAACAAATGCACTTGGCGTGAAAGCAGACTGTTCTGTTTCAGCAAAGAAGTTTTCAGGATTGCGGTTGAGTGTCATGCGTCCTACTTTTTGAAGTGGGTAATCTTCCTCGCTCCACGTTTTTGTTGGGTCACATGGATCATAATCAAGTTCATCATAATCGCTAAGCGGCATAAGCTGAACATATAAGTCCCATGCTGGGAAATTGCCCTTTTCAATGCGGTCATACAAATCTCTTGTCGCATGCTGGAAATCGTTTGCTTGAATTTCTGCTGCTTCTTCCATAGATAAGTTGTGAATACCTTCAGAAGGTCTCCAGTGATATTTCACATATTTTGCTTCGCCATATTTGTTCACCCATCTAAATGTATGCACACCAGAACCGCGCATTTCAGCGTAGCTTGCAGGAATTCCTTCGTCAGAGAAGAGCCATGTGAGCATATGTGTAGATTCAGGTGTTAAGGTCATAAAATCCCAATAACGGTCAGGATCTTGAATATTGGTTACAGGATCTGGCTTGAGAGAGTGAACCATATCAGGGAATTTCAAAGCATCACGAATAAAGAAGATCGGCAAGTTGTTACCAACGAGATCATAGTTGCCTTCTTCTGTATAAAATTTGACAGCAAAGCCGCGGGGGTCACGCAATGTTTCAGGTGAACCTTTCGGATGAATAACGGTGGAGAAGCGAACAAAAACGTCTGTTTGTTTTCCTTCTTCACTTAAGAAGGCTGCTTTTGTATGTTTCTCCATGCTGTTTTCTACTTCAAACACACCGTAAGCGCCGGCGCCCCTTGCATGAACGACACGCTCTGGAATACGTTCACGATCAAAGTGTGCAAGTTTTTCAATCAAATGGTAATCATCAAGAAAGGTAGGTCCGCGGGAACCAGCTGTTCTTGAGTTTTGGTTATCTCCAACAGGCACGCCTTGGTTCGTTGTCAAATTTTTATGATTTGAATTTGTCATTCTTTTCTCCTCCTGTAAACAAAAAAGTCTTTTCTAGCAATCTATATACCCTAATTATATTGAATCAAACATGATAGTCAATATTTATTTATAATAATTTTAAATAAATTATTATTACAAGAAGGTAAAGAAAAAGACGAAAGAATAAAATTCTTTCGCCTTAAAGGAGGAGCTCTCTGAGAGCATCTTTGTTTTGTGTTAAATCCTTTAGTGTGTATCGGTCAAGTACGCCTAAATAAGCAGTGAGTGCTTCATGAAGTACATGCTTTAATGAACAAATCGGGGAGATAATGCAGCCGTTTTTCTTTGGATCAAAGCATTCAACCATGACTAAATCATCCTCTGTATAACGGACAACCTCTCCAATATTAATGCTTTCTGGGCTTTTTCCAAGCCTGATCCCGCCATTTCTTCCGCGAATCGTGTCCACATACCCGCGTTTTCCAAGATGATAAATCACCTTCGTCAGATGATTTTTAGAAATGCCATAAACATCGGCGATCTGCTGAATATTTGACAATTCATTGTTTTCTCTCGAAGCTAAATAAATGAGTACCCTTAATGAGAAATCTGTGTAATTCGTAAGTTTCATTTTGACGACCTCTAAACCTAATAGAGTTTTGTATCATCGTAACACATTTTAGACAAAAACTGTTCGAGAAAGTGTGAAATGTGACAACATTTAAAACATGTATTATAAATATTGCTTTTAGAGGCTGTCATCCATTACGATAAAGATGTATTTAAAATACTTCTTTTGAAAGAAGGAATGACGATGTTATCTAAAGATCAAATGTATGCAATAAAACAATCAGCTCCTCTACTAAAAGCCGAGGGAACCAAACTTGTCACTGTTTTTTATCAAAATATGATTCGCCAGCACCCGGAGCTGCTCAATCAATTTAATAAAACAAATCTCATGAACGGAAGTCAGCCAGAGGCACTTGCTGCGACACTATATCAAGCTGCACTGCACATCGATCGATTAGAGGAATTACTTCCAGCGGTCAAACAAATTGCCCATAAGCATGTCAGTGTCATGGTCAAAAAAGAGCAGTACCCAATTGTCGGATATCACCTAATTGAAGCGATGAAAGAAGTGTTTGGTTTAACAGAAGAAGATGACACTTTATTAGCTTGGAAATCTGCATATGACATCATTGCGAATATTTTCATTACCATTGAAGCAGAAATGATGGATGAAAATGTGAAGCAGACAGGCGGATGGGCAGATGTGAAGCCGTTTGTGATTAAGAAAAAGAAGCAAGAATCTCCATCGCTTATCTCTTTTTATTTAGTACCAGAAGATGAATCAGAGCTGCCAATGTATGAAGCAGGCCAATACATTACGGTTCAGGCAGATATGCCAGGAGAAGCCTATATGTCCAGCAGACAATACAGCTTATCAGATGAGCATCATCCATCTTATTACCGCATTACAGTGAAGCGTGATGGTCATGTGTCTACATTTTTACATGATGAAATGGAAGAAGGGGACGTTCTTCAAGTGAGTATGCCGCAGGGAATGTTCTGCTTGCAAGAAGACATAAAAGAGCCTGTTTATTTCATCAGTGCTGGGTCTGGTGTCACTCCAATGATTGGTTTAGTGAAAACTGCAGCACAAAACAGCCAGTTATTCACGATGATTCATGCAGATCGATTAGAGGATGTCATCGCTTTTGAAAATGAGTTTGAAGGCGTTTTAGCATCAGCTTCCAATGGGCGCATCATCCTATGTAACGAACAATTTGCGCAGTCTGGAAAAGGTGAGCTTGTTGAGAAAGCGGCTTCCCGCATTGACCGTCCATTTCTTCAATCGGTGATCGGAGAAGGGAATGGCCAATTTTATCTATGCGGTTCCCCGGTGTTTACACAGGAGATCATTCATATACTAAAAGAGCTGGGAATTCCAGCACACAATATTCATTTCGAAGCATTTGGCGGGCAATCCACGAAAGAAATGGAAGTTGTCTAAACGATTGATGGAACATCATGTTTTTTTACATACGCTCATATAGTAGGGATAAGTCCGATGAGGAGGGATGGTTTCCTTGAGCGTATCTGAAAAACGTCTTTTACAAAGAGCGATTGATGAAATTACAGAAATTGCAGAAGGATTTGGTCTAGATTTTTATCCGATGAGGTATGAAATCTGTCCCGCGGAAATTATTTATACGTTCGGTGCATACGGAATGCCAACACGATTCAGCCACTGGAGCTTTGGGAAGCAATTTCATAAAATGAAGCTTCATTATGATTTAGGGTTAAGTAAAATTTATGAGCTGGTGATCAATTCAAATCCTTGCTACGCCTTTCTACTTGATAACAATACGCTCGTTCAAAATAAATTAATTGTGGCTCATGTATTGGCACACTGTGATTTCTTCAAAAATAATTGCCGTTTCCAAAACACAAAACGAGATATGGTCGAAAGCATGTCAGCAGCGGCAGAGCGGATCAAAGAATATGAGCATATCCACGGAACAAAAGAAGTCGAATCCTTTTTAGATGCTGTATTGGCTATTCAAGAGCATATTGATCCGTCTCTTGTTCGTTCAAAGTTAAGCTGGAATATGGACGATGAAGAAGAATGTGAAGAAGATAAACCAAAACGTCAAACGCCTTATGATGATTTGTGGGGAATGGATGAGCCGAAAACGCGTGAGAAAAAGAAAACCGTCAAGCAATTCCCGCCAAAGCCGGAAAAGGATCTTTTACTCTTTATTGAGGCGCATTCCCGGGAGCTGGAGCCGTGGCAGCGGGATGTCCTTACTATGCTGAGAGAGGAAATGCTCTATTTTTGGCCCCAGCTTGAAACAAAGATTATGAATGAAGGCTGGGCATCGTATTGGCACCAGCGGATTATGCGGGAGCTTGATTTGGATTCAAGTGAATCGATAGAGTTTGCGAAATTAAATGCAGGAGTGGTGCAGCCTTCTAAAACAGGCATCAATCCTTACTATTTAGGGCTGAAGATTTTTGAAGATATCGAAGAGCGTTATGACAACCCATGTGAAGAATTAAAAAAAGCAGGGGTCACAGAAGGATCTGGCCGCAGTAAAATGTTTGAAGTCAGGGAAATTGAATCGGATATTTCCTTTATTCGAAACTACTTAACGAAAGACCTTGTAATGAGAGAAGACTTGTACTTGTTTCAAAAGCAGGGGAGAGACTATAAAGTCATTGATAAAGAATGGAAAGCAGTTCGTGACCAATTAGTCAGCATGAGAGTGAATGGCGGCTTTCCGTATTTGACCGTGATCGATGGCGACTATTTAAAAAATAATGAACTTTATATTAAGCATTGGTACGAAGGCATTGAACTTGATCTGAAATACTTAGAAAAAGTCCTTCCATATTTATATCAGCTGTGGGGAAGAAGTGTGCATATCGAGTCAGTTCTTGAAGGAAAAGAAGTGATGTTTTCTTATGATGGAAAAGGGGTTCATAGGAAATATCTTGCATAAAAAAGACCAAAAAAGATGTCTCTTAGCAGACATCTTTTTTGGTTTTTTTATTGATTTTTCAGCAGTTTAAAAATGTGCCTTGCTTGATCGGTGTTTTCCATCAGACCTTTTAGCTGCTCACTTGTTGGTCCGTAAGCATAAAATGGTACTTCATCACCGGTATGACCAGATGTTGTCCAGCCTGTATGTGATCTCGTGTTGATCACTTCTTCAATCGCATCATCAATTTTAACAGCATCCTTTGTTTCAGCGGTCTTTTGAATGGAGTCGATTTCTTCTTTTGTGAAATCAAGATTGATATATTGTTTCAGCGCTGACTCAACAGGCATGCCGCTGACAATTTTGTTTGCGATAAAGTCAGGCGTCTTTTTCGCTGCTTTTACCGGTTTGTAATCCCAGCTCCCTGAACCATCTGCCCCGAAGGAAAGTCCGCCAGTTGAATGATCTGCTGTCGTGATGACTAACGTGTTTTTATCCTTTTTCGCAAAACGAATCGCTTCTTCAAATGCTTTTTCAAAATCCTTCATTTCGCTCATCGCACTGACAATATCATGATCATGTCCAGCCCAGTCAATTTGACTGCCTTCGACCATAAGGAAAAATCCTTTTTTGTTTTTAGACAGCTGTTTGATGGCTGAGGATGTCATGTCTTGCAAGGAAGGGGTCGTTTTATCACGATCAATGGCTTTATCGAGACCTCCATCAGCAAAAATGCCTAACACTTTTTCATTTTTGTTTTTTTGTAAGGCGGCTTTATTGGTGACATAATCATAACCGGCTTGTTTGAATTCCTTCGTCAAATCACGATCCTTCCGGACAAAATCGATAAGTCCTCCGCCAAGCATGACATCGACTGTATGCTGTTTTCCGATTTTCTCATCGAAGAAATCATCAGCGATGGCTGCTGTGTTTTTCCTAGACACATCGTGAGCGGCATACGCAGCAGGCGTAGCATTTGTTAATTCAGATGTTACGACAAGCCCCGTCGATTTTCCTTTGCGTTTGGCTTCTTCTAAAACGGTTTTTAATTTTTTGCCGTTTTTGTTTACACCAATGGCATTGTTGTATGTCTTTTTACCAGTAGCCATGGCTGTACCAGCTGCTGCTGAATCGGTAATGTTACTTTTAGAGTCGTCAGGGTATGTTTTATGCATGCCAGTGAGGTAAGGGTCAAACGCTGTTTGCTTTGAAAGGTCACCGTTGTGTTTAAATGAGCGGTAAGTTGAAAGATAAGGTGTTCCCATGCCATCTCCAATCAGCACGATCACATTTTGCACGTCATTTTTCGGCTTCTTTTTAGCCTCAGCTTTGTCAGCTTGTCCAAATTCAATCCCTGAAAAAATGCCAATCGATAGCACAGATGCAGCTGCCACTGCAGCGATTTTCGTTTTCGAGCTTTTCAACACACTCATTCATTTTGCCTCCTCATTGTTTATGTATTGCTCTTACGTTTACAATGGTAGAGCAGAAGTGTGGATTCCTTTTTACAGCATCGTAAAGTTCACTTTAAAATTGTAAAGGTCCACTTTACATAGAATGAACCAAAAAGAGAAATGAATGTATCATTTATCCATGACAAGATGCGATTATTTTGTCATGATTGTGTAATAAAAATGAAATAAAAAGAACCCTAAAAAAAAATAAATTTTGCCGAATTAATAAGCATAATGTCGTAGGAAGTCAAGACTATTTCTTCTGGTATTTGATCCTTATAATAGGGAGTAGATAAAAATTCGGATCAGATAGATACATACAGGAGGAACAAATGAAAAAACAATTGATCACAGCTGCAAGTGCAGTTCTACTTGGGACGACATTATTTGCCGGAGCTGCCTCAGCACAATCAGTAAAAGTTCAAAAAGGTGACTCTCTTTCTGTTCTAGCGAAAAGATACAAAACAAGTGTGAGCAAAATTAAATCAGACAATAAGCTGAAATCTAACGTAATTTATGTTGGACAAACCTTAAAAGTGAATGGCACTTCTTCGAAAAAAGCAGTGAAAACATCAAAAGCAACAACAAAAGTAAAAACGGCTTCAGCGACTGCCACTCATAAAGTTGTCAAAGGTGATACATTATCTAAAATTGGCAAAAAATATGGGATGACTGTGAAAGAGTTGAAATCGTTAAATAAACTTAAAACAGATCTCATTAAAATCGGGCAAAAGCTAAAGGTGAAAAAGACGTCTAAAGTAAAGACGAAACCTGTAAAAGAAAAAACAGTCTCTACTTCTTCATTAAACACGTCTAAGCTCATAGCAGATGCTAAAGCGCAGAACGGTACTCCATATAGATGGGGTGGAACGACACCGAAGGGCTTTGATTGCAGCGGATTTATGTGGTATATCATTAACAAACAAAAAAAGATATCAAGACAAACAACTGAAGGTTTTTGGGGATCGATGAAAAGTGTATCCACACCAAAAGTTGGAGATTTTGTGTTCTTTACTACGTATAAATCGGGTCCATCTCACATGGGTGTCTACCTTGGAAACAACAAGTTTATCCATGCTGCTTCTGATGGTGTAACGATCAGTGATATGACATCAAGCTATTGGAAGCCGATTTATCTTGGAGCGAAAACATTTGTAAACTAATTTATTTGAAGAGACTGCGATGAAGCAGTCTCTTTTTTCATATATCATTTATGCCTCTGAACTGGTCTTTTCTCATAGATCATTATCAGTCTAAAGACTTTTAAGTAACAAAGTTGTGGGCCCGTTTTTAAAAAAGGGTCTTATTTTTGTTGAATAATAAGTATATGAAAAAAATATAAACTTCAATGTTGAATAATAAATAGAGGAAGACAAGTTATCAATTGAATAAGAATTGAAGAAAATCTAACCAATTTATTGACAAAATTTTCGTTGGTATATAAGAATTTTCACTCTTTTTTTAAAAAAAGTATTTTCATTTTTTAATTTTCATATATAATAATTTTACGCCACTAATTTATTGCGCTAAACTTAATCTAAATATTCAGAAAATATTGTTAATTATATGGATGTGGCGTCTTTAGACTGATACTATGTTTTGGGAGTGATGGTATGAGCAATTCGTTGTTTAGAAAAAAGAGCATTTCAGAGCTCATTGCGGCAACACAAGGGGAAAAAGCATTAAAAAAGGAATTGGGTTCATTTGATTTAACCATGCTTGGCATTGGAGCCATTATCGGGACAGGGATATTTGTTCTGACAGGTACAGGAGCCGTTACTGCGGGGCCAGGACTTGTGTTATCATTTGTCATCGCAGGTCTTGCTTGTTTATTTGCAGCACTATCATATGCGGAATTTGCTTCTACAGTGCCGGTATCAGGATCCGTGTACACATTTACGTACGCATCAATGGGGGAATTTCTAGCGTTTATCATTGGCTGGGATTTAATATTAGAATATATGCTGGCCGCTAGTGCCGTTTCAGCGGGCTGGTCAGGTTATTTTGTGTCTTTTTTAAATGGGATAGGGATTCATATACCAGTTGAATTAACAGCAGCACCAGGTGGTTTAAAAGGGCAAGTAACATATTTTAATCTTCCAGCATTTATTATTTTAATGGTCATCACCTTCCTGCTGTACTTTGGTATTAAAGAATCTAAACGAGTCAATAACATCATGGTTATTATGAAAATTGCTGTGATTCTGCTCTTTATTTTAGTCGCTGTGAAATATGTAAAACCTGAAAACTGGACACCATTTGTTCCATTTGGGACATCAGGAGTCTTAAGTGCAGCAGCCCTCGTATTCTTTGCATTTATCGGGTTTGATGCAGTTGCTTCCGCGGCAGAGGAGACAAAAAATCCATCGCGCAACCTGCCTAGAGGAATTATTACTTCTTTATTGATTTGTACGCTGCTTTATGTCGTTGTCAGTGCGATTATGACGGGCATCGTTCCTTTCATGAATTTTGAGGGAGTATCACATCCAGTGTCTCTCGTGTTACAAGTAGCCGGACAAAACTGGGTGGCTGGTATTGTGGATGTCGGAGCGATATTAGGAATGACAACCGTTATGCTTGTCATGCTGTACGGCCAGACACGCGTGATGTTTGCCATGTCTCGTGATGGTTTGGTGCCAAAGGTTCTATCAAAGGTTCACCCAAAGCATAAAACACCTTACATCAACACACTTTTCTTCGGTACATTGTCAGCATTAATGGGTGGATTTATTCCACTTGATGAGCTGGCAAGCCTAGTGAACATCGGGACACTTTCAGCATTCATTTTGATTTCAGTGGCGGTCATTGTGATGAGAAAAACGCAGCCGGACTTACCGAGAGCATTTAGATGCCCAGCAGTTCCGCTTATTCCAATCTTGGCCATTCTATCTTGCGGATTGCTCATTTATAAGCTCGGTGCAATCACTTTTGTTCGCTTCTTAATCTGGCTTGTCATTGGGCTTGTTGTGTATTTCTTATATTCAAGAAAACACTCAGAATTGAATAAAAAATAAATGAAAAAAGCCCGTGCTACTTGGTGCAGTCAAGTAACACGGGCTTTTGATTTTGAGTGCTGATTAAAAACCTAACTGAAGATCGACATCGATTGATACGATGGCATAGACACAAACAATGACAAAGATATTCAGTACGACACCGAGGAAACCTGGACCCGTACGGCCTTTTTTAATGAACAGTTCAATAATGCCAAATGGAACTGCGGCCATTGCAAAAGGAAGCATTTGAAAAGAATAAAATGTCACGTTGCTGATAATGGCGAGGTTCAGCATGAGCAGGGATAATATCGCTGTGCCGACAGAAATCCAGCCAAATACATTATGCTCTTTAAAAATTCTTACCAATTCCATAATTCCACCTCGCTCACTTTTGCCGTTTTAATGCGTTTTGTCTTCACAAATTTCTCAATTTCTTTAGAAGGACCTGTGATCACAGAACCATAAACCGTGACGCCATTTTGATCGATATAGCGTATACGATTAGACAGATCAAGGTCAGGTCGGCCAGAGATCGTTGTTGCCCAAGTCGGGTGCTGATTGACATAAGCAAGGGCATCTTTGAATTGATCTACTTCAGTTTTTGATGTGTGCTGAAGCTCTTTTAAAAATTCAGAGTCCTTCCCAGGAAAGCCGATTGGCCGCTGTTTTCCACTTAATGAATCCTCTGTTTTAATCGCATTCCACAGCACTTTCATATCGTATTTTTTAGCAAAGGAATAAACATCCTTTGGTGTGTAAGCTTTGTCATAGGATACATACACTTCACTTACTGTTCCTTCAGGAAGCTTGTCTAACGTAGTGAGTGTTTGTTTTTTTGAGGCATCTGCCTGCGCCGAAGGATGGGTAAAGAAACCTTCCGTTTCGCGTGCGTTGTCACCATAATAAGAGATGGTAGGCTGCTTTAATTTATCGAAAAACATCTCAATTTGTTCACTGCCAATGGCTTCTGTTTTATTGCCAATTTGTTTTTGCAGCTTCAATTCGGTGTTCATCCCAAAAAGCTTAACCTGTCCTTTTAAATCCTTCATATCAATGGCCACGTTTGGTTTGGTCAAAGCGACGGTGACAGCGGCTGTTTCCATGAAGTGGTTGCCTTTGCTCTCGGCTCCGCCAACGCCGTAGTATAGATAACTTCCTAATGTACAAAGCGGTAAAATAATGAGTGTCGATATGACAGCAAGTACAGAAATACGTAAATATGATTTTCTTTTTCCGTATTGTAAAATGGCTTTTTGCTTCTCAGGACTGATAGAAAAATCTGTCCAATCCGAGTCGTTCAGTTCCTGACTTAAGCGCTTTTCATTTTCTTCAAGCTCTTCCTCAAACGCCATCATTTCTTCCTCATTCATCTCACCATTATTATATTGTTCCCATCGCTTGTTAAACTCTTCATTCATCATTAACACCTCTGTTGTAAAGTGCTTTTAGGCGCTGCCTTGCACGAAATAAAACACTTTTAAAATTTGCTTCAGTAATATTCATGACCTTGGATGCTTCCTTGTAATTTAGTTCTTTTAAATAATACAATGTCAACGCTTCCTTGTAGTTATCTGGAAGCTGCTCCAAATACATGGTGAGGACTTCCTTTATTTCAACCTGTTCAGCAGGGCTTTGTACAGACGTTTGTAAAAGACCGCCAATGAGGTCATCCGATATGGTCACTTCTTTTTTATGTTTCCTGACATAATCAATAAAAGCATTTCGTGCCACCTGAAATAACCAAGGTTTCACTTTGCTATGGTCGTAGGAATGAATATGTATATACGCACGCATAAAGGTTTCCTGCAATAAGTCTTCTGCCAAATGTTTGTCTTTTGTCATGGAGAGCAGAAACCTGTAAACATCGTTCATATACATTTGATAAATTTCATCGATCGTCACTGATTTTTCTCCCCTCTATGTTATACACGCATAAGAAAGGCATAAAGTTGCACGAAACTTCTCATTACCGTACATTACTCATTTCTTTCGCCGAATCAAAATCATTTCTCCTTATCATAGCGAAATTTGCATCATTTATAAAGCATTTTCACTAGAACAAATCAGGAAAAAACTTCGAAAAACGACAAAATTGGACACAATTCCTATTCTATTCTCCCCTAAAACCTTGTGCTTGAATACAGACAGAGCGTTCATTTTAAACGAAAAAGACATGGAGGATTAGGGTGCTTATAAATTTTTAGTACCAGGTAATAAAAAATTTGTTATAATAGAGACAAATCCTTCATTCTTCAAACAAAGGAAGTGCACTATGTATAAATTTTCAGGCTATACCATCAAAGTATTATTTGGTCTCCGAGGTGGAATCAAAGTATATCAAAAAGAGAATCTGCCAACTGATCGGGGTTTTGTCATTGCTTGTACACATGAGGGTTTTGTGGATGTTCTTGCATTGGGCGCAGGAATTCTTCCGTTTGAGATCCACTACATGGCGAAAAAAGAATTGTTTGCAAATAAATGGATCGGTGGATTTTTAAAAAGGATTCATGCCTTTCCAGTTGATCGAGAGAATCCTGGGCCAAGCAGTATTAAAACGCCCATTAAATTATTAAAAGAGGGAAAGATCGTCGGAATTTTTCCAAGCGGAACACGTACAACAGAGGATGTTCCTTTAAAAAGAGGGGCGGTTACTATTGCGCAGCTCGGTAAAGCGCCAATTGTTCCAGCAGCATACAAAGGACCTTCAAATGCGAAAAGTCTTTTCAAAAAAGGGAAAATGCGCTTAATCATCGGTGAACCGATTGAGCTGTCTGAATTTGACCATCTGCCGCCAAAAGAAAGATTAGGTGCCATGACGGAAGTATTAAACACGAGAATCAAAGAGCTAGAAGCTCAATTAATGGAAAAGGTATAAGAAAAACGACCGCTTGCTTAGGCAAGGGTCGTTTCAGCGTGTAGACAAACCCTCGCATTCGGTGTCAGTCCTGCGTGCCGGTGCTCACGAATGCTCAATTCGCTCCGCTCCGGTACTCGTCCTTCCTAGACTTCAAAGGTTTTCTATCACGCTGAAAAAGAAGACAAAGGGCTAAAATCAAAATCATTTTAGCCCTTTGTCCACAATGTGAAACGCCCACTTGCTTAAGCAAGTGGGCGTTTTTTGTTACGAAGCGCCTTCTTCAGCTGCTTCTAATAATTGTTCATTTAACTTTTTTACTTCGATGTATGCCACATGGTGTCCATCGACTTCATTAATAATAAATTCATAGCCTTGTTCACGAATGGCGTCATTTTTCTCTACTTCATATTTCTGAGTAAGGAACCAGCCGCCGATTGTGTCGACCTCTTCATTATCAAGCTGTATACCTAATAGCAGGTTGACTTGATCAACAAGAACCTTGCCATCAAAGATGTAATGGTCTTCTCCAAGTTTACGCACTTCGTTGATTTCATCAATGTCGAACTCATCACGAATTTCACCAACGATTTCTTCAAGGATGTCTTCAACGGTCACAAGACCTGCTGTACCGCCATATTCATCTGATAAAATGGCCATGTGTACACGTTCACGCTGCATTTTGAGCAGTAAATCATGAACAGGAACCGTTTCAATCACATGAATAATCGGATTTACAAACTTTTCGATCGTATCGCTTGTAGAACACTCACCGCTAATGCAGGCAGTGAGGACCTCTTTAATGTTTAGAACACCGATCATGTTGTCTTTATCGCCATCTTCAATTGGATAACGTGTATATTTCTCTACCTTAGTCACCTTCAGCATTTCCTCGATGGTAATATCATGAGGGAAGCTGACAACTTCGGTACGAGGAATCATAATTTCTTTCGCCAAACGGTCATCAAATTCAAAAATTTTGTTCACATATTTGAATTCAGACTGGTTAATCTCGCCGCTCTTATAGCTTTCTGATAAAATAATCCGCAATTCTTCTTCAGAGTGCGCCATGTCATGCTCAGATACTTGCTGAAGACCGAACGCTTTCGTTAATAAACGAGCAGATCCATTTAATACCCAAATGAACGGGAACATCACTTTGTAAAAAATCATCAGTGGTCTAGCAAAAAGAAGGGATACTTGCTCAGCCTTTTGAATGGCGAGTGTTTTCGGTGCAAGCTCTCCAACCACAACGTGTAAAAACGTCATAATACTAAACGCAATGATAAAAGTGACAATAGAACTAGCTGATTGAGGAATAGACAGCTCCACAAAGAGCGGCGCAAGCATATGCGCAATTGTTTCTTCCCCTAACCAACCAATACCAAGGGCGGTAATGGTAATACCAAGCTGACAGGCTGATAGGTACTCATCAAGGTGAGTCGTTACATGCTTGACAGCAACTGCTGTTTTATTACCTTCTGCGATTAACTGATCAATTCTTGAGCTTCTTAAGCGAATGATCGCAAACTCTGATGCAACGAAAAACGCGGTTAAAGCTATAAGTAAAGCAACTATGAGTAAATTAACTATGTCCAATTAAGGCCTTCGTTCTGACTTTGAGAACGAAGGTAACACCTCCTGTTTAGTAAAAATTTTAACTTAACAGCAGTAAAAATGATTGGACAGCCGTCATTTTTTCAGGAGTAAGCTGCTCTTTTAGTTTTTCACGTTGTTCTGGCTGAAGCTGCTTACAACGTGCCAAAATGCGGTCCATATGCTCATTCATCCGATCGATATCAGAGGTTAAATGGACAAGTTCATCATGATCTTCCTTTTGAGAAGGGAATTGTTCATCTAATCTGGATTTGATGTCAGAAAGAGCCAATCTCTGCTGTTTGCAAAGAACGATTAATTGTAATCGTTTTAAAGCATATTCATCGTAATAACGATAATTTGAGCAAGATCTAACAGGCGCAAGCAAACCTAGGTTTGTATAATAATCTACAGTTCGTTTCGTCACCTGTGCAATCTGTGCTAGTTCACCAATACGATACTTTTTCTCAGCCCCATCTGAACATCTCCTCCTAACCGTCACGTTATAGTTTATGAAAATAGTTTAATATAATTCTAGTCTGAAACACAAGTTAATTGTTCATATTTCCTGACAATAAGAAGAAACAGAGGAGGATTTCCCTCGATTTAGTCAGTCATGTCAAAAATAACATGACGATACAGGAATTTTCAGATTATTTATGATAAGATAAAATGAATACCGTTTCATATATATGTAGAGAGGCGGAATTTTACGTGAACCGGAGGTGGTTAAGTGGGGCCCTCAATGTAGTCTTATTTAATCAGTTAACCGTTTTGCAAAACATAACATCATCAATCAGGAGGTGACTCCTTGTTCTTCTAAGAAAGAGCAAGGTTAAATGGACGATATTGTTAATCTGAGTATAGTCGGTGTTTTGATTGCTTTAACAGCTTTCTTTGTTGCATCTGAATTTGCCATTGTAAAGGTGAGAAGCTCAAGAATTGATCAGCTTGTTGCCGAAGGATCCAAAAAGGCCATCATGGCGAAAAAGGTGACATCAAGGCTAGATGAATATTTGTCAGCCTGTCAGCTCGGTATTACAGTGACATCCCTTGGTTTAGGGTGGATTGGTAAGCCGGCTGTGAAAGAACTTTTGGTTCGAGGTTTCGGTTTGACAAACATTCCTGATTCAGCAATCAGCCTGATCTCAGCAACACTTGCGTTCTCTATTATTACCTTTTTGCATGTAGTTGTAGGTGAGCTTGCACCAAAAACGCTTGCCATTCAAAAGGCGGAAAAAATGACGTTATGGCTGTCAGGCCCGCTGCATGCATTTTATATCCTTATGTTCCCTTTCATTTATGTGTTAAACGGGTCAGCACGTCTGCTAACTAAAATGATGGGTATCGATATGGGGGCTGAAAAAGAACATTCCCATTCTGAAGAGGAATTGAAGATTTTATTATCTGAGAGCTTAAAAAATGGGGAAATCAACCCATCAGAATATAATTATATGAACAAAATTTTCGATTTCGATAATCGAATTGCCAGAGAGATCATGATACCGCGGAGAGAAATTTGTGCGATTCCAGAAGATATGCCGTTAGATGATATCCTTGCCATTATGACGCAGGAAAAGTATACACGTTTCCCTGTGTTTTCAGGAGATAAAGACCATGTCATCGGCATGCTGAACAAAAAGCAGCTCTTCGCAGATCTTGTGTATCAAGGTGAAAAAGATCAACTGAAAATTCAAGATTATATATATCCAGTGATTGAGGTCATTGACACGATCCCTATTCAAGAGCTTCTCGTCAAGATGCAGCGTGATAGAATGCATATGGCGATCTTAACTGACGAATATGGCGGAACGTCTGGACTTGTCACAACAGAAGATATTTTAGAAGAGATTGTCGGAGATATTCGAGATGAATTCGATGAAGATGAGCAGCCAGTTATTCAAAAAAGAGCCGATCATCATTATGTTTTAGACGGGAAAGTGAGATTAGATGAAGTTCAAGATTTGATCGAGATTTCTTATCATGATGAGGAAATTGATACGATCGGCGGGCTCATCTTAAAAGAGAATATTGATATCCGAGAAGGACAATCCATCTATCTGGATGATATTCGGATGAAAGTGCTGGAAATGGATGGACGCTACGTTAAAAAGATCGATTTGAAAAAAGGCGTCACATCGTCAGAAAAAGGCAATGCACGCACTGGGCTTGATATAAAGGAGCCGCTGCTTGTAAACGAAATGACCTTGAGCGAAAAATAAGCTCAAGGTTTTTTTTAGGTATTTAGTCTCTTTTTAACGAATGTAAGTTCGGTTTATAATGAGAACAAACGTTCGATAAAGGGGGAAGGACATGCTTTGGTATGAAACAGCAAGTATCACGGAGAAAAAAACCTCAATGAAACGAATTGAGTTTCATTTAAAGAATTTCAAAAATTATCAAGCTGCGATCTTAAATATCGAAAGGCAGCTTGAAAAAAGAAGCCCGCATCATCTCGACCACATGACACGGAAAAAGTTAGAAGAACAAAAAAGCCAGTATGAACTCATCGTTGCTTGTATTGAAACGGCATTAAAAGAGTTGGATGAAATAGAGCAGCAGCTCATCGATTACAAATATTTTCGAGATTGGCGGATGGCAAAGTGTGCAATGGAAATCGGCTATAGTGAAAAAACACTCTTTTTGATGAAGCGCCAGCTTATGGATCAGCTGCTCATCAGCTTAGCCGCCATCACCAATATTTAAAAAAGATGCTGTCCTATTTGATAAAACGCAGCAAAGAGACATAAAGATCCGATGATTGTGACCAATAAGTAGACAGCAAGTTGTCCAATTTGCCGCTCTTGCAGCATGGCCGCAGCTTCTACACTAAATGTAGAGAATGTTGTAAACCCACCGAAAAAACCAGTCCCAATGATCATAAGCAGCGGATCATTGTCAGTTACTGCACCTGTCAGTAAACCTAAACCGGCAGCGCCGAGTAAGTTGATAAGAATAATACTATACGGAAAACGAGTATGAAACTTGGTTTTCTGCATCGATTGACTGAGGAAAAATCGAAGGGCACTGCCCATCCCGCCAGCAACAGCTGTATAAAATACAATCATTTATCTGCTTCCTTTCGGCTGCTCATTTTGATGAAAGAGACGCTGAGCGGTGATCAGTCCGCATAAGGCAGCACCCACTCCAGCAATCACTGAGAGTACAATGTACATGACGCTTGATGTGAACCGTCCATCCTGTAATAAGAGAACCGTTTCTTTAGAAAAAGTGGACATGGTCGTAAAACCGCCGCAAAATCCTGTTCCGATCAAAGCAGCAAGATATTTTTTTTCCTTCCGAAACATAAAATACCCTGTTGAAAAGCCAAGAAGCAGACTGCCTGTCATGTTTTCAATCAGTGTTGCATAGGGGAATGTCTGGCTGACAACGGACTGGCTAAGTTCATATCTGCAAAGTGTACCAACCAATCCACCGATAAATACGGCGAGATATGCTTTCATTTACATCATTTCTCCTTTAGAAAAAATGGCGGGTGATCCGTCACCACTCCATCAATGGGGTATGTTTTCATCCTGTCGGCTGTTTTTTGGTCTTTCACTGTCCAAATAAAAACATCCATTCCAAATGAGTGGATGCGATCAATCCACCATCTGTTGATCATCGTTTTCTTCATATTAAGGCAATCCGCAAAGGAGCTGTACGCCGCTAATTTTCTTTTCGTCAGTTTTAAGGCAGAGGGTTTTATAATAAAAGCTGTTCGAAGAGAAGGGGCGCAACTTTTGACTCTTTGAAGTGCATTGGCATCAAAAGATTGAACCATGATGTGACGGGAATAGGCAAACCGGTTGATGATGTCGACAACTGCTTTTTCAATTCCGATCTGCTGTTTTGGATGCTTGATCTCAATCAGTATCCCGACATGCTGACTGTATCTTTCTAGAATTTCTTGTAATGTAGGAATTCGTTCGTTGGCGTACTGAGAATCAAACCAGCTTCCTGCATCCAGTTTCTTCAGCTGATCAAGTGTATAACTTTTCACTAAGCCGCTTCCGTTAGTCGTTCGATCAACGGTATCATCATGGATGACGGCTGCGTGCTGATCCATTGTCAGCTGGACGTCTAACTCAATATAATCCGCACCTTGCTGAACCGCTAAATCAAATGCGGCAATTGTATTTTCTGGGGCAGCGCTTGAAGACCCTCTATGCGCGATAATATACACATGCTCCAGCTCCTGACATAAGTTCTGATCTTATCATATCAAATTTTTGCTGCTTTTCCTTCTTTACTATATGGATGGATGGAGAGCTGTATGTAATGGTGAATGGCATGTGGTGAGAAAGCATCGTGTATGAAAGGATAAAAGTTGCAGGAATATCCCAAGCTCTTATTGAGTAAATCTGAACTACATCATTTTTTCTTCGATCAATTTTGTCCAAATCGTCAGCGTTCGTCAAAATATTAGTGCTTTCGTCATGTTGACTGAAAATTCTGATGTTTTATAATGATGAAAAGGAGGCGAGATGATTGGGTAAAGGGAGAATTAGAGTGGAAGAACGTATTAAGGCCGAAACGGATGCTGAAATGTTTAAAGCGACTCTCCTTGATCAGGCTCAGAAGAAAAAGTAGTTTGCTGCCCGTCGATATGTCTCTAGCCAAAATTTCATATTTGAACATCATGCCTCGGGATCAGTCCCGAGGCTTTTTATGTAGAGGTCAGACATTTAAGAGAGGACATGAACGAAGGTTATATTATAAACTAGAGAGGATTGTTTTAAAGGAGAGAGACAGACATGTTTACACAAAAATGGATGGATACATATTTTACAGTAGATATCGCGATCCAAATCGGTATTAGCTTTTGTATTTTATTGCTTTTTTTATTGCTTCGGAAAGTATTTACGAAGTATTTATTTCAACTTCTCTTTAGGCTGACGAATCGGTCTAAAACGGAGGTCATTAACCAAATTGTTGTGGCATTCGAAAAACCAGCGAGGCTGTTTTTCGTGGCTCTTGGTTTATATTTTGCGTTAAGACAGGCTCCATATTTTGAGCATCATATGGATGTCATCATCAAATTGTATAGATCCTCCATTATATTGATGCTGACGTGGGGGCTTTGTAACTTAACCGCTGCATCTTCCTTCTTGTTTCAAAAGGTCAATTCGAAATTTGAATTAGATATGGATGATATTTTAGCACCGTTTTTATCAAAGGTACTTCGCTTCATTATTATTGCACTGAGTATTAGTATCATTGCACAAGAATTTAATTATGATGTCAATGGACTTGTGGCAGGTCTTGGTCTAGGTGGTCTAGCCTTTGCGCTTGCTGCGCAGGATACAGTGGCTAACTTTTTTGGAGGGATTGTCATCATTACAGAGAAGCCTTTTACGATGGGCGACTTTGTGGAGACACCAAGTGTTCTTGGGACTGTGGAGGACATTACATTTCGAAGCACAAGGTTTCGAACACCTGCTGAAGCCGTCGTGACCGTTCCGAATTCTACGCTTTCTAAGGAGCCGATCACAAACTGGACAAGGATGAATAAACGTCAGATTACGTTTTCTGTTCGCGTTTCCTACAATACACCAAAGGAAAACATTGATCAGTGTATTAAGCGTCTCAAACAGATGCTTCACGAGCATGATGGGGTGCATAAAGAGACGATTATGGTGAATCTCGATGTACTGGCTGACAGCTATTTGAACTTGTTTTTCAACTTTTACACAAACACGACAGCTTGGTCTGAAAACCTTGATATAAAGCAGGATATTAACTATCGCATCATAGATATTTTCCACGATGAAGGTGTGGAATTTGCTTTCCCTGGACAGGCCATTTATATGAAACAAAAAGGTGAGAAGCAGCTGGGTGAATAAAGGAGGAATGGTACGTGGATCAAACAAAGGTGGAAGCACTAAGAGAGAAATTATCACAGGCTTCACATATTACAGTACTCTCAGGTGCGGGTATGAGTACAGAATCGGGTATTCCTGATTTTAGATCAACTGGTGGTCTGTGGACAGAAGATACTTCCCGCATGGAGGCGATGAGCCGATCCTACTTTTTATCAAATCCTCATCAGTTCTGGCCGAAATTTAAGGAATTGTTTCAGATGAAAATGAGTGGAGAATACGATCCAAACAGCGGGCACACCTTTTTAGCCAGCCTTGAGCAACAAGGGAAGCATGTGGATATTTTCACCCAAAATATTGACGGTCTTCATAAAAAGGCGGGAAGCCAGCATGTATATGAACTCCATGGCTCCATTCAAACGGCTACTTGTCCATCGTGTCAGGCGGTATACGATCTGCCTTATTTATTAAAAGAAGAGGTGCCGGTCTGTCAAAGAATTTCCCCAGACGGCAGTACGTGTGGACGTGTGCTAAAAACAGATGTTGTTCTTTTTGGAGATATGGTCAAACATCTTGATCAAGTGGAGACATCACTTCAGAAAACGGACATGCTGCTCGTCATGGGGACTTCCCTAGAAGTAGCGCCAGCAAGATATATTCCAGAAGACGCAGCCCATGATCCTTCCATCTTCATGGTGATGATGAACTTGAGTGAAACAGAATTCGATCCGCTTTTTGATCTTGTCTTTCATGAGCGAATTGGCGATCTTGTGAAAGCTTTATAAATTCATTAAAAAAACCCGCATCTTAAAGGTGCGGGTTTAACTTTATTGCTGCAGCGGCTTCATTGTTTCATCAAGAACTTCAAATGTATAGCCCTTTGCTTTTAGCTGCGTGATTAAGCTGTTTAAGTATTTTGCCGTCGCAGGCTGATCGTGCATTAAAATGATTTTTGGTTCTTTTGGATATTTTGTTTCCAGCACTTGCAGCTGATTTAATACCTCTGGTACATATTTTGAGCTTTTATATTTCCAGTCAAGACTGTCAATGGTCCAATCCCAGTAGACAAAGCCTTTTTGTTTTAAACGTGCTTTTTGCTGATCGGTTAAATTTGGGGCGCTGCCATAAGGTGTTCTTACAAGATGGGTATACTCACCTGTGACAGAAGCCAAAATGCGCTGATCTTCTTTCATCTCGTTGACGGGAGAATCACTTTTTTGATAAAAGCGTTTCACATCATGGGTGATACCATGCAGCCCTAATTGATGACCTTCTTGATGAAGTCTTTTCACAGCTGCCGGGTGTTCTTTAATCTGCGGCCCGAGCATAAAGAATGTGGCCTTCACTTGATGCGCTTTTAGCACATCTAACAGCTGATTTGTAGTCGCTGATGGACCGTCATCAAATGTTAAAAAGATCGTTTGATCCGTTACATGTTTATTTGAATTGATCTTAAAATGTGCATCTAATGTTTTTCTAGAATCATCTTTTGCTTTCATACTAGTGCTTGTGTCCCTAAATTGACTGCTCGCAGACAATTTCGCCGGCTGATCTGCTGCTTGCATATTGGTTTTGGACATATCCCAAATAAAAAAGAGGATCAGTGTCAGAATGACAAAACCAATCGCCTTTGAGAGCAGCATTGTGTTTGAAGGTGCCTGTTTTTTTTTAACCCGTTGCATTACAATCGCTCCAATAAATCAAAAATTTGTGTCGAATCATGTAGTAGATTCTGTCTTTTTCCGCTGTTTTTTGTCATGTTTATATGGTGTCAGTATACAGGAAAAAAGAGCCTATGAATATAGAAGTTGCTAAAAAATTGGAATCTTTTTGGTTATGAATCTATATTTGTTACAATAGAAGGTTATCCATTTCTTATGATGTGAAATAATTCTGAATAATCATTGAAACGTACCCATTTATCCGCTAAGATAGCATCAGATTCAACCATTAATGCAAAGCGAAGGGGAGATTCCATATGAAAGTATTGTACAATGGAGATTTCATTGAAAAAAAGGATGCACATGTTGATATTGAGGACAGAGGCTATCAATTTGGTGACGGAGTCTATGAGGTCATCCGTGTATACAATGGTACTTTGTTTACGTTAAAAGAGCATACAGAGCGTCTGTTCAAGAGTGCAAAGGAAATTGGCATTCATCTGCAAGGTACAGTATCTGATATGGAAGAAAAGTTACAACAGCTCGTCGCTCACAATCAATTAACAGATGGCGGTGTGTATATTCAAGTCACGCGGGGTGTCGCCCCTCGTAAACATCAATATAGTGATTCTCTCACTCCTCAAATCACGGCATATACGTTCCAGGTGAAAAAGCCTGTTCAAGAGCAGAAAGCTGGTGCAAAAGCCATATTATCTGAGGATCTTCGCTGGTTAAGATGTGATATCAAAAGCTTAAACCTTTTATATAACGTCATGGAAAAGCAGAAAGCATCTGAAGCTGGTGCGTTTGAAGCAATCCTGATAAGAGACGGTTTTGTGACCGAGGGAACCGCCTCGAATGTATATGCCGTGATTGATGGCGTGATTCGCACTCACCCTGCAAACAATCTCATTTTAAACGGCATTACCCGTAGAAAGCTGCTGGAGGTATGTGAGGCAGAAGGATGTACTGTTGAAGAAACTCGAATAAGCAAAGAAGAACTGCTGCGCGCTCAGGAAATCTTCATCAGCTCGACGACGGCTGAAGTCATTCCGATTGTTGAAATAGATGGCGAGCCAGTAGGGGAAGGCGTTCCAGGAGAGCTGACAAAGCGCGTACAGGAAGGCTTCCAGCAAAAAATTAAACATGAAAGTGAAGCATCGATCTCTTCATAAATAAAAAAGGCTGTAAACATTAGTTTACAGCCTTTTGTGATGCATTTATTTCACAATAAGCACAGGTATATCTGATTTTGCTGATAACTTTTCACTCACACTGCCAAACAGCATTTTTTTCAATCTGCTTTGGTCACGTGCTCCCATGACGATGAGGTCTGCTGATATTTCCTCAGCATATTCGATAATCGCTTCTGCTGGTTCTCCCTCCACAATTTCAATGGCAGCCTCAAACTGCTCCTCATTTAAAAGCATTCGTGCTTCCGCAACGACCTCTTCTGTATGGTCTTCAAAAATCAAGGGACTTTGCTGTTCATCATGAGGTACATACACAGGGGGTGTTTGAAGATCTGCCGTACCGCCGCCGATATAAGCTCCACCAGTCATTGGGCGCGGTGCATCAAACACCTGTCTGCCTGTTTTGCCATCATGGGCATAGGCAACGGTCAGCTTGGCATGCAAGGTTTTGGCTAAAGCGATTGCCTTTTTTAATGCTTTCTTACTGTCTTCATGTCCATCAAATGCAACGACCATCCGATCAGCTTGAAACAATGTCCTCATTCCTTTCAAAAGGAGTCTTTACACTCATGGTATACCCGTTAATAGAAAAAGATACACATAAGGGAGAATGATTTTTGTTAGAAAATTTCATTTATTGAAAAATATTTATTGACAAAATAGTGACAGCCACTATAAGATAAAAAAAGATTCAAGAGCCAAAAGGAGGAAATGTCATGTGCAACATTGGAAGAATGAAATCAAACTGCATGAATGGGTTGATTCACGTGACAATTACACCTTCATTGGTCATTGAAAAGGAACTCGTATGTTCCAATTGATCGGATGAATCAAGGCGTATGTTGCGTATTTGTCAACATGCGCCTTTTTACATGACGAAAAGAGGCGTACCAGCTAGCTGGTGGCCTCTTTTTTTGTTGTATTCATTTCGCATTTCGAAATAATGGGATGGAGATCAACGAATAAATGAAGAGGAGTGAAAGCATGTGAACATGCCAAAATCAAGACAAATGACAAAAACTCAAAAAACAAAGCAAGGTGACTTGCAGGAAAATTTAGAAAGCGGCTAGCTTGAAAAGGAGAGACAAACATGTTTTCAGTATTTGCGAAATTAGGCTGGTTCTTTAAACAAGAGTGGAGGCGTTATACGATCGCTATTACGCTTCTGCTCATTGTGAATGTGCTTGAAATGCTTCCGCCAAGATACCTTGGCCAGGCAGTGGATGACATTCGTTCTGGTCAATTTACAACATCAAGTATTTTGTTTTATGTGACCATTTTTTGCTTACTAGGTGTCGTCGTCTATACACTTACATATTTTTGGATGTATCAGTTATTTGGCGGCGCAAATGTCATGGAGCGTGTGATGCGCGGGAAACTGATGCGCCACTTGCTTAAGATGACGCCTACCTTTTATGAAAAGAAAAAAACCGGTAACTTAATGGCATTAGGTACAAACGATTTGAATGCTGTGGCATTAACGACAGGTTTTGGCGTTCTGACCTTGGTTGATTCCACTGCTTATATGCTGATGATCTTCTTTACGATGGGGCTGACGATTAGCTGGAAATTAACCTTAATGGCGATTATCCCTATGCCGCTGATGGCGCTCTTGATTGCATTCTATGGCAGCAAAATCCATGATCGCTTTACAGTCGCTCAAGATGCATTTGGTGATATGAATGATCGCGTGCTTGAATCAGTGGCAGGCGTGCGGGTCATTCGCTCTTTTGTGCAGGAGAAACAAGATGTCGAACGCTTTCGCGACATGACAGATGATGTATTCCAAAAAAATATGCGAGTGGCGACCATTGATTCATTATTTGAACCGACAGTGAAATTACTTGTAGGAATCAGCTACTTAATCGGAATCGGCTACGGAGCCTATCTCGTGTTCCAAAGTGATTTAACCATTGGGGAGCTTGTTGCATTTAACGTCTATCTTGGCATGATGATCTGGCCAATGTTTGCGATCGGTGAATTGATTAATATTATGCAAAGAGGAAATGCGTCGTTAGACCGGTTGAATCATACACTCAGCTATAAGCCAGACGTAGCAGATGCTGCTCAGCCAAAAACGTTACAAGAGCCTGGAGATATTGAGTTTGATCATGTGACATTCAGGTATCCAACTTCACCTAAAGATAATCTCATTGATGTGTCCTTTACTGTTCGAAAAGGGCAGACGATTGGGATTACAGGCAAAACGGGAAGCGGTAAAACGACCATTGTCAAACAGCTTCTGCGCCAGTATCCAGCAGGTGATGGGCAAATCCTGCTATCAGGTGTTCCGATTCAAAACATTGAATTAGATCAGTTATTTCAATGGATCGGATACGTACCGCAGGATCATATACTTTTCTCAAAAAGCGTGGAACAGAATATGCGCTTTGGTCATCGGGACGCGAAACAAGATGAGTTAGCCCAAGCAATCAAAGATGCTTACTTTGAAAAGGATTTACGCCTGCTGCCAGAGGGGCTGGAAACCATGGTGGGAGAAAAAGGTGTGGCGCTGTCAGGCGGACAAAAACAGCGAATATCCATCGCACGTGCTTTATTAATTGATCCAGACATTTTAATTCTGGATGACTCATTATCTGCGGTAGATGCAAAAACAGAAACCGCTATTTTAGAGAATCTAAGACAAAACCGTCATGGCAAAACGACGTTTATTACGACTCATCGCCTATCAGCTGTTGAACATGCGGATCTCATTCTTGTCATGGAAGAAGGACGCATTGTCCAAAAGGGCACCCACAACGAACTCATCCAGCAGGATGGGTGGTACAAAGAACAATTTTTGCGTCAGCAACTGACAAATCAGCTGGAAGGAGGGGATGAGGCATGACAACAGGAAGAAGACTCCTTGCCTACGCACTCCTATATAAGAAAGTACTGTCTGTTGCCTTAATCTTTCTAATGATTGCAGTTGGTGCTGAGCTGACAGGGCCGTTTATTGGGAAGAAAATGATTGATGATCATATTTTGGGTGTAGAAAAACCGTATGTCGAGGTCAATGAAAAGACAGACAAAACCGTTTATTACCAGGGAAATAACTATATACGAAGCGATCGATTAAACAATGGAATGGATTCTGGAAAGCAAATCAATGTGGTCCAAGTCGGATTCGGCTACTATTTTGTGAATGAGCCGATTCGTTTTGATGGAAACAGAAAGATATCCGGAGATCAGCTCACCATTGAAAATGGGAACGAGCGTGAGACCTATGAGGTACAGCGTTTATCAAAAGAGGAGATTTTTGCTTTTTATCAGCCAGAAATCAGTGGCTTGGTGCAGCTTGTGCTATTTTATCTAGGACTGCTCATCATTGCGATTTTCTTTCAGTATGGGCAGCATTATTTGCTCCAGAGGATTGCAAATCGAATTATTCAAAAAATGAGGGTAGACGTATTTGAGCACATCCAAACGCTGCCGATCCGATATTTTGATAATTTACCGGCTGGAAAGGTTGTTGCGAGGATCACCAATGACACGGAAACCATTCGTGACCTATATGTAACAGTCCTTGCTAATTTCGTGACGAGTGCCATTTACATGATTGGGATTTACATTGCCATGTTTTTATTAAATGTGAAGCTGGCACTCATTTGTTTGGTCGCTGTACCGATTATTTTCCTATGGTCGATGACTTATAGAAAGTTTGCAGCAGTGTACAATCACCGCATTCGTTCGATCATCAGTGAAATCAATGCCAAGCTAAATGAAGCCATTCAAGGGATGACAATCATTCAAGCGTTTCGTCATGAAAAAGCGACGCAAGAGGAATTTGATGAGCTGAACAACAATCATTTTCGATATCAGCGAAAGATGCTGCATTTAAATTCACTTCTTTCACATAACTTAGTTAACTTGCTGCGAAATTTAGCATATGTGGCACTTATTTGGTATTTTGGCGGTGCGTCGTTAAGTGCGACAGGCATTGTGTCCATTGGTGTGCTCTATGCATTTGTCGATTATTTAAATCGATTGTTCCAGCCGATTACAGGCATTGTGAATCAGTTCTCTAGGTTGGAATTAGCAAGGGTTTCATCGGAAAGGGTTTTCCGATTATTAGATGAACCAGGAACAGAAGTGGAAGAACCTGTTCAGAAGAAGCTGGAGGGACACGTCCAGTTCAAAGATGTCACCTTTGCTTATAATGAAGGGAAAAATGTCTTAAAGAACATTACGTTTGAAGCAAAGAAAGGTCAAACGGTTGCACTTGTGGGGCATACTGGTTCTGGGAAAAGCTCGATCATGAACTTGCTGCTGCGTTTTTATGACATTCAGCAAGGAGACATTCTCATAGATGGTGAAAGCATTTATGATCAGTCGCGTCAAACGCTGCGTAAACAAATGGGCATTGTGCTGCAAGATCCGTATTTATTTTCTGGAACGATTGCTTCCAATGTCAGCTTAGGAAATGAAGACATCAAAAGAGAAACCATTGAATCCTCATTAAAGCAAGTAGGAGCCGCAGAGTTATTGAAGCATCTGCCAGAAGGCTTTGATGAACCAGTCGTTGAAAAGGGAAGCACGCTTTCCTCAGGGGAACGTCAGTTGATTTCATTTGCGCGCGCATTGGCGTACGATCCAGCGATTTTAATTTTAGATGAAGCCACCGCGAACATTGATACAGAAACAGAAGCGATCATTCAGCGGGCGCTTGATGTAGTCAAAGAAGGACGAACGACTTTTGTGATTGCTCATCGATTATCTACTATTAAAAAAGCCGATATGATCTTGGTGTTAGAAAAAGGTGAAATCGTCGAGCGTGGCAGTCATGAACAACTCATGCAGCAAGAAGGGCTTTATGCGCAAATGTACGAACTGCAAAAAGGTGCTGTTGCAAACAGCTGATGAATAGCAGAAAAAAGAGCCTCTTCAAAAATGAATGAGGCTCTTTTCATTTGCATGAGAAAAAGTCGAGGATTCAGTCCTCGACCTTTTACTGGTTATATTGTTTGGACAGGCTGCATCATCAATAAGCGATGCCGACGCGTTGATGCACAAATTCCTTCGAATTTAACTGCTGATATAAAAAGTGTGCGGTATCTTCAACTGAAATTTTCTTTCCATCTATAGGGAGAAAATCTTTCTCATAGCGATATGACCGTGTCACTTCTCCATCTGGTAAATAGGTTGGACAAATAATGGTCCAATCTAGATCAGTCGATTGAAGGATTTCAAACGCTTTCGCATGCTCTTTAGCTGCTCGGGAAGTGGTCCGCTTTGATTCATTTGTTTCAAAACGGTAAAGCTCCGGCTGCTGCCTTGCTTTTAAAATACCTGCTGTACCAATTGTAATAATTCTTGATGTATTTGTTTGCTTCATGGCTTGTACGATATGCTCCATTGAAACAGATAATGTATCATCACCATCTGTTGATAGACAGCTTACAACAATATCTGCTCCTTTGATTGTCTCAAGCACATCTTCACGATTTCTTGAATTGCCGGTGACTTGAAACATACCCGCAAGCATTTCTTCTCGGTTTGTCCGAATCAATGAACGAACCATGTAACGATCATCTACTTGAACGAAACGAAGAAATGCTTGTCCTACACGTCCATGAGCACCGAAAAGAGCTATTTTCATCTGTTCGATCCCTCCACTACATACTATAAGTGAAAAGAACCCAAAATGGTACAACTTTTATGTGATGCTTTTTTTATAAAGGTGAAAGGACCGAATACTATGAGCATATTCACATAATAAAGAGATACCGACAAATTGTAGAAGTTCAAAGTTCATACCTGAAATAATGTCCATGAAGATCCGCTCCTTTCTACTACATGATATGAGATGGAAAGGAGTTTGGTGAGGAATCAAAACAAAAAAAGAAGACACCATAAGAGGTGCCTTCGATGATCCAGATATGAAATTAAGCTTTTGTTCCGCCAAGGTTTTGTTGAGCGTAAGACACAAGACGTTTTGTGATTTCTCCACCAACTGAACCGTTAGCACGAGCTGTAGTTTCTGCTCCAAGGTTTACACCAAATTCAGAAGCGATTTCGTATTTCATTTGATCGATTGCCTGCTCTGCTCCAGGAACTAGTAATTGGTTTGAACTATTAGAATTTGCCATGATGTGATTCTCCTTTTTGTATATGATTTATTTTTTGGTTGGGTTTGCTGGAATCGCACCAGCGAAATGATCAAGTCATTTGCCACTTGGCGAAACCCAATGCAGTAACTGCTTTGTACTAAGTATTATGGTTATTTCCGAAAAAAACATACGAGAAAAGAACATGGTAAATGTTGTGTTAACATACAAAAAACCATCACCCAATAATGAGTGATGGCGCTGCTTATATATCTTTTTATTCAGCTGAGCGGATGCGCAGCTCCGTATCTGAATCAAAGAAATGGGCTTTGTTCATATTAATCGCAAGAGGGATAGACTGTCCGGCCTGTACATCGGTACGAGAATCAACACGTGCAATAAACGATTGATCATCGATAGAAGAATAAAGCATCGTTTCTGCTCCCATTAATTCAGCTACTTCTACGTTAGCATTAATTTTTGTGCCTTCAGACGCCTCTATAAATACTGGTTCATCGTGAAAATCTTCTGGTCTGATGCCTAGTATGACATCTTTTCCAATATAGCCTTGGCTACGTAATACTTTCATTTTTCCTTCTGGTACACGAATATGCGTTTTTCCAACCGCAATGGTACCGTCAGAGAGCTTTCCTGTAAAAAAGTTCATCGCAGGTGAGCCGATAAATCCACCTACAAACACATTCTCTGGGTTTTCATATACATCTTTCGGCGCTCCAACTTGCTGAATAAATCCATCTTTCATAACAACAAGGCGGGTTGCCATTGTCATGGCTTCAGTCTGATCATGTGTCACATAGATAAATGTCGTTTGAAGACGCTGATGAAGTTTAGAAATTTCAGCACGCATCTGAACACGGAGTTTTGCATCTAAATTAGAAAGCGGCTCATCCAAAAGAAACACCTTTGCATCACGTACAATCGCTCTGCCAAGTGCAACACGCTGCCTTTGACCGCCAGACAGTGCTTTTGGTTTCCTGTCTAAATATTGCTCAAGCCCTAATATTTTAGCGGCATTTCGAACCCGCTCATCAATTTCTGCTTTCGGAAACTTCCGAAGCTTTAATCCAAAAGCCATATTATCGTACACATTCATATGAGGGTATAATGCATAGTTTTGGAAAACCATTGCGATATCCCGATCTTTCGGTGCTACATCATTCATCCGTTTTCCATCTAACAGAAAGTCTCCTTGTGAAATTTCTTCTAGACCTGCAATCATGCGAAGGGTTGTTGATTTTCCGCAGCCTGATGGACCAACAAACACAATAAATTCTTTATCTTCTATATGTAGATTAAAGTTGTCTACTGCTGTTACCTTGTTATCGTACACTTTATAAATTTGATTCAGCATCATCTCAGCCATTTGATGTCAGCCTCCCAGTCCCTCTTTTTTTGAAAGCGCTTTACTAGTAAATAAAGTGTATAAAATGGGGAAGAGTCTGTAAATGGACAACGTGCACAACATCCTATTTTTATTTTTGGGCATGATGCTCATGCTTTCGTTCTTTATGAAAGATCGAGTAGAGTCATCATTAAATAAGCAGCTGATGCTTCTGAAAAATGTCGTATATCTAGCCCAGTGCGCTCAATAAATTTATCAATTCGATATTGAAGACTGTTTCTGTGAACATATAACGCTTTTGCTGCCTGGGATGCGTTTAAGTTACATTGCATATAGGTCATGAGAGTGCGGTAAACATCCCGGTCAAAGACCGCTTCTTTAAAAGCATCTGAAATAGCATGAGAGAGGGCGGATGCATCATAACAAATGAATGATGGCAGACATTGATAAAATGTGGCAACCCCTGACCTAAACTTGTCTCGCTTCATATGGTGCAAAAAGAGCTGTTGTTCATTTAATAATCTCATCTGTAAATGGTCATTTGGCAAATGCATCTGCCCTTGTATAAAGACTGAGTCTGTTAAAAAATCACTTGTAATGGCTAGAGACAAATCATTTAACTGATCTAATTGAATATTTTCTGATGTAGCGTCTGGTTGAATCAGCATAGCTGTTTCAGAGCCTGTCCATATGAAATGAGTATGTTCGAGGCTGTTATTCACAGCCTCTTTTATTTGCTGTCTTTGTTCTTCTTGATGGATCATCTGAAAATAATAAACACGGACGGGATGTTGGACAGTTAGTGGTTTGTTTTCAAAAAGATAGCTGAACCATTTTTGTTCATCCTCGGTCTGCGCTTTTTGAATTAGATCAATTGGTGTAAGAAAAGAATTGAGAAGAAGTGTTTCTCTTGCTGTAAGCTCCGATTTGTCTACTCCAAATATTTCGCCTTCGTCTGTTTGATACCAAAGAATTTGTTTGTCATGAGTAGGTGAGCTGATGATATGGTCTCCGTAAACAAGCTTTAATTTTTCTAACATGGCGGGGCTCCTTAAACAGTTTAATCATAGACATGGAATAGCATTAATTCGTGGATTTCTTCTTTTAAGGTTGGTTCAACTTCATGGGGCGGAAGCTGAGATCCCCATTCAATGTCACCTGTTTTGTGGTAGATGCCTTCATAGTGCGAACCATTGTGAAAAAAGGATATTTTCCAGCCTGGCAATTGTGCTTTCTTAAAAAGGGGTTTCCATTGAAAATGAGAAATCATATCATCATTGCCTCCTTGCTTTTATTGATGAAACAATAAACAAACACGACAACACGGAAACAACCTTGAACTTGATATTATTGTATCTCATCTCATGAAAAGAGCATAGAAAAAGCATAAATTTAAGAGCACTGACATGTGACAAAAAAGCGTCAGTAGACGTTGGCGTGATTTGAAGTGGTGAGTACTGTTTCTGAAAGGTAAGATGCGTAATCCATGATTCTTTTCCCGATCAACCATTCTGATTTTTTCAAAGAGACATGCTGGAAAATCTCTCGACCAGGGCGAGAATTGGCTTCGAACATCCAAATTGCACCTGCTTGATCAATGCCTAAGTCAAAACCGATTTCACCAATATGCCCGGTCATTTTTTCATCTATCACCTGGCTAAGCGTGATGGCAGTATGAGAAAGCTGCTGTAAAATCTGCAAACGTTTCTTTTCTTCTGGAAAGACAGCATAAAGTGTTTTCACCGTTCCCCCATGTAAATGGTGAGTCGTGATGGTGTGATCTCCAGCAACTTTTGCTGCGGCTGCTGTAACTGTCCAATCACCATCTTTATTTTTATTCGTATGAACTCTGAAATCCATCGGTTGATTGTCTATTTGAAGAAGCTCAATGCCTTGTTGTGCAATAAAATCATGAATTGCATGATCCTTTCGCAGCCTTTGAACAAACTGATCTATTGAATCATATGGAATAGCCCTTCCAAAATTTGAGTGCACAGTGATTCCGTGGTTTTCCTTCTTTAACTGATAAATTCCGTCTCCATGACTTCCGTTTGTCGGTTTTAAGTATATAACTTGATGCAGATGGAGGAGTGTTTCAATTTTACTAAGAGCGTCCACGGGATCTAATTGTACAGAATGTGGGAGAAAGGACCATGTTTTTTCATCTGTTAATAGCTGTTCATGAATCTCCCATTTGTTAAAAAAGTAAGGGTTGAACCAAGGGATATCATAGTCTTGGGTGAGTTTTCTCTTCGTTTCTTGAATGAGTGCTGACTGAGCAGCCTTTCTATTTGGAAGCCGGTCATAAATGACTGAAGGCAGGGGAAGCTGTTTTTTAACCCATGAATCTTGCTGATACACCAATCCTTCTACAATTCCTTTTTCCCAATCAATAGAATGTGACCCAAAAAGATAGGCAAAACCAGCATGCTGCCTGAAAGAATGCAGCAGTTTGATGAAAAATTCTGATCTCGTTCCTAATGGCTGAGTGCTTTGCTCAAAACCTGCAGTGAAAATGCCTATCAACGGCCCTATAAAAAGTGTATGGTCAATGATGATCACTTCAGCTTTTGATTGATAAGGAATCAGTACATCTCTGTATAGATCTTCAGATAATAAAATTTTATTTGAATGCTGATGATAGGAAATGTTGAAGCCATCTACTAAACGGGATCCTAGAGCAAGAGAATGGATGGCATCTTTCTGTTTATAATGGATGGGTAGATGGATTGTTTTTTTACTTGTGAGGTGTGGGGCGATGATGCAGCGATTTTTGTTCATAAGAACCCTCCTTCGGTTGAGACTTCATCGATTGCGCATGTTCAAGAATGGTACGAATCAATTGATGTTCCTTTTCAGGATAAGCTTTTAAAAAAGCGGACCGCCCTGGCTTTGATCTGATATTTGATATGAATAGTCTGCCTTCACTTGTATGAAGTAAGTCTACTGCGAATTCAAAGCAAGGAGAGTAGGTTTTATCTATATAAGCTGGGATTGATGCTTGAATGGATGCAATATCATCTAAAAGGAGCTCCTTGATGGGTGGCTGCAATGTATTTAGATAGTGTTCAAAGCCTATCACAGGACTTGATATTTGTGTATTACGTAAAAGACTATTTTCTGCAGGTGATTTTGTGTGAATCCCCATGCGTTTCCATTGATTTTGTGAATCTTTCATAAGAAAAATCCTGATTTCATTGAATAAAAGTTCTTTTTGATTATTCGTGTTGAAAAATTGAAGGAAGTACCGGCCTGTATATTTTTTGCACCAGCGCTCCATCTCTGACGCACGAGAAAATGTAATGGTTTGGTTGGAACTTAGCTGAACGGTGAATGTTGATATGCCATCAAAGGAAATGAAGTAAGTAGATGCTGCATGCTGCTGGGAAAGAGGCTGCATTTTACAAAAACCGCCAGCCCCGCTCTCCCTTACCATATTGATCAGGTCTGAGGGCTCTTTTAATAACGAGCAGCCAGGTAAATATGGCTGTAAAGAAGAGAGAAGACGGAGCTCCTCAAATAGCACCATTTTATTTGAAATGCCGGTATTCAAAAAATCCGTTTTTGGATACTTTTTTAGCCATTCCATGATGGGTTTTGCTTTTTTAGATTGTGCGTCATGCCGGTAAAGACATCGGTCGTAAATCAAGTCGGGGATCGGAAATTGTGCGTCGGCAAACCCTTGGCCATTCGTATATGTTTGGCCTTTTATCAAATTTGAAGCCGGCTTTAAATCAAATGGTGTAAAACGAACAACCTTTAAACGATAAGAAGGGGCAGCTTTAGCGAGCTCACGTGTAAATGCCTCTTCATACTGCGGAGAAAGGGTCACAATACCTAATGTTGTCATTAAAAAACACCTTCTTTTCAACTTCTTTTTTTACCATCACAAAAACATTTTTTTATGATTTTACATAAAGCTTGCGCTCCTTTATCATTACGACAGATCGCTTGATCATATGTCTCGCTGCATGCTTCATTTGCTTGGGAACTTGACAACCACTATAATACGTATAGATCAAAACAATAAACTTCGGGTGTTGTTTGAAAGGTAGATGACGACTTTGAATATATTCACAACGTTTATCTTTATGATTGTTATTGGCGCAGTCATAGGAGCAGCGACAAACCATCTTGCAATTAAAATGCTTTTTCGGCCTTATAAGCCATATTACTTATTCGGAAAACAGCTTCCATTTACACCAGGGCTTATCCCTAAAAGAAGAGACGAAGTAGCCAAGCAGGTTGGTGTCATGGTTATGGAGCATTTGCTCACGCCAGAAGGTATTCAAAAGCGATTTGAATCATCGGAGGCAAAGCAGGAGTTCCTGCGTACAGTCCATCGATATATTGACAAAGGCGCACATATGGAGATTACCGTATTCACCCTGCTAGAAAAATTCGGCGTTCCACAGGCTGACGTCAAAGCAGATAGATGGCTCCATCAGTGGTCTGATCAGAAACTCAGTTCACTGCTTGAAACATATAATCAGCAAACTTTATCTGAATTGCTCCCGGTAGAAGTGGAAACCAAAATATCATCAAAAATTCCAGATGCAGCAGATTATATTTTAAAGAGAGGCATTCATTATTTTGAAAGTGATGAAGGCAAAGCAAGGCTCGGCAATATGATTGATGATTTCTTGAAAGAACGGGGAATGCTTGGCAGTATGGTTCAAATGTTTTTAGGGAATTCAAGCTTAATTGATCGTGTACATCCCGAAATCATCAAGTTCTTAAGAAACGCAGAAACAAAAAGATTTTTATCAGATTTACTTGTTCAAGAATGGGACAAGGTGAAGCTATTTTCTCTTCATGAGCTTGATGAAAAATGGAATGTGAAGGAACTTATTTTTAGTGTGAAAAATCAATTACTTTCTCATTTTTCTACAAAGCTGATATTAGACAAACCAGTTGGAGCATATGTCAGTGCTGTAGCGGATGACCTTAAAACACATTTTGCGCCAGTGTTGATTGATAAGGGGGTCGAAGCGGCTTCAAATGCTTTAGAGGGTCTGCTTGCAAAGCTGCAATTTGAAGATATCATTCGTGAACAAATTGAACTTTTTCCGCTTGAAAAAATGGAAGAGCTTGTAGTCAGCATCTCGAATAAGGAGCTGAAGATGATTACATTTCTAGGCGGTCTTTTAGGCGGGATGATTGGTGCTGTCCAGGCTGTTTTTGTGACGCTATTCTAAGTCAAGCTGGAGAAATTTTGATGAATTCATTGTATATATGTGAAACGAAAGCCATAGTTTGTTATAGTGGAGTGGTGTCCGCCGATCATATCGGTGATAACGGATAGAAAGGAGACATAACATGTCTGTAAATCTTTATGATGTTGCATATGACCTTGAAAAAGCATTGCGTCATAGCGAAGAATATTCAACTTTAAGAAATCTTTATGATGAGGTAAACGCGGATGAGTCCTCTAAAAGAATGTTTGAGAACTTCCGTGACATTCAAGTAAACCTTCAACAAAAACAAATGACTGGTCAAGAGATCACACAAGAAGAAGTGGAGCAAGCTCAAAAAACAGTTGCTCTTGTTCAGCAGCACGACAAAATCTCTCAGTTGATGGAAGCAGAACAACGTGTGAGTGTACTTATCGGTGAATTAAATAAAATTATCATGAAGCCACTTGAAGAGCTTTATGGGAATCCAGAAGAAAACTAATTGAAAGGGCGATGTTATTCGCCCTTTTTTGTATTATCTTTCTCCTGAATATCTTTTAAAAAAAGGTTGTCGAAGCTCATAAATTCTGCGATAATACTTATATTGAAAGTGCTTTCAAAAAGGCGCTCTCAAGGGACAATTGGGTGCGTTTCACTTGGGATTTATGGCGGTGAGCCAAACGAGAGAGAAGCGCTTCTGGGAGAAACGCAAAGCATCATAAGGGGATCTGATATAAGCAATGCTTTGGTGTGTAAAAGATAAGGGGATCATGGGGAGCTTCATCACTCCATTGTAACGCATCCAAACCATACATAAAAAAAAGCCTAGGGGTAGGCTTTTTTTATTTATCAATTATTCATAACTTGGGGCTCTTTCAACTGCATGTTCTAAAGCACCAAGCCAGGGCATATCCTCATCGTAAGTACAGTCATCAAGAAGGGGGATGCCTCAGTGTCAAAAAAACTACTTGCACTCAATATAGATGGGACGTTACTTCGTTCCAATGGTAAAATCCATTCCGCTACAAAAGAAGCTGTGGAATATGTTAAGAAAAAAGGGGTTTATGTGACAATTGTCACCAACCGGCATTTTCGTTCCGCTCAAAAAATTGCCAAGGCGTTGAAGATTCCAACATCAACCCTTGTGACGCATAGTGGTGCATTTATCGCCGATAAACTCGATGAGCCGCTTCATGTGAAGAAATTAACGGAAGAAAAGACATTTAATCTTGTGCAAATCCTTGAAAGCTTCGATTGTAATGTCCGCTTGCTGCATGAAAAATTCTCGATCGGCAACCGGAAGAAAACGCAGTCTCAGCTGATGGGCAAGACGTTAATTCATCCGTCTGATCCAATTTTCTATCCCGTTCAATTTGTTGAATCGTTAAGTGATATGCTGATGGATGAACCGGTCAGTACACCAGTGATTGAAGTATATTCGACCGCGGAGCTTCAGCCTGAGATTCACAGGACCATTCAACAAGCATTTCCATCTGTTGACCTTATTAGGATCAGTGATGAGAAAATGAATATTGTATGCAAAGGGGTTTCGAAAGAAGCGGGACTTTCTCTTTTAACCTCTGCACTCGGTTTTACTTTAGAAGATACGGTCGTCATTGGTCATGGAACAGATGACATTCCAATGCTTGAATTGGCTGGTTTAGGTGTTGCTATGGGCAATGCCTCCAATGATGTCAAGCGTAAAGCCGATTGGGTGACGCGCTCGCATGATGAACAGGGTGTGGCTTATATGATCAAGGAATACTTTAGAATGCAGCAAAGAGAAGGATTTTTACATCAATTCGATATTAAGAGATAATACAGTGAAGGCCTTGTCAATCAAGAAATGACAGGGCCTTCGTCTTGTTCCCTTCATTGCTTTTCCTACATGAATTTTGTAAAATGAAACAAGTTTGAAGATAAAGGTGATATGATGCGAATTTTAATTAAAGGGCTGTCAGATGAACGATTTCATCGCCCGCTTGTCAATATAGCCAATTTATTTGAAGAAGATAGTGAAGTGATGTTTGATCCAGGTGAATTGGATGATGGTTTGGTCATGGAAGTTAGTTGGAAAGAAGAAAATGGAATGGTGGAAGCATCTGGTCATATCGATGGATCAGACATCACCAGTCGTTTTTCGCGGGATGTCCCAGAGAGCTTGAACGATAAGGAGCGCTGGAAGCAAATCAAAAACACAGTGCTGTCTGTTTATTTACACTTGCTTCAGGAGCACACAGGAATGACACAAAAGTGGGGGATTCTCACAGGAATACGTCCTACGAAATTGCTTCATAAGATGCTGAGAGAAGGCATGTCAAAGGAAGATGCACATGCTGCGTTAAAGCGTGATTACTTGATTCATGATGAAAAAATCAATTTGATGCAGGAGATTGTCGATCGTCAGCTTAAAGCCATTCCAGATCTGTATGACCTTCAGCAGGAAGTGAGTATTTATATTGGCATTCCTTTCTGCCCCACAAAATGTGCTTATTGCACGTTCCCTGCTTACGCCATTAAAGGACAAGCTGGTAGAGTGGGAACGTTTTTGTTTGGTCTGCATTATGAAATGCAAAAAATGGGCGCATGGTTAAAAGAACACGGGATCAAAGTGACGACCGTTTACTTTGGCGGAGGCACGCCAACGAGCATCACAGCGGAAGAAATGGATTTGCTGTATGAAGAAATGTATCGCTCGTTCCCTGATGTGAAGCATATACGGGAAGTGACTGTCGAAGCAGGTCGTCCTGATACGATTTCACCTGATAAGCTAGAGGTGCTAAACCGCTACAATATTGACCGGATTAGCATTAACCCGCAATCGTATGAGAATGAAACACTAAAGGCTATTGGCCGGCATCATAGTGTGGAAGAAACGATTGAAAAGTATCACTTATCAAGACAGTACGGCATGAATAATATCAATATGGATTTAATCATTGGATTGCCGGGAGAAGGGCTCAAAGAATTTCAACACTCCTTGCAGCAGACTGAAGAGCTCAAGCCTGAATCTTTGACTGTGCATACACTCTCCTTTAAAAGAGCATCTGAGATGACGCGCAATAAGGAGAAATACCAAGTAGCAGACCGAGAAGAAATCACACGTATGATGGATGAAGCGGTCACTTGGACGAAAGCACATCAATATCACCCGTATTATTTATATAGACAAAAAAATATTTTGGGAAATCTCGAAAATGTCGGGTATTCATTAGATGGACAGGAAAGCTTGTATAATATCATTATCATGGAAGAAGTACAGACAATCATTGGCATTGGGTGCGGTGCAGCAAGTAAATTCATTGATCCACGGTCAGGAAAAATTACGCAGTATGCCAATCCAAAAGATCCAAAATCGTATAATGACCGGTATGAACACTATACAGAAGAGAAAATTCAATTCCTTGAATCATTATTTGTTTCTCACGTTTAAACACTGCGATGACGCAGTGTTTTTTTCATTTGTAAAAGGGTATATAAGTGATAAAAAGTTAAAGCAGGTGTACATATGATAGATGTGATCGGAATTGGGATTGGGCCCGCCAATTTAGGGTTGGCCGCTTTGTTAGAGGAGTATGAGGATGTCTCATGCTGTTTTTTTGAACAAGAGTCTGAGTTTGCTTGGCATCCTGGTATGCTGATCAAAGGAACGGATTTGCAAGTTTCCTTTTTAGCAGACCTTGTCACAATGGCGAATCCAAGGAGCAGGTATACATTTTTAAATTATTTACATGAATCAAATAGACTTCACCGGTTCTATACATTTGAGCAGTTTGATATCCCGCGGAGAGAATTTAATGAGTATTTATCATGGGTGGCAGGAGAATTAGACAGCTGTCAGTTTGGGATGAAGGTAGAAGAAGTGACGGACTGCCAAGACGGCTACCTTGTGAAAGTCAGACGGCTGAACGATGGATCGCTTTCTGAGTATCGTGCAAAGCATGTCGTGTTAGGCACAGGAAGCAAACCAATGACTCCAGTCGATGTGCCTGAAGCAGCATACCCATATGTGACCCATAGCAGCCGTTATTTAGATCAGCAGAAAGCACTTCACGAAGCTGAGTCGGTGGCGGTAATCGGCTCAGGGCAGAGTGCAGCTGAAATTTTCTTAGATCTGCTTCAGCATCAAAAGAAAGGACAGCAGCTTTCATGGTTTACGCGTTCTAGTGAATTTAGAGAGCTGGAGACGGCAGAACTTGGCCAAGAACTTTTCACACCAAAGTATGTCGAGTATTTTCATTCGCTTCCTTATGAAGAACGTATGAACACATTGCCTAGGCTGACTGGATTAAGAAATGGCATTGATGCATCAACGCTTTCGCGCATTTATCAGGAGTTGTATCATCGCTCCGTTTCAGGTGAGGAGCCATCTGTGCTCATTCAGCCAATGACCGAGCTTGAAGCGATTCAAATAGGAGAGCATCAGCCTTTGGTGCTGCACCTCAGACAGTGGCAGCTGAAGAAAGAAAAAAGCATAACTGTAGATCATGCTGTATTAGCTACAGGGTACAGACCGAATATTCCTGAATGGTTTAGCGCATATGAATCTTTGATTGAATGGGAAAGTGATGAACATTTTAGAGTGACAGACGATTTCAGACTTGTGTTCAAAGACAAGCGCTCAAATCATTTCTTTACATTCACGAATCTTAATCATTCTCACGGAACAGCGGCGACCAATTTAAAACTATCGATTAACCGCAACCAGAAAGTGATTCAAACCATTCGCGGGGGCGAGGAAGCGCCAGTCAAACAAGAAACAGCATTTCAGCAATTTGAATAAGACATAAAAAGGGCCCAAGCATAGGGCCCTTTTTCATTAGATCGTCGTTTCTTTTTTTACTTTTGGTTTATCAGGTTTCCATTTGAAGATTTTGTTTAGGATTTGATAGATTTTCTTAGATTCTTTCGTTACGAGCGGTCCTAAGATCGCAAGGATTAAGACATACAATGCAGCAAAGGGCTTCAAAGTAGCGGCAAGCCCGCCCGCAATGCCAAGCTCGGCAACAATGATTGAAAACTCTCCTCTCGATACGATGGTTAATCCAATATTAGAAGAGGCTTTATGAGAAAATCCAGCTCTCCGTCCAGCAAACATTCCTGCAGTGAAGTTTCCAATTAAGGTAAGAATCACAGCGCCGATTGCAAGCCAGAAGGCATCACCTAATGTAAATGGATCGATACTGAGACCAAAGCTGAAAAAGAACATCGCTCCAAAGAAATCTCTAAACGGAACCACGAGATGCTCGATGCGGTCAGAGTGCTCTGTTTCTGAGAAAACAAGACCAAGTAAGAGAGCCCCAATAGCCTCTGCTACATGAATCGTTTCTGAGAAACCAGCGACAAAGAACAAAGCCGCAAAAATCACAATGATGAACACTTCGTTCGAACGGATATCAAACAACTTGTTTAATAGTTTTGGCAGCTTCCGCGCAATGATAAAGAAAAGCATCATATAACCAAAAGCGATTAAAATTGATAATAAGGCACCGCCAACAGTAGTAGCATCTCCAAGAACAAGACCTGATACGACGGATAAATAAACGGCAAGGAAAATATCCTCAAACATAATAATCCCTAGAATTAACTCTGTTTCAGGATTCGCCGTCCGTTTCAAATCGACAAGGACTTTGGCCACAATGGCGCTGGATGAAATGGTGATCACCCCTGCCATAATGAGAATCTCAAGGAATCCAAACCCTGTGATAAAACCGTAGAGCAATCCTAAGCTGAAGTTGATCAAAATATAAATAGATCCGCCGACTGCAATGGATTTACCCGATTTAATGAGCTTTCCGACAGAGAACTCAAGTCCAAGATAGAAAAGAAGGAACAGGACGCCCATTCTGCCAAAAAACGAAATAATCTCTGTGCTTTCGATAAATTTCAAATCAATGATCCCGATGGTTGGAGCATGCGGCCCAACAATCATTCCGAGGACAATGAGAAAAGGGATGATAGAAAATTTAATTTTATTGGCGATTAAGCTGGCGATGGCGATAAGAATAAGCGCCGTCCCAACTTCAAAGACTAAATGATCCATTCATCACTCTCCCCCTCTAGAAAGAAAATCACGTACCAATCGCTTCAAGTGTTTTCTTTCGCCTGAAATGACCATCGTATCATTTGCTTGAATAATCGAATCGGCACCAGGGTTGAGTAATTTTTCATTTGTATGCTTAATGATCGCAATCACGGTCACTTCATAATTTTGTCTCACATCTAAATCACCGAGTGTATGTCCAACCGCTTTTGCACCTTTTTCCACCTTAAACCATTCAATAATCAAGTCATTGAAGGCCATTTCAATGGTTTCTAATGCCTGAGGTTTATACACCATACCGCCGATAATAGCAGCGATTTGCCGGGATTCAGCATCATCGAGAGAAATGGTAGACAGCACTTCATCTGGATCATCATCGTCAAAACGATAAATTTCCCGTCTGCCATCATCATGAATCACAATCGTCATCTTTTCTCTATTTCTCGTTTCAATTTCAAATTTCTTTCCGATCCCAGGAAGATCATTCTCTTTAATGTTCATTTTATCCCTCCGAATTTGATAGGTTGTGTTTTTCATATAGTCATACGGATGAAATAAAATGAATCAGTAGAGGTAATTAGATTGATACATAACGGGGATTGCACACTTCATTTCCAAAAAACATAGATCAATGGATAATGCAGCTGATGGGGCAGGCTTTAACAGAAAAGCTTTAGAATCCGCCATTGATAATCTGTCCTTCAACAGAATGGATGAGGCATGTTTTTTTGAAAATGATGGTGTCTTCACAGCATTGATTTCTTCATCATAGATGGATGGAGAAATAAGACTAGGTGTGCTCGCTTCTGCCTGTGAAGCAAAAACGACATTTGAAAAAGGAGAAAACATGACGATGAAGCTAACCAATATCATGATGGAACATCTGATCAATCATCCTCCTCCTTTCAAATTTATTTTCTTTCTTTTTTTACTATATAAAAATATATTTCTTGTTTCAATCATTATGCTTATTTTAGTATCAATTGATCTTGAAATTTTTTATTTAGAGAAAAAGGTTTTACTTGATGGAAATGGAAGTAAGTTATGAGCTTTTAAAGAAAAGGGGGATGGATGATGACATATATCAATTGTCAGTTAGACGGGGATGTTTTTGAAATCGTTTTCAATAGGCCTGAAGCTTATAATTCGTTTCATGTGGACATGTTTACTGAATTCAAAGAAGCATGTGATGCAGCGGAGGAAAGCAGCGCAAAAGTCGTTGTCATCAAGGGAGCGGGAAAAGGATTTTCAGCAGGCGGAGATATTGGGATGATGCTCAAGCAGGAAAGTGAAGAAGATTTTCATCGTGTGATGGATTTGATCGAGGGAATTACACTTTCTCTAGCTGGTATGAAAAAAGTGACGATTGCGCTTGTCCACGGGTCAGCAGCAGGCCTCGCTTTTAGCTTTGCCCTAAGCTGTGACTACTTGTTTATGCATCAGGATGCAAAACTCGCCATGAATTTTAATGGAGTAGGATTAATACCAGATGGCGGGGGGCATTTTTTCCTCACAAAAAGAGTCAGTGAGCAAACCGCTAAACAATTGATTTGGAGCGGACAAAAGCTGCCAGCTGAAGAAGCGTTAAAGCTGCGCCTTGCAGACGGGGTGTTTCAGGATGAGGTCGATACGTACCAAAAAGTGTGTGTGAAGCCGTTTATGAACATGCCGCTTCAAGCCTTTATCGAAACAAAGATGATCTATTTCCAGCAGTCAGAATCAAAGCTCTTATCAGTTCTTCAAAAAGAGAGAGCAGCACAGGCAAGACTGAGAAAAAGTCATGATCACAAGGAAGGTATACAGGCCTTTTTAGAAAAAAGACGACCAGTCTTTCAAAAAGCATAAATGAACATGAGGCCGGCAAAAGCCGGCTTTTTTAACGTTCAAATAAAAGCAGCTTGCCTGCTTGATCAACGAGTCGATGAGAATGCTTTGTGTATTGCTGTTCCATTAAGCGATGACGTCCTAATTCCTTTGCTTTCTCGTCACTATCCGCTGTGATTTTTTCATTTAATAAAGTCTCACCCGACCGGTCAAATACGGTTAAAAAGTATGTCTTCTCCATGCCTCATCTTCCTTTCCTCTCTTTTTTAATGTAATTAAACATGGAATAAGTCAAAACCTCTTTTTTAGCCCTTAAAAATGTGTTTTTTAGAATGAGAGTGATAGAACGTGCATTCGTAAAAATGGCATGATAAAATATGGACAATGACAGTATCGGACAAGGAGATAGACGTTTGACTAAGCTCACCTTTATTCATGCCGCAGATTTACATTTAGACAGCCCATTTGCATTAATGTCGACTATACCTAGTTCCATATTTAAGCGGCTCAAAGAAAGTACATTTCAAAGTGCTGAGAACATCTTTGATCTCGCCGTTGCGCGGGCAGTAGACTTTGTGCTGCTGAGCGGAGATTTATTTGATGAATCCAATCGCAGCTTGAAAGCACAGCTGTTTTTAAGAAACCAGTTTGTAAGACTGCAAACACACGGGATTGAAGTCTTTATTATTTATGGGAATCATGATCATTTAGGCGGTGAATGGACACCGATTGAGTGGCCCGAGAATGTACATGTCTTTACGAGCAGTACACCAAGTGAGCTCTCCTATTATCGAGGGGATCAGCTTATCGCGAGTATTTATGGGTTTAGCTACAAAGAGCGGGCTGTCTATGAAAATATGACATCTCATTATGTCAAAATGACAGATGCTGCCTATCACATTGCGATGCTTCACGGCACATTAGCCGGACAAGAAGGACATGATGCATATGCCCCATTTCAGCTTCAGCAGCTTATAGCGCGGGATTTCGATTATTGGGCGCTCGGACATATACATAAAAGAGCCCTTCTGCATGAAGACCCATATATTATTTACCCTGGTAATGTCCAGGGCAGACATATAAAAGAAACGGGAGAAAAAGGCTGTTACTTGATTCAACTCTCCGAAGATTCACGGGCAGCGGATTTTATTAGCTGTGCAGATATCATCTTTGAGAAACTGGCAATAGACATCACAGAAACGGCTCATATGACGGACCTTGTCACACTTGTGGAAAGCAAAATCAATGAACTGAAAGAGGACGGCATTCCTCATTTTGTGAGAATTGAATTGACTGGTGATGCGCCTTCTTACCTTGAGCATACGCAGCTTGAGGCCCTCGAGGAGCTGATGACTGTTTTTCATGAGCAAGAGGAAGATGAAGATGTGTTTGTTTGGGTGATGTCAATTGACTGCCGAACAAACGAAGAAGTGATCTATCCAGAAGATTCCTTTTTGAAGGAACTAACGGCAGAAATTGCTCAGTTTGAGTCATATGAAGAGCTGCTTTCCCCGATCAAGCGTCACCCAACCTACAGGAAGTCAGGAAAAGCGCTCACACAAGAGGATGAATTGGATATAAAAGAAGAAGCACAAAGGCTGCTGACGGAACAGCTGAAACAATTATGAGAAAAGGAGAGGTATGATGAAAATACGTTCACTCCATATAGCGAATTTCGGGAAATTTTCAAATCGAACCTTTCACTTTTCTGATGACGGTTTTCAGCTTGTTTACGGCCTGAATGAATCGGGGAAAACGACATTGAAGGCGTTTATTGAGTCGATGTTATTTGGTTTTTCTAAAAACAAGATGTACAAGCCGAAACAAGGATCTTTCTATGGCGGGTCCCTCACTTGCTTAGATGAGGAGTTAGGTGTCATTCACATTGAGAGATCGTCTGATCGAGGCGGTCAAGCACAGGTGTTTTTACCGAATGGTGAAGTGAAAGACGAAGCATTTCTACGCACTCTTTTAAAGGGAACGGATCGCAGATTATTTCAATCAATCTATTCATTTGATGTGTTTGGACTGCAAAATGTCCAAGCCTTAAACGAAGATCAAATCGGTGAATTCCTCCTTTTCTCAAGTTTATTTGGCTCAGATGCGGCTTCCAAGATGGATAGCAGGCTGCTTAAGCAGCAGGAGCAGCTGTTTAAACCAAATGGACGTAAGCCGGAATTAAACCAGCAGCTTGATCGTTTAAAAGAGCTGACTGGCCAGCTGAAACAAGCTAGATTGGCAGAAGGCCGTTATACAGAAAAAAAACGGGAGCATTCTGAATTAATAGAGACTATCGCAGCGCTTCAAAAGGAAATGAAGCAGACAGAAGAACAGATTCAGCAGTTAACTGAACACATTCAACTTTATCCCATGATAGAGAAGAAGATGGAGTTAAAAAAAGAATTAGCCCGTTATCCAGAACGAGTCAAACGCTTTAAAGCAGAAACAGAGCATGAATTGGATAAATTAGAATCACACCTTCACCCGAAAAAGGCTCAAATGGCTGCACTAAAGCAAAAATTAGATCATATGCAAACCTCGCTGGCCCAAATTCAACCGCTTCATGACAAGGATACGTTACTGGAGATGAAGCGTGTCGTTGATGAATCATCTCATGCTGAACTTGTCAAAAATCGCTTAGCAGAATGTAAAGCAGAACGTGATTCATTGAAACAAAAAATGGACGAAGCCGCAGCGAAGCTGAAGTGGCAGCGTTCAATCAAGCTCGATGAGATCGACGACTCCCTTGAATTTGAGTGGGAATTAAAGGAGGCTGTCAGCCAATACGTTCGTTTAATGGACAGAAAGGCACAGCTGGATGACCGGTTTGATCATGCAAGACATGAGCTGGAAGAAGCGGAAACCGCTTTAAAAGGGTTAAAAGAACAGCAGGCCAAACCACATAGTACAGTGGAAACTTGGGGGACAAGAGCAAAAGAGAAACAGGCTCATTCCCGGGCGTGGTTATTTCCTGTGATGGTGATGTTCGATGCTGCATTTCTGCTTGTCCTCTTCTTTTTAACAGAGTGGTGGGTTACTTTCTTATTTGCGGGATTTTCTGTTTTTGTCTTCTTTGCTATTTACCCATTTTTGAAATCGACACAGGTGAAACAGGGAAGCGGCGGGGGAACATTCGATTCCTTCCAAGTACAGGAAGCTTCAGCTGAAACGCTTGTGAGGCAGAAGGAGCTTTTGTACGAAAGGATCATCCGGCAATATGAAGACTGGGAGAAGGAGCTGGAACCTGTCCAGCACCAAGTAGAGGAAAAGAAAAGACAGCTGGGCTTGTCCTCAGAGCTTTCTTTCCTTGTAGAAGCCTTCCTTATTCTGAAGCAATTAAAAACGGATACAGCGGGATATGAGGAGCTTAGCCGGGAAATAGACGAGCTTGCCGGCCAGCAATCCAACTATGAGCACAGAGTGGAAGCGTTAAGCAGTCTTCTTCAACGAAAGGAAGGCACCATTCAAGAGCATATCTCGGCCTTTCAAGAGATATTGAAAGATGAGGCGAAAAGAGAAAAAGAACGTCAGACATTGGATGTATCGATTCAACATGTGAAGCAGCAGCTCACGACGCTAGAAGGGGAAATTGACTATTACGAAAAACAAATGGACGCGCTTTTTTGTCAAGTAGAGGCAGAGTCCAAAAAAGATTACCAAATTCTTTCTCATCTATCGAAAGAATATCGGGAACGGCTTTCCCATTTGCAGCAGCTGAATCAAGAGCTTCATAGAAGCGGCTGTTTTAATGAGGAAGAATCGATTGTTCGCAAAGGATTGCGTTTTCTTGAAGAGGAGTGTGCGGAAGCGAAGCAGCACTTGAATAACTTACAATTGAATGCGGCGAATATGGAAAAACGCCTGGCAGAACGAGCAGTGGAAATCCGGCAAATAGAAGCTTCGGGTACGGTGTCTGATTTGACTCATCAGCTTGCAGCTGAGCAGGAGCAGGCAAAGCACCTTGCGAAAAAATGGGCGGCAATTCAGCTTGTTCGCTCCGTCATTCGAGAAAAATTGAATGAACATAAAGAAAAAAGGCTGCCAGCTCTGCTGCAAACAGCCTCCCGCTTTATTCAGCCGTTAACGAATGATCGATATGAAGCCATTTTATTTTCACCCGAGGATGACCGGCTGATCTTGAAAAGGATGGATGGACGAATATTCCGCCCAGAGGAGCTCTCACAGGCAACATGTGAACAAGTCTATCTGGCCATTCGTTTTGCACTCGCCTTGTCTCATCAGCAGGAATGTCAGCTTCCGTTTATGATGGATGACAGCTTCGTTCATTTTGATCATGTTCGTCTAGGAAGAGTGCTGGAGCTGATGAATGAACTCACGCGTTTTGAAACACAGCTGTTTTATTTCACCTGTCATCAGCATATGGCGCAGGCAGCAGAACATGGACAGATTACGAGTTTAGCAGTTGAATGATTGACAAATAATGACTTATGTTATACTTATATGAGCAGAAACATGGAAGGAGCTTTTATTGAATGGCTAAAGGGATCATGACCTATGATGTCGGCGAACAAGTTGACCTGCATTTATTAATTAAATCATCTACTAAAGGGATTGCAAGTAATGGCAAACCATTTTTAACGCTCATTCTTCAAGATCAAAGTGGAGATATTGAGGCGAAACTATGGGATGCAAAGCAGAATGATGAAATCACCTATGGCCCGCAAACCATCGTGAAGGTAGTAGGCGACATTCATCATTATCGCGGGAGGAATCAGCTGAAGCTTAGGAATATACGCCCTGTTGCTGAAAACGAGCAAATTCGAATTGATGACTTTCTCGAAACAGCTCCTATTCCAAAACACGATATGATGGATACGATTATGCAATATATCTTTGATATGAAAAACCCTAATATTCAGCGCGTTACAAGGCATTTGCTGAAGAAATACGGACAGGAATTTGCTGATTATCCAGCAGCGACAAAAAATCATCACGAATTTGTCTCTGGACTCGCCTATCACGTCGTGTCCATGCTGCATTTAGCTAAATCCATTGTTGACCTATATCCATCACTAGATCGAGACCTTTTATATTCAGGCATCATTCTTCATGATTTAGGGAAAGTCAAAGAGCTTTCGGGTCCAGTCTCCACCACATATACAGTGGAAGGCAATTTAATTGGCCACATTTCCATTATGGTGACAGAAATTGCGAAAGCTGCGGAAGAGCTTAGCATTGATTCAGAAGAAATTCTCATTTTACAGCACTTAGTCTTGAGTCATCACGGAAAAGGAGAATGGGGCAGCCCGAAACCACCAATGGTGAAAGAAGCTGAAATTCTCCACTATATTGATAATTTAGATGCGAAAATGAACATGATGGATCGTGCGCTTGAGCATGTGAAACCAGGAGAATATACAGAACGTATTTTTGCACTTGAGAATCGTTCGTTTTATAAACCAACCTTCCATCACGAATAATCATGTCAAAACGTCCGTTTATGCGGGCGTTTTTTTTCATAACTTGTCTTCTTTTCGCATAAGCATGTAACACAAAGGAAGAGAGGAATGTCCTTAAGAAAAGGAGGCGATGAAAAAATGTTGTTTTTTCCGTGGTGGGTGTATGCATGTATTATCGGCATTATTTTCTGTGCGTATAAATTAATGACAACAGCCAAAGAGGAGCAAGAAATTGATCAATCCTTTATTGAAAAGGAAGGAGAAATATTTATCGAGCGAATGGAACAGGAAAGAGAGCGCAGACGTCAGGATCAGCAGGTGAAAAGAGCACAGGATACTGCGGCACATGAAGATCATTCGATTGCTTAATCTCGTCATACAAAAACCCCTCTGCACGATTACGGCAGAGGGGTTTTTTGTGATTACTGGTTTTGTTGTGTCTGCTGATTTTGTGCAGGCTGTTCAGATTTTTCTTTGAACGTTTTTTGAAGCTCTTTATCTTTTACTTTCACATCAGCATCTTTTACCAATTTGTTTAAGATGTTTTGGATTTCATTTGTGTCTGCTTGTTTTTGGTCAAGCAGTTCTTTTTTCAAGTCTGCTTTCATGTCATCGTATTTACCGCGTTCTTCGGTCTTTTTAATGATATGGTAGCCGAATTGGGATTTCACTGGCTTGCTGATTTCATTTACTTTTAGTTTGAAAGCAGCTTTGCTGAAGTTCTCGTCCATTTGACCTTCTTTTGCGAACCAGCCTACATCGCCGCCTTGTGCTGCTGAAGCGGTATCAGTTGAATATTCAGAGACAAGGGCATCCCATTTTTCACCTTTATCTAATTTCTTTTCCACTTCGTCAGCTGTTTTCTTATCAGCTACTAAAATGTGGCTTGCGCGGATTTTTCCTTTAAGGTCATCATAATATGCTTTTACTTCTTTATCAGTGATTTTGATGTTAGCTTTGGCAGCCTTTTGAGTCAGCAGCTCATATTTCACTTGATCTTTGATGTAATCTTTACCGAATTCATCTTGAAGCTGTTTTAAACGATCTTCACCAAGTGTCTTTTTATATTCTTCCAATTTCTTATCGATTTCTTTATCGGATACTTTGTATTTGTCAGCAAGAACCTTTTGTTGAACAAGTAGATTTAGCGCATCTCCACCTGCTTGTTTCTTAAGAGTTGTATAAAGTTCTCCTTTTGTGACATCTCCTGATTTTGTTGTTGCGATCACATCTTTATCACCGCTACTGCATGCGCCAAGAGTTAAAACACTTACTGCTGTTACAGCTGCTAAAGCCATTTTTTTCATTCAAAAAACACTCCTAATCTTTCCAATTTATTTATCATTGCTTGTATCATAACATATTGTGACATGCTGTAAAAAGAAATGCAAATGGAAGGGCATTCGTCTAGTCAAAAAATTGCGCGCGACATACACATATATTGATCACAAAAAGGAGGCTGAATTATATGGGAGCAGGATATTCTAATGGGTTTGCTTTATTGGTCGTGCTATTCATTTTGCTGATCATCGTTGGTGCAGCATATCTTTACTAATTAAATCGCTGTGACAGAAGGGAGCCGTCCTGCCGTGCGTAAGGGCGGTTCTTTTTTCAAACGATGACAGGTGCCTAAACGTTTTTAATTTTTCTGCATACACTGAGCTTAGAACAGAGGAAGAACTGGCAGGAGGTGTTTTCACATGGGAGGAGAAGTCTTTGCAGGCGGTTTTGCACTAGTCGTCGTATTATTCATCTTATTAATCATCATCGGTGCATCTTGGATTTGCTAATTAACATATACACAAAAAGCTGCCCTCAAACTGGCAGCTTTTGCTTTGATCTTAAATAGAAATGGTAATTTCAACAAATGATGAGATAAGTAAGATCAGTATCGATACATTGATAAAGCGAAACACCTTATCTTGCCGTTCTTCAGGAATCTCTCTGACAAGGCATAATGTATTAGTAAGCCTGTTTATTGAATACACAATAAACGCGGCAAAGACGATGAAGTAAAATAAAACTATCGGAGATCCCCCCTCTCTATGCTATTCCCATACTACATTACCAAATTTTTTATGAAAAAGATAGAAGTTGGCTTAAAAACCTCATGATGAGGAAGTTTGGTCAACTAAAATATCAAACTCGTCTTGAGCTTGATCGATGATGCAGGATTTAGGTGCTTTGAGCAGCTTCCATGCAAATAAAAAGTCAGGCAAACAATAGCCTGCATGTATACTTGCGATGATGATAAAATAGTGTGCGTACATGGGAAACGCCACGCCTAACACAAAGTAAACCGGTGAGATGACACAAAACGGGCTGAGAAGTGAAAAGAGCATCACTTTCTTAGGCACGCGCTGCCAGCAATTTCGTTTCATAAATAGCGTCATTTTTTTCTTGTTTTTCATCACTGGGATCAGGTGAACCACACGGTGGACAAGCAATGTCACAAGTAAGAGCACGGCAAATAGCGGTGCGTTATGGCTGCTTAGCCTCGTTTCAGGATGAGTCAGTTGAAAACATAAAAATGCCATAATGAAAAAAAGGATAGCAAGACTTATGGCTGAAATCATCATTCTCGTATAACCATAATCCTTTTCAAGATTAATGGTCTTCCAACAATTCATTTTTCATCCTTCCAATCTAAAAATCGAATTGAATATCTCAAGATAATTTACTCTTCCTGAGGATAAAAATCAATGGTTTTGATGAAAAAAAATAAAATGCTGCCTTCAAATGGAATAAAGAGAGGAAACTTTGGGTTTTTCAAGAAAAAAGAACAGAAGGGGGAGGTTCGTCTCTTTCGTCAATGAGTAATTTCGGCTAAAATAGAAGGACTAAGAGAAAGAGGGAACGTACATGAGTATTGAGGAACGAATGAGCCAGCTTGAATATTATATGGAACTTTTATTGACGACAGCCGATATGAGCCGTTATCCATATTATGCGTTATTGATCAGGCAGCGTGTATCGAAAGAAGAGGCAGAGGAAATTGAGCGTATTTGTGCTGAGCTTTCAGAGGAAATGGATAAGCAAAAAGCACAAGGCTACGTCATGTTTGACGATCTCCTTGCGCTCTTTGCGGGACAGTTAATTGAAAAGCTGGATGTTCATGAGACGATATTTGCTTTGCATGATCAAGGGCTGTTTCAGCCGCTAATGAATGAATTTATAAAGATCATTAAACAATTTGATTTGTTTTAGCCGCTTTTTCTGCTGCGTCTGCTGAGTCTTCAAGTTCTTCAGTCTTTTTCGTGACTTTTCCTCGCTCATTCAAAAAGTCCTTCTCAATGTTTGAAAACGATTTCTCAAAAATCTCCATGAAATCCTCGCCATAAATGTTTCGGATGATACACATCATTTCTAAAATCTCAGGGAACTTTCCGTAAATGTCATGAAGCGGCTGTGCGCCTTTGACAATACCAGTTCGGGCCGGGTCATAATCTTCGAGTAGTTTATGGAATGTCTCTTCGCCTTTTGGCGTTAGCTCAATATACGTATTGCGTTTATCGTTTAACTTTTTAGAAAATTTTAAAAATCCTCGTTCCTCCAGTTTCTTGGAGAAGTTAAACGCCGTTGATACATGCATGACGCCAAACTTTGCAATTTCTGATATTGAAGCTCCTTTTAATTGATACGCAATCCACAAAATATGATGTTCATTGATATTTAGGTTATACGGTTTGATCCACTGCTGCCAGTCCTTTTCAATGGATTTCCAAAGAGCTTTGCTCAATTGGGCCATTCTTTGACTGAATAAAAGTGCTTCTTTTACATCGAAAGGCTGTTCCGAATGATTCATCCATTTCACCTACTTCTCTTTTTCTTGTAATTCTATTATGCCAATAAAATAAAGATTAATAAAGCTGAAAATTCAAGAATTTTTAAAAGTCATGAAAAACATTGACAAAATAACCTTTTTTCAACAAAAAAAGTGCGGGATACGCACCCCGCACACTTTTGTAAACGAATATTTTTTTGTGAGTATATTAGTTTTGTAAGGTTTTCTCCAGTTGTTTGAGCTTTTCCTCAATTTCCTGAATTTCCTTTTGTAAGTCCTGTTGATGAGGTTTGATTTCTTCGCGCCATTGCTGAATCGATGTTTGCAATTCAGACCCGACTTCTTTAATCACCTCTGCGCTTTCTTTTGCTGTTTCCACAATTTGCTCTTTTAAAGCTTGTCCATCTCTTTTTAATTTTGTCAGCGTATCTTCGAATTTGTCATAGCCATCTTTCATCTTTCCACGCACATCTCTGCCAGAAGAGGGAGTCGTCAGGAGCACTGCCGCACCTCCGAGGAGACCGCCTACAAATAATCCTGTTAATAAAGAACGTCCACTAGCCATTCAAATCACCTCTAGTCAAATTTTACACATTCGCATGTTCTCTCTGAGCTGACGATCAGCTTCATTGAACTTCCATACATAGCTTGCTTTATTTTAGCATACTTTTGAAGAAAAGGGAGGGGAGAAGGTTGTCTGTCTTTCTGTTCGTTTTTATGTGTATCGGCATCGTTTTTACAGTTGGTTCAATTCATTATGCAAGACAGCTTGGGTATGCAGGGTCTTATCCGCCAAAACATGTCTTAAAGCAAAAAGCACTTGTGTGTGCGGCAGGTGCAGGGATTTCGCTCCTCATTTTGCTGCTGACCCTTTTTCTTTTATAAAAGCATGAAAAAAACCTCTTCATCTATCATGAAGAGGTTCGGTTATTCGTTAAGCAACTTCTATCATTCTTGCACGTCTCAAAATGGACTGGGCAATTGGGAAGACAAATACCATAGCAATGGTATTAATCACGGCTGCTGGCAGGACCACGCCCACAAGAAGTGCCGGTAATGCAGCTGGCAGTCCAGTGATCAGTAAAGCGGCAGATAGGAAAATCACACCGGATACGATCGTTCCAATCGCAGTTAACGCAGCGGTCAGCACCACTTTGTTCTTTATCTTCAAGCAAGATAGGAAAAGGGCTAGGAAGATAAAGGCTGTTACTGGCTTATCAATCATATTCGGAATTTGTCCGCCTGGAAATCCCGTTGTTAATGCAGAAATGACGCCAGTCACTAGCGCAATCACGACGACATGCTGTACCTTTGGAAAAAGGATGATGCTTAAAAACATCATGACCAGCATCATATCAGGTTTCATTCCGAAAAAGATGGGCGGGAAAATCGTATGCAAAACAGCTCCCATTGCTGCAAGCAATGACATAATCACTAATTCTTTTGTTTTCATTTCTATGCTCTCCTCTGCTAAGCTCTTATAGGACTCTCCAATAATATGGCTCATCATTTATTGCAAGAGTCATGACTTTATATTTCTCGTTATTATAACAAATTTATTTCCCTATAGAAAAGCCTTTTTACTCATTTTCTTGCTGGAACTTTTTCATAAAGTCCGCAAGCTTTTGGCAGTCTTCAATTGAGACCGCATTGTAAATAGATGCTCTGCATCCGCCAACAGAACGGTGGCCGGCAAGTCCAACCATTTGCTCTTGCTTTGCTTTTTCCACAAAGGATGACGTAAGTGCATCATCGCGAAGAGTAAAGGTGACATTCATATGCGAACGGCTGTCAGGACGCGCATGTCCTTGATAAAAACCGCCGCTTTGATCAATTGTATCATAGAGAATGCCTGCTTTTTGTTCATTGCGTTTTTCCGCTGCTTCTACACCGCCAGCATGTTTGACATGCTCAAGGACAAGTGACAGCATATAAATCGCAAAAGTCGGTGGTGTATGGTAAAGAGAATTGGCTTTTGCGTGTGTTGAATATTTTAATATTTTTGGCGTGCTGCTTTTCTCTTTCTCTAATAAACGTTTGCGCGCAATCACAATCGTGATACCTGAAGGTCCTAGGTTTTTTTGTGCCCCGGCATAGATGAAATCAAATGAAGAAACGTCTATTTTCTTGCTGAGAATGTCACTGGACATATCCGCAATGAGCGGGAGTGACGTGTTCGGGAATGTTTTCCACTGAGTGCCGAAGATCGTATTGTTCGATGTGATGTGTAAGTAAGCACCATCTGTTAAATCGGAAGCATCTACTTCTGGAATATACGAGTAGTTGTCGTCTTCACTTGAAGCAAGCACAGATGTCTGACCAAACCCTTTTGCTTCTGACAATGCTTTTTCAGACCAAGCGCCTGTTTGAATGAAATGAGCTGTTTCGCCTTCATGTAAAAAGTTCATAGGAATCATCGCAAATTGAAGACTAGCCCCGCCTTGTAAAAAGAGGACTTCATAATCTTCTGGAATGTCCATCAGCTCCACCAAAAGCGCTTTTGCTTTATTGTGTACTTCTTCATATTCACCGCTGCGATGAGAAAGCTCCATCACAGACATCCCAGTTTGTTTAAAATCAACAAGTTCTTCCTGTGCTTTTTGAAGCACTTCTAGCGGCAGTGCCGCCGGACCAGCATTAAAATTCGTCGTTCGCTTCATCACAATCTCTCCCTATTTCTCGCGTTAATGGATCAAAAGATAAAACCATCCTATCACAAATTTGAAGCATTTGGACAAAAAATTTGAATCGTTCAAAATATCTTACTATTAGGAGATGGAAGCAATGAAAAGGGGCAAAAATAAGAAATACCTCATCTGTTAAGATGAGGTGCATATTGTTGACAAAGGGCTAAAATGATCTTTATTTTAGCCCTTTGTCTTCTTTTCAGCGTGAAAGAAAACCTTTGAAGTCTAGGAAGCTCGAGCACTGGAGCGGAGCGAATTTGACATTCGTGAGCACCAGCGCGAAAGAGCTGACAACGAATGCGAGGGTTTGTCTACACGCTGAACCTCATCTGTTAAGATGAGGTAAGCCGTGTGTGAATAGCAGAAGAAATGTCTTTTAAATCCTCTGACGTGTATTGATCTTGATGTGATTTCCATACGGCACCAAAGCCATCGCCTTTTCCGTAGCGCGGAATGATATGCATATGGTAATGGAACACGGATTGTCCGGCTTTTTCACCGTTGTTGTTCAGGAGGTTTAACCCAATTGGTTCAAACTCCTGTTTGATTGCCCTTGCAATTTTCGGAATCGCTTGGAAGTAGTGATTAGATACTTCTGGTGTCATCTCGTAGATGTTTTCTTTATGTATTTTCGGGATTACAAGGGTATGTCCTTTTGTTACTTGGCTGATATCAAGAAAAGCCAATACATGCTCGTCTTCATATAATTTTGCACATGGAATGTCTCCATCAATGATCTTGCAAAAAATGCAGTCGCTCACGCCATGTCACTCCTCATTATTTTTCCTTTATCGTATCACAAAAAGAAGCAAAAAAGAAAACAGGACAAGCGAACTCCTTTGGTCGCTCATCCTGCTCCTGCAGAAGAAATGCTGATGCTTTCATTCGAATGCCTTTTGAATTCTCTATTTACTGAAATAAAGAATTCATATGCCTGCTATTTCTGCCGTAAACACCTCATTTGACGTTTTGGTTTGTCGTATACATATTGTATAGGACACAAAAATCAAGAATCAGTGAAGCAAAACAGAAGCTAAGGTTTTTAGATGAAAAACCAACTTGTCATGCGGTTCTTTGCCTTTAACAAACACCTCATTTACTTATTGGTCATCAAGTTCATTTCTTCTACATACATTATGATGACCAAAGCGTGTATTTTTTATTCATGACTCGTCTATAGGTAAACATTTCAAATTATCATTCGTTTTTGTTACTATAAAGGAAAAAAGAAAGAAAGGAACGAATTCATGTCCCTTCTCACTGTAAAAGATGTAACGGGTGGATATACGAAGAATCCCGTTCTAAAAAATATTTCATTTGAATTAGAAAGAAATCAAATCGTCGGTCTCATTGGCTTAAACGGGGCGGGGAAAAGTACAACCATCCGCCATATTATCGGGCTCATGAAACCGCATAAAGGTGTCATTGAATTGAATGGACGAACCCTTCAAGACGACCAAGAGGCGTATCGTTCACAATTTACGTTTATTCCTGAAACACCTGTTTTATATGAAGAATTAACGTTAAAAGAGCATTTAGAGCTGACCGCGATGGCTTACGGTCTATCAAAGGAACAATTAGACAAACGTCTGCCATCATTGCTGAAAGAATTTCGAATGGAGAAACGGCTGAAATGGTTCCCTGCTCATTTTTCAAAAGGAATGAAGCAGAAGGTCATGATTATGTGTGCATTCCTTGTTGAACCAGAGCTGTATATCATCGATGAACCGTTTTTAGGGCTTGATCCTCTTGCGATCAATGCACTGCTTGAACGGATGAACGCTGCGAAGAAAAGCGGCGCTAGTGTCCTGATGTCAACGCATATTTTGGCGACAGCTGAGCGCTATTGTGATTCCTTCATTATTTTGCACGAAGGGGAAATCAGAGCGAAAGGAACACTGACAGAGCTGAGAGAACAGTTCAATATGAAAGATGCGACACTCGATGATCTTTATTTGGAATTAACAAAGGAAGAAAGCTATGAGTAAAACAACACAAACCATTTGGAAATCAAGATTAGAGGAACACGTACAAGAAACAAGAAAATACTTAAAATACATGTTCAACGATCATCTTGTCATTGTGCTCATTTTTTTCCTTGCAGGCGGAGCAAGCTGGTACAGCAGCTGGCTTAAACATATTCCGGCTCACTTCCCATCTTACTGGGTGATGGCAGTTGTTTTCTCATTGGTACTCACAAGCTCATACGTACGTACGTTGATTAAAGAAGCAGATCTCGTGTTTTTGCTTCCTTTGGAAGGGAAGATGGAGCCTTACTTAAAACAAGCTTTTAACTTCAGCTTCATTTCTCAGCTGTTTCCTCTCATTGCTGTATCTATTGTCGCACTTCCGCTTTATTCGGCGGTGTCTTCAGGAGGCATCACGGGGTATGTGCTGATACTGGCGCAAATGATCTTAATAAAGGGACTTAATACAGCCATTCAATGGAGAATCACTTATTTTCAAGGAAAACACGTAAGATGGCTCGATGCAGCCCTTCGTTTTCTATTAAATGTGATGTTGATCTACACCGTTTTACAGGCAGCCTATGCGATTGCAATCGTTTTTTATCTTATCTATGGTGTCTATCTCGTCTACTTAACAAATGCAGTGAAAAAACAGCCCTTTCAATGGGAAATGCATATTTCTGATGAATTAAAACGGAAGCAGCGCTTTTATCGTTTGGCAAACTTATTTACAGATGTGCCTCACTTAAAGAAACAGGTGAAAAGAAGAGCATATATGGACTGGCTTATGAAGTTTGTTCCTTATGATCAGCGTAAAACTTTTTCTTATATGTATGTGAGGGCGTTTGTCCGCTCAAATGACTATTTTGGTCTCGTGTTTAGATTAACGGCCGTGTTTGTCCTGATTATTTTGTATACAGGTGCAGCAGGCTGGGTGGGTGCGTTACTTGTCTTGTTCACAGTATTTATCACAGGTGTACAGCTTGTGCCGTTAACGAAGCACTTTGCTCATCTTTCATTACAGGCACTTTATCCTGTTTCTCAAAAAGAAAAACATCGAAGCTTTTTTGTTCTCGTCCGTAATGTGCTGATCATTCAATCAATCTTGCTGAGCTGTGCGGTACTTCCAGCAGGAGGCTGGCAGGGAAGCGGACTGGCCCTTCTCATTTCTTTAGTGTTTGTGCTTGTCCTCTTTAAGCCTTACGTACAAAGCAGGTTAAAAAAGATGAGATAAGTGGAGATATGTTTTTTACAGCGAGCGTATGATGACATCAAGGAGGGGACCGGATGAATGCAGCTGAACGGAAGTTGTATGAAGAAGCCATTCTTTTTCAAACACGTTTTTTAAGAAAACCATCAAAGATCGAACGGTTTTCAAAAGGAGTTCAGCAGCAGGTGAACCGCCGAATTCCTGCCAGATTTCATCAAGTCATCACAAGTGCGATCAAAACAATGGTTGAATCCACCGTATCAGGATCACACTTCACTTCATTTTCAGTGATTGATGAACAATTATCGATTGTAGAACGAAATGAACTGGCAAAAGATAAAGTGAAGTATTACCAAAAGGCGGCTGCCATCGAAGGGATTGGAACAGGTGCAGGCGGTTTATTTCTCGGAATGGCAGACTTTCCGCTGCTGCTGAGTATAAAGATGAAATGTCTTTATGAGCTGGCAAGTATATATGGCTTTGATTTATCTCAAAAGGAGGAAAGACTCTTTTTGCTCTGTATATTTCAACTTGCCTTTTCCAGCAGTGCACATCGTCAAAAAATGATGAAGATCATAGATGATTGGGAAACGAGCCGCGAGGAAATGGATTGGTACAGCTTTCAGCAGGAGTATCGAGATTACATTGATCTTGTGAAGCTGTTTCAATTAATGCCGGTCGTCGGAGCCGCTGTTGGCGGGGTGGCGAATCATCAGCTGACAGGACAGCTCGGAGATGTCGCACGCCATGTGTTTCACTTGCGAATATTGAAAGAAATGAAATAGAAAAGCCGCTGAGGACAGCGGCTTCAGATTGTTGACAAAGGGCTAAAATAATCTTTATTTTAGCCCTTTGTCTTCTTTTCAGCACAGCGTGATAGAGAACCTTTGCAGTCTAGGAAGGACGAGCAGCGGAGCGGAGCGAATTTGACATTCGTGAGCACCGGAGCGCAGACCTGACACCGAATGCGAGGGTTTGTCTACACGCTGAAACCGCTGAGGACAGCGGCTTTTTTTATTCATTGTAGGAAAGAACGGCGTTCGCGAGTACCTTTGCTGCGACAGGCATTGCTTTTTCGTTGATATCAAATTTTGGATGATGATGTGGATACACGTCCTGGCTGTTTTCCGGCATGGCGCCTGTGTAGAAGAAGGTACCAGGGACATGCTGAAGGTAATAAGCAAAGTCTTCTCCGCCCATTTGGGTTTCCGCTTCTTTTACTTCTGTGACACCTTCTGTCTGGTTTGCGATGCCAGCAATATATTCAGTCGGCTTTGGATGGTTTTTGACAGCAGGGTATCCTCTGACGTACTCATATGTGTAGGCAGCATCATGCATCTGGCATACCCCTTTTACCACCTGTTCAATTTCTCGTTCAATCATTTGACGTGCACTTTCTTCAAAGGATCGTGCAGTACCAGTTAAAACAGCTGAATCTGCAATGACGTTAAAGGCATTCTCTGCTACAAAACCTCCAACAGAGACCACAGCAGAATCAATCGGATTGATTTTACGGGCAACGACTTGCTGCAGGTTTGCGACGATTTGTGAACCGATGAGTACGGCATCTTTTGTTAAATGAGGCTGGGCGCCATGTCCGCCTTTCCCTTGAACTTGAATAGAGAAGCGATCAGCGGCTGCCATAAAGTTCCCGCTTTTATAAAGAATCGTGCCACAAGGCTCTGAAGACCAAAGGTGTGTACCAAATATCACATCGACACCGTCTAAACAGCCGTCTTCAATCATCGGTTTTGCACCGCCTGGAGCATATTCTTCCGCATGCTGATGAATGAGGACGATCTTCCCTTTTAATTGATCACGATGCGTATGCAAGATTTTTGCTAATACAAGAAGTGTCGCAGTATGCCCATCGTGACCGCACGCATGCATCACACCAGGCTTTGTTGATTTGTAAGGCACATCCTTTTCATCGTGGATGGGAAGTGCATCAAAATCAGCTCTGAGGGCAATGGTTGGCCCCGGAGAAGCTCCTTCAATAAATGCGAGTACACCATGGCCGCCCACCTGAGTACGCGTAGGTATTTGTAATGTATCATAGTAGTTGGCGATGAAAGCGGCTGTTTCTTCTTCCTGAAAAGAAAGTTCAGGATTCATATGGAGATGGCGTCTAATTTCAACCATTTCCTCATAATGTTCATCAAGACGTTCATTGATGCTTTTTTGTAAAGTGGATATTGTCATTGAATCGAAAACCTCCTTCATGCTCTTTTACTGATTGTATGGTAATTGTTAGAATCTTTCAACAGAAGAGGATTCGTGGTCAGTATCAAAAGGTCATTTTACATAAAAGTCGAAGTTGAATATGAAGCAGGGAAAGGGAGGAGTAGCGTTGGGAAGCTGTCCAAATTGTTCAAAAACATTTTCTTTCGTCGAAAAGTTTCATTTATCACATACGAAAATGATGATGTGTCCAAGCTGCCGTCATCAAATTAGAGAAACGTTTGTCTCAAAAATGAGTTTTTTTATGATCTGCTTGATTCCGCTATTGGTGCTGCTGATTCAATTGAAAGGTGCTTCACCTATGTTGAAGTGGCCGATCCTATTAGGTTGGATATTGCTGAATTTCTATGTGCTTCAGCCGATCATTCATCGGTATGAGCTGAAATCAAGCGGATAAAATGAAGAGCCCAGCGACTGGGCTTTTTTTGATGAAAAAAAGAAGTGCTGAGAGCAGCACTTCCTTAATTGTCTGTGACGGCATGGTAGGATGTGAGGTAAGCTGGACGAGAAAAAATGGAACCTGTATCCTCGTGTGGCTGAAAGAATGCTTCTGATTCTTGAAAGTCTTGAAATAAGTCCTCTGATTCCCAAAGTGTCAAAATCAAATAAACTTCTTCATCTTTTTGAGGTCTTAAAACGCGAAGAGCCTGGAAGCCGCGCTGATGTTCTGAGATGTTCGTCTTTTTCTGAAAGGTGGATTCAAACAGTGCTCTGCTTTCAAGCTTAACAGGGATATGATTCAAGGTGACGAAACCAGATTGGACAAGCTCGCCTTTCGCATAAATCACATCATAGGCATGAGGGGCTTTAAATACAGTCTCACCCTCCGTTTCATGAAAAAGAGCTGCTTGTTCTTTTCCGACCATATAAAGCAGATTTTCCAGATGGTGTTTCTTTGCGATTTTATGCAAAAAATCTGCTGTTCCATATGTAATATAGAAATTCATCTAAACCGCCTCCTGCTTGATAGTATAACAAAAGAATGATATATAATTCTTTGGTAGTCAATCCATAAAACATATTATGAAGCAATACATCCCATACTATCCGTATAAAGGAATGAGGTGACCAATTTGAAGAAAAAGAAGATAATCATTCCATTAGTCATTGCAGGAAGTACAATCGTACTCTCATTTATTGGCTATCTGACGATTTTATTTTTAGGACATTATGTCATAGATGAAAAGAAGCTTGTATTTCACGCTTCCTCCAAAATCATTGATCAGAATGGAAAAGAACTCACAAGCATGTATTCAGAAAATCGGGACCCTGTGTCCTTAAAAGAGGTGCCTGATAAAGTAGCGAAAGCTTTTGTAGCTGTCGAGGACAAGCGTTTTTATGAGCATCACGGAATTGATGCACAGTCTATTTCAAGGGCAATTTATCGAGATATATTAGCAGGAGGCAAGGTAGAGGGCGGCAGTACAATTACTCAGCAGCTCGCAAAAAATATTTTTCTCACAAATGACAAAACCTTTCTTCGAAAAACAAAAGAAGTCATTATTGCTATTAACTTAGAAAGAGATTATTCAAAGGATAAGCTGCTTGAGATGTATTTGAATCAGCTATACTTCGGCCATGGTGTTTATGGTATTCAGGCAGCAGCCAATTATTACTTTAGTAAGGATGTCAAAGATTTAACGGTCAGCGAAGGTGCCACGCTCGCTGCAATGCCAAAGGCACCATCTTCTTACTCGCCTGTTTTACACCCTGATAAAAATAAACAAAGGCGGGACACCATCCTGAATTTAATGAACGAACAAGGATATTTGTCTTCCACAGAAACAGTAGAAGCAAAAGGGAGAACACTAGGTATTCATTTGAAAAAGAAATCAGAAACGCCTTGGGTGGACAGCTATGTTGATCTCATCATTAAAGAAGCAGAGTCAGAGTATGCCATTTCACATGAACAATTGCTTCAAGGCGGCTATACCATTACAGTTCCGATTGATATGAATCTGCAAAAAACCGCATATGATGCGATGAAAAACAACCGTTATTTCCCGGGAAAAAGCGGTTCTCCGGAAGGCAGCGCCGTATTTATTGATAACGAGTCTGGTGGAGTGAAAGCAGCCATCGGAGGACGAGAATATCAGGCTAGAGGCTATAACAGGGTGACGGCTGTTAGGCAGCCGGGATCTGTTTTTAAGCCAATCGCGGTTTACGGTCCGGCAATGCAGGAGAAAAAATTCAGACCTTATTCATTGCTTGAAGACAAAGAAAAAAGCTATGACGGCTATTCACCTAAGAATTACGATGGGCAGTATGAGGGAAGTGTCACAATGGTAGATGCCCTTATGAAAAGTAAAAATACTGCTGCGGTGTGGACGTTAAGCAAGCTGGGCATTGATACGTCGAAATCATATCTTGAGAAAATGGGGATAGATATCTCGGATAAAGGACTAGCCATGGCGCTTGGCGGTTTAGAAAAAGGAGTTTCTCCATTACAGATCGCTGGAGCCTTCCATACATTTGCAAATGAAGGCGTATATAAAAAGCCTTTCTTTATTCAGAAAATCACCAATGATGAAGGAGAAACGGTAGAAAAGAATCGTGGTAAGCAAGAACGAGTGTTTAGCGTGCAGAATGCTTGGAATATGACAAGAATGCTTCAGCAAGTCGTCAAAGGCGGGACGGCCCAGAGCGGTTCATACGCTGGAGATTTAGCAGGTAAAACAGGTACCACCACATATTCGGGTGTGAAAGGTGCAACAAAGGATGCTTGGTTTGCCGGCTATACGCCTAGTACAACGGGTGCGATTTGGATGGGGTATGACAAAACCGATAACAGCCACTATTTAACTGGGGGCAGTCAATACCCAGTGCAGCTGTTTAAAGATATTTTAACAACAGCTCAAATCACTAATGAAACGTTTGAAAAACCAGAGGGAATAAAAGAGCTCGAGTCGCCTATCCATTTAGAGGGACTATCAGGATTTGAAGCCCGCTATGCGTTTAAAATCAAAGGGTTGTTTACATTAGAGCTGTCTTGGGACAATCAGGAGGATAAACGCATTGAATACCGTATCTATGAAAAGAGAAATGGTAGTGAGACGCTGATCGACACAGTGACAGGCGTGGGCAGCTATACAATGCCGTATGCCAATGTGTTTTCAAATGCAGAGTATAAGGTTGTTCCATATAATACCCAAACGCAGGAAGAAGGCGAAGGCAGTGCGTATATCAAGCCAGAGGCTTTTGGACGTTAATATTCGGCGATTTTTTGAACATTGAGCCGCTTTAGTATACCGTTCCTTGAAAACGCGGTATAGTAAAAGCAGTGTTTGAGCCTTATACAAAGAGAGTGTAAGGCGAAAGGTGGAATGAAAGGTAATGGGAAAAACGAAGGTTTTTAATGACACGTTCTTAAAGGCGTGTAAAGGGGAAAAAACAGACCATGTACCAGTTTGGTATATGAGACAGGCAGGACGCTCACAGCCTGAATATCGTGCCCTGAAAGAAAAATACGGGCTATTTGAAATTACGCATCAGCCAGAGTTATGTGCTTATGTAACAAGACTTCCTGTAGAACAATATGGTGTAGATGCCGCTATTTTATATAAAGATATTATGACCCCGCTTCCGGCTATTGGAGTGGACGTTGAAATTAAAAATGGAATTGGACCTGTGATTGATGCACCAATTCGATCAAAAGCAGATATCGAACGTCTTGGGGAACTTCATCCTGAAGAAGACCTGCCATATGTGCTTGATACTATTCAGCTTTTAACGAAGGAACAGCTGAATGTTCCACTCATCGGTTTTGCTGGCGCACCATTTACGATGGCAAGCTATATGATTGAAGGCGGCCCATCTAAAAATTATCATAAAACAAAGGCGCTGATGTACAGTGATCCTGAGGCTTGGATGCTGCTCATGAACAAATTAGCTGATATGACGATCACGTACATACGCGCGCAGGTAAAAGCAGGGATCAGTGCATTTCAAATCTTCGACTCATGGGTTGGCGCTCTAAATGCAGCAGATTACCGGACATTCATTAAGCCTGTCATGCAGCGAATTTTCACAGAGCTGAAGTCTGAAAACGTACCAATGATTATGTATGGAGTGGGTGCAAGCCATCTAGCGAAAGACTGGCATGATCTGCCGCTTGATGTGGTTGGACTGGATTGGCGTATGAGTGTAGACGAAGCGAGAAAAGAAGGGCTCACAAAAACGTTACAGGGGAACCTTGATCCAACCATCTTACTTGCTCCTTGGGAAGTCATTGAAGAAAGAGCAAAAGATATTTTAGATCAAGGAATGAAATCAGATCACTTTATCTTTAACTTAGGTCATGGGGTATTTCCTGATGTTTCACCAGATACGTTAAAGAAGCTGACAGATTTTATTCACGATTATTCAGCGAAACATAAAAAATCATCCATCTAAACTATTTCTACTGATCTGAAGGAGTGTTGGTTGTGGAGAAAAAGAAAATGGGACTTCTTGTCATGGCATATGGCACCCCATATAAAGAAGAAGATATTGAGCGTTATTATACACATATCCGTAGAGGCAGAAAGCCGGAGCCAGAGATGCTGCAAGATTTGAAGGATCGCTACAAGGCAATTGGCGGTATTTCTCCTTTATCAAAAATTACCGAACAGCAGGCAAATGGTTTGTGTGATCATTTGAACGACATCCAAGACGACATTGAATTTCATGTCTACATTGGTTTAAAACATATTGAGCCATTCATTGAGGATGCAGTTGCAGAGATGCACCGGGACGGTATCACAGAAGCAGTGAGTATTGTTCTTGCACCGCATTTTTCAACCTTTAGCGTGAAATCGTATAACAAGCGTGCACAAGATGAGGCAGACAAGCTTGGCAATCTGAAGATTACGTCTGTTGAAAGCTGGTACGATGAGCCAAAGTTTGTGGACTATTGGGTGAAACAAGTGAAGGATACGTATGCATCAATGAGTGAAGAGGAAAGAGAATCGGCAGTGCTCATTGTGTCTGCACACAGCCTTCCTGAAAAAATTATCGCAGCAGGAGATCCATATCCTGATCAGCTTGCACAATCTGCCAAAATGATTGCAGAAGGTGCAGGAATTGAACATTATGAAATTGGCTGGCAAAGTGAAGGCAACACGCCTGATCCATGGCTTGGACCAGATGTTCAAGACTTAACACGGGATCTATTCGAACAAAAAGGCTATAAAACGTTCGTATATGTGCCTGTTGGGTTTGTCGCTGACCACCTTGAAGTGTTATACGACAACGATTATGAATGTAAAGTCGTAACAGATGAAATCGGTGCAGCCTACTATCGTCCAGAAATGCCAAATGCGAAACCAGCATTTATTGATGCTCTGGCAACTGTCGTATTAAAGAAGCTTGACGAAAGCAAGTAATTATATAAAAGAAGGCGATCCTATGCATGACAATCAAAAACACCTTGTCATCATTGGCGGTGGCATCACTGGTTTAGCCGCCGCCTTCTATTTGGAAAAGGAAGTCGAAGAAAAAGGTCTTCCCATTCAAATATCTCTTATTGAAGCGAGCCCTAGGCTAGGTGGAAAAATACAAACATTATATAAAGACGGCTACATCATTGAACGCGGACCTGATTCATTTTTAGAAAGAAAGGTTAGTGGACCGCAGCTGGCGAAAGATGTAGGTCTCGCGGATCAGCTCGTCAATAATGAAACAGGGCAAGCGTATGTACTAGTCAATGAAACCCTTCACCCGATGCCAAAAGGCGCTGTCATGGGTATTCCAACTCAAATCAGCCCATTCATCACAACCGGTCTTTTTTCAGTTGCAGGAAAAGCGAGAGCCGCAATGGATTTCGTACTGCCAAAAAGCAAACAGACAGAAGATCAGTCGCTCGGTGAATTTTTTAGAAGACGTGTCGGTGATGAAGTAGTTGAGAATTTAATCGAACCTCTTCTATCAGGCATTTATGCAGGTGACATTGACCGTCTCAGCTTAATGTCCACCTTCCCGCAGTTTTATCAAACAGAACAGAAGCATCGCAGTTTGATTCTTGGGATGAAAAAATCACAACAGCATGCGAAAGCGCAGCAAGTGACAGCGAAAAAACAAGGGCAGTTCCAAACGATCAATCAAGGACTTCAAGCGCTTGTTGAAGCAGTAGAAAGCAAGCTCAAGCTGACAACGGTTTATAAAGGGACAAAAGTGAAGAAGATTGAAAAAACAGATGGAGGCTACGGCGTGCATTTAGACAGCGGTCAAACGCTTTTTGCCGATTCAGCCATTGTGACAACTCCGCATCAATCGATCTATTCCATGTTTCCAAAAGAAGCGGGGCTTGAGTACTTGCATGATATGACATCTACTTCTGTTGCAACGGTTGCACTCGGTTTTAAAGAAGAGGATGTTCATAATGAATACGACGGCACTGGTTTTGTCATCTCAAGAAACAGTGATTTCTCTATCACAGCCTGTACATGGACGAACAAAAAATGGCCGCATACAGCACCTAAAGGAAAAACGCTATTGCGTGCATATGTAGGGAAGGCTGGCGACGAATCAATTGTCGAGCAGTCAGACCATCAAATCGTCAGCATCGTGCTGGAGGATTTGAAAAAAATCATGGATATTAAAGCAGATCCAGAACTGACGACAGTGACTCGCTGGAAGACGAGCATGCCGCAATATCACGTCGGTCATCAAAAAGCCATTTCGAACATGCGAGAAACGTTTAAGCAATCATACCCTGGTGTTTATATTACAGGTGCTGCTTTTGAAGGTGTCGGAATTCCTGATTGTATTGATCAAGGAAAAGCCGCTATTTCAGAAGCTGTATCTTATCTATTTTCATAAAACAAGCTCCCTTTTCTATCAAGGAAAGGGAGTTTTTCATGTTCGAATAATTCAAAAAGAGTTGTGAATCATAAAAGTGAACAAAGTTGTTGCATCCGGTGAAAAGGATGTGGTATATTACTTTCTGTACTTAATGACCAAAACGTTCAAATAGTCATTTTGGGAGTGAGATCATGAGTGTTGATAGGAGACAAATGATTTTAGATGGGGCCACGAAGGCATTTACTCAATTCGGGTATAAAGCAACCACAATGGACCTTGTGGCGAAGCTTGCCAACGTCGGAAAAGGAACCATTTATACCTTTTTCAAAAACAAAGAAGAGCTGTTTGATGAAATTTTCACATCCCTTTTAATGGAGATGAGAAAAATTGCGGATGAAGCAATAGATGAGGAGAATAGTTTCTCTGAAAACCTTCACTTAGCACTCTTTGCAATATTGGAATTTCGAAAAAACCACCAGCTCACAATCAAAATCTTTCAGGAAAATGCGGAGCTTGGCACGTCAGCGGTCAAGGAAATGATTGAGAAGATGGAGCAAATGATCATTCGCTATATCAAAACGAAAGTAAAAGAAGCGATTGATAAAGGCGATATTAAGCCATGTGATCCTGAATTGACTGCATTTGTGATGGTGAAACTATATATTGCACTTATTTTTGATTGGGAAAAGCGATACGAGCCTTTAACAAAAGAAGAGGTGGCCGAGTCGCTGGAGCTTTATGTACTCAAAGGACTTTCAGCAGCAACATAATTTTTTTTAAGTTCAAATGACCAAATTCTAAATTTAGTCATTCATCTATGGGAGGAAAACAGCAATGAATTTAATTCGGAATCAATGGAAAGACATTGTGACGAGCAAAAAACTACTGATCCCGATTTTAGCTGTCTTATTTATTCCGCTGATTTACAGTGGCGTATTTTTAAAAGCGTACTGGGATCCATATGGTACAGTTGATCAATTGCCTGTAGCGGTTGTCAACTTGGATGAAGGCAGTCATTATGACGGGAAAACACTGCATGTCGGCGATGATTTAGTGAAGGAATTAAAGAAAAACGATAATTTCAAATGGAACTTTGTCGATAGTCAAGAAAAGGCAGTGAAGGGATTAAATAATGAGGATTATTATCTCGTCGTGGAAATACCAAAGGATTTCTCGAAAAATGCAAGTACAGTCCTTGATAAACATCCAAAAAAATCGAATCTGAAATATTATACGAATCCAGGCGCCAACTATGCGGCGTCACAAATTGCGAATAATGCCATTATCAAATTAAAAGATTCGGTTTCAAAGGAAGTCACAAAAAATTATGCTGAGGTCATTTTTGATAACTTCAAAACGATTGCAAAAGGCTTAGATCAAGCAAGCGATGGTGCGAAGAAAATTGATGACGGAACAAAAAATGCAAAAGATGGCAGTAACAAATTAAAAGACAATCTAGCAAAATTGGCTGAAGGAACGTTAACCTATAGCGAAGGTGTTCATCAGTTTGCTGGTAAAATGGGTGAACTGAACACAGGAATACAATCTCTTGACAGCGGTCTTGGCCAGCTCTTAACAGGCTATCAAACCATCGATCAGAAATTTGGAGAGCTTGGTACAGGGATTGATACATTGACTGAAGGGTTAAACACAAGCCGCGAAGGCCATCAGCAGCTCGCTTCTAAAATGCCGCAATTTACAGCGGGCATTGAGCAGCTAAACAACAAAGCACAATCTTTTTCAGAAAAAATCGAAGCAGTAGAAAAAGTCTTGTCGTCACCAGAATTAGCGAATCTTGAAAAGATGGCGCCTAAACTCGATCAGGTGAAAAAAGATGCAAAAACGTTTAGTACAAAACTGGCTTCATTAAAAGAAGCGTTATCGAATCGAGATGCTAAAGTAAAAAGCATCATCCAAAACAGCTCAATGACGGATGAAGAGAAAAAGGCGGCAATGGATCAGCTTGATAGTCTGCCTAAAATCGAATTGCCTGATCTGTCTGGACTTGAACAAAGCTTAGCGGCCTTGCAGGAACTGCCTGATGCAAGTGAGGTTCAATCTGCGGTTGCTTCTGCAAAAGCTCAGCTGCAGCAAGTGAAACAGCTGCCAAAGAAAACGGAACAGCTGTACACGTCTACAGTCGCGATACAAAATGCGATTGATCAAATGACTTCTGGTACAAATAAATTGTATCAAGGTGCACTGAAGCTTCAAACAGGTCAAGGCCAATTACAAGATGGTCTGCAGACAGCAAATGGAAAGCTTGATACAGCGAAAAGCGGTGCAGATAAGCTTGCCAATGGTTCAAGCCAGCTAAGCGCAGCGTTAAATAAGCTGGAAAGTGGTTCAACGAATATTCAAAGCAACACATCTAAGCTTGCTGAAGGTTCAAAATCACTCGATAAAGGATTGGGAGATTTAAAGAGCGGTACAGGCAAGCTGTCCGATAAATTAAAAAGCGCCGCTGATGAAACAGGAGAAATTGATGCGGGTCAAGACAACTACAATATGATTGCGAGTCCCGTGAAAACAGAAAATGATACAGCGAAAAAGATCGATAATTATGGTACAGGGCTCACACCTTATATTTTATCGATGGGACTCTTTGTAGGGGCTCTCATGCTCACTGTTGTATTCCCAATGAAAGACCCTGCTGGACGCCCTAGAAATGCATTTGAATGGTTTGTCAGCAAATATAGCGTGCTCCTATTTGTCGGTATTCTTCAAGCAGTCATTGCAAGCTCCATGCTCATCTTTGGGCTTGGCCTTGAAGTGGAAAGCCTCTGGCGCTTCTATCTCTTTGCGATCATCGTCAGTCTGACATTCTTAGCGATTATTCAGCTGCTGGCGACAACTATGGGGAACCCAGGACGCTTCATTGCTGTTATTATCTTGGTTCTTCAGCTCGCAGCAAGTGCTGGTACATTCCCGCTTGAGCTTGTGCCGAAATTCTTCCAAGTCATTCATAGTCTGCTTCCAATGACGTATACAATCAATGGATTTAGAACGATCATTGCAAGCGGTGATAACAGCTATTTATGGCACCAGGCAGCGATCCTTGGAACAGTTGCGATCATCATGATGGCGGCAACAACAGCATACTTTGCTTGGAACGTTAGAAAAATGAAACAGGACGAAGCTTAATCTATGAATCCTTTCTCTTTTTAGAGGAAGGATTTTTATTTGAAATTAGACATCTCGAACCTGAAGCGATATATTTTAAGAAGAGATGCTGAAAAAGGCATACATGGAAGGAATTGCTTTTAGACAAAGGAGGAAATGCCGAATGACAACTGAAGTAAATGAAACCGTTCAGCTGATTCAAAAGCTCGTATCGATCCCAAGTCCATCAGGAAATACAGAAAAAGTGATCGGCTTTGTTGAACGCTTTTTACAAGATTTGAATATTGAGACAAAACGAAATCGAAAAGGTGGATTAATTGCCACCATCAAAGGAACAGATGACAAGGAACACCGCATGCTGACAGCGCATGTCGATACGCTCGGTGCGATGGTTAAGGAAATTAAATCAAATGGACGGCTTCGTCTTGCACTCATTGGAGGCTTTCAATATAACTCAATTGAAGGCGAATATTGTGAAATTGAAACAGCATCAGGCCATACATACACAGGAACCATTCTTATGCATCAAACATCCGTTCACGTCTATGCGGATGCTGGAAAAGCGAAACGAAACCAAGAAAATATGGAGATTCGTCTTGATGAAAAGGTGAAAAATGCAGACGATGTCAAAGCACTTGGCATTCAAGTAGGGGACTTTATCTCATTTGATCCGAGAGTGGAAGTGACGTCTTCAGGTTTTATTAAATCAAGACATCTTGATGACAAGGCAAGTGTGGCGCTGCTTTTGCGGCTCATCCACCGGATTCAAAAGGAAAACATCACATTGCCGCATACGACGCATTTCTTAATTTCCAATAATGAAGAGATTGGCTACGGCGGAAACTCGAATATTCCTGAAGAAACGGTGGAATATCTCGCTGTAGATATGGGCGCGATCGGTGACGGTCAATCAACAGATGAATACAGTGTATCGATTTGTGTAAAAGATTCGAGCGGCCCTTATCACTATGGACTACGCAAACATTTAGCCGCATTAGCAGAAGAGAACAACATTGATTACCGCCTTGATATTTACCCTTATTATGGCTCTGATGCATCAGCAGCTATTAGAGCAGGGCATGATATCATTCATGGACTGATTGGTCCTGGTATAGATTCCTCTCATGCTTTTGAAAGAACACATGAAGATTCACTTGTCCATACAGCGGATCTCCTTTACCACTATGTCCAATCAACATTAATCACAGCATAAAAAAAGAACCCCGATAGAAGGGGTTCTTTTTGATTAGCTTGACAGCTGTGTTGGTTCAGGTACATCTTGTCCAGTCATCACACGATGTCCTTTTTCAGGGTCATACTGCCCTTCCCATTTAGACATGACAACAGCTGCAAGTGCATTACCTGTTAAGTTCACAACAGTCCGCGCCATATCCATGATACGGTCCACACCTGCAATAAATGCAAGACCTTCAGCAGGTACACCGATTGTTCCTAATGTTGCGAGTAATACAACAAATGAAGTACCAGGAACGGCAGCCATTCCTTTAGAAGTTACCATCAGCACAAGAACAAGTGTAAGCTGCTGGACGATCGTGAGGTCAATGCCATATACCTGTGCAAGGAAAAGCGCTGCAATGGCTTGATACAAGACGGAGCCGTCCAAGTTAAACGTATAACCGATTGGGATAACAAACGAAACAATCCCTTTTGGACATCCGATGCGCTCCATTTTATCCATGACTCTTGGTAAAACTGTTTCAGAGCTGGATGTACTAAAGGCAAGAAGCATCTCGTCTTTCATGTAAGCAAGAAATCTGAAAATATTGACGCCAATCATCTTTCCGATAATTCCGAATACAACGATAAGGAAGAGAGCGAGCGCAAAATAAACAAGACCTACAAGCTTACCTAATGAAATAAGAGATTCAAGACCAAATTTTGATACCGTCACACCAATGAGTGCGAATACACCAAATGGCGCAGCTTTCATCACAATATTGACGACATGGAACATGGCATGTGATACACCTTCGAAGAAGGCGAGCACTGGTTTGCCGCGTTCACCAATGGCTGAAACACCAAGTGCAAATAGCACAGTGAAGAAAATAATTGCAAGCAAATCACCTTCCGCCAACGATTGGAAGAAGTTCGTTGGAACGATATGAAGGAACGTATCAGCAACTGATTTGCTGCTTTGCTCTTTTTCCGTTTCAACATACTGGCTAATATCTTGTTTTTCCGTATTTCCAAAGTCAACGCCTGCACCAGGTTGTACAAAGTTTGCAAGTACAAGACCAAGGATAATCGCAAATGTTGTGATAATTTCAAAATAAAGAATGGTTCTAAAACCAAGTTTCCCTACTTTTTTACCATCACCCGCACCTGCAACACCTAAAATTAAGCTGGATACGACAATTGGTATGACAATCATCTTGATGAGTCTTAAGAAGAAGTCTCCAATTGGTTTTAAGTATGTCTCGACACCTGGGTTACCGAAAAAGATCGCCCCAACAACGACACCGAGAATAAGACCGATTAGGATTTGAGTAGCCAATCCAAATTTTAATTTTTTCATAGATTTCCTCCCTAACATATTCATTAAAGGAATATTCCCATCATATTAAGTTTTAATATATAAATTAAAGTATAACTAAAATTAAAGAGGTTCGTCCACGATAAAATTATATTAAGAAAATACAAAATTATTAGAAAAAATAGACATTTAGAACCTCCTTCATTGTTTTGAGTCAATAAAAAGTGTCTTCAGAACTAAAACTCATCATATGAAAATACTAAAAAACCCTTTTGTGACAGGGGTTTTACCTTTTTACCTATTTTTCAGAAAAAATAAAAAGCACTTTTGACTCCAACTGACGGCGGAGGAAAAAAGTGCTTTTTTATTCAATTTATTTCCTTATTTAAGATAACTTACTTGTGAGCATTCCTCACATTCATTACCGTAACACTCGTGCTGTTCCATTAAATCATTTCCACATTTTGTGCATTTCTTTGAGGGCAAATTTCTAAAAAACTCTGTGATTTTTCCTAGCATTTGTCATCCTCCAATACGTTTTGTTGCTATCATTGTATTATAACAGATTGATGATTGTCAAACTGTTTTGCAACAATAGGCAGGAAGAATGCTTTTTCCATGAAAAATGGGTATATTGTAAGGAGGGGAATTTTAGAAAAGGAGGGAAAAATGAAGATGAAATTAACCGTGATTGGATGCTATGGAGGGTTTCCGGCAGCTGGTGAAGCGACATCAGGCTACCTTTTTGAATCAGATGGATTTCGTCTTCTTGTAGACTGCGGAAGCGGTGTTCTTTCAAAGCTTCAGCAATACATTGATATAGAAGAACTAGATGCTGTTCTCCTTTCTCATTATCACCACGATCATATTGCAGATATCGGACCACTCCAATATGCGAAGCTAGTGGGATATCATTTAGGAAAAAGCAGCGGTCCGCTTCCGATCTATGGACATACTGGTGATCAAGAAGCATTTGGACGGCTTTCTGATGATGTACATACAAAGGCAAAGCCCTATCAGCCGGAAGAAGGAATTCAACTCGGACCATTTCAAATTGATTTTTTGAAAACGGTTCATCCGGCAGAATGCTATGCGATGAGAATTCAGGCAGAGGATGCTGTGGTCGTGTATACAGCAGACTCAAGCTATCAGGACGCATTTATTCCATTTAGCAAGGGGGCAGATCTGCTCATTGCCGAAAGCAATTTTTACGCTGGACAAGATGGATCAGGTGCAGGACATATGAACAGTACGGAAGTAGGGAAGATTGCAAAGGAAGCAAATGTTGGGGAACTCATCATCACCCATCTGCCCCATTTTGGCCGTCATAAAGACCTAGTCAATGAAGCACAGGCGTTATATACTGGCAGTATACAGCTTGCCCATTCAGGGCTTAGATGGAACAAGGAAGGAAGATAGAGATGCTGTTTATCGATAACGAACAACATTATGATCCAATGATTAATTTGGCAATTGAAGAATATTGCTTAAAATATTTAGATCCAGAAGAAACATATTTACTGTTTTACATCAATCAGCCGTCAATTATTATTGGAAAGAACCAAAATACAATAGAAGAAATCAACACGAAGTATGTGGAAGACAACGGAATTAAAGTCGTGCGCCGCTTATCCGGCGGTGGTGCAGTTTACCATGACAAAGGAAACTTAAACTTCAGCTTTATTACAAAAGATGATGGAGACAGTTTCCATAACTTTAAAAAGTTCACGGAGCCAGTCATCAAAGCGCTTGAAAAGCTAGGCGTTAAAGCTGAATTGAGCGGCAGAAATGACATCATGGCAGATGGACGTAAAATTTCTGGAAATGCCCAGTTCGCAACAAGAGGACGTATTTTCAGTCATGGCACACTGCTATTTGATTCAGAAATTGAACATGTCGTTTCGGCTTTGAATGTGAAAAAAGAAAAGATCGAATCAAAAGGCATCAAATCGATTAGAAGCAGGGTCGCCAATATTAGTGAACTGATGGATCAAAAAATGACAACAGAAGAATTTAGAAAAATTCTTTTAAGCTACATTTTTGATACAAATGGGGACGTGCCTCAATATCGCCTGACTGAAAAGGATTGGGAAAAGATTCACGAAATTTCCCGAGATCGCTATCAAAAATGGGAATGGAACTACGGACGTTCACCGAAATTTAATTTGCAGCATTCTAAGAGATTCCCTGCAGGCTCCATTGATTTGCGGTTAGAAGTGAAAAAAGGGATGATTCAGGATTGCAAAATCTTTGGTGATTTCTTTGGCGTAGGGGATATTGCCGATATTGAAAAGAGACTCATTGGCCAGCAATATGATCGTAAAACAATTAGCGACGTATTAGAAGATATGGATATGCGCCATTATTTCGGTAACGTATCAAAAGAGGATTTTCTTGATTTGATTTATTAATTGCGGGAAGGCACGGCTAGAGATAGCGGTGCTTTTTTGATTGAGGGAAATGAAAGCGATTTACATTTGATCTTGTGGATTTTTTCGATTGTCTATTATAATAGAAAGGAGGAATGTTTGGCCATAAAATGAATGGTCATTCATTCATTGATGACACGTAAGGGGTGGGAGAATGGATTTGATCAAAAATCTTCAGCAGACGGCGATGACGAAGGGAGAAAATATCGCACTGATCTTTGAAGGAAAGAAGTGGACCTATCGAGAGCTGATGACAAGTATCGAGCGTTTTGCAGATGGATTAGTCAACGAAGGGTTTCAAGCTGGGGATCATATTGCGCTTATTTTAGGGAATTCACCGCATTTTGTCATTTCTTTTTTTGGCGCATTAAAGGCAGGGGTAGTCGTTGTACCTATTAATCCAACATACACACCTAGTGAAATTGGATATATGCTCGTCACAGGCGATGTAAAAGGCATTGTGGCACCTGAACAGCTTCTGCCAGTGTACGAGCAGGTGTATGAACAGCTTCCGTCCATTGAAAAAGTCATTATTTGTGCAGAAAATGAATCGGCGTGCAGATCAAGCTTCAAGGAAGTATCTGATCGGCTTGTTTTCTTTGGAAAACTTGTGTCAGGTGCTGCGAATGAACACGTACATCCTTCCATTCATCCAGATGATACCGCAGTTATTTTATTTACATCTGGCACGACAGGAAAACCAAAAGGTGCCATGCTCACTCATCTCAACCTTTATTCAAATGCCAGAGATACCGCTGAGTATTTATCGATTGACGAAAAGGACAAGGTCATTGCCGCTTTGCCAATGTTCCATGTTTTTTGTTTAACAGTCTGTATGAATGCACCGTTGATGCATGGCGCGACGATTTATGTTTTGCCGCATTTCAGCCCATCAGAGCTTTTGCGCATGATGGAAAAAGAGAAGCCAACGCTATTTGTTGGTGTTCCTACCATGTATAACTATTTGTACCGCCAGGAGGGGCATAATGAAGCGATGTCTTCCGTAAGGATCTGTATATCAGGCGGTGCCTCAATGCCTGTTGCCTTACTCCATGGATTTGAGGAAAAGTTCGGAGTGACGGTCCTTGAGGGCTATGGGTTATCAGAGGCATCTCCAGTGACTGCATTCAATCCTCTTGATGGAAAAAGAAAGCCGGGTTCTGTCGGGACTGACATTATGAATGTGAAGAATAAAATTGTGAATGAACTTGGAGAAGAAGTTGGTCCTAATGAAGTCGGAGAGCTCATAGCAAAAGGGCCAAACATCATGAAAGGCTATTATCAAATGCCAGAAGATACCGAAGCTGCACTAAGAGACGGCTGGCTGTATACTGGTGATTTGGCGAGAAGAGACGAAGAAGGATATATTTATATTGTCGATCGGAAAAAGGATATGATTCTTGTTGGCGGTTATAATGTTTATCCAAGAGAAATAGAAGAAGTACTTTATCAACATGAAGCTGTAGCAGAAGCCGTCGTTATCGGTGTGCCAGACCCAAACACAGGAGAGGCAGTCGTCTGTTACATTTCCCCTAAGAAACATGCTCACATTAATCAAGAAGACATCATCACACATTGTTCACGCTATTTAGCGAAATATAAGCAGCCCCAAACGATCCATTTCATAGATGATATTCCAAAAAACACAACAGGTAAAATTTTAAGAAGAGCGCTAAAGGAAAAGTATCAAGCAGAAGAAAGTAAATAAAAAAGGGAGTCTCTGATGAGGAGGCTCCCTTAGCATGTAGACAAATCCTCGCATTCAAGGCGTTCTATTACGCTGAAAGAAGACAAAGGGCTAAAAAGATATTTTAGCTCTTTTGAATGGCTTCTTTTAACTGTCTCTGAAAAGATTTCGATTGTTTTTCATTCAGTTCATAAAACGTCCCATCGACTAAAAAAACGACCTGTGATCGGTTGGTCCAAAGCTGAAAGGAGGTGCCATTTGTTCGTCCGAACATCACCTTGGCGATATAATCGGGTTTTTTTAAATTTTTCTTGAGATGATTGCTTGTTTGTTTGCCTTTATTTAATTCTTCAATTAAATCTTCTGCTGTGTCCTTATCATCTATTTCATAAGAGATGGATTCATTCGCTGGCGAGAGCAGCAATTTTTCTGTTCGATTCTCATCAAAGATTTCGCTCGTCCGGCTGAACACATAAAAGAAGGTGATTAATATAAGTCCAAAAATCACAACTCCTGCAAGGATTTTCTTCATTTTGATCCTCCAACTCACTGTTTTACATGTAGCTTCTCCGATTTTTGAGTCGCATAATCATTTTTTTCGCGAAAGCTTTTTCAGATGGGGCATGCTATGATGGAGCCACATGAGACGGGTTCTAAACGAAAAAATGCGTGATTAGAATAGAGAGAGGAATGGAAAGGAGGCTGACCTGTGCGAGTACGTAAATGGGTAGCTCTTGCAACGGTAGCATACATATTGTACGGTCTTTTTATTTATTCGTATCTGTTTCTAATGGGGGATTCATCAGTACCCGAAAGTGTAAAAGGGACAAGTGCAGATCCGCATACTTTTATGACAAGTCATGAGCTTTTGATCAGCGAGAGTTTCTCGAATATACGAAACCTGCTGTATTTCATAACCATCCCATTAGATTGGTATGTCTTTTTCCTTTTGCTCATTTCAGGGTTTTCACGGAAAATAGCAGACTGGAGCCTGGCAGCAGCTCGTTTCACGTTTTTAAGCAAACTTGTGTATGTGTTTGTGCTGTCGCTTTTAACAATGCTCATTTCATTGCCAATTAAATGGATTGGCTATCAGCTGTCTTTGCACTACGGAGTATCTGCACAAAGTACAGCAAGCTGGTTGAAAGATCAAACGCTGGATTTTTGGATTCAATATCCGCTCCTTGCTCTTTGTACCATTGTGTTCTTTTGGCTGATTCAAAAAAGAAGAAAGCGCTGGTGGCTGTATGCGTGGTGTTTGACAGTTCCGGTCACGCTGTTTCTCTTCTTTATACAGCCAGTCGTCATTGATCCGTTATATAACAATTTTTATCCACTAAAGGATCAAGCTCTTGAGAAGAAGATATTAACGCTGGCAGACAAAGCGCATATTCCGGCAGATCATGTATATGAGGTCAATATGTCTGAGAAAACGAACACGATGAACGCTTATGTCACAGGAATTGGTGAAAATAAGCGCATTGTCTTATGGGACACAACACTGCAAAAGCTGAAAGACCGCGAAATTTTATTTATCATGGCACATGAAATGGGACATTACGTCATGAAACATGTCTATATTGGATTAGCAGGATATTTAGTGTTGTCACTGGCCGGATTTTTTGCCATCGACCGTCTTTATTTTTATCTTTATCAAAAAGGAGCAGCCTCATTTCGACTTAAGGTGTCACACGACATCGCTGCTCTTCCGCTTCTTTTCATCATCGTATCGATGCTGTCATTTGCAGCTTCACCTTTTACAAATGCAGTGTCAAGGCATCAAGAACGGGCAGCCGACGAATATGCGGTGAACATGACAAAAGACGGGGAGGCAGGCGTAACGTCTTTTCAAAAGCTTGCAAAATCAGGGCTGTCTCAGGTAAATCCACCGTTTTTAGTGAAGATATTCCGCTATGGACACCCGACCATGATGGAGAGAATCATGGATATGGAAAAAGCGGCGGAAAAAGAGAAAACGCCGAAAAAGCAGTAATAAATAAAATCCGGCTGGATCAGCCGGATTTTTTTATCACACTTGGTTAGTTAGAAGCCGCTTGAACGTTGATTAACCCTTTTCCATAATAGAATGAGTCACCAAGCGGTGTCGCTGTATTTTCTAAGCGCTGGCGAACCTGTGAATTTGTTAGGTTCGGGTTTTTAGAAAGAATAAGCGCTGCTGCTCCTGCTACATGAGGAGACGCCATAGATGTTCCAGTATAAGAAGTGTATCCACTGCTTGGCACTGTACTTAAAATAGAAGTACCAGGTGCAGAAACATCTAATTCAGGACCTGCGCTAGAAGATGAGTTTCTGACATTGTTACTGTTTACATTGGCAACAGCAATTGTAGACTCGTATTTTGCTGGATAGCCAACTGTACTTCTAGAGCCACTAGAACCTGAATTACCTGCGGCGGCAACAACAACGACTCCACGGTTATTCGCTGTATCAACAGCATTTTTAAGCGCTGTTGAACCGCTTGCTCCGCCTAAGCTCATGTTGATGACATCCATGTTATTGGCTACAGCCCACTCAATACCGCTAATGATCCAGCTGTATTGTCCGTCACCATAACGGTCTAATACTTTCACAGCATATAGGGAAGCGCTTGGAGCGACCCCAAGAACACCAATTGTGTTATCAAGGGCAGCGATGGTTCCAGCTACGTGAGTTCCGTGTGATTGAAAGTCTTGGGTGGCATTTGGCTCTGAAGGGACAAAGCTCGCACCGCCTGCAACATTTAAGTCAGGGTGTGCAGCGTGGATTCCAGTATCAAGGACAGCTACTTTGACATTAGCACCTTTATAACCTTGAGCGTGTACAGCTGGAGCTTTGATTTGAGGGATTCCATAAGGGACGGTTTGTGCATATGCTTCTGCTTTATGGTCTTCTTCTACGTAAGCAATGCTAGGGTCATGTTCAAGTTTTTTGGCGGCTTGTTCGGACATTTTCACTTGTGCAGCATTAATGAGGCGGTATTGTTTTTCTAGTTTTCCACCATTTTGAATGACAGCTTGTTTCTTAGAGCTGTTTGTGGTGGCAGAGGCTTTAAAACCAACAATATAGCTTTTTTCACTATCTGTTTTGGAGACCGTCTCGGCATTTGCCATGGATCCTCCAAACCCTGCTGAAAACAGAAGAGGGACAGCCAATAAAACACTTGTCATCACATTTTTCTTTTTCACGCACATTCCACATCCCTTTTTTCTTATTTCAGAATAATCATCCGTAGTCTAATAGAATGATCCGTTTGATTATTCTGTATATTCAGTTTAAGGGAAGTAGGCAAATAAGAGTAGACCCGAATTTTTGTGAAAGTCCTAGCGAAAATTGGGGAATTAAGTCACTTGGAACTGGTGGTAAAATATGTTTATTCTATCATTTCAGCGATGAACTATTAAAAAGGGAGTGTGCTTTTTTTCTCATGATCCATTTTCGGTTAAATATTCGATACCCGAAATGCCATAAAATAGGTAGAATCGTCTAGCATCTATTTCGAATTTCGATATAAAAAAATATTATTTTATCATTGTTTTTGTCATGAAAAAAAGAACCTGCTAAGATAACAGGCTCTTTAAGAAGGGGCGGATTGAGTTAAATGGCTGACCACGTTGTAATCACGGACCTTCCATTTACCATCTGTCCATTCCACATAATTTAAGCAAGCATTGACAAGTCTCGTGTTCTGTAGACCCATATGTTCATCAGCCAAAGTAGTGAGTAAAGCATGGATAGCAGCACCGTGAGCCACGATCAGGACATGCTGATCTGGATAGGCTGCTCTGACTTTCTCAATTCCTTCTAACATTCGGTTTTGAATCGTCTCTAGTGGTTCCATATTTGGATACCGTTTATCTGGAAACAGCTTTTGCCGCTCCTCAAACGACATGCCTTCAGCGTCACCGTAATCTCGTTCAATGAAATCATCCATGATGACAAGTGGGGCATGGACATGATTTAAAATCAAGTGTGCCGTTTCTTTTGCCCTTATGAGTGGACTGGAAATGACAACATCCCAATGGACATCCTTTAAGTAAAGTCCAGTTTGTTCAGCCTGCCATTTACCTGTGTCGTTTAAAGGGATGTCTGTTCGTCCTTGAATTCGTTTCGCTGCATTCCAATCTGTTTCCCCGTGTCTGACTAGGCAAATTGTTGTCAATCAAATCCCGCCTTTTCTACCTTTTCTTCTATTATACTAAAGCAGAAGAAAAAAGACTGTATTAGCGATTTGTCAGGCTTGTTAAGGATTCGACGGAGCTTGCGACTTGAGACACCGTTTGTTTGACTTCTTTCAATTCGTTCAGGAAGGTCTGAAGGTCAATTTCAATTTTTCCGTTTTGGTTTTTGCTTAAGTTCATGCTGCTGACGATATCATCAAAGAGTGAATTGATTTGTGTCATTTTTTCTTTACTGTCTGTCACAAGTAAATTCACGTCTGCAATGTGCTGAGACACGATGGCGATTTGTGAATTGGTATTGTTGACGAGTTCAGATACAGTTGAAACCGTTTTCTTCGTGTCCTCTGATAATTTGCGCACCTCGTTTGCAACGACAGCAAAGCCTTTTCCATGTTCACCTGCTCGTGCAGATTCGATTGAGGCATTTAAAGATAACAAGTTCGTCTGCTCTGCAATGCCTGTGACAATCCCAAAGATTTGTTCAATTTGTTTGGCGATTTCTTCAAGGCGCTTAATTTCTGTTTCAATTTTCGTCATGCTGCCATCAATTTGATTCATTTGTGTTTGCTGAATTTCTAATTCTTTTTTACCGCCGATTGATTTTTCTTCGACCTGTGCTGAAATTTGTGTTCCAGCTTGTGACATGTCCGCCATCTCATCCGATTTTGAGACAAGCTTGTCGACTGCATTTGTTGTGTTTGAGAAGAGCGAAGCAAGCGAATTTGAAGTCTCCGTGATTTTTGTATGAAGCTCCTGCTGCTGCTCTTCTGCTTCATCACGAATTTTAGAATATTCATTTTGGAATGTATCTAGGACAAGCTGCTGCTCTAAATTTAAAATTTTCGTTGTCGCTTTGACTGCTGTCTGATATTCTTTGAAATCTTGGATATGATGAGCGAATAAATCCATAATTGATAGCAGAAGGTCTTGGAATGCTGCCATGTACCATTTAGGCTGGAGTCCAATTCGTAAATGAACTTGCGCAATTTTAATGCGTTTTGCCACATAGGTCTCGTCAATCACACCTGCAAACATTTCGCTAATATGAATGCGGAGTGTTTTTTTCAAACGATCGACAGAACTATTGTCTTGAATGATATGCATCAAGGAAGACTCGACTTCTAAATTTTTATAAAACTTATCAACAATATGTGCAATATCATCCTGAACAATTGGATTGAGCTGCTTTAATATAAATAGGTCATGCTGCGTCAGGTCGATCATTTTGATTTGTTTGGCGATGTCCGTATTGTTCGAGAAGTTGATTCGTTTTATCTCATCATCCTGCTGTGTGAAAAAAGCAGTGTTTTTTCTTTTCGGTTCTTTTTTAAATAACAATGTGTTTGTCCCCCCATAATCATCAAAAATATCAGACTTTATGTTTTTTATCGGATAATATTGGATTTTTTAAAGGGAAACGAGTGAAATTTTACTGTTCTATATATGACCTTTTTAGTGGTTTCTTAGCAGGGCCTTCTACTACTTCTCCAGTAATGGAAAAACGTGAACCGTGACACGGGCAATCCCAAGTGCGGTCACTATTATTCCAAGCCACTTCACAACCTAGGTGACTACACGTTGTATCGACAAGAAAGACATTCCCATCCTCTGATTTAAAGGCGCCGCACTTTTTATGCTCATACGAGATAATGCCGCCCTCGCCTGGTTTTAAATCATCGATCGTTTGGTCAGTTTGTTTGAATTTACCACTGATCAGCTTGGCGGCGACATTGGCATTTTCTTTAACGAAATCTTTGACGAAAGAGTCAGTAACAGGTCTTGATGGTGTAAAGATTGATTCGTATGGATTCGATTTTCCTTCAATTAAATCACCGATAAGAGTGGCTGCGACATGGCTTGTGGTCATGCCCCATTTTCTAAAGCCGGTAGCTACAAAGATATTTTGGTGGTGTTTGGTCAGGCGGCCAATGTAAGGGATTTGATCCATTGTAACCATATCGTGAGTCGACCAGCGATACAGCACTTCTTCTATTCCAAGAGTGGCGTCTCCAAACGTTTCTAGTCCTTTATAGTGAGCGGATTCATCTCCGCCTTGTCCGGTTTTATGGCCTTCTCCTCCGATGAGGACTACTTCTTCACCGTGCCATTCTGCCGTTCTTAAAGAGTGAGCAGGCTGGTCAATTCCTAAGTACATTCCGTCTGGGAGTGATTTGGTTGTTCTAGCTGCTACGACATAAGACTGCTCTGGATGAATTCGGGTGAAATAAAGTCCTTTCCCATCATAAAAAGGAAAATGTGAGCATGAAATGACATAGCGCCCTGTCAGATGATGTCCGCTTTTTGTGACGACAGCAGGCCGGTTCCCCTCTTTTACATCAACAGCGGTTGTTTGTTCAAAGATACGTACACCTCGCTCTAGGAGCTTGCTGATTAGTGCATTGAGATAATGAAGGGGATGAAACTGTGCCTGCTTGGTCATCGCAAGAGCTGCTTTGATGTCAGCATCAAAAGGAAGCTTTGTTTTCCATTCACGGTCAATACCAAGCTGTTTGTAGGCATCTAATTCCTTCTTTAATTTTTTTACACCGCTTTCTTCCTTTGTATAAAGGTAAGCATCTTTTATCTCTAGCTGACAATCGATGTCGTGCTCTTTGACACGAGCTTGAATGAGGTCTTTTGCTTTCTCATTTGCTTCTACATACAAACGTGCTTTTGGCATCCCAATCTGTTGAATCAGTTCATGGTAGTATACATCATGCTGTGAGGTGATTTTAGCTGTTGTGTGTCCGGTCGTGCCTTGCAGCAATTGATCGGCATCAATGATGATCACATCTAGTCCTCGCTCTGTCATTTCAAACGCCGCTGCGATACCGGTAATACCGCCGCCGACAATGATCACATCTGCTGTGAGATCCTCACTGACAGCAGGAAAAGAATGTTTCTGACTGTCCGCCAGCCATAACGATTTTGCCTGTTCCATTCCTTTATGTTCTTGTTCCATGTTGTCGCCTCCACTTGACTTGTTGTGTATAATTTTTCCACAATGCTGAAAATCATACATCTAAAAGGAAACAGGGGTGTCATACATAAAAAAGCAGCCAGGACATAAAAATAAACAAGATAAAAGGAAGGAGTGACTAACGTGTCTACAAAGCAGCCGAAGAAAACATTGCCGCCTCAGCACCAAAATGAACGTCCGGGTCTTGAATATAAAATGAACCCTAGACCTGTCTTTGATCGTGAGGTGCAGGACAAAAAGTTAGCAGGAAAAACAGCCATTGTGACCGGAGGAGACAGCGGGATCGGAAGAGCAGTCTCTGTCTTATTTGCGAAGGAAGGTGCCAATGTCGCCATTGTTTACTTAAGTGAACATCGCGACGCCGAGGAGACGAAGGACTATATTGAGAAAGCGGGAGGCCGTGTCATCTTAATTGCAGGTGATTTAGGGGATGAGGCTTTTTCAAATGAGGTCGTCAAAAAAACAAAAGATGCTTTCGGGTCCATTGATATTTTGGTGAATAACGCCGGGGAACAGCATCCACAAAAAAGCATTGAGCAAATTACCTCGCATCAGCTTCTTCGGACGTTTCAAACGAATATTTTTGCCATGTTTTATTTAACAAAAGCTGTTCTTCCTCATTTAAAAAAAGGAAGCAGTATCATTAATACAGCATCTGTCACCGCCTATAAAGGGCATGAAACATTGATCGATTATTCATCCACAAAAGGGGCGGTCGTAACCTTTACGAGATCATTATCCTTATCGCTCATTAAACAAGGGATTAGAGTGAATGGGGTAGCTCCCGGCCCTATTTGGACACCGCTGATTCCATCAACCTTTACGGAAAAAGAAGTCTCTGAATTTGGCGGAGATGTCCCAATGGAACGTCCTGGTGAGCCAGTAGAGCTAGCGCCAAGTTATTTATTTTTAGCGAGCGAAGACTCATCTTATATGAATGGACAAATGCTGCATGTGAATGGCGGGACCATTTTAAATGGATAAACAAAAAACTTGCGGTAAAGAGACGAGTTGCTGTCTCTCTGCCGCAAGTAAAATCATCATGATTGATGTAAGCAGTGTTCTGCATATTGAACTGACAGGTCATTGAATCGCTTTTCATCACGCTGATCCAGTGCCTTATCAATCTCTTCTCTTAGGAAGGTTAAGCGCTGTTTATAAAGCGCTTCATCTAAAACCATTTGAATATAGATGTCTAAAATGGTGACGCCGTTTTCTTCGGTTTTTTGGGTGTTGCGGGACTTCATGAGCTCAGCATACGTTTTTTTCTCTTTCATAAAGAATCCCCCCGATGCCTTTTTTATAGTATATGGATTGGCGGAGAAAAAATCAACAAGAATTTATAATTTTTAGACAATTTATTTTTGAGCAGAATCGACACCTCTTGTCCAATCGACAGGATGTGATATATCTTTAAAAATGGCTTTTCGATAGATCGAATGGACTAAAAAATATGATAAAAAGATGATTTTTAATAAATTTTGAAAAAATCCTGTCGTTTCTTATATGTTGGTGATAGATTAATAGTATCTTAAATAACCAAATATTAACACAGGAGGAAATGAAGTGTCAGGAATTAGTGAAACACCTTTAGATTCATACGTCATTAATCAAACAACAATGGCGGTCCTTCCAGTTGAAGAAGGAAAAAGAGTATATTCAAAAGTCATAGAAAGAGAGACAAGCTTTTACGTTGAATTAAAACCCCTGCAAATTATTGAACGCAGCTGCAGATTCTTCGGCTCAAGCTATGCAGGCAGAAAGGCGGGAACATATGAAGTAACAGGAATTTCTCACAAACCTCCAATTGTGATTGACTCATCCAATCATCTGTATTTCTTCCCAACTTATTCATCCAACCGTCCTCAGTGCGGCTGGATCTCCCACAAATACATTCATACCTTCCAAGAATCATCCCTCGGAGACACGGTGGTTACCTTTACAAATGAGCAAACCGTCAAACTTGATGTCTCATATAAATCATTTGAGAGTCAGGTGCACCGAACAGCATATCTCCGAACGAAATTTCAAGATCGTCTGGATGGAGGTCTTCCTAAGAAACAAGAATTTATGCTGTATCCAAAGGAACAGCAGCTCAATCTCGTATACGATTTTATATTAAGAGAGCTTCGCAATAGATATTAGTCAAAAGCCAGCGGCAGAGCAGCCGCTGGACCTCTTATCAAGCATGGATGCAATGCAAAAAGGCGCCAATACATCATAAAGATGAATTCATTGAAACCAAATACGTATGTCTCGTCGTCTATTGGTCGTATTGGGAAATGACAGGGAAATGTGAATCCTTAGACGTGTTTTCATCCATTTACTCATAAATCACAGAAGTGACACGAGCTTGTCTGTTACAATAAAAGAAATTATTTCTTGCAAAGAATTCTTATGTGGTAAAGGATGCTCATATTTGACCGATATGAACGAATGGGATAAAGAAATGGAGGCTCTGTATGAAAAAACAATCACATTTGGTGCTGCTATTTATCCTAACAGTGACATTACTAGCAGCCTGTCAGCAAGCAGGTCAATCGCCTTCAAACCAAGACACGAAAGAAGCTGCTTATGAACAATGGGTTCAGTCTTATATGGATGAGTTAAATGAAGCATATGATAAGATGACCGATCAGTTTATCTCAGATGGACATGGAAAGATCCAAACAAATAAAAAATTGACAGAAGCGACGAAAGCATTTGATCGTGTGATTCAAAAAGGGCTTGATCATCAAGAAGTTCCAGCCGCTTATCAAAAGGCCGATCAACAATTAAAGACAGGTCTTACTTCCTTTGAAAAAGGGATCAGTAAGGTGGAAAAGCTCTTGAAGCATCCCGATCAAGAGAAGCTGTTTATTTCCGCCACCCATCATTTTCAGGATGGCTTGCAGCAGACAGCTGCATTTATTGAAGAAGTAGGTCAGATTCAGCAATCATCCTAAAAAAGCCCGGAAGGTTTACTTCCAGGCTTTTTTAGATGTGAAGTATTTTCTTTAAACGGTGAACGCCCTCTTGAATCATGCTTTCGTCGGTACAGGCGAATCCTAGCAGTAATCCCTTTCGGTTGCTTTCAAAACAATAAGGACTTAATGGATAAATGCCAACGCCAGCTGCTTTTGCTGCCTCAATGTTCCCTTTTTCATCAAAGACTTGCGCTCCTTCTAAAAAGACATGAAGACCCGTATCGGTTCCATAGATACGGAAGTGTTTGTCAAAGTGATGTGACAAAAGGGCTTCCATCATGGCTGCCTGTCTTTTTTTATATAGCTGTCTCATTCGCCTGACATACCGCGTGAATTCTCCTTCTTTGAAAAAAGAAGCGAGTGTGATTTGTTCCATAATGGGCAGCTGTCTTTGAATGAGTGATTGCAGTGCGGCAATTTCTTTCATGACGGCTTTGGAGCCGATAATGGCAGCTAGGCGGATGCCAGGTGCCAGCACTTTTGAGAAGCTTAAGATGTAAATCACATGGTCGGGTGCTTCTGAAAATAGGGTAGGGAGCGGCCCGCCATGGTAACGATAATCTCCATCAAAATCGTCCTCTAATATATAAGACTGATGGCTGACAGCAAACTTCAGCAGCTGCTGCCTTCTGTTTACACTCATACATACACCAGTTGGACGCTGATGGGAGGGCGTCACAGCAATCAGTTTTGTTCGCCGAGGCAATGTATTCACCACCATTCCTTCTTCATCAACTGGTGCGGGGTGAATGTTCATTTCGCGATGCATAAACGACAGCCTTGCCCCAGGGAAACCTGGATCTTCAACAGCCACCGTATCACCTTTTTTAAGCAATACCTGTGAAATTAAATCAATGGCTTGCTGCGTGCCACCCGTTAACACCATTTGATCTTCTTCTACATCGATCCCGCGTTCAACAGATAAGTATTGGCGTATTTCTGAACGCACTTCCCATAATCCATGCGGAGAGGAATAGCCCCAATCCTTCATATCTAATCGCTGTAATGCTTTCATGAGCGAGCGTTTCCATATGTTTTGAAAGTGGTCGTCGATGGCTGGCTCTTGATGTCGAAAATCAATATCAAGCTTCTCATGAAATTGATTGGCTGACAGCCAATGATCCATTTGTTTTTCGGCCTCTTCAAAGTGAGGTCTGATCGGAGGTAAGAAAGGCGGTTCACTTTGATGGGGAGGAGAAGCTGTATATTGATCACTTGAAATGATCTTTGTACCACCTCTTCTAGATGTGCTGACGTAGCCTCTTGCCAGCAGCTCATCGTAGGCAAGCTGTACGGTGGATCTTGATACATTAAGCTCCTGAGCCAACACTCTGGTCGGTGTTAACTGATCGTCGGGATGCAGTTTTTTTGAATGAATTTTTTGAATGATCTCAGTTACGATTTGCTGCCAGAGCGGGGTAGCGCTTGAATGGTCTAAATGAATATACATCGTGCACCTTCTCTCGTTTTCACATCATAAGTTGATGATGACACGGAATTATGGACTGGTCAATAGTGTCATTTTTGGATGTAGAAAGTAAGCCAAATGGTGTGTACACTGTTCTCATATGCAATGACATAGAGGAGAGAGTCAAATGATCCCAGCATCCAAAGAAGAAACGGCACACCTATCCATCATCCCGTTTATTTTCGTTTTACTTGGTCTTTTTATGATTACGATTGCTGTGAATCTGCAAGTGCCCCTTTATACGGCGTATGCAGAACAAGCAGGGTACGGAAAGGCAGCAACAGCACTTGTATTTGCCGCGTATGTCTTCGGACTCATTCCAGTTTTGCTTTTTCTTGGCGGCATTTCAGACCGGTCTGGTCGCAAACCGATTTTATTGGTCGCCCTTAGTTTTTCGTTATGTGCCACCTTGTTGATGATTGTGCACCCTTCCATACAGATGCTCTTTGCTGCCAGGCTGCTGCAAGGAGTCGGACTTGGTCTTAGTGTTGGAACATGCACCGCATATTTAATTGCTTTATATCCAGAGAAGTCAGGCTGGATTCCAACTTTTATTGCATTATGCAGTTCGGTTGGATTTGGGGGCGGTGCTCTTTTTACGGCACTTCTATCTTTTCAGCGTGTGTCGTTCACGCCGCTTAGCTATTGGATTGTGCTGGCCTTTTTGATTTTAACCATTGTGGGTGTCTTCTTTTTCGTGCCGCCTGTTCAAGGAGATTCAGGTAAACCGATAATGAATATGCCAAGATTTCCAAAAGGAACAATGCCGGCGAATGCAGCCATTGCTATCGCATGGTCGGTGTGCGGCCTGGTCATTTCGATTTTGCCAGCACAGCTTAAATTAAATGGTTATGAATTGTGGGTAGGGCCGGCGCTCTTTTTAATTAATATGGCAGGTGTCCTGATGCAGCCCTTTGTGCGCAAGATGAATAGCAGTACAGCGCTCCTTGCGGGGTTTATCTGTCTTCCATGCGGATATGGCCTCTTGCTATACGGTGCAAGCAGCGGGTCTATCTTCCTTGTGCTTGCCGGAACGATGCTGGCGGGTACTGCCTGCTATGGATTTACTTATTTAGGTGGACTTCAGCTCATTGTTGAGCGAGGGAAAAAGGAGGCGGCTAGAGCCGTTGCAGGGTATTACTTGTTTGCTTATTTAGGACTTGGTATTCCGAGTGTTTTTGTTGGACTCTTTGCTGATGTATACGGTACTCAGCTCGTATTAACCCTCTTTTTCTTGCTCGTTTTGGCTGCCTGCCTCATTCTATTGATCTCAGGTGTCAGACAGAAACAAAAGTAAGATGTCCATCTTTCTCTTTCTCCTCCAATTCGTTTAAACTATAGAGAGGAGAGGGGAAGATGAACATGAAAAAAGTGCAGCTTGATGGCGCAGCGTGCAGGTCGCAAGAAGAGCTTCATGACCAGCTAAAAACAGTTTTACACCTTCCTGACTATTACGGAAAAAATCTTGATGCCCTTTGGGACTGTTTGACAGGAGAGGTGACTCTTCCAGTAGAACTGACATGGGTGAATTTTCAAACGAGCAAAGACGCTCTTGGTGATTATGCTGAGAACTTGCGTCAGTTATTTCAAGAAGCAGAAGAAGAACTGAATGGACAATTTCAATTGACTATTCAATCATGATGAAAAAAACAGCCGCTGCCGCAGGCTGTTTTTTGAGTTTTCGGTTCTTGAATGTTTCAATAGATTGTCAATAGGTGAGCCCTCTGCTGATTTTTTATTGTGGATTCATAAAAATATGTTGCATGCAGGAAACTTTCATCAAAATATGTTATAGTGGAACCTACATTGATAGACTAAGATAGAGTGAGGGTTCGGAAAGGATGAAGGAAAAAAGATCAAAAAGAAGACTAAGGCCTTGGGTAAAAGCCGTGCTGTTTATTATGGCATTTGTCATGGTGATGGCAGTGTCCGTGACTGGATACGCATACTATAAAATTTCAAAAGCGTCGAATAAGGCGCAAGTATCATTAGAAAGAGGAGACACCTCGCAAAAGCGTGTGAAAGCTTTTGATCCAGGAAAGGACAGCTTTTCGGTGCTGCTGCTTGGAATTGACAGCCGTCCAGGTGAAACGGTAGACGAAGCAAGAAGTGATGCGGTCTTACTGGCGGCGGTAAATCGAACAGACAAAACCATTAAGCTTCTCAGTATTCCTCGTGATGCTTATGTGGATATACCGGGGAGAGGATATGATAAAATTGCTCACGCCCATGCGTTTGGGAGTGCAGATTTGTCAGTCAAAACGGTCGAAAACTTGTTGAACATTCCTGTAGACTATGTGATTTCAGGGAACTTTAAGGCGTTTCAAGACATTGTGGATGAGCTAAATGGAATTGACGTAACGATTAAAGATGAAGGTATCGCAAAACAAATGGAAAAGGATTCAAAAGGGAAAGTTCATGTGCAAACAGGAACACATACGTTAAATGGTGAAGAAGCTTTAGCCTTTGTGAGAACGAGAAAAGCAGACAGTGACCTCATGCGCGGAAAGCGCCAAATGGAAGCACTTCAAGCCATCTTTGAAAAATCTAAATCGATTTCTTCGATCCCGTCATACGACAACATCATTGATACGCTTGGTGATAATGTCTCAACCAATCTTTCCATGAAACAGTTCATCGGTCTTTTTCCATTACTGAGCTCATTGAAATCAGTGGATACTATTCAGCTAAAGGGCCATGATTATCAGCCTGGGAATGTGTATTACTTTGAGTTAGATGGACCAGGATTAGAAGAAGTCAGAACAGATCTGAGAAAACAGCTTGAATTATCATAAAGTAAGAAGGAGCCTGCCGCCGCGGCAGGCTTTTTTCTTTGAATGGGTACCACGCCGCATTTCAGCAAGAAATTAATTTGCTTGATGCAGAAAATAACCAGTCAGCAGTTCCTCTACTCGATGACGTATACGCGGATTAAAGTATTTATGCTTTTCTTCATAGCCATTTATGATAAATAGATACGTTGTGAATCCTTCATCGTGTTCAATTTGCTGTACCTTCATGTTTTCTTTACGTAAATGCTGCTTCAGTTCGTAAAGTGCTTTCTGTGCTTCCTTTAACACGGAGGTCAAAAGCTGAATGTATGGTTCATTTAATTTAAATGTTTGATGTTGTTTTAAGTGTGTCAGATCACGATTGAGGATGGAGATGACCATTGGGAGAAAGATGGCCTGTTCCATCATCTGAAGCTGTATTCTTGATAGTCTCGTCATGTCCAAGCCTGCTTTCTTTAAAAATAGAACAAGTGTTCCTATTTATTATATCGAATGAGTCAAACAATCTCAAGGGGGCGAGAGGGATTTATTTGTATATTTTTATGTTTTCCATGTAAAATGAAATGTAGACAAACATTGAAGGAGTCAAACAAGTTGACATCATATCTTTCTCTATTTACTCATGAAAATATCACATCATTTTTTGAAAGCTACAAGGCCTTTGGACCAATTGTTGCTATATTGCTTCCTCTGATTGAAGCATTTCTTCCGTTTTTACCACTCGTGGCGTTTGCGGTGGCAAATGCAAATGCATTCGGCCTTTGGGAAGGCTTTTTATTAACCTGGATCGGTGCAAGTGCAGGGTCTATTCTTGTCTTTTTACTGATCAGAAAATTTGGACAGATGAGAATGCTGAACTTTATTAGCAGACACCCTTCTATTAAGAAATTGATGCTTTGGGTGGAGAAGCGGGGATTCGGTCCGTTATTTATTTTACTCTGCTTTCCTTTTACACCTTCTGCTGCCGTCAATGTAGTAGCAGGCTTATCAAGAATTAGCATGTGGCAATTTGCACTAGCTGCTTTAGCTGGTAAGTGTGTCATGCTCTTTATCATTAGTTTTATCGGTTATGATCTTTCTGCTTTAGTAAAGAATCCGTTAAGAAGTGTTTTTGCGGTTCTAGTTATCGTTTTATTATGGTATGTTGGAAAGAGAGTAGAAAATAGGTTGAACATTCGAATGAGCAAGCGTGAGGACAAAGGAGGCTCTTAATGAAAAAGAAGCCATTGCTATGGTTGATGATTATTACATGCATCGTCTTATTGTTCCAGGTAAAGAATTTCATGTTTGTGAAGTATAAAGTAGAAGGGGTTAGTATGGACCCCACATTTACAGATGGAACAGAATTATTAATCAACAAGTTCTCGCCAAAACTCACGAAAATTAGCCGGTTTGATTATGTGTTATTTCACGGACCCAAAAATCAAATTTTGATCAAACGGGTCATTGGACTTCCAGGAGAATCAATCAAGTATGTAGATGATCAGTTATTTGTCGATGGGGCAAAATGGAAAGAACCGTATTTAAAAGAGCAGAAAAAACATAAAATGGGGAATGTCCTGACAGGAGATTTTCAGCTGAAAGCCATCACAGGACAAGATAAAATCAAAAAAAATCATTATTTCGTAATCGGAGATAACCGAATACATAGCTTCGACAGCCGGCATTTTGGAACGATTTCAAAGGATCAAGTAGTTGGTGTCAAAAGAAATCAGGATGAATAAAAAAAGAGGCGCTCTGCACATGCAAAGCGTCTCTTTTTTATTTTGCGGCTTTATATTCAGGATGTCTTTTCGCCCAGACATGATGTAAGAAACGAAAAAACGGTGGCAGCATCGCAATGACAAGAATGATTCTAACAACTTGTACAGCTACTACAAAGGTTGAGTCCTCATGGAGTGTGACTGCTGTTGTTGCCATTTCTGCAATACCGCCAGGCGAAAAGGCAAGAATGGCTGTAATGACAGAAATGCCTGTGACCTCTGCAATGGCAATTGAACTGAGAACCGTTGCAGCAATCAGTCCAGCTGAGCTGACGACAGCTACAATTAACGTGTTTTTAAGCCCGACAAACATCTGTTTATTCATTTTTGAACCGATGGTTGCACCTAGAAATACCTGTGATGCGATATTCGCTTGTGCTGGCCAATAAGGAATCAAATCGTGACCTATGAGCGCACCTGCACCTACTTGAAGAGCTGCAACTCCTAACATGCTCCCAATCAGCCAAGGGGCAGGGAAATGAAGCCGAACCGCGAGGCGTGACATAAGCCAGGCACCTAAAATAAGTGCAGCAGTCCACGAGATATTTGACAGGGTGAAAACGCCGGATGAAAAGGCGCTCCCTTGCACGGTTGCAGCTGCATCCGCTGGATTTTTTGTATTTAAATAGAACACCGTAAATGGGATGGTGAGTACCACCATTAATACACGTGTTGTTTGTACGAGACTGACAACGGCTGTATTTGCTCCAACCTCTTGGGCAATCCCTGGCATAGCAGATAAACCGCCTGGGGCTGTTCCGACAAAGCTGGTCAGCATATCTGTTTTACTCAGCTTCCATAAGGCAAAGCCAGAGAGCATCGCCAGTAGAATAGAAAAAACGAGCATGAAACTCACAGGGAGCCAATGTTCAGCGAAAATATGAAGAACTTTCATGTTCATTTTCTGTCCGAGTTCGATTCCGAGAATACATTGACCAAGGAGTAGCCATCTGCTGTGAATACGCAAGGTGTTGTTTTCTTTACGCTGAAACAGGGTGGGACGTCGCATGGCAATAAATGCAGCTGTGATTAATGTACCGACCATCCAGCCAATAGACATTCCTGTTAAAGACAAAAGAAATCCACCTAAACCGCTTATCGCGATCAAAATGAGATCGGTTCGAAGGCTGTTTCCTTGTTTCATCACATGTAAACCTTCTTCCTATAAATTTGTTCAGTAAGTGAAATGTTGTTATCTTTACTATAATACAAAAGTCTCTATAAATAAAATACGAATTTTTTTACCTTTTTCATAAGATTATCTTATCAAGAGCTTGACAGCATCTTGATAAAAGTGAAGATATAATTTTTACCAAAAACAAAAACAATATACAACGATTTTCCCCTATTTTAGTTATAAGTTGACTATCATTTTCAATTACACTACAATCCTTAGTGTGAGGTGATTACATGAAAATTCCTTCTTTTAAATATAATGAAAAGGGATTGAATCGTTTTTTTGGTCCTTTAGAGGGAAGAATTATGGAGATCCTTTATCAAGGTGAGGATATGCCGATTAAAGAAGTGCAGCAGAAGCTGTCAGATGAAAAGCCGATTAATTTCAACACGGTGATGACTGTGCTGAACCGCTTAACCGAAAAGGGAATTGTGGAGAAGAAAACAAAAGGGCGTTCATCTATTTATAATCCCATTTTAACAAAAGAAGAATTTCTAAATGAGCAGACAAAATGGATTACGCAAGGGCTGATGGACGATTTTGGTCCACTGGCAGTGAATCATATGGTGGATGCAATTGAAAGTGCTGACCCTGAATTACTCAAAGTGCTTGAAGCGAGGCTGGCATCCAAAAAAGAGGAGCAGCAAAATGAATAAAATGAAATCGAGTCTGCTATTTTTAGGCGGTATATTGATTGGTTTAACGATTTTTTATCAGATGGGGTATTACGTGCTTTCAAGCTTTTTTGGCTGGAATCAAACATATAATCTGATTCATGTATGCCAGTCTGTTCTCGAATTCTATGGATTCACTCCTTTGAAATATTTCCTTGATGCTTTAGTCCTCTACACGTTGGGATTTGCGATTTTCTATATGACGAAACAAATCAAAATGTACATTCAATTCAAGCAAAATCTGATGCTTGCAGTCGATCACCAGTCGACCGAATCTTTATCTGAGAAATATGCAAATGACATCATTGTGTTTCATTGTCATGAACCGCTTGCTTTCGCCATGGGAATGCTTCACCCAAAGGTCTACTTATCAACGTCTCTCATGGATATGCTGGATGAAGAGGAGATTGACGCTGTGGTTCATCATGAATTGCACCATAAATACAGCTATGATCCTTTAAAGGCCTTCACATTCTCAATGCTCACAAAAGTTATTTGGTACATTCCGGTGTTAAAGCATATGAGACAAAGCTATTCCATTTTTCGTGAAGTGATCGCAGATGACTATGCGATTCGGCAGACAGGCACTGAGCTTGGAGTAGGGCAAGCCCTTTTGAAACTCATTAAAAAGAGAACTCAGTTTCAAAAACAAACGAAGTTTGCGGTATCCTTTGGAGATCGGGCATTGAATTTAAGAATACAGAAGATCTTAAACCCAACATACAATATTCCTTTCAATGTACCCATCATTCCCATTGTCACATCAACGATCCTCATGGTGGCCTTAATGATTATGCTTAACCTAAATTACTAATTTTTTTTACTTATTAACATTACATTATGTAGTGTAAAAACAGGAGGAAATCACTATATGAAAACGAATCAAGAAATAGGAACACTTTTTGTACGTGTTATTTTAGGTATTATCTTCTTTCTACACGGACTTCAGGCATATCAAGGAGGTCTGGGAGGAACAGCGGCATTCTTTGGACAAATCGGTATACCGGAATTTATGGCCTATATTGTAAAGACAATTGAGCTGGTCGGTGGTATCGCCTTGATTTTAGGTCTAGGAACACGTATTTTCGCAGCATTATTTGTACCAATTATGGCTGTGGCGATTATTACGGTTGGTTTTTCTAAAGGATTTGTTGGCGGTTATGAATTTGAACTATCGCTGCTCGTCATGGCGCTTTATTTAACACTTAGCGGCAGTAAGATGCTATCCATTGATGGGATGCTGAAACATCAGCAGCAAAGCAATGAAGCAAAATTTCATTAAACGATCATGAAAAAAACTCCTTCTGCTATTTGTGGCAGAGGAGTTTTTTTATTTATCAAATTGTCGTTTTCACGTTTGAAAAAGTGAAAGAGATGAGAGGTTTGCTGAGGATCGTCCTTTATTTTATAGATTGAATGAATAAAAAGACAATTTCATTTTTTGACGGAACATACGATCTCCTATTAAAATAGGACTATCTAAGACACATGGTGCGTTAAAAGATATAAAAACCATACAGCATGCTGCTGTTCATCTTGAGCGATACGTTTCATCAGCTCTTTTGTTCCTTGATCCCGGACATAATCTGATACCGTTAAGTAAAAATCGACCGTTTTTTGTTCATCTTTAAATGCGAAAAGAAGCCCTTCTCTAAATTGATCTGGACAAGGTTCTGTTACGCTTGGTTTGTGGTTTTTACCTGTTAGAGAATAATATAGCTTTGAAAATAGTTGATAGTGTCTGACTTCATCCTGGCGTATTTCTTGAATGATTTTTTTTGCCTCAGGAGTTTTTGCTCTTTGGGCAAGTTTTTCGTAACATTGGATCGCAGAATATTCACCATTGATTGCTTTTTCAAGGTCTGAAATGATTCTTGTGTTTTGGCGCATGTCATATGGCGAGTAGTCGTAATAACCGTAATACATGATATTGCCAGCCTCCTTTGAGTTCATGATGGTTTATGATATGAGAAGAGTGAGGAAAGGTGCCTATATCTTTTTTAGGGAGGAGAAGGGGAAAATAGCTATTTACTTTTATTTTCGCTAGAATATGAGTACATAAGAAAGGTGTTGTGGAGCGTGGAGATTCAGTTTTTAGCAGGCAGATCGGGGAGTGGAAAAACGACTGCAATCTTAGAGGAAATCATAGAACAGCTTCGGCATGATCCGTTGGGTCCGCCAATCATTTTTTTAGTCCCGGATCAAATGACATTCTTAATGGAATATGAGCTTGCAAAAACGTCTGAAGCTGGCGGGATGATCAGGGCCAAAGTATTTAGTTTCACGCGTCTTGCTTGGTCTATTTTACAGCAGACTGGCGGAGCGAACCGGCAATTTGTGACAAGCACAGGAATTCAAATGCTTTTAAGAAAAGTGATTGAAGAGGAGAAAGAAAAGTTTAAGGTATTCAAAAAAGCGAGCGATAAGCCGGGGTTTGTGGAGCAAATCGAAAAGACGATGGCTGAGTTCAAGAGATACTGCATGCTGCCGGAGGATATTGAAAAAATTTCATTATCGAGCATGCATTCAGAGTATACGGAAGAAAGACGGGCAGCTGAGAAATTGCATGATCTGCATGTTCTTTATCAGCAGATGGAGCAGCATTTACAAGATGAATATGTGCACTCCGAAGACTATTTGACGCTTCTCACGCAGCAAATTCCTTTATCTGAAGAAATAAAAGGAGCACACATTTATATAGATGGTTTTTATCAATTTACACCGCAGCAGCTTCTCGTCATTGAACAGCTTCTGCTGCATGCTGAGAAAATAACTGCTGCGTTCACAGTGGATCGTTCCTATCATGATAAGCAGCCAAATGAACTTGATTTATTTCGTATGACAGGTAAAACGTATTTCCAGCTCTATCAGCTTGCAAGAGAGTGCGGAGCGGCCATTTCTGAGAACATTTTGGAGGGAAATAACCGTCATCTTCATACGCCAGATCTTGCTTATTTAGAACGCCAATATGAGCAGAGACCGGTGCAGCCATATCAGGAAGTCACCCCTCATCTCACAGTATCTAAAAGTGCAAGTAAACGAGCTGAAATTGAGGGAGCAGCGAGAGAAATTCTTCATTTAGTGAGAGAAGAAGGGCTCAGACTGCGGGATATTTCGATTGTAGCGCGGCATGTAGACGACTATAAAGATACGTTAAAAGAGGTTTTTCGAGATTATGATATTCCATTTTTTATTGATGGAAATGAATCGATGCAGTATCATCCGCTCATTGAATTGATTCGTTCGAGCTTGGATGTCATAAAAGGAAACTGGCGGTATGAGGCCGTGTTTCGCTGCGTGAAGACAGAGTTCTTATTTCCGCTCGAACTTGCCAAAAACAAAGCGAGAGAACAGGCAGATCAGCTTGAAAACTACTGTATTGCTTATGGTGTAAAAGGAGAACGCTGGACAAACGGTTCCCGTTTCCATTACAGACGATTCCAATCCTTAGATGAGGATTTTGGACAAACAGATCAAGAAATTGAAATGGAACAGATGCTGAATGATGTAAAGGAATGGATCGCACCCCCGCTTTTCCAGTTGCAAAAAAGGCTGAAAAAAGCGCAAAAGGTCAAAGACATGGTGGAGGCAGTCTATGTCTTTTTAGAGGAAATACAAGTGCCGGAAAAACTTGAAAAGGCCAGGCTGGAGGCTGAGGAAGCAGGTAGATTAGCTGAAGCCATGCAGCATGGACAAGTATGGGATGCTGTCATTCAATTAATGGATGAATTTGTTGAAATGCTCGGTGAGGAGGAGCTCTCATTTCCTTTATTCCAACAGATGATGGATACAGGACTCGCCTCTCTAAAATTCGCTTTAATTCCGCCTTCACTCGACCAAGTATTTATCGGAAGTATGGATTTATCGAGAATGTATCAAGTGAAGTGCATGTTTATCATTGGGGTAAATGATGGCGTTATTCCCGCACGCCCTTCTGACGAAAGTGTTTTGTCTGAGGATGACCGGGAATGGTTAAAACGAGCAGGAGCAGAGCTTGCAGAGACAGGAAAGGAACGGCTGCTAGATGAGCAATTTTTAATATACCAAGCGCTTTCGAGTCCATCCCATCATTTGTATCTGTCTTATTCGGTGTCAGATGAAGAGGGGCGCTCTCTATTGCCTTCGACTCTTATCAAGTATTGTCAGGAACTTATGCCGAATCATCAGCGTGCTTTGTATGTGTTAGACCCGGAACAGCTGGATGACGAGGAGCAATTAAAATTTGTAGCGAATGAGCATGTCTCGTTATCTTATACCGTCTCACAGCTGCAACAATGGCTCAACCAATATCCCATCAGTGGTGTATGGTGGAGTGTCTATAATTATTTGATGACGTCATCTCATCGGGATGTTTCGAAAAATATCTTGTCGAGTTTGTTTTTTACAAATCGAGCGAAGCGCTTAAAACCGAACGTCACAAAAGAACTTTACGGTGATCACATTCAAGGCAGTGTTTCAAGAATGGAGAAATTCAATGCGTGTGCGTTTTCTCACTTTGCTTCCCACGGGTTAAAACTAAAAGACCGGCAATTTTATAAACTGGAAGCACCTGATATCGGCCAGCTGTTTCACTCAGCTTTAAAGCATATTTCAGATACGCTTGTTGAACAAAAAAAGGATTGGAAAAACCTAACGAAGGAAGACTGTGTCACTTATTCAAGACATGCAATCGAACAGCTTGCTCCGCGTCTTCAAAAGGAAATTCTATTAAGCTCTAATCGGCATGCTTATATTAAAGAAAAGCTCCAGAAAATCTTGATTCGAGTCTCTTCTATCTTAAGTGAGCATGCAAAAGTGAGTGGATTTTCTCCCGTTGGGCTTGAGTTAGGCTTTGGCGGTCAAGGACCTTTGCCGCCGTTTACTTTTCAATTGAAAAATGGCTGCACGATGGAGCTTGTCGGAAGAATTGACCGGGTGGATAAAGCAGAAGGTTCAAAAGGGCTGCTGTTGAGAATCGTCGACTACAAATCGAGTGAGAAAGGTCTTGATCTAGCAGAAGTATATTATGGACTGGCCTTGCAAATGCTCACTTACTTAGACCTGACCATTACGTATTCGAAGGAATGGCTCGGCGTAGAAGCAACACCAGCTGGCATTTTATATTTCCATATTCATGATCCGCTCATTCAAGCACCGATTCCGCTTGCAGAGGATGAAATTGAGCAAGAAATATTCAAGAAATTTAAAATGAAAGGTCTATTGCTTGAAGATGTAGAAGCGGTAAAGCTAATGGATCAAACGCTTGAAACAGGAAGATCACAAGTCATTCAAGCCGGCTTGAAAAAGGATGGGTCTTTCCGTTCTGACTCTGCTGTTTTAAGTGAAGATCATTTTCATATACTCACACAGCATGTTCGGCGCACGTTTGAAGAGGCAGGCGAAAGAATTACAAATGGCGAGGTAGCCATTAATCCATATAAATTGAAGGATCAAACACCATGCCGCTTTTGTTCATTTAAGTCTATTTGCCAATTTGATGAATCGATAGAGGATAATGAATTTAGAGTGCTTTCATCTGAAAAGGATGATGTCGTGATAGACCGGATCAAAAAAGAAGGGGATCAGTATGCAAATACCAAAACCGAATAACAGTACTTGGACGGATGACCAGTGGGAAGCCATCGTTTCAGAAGGACAAGATATCCTTGTTGCGGCGGCGGCAGGGTCAGGTAAAACAGCTGTTTTGGTTGAACGGCTGATTCGAAAAATGACCCGTCCTGAAGATCCAGTTGATGTGGATCGTCTGCTCGTTGTGACTTTCACAAATGCATCTGCGGCAGAGATGAAACATCGGATCACAGAAGCACTTGAAAAGGAATTAGCCAAGAACCCTGGGTCCCTTCATATGAGAAGACAGCTGTCACTCATGAATCGTGCCAATATTTCTACCTTGCACTCTTTTTGCTTACAGGTGCTGCGTACCTTTTACTATGAGATTGACCTTGATCCAGGCTTTCGTTTGGCTGATCAAACAGAAGGAGAATTATTAGGAGATGAAGTGTTAGATGAACTGTTTGAGGATGAATATAAGGCTGGAAAGCCAGCGTTCTTTGAACTGGTTGATCGTTATACTTCTGACCGTCATGATTTAGACTTGCAATGGCTTGTGAAGAGAATTTATGAGTTTTCCAGATCTCACCCTTCACCTGAGCAATGGATGAGGGCATTCCTTTCTCTTTATGATGTAGATGCTCAAACAAAAGTAGAACAATTACCGTTTTATCCATATATCAAAGAGGATCTTTCTCTCGTTTTTCGAAGCTGTCTGGAACTGCTCGAACGAGCTCTCGCTCTATCAAAAGAACCGGGCGGTCCAGCACCGAGAGCAGAGAATTTTATAGATGATTTAGAGCAAGTCAATGAATTGATCAGGCATCAAGATGATTTTGAGAAGCTTTACGAGCTTTTGCCAAACATTAATTTTAAAAGGCTCAAAATATGTAAAGGGGACGAATATGACCCTGTGCTGTTAGAAAAAGCCACAGATGCACGCAATCAAGCAAAAAAACAATTAGAAAAGCTCAAAGATGAATACTTTATGCGAAGTCCCGCCCAGCATTTGAAAAGCTTAGCTGAAATGAAGCCAGTGGTCGAAACACTTGTGGAGCTTGTCATCCAATTTGGACAGCGATTCGAAAGAGCGAAGCAAGAAAAATCAATCGTGGACTTTTCGGATTTAGAGCATTATTGCTTACGCATTTTAGCGGAGCAGGACGCGGAAGGAAATTTGATCGAAACAGAAGCGGCCAAGTACTATCAACAGCAGTTTGAAGAAGTACTCGTTGATGAATACCAAGATACAAACCTTGTACAAGAAACGATTTTAAAGCTTGTATCTAAAGGGGAACATGCTGCAGAGGGCAACCTGTTTATGGTTGGTGATGTAAAGCAGTCTATTTATCGTTTTAGACTGGCTGAACCCATGCTCTTTTTAAACAAATATAAACAATTTAAACCAGATGGCAAAGAAACAGGGAAGAGAATTGATTTAAATAAAAACTTTCGCAGCCGTTCAGATGTGTTAGACAGTACGAACTTTTTGTTCAAACAGCTGATGGGGGAAACAGTTGGAGAAATTGAATATGATGAACAAGCTGAATTAAAGCTTGGAGCGAGTTATCCAGAAAGTAAAGATACAACGACAGAAATGCTCCTTGTTCATTTAGATCAACAGGAAGCAGAAACTGACGAAGAGCGGGAAGAACTAGAGACCGTACAGCTTGAAGCGAGAGTCATTGCTAAAAAAATAAGAGAATTGGTAGAGCAGCCATTTCAAGTGTACGATGCAAAACAGCAAATGACCCGTAATTTGCAGTATCGGGACATTGTGATTTTACTTCGCTCCATGCCGTGGGCCCCACAAATGATGGAGGAATTGAAGAAGCAGGGGATTCCTGTGTATGCGAATCTTTCCTCTGGTTATTTTGAAGCAACAGAGGTGTCTGTGATTCTTTCTCTGTTAAAAGTCATCGATAATCCATATCAGGATATCCCGCTTGCAGCTGTATTAAGATCACCAATTGTTCATTTAGACGAAAATGAAATGGCACTGATCCGCACGAGTGATAAGAAAGGCACTTATTATGATGCTGTGAAAGCATTTATGAGTGTGACTCATTCAGATCACCCTACATGCAAAAAACTAGAACAATTTTTCAGGTTGCTGCGTAAGTGGCGTGATTTCTCCATGAATCATTCAGTAGCGGAATTGATTTGGGAAGTATACCGCGATACGCAGTATCTAGATTACGTTGGCGGGATGCCTGGAGGCAAGCAGAGACAGGCGAACCTCCGTGCTCTTTATGATCGAGCGAAGCAGTATGAAAAAGCTGCCTTTAGAGGGCTGTTCCGTTTTCTTCGCTTTATTGAAAGAATGCAGGAGCGTGGAGATGATCTTGGTGCGGCAAAAACGTTCAGTGAAACAGAGGACGTTGTTCGCATGATGACGATCCACAGCAGTAAAGGATTAGAATTTCCAATCGTCTTTACCGCAGGACTCGGCAGGAACTTTAATATGATGGACTTAAACCAGTCCTACTTGCTTGATAAAGAATTAGGATTTGGAAGCAAATATATTCATCCAGAGCTGAGAATTAGTTATGCAACATTACCGCTTGTGGCGATGAAAAAAAAGATGAGAAAAGAGCTATTATCTGAAGAGCTGAGAGTTCTATATGTGGCGCTCACAAGGGCTAAGGAAAAATTATTTCTGGTCGGCTCTGTCAAAAATCAGGTGAAAGCATTAAGCAAATGGCAAAATGCTGCAACCGGAGAGGACTGGCTGATCCCTGATTTTGAACGTTATCAATCGAAAACATACTTAGATTTTATTGGTCCTGCTCTTATCCGTCACCAAGCGATGTCATCTATTTTAGAAGAAACAGGTAATGTCGTTCTGTCGCATCCATCAGTATTCACGATCTCATTTACTCAAGCTTCTGATCTTCTAAAAGAAGATATGTCACTTGAAAAGAAGCAGCAAGATGAGGTGGTACAAGCATTGATGGACGGTCTGCCTGTTGAAGGATATGGTGATGCTGATGAGAAAGTAGCAGAGAGACTTTCATGGAGATACCCATATTTAGCGGCCTCACAAGTCGGTACAAAGCAGTCTGTTTCTGAGATAAAAAGAATGAAAGAAATACAGGATGAGTACAGTGTTCCTTCTTCTCTTCGAAAAGCTCGTACAACGTTGTATGACCGTCCGGCTTTCATGAAGAAAAAAGCACTGACTGCCGCAGAGCAAGGCACCGCAATGCACACAGTCATGCAGCATATTCCGCTTCCTTCTGATGTGCTCTATGATGATTCACGTATACAGCAGCTGCTTGATTCCTTACAGCAGAGAGACTTACTAACAAATGAACAAGTCCAGTCAATTGATCAAGAAGGAATTACAGCTTTCTTCTCTACTTCTATTGGTCAAAAGCTGCAAAAAGCGGACTGGGTGAAACGAGAAGTGTCATTTAGTATGGTGTTACCAGTTAAAGAGGTATACAGCCATATTGATGCAGAGGGAGAGCCTGTCCTTATTCAAGGGATGATTGACTGTTTATTTGAAACGGACGGAAAGCTATATTTACTAGATTATAAAACCGATAGAGTGCAAGGCAGATATACAGGCGGCCTTGAAGCAGCTGCGCCTATTTTGAAAAAGCGCTATGAAACTCAAATAGCGTTATATGCAAAAGCAGTAGAACGTTTAACAAACAGAACATTAGAGGAGAAAATTCTTTATTTCTTTGACGGGAATTTAGAAATTTCTTTATAAATGTATCGGAATGAGAGGTGAATCACATGAGGATTCTGCATACGGCGGATTGGCATTTAGGAAAAACCCTTGAAGGCCGAAGCCGGCTTGATGAGCAAGCACAGTTTTTAGATGAGCTGTATCAAATCGTAAAAGACGAACACATTGATGTCATTGTGATGGCTGGAGACGCCTTTGATACAGTGAATCCGCCTGCTAGAGCAGAGCAGCTTTTTTATGAAAGTCTATCCGCCTTATCTGATAAAGGAAAACGTCAGGTCGTGGTCATCTCAGGCAACCATGATAATCCGGATCGCTTATCCGCCGCATCCCCTTTAACAAATGATCAGGGGATTCATTTAATTGGATATCCGACAAATGACATCATCCGCGTCGATGTTCCTTCTTCGAGTGAACGTTTATCCATTGCAGCTCTTGCTTATCCGTCTGAGGCGAGATTAAACGAGGTGCTGGCTGAAACATTTGAAGAGAAATTGCTTCGTGATCATTACAATTTAAAAATACATCAAGCATTCCAACATCTGAGCGCTCAATTTCAAGCCGATACAGTCAATATCGCAACGAGCCATATTTATGTGGCAGGAGGAAGTCAAACAGATTCAGAAAGACCGATTGAAGTAGGCGGCGCATATACCGTTGCGGCTGAAAGTCTGCCAGAAGCAGCCTGCTATGTTGCTCTTGGTCATTTGCACCGCCCGCAAACCATCAAACGTGCCAAAACGATTGCCCGCTATTCCGGGTCACCTCTTGCTTACAGCTTTTCTGAATCAGGATATGCCAAATCAGTCACGATTGTAGAGGCAAAACCTAATGAAAAAGCAAGCTGGAAAGAAGTGTTGTTATCAAGCGGAAAACCACTTGTGAAATGGAAGGCGACTGAGGGACTGAGCCAAGTACACGAGTGGCTGGATGAAAAACGGGATCTTCAGGCATGGATTGATTTAGAGATTCATTTAACTGATCAGCTCTCTATTGAAGAGATCCATCAGCTCCGAAAGCAGCATAGCGGGTTTGTCCACATTAGACCAAAATTTAAAGAACTGCAGCAAATGGAAGAACAAAAACAAGTCGAAAAGCTCTCAATCGAAGAGCGGTTCGTGAAATTTTATGAGCGCCAGACAGGCGGCGGTTTACCTGATGAAAAAACAGTCAAGCTGTTTTTAGAGCTCGCCAATGAAATGCAAGAGGAGGAAGCGACTTGAAGCCGATTACGCTAACCATTAAAGGACTTCATAGCTTCAGAGAAGAACAAACAATTGACTTTAGCTCATTATGTGATGCTGGTGTATTTGGCATTTTTGGACCGACAGGAAGCGGAAAGTCTTCCATATTAGACGCCATGACCCTGGCACTCTATGGCAAAGTGGAACGTGCGCTAAATAATACACATGGTATTTTGAACCAAGCGGAAGAAAAGCTGTCAGTTTCCTTTACGTTCGCTTTACAAAAGGAACATCACATCTCTTATAAAGTCGAACGTGCTTTCAAGCGGGCAGATGAAATGAAAGTCAGAACGACACTATGCCGTTTGATTGAAATTGGTGATACGCAGACAGTTCTTGCTGATAAAGCGAGTGAGGTTAATCGTAAAATAGAAGAATTACTCGGGTTAACCATCGATGATTTTACGCGAGCGGTTGTCTTACCTCAAGGGAAGTTTGCAGAATTCCTTTCCCTAAAAGGAGCCGATAGACGACAAATGCTTCAGCGTTTGTTTAACCTAGAGAAGTATGGGGATCAGCTCGTCAAACGTTTGCGCGCGAAGGCGCAGAATCAATATGGACAAAAAAACGAACTGCTGGCTGAGCTGAATGGTTTAGGTGAAGCTGGCCCAGAGGCACTGGCAAAGGCAAAGGAAGCGGCTGAGCAGGCAAAGGCTATTTTTCATGAGAAAAAACAAGCGCGGGATGAAGCGTTCACTGCTTTTACAAAGGCGCAAACGATTTGGCAGTATCAAAAGGAACAAGAAGCTTATGAGACGGAATTAAACAATCTGAATCAACTGACACCATCAATGGAAGAGAAAAAGGCCAAGCTTCATATCGCTGAGCAGGCAGAGGCATTAAAGCCGTATGCGGATGCATTAACAAAGGCTGAAAATCAGCTTTCTCAAGCATTAAAAGAAAAACAGGAAGCAGAAAATCAGCTGCTGCATCAACGAACGATCTATGATCAAATGACGCAGGACTATGAGCAAGCCAGACAAAAGAAAATAGAAACCGAACCAGAACTTCTCCAAAAGAAAGAGCAGCTGATTCAGCTAAAGGAAATTGAACGGAAAAAAAAGGCGGCTCTTCAGGAAAAGACGGCAATCGAACAGCAAAAAAATGCTACAGCGCAGCAATTATTACAAAAAAAAGAAGAAGCAGACAATCTACAATCTTTGTTAGAACGTGCACTGGCAAAACAAACACAGCTGAAGCGTGAGCTGGAGCAATTACAAGTCTCTGTAAAAGAACGGAAAAGTGTACAGGATGCTTTGCGTTTAAGCGAAAATGTTCAAAGAATACATCAGAGCATACACAAGGAAGAACAAAAGATGGAGGAGCTCAAAAAGCGATCATTACAGACCGCAGCAGCATATGAAAAGCTTCAAAAACAGCAAAAAGACCATCATGAAAAAATAGACCAATCGTTTCAAGCGATTGAACAGCTCTATTTCTATGTATGTGAATTCGAACGCGCTTTTACAGAATGGAGTAAAAGAGAACAAAGTCAGAAACTCGAAAAATTAAAACAGCGTGACGCTGTTAGGGCGGCAGAATTAAGAAAAGAATTAGCAGCAGAGCTCGTAGATGGTGAGCCATGTCCTGTTTGTGGATCGATTCATCATGATCCAAAAGCATTGGAAAACAATGACCATGAAGAAACTGTGGCACAAATTGATGAAGTGATTCAAAGGATGGACAAGGAGCTCAAGCAGGCAGAGGAATATACAAGAGACATGTATGCCGCCAAGCAGCTATTGGAAACGCACGCCCATCAATTAGTAAAGCAGTTTGCCTTTTTATCTCAGAAAGCGCCTGGTGCGGAAGTTGCTGCAGCAGTAGAAGCTGTGCAAAATCCGGAGTCCTTGCAGTATCTCATGCAAGAATGGAAAGGCTTGAAACAAGATATTCAAGAAGTTGAACGTAAACGAGCTCGTTTAATGGATGAAACACACGATCAAGCAGCAGAGATAAGCAAGATGAATGATCAAATGACATTTGAACAGCAGCGTATCGCAGAATTAGGTGGGCTGATCAAGGAGCTTCGATCTGAGCTTTCAGAGCAAACGTCTCAATTTGAACAGACCTTCCCGCGCTTTACATTGCATCAAGTACAAGAGATGCAAAAGCAGATCGATGAAAAGGACCAGCAAGCGGAAGGCTATAAAGAGCGTATTGAGAAAAGTATTTCATTTTTGGAAGAAAAGCAGCAGGCAAAAGAACAGCTGCAAACAGCCATATATGATGTAGAGAAGGAACTTGATAAACTAGCGCATCAGCTGGAAAGCCAGCAGCAGCTCATTCATCAATATGAAACAGATTTAGGGAGATATCCATTAAAAGCTGTCTCTATTTCTGATGAACTGATCGAGGTTGAACACACGCTTGCTCGTCTCAATGAAATGGAACAGCAATCGTACAAGCAATTACAGCACGCGCAGGAGCTGTTTAGTGAAGCACAAAGTCATTTTTCAAGCTGTGAGCGTCAGCTTCAAGAGGCTGACCGAAGAAAACAAGAAGCAAGTGCAGCATGGGCTAAAGAATCGGAGTCTTCTCCTTTTGATAAGCCTCAAGAGATTGAATCTGCTTTCATGAATCAGGGAGTACGTCAATCGGTTAAACAAGAAATTGACGAATTTGAGGATAAAAGAAAGCAATGTGCCGCAAACTTAAAGCGAATTTCTGAACTGCTGAAAGATGAGTCACTAGATGAAAAGCAATGGACTGACATTCAACTGAGAAAAGAAGCGGCAGAAAAGGCATTGGAAGAAGCAACAGTGATGAGCGGATCTGCATATGAACATCTGCGCGTAATAGAAGAAAATCACCAGCGCTTTGCAAGTATTCATGAACGCTTGGCAGAGCTCCAGCAAGAAATTGATCGGCTCGATAAGCTGCAAACCGTTTTTAAAGGAAATACATTTGTTGAGTTCTTAGCAGAAGAACAGCTGGAAAGTGTCAGTCGTGATGCATCTGCCCGTCTTGGTATTTTGACAAGACAAAGGTATGCGATTGAGGTTGATTCAGAAGGCGGTTTTGTTATGCGTGATGATGCGAATGGCGGTGTCAGACGTCCAGTGTCCAGCTTATCCGGCGGGGAAACTTTCCTGACGTCGCTTGCGCTTGCATTAGCTCTTTCAGCGCAGATTCAGCTAAGAGGTGAGTTTCCGCTGCAATTCTTTTTCCTTGATGAAGGCTTCGGTACCCTTGATCAAGACTTGCTTGATACGGTGATTACCGCATTAGAGAAGTTACAATCCCAAAACTTAGCTGTTGGTGTCATTAGCCATGTGGAAGAATTGAAAATGCGGCTGCCGAAAAAACTGATTGTCCATCCAGCAGATCCAAGCGGGAAAGGGACAACAGTCTCAATGGAATTAATGTGAATATTGAGGTGATGACACGGTGGCAAAGCAAACAATTGGATTATGTGAGCTGTGTGGAAGACAAGATGTCCTGCTCACAGAACATCACTTAACGCCAAGAGAAGAGGGCGGTGCTTTTTTACCGACTGCCTTCCTGTGCATCCCTTGTCATAAACAAGTACATGCCCTCTTTACAAACCAGGAGCTTGCCGCACGTTTGAATACAATTGATGCGCTAAGGCAGGATGAAAAGCTTGCTTCGTACATCAAATGGATTCGGAAACAGCCGGCAAGCAAGCTGGTCAAAACGAAAAAATCGAGACAGCGCAGAAAGAAATAAGCATAAAAAAGCGCTCCTCTATTTGAAATGGGTGTAGAGGAGCTGCTTTATGCATTGCCTACCATATTCTGATCATTTAAGTCAGGATCCACATAGTTGGTGGCGCTGATGCCATTATTTAATATCAAGAAATCTCCGGTATTCCCCGCTCCAGAGCCTAAAGCAGATTTTGACGAACTTTTAGGCGACAGGTAGAATGAGTCACCGACGTTTACGACGCCTCCAGAAATAGAGTTAATGTAAATGGGTCCGACAATTGCTGGCATAATCGACATCCTTTATTCGAAGTCATATCACATCATATGCGCAGGTAGGTCCATTTGTGAGTTTTGCGGACTTTCATCATTGCTAAACAGCTCCCTGATGTGCTTCACTCGCGCAACGCCATTCATTCTACAAGTAGACCCGATTTGATAGACAGAGGACGATGATACCCCTTCTACATGGATTGAAGACACCTTAATTACAGGCTTTTCATGGTAGAATGCGGTTCTAACTGATCGTTCTGGCAGCATCAATGGAATGGGTTCATAATACACTTCAAATTCTTTCGCATCTAAATTTCCTGCTTCATAGCCATAAAACAAACTAATGGTTCGTTGAACAGCTAACACCTTGACTGTCGGGCATAGCTCTTGTGTATCACCAATTTGAACCACACTCGAAATCCCGACAGAATTCACCTTTGAGAACTTCACTTTAGATGTGCGCTTGATCATTATCGAGGCGCCAGAGGAACAAACGGGCCGATAATCAGTGATTCTGGCGGTGTATCGAAAATCGAGGATAATTGTACATGGTCTGTGTCCCCGATGATAAACAGGGAAGAGGACGATACCCCGACTACTTTAATGCTTCCAGTCTCGATGTTGCGGTTGACAACTGTGAAATTCATCCGTTTTCCTCTCCTTTCGTTTCACTTGGAATATGGGCTAAAAAGTGCTCAATCGCCCGCTTTACATCATGCTTCACATATTCAGCAATTTGCTCTGAACGCTGCAGCGGGGTCATATCTTCCCGGTGCGGCAGCTGTCCCGCATAGTATTTGATTCTGCTGTCAATTTGCTTGCGAATGTCCTCAATGATATGGTGTTTGTTGCTTTCATCAAGGGACCCTTCATATCGCTGCTCTAGCTCTTCAAGAAGGTCCGGTGCTTCTTCATTTAAGAATGCATCGACAAGCTGTCGTGTTTGATTGAAAAATTGATCAGCCATTTCTTGCTGCATCATTCCAATTCCCGGGGTTGTTGTTTGGCCCACTTCAAAGTTTTGAACACTGTTTGGATCAGATGGATTGAGGCCGATATTCAGCGTTCCTTCCAGCCGTTCGATTTTCAGTTGATCAAATTGATAATCAATCCGTTCAATATTCGTTGTCGGCTTATCTTTGATCATTTGTATTTCCTGCTGAAGTTCGTTAAGCCTTTTTTCAAGCATCATGATTTGTTGCGAGTGTTTTTGAATGATGCCATACGCTTGTGAAGCGTTGCTTTGATAATCATACATTTACATACACCTCCGGGGATTGCAGATGAACTTAAGTTGTTGGTGACTGAAGTGGTACAAAAGGTGCTGTGCTTGCGCCTTGAGATTCTTCAATTCCTTGTGTACCTGCTGCGGCAGGCGCTGCTTCTACGTAGCTTCCCGTGTTATACAGGTTGGAAAGGGCTTTGATGGATCCAGCACTCCCAATTTGCAGAACAGAGGAGTTACTCACAGACTCTACACGTAAATAATTAATTTGTATCGCTTGATTAATATAGAAGTTCAACGGATCCTCACTCCTTACAAGTTACCAACAAGCGGTTGATCAATGACATCACTGTCGTACGTATTTGTCACACTTTTGTAGTTGCTAATTCGTAATTGATCACCAGTATTAAAACTGCCTGCGCCAGCAAACGTTTTAACCTGACTATTTGGAGAAATAGTGATGCAGTCTCCAACATGAACGACTCCGCTCGTTCCGACGGCATTTACTTTAAAGGCTCCAACAATAGCCGGCATAGCGGTGCACATCCTTTATAAAATTAGGGCACTAGTTTTGGGCGTTTCACCATAGCTTATGATGGGTCTTTTAATGTGTGATTGTCTTTTTGAAAGCTTTTGATGAGAGGAAATTGATGTATGGCTTACCCTTTTTTTGAGCAATCTTTAGAGGTGGATTTGATGCCTTTATTTAAGAGTGTGTCAAGCTCCTGACTGCACCTGATCGTTTCTTCGGCATTCATCCCGAATTTTTTTGCAGTCTCAATTAAATGTAATCTTTTTTGTTCAATTTCATAATTGATCATAACGGACGCCAACTCTCACATTTTTTATCAAATAGAAGGATATGGTTAGTATACCCTATTTTTCTATAAAAAAAGCTGTTTCGTCAATATGAGTAATAAAGTGACAAAATTCGAAAGTGTTCTTACATGCCAAATATCTCTTTTCTTATCTCAGCCTGTAAATAACGTCGTCTTTTGTTGATATACTGCCGGATTAAGTCTCGTTCAGACTGCAGGATGTCTTTTCGATCTTTCGTATATGGATCATCTCCAATTCTATCCTCAATCGATTCATGCCATTTCTCAATGATTGGGCAGAGCCGGTCTTCTACAAAATGTGTATCGAGTACATGCTGAAAAAGTGTGTAATAGGCTCTTTTAAACGAAGGGATATCTAGTAATCTAGCTGTTAATGTATTAAAACCGTTTACTGGTATATAATCAAACGCCATTTCTTCTCCATGAATGTCACGACCCCATGTTGCATCATAATCCCAAGGAAGTACTTGAAACCTTCCTTGTTCATTCACATAAAGAGCGTAGTTATGAACAAAACCATCAAAGTTTTGGGTGCATACCACACCGACGAGCCAGCGGAAATATTGTGTCACATCTAGGTACTGTTCAATCTTTTCTGCAAAAGTGTCATCTTTCGCTGTGTTGAGAAAGTAAATAAATTCGCTCAGCTGCTGATCATGTTGAGGAGTCCCCGTTTTTTTCTCGTATCCGAGAAGAAGGTGCTTTTTTGGCTTTTTATCAAAGGAACTCAAAAGGGAGAAGTTCGCATCGTCATCAACTGCATAATAAATGCCGCCTCCTGAAAGCTGCCGTTTTTGAAGAAAAAACTCATCGACGGATTCTATTTTCAAATAAATGCCTTCTTTTCTTCCGTTTATGGTGAGAAACACATGAGAAGCGGCTGGGCTTAGCACCCCCATCTGTTCAAAGAAATAAAAGGACAGCCTGTTTCGGATAAACGAAGGGTCATTGTACTCTGCATTTAAATGGAAGATGGATTCGCCTTGTCTTTGTTTTGGCTTTCGGTATTCAATTTGATAGGACTTTTTCTTAAGCTTTCTAATGTGTGATCCGCGGTATGAAGCATAAATATGTGATTTGATTTGGCCGGTTTTCAGAATGGCTTCAACAGGTTCATCGTTCCAAATGTCTTTTTTTAATTCAATCAGATCCTTTGGATGAATCCACATATCAAGTTGTTTTAAAGGTTCTGTGTTCATATGTTCATCAGCCTCCTATATGCTCTTCTTTACGATATGAAAGTGAAGGAATGTCCTGTACCGGCTGGTAGGTATTCATGGAGTTTTAAAGGAAAGAGGCATTCGTCACGAACACTTGTCTACCGAGTCTCGTAACATAAAGCAGAGAAGATAAACAGCTTTGTCTGTTTGTTTTGTCGAAGCATAGACTGGGAGGGGAATTGTTCGTGAGTACAATTGATCATTCACACATTGAACATGCAGTAGCTTCACTTCGAAGTGAGGGACGTGATCATCACTTAGATCGTGAACCAGAATCGAGACGTTCGCATAAGTCAGCTCGTTCTCGTCATTCAAGTCGCGGTCATTGGTTCTTTGGTGGTGGACGCCGTAAATCACGCCGCAGTAAAAAAAGTTACAGAAGCTATCGTTCAAAGAAAAGTTATCGCTCTAAGAAAAGCTATCGCTCGAAGAAAAGCATGAAGAGTAAAAAGTCATATAAAAGCAAAAAATCTTACAGAAGCAAAAAGAGCGAACCGAAAAAGTCACACCGCAGCAAATGCAGATCTCATCATAAGAAGAGCTGCCGCAAGTCACACCGCAGCAAGCGCAAATCGCATCATAAGAAGAGCTGCCGCAAGTCACACCGCAGCAAGCGCAGATCTCATCATAAGAAAAGCTGCCGCAAGTCACATCGCAGCAAGCACAGATCCCACCATAAGAAGAGCCGCAAGTCACGCCGCAGCCATCGATCTAAACGTTCTCATCACCATAAACGCAGCCGCTCTTGCCATAGATGTGGAAAGAAAAAGCATCGTTCTCAAAGAACAGGAAATGTTGAGCGTAAATGGGATCAAGGAAACATGTGGGAGTACCGCCGTTTTCGCTAAGCGTTAGATCATCATTTTTGAAACCCTTTTTAAAAGAGAGTATGATAAAAAAGGGTTTTTTTTGTTTCATAGAGAAATAAAAATGAGACATCATAACTTAATAACTTAGCGAAATGAAGATTGTGAGGGGAAGACATGAAGTTTTTTACAGGTGAGATACATAGCAGCATGTTTATTGGGGTAGTCATTGATGATGAATGGGTGATGGACGTCAAAAAGGCAGAAGCCAAATTATTTGAGCTTGAGACACTGCCAAATTCATTATCTGAGTGCATCAAAATGGGGGACAAGTTTGTGGAACATGTAGGGCAGCTTCTTGATTGGGCTGAGAAAAAAGAAGAAGACCGCGGTTCTTATGTATATCCGCTTTCGGATGTGAAGCTCCATGCACCGATTCCAAAGCCATCTAAAAACATCATGTGTGTCGGAAAGAATTATCAAGACCATGTCATGGAGATGGGGAGTGCGGAAGATATTCCTAAAGACGTAATGATTTTTACAAAGGCACCTACTTCTGTCATTGGACACGAAGCGGACATTCTTCTTCATGAAGCTGTGACAAGTGAATTGGATTATGAAGGAGAGCTTGCCATCGTGATGGGTAAATCAGGGAAAAACATTGCTCCTGAAGAGGTTCAAGATTATATATTTGGTTACACCATTTTAAATGATGTGACGGCAAGAGATTTGCAGAAAAAACATAAACAATTTTTCATTGGTAAAAGCTTAGATACTACCTGCCCGATAGGACCTTATATCGTTCATAAGTCAATGATCGAGGATCATGGTGCGCTCCATGTAGAAACGAAGGTAAACGGAGAGGTTCGTCAGTCTGCCAGTACGGAATTAATGATCTTCACAGTTGAAGATATTGTCTCCACTCTTTCAAAAGGGATGACATTAGAAGCGGGTGACATCATTGCAACAGGTACACCTTCTGGCGTTGGGAAGGGCTTTGAACCGCCTAAGTTTTTAGCTTCTGGAGATCGAATTGACATCACGATTGAACCGATTGGAACGCTGACAAATCACGTCAAATAAAGCGAGTGATGACACAGGATTGTCGCTTTGTGTTCGACTTATTTCGTGGTACGATGAGAAGGTACTTGTTCTGATAAAGGGGGAAATCACAAATGGGAACACATTTACATATCACAGCATGGGTGCTGGGGATTATTTTATTCTTTGTAGCCTTTGCTCTAGCAGGTAAAAACGACAAAGGCGCTAAAATTGTGCACATGATCGTTCGCTTATTTTACTTGATCATTATCGCAACAGGCGTGGAGCTGTATGTTCGCACAGGAATGAAAATTCCAGGTTTCGGTGGCGAGTATATTGGAAAAATGATTCTCGGTATCCTTGTGATCGGTTTCATGGAAATGGTCCTAGTGCGCAAGAGAAAAGGAAAATCGGTGACTGGTGTGTTGATTGGTTTTATCGTATTTGCGATTGTGACCATTCTTCTCGGTTTACGTCTGCCGATCGGTTTCCATATCTTTTAATATAAAAAGGGCATTGCTTAAACAAAAGCAGTGTCCTTTTTATGTGGCATCAAATTGTGAAACCGTCCGGTGTCCGTCTGAAGTGGTCCATTCAAAACGAATGTGGCTGGATGCAGGCTCATAGTGACATTGAAGTGCAAGTGATTGCGTATCTGCCGAAAACTGAAAGAAAGAGACGCGCTGCAATGAATGAAAGGAAGAGAAGACACAATCATAGACGGAAAAACCAAGATGCTCTACCTGTTCAAGGATGTGATAAAAGACGTTTTCCGGTACGAACATGAGAAGATCAAGCCATCCTTTGGCAAGGGACGCCGTATATTGAATTTTTTCTCCCCCGTGTACTTCTATTAGCTGCCCGTTTTCATGGAGAATCATGGAACCAAGCAATTCTCCTTTTGTCCAACGGTCATTTTCTTTCAAATAGATCATCATGCTTTGAAGACTTTCAGGCAGCATGATCTCTCCTTCTTCATCTTCAATCAGACAATGCCCGTTTTCAATGAGCAAATACCCGTTACACCATCTTCGGCTGCAGCATTCAAGCTGCTTCATTCGATTCTCCATTTGCAAAAAGCTCCTTTCTTCTTTCTTTTCTTACCAAATCAAGCTTGTCCTATACGCCCGAGGAAAAAGGACAAATCAACTATCAAGGAGACGATGCATAAACTAAGAAAGGCTGAATGAGAACACTTGAGGAAAAACGGATGGGAGCTGATGATGATGTGTGGAATTACAGGCTGGGCAGACTTTAAAAAGCAGCTCATCCAACAGGATCATGTAATCAATCAAATGACAGATACATTATCTAAAAGAGGGCCAGATGATACAAATACGTGGAAAAGTGAGCACGTTCTTTTCGGGCATAAAAGGTTAGCGGTTGTAGATGTAGAAGGCGGAAAGCAGCCGATGACATATACACATCAAAACCATGCTTATACGATTGTATACAATGGAGAGCTCTATAACACAGAGGATATAAGAAAAGAATTGTTAAAAAAGGGGCACCGCTTTCTTGGGCATTCTGATACAGAAGTTCTTCTTCATGCCTATACAGAATGGAAGGAAGAGTGTGTCTCCCATTTTAATGGCATTTTTGCATTTGTGATCTGGGATAGTGAGCGTGAATTGTTATTTGCAGGGAGAGACCGGCTCGGCGTCAAGCCGTTTTTCTATACAGAACGTCATCATTCCTTCTTATTTGGTTCGGAGATCAAAGCAATTCTTGCACACCCTGATATCAAAGCAAAAGTCGATCATGAAGGGCTGTCGGAGATCTTTGGCTTAGGGCCGTCAAGAACACCAGGTCAAGGAGTGTTTAAAGGGATAAAAGAGCTGAGACCTGCACATGCCTTGACCTTTTCAAAAGACGGACTGCGCGTGTGGAGATATTGGAATGTCAAAAGCAAGGAGCATACCGACTCACTTGATGACACGGCACAGCACATTAAGCATCTTTTTACAGATGCCGTGACAAGACAGCTTGTCTCTGATGTGCCTGTATGTACATTTTTATCTGGTGGCGTCGATTCTAGTGCTATTACTGCCATAGCTGCTAAGCACTTTGAGAAAATAGGGAAAGCACCGCTTCATACGTATTCCATTGACTACGAAGAAAATGATCAATTCTTTGAAGCAAGTCACTTCCAGCCGAATGCTGACGGCCCATGGATTGATCAAATGACCAAAGCGTTTCAAACGAATCATCACAGCTGTATCATCGGGCAAAAAGAGCTGGCTGCTTATTTGAAGGAAGCGGTTGAGGTTCGAGATTTACCTGGTATGGCAGATATCGATTCTTCTTTACTTATATTCTGCCGAGAAATTAAAAAGGATTTCGTTGTTGGTTTGTCAGGTGAGTGTGCTGATGAGATTTTTGGCGGCTATCCTTGGTTTCACATGGCAAATGAAACAAATAGTTTCCCTTGGATGAGATCGACTGAAGCGAGAACGCAGCTTCTGCAAGATTCGTGGCAAAAAAAGCTGTCACTTAAGGAATACGCGCAAAGCAAATATGAAGAAACGTTGGCAGAAACGCCTCTTTTAGATAGAGAAACTGGCGTCGATAAAGCCCGGAGAGAACTTTTTTACTTAAATATGATCTGGTTTATGACAACACTGCTTGACCGAAAAGATCGCATGAGTATGGGCGCTAGTCTTGAGGTACGTGTGCCATTTGCAGATCATCGTCTTGTCGAATATGTGTGGAATATTCCTTGGGAAATGAAAATGCATGGAAATCGTGAAAAAGGGGTTTTACGGAAAGCATTAGAGGGAATTTTACCGAATGAGGTGCTTTATCGAAAGAAGAGTCCTTATCCGAAAACACATCATCCAGCCTATACTCAGGCTGTGAAAGAGATGCTAACAGACTGTCTCGCGCAAAAAGACTCTGTACTTCACGAATTTTTAGATCCACATCAATTAAAGCAGCTGATTGAAACGGAAGGAGCTTCCTTTCATGTGCCATGGTATGGCCAGCTCATGAAGGGCCCGCAGTTGATTGCCCATCTAGCACAGATTCATCATTGGTTTGAAACGTATCGAATTGATATAGAAGCGTAATAAAAGGTCGGCTTTCTTGCACTTGTTGAAAGGAAGCCGGCTTTTTTGATACATAACATGAGACTTTTTGAGCACATCAAAAGTTGATCTAACCTTTTCAATTTGTATAATTAACTTAAAGTGAATTAATTTGGAGGAAAAAGGATAATGAAAATCATTGTGATCGGAGCGGGACCAGGGGGACTTGCGGCAGCTATGATGCTTCAAAGCAAAGGACATGATGTTCATGTATACGAAAAGCAGCCCTTTGTCGGCGGACGTAACGCTAAGTTTCGACTTGGTGATTTCACGTTTGATACAGGTCCTACCTTTCTCAGCATGATTCATATTGCAGAGGAACTGTTCACCTTTGCTGGTAAAAATCTTTATGACTATATCGATGTGATTGAATTAAAAGAGATGTATAGATTAATTTTTCAAGACAATCAGCTGGATATGATTCGAGATCGCGATGAAATGTACAAACGATTAGAAGCCTTTGCACCTGGTGAGGGCGAAGGGTATCTAAGATTTATGAATGATACAAAGCGCAAAATGGATCGTCTGACACCAATTTTACAAAGTAAAATGGATCGCTTTCATCATTACTTGCGCCCGAAGGTGATCAAAGCACTTCCGCAGCTTTCGTTAAATAAAAGTTTGTATGATGTGCTGTCAGACTATTTCTCGAATGAATCAGTGAAATATGCCTTTACATTTCAATCAAAGTACTTAGGAATGTCACCGTGGGAATGTCCTGGTGCGTTCTCAATCCTTTCGTTTATGGAACATGACACAGGTGTATTCCATCCGAAGGGCGGTGTCAATCAGCTGTCAGAAGCGATGGCAAAGGCTGCGGTTGAAGCTGGAGCAAAGGTTCATCTGTCAGCGGGCGTCGAAAAGCTGCTCACGGAGGGCAGGGAAGTGAAAGGCATTCGTTTAGAATCTGGGGAAGAAATACAGGCAGATGAGGTTGTCGTCAATGGAGACTTTGCACATGTGATGACAAAGCTTGTCGAGCCAGGACTCTTAAAGAAATACAGCGAGAAAAAATTAAAAAAGAAAAAATTCTCATGCTCTACCTTTATGCTTTATTTAGGATTGGATACCATGTACGATGAGCCGCATCACACCATCGTTTTTTCCGATGATTATGCTCGATTCGTCAAAGGCATTACGAAAACATATGAGCTGCCAGATGATCCGTCTATTTATATTCAAAATGCAAGTGTAACCGATGACTCACTTGCTCCAAAAGGAAAATCAGCTCTTTATGTGCTCGCTCCAGTTGCCAATAACCAAAGCGGTATTGACTGGGAAGCGCATCAAGATGAATTTAGAGAGCTTGTGCTGGATACATTGGAGCGGAAAACCGGCTTTCAGAATGTGAGACAGCATATAGAAGTTGAGCGGATGATCACACCGAAGCAATGGGAGGAAGACCTTTATGTATATGAAGGAGCTACATTTAACCTTGGCCACCAGCTGACGCAGATGATGGTCCTAAGGCCGCACAATGAATTTGATGAATTAAAGCACTGCTGGCTCGTTGGAGGAGGAACGCATCCAGGAAGCGGACTCCCAACCATTTTAGAATCAGCACGTATCACAACAAATGCCATTCTTTCAAAAAAGAAACATTCACACAAAACAATGCCGCATCAAGAAAAGGGGAGCGCCTCATGAAAAAACATATATTGATTGCAGGTGGCGGTATTGGCGGAATGATCTCAGCGCTTTATTTAAAAAAAGCGGGACATGATGTTACCCTTGTCGAAAAAAATGAACGGCTTGGCGGGAGACTTGCTTTTGTACGTGAGAAAGGATATAAAGTAGATGAAGGTCCGACCATTGTCCTACTTCCGGAAATGTTAAAAGGCATTTTACATGAGGTAGGAATTGACGATTCATCTCTTGATCTGTTGCAGCTTGATCCGCTGTACACCATTCAATATCAAGATGGAACCTCTTATACGAAATACTCTGATGCACTTCGTCAGCTAGATGAAATTAGACGTGTATTTCCAAAGGAAGATCAAGGGTTCCTGAGGTTTATGGAAGAAATGACGGACCGGTTTCAAGAAGGGCAGCAAGCCTTTCTAGAAAAATCATTTCACGAAAAACGTACATTTTTTACAAAAGCTAATATGAAGATATTAATGAAATTAAAGGCGTATCGAACGGTACAAAGCGCTCTGAAAAAATATTTCTCAGACGAACGCCTGCGAGATGCATACGCACTTCAAACCCTCTATGTTGGGGGAAACCCGTATGAAGCATCGGCTATTTATTCGCTTGTGTCATATAGTGAGCATGCACATGGAATCTACTATTTAAAAGGCGGCTATGCGAGTTTAGTAGATATATTGGAAGGGCAGCTCATCAAAATGGGTGTGCATGTAAGAAAAAATGAAGAAGTCACGCAATTGGTGTTTGAGGGGAAACGGGCAGTCAGAGCAAAAGTAAATGATGAACATGTAAGCGCTGATGCATTTGTGATCAATGGAGATTATCCAGCTGCGTTAAAACAGCTTGGTTTAGACGAACAAGATCCCCGGAAATACGTGCCGTCCTCTGGCTGTGTGATGGTGTATCTCGGGTTAAACAAGATGTATCATGAAGCACCTGTTCATCAATTTTTTATGGGAGAACACTTTGATCAGCATATGAAAGAAGTTTTTCAAACGAAAACGATTCCTCAAGACCCGTCGTTTTATACATTTAATCCATCGATCATTGATCCATCTCTTGCCCCGGATGGCTGCAGTGTTCTCTATATGCTGATTCCCGTTCCTTCAGGAGATCATATCAACTGGGAAAAGGAGACAGATTTTGCCGAGAACATGGTGGATGTCCTTGAGAAAAGAGGGTTTCCGAAATTGCGAGAGTCGATTGTCTGGAAAAAGGTCAGAACACCAAATGATTCCTTGCGAGAAGGATTGTTTGAAGGCGGCAGCTTTGGACTTGCGCCTAATTTGTTTCAATCAGGTGTCTTCCGCCCGCAAGTGAAGGTCAGAGAGACAGACAATCTTTATGCGGCAGGTGCCTCCATTCATCCGGGCGGCGGGGTGCCAATCGTGATGCAAAGTGCAAAGCTCATGGCTTCTGTACTACTAAAAGATTTGAATGATAGAAAGGAAGTGAAGTTAAGTGGTTGATGTACAAACAGCATTGAAAGAGTGTGAGAAAACCATTCAAACCCATTCAAAAACGTTTTACCGTGCTTTTTCCATGCTGCCTAAAAAGAAGAGACAGGCCGTCTGGGCCGTATATTCCTTTTGCCGGAGAGCAGATGACATTGTAGATGAGTCGCCTTCGCCAAAAGAGGATCTTGCATCCTTTCGGGAGACGTTTGATCGATTTTTACAAGGTGAGATAGACCGGAATGATCCAATATGGGTGGCGCTAGAGCATACATTTCAAGAATTTCGGATGGATGAGGCTCCGTTCCGTGACCTGCTCCAAGGACAAGAGATGGATTTAGAGCAGCAGCGATACGAAACGTTAGATGAACTGCTCATCTATTCCTATCATGTTGCTAGCACCGTTGGGCTCATGCTGCTTCCCATTATTGCACCGCGTAAAAAAGAGCAGCTAAAAGAAGCGGCCATTTCGTTAGGAATCGCTATGCAGCTAACCAACATCCTTCGGGATATCGGCGAGGATCAGGCTGAAAGAGACCGCATTTATTTGCCAAAGCAGGTGATGGATCAATTCGGGTACACAGAGCAAGAATTGCAGGAAGGGATTGTAAATCAAGCTTTTCAGCACGTCTGGGAGTACATTGCCTTTGAGGCAGAGGCGTACTACGAGGAGTTCTTTGACCATCTTCATGAATTCCCGCTGTATTCACGTATACCGGTGAAAGCAGCAGCCTACTTTTATAAAGCCATTTTAGATAAAACAAGAGAAAACGAATACCGCGTCTTTACAGAGCGAGCATTTATTTCAAAACAGGAAAAAGCACTTATTTTAGAAGATATTACGTAAAAAAGGACTGCGGGTGCAGTCCTTTTTATGTGGAAGAAAAGCGATACTCCGTCCATACTCTGGAACGCCAGCGCCTATACATGAAGATGCCTCTTATCCATTCATCCACGATAAAAGAAATCCAAACCCCGATGAGCCCCATTTCAAACTGAATGCCTAACAAATAAGCGATCGGAAGCCCAATTCCCCACATTGATATCATCGCCATATACACTGGAAACTTCGCGTCACCAGCAGCCCGCAATGAATTAATTATGACCATATTAAAAGAGCGTCCCGGCTCTAAAATGATCGTCAATAGGAGAAGTGTGGCGGCGATTTGAATGATCTCACGATTGCTAGTGAAAAAAGTAAGCAAATGCGTCGATGATAAAGATAAGGCAGTGGAAGAAAGAAGAGAGATCCCAATGGCCCAGTATAGGCTTTTCATACATCTTCTGTAGGCAGCATCGAATTCTTTCGCTCCAATATGGCGCCCGATTAAAATCTGTGTCCCTTGGCTAATCGCTGCACCAAACAACATAATGAACATCATCAAATTTTGAGTGTAGACCTTTGCTGCTAAAGCCTGCGTCCCCATAAATGTAATAAACAATGTAATGATCATTTGAGAGCCGTTATATGAAAGCTGCTCCCCAGCAGAAGGGATTCCAATTTTCAGCAGCTTTTTTAAATGCGTCCGCTGAATGTGAAACATACTCTTCAGCGAAAAGCGCAATCCAATTCGTCGGCGGGCAATGATGATCATCGCCATCAATCCGATCAACCGAGCGAGCGAGGTTGAAAAGGCAACACCCATGACACCTAATACCGGAAAGCCAAACGGACCAAAAATGACCAAATAATTGCCGGCAACGTTTAGCAAATTCATTCCGATGGTGATATACATCGTGTCTCTTGTATATCCGTAGCTTTTTAAAATAGCACTATACGTCATAATGAGTGCTTGAATAAAAGAAAGCAGCCCAACAATTTGTAAAAAGACCGCCGCATCCGGCATGAGTTCACTTGATAAACCCATCATGTGCAGAATTGGAACAGCTAACACAAACATAAGGAGACTAATAATAAAGCTGATCAAGAAGTTGGTTCCTAGAGAGACATAGGCAACTTGAGTCGCTTCCTGCTTGCGGTCAGCTCCTAAAAGCTGGGCAATGACAATGGTCGTTCCTGTTGTAATGAAGCTGAACATAACAATTAATAAATTCAGGAGCTGGTTGCTTACACCTACTGCGGCCACACTGTTATCAGAGTATTGGCTAAGCATGAGTGTATCAGCGCTCCCCATGAGCATATATAAAGAGATTTCGATAAATATAGGCCAAGTTAATGCAAATAATGAAGGGTGTGTTTTTTCACCTTTGGCTTGAACTTTTTCATATGACAGAGTTTGAGGTTTCATCACATAGCCTCCTTTCGTATAAATCCGATTTATAGTGTACCTTGCATCGGCTATAATAAGAAGAGATGAAACCGAAACTTATTGGAGAAATCCGACTTCATAAGGGGATGAATATGGATCGATTTATTACATTTACTGTACCGCCGTTTCCTATTTATATTGCTTCAGGTAAAGGGGTATTTCATCAAGGAGAGAGACATATCTCAAGAACTTTCACTGTATTTGATCTTCTCTATGTCACAAAAGGTGAACTGTGGATGACAGAGGACGCGGATGCTTATCACATAAAAGAAGGTGAATATATGATTCTCTCACCGGGCCTGTCTCATGGTGGACATTTGCCATGTGAAGAGGAAACACACTATGAGTGGCTGCATTTCTCAATTGATCGATTTGAGCTGACGAACCGGCCGAGAGAACACTGGATTGATATGAAACAAAACCAAGCCACCTTTGAAAAGCCGGCAACATATGAATTTAGCCTGCCCCGTTTAGGAAAAGTGAAAGGACGAAGTGTGTTAGAAAAACACCTTTCAGCGATGAGAGCACTAAATCATGATGCTTCTGAACTTCCGCTGAAAAAACAGCTCCTATTTGAGGAACTGCTCATTCACCTGCAAAAGGAAGCATTCCATATTCCAAGTGCAAAGGAGACCGTTGCATCAGAAGTAGTTCACTATCTTGAGCATCACTTTATGGAGAAATTACACATGGAGCAGCTTTCAGAAAAGCTGCACTATCATCCTGATTACATGACAAGATGCATGCAGACGGTATATGGATTGACGCCGAACCAGTACAGCCATCGTCTCAAGATCGAAAAAGCCAAAAGCATGCTCGTCTCAACGAATGAAAAAATCGCAGCCATTGCAGAGCATGTAGGCATTGACGACCCTACTTATTTTTCTAAGCTGTTTCGGCAGAACGAAGGCATGACGCCGATCGAGTACCGTCATCTTGCAAAAAGAACGACAAAGTAAAGGAACGTGAACAGATGAAAAGGGAAAAGGAAGAGCTTGTGAACATACGTCCATTAACCGAAGCGGACTTAGAGGAGGTATGGCATTTAAAATTTAAAGCGCCAGATCAGTCCTATCGAAAATGGAATGCCCCTTATTTTTATGAACACGAAATCCCGCTTGCTGCATTTAAGAAACGATACTTACAGGATGAATCCATTCCCCAAAAGCTATATGGCATTGAAATAGACGGTGACATCAAAGGCACCGTCTCATATTATTGGGAGAATGAACGTACACGGTGGCTTGAATGCGGCATTATCATTTATGACTCACGCTTTTGGAGCGGGGGCATTGGGACAAAGGCGTTAAATCTATGGATTGATCTATTATTTACACATATTGATATCCCTCGAATTGGTCTAACTACTTGGTCAGGGAATGAACGGATGATGCGGTGCGCAGAGAAATGCGGATTTGTCCTTGAGGGGAGACTGAGAAAGGTCCGTTATTATCAAGGAGAGTATTATGACTCTATGCGCTACGGAATGCTGAGAGACGAATGGCGAAGCCTTCCGCGCAATATCCTCTGAATCATTATTTTTTCAGGACAAAAGTATCATATAATGGAATAAACTGAAGAAGAAGGGTGGCAGATGAATGTGGGCTGGATAACTGGATGGTTTGTTTCTATTTTAGTCGCAATCTATCTTTTTATAGATGCACCAAAACATGGGAAAAATAAATGGTTATGGTCTATTTTAGGTCTTTTATTCGGGCTCTTTGCATTTGGGATCTACCTCATCAAAACAGGAAGAAAAGGATTAGGCTGGACAGTTCTAATCGTGTCCATCATCATCTATTCTATTGTTATACTAGTCTTTGTCTTTTACTTCCTGTTGCTGATCTTCGGATACTCAAACGCATCATAGAGAGCGCGTATACATAAGGGGGAGTTTAATCTTGAGAATAACGGGTCTATTCGTTTCACTTGCTGTGGCCATCTATTTATGGTTTGATGCGACAAAGCACAACAAAGACAAATGGCTGTGGGCTATTTTAGGCGTGCTATTTAGTACCATCGTACTCGGTATTTATTTGATCAAGACAGAGAGGAAGGGGCTGGGCTGGACGATCTTGATTTTAACCATCTTGTTTTATCTCATGCTGCTCATCTCTGTTTTGATCGGTGTTATTCTTTTTTATCAGGTAAGTCCTTCATGAAGAAGGGCTTTTTTCTTTTATCTTTTGAGCCGGCACACCTGCGATGACGATCTGCTCTTCATGAAAGGAACGATTCACTACGGCATTTGCTCCAATTGAAATATGATTCGCAATATAAATGTCCCCAAACAGCTTAGCGCCGGGGCCAATCCATACGTGATCTCCAATAATTGGTACATCCTTTTCGGAATGGTTTTGACCAATGTTCACCCCTTGATGAATATCACAAAATGCCCCGATTTTTGCGTGCCTGTTCACAATTAAGAGTCCGGTATGATTGATTCTAAGGCCGGGGCCAAAGACGCCAATCGGAATATCAAAGCCAAGCTGCATGCCTTTCTTTTTATGTAAATAACGATAAAACCATTTGCGGAGTAGAGCGCTGCTATTAGAATAGTATTCATATTTTCGTAAATACCTTTGATATTTCCATATATCATCCCCAAACCACTTTGGCCTTCTGCGTGTGATCGCTAATGCTTTCTTATCCTGCGTTAAGTAGTGGTGAAGATCGTGCTTTGTTAAAATCATCAAATTCCCCTCCATCCCCTTATGTTTCAGAGAAATTATACCACCAGAACCATTTATATCAAGAAAAAATGGTGTGATTTCTTCAATTTTCTACCTTCATTTCATCCGAATTTCTGCATAAAATGAGTGTTTAGAGTCGAATAGAACAAAAGAACCAGGAAAAATGATTTGTAATTTTTTTCAATATTCATCCGCCTCATACGTTCCATCTCCTTATGGCAGTAGATGCTTGTAAAAATTACTCGAAAATACTCATTAAAAAGAGAATATTGCATTCATATGCTTTTAGAATCATCTTTTTGAATACAATTGACTTTCATATCTAAAATCCTCTAGGCTAGTAAATGAAAATGATAATCTTTATCAATTGGAGGAGTGTTTTATTATGTCCATCAAAACCGTTTCTAAAAATCAGCAATTTTTAGAGCAGCAAAGTCAAAGAGAATCTAATGCAAGGTCTTACCCGAGACGGTTCCCATTAGCCATGCAAAAAGCCGAGGGTATGATCGTGACAGATGCGGATGGCAGAGAGTTTTATGACTGTCTGGCAGGCGCAGGAACACTAGCACTTGGTCACAATCATCCGGTTGTTATAGAAGCTATTGAACGTATGCTTCATGAAAAAAGACCATTGCATACGTTGGACATAACCTCAGAAATTAAAGAAGAATTTGTGAATGAAATTTTTTCTCACCTGCCAGAAGAGTTTGCAAAGAGAGCCAAAATTCAATTTTGTGGACCAACTGGCGGTGATGCCATAGAAGCAGCGATTAAATTAGTCAAGACAGCGACAGGAAATCGTTCCATTCTTTCTTTCCACGGTGCTTATCACGGTGCGACACATGGCACGATGTCATTAAGCGGGAATTTGTCTCCAAAGGAAAGAGTGCAAGGGTTAATTCCAGATGTGCATTTCATGCCTTATCCATATGAATACCGCTGCCCATTTGGAATTGGCGGGAAAGATTCACACCGCATTTCCAGCTCTTATATTGAGCGTGTATTAAATGATCCTGAAAGTGGTATTCTTCCGCCAGCAGGTATGATCTTTGAAGCAGTGCAAGGTGAGGGAGGCTCAATTCCAGCATCTATTGAATGGATGAAAGAAATGAGAAGAATCACAAATGAAAAAGGCATTCCACTCATTATCGATGAGGTTCAATCAGGCATTGGCCGAACAGGTAAGATGTTTGCCTTTGAACATGCGGGAATTGTGCCAGACGTCATTGTATTATCTAAAGCCATTGGTGGCAGCCTGCCGCTTTCAGTTGTGATTTATGATAAAGATTTGGATCAATGGAATCCAGGTGCACACATTGGCACATTTAGAGGGAATCAAATGGCGATGGCCGCAGGAACCGCAACGCTTAAATTTATAAAAGAAAACAATCTGCTTGATCATGTAGACCAGTTAGGGGATCGCATGCAGGCATATCTAAAAGACATTCAAAAAAATGTACCTGCTATCGGTGATGTTCGAGGAAGAGGATTAATGATTGGTGCTGAAATAGTTAATCCAAATGAGAAGCAGGATGTGGATGGAAGTTATCCAGCAAATCCTGAACTAGCCAGTCTCATTCAAAAGAATTGCTTCGATAAAGGCCTAATTGTAGAGACAGGAGGCCGTTTCGGAAGCGTCATTCGATTCTTACCGCCATTGATCATGACTGAAGAGCAGCTTGAACAAGTCATCGCTATTTTTAAAGAGGCCGTTTACGATGCAATCAACTAAGGCTTCTGTGGATTCATTATTTATCAATCAAAGCCAGCTTGGAAGAGAGTCCTTCCAAGCGGCTCTTCATACATCTATCGACAGCCTGCTGGATCAGTGGCAAAAAGACCAAGGCCCATACAGCGGAATATTGCCTGGGAAATTAGCGGCTAGTGTCGAATCATTATTTCAGTTTCAACCGTCTGGCGAATCAATGGAATCAGTTTTTCAAGATATAAAGCAGCACCTTTTGCCGCATCTCGTTGATGTATCGCATCCTAAATGTTTGGCACATTTGCATTGCCCGCCGCTTATACCTGCACTTGCCGCAGAGGTGATAGTAAGTTCATTTAACCAATCTATGGATTCCTTCGATCAAAGCGGTATTGCATCTTTGGTGGAGGAGGAAATTCTAAAGTGGCTATGTGCGAAGTTTTCTTATGGAAATCTAGCAGATGGGACATTTACGAGCGGTGGAACCCAATCTAACTACATGGGGCTGCTTCTTGCAAGAGATGCATTTTGTGAAAACACATGGCAATGGAATGTTCAGCAGAAAGGCTTGCCGAGTGAGGCGCACCGCATGAGAATTCTTTGTTCTAAGAATGCACACTTCACTGTGAAGAAATCTGCATCCCAGCTAGGCTTAGGGGAGCAGGCAGTCGTTCTAGTAGAAACGGATGAGCATCACCGTATGGACCTCAATGATTTGAAGAAGAAACTTGTCGAGTTAAAGGAACAGGATCTCCTGCCTTTTGCGGTAGTGGCAACTTGCGGGACAACTGATTTTGGCAGTATTGACCCGGTTCGAGATGTGTATGACATCGTCAAGCCATATGGTTTATGGATTCATGCAGATGCTGCCTACGGCGGAGCGCTTGTATTAAGCGAAACCTACGGGTGTAAATTAGACGGTATTGAGCTTGCTGATTCAATCACGATCGACTTCCACAAACTATTTTATCAACCGATCTCCTGCGGGGCATTTTTGCTGAAGGATAAAAGACATTTTGGTTTGATTAATTATCATGCAGATTATCTCAACCCAAAGGAAGATGAACTGGATGGAATTCTACATCTCGTCAATAAATCTATCCAAACGACGCGACGTTTTGACGCACTGAAATTGCTTCTTTCTCTTCGTCTGATTGGGGAGGAAGGGTTTGGTGACATCATTGACCATACCATTGATTTTGCGAAGGATGTGGCCGCGCTTATAGAGAGAAAAGATCACCTTGAAGTGATCAATCCTGAGCCAGAAATCAATGCAGTTGTGTTTCGATTTAAGAATGATCAACGAACGGATGACATCAATAAAATCATTCATCGAACACTGTTCAAATCAGGAACGGCTGTCATTGCGAAAACAGTGGTGGATGGTCAAACATGCTTAAAATTCACTTTGTTAAATCCGAGAACGACAATCACACATATTGAGGAAATCCTTTCTGACATCGTTGATATCGGGATCGCTCATATTCAATCCGGGAGGGTACTACGTTGAGTCAATATAAACAAATGGCTGAAAATGCAACTATGCAAAGCTTTTTAAACTGTTTTTTACGTGAAACAGGAATCGATCGATCTGCAAAAAAAGAGACAAAAGCAGATGGTTCGTTTGTATTCGTGGCAAAACTAGCAAAGCAAGACCTTGAGCTTGTGATTCCGATCCGATATTTTTCATCTGTAGGCCGCCATCTCTTTGATTTTCCGATTCGCTTTCGTCCGCATGGCAGCGAGCAAGAGGGAACGATCGTCGATTACACGACACTTGTTGCTTTATGTTCAAAGGAGCTTCTCATTGCATATGGCCGCACAGATGCAGAGGATGAATTCATGCTTCGCATCATTTTAAGCTGCCGAAATATTGAACGATTCTTAAAGGAGAGAGAAAGTGATCAAGCTGCTTTATCTCAAGCTGATTTTGAGTACATCGAGGCTGAGCAGTCACTTCTCCTTGGACATTTAACACATCCAACACCAAAAAGCAGACAAGGGATGACAGAAGAAGAGGAAGCCGTCTATTCTCCTGAGCTGAAAGGAGCTTTCCAGCTTCATTACTTTAAAGCGCATCATTCGATTGTGCTTCAGGATTCGTCTATTTCACAATCTGCGGCAAGCCTCATGTTAGAAGAACTTTCGCGTCAGGTACCAGAAGAAACAGAGAGACTGAATATGCTAACAGAAAACGGAAAATATGTGCTCATTCCAATTCATCCGCTGCAAGTCAAAGTGGTCATGAGGAAGGCATTTGTGAAGCGTTATATAGAGGAAGGGAAACTGGCTTATTTAGGACCGCTTGGATCTGAATACACAGCGACCTCATCCTTTAGAACGGTCTATCAAAAGGATTCTGCTTATATGCTCAAATTCTCTGTTCCAGTGAAAATTACAAACTCTTTACGTATCAACAAACAAAAGGAACTGGATCGCGGGGTTGAGATGTCCCGCATCTTAAAAACAGAATTAGGCGTTTCTTTATATGAAAAATTCTCTGGATTCCGGGTCATTGAAGATCCAGCATATCTCTCTATTCGAGGAGATGAAGTGGAATCTGGCTTTGAAGTGGTCATTCGTCAAAATCCATTTTTGCATCGTGAAAAAGGCGCAAGCTTAATTGCGGGGCTATGTCAGGATCATGCGTACGGAGGAAAATCGAGATTAGCAGGAATTATTCATGAACTTGCAGACATAGAAGGCCGATCAACAGAAGCGGTCAGCCAAGATTGGTTTAAACAATATTTAACCATTTCGTTAAAACCGATGCTCTGGCTGTTTGAAACGTATGGTCTTGCACTCGAGGCCCATCAGCAAAATGCTGTTGTGCAAATGAGGGATGGTTATCCAGAGACCTTCTATTACCGTGACAACCAAGGCTACTATTATAGTGAATCGAAAAAGGATAAGCTCGCAAATCTAGTTCAAAACTTGAGCGTGAGAAGTGAAACCATTTGTGCGGATGATGTAGCCGTTGAGAGACTCCGTTATTATTTCTTCTTTAATCATTTATTTGGTCTCATTAATGGCTTTGGCACGGAAGGATTAGCAAAAGAAGAAGACTTGCTGGCTCTCGTGAGAGATACATTGCTCGCTCATGAGGAGACGTACGGAGCATCTGATCTGACTAACAGCCTTCTCCGTTCAAAAGAACTTCCTTCAAAAGCGAATTTGCTGACACGATTTGAAGATATGGATGAGCTGACCGGATCTCTGGAAACACAATCTCGTTACACGGCTGTCTTGAATCCGCTCTTTTTACATAAGGAGGCGCTGATTGGATGAGGCATCGTATTAGGTTTATTCGTGCTGAATATGAAAGAGATGTCCAGCTTGTCCATAAGTGGATGCAAGAAGAGTACGTTCACCCATTTTGGCATTTGAATATTCCGTTTCCTGCTTTTGAAAAGCATTTTTATCAGGCCATACATGATCCGCATCAAACCCTTTATTTAGGCACGATTGATGGGACACCAATGAGTTATTTTGAGGCTTATAACGTCAAAGGGGATATCATTGAATCCTACTATGAACCTTCTCCGCATGATCAAGGCATCCACCTGTTAATAGGGGAGCCGGATTATGTGGGAAAAGGATTTGCTGCGCCGCTCCTTCAGGCAATGACAGCATTTCAATTTGAGCAGAACAAACGAACAGAAAAAATCGTCGCTGAGCCGGATATTCGCAATGAAAAAATGATTCATGTATTTGAAAAATGCGGCTTCGAACGTGTAAAACCAGTCACTTTACCCGATAAAACAGGTCTTTTGATGTTTTGTGATCGAGAACGATTCGAAAGGAAGTATAACCATGACGCGGTTCAACAGGCAAAATAATGTAGTGGATGTAATTGGGATCGGCATTGGCCCGTTTAACCTAGGGCTTGCCGCATTATCTGAAGAGGTAAATGAAATCAATGCTTTGTTTTTTGAAAGAAGTGAAGCCTTTCACTGGCACCCAGGGATGCTCATTGAAGGGACGACACTGCAAGTCCCATTTTTAGCGGACCTTGTCAGCATGGCAGATGTGAAAAGCAAATATAGCTTTCTCAACTATTTGCAGGAACAAAACCGTTTGTACTCATTTTACTTTCTAGAAGACTTCCATATACCGCGCAAGGAATACAGTCATTATTGCCGCTGGGTCGCTGACCAGTTAGACTCTTGCCGATTTGGCATGAACGTCGAATCTGTCTCACTGATCGAAAAGGCAGGGGAAAAGCGGTATGAAGTGCATGTCCGTCATGTAAAGGATCAAACTGTAGAGGTGTTTGAAAGCAAACATCTCGTCTTAGGAATTGGCACGCAGCCGGCGATACCCGCATCGCTCCAGCCAGCTTTAGGAGAGAAGGTTTTTCACTCAGCTGACTATTTAAAACGAAAGAAAGAAGGCTGTTTCAAAGGGAAATCTGTGACAGTTATCGGCTCTGGTCAAAGTGCGGCAGAAGTGTTTTATGACATTTTATCAGATGATGAGGCGAAGGATATTCACTGGTTCACACGGTCAAAAGGATTTTTCCCAATGGAATATTCAAACCTTGGACTTGAGTATTTCTCCCCTGACTATATTGATTTCTTTTATGAGCTTCCGCAAACAAAAAAAGATGCGTTATTAAAACAACAAGATTTGCTGTATAAAGGCATCAGTTCGGCGATGATTCGTGATATTTATCATTTGCTTTATGAACGTTCGGCCTGCGGAAAGCAGCTGAACACAGTGCTTCAAGCCATGACGGAGGTCAACTTAATTGAGGAAACAACAGGCGGATTATCACTTTCCTGCACACAATGGGTCAAGGAAGAATCCTTTACACATGAGACAGATATTGTCGTATTGGCGACTGGCTACCAATCCGTTCTGCCGCCATTTATCAACCCTATTTCTCATCACATTCAATGGGATGATCAAGGACGTTTCCAAGTTGAACGTGAATATCGTTTGAAAACAAATACGATGGGTGAAAATGATATTTTTGTACAAAATGCAGAGCTTCATACACATGGGGTCGGCGCTCCAGATTTGGGACTGGGGGCTTATCGAAACAGTGTGATCATCAATGAACTTGCTCGTCAAACCGTGTATCCACTTTATCAAAAGCACGTCTTCCAGACATTTGGTACACACAAGAACGCACACACATTTGAAGAAATCAAAGGTTAAGGAGGATGAAGCGATGAGTGTACAAGATGAATTGAAAAAAGCGGTGAATCCTGCTGCTTGGAAAAAGGCAAACCAGCGAATGGTGGCAAAAATGCTGTCTGAATACATGTATGAGGACATGCTTCATCCTGTAGAACTGGATTGTAAGGATGGCATCGCGCAGTATGAATTAATCATTCATGAACATAAGAAATATCGTTATCTGGCAAAACCTCGATTGTTTGATAGTTTTGATACAATCGCTGAATCAATTGAGTGCTGTCAAGATGGAAAATGGTCAAAGGATGTCAGTGCCATTGTGTTTTTACTAGACATCCAGCCGATCATTCCAATGTCCTCTGACACAACAGGCCATCTAATCAAAGAGCTTCACCATACTTTGTTAGCCGATGTCCATTTGCTGTCGAAAAAAGCACTTCGTGCGGATGAGCTAACAGATACGGATTATGCATGGATTGAAGGAGAAATGACAGGCCATCCTTGGATTGTGTATAACAAAGGGCGTATAGGATTCAGCTACGATGATTACTTAGCCTATGCACCAGAACGTCAAGAATGTGTGCAGCTGTCTTGGATTGCTGTACATAGAGAGCTTGCGACATTCCATGCAGTTGATCATGAAAACTATGAGCAGGTGATCGCTAAAGAATTAGATGAAGTCACGATTCGTCAATTTCAGCGCGTGTTAAAGGATGAAGGACTGAATGCGGCTGACTATTATATGATGCCTGTTCATCAGTGGCAGTGGACGCATATGATTATTCAGCATTTCCCGGAAGATTTGGCCTTGCGCCGGATTGTGTATTTGGGAGAGGGGCTGGATCAATATATCCCGCAGCAGTCGATCAGAACCTTTACAAATATCTCAAACAAAGGCAAGCATCATATTAAACTGCCAATGAGTATTTTAAATACGCTCGTGTACCGTGGACTCCCATCAGAACGTACGGTCATTGCCCCGCGCATTACAGCGCATATTAAAGGGATTGCTGATCAAGACTCATTTTTATCTGATGTGTGCCGCGTCATTTTACCAGGTGAGAATGCAAGTATCAATGTCGATCATCCATACTACAGCAAACTGCCTGGTGCGCCGTATCAATATCTTGAGATGCTTGGTGTCATTTTTAGAGAAAGCATTTATACGTACTTAGATGAAGGGGAGAGCCCTGTTACACTTGCGGCACTCACTTATGAGGATCATGAAGGAGAGCCGTATATCAAGCAGCTGATTGAAAAATCAGGTCTCTCAGCAAAAGAATGGATGGCGAAGTTTTTCCATGTCGTGATGCCGCCGCTGCTGCACTTCATGTATCAATACGGCACAGTCTTTTCACCGCATGGTCAAAATACGATTCTTGTGTTGAAAAATCATCAGCCGCATCGTTTGGCGATCAAAGATTTCGTTGATGATGTAAATATAAGTGACCAGCCGCTGCCTGAATTAGCTTCACTAGAAGAAGATTTAAAAGAAGTGCTGCGCAGTGAGCCGCCAGAAGGTTTAGTACAATTTATCTTTACAGGATTATTTATTTGTAACCTGCGCTACGTATCCAATGTGTTAGACAATCATCAGCTGTTAGATGAAACGACTCTATGGCGCTTGCTTGCAGAAGAAATTCAGCTTTATCAAAAGCAATTCCCGCAGCTGAAGGACCGTTTTGAATTATTTGATCTATTCCAGCCGAAGCTGACAAAGCTTTGCTTAAATCGTAATCGAATGATTGATTATGGCTATGGAGATGGAGATGACCGCCCGCATGCATCAGAGCACGGGAAGGTCACAAATGCACTCGCTCATGTCCTTGCGTCAGTTGGAGAGAAGTAATATAAAAGCTGTAGACATCAAGTGTCTACAGCTTTTTTGTTTTTTAAGAAAATGCTTGAGAGGCAAGGAAATAGAAAAGGGCGGGATCATTTAGTTTTTCTTTCCCGCGGATCATCATAAAATGGGCTACGTTTGTTTTCGTAAATCCTGCTTCCACAAGTGTTTCATGCAGGCGTTCAGCAGTTTCTTCCTGCATATCTATACGAATTGCACCTGAATAAGACGAGATGAGTGATTGGATGAGCGAGAGAGCGGTTTGTTCATCGTTTGCTGTAAGCGGTCCAATCATTAGATTAGCAGGGGTTTCGACGCCAAACGCAAAACCGGTTGTTTCATGATGTTCATTCTGTGCAATCATTCGGAATGCTGCCCGGTGCATCCGATTTTTTAAAAAGCTTGATCGATTGGCTCCTGCTCCTTTTGCGTCAAGTGTTTCAATAGACGGGAGATGAGTTTCATCAGCGGGAGACAGATGAATCTTATCTGGCACCTGAAGCGCATAAGGATTTGTTTTCTGTGCTTTGTATGTATGAATGTAGCCGGCCGTTTGAAATCCGATTTTTTCGTAAACGGGCTGTCCTTGTACAGTAGCGGTTAAAACGACAGGAACGCTTTGATCGCTTCGGCGAAGCAGGGTGTCAATCATTTTCCTTGCAAGGCCTAAGCCGCGATGCGTCTCAGATACAATGACAGCACCAATTGATGCTGCTTTATCATATTGGAAAAGTCCCGCACATGAGATGACTTGTCCATCCGTTGTTGAAAAACCTGTAAAATATCCGTTTGTTAAAAGAGATGTAAGCTCTTCCGCATTGTAATCAGGCCAGTCGACCTCTTTTGACAATGCGATAAGATCAGGTATGTCATCAAGTGTTAATGTTCGTTGTACAACGTTTTCCAATTCACGCAACTCCTTCTTAGCTGAATTCATCTATATGTATCGTATCATAAGAAGGCATAAGAAAAAGGAAAAGGGAGATCCTTTTCCACTCAGCGTGTAGACAAACCCTCGCATTCGTTGTCAAGGCTGCAGGTTTTCTATCACGCTGAAAAAAAGAGAAAGGGCTAAAATAAAGATTACTTTAGCCCTTTGTCCTTTTAATAATTCAAGTCTCGGTTGTATTCATATTCAAAGGTGAGCTGTAAGTTTTTAATCGACACTACACCTACTTTGATTAATCGCCCGCCGATAAACTGAGGGACCTCTATCGCGTTGAAAGAAACAAAAAAGCGGTCTTTTGCTGGAACCTGGCTTGTTTTATAGGAAGAGATGTCGACCTTTTGGCCGTTCCAAGGTACATTCACTGCTCCGCCTTTAAGGGAAGAAACGGTGAAGACATAATTGTGCGCGTTTGTACTGCCTTTATCAGCTTCTAATGAAAGACCAGTCACGACAGCATCCTGCGGCAGGCTGTTTAAATCAAAATTAGAATTTGGAGAACCGGCTTCATTGAAACTATTAAGTGTGGCTGGTGACCCATATCGTTTGAGTGTTGCTTTTTCAATGCTTTTGTCAAAGACAATGCGGTACGTTTTATCTTCTTCATTTAATAATTGTTTAGGCTTAACCGCTAAATAATAATCCGTACTGGCGGCAATTTTCGGCATATGAATAATCTCGTTTTGGTTGTAAGTCCGCACAGAAGAAGACACAAGTGCGCCGTTCTTATTGTAAAGATAGAGATCAAAATCATTTCCTGACTTTACATTCACAAGTTTAATAGAAAAACGGCCATCCGCACCATCAAATTTGGAGCTGGTGAAATGGTAAAAGTCGACATCATTTGTAGAAGAAATACTTCCCTCATGATATAAATAAGATTTATTCAAATAAAGGGAAGACTGTAGGAACTGAGCTTTTTCCATCGTATCATTGTTGGCATAATCGCTGTCTGGATATAGGTGCTCCAATTCTTCTGTATAATTTTTTGTTTGTTTCGTAGATGCTTCACTTGCTTGTGCAGGTGATTGGAAGAGAGAGGCAGCGATGAAGAGGCCGGCAAGCAGTAAAACCCCCATTTTCTTTTTGAACATAACAAACATCTCCTTTTCAGTTTCTTTCATTTATATTATCGGATCATTATTCCTAAAATTGATATTTATTCCATTTTTATATCAAAAAAGAACCCCCAATGATGGAGGTTCTAGTATTAATGAACATTAAAATATCGAGCTTCAGGGTGGGAAACGACGATCGCTGAAACAGATGCTTCCGGTTCCATCATGAATCCTTCTGTCAGATGGATGCCGATTTTTTCGGGCTGAAGCAGCTTGAACAGCTTTTCTTGGTCTTCAAGATTTGGACACGCTGGATAACCAAAGGAATAGCGCTGCCCTTGATATTTCGCCTGGAATCGTTTGTCCATTGTGAAATCGACTGGGTCAGGGAAGCCCCATTTGTCACGAATCACTTGGTGTGTTCTTTCAGCTAATCCTTCTGCAAGCTCAAGCGCCAGAGCTTGGACAGCATGCATTTTTAAATAATCCCCTTCCTGCTTAAATTGCTGTGCGACTTCACGTATACGCGCGCCGGCTGTGACGGCAAATAAGGCAATATAATCTTTCTCGTTTTCATCACTTTTCCTTACATAATCAGATATGGAGCGGTACGGGAGCTTCTCCTGCCTTGGAAATTGGAACGTTTCAATGATGCGGTCAGGCTCTTCGGGATCATAAATATGCAAATCATTTCCGTGTGAATTGGCAGGGAGGAATTGATAGACAAATGCAGGTGCAAACCAGTTTTTCTCTCTGCCTTCATTTAGAAGATCCGTGACAAGCTGTTTTAATTCCAATGCTTTTGGGTGCTGTTCAGCTAATAAGGTTTTGACCTTTCCCTTTAAACCGAGATGATGACCAATGAGCATTTGTTCATTCACATAAGGCATAATATGATGCAAATCGATGTCCTTCACATAATGGCGTGCGGTATTTTCTGGTGTAAATACCGGTGCCTGCGGGAGTGCTGCGCGTTTTTCTAGTAGTTCAATGACAGCTTTCGGCTGCTTTCCTTCTTTCTCCTTGAAAGGTGCTGCTGGCTCCTCTTGCGGCTTTGTTTGAAATTGAAGAGGATTCGCTTTTAACTCATTGGCTAATGACAGTCCGTCCATAGCATCTTTTGCATAAAGAACAGGTCCATCATAATGAGGCGAAATTTTCATTTTTGTAAATTTACGAGAAAGGGCAGCACCGCCGACCAAAATAGGAACAGAAATGTTTGCTTTTTGTAAATCTTGAGCGGTTAGTACCATTTGCTGGGCGGACTTTACAAGTAAGCCTGATAACCCGATCATATCTGGTTTTTCCTTTTGCACAGCTTCAATCAATGTTTGAGGTGTCACCTTGATGCCGAGGTCGACCACTTGAAAGCCGTTATTGCTCAAAATGATGTCGACGAGGTTTTTCCCGATATCATGGACATCTCCTTTTACGGTCGCAAGTAGAATCTTTCCTTTCCCGCTCGCATGCTGCTTTTCCATATATTGCTCAAGAAACGAAACAGATGCTTTCATGACCTCAGCCGATTGAAGCACTTCGGCTACAATCAGTTCGTTTTGATTAAAAAGACGACCAACTTCAGCCATTCCCTGCATTAATGGACCATTGATGATATGAAGCGGCGATTCATATTGCTTCAAAGCAAGGGAAAGATCATCGATGAGCCCTTCTTTCGTTCCTTCGACGACGTAGAGCGCCAGCCTTTCATCAAGTGATAAGGAGACCTTTGGTTTTTTCTCCGTTTTCTTTTTGCCGCGGTAAAATTGGGTGAATTCAGCCAGTGTTTGATCATTTGTTTCATAAAGCAAGGTTTCAGCTAGTTTGATTTCTTCCTTTGGAATGGAAGCGAAGCGTTCAAGCTTTTCTGTATTTACAATGGCATAGTCAAGTCCTGCTTGCACGCAATGATATAAATAGACAGCATTTAAGATTTCTCTGCCAACAGGCGGAAGTCCGAAAGATACGTTGCTGATGCCTAAAATGGTGAGGCACTCAGGCAGGGTTTCCTTGATCATTTTAATGCCTTTGATCGTTTCTTCAGCGGCGCCAATATATTGCTCGTCTCCAGTGCCTACTGGAAAGACAAGCGGATCAAAAATGATATCACTTGCGGGAATTCCATATTTCTTCGTTAGCAAATCGTGAGAACGTACAGCAATTTCAAGCTTTCGTTCTGCTGTCACGGCCATTCCTATTTCATCAATCGTGCCAACAACAAGTGCACCGCCATATAGCTTCACAAGAGGAAGAATCTCTTCAAAGCGTTCCTCGCCATCCTCAAGATTGATGGAATTGATGATGGCTTTCCCTTGAGAATAGGTGAGTGCCTTTTCAATCACGTGTTTATCCGTTGAATCAATGACAAAAGGGGCTTTGACCTTTTTCATGGCTTCTTGTAAAAAGCCTTCCATGTCTGCTGCCTCATCACGGTCTGGATCGGCGAGACACACATCAACGACGTGAGCGCCATTTTTCACTTGAGCACGAGCAATTTCTGCTGCTTCTTCAAACTTTTGTTCCGCAATGAGCCGTTTGAATTTACGAGAACCAATGACATTGGTCCGTTCGCCTACAAAAAGGGGACGCATCGAATCCTCATAAATAAGGGGCTCAATTCCTGATACTGTATGCTGCGGTGAATCGCGAGTGATAGGTCGCGGCTGAAGCTTGCGTACTTCATCTGACAATGCTTGAATATGCGCAGGTGTAGTTCCGCAGCAGCCGCCGACAATATTTAACCAGCCTTCCTTAGCAAAGGCGGCGATTTTCTTAGCAAGAGAAGCAGGGGATTCGTGATAATGACCTTCTTCATCTGGGAGTCCAGCATTCGGATAGCAGCTCACCGCTGACTTTGCGATGGAGGAGAGAGTCCGGATATGGTCTGTCATAAATTCTGGACCAGTTGCACAGTTAAGACCGACACTGATGGGTTTCATATGCTCAAGAGAGATATAAAAGGCTTCGATATCTTGACCAGCAAGGGTGGTACCCATTGGTTCAATCGTCCCTGATACCATGAGTGGTAATTGAATGCCCGTCTGCTGAAAGGCTTCTTGAATCCCTTTGAATCCAGCTTTTACATTCAGCATATCTTGGCTTGTTTCTAAAAGAAGGGCATCACACTTTCCGTCAATCAGAGCGCGGGCCTGCTCTTCATAGTTTCTGACGAGTTCACTGAAGGTTGTGCCGCCTGTTACAGATAATGTTTTTGTTGTCGGGCCCATTGCACCTACAACAAAACGAGGCTTTTCGGGTGTGGAGAAACGGTCAGCTTCTGCCTTTGCCAGCTGCGCAGCTCGAACATTGAGTTCATAGGCAAGATGGCCAAGCCCATATTCATCAAGGACGAGCTTTGTAGCGCCGAAGGTATTTGTTTCAATGAGATCGGCACTTGCTTCAAGGTACTCCCTATGGATCTTAGAGATGATGTGAGGGGCTGTCACATTCAAATACTCGTTACAGCCCTCATACTCTTCTCCGCCAAAGTCCTCTGCTGTCAGGTTGGCGTTTTGAATCATTGTGCCCATTGCCCCATCAAGGACGAGGATGCGTTTCTTGAGCTGTTCAGTGATAGTTGACATGGACGTTAGACTCCTTTTCTTTCTGATGGATGTAGGTGGTCAGTTCTGCTGTTAAATCTGATCGAAGGAAAGGAGTAATTAAATAAATGCCATTAAACAATTCGCAGGCTGTATCTAATAAAGAGCGGGCAATGGCTAAACCTTCTGCTCGCTGCTTTTCCTTATCCTCGCCAGCTTTGGCCATAATGTCACGAATAGAATCAGATAATTTGATGCCTGGAATTTCGTGATGGATAAACTCTGCATTTCGGCTGCTTGTTAACGGCATAATGCCGATATAAATCGGTTTATCCAAGTGGCGGCTTTCCTCATGAATTTTCACAAGCTGTTCCTCAGAATAAACAGGCTGTGAGATAAAATAATCAGCACCGTATTCTATTTTTTTCTCAAGACGTTTCACGGCTTTATCTATATGGCGCACATTTGGGTTAAAGGCACCAGCCACTGAAAAATTGGTCTTTTTGCCAAGGGGCTTTCCTGAGAAAGAAAGGCCTTCGTTAAACTGTTTGATGAGACGAATCAAATCAAAGGAGGTTAAATCATACACAGATGTTGCACCTGGGAAGTCTCCAATTTTAGATGGATCGCCTGTAATGGCTAAAATATCGGTTAATCCAAGGGTGTCGAGCCCCATTAAATGAGATTGAAGCCCAATCAAATTACGGTCGCGGCATGTGATATGAACAAGAGAACGCATATCAAGCTGCTGCTTTAATAATGCGCCGCAAGCGACATTGCTAATGCGCGGAGTCGCAAGAGAATTATCGGCTAACGTCAACGCATCAATGCCAGCATTCTTTAATTCATTTGCAGCAACGAGAAATTTTTCGAAGTTCAGCTTCTTCGGCGGATCGAGCTCTACGATAATCGAACGTTTTTTCACAGCCAGCTCATCAAGACCTGGTTCAGTGCGCTGGTCTTGGATTGAAATGATTTCTTCTTTTAACACTTTCACTTCTTTTTCAGTGATCGGCGCTAAATCTTTGACCGCTTCAGCCATTGCGCTAATATGCTGGGGCGTTGTTCCGCAGCAGCCTCCGATAATACGTGCGCCCTGATTTCTAAATTCAAGTGCACTTTTTCGGAAATAATCGTTATCTGTATCATAGACGAGTCTGCCTGCTTCAAGAGAGGGGAGACTGCTGTTAGGATAGACAGATAAATGTGAATTTTCCAAAAGTGGAACGCCTTCGAGTGCCTGAATCATGTGATAAGGGCCCAGCCTGCAGTTGATACCGACGACATCTGCACCAAGAGTTGATAACTCAGATAAACCATCACTCAGCGGGGTACCATCCTGCAAGACTCCTTGTTCATGCATAGAGACGTTCATGACAATCGGAAGAGTCGTTTCTTTGCGGGCAATTTGGAGAACAGCCTTCGCTTCTTCTATGTCATAATACGTTTCAAGCAACAATCCGTCAGGTTCTTCATTTAATAGGATGTACAGCTGCTCTCTAAAGCTTCGTTTGATTTCTTCTATAGAGTAGGCATTTTTGTTAAACGTTCGAATACCGCCAATTGTTCCGAGTACATAAGCAGAGCCTGCGGCTGCTTTTGCAATTTGTACCGCTTTTGTATTGATGCGTTTCGTTTCTTCCTCTAAGCCGTAGCGGGATAGTTTAATATAATTCGCACCGTATGTGTTCGTTTGGATGATGTCAGCGCCTGCCTGCACATATGCTTCATGCACGCGTTTCACTTCATCCTCTTTCGATAAATTTAATTCTTCAAAGCAGCGGTCAATGCCGTAAGAGTATAAAAGTGTTCCCATCGCTCCGTCAGCAATCAGTACGCGGTTTTCTAAGTCTTGTAATAGGCCCATTGTATTCCTCCTTATTTCTATGTAACAAAAAAAGCCTTCTGATAAGAAGAAGACTTTTTGGATGTATCGTAATTCTTCTCCTTATCTTCCAAGCAGTTGCTTGCTGGATTTAGCACCTTGGTCATAGAAAATAGATTTCTACTACACCGGTTGCTGAGGCTTCACAGGGCCAGTCCCTCTGCCTCTCTTGATAAGAAAGCAATATGAACATGTCAATGAATTGAACTTCCATCAACTGTAACGAAAAATGCAGAAATAATCAATGGAAAATTTGAAATTTATCGAAAATTTATAAATTGGACATCAATCGGCAAATCAGCCTTGCGCATAAGAGAAATCACCTCTTGTAAATCATCTTTATTTTTCCCTGTCACACGCACTTGGTCATCCTGAAATTGTGATTTCACTTTAATGCCAGATTGCTTGATGAGGGCGTTGATCTTTTTGGCGTTGTCTTGATCAATCCCGCTGATCAGCTTCGCACGCTGGCGTACTGTACCGCCAAGGGCATGCTCGGTTTTTCCGTAATCAATGTTTTTAGTTGGAACATTTCGTTTGATCAGCTTTGTCACAAGCACATCTTTTAGCTGCTCAAGTTTGAAGTCATCATCAGAGATGAGAACGAGCTCTTCTTTTTCGAGAGAAATATCACTTTTACTTCCTTTAAAATCATAACGGTTTTTAATTTCTTTCAGTGCTGCTTGAACAGCGTTTTGCACCTCAGGCAGTTCAACCTTCGAAACAATGTCAAATGAGCTTTCTTTTGCCATAGCACATGACCTCCAAGTATTGATATTGCGTCTATTTTATCATGCCAATAGGAGAAGAAGAAACTTTATCGAAGAGATGAGCCAAAGAGTTCAGCCGGCTGCGGTATAAATCGTGTCCAATTTGTCCACTTTAGCTAACAGAACTAGAGATGTTCATGCGGGGAGAAGTATAGTAGAATAGAGTGAATCAAAAGATGAACGAACGCTCTTTTATGGGCAGATAGGAAGGAAGAGAACATGAGACCAGGTGAGCAACTGACCTTGCAAATAGAGAACGAAATGGAATACGGCTACTTTTTGACAGACGGTGAAGATTCGGTCCTCTTACATCGCAGTGAAATGACAGAAGATATTGGTGACCGAGATGAAGTAGAGGTCTACTTATATGTAGATCATGAAGAAAGACTTGCTGCCACGATGAAAATACCTACAATTAACGCGAATACATACGACTGGGTAGAAGTCGTGGATGTGGTAGAAGACATGGGTGCATTTGTTGATGTTGGACTGTCAAAGGATGCACTTGTTGCAACAGAACACCTCCCGCCTTTTGAGGAAGCATGGCCGAAAAAAGGAGACAAACTCTACTGTATGCTGAAAGTCACAAGCTACGGCAGAATGTTCGCAAAACCAGCCACAGAAGATGTGATCAGTGAATTGTTTACTGAGGCACCAGAAACCTTAATGAACAAAGAAATCACTGGAACAATTTATCGCTTAATTGCGACAGGTTCTTTTATGCTGACAGATACAGGCGTGCGTGGGTTTATCCACCGCACGGAACGAAAGGAAGAGCCAAGATTAGGATCGACCGTTACAGGACGCGTCATTGCAGTGAAAGAGGATGGAACCGTAAACGTTTCTCTGCTTCCTAGAAAACAGGAAGCGTTATCTGTTGATGCGGAAGAAATCTTAACTTATATGAGAACGAGAAATGGTGCTATGCCTTATGGAGATAAAAGCGATCCAGAAGACATCCGCGAACGATTCCAAATGAGCAAGGCAGCCTTTAAACGGGCATTAGGTCATTTGATGAAAAACGGTCTAGTCTACCAAAAAGAAGGCTGGACATACGAGAAAAAGTGAGCACCTGAAGCAAACCCCGCATTCGTCCGCAGACTTGTGCGCTAGACTTCAAAGGGTTTTCAAATCACGCTGAAAAGAAGAAAAAGGGATAAAATCATCATGATTTTATCCTTTTTTATATTTGTCTTAAATAATGGATTTTTTCTATGAAAAAAGTCATGAAAAACCTTCACTATACCATTGAAACAACGACCCTCAAATCCGATAAAAAAGGAGTAAGGATGATAAAAGGAGTGTGTTTTTGGATGAAAGTGAAGATTTCATTACTTCTGATGGCAGCTATGCTTATGATGCTCGCCGCATGCGGTAATCAACAGGAGGGGGCGCCAAAATCAACTGCGAAGCATATTGGCGTTATGCTCACAGATGATGGTCTTGGTGATCAATCATTTAACGATTCATCATTTAAAGGATTAGAAAAAGCACGTGATGAGCTTGGCATTGAATTTGATTATAGAGAAATTGCAGAAACTGATACATATGAAAAAGGGCTGACAGAGCTCGTCAAAGAGGGCAATGATCTCATCATCGGTGTAGGTTTCAGTATGCAAGAAGACCTAGAAAAAGTCGCAAAGAAATATCCGAAGAAGCAGTTCCTGCTTATTGATGCCGTATCTGAGCTGAAAAATGTGACCTCTGTGACGTTTAAAGAAGAGCAAGGCAGCTATTTAGCGGGTGCGCTTGCTGCGATGACAACGAAAAGTGATGTCATTGGATTTGTTGGTGGTGTTGATGCAGATGTCATCCATCGTTTTGAAAAAGGATTTCAAAAAGGCGCCAAATCAGTCAATCCGAAAATCAAGATCTTATCCACCTATGCAGGCACATTTAGTGATGCAGGCAAGGGCGGTAAAATAGCCAAAGACATGATCAAAAAGAAAGCTGACGTTTTATATGCCGCAGCTGGCTATTCAGGTGTCGGCGTATTAAAAGAAGCGCAATCACAGGGCAAATATGCCATTGGAGTAGACAGCGATCAGTACTATACTGCTGAAAAAGCGGTCATTTCGTCTATGGTGAAAAAAGTCGATGAAGTGGTCTATCAATTCAGCGAACAGCTCGTAAAGAACAATGAAATGAAAAGCGGGCATGTTGTCTATGACTTAAGCAATGATGGAATCGATATGGCAAAAATCCGGATTTTGAAAAATGCTGAGACATTGACTAAAAAATTAAATGGGCTGAAACAGACGCTTCTAAAAGAAGAGGGAGGCGCATCATGAGCTTACGCGTCAAAATTTTACTCAATTCACTTATCTCACTTCTTTTAGCAGTTGGCGTTATCGCCTTTATCATTGTCAGCATGACAAAGATCCAATCATCAAATGAGACAGATGTCCAAACCTTATTAAATGTACAAAAAACGAAGGCAGGCTTTGAAAGTGTCGAGCAAGCCATGACCAATTATTCGATGACACTCTCAGATGAACAGCTAGAGATCGTTCAAAACAATATTTCTACAGCAAAAAAACAGCTGCAAACGTTAAACAAACATGCAGGAAATATGAACAAAGAGGCATTAACAAGGTTAAATTCAAAATATGAAACGTGGATCAAAGAAGCAAACAATGCCATTGGTGAAAAAAACGCCTCGGATGCAAGACGTGTGGCAGCAAGAATTGATGGCGTTTTAAATGATGTGCATACGATGAATAAAAGAGCAGAAGAAGCGTATAAACAAAATCTAGAGAATGCAGCAGACAATGTGCAATGGATTATCACAAGTGCACTCATCTCAGCCCTCACATTGATTGTGATTGCCGTCTTTTTGAATATTGGACTAACGCGATCCATCGTGACCCCCATCAAATCATTATCTTACAGAGCAAAGCAGATCGCAGAAGGCAATCTTGCTGTGGAGCGGATGGATATTCAGCGTAAGGATGAAATCGGCGGCTTGAATGAATCCTTTAATCAAATGACAGATCAGCTGATTAGTCTGATTAAAGAAATCAGCAATGTCTCAAGCCGAGTAGAGACATTCTCGATCCACCTGAATGATGAAAACAAAAAGATGATGGAATCTGCGAATCAAGTATCTGTCTCAACAGATGAAATGGCAAATGGGTCACAAGCGATTTCAGAAGATCTCCAGCACGGCGTCAGCTTGATTGAGAAAATGGACCAGCATGGACGTAAAAATTCCGAACGCTCACAAACGGTCATCCGCAGTACAGAGGATGCCATTGAAGCCGTAGAAAGCGGAAAGCACACGTTAACAGAAACAAAAAAAGCGATTGAAAAAAATACACATGCCACGAGACAAATCGAAGAGTCAGCAGGAGAATTCACGCAATACGCCAGCGGAATCTCGGCCATGGCCAAAACGGTTTCTGACATTGCGGACCAAACAAACCTGCTTTCCTTAAACGCAGCCATTGAAGCGGCAAGAGCCGGCGAAGCTGGAAAAGGCTTTGCCGTTGTAGCAGATGAAATTCGTAAGCTTGCCGATGAATCGTCTAATGCAACAAGACAAATCTTTGACATGGTCAGCCATATTGAAAGAGGCATTCAATCCATTAGTCAAACTGTTCAAGAAGGGGTCAAGCTTTCATTTCAGCAGCAGGATGCGATGGACAAAACCTCACACTCCTTTGAAGATATAGAAATAAAAGCGCAGCATATTAAACAAGAAATGGCGGTCTTAAATGACCAAATTATGCAATCAACAGAACTTGGCGGACAAGTGCTGCACTCGATTGAAAATATTAGTGCAGTTGTAGAAGAAACAGCAGCTGGCAGCGAAGAAATTTCTGCCTCAGCCAATGAACAGCTGCAATCATTCCATCAAATGAACAAACAGGTCGAAGAATTGATGAGTATGACGGCGAGGTTAAATGAAACCGTCCAGCGATTTAAACTGTCATAAGAAAAGCACCCTTCCCGTGTTGTGTCAGGGAAGGGTGCTTTTTATGATCGTTTGCCTGTAAAAAAGATCGCAAGGGTACTAGGTCCAGAATGGGACCCAACAGCGGCACCGATGATCTGAATATCAATTTCCTTTGGATGAAATTCGTCTTCAATCAGTTGTTTCATGTCTTCTGCCAGTGCAGGATCATCACCATGACTAATGCCAACCGTTTGGTTCGACCAATCCGTTCCGCGTTCTTTCATTAGTTCAATAATGCGTTTCAGCAGCTTTTTACGTCCGCGGATTTTTTCTAGCGGGATGAGTTTTCCATCTTCGACATGTAATATGGGTTTAATGCTTAACAAACCGCCAACAAATGCGGACGCTTTACTGATTCTTCCGCCTCTTGCTAAATACGTTAAATCGTCTACAGTAAAAATATGTTGTAAAGATTCACAAAAATGCTTTACAGACGTTTCAATTTCTTGTATTGTATTTCCGTCAATGGCAAGTGATTGAGCGTGTTTGACAGCAAGCCCGTAGCCGAGTGAAGCGCATTTAGAATCAATGATTCGTAAATCAAAATCAGGGTATTCTTCCTTCACTTCATTTGCCATCATCACAGCTGTCTGATATGTACCTGAAAGCTCTGATGAAAAAGCGACATAGATGGCAGATGTATGGGTTTGAGCGGCAGAAACAAACGTTTCCTTGATTCGGTTTGGTGAAGCCTGTGATGTTTTTGGACTGGCTCCTTGTCTCATCGCATCAAATACTTGTTTTGGTTCAATGGTGATCAAATCCTCAAATTCCTGCTCGCCAAGCAAGACGCGGAGCGGAATGAGCGTTATGTTATGTTCATCATAATAAGAAAGAGGCAGATCAGCAGCACTGTCTGCTATGATATGAACAGTCATATAAATCCCTTCTTTCTAAAAAAATAAGCCATATTTTACATCTTTTTAGCCTAACTATATCATAGAAATCATCTTTTCGTGTTCAAATTCTAAATTTTAGGGAAAACCATAGAGAGAATGGTAAGTGGAGGAATGACAACATGTTCATTGGAGAAGCAAAAAAACTCATTGTCGTCGTTATTGGTGCATTACTCAATGCGATTGGACTAAATTTATTCTTAATCCCAGCTGACGTATATGCGAGCGGTTTTACAGGGGTAGCCCAGCTGTTATCCAGCTTAATCGATCAATATGCGCCATTTTATGTATCAACAGGGATTCTATTATTTATTTTAAACATTCCAGTCGGCATTTTAGGCTGGATGAAAGTTGGCCGTTCCTTTACTTTGTACAGCATCATCAGTGTTGCGCTGACGACCATTTTCCTCGGTATTTTACCAGAAACGAGTGTTTCCCACGATATTTTATTAAATGCTGTGTTTGGCGGTGTCATATCCGCAGTAGGGATTGGGATCACGCTCAAATACGGGGCATCGACAGGCGGACTCGACATTGTTGCTATGGTTTTAGCGAAATGGAAGGATAAACCAGTTGGCACGTATTTCTTCATTTTAAATGGAATCATCATTTTTACAGCAGGATTATTACAAGGTTGGGAGAAAGCATTATATACCCTTGTCACATTATATGTGACCACAAGGGTCATTGATGCCATCCATACAAGACATGAGAAGCTGACCGCGATGATTGTCACGAAGAAAGCAGATGAAATCAAAGAAGCCATTTATGGAAAAATGGTCAGAGGCATTACAACTGTACCTGCAAAAGGCGCATTCACCAACGAGCCAAAGGAAATGATGGTGATCGTTATTACAAGGTATGAACTGTATGAACTTGAACAAATTATTAAAGAAGTCGATCCAAAAGCCTTTACAAATATTGTGCAGACAACCAATATTCTTGGATTTTTCAGACGAGATTAAAAGGTGGGTAGCAGATGAAAAAAGGGTTGGTGCTTCTTCTCATTCTATTGCTTTTAGCCGCTTGTGGACAACAAAAAAAGGATGAACCAGACAAGGAGGTATCCGGTCAAATGGGAGAAAAAACGGTTGAGCTCACAGTAGACCCCGTCCAGAAAGGTTCTTCAGTTCAATTTAACATGTCACTGAAAAATGAATCAGATCGAGATATTGAATTTACTTTTAACACTAGCCAAAAATTCGAACTTAGTGTGTATGACGAAAACGGAAATGAACAATACCGCTATTCGAAAGACCGTATGTTCACACAGGCCATCCAATCTTTTGTACTGAAAAAAGGCGAGGCCTATGATTTTCAAGATACGTGGTCAAACGGTGTAAAGCCCGGAACGTACGAAGCAGTCGTGACGTTTAAAGGAAAAGCAGAAGGGCTGAAACAAATCACGGAGAAGAAAACGTTCCAAGTCAAATAAGTGCAGGAATTAGAAAAAGCTGTCCATCTAATGTGGACAGCTTTTTTATGTTAGAGATCATCAAGCAAGTCTTGGAAGGTATGCAGCTGGTTTCTTTCTGCATCTGTCGAATTGGCAAATGCAGACGATACGGCGTTTTTCGCCCGTTTCACTGCCTGCTGACGCTCTAACCCAGATGAAAATGAAGAAGTAAGAGCTTCTTCAGTAAACGATTTGGCTTGATCAAAAAGTTCGTTTCTCACAATGAACCTCCAGAAGCATCAGTCTTCATATTTCCTCTGTCTGACGCTTCTTCAAGTGTCGAACGATAAGGAAAGCGCGCGTCATGAAGACTGACTGAATCTTTACCTTGTTGTATAAAGCGTTTCGATTTGCTTCTTTTACCCATTCGGAATCCGCCCCTTTACACAAGCTGACAGGACAACCTGTCTAACGGTAGTATGCCCGCTTCCATCTGCTATGTATGAATGGAAAAATTAAAGCGAGAAGTAATTCGTTAGAAACTTTGCAATCCCATCTTGTTCATTTGTATCAGTGACTTCATTTGAGACACGTTTCACGGCATCAATTCCGTTGCCCATTGCCACACCGCATCCAGCAAATTCAAGCATTTCTAAATCATTGTCTTCATCTCCGAATGCGACAATCCGCTCCTTAGGAACGCCGTAATAATCACTGATCTTTTGCAGTCCAACGGCTTTATTCATGCCAGTTTTAATGATTTCAATCACGTGCCACGGGGCAGCCCAGCGCCTGTGATCAATCACTTCTGCATGAACATCTGATAAATAGCTTCGAATGGCTCCGACGTCCTCTTCTTTTGCATGAATTAACACGCTCGTCACATTCTCCCCAAGGTTGTCCCTAAGGTCCCCAACGGTGACTTTGTTTGCATTCATATTAAATATATCAATGAGTTTTTCATCATGATAATGGAAATACAAATCGTCTAATACTTCAGCTAACACATTGTGCACTTTATACTCTTCACTAATGTCTACAAGCTGTTTGACCACTTGAAGATCAAGTGACGTATGAAATCTGCCCCATTTTTCATCAAGAGGATGATGGACAAACGCTCCGTTAAAATTCACAATGGGTGAATCAAGCTGTAATTGCTGATAATAAGGAGAGCTGGATCGAAATGGCCGGCCTGTTGATATACAGACGTGATGCCCGCTGTCTCTCACTTTTCGAATGACGTCAAGTGTATGCGCAGAAATGGTTTTATCATCTTTTAATAATGTGCCATCCAGGTCAAGTGCGATTAGATAAGGTTTAGTCTCCATAAAATCTCCTTTGATCTGTAAGTGATAGGAGGCAATTCATGTTAGCGCCTCTATCTATAGTGTATCTTTATCACATCTTTGTTGTCTACATGTTAAAATAAACAAAGACGGGAATGATAAAGGAGGATTCATAGGCTGTGATCACCATTGATGAGCAAATTACGCGCGATATTCCATTTTTACATATCGTAAAAGCTGAAAATAAAGACAAACCGCTGCCGCTTGTATTTTTTATTCACGGATTTACAAGTGCACGCGAGCATAATTTACACTTCGCCTTCCATTTGGCGGAAAAAGGCATGAGAGTCATTTTGCCTGACTGTGCTTATCATGGTGTAAGGTCAGAAAACCTCAGCTTAGAGGAACTGGCATCAAAGTTCTGGGAAATTGTCCTGAACGAAATTCGTGAAATCGATATACTCAAAACATACTTTCAAGAAAAACAATTGATTGAAGCTGATCTGATAGGCGTTGCGGGTACTTCCATGGGCGGCATCACCACCTTTGGTGCACTTGCCAAGCATGATTGGATCAAAGCCGCTGTCAGCTTGATGGGAAGTCCAAACTATACGACGTTTCTAAAAGCACAAATCATGGACATGCGTCACAAAGGGTTAATGAAAGATATTACAGACGAAGAGGTTCATCTGCAATTAGACGCCCTGCGCCCATATGATTTAACGCTGCAAACGGATCGATTAAACAAAAGACCGCTGTTATTCTGGCATGCAGAAAACGATCCTGTCGTCCCTTACCGGCACGCAAAATCTCTATATGATGAGTTAGCGGCTACACAATATAAGCAGGACCCGCATCTGATTCGTTTTATCACTGATGGACAAGCTGGACATAAGGTCTCAAGACAAGCGATGTTTGAAACGATTGATTGGTTTGTGACACATCTGAAAAGCACAAACGTTTAGTCAAAAGAAAAAGTACGTTATACTAATGGAAAAAGGAGTGGATATCATGGATGAAGCATTGAAAGAAAATATTTTAGGCGCCCTAGAACAGGTGATTGACCCTGAACTAAATGTCGACATCGTCAACCTTGGGCTTGTCTATGATGTCGATCTAGATGAGAATGGAAAAGCGGATATCACCATGACCTTAACATCAATGGGTTGTCCTCTTGCACCAATTATCGTGGATGAAGTCAAAAAAGCATTAAGTGACCTTCCAGAAGTAAAAGAAACAGAAGTTCACATCGTATGGAATCCGCCTTGGACACGAGACAAAATGTCAAGATACGCAAAAATCGCGCTCGGTATTCAATAAGCAAAAATGAAAAATGCCTGGTATGAGTTGAACTCATGCCAGGTTTTTTTATGAAAAATTAAGGTGGAGGAAGAGAGTAGCTTGATATAATGGATGTAATTTTATAGAACGGAGTACCTATCATGAAACGAAAATGGCTATGGATCGTTCTTTTGATCGTATATGCTGCTGCATTTTGTGCATCAATCACCATACGAGAAGGCAAGGCGCACAATAAACAGGATCTTGAGGCTTTTACAGATGTCAGTCATCTCATGCCTGTCAAAATCAAAAAAGTTGTTCAAGGGAAAGAAATTGACACGTTAAAAGAAGTATTAAAAGAAGCAAAAGCAAAAAACCTGCCGATTTCTATTGCCGGCAAACAGCATAGCATGGGCGGTCACACATATTATGAAAACGGCATCGTGCTCGATATGACGGAATTCCGCCAGATTTTAGCGTTTGATCCAAAAAAGAAAACGATTCGGGTTCAAAGCGGCGCTACATGGGATGATATACAAAAATATGTGAACCCTTATGGTCTTGCTGTGAAGGTGATGCAATCGCAAAATATCTTTACAATTGGCGGATCTTTAAGTGCAAACGCACATGGACGTGACATTCGCTACGGGTCACTCATTGATACAGTACGTTCCTTTAGGCTTTTAAAAGCAGATGGGGAGATTATCACAGTAAAACCAGGCGATGATTTGTTTTCTGCGGTCATTGGGGGATACGGTTTGTTCGGCGTCATTTTAGATGTTGAGCTTTCTTTAACAAAAGATGAACTATATAAAATGGAGACAACCTCTCTCAATTACGATGAGTATACGGATTATTTTCAAAAGCATGTCAAACACAATAAAGAAGTACGCATGCATCTTGCCAGAATCTCAACAGCGAAAACAAACTTTTTGAAAGAAATGTATGTGACGAATTATTCCCTCACTTCACAACAAGGGATCGCATCATATCAAGAACTGAAAGAAGATCAACTCGTCATGCCTTTGAAATTTATGCTCGGCCTTTCAAGGAGATTTGATATGGGGAAAGATCTGCTCTGGAATTTGCAAAAGAAGTATTTCCTAAGTCAAAATGATCAGCTGATCACAAGAAACAATGTGATGCGGTCTGATTCTGCCTTTTTGGAATATGAAAATGATTCAGACACAGATGTGCTGCAGGAATATTTCGTCCCAGTTGACCGTTTTCGTGCGTACATCGATGACATGAGAGCCTTTTTACAACAGGAAGATTTGAATCTAATGAATATCACAATACGCTACGTTCAAAAAAATGAAAAAGCGGATCTCTCATATGCGAAACAAGATATGTTTGCCCTTGTGCTTTTAGTGAATTACGGGTTTGAAAAAGAAGAGAAAGCGGAAGCAGAGCGGATCATTCGAAAAATGACAGATATCACGCTGCGGCACGAGGGAAGCTATTACTTACCGTACATGCCTTATCAAACGAAGGCGCAAATGAAGAGGGCTTACCCTAAAACCGATGTATTCTTCCAAAAGAAAAAACAAGCAGATCCAGATGGTACATTTACCAACTACTTTTATGAGAGGTACAATACACAATGAATGCAAAAGCAATGAAATGGTTCGTCTACTCACAAAGTCTGCTGTTTTTCGCCAGCAGTTTGATATTTCCTTTTTACATTCTTTTTATTAAAAATGTTGGATCAAGCTATTCACAGTTTGGTCTCGCCTATGGTCTGTTTGGTTTAAGCGGTGCGTTTATTCATTTACTATTAGGGAAACTGCCAGAAACCACAGACAGGCGGCTCTTTTTAATCATTCATTCGTTCGGTATGGCGTTTCTTTTGCTGCTTTTTCCGCATATAACAGAAGTGGAGCAAGTATATATCATTCAGCTTGCACTTGGTGCGCTGGGAGGCTTTCAAAAGCACGGAGAGAAACTGCTCGTCACGGACCTCACAACAGAGAACAAAAGAATGAAAGAAGTCGGGCACTATCATTTTTGGACAGCCCTTTTTTCATCCATCGCCATTATGCTTGGCGGTCTGTTTGCTGATTTCTTTACCGTTTACTTCATTTTTTATGCAAGCTCTATATTATATTTATGCAGTGCGCTCATGGTCATCTATATCAAAAACGAAAGATAAATCCGCATGTCTCATGAAGATATGCGGTTTTTTTGTTGAAAAAAAATGAAAACAAATATTAAATATACAATTGAATTAATTTTTATACATGTTATAATGTTAAATAATTTCACAAAGATCAAGAGGGTGTATTGACGTTGAAAATAGGTATTATAGGTGCTACAGGGTACGGTGGTGTGGAATTGGTTCGTATCTTCAAGCATCACCCGCATGTGGAGGAATGTATATTGTATTCATCAAGTGGTGATGGGCAATCATACAGTCAATCTTATCCGCATCTGACAAACATGACTGACCAAACATTAAAAGCCATTGACCCGGCTGCCATTGTGCAAGAGACAGATGCTGTGTTTTTAGCAACACCAGCAGGCGTATCAAGTGAACTGACGCCAAAGCTTATGAATCAAGGAGTGCCGATCATTGATTTATCAGGTGATTTGCGCATTCAAGATGGAGCAACCTATGAAGCTTGGTATAAACGAAGGGCAGCGGATGAAGCATCTGTTCAACAAGCGGTGTACGGTTTATCCGAACTGAATCGTGACAAAATTCAACAGGCTGAAGTGATTGCCAATCCGGGCTGCTTTCCTACCGCAGTTCTTCTCGGTTTAGCGCCGCTCATCAAACAGAATGTCATCGATGAATCCATGATTATAATAGATGCAAAAACAGGGGTGTCCGGTGCCGGACGATCTGCCTCACTTGGAACGCATTTTTCAGAACTAAACGATAACTTTAAAATTTATAAGGTGAATGAGCATCAGCATACGCCAGAAATAGAGCAAATATTAAGAGAATGGAACCCGCAAACGGCGAACGTCACATTTTCAACGCATCTTGTCCCGATGACAAGAGGAATTATGGCGACGATGTATACACAATTAAAATCAGATATCACAAAAGAAGAATTGATGAAGCGAATGAAAGGCTTTTATGAAGATTCCTATTTTGTCAGAGTGAGAGATCACGGAATTTATCCACAAACGAAAGAAGTATACGGCAGTAACTTCTGTGACATTGGCTTTCATTTAGATGAACGAACAGGGAGACTTACAATCGTGTCGGTCATAGACAATCTTATGAAAGGCGCTGCCGGCCAAGCGGTTCAAAACTTCAACATTATCAAAGGCTTACATGAAGAGGCGGGCCTCACAATGACACCTCTTTATCCATAAGAGAACAGGGGAGACAACAAACATGATTGAATTGAATGAAAAAAGCATTGTCAAAATAGACGGTGACGTATCATCACCAAAAGGCTTTGAAGCGAAGGGGATTCACATTGGCTTGCGCTATTCAAAAAAAGACCTTGGTCTCATTATCAGCGAAGTACCAGCAGCAAGTGCAGCGGTCTACACACAAAGTCACTTTCAAGCTGCGCCTCTCAAAGTCACACAACAAAGCTTAAAAAAGACAGGACAATTAAAAGGTGTCATTGTCAATAGTGCCATCGCCAATGCATGTACTGGTGAGCAGGGATTAAAAGATGCATACGACATGCAGGCAGCCTGTGCAGACATGTTAGGTGTAGCACCCGATTACATTGCGGTTTCTTCTACTGGTGTCATTGGAGAATGTCTGGAGATGGATAAAATCAAAAAGGGCATCGCCGAGTTAAAAGAAGCAAAAGCCGAAAAAGGCCATTTTGAAGAAGCGATCTTAACGACAGATACTGTCATTAAAAATACAACATACACCCTTACGATAGACGGAAAAGAGATCCTCATTTCAGGCGCAGCAAAAGGCTCTGGCATGATTCACCCGAACATGGCGACAATGCTTGGCTTTGTCACAACAGATGCAAATGTCGAACAGGAAGCCTTACAGCAAGCGCTTCGTGACATTACGGATGTGACCTTTAATCAAATTACCGTCGACGGAGAAACTTCGACAAACGATATGGTGCTTGTGATGGCAAATGGAATGGCAGAAAACGATGTGCTGAATGAAGAGCATCCAGAATGGCCATTGTTTAAAGAAGGATTAAAACTAGCTTGCGAGGATTTAGCCAAAGAGATTGCGAGAGATGGAGAAGGCGCAACCAAATTAATTGAAGCAAAGGTCACTGGCGCTAAAAATAACTTGGAAGCCGGCATCATTGCGAAAAAAATCGTTGGTTCAAGTCTTGTCAAAACTGCTGTATATGGTACAGATGCCAACTGGGGCCGAATCGTTGGAGCGATTGGTCATAGCGCAGCTTCCGTCACACCGAAAGAGGTAGAAGTCTATTTAGGCGGACAATGTTTGTTCAAACACAATGAACCGCAGCCATTCTCAGAAGAGGAAGCAAAAGCATATCTAGAGCAGGATGAGATTACGATTTTCATTCAAATGAGTGAGGGGAATGGTGAAGCAGCAGCATGGGGCTGTGACCTTACCTATGATTATGTGAAAATTAACGCGAGCTATCGCACATAAAGAAGGAGATAGACATGAATAAAACGATCGTGTTCAAGTGTGGAGGCAGTGTCATTCGAGAACTTTCAGATACCTTTTATGAAAATGTCCGCTCACTTCAAGCCGCTGGATTTAAACTGGCTATCGTGCATGGCGGAGGACCTGAAATCACCAATATGCTGCAAAAATTAGAAGTTAAAACAGAATTTGTTGACGGGCAGCGTAAAACAACGAAGCCTGTGTTAGAGGTAGCCGAAATGGTTCTCTCGGGAACGGTCAATAAATACTTTGTGTCAGAGCTCGCAAAGCATGATATTTCATCTGTCGGCGTTTCCGGTAAAGATGGACAGATGCTTGTCGCCGATTTCCTAGATCAAGATGTTTACGGGTACGTTGGCGAAATCAAAGAAGTTCATCCAGAGATGGCAGAAGCACTCATGGAAAAACAATTCATTCCTGTGATTGCGCCGCTGTCTATGACGGAAGAATGCCAAACGTTAAATGTGAATGCCGATTTAGCAGCATCAGCTGTCGCCGGAGCCATGAAGGCTGATAAGCTCATGTTTGTCACAGATGTTGAAGGCATTTTGAAAAATGGTGAACTATTAGATGTCGTCACAGAACAAGAAGCCCTTTCACTCATTGATGAAGGCATTATTTCCGGGGGAATGATTCCGAAAGTACAATCCGCTTTGAGTGCTTTATCAGGTGATGTGGATGAAGTGATGATCGTAAATGGCAAAGGCAGTATCTTTACAGGAGAAACCTTTAAAGGAACAAGAATCGTGAAACAAAAGGAGGCGGTCCTGTGAGTCATCTCTTTCAAACTTATGGACGGTGGAATGTTGAAATTAAAGAGGCAGCAGGTTCTTGGGCAGTCGATACAAATGGAAAAAAATATTTAGACTTTATACAAGGCATTGCGGTTACAAATTTAGGCCACAATCACCCAAAGGTCAATGAAGCCATTAAGGAACAGCTTGACCACGTCTGGCATGTATCAAATCTATTTGAAAATGGACTGCAAGAAAAAGCAGCAGAAAAGCTGGCAGCAAACAGTTCAGGGGATCTCGTGTTTTTCTGCAATAGCGGGGCAGAGGCAAATGAAGGTGCCATTAAATTAGCACGTAAAGCGACAGGGAAAACAAATATCGTCACATTTTTGCACTCTTTCCATGGGCGCACGTATGCTGGTATGGCTGCCACAGGTCAAGATAAAATCAAAACTGGCTTTGGTCCTATGCTAGAAGGCTTTCACTACGTACCATTTAATGATCCAGATGCGATGTCAGCGTGTGAAGTCGATGATGTTGCAGCGGTGATGCTGGAGGTTGTGCAAGGTGAAGGTGGAGTGAATCCAGCGACACCAGAATTTCTAGAAGCCGTTCAAGCATTTTGTAAAAAGCATGAAGCACTGCTGATTGTAGATGAAATCCAAACGGGCATCGGGCGTACAGGAACAGCATTTGCGTACGAAGAGATGGGTCTTGATCCTGATATTATCTCTGCGGCAAAAGGGTTAGGAAATGGCTTTCCAGTTGGTGCAGTCATAGGGAAAAAAGCGTTAGGAGATGCATTCTCCCCAGGTTCACATGGCACAACATTTGGTGGAAACATGCTCGCCATGGCCGCTGTGAATGCGACACTCGATGTGATTTTCAAAGAAGAGTTTCTTTCAGAAGTAAAAGAAAAGGGCGATTACCTGTTAGAAAAGCTGCAAAATGTCAAACAGCTGAATATCGTAAAAGAAGTTCGGGGAAAAGGATTGATGGCAGGTATTGAATGTGATCAGCCAGTCGCTGGCTATATCACAGCTCTTAGAGAACAAGGTTTGCTGGTGCTTCCAGCTGGTCCGAATGTCATTCGTTTATTACCTCCGCTGAATGTGAAGAAAGCAGAGCTGGATCAGGCGATCGAAGCAATTGTTCAAGTATTAGCTAATAAAACAGTTTCGGTATAAATTTTTTTACAAATAAACGTATAAAAATGCATTTATATCATTAATTATTCAATTTTGGGGTGACATAAGCATGAAGGGTTATTTAAATTTAGAAGATGGAGCCTCTTTTGAAGGAGATTTGACAGGAGAAGCTGGCATCACAGGTGAAGTGGTCTTTTTTACAGGTATGACAGGTTATCAAGAGGTACTCACAGATCCTTCCTATAAAGGTCAGATCATTGTTTTCACATATCCGCTGATCGGAAATTACGGCATCAATCATGAAGACTTTGAGAGCAAAAAGCCACAGGTAAAAGCGGTGGTTGTTTACGAGGCAGCAGAGCATTTTTCACATCATCTTGCAGCGGTCAGCTTAAAAGATTATTTACAAAAGTGGAATATTCCACTTCTGACCCATACAGATACGCGAGCAGTCGTGCAAAACATCCGGGCAAATGGAACGATGAACGCTGTGCTCAGTGTTGACGAAAACGAAACCCCGCCTGCAATGAAACAAGACAATGTCGTCGCACAGGTGACAGAGAGCGAGATATACACACAAGGCAGCGGTGAGGAACATGTGGCGCTCATTGATTTTGGCTTTAAAAAATCAATTGCAGATTCGCTTGCAGCGCGCGGCTGTAAAGTAACCGTCATTCCATATAAACAAATGGAAAAGGTGTTTGAGATTAAGCCGGATGCGATCCTGCTCTCAAACGGACCTGGAGACCCGAAAACCATGACACCATATTTAAAAACAATTCATGACATCATGATGACATTTCCGACACTTGGGATCTGCTTAGGTCACCAATTAATCGCTCTTGCACTTGGCGGGGATACGTATAAGCTTCCATTTGGCCACCGGGGAGCGAATCATCCTGTACAGGATACAGAATCCAAACGTGTCTTTATGACAAGTCAAAACCACAGCTATGTTGTGAATGAAAAAAGCATGAATGACAAAGAAGTGGACGTGAAATTCCTTCATGTCAATGATGGATCTGTAGAAGGATTCATTCATAAAGAAAAGCTGATTATGTCAGTGCAATTTCATCCAGAAGCACACCCAGGGCCTGCTGAAAGTGAATGGGTATTTGATGATTTTATTGAGAAAGTGAAACAAGCAAGGAGAGAAGTCGCACATGCCTAAAGATCAAAGCATACAAACCATTCTAGTCATCGGGTCTGGTCCAATCATCATTGGTCAGGCAGCAGAATTTGATTACTCAGGAACACAAGGATGTATGGCCTTAAAAGAAGAAGGCTACAAAGTCATCTTAGTGAATAATAACCCAGCAACCATTATGACAGATGAGTCATTTGCTGATGAAATCTATTTTGAACCGCTTTCAGTTGATTCAGTGACAAGAATTATTGAAAAGGAAAAACCAGATGGTCTTTTAGCCAACCTTGGCGGACAGACTGCTTTAAACCTTGCTGTTGAGCTAGAAAAAGCCGGTGTGCTGAAAAAGCATGGGGTGACCCTGCTCGGAACGTCAGTTGAAACAATTGAAAACGGTGAAGATCGAGAGAAATTCCGTGCTCTCATGAAGCATTTGAACGAACCTGTGCCAGATAGTGAAATTGTGGATAATGCGGAAGATGCTCTTCAATTTGCAAAAGAAGTCGGCTTCCCAGTCATCCTAAGACCAGCATACACACTTGGCGGTAAAGGCGGCGGAATCGCTCTAACAGAAGAGGCGTTTAAGCCGCTCATTGAAGGAGCTCTTTTAGCGAGTCCGATTCACCAGTGTTTAGTTGAAAAAAGCATAGCTGGCTTTAAAGAAGTCGAGTATGAGGTCATGAGAGACCGTCAAAATACGTGTATCACGGTATGTAACATGGAAAATATTGATCCAGTTGGTGTGCATACAGGAGACTCGATTGTCGTTGCACCTTCCCAAACATTAACGGATCAGGATTATCAAATGCTCCGTTCAGCGAGCTTGAAAATCATTTCAGCGCTGGATGTAGTCGGCGGCTGCAACATCCAATTTGCCCTTGATCCACTCAGTAAAGAATACTTTGTCATTGAGGTGAATCCTCGGGTCAGCCGTTCTTCTGCTCTTGCATCAAAAGCAACAGGCTATCCGATTGCGAAAATGGCAGCTAAGCTTGCGGTGGGTTATACACTAGACGAATTGAAAAACCCGCTCACAGGTACAACCTATGCTAGTTTTGAGCCGGCACTAGATTATGTTGTCGTCAAATTCCCGCGCTGGCCGTTTGATAAATTTAAACAGGCAGACCGTCAATTAGGCACAAAAATGAAGGCCACTGGTGAAGTTATGGCGATTGATCGGAATTTAGAGTCAGCCATCCAAAAAGCGGTTGCATCACTTGAAATTAAAACGAAGGGCTTCCACCTGCCAGAACTGAAAGAGCAATCGACAGAACAATTATTTGAACTCATCAAAACACCAGACGATCGCCGGTTTTTCGCTGTTATGGAGCTTCTTTCAAGACAAGAAACGGTTGAAACGATTCATCAAACAACGAAAATCGATCGATTCTTCTTACATGTGTTCCAGAATATGATCACGCTCGAACAAGAATTGAAAGATCATAAGGGGGCGCTATCAAAAGATACCTTGAAAAAGGTAAAAGAAAAAGGCTTCCTTGATGAAACGATTGCTCTTCTTACGGGTCAAACGGAAGAGTCAATCAGGCAGCTCCGTCAAGAGTACGGGATTGCTGCTTCATTTAAAATTGTTGACACATGTGCGGCGGAATTTGATGCAAAAACGAATTACTTCTATTCCACCTACTTTGGCAAAAGCGATGGTGAGCATCAAGAAAAAACAAAACAGCGTGCACTCATCATTGGCTCTGGCCCAATTCGAATCGGGCAGGGGGTCGAGTTTGATTATAGTGCTGTTCATGGCGTTCTGACCTTGCAAAAACTTGGATTTGAAACCATCATGATGAACAACAATCCAGAAACAGTCAGTACTGATTATGAGATTGCAGATCGTTTATATTTTGAGCCGATTACATTAGAGCACATTTTAAACGTTGTGGAAGCAGAACAAATTGATTTTGTCATTGTCCAATTTGGCGGACAGACTGCGATCAACGTCGCAGAAGGCTTAGAAAAAGCCGGCGTCACGTTGTTAGGTACATCCTTTGCTACACTGGATGCACTTGAAGACCGTGATTTATTCTATCAGCTTCTTGATGAACTGAACCTTCCTCACGCAAAAGGAGATACAGCTTATTCAAAAGAAGAAGCACTCGTACATGCGAAAAGCATCGGTTACCCTGTATTAATTCGCCCATCGTATGTCATTGGCGGAATGGGAATGATCGTTGTTCAGTCAGAAGCACATTTGGCGACACTGCTTGATCAGCCAGATCATTTACCATACCCAATCTTAATTGATGAGTACGTCACTGGAAAAGAAATTGAAGTGGATCTTATTTCTGACGGAAAAAAGGCGTTCATTCCAACCATCGTAGAACATATTGAAAAAGCGGGCGTGCACTCAGGTGACAGCTTTGCCATTTTACCAAGTATCTCAATCAGTGAAGACATTAAACAGCAGGTGCATACCGCGTCTGAACAAATAGCGAAGAAATTATCGTTCAAGGGCATTATGAATATCCAATTTGTCATCAAAGGTGACCAGGCGCTTGTATTAGAAGTGAATCCGCGGGCAAGCCGGACTGTACCAGTCGTCAGTAAGGTAATGGGCATTGATATGATCCCAATGGCCACTCAATTATTAGCTGGTGCGTCGCTTGAAGAACTAAACCCTGCAACGAAAAACAAAGGGGGGACAGCGGTCAAATTCCCAGTGTTCTCATCACATGCCATTCAAGATATCGACCTCAAGCTGACACCTGAAATGAAAGCGACAGGAGAAGGAATGTGTGTAGGCAAGAACGCCGAAAGCGCCTTGAAAAAAGTGTTTGCGCCGATCTGGAAGCAAAAAGGAAGCCTCTTTATACAAGGCAGCGAGCAATTGATAGATGAAGCGAAGCATGCAGGCTTTGACGTCTGGACTGGCAGCTTTGAATCCTGGCTGCAGAATGAAGATAAATCCCTTCATATTCATTTAGGAGAAGATGCAGAGGCAAAAGAGCAGCGTGTAAAAGCACTCACACACGGCGTTCAAGTCCTAACCGAATATGAAACTGTTCAAGCATTCCTGCAAGGGAAAAATGGAGATGTTTCACCAGTATCGCTCCACGAATTATATAAAAAGGAAGTGACGGCATGAGTCAAGTTGACGTGCAACCGACATTATACGGAAAAGACTTTTTATCGTTAAAAGATTTCTCAATCCATGAGATTGCTTATTTAATTGAAAAAGCAGAAGAAATGAAACAAAACCCATATCAAGATTTATTCAAAGGGAAAACGTTAGCGATGATCTTTGAAAAATCTTCGACTAGAACCCGCGTCTCGTTTGAAGCGGGGATGACGCAGCTAGGAGGACATGCGCTCTTCCTCAGCTCAAATGATTTGCAAATTGGCAGAGGTGAAACCATCAGTGATACAGCGCAGGTGCTCTCTGGTTATGTAGACGGCATTATGATTCGAACCTTTGAGCATGAGAAGGTTGAAGAGCTTGCACAATACGCGTCTGTTCCAGTCATTAATGGATTAACTGACTACTCACATCCATGTCAGGCCCTTGCAGATTTATTAACCATTAAAGAAACAAAAGGTACTTTAAAAGGAATCAAAGTGGCCTATATTGGTGACGGAAATAACGTGGCACACTCCTTAATGATCGGCTGTGCACAGTTAGGCTGTGACATTGCAGTTGCATCACCAAAAGGCTATGAACCACTTCAAGAAGTCACAGACACTGCCCGTGAGTTTGCGAAACAATCAGGCGCAGAAGTTACCGTGACGACAGATCCTGTCGCAGCTGTACAAGATGCAGATGTTATTTATTCAGATGTGTTTACAAGCATGGGGCAGGAAGCAGAAACAGAGAAACGCCTTGCTGAATTTAAAGAATATCAAATCAATGACGAGCTGATGAGTCATGCAGCAAAGGACTATATTTTCCTTCATTGTCTTCCGGCTCATCGCGGTGAAGAAGTGACGGCAGATATTATCGACGGGCCGCACTCAAAAGTATTTCAACAGGCAGAAAACCGCCTGCATGTGCAAAAAGCGTTAATGAAAGAACTTATGTATCAACCATCCAAATAAATCCAAGTGTCCCTGACTCGTATGAGCAGGGACTTTTTGCATAAAGGATTGGAGAGGCAATGGACGGGACATAATAACATCAATCGAGAAAGGAGGATGAAAATGGGTCAGCAGCATCAGTTTAAATCAGGGAATAAAGCACCGAATAATGGTGTGTATATCGAGATCGGCGAAACTGGCAGTATGGTGAAAGATCCTTTAAAGATTAAGCTTAAAGCAGGCGACGTCTTTCCTGATAACTCGAACCATAATCGTGTTTGGACCTACCAAAGAAAGCCGTAAGCAATTGACTAAGAGTCAGCAGGAATAAGACTTTAGAGGCATGTGTCATGCCTCTTTTTTCTTTATAATAAAAAACAATTAAGTTCAAATTTTCAAATAAATAGTATGAAAAAAAGAAAAATTAAGGTAAAATATGTAAGTGGATGGATTATATTTTTGAAAGGATTTGTGTGATGGAAAAGATGAATCTCAGTGAAAGTGTTTGGAATAAACGCTTCACCTCATTATTCATATCAAGACTCATTAAAAACACAGGAGAAAGTTTTGCTTTTACATCCGTCCTTTGGCTATTGATTTTAAGAGGGGATGGAGCGCTCGGTACAGGACTTCTTCTAGCAGTAACGGTTCTCCCTTCATCTTTGTTAGCCCCAATTTTAGGACCTCTTATGAAAAAGCACCATTTGTCTAAATGGATGTTCGCTTCAGATGTTGTTCGAGCAACAATTGTACTCATTATTCCACTTCTGCACTTTTCGCATCTATTGCCTCTATGGTTATTGATCTCATTAATGGTTATTCAATCGGCAACAGGTGCAGCGTATAATCCAGCTTCTGTGGCCATCTTGCCGCAGATTGTTCCAAAGCATCTCATTCAAAAAGCAAATGCGATCCTGCAATCTTCTTTTGAGATTGTCGCACTTGCAGCAGTCATGGTGGCTGGTCTTTTGGTTAAATTAATTGGACCTGCTGATACCTTGCTGATCACCACTGCTTTATTTGTCATTTCTGGCCTGTTTATTATCGGGGTCAAACTAAAGAAAACCGATGAACAAAAAGCAGCAGGCATTAAACAAGCGAAGAATACATATTTTTATAACCTAAAAAGAGGGTTTCTCGTTGTCAAAAACCATCACATTTTATTTGCGCTCACGCTCTATTGTATCTTAATGAATGTCGCAGCAGCTCCGTGGCAGGCACTATCAGCGGTATACGTAGCAGAAGCACTGCAAAGCGACTCCATGGTGTATTCCATTTTAAGAGGCGTTGCCGCAGTTGGTGCGTTTATGATGGGCTTTGCTCTGGCAAAGGTGAAAATTAAGAGATTTGGTTTGTTCTTTATTGTCGCCGGCATGATTGAAGGGGCTGCGTTCTTTATGACAGGGATGAGTACATGGCTGCCAGTCGTTCTGCTTGCTTCCTTTATTTTTGGAGCTGCTGTCAGTGCGATCAATGTACCGGAAATGGTCATTATTCAAACGTCTGTTGACCAAGAGGATCAGCCGCAAGTATATGCTGTGATCAACGCATCATCAAATGTCTTTCTCCCGCTTGCAGCTGTCGTATCAGGCGTCCTCGCAGAAAGATTTGGAGCGGGACCTGTCATTGCCGGCGGAGGAATCCTTGAGATATTATCAGGTATCGCGATCTTCCTGTTTACAGGGCTTGCGAAAAGCCATTTGACTCAAGAAAAACAGAAGTCTGAAACCGTCGATGTGTAAACAATAAAAACCCCCTGTATGTTGAAGGCAGGGGGTTTTAGCGTGCCGCTTTTCAATCAAGCTGAAAAAGAAAAAAGAGCTAAACATCAATTTAGCTCTTTTTCACAAGTCATATTAAGAGTGTTTTGTTGAACTTTCCGTTTCTTTCATTGGACTTACTTCAGCAAAGATGAATAAAATAACCGTAAACACAACTGCAAGAATGGAAGTCAGCGTAAAATCATAAGCAGCTCCATTCATAGAGGCAACGATGTAACCAGCCATATGTGTCAGCAGAAAAGTCCAAATGAGGGTGATAATATAATGCATAATCCCACCGTCCTTTATGTAACAATCTATTGATTATCATACCATAGATGCAAGTGAAGGGAAAAGACTGTTTTCCGCCTTTATGTGACCATTTTGAGACCTTCTGCTATAAAAATAAAAAGAATTCTTCTGTCTTTAGGGGATTTCCTTATTCCTACAAGAGTTGTTGTTCATATCATAGAAAGCAGAATCACTGAAAGGAGGCTGGCCATATGGGTGTAAGCGAACGTTTTTTTCAGCTTGGTTCCCAGTGGAACATCATTCACCTTCCTCAAAAACCAAATGGCTTTGGCATTCTAATCCTCGGTGACCGAAATCACTTTGTGCAGGAAAATACATCATTCTGGCTTCAGCATTATGGAAGAAACCAGCTTTTAACTGCCTTAAAGGATGAAGGATATACATTGTTTAATAGTCATCTTCATGGGAATCACTGGGGATGCGAAGATGCTGTCTTTAGTGCTAAGCAGCTTGTGCATCACACACTAAAACACGAAATATTAAACCGGGAAATTCATGTGCTCGCAGAGGGAATGGGCGCCCTTGTTGCCATGAGCCTTGCTGAGGAGATGCCTGAAGTGCTAAGGTCCATTGCGATGGTGAATCCATGTCTTAATCTGGGTGCACAACGAGTAAGAGAAAAGGAACACAAATTTTTTTATAAGCAGCTGATCAAAGAGTTAGCAGAGAGCTATGGCTGCTCTGAAAAGGAAGCTGAAACGTATCCACTGCCTTCTTGCCCTGTTCATTCTGCTCATGTACCGATTCATATATGGCAAAGACTAAACGGCGCACCTTATGCATATGAACTTCACGCAAAGCCTTTTATTGATCAGCATATGAAAAATCCAGAACATTGTCAGATTGATCTCACGCTGCATATGTTTGATCATCCGAGAAGAATCTTTCAATCCATTCACAAGTTTTATAAATCGCATGAAAGAGAATTGTGATGAATAGGATGATAACAGCCCTTCATAGAAAGGGCTCTTCTTTTTATTCGATATTAAAAAAGGGGACATGAACATGGAAACAGGACTGATCATAGGGGCAGATGAGTTTTTTGGCCTGACACTTTGTGAATATATGATGAAAGAGGGCATTCAAGTGGATATCTCGCGTCCTCATGATCTGAAAGAAGAACAAAAGGGACTGTTAGAAGAGCGGATGATGTGGCTAGGCAGAAATGATCTCGTTCGAGTCATTGACCTTCAAGATAGCAAAGACACGTATGACCTCATTTTTATTCAGTCAGAGGAACCGCATAACAGGCAGGAAGACATCAAAGCAACACATGGCATGTACCGGATTCTTTATGAAAAACCTGAACACGAATCAGCGAAACAGAATGTACCGGCAGTTATTCTTCCTCGCATGTTCGGGCCATGGACACTCAATGAAGATCAAACAAAGCGTGCGGATTCACTTTTTGTAGAAGATGTGGCAAAGGACTTGTTACAATGGGCATTTGAAACAGATCAAAGACAGGACATGACGTATGAATTGAAGGTAGAAAGTCAAACAGATGACAAACAGGCAGAAGACATGATTGCTGAATGGAAAAGACAAAACTCAACATTTTTCGACAAAAAGCAAGAATGATCTTCCATCTTATCTTTTTTCAGTATAAAATAAACCTATATTTAACATACAGGTTCATCACTGCATGTTGCAAAAGGGAGTTGAACATGGCATGAAGTACCAGCGGCTTGTCATGATCTTTTCGTTCCTTCTTCTATTATCTGCCTGCTCGCAGGCTCCTTTAAAAGGAAAAATTGAGAAGGTGGGTTTACTCGTCCCCGATACGATTAATGATCAAGTTTGGGGAACGAAAGGTTATAAAGGCTTATTAAGTATCCAATCAACATTTGGTGTAGATGTTTATTATAAGGAAGGAATGGTCGACAAGGAGAAAATCGTTGATGCCATTGAAGAATTCCATAAAAAAGGAGTCAATTTGATTATTGGCCATGGCAATGAATACAGTGAAATTTTCAACTTGATCAGTGAAGATTATCCAAACATACAATTTATTACGGTCAATGGAAACAAGCCTCAGGCGGACAATGTCACAAACGTGACGTTTAAAGGTGAAGCGATGGGCTTTTTCGGAGGCATGACAGCTGCACATATGTCAAAAACAAAAAAGATTGGTATTCTTGCTACATATGATTGGCAAAGTGAAGTAGACGGCTTTATCAAAGGGGCAAAATATCAAGATGAACATGTACAAGTGTTAGCGGAGTTTGTTGAAAACTGGGATGATGCTGATAAAGCGGTGGAGCTCTATCAAAAATTAAAAAAGCAGGGCGTAGATGTTGTGTATCCAGCAGGTGATGGTTATAATATCCCTGTCATTGAACAAATCAAAGCCGATAATTTATCAGCGATCGGGTATGTCACCGATCAATCCAACCTCGGCAGCCATACGGTTTTAACGAGCACTGTACAGCATGTTGATAAAGCGTACAGTATCATTGCAAAGAAGTTTAATGAAGGCAAGCTAAATGAACAAGGTGAATACTCCTTTGATTTTAAAGAAGGAGTGATCGAAATGGGGAAATTTAGCTCCACCATTGACGACGCTTTTGTGAAAGATATTGAAAGTGATATTGCGTCTTACAAAAAAACAGGCAAACTGCCAAATGAAAAGTGAGGAGACGACGACATGCAGCACGAAAAATCGATGGAATTTTTACAAATTGCCATGAAGTATTTTCCGCAGGCGAAGGAAGAGTTAGATAAAGCAGGGATTCAGCTTGAGCCTGAAGCACTTCAGCCGCTTCTAACATTATTTACATCTGTCATGCAGGAAGCATACGAGCTTGGAAAAGCGGATGCAGAATCAGAAAAAGCCACAGAATAGTGGCTTTTTTTTATGATAATTTTTTCTTAAAAGCACTAATCATAGGACCAACATCTTTAAACACAGGCTTCAGCTCATCAATGGAGTTCATAATGTTCCCAATTTGATTCATGACATGCATGTAGTCAATTGAATCACCACTTGAAGATGTCTCCACGCGTTCCTCCTTTGCTTCTGTCTTGCTTTTCTCTTTTTCAATCGGCTGTCCAAACATCATTGCTGAGAAAACATCTTTTTGCGCCATATCACATGTTCCTTTCTACTATTGGTATATATCATTAATCTATGAAAAAAGTGAGAGGAAAGGTTAGACGTTTGTATTGCCAAGAAGAAAAAAATAAGGTAAAATTAGTACCAGATACTAATATAAGATCACAATATCACATGCTCGTATGAGTAAAAGGAGTCTTATTCAATGAATGCTGGAATTATTGGCCTTGGCCGCTATATACCTGAAAAAGTATTAACAAATCATGATTTAGAAAAAATGGTTGAAACTTCTGACGAGTGGATTCGTACTAGAACAGGTATAGAAGAAAGAAGAATTGCATCTGATGATGTCAATACATCTCATATGGCGCTTGCTGCTGCAAAAAAAGCATTAGCTGAAGCAGATGTGGCTGCAGAAGATATCGATATGATTCTTGTGGCGACAGTCACGCCAGATCAAGCATTTCCGACAGTCGCTTGTATGATTCAAGAACAGCTCGGTGCACATAAAGCATGTGCAATGGATATTAGCGCTGCGTGTGCTGGCTTTATGTATGGGCTTGTTACTGGAAAACAATTTATCGAATCAGGAACTTACAAACACGTGCTTGTTGTCGGTGTAGAAAAGCTTTCTCGCATTACCGACTGGGATGACCGCAATACAGCTGTTTTGTTTGGAGATGGAGCTGGAGCTGCTGTGCTGGGAGAAGTCAGCGAAGGCAAAGGAATTCTATCATTTGAACTTGGAGCAGATGGAAGAGGCGGGAAGCACTTGTACTTAGATGAAAAAGATCATACAATCATGAATGGACGAGAAGTATTTAAATTTGCTGTAAGACAAATGGGCGAGTCAAGTGTAAACGTCATTGAAAAAGCTGGACTATCAAAAGAAGACGTTGATTTCTTGATCCCGCATCAAGCAAATATTCGCATTATGGAAGCAGCACGCGAACGCTTAGAGCTTCCAGTTGAAAAAATGTCGAAGACTGTCCATAAATATGGAAACACATCAGCAGCTTCTATTCCAATTTCACTATGTGAAGAAATCGAAGCCGGAAAAATTCATGACGGCGATGTGATTGTAATGGTTGGTTTTGGTGGCGGATTAACTTGGGGCGCAATCGCTATGCGATGGGGCCGATAAAAGAGTGGGGTGCACAAATTAATGGATAAGAAACGAGTAGTTGTTACAGGATTAGGTGCTTTGACACCACTTGGCAACGATGTAGAGTCAACATGGAAAAATGCTTTAGCGGGTGTATCAGGGGTTGGGCCGATCACACGTGTCGATTCAAGTGAATATACCGCAAAAGTAGCTGCAGAACTAAAAGATTTTAACATTGAAGATTACATGGAGAAAAAAGAAGCGCGAAAAATGGCACGCTTTACGCAATATGCAGTCGTTGCTGCTCAAAAGGCGCTGGAAGATTCACGTCTTGAAATCACAGATGAAATCGCACCGCGTGTTGGTGTATGGGTTGGGTCTGGTATTGGCGGACTTGAAACATTTGAAGAGCAGTTCGAAGTGTATTCAAATAAAGGGGCAAGACGCGTAAGTCCATTCTTCGTCCCAATGATGATTCCTGATATGGCGACAGGTCAAATCTCTATTGCACTTGGCGCAAAAGGGGTTAACTCTTGTACAGTGACAGCATGTGCAACAGGTACAAACTCAATTGGTGATGCATTTAAAGTCATTCAGCGCGGAGATGCAGATGCGATGATCACGGGCGGAACAGAAGCTCCGTTAACAAAAATGTCGTTTGCAGGCTTCTGTGCGAACAAAGCCCTTTCGACAAATCCTGATCCAAAAACAGCAAGCCGTCCATTTGACAAAAACCGTGACGGATTTGTCATGGGTGAGGGTGCAGGGATTATTGTTCTTGAAGAACTTGAGCATGCGTTAAAACGTGGTGCGACCATTTATGCAGAAATCGTTGGTTATGGTTCAACTGGTGATGCCTACCATATTACAGCACCAGCTCCAAACGGTGAAGGCGGCGTCCGTGCAATGAAAGAAGCGATTCGAGATGCAGGTTTGTCTGTGGAAGACATTGATTATATCAATGCCCACGGTACAAGCACACCTTACAATGATAAATTTGAAACAATGGCGATTAAAGAAGTGTTCGGAGAGCATGCGAACCAGCTTGCGATCAGTTCGACAAAATCAATGACAGGTCACTTACTTGGCGCAGCAGGCGGAGTAGAAGCGATTTTCTCTGTTCTTGCGATTAAAGACAGCGTCCTTCCTCCAACCATTAATCTTGAAACACCGGATGAAGAATGTGATCTTGATTATGTAGCAAATGAAGCACGTTCAAAAGAAGTACAAGTGGCTTTAAGTAACTCACTTGGTTTTGGCGGGCATAATGCGACAATTATTTTCAAAAAATACGAAGCGTAATACTTCCTGAGAAAGCGGCGATCGATAAACAGATCGCCGCTTTTTTGCATATGATGAAAATGGAGGTGTTCAGCGGTATGGGTCTGATCAATACACAATATCTCATTCATCAATCATCATCATTTCAGGAGCTTGCGGCGCGCTTTGTTCCTTATTTTAAAGGGGCTGAGGAAAAAGAATGGTCGTCTATCCTCGCTCACCTGCAGCATCACGGGATGGTTCGGTCTTGGAGCTCGTGCAAAGACATGATCGACAAGCTCAAGGAAAAAGGGTACTTCAAACTTGTCATGAAAGAATATCAAACGCTTCAAAAACAGTGGGAAGGTCCAGACATTCCTGTGTTTATTTTGCCTGTCAACGAGAGCAGCAGAGAAATCAGAGAGCAATTTTATTATCAATCCGGCATGGCATTTGATGACAAGGTCTTTCTTTTTTTGTCTCCAAATACCCCGAAGGAGCGAATCGGTACATTGCTGACTCATGAATATCACCATGTATGCAGGCTGCATTTTCTCTCAAAAGAAGAAAAAGACTTTACATTCCTCGATACAATCATGATGGAGGGGCTCGCTGAATATGCTGTGTATCATAGATATGGAGAAAGCTATACAGCGAAATGGACCACCTTCTATAGCGAAGCTCAGCTTCAGCGCATGTACAAGAAATGGGTATCTGGTCATCTAGATCAAAAAGTCCAGGACGACGAAAGGCTGATACAGAATCTTCTTTATGGAAAAGGGAACTACCCTAAAATGCTTGGTTACGCCACTGGGTTTTATATCGTGAAAAAGTATTTCAATGAGCACCGAATCAGCGAGGAGTCGATGATTGCAGAGCCAGCAGAAACTTTTTTAAAGGCGATAGAATCGCAAAGTGAATAATTCGCATAAAAAGAGACATATTACAAATTTACTAAATACTTCTTGATTTCGTCATGACGATGTAATAATATACAAATAATTCTTTTTATTTTAAAAAGACGGAATATTCAGGTTCAATTCTATTGATCTATGAAGAAAGGGGCGAATGAATGAGCACGCTGCTTGAAGTGCAAAACTTAAAAACTTATTTTTTTCGAAAAAAGGAACCGATACCTGCTGTTGATGGCGTTGATTTCAGCATCAATAGAGGAGAAACTGTCGCATTAGTCGGTGAGTCTGGGTCTGGCAAAAGCATTACGTCCTTATCCATTATGGGTCTGATTCATGGAACAGGCGGGAAAATTATGGATGGTTCCATCAAACTTGATGGAAAGGACCTTGTTACATATAGTGAAAAGGAATTATGCAGCATCCGCGGTAATGATGTATCTATGATCTTTCAGGAACCCATGACCTCACTAAATCCCGTCTTAACCATCGGAGAACAAATAACAGAAATCCTCATCTATCACAAAAAACTTTCAAAAAAAGAAGCGGTCAAAAAAGCGGTTGATCTGCTGAAGCTTGTTGGTTTTTCCCGTCCGGAGCAAATCATCAAAGATTATCCGCACCGTTTATCAGGCGGCATGCGGCAAAGAGTGATGATTGCCATTGCGCTAAGCTGTGATCCGAAGCTTCTCATTGCAGATGAACCGACAACTGCCCTAGATGTAACCATTCAAGCCCAGGTACTCACATTAATGAAAGATTTATGCTCTACCTTTGGTACATCTATTCTTCTTATCACACATGATTTAGGCGTCGTATCTGAAGTTGCAGATCGAGTGATTGTCATGTACTGCGGACAGGTTGTTGAAAATGGGACCGTCGAAGAATTGTTTGAACAGCCGCTTCATCCTTATACAGAAGGGCTGCTTGAATCAATTCCTGTCATTGACGGAGACATACAGCCGTTAACAGCGATCAAAGGGAATGTTCCTGCGCCAGATCAGCTTCCAGCCGGCTGCCGCTTTGCTCCTAGATGTCCGCAAGTGAAGGAACGCTGCTTGGGAGAACTGCCTAAGCTGAGAACATTTGAAGATGGCAGAAGCGTCAGATGTTTCTTATATGAGGAGGCAGACCAAACATGACCCTTGCTCAAAATCAATCACAAATAACGGAATTACCAGAGAAAGAAACGATCCTTGAACTGAAACAGATTCGAAAACATTTTCCGATTAAAGCGGGCGTCTTTCAGAAGAAAGTCGGTGCAGTGAAAGCTGTTGACGGCATAGACTTGAAGATTTATAAAGGTGAAACGTTAGGCATTGTCGGTGAGTCAGGATGCGGGAAATCCACATTAGGCCGGACAATGATCCGCCTATATGAACCAACTGACGGTCAAATCTTTTTTAAAGGGCAAGACATCACGCGCGTATCAGAATCAAAACTAAGACAATCTACACGAAAAAACATCCAAATGGTTTTTCAAGATCCCTTTGCATCACTCAACCCTAGAAAAACACTTCGAAGCATCATCAAAGAACCCTACAAAACACATCACTTATATTCCTTAAAAGAAAGAAATGAAAAAGTAGAACAGCTTTTATCAAAGGTAGGTCTTCATCCAAGTTTTGCGAACCGATATCCCCATGAATTTTCAGGCGGGCAGAGGCAGCGAATCGGCATCGCTCGTGCGCTTGCCATGAATCCCGACATGATCATCGCAGATGAGCCTGTATCAGCACTTGATGTATCCATTCAGGCGCAGGTCATTAATCTGATGGAGGGGCTTCAGGAGGAATTTAGTCTTACCTATCTATTTATCTCTCACGATTTAAGTGTGGTCAGGCATATTAGCGATAGAGTCGGTGTCATGTATCTCGGCAAAATGATGGAGCTTGCCGATAAGCACAGTCTGTACGACGAACCGCTCCATCCGTATACACAGGCTCTGCTTTCTTCTGTTCCCGTCACCCGTAAAAAAGGGCAGGCGAAAAGAGAACGCATTATGCTGCAAGGTGACCTGCCGAGTCCTGCGAATCCGCCAAAAGGCTGCGTATTTCACACAAGATGCCCACATGCGAAAGAAATCTGTAAAGAAAAAGTACCTGCATTTCAAGAATTAAAAACGAACCACTTTGTTGCCTGCCACCTCTACAACGCTTGATCAAGCTTGTATGATCTCATCTTTGAGAGGGGGGATGACACAGGATTCTGTCATTATTTTTAAAAAAGAATAGGGGGAATTGTCTATGAAAGGTAGAAATAGAAAGTCCATTTTGGTCAGTTTACTGCTGATTTTTACATTAATCCTTGCTGCTTGTTCTGGTGGAAATAAAACGTCTGGAGACAGTGAAAAGAAATCCACTGGTAAACCTGTACAAGGCGGAGATCTTGTCATCGGCTCCATTGCAGAGCCAACATTATTTAACTCGCTGTATTCTACAGATGTGGCAAGCTCTGATATTGAGGAAAGAATCTACAGCTTCTTACTTCAAACAGATGGAAAGCTCAACCCTCAGCTATCGCTGGCAGAGGATATTAAAGAATCTGATGACGGCAAGCAGTTTGATGTCACCATTAGAAAAGGTGTGAAGTTTCATGATGGTGAAGAACTGACTGCTGATGATGTTGTGTTTACATACAGCATTCCAATCAATAAGGACTACAATGGGGAGCGCGGATCAGGCTTTGAAGTATTAGAGTCTGTTAAGAAGACAGGGGACTACTCGATCGAATTCAAGCTCAATAAAAAGGATCCTTATTTTTATAATGTCACATTAGGAAGCTATGGTATTTTACCTAAGCATATTTTAGGTGATGTGCCTGTAAAAGATCTCGGTGAAAACGAATTTAACCGAAAAAAACCAATCGGTTCAGGTCCATTTAAATTTGCAGAATGGAAAGAAGGAGACTACGTCAAACTAGAAGCCTTTGACGATTATTGGGATGGACGCCCATACCTTGATACCGTCACGATTAAAACGATTCCTGATCAAAATGCAGCCATTGCTCAGCTGTCAGCAGGCGATATTGATTTCTTTGCTGTACCAGGAGCGGAGCTGCAAACAGCTGAAAAAGTCAGCAACATTAAAATTGAATCTGACTTAGGCCTGAATTATTCATACATTGGCTGGAACCAGAAAAATGAACTTTTTAAGAGTAAAAAAGTCCGCCAAGCGCTGACGCATGCCATTGATCGTCAAACGATTGTTGACCAAGTGCTAGATGGAGACGGCAAAGTAGCCAACATTCCAGAAAGTCCGCTGTCCTGGAACTATCCAAAGGATGAAAGTGTTCCAGTGTTTGAATTTGATCAAGAAAAAGCGAAAAAGATGCTGAAAGAAGAGGGCTGGGAGGATACAGATGGAGACGGCTATCTTGATAAGGATGGCAAGAAATTCTCCTTTGTCATAAAGACCAACCAAGGAAATAAAGTTCGCGAGGATATCGCTGTCGTTGTCCAGCAGCAGCTCAAAGAAATTGGTGTGGAAGCGAAGCCGCAAATTGTGGAATTCAGTGCACTCATTGAGCAGACGACACCGCCTAAATGGGATTATGATGCGCTGCTGCTCGGCTGGAGCCTTGCGACATTCCCTGATCAATTCAGCATCTTCCACTCAAGCCAGTCTGAAAAAGGCTTAAATAACATCTGGTATAAAAATAAAGAGGTCGATAAGCTGTTAGTTGATGCTAAAAAATTAAGCGACCGAAAAGAATATTCAAAGGCGTATGAAAAAATTTATAAACTGATCGCAGAAGATCAGCCGTATACGTTCCTTTATTATGCCAACTCACATCGCGCTATGCCATCTAATCTCCAAGGCTACTCTTACCACCCGAAAGATGAGTATTACAAAATCGAAAAATGGTGGCTTGAACAGTAGACTGCTAGTGAAGAAGGGGAGAATTCTCCCCTTTCACCGTGAGAACAATCCCTTGCATTCGGTGCCAGTTCTTTGCGGGTGCTAAAAAGATCATTTTGTTCGCTCCGCATCAGCACGAGGATTCAAGGGTTTTCATATCACGCTGAAAAGAAGACAAAAGGCTAAAATAACATCATTTTGGCCTTTTTTTCACAGAATGGCGATCCGATGAAAAAGGAGTTGTGCATATGGTTACATATATCATTAGAAGGACATTGCTCTCGATTCCCATCTTATTGGGGATTACCATTTTGTCCTTTGCCATAATGAAAGCAGCACCAGGCGATCCGATGTCACTCATGATGGACCCTACCATTAGTGCGGCAGACCGGGAAGCCTTTATTGATAAGTACGGCTTGAACGATCCTGAATATGTGCAATATATGAAATGGCTTGGCAATATGCTTCAAGGTGACTTTGGCACATCCATTGTCAAAAAGGGAACGCCCGTGGCTGATTTGATCTTTGCCCGGCTGCCAAATACCCTCATCCTCATGATCTTTTCTACATTAGTTGCCCTGCTGATCGCCATCCCATTTGGTGTTCTTTCAGCAAAACGCCCGTATACAAAGCTTGACTATGGCATTACGGTTACATCTTTTATCGGACTGGCTATTCCAAACTTTTGGTTTGGCCTCATCCTCATTATGGTTTTATCCGTGAACTTAGGGTGGTTTCCAACTGGCGGAGTCTCTACCTTGAATGCCGATTTTAATGTGTTTGACCGGCTCCATCACATCATTTTACCAGCCTTTGTTTTAGCAACGGCTGATATGGCGGGGCTGACCCGGTACACAAGGTCGAGTATGCTTGATGTCATGAGACAGGATTACATTCGCACAGCAAGAGCGAAAGGCTTTAGAGAAAACAAAGTCATTTTTAAGCATGGTTTAAGAAACGGTCTTATGCCTGTCATAACGATTTTCGGATTGATGATACCATCCTTTATTGGCGGCGCAGTCGTGGTGGAACAAATCTTCACATGGCCTGGACTTGGAAAGCTGTTCATTGATTCTGCCTTTTCGAGAGATTATCCAGTCATTATGGCAATGACCGTTATCTCTGCAGTGCTTGTAGTGGTTGGAAATTTAATAGCGGATATTTTATATGCGATCGTTGATCCGCGTATTGAATATTAGAAGGGAGCTGAAGCACAATTGGCACAGCCTAATATGGGAACACCTCCTGTTGATATCAAATTAAAGGAGGGCCTTCCGCCAAAGCCAGAGACGATGCTGCGTTTGTTTTGTGAGAAATTTTTCAAAAATAAATTGGCGGTTGCCGGCTCTATGATCTTATTGATCATTATCTTTTCTGCCATTTTCGCTCCAGTGATCGCTCCATATGCACCAGAGCATCAAGATTTATTGAAGCGGCTTCAGCCGCCAAGTGCTGAGCATTTTATGGGTACTGACAAGTTTGGCCGCGATATTTTCTCAAGGGTGCTATATGGCGCGCGGGTCTCTTTATTGGTCGGTTTCGTCTCAGTGGTCGGTGCAATCACCATTGGCACTGTCGTTGGAGCGGTCGCGGGGTATTTCAAAGGGTTTGTTGATTCCTTGTTAATGAGGTTTGTGGATGTCGTGTTGTCGATTCCAGACATTTTTCTATTGATCACGCTCGTCACCATTTTCAAACCGGGCATTGATAAATTGATTTTAATCTTTGCTTTGACAGGCTGGACAACAACGGCCAGACTCATCCGCAGTGAATTCTTATCACTTCGAACAAGAGAATTCGTACTCGCAGCAAGAACCATTGGAACGAAAAATCATGTCATCATCTTTTCGCATATTTTACCGAACTGTATCGGTCCTATTATTGTGTCAGCTACATTAAAAGTAGGCTCCGTCATTTTAGCTGAATCAACGCTCAGCTACCTTGGCTTTGGTATTCAGCCGCCAACGGCAAGCTGGGGCAACATGCTCCAAGATGCACAAAATTTCTCGATTATGGTGCAAGCATGGTGGTATCCGCTTTTCCCAGGATTACTCATTTTACTGACTGTTTTATGCTTTAATTTTTTAGGAGATGGGCTGAGAGATGCGCTTGATCCTAAAAAACTGAAGTAAAGTTTAAAGGGGCTCTGCGTGCGCTCTCCGTTTCCTGAATGAAATAAAGACACGAAGCCATCATTCGCTCAGCTTGAAGTTTTGATAAAGTTGGAATAATTTCTCTATCCCTTGCCCATACTGTGGACAACAGTTTTTATAAAGTGAGGGATTGGTTATGTTATTTCTTCATGACGTATGGGTGAATTGGTTTGAAGGGGAAGAAAATGGCTACAATGTGTGTCATTTTCATGAGTGGCGCAAGGAGGACAGCGTTGAGCTGTTAGATCAAGTGCCTTTACTTAAGGTGCAGAGTCCTTTGTTTGATTACATAGAAAATGATCTTTCAGAGCTGCCGAAGACGCTGCTAGAGTCTGTATTTGAGAAATCATATATTCGAAAAAATCATGAACGCCGTAAATTAGAGTATTGCTTTGTGGTCACAGACGGCATACGAATCATTGCCGTGGATACGATTGGGTATTCCATACCTGTGAGAAAAAGCCGCTTGATCCCAAGGCAGGAGCAGTTGGTGTATGAAATGGTGAAAGATGTGAAGGCAGAGGAATATGAATTCTCTAAGGAAAGCCTTGAATCGACGAAGGAGTATCACATTCTATCACTGCCGCCGCAGCATATCAGCGGATTAACGAGAAAAGAAAGACAGCTGAAGCAGCTGATGTTTATGGCGCTCGATCAATTAAAAGGGCTCCAAAACAGGGCGGAAATTGCGTATTGGTATACGGAATGGAACCCGCGCATGTACAACCAAATCAAACGAATGTCATTCGAAGAGATTTGGAACATGCTTTACAATGAAACCATTGATGGATGGTCAGAGAATCATTTAGCCTTCTGTGAAAAAATGATTAAAGGACAGCCTTTTTTCGAAAAGCTTTGGGAAATGGAAAACGAATCAAAAGTAAATTAGAAAAAGCCTGCAGCAAGTGCTGCAAGCTTTTTTTATTTGCGTTTTCTGCCAAGACCCATCGCATTCTCCATTTTTTTCAGCATTTTGTTCGCTGCGCGGTTTGCTTTTTCAGCACCTTCGTCTAGAATACGGTCAAGCTCGTCTGATTCAATGAGTTCATAGTAACGATCTTGAATTGGTTTTAAAGCATCAACGACAACGTTCGCAAGATCTCCCTTAAACTCACCATACCCTTTGCCTTCATACTTTTGTTCAAGCTCTGCAATCGATATGTTGCCTAATACAGAATAAATTGTCAGCAAGTTGGCAATTCCAGGCTTGTTCTCTTTGTCATACTTGACGATGCCTTCTGAATCCGTCACAGCACTTTTGATTTTCTTTTCAAGCTGCTTTGGTTCATCCAATAAGGTAATGAAGGATTTTTGGTTCGGATCAGATTTGCTCATCTTTTTCGTTGGATCTGCTAAAGACATAATCCGCGCGCCTTCTTTTGGAATTTTCACTTCAGGTACAGTGAAGATGTCATTGTACTTTCGGTTAAAGCGTTCAGCAAGCGTTCTAGTCAATTCAAGATGCTGCTTTTGGTCTTCTCCAACAGGGACTAAATCAGTACCATATAATAAAATATCGCCAGCCATTAATGGGGGATACGTTAATAGGCCTGAAACAACGGCTTCCTTACCAGCGGATTTGTCCTTAAATTGGGTCATTCTTTCTAATTCCCCAATATAAGCAACACATTGCAGCATCCATCCTGCCTGGGCGTGAGCAGGTACCTCTGATTGGATAAACAATGTCGCCTTCTCTGGATCAAGTCCAACAGCTAAATAAAGAGCTGCTAAGCTTCTAATATTTTGGCGGAGAGCTAATCGGTCCTGACTCACCGTAATCGCATGCTGATCGACGACACAAAAATAGCCATTATAGTCATGCTGCAAATCGACAAATTGCTTCATTGCTCCAATATAGTTCCCTAATGTCACTGAACCGCTCGGCTGAATGCCTGAAAAAATTGTCTTCTTTGTCATACTAAAACCTCTTTTCTTCAATATAAAAAGGCCCACCCATCACTTTTCAACAGAAAAGGGACGAATGAACCGTGGTACCACCCTTGTTATTTCACATAGAAATCACTCAAGACGTTGATAACGGAGACTGCTCCGTCTAAGCCTACTCACTTTTTAGAAGTGTTCGGTTAGCTGCTCCAAAGCCCATTCCATACATGCCATTATCTGCTCACACCGGCCGCAGACTCTCTGTAAATGGTGAATATATGTACTCTTCTTTTTCATCGCAACAATATGTCTATCTATTATAAAGGATGACCATGAAAAAGTCACGAAGCCATTATGTGACCTTCTCATCATGCCTATTGACACTTAAAATTTTAGATAAAACACCAAATATCTGTCAGAATTTTTTAAAAAAGGATGATTAATTATATGTATAAAACATTATTCCTGCTGAATTTGTTAAATTATTTTAATCAATTTACGCTTTAATTTGTTGAAGTGATTGAGACTTTAGTTTATAAAAATCCCTCTTTATCCCCATTTACGTTTTTAAAAAATATATGAGATTAATATTGCAATAAATTATTCTATTCATTATAATGAATTTGTTCACACGTTTGTGCTAGGCTCTTTACATAGTGAAAATTCAGAAAAAACAAAAGAAATAGAAAGTAAGCTATTTAGGGACTTTTTTACGCTATTTCTTAAATCTGAATCTCATCTTCTATCGAGACCTTTGAACTAAAAACATATTATAAGGGGGAATACAGTTGAAAAAGCGTTGGTCTGTTGTTACTTTAATGCTTATTTTCACACTTGTATTAAGCGCTTGTGGTTTCAGCGGAAACAAATCAGGCGACAGCAGTTCTGGAGAGGCTAAAACAACATTAAATGTGAATATCTCCACTGAGCCTTTTTCTCTACATCCGGGATTGGCAAATGATTCAACTTCAGGTAGTGTCATCCGTCAGACTTTTGAAGGGTTAACAAGAATTAACGCTGAAGGAAAGCCAGAAAACGCAATGGCTTCTGATATCAAAACAAGTGCTGATGGTAAAACTTATACATTCACACTTCGTGATGCAAAATGGTCTAATGGTGACCCTGTAAAAGCAGAAGATTTCGAATATGCTTGGAAATGGGCATTAGATCCTAAAAATGAATCTCAATATGCTTACCAGCTTTACTATATTAAAGGTGCTGAAGCAGCGAATAAAGGGAAAGCGAAAGTTGCTGATGTTGGCATTAAAGCTAAAGACGACAAAACGCTTGTAGTAGAGCTAGAGAACCCAACACCGTTCTTTACTGAACTAACTGCATTCTATACTTATATGCCAGTCAACAAAAAAGTGGCTGAAAAGAATAAAAACTGGTACACGAATGCTGGTGAAAACTACGTATCTAACGGACCATTCGTTCTATCTAAATGGAAACATGGCGGTTCTATCACGCTTGAAAAGAACAACGATTACTGGGATAAAGATACTGTGAAATTGAAAAAGATCAACATGTCTATGATCAAAGATACGAACACTGAGCTTAGCATGTTCCAAAAAGGCGAGCTTGACTGGGCTGGTTCTCCAACTGGAAACCTTCCAACTGAGTCTCTACAAAAATTGAAAAAAGATGGCGGTCTAAAAATTCAAACGATCGCAGGTGTTTATAACTATAAATTCAACACTGAAGTAAAACCTTTAAACAATGTAAACATCCGTAAGGCACTTGCATACTCAATTAACCGTCAAGCGATCGTTGACAAAATTACGCAAGGTGAACAAGTTCCTGCCATGGCAATCGTTCCTCCAACAATGGAAGGTTTCGAGGGCAACAAAACTGGCTACTTCAAAGATCATGATGTAACAGCAGCAAAAGATCTCCTTGAAAAAGGTGCAAAAGAATTAGGCTATAAGTCAGTTTCTGATCTTCCAACATTGAAATTGTCTTACAACACAGATGAAGCCCACCAAAAGATTGCACAAGCAATTCAAGAAATGTGGAAGAAAGACTTAGGATTAAAAGTAGAACTTGATAACTCTGAGTGGAATGTTTATATCGATAAACTTCACAGTGGCGATTACCAAATCGGACGTATGGGCTGGTTAGGTGACTTTAACGATCCAGTGAACTTCCTTGAGCTTTACAAAGATAAAGACGGTGGGAACAACGACACTGGATGGGAAAGCAAGGAATATAAACAATTGTTGAATGATTCTGCAAAAGAAACAGATAAAACAAAGCGTGAAGAAATGCTGAAAAAAGCAGAAGAAATTCTCATCAACGATATGCCTGTAGCACCAATCTACTTCTATACTCAGCTTTGGGTACAAGATCCAAAACTAAAAGGTGTAGTTGTATCTGGTCTTGGTGATGCTCAATACAAATGGGCACATTTCGAAAAGTAATAGTTATAGTGTAAGAGATCTACGGCAAGGATCTTAAGGTATATGGAGGATGTCTCTCCATATACCTTTCTTGCTGATTAGAGAAATTGTTGTAAAATCATGGAGGTGCAATTCCGTTGCTTAAATATATCGGTAAGCGATTAATATATATTTTAATCACACTGTTTGTTATTGTAACTGCAACTTTCTTTCTCATGCAGGCAGCACCTGGTGGTCCATTCTCTGGTGAGAAGAAACTTCCTGCTGAAATTGAAGCAAACCTAAACGAGCACTACGGATTGGACAAGCCCTTATTTGTTCAATATGTAAGCTACCTAGGTTCAGTTGCAACATTAGATTTTGGTCCCTCATTTAAATATAAAGGACAAACTGTAAATGACTTAATCAGTTCTGGATTCCCCGTTTCCTTTACCCTCGGAATTGAGGCAATTCTCCTCGCATTAGCATTTGGTGTATTGTTTGGGGTCCTTGCAGCGCTCTATCACAACAAGTGGCAAGACTATACGATTGCCATTTTAACGATATTTGGAATTTCAGTTCCAAGTTTTATTTTAGCAGCGCTACTACAATATGTTTTTGCATCTGAGGCAAGCTTTTTAGCGATTTTCCCAGTTGCAGGATGGGAGTCTTGGGCCAGCACCGTACTACCTTCTATTGCACTTTCCTTCATGCCAATGGCATTTATCGCTAGACTTGCACGGTCAAGTATGCTTGAAGTACTAAATAGTGACTACATTAGAACGGCTAGAGCGAAAGGATTAACAAAATCTGCTGTGACGATCAAACACGCCATCCGAAACGCATTGTTACCTGTTATCACATACATGGGACCAATGGCTGCTTCAGTTTTAACAGGCAGTTTTGTCGTTGAGAAGATTTTTGGTATCCCTGGATTAGGCTCTCACTTTGTCACAAGCATTACAAACCGTGATTACACCGTCATCATGGGTGTTACAGTCTTCTACAGTATTATTCTATTAGTCAGTATTCTAGTCGTTGACGTTCTCTACGGTATTATCGATCCTAGAATTAAACTGACGAAGGCGAAGAAAGGGGTCTAACACATGGAAGAGATGAGAAAAGATTTATTTGTGCCTGCGACAGCTGACGCAGCAGAATCTGAAAAAATTACTAAACCTAGTCTATCTTTATGGAAGGATGCCATGCTTCGCTTCCGTGCCAATAAACTTGCAATGGTTGGACTCACAATCATTTTTATTATTGTGATGCTGGCCATCTTTGTTCCGATGTTTTCTAAATATGATTACTCCACGACTGATTTGCTGAATGCGGACCAGCCGCCTTCAAAAGAGCACTGGTTCGGTACAGATGATTTAGGACGTGACATGTTTGTCCGTACATGGGTCGGGGCAAGAATTTCGATCTTCATCGGTCTTGCTGCAGCGGTCCTTGACGTGATCATCGGTATTATCTGGGGAAGTATTGCTGCGTTCAAAGGCGGCCGTACAGATGAAGTGATGATGCGTATCGCAGACGTTTTATGGGCAATTCCAACACTATTAATGGTTATCTTAATGATGGTTGTTCTGCCAAAAGGATTATTAACGATTATCCTCGCCATGACAGTCGTAGGCTGGATTAACATGGCACGTATTGTTCGGGGCCAGGTTTTACAATTAAAGAGTCAAGAATACGTTCTTGCAGCACAAACATTAGGTGCGAAAACATCTAGACTTTTATTTAAACACTTAATTCCTAACTCAATGGGACCAATTCTTGTGACGATGACATTAACGATTCCTTCTGCTATTTTCACGGAAGCATTCTTAAGTTACCTAGGGCTTGGTGTGCCTCAGCCATTAGCAAGTTGGGGAACGATGGCGTCAGACGGGATTCCAGCAATGACTTACTACCCGTGGAGATTATGGTTCCCAGCCGCATTTATCTGTATTACAATGTTTGGTTTTAACGTGGTTGGAGACGGACTAAGAGACGCTTTAGATCCGAAGTTGCGTAAATAAGGAGTGATTAGGATGGAACGTGAACGTATTCTAGAGGTGAAAGACCTTGCAATCTCATTTAAAACATATGGTGGAGAGGTTCAAGCCATTCGTGGTGTGAACTTCCACTTAAATAAAGGCGAGACACTTGCTATTGTAGGTGAATCTGGCTCTGGTAAAAGTGTGACATCACAAGCCATCATGAGATTAATTCCGATGCCGCCGGGTTATTTCAAGCGCGGACAGATCCTGTTTGATGGGCAAGATATTGTTAAGAAAACCGAGAAACAAATGCAAACCATTCGAGGAAAAGACATCTCAATGATCTTTCAAGATCCGATGACGTCTTTGAATCCAACGATGAAAGTCGGGAAACAAATTACAGAAGTGCTGTTCAAACATGAACAAATTTCAAAAGAAGCGGCTGAAAAAAGAGCCATTGAACTATTGGAGCTTGTAGGAATTCCAATGCCTGAAAAAAGAATTAAACAATACCCGCACGAATTTAGTGGCGGAATGAGACAAAGGGTTGTCATTGCGATGGCGCTTGCTGCAGATCCAAAGCTGTTGATTGCCGATGAGCCGACGACTGCACTTGATGTAACGATTCAGGCGCAAATTTTAGAATTAATGAAAGAAATTCAGCAAAAGGTCGACACTTCGATTATCTTTATTACGCATGATCTAGGTGTTGTTGCCAACGTCGCTGATCGTGTAGCAGTTATGTATGCAGGACAGATTGTGGAGACAGGGACTGTTGATGAAATTTTCTACAATCCAAAGCATCCGTATACATGGGGACTTTTAGCATCAATGCCAAGCCTGGATACAGATGGCGGAGATGAAGGAAAGCTGACTGCAATTCCAGGAACACCGCCAGATCTGACAAACCCGCCGAAAGGAGATGCATTTGCACTCCGCAGCGATTATGCAATGAAAATTGACTTCGAACAAGAACCGCCAATGTTCAAAGTATCAGATACGCATTATGTGAAATCATGGCTACTTCATCCGAATGCACCTAAAGTTGAACCGCCTGCTTCTGTAAAGGCGAGGATGCGTGAACTAGAAGGTAGCTACGAAAAACCTGTATTAGTAAAAGAGGGTGAATAGCATGGCAGAAAAACTGTTAGAAATTAAAAATTTGAAGCAGCACTTCCATACAGCAAGAGGAACTGTGAAAGCAGTTGACGGTGTTTCATTTGATATTTACAAAGGTGAAACGCTTGGTCTTGTAGGTGAGTCTGGTTGTGGTAAATCCACTACGGGCCGTTCGATCATTAGACTTTATGATGCGACAGACGGTGAAGTTCTTTATAAAGGGGAAAATGTACACGGGAAGAAATCAAGACAAAAAATGCTTGAGTTCAACCGTCAAATGCAGATGATCTTCCAAGATCCATATGCTTCACTTAACCCAAGAATGACAGTGCTTGATATCATTGCAGAGGGCATCGACATTCATGGTCTTGCGAAAACAAAGCAGGCGCGAAAAGAGCGTGTGTTCCAATTACTTGAAACTGTTGGCTTGAACAAAGAGCATGCGAACAGATACCCGCATGAATTCTCAGGTGGTCAAAGGCAGCGTATTGGAATTGCACGTGCATTAGCAGTTGAGCCAGATTTCATCATCGCTGATGAACCAATCTCTGCATTAGACGTGTCGATCCAAGCGCAGGTCGTCAACTTATTGAAAGAGCTTCAAGAGGAAAAAGGCTTAACGTATTTATTCATTGCGCATGACCTGTCCATGGTAAAATACATCAGCGATCGTATCGGCGTGATGTATTTCGGAAAATTGGTTGAGCTGGCACCAGCGAATGAATTATACGAAAACCCGCTGCATCCATATACAAAATCATTGCTGTCTGCGATTCCGCTCCCAGATCCTGATTATGAGCGTAACCGCAAACGAATCAAGTATGATCCATCTGTTCATAAAGGAACAAACACCGAGTTCCGTGAAGTGAAGCCAGGTCACTTTGTGAGCTGCACAGAGGAAGAATTCAAAGAGCTTCAAGCGAAACAATCATAAGAAGAAAGAAGCACTGCTAAGTCAGTGCTTCTTTTTTTATTTTACAAAAAAACAAGATGATGGTAATTTTTAGTTAAGTACAAGCAGATACCGGAGGAAATCATATGTCCATTTGGAAAACTTATCGTTATTCATTACTTCATGTTCTCATTGTATTCATGCTTTTTTCAACGTCTTTTTTCACGAAACCAAACGGAGGAAAGTGGATGCTTGCGTTTATGGTGCTCATTGGGATTGTGTCTTTTTCGGTGGAATATATGCTTAACCGGAATACAAGCGGTCAGAAGCAAGAGACACGGCGTGTAAAATATCTTTATTTGATCATGTTTCAAATTGCGATGACACTGATCCTGTTTGTCTGTTTTCAACTCGTCATGAATCGTTCGTTATAAAACTTTTTTTACGTTAATTGAAAAAAAGTGAAACTACTTAAGAGTTTGCTGCGTCTTACTAGTACAGGCGTTTAAATAGCAGGAAATCGGGAATATCTAAAGAAGTGGTTCTTAACTATAGCATAAGGAGCAGATCCATGAATTGGTATGAAAAGCTCAGTGAATACTTCCCGATAGAAGAAATGAAGTCAAAAGAGCATATGGAAGCTTTATTAAAGGAAAGAAGTGATATTTATCATAAGGAGGAAGGACTTCATCATGTGATGATGTACGCCGAATTTGATTCTTTCATCTTTATTGATTATTTATTTGTTTCCAAAGATGCAAGAGGTGAAGGCCTCGGATCAAAGCTTATTCATAAGCTGAAGGAAAAAAAGAAACCGATCTTGCTTGAGGTCGAGCCTGTAGATGAAGATGATGCAGATACTGCAAAACGCCTAAAGTTTTACCAAAGAGAGCACTTCAAGCATGCAGAATCAATCGGTTATAAACGCAGGTCACTTGCAACAAATGAAGTGAACCGCATGGAAATTCTTTATTGGTCGCCTCTTACAAATCATGAGGAAGAGATCATGGAAGCCATGAGGAAGACCTATGAACGAATCCATACGTATAAAGATGAAGAATGGTATGGACAATCGTATGAGGACGTTGATGATGTATTGAAGATCATTGAAAATAGAAAGCAAAAAAATATTTTCGATCATCTCGACTAAATGAGAATGTTCAGACATCAAGCAGCACCACAAAATGAATGAAATTGTCTAGTTTTTGTCACAAAAATTGCAAGAAAATCTGTTCACACTTACTTTTTTATAGTATAATCACTATAAAGATTACTTATTTAGAACAATTTTAATTTAAGAATACAGATCAATATTCATTCTACAAATTGAGGAGTGAAGATTTATGGTAACATTATACACATCACCAAGCTGTACATCATGTAGAAAAGCAAGAGCGTGGTTAGAAGAGCACAATATCCCATATCAAGAGAGAAACATTTTTTCTGAGCCTCTTTCAATCGATGAAATCAAAGAAATTCTTCGAATGACAGAAGACGGTACAGATGAAATTATCTCAACACGTTCAAAAGTATTCCAAAAACTAAATGTCAATGTTGAGACAATGCCGCTTCAACAATTGTATAAACTAATCAATGAGCATCCAGGTCTTCTGCGTCGTCCAATTATTTTGGATGAAAAAAGACTACAAGTTGGATACAATGAAGATGAAATTAGACGTTTCTTACCAAGAACGGTTCGTACATTCCAACTAAGAGAAGCTCAGCGACTTGCTAACTAATAGAAAAACAAAAAGCTGCCGATCATTTGGCAGCTTTTTTTATTTGTTTTCAGCCGTTTGTTCGTAAAAGAGGCTGGCTAATATGACCACTATGACGGTTAAAAACGGAAGCATTAATTCAAGCGTGGCATGCTGTGCCATAAATTCAGTCAATTTCACATCACGCACAATCATTTCGCCGCCTGTAAAGGCCAAGAGCGCGCTTCCTCCGTATAAAAGAAACGGAAATTTGGTTAAAGCTGCATGAATCAGCTTGCTTCCCCAAATAATAATCGGTACAGAAATCATGAGGCCAAACGCGGTCAGAAGCATATTGCCTTTTGCTGCACCTGCAACTGCGATGACATTATCAAGTGACATAAAGAGGTCGGCAATCACAATGGTTTGAACCGCACGCCAAAGGGAGCCGCTGCTCTTAATCCGAATGGATTCCTTCTTTTGTTCAATTAACAGATTGTATCCTATATAAAGGAGAAAAAGACCGCCAATAAATTGCAAATAAGGGATAGTCAATAAATAAACTGCGGCACCAGTCATTGTAATTCTCATCAGCACGGCTAAAAGTGTGCCGATCCAAATGGCTTTATTGCGTTTGTCATTTGATAAGCTTCGACTGGCCATCGCAATGATGAGCGCATTATCTCCGCCTAAAATTAGGTCTATTCCAATAATCATCAGTAAGGATACGATCCACTCTGTTTCCATCCATTTCACCTCATGTCCCAAATAGAGCTCGTACAACCAATATATGAGGACAATTCAAATATATGTTTCTGCAAGTTTTCTCTGCAAAAAATGCGTTTTTATTTCTTTTATTCATGTTTTATCATAAAATAGACAGTACGAAGCAATACCTCAATTCTTTAAACGGTTAACATGTAGACGGAACGGGTAAAGTGTAGTAAAGTACTATTAATTGGGAGCTTGTATGTCCCTTCAACATCTTATATAGAAGGGAAGGTTGGCAAAATGGAAATCGAAAGAATAAATGAACATACAGTCAAATTTTATATTTCCTACGGTGATATTGAAGATCGCGGATTTGACCGTGAAGAGATTTGGTATAATCGTGAGCGCAGTGAAGAGCTGTTTTGGGAAGTAATGGACGAAGTGCACGAAGAAGAAGAATTTGCAGTAGAGGGACCGCTTTGGATTCAAGTACAGGCACTTGACAAAGGTCTTGAAATTGTCGTGACTAAAGCCCAACTTTCTAAAGATGGACAAAAGCTCGAATTGCCGATTCCAGAAGATAAAAAAGGTCAAACAGATGAAGAAAGCTTAGACGCACTGCTTGATGATTTTAATAAAGAAGAGCAAGATCAAGAAGACCATAATGAGAAGGACAAAAAACTTCAACTTCAATTTGTGTTAAAAATGGATGACTTTGAAGATTTGATTGCACTTTCTCAATTAAATATGCAGGATTTTACCACAAGTTTATATTCGTTTGAAAACCGTTATTATCTATATGTTGACTTCCACGAGGATTTGTCAGATGAGCAAGTGGAGAATAAGCTCAGCATTTTGCTTGAATACGCACATGAATCAGTGGTCAGCATCTACAGACTGAAAGAATACGGTCAGCTGATTATCGAAGGGAATGCCCTTGAAACGATTCAACAGCACTTCTCGTAACTTACAAAAAGTCGATTTCTATAGAGGAATCGACTTTTTTATCTGAATGAATAGATAAATAAAGAGATCGGCAAGGAGAAAATGAAATGAGAAATGTAGTCAAAGTTCTATTTTTTCTTATCATTACGATAGGTGCTTATTTAATCATCCAGTTGATTGCCGGTGATTTAGCGGTAAGTGTATTAAGTTCTGTCAGTGTTCTATTTACGTTATCGATTATCTTCATCGGATTTGTTATTTTCTTGGAGAACCGGAATCCGTCTCAAACGATTACATGGCTTGTCCTTCTTGGCAGCTTTCCGTTATTCGGCTTTTTGTTCTACATTTTCTTTGGACGCAATATCAAAAAGCGCCGGCTGTTTGAAAAGAAGGCGGTACTGGACGAGCAGTTAATCCAAGAAGATGAACGTATTCATAGAGAAGCGATTGAAAAAATGACGCATATGGGTGATCATCAGCAGCTCTTATTTAAGCTGGCCCATAGACTTGGACATACCCCTATTACATATCGCACGTCCTCTAAAGTCCTAACAAATGGTGAAGAAACATTCTCTCATATTTTTGAAGAGATCAAAAAAGCAACACATCACATTCATTTAGAATATTACATTCTCCGCCATGATGACCTTGGCCAAGAATTAAAGGATATTCTCATTGAAAAAGCGAAAAATGGTGTGATTGTCCGCTTTTTATATGACGATGTAGGAAGCTTAAAGCTCTCTCGTCAATATATTGCTGACCTAGAAAAGGCTGGCGTTCAGATCGTTCCGTTTTTACCAGTAAGGCTCCCCCTTTTAAATAATAAAATCAACTTCCGAAATCATAGAAAAATTGTCGTGATTGATGGAGAAGTAGGATTTGTCGGCGGGCTTAACATTGGAGACGAATACATGGGCAGAAGCAGACAATATGGATTCTGGCGTGATACCCATCTGATGATTAAGGGCGAAGCTGTTCGTGACCTCCAGCAGATTTTCATGCAGGATTGGTATTATATGACGAATGAAAGATGCTCAGGTGTGGACTATTTCAAAGATTTTACCCACATTGAAAGTACAACAGAAGGCGTACAAATGATTGCTGGTGGACCTGACAAGCAGTGGGAGGTCATTAAAAATCTCTTTTTCTCCATGATCATCTCCGCCAAAAAGTCCATTTGGATCGCTTCCCCGTATTTTGTGCCGGATGATGATATTTTGTCCGCATTGAAAATTGCCGCATTGAGCGGAGTAGATGTACGGATTATTGCGCCAAAGAATCCTGATAAACGAATTGTCTTCCATGCGTCTCGTTCATACTTCCCGGAGCTTCTTGACGCAGGTGCAAAAGTGTACGAGTATGATCAAGGCTTTATGCATAGTAAATTTATTATTGTGGATAGCGAGCTGGCTTCGATTGGAACGGCAAACATGGATATGAGAAGCTTTCATTTGAACTTTGAAGTGAATGCCTTCCTTTATAAAACGAAAAGCACAGAGAAGCTCGTCAACGATTTCTTAGGTGATTTAGAGCAGTCACATGAAATTGTTCCAGAAGAGTTTGCAAAGAGACCATTGAGGGTCAGACTGTTTGAATCAACAGCAAGACTATTATCACCACTTTTATAAAGATTGTATTTTCCCCCTTTTCTATAAGGGGGAATTTTGATTTTACTGAGGAAATGATCAGTAAAATCATCTTTTGACACGATAAAAATTCATTTTGTCTATTCGCTTCCTTAAAGACGAACAAGCTATAATACGGACATCAAAGAGCAAGGGGCGAACTGAATGAATGCAGCAATTATGGATAACGGTAAGCTTATCCGAATTACACATCATCTATCGAAAAGCCGGCTGGAGCATGTAAGAACGACGTGCAAATTTTATTGTCCTGAATGCAGGGAGGAGGTGCAATTAAAGCTAGGGGAGCATCGTGTCTATCATTTTGCGCATAAACAGCTGACAGCATGTCCGTTAGCCTCAGGTGAAACGGCTTATCATCAGGCGGGGAAGGAAGCCATTATGAATTGGCTTAGGCGGCTTGGATACAAACCGGCGCTGGAAAAGTATATGTCAAAGATCCATCAGCGTCCTGATGTGACCGTCTCTACAGGGAGTGCAGCCTATGCAATCGAATTTCAATGTGCAAATATTTCCCGGCAAGAGCTGCGCAGAAGAACAGCAGGTTTTCGTGAAGCAGGACTCTTACCTATATGGATGATAGGGGCAAATCGTTTAAAACGAAAATCTGCCCAGCTTTTTTCTTTCTCTTCCATTCATTGGGGAATTTTAAGGGAATCAGAGAAGCGGCGGTTGATTTTTTTCTGCCCGATCCAGAATCGGTTCATCCATCTTGATCAATTCCTCGTGTTTCAACCTACAAAAGTATGTGCCGCAATGACTGTCAGACCACCTTCAGCATACCGCGAACTTCCGGCACTCCTATCCCCGCCCTCAAGCAAGCGTCAAGTAAATCAACAATGGCTTAAATGTATACAGCAATTTAGGCAGCGTCCTCCTCGCATTTTATCAAATGAAAGCAAACGTTTGAGAGATATCTTTTATGAGCATCATCAAACAGCATTCCCTTTTTTGCCAACTGAATTATTTATCCCGCTGCAAGAAGCGTATATCTTTACAAGTCCCGTGTATGTTTGGCAGGGATGTCTCTATGATTGGATGGTGAGGAAAAAAGGAAACGGAAGAGTGACGCTTCAACAGCTGATGATGGAAATCAATCGATGTGTGCAAATGAAAGAAGTAAAACTCCGATATGGCGATGTTTCAAGAGAAGAAATAAAAGAGGTGATCACTGCATATGTAAAGGGGCTTATTAGACAAGGGTTTTTACATATGACGAAAGAGGGTAATTATGAAGTATCGTCGAATCAAATGCCTATACGAACAGCAGATGAAGTGTTAAAACGGGATGCTTTCTTATTTCATTAGCATGTTTCATGACCACTTTGATCATGATAAGAAAAAGGTGGTGCTGCTATTGAATCGAAAGAAACGCTTTTTTCTCATTTTTTTAGTCTGTTTGGTATTTATTTCTGCATATGATTTGACAAATATAGTTCAAAACAAAGAAGATAAATACAACACCAATTTTTTTCACTTTCCGAAAGGTTGGTTCAACACAACTCATGCAAGGGGGATTCATATGACTTCACAAAACAAAAACAATCATTTACCAGACAGAAGCGAAGTACAAGAAGAAAACAAATGGCGTCTTGAAGATATTTTTGAAAGCGTCGATGCATGGAACAAGGAATTCGAAGCGGTCAAAAAAGAAATTCCGAAGCTGGCCCAATTTAAAGGCAAGCTGGCCCATTCTGCTGATGTCTTGTATGAAGCCCTAACCTTTCAGGATCAACTTTCTGAAAAGCTTGGCAAGCTTTATACATATGCGCACATGAAATATGATGAAGATACAACGAACTCATCATTTCAGGCGTTAAATGATAAGGCATCAAATCTATTTACACAGCTGTCTAGTACATCTGCTTATATTGTTCCAGAGATTTTATCGATTCAAGAAGATAAATTGCAGCAATTCATTCTGGAAAAAGAAGAATTAAAACTGTATTCACATGCTCTTGAAGAAATTAATAAAGAGCGTCCACATATTTTAAGTGAGGAGCAAGAAGCTTTATTAGCTGAGGCATCTGAACCACTTTCATCTTCATCTACTACTTTTAGTATGTTTAACAACGCCGATATTTCGTTCCCTTCTGTAAAGGATGAGAATGGAGAGGAAAAGAAAATTACCCACGGCAACTTCATCACATTTTTAAATAGTGATGATCGTGAAGTGAGAAAGAATGCCTTTAAAGCTGTGTATAAAACGTATGATCAGTATAAGAACACACTTGCTTCTACACTGAGCGGTTCGATTAAGAAGGATAATTTTTATGCAAAAGTACGAAATTATCAATCGGCAAGAGAAGCAGCACTATCTCGAAACAGCATCCCGGAAGAAGTGTATGACAATCTAATTGATACAGTTCATCAATATTTACCGTTATTACACCGCTATATTGAATTACGTAAAAAGGTATTAAAGCTTGATGAAGTGCACAATTACGACTTGTATACACCACTTGTGAAAGATGCTGGCATGAAACTCACCTACGATGAAGCAAAGGATTACATGCTGAAAGGGCTAGCGCCATTAGGAGAAGAATATGTTTCCGTGTTAAAAGAAGGACTCGACAATCGCTGGGTAGACGTTTATGAGAATAAAGGGAAACGAAGCGGTGCGTATTCATCTGGAAGCTATGGTACAAATCCATATATCCTCATGAACTGGCAAAATAATATTGATAATTTGTTTACGCTGGCTCATGAATTTGGTCACTCTGTCCACAGCTACTATACAAGAAAGCACCAGCCATATCCGTATGGAAACTATAGTATCTTTGTAGCTGAAGTGGCTTCCACTACAAATGAAGCGTTACTAGGCGAATATCTGCTTAATCATTTAGAGGATAAAAAGCAGCGTTTGTATGTGTTAAACCACTTGTTAGAAGGATTTAGAGGAACGGTATTCAGACAAACGATGTTTGCTGAGTTTGAGCATCTTATTCATGTGAAAGCACAAGAAGGAGAGGCTTTAACGCCAGAATTTATGACAAACCTTTATTACGATCTGAACAAGAAGTATTTTGGTGACGGCATGGTGGTTGATAAGGAAATTGGATTAGAGTGGACGAGAATCCCTCATTTCTATTACAACTATTATGTGTATCAATACGCGACAGGCTATAGTGCTGCGCAGGCATTAAGCAAGCAAATCTTACAAGAAGGAAAACCTGCGGTAGAGCGCTACACAGATTTCCTTAAAGCAGGAAGCTCTGATTATCCAATCAATGTGCTGAAAAAAGCAGGTGTTGATATGGCTTCTAAGGAACCAATCGAAGCGGCATGTCAATTGTTCGAAGAAAAACTAAAAGAAATGGAAGAGCTCATCTCCAAAACAGGTGAGTAATGAAAAGACTTCTGTCAGATGTGTGAGTGCTATCTCATCTTTTGACAGGAGTTTTTTTCTCATAAAAAAAGACCTCTTCAGATGTCGAGGCCGTTCCTTATCAATCATCAACCTTTAAAACCTCTAAAGGTCTTACGGTGATTCATTCGATAAAGCGTAAAAAGAATCGAAGCAAATAAGAGTGGAGACGTCAAATAAAGAGGAAGCATCTTCATTAAGCCTAATATATTTAAAAAGAAACATAAGCCAATGGCAACAAGTCCAATAGTTGTGCTGCGCATGCAGATCCCCCCATTTTGTTGTTACTTTCACTATATGAAAGTGACAACCCTCTTATGTTTTGTGACAAAAATATGAACATATAGTATATCTGTTGTCATAAGTCGACAAAATTTGATATACTACAGATGTGAAATTAATCACATACAAACATTACCCCTTTGTTTGACCGTGAAAAATTTCTCCCATCCCCTTTGTTGTCGTTAAGACATAGTGAAACCGCGCTTATCCCGGCGCGGTTTCTTCGTACTTATAAATAGAACAAATGTTCTTGATAGAGGTAAAGAAAAAACATGGGTCAGCACCCATGTTCATTCTCACAACGATAGACATCAAGATCTGTATGGTGATCATTTTCTTTATAGCGCCAAAACATTTCTTGCTGTACTTGTACACGTTCTACCTTTTGAGCGAAAGCCAGCTTCTTCATTTCTCGTTCAACTTCTTCAAGCGTCAAGTCATAGACAACGGCTATCTCTTTTGCGGAAGCAAATTGAAAGTAAGCAATAAACCATTCAATTGGAGGCCGTTCTGAAGGTGTTGGTTTTTCACCAATCATTTCAAAAAGGATTTCCTCGTATATATCATAAGAGTAGGCACCTGAAATTTTTAATCCTTCATCTCCATTTACGGTATTAAAAAAGGCGAAGGTTGGAAGCTCAGAAACGTCCATTTCAGCTGCAATTTTCATATCACATTGTAGGGCTTTAACAGCACTTTGAGAATGAATGTCACGCTGGAATTCTTCTATGTCCAGACCAGCATTTTTTGCATTTTCTAGCAGCACCTGCTCACTTGTGACATCCTGCTGATGGCAAAAAAGTGATTCTTGAATGAGACGCAAAAATTTCATTCCGCATTTTCTGCCTTGAAGCTCCGCCGCTTTTAGTGCGAGTGAGGCGAGGTAGGGTGATGTCACAATTTGTTCAGACAGTATTTGTTCTTTTTTGGTCTGTGTTTTAGTGGCAAATTTTCCCCATGCTTCAGTCAGTAAATGCTTCTTTCTTTTCCGATTCAATGCATTAATACTAGAGCTTGTTACCGTTCGTAAAGTGAAAAAACGGCCATATTTCATTTTTAATTTTTTAATGGATGGCTCTAATAACCAGCAGTCTGGGCTTAGAGGATCAATGAATACATAGATTTCAATCGGCTTTTGAGGATGTCCGTGACAGTGTGAGAAATATTGATCGTGCGTATTGCAGCTCAAGATCGTCCATCCTTTTCAGGTGTTTGATTGACCATATGGCGAGCCGTCAGAGAAAGCCGCTCAAATAAAAAGTCACGAATATCGCCGGTTAGTCCTACTTGATCCATTGCATCCTCCATGCATTCAAGCCATGCGTCAGCCCGCTTCTCAGTAATCGGAAAAGGGAGATGTCTCGCCCGCAGCATTGGGTGGCCATGCTCCTCTGTATAAAGCGGTGGTCCGCCTAAATATTGCGTTAAGAACTGTTTTTGTTTTCTTGCTGTTTCTTTTAAGTCATCCGGGAAAATAGGATGAAGCAAAGGATGACACTTTACATTTTCATAAAAAGTATCAACAAGTTGCGATAGAAGTTCCTCTCCAACCGCTTCGTAAGGTGCGTTAAACGATTGTACCATGTTGACTACTCCTTTTACTCGTAGTTAATAGGATGACTCACCCTATTGCGCATTTCATTTATTTCAAAAGTGATATTCAGTTTGTTCTATTTTATTGTTTCTATTCTTGTACTTATTTTAACAACCTCAACTCGATTCCACAAACAAACCGCTTTGGTCTGCTCGAAATAAAGTGAGAGTCGGGTTCCGTGATCAATTGACCATATCATAACATAACCCTGTTAAATTAGGGGGAAATAAATAAAAAAGCAACAGTCTCTTTCTTTTTGAAGTTGGATTTGTTATAAATATTATTTAAATTTGTTAATTTTTCAAAGAAAAAACCACCCTAACTAAAGAGTGGTGAATAAATAATGAAATTTATGGGTTATCCATAGTTCTTAAATCTAATCCTGCTAAAATAAATACTGGATCGTCATTCTCGTCTAAAATTTGGAATTCGTAATTCTCTGGTTTTTTAAGATAATCTAATTGCTCAATATCTAAATTTTTTTGGAGAGGAAGATATTGAATTATTTTGACATGATTATTTTTTTTATTTAGCTGTTTCACTAGTAAATTCCCATTAACATATTTCTGTTGATGGAGTAAAGAATTACTGATTTCTGTATTGCCGGTTATATCAGCGAAATTGAATGAAAAATCATTAGCTGTATTCTGTAATTTCTTCAATAATTTTCTATCCATAGATATATCCATGCTTAAAGTAAGTATATATTTGCTAATTTTAATCTCTAAAAAGTCGTTCTTTAAACTTTGACCGAATAACTCTTGGAACTCTCGAATGGATGTATAACTTTCGGAAGTACTACCAGGGTTCGGTTCAGTTAAATCCGGATCGTTGTTTACTCTAGAATTATCATTTGAATTATTAACATTGCAACCGACTAGTGCGATAATAAGTAGAGCGAATAAGAAAAATTTTCTGGTTTTCATATATTATTTAATTTTTTTTGAAGACTTATCTGAATATTCTCCGTAAGTATATTTTACATTTACAGCCGTTCTTTTAACAACAGTTCCTCTATTATATTCTTTGATTTGCCCTATAGATTGAACAGCTTTTGAACCTGTTTTAATTGTAGTAGTAGATTTAGCTGGTATATTCCATTTATAGGAAACTTTTATACTATCTGATTTTCCCCATGATTTTTCCGCAGTGATACCAACTTTCGCAGTAACTAATTTCCAATTAGCTCCAACTTCTCCTGAAGCTCCAACTGATCCATTGGAAAATCTTGATCTAGTTACTGTCCTTGTAACACTATCTGTTTTTGAGCTATTGTTTTTAACGGTTGTTGACCAATTTTGGTGTTTATATGTCTTTTTGGAAGTTTGAGTATAATCCTTTCCGTCGTAAGGATTATACATAGCAGACATAAAATACTCTTCTTTTAAATCATACTCTAGTGGTTTAGCAAGTTTTACAGAAGTTATTTCTAAGTTTTTGCTTTTTGATAATGTAGTGGCGTTAGACTCTGTGAAGGGTACCAGTGCTAGTGCAGTAGTTAGTCCGAAAATAGTCACTGTCTTTTTTAAATTTAATCTCATAAATTAACCTCTTTTCCAAATTTACTCTATTCATAAAAATAATAATTCATTTGTTCTATTTTGTAAATACATTATAAGTAAAAATGTTTATTTTTTGGAGTGTAGAAGGAAATCGGAAGTTTGGATTTAATGTATTTATCAGCTTAAAGTTGCTTTTGTAACTAATTAATAGAAAAGCGTGCTCCTTTAAACTATGTGGAAAGGTCTAGTTAAGGAGAATACAGCAAGTAAGTTCTTCTAACTAAGAAGGTTAGAGTTTTTTAAACATAATTTAAATGTAGATCATATTTTAAAAAAATATAAAAAAGCCTGTAGAAATATTTTAATTTCTCTACAAGCTAGTAAATTCGATTTATAATAGAAGGCAATATTTAAATATATTTATGAGGTTATTCTCTTCGGTTTAAGCGAAATATTGAGCTGTGATTTTCTTTACATAATTTTGTGTTTCTTTAAATGGAGGAATGCCTCCGTATTTATCAACATTTCCTGAGCCTGCATTATAAGCAGCTAAGGCGAGTGAGACATTTCCATTATATTTCTGAAGCATTTGTTTTATATACTTCGTACCGCCTTCAATGTTTTGGGCCGCATCAAAGGCGTTCTTTACGCCAAGTGACTTAGCAGTAGATGGCATGAGCTGCATGAGCCCAAGCGCACCTGCGTGGCTGACAGCATTCGCGCGATAGCCGGATTCCTGCTTGATGACCGCGTGAATCAGTTTTGCGGGAACGCCATGCTTTTGAGCCATTTGTGACACGATTTGATTAATCTCTTTTGATGATGAACCGCTTGAGACTGCCTCTTGAAGCGGCGGTGTGTAGCTGTTGTTTAAGACATTTCCAATGCCATTCGCTGTATTTAATTGATTGTCATTTGCATACAAAGATTGGGCCTGAAGCTGCTCACTGCCGGAAGTGGCAGATAAATATGGGTTTGTACGTGCATATTGCGTGTTAGGAGCCGTTGATGTGTCCGTGCCCATAAAAGCTGAGATGGAAAGCGGGAGACGTGATAATTCTGATCCGCCTAAAAAATCTTGCAGCAGCGATTGAAATGAAGCTTGGGCATTTGATTCTTGACCGGCAGACATTTGCGTTTGTGCTGGATCTGTCTGTAACGTTTTAAGCGCTTGAAGCTGCATAAAGGATTGAAGTTGATTGACGTTCATCATGTTCCTCCTTCAAGGAATTCATCTATTCTGTGTTTTCATTTTCTCTTCATAAAAACGAACGACTTTGTTTTTCGTGTTTCGTACTGGGATATGAAATTTTCGGAGCAATGCGGAGAAAGCGGTTTGTCCGATTTCCAGGTCGCTCACTTCAAATTCAAGTTCATAGTCCTCTACTGTTAAATATCGGCTGTGATCCAAAACAATTAAGCCTTCTTCGATCATTTTTTCTGCTCTTGACGTTTCAAGCGAACCAAAGTACACAATTTGATCCTTTTGAATGTTCAGGTGGTCTAATCTGTCCGCAACTTCACCTTCTGGCAGCTCAAAATCGTCAAATTGTGATGGGGGAGCGATCGTTTGGTGGGTTTCGAGCAAGCCTATCTCGTGCGGTTCCTTTAATGTAAGAACCCAATGACCGTCTTTTTCTCTCATTCTTAATGCAGCCAATTGAGATTTTATATCGAATTGAGGTGTATCAAAATAATAGTTGGTTTGCGTATGGAAATCTGCATCCTTCAATTGAAAATGCTGTTTCAGCTGTTCAAATTCTTCTTTCATTAATAATTGCTTTAGTTCTATTTCAATTTCCTGTGCCATTTTGACATCAACCTTTCATTTAGAGGAAATATGATTATTGTACATGAAGTGTGTTCACCAGTAAAAGACTGTTTTTTCTCTTTATTTTCTTTAGGTGTGGACCAAAATAAATGAAGAATCATGGGAAAGGATCATTTAAAAGAGAAAAACAGGATTTTCTCAAAAAGTTCGGTTTATCAATATTGAACTTGATATGATAAAATAAAGCTGTACTTTGTTGTAAAGGAGATCATGATGCAAAACAGAATTGAAATCACAGAAGCAACTTTAAAAGAAGACAGGCTAATTTTGACAATCCAGTCAGAAGAGCAAATCCAAAAAGCAAAAGCATCAGGACAAATGCTTGTTGATTCTGATCACTTTGCGTTCGTTTACATACTTGAAACCGAGGAGTCCTTCTCGTATCTTATTTTAGGGGAACATACATGGGCTCCATTAAAAGAAGCAATGAATCGTGACATCCCTGTCTATTTGGCATCGGATGAACAATCGCTGGAACTCATTCAGCTTCAACAGGAATTACATTATTTAATCGACAATATTAAAGACAATGCCAATTACGGAGATATGGAAGAGAAAGTGAAAAGCACATTCCTCTGAAATAATTAGGTATATGGAATTGGGGGAAGTTTCATGGACAAAAAACAATGGGATCAATTCCTCGCACCGTATAAACAAGCAGTCGAAGAATTAAAAGTGAAACTAAAAGGCATTCGAAAGCTGTATGAATTCGAGGATGACCATTCACCAGTAGAGTTTGTCACAGGCCGAGTGAAACCCGTTGCCAGCATATTAGAAAAGGCAAAGCGTAAAAACATCCCGATGCATGAGATTGAAACGATGCAGGATATTGCTGGGCTTCGCATTATGTGCCAGTTTGTAGAAGATATACAAGTCGTGAAAAAAATGCTCCAGTCACGTAAAGATTTTGTGGTTGTAGATAAACGCGACTATATTGCAGAACATAAAGAAAGCGGATACCGCTCGTACCACCTTGTTGTGTTATATCCGCTGCAAACCGTAAGTGGAGAGAAACAGCTCCTCGTCGAAATCCAAATTCGTACGCTTGCGATGAACTTTTGGGCGACCATTGAGCATTCTCTGAATTATAAATATAGCGGGAATATCCCGGAGAAGGTCAAGCTGCGCCTTCAAAGAGCATCTGAGGCAGCATCTCGTCTCGATGAAGAAATGTCCGAAATCAGAGGGGAAATTCAAGAAGCACAAGTGGCATTTTCCCGGAAAAAGAAAAACGACAGCTGAGCCAGTTTGATCAAATATGATGCTGCCCTCTCATAGCAGCAAGGTGGAAAAGGAGAAGAATTCATGAAATTTGCAGTTTCTTCAAAAGGGAATTCTGTATCTGACACGCTCAAAAGCAAAATTCAGACCTACTTATTGGATTTTGGTATGGAACTAAATGAAGAGGAACCGGATCTTGTCATTACGGTTGGTGGAGACGGCACCCTTCTTTATGCGTTTCACCGTTATAGCGACCGTCTAGATGAAACAGCTTTTGTCGGTGTTCATACAGGTCATCTCGGTTTTTATGCTGACTGGGTGCCAAGTGAAATTGAAAAACTTGTCTTAGCCATTGCGAAAACACCTTATCATATTGTGGAATATCCGATCTTAGAAGTCATTGTCAGATACAACGACGGCGGCAGAGAAGAGAAATATTTAGCGATGAATGAATGTACGATTAAAAGCATGGAAGGGACACTTGTGGCAGATGTTGAAATTAGGGGTCAGCTGTTTGAAACATTTAGAGGTGACGGTCTTTGTCTGTCTACACCATCTGGCAGTACGGCCTATAATAAGGCACTGGGTGGTGCCATTATTCACCCTTCCATTAGAGCCATTCAGCTGGCAGAAATGGCTTCAATCAACAACAGAGTGTTTCGGACGGTCGGTTCACCGCTTATTTTGCCTGACCACCATACTTGTGTGATTAAACCAAGGAATGATGTCGATTTTCAGGTGACCATTGATCATTTGACACTGCTTCATAAAGACGTCAAATCCATTCAATGCCGGGTGGCAGACGAGAATGTCCGTTTTGCCAGATTTAGACCGTTTCCGTTTTGGAAAAGGGTGCAAGATTCCTTTATCGGAAAAGGAGAATAAGAAAGAGGTTGTTCCCGCTGGAATACTTTACGTTAAACAAAACCATGACAGCCAAAGAAGAAGGGCTGCTTTTAAAGGAATATTTAATTGATCTTGGCATTTCGAAAAGAATGCTGACAGATATTAAATTCGCTGGTGGTGACCTCCTCATCAATGGAGAGCATGTCACCGTGAAGTGCGAGCTGCATGAAGGCGACAGGCTCACCATTTTATTTCCCGAGGAAAAAGTGAGTGAAGGGCTGAAGCCTGCACCAATTCCGCTTGATATTATATTTGAGGACGAGCATGTCCTTGTGCTGAATAAAAGGCCATATATCCCTTCGATCCCTTCTCGGGAGCATCCTGAGCACAGTATTGCGAATGGATTGCTGCATCATTATGCAGAGCAGTCTGTTCGGCATACGGTTCATTTGGTGAACCGCCTTGATCGTGATACATCTGGCGTCATGCTCGTGGCGAAGCATCGCTTTGCCCATAGCCTTTTATCAAAGGCGCAAAAAAGTGGGGCGGTTAAACGAACGTACAGAGCCTTTACACATGGCATGATCACAGAAAAACAGGGAACGATCGCTGCAAAAATTGCCCGAAAAGGGGATAGTATCATCGAGCGGATGGTTGATGATACTGGGCAGGAGGCAGTGACGCATTATTCCGTGCGAGCGGTAATCGCTGAGTTGAACATGTCGGACGTGTCTCTTTCACTTGAAACCGGAAGAACACATCAAATTCGTGTTCATATGCAATTTCTTGGGCATCCGCTCATCGGAGATACGCTGTATGGCGGAACGGCCGAGCGGATAGACCGGCAGGCACTGCATAGTGAGACTCTTGTGTTTCCTCATCCGATGACAGGTGAGCAAATGACATTTTCAGCTCCGCTTCCTGATGACATGAAATCATTGCTTCTTTAAATAGAGAGACCCGGTCACCTGCAGCGCGGGACCGGGTTTTTTATGATGTGAAATGCTGAAACCTTGAATCGTCATAAGGCATAGATGAAGGAACTGAGACCGTTTTAAGCTCAGGGTATGTGAGGGCAGACAGCTGGTTACCAAATACGCAGCCTGTATCAATATTGACCGTTCTGCCAACGAATCGAGGTTCTTTCACTGGTGTATGGCCGTACACAATCCACGGTTTTCCGTAATACTCCTTTGCCCAATCCTTCCGAACAGGCCGTCCATCTGGCCATGTTTCTCCTGTGACGGCACCAAATAGTAGATAGGAGCGCATCTGTTTATTCGGCTTTTTTCCAATATCCTTTTCCTTCATCGCTGCGTGTGCAATAATCAGCTCATCAGGAATGAGTACATCATAAAGCGGAGCCTTCTCGAATAACTGCTTAAATTCATGTGACAATTTGTTTTGCTCATGAATTGGCAGTTTTTTTATTTCGTTCACTGTGGTTTCGATGCCATGAAGCAATTTGACGGGATTTCCTTTTAAGTAGCGATAAAGCTTAAAGCAATGGTTGCCAGGTACATAGCGGATTGCGCCGTGTGAATAGGCATGAATGACAAACCGCATGACGTCTATTGACTGAGGTCCTCGATCTGTTAAATCACCAACAAGGGCCAGCGTTCTCTTATCAGGATGGACGGGTAATCCATGTTTGAGTTCGTATCCTAGTTTGTGTATGAGGGTAAGCAGCTCTTCGTAGCAGCCGTGGATATCGCCAATAATATCGAATTTCATAAGGTTTCCTCCTGGTTTTTTCATCCATTCATCGGGTATAAAGAAGTTTGAATTTTAGAAAATATAACGAATGGCTTTCATTTCATTTGGGCAATTGTTAGAATCAATGCTTTAACGTAAGACTTAAAAAATTAAACATGAATGTTAGGAGGCTTTAGCCAATGGAGCATACATCTGTTTCATCACTCGTTGTCGTTATTATTGTCGCCTTTTTCACCCCTATTTTATTGCACCGATTTAAGCTAACCATTCCGGTCGTTGTAGCTGAAATCATCATGGGGCTCATCATTGGGAAAAGCGGTCTTCAACTGGTTGTCGAACATGATGCGTGGTTAGATACATTATCCATGCTCGGTTTTATTTTTCTGATGTTTTTAAGTGGACTTGAAATAGATTTTTCTTCTTTTGAGTCAAAGAAGAAAGCACGAGAACTTCCAAATGGTTTAAAAGAACCAAATACATTTAAAGCAGCCACCATGATTTTTCTTGGGGTATTTTGTATGTCCTTTATCCTGTCCTATGCGTTTGTACTCGCAGGGTTTATCCAAAATGCCTTTTTAATGACGCTCATTATCTCTACCATCTCATTAGGCGTAGTGGTACCAACCTTAAAAGAGGAAAAGTTGATGCAGACGAATATCGGTCAAATCATTCTGCTTGTAGCTGTCATTGCTGATTTAGTCACGATGATTTTACTTGCTGTGTTTTCCTCCATTTATGGAGATGGAACAGGGAACATGTGGCTCCTGCTCTTATTATTTGCTGCAGGCATTCTTCTTTATTTATTTGGCCGCGTATTTAAGACAAAGTCAATTTTTCAGTCGATGTCTAAAGGAACCGTGCAAATTGGGACAAGGGCAATCTTTACTCTCATTATAGTCTTAGTTGCCTTATCTGAATCACTCGGGGCTGAAAATATTCTTGGGGCGTTTTTAGCTGGTGTGCTTGTGTCCCTTCTTTCACCAAATAAAGAGCTCGTTCAGCAGCTGGACTCATTTGGCTATGGATTTTTAATCCCGATCTTTTTTGTGATGGTCGGAGTAGATCTGAATATATGGGCACTGTTTAAGGACCCGACGATTATGATCATGATTCCGCTGCTGTTTATTGCGCTGCTTATGAGTAAGCTCATCCCGATTCTTTATTTGAAAAAATGGTATGACATGAAAAAGGTCATTGGCTCCGGCTTTTTATTAACTTCAACGCTATCACTCGTCATTGCAGCTGCAACGATTGGTGAGCGGCTCGGGGTCATTGATCATAAAATGTCAGGAGCGCTGATTTTAGTTGCTGTGTTAACGAGTATTTTAACACCTGTTTGGTTTAAAGCGCTGTTTAAAAAAGAACAAGCGGAAAGCCATAAGAAGCGTGTGACCTTTATTGGTGCAAATCAGCTGACCTTACCTGTCACACTTGATTTACATCAGGATGAATATGACATTCGGATTTTGCATGTTTTTCAAGAAAATAAGGAAGCACTGCTGGCAGACTCTATCTTTGAAGTCGAATCAATTGAACAATACGACGATGAGACGCTGAGAAAGGCAGGCGTCGGTCAAGAGGATGTCCTTGTCGTCGCAACAGGCAGTGAGACGAAAAATAAGGAAATTGCTTTATTTGCAAAACAAGAAGGTTCAAAGCAAGTCATTGCAAGTGTCAACAAAGCTGAGGCAGAGCTGACCTTGAAGGAAGCGGGTATTGATACGTTTTCTACTTTCCTTTCATCTAAAACGGTGCTAAGAGCTTTGATTGAAGCACCTGATGCGATTCGATTGCTAACAAATGAGGATTCTTCTTTGTATCAAATTCAAATGAACAATCATCGTTATCATAATGTCATGCTGAGAGAATTTCCTTTCACCGGTGATTTGGTATTTGTCCGTATTTTCAGAGGGGTAGACAGCTTAGTACCGCATGGAGATACGACACTTAGAAACGGCGACCGTGTGCTTGTATCGGGCTCCCGGGAGTATGTGGCAGGACTAAGAGCCCAATTAGAATGACAATGAACCCTTGACCAATGAACAATTCCTGATTAAGATAGAGGTACAACATCATATATTTGATCCACTAGGGGAGTCCTTTAAAAGGGCTGAGATAAAAGTGTCGACTTTTAGACCCTCATTACCTGAACAGGTTCATACCTGCGTAGGGAAGTGGTGCGGTTTTTGACTATACTTTTTACAAATTCCAAGCCACTTTCCACGCGGAAAGTGGCTTTTTTATATGGAAAAACAGGAGGAGAGGAATATGACGTTTTCAACAGAATGTAAAGAGGCTGCAGCAACATGGTGGAATGGAAGCTTTACGCATCCTTTTGTCAAAGGGATTGGAGATGGCACTCTTTCACTCGATCGTTTCACCTATTACGTGATGCAGGATTCTTATTATTTAACTCATTTTGCAAAGGTGCAGGCATATGGAGCTGCGATTAGTGAGGACTTACATACGACGGGCAGAATGGCGTATCATGCCCAGGGCACGTATGAAGCAGAGCTGTCGCTGCATAGGAAATTTACAGAGCTTCTGCAGATTTCTGATGAAGCCATTGAGAACTTTAAGCCTTCCCCCACTGCTTATGCGTATACCTCTCATATGTACCGATCTGTAAAAAGCGGACGGTTTGAAGAGATTTTAGCCGCGTTATTACCATGTTACTGGCTCTATTATGAGGTAGGTGAAAAGCTGAAACAAACAACACCTGACCATCCGATTTACCAAGAATGGATTTTGACATATGGAGGCGATTGGTTTAAGGAACTCGTCTTCGAACAGGTGAACCGATTTGATGAACTAGCGGAAAAAGCACCAGAACATGTACGGGCCAATATGAAAGAAAATTTCGTGATTTCAAGCTATTACGAATATCACTTCTGGGAGATGGCGTATCAAAAAGAAATGTGGCAAACAGCATGCTTAGATGGGGTTGGTGCAAATGGAACTCCACGCAGTGACAAATGATTCGCTTCCTGCGGGTGAACTGATCAAACAAATAAAAGCCATTGCGTCTGAAGTGGATTTTATTCATATTCGGGAACGGTCTAAAACAGCAAGTGAGCTTGTTGATCTCGTGAAGAATCTCCTTTTAGAAGGTGTGCCGAAAGAAAAGCTCGTGATCAATGACCGAGTAGACGTGGCACTGCTTACCAATATTCACAGGGTGCATCTCCCGGGCCACAGCTTTTCGCCAAAAGAGCTGCGAAAAAAATTCCCTCACCTTCATGCGGGAGTGTCTGTCCATTCGATAGAAGAAGCAAAAGCAGCAGAGAAAAATGGAGCAGAGTATGTCATATTTGGTCACGTATATGACACCTCTTGTAAACCAGGACTTCAGGCAAGAGGTGTACAGCTTGTGAAAGAACTGACTTCTGCATTAAGGATTCCAGTGGTGGCCATCGGCGGAGTGACCCCAGAACGAGTTCCAGAATTGAAACACGCTAATGTGAAAGGAATCGCTGTCATGTCTGGGATTTTTACTCATCATCAGCCGCGTATGATGGCACAATTATTTTCTGAAAAAGTAAAGGAGAATCCTTATGAAGAAGCATTATGACGTAGCAATCATTGGTGGTGGAATCATAGGGGTGTCAATCGCCTATCACCTTGCAAAAGCAGGAAAACAAGTGGTCTTATTTGAAGCGAATGAGATAGGGAAGCAAACGACAAGTGCAGCTGCCGGGATGCTCGGTGCACATGCTGAAGGAGAGGGTCACGAGGATGTTTTCTTTCAGGCAGGCAGAGCAAGCCAGGCATTGTACGAAAAATTAAAGGTCGATCTTTTGCATGAATCAGGCATTGATATTCGAACTTCAGCTGGCGGTATCATGAAGGTCGCCTTTACAGAAGAAGAGAAACAGGCCCTTTGCCGGATGCAGCATTTGTCTACATTTAAATGGCTTGACGCAAGCAGAGTAAAAAAATGCATGCCTCAAGTCACAGATCACATGCTGGGAGCAGGTTTAATTGAAGAGGATGTTCATGTGGAGCCTTACGCGGTATGCAGGGCTTTGTGGCAGGCGGCCGTCCGGTACGGAGCAGATGTGAAAGAGTGTACACCTGTGATCGAAGTGAAGCGGGACAAAGAAGTGTTAACTGTCAGAACAACGAAGGGCACATTCACATGTGATGACCTGACAGTCGCAAGTGGTGTATGGTCTGGCCGTTTTTTTGAAGAGCTCGGATTATCGCATTCTCTTTATCCAGTAAAAGGGGAATGTGTGTCTGTATGGAATAACGGTCCAGCGCTCGCACACACCATTTATCATGATCATTGTTATATCGTTCAGCGAGATAGCGGAAAGCTTGTCATCGGCGCAACGATGAAGCCAAACGAGTGGCAGGCAGTTCCAACGCTTGGCGGCATGGAAGCTGTGATTCAAAAGGCGTCTCAGCTTATGCCTTCTATTAAGGAGATGCCGATTGAAGAGTGCTGGGCAGGCCTTCGACCGGCGACAAACGACCGGCATCCCTATATCGGAAGACATCCAGAAGACAAGCGTATTCTTTTTGCTGCAGGGCATTACAGGAACGGCATTTTACTTGCGCCGATTACTGGAGAAATCATTCGTGACCTGATATTAGACGAACCGGTCAAAGAGGAATGGCTTCACGCGTTTCGTATTGGACGAAAGGAGGCACTATTCGTATGAAGATTCAATTGAATGGCAGAATCGTTGATTTCGATCAAGAGAATGGAACGATCTATGATCTGCTAGCATCCTATCAGCTTGAAAACCGTGTGGTGATCGTTGAAAAGAACCATGAAATCATTGATAAAGAAGCGTTTCAACAAGTAGAAATTCAACCAAATGACACGATTGAAATCGTTCACTTTGTAGGAGGAGGATGACCCAATGCTGCACATTGGCGGAAAAACATTCACATCGAGACTATTACTCGGAACAGGGAAGTACCCATCATTTGAAATTCAAAAAGAAGCTGTGAACGTATCGGAAGCTGAAATTTTAACCTTTGCTGTCAGAAGAATGAACATATTTGAAGCATCTCAGCCTAATTTTTTGGAGCAGCTTGATTTATCAAGATATACGCTGCTTCCGAATACAGCTGGTGCAAGTACAGCAGAAGAGGCAGTGCGTATTGCCCGTTTAGCAAAGGCTTCTGGGCTTTGTGACATGATCAAGGTAGAAGTCATTGGCTGTTCAAGGTCTCTTCTGCCAGATCCAGTTGAAACATTAAAAGCATCTGAAATGCTGCTCGAAGAAGGATTTATCGTGCTGCCATATACATCTGATGATGTGGTGCTGGCAAGAAAATTAGAAGAACTCGGTGTCCATGCCATCATGCCTGGTGCTTCTCCAATTGGTTCAGGCCAAGGCCTGCTAAACCCTCTGAACCTCTCATTTATTATCGAGCAGGCGAAGGTGCCGGTCATTATTGATGCTGGCGTAGGCTCTCCGAAGGATGCAGCATATGCGATGGAGCTTGGAGCTGACGCTGTATTACTAAACACCGCTGTCTCTGGCGCAAAGGATCCTGTGAAAATGGCTAAAGCAATGAAACTCGCGATTGAATCAGGAAGACTAGGCTACGAGGCAGGACGTATTCCGCTGAAAAACTATGGAACAGCGAGCAGTCCACAGGAAGGAATGCCGTCATTTTGAGCACTCGTTACTCACGTCAAGAGCTTTTTCAGCCAATCGGAACAGAGGGACAAAAGCGGCTAAATGACTCAAAGGCGGTCATTATCGGAGCGGGGGCACTTGGAACCGCTAGTGCAGAAATGCTCGTTCGTGCCGGCGTTGGATCTGTCACCATTTTGGACCGAGATTATATTGAATGGAGCAACCTTCAGCGACAGCAGCTTTACACGGAGCAAGACGTGAAGGATCGGCTGCCAAAGGCTGTGGCGGCTGAAAAAAGACTCAAGCAAGTAAACAGTGACGTGCATGTCAAAGGAATCGTGATCGATGTGACTGCTCAAAACATTGACGAACTTGTCAGTGAGGCTTCGATCATTGTGGATGCAGCGGATAATTTTGAGGTGAGAATGATCGCAAATGATGCCGCGGTCAAACATCAAATTCCGTTCCTTTATGGAGCCTGTGTAGCCAGTTATGGCATTCAATTCACTGTGATCCCTGGTGAGACGCCGTGTTTACACTGTCTGCTTGAACATTTACCCGCACAAGGCATGACATGTGATACAGCAGGTATCATTAGTCCAGTTGTGCAGCAAGTGGCGGCATATCAAGTGGCAGATGCACTTAAATATTTAACAGGACATCAAGTGACGCCAATATTAAAATCCTTCGATTTATGGAAAAACGAACGTTCTGATATTCGGTCGGCCTTGTCTTTAAAGAAGAAGCAATGTCCAAGCTGTGGACTGAAGACTTATCCATTTCTTTCATATGACAAGAGAGCGAAGGCGGATGTACTATGCGGCCGCAATACGGTACAAATCCGCAGTGCAGCAGAAACACCGCCGCCTTTACATGAAGTAGCTCTACGGTTAAAGAGGGCAGGGATGGATGTGCTTGAGAATCCATATTTGCTTTCTTGTCAAAAGGATGAGTTTAAACTTGTCTTATTTAAAGATGGCAGAGCGCTCGTTCATGGTACGAATGATATTGCCAAAGCAAGAACCATTTATCATCAATGGATTGGCTAATGAGAGGTGTGAAGAAATGACGATCAAAAAAGCATTCACAATTGCGGGTTCTGATTCTGGCGGCGGAGCAGGCATTCAAGCAGATTTGAAAACTTTTCAGGAGCTCGGTGTGTACGGAATGTCTGCGATCACAGCGATTACTGCGCAAAACACACTAGGTGTTCACGGGATATACCCGCTTTCAATTGAGGCGTTAGAGCGTCAAATAGATGCAGTGGCAGAAGACTTACTGCCAGATGCCGTCAAAACAGGGATGCTGTGGAGTGCAGACATGATCAAGATCGTAGCTGAAAAAACGGTTCAATATGAAATGAAGCTGATTGTAGATCCAGTCATGATCGCAAAAGGAGGAGCCTCTTTATTAAATGAAGATGCGGTTTCTGCGATGAAAACACACTTGCTGCCTGTCAGCTATGCCGTAACACCAAATCTTCCTGAGGCAGAAGTGCTGACAGGCATACGTATTCAGACGAAAGAGGACCGCTATCTGGCAGCAGAGCGTCTTTATGAGCTCGGCACAAAACATGTCGTGATCAAAGGCGGCCATGGTCCATCTGATGGGATGATTACTGACCTGCTGTATGATGGCAAAGGCTTTATTGAAGTCACAAATGAATATATTGATACACCACATACACATGGCACAGGCTGCACGTTTGCAGCAGCATTAACAGCTGAAATTGCGAAAGGATATTCGATAAAGGAAGCCTTTGAAACAGCAGAAACCTTTGTCCATGAAGCCATCAAATTCCCTTTACGTATTGGATCTGGACACGGGCCTACGAACCATTTTGCTTATCAGCAAAACAGAATCAAACGATAAAGGAATCGAACCGTCTTCACTTGTGAGGGCGGTTTTTTCGCGAAAATGAAACTTTCTTTCAGCGGAAATTGTCATTCTCTTATGATCTGTGATAATATTATGATCAGGTACTAATACTATGTCTTGAAAAAATAGGAGGCTTTATTACATATGAACTTTTCTTTAGAAGGCCGTAATATCGTGGTTATGGGTGTTGCCAATAAACGAAGCATCGCTTGGGGAATTGCCCGCTCACTTCATGAAGCTGGAGCTCGTTTGATTTTTACTTATGTTGGAGATCGTCTTGCTGAATCGGTAAAAGAGCTTGCAAGCACACTTGAGCGTGATGATTCAATCATTCTTCCATGTGATGTGACAAGTGATGAAGAAATCGAAAAATGTTTTGCTGCAATTAAAGAAAAAGTACAAGTCATTCATGGTGTCGCGCATGCCATTGCATTTGCAAACAAGGAAGAGCTTGTTGGCGAATACTTGAATACGAACCGTGAAGGTTTCCTTTTGGCGCACAACATTAGTGCATACTCATTAACTGCTGTAGCAAAAGCAGCACGTCCATTGATGACAGAGGGTGGAAGCATTGTGACGCTTACATACCTAGGCGGAGAACGTGTTGTATCAAACTACAACGTAATGGGTGTAGCGAAAGCATCACTTGAAGCAAGTGTGAAATATTTAGCAGCTGATTTAGGCGCAGAAGGCATCCGCGTGAACAGTATTTCTGCTGGTCCAATTCGTACGTTATCTGCAAAAGGCATCAGCGGCTTTAATACCATTCTGAAGGATATTGAAGAGCGTGCACCACTTCGCCGTACTACAACTCCTGAAGAAGTTGGCGATACAGCTCTATTCTTATTCAGTGATCTATCTCGCGGCATGACAGGCGAGAATCTGCATGTTGATTCTGGCTTCCATATCATTGCCCGCTAAACGAATACATGACTCACAGCATACCGATGAAGGGTATGCTGTTTTTTATTTTTCTTCTGATTTGAGGCCTCCGTTCATATATATAAGGAATGAATCATTCGGGAGGGATTAGTATGTCAAATAAAGGTGATGAGAATCAAAAGCCGCTGATGTATATTGTTCAGCCGAGCTATCAAGAATCAAAGCCGGCCATGCAAAATATTGTGAGAAAGCGAAAGAAATCAGAAAAACAGCCAGAAAGTGATACCAATGCAAAAGATGTGATCAAAGAAAGCACGCAGGAGGAACGTGCAGCTCAAGAAATAGAGCATAAAAAAGAAGCAGAGCCGCCTAAACTTCAACAAGAACGAGATATGACACAAGCAGCTGAGTTTAAAGAAGAACAAGAGATCAAACAAGAAGCCGAATTTATACAGGAACAAGAAATCACACAAGAACCAGAGCTTATACAAAAGCGAGAGTCTCAGCAAGAAGAGGGAAACAAGCCAGAAGGTGTCTTTCATGAAACAAAAGAAGAACCAAGAAGAAAACGAGTGAAAAAACCTTTAAGTCAGATGAGTATTGATGAAAAAGTCGATTTTCTCACAAGACTGCCTCATAATATGCCAAGAGCTCTTTGTCTGATTGAAGCTGATGGTAAAACATATAGAGGGATCATCATGGATCGAAAAGATGATACTGTGATCATTCGGACAGCAGGCGGGGGAAATCCAGTCGAATTAGCGATTGCAGAGATTTCTTCCATCCACCCGCTTGGGTTTTAACAAAGAAAAAAGTCCCATATAGGGACTTTTTTTGTTAGCAGTTACGGTTGATGAGTCTTGGGTTTAGGCACTCGATTGCGCAGAAGCAGTCAAGGTCTACTTCAATGCAATATTTCGATTTTTCTAATCGGAACACATCACATAAGGAATCTTTATCTGTAAAATCTAAAATATGACGGTCTTTGTCAAATGCGATAAGCAAGCTGAGTGTTGCACAGTGATCACAGATATGTTCGACTCTGAAAAATGCAGTGCTGAAGCAAGGGCCTGCATCTACTTCTCCGACGTTTCCGAATGCGACGAATGGTTTTGATTTGGATGTAAAGAGAACAAATGGGACAGTGTCACCTAATGAATGTGATGGAGAAAGGAGATTGCTGTAACAGCTGGTCGGGCACTCTTCTTTGACAGCATTTTGCAAGTCGCTAATGTTTTCAACAGCCTCTGTTACACAGCTCCATGAATGTTTGCGGCTCATATTCAACCCTCCTATACTAGGAAATTTGTTTGAGTGTTTGAGCACTGTCATCATCTACAAGCTATCTTTGCCGGCTCGTGCATCTACTTTTAACCAATGCGGAAGCGGCCGCTTCTTATGCTGACTGCTCCGCATGATTGGCTGTCATTCGTGAGGAAGGGGATGCTTTGACTCATGACAAGTTAGATGAGCGGCCTGTTGATTTAGCCGTGGTGATGATGCTTTTTATCTTTTGATGGCATGACTCTGTCGACAAGCTCTGGGTTTAAGCATTGGATTGCGCAGAAGCAGTTTAAATCAACCTCAATACAAAAGTCCGTTTTTTCTAGACCAAAGAAGTCAGGGTCACAAGGGTGACACACGCTTAGCGTATGTCCGTGTACATCAACAGGTCTTAATACAGATAACGTAGCACAGCAGTCGTGTAATTTTTCAACCCGGAAGAAAATGGATTCGAAGCATTGGCAATCGTCAACAAATCCTCCGATGTTTCCGAAAGTAGAGAACAACCCGCCCTTTTTATCAAAAAGTAAAAACGGAATTGTATCTTTTCCAGAAACTGTTGGGCTTAATAAATTACTGTAGCAGCTCGTAGGACATTTATCTTCTACAGCTTCCTGCTCTGCTAAAATCTTATCAACCGCATCGCATACACAGTTTTCATCATGTCGGCCATGGTGTTTTCCGCAGCTCATGGATTTCAGCTCCTTTAACAAGGTATTTGACTTTAGTCCTTAACAACATATGTATGCGCCCTCTAGTTGGTGTGGGTAAATGACCATTTATATTTGTTGTATTTTTATAAAAGGAAAAGCAGAGCTTTTCGCTCTGCTTTTGGACATTAGAGGATACCGATTGCAACGATTGTCGCAACAAGAGTTTGTGTAAGTGTTTGGATTGCGATAGAGATGTCCGCATCGATTGTAGAGACTGTAACGTTTCTTGAATTTTCGATGACAAGTTTTTGGCGGTTTGTTTGTTTGTGAGTAGCAGCTTGTAAGAGATCCTGCGTGACACGGTCTGCCAAATCACCGTCAGCGATTGAGATATTTGTAATGGTAATGATCGCTGTTTGAACAGCTACTTGGATAGATGCTGCAACCTGTGCATCGACAGAAGATACGTTAATGTCACAAGAGTCTCTGACGATAATGACTTCCTCAGATGTCTGCTTTGTGAAGCTTACTTGATCAAAGTCTTGTAAGACATCTTCATCATCATAATAGTCGTCACAAAGTGCTTTTCTTTCATAATTGCAATCGTCGTGGTGTCTGTGGTGTCCGTGGTGTCCGTGGTGTGTACAGTTACGATCTAGAGCGACCCAAGAGTATGGTTTAGAATCCATTTCTATTCCTCCTTCCGTTTACTTTATTAAATGCTGGAATGTGTGGTTTTGTTTCGGGCATTTACCCTAGCATACAACCCATTTTTATTTAATCGTTATTTCGCTGCGCATCACGACGCTGCTGAATTCGCTCTCGAAGTGAATTTCGTTTTGGACGTACTTTTGGTTCAGGCTCTACTTCTTCCGCCTGTTTTGCTGCCTCAGCCTGCCTTTTTTTCTCCTGCTGCTGTTCTACGAAATCATTTGCTTTCTTTTGTAAATCCTCGACTAATTTCAAAATCATTCTTCTTTGATCGTCTGAGATATTTGCTTTCTGATCTTCGGTGATATTGTTTTTGTTTAACACATCACTTACAAGAAGACTCGTTAATGGATCAACATCAGTATTGATTTGAAACTCCTTTTTTTCGTTCTCTTCAGCCACGATGATTTCACCTCTTTCATACGTCATGTTAGAAAAAGAAAGGGTCAAAGAATGCCGGCTTCAACTAAGAGTACATTCAATGTTTGAGTGAGAATTTGGACGGAGCTCATAATGGATGCATCTGATAACGTGATCGTAATGTTATGGCAGTTGATGATTTGAATCACAGTTTTCTTTTGGACTGTCACTTGTTGGGTGGATAAAAGCTGATCTGTGATGTCTGCAGCCACTTCATCGTCTGGTACAAGAATTTGGATTAAAAGAGTAATGATTGTCGTTACGGTCGCTTGAAGGGAGAGTGCAGCTGTTACATCTGTTTTATGAATTGTGACATTTTCGGAATCTTTGATCTCAATGAAATCATCATAATTGCTGATTAATTCGTTTAACAGTTGTGTATACAATGTTTCAGCACTTTCTTCAATAGACAATACTTTCACTCCTTTCTTATCTATACATTATTTAATGCAACAAGGACGCAAGGTGGAATCAGAAAGTGTGAAAAAGTACAACCCAATTTTATTTCCGCTCGATTCATCATGTCGGTCTTTTTTCTTGCATATATAAAGAAAGGACGGAAAAGAAGAAAGAAGGAGGTGGAGGCTTCTGAGCGGTGCTTTGTCATTTGTCGTGTTTGCCCTCGCATCCTTTAGACTGACGAGACTGATTGTGTTTGATACCATTACTGCCCCTTTTCGCCGTCTATTCCATGAAGAACAGGAAGAGGTAAACGAACAAGGTGAGGTCGAAACATATATCATCATTAAAGGGGGAGGACTGCGGTCTTGGGTTGGAGAACTGTTAAGCTGTTATTGGTGTACTGGCATATGGTGCACTGCTGCCTTACTTCTGATATACATACTTTTTCCTGTCATCAGCATGTGGCTTAATTTACTATTAGCGATTGCCGCAGCAGCAGGCATCATTGAAGCGATCGTCTCAAAGCTTGTGAAATAAACAGGCATTCTGATCAGACACGCTTTCAATAAATGCATATACTATCATGGAATAGGAAAGGAAGGGTTGCGATGAAACCAACTGAAACGCCGTCACATATGCTTCAAGGTTATCCAGCGCAGTCAAATCAACAATCTGTATATACGAAGAAAATCAAGAAAACTGGCTGCGGCTGTGGAAACAAAAAGAAACCTCAATAATAGAAGAGAAAAACAAAAGCCGGATTTATCCGGTTTTTTTGTTGCCCTTTTTTTGAGTGATGCATATGTAAGAGAGAAGGGGTGACCAGAATGGATGCATTCGAACAATTAATCGGTTCCTTGTTCACTAAACCGCATGATGGGAAAGAACAAGCGCACGAGAAGGCTGAAAGGGATCTAACGGATAAAGCGAATGATCTTGAGGAGCACTTAAAAGCATTTGGCTTGAAGATGGAGGCTTTTGCGAAAGAAACAGAAGCATTCATGATGCGTCATAGAGAGGCAGATTACATCTTTAAACAGCAGAAATAAAAATTCCGCACTTTTTTATGTGATCGTCCAAACCATTTCTTTCATTTTTCATACTTTGTAAGGGAGAAGAGGAGGTGCTTAAATATGAGTTGTTACGGTGGCGGTTATTGCGGCGGCTACGGAGGTGGCTACGGCGGCGGATATGGATCAACATTTGTTCTTGTTGTCGTGCTTTTCATCCTCCTAATTATCGTTGGTGCTTCTTTCTTTAACTACTAAAAAGTAAGAAGGTGAGGGAAGCAAGGGGGAAGCCTTTTGCTTTCCTTTCTCTTTGGTCAAACAAGGCTTTAGGATAGGCACATATCTCGCCTATTTTCATATAGTAAGGTGATTACTCCATAAAGAGGAGGCAAATGAATGGATAATAAATTCTTTAAAAGCGTAGAAAACAAAACCGGTGTGAATATGAATGATGTGTTTAAACTTGCAGGTTCTTTGCAAAATGCCAACTTTAAAGATGAAAATACCGTTCGAGGTGTCATTAAAAAAGTAGCGCAGCTTGCGAACAAACGTGTACCTAAAGAAATGGAAGACAAAATCGTTCAATCGATTACAAGTGGAAAAGAAAAGCTTGATTTCAATACAATCGCTAAAATGATGAACAACAAAAAATAAACAACAGGCTCTCCGTTTAAAGGGGGGCCTGTTGTTTTTGTGTAAATAATTCACGGTTTTTCTTTAGAAGAGGATACAAAAAACGAGAACGATGAGCCGTTTTTCCTCGTCTAAATGATGGAACAGACAGATAAAGAGATTGTTCTGCTCTTGTCATGGCAACGTATAATAAACGGCGCTCTTCTTCCAGCGCTTCTTCATCACCGTTTCTGAGTTCATCCAGTGAGAAATCATGAGGCAGTGCCCCATCGACCACACAAGTGATGTATACTGTCTGGAACTCAAGTCCCTTTGCGCGGTGGATCGTCATGAGCTGAACACCGGGTTCAGCTGTTTTTTCCTTTTCGGCAGACTTCATATGTTCGGCATGTGCGAGAAAGTCTTCAATCGTTTCAAAGCGTTTGGCGGCTGTTTTCACATCACGTACATCATCCGCCCCTTTTTCAAGTACATTCGTATCGTTCACCCGTTTTTTCAAGTAATCTCCGAGTCCCATCTTTTGTTCAATAAATGTCACCGCGTCCGATGGCTTTAACGTCCGTAACGTTCGGAACAAAGGAACCATTGATTGCAGCTTTTTCCGTTGAAACGGCTGTATATCTGTCAGTTTTCCAAGCGCTTCTACCATTGAGCAATCTTCTGTGATGGTCAGTGCTTTTAGTGTATTAAGGGTTTGCTGCTTTAAAAAGAAAACCGGCAGCAGCTGTTTCATGGCTGCCACATCATCTGCATCCTGACTTAAAGAAAGAAAGGCGAGGAGAACCCGAACCATTCGTCTGCTGTAAAAGGCTTTGACACCGGCATCTGTCTCATACGGAATGGCCGATTGATGCAGTCGTTCATAAATTGCCCGGCCGCCTGTATTCGTTCGAAACAGCACGCAGAAGTCATTCGGCTTTGCACCGTTTTTAATTTTCTCCTGAATATCTGCGACAATCATCGTCGCTTCCTCTTCTTCATCATATGGATAGAAGAGCGTCGGAGGAATTTTCTCCTCGCGCACGGCTTTTAACGTCTTCTCATAACGATGCTGATTTTTCTTAATAATCGCATCAGCACTTGCGACAATCGTATGGTGAGACCGGTAATTCGCATGTAAATGGACGATCTGAGCCGAAGGATAGTCCTGTTTGAATTCAAGAATGAAAGCAGGATTGCTCCCTCTAAAGGCGTAAATGGCTTGATCATCATCACCTACACAAAATAACTGCTCTGATTCTCCGGCTAAAAGCTGAATTAATTGATATTGTACTGGATTAATATCTTGAAATTCATCCACTAAAATATACTGGAATCGTTCTTGATACCGTTTTAGCAGTTCGGGCTGTTCTGTCAGCATATGTAAGCAGGCAATCGCCATATCATCAAAGTCAAATTGCTGGTTGTCTCGTTTTTGCTGTTCATATGATTGGTAGATCGTCCACATATGTTTTTCCTTTTCATCTTTCAAATCAGGAAGCTCACCTGGTAAAAAGGCATTTTTCCAATAGCCAATCGATTGCAGTACTTGATCAGTAGGGTAGTCTTTCTCATCAAGCCCCTCATTCATAATGGCTTTTCGAATGTATTGCTCCTTTTGCCAGTCAAACTTAATCAGATGCTGGCCGTTCCATTTGTTTGCGTCATCGTGAAGCAGCATTTTATAAAAAAGACTGTGGAAGGTACCTGTCACCACTTGGCTGGCTTGTGAAGGATGAAGCTGGTATTGCTTACGCAGCCTTTCTTTCATCTCACTGCTCGCTTTGGTCGTGAAGGTCACGAGTAAAATATGGTGAGCAGGAATATGATGATGGGACATGAGATAAGCTGCTCTAGCCGTCAAGACTCTTGTTTTCCCGCTGCCGGCACCAGCCAGCACAAGCATCGGACCATCTTGATGTGTGACAGCTTGAAGCTGCGGTGTGCTAAAGGTGATATTCGGAAAGAGGTCGATCGTATGAACTTGTTCATTCTCTTCTAAATGTAAGGCATCGCTCAATTGAATCGACCTAGGTTCCTGCCAGTCATTTGATTCGTTCGTTTGGGAGATGATCTGTTTGCCGGTTGGAAAACGGAAGCCGCCAAGTTCTTTATAGGAAGCCTTTTCTTCATGTTCAGCCGTTTGATTATGATCTGTTTGTTCTTCAGCTTGTTCACAGATCTCTTGCTGAGACATATGCTTATGGATAAAGGCAGGTTCATCATGTATATTTAATCTAAAAAAGACCGGTTGTCCGCAATATGGGCAGAATAATTGTCCTTTTTTTCCCTCGTCATGGAGGAATTGATAGTGTTCTCTCGAATACGTATGTAATGAGATCGTTCGATCATGTCGTCGTGCGCATTTCAAAGCTAGTCCTCCAATAGTCAATCAATCTTAAAATGAAACACATCTAATCATATCAAATGAGGCGTGTTTCAAACAGTCATAATTAGGGAATAGTAGAGTAAGAGAGAAGCAAAGGAGGCGTTCTTGATGGGATATATAGCCCCGATTCAGCCGGATCTGTATTTTCAATATATCAATCGTCCAGCTCCTCAGGATAAAGAAGACTACGCGAAAGTAACAAAGGTTACTCGCACCTTTCATGACAAGATTTACAGAGAGCTGGAGAAAAAAGAGGACTTAGTGACAGAAGCGGAAACGAAAGTACAGCAAAAAAAGCGGGAACGTTTTGTACGAGATATGTTTATGGAGGAAGGCAAGGGCATTCATATCAATACGTATATATAAATGATTGCGCTTTCCTCCTGTGACGAACGATAATGAAAAAGAAAAAGCCGGGGCATCTTGAATGCTCTGGCTTTTCTTTTGGTCAAACAGACAGTGTTTTTGTCATTTTGACATGTGTGATTCCTGCTTCTTCAAACGGTTCAGAAACCGCTTTGTAGCCTTTCTTTTCGTAGAAAGGAAGCGCATGGACTTGGGCATGCATAACCGCTTCTTTTGCTCCATTAGCAATCGCTTCTGTTTCTAGCGCTTCTAATAGCTTGTGGCCAAGGCCGAAAGAGCGCGCCTCTTTTAACACACAAATGCGTTCAAGCTTTGCCTTTGATCCCTCAATGAACCGCAGTCTAGCGGCCGCCTGAGGTTTTTTGTCATCATTGTAAATGACAAAATGGGTGGCTTTGTCCTCTAGTTCATCTATTTCGATCTCTACTGGAACTTCTTGTTCTTTTACGAATACTTCTTTTCGTACATAATATGCATCTTCTCGTTGTGTTTGTTCTGTTGCGATGACTGTTTTCAAATGTCTTTAACCCTCTTCTCCTAAAATAAATGTTTCATAGACGGTCCAAGATCCGTTCTCTAACTGATATAAAAGGTGGAAGCGATCCACTGTTTCTTCATGGTCAATCTTTCTCAGCTTTAATGTGCCAAGTACGTCTGAATGCTCATCATCTGATAGTTTTTGAGCCACTGTCACATGCGGAACAAAGGCATATTCAGGTGTACCAGCAAGTGGCTCTGCGTACAATCTTTCATTGAGCGCCATGATGTCCTCGTTCGGTTCTACTTTCATATAAATGACGTTGTTTACAGGAGCGAATGAACTGAATTTTTTAATACGTAACGTAATAGGAGAAGCATTTTTTGCATAATCTCTTAACGTTGAGACGACCTCAGCCGCTTCTAGATCCGTTAATTCAAAAGGTGTTCTTAATGTTAAATGAGGCGGTATGAGTGCATAGTTCGGATCATAACGCTTCCGGTAAGAGTTCGCAATATCTTGCAATTTTTTCGATGGAAATATAACAACTCCGTATTTCATCATGTTCCCTCCTGAATAAGAAAGTATTTATTATTGTTTATTATAACAAAATTCAGTTGATTAACGAATATGGGAGCATTCTTTTTAACGAAGGCGCAATGAGCGGCTGCCAAAACGTCCATTTATGATCCCCTTCGAATGTCTCAAATAAATAATCCGCTCCAGATTGTTCAAGAAGGGCCTTTAAATCATCATTCGGCTGAACAAAATCAAGCACCTGGCCATCTGTTGTTTTCACAGCGGTTTCCTCAAGCCCAATTTGATGGATAATGGCATAATGAGAAAGGGCTGTCGACTGTTTGACGGCTTCTAGAACCGACTCGTCAACGTAAGGGGACTGCAAAATCAGCCCGCCGAATAAAGAAGGGTAATCAATGGCTGTCATGAGAGAAATCGTCGCACCCAGTGAATCACCAATAAACGTACGCCCTGATCCAATTTGATAGGTTGGATAGTGTTCATCAATATAAGGGACCAGTTCATTTGCTAAAAAGCGTTTATACGCTTCAAACTTTGTACCGTCTGGATGATACGTGTTTCGTCTTTCCGTGACATTTTCATAAGGTACACCAATGATAATCGAGCGTTCCATTTCTTTGTTTTGCATCAATTCTTCTGCCTGTCTGCCTATTTTGCCTAGGCGGAAATAATCATGACCATCCTGGGCAATGATGACATGATATGTATAAAGGGGGGAGTAATTGACTGGCAAATAGATCAAAATGGTCATATCCGCCCCAAGTTCTTTTGACTGTATGGTTTCTTCTTGAATGATTCCTGTTTTCTTCACCATAATCCATTCCTCCAGCTAACCAAATTCATCATAAAGTGAAACGTTTCCATTCATTGTAACATGAAAAACAGCGTTGTTCCTATATGCTAACATGCAATCAAATCGTATAACATCGATTCTTTTATAAAATACAGAAAATTTTAATTAATCATGACATTTCCCCTTGAAAAATGAGATTTAATGGGTTACAGTATTAAGAATTAGAACAGACAGACAACACATTCTTATCGTGAGAGGTGGAGGGACTGGCCCTTTGAAACCTCAGCAACCGGTATGCATCACTTCATGTGATGTACCAAGGTGCTAAATCCAGCAAGCAGCTTTTTTGCTTGGAAGATAAGAGGAAGCGATTAAACCCCCTTCTTCTTATGAAGAAGGGGTTTTCTGTTTTGAAATCAGATTTTTACTTAGGATGGTGTCAAATGACAGAACATGTGGAAACGAAATTAGCGCAGATTGGAAACCGTAGCGAAGAGGTGACTGGCACTGTCAGTCCTCCCGTTTATCTTTCGACAGCATACAGACATAGAGGTATAGGGGAATCTACAGGATTTGATTACATTCGAACGAAAAACCCAACAAGACAGCTTGTAGAGGATGCAATTGCTTCACTCGAAGAAGGGACGGCCGGTTTTGCCTTCAGTTCGGGAATGGCGGCAATCCAAACGATCATGGCTCTATTTGAAAGCGGAGATGAACTCCTCGTCTCATCAGATCTATATGGCGGTACATACCGTTTGTTTGAAAACGAATGGAAAAAGTACGGCTTACGTTTTCTTTATGATGATTTTTCAGATGAAGACTGTTTACGCTCTAAAATCACGCCAAACACAAAAGCGGTCTTTATTGAAACACCGACAAATCCACTGATGCAGGAAGCAGATATTCAAAAAATAGCGAAGATTGCAAAAGATCATGGCGCTTTGGTGATTGTCGATAACACCTTTTACACACCAGTCTTGCAAAAGCCGATTACGCTTGGAGCGGACATTGTCATTCATAGCGCAACCAAATATTTAGGCGGACATAATGACGTTCTTGCAGGGCTTGTCGTCACAAAAGGAGAGCAGCTGTCTGAAGACATGTTCCAGCATCAAAACGCGATTGGAGCGGTTCTATCACCATTTGACTCATGGCTTTTAATGAGAGGGATGAAAACACTGGCACTTAGAATGCGCCAGCACGAGGAAAATGCGAAGGAACTGGCACAGTTTTTAGAGAAGCAGCCGGAAATTCAAGATGTCCTTTATCCAGGAAAGGGAGGCATGCTGTCATTCCGAGTAGCTAAAGAGGACTGGGTCAATCCATTTTTGAAGCAGCTGAAAACGATTTGTTTTGCTGAAAGCCTTGGCGGAGTTGAAAGCTTCATTACGTATCCTGCAACGCAAACGCACATGGATATTCCAGAAGAGATTCGCATCGCAAACGGTGTATGTAACAAGCTGCTCCGTTTCTCTGTTGGCATCGAGCATGTAGATGATCTGAAAGCAGATCTGAAACAGGCACTATCACAAGTAAAAGAGGAGGTACACGCCAAATGACCACACACGATTGGACACTCGAAACACAACTCGTTCATAATGCGTTTAAAACAGATCGTTCAACAGGTGCAGTCAGTGTACCGATTCAGCATGCATCCACATTTCATCAAAGCAGCTTCGATGAATTTGGCCAATATGACTACTCGAGATCGGGGACTCCTACACGTCAAGCATTAGAGGATACGATTGCGGCGCTGGAAGGAGGAACGAGAGGGCTTGCTTTTGCATCAGGCATGGCTGCTATTTCAACCGCTTTTCTTCTATTATCAAAGGGAGATCACGTCCTTGTCACAAGAGATGTGTATGGCGGTACATTCAGAATGATTACTAAAGTTCTTTCGCGATTTGGCATTGAGCATACCTTTGTGGATATGACCGATTTGAATGAAGTCAAAAGAGGCATTCAATCGAATACAAAGGTCATTTACATGGAAACACCGTCAAATCCAACACTAGGCATTACAGATATTGAAGGTGTTGTACAGCTTGCAAAAGAGCATGACTGTCTGACTTTCTTAGATAATACGTTTTTAACGCCTGCGCTTCAGCGTCCGCTGGATCTTGGTGTTGACGTTGTTCTGCACAGTGCAACGAAATTTTTAAGCGGCCACAGTGATGTACTGTCAGGCTTAGCCGTTGTGAAAGATGAGAAGTTGGGAGACGAACTCTATTCACTGCAAAACTCCTTCGGTGCGGTCCTTGGTGTGCAGGACTGCTGGCTCGTGCTAAGAGGGTTAAAAACCCTTCAGGTGAGATTAGAAAAAGCCAGCCAAACGGCATTTGAACTCGCTACATTCCTCAAAGAACATCCTGCGGTGAAAAAAGTATACTATCCAGGCTTAGATGATCATCCTGGGGCAGACATTCAGCGCAAGCAAGCAAGCGGAGCTGGAGCCGTTCTCTCATTTGAACTAGAAAACCAAGCGGCTGTCAAAGAATTGGTGGATGCCGTCACATTACCTGTATTCGCCGTCAGCCTTGGCGCCGTCGAATCTATTTTGTCGTACCCAGCCAAAATGTCACATGCGGCTATGCCAAAAGAAGAAAGAGAAAAAAGAGGGATTACAGATGGGCTGCTTCGTTTAAGTGTCGGAGTTGAAAACGGAGAAGACCTCAAACGTGACTTCAAACAAGCACTCGATCAACTAAAGCCCGTCCTTGTGAACCAATCATAAAGAAGGAGAGAAAAAAGCCGGCACAGCCGCCGGCTTTTTGATCTTTTTTGAACAAAACCATTGACGACTTAATATGATGGTTATATAATAGAGACTGTCAGTAACAGAAAGCCCAGAACTGATACATAACCCGATTCCGTAGCTCAGCTGGGAGAGCGCTACCTTGACAGGGTAGAGGTCGCTGGTTCGAGCCCAGTCGGAATCATATAAAAAGACGTTGATACAGAGCCATTCTTGAGATAATCGAGAGTGGCTTTTGTATTTCTTAAAACAAAAAGGTAACATTGCCATAATAAAAACCACACTGAAATAAAGTGTGGTCAATTTAAAATCCCATCCATTTGATCAGCAATCTGTTGGCTTGTTGAAGGTAGTACATGAGCATATGTTTGAAGTGTTAATTTTATGTCCCGGTCTTTTACTCACTGCTTTAACAGGTGCGCCATTCAATAATAAGATAGTTGCACAAGTGTGTCTTAGATCATGAAACCGTATCTTGGTAACGCCTGTTTCTTCTATTGGCCAATCATAGATCAGACCCGTTTTATGAACCAAGTGAAGAAGTAAAAGAAACAATTGATCACATTGTTGAGGAATAAAAAGATGAGATTGAAGAAGTTTTGTCGGTGATTAAAGATGTCGATGTATGCAGAGATACATTCTCGTTTGTAGATCCACAGGAATGGATGAAGGAATTAAAAGAGAAAAAAGCTGTTACCGCAAAGTTAAGTAAATTTAAAAAGAATTGAGGACAGCTTTTCTAAACAGAAAATCATCTAAGGATCTTTACAAACTCAGTAATAGTATCTATGCATTTTGGAACGAAGTTTTCCTCTAGTATAAAGGAAAATGTATATTCATCTATCTCGTGTTCTACACTTAATCCAGGAAGCTGTTTTATACTTGAGTATTTTTTCTTTTTAACTATAGACTGATTATGTGCAATAGCATTTCTTACTTTTCCGTAGTCTACAATATCTTGCCATAAACCAGTGTTGAATGGCTCAGTGATTAAACAAGCTTTTGTTAAAAAAGTTTTTGCTCTATTAATTCCTTGGCCATGAATATCCTCATAACTCAGATTGAGGTTTTTCTCTTTTTGTAGATCATTACATTTAGAATTAAGATAGTTTTCAAATGAAAAGTATATCTCCAGAAATACTGTTCTACGTATCATTTGAGGATGTCTAATTACATAATCATAAAGCTTATCATCATTTCTCTCCACGTAATACTGTGCTTCTTCTTTATCCATTCCTTGTGTAGCTTCATCAAGGTATTCTTCATAGGACTGAAGGGAATTTTGATTGTATTTTTCCATTTCATTGTAGTATTGCAGTATTTGTTTGAGTTCGAATTCTATAAAAAAATCATGTATTTTAAATATTTTAGGTGCCATATTCATCATCCTGTTCCAATTAATAGAAGTATTATAAATTAACTATAAAACTGTGTAAAGTGGAAGGGGTGTAAAGCAAAATATGTTAGATGAAAGAAAGATTAAATCTATCTCATTAATAGCGGAAGCAAGGAAGACAATGCAAGAAAGTGCTGATGGAAAACTTTACAAAAAAGGTATTATTAAACAAAAACCCACCCCGATCTGGGGTAGGTTTAAACTCATTTGTAGACGTAACATGTTTCATTGATAACATCAACACAATCGAATGTTCTATGATATGAGTCTCCATTATCATCTCTAAACCAAATACGAACTTGTGCTATTCCCTGACTATTATAACCAAGCCATTTATACTCATAGCCTTTGTGTTTGTTTCGGATAGGTGTTAAATCTCCTGGTTTTACTGGTTCTGATGCATTCGCTGGTACAGCAGATACAAGCAAAGCCCCTGTAACTAAAACACTTCCAATGATCTTTTTCAAATTCATAAATGACACTCCCTCTCAAATTTATGTATCTATTGAATCTCTAATAGACATCCTAATATTAACATTTAATTTGTATGTAATTTGTCGAATTGTGCAGTTTTATTAAAATATTTTCTATTTTTTACTAATAATGACATAATATTAAACAAGAAGATTTATCCTAGAGAAAAAGCCTTGTTGACTTTTAAAAAAGCCTCAACACACCTTCAATTCATAAGCGCAGTTTCCGATATTATCCATGAGGTGACTATAAGTGAGAAGCACACTGAAGGAAAATAGAGAAATTAAGAAATAGAAGTTTACTAAGCAAAATTTAAAGCATAATTTGGTGGAGTTGAGTACACGTGGACTCATTGTTTACTTAACAGAAAACTTCCCTAGAGATGGTCAAGATTATACCGAATATAAAAAGAAGATGATGATTCTAAAATCATTAGATACGGAAGATATATCAGGCGCAATTGCTCGAATGGATAGGATTAATCATGTTAATGATCAAAAAAGATTGTTGTTCTTTATTGGAATAATATCCACAATTATCGTGGCTGCAACAACTGCTATTCTTAGAAAAATAGATATCGATCCTAGCACATCTAATATAGACATTGTTGCAACTATTGCAATGATATGCACTGTTCCTGTAATTATTTATCTAATGATTTCTTTGGCGGTGATAATGGACAGTTTCAGCAAAGCAACTGTTAATTACTTTAAAGACTTGCTTATCATTGCAAGAAATGAGAAAAAGAATGATATTGAAATTGTTTAGGCTCTTTCTTGCCCCCTTTATTCATACTGGGTTTACTTCATCGTAAATTGCAGTATTACAAAGGGAGTAGTTTTAACCTACAGTGGGGATCTCATAAATACCTACCGTCATTTAAAATGACATCCGCTTATATCAAAACGCATATTTGCGTTCAGTCGTTTAAAACTATGATATTCTTTCCATTCAATCTAAATCCCCTGTATAATTAAGGAAAATTAATTAGGAGGATTAAAAGTGAAGGTTCTTAGATTTGAATATGAGAATAATAGATTTGAATTACACACAATATTTATGGAAAATATTTCAATAATGAAAGATGATGATATTCAAAGAGATATGCTAAAAAAGAGTAAAAATATAGTTAAAGCTGCTTTGGGCTTTGAGAGCTATTTGAAACAAGAATATTTTTCAACATACGAAGAAAACAATTCTGTGTATTGCTCATACACGTTTTGAAAGGATAATAAGATAAGAAGCGTTTAGAACGTGAGTTAGAAGAAACTAAGACTATGAATTGATTGAGGATTAATTATTAACCCATGTTATCATAGAAGAAAATGGATAATGGGGGATTGTAAATAAATGTTTAAATCAAAGTTAGTTGTTTGGACGTTTATTATTGTGACTGGATTCTATATGCTGGTGAGTATATGGAACATTGCTGTATTTCCAGATAAAACATGGACAGATTATGCAGGACAGATTTTGATTGTCGTTTTTGGGAGTATGGTAAATGGTTTAATTGCTGCTTTCTTTATGTACGCAGCAGTCATGTTAGTGAGATATATTAATGGTGGTAAAGCTTAAATTTGTATACAGTCATAAGTTTAAAACAGGTGTATAAAAAGGCAACAAAAAAGGTAACATTTTTTTCGGGTTTTAAAAAATACGAAAGAACACAAGAGTATACAAAAGGGTAAAGAAAGCTTATATAACAAGGTTTATGAGTGAATAGAGGATAATGCCGATAATCACAGGATTTCATATATCTACCTTGACAGGGAAGAGAGGTCGCTGGTTCGATCCCAGTCGGAATCATCATTGAAACCCTTGCGTAGCAAGGGTTTTTTGTTTTTTTTGCAACGAATATTTATTCTGTTTCTTTTGATTGGGGACGAACTGTCCGGCTCTTTTTTGAATAGCATTAATGCTCTCACCTGCCTCTATAAGGAGAGCGACCCATTGTATGTCTTAAATCATGTAGTCGAATGTTTTTTAATTTGTGTTTGATTTTGATTTTTGACCATTTGGAAGAAGGGGTTGAGTAATAATATGGCTCACCAAAGCCATTATGAAATAAATATTGGTGATCATCTCCTTCCCATAAGTCACCAACTAATAGTTTTTCTTTTCTCCACATGATATGGTACTGCTTTAATTCATCCAGTGTAAATAGTATCAGCATATCCAGTTTAAGAGGTTACTTACAAAATATTTAGAATTTTTCAGGAGAATTCTCCGAAATGTAATATGGACTTTAAATATGTTCATTTATAATTCTCTATTTGTCTATACTTTTCATATCGCTGTTGTATAAGCTCTTCCGAGGATAATGGTATCAATTTTTTTAGAGATGATTCGATCACAGATTCAATCATGTTTGCCTGTGATTTTATATCATTTTGTGCTCCACCCTTAATTTCAGGAATGATTTCATCAATAATTCCTAAATGCTTTAAATCTTTTGCTGAAATTTTCATATGTTCAGCAGCTTCTGGAGCATACTTAGCATCCTTCCATAGGATAGATGCTGCTCCTTCTGGCGAAATGACCGAGTACCATGAATACTCTAACATATGGATATGGTTACCGACACTAATGCCAAGAGCTCCACCACTTGATGCCTCTCCAATTACAATACAAACAATTGGCACTTTAAGTGTAGCCATTTCCAATAGATTTCGAGCTATCGCTTCAGAAATTCCACGTTCTTCAGACCCTTTCCCTGGATAGGCGCCTATTGTATCAATAAATGTAATAATAGGGCGATTAAATTTATCAGCTTGTTTCATTAGTCTTAGCGCTTTTCTATATCCTTCTGGATGAGCCATTCCAAAATTTCTTTCTATATTTTCCTTTGTACTTCTCCCTCTTTGATGACCTATAACCGTAACGGGCATTCCTTTAAATTTTGCAATACCACCTATCATTGCTTTATCATCACCATATAATCGATCACCATGTAGTTCGAAAAAGTTTGTAAACAATAAAGGTATATAATCCAATGTCGTGGGCCGGTTACGTAGCCTTGCAATTTGAACTCGTTGAAAAGGTGTAAGATTAGAATAAATTTCATCTTGCATTTTATTTAAACGTTTTTCTAATAAATGAATTTCTGACGATAAATCTACATTATTTTCTTTCATCATTTTCTTTAATTCATCAAATTTCTCTTTTAGTTCAATAATAGGACGTTCAAAATCCAAACTCATTTTAACCTCCAAAGGTTATGATTTACCTCACTTTAATCAAAAGACTTAGAAATAGAATCAATAAATAATTCAAAACCATCCACAACTATTTTTTGTTCTGATTCTGATAAATTATTGAGGATACGTTGATAAAATGTAAGGGATTGTTCTCTTAAGCGATTAACAGTAATGTGACCCTTTTCTGTGAGGTGCAGAAAAAGTTCTCTTCTATTTTTTTCATTTACTTCACGATAAACAAGCCCCATTTTTACTAACTTATCTACCAACCTACTTACAGTTGAAGTCTCTAATCTAAGTTTATTGGATAGTTGCCAAACAGTTAGTTTTTCCATCTCTAGTTCCTCTAACGCCATCATTTGAGAAGTTGGTAGAGGTTTTTCAAATGGTCCATTCGGCAAATTTTGAGATTCGAAAACCCCAGTTAATATAATCATTTTCTTAATATCTGTTCTTAGTTTTAAGGCATCTTCTCTTTTCAAAAGGTCAACCTCCTACAATTCATGCATGATACATCAATTGTATTATACATCAATGTGGTTTTTTCACAAGCTTAACATAAGCCAATATGACAACATGGACGAGATATTTCTTCTTGTTAAATGTGTCTAATTTGTGAATTTAACAAATTCCACAAACTAAAATATATGGAAGTTCAGTCTATAGTAGGTAACATAATACTCATTGTTATGGCGGGTATCTAGTCTCGTAAAAGTGACAAGACTAATCATTTTGAATGAATAGAAGGAGGTTTCATGATTATTGCCATAACTGATGTTACATACGGTAGTAAGTAAGAGAGCCAAAAGGTGCTCTGCGTTACTACTATACACATGCCTTAGAAATCGAAAATTCTAAGGAAGAGCTTTCATCTAAATGGACTTTACAGATAAGCTCTCTAAAAAAAATTACACGGAGGTAATAGGAAATGAGAATTAACCACAATATCGCAGCACTTAACACATTAAACCGTTTATCAGCAAACAATGGTGCAAGCCAAAAGAACATGGAGAAACTTTCTTCTGGTCTTAAAATCAACCGTGCAGGAGATGACGCAGCAGGTCTTGCAATCTCTGAAAAAATGCGTGGACAAATCCGAGGATTAGAAATGGCGTCTAAAAACGCACAAGACGGTATCTCTCTTATCCAAACAGCTGAAGGTGCATTGACTGAAACTCACTCCATCCTTCAACGTGTTCGTGAACTAGTCGTTCAAGCTGGAAATACTGGTACACAGCAAGGTGAAGACTTAGCTGCAATTAAAGATGAGATCACAGCGCTTGTTGAAGAGGTCGATGGTATTTCTAATCGTACTGAGTTTAACGGAAAAAAATTATTAAATGGTACGTTTAATGGAGTAGGTACACCTGGCACACCAGCAACTCCGCCGACAGATCCAGATGATCCAAGTACAGGTACACCTGCAGTCCCAGCAACTCCTGGTGATGCTTTAGTATTCCAAATTGGTGCAAATGCTACACAACAAATTAAAGTCAACATTCAAGATATGAGCGCTGCTGCTTTAGGCGTTACAGACGCAGATGGTGCAGTTGAGACAGGTAAGTCTGTTAAAGACATCGATGTTTCTAAATTTGGAACAATTGCAGCTGATGACGATGGTGGATTTGATGATCAGTTAGCAATCGTTGATGGAGCTATTAAACAAGTTTCTGCACAACGTGCTAAACTTGGTGCAGTTCAAAATCGTCTAGAGCACACAATCAACAACCTTGGTGCATCTTCTGAAAACTTAACGGCTGCTGAGTCTCGTATTCGTGACGTTGACATGGCAAAAGAAATGAGTGAGTTCACAAAGAACAACATTCTTTCTCAAGCGTCTCAAGCAATGCTTGCACAAGCGAATCAACAGCCACAAAACGTACTTCAATTATTACGTTAATAAACCAAAAGCCCCTATATAAAGGGGCTTTTTTTGTCAAATTTCAACCAATTATTCTAGTGATTATAACTCAATTATAAATAATAATCACTTTTATTTCCGCTTACATAAAGTATATAGACCACATGTCCGCAATCTCTTATAGTTTCACCCAATTTAGAAAAGATCCCCCGATCATGGGGAGGTCTTTTCTTTTTGTGTCTTTATCTTATTTTTCTTGTGTAGGGAAATAAATGTACTGTAATTCCTTACTTGTTTTTTTGAAAACTATATAAGAAAAGAAAATTATACAGTTTTCAAATCTATTAATGTTGACCCTGTATCATTAATACTAGAGAAACAGAACCAAACTTAGTTTATTTACATAGTATGGCCAAGAGGTGATCATAATTATGAAAAGATGTAGACATTGTGGAAAATCATGTACATCTCATTTCGGAAATAATTATAAAAAAGGAAGTTGGTTCGGTTCTTATGAAAATTATGATTGGGAGTGTGATAGCTGCAAGAAATTAAGGGAAAATCCTTGCTGCGGCAAAAATCCTTGTGTTTGTGTAATTCAAGGTCCTCCAGGCGGGAGGGGAAGAAGAGGCCCAGTAGGATCAGCGGGTCCGGCAGGCCCGGCAGGAGCAACGGGAGCCACAGGAGTAGGGTTGACTGGTATTTTGGCATTTGATCCAGCGGTAGCACCTACGTATCCAGCAGGCCAAGTCGTGACATTCGATGGAAGTACGTATTTAGTGAATTCAGCGTCGCCTACAGGTACGCCAGGTACGTCACCAGATTATACATTGTTAGCTGCTGCTGGTGAAGCTGGAGCCACCGGAGCTACAGGTATAGGAGCGACCGGAGCCACGGGAGCCACCGGCGTAGGATTAACCGGCATTGTGGCATTTGATCCAGCAACATCTCCAACCTATCCAGTAGGTCAAGTGGTCATATTTGAAGGTGGAACCTATGTTGTAAATACAGCATCGCCAACAGGTACACCAGATACGTCGCCAGACTATACATTATTGGCAGCCGCAGGAGATACCGGAGCGACCGGTGCAATGGGCGTCACAGGAGTAACGGGAGATACCGGAGCGACCGGTGCAACGGGCGTCACAGGAGTAACGGGAGATACCGGAGCGACCGGAGCCACAGGAGTAACGGGAGATACCGGAGCGACCGGAGCCACAGGAGTAACGGGAGATACCGGAGCGACCGGAGCCACAGGAGTAACGGGAGATACCGGAGCGACCGGAGCCACAGGAGTAACGGGAGATACCGGAGCGACCGGAGCCACAGGAGTAACGGGAGATACCGGAGCGACCGGAGCCACAGGCGTCACAGGAGATACCGGAGCGACCGGAGCCACAGGAGTAACGGGAGATACCGGAGCGACCGGAGCCACAGGAGTAACGGGAGATACCGGAGCGACTGGTGCAACGGGCGTCACAGGAGATACCGGAGCGACTGGTGCAACGGGCGTCACAGGAGATACAGGAGCGACCGGTGCGACGGGCGTCACAGGAGTAACGGGAGATACCGGAGCGACCGGAGCCACAGGAGTAACGGGAGATACCGGAGCGACCGGAGCCACAGGAGTAACGGGAGATACCGGAGTGACCGGAGCCACAGGAGTAACGGGAGATACCGGAGCGACCGGTGCAACAGGAGTAACGGGAGATACAGGAGCGACCGGAGCCGCTGGTGTCACAGGAGATACCGGAGCGACCGGAGCCACAGGAGTAACGGGAGATACCGGAGCGACCGGTGCAACAGGCGTCACAGGAGATACCGGAGCGACCGGAGCCACAGGAGTAACGGGAGATACCGGAGCGACCGGAGCCACAGGAGTAACGGGAGATACCGGAGCGACCGGTGCAACAGGCGTCACAGGAGATACCGGAGCGACCGGAGCCACAGGAGTAACGGGAGATACCGGAGCGACTGGTGCAACGGGCGTCACAGGAGATACCGGAGCGACCGGAGCCACAGGAGTAACGGGAGATACCGGAGCGACCGGAGCCACAGGAGTAACGGGAGATACCGGAGCGACCGGAGCCACAGGAGTAACGGGAGATACCGGAGCGACTGGTGCAACGGGCGTCACAGGAGATACCGGAGCGACTGGTGCAACGGGCGTCACAGGAGATACCGGAGCGACCGGAGCCACAGGAGTAACGGGAGATACCGGAGCGACCGGAGCCACAGGAGTAACGGGAGATACCGGAGCGACCGGAGCCACAGGAGTAACGGGAGATACCGGAGCGACCGGAGCCACAGGAGTAACGGGAGATACCGGAGCGACCGGAGCCACAGGAGTAACGGGAGATACCGGAGCGACCGGAGCCACAGGAGTAACGGGAGATACCGGAGCGACCGGTGCAACAGGCGTCACAGGAGATACCGGAGCGACCGGTGCAACAGGCGTCACAGGAGATACCGGAGCGACCGGTGCAACGGGCGTCACAGGAGTAACGGGAGATACCGGAGCGACCGGAGCCACAGGAGTAACGGGAGATACCGGAGCGACCGGAGCCACAGGAGTAACGGGAGATACCGGAGCGACCGGAGCCACAGGAGTAACGGGAGTTACCGGAGCCACAGGAGTGACGGGAGCCACCGCAACGCTTTCAACAGCCACTGCTTCTGCTCTTTATCAAACTACTCAAACCGTTGCTGATAATGCTAATATTGCATTTACGAATACGACAGTAAATAATGTACCTTATACTGCTCCAGACACTTTTACCGTACAAGAAAGCGGTATTTATGAAATAGTTGCAATTGTTTCCGCTGCTAGCAATCAAGCTGGTCCTCTTGTGATTAATATAAATATCAATGGAACTAATATTTTTAGTGGTGTAGTTAGGGGCACCACAGTTGGTCAACAAGTAACAGCTATCGGTCTAGCAAACCTTGTTGCAGGAACTGTAATTCAATTAAGGAATAATAGCGGGCAGGCTATTACAACAGATTATGGAAGAATGACGATTTTCAAACTCACTTAGATTTCTAAACAATCTCATTAAGCCGATCACAGTAGTAATGTGTTAGTTGAGTATATTTGTATTAAGGTATTCTATTAAACAGGAGGAGCTATTAAGTGTGGTTTTTAATCATGACAGCTCTAGATTCTAATAAATAGAATACCGCCTTCGTTTGATGTATATATTAGTACGATAGTTGCATTATAATCGAAGTTAATTTGCCTTCACTATTGAGGGAATCTTAACTCTAGCCGCAAGCCGCACATATATATCAAACAGGAAATGAGGTCGTTATAATTCTGAAATCATCAAATGCTAGTTTTGATGATTCCACAGCCGGTTTTATGAGTGTCGATATATTCATCAAGTAATAACTTAATAGAGTCATCCCGTTCTAATTCATTCGACAAAGGAAATCGCTCCTTGTAGATTTGATATTTAGACTCGGGCAATGCTCCTAAAAGGTATATCAACTCAAAACGTATAGGCAAAATTAAAACAGGCCCTTCATGGTCTGTTTTTTTATGGGGGCGAATTGGGGACCAACCCTTTCAGTTGTGTTCAGAATCGAGAGTGGCTTTTGTATTTCTCAGTGTTAGTCATTATCCTGTTTTTAACAAACAGGGAGCTACATAAAGCAGCTCCCTGACAAGTAATCAATCTTTCTTTTTTTTGTAGTCTTTTATTAAGCTTGAAACAGTTAAACCCATTACACCAAAAGCTACTGCATAAAATAAAATATTTGTTACAGGTGTATCAATTTTTCCTAAAATCAACACAGTAGCGATAATAGCGGCGGGTAAAGTAATTAGCAAGCCTTTGGATGCCTTATTTTCCTGTGTCACTAGCCGAGCACCTCCTTGAGGAATTACACGAACAAAGGTCGTTCGCAACAAACTAAAACAATTGACTTCTTCACTAAAAGTAAGATGAATATATATAGATGCTTTTTTATAAGTTTTACATTGGTAAAATAGTGAGAAGTATCTCAGTCATTCTTTCCAATATAGAGGAGGGGGAATCGTAGTTACCTTATACAAATGTATAAACAGCACTTCATAGAACTTGCCTTACTAGGGTGAATTAAAACATATATAATCCTTCTATTAAAGTTGTTGGTTTTAAAAAGTAAAAAACATGGTAAAATTAGATAAAAGTATAAGAAAGAGTGATTCTATGGAATATGTAATTATGTTAATCTTTTTATTAGCACTTTTCTTTATATTTACTGTTTTCCTAAAAACCCGTTACAGTTTTGGTGAAAAATACTTAGTCTTAAAATTTGGTTTATCTAAAACAGAAATACCAATTGATCAAATCGTTAGTATTAAAGAGTCGGACAAGTATGGAGTTGAAGATAATATTGATTATAGAATTGGTGCTCCATATGGTCAACCAGATAGAATCGTTATTGAAACTATGAATAAGCGTTTTCTAGTTTTTTTAAATGAAGGTCATCATTTTCTTCAAAATTATAAAAAAGCTAGTGCTAGAATATAAGATAAGTACCTTCTACGATATAAGGTGCTTTTTTATTCGAGTTCCTCTTCTTTAAATATACTAATATGAATACTTCAATACTTCAGCCAAGCTGACTTACGAAGAGTTGTTGAAGGTTTTATCGTAGGCTAAGTGATAGACTGAAACATAATATATCTCTTGAAAGGATGATTGTGGTGGTGAAAACAGATAAAGTCTCCTCCTGAATACAGTAAATCACATTCAGGAGGAGATAAAAAATGTTTAAAAAAATAGATGAAAATTATTCGAGAAAAGAGCACTTTCATCATTATATGAAGGTAACCCGATGCTCATATAGCCTAGTTATCGATTTAGATATCACGAAATTGCATTCAATATTAAAAGAAAAAAAGCTAAAAGTATATCCTGTGCAACTTTATTTGTTAGCAAGGGCTGTGCAAAAAATACCGGAGTTTCGGATGGATCTAGTGAATGATGAACTTGGTCACTGGGATCTTCTCCATCCTAGTTATACGATTCTAAATAAAGAAACAAAGACATTTTCAAGTATTTGGACGCCTTATGACGAAAACTTTGCTCAGTTTTATAAAAGCTGTGTGGCCGACATTGAAACATTTAGCAAAAGCAGCAACCTATTTCCGAAATCTCATATGCCAGAAAACATGTTCAATATTTCAAGTCTACCTTGGATTGATTTTACTTCTTTTAACCTTAATGTATCTACAAAAGAGACTTATTTACTGCCAATATTTACGATAGGCAAATTTAAAGTGGAAGAAGGGAAAATCATTTTGCCCGTTGCGATTCAAGTACATCATGCTGTTTGTGATGGCTATCACGTCGGTCAATATGTGGAATATTTGAGGTGGCTTATTGAACATTGTGACGAGTGGTTAAATGATTCAATGCCAATTACCTGAAGACAAAAGGTATGCTCATGGAAATCTAGAAGATGAAGGCAGACTGAAATGAGTCTGCCTTTTTGTTTAAGGCTATATTTGTTCTTTTTGCGGTTTCTTTTCGGTGCTTTGTAAATTCTTGTATGTGATAATAAATGTCATATAAGGGAGTTCAGTGGAAGGGGAATAAGGGATGGAGAAAGTTCTTTCTTCACATGTAGGTGTGAAAATCAATGAATGGTATAAAATGATTCGGCAATTCAGTGTACCTGATGCAGAGATTTTGAAAGCTGAGGTAGAACAAGAAATTGAACGGATGGAAGAAGATCAGGATTTACTCATTTATTATCAATTGATGTGCTTTCGTCACCAGCTTATGCTTGATTATATCAAACCATCAGAAAAACGATCGCCTTCTGTTTCTGATTTGGTTGATAAAATTGAGAATTCTAATCATCAACTTTCGGGTATGTTGCAATATTACAATGCTTTTTTTAGAGGAATGCATGAATTTAGTAAGAAAGAATATGTACAGGCTATTCAATATTACAAGATTGCTGAAAGGCAGCTTGCACTGGTTGTCGATGATATTGAGCAAGCGGAGTTTCACTTCAAGGTGGCTGAAGCCTACTATATTATGAAACAAACTCATGTTTCTATGCATCACATCATAAAGGCGCTTGAAATTTATAAAGAACATGAGCAGTATAAAGTTCGCCAAATTCAAAGTCTAATTGTCATTGCAGGAAATTATGATGATTTCAAGCGATATGACAAGTCATTAGAGCATCTAAATACAGCCTTTTCTATAGCAGAAGAGCTCGCCGATAATATGTTAATTGCTAAAATTCTATTGAACATAGCGAATACATATGATCGACAACAAAAGTACACTGAAGCAATCATACGCTACAGAGAAGTTTTAGACATTATTACACCACGAAGTATTGATATAAAACCAATCACCCTATTTAGTTTAAGTTGGTCGTTGTATAAGTCTAGTCAACATGATGAAGCCGCTCCACTCGTAGAAGATGGTCTCAAGTGCTCCTTAGAGAGAAATGATTCGTTGTGTTTGATGTTATTTAAAGCTTTAAAAGCGATTTATATAAATGCTAATGAGAAAGCCATTCAAGAAGTGCTAGATTATTTTGAGGAAAAGCAACTATATGTCTATGTCGAGGCATTTGCTCAAAGTATAGGATTATCTTCTGAAAAAAAAGGGGACTTTGAAAAAGCTGCCGAATATTACAGAAAGGCTCTTAAAGCTCAAAATGATATTCAAAAAGGAGAGTGTCTGTATGATTATTAAAAAATTACTAGTCATTGTATCCATTGTATTGTTAAGTGTTTCAACAGCAGAAACTTTGAAAATCATTGGAACAAAATCAATTCGGAATACAACAATGGAGGAACAACAAAAATCAAATCGAAATACGACTATAATTGATCGAAATACAACCTCTGAAAACGTATAGACAAGATTAAAACAGACTTTAATAGTCTGTTTTTTTATGAAGTAGAATGAGCAAATGAACAGTTGGTCAATGTTATACTTATCTCAATAGATATAGGGAGGCATCCATTTTGAAACCTTTTTGGAAGAAAGAAGAAGAGAGTCCTTTCACGTTAGAAAAGATAGAAGAGGAAAAAATTCGCGAAGCAGAGGCGAGACTTGGTGTCACTTTACCTGATACATATAAAAAGCTCATTTTAGAATGGAACGGTGGTTTTACAGTTCGAAATGCTTTTCCAACTGAAAAGCCGAATTCATGGGCAGAGGATCATGTTCAATTTGACCATCTAAGAGGTATCGCAAAAGGTGATGGAATTATGAATAGCTCTGAGTTAAGTGATGAATTGGAGCTGCCTGAGGGACTTATTTTCATCAGCGGAGAAGAAGATACATGGATCGCAATGGATTATCGAAAAACGAAAGAACATCCTCCTATTCACTATTTTGATTTAGAGATGGAAGTAGATTTTAAGCTTGCAGATAGTTTCGATGATTTTATTGAGAAGTTATATACAGCTGAAGATGCGATGGTCGAAGTAGTAGAGATTGAGGAGGAAGATTCTAATTTATATGTCAGTAAAGAAGAGCTTGAACACATTTTTGAGAGGCAGGATCTTCGTCAGCAGAATCTTTTCAAAATGGCACATTATCCGATGGAAGAAACAGAAGAGATCGAATGGTTTTTCAATCGTATGAAACAATGCATCCAACAGATAAACGATCAACATGTTTTGTATGAAGCAGCGACAACGATTCACTCCATCCTTCTATTAAACCCAGATATGCCAAGAAATGACCGTATCAATCAAGAGCTGCAAGAAATGGCTGAGTTTTTAGAAAAGAGTGGAGATCCTAATACCGCTTTTTTGGGAGAAGACATTCATCCAGTGGAAAAACGATAGCGAAAGAATAAAAGCCCCTGAAAAGGGCTTTTAAATTTAGTTTAAGACCTCTTTTTATGTAATATTTTCATGATGAATAATGCTATATATGAAGCAATGAATGAGCCTAAAGTGTAGACAACTGACCACCCTAAGAAGGAGATATTAAAAAGTGTAAATGTCAGGATGAGCAAAATGATAAAGCTCACAACTGGCATGAAATAAACCTTTTGTATAATCAATGTGACGATAAAAGAAGTGATGATCATACTGACTGGAAGCAAGCCGAATGCGAATTCTAAATGAGTCATATCAATTCTCCCTTTAGAATCACCTATTAAATATCTTGAGAATATCATTTCTATTTTGTTCTAACATCAAAAAGTCATATTCAGATACATGATTATTATCCAAGATTTTGTCGAGACCTTTTATCTTTAAAGAATTCAATCTTTTTCCCTTTTGGTATGAATGAGAAGAGATTTCATATTCTCCCGACTTTTTTTGGTTTAATAAGTAGATATGATCAGAATTAAAATAGACAAACTTAACTTCCCGTCCCTCTTTTTGCTCTAAGGAAAAGGATCCTTCTGGTTTCATCGTTTTTGTGTTAAATGTATAAATCTTAGAATTTGCAGTTAAGTGATATAAAATATCGTCTTTTATATAGAAGTGCTTTTCATTTGGTGGAATTAGTTGATCTTCACTTTTATAGCTACCAAGTAAATATGCTCCCCTTAATTTTTTCTTTTTTATATCAAATACTGCTACTTTAAAAGACACATCCTTAGAATCTTCAGGAGTGTGATAGAGGATAAAATAAGCTAATTTGTCCTTAATGATAATATTTGAATAAACTTCCCAGTCTTCATTGATGGGCTTAACATGACCCCCATTTTGAAGAGTCGGTTTTTGCTCTAAATTTAATTCATGAAAAGTAGATTGATCAGTATCCATATCTTGATTGATCACGTAAATTTTATCTTCGTCGTTACCTGTACTAACAAAGTATCCATTTAAAATTTGCTCGTGAAAGTTTTGACTGTTGCCCCATCTAATTAAACTTTCATAGTCCTTCTCTCCAAAACCTTGGTTGTTTAATGTATAAAATATTTCTTTATTCTTTAAATATCCATTAGCTTGTCCATAACCAGTATGTACTTTATTTTTGAACTTAAAGTGAGAAGTTTTTTTTCCAAGAATATTTATTTCTGAAGGGTTTTCTTTCAGTAACATCTGATCACCTTGAGCAATAGAACCTAATTCGATTGCGTCACCTTTTGAGATAGTTAATTCCCCTTTCTTATTAATATATATTGTGTAGCTTCCTTCACGTTGATAATCAATTGATGCTGAAAGATAAATGGTAGCTAATTTGTCATTTAGAAATGAAGGTTTGAACTCATTTTCTGATACAGATGTAGTATTTTCTTTAATGAATAAATTTTTTAGTAGATAATAGGAAGAAAATAAAACAAAACCAATGATGATGCTAATAATTAATTTTTTCTTGGGCCTCATTTTCAAAACAACCTTTCTCATTAGGGCTTGTATAATGAAAAGAATATTCTTAGAAAAATTTACTCCCTTTAGAGAGAATGAATATTCTCTAAAGGGAGTTTAGTCTATTTAACTTTTCTCACCAACTTTGTGTACCCTGAATCCCGAACATCTCGAGGATAGACTCCTAGTCCTCCATTTTTGTCTATATCAATCTTTGCTTTCAATTTAAAGGCAGACCAAATTAATTTTGAACAATTTTTACTTCCATAATGACCGGTTGTTCGATTTGTAGCAAAATTTACCGAATAACCATCTTTTTTAATACGCCCTTTTCCCCAGTCGACTGCAGCATTTTTTTTCTTTGTTGATACTTTAACTGATTTAACCACTGCACCTTTTTCTACTTTTCGTTTTTTTGCTGAAATTGAGCGGACACCGAGTTTAGGAACCGACTCTACAATATGAGTTTTTTTATAGTACATACCAACATGACCATGATTAAGACCCCAAGTGGCAGCGCTTGTATAATAGATATTTCCCTTTTTACTATTTCCTATTATTTTGGTACCTTTATTATTCCCTAAAGTTGTGACTTCTCCTTTATTTATATTTTCCTCCTGTGATTTTAGTTCACTTTTTATTTGCTCTAATATTTCCATTTCTGATTTCTTTTCATCAACTACAATTTTATTTATATCTGCCATTAATTCTTCTTTAGATCAACAGCCCTTTAAAACGATCGGTGTGGAGATGCTCAGTGCTCGTGAATTAAGAGCATCAATGAAACAGCGAATGGAACGTGTCAAATCGCAATACACCATTAACAGCGGTTTATGGGAGCGCTGGCAAGAATGGCTTGATAAAGATTCTTTATGGCCGCCTTTCGTGGGGGTGAAGCATGGAGATTTACATCCTGGCCACATTCTGACTGATGAAAATCAATGTGTGACGGGTGTGATTGATTGGTCTGAAGTGGGGGTTGGTGATGTATCTGCAGACTTTTTGTCGCATCAACTTCTCTTTGGGAAAGAAGGATTAACAAAACTTATCCATGCGTATGAAAAAGCAGGCGGGAGAACTTGGCCAGGAATGGATGAACATATAATAGAACTTCTGACTACAAGTGCGATCACTGTGGCCGAGTACGCACAGAGATCAGGATTGAAAGATATGCATGAAGCTGCAGCATATATGTTGGCAAACGAAAGTTAATCAAACAGAATGAATCCAAAAAAAAGCCCCTAAAAAGGGCTTTTTTAATTTAATTCATGAAAAAACTGTTTGAGTTGATCAATGAAAACGGATTTTGATTTTCCTTTTTTATAAATGAACTCGATATTGATATTGAAATTGATGGATGGATCGATTGAAATTTGTTTTAATGTTCCTTGTTCTACTTCATTTCTAACACAATGATGAGGTAGAAACGATAGCCCCATTCCTTGTAGCACTAAATTTTTTGCGGTTTCCATATGATCAACCTCAATGGAAATGTTCGGTGTGATGTTGTTTTTTTGAAATAATCGGTGAAGCATCAACCAATCAAATGACCCGTAGTCAAAGAAAATAAAAGGCTGTTCTTCTAGTTCTTTCATATTGATATTGTCAAGGCTGGCAAGCGGATGATGAGTTGGGACGAACAGCCCAATCGGATCGCTGAAAATAGGAATCGATTCAATTTGAGGATGTGTTTCAGTCCTGACAATGCCAAAGTCTACTTGATTGTTAATCACTTTTTGGACAACATCCTTTGAATGCCCTGTTACAATTTTTACTTTCAGGTTTTCGTATTTTTCTTTTAGGGCTGGCAATATGTTAGGCAATAGATTATTGGAAATAGAGGATGCGCATCCAATTGTCAATTCATAAGGGATCATCGTTTGTTTGAGACTATGCTTTGCTTCTTGATAAGAATGGAGAATCTTTTTGGCATGCGGGTAAAACTGTTCACCTTTTTCCGTTAGAGATAGTTTATTTCTCTGTCTATCAAATAATTTCAGATCTAATTCCTTTTCTAACGATTGAATACGTGCCGAAACAGAAGGCTGAGTTAAATACAGTGCTTCTGCAGCTTTATTGATACTGCCTAGCTGGCATACATAAATAAACGCTTCTATATTCTCAATATTCATGTTATCCCCTTATATGACGTTCTTTAAATGTTTAGCTTTTCAAGCCCATACACTAATTTTACAGCTTCTTTCGCCAAAATGACAGTAGGGTCAATCACTTTCACATCTTTAGTTGACCTTAGGACTAAAGGGATTTCTGTGCAGCCGGCAATGATGGCTTCTGCCCCTTGATTGATTAAAATTTCTGCAGCTAACGCCAATTCACTTTCGCCTTTACTTAATTTTCCTGCTTTCACCGCGTATATCCCATTCATCACCTTTTTTTGAAGCTCTTCACTTGGGGTCATGACGTCAATCTTGTGATGAGCACAAGCCTTTTGGTAGAGCTTAGTTTTTAATGTGCCATCAGTACATAGTAAGCCCACAGACGTATAGTGATGTTTGTTCAGGTGCTTTGCGGTTTCTAATGGCATATTCATGATAGGGATATGAGTGGATTGTTGTACGTTTTCTAAAAAGAAGTGAGCGGTATTGCATGCAATCAGAATAAAGTCCGCTCCTGCGCGTTCTAATCTTTTAGCTGATGCAATCATATATTCTGTAGGATTTTCGCCTTTCCCAAATATAGCATTGGTTCTATCAGGAATTTGCGGATAATTATCAGCAAGCACATGGAGATGATCCTGATCTTTTATCGCTGGAGTATGAGAAATGATTTTTTTCATCAAATCAATCGTTGCTAAAGGGCCCATCCCGCCCATAATTCCGATCGTTGTAGACATATAAACCACCACATTTCTTTTTTTTCTATTATAAAAAAAGAAAGCATGGTGATCGTTATAGAAAAGTTCTATTTGTATATAGAAGGTTGATCAAAAACGCCTTTATCTGTCTTGAAGTATGAGTTGCAATCTATTCAAAAAACATTAGAATAAAGAAAAATTGAGAAAGGAGCAACCATATGAATTTCAATTTGAATGAAGCTTTAGATATGTTGAGTCGAACTCCTCACACGTTAGAAAGTCTTTTGTCCGGTTTATCGAAGGATTGGCTTCACAGCCGTGAAGGGGAGGGAACGTGGAATCCGAATGAAGTCATTGAGCATTTGATTGAAGCAGAAAAATTTAACTGGATTCCTCGATTAAATGTGATTCTTGCTGATGGAGAGAATACACCATTTCCTGCGTTTGACCGCTACTCTCATTTGAACCAATCTGAAAGACAGATAGAACAAGCACTATCTGAGTTTCATCATGTGCGGATGGAGAATGTGGCATACATTCAACGCATGACACAATCAGGCCTTGATTTAGAGAAAAAGGGCGTCCATCCGGAGTTTGGAGTCGTGAAAGTGAGCGAATTATTCTCTGCGTGGGTTGTCCATGACTTCACTCATATGTCCCAGATTGTTCGGGTCATGGCGGAACGATATCGAACCGATGTGGGCCCGTGGAGCGCTTATTTAGGGATTTTGAATAGGAGATAAATGTTTAATGACGCCTAGCGGCCCACTCAGATTGAAGCATGGCATATTGATATTCATCTACCCAATGTCCCTTAGACATATAATTTTGCAGCAAATGTCCTTCGCGTCTCATTTCTAAACGTTCCAGCACTCGAATGGATTTTTCGTTGCGCACATCTGTAAAGGCAATGATTTTATGTTTGTTCAATGTCATAAAAATATATTCGAAGATTGAACTGAGAGCTTCGTGAATATAGCCCATTCCTTGGTATTCAGGCGCGAGGGTAAAACCTATTTCGATGATTCTAGGCTCACTATCTAGTGTATGGATGGCGCAATCTCCTATCAGCTGATTGGACTCAGATAAGGCAATAGCATATTGAAACCATGTCCCCGGTTGATTAGGTTTTTGTGTCATTTGATGTTGAACAAAAGATTCGGCATCTTCGTATGTGTAGTTTTCCCAGGATTGAAATTTTGCTATAGAAGGATTTGCTCGATATTGATAAAATGCTTCAATATCCTGTCTATCAAATTGGCGAATAACAACCCGGTTTGTTCTTGTAAATATGCTGTTTGCATTCTTCATGTGTTTACCTCACTTTTTAGTTTGTTCTTGATTTGAAAAAGTCTATCAGCCATTCAGATAGCTGCTGTTGTGCTTTGCTGACAAATCGATCTGCATAATAAATTAATTCTAAGTGACGGACAGGTGCTGGCTCAGCAATAGGAATCGAAACAATATTGGGCCACGTCGAATGTTGTTTTAGTAATCCTCTTGGCTGAATGGTTGCACCGATTCCCGCTTCAACCAGCTGCAATAGCGAAAACGCCGACCCAACCTCCATGGCAGTGTCCAGTTCAACACCCTGTTCTTTACATACGTTATCTACTAAATCCCTTCCTAGATATCCCTTCGGATACATGACCAACGCATGCTGAGTCAGCTCTTCTAATGTCACTTCACTCTTTTGGGCCAAATCACTTTCTGAATGAACAAATAATTCGTAGGGCTCACTACCAAGTGGAATTTGAACGAGACGCTTATCCGCAGGCCCTCGAAGTCCGATGCCGAGATCTACTTTATGCGAAAGGACTTCGTCACGAACGAAGATATTTGAATATGCCTTCAGATTGGTTTCGGGATAAAGTGTTTTAAATTCTACAAAAAGTGGCACCAGCTGAAAATCAAGATCGGATGGGAGTACTGCGAGACGAACGGTTCCTCGTTTTTCTGATAATAGTTCTTTCATCGCATTTTTTGCATCTCTTTCAGCTTGAAGCATTTTCATGCCATATTGATAAAGCAGCGAACCAGCTTCGGTAGCAACGACTTTTTTGCCGATTCGATCAAAGAGCGGCATCCCAACTTCTGCTTCAAGCAATCGAATTTGCTGGCTAAGTGTAGGCTGTGATATGCCTAGCTGCTCAGCAGCCTTTGTAAAATGCAAATGATTGAATACAGCCATAAAATAGGTAATATGCCGGGTATCCATTTGTCCTCCTTTTATAAATGATAGTCTTTTCCTATCATCATAATACGATTTATTGTATTGATCAATGAATGAAGCAGATTTATACTCAAAGTAACCTTAACAAGATGAGAGAGAAAGAAGGGTATTGATGAAAAAAATATATTATTTAGCCGCTTTATTTTTAGCGGCATTAAACTTACGTCCGATCATTACTTCCGTGGCTTCTATGATGAGCATGATCCAATCAGAGCTTGGCGTAAACGCACTGACAGCAAGTCTTTTGACCACTTTGCCTGTCCTTTGTATGGGAATATTTGCTCCTGTTGCAACGATACTTAGCCGGCGGTTTGGTTTAGAGAGAACGCTGTTTTTCTCAATTCTTCTTATCACGATTGCCACCGCACTGCGTGGTACAAGCCAATCGGTTGCTATCCTGCTCATGACTGCGTTTGCAGGAGGGGTAGGGATTAGCTTCGCGGGTCCTTTATTGTCTAGTTTTATTAAAAAATATTTCCCGAGAAATCCCGGTATCGTCAGTGTGTATTCAATTTCGATGACGATAGGTGCAGCGCTCGCTTCCGGCTTTACCATTCCGATTTATCTGCGCAGTCAGCATCACCTCACGTTTGCGTTGTCCTGCTGGGCTATTCTAGGGGTGATTGCCCTTATTCTATGGGTCGGTTTAGTTCGCAAAAATGAGCAGAGTGATCATCTAACCTTGCCATTAAAATTGCCGCTGAGAAACAAAAAAGCCATTCAATTCACCTTGTTCTTTGGCTTTATGTCCAGTATGTTTTATTCTTTGACGGCATGGATTTCACCGATCGCTCTTAGCTTTGGAAACAGTCCGCAATATGCTGCCATGCTTCTGACCATATTTACACTCATTCAGATTCCGGTGGCACTACTCGTTCCAGCAGTCGTTACTCGATTAGGAAAACCGAAATTATTTCTCATCTTATGCAGTCTGTCTGAACTCATTGGTCTTATCTTTCTTCTTCTGCCAATGCCGATCTTGCCAGCCGTCATTTTCCTCGGTATGGGTGCCGGAGGGTTATTTCCTTTAGCGCTTATGCTCCCAATTATGGAGACGAGCACTCCGGAGGAAGCCGGAACATGGTCCGCGATGTCGCAGATGGGCGGGTACATCGTGGGTGGATTCGGTCCGTTTTTCATTGGCTTGGTTTTTGATCTAAGCGGACATTTTTATGCTTCCATTGTGGCAATGCTTGTCATCGTCATGCTGATGATTGGCGTTCAGTTATCCATGAATCTCGGTAAAAAGCGCGAAGTAGAATCCAATTGAGGATAAATTGACCGGCGCTTTTATATGATTGCTCAATTGAAATCGCCATAGCCTATTCCTAAATAAATAGGCTATGGCGATTATTTTTTTAGAGCTGCACTTGAACCATTTATCGTGCAAGATATTTTTCAACTTTTCGGGTGGCCGTTTCTGCAGCTTCCATGATCATTTCACCTAATGTTGGGTGAGGGTGAATCGTCATTGCTAAATCTTCTGCTGTAGCGCCAATTTCTATAGAGAGAGCTAGTTCTGATATAAGAGTAGATGCTTCAGCACCTACGATTTGTGCCCCTAGAATAAGACCAGATTCAGCATGGGCGACAATCTTCACAAAACCTTCTGGTTCTTTTAATGCAAGCGCTCGGCCATTAATGGAGAACATTGTTTTCCCAATGACAGTCGGAATGGATTGTTGCTTGCAATCCGTTTCGCTTAGTCCAACACTCGCCAATTCTGGGCTGGAAAAAACAACAAGTGGGATCGCTTTATAATCTATAATAGAAGGTTTACCAGCGATTGCCTCTGCTGCAACCTTCGCTTCATAGGAAGCTTTATGAGCCAGAGCAGGACCCTCTGTGATATCACCAATCGCATATATGTGCGGGATGGACGTTCTGCATTGTTCATCAATTTCAATACGTCCGTGAGGGAGAATAGACAACCCGATAGAATCAAGACCTAATGTTCCATCTGTATTCGGTTTTCTTCCAACAGTAATTAGGGCATATTCCGCTTTCACCGTGTAGCTTTCTTTCTGTTTCTCATAATGAAGATCAATTCCGCTCATATGCTGCTCGGCATCTGTGACGTTTGCTCCTGTAATCAGCGTGATGTTATCTTCTTTCAATTGACGAACGACAGGCGAGACAAGTTCACTTTCAAAACCAGGCAATACTTGATTGCCGCCTTCCAAGATGGTGACTTTTGTTCCAAATCTTGCAAACATCTGCCCTAGTTCAACACCAATATACCCGCCCCCAACTACGACAAGGCTTTTAGGGATCTCGGGAAGGGAGAGTGCTTCAGTGGAAGACAATATACGACCTCCGAAAGGGAGTGATTTAATTTCAATTGGATGGGAGCCGGTTGCTAGTATAAGGTGTTTGAAGTTGATTCGCTTTTCACCTTTTTCGGAATGTTGAATGACCGCTGTATGCTGATCGATCAAGCTTGCCTCGCCTTCCAGTATGGTAACTCCCGCTGACTTTAACAAAAATTGTACGCCTCCCGCTTGTTTTTCCACGACAGCTTTTTTGAACGCTTGAGCTTCATTGAAAGAGCCGCCTTCTTGAGAACCACCCCATTGTGTGCGGAGTTTGAACCGCTCTGCTTCTGCTATTAGCGCCTTAGAAGGGATACAGCCTACATGGGTGCATACTCCACCTAACTGATCACGCTCTACAACCGCTGTCTTCATGCCGAGATGAACTGAACGTAATGCAGCCACGTAGCCTCCCGGACCTGATCCAATTACTAATGTATCTACTGTTTCTAAATAAATCATTTCTTGCACCTCCAACCTCAAAATATGATAACCATAATATATTATAGTCATCATATTTTGGCGAAGTCAATTCCATTTGAGTGAGGAAAGATGGTTTCCAGTCAATTGACACATGATAATATGATGAATATAATATTTTGATAAATACACTTAGAAAGAGTTAAAGTGAAGGAGGGGAGTAAGAAAATGCCTTATCCGAAAGGTCATAAGTCAAAAGTGAGAGAGCAAATCATTGCAAGTGCTGCACGAGCATTTCGAACAAATGGCATTCGTAATATTAGTTTGCCATTTATTATGAAAGGGGCAGGTCTAACTCATGGAGGGTTTTATGCTCACTTTAAGAACAAGGATCAGTTGGTCATAGAGACTTTTCATTTTGCTATTACTGATACGATCAAGCTGCTGCAAAGTGTTGCAGACAAGAAAGCAGACCAGCCTCGAATTCAGACGATCATTGAATTTTATTTAAGTTCCGTTCACCGTGATCAGACGGAGGTCGGTTGTATACTGCCTGCGCTCGCAGGGGAGATTTCTCAATTATCGCATGAGGTACGAAAAGCCTATACAGATGAATTGAAACGATTTATGATGTTTATAGCTGATGCAGGAAACATAGATCTCTCTAAGAGTTACGCACTAGTAAGCAGCATGATTGGTACAATTGCCCTTGCACGAGCGGTCAATGATTCGCAGTTCAGTGATCAATTGTTATTGGCAGGCAGAACACAGGCAAAATACATTCTAAAAACATAGGGGATGTTGCGATGTTGATTAGAGAAGCAAGCATAGAAGATTATCCAGAATTAAGACAAATCTATTTAGAATCCCGACGCCAGAGCTTTCACTGGTTCAATCCAGAAGAACTCAATCTGCAAGATTTTGATCAAGATACGCAGGAAGAGCAAATTTTCTTAGCTGAGGAAAACAACAAAATCCTCGGATTCATCTCGCTCTATGTACCAGATCGTTTTATTCACCTCTTGTTTGTACATCCAGAAGCTGCTGGTCAAGGGGCAGGGGATCTGCTGCTCAAACAAGCGATAAAAGTTTTGGGAACACCGGTCACCCTCAAATGCGTCTCCGAAAATCACAAAGCTTTATCTTTTTATCAAAAAAGAGGCTGGAAGGCTGTTGTAGAAGAAGGAGAACCTGGGGCGGAATACTGGGTGCTTATTTATGAATAGAAGTCTTTTTATCTTATCACTCAGGGGGCCCTTTATAGGGCTTTTTTGCGGTTTCTTTTCGGTGTCGAATGGTTCATAAAATGATAATATATGTCATTATAGGGAAAATAGAGGAAGGGGGAAAGGGCTGATGGAGAAAGTGCTTTCTTCTCACGTCGGTTTGAAAATCAATGAATGGTATTATCATATTCAAAGATTTAACGTACCAGACGCCGAAGCAAATAAAGAGGAAAATCAATGCTTGATCATATGGAAGAAAATCAAGATTTATTATTGTATTTCTCACTCATGGAGTTCAGACATAAATTAATGCTTGATTACTTGAATCCTTTAGAAAATGGGAAAGAGCGGGCCAACTTCAAGGAGCTCGCAATGAAGATCAAAAGGGACCAAGAGAAATTAACAGGATTACTCGAGTATTACTTCAATTTTTTCTACGGCATGTATGAATTTGAAAACTATGAATACCTAAATGCGATTACCTTCTATAAACGGGCAGAAAAAAAGCTGTCTCTTGTCAGTGACGATATTGAACGGGCCGAGTTCAATTACAAGATGGCTGAAATCTATTACCACATGAAACAAACCCACATGTCCATGCACCATATCGCACAGGCGATAGAATGTTATCGAGAAAAAGATACATACACTGTAAGAGAAATACAATGTTCTTTTGTGATCGGATTAAACTATATAGATATGGGCTGCCCCGAAAAAGCAATACCCCATTTTCAACACGCACTAGAAAAAGCCGCCGACAACTCAACGAAACGATTAAAAGGATCAGCACTCTATAATTTAGGGTTGAGTTATTTTCATCACAATGAAATAGCCCAAGCAATTATTCATTTTAATGACTCAATTCGAGCATTTAGAGAGCAGGGATACGAACATTTAAATAGAATATTAGACCCGCTCATTATGTTGTCAAAAGCCTACTTCAAAAAGAAAGAACAGGATTTAGGTATATATGCTTTAAATAACGGCATAGAACTATCTGAAAAGCTGAAAGATCATGTGCTGTTATTGATATTCAAATTTTTAAGATCACTATACGTTGAAAACAATTTTGAGCAGTTGGAAAAGATAATGGAATTGCTAGAAATAAAGTCAATGTATCCTGATCTTGAAGATTTAGCCAAAGATGCTGCAAAATATTATAATGAAATGGGAGATAAAGACAATGCGATGCTTTTTTACGAGAAAATTCTTTATTTCCAAACTCAAGTGAAACGGGGGGACTGTCAGTATGAAATTTAAAACGTTATCAGTCGTATTTGTGATGATCAGTGTCATCAGTATTGTTGGTTATTTTACATCTGAAGTGACAGCAAGTCATGATGAAGCTAGGAGAGGTCATACTGCAAGTATCGGTTATACTGCTTAAATAAAAAGCCCTTAAAGGGCTTTTTATTTTAAGACGGAATATATGCTATGAATAAAGAATATTTTTTCCATAGAAAAGATATTGAGGAGGAAGTAAAGTGAGAATGTTAAAATCAACATTATTTCGAAGGATTTTCATTATATCTTTTGCTTTAACCTTTATGATTAGCCTGTTCAATATGGCTGTGTTCCCAGGGACGCCAGCGTCTTACTATGTTGGCCTGGTTTGTAAGATGTTGTTTATCAGTTTGTTAAATGGTTTGTTTTTTGGAACAATCAGCTATTTGATTGGCGTCTTTCTCGGTGCTAAATCTTCAAAGGAAAATCAATAACAAGTGAGCGGCTAAAGTCCATTCTTTTTTATTTGAAAAATTTGATATCTTATGAAAGAGAAAATGAGATTACTTCATGTATGAGCTAGATCGCAAGTCCTACATATGTATTTTCCATCATACATTACATTATTTTTAATATCCTACTGCATTATATTTTAAAGGATGTTACCGTTGATTGTAAGGAATGATTGGCCAGTCTTCCAATAAAAATTGGAGGGAAATCATGAATTATAAAATTGAAATATTAATGAATATGAAAATGGTGTATATGAGAAATATCGGATCATATGGCAGCAAAGAGAACTTTGAGATGATGAAGAGATTTAAGAAATGGATCAAACAACATCATTTAAATGATGAATTAAAGGAATATGGTATATATGGTGTTCCTAAAGATGATCCTGGAAAAATTCCATCAGAAAAATGCAGATACGACCTCATGCTTATGACAAATAGAGATTTCTCAAATGATCAAATGGTTCAGACTGGTCATTTTGAAGGAGGAAAGTATGCTGTGTTTACTGTGACACATACAACTGAAAAAGTGAATTTGTTTTGGAGCCAATTGCCTCAAATGATCCAAAACAATCAATTGAACATTCGGCATGTACCTATTATAGAGCGATATAGAGAAGAAGAAGGAGTGTGTGAGTTCTTACTGCCTATCTTTTAAACACTTTATTGAACTTCAATGAAAACAGACCTCTTATGGTCTGTTTTCATGAATATGATATGTGTAAATATTCTAGGACTCGCTCCTTTAAATAACGATACTGATCCTCATTCGTATCTTGAAATGCTTCTTCTCGATTTGAAGGTACATCCATATAAACGATTTCATCAGAGAATTGTGAAGAAGTAAAGTCGATTCTTGTTCCATTCACTACGTTGTAAAAGTGCCATCCATTGGGTAATGCAGTTTTGTTTATTTTTCCGCCTAGAAGATCATGTACGACTAAAGAAGTGACGCCACATTGTCCGTTTGCCGGGTTGTCTTTACTCCATTTTGAGCTAGATTGAGAAGACCATGCTTTAAAAAGAGCATCAATGATTTCGCCTGTCGTGTAGAGGTTCATCATAAAAATCCTTTCTATTTAAAAAGTGAAATGAATGTAGTATCTGTTTAGTATATAGTAGATTTTTTTTCAATCAAAATCTAGATGCTATACTATGGCTAAACCAATATAACAATGAAAATTCATGACAGGAGGAGCTTGGTGTGGTATTCATCATAGGTATTGTAATCGCTTATATTGTTGCTATTTTAGGCTTTACTGTTTTCGTAGATGTAGGGAATGGGTTGGGAACGGCTCTCAGCATCATCGGGGGAATGGTCATTTTATTCATAGCTGGTAGACTACAAAGACAAAAAGAAAAGAATGATCCAAACATATTATTAGATAAAATGATGATGCTTTTTCAAGAAGACGGTTTTCAGGCATCAACATACATCTTTTCACAAAATGTTGATAAAGGTTTTGCGATTGATGATGAGCGAAAGGTAATGCGCTTTATTACACATCAACCTGGCGGCTCATCTCGAAAATTCAGGTTTGAAGTCACTGAGCTTTCCTTGAAAGAGTTAAAACAAGTTGACATGTTAGAAGATGGTGTACCTATTGAACAATCTACTGAGAGTGATAATAATGAAGAGATCTCGACACTTGAATTAAGATTAACTATGAATGATCAGGAATCATCAACGATCACGATCACCTTCCTGAAATTTGATGTGCCAGTTCGTAAGAGTGACGCCGAATATTTGACTGAACGAGAAAATCTGGAAGAAATTTATCATGAAATTGATTCAATGATGAAATCTGCGGATTAATGAAATGACTGTTCATAAAGAAGAAATCAACATTTGAGGTGGTTTCTTTTTTTATGTCAATCAAGACAAAGCTGGTTCAGTCATTGCGGTTGAATGTTTTCTTCAAAAATGAATAAAGATAGACTAGACACGAAAACGAACATTGATATCGAAATGACTGGAGGAAACATAAATGCAAAAGCTTTGCAGGGAAGTCTGGATCGAGGTCAATCTTGACGCGATTAAAAGAAATATCGAAGCCATTCAAGCGCATATTCCAAGGAAAAGCAAGATCATGGCTGTCGTGAAGGCGAATGCTTATGGACACGGTTCAGTGGAGGTTGCGCGGCAGGCATTAGAAAGCGGTGCGACAGAGCTTGCAGTTGCCAGCTTAGAAGAAGGCATTGTATTGCGGAGAGCAAAAATTGAAGCACCGATTCTGGTCCTTGGATTTACTCCGCTCGACTGTGTGAAAAGGGCTGCAGCTTGGAGAATTGATCTCTCCGGCCTTCGAGAAGACTGGATTGTTCAAGCAAATGAGATCTTAGCGGAAGAAGAAAGTCAGCATCGCCTAGGGATTCATGTCAATGTCGATACGGGAATGGGACGATTAGGTGTCCGGACAAAGGAAGAGTTGTTAGCAGTGGTGGAGGCGCTTGAAGAGAGTGAAAACCTGAGGTGGGATGGAATATTTACGCATTTCTCGACTGCGGATGAGCCTGACCCTGATTTCACACTGCTGCAGCACAGCATTTTTATTGATTTTCTTCGTTTCTTAAAAAAACAAGGCATTACACTACCGACAGTACATATGAACAATACAGCGGCTGCCATCGCATTTCCTGAATTTAGCGCAGATATGATTCGGCTCGGCATCGGGCTATATGGACTGTACCCCTCGCAATACATCGAGAGTTTAGACGCTGTTAAGCTGGAGCCCGCTCTCAGTTTAAAAGCAAGAATTGCGTTCGTGAAGGAAATGGTGACTAAGCCAAGAACCGTCAGTTATGGAGCAACCTATGTAGCAAAGCCTGATGAAGTTATTGCGACCATACCGATAGGTTACGCAGATGGGTACTCACGTGCCTTATCCAATCGAGGATTTATGCTTTTCCGCGGAAAACGAATGCCGATTGCTGGCCGAGTCACAATGGATATGACCATGATCAGTTTAGGAGAAATGAAAGCAAAGCAAGGCGAGGAAGTCGTTATTTACGGCCGTCAAAAGGGCGGAGAAATTTCTGTCGACGAAATCGCTGAAATGCTCAATACAATCAATTACGAAGTCATCGCCACCTTAAGCCGCCGCGTCCCAAGATTTTACCGTCGCGGCGGGAAGATTATTAAAATATCGACACCGGTGATGTATGTGTGAGCTCAATTTAAGCAGACTGCAAAATTCGATTAGCCCCCTTTACATGGCAAGGGGGCTAACTTTCACGACTTAAGCACGATACTCTTTATCTAAAATAAGGATTGGTTTAATCGTAGATCCATTTTTAGAATCTTCAAAGGCTTGTTCAATATCTTCTAATTCGTAGAATTTTGCTAGTTTCTCAACTGGGAATTGTCCATTTTTAAAGAACTTCACTAGTTTAGGAATAAGTAGTTGTGGAACGGCATCCCCTTCTATCACACCTTTTAACGTGAGAGCATTGATCATTAGGTCATTTGTTACATTAAATGTTAAATCCCGCTTTCCTACTGCTACTGTTGCACAAGTCCCTTTGACACGCAGGCAATGAAGGGCAGCTAGAGTGACTTCTGGTACACCAGTTGTTTCAAATGAGTAATGTGCACCTTTGCCTTCTGTTATTTCCTTAATTTTTTCAGCTGGATTCTCATGCTTGCTGTTGATGATATGTGTTGCACCTAATTCTTTTGCTAACTCAAGGCGGCTATCATGAATATCAACGGCAATAATCGGATCACAGCCAGCGATTTTTGCTGCCATTAACCCACTTAAACCAACAGCCCCTGTACCGAACACTACAAAGCTTGTACCTGGTGCTGGAGCAAGTGAATTTAAGACCGTACCGCTCCCGGTCATTAAGCCACATCCGAATGGGCCTAAATAACGTAAATCGGTTTCTTTGTCTACTTTCACCACATTTTTCTCATCAACCGTGGCATATGTACCAAATGACGATTGACCAAAAAATTGCGATACATCTTGGTGATCATGTGTATGAAGTGGCGTTTCATTATGCTTATTACGACCAGAGAAATTCAAAGGCATCATGTTCTCACATCCACCTGCGTTCCCATCTAGACAATTATGACAATGACCACAATAAGCGAAGCCTAGTACAACGTGGTCTCCTTCTTGAACGGTTGTGACATTAGAACCTGCTTTGACTACAATGCCAGAGCCTTCATGTCCTAATACAGCAGGACGTGGGACAGGAAGCGTTCCATCTAATACTGTCGCATCAGTATGACAGACGCCAGATGCAACAATTTTGACAAGCACTTCATCTGCTTTTGGGTCATCTAGTAATAACGTTTGTTTCTCGAAATCTTTTTCATTTGTTGTGACCATCGCTTGAATTTCCATATCATGTGCCCTCACTTTGTATAGTATAATATTCAATAAAGTTAGATCAAATGTCACAAAAAATTCATTTCTTTATGACTAAGTTGATTGTAGGACGAAAGATTTTTCGTTTCAATCAGCAAAAAAACTTTTTTGTATAGGTTTTCAACACACAGGAATTTATGTATCTCTAATCAACATTTTTTAAAAAGTGTCTAAAGGAGGGGCCAATGATCAAAAAAGAGGATCGCCGTGTTGAGCGAACAAAAGAAACACTTCGGCAAACATTCAAAATACTAGTAAAAGAAAAAGGATATTCGCACGTAAAAGTAAAGGATATTGTGGAAAATGCAAACTATAATCGGACGACGTTTTATGTGCATTATGAAAGTAAAGATGAACTAGCAGCAGATTTTATTTATCGAGAAATGGAAGATTTCGAATATGAATTTTGTAAGCCGACTCGTGAAAATCCCCTGTTAGACTTAACTCGCATGAAACCAGAGGGCACCTATGTATTTCAATATATCGTCGAAAATCGCGACTATTATGATTTATTAGTTATGGAAGACCGCATCCCGCAAATACAAGAACAATTGCTTAAGAAAATACAATACATCTTCCAAAATAGAATGTCGTTTGTAAGTGATCATTATGCAGAAATCAACGACAGTTATTTTATCCAATATCGTTCATACGGCATCTTTGGTTTTATCATTGAATGGATTAGAAATGACTACAATGCGTCCCCCTCTGAAATGGCACGCCGCATTATCAATTTATTATATAATCAATCCTCACTCATGATTGAGCTGAATGGCGATGAACCGATTATTAAAACGTAATGCTTAGAACATATCTTCATCACACAACATATTTAGATGATTGAATGAATGATTTTTGATGTTGATTAATTGATTTATTGAATGAGAATGAAGCCCTTAAAGTTGCATTGAAGAAGATGTAAAATTATATTTTTGCATTTGAGGTATTCATGTGCTTTATCGAATTAAGAATTTAAGCTTTTTGTAGTAAGCCGGAGAGGTCTTCATTTGCGTTCATCGAAAGATATGTTCAGAGAGAAAAATACAGATAAATTTGATATATGTAGAAAGATAATAATAGGAATGTGTGCATTCTGAATTTATGATGGGGCACAATCGTAAAATTTAAATATTATTACAAATATGTCGATAAAAGGAGGGATATTTAAATATGGAGGAAAGAAACGATGAAAAAAGGTTTATTCTTAGTACTTTTGACCATTTTTATGATGGTAACAATTCATCCGTTAAAAGCTCATGCTGCTGAAACAAATGGGTGGACGACGCGAGCGGACTTACCGGAAGAGAGACTTCATTCTAGTTCCGCAGTAGTAGATGGGAAGATTTTTGTTTTTGGGGGAAGTAGTGAAAAATCATCTAGTAATAAAAATACCTACATGTATGATCCTCACAAAAATGAGTGGAGCTCAAAAGCAGATATGCCTAGAAAAAGAACAGATAGCACGGCAGTGGCTATAGGTAAGAAAATATACGTCATTGGAGGTGCATACCGAGAGAGCGAAAATACGATTGATATTTATGATGCAGAATCCGATAAATGGTCGGAAAAACCAATCTTAATACCAAGTTCTGCTGTGACAAATGGAGATATTATTGCGACTGAAGAAAACGATAAAATTTATATTCTTGCAACGAATAAAAGTCCTTATCAAGAACATAATTTTTATAGTTATGATACAAAAACGGATAAATGGCAACAATTAAAAATGTTTCCACAGCAATTTACGGGAATGTCTATGTCAGAAGTTATTAACAATAAAATTTATGTCACAGGTGGGGAAAGAACAGTTAGTAATCATAAAAATGCCCAAGTATATGAATATAGCATTGAAACAAATCAATGGGTACAAACAAAATCACAATTGAAGTTTTATCAACTAGGGGCTGCATTTACAACATATCAGGGGAAATTGTTTATGGCTGGCGGTCAGTATGACGATGACAGGTCTAGCATAATCTCACCTTATACACAATATTATGATGTTAAGTCTAATTCTGTGAAAAAAAGTATAAGCAAATTGCCTGAAGCTAGAGTGGGATCAAGTGCTGTAACACTTGATGGTACGATATATATCATAGGTGGAAGGAATTTCAAAGAATATTATCATTCAAAATCGATTAAAAGTGATTACAAATCAGTGATCTCTATTTCATTAAAAGATTTGCAAATTGCTGAAGGTGAAACCAAGCCAGATGATGGCACAACCGAAGAACCGAAAGATCAGGACGGGACAAATCCTGGTGATGGTTCAACCGAAGAACCGAAAGATCAGGACGGGACAAATCCTGGTGATGGCACAACCGAAGAACCGAAAGATCAGGACGGGACAAATCCTGGTGATGGTTCAACCGAAGAACCGAAAGATCAGGACGGGACAAATCCTGGTGATGGTTCAACCGAAGAACCGAAAGATCAGGACGGGACAAATCCTGGTGATGGTTCAACTGAAGAACCAAAAGATCAGGACGGGACAAATCCTGGTGAAGAAGCAACAAAAGGTATACTTTCAATTACGATGATAAATGGGCTTCAAAAGGATTATTTGCTTTCAATGAAAGAAATCAACGATTTTCTTAACTGGTATAAAGAAAGAAGCTTTGGAATTGGGATGAACTTTTATGAAATCAATGATGAACACAATAAAGGTCCTTTCACAAGTAAGAAGGATTACGTCGTGTACCAAAATATCTTAATGTTTGATATCAAACAATACTAATATTCATAAATTGTAAAGCTGCTGATAATAGATCAGCAGCTTTTATTTTGATAAAATTGTTAAAATTAGGATCAACGTCATGAAAAAAATGCGGTATTTTTTTTAAAATCTGCTAAACATCCTATAAACACATCCGATAATAGAATTGTCAGGGTTGATAAGCCCTAGAATAAAGGACTTTTTTCAGACAAGGACGTCTGTCAGGTCCCACATACATGGAGGTAATAGGAAATGAGAATCAACCACAATATCGCAGCACTTAACACATTAAACCGTTTGTCTGCAAACAACGGTGCGAGCCAAAAGAACATGGAGAAACTTTCTTCTGGTCTTAAAATCAACCGTGCAGGAGATGACGCAGCAGGTCTTGCAATCTCTGAAAAAATGCGTGGACAAATCCGCGGATTAGAAATGGCTTCTAAAAACGCACAAGACGGCATCTCTCTTATCCAAACAGCTGAAGGTGCATTGACTGAAACTCACTCAATCCTTCAACGTGTACGTGAGCTAGTGGTACAAGCTGGAAATACTGGTACTCAACAAGATGAGGACCTATCTGCAATTAAAGATGAAATGGATGCATTAATTCAAGAGGTTGATGGGATTTCTGATCGTACAGAATTTAATGGTAAAAAATTGTTAAATGGTACTTTTAAAGCACCAGCAGACCCTGCTAACCCAACTGCTACTGATAAGTCTTTAGTATTCCAAATCGGTGCAAACGCAACTCAACAAATTTCAGTCAATATTGAAAAGATGGGTGCTGATGCACTAGGTACAGATGCTACTTTAAATGTTAAATCTTTAGATGTCACTAAATTTGCTAATACTGCACCTGATGCAGCTGGTGGTTATGATGCACAATTGAAAATTGTTGACGATGCAATTACACAAGTATCATCTCAACGTTCTAAACTTGGTGCAGTTCAAAACCGTCTAGAGCACACAATCAACAACCTTGGTGCTTCTGGTGAAAACTTAACAGCTGCTGAGTCTCGTATCCGTGACGTTGACATGGCGAAAGAAATGAGTGAGTTCACTAAGAACAACATTCTTTCTCAAGCTTCTCAAGCGATGCTTGCACAAGCGAACCAACAGCCACAAAACGTACTTCAATTACTACGTTAATGACAGGCCCCTTTATGGGGCTTTTTTTTATGCTTTTTTCTTCATGTTTTCTCCAGTCTTATGATTCTTAAATCCCTCTGATAAATCATGAAAAATGACCTTTAAATTTGGCATACTCTAGCGAAACGATCATAGTGAATGAGACTTTATTCTTATTTATTCCTTTTTTGTTAAACATATTCCAGTAAAGTTCGATAAATGGATTGTAAGGCTTACAAAAAAATTCTAATTTAGAACTTTTGGATATGGACGTCCAATTGGTTCAAACACACGGAGGTCATTTAACATGAGAATTAACCACAATATCGCAGCACTTAACACACTGAACCGTTTGTCTGCCAACAATGGTGCAGGACAAAAGAACATGGAAAAGCTTTCTTCTGGACTTCGTATCAACCGTGCAGGAGATGACGCAGCAGGTCTTGCAATCTCTGAAAAAATGCGTGGACAAATCCGCGGATTAGAAATGGCATCTAAAAACGCACAAGATGGTATTTCTCTTATTCAAACTGCTGAAGGTGCATTAACTGAAACTCATGCGATTCTTCAACGTATGCGTGAGTTGACAGTTCAAGCGGGTAACGTTGGGACTCAACAAACAGAAGATTTAACAGCTATTCAAGAAGAACTCGATGCTTTGGTTGAGGAAATTGATGGTATTTCTCAGCGTACAGCATTTAACGGAAAGCAACTGTTGGATGGTACTGTTGAGGATGGATTCCAATTTCAAATTGGAGCGAACATTGAGCAAAATATCAATGTAAAGATTGGTAAAATGGACGCTGAAACATTGACTGTCAAAGATATTAAAGTAAATGAAGAAGGCTTTAACTTTGACACCGAAGTAGCAAAAATTGATGAAGCGATCGGCGCTGTATCTAAACAGCGTTCAGCTCTTGGTGCAGTCCAAAACCGTCTAGAGCACACAATCAACAACCTTGGTGCTTCTGGTGAAAACTTAACAGCTGCTGAGTCTCGTATTCGTGACGTTGACATGGCGAAAGAAATGAGTGAGTTCACTAAGAACAACATTCTTTCTCAAGCATCTCAAGCAATGTTAGCTCAAGCAAACCAGCAGCCGCAAAACGTACTTCAATTATTACGTTAATGAAAAAGCCCCTTAAAGGGGCTTTTTTTGATTCAATTTAATGACAGCAAGTGCTCTAGACGAAAGTCAGGAACCGCTTCATGGAAAAAAGCTCGGTTGCCTTCATCGTTCTTTTGATCCCATTGCTTCCACCATTCGGCGGTTTCTCCTGAGGTGTCAGCTTGAATCATGTCGTGCAGCTGTTCTAAGTTGATGATTTCTCTCGGTTCTGTTAAGAAAGAATGCATCCGGTGATACGCCTCAAGACATTCAGGCTGTTTTGTGACAATGGCGTATTGTACGTAGCGATTTAAAAATTCCTGTACGAATGTCAAGTGGGGGATGGTTGCTTCTCCTTTCAACTCGACGCCGTCCCACGCCATATCAGCAATGGCACAAAGCCACCATCCAAGTTCACTCGCTTGCTGCATTTGTTGTAATGTGTCCTTTTCAAAAGATAGCCGCTCATTTTTTTGTGCTTGTTTGAGCATACGGTCAAGTGTTTGTGCTTCAATGGCAGCTTTTGTCATGCCCTGACCATGAATAGGATCTAACGTACACAAGGCATCACCCATCACCAATAATCCACTTGGCCAATCCTGCATTTGTTCATAGTGATGTTTTACGCAAGAAGGGACTCTAAATCCTTTTGGTTTTGTAAAGGGCGTTAAATGGGTGATGGCTTCTGCTATTGCGGGATGGGTCAGTGCAGCGGTTTCTGAATCAAATTGAGCATCATCCGTTGTTGGATAATGCGACCCGCCAGCTGCAGAAAGAAGAACAGCGACTAAATCATGATCTACCCGTTCAAACAGTCCTGTTGGGATTTGTTTATGAGGCTGTCCAACTACGACCATTGATTGCATGTACGGCGCACCTGGTGGTATTTGATAGTATCTTGTGCTGTATCCTAGAAACACACCTAACTCATCAGTCTGTGGTAAGGTGAGTCCAGCGTCTTTCAGCCATTTTGGCAACTTGGACATTCTTCCAGACGTATCAATTACTAAGTCTGCTTTTATTTCATGAATGCTTCCAGGCTTTACTTGCCGGTCCTTCACGATGAGCCCCATGACTTGATTTGTTCCTTCTTTAAACTGGAGCGAGATGGCTTCATGTTTTTCTAAAAACTGCACATGGTCCTCTTTTACCATTCTTTGCATCAGCACCCACTCTAGCATCGCGCGTCTTGTGACGGCAGTTTCTTCTGTATCAGTGAGCGTTAACTCGCCATCTTTTGTGATAAATCGAGAGGTTTGATCCCTTGTATTAAATCCGCCCATTGCCAGTAACTCTTTTGTATAACCAGGGAATAGACGTTCAACAATTTGCTTGCCAAGTGGCAGCATTCTATGTGGATGAAAGGCTTGAGGAGTGCCAAGACGATTCTCAGGAGAGTCTGGCAGTTCATCCTTTTCAATAATTAAGACTTGATCATAAAACGTTGATAAAACTTTTGCAGCGAGCATTCCGGTGATACTTCCGCCAATGACGATTGCCCGCTCATATTTCATGGGTTGTGTCACAACATGCGCCTCCAATGAATACACAAAATGGTTACATGACCATTTCATCATATGTTGATTCGTTAATTATAGCAAATTTGCGATTTGTTGAATATAGAAAGGAAATGACCTGCTTTTTACTCATAAATATGAAGAATTTCTTCAATCATCATCATTATTTTTAAAAAGTAACTATTAATTTAAGAAGAACGACCGATAAACTATATAAGGGGGTAGAGAAATTGGATATACTACAGAGTATTGTGACAGCAGCACCTTATATGATGCAGATTTTAAAAAATGAAGTGACGATCGGTGTTATTGATCGAGAGAAATTCTTGCTGTATTTGCCATCGAAAGATGTTGATTTTCAAATTAGTGCTGGAGAACCCATTAAACCAGATGATTTAAATATGAAAAAAGCGCTCAGAGGTGAAACATCAAGTACGTTTGTACCTGAATCGGTCTATGGAATACCATTAAATGCAATGGGTTTGCCAATTTTTGATGAAAATCAACAGGTTATTGGTGCACTCGCTTTAGGTTTTCCGATTAAAAATCAATTAGAGCTTGAAGCGTATATGGAGTCATTAAATAACATCATTCAAAGTATTCAAGAAAAGGTGCATGTGGTGGCGGCGCATTCAGAGGAGCTTTCTGCGACAAGTGAGGAAATGACTTTACAAACGCAGCAAACACTTGAAAGCTCGAAAAAAACATCCGATATTACAAAAATGATTAAAGGTATTTCGAAACAGACGAGTTTGCTAGGATTGAATGCGTCAATCGAAGCAGCCAGGGCAGGAAAAGAGGGTGCTGGTTTTAGTGTTGTAGCAAGTGAGGTTCAAAAGCTTTCAAGTGAAACTTCACGTGCAACAGAAAACATCGAAAGCTCACTGCAAGGGATTTCCTCTAATATACATACATTACTTGAGAGTATGGGTCATATGAAAGGTTCATCAGCAGAGCAAGCTTTACTTGTGACAGAGTTTAGCGAGATCGTGGAACGATTGACGATCGTAAGTAAAGAAATGAAAGAATTCATGCAGCATGTGATGTCAACGTAAAAAACGAATCCAAGAGGATTCGTTTTTTGATGCCTATTTTCTCTTGTTCCGATCAAAGCGATAATCGTATGTTTCTCCCTTTACCACATTTAAAAATTCATGCCCAATTTGAACAAGCTGTCCATTTTTCCATTTAATTAGGGGGTCTTTATCAGGGTATTTCCAGTAAATCGTTTTCTTTCGGTGGGTGAGTTTGTTTTCAATTTCTGCTCTAACTGCGTTCTCCTTTAGTTTCCCTCCGCTATGACGGTAGGTATTGATGATATATGTTCCGTCAGGTGATGTCATCGAACGGATAAAGGTTCCGTGAGATACGCCTTGAAGAGAAAAGCACTTCCAGTAAATGATGCCAGCGAAGCTAAGGCATAAGATGACAAGGGTGATGGTGGTTTTCTTCTTTAACATGAATTCCTCCAGATATAGATCACAATATTTCTAATTTATGAGAGAGAATGCAAAAAGATTCATATAGTCCAAAAGTTCTATTCATTTCAATTATCGGTTATTTTTTCTCAAAATTCAACAGATAGCCGTAAAGATAAGGAAAATTTAAGGATGTTTCATATCGATAGATCTTTCGAAATCCCTTTACAAAAGAATTTGAGATCAGTAGACTTATGCTCATATAAAGAAATGGAGCAGATGACATGAGGCAAATTATCGATACGTATCAAAGTTATGAAGAGCTTTCCGCTCATGAAAGAAAAGGAATCGATTATCAAATTCTTCACGAGCGGAAAGGTGACCAGCTTTTGGTTTTGTCCCCTCATGCTGGAGGAATTGAATCTGGCGTGAGTGAGCTTATTCATGAAATCGCAAGTGATCATTCTATGTATTTATTTGAAGGCCTTAAGGTGAAAGGCAATCATGTGCTTCACATTACAAGCACACGTTTCGATGAGCCGGTCTGCCTTTCTCAAGTGCATACCCATCATTACACGTTTGCGCTCCATGGCTACGGGGAAACGGAGGTGCTTCAAACATTAGTGGGCGGGACAGACAGAGAAAAAGCGGCAGAAACAGTGAAACGTTTAACGCTTAATGGATTTCCCGCAGTGCTGCTATCTGAATCTGATCGTTATTCTGGAACACATCCAGACAATATTAATAATCAATGTCTGACCGGAAAAAGTGTACAACTTGAAATCAGTCAGGCGCAAAGAAGAGCATTCTTTCAAGATTTCAGACGGCGCTATCGACGTGAAACACAAAATGAGCAATTTTATCGGTACACAAATGTACTCAAGCAATTATTAAACCTTTATGAATAACCTCACGTTTGATAAACAGCTTCTTTTTCCGCGACCTTTTCGGATTTCATTAAATAAGAGGTAAACTCTTGTTGGAAGCGAATGCCTGCTTTCCTCTGTTCGAATAAGGCAAGCCGCTTTTCAGCGAAAGCCCAGGTGACATGAAATGTTTGCGCAATGTGCAAAATGGCTTGCTGCCGAAGGCTTGGAAGCTTCATTTGCATCAGCATAAAGGTCGGTACACAAAAGTGATACATGAATTGTTTTGCCTGAAACTCTTGCAGTTCTCGAAAGAGTTTGTGCATCTTGAAATGATTACCTGCATGCTTCAGCACATGACAGAGCTCGTGAGCAAAATCCTGCCATTGTTCCTCTGAAGATAAAGATCTGTTTAATATAATACTGTAAAGACCTTGATGCTTGATCATCATGCTGCCAGTATCCTCATAGTGTACCCATACATGAAATTCAGAAGCGATCCTTTGCATGTCTCTATAAGCAGGACCGCTTATTTGTAATTTGGCATATAACCGCTTAATCTCTTCTTCTAAATGGGTTAAAAAACCAGTCATTTAAAAACCTCCAAGCAAACGTATGTTCTATTTTTGGCGTAAAAGAAAAGTCCATATAGGACTAAATAGCTAATGAAGCTATTGCTTACTTTTAATATCGGATTATTTTTAACAATTTTAACATAAAATCAAGGAAAAATGGAATTAATTCCTGTTTTTTTCTTCATTTTTGCGTTTTCCACTACTAAAAAGAGTGGGTTGAATTCAAATTTTACCATAGTCTTCTCACTAAAACAAACTCATGTTGTCTTACGAACGCCACCAATTGATGAGAAAGATCAATTCAATCTAGCAAAAGGGAGTGCAAAACATGGTAGAAATTTATCAAGATTTTATTCCAGTTGGAAACGGAAACCGCCCAGGATACACCATGACACCGATGTATGTCACGGTGCATAACACAGCAAACACGTCAAAGGGGGCGGATGCGAAAAGTCATGCAGCATATGTGAAACGCCCAACGACAGCGGAAAGCTGGCACTTTACAGTGGATGATCATGAAATCTTTCAGCATCTGCCGTTAAATGAAAATGGCTGGCATGCAGGGGACGGACATGGAAATGGTAACCGAAAGTCGATCGGCATTGAAATTTGTGAAAATGAAGATGGGAATTTCCAGCAAGCGGTCAAACATGCGCAATGGCTCATCCAAAAGCTGTTAAAGGAACATAACATTCCACTAGCGAATGTGGTCACACATCAGCATTGGTCTGGAAAAGCATGTCCTCGCCTGCTTCTCGCTACATGGGATGAATTTAAAAAAGGAATTGAAACGGCAGGAGAACCGGAGACAGTCATCACGTATGTCGTCAAAAGCGGGGATACGTTAACGAGTATTGCTAAAGCTCATGACGTCACAGTACAAGATCTACAGAAGTGGAATAACATTAGCGACCCGAACAAGATTCAAATTGGACAGGTTCTCAAAATTTATCGAAATGATGGAAAAATGATGTATGAGCTGCCAGATGGGATTTTAAAGGTGACTTCGCCTTTAACGAAGGGAGAGCACGTACGCCTCGTCCAAAAAGCGCTTGCTGCTGTTTATTTTTATCCTGATAAATCGGCTGCAGATAAAGGCATCGATGGCGTTTACGGGGAAAAAACGGCAAATGCCGTAGCACGCTTTCAGCTGGTGAACGGCCTGACAAGTGATGGGGTATACGGCCCTAAAACGAAGGAAAAGCTGCTTAAACTGTTAAATCAGTGAGTGTTTCTGTTTGTATGATTGAATGGCTGTTTCACTTTTTTCAATTAATCGCTGAGTATATGGGGAAGGCTGATATTCGGCAAACTGAACATATCTCAGTTGTTTGATTTTCTTTTTCATTTTGGCACCTCAATTGTTGCAGCGTATGGTGTATTGTATGCAAGTCTATGTAAAAATGGAATCAGGACGCGGATTTCGTTCCGCGTCCTTTAGTGTAATCAAGCCTTTTTGTTTTTATACTCATCCAGAAGCTGTTCATTCTTTTTAAAAATTCGCTCAGTATGGGGGCTTACCTTATAATCGGCCATACTGATATGGCGTTTTTTCTTTAAAATCTTAAAAGGGTTTTTCTTGCGATTGTTGTTATCCCCTTGAAGTGCGTGGTCCATCTTCATCACCTTCCTCTTCGTCAGGCAAGATTAGGTCATAAATTGTTGTAAGTGATGTCATTAATAAATAGTCGAACTCCGTGACAATCTCATCGGAGGTAAGCTTAATGACAAAGTGAGCATCTGCTACAGAAAATGGGATGAGCACCAAATGACCGAAATCATCGTAATATACTTCCTGCCTGTCAAGCTTCGCCTGAATAAGAGCCCGCTGGTCAAGTGTCCGAAGCAGGTCGTCTTTTTGTTCCTGCATATCGTATGGACAAAGCACCGCTTGAATATTCATCTTGTCGGCAAAAGAATAAATCAGCCGCTCAATTCCCTCTATATATGCCTCTACACTTCCATAATATACATGGATCGGTTCATTTTTCAATAGGTATTGGTACGTTTTTAGTTTATTGAGGTAGGAATGAAGCAAATCGTTATTTTGTTCAAGGAGTTGATGGGTGTCGGTTTCCAGCTCATGATTTCCGAGTTTCTTTATATAGGAGCTGAGAAAGATGAAAGCATCGGTTAATGCGAAAAAAACGGCAATGATCAAGTAGTGCATCCAATCGGTGAAAATCGAAGAAGGGTCATTTGTCCAGTACACAACAGCACCTGCTACATAAATCCAATACCACGTTTTACGAATGGCAAACATCTTTTCTTTTACTTTTTGTTCAAAGCGCCATACTGCAAATACATACACAGCAAGAGCACCTAGCAATAACCATACGGTCAATTGAAAAAATAATAGCATGTTCTTCTCTCCCATAGACAGATGAATACTTGTTTATTTCTATGGATATGATTGGAAAACCTGCTTCATGAAAAAATGTCCTGCAGGTAAAAGGGGTTTGGGTGTGCAGACAAATAAAAAAAGACCTGTCAGACAGGTCTTTAAAATTAGAGAATCGCATTTAACACGAAGTATATAAGAGCTCCTAGAGTTCCTGAAATCGGTAATGTGATGACCCAGGTGACAAGCATACGTTTTGCCGTACCCCAGTTTACCCCTTTGACTCTGTGTGCAGAACCTACACCTAGAATAGAAGATGAGATAACGTGAGTGGTACTAACAGGTAAGTGAATAAACGTCGCACCGAAGATAATAGCTGCACCGGTTAAGTCAGCAGATACTCCGTTTACTGGACGAATTTTCATAATTTTACCGCCGACTGTTTTGATAATCTTCCAGCCGCCAATAGAAGTCCCTAGTCCCATTGCAAGCGCACAAGAGAATTGTACCCAGAAAGGAATGTCGTCTGTTGTATGCAAATTACCTGCAATTAAAGCCATCGTAATAATACCCATTGCTTTTTGCGCATCGTTTGTTCCATGGGTATACGATTGCAGTGCAGCCGTTAAAATTTGAACACGTCGGAATTGTTTATTTGTTTTTGCGAGATTGTTGTTTCTAAATATAATTTTGATAATGGTATACACGATATATCCCAATACGAAAGCTAGGATAGGTGAAAGCAAAAGTGCTTGAATGATTTTAATGAATCCCGAATAGTTTAAAGCGCCAAAACCGGCAGAGGCAATAACAGCTCCTGCAATTGATCCGATTAGTGCATGTGAAGAACTACTCGGAATCCCGTAATACCAAGTAAGCAAGTTCCATGTGATGGCGGCAATTAAAGCAGCCAAGATCACAACAGAGCCGTTTTGAAGTGTAAATGGATCTGCGATATCTTTTGTAATGGATTTTGCCACACCTGTAAATGTCATTGCTCCTAAGAAGTTCATGAACGCTGCCATGATAATCGCATGTCTAGGCTTTAATGCCTTCGTTGAAACTGAAGTCGCAATGGCATTTGCTGTATCGTGGAACCCGTTAATGAAATCAAAAGCAAGTGCACAAATGACAATAAGTATGGTAAGGATGAGTAATGTGTCCATGTTTAACTAACCCCGTTACGCATTCTTCATAATGATTGTTTCTAGATTGTTGGCAACACTTTGACAGGAATCAGCGATTTCTTCAAGTGTTTCGTAAATTTCTTTGTATTGAATCACTTTAATTGGATCTGTTTCTTTTCCAAACAAGTTCTTTAATGATTTACGATGAAGATTGTCACAATTATGTTCAATCTCTTTGATCTTGATTGCGTGCGGATGAATATCTTTCAAGCGATTTTCAGCTAGTAAATCAATTGTGATTAAAATTTCTTTCGCACACTCTCTGATGTAGTGGCTGAATTTGTCGATATGTTCGTCAGAGCTTGTGATTGAGTAAATTTCTAATGTTGCTGAAAAATGCTCAATTCCATCTAAAACATCATCGAGGCTATTCGTCAATTGAAGAATGTCTTCACGTTCAATCGGTGTAATAAAGGCTTTGTTCAGCTCTTTAATCATGGTATGAACATGATTATCACCTTTTGTCTCATATTCCTTCAATGTGTCAGAAAATTCTTTCAGAGTGGTTTGATTTGTTACTTTATAGCTAACAAAATACTCAGCAGTTTCATCTAAATTTTTAGCAATCTCCGTTAACAAGACGGAAAACTTGTCTTTTTTCCTTTTTAACATGTAAAAACCCTCCATTGTATAAATGAGACAATGCACACATCAAATAATTATATATTCTTTTGTCGAAAAAAAACAGGTGTAGTCGAAAATTTCTTCACTTTTTCTATTTGATCTTATTCTGACCTAAAGATGTGATCTCAACACACCTTTTTCGAAAAGGGGAAAAGCAGCAAAAAAAGCGGGCCATTTTTGGCACCGCTTATAGGCTAAGAAGCCGAATGAATCAGCTTAAACCTTTCACAAACAAGAAGCATATCCTCTTTGTAATCTAATCCGTATGATTGGAGTGCTTCTGTGAAAAATTCTTTATGTTCTCTATACCAATAGTCATAAGATAAATCGCCTTCACCTTCTGCTTGTGCAAATGATTCGGGGACTTCATTCATAGGCATGACATCTACTTGTGTGATTTCAATGATGGCTTTTGGCTCTTCCTGGCTGTCCAAAATGACCGCATATTGTCCAGGTTGTGGAAGCGGCTCCTGTTCCTTTTCATAAAACAGGTGTCCAGAACAAGTGGCTGTTTTTTTTCCTTGCTTTACAAGATCAAGCAAATGATCAGGATCTGAGCCGAATGCCCACGCCGAAACAAACGCGTCAGCAGGTGCTTTTTCTGATTTCTCTTTCCAATAGTCTTCCCAAAATAATCTGCTTTTATTGTTCACCGTTTTTCCCCCTCTTTGTTGTATTGATTATACCTTGAAGCCGAATCATTGGAAATACTGTGTCTTTATTCCTAATGATTGGATATGCCATATGTTTTGAAAAACAATGTTCAATTTGGGAAATGTAGGATGATAGGATGAAAATTTTTGAAATTTTAGAATAATCTATTGTATTCTGGTCAAGAAGTCGGTAAGGTCAAAGTAAGAATATGGAAGGGGTGTTGTTCATGAAACGCATTTCTCTAACTGTTTTGTCCATATGTCTGTTTGTTTTCTCGTTTTTTCTGCCAGTCAGCCATGTCAATGCGAACGAATCACATGGGAGTAAAGTAGCTGTTGGGAAAGATGGCATGGTGGCTACTGCTCACCCGCTGGCATCAGAAGTAGGTGCTGATGTATTGAAGAAAGGTGGAAACGCAGTGGATGCTGCTGTTGCCATCCAGTACGCACTGAATGTGACAGAGCCAATGATGTCTGGAATTGGCGGCGGTGGTTTTATGATGGTTTATGATGGAAAGACAAAAGAAACATCTATCATCAATAGTAGAGAAAGAGCACCACAAGGCGCAACACCTGACATGTTTTTAACAGATGAGGGAAAAGTCATCCCATTTGCTGAGCGGTCCACACACGGAAATGCGGTTGGTGTTCCAGGGACAGTAAAAGGCCTCGAGGTAGCATTAGATAAGTGGGGGACCCGTTCGATGAAGGAATTGATTGAGCCTTCCATTCAGCTTGCAGAGGATGGATTTGAAATCGATTCTGTTCTGGCACAAGCCATTGAAGATCATCAAGGAAAGCTGAAAAAAACGGCTGCAGCGCCAATCTTTCTTCCAGATGATCAGCCGCTCAAAGAAGGCGATCTGCTTGTACAGCCAGGTCTTGCAAAAACATTTAAGCTCATTGCGAAAAAAGGAAGCAAAGCATTTTATGAAGGAAAAGTAGCAAAGGCACTTGCAAATACAGTCCAAGATTTTGGCGGAACGATGACAACTGATGACATTGGTCATTATGAGGTCAAGACTGACAAGCCTATCTGGGGAGACTATAAAGGATACCAGCTTGCAAGTATGCCTCCACCAAGCTCGGGCGGAGTGTTCATGCTGCAAATACTCAAAATACTAGATCACTTCAATCTATCTCAATATGACCCCAAATCATTTGAAAAATATCAGCTGCTTGCTGAAACAATGCATCTCTCCTATGCTGACCGTGCTGCATATGCAGGCGACCCCGAATTCGTAGATGTTCCACTACAAGGACTACTAGACGATGATTACATTTCAAAAAGAGCCTCACTCATTCAATTAGATCAAATGAACAAAAACCCGAAAGAAGGAGATCCATGGGCGTATGAGGATGAAAAAAATCCATCCCCAATTGTCCCGCAGCCAGAAGATAAAACCATTGGCGAGACCACTCATTTTACAGTTGCTGATCAGTGGGGAAATGTCGTGTCATTCACAACAACCATTGAACAGTTATTTGGTACAGGAATTCTTGTTCCGGAATACGGCTTTTTCTTAAATAATGAATTAACAGATTTTGACGCAAGACCAGGTGGAGCAAATGAAGTCCAGCCAAATAAACGTCCATTATCCAGTATGACCCCAACCATCATATTCAAAGATAACGAGCCGGTCATGACTGTGGGCTCACCTGGAGGAACGACCATTATTGCTTCTGTTTCACAAACCATTCTGAATTTGCTTGAATACGACATGGAGCTTCAAGATGCGGTGGAAGAGCCGCGGATTTATACAAACAGTACAACTTCTTACCGTTACGAAGTAGGTGTTCCCCTTGATGTGAGAACGAAGCTAAATGATATGGGTCACCGTTTTGGCAGCTCACCTATTGATATAGGAAATGTGCAAGCTTTACTCATTGATCGAAAAGCAGGGACATTTACTGGAGTAGCTGACTCCTCAAGAAATGGAACCGCTGTTGGTGTCAATTTAAAGCTATCTGCCGATTAAGACCATTTCCCGGGAAAAGAAGCGCCCCTTCAAGATGGCGTTTCTTTTTTTGTTTAAATGAAAAAAACAGAGTTGACACCTGTGAATAGTTTGAATAATATATAGACTAACATCAATCATACATAGCTGATCGGACAACCGAAGGCTCTTGGCAATTTGAAGTACAGGACTGTGATGTATTTCAGATGGCTAAGGGTCTTTTTTGCGTATGAAACGGCAAGGTTGGTGTCACTATTATTTGATAACGGGGAGCGGGATAACATGAAAAAGTGGAAATGGGTCTGGGTCGTGACCATCATATTCGTCTTGGCTGTGACGAGTACTGCATGCTCAAACGCAAACGAAGCTTCAAAGCAAAAGGGAAAGGTTGAGCTGTTAAATGTTTCGTATGATCCTACACGTGAATTGTATCAGGAATACAATCAAGCCTTTCAGACGTATTGGAAAGACAAAACTGGTGAGGATGTCACGATCAAGCAGTCTCACGGTGGATCAGGAAAGCAGGGAAGATCGATTATTGATGGACTCGAGGCAGATGTGGCAACACTGGCTTTAGGGTATGACATTGATGCGATTGCAGATCGCGGACTGCTTTCGAAAGATTGGCAAAAAGAATTTCCAAATCAGTCAACACCATATACATCGACCATTGTGTTTCTTGTGAAGAAAGGGAATCCCAAAAATATTAAAGATTGGGATGACTTGATCCGGCCAGGTGTTTCCATCATTACGCCGAATCCGAAAACGTCCGGCGGTGCGAGATGGAATTACTTAGCTGCATGGGCCTATGCAGATAAAACATTTCACGGGAATGAAGAAAAAACAAAGGATTTTGTCAAAAAGCTATATGAACATGTCGAAGTCCTTGATTCAGGTGCACGCGGAGCAACAACGACCTTTGTTGAACGCGGTCTTGGGGATGTGTTAATTGCATGGGAAAATGAAGCCTATTTAACGCAGCACGAACTAGGCAAAGACAAATTTGAGATTGTCACCCCATCGATTAGTATTCTAGCGGAGCCGCCAGTTGCGGTCGTTGATCAAAATGTGAAACGTAAAGGAACAGAGAAAGTGGCGAAGGCTTATTTAGATTATTTATATTCTAAAAAAGGGCAGGAAATTGCCGCGAAAAACTATTATCGCCCTAGAAATCAAGAAGTTTTAAATAAATATAAAGACCAGTTTAAAAAGATTGATATGGTGACGATTGATCAAGCGTTTGGCGGGTGGAGAAAGGCGCAGAAAAGATTTTTTGATGATGGCGGCTTATTTGATCAAATATACAGCGGACAAAAATAGGGGGCGATGTGATGAAGAAAGCACATGCAGCCGCCAATAAAAGAAAACGTATATTGCCTGGATTTGGACTGAGCCTTGGGGTGACGCTCGTTTATGTGAGTGCGATTGTCGTCATTCCTTTATCCATGGTATTTATTTGGACGGCTTCATTAGGAGCAGAGGGGATTTGGAAAGTTTTTACCGATGCAAGAGTATTGAAGTCGCTTCAGCTGACCGTGACGACTTCCTTTACAGCTGCTCTCATCAATGCAGGGTTTGGTGTACTGATTGCCTGGGTTCTCGCCAGGTACACATTCCCTGGAAAGAAAATCTTAGATGCCCTCATTGATTTGCCTTTTGCTCTCCCAACAGCTGTTGCGGGTATTGCCCTGACCACCCTTTATTCTCCTAATGGATGGATTGGTCAATTTCTGCATATCAAGGTGGCGTACACGCCGATTGGGATTATTTTGGCACTGATTTTTATTGGCATTCCATTCGTTATCCGAACCGTTCAGCCTGTCATAGAAGGGCTGCAGCAGGAAGTAGAAGAGGCTGCGGCGATTCTTGGTGCGACAAGGAGACAGACCTTTTTTCACGTACTGCTGCCTGCCTTGTTTCCTGCGGTGATGACTGGATTTTCACTTGCGTTTGCAAGAGCACTAGGTGAATATGGCTCTGTTGTGTTTATTGCTGGAAATATTCCGTTTAAAACAGAAATTACACCGCTGATGATCATGTCCAAACTTGAACAGTATGATTATCATGGTGCCGCAGCAATTGCATGCTTGATGCTGCTTCTTTCGTTTTTCATCCTCTTATTGATTCACGGCATTCAGTGGTATGTTGAGCGGAAAAAACAAGTATACGTGAGGTGAAACCATTGGAGAGAGAGCTTAGTCAACAGCACCATGTTCAGTATAAAAGTCCTGTAACCGAATCTAAAGCGGTGAAAATCCTATTCATTACGGTAGTGTATGCTTTTTTGATTTTATTTTTACTCATACCGCTGATCGCCGTTTTTTCAAAGGCATTTGAGAAAGGGTGGAGTTCATACCTTCTGGCCATCTCACATCCGGATACACTAGCGGCGATCAAATTGACCGTTTTCATTGTCGTCGTCACCTTACCGCTTCAAATGATCTTTGGGGTTAGTGCTGCATGGCTTATCACAAAATTTAACTTCCGCGGAAAACGTTTGTTAACGACTGTGATTGATCTTCCGTTTGCCGTTTCGCCTGTGATTGCTGGACTTGTATTTGTGCTTTTATTTGGTTCAAACGGGCTTTTAGGGCCTTGGCTTATGGCGAATGGATGGAAAGTCATTTATTCTGTACCAGGCATGATCCTAGCCACCATATTCGTTACATTTCCGTTTATTGCTAGAGAGTTAATCCCGTTTATGCAGCATGAAGGCATTCATGAGGAAGAAGCATCGCTCACACTTGGTGCAAACGGATGGAAGACTTTTTTCTTTGTGACACTGCCAAATATCAAATGGGCTCTTTTTTACGGTGTCATTTTAGCCGGGGCAAGAGCGATTGGTGAATTTGGTGCCGTGTCGGTTGTATCAGGTCATATTCGAGGGATGACCAATACGATGCCGCTTCATATCGAAATTTTATACAATGAGTATCAATTTCAAGCCGCTTTTGCTGTGGCGTCTCTCATGGCGTTTGTGGCAGTCATTACTTTAATCATTAAGCAAATCATTCAGCAGAGGGATCACCGGCTTGGCAAGCGGTCAACATAAATGGAGGGATCGGCCTTGGGGATTATAGCAAAACAAATTTCAAAACAATTTGGTCAGACAAAGGTTTTGCAAAACGTGGATTTATCGATAAGAAATGGTGAATTGATTTCTTTATTAGGACCATCTGGTTCTGGGAAAACGACGTTATTAAGAATCATTGCAGGTCTTGATTACGCCAATTACGGGCAGATTTTATTCGGAGATCAGGATTACACACACATTCCAGTACGAAAACGGCAGATCGGTTTTGTGTTTCAGCAATATGCGCTTTTTCGAAATATGACTGTTTTTGATAATGTGGCATACGGGCTGAAAATGAAACCTAGAGGAGAAAGACTGCCTAAAAAAGACATCAAAGAGCGGGTACACGAGCTTTTAGAGGTTGTTCAGCTTACGCAGTATGAGCAGCGGTATCCAGATCAGCTGTCAGGCGGTCAAAAGCAGCGTGTAGCATTGGCGCGCGCACTTGCCGTTCAGCCAAAGGCACTCCTCTTAGATGAACCATTTGGTGCACTTGATACAAAGGTGAGGAAAGAATTAAGGCATTGGCTGAAAAAAGTTCATCGTGACTTTCAAATGACCACCATTTTTGTGACACATGATCAAGAAGAAGCATTCGATATTGCTGATCGTGTCGTAGTGATGAATGAAGGAAGAATCGAAAAAATTGGCACAAAGGAAGAAATGGCAGTACAGACTGACAATCTATTTGTATCTGAATTTTTAGATATAGGAAGCCACATTTAACAAGAAGTATAGAAGGTTAGAAGGAAAAGACGCGGTGATCACTGCGTCTTTTTTTATAAAAATTTCCCTAGGAACATTGACTTATAATTTCGAATATTATAATATCTTTACAAAGGTAACAGTATTGAACATTTTTCAGAACACATAATTGTAAGCGCTTTATAAAAGGTTCTATTCTAAAATGTTCTTTCTTTTTGTTACATGTGTTCATATTTATACCAAATGAAAGGGGTGGTTGTTTGAACAGCTTGTTTGAGTTAGATGAACAACTGATTAAGCTACAGTTCGAAGCATCTTCGAGAGAGGAGGTGACCACATATTTAGCAGGGCGGTTAGAAGCTGGAGGGTACATTAAATCGAGCTTTTTACCAGCAGTGCTTGAAAGAGAAAAAACATATCCTACAGGTCTCCCGCTTGCAACTTTTGGGGTAGCGATTCCGCATACAGATCCTGAGCATGTGAACAAACCGGCGATTAGTGTGGCTACTTTAAAGGAACCTGTCGTGTTTCATAAGATGGGGAGCCCCGATGAAACAGTGCAAGCCCAAATTGTGTTTGTCCTAGCAATCTCTGAGCCTAGCAAACAGCTTGTGATGCTGGAGAAGCTGATGACACTTTTTAGAAAAGAAGAAGTGATGACAAAGCTCTCACACATGACATCTTATGAAGAAGCGGTTGACGTGCTTCAGCAAGAACTAAACCAATAGCTATTCACGAAAATATGTAAGCGCTTTATCTGAAAAATTCAGGAGGTGGATGTATGATCAAGCAAGCCGTCGATTTTATATTAGACCTTGGACCAACTATTATGCTCCCGATTATTATGACGCTTTTCGGTATGATTTTAAGGCAGGGCTTTAAGAAATCCTTCAGGGCCGGTATTACGATCGGAATTGGATTTGTCGGTGTCAATCTTGTCATTAATTTGCTCGTGAGCGGTCTTGGGCCAGCAGCGAAAGCCATGGTTAATTCCCTTGGGCTAAAGCTCGATATTTTGGATGTTGGATGGCCGATTGGAGCTGCCATATCCTTTGGTACACCCGTTGCCCCGCTCATGATTCCTCTTGTGCTTTTATTAAATGTCATCTTATTGTCCGTGAACTTTACGAAAACGCTGAATGTGGATATTTGGAACTTCTGGCATTTGATTTTCGCAGCCTCTGTTACTTACTACGCTTATCATAATATGTTCTTGGCTCTTGCTGTTGGCTTGATCGTTTCTGCGATCACGCTTAAATTGGCCGATTGGACAGCGCCGACAATCGAACACCATTTTGGATTAAAAGGGGTATCGATGGCTCATGCTGAAACGGTCAACTTTGCACCGCTGATGTATGCGTCCAACCGCATCATTGATAAGATCCCTGGTTTAAACAAAATTCATGCTGATCCAGAAACATTGAAGAAACGCTTTGGCATCTTTGGCGAACCGCTTGTGATGGGTCTCATACTTGGTATCATTATTGGTCTTCTTGGCGGCTATGATGCAAAAGGCGTGATGACGCTCGGTATTCAAATGGCGGCAGTTCTTGTCTTAATGCCAAGAATGGTTGCGTTATTAATGGAGGGACTCATTCCAATCTCTGAGGGCGCTCGTTCTTATATTCAAAAGCGTTTCCCAGGAAAAAATGTCTATATTGGTTTAGATACAGCGATTGTTATTGGTCATCCAGCGAATATGGCGGTAGCCCTTTTAATGGTGCCGATTACGATTTTACTCGCTGTTGTTCTGCCTTACAATGGCATGCTCCCGTTTGCTGACTTATCGGTTCTGCCATTTACAGTTGTCTGGGCAGTAGCTGCCGCTCGTGGAAACATTATTCGCGGTCTTATTAACAGTATTTTTACATTAATGATTGTCTTCTTTATCGCAACGAACCTTGCACCGCTTGCGACAACAATGGGGAAAGCAGTCGGCTTTGATTTCCCAGAAGGGGCAAACATGATTTCAGGTATTGATCTTGGTTCTCACGTCATTCCTTGGATCATGGTGAGACTTCTTGATCCGAGCAACCCTTACTTTATTGCAGCGATTATCTGTGCTCTGGCTTATGCGCTTCTATGGTACTGGGTGCGAAATGATATTAAAAAGCAATATGCGAAAGAAATGGGCTTAGATCAGAAAGACCAATAAATGAGCTGGAGGGATTCTAATGGCGAAGAAAATATTAGTATCATGCGGAACGGCAGTTGCAACATCAACGGTTGTGGCTAAAAAGGTAGAAGAGACGTTAAAGGAAAAAGGATATGATGTCGTCGTGGAACAGTGTAAGGCATCTGAAGTCCCGCAAAAAGCGGAAGGCGCCGATTTAATTGTGACGACAACGCCTGTAAGTGATACAAAAGGGACACCTGTGATTCAAACATTATCCTTTTTAACTGGATTTGGTATTGAAGATGATATCGAGAAAATCATCGATCATATCAAGTAGAAGACTATTGCAAGGAGGAGCTTTCGAGCTCCTTCTAGTGATCTGAAAGGAGGAAGTCTCATGCAGCATCATGCTTATAGCCGAACGTCTGCAGTGTTGTCTATTTTTCTTCCGGCTGTGCTCATCTGTCTGTTTTTTCTCTGGTCTCTTTATACGCTATGGTCAGCAGGACCTGAGCCGTTAGCTGTGTTAGGCGTTTATACACTGCCGATTCTCATGCTGTCTAGTATCACAGGACTGAACCAGCCGACAAACGTCATCATTAGTGAAGATCAACTGAAGATAGGGGCTTTTGGCAGATGGCACACGTATGCAGTTTCTGATATTAAAGGAAAGCTATTTTTAAAGCCTTATCCTCATATCGGGAAAGTCTATGTCAGGGTGGGGCCGGCTCGTATATTCGGAGGGCGCTACTGGATATCAAGTGAGATGAGTGAGTACAAGCAGCTTGTTCAAACGTTACGGGATTTTGCGAAGGGTGATGAAAAGGAGGATGCTGCTACATGAAATCAGCTGTCTTTTATTCTTCAGAGGACATTCGGTATGAGGAGCGGAACCGGCCAGTCATCGGTGATGATGATGTTCTGTTAAAGCTGCGAGCCTGCGGCTTATGCGGAACGGATATTTACAAAGCAACGCATGAGACAGTACCTCCTGGGACAGTGCTGGGGCATGAAATCGCTGGTGATATTGTCGAGACTGGCAAGCGCGTGACAAATGTCCAAACGGGAGACAGGGTTTATGTGGCGCACCATGTGCCTTGTTTCACCTGTGACTTTTGTCAAAAGGGATTTTATACGATGTGTCCGCAGTTTACAGCCACAAATGTAGAGCCAGGCGGGTTTTCAGAATATATCCGTGTACCTGCTTTGCATGTCAAGCACACGATGGGCAAGCTCCCAAAAGACGTATCGTATGAGCAAGGGGCGATGGTAGAACCGGTTGCCTGCTGCCTGCACGGGTTTGAACGAGCCCCTGTTCATCCAGGTGATTCCGTCTTGATCCTTGGAGCGGGGCAAATTGGCTGTATTCAATTGCAGCTTGCCAAATATTACTTAGCTGGAAAAGTGATGATAACAGATGTGAATGAGAATAGGCTGCTGCAAGCGAGAAGTTTAGGTGCAGATGCCGCTTTTCATCCAGCCGCTGAGCCAGTGGAAAACCGGGTGATGAAAGAAACAAATGGAAAGGGAGCAGATCTCGTCATTATTTCTGTTGGGAGCAGTGCGCTTTTAAAAGAGGCGTTTCAAGCTGTAGCGCGAGGCGGGACGATTTTGGTGTTTGCCCATTTTCCAAAGGGCGATGTGGCTGTTCCTGCTGAACGATTTTTCAATGATGAAGTGAAGGTAGTAGGAGCCTATTCCTCTCATCCATATCACTATCGTGAAGCCCTTGAGCTTCTGAAAGCAAAAGTGGTCAACACTGAAAAGATGGTGACGCATCGTTATCCGTTAAGCCAGCTGCTTCAGGCGATAGAATGTGCGAGGCATCCTGAGGGTGAGAGCGTTAAAATCATGATGTATCCAGATGAATGAATGTATGAGATTGAAAGAGAAAGAGAAGTTCTTTGGAAAAGGGCTTTGCCTTTCTCTTTTTTTCTGACAAAAGATGAAAACGCTTAAAAATGAGAGAGAAATGCTTGACTTCGATGACACTTAAACGTATGATGATTACAAATGTAACATGTAAGAACAAATGTAAAGGGGAGAGAAGAAATGCAAAAACAAATCACTTTGCCTGAACAAATTAGTCATGAGAAATTAGCAGATTTATATAAACAAATGTGGTTAGTGAGATATTTTGATGAAAAGGTCGATCAATTCTTTGCAAAAGGACTTATCCATGGCACCACTCATTTATGTGTTGGACAGGAAGCATCAGCTGTTGGATCGATTGCTGTATTAAAAGATAAAGATAAGATCGTCAGCACACACAGGGGACACGGGCACTGTATTGCAAAAGGGGCCGAGGTCAATAAAATGATGGCTGAATTGTTTGGACGTGAAACCGGCTATTGTAAAGGAAAAGGCGGCTCCATGCATATCGCGGACTTAGAAAAAGGAAATCTTGGGGCAAATGGAATCGTTGGCGGCGGTATCCCGCTGGCAACAGGTGCAGCGCTCACATCTAAAATGAAGCAGGAAGGCTTTGTTGTTCTTTGTTTCTTCGGAGATGGCGCCACAAATGAAGGCAGCTTCCATGAAGCTTTAAACCTTGCATCCATTTGGGATTTACCGGTTGTGTTTATTTGTGAAAACAACCAGTACGGCATGTCTGGCCCTGTGAAAGAAATGATCAATATTGAAGACATTTCAACAAGAGCAGAAAGCTACGGAATGCCAGGAAAAACGGTTGATGGGAATGACATGGTCGAAATTATGAACACAGTAGATGAAGCAGTCAGCCGTGCGAGAGCGGGAGATGGCCCATCACTTATTGAAATGAAAACGTACCGCTGGAAGGGTCACTCTAAGAGTGATGCGAAAAAATACCGTACACGTGAAGAAGAGACAGAGTGGAGACAAAAAGACGGAATCAAACGCTTTAAGTCTCTCTTGATTGAACTGAATGTTTTGACAGAAGAGCAGGCAGCAAGCTTACAGGAAGAAGCAAAGCAGGAAATTGAAGCGTCTGTAGAATTCGCCAAAAACAGTAAAGAACCGTCAATTGACACACTATTAGAGGATGTATACGCCTAATTAGGAGGGGAATCACGTGACAAAAACAACAGTGAGAGAGATTTCATATTTAGAAGCCGTTCGAGAGGCTATGAGTCAGGAAATGAGAGAAAACCAGGATGTCTTCATTTTAGGTGAAGATATCGGCGTATATGGAGGTGCTTTTGGGGTCACGCGCGGCATGATTGAAGAATTCGGTCCAGAGCGCGTTCGCAATACACCTATCTCAGAGGCTGCCATCGCAGGTGGGGCAGTCGGAGCGGCTTTAACTGGTATGCGTCCGATTTTAGAACTTCAATTCTCTGACTTTATAACAATCGCAATGGATCAGCTTGTGAACCAAGCAGCCAAAACACGATACATGTTTGGCGGAAAAGGAAAGGTGCCGCTTGTCGTGAGAACACCAGCAGGATCAGGAACGGGTGCAGCGGCGCAGCACTCACAAAGCTTAGAAGCGTGGATGGCCCATATTCCAGGACTCAAGGTGGTTCAGCCTTCAACAGCCTATGATGCAAAAGGACTTTTAAAAGCCGCGATGGATGATGACAACCCTGTCATTTTCTACGAGCACAAGCTTCTATATAAAACAATTGGTGAAGTGCCTGAAGAGCAATATTCCATTCCTCTAGGAAAAGCAGATGTGAAAAGAAACGGGAAAGACGTCACGATTGTAGCAACAGCGATTATGGTACACAAAGCGTTAGAAGCGGCGAAGGAACTAGAAGCAGAGGGAATCGATGTTGAAATCATTGACCCAAGAACACTTGTCCCATTAGATGAAGAAACGATTATCGAATCTGTGAAGAAAACAGGTAAATGTATCGTCGTTCATGAAGCCGTAAAACGAGGCGGCTATGGCGGAGAGATTGCAAGTATGATAGCGGAAAGTGAAGCCTTTGACTACTTAGATACTCCAATTAAACGACTTGGCGGTCTTGCGGTCCCAATACCATACAACCCGACGCTGGAAAAAGCGGTCATTCCACAAGTGCCAGATATTATTGAAGCAGCAAAAGAGCTTGTGCGCTCTTAAGTAAAGGGGAGAAGATCATGCCAAAAGAGATATTTATGCCGAAGCTGAGCAGTACGATGGAAGTCGGCACCTTGCTTCAATGGTTTAAAGAAGAAGGAGATTCGGTTGAAATCGGCGAGCCTCTTTTTGAAATTATGACAGACAAGATCAATATTGAGGTGGAAGCCTATGATGATGGTATTTTTCTAAAGAAATATTATGAAGCCGATGATCAAATTCCAGTCAATGCTGTCATTGGATACATCGGAGAAGCAAATGAACAGGTGCCAAGTGAACCGCCAGCACAATCAGATGAAGATTCATCAGGCAGCAGCGAATCGTCTTCATCAGACGCGGGTTCATCCAGTTCTAGTGAAAGTGAAGCCCCAAAAACACCTAATGAAAAAGTACGTGCCACACCTGCTGCGAGAAAAACGGCAAAGGATCATCATGTAGCGATTCATGAGGTATCTGGCACAGGACCTAAAGGCAGAGTTCAAAAACGGGACGTCGAGGCGGCCGTCCACTCTAGTGAGAAAGATCAGCGCGTGTCACCGCTTGCAGAAAAAGTGGCTGCTCGTGAAGGAATCGATTTAGCGAATGTTGCTGGATCTGGTGCACACGGAAAAATTATGAAGAGTGATGTAACGGCAGCAGCTGCACAAACAGCAGAAACTTCTCCAGTGAAAACACAAAAACTAGCTGGCATGAGAAAAGTGATTGCTGATCGTATGTCACAAAGTGCCTTTACAGCACCGCACGTGACATTAACAAGTGAAATCGATATGACAAAAGCGAAAGAAGTACGCAAACAGCTATTGCCAGCGATTGAAAAAGAGACAGGCAACAGACTGTCGTTCACAGAAATTATCATTCATGCGGTCAGCAACGTACTCACGCGCCACCCGCATATTAATATGACGTTTGAACAAAATGAGCTCCATTTCCATGATGATGTGCACATTGGTCTCGCTGTCGCTGTAAAAGATGGCTTAATGGTTCCAGTCATTTCTCATGCGAACCAAAAAGGGTTAAAACAGCTGACAAAAGAGGCGAAAGAAATCGGCCGAAACGCACGTGACCAAAAACTGCTGCCAGACCAGCTGAAAGGGTCCACTTTTACGATTAGTAACTTAGGTATGTATGCCATTGATACCTTTACCCCGATTATTAATCAGCCGGAAGTGGCGATCTTAGGGGTTGGGCGCATTCAAGAAAAACCTGTTGTGGTAGATGGAGAAATTCAGGTGCGGCCGATGATGGGTGTTAGTTTATCGTTTGATCACCGAGTGGTAGATGGCGCACCAGCGGCTGCCTTTTTAACAGACCTTAAAAAAGTGCTTGAACAACCATTTGAATTGCTAATGTAGGAGATGAATCGGATGACAAAAACGTATGATCTGACAGTCATTGGCGGAGGGCCTGGCGGGTATACTGCCGCCCTTCAAGCGGCTGAGCGCGGACAGAAGGTTGCTTTGATTGAAGAGGATTTTCTAGGCGGTACTTGTTTAAATCGGGGCTGTATTCCTTCCAAGACACTGCTTAAACATGCAGAAGTCATTGAATCAATTGAGAAGGCGAAAAGCTGGGGAATTGAAACAGGTGATTTGGTCCTTTCCTTCGATAAAATGAGAAAGCGCAAAGATGACGTCATTGAAAAGCTTAGAGGCGGAATTGCTTTTCTATTAAAGCAAGGAAAGATTGATGTATATAACGGCAGAGGTACAGCTGTTACAAAGCACCGGATTGAGATTGAAAAACAAGATGGTTCAGAATCGATTGAAACGAAAGAGCTCATCATTGCCACTGGATCTTCACCTGCCATTCCGCCAATACCGGGGCTTAAAGACATTCAATTTGACACAAGTGATACGATCTTTGACATCCCTGATATTCCTGCTTCTGTCGTCATCATTGGCGGCGGTGTCATTGGACTTGAGCTGGCTTGTATCTTCCAGAGTCTTCAATCAAAAGTCACGATTATTGAAGCGGCTCCGTCCATTATTCCGCAAGAGGATGAGGAAGCATCTAAGCTGCTAGAAAAAGAATTAAAGAAAAAAGGTATCCATATCGCGAAGAAAACCACTGTGACAGAGGTGACAGAAAGCGAAGGAGTCAAAGCGGTTCATGCAGCAGACGATAAAGGGGAGACGCATATCTTTACGGCTGAAAGACTGCTTGTTTGTGTAGGAAGAAGACCTAGTGTATCTGCTGTCAGCAAGCTTGACCTTCAGCTGGATGGTCCTTTTATCAAGGTGAATGACAAGATGCAGACAAGTGTGGAAGGTGTCTATGCAGTGGGGGATGTCGCTGGCGGTTATCAGCTGGCTCACGCAGCGATGGCAGAAGCCGCTGTTGCGGTCAGTAATATTTGCGGTGTGTCTGAAAAAATGAATGCTGATGTCATGCCTAGATGTATTTATACATTACCAGAGGTAGCAAGTGTCGGTCTGACTGAGAAAGAGGCAAAAGCCAAAGGACTTAACGTGCGTGCAGAACGATTTGATTTAGCGGCAAGCGGTAAAGCACTAGCGGCAGGTGATCAAACAGGCTTCATTAAATTGGTATACGATACAGCCTATGGTGAAGTGATTGGCGCGACGATGGTTGGCCCGCACGTCACAGAGATGATTTCAGAAGCTTCCTCCTTTATGTATTTAGAAGGAACAGCAGAAGAGATGGCGAAAATGATTCATCCGCATCCGACCATCTCAGAAGGTTTTTATGAAGCCGCTCTTGATATCGTGAGTAAGCTGAGAAAATAATCAAGGGATAGGGAGGAGATGCATGTGCACGTCCAGCTTCATCAGAAAGCGGCACTTGTGACAGGTAGCACAGATGGATTTGGAGAAGCCATCTGCCTGGCTTTAGCCCGGGCAGGTGCACATGTTTTTTTACACACGTTTCATGATGAATCAAAGGCTAAAACCATTCGTGAAGACATTCAAAAAATGGGCGGTCAAGCGAGTATCATTCAGAACCCGCTGGAAACACCGCGTGATGCCACACGGATGCTGAGGCAAGTGATTGATACATGCGGTAAACTGGATATTTTGGTCAATCAAGCAGAGCAAGGAGCGGGAGCAGAGCTTGATGACGTGAGCCCTGATGAGTGGGTGGATGAAGTGGAATCGGCTGTGAATACCGTCTTTCTTTCCAGTCAGGCTGCCGTATGGCATATGGTTGATCAGAGGCAAGGCTGCATCATTAATATATCGTCATCAGGCAGTATCACAGGAGATGGCGGGATCTCGCATGCTACATCGAATTCTATGCTGAATGCGATGACAAAAGGGTTAGCGAGAGAATTTAAAGACAAAGGCATCCGGGTGCTTGCGCTGCTGCCGCCTCCTCTCCATTTGGTTCCTGATACAGAGCAAATTAAGGAGACTGTGGCCCATATGACGGTGTTCCTCAGTACATCCTATGGTGCATTTACAGATGGCGCGGCGATTATGCTTGATGGGGGTGAGAGCGCTGGCTAATGTTCAAAAACCAGTTCTCATCGTTGGCGGAGCCCAAGGGATCGGAAAAGAAATTGCTGAGCGTTTTTTAAAAGAAGGGCACCAAGTCGCCGTGTCAGATATAGACGAAAAGGGACTTTCGCTCTTAAAGACACAGTATCCTCAGCTGCTGACATTTCAAGCTGACGTTTCATCGTGGGAAAGTGTTCAGCAAATGATATCAGCAGCTGAAAGGGAGCTGGGCGGTATTGCTCACCTTGTGTATTCAGCAGGAATGACCAAATCACTGCCTTTTTTAGAAGTTGATTTTTCACTTTGGAAAAAGACACTGGCTGTGAACTTATATGGTCTTTACTATTGCATCAAAGCGTTGGCACCCTATATGTGTGAGCGGCAGGAAGGCAGTGTTGTCATTATTGGATCGGGATCTGCAATAACAGGCTCAGGAGGCGGCATTCAATATTATGCATCAAAAGCAGGTGCATTTGGATTGATGCGTTCGCTCGTAAAGGAACTAGGCTCGCATCATATACGGATCAACGTGATTGCCCCCCGCGTAATTGAATCTCAAATGCTTGATACGCTCTATCCTACTGTAGAGGAGAAACGGCAGCTGCAATCACTCATTCCCATCGGAAGATTAGGAAAACCTGAGGATATCGCAGGACTCACTTTATTTCTCACACGTGGCGAGGGGAGCTATTTGCACGGACAAATTATCCTGTTAGACGGAGGGAGAACGTATCAGCCGAAATATACTGAGGGAAAAAGAGCGGAGAGTTAATCGCTCTTTTTGTCATTTTCATAACAATTGTTCCAATTGGAAACGAATGTTTGGTATACTGGTAATCATAGTATATTAAAAGGATGATGTCACATGCTGAATTGGGAAGAAAGACGACAGCTCGTCAAAGTTGCTCATCTTTATTATACAGACGGGTGGACGCAGCAGGAAATTGCAAAAAAGCTCAATGTCTCAAGACCAGTCATTTCAAAGCTCTTACAAAAAGCAAAAGATGTGGGAATCGTTGAAGTGTACATTAAAGACGAAAGCATTCATACGGTGGAGCTTGAAAAGCAGCTAGAAACAACCTTTCAATTAACAGATGCGGTCGTTGTCCCAAGTGTCGGGACAATGTCTGAGATGGTGAAGCGGGCAGTCGGTCAAGCAGGCGCCTATTATTTGTCTAAAAACATGAAAAATGCGGAGAAAATCGGTATTTCATGGGGAACGACGCTTGCTGAGCTTGTAAAAGAATATCCGTTTGAACGAAGAAACGATGTGAAGGTCATTCCTTTAGAGGGCGGAATGGGCAGGCAGGCGGTCGACATTCATGCCAATCAGCTGGCATATGAGCTGGCAAAGAAAATGAACGGCACGTGTTCCTATTTATATGCTCCTGCGATTTTAGAAACAGAAGAATTAAAAGAACGGCTTATGGCGATGCAGGACATAGAAGCCGTGCTTGAAGAAGGCAGAAATGTGGATATTGCCCTCATCGGTATTGGCAACCCGCATAAAGGGTCAACTTTAAAAACAGTCGGTTATTTAAAAGAAGAGGACTTATCTGGTTTAAGGCAATCAGGGGCAGTCGGTGATATTGGTTTTCGTTTCTTTGATGGAGAAGGAAAACCTGTCCAAGATGAACTGAATCAAAAAGTCATTGGCTTATCGCTGGAACAATTAAAGAGCGTCAAAACGGTCATCGCTGTTGTAGAAGGAACCCATAAAGCTGAAAGTATTTTAGGGGCTTTAAATGGCGGCTTCATCCAAGTATTGGTGACAGACGAACTAACGGCGGCAGCCATTTTAAAGGAAGCATCCGTCCAATAAAAGGCTGGCAGCGTTCGAATGGTATAACAAGAGCAACATCAAACGAGAAAGGAGCTGTGTATCTTGAAGAAAACCGAAATGGAAGCAAACCTACATTGTACTCGGTGCCAAGAAGAGACCCTCCACAGCATCGTTTATGTGAATGATCAGATGAAAAGCGTTGAGTGTACAGAGTGTCATCAAAAGATCAGTGTGAAAGTCGACATCATGAAGGAATTTTACAAGGAAGTATACGAGAAAATAGCGACAAAGCCAAAGCGGATTACGCAGGAATATAAGTCGAACCTGAATGGATTTATCTCAAGACTCCCAATCCGCGTGCTTAGTAAGCCATATCGGCTCATGAGATATTTAAACGAATCATACAAAGTGATCAAACAATATAAAAAATGAAGCAGAGCACTGTTTAGCGCTCTGCATCCGCGTGTAGGCAAACCCTCGCATTCTTTGTCAGTCCTCCGTTCCTGTGCTCACGAATGTTACATTCGCTCCGCTCCGGTACTCGTCTTTCCTAGACTGCAAAGGTTTTCTATCACGCTGAGAAGAAGGAAAAAAGCAGAGCACTGTTTAGCGCTCTGCTTTTTTTTGTGTTTTTTTCATATAATAATAAATAGGCAGTCCAGCCATGCCGATCAGCATGGAGATCAGGCAGCTTTTCCAATCGGTGATCATGGTGCTGATTAAGACGAATAATGAACCGATAATCGCAATGATCGGTGTCAGCGGGTAAAGTGGTACACTGTAAGCACGCTTCATTCCGCTGTTTTGTTTTCTCAGTTTAAAGACGGCGAAAAAGGCCATGACATAAAAGATGTAGATCATGAAAATCGATACTTCAGACAGCTTTTCGGGATTACTGACGATCATAAACACAATGGCGATCAAAATTTGCACAAATACAGCGATCCAAGGTGTTTTAAACGTTGGGTGAATCCGCGAAATCGCGTTGGCGAAAGGAATCTGCTTTCGTTCTGCCATCGCAAAAATCACACGTGGGAATGAAAGAACCTTGCCGTTCAAACAGCCAAAGATACTAATGATGATCCCAATACTAATGATTTTCCCGCCAATTGGCCCAAAGAGCATGGTAGCAGCAGTGCTTGTCGCATTTTCACCTAACTGGACGATTTGATCAGCTGGCAGCACGTGCAAAAGTGCGACATTAATAAAGAGATAACAAGCCGTCACGATTAAAATTCCGCCTGCCATTGCACGAGGAAGCAGTTTCTCAGGGTTCTTCATTTCACCCCCAAGCGCAGCTAGTAAAATCCAGCCATCATAGGCAAACAACGTAGCCAAAATCGCTGCACCGAAGTTCATTTGAGCGATACTATCGTTAACAGCCATAAAAATATTTTCGTTACCTTTCCATAGGCCAAACACAATAATAGCGGCAATTGGGACAAGCTTTCCGATAGTGGTCAGCCCCTGAACAAATCCGCCGTATTTTGTTCCCATGATGTTGATGATACATAAAAATAAAACAGTGATAATGCCGATCGTTGTAGACCACAAAGTCGAAAGAGAAAATAAATTGGCTAATAATGAACCAAAATATAGACCAAGTGCACCAATGATGGCTGGTCCGTAAATAATAATCTGCACCCAGCCGCATAAGTAGCCCCAAAATTCACCATACACTTCTTCAAGATAGGCGTACAAACCGCCGGTTCTCGGGATTTGTGTACCAATTTCAGCGACAGTTAGTCCGCCTGCAAGGGTTAAGATTCCACCTAACAGCCAAGCGAATAAGGCGATGTCTGAGCTTCCTGAATAGGAAAGGACGTTGCCTGGCTTCATAAAGACGCCTGACCCGATAATGGTCCCGATGACAAGAGATAGGGCGAAAAATAAGCCGATGTCTTGTTTTAACGCTGGTTGTTCTTTGTTCATTACTCACGACCTCCTGCATCACTTTCGTACGTTACTGTGACATGTATTTTGTTCATTGTAATACGATTTTAGGAAAACAAGAATTAAAAAAATTTTCTGATTTTCGTATTTGTATTTAAAAGTGTTCTTTTATTGGAGATATTAGGGTAAAAGGCGTGTTAAAAGCGAACAATAAAAGTTTATTTTCGATTTAATGTTAATTTAATGGCCGAAAACCGAACATCCAGTAAACGTGTGATCAAATGGTTGACTTTTCTTGAAAAATGAACTATTTTATTCATAAGGATATTATCTCGAATTCGAGATAATTTAAAATAGGAGTGAAAATAATGAAAATAAATGGGATTCACCACGTATCTGCGTTAACAGCCAATGCTCAGAAAAATGTTGATTTCTACCGCCAAATCCTTGGCTTAAAACTTGTAAAGAAAACAGTCAATCAGGATGACCCGTCTATGTACCACTTGTTTTATGGAGATGAGGTCGCTTCACCAGGAACGGAGCTAACATTCTTTGAAATTCCAATGCTTGCCCGCCGTTTGGAAGGGACAAATGCGATCACAAGCACAGGCCTTCTCGTTTCTTCTGAAGAGGCACTCACGTTTTGGGAAAAGCGGTTTGAAGATAAAGGCGTGCAGCAAGAAACAGCTTCCTTGAGAGGCGGAAGACCTGCTTTGCGTTTTAAAGACCCAGAAGGGCAGCAGCTATTTTTAACAGTAGAACCGAACGCACAAGAAGAAGGCTCACCGCCAGTGCATGACGATATTCCGGCAGAGTATGCGATTAGAGGTTTAGGTCCAGTTGAATTAACTGTTGCAGAAGCTGATAAGACGATCCGTGTTTTAACAGACATCCTTGGATTCACTGAAAGAGCACGTGAACAATCAAATGATGGTAAGATCGTGACCATTTTTGAGTCAGGAAATGGCGGTGCTGGAACAGAAATTCATGTGATCGAAAAAACAGAAGGGCCTTCTGAACGTTCCGGCAGAGGCAGTGTGCATCACGTCGCATTTCGCGTGAAGGATGCAGAGGAGCTTGAAAAATGGTATGAAAAAATATCAAAAGCAGGCTTCACAAACTCTGGTGTTGTAGAACGTTTTTACTTTAAAGCTCTTTACTTTAGAGAGCCAAATGGTATTTTATTTGAAATTTCAACAGATGGTCCTGGGTTTACAGTCGATGAAGGGGTGGATGTACTTGGCGATCAATTAGCCCTTCCGCCATTCCTAGAGCATAAACGAGCAGAAATTGAACAAAGATTAACGCCAATTCAGTCGTCATAAAAAAAGCAGCTCATCAATTGAGCTGCTTTTTCATTAGGAACTGACCTGCTTAGATTCAGATTGTGTTAATGTGACCTGCTTTGTTTCTTGTTTTCCGTTTCGAATGAGGGTGATGCTCACGGTATCTCCTACTTTTGCATTCGTGTATAGCTCATGACGTAATTCGCTGCCAGTTTTGATTTGTTTCCCATTGATGCCGGTAATGACATCCTCTGACTTTAAGCCAGCTTTGGCGGCAGGTGAACCTGCGGCAATATCTTTGACGTACACGCCTTGATCGAGCTGACTGCTTTTGAGTCCGAGTGTTTCTTTCTGATACACATTTGGAACTTGTTCGAGATCCAGCATGCTGATGCCGATATATGGACGTTCAATTTTTCCTTTTGCGAGAAGCTGATCAGCGATTGGTTTGACATCATTGATTGGCAGTGCGAACCCAATGCCTTCTACACCTGTTTCAGAGATTTTCATACTCGTGATTCCCACAACCTTTCCGTCTGTCGTCAGAAGCGGGCCGCCGCTGTTACCTGGGTTAATGGCTGCATCTGTTTGAATGACATTAATGCTGCTTTCGCCTGCTGATGTGTTCATTGAGACTGTTCGGTCGACACCGCTGACAATTCCTTGTGTCACTGTTCTTGAAAGATCTTCACCAAGCGGGTTTCCGATCGCAATGACAGTTTCCCCAGCACGCAGTGAGGAGGAATTGCCTAATGCCGCAACCTTTGTCACATGACTGCTGCTAATTTCCACAACGGCTAAGTCAGTGAGCGGATCAGCTCCGACCAGTTTTCCTTCAATGGCTTTGCCATCATGTAAGGATACGGTTAATTTATTTGCCCCTTCAATGACGTGATTGTTTGTTAAGACATAGGCTTTATTGCCTGATTTTTTGAAAATCACTCCTGAGCCTGTACCGGTTTTTTCCTCTTGACTGCTTTTGTTTTGCTGCGATTCATCGAAAGGCGTATTGAAATCGCCAAAGCTCGTGTCTGTTTGCGTTTGGTAGTTTGTAATGCCGACAATAGCTGGTGATACATTTTCGACCATGCTGGAGATGCTATTTGATGAATTTGATGTTTGGACGGCTGTTGTTTTTGACGAATTCGTGTGATTTGTCGATACTGCTTCTGTTTTCGCTGCCGAATCATTTGCAGTGCTGTCTGATGAATGCTGAGCATATGGCGTAAGAACGTAAATGCTTAACGCTAATATACCGCCCACAACACCGCTGACAAATGGCTTAAACCAGCCGTTTGGCTTTTTCTGTTTTTGAGGTTGTTCAATTTTTTGTCGTTCATGAGAAGGGTGTTTGTCATCTTTGTGCTGTGTCATTTAAATCACTCTCTTTCATTGATTTTTTCATGTATGTGTTCTAGGTGTTTTACCGTATGTGGTGGAGACTGACTTTATCGTAAGAAAAAAGTGTGGGATAAAAATGAAAACATTGTGGGAAATTGTTAAAATAAGTAGTGAATCTAAGCAAAATAGAGGAGATTAAACTGTGGAGACAATCGGAATTATTGGATATGGAAGTATGGCTGATATGATGGTGCAAAAGTGGCTGGAAAATGGGGTGCTGCATGCTCATCAAATTATAATTCATACAAGAAGTGAAACGGAGCGCCTGCTTCAGCTCAAAGAAAAGCACCAAGATATCAACATTTGTTCATTAGACGACCTTTGTGCGTCATGTGATATATTGTTTGTCTGCGTGCCGCCGCTTGCAGTACTTGATGTTCTGGATCAGCTGCCTTCTCAAGCGAGAGCGGTACATATTGTGTCAGTAGCAGCAGCTGTGACATTAGAAAAGTTACAAGCACATACAACACAGCCAGTGTCTAGATACATCCCAACACTCACGTCAGCTGTTGGAACGGGCGTATCACTTGTTGCGCATGGTGCAGCCGCAGGACGTGAGGAAACGGAGCGTTTGCACCGTCTGCTTTCAGCTTTTAGCATCGTCAGGGAAGTAGAGGAAGACCGGTTTGATGCGGCGAGTAATTTGACAAGCTCATCTCCTGGTTTTATCGCTGCTCTTTTTGAAGAAATGGCGAAAGCGGCTGTGAGAAATAGTCATCTTTCCTTAGAGGAAGCGAATGAATTTTTAACGTATGCCCTTTTAGGTACCGGCCAGATCCTTGTAGAACGAGGCCTAACCTTTGCTGAAACTGTCGACAGAGTGGCGACAAAAGGGGGAATTACAGGAGAAGGTGCAGAGGTCATTCAACAGCAGGCACCTCAGATGTTTGATGATTTATTTACACAAACCATGAAGAAATATGAACAGCTGAAATCGCAGATCAATGAAGCGGATAAACACCACTAAAGACATAGTTAGTGGTGTTATATTTGTTAAAAAAATCCTTTCTGAGAAAGTCTTTTGACCTGTATTATCTAAGTCTAAATTCCTTATTTTCAGACATTGTATTGAAAAATCAATCAAGTTCTCATATAATTTTTTAGAAAATTTAGAAAAATATACACAAATTTTATGTTTAATTAAAGGGGGATGGGAATGAAGCTCTATCTATCTGTCGATATGGAGGGAATTACTGGTCTAGCTGATCATACATTTGTTGATTCACGCCAGCACAACTATGAGCGGGGCAGACGCATTATGACGGGTGAAGTGAATGCTTGTGTAGAGGCGCTTCTTCAGCATGGTGCAACCGACATTTTGGTCAATGACAGTCATTCTAAAATGAATAATCTTTTGATCGAAGAACTGCATGAAGAGGCAGTTCTCATATCAGGTGACGTAAAGCCTTATTCAATGGTGCAAGGATTGGATCAAACCTATGATGCCGCTGTTTTTTTAGGCTATCATGCAAGGGCATCAATGAAAGGTGTGATGTCCCACAGTATGATTTTTGGGGTCAGACATTTTTACATAAATGATCAGCCAATTGGGGAAATGGGCTTTAATGCGTATGTTGCAGGCTACTATGGTGTTCCAGTGATTCTTGTTTGCGGGGATGATCAAGCAGCACGTGAGGCAGAAAAGCTGATGCCTGGTGTGAAAACAGTGGCAGTGAAAGAGACCATCTCAAGATCTGCTGTGAAATGCTTACCTCCTGCCAAAGTCAATAAACAAATCTCGCAGCAAGTGGAAGCCGCGATGAAACAGATTGATCAAATGAAGCCGCTGACGCCTCCTGATCAGCCGCTGCTTAAGATTGAGTTTGCCAATTATGGACAAGCTGAATGGGCGAATTTAATGCCGGGTACTGCCATCATAGAAGGAACAACGACGGTGACGTACCAAGCAGACAATATATTAGAAGCCTATCAAGCGATGCTTGTCATGACAGAGCTTGCCGCACGTACAACATTTTGTTAAGCGAGGGGGAGACAGCAGATGGCCAGCTTTTTGCTCAAGCGTTTTATTGCGATGATCGCTACAATCTTAACGATTACGACTTTAACGTTTATTTTAATGAAGGTCATCCCAGGATCACCTTTCAATGAAGAACGAAATACAAACGAAACCGTCCAGCGAAACCTCGAAAGCTACTATCACTTAGACGAACCACTCTATGTTCAATATGTCATCTATTTAAAATCCATTGTTACCTTTGATTTTGGTCCTTCCATTAAAAAGCCTTCTGAAAGTGTCAATGATCTATTGGCGAGAGGCTTCCCAGTCTCATTAGAACTTGGTCTTATCTCAATATTGATTGCTGTTATCTCTGGCATTCTGCTAGGGGTCATGGCTGCCCTCCGGCATAATGGTTTGATTGATTACATCGCCATGACCATTGCTGTTTTCGGTATATCCATTCCAAACTTTATCTTTGCTACCCTATTAATTCAGCAGCTTGCTGTCAATTTGAAGCTCTTTCCTACAGCGATGTGGACAAGTCCAATGCATATGGTGCTGCCTACAATCGCTCTTGCTGTCGGCCCAATGGCGATTATCGCCAGGTTAACGAGATCGAGCATGATTGAAGTGCTGTCGCAAGATTATATCCGTACGGCCAAAGCAAAAGGACTTTCTCCCTTTAAAATTGTATTTAAGCATGCGCTTCGGAATGCACTTTTACCCGTTGTGACCATTCTTGGAACACTTGTCGCAAGTATTTTAACAGGAAGTTTTGTCATTGAAAAAATATTTGCCATTCCTGGAATGGGAAAATACTTTGTCGAGAGTATTAACAACCGTGATTATCCTGTCATCATGGGAACCACTGTTTTTTACAGCATTATTTTAATCACACTTCTCTTCATTGTCGATGTGGCGTATCGTCTCCTTGACCCAAGGATTCAGCTGCATCAGAAAGGAGGAAAGGCATGAGTATACACCTTCAGCATGATCCACCGAACAGACATCCTGAAGTGCCGGACGAATGGTTTTCTCCTCGAGAGCAAAAGAAAACGGAAGCCCATGCCATTAAAAGACCCTCTCTTTCATATTGGGCAGATACATGGAGGCGGCTGAAGCAAAATAAGCTTGCGATGTTTAGCCTATCGGTCCTGATTTTTCTTTTTGTCATGGCAGTCTTAGGCCCATTGCTTGCGCCAAATAGTGTGACAGAGCAGCGTCTTTCGATGCAAAATCTGCCTCCCTCGGCTGCTCACTGGTTCGGAACAGATGAGCTTGGACGAGATGTGTTCACACGCACTTGGTACGGAGCACGCATTTCGTTATTTGTGGGCGTCATGGCAGCCCTGATTGATTTTGCCATCGGCGTGATTTATGGAGGCATAGCTGGCTATAAGGGCGGCAAATACGACCATGTCATGATGCGGATTGTCGAGGTGCTCTACGGACTTCCTTATTTACTCGTCGTCATTTTATTGATGGTGCTCATGGGGCCAGGGCTTGTCACCATTATTGTAGCGCTCACTGTCACCGGATGGATTGGAATGGCAAGAATTGTGAGAGGTCAGGTTCTTCAGCTGAAAAGCCAGGAATATGTCCTTGCCTCAAAGACCTTTGGTGCCAAAAGCCTGCGGATCATTCGCCGTAACCTGCTGCCGAATACGATGGGGCCCATTATCGTTCAGATGACCCTGACTGTACCGACCGCGATATTTGCTGAAGCGTTCCTAAGCTTTCTTGGTTTAGGTATTCAAGCACCGTTTGCAAGCTGGGGCGTGATGGCCAATGATGCATTGCCGACTGTGCTGTCAGACAATGGACATTGGTGGCGTTTATTTTTCCCGGCATTTTTCATTTCACTCACGATGTTTTGCTTTAACAATTTAGGTGATGGCTTGCAAGATGCGCTTGATCCAAAGATGAAGAGGTGAAGCGCTTTGAAAAAAGTTCTACAAATTATCGATCTGCACGTCAGCTTTCGGACATACGGCGGTTCAGTTCAAGCAGTACGTGGAGTGAATGTCGATGTATATGAAAAAGAAACCCTAGCCATTGTGGGAGAATCAGGATGCGGAAAAAGTGTGACATCACAAAGCATCATGAGGCTTCTGCCTGCATACAGCGCGCATGTTGATCAGGGAGAAATCTGGTTCCAAGACCGCAACTTGCTGTCATTATCTGAAAAAGAAATGCGCGCCATACGAGGTGTCGATATTTCGATGATCTTCCAAGATCCGATGACGGCTTTGAACCCTACCTTGACAATAGGGGATCAGCTGATGGAGGCGGCGAAGGAGCATCAAAAGCTGACGAAAAAAGAAGTGCAAGAAGCCGCCATACAGATGCTTGATTTGGTCGGTATTCCGCAGCCGAAGGAGAGATTAAAGCAATACCCGCACCAATTCAGCGGGGGAATGAGGCAGCGGCTCATGATTGCCATGGCACTGATTTGTGAGCCAAAGGTGCTAATCGCAGATGAACCGACGACTGCGCTGGATGTGACCATACAGGCACAAATTTTAGAGCTGTTTAAAGAGATTCAGAGGAAAACAGGGGTTACCATTATCTTAATCACACACGACTTAGGGGTCGTAGCCCAAGTTGCCGACAGGGTAGCGGTCATGTACGGAGGGAAAATGGTTGAAACCGGAACAAGGCAAGATATTTTTTACAGTCCGCAGCATCCTTATACAAAAGGGCTCCTGCAATCCGTTCCAAGACTTGATATGAAAGATGAACTTATTCCGATTGAAGGAAGCCCGCCTGATTTATTTGCACCGCCAAAGGGCTGTCCGTATACCGATCGCTGCCCGGCTGCCATGAAAGTGTGTGATCATATCATGCCGCACGAAACGCAGCGGACACCTACTCATACAGTGCATTGCTGGCTCCAGGATGAGCGAGCGAACCAAGCGATGTTATCTTCAACACAAAGGGGGAGTTTTTGATGAGGAAAAAAGGGTGGATCATCAGTATTTGTTTGTTTATCATCATGCTGCTCGCTGGATGTACAGCCAATGAGCAAGCAGGTAAAGGATCATCAAGCAACAAGGATGAAAAGAAAGTATTAACCTTAAATAACGAAAACGAGCCGACGTCATTTGACCCGCCGATTGGTTTTAATAATGTATCGTGGCAAGGATTGAATAACTTAATGGAGGGATTAACGAGGCTGAATGAAAAGCACGAACCATCTCCTGCAATGGCGGAAAAATGGGAGATTTCAGATGACGGCAAAACGTACACATTTCATTTAAGAGACGGCATCAAGTGGTCGAATGGTGACCCAGTGAAAGCGAGTGACTTTGAATATGCGTGGAAGCGCCTGCTCGATCCGAAAACAGGCTCTTCTGCATCGTTCTTAGCTTACATGATTGAAGGCGGAGAGGCATTTAACAGCGGAAAGGGAAAGAAAGAGGACGTAAAAGTCAGTGCTGAAAATGACAAAACGCTAAAGGTCACACTGGCATACCCGCAGAAATCGTTCTTAAATATGACCGCAAACCCTGCCTTTTTCCCTGTCAATGAGAAGGTAGCTGAGAAGGACCCTGACTGGGCAAAGGATGCCAAAACCTTTGTTGGGAATGGACCGTTTCAGCTGACAGAATGGAAGCATGATGAGAGCTTCACTATGGAAAAAAGTGAGACGTATTGGGACAAAAAAACAGTCAAGCTGGATCAGGTAAAGTGGCTGATGATCAGTGATCGAAACACTGATTATCAAATGTATCAATCGGGAGATTTAGATACTGCCTTCGTCCCAGCAGAACAAAGTGAAAATTTGCTGAAAAATAAAGATGTGCAAATTGAAGATCAGGCCGGACTGTTCTTTTATCGTCTGAATGTGAACATGGAACCTTTTCAAAATAAGAACATTCGCAAAGCCTTTCAAATGGCGATCAACCCGCAAGATATCGTGGATTATGTAACGAAGAATAAAGAGAAGCCAGCTCGCGCCTTCGTTTCGCCAGGGATTCTAGATTCAAAGGGTGAGGATTTCAGAGAAGCTGGCGGTGATCTTGTCAAACAAGATACGAGTGAAGCTGCGAAGCTATTAGAAAAAGGGCTGAAAGAAGAGAACTATTCAAAGCTGCCGCCCGTCACATTGACATATAGTACAAAGCCTGAGAATAAGAAAAAAGCTGAAGCCATCCAGCAGCAATTAAAAGAAGCGCTGGGTGTGGACGTGAAGCTTGCAAACATGGAAGCCAATGTATTTGCAGAAGATCAAAAGGCACTGAAATTCCAATTCTCGCAAAGTTCATTTTTAGCAGACTATGCAGATCCGATCAATTTCCTAGAGAGCTTTCAAACAGGAAATGCGATGAACCGGACTGGATGGTCAAATGACACCTATGATCAGCTGATTAAAAAGGCGAGCCAGGAAGCAGATGAACAAAAAAGAAACAGCATCCTTCATGATGCAGAGGCACTTCTCATTGAAGAAGCACCGATCATTCCAATTCATTTTTATAACCAAGTTCATTTGCAAAAAGAGGGTGTGAAGGGAATTGTCCGCCACCCTGTTGGGTATATCGATTTGAAATGGGCGCAAGTAGGAGAGTAATTAAAGGAAATGAGGAACACGGACGCTTTGAACCAAAGCGTCTGTTCCTTTATTCGTTCATTTTATGGAGAAGATGCCCATAGATTGAAAGAAACAAAGAGAAAGAGGGGATTGGCATGAACCAGCTGCCAGCAGCACTTCAAACAGGGGATACGGTGGGGATTATTGCACCAGCAAGCCCGCCTGATGAATTGAAATTAGCAAAAGGGATTGCCTTTTTAGAAAGCCTCGGGCTGAAGGTGAAAAAAGGAAAGTATCTCGATTGCCGGTACGGGTATTTAGCAGGTCGTGATCATGAAAGAGTGGAAGATCTTCATGGAATGTTTCAAGATCCAGAAGTCAAAGCGGTTATTTGTGCCTGCGGAGGGTACGGAACTGGAAGGCTTGCGGAAGCCATTGATTATGACCTCATTCGCCGGAATCCAAAAATCTTTTGGGGTTATAGTGACATTACATTTTTACATACGGCCATCCAGCAGCAGACCGGTCTTGTGACCTTTCATGGTCCAATGCTTTCCTCTGATGTGGGACTTGAAGAGGTCCATCCGTATACGAAGGATACCTTTTTGCAGCTGTTCACGCCGAAGGCCTTTACGTATACGCATCACTTGTCACCTCTTCATACCTTTTACCCCGGTACCGCTTCAGGTGACATCGTAGGAGGGAATCTTGCTCTCATCGTGACAACACTTGGTACACCTTTTGAAATTGATACGAAGGGGAAGCTGTTGTTCATTGAAGATATTGACGAAGAGCCCTATAAAATCGATCGCATGATGCAGCACCTCACCTCTGCTGGAAAATTGGATGATGCGGCAGGATTCATCATTGGAGATTTTCATCAATGTGAACCAAAAAAGAAAGACCAGTCCTTAACCTTGGAACAGCTGTGGGAGAACTATATTGTACCGCAAAAGAAACCTGCACTTGGCGGCTTTCGGATCGGTCATTCATCACCCAACTTTGCCATTCCAATGGGCGTGCAGGCTGCATTAGATGCGGAAGGGAAAAAACTGCACATTTCCCCAGGGGTCGCAGCGAAAGAGGCGATCAAATGAAAATTGTGGATGTTCGTACATGCAGAACGAGTGTACCGCTAAAAAAGCCTTTCAAAACCGCTTTAAGAACGGTGTATGACGCAGCATCTCTGATCGTCATCATCACATATGATCAAGGTGACGTCAGCTACGGAGAGGCAGTTCCCACATCGGTGATTACAGGAGAAACGCTGGAAAGCATCGACTATGCCATCTGTGAAGTCATCAGACCCATTTTGCTCGGGGCTTCCTTGACAGAATATGAACAAATCTTTTCTGCTATGAACCGCGTGCTCGCATGCAACACAAGCGCAAAGGCTGCGATCGATATGGCCATGTATGATGGATTAGCAAAGCAGGCAGGACTTCCGCTTTATCAATACCTTGGTGGATATCGTCATCAGCTCGAAACCGACTATACGGTCAGTGTAAACCGGCCGCTTGAGATGGCAGAAGATGCGAAGCAATACGCAGCTGAAGGCTTTCAGACGTTAAAGATCAAAGTGGGAAAAGATGACATACACACGGATATTCAGCGGATCAAGCGGATTCGAGAAAAAGTCGGGCCGGATATTCAGATCAGGCTCGACGCAAACCAGGGCTGGACGTGGAAGGAAGCGATCATAGCCATTCGAAAAATGGAAGCGCTGAATATTGAACTAGTAGAACAGCCAGTGCCAAAAGAAGATATTGAAGGTTTGCGCCGTGTGACGGAAGCAACTGAAACATTGATTATGGCAGACGAAAGCATTTTCAGTTTCCATGATGCGATCAAGGTGCTTGAAACGAGAAGCTGCGATCTGATCAATTTAAAATTAATGAAATCAGGCGGCATAAAAGAAGCACTAAAAATCAATGCCCTGGCCGAAGCCTACGGTGTTCAGTGCATGGTTGGCAGTATGATTGAGTCAAAGCTTGGCATTACAGCAGCCGCACATTTCGCCGCGAGCCAGCCGAATATCACCCGCTGCGATTTTGATGCCCCGCTTATGCTGAAAGAGGACATGATAGACGGAGGAATCGTGTACAAAGGAAAAGATATATTTTTACCGCTGCATCATGGGTTAGGCATTCAAGGGGTGAAAGGAGTCTCGTGATGATATATGAATCAAAGGTTCCAGTCGCTAACGTATGGACAGCGCCGCATTCGCCGAGAGAAATCGATCGAAAGGTACTGCAGGACTCCATCAATATCAAAGAATGGATTGACCAGCAAACATACGAAGAAAAATTGGCTTTATGTGAAGAAAACTTGATTCAATCTCAAGTACTGCTCGGCGAACGAGTGATTGGATTAGAAAAGACAGATGGCTGGATGAAAGTCGTCATTCCGCAGCAGGCCAGCCGGAAACATCCAGAAGGTTATCCAGGCTATATACCTGCTGAGCAATTAATCCAAGTAACAGAGGGAAATGCGTCAGCTGTATCTCTTATCGTTTGTCAGAAAAAAGCCACGCTATATCAAAACGGGAAAGCAGATATGGAGATTAGTTTTTTAACAGAGCTGGCAGCAGTTAAAGAAACAGATGATCAATTTTATGTTGTCACCCCGGTAGGAATAAGAGAAATCAACAAAGCGGATGTACGCCCAGTATCGCAAGCTTTCTCTATGAGCGGCAAAGATGTCGTAGACACAGGAAAACAATTTATGGGCCTTTCTTATTTATGGGGAGGCATGAGCAGCTTTGGCTATGATTGTTCAGGCTTTGCTTACAGCATGTACAAAGCGTGCGGATATCTTTTGCCGAGAGACGCAAGTGACCAAGCAGTTCAAGGAACGCCGGTTACATCAAGTCATTTAGAAGAAGGCGACTTGATGTTTTTTGCAAATGAAAACGGAAAGGGAGCGGTCCGCCATGTAGGGATTTACGCTGGGGACGGGATGATGCTTCATTCGCCTAAAACCGGCAGACAAATTGAGCTTCTCTCCCTTTCTGGCACTTCATATGAAAAAGAATGGGCAGGTGCAAGGCGGTATTTACCAAGCGAGAGGAGAAGCGATCATGACAGTTGAACCACTTTTACAAGTAAACAACCTTAAAAAACATTTTCATCTTTCGAAAGGGAGAACCTTAAAAGCGCTGGATGGTGTCTCTTTTCACTTGAAACAAGGTGAAACCTTTGGTCTCGTTGGTGAGTCTGGCTGCGGCAAATCCACACTTGGAAAAGTGCTCATGCGTCTTTATGAACCAACAGATGGTGAAGCCTTATATGAAGGGAAAAGTCTTCACCACCTTTCTAAAAAAGAATCATTTGATTTCAACCGGCAAATACAAATGGTCTTTCAAGATCCGTATTCCTCCTTAAATCCGAGACTGTCAGTAAAAGATATTATGCTGGAGCCAATGGAGATTCATCAGCTTTATGGCAGTCAAAAGAAAAGGATTGCCCGCGTGCAAGAACTGCTCGAAGCGGTAGGATTAAGCTATGATTTTGCCACCCGCTATCCGCACGAATTTAGCGGGGGACAGAGGCAGAGAATCGGCATTGCAAGAGCACTTGCCTTAGCGCCAAAGTTTATTGTCGCAGATGAGCCGATTTCTGCACTAGACGTCTCCGTTCAAGCGCAGGTCGTGAATCTGCTGAAGAAACTGCAAAAAGAGGAAGGATTAACATTTCTCTTTATTGCACATGACTTGTCGATGGTGAAATATATTAGTGACCGGATCGGTGTCATGTATTTAGGTCATCTCGTCGAATTGACGACGAGTGATGCACTATATCAAACACCGCTTCACCCATATACACAAGCCTTGCTGTCTGCAATCCCTATTCCAGATCCTGACGTAGAGGACAAGCGCAAAAGGTTTATTTTAAAAGGAGAAATTCCAAGTCCAGTGAACCCGCCAAGCGGCTGTGTATTTCGAACAAGATGTCCTGCCGCGATGGATGTGTGTGCTGAAAAAAAGCCGGCATTACAAGCGGTGGAAGAAGGACATGAAGTCGCCTGTCATTTATATAATAGAAAATAGGACAAGCTAGACAAAAGCCAGCAAGTAGACAAGCTGTTCTACATGCTGGCTTTTTTAATAGATGAACGCCGAATAGGCAATGTGCAGCATCTGAAAGAGCCGCCGGATTTAATAATTTCAGAAAAGTCCACTTCAATAACAGTGTATCCGTGAGCGGTTAACGCAGCATTTGTTTCTTGGTTGCTGGGCAAGCTGATCACTTTTTTCTGCCCAATGGATAAAACATTTGGTCCAAGTGTGAATTGCTCTTGTTCACTGATTTCAATCAAATCATAATACGTTTTGAGCAGCTGGAGATCCTTTTGCTTGAACGCTTCAGGATAAATGATTATCTCGTTATGAGACAGAATATTCATCACACAATCAAGATGCAAAATGTGAGGAGGAAGGTGAATCGGAATGATGTCATGATCCGGCAGTTCCTTTTTGAGCTGGTAGATAGCGGCTGGACTGGTTCTTTTGCTCGTGCCAACAAACACACGGTTCTGATCCACAAGCACATCGCCGCCTTCAATCGTTCCGTCTGTCAAAGTGACAGCTGACCATCCTTTTGCCTGTGCCCATTCTTTTAGGTATTGTTCTTCCCCTTGCCGAACCGGAGCGGCCATACTTGAAACAAACAGTGTATGTCCAATCGTAAACCCAATATCCCGAGTGAAGACTTGCTCAGGGAAGCGGTCATTCGCAGGGAGCAGGATGGGCCGTACTTGATGATCTTTAAGCGTTTGGATCAATTGCTTATGCTGAGCGACTGCTTTCATTTGAGAAATATTTTCTTTCGCAAAATGTTTCTGGGTTTCATTAATAATTTGTTTGATTTCCATATAAATAGGACTGCATAAAAGAACTTCCTGTAAATCGTCATATTCACTCATGCATTGCGGCATTTTGTATACTTGTTCTGCTCTCATAGAATCCATCAAATGGCCTCCTTGTTCGTTCATAGTTCTATTATTCCTTCTTCTAGTCATGGTTGAAACATTTCCGAAAGAAAATCTCTCACATAAGACTAAAGCAAAAAGTTTAGACAAACCTAAAAGAATAGTGTTTAATAAAAGTCGTTCCGCATTCACGAAAACAGCAAGAAGGAGCTATGATGATGAGTGAAGAAAATTTCAAATACTGCAAGGAATCGAAAGTTGTTAAAACCAGCAGGGTGTTCCCTCTCGATACGAATAACCACGAAACGTTATTTGGCGGGAAATTAATGAGTTATATAGATGACATTGCCTCCATCTCGGCAGCAAGACACAGCCGCAGTGAAACGGTCACAGCTTCAATGGATTCTGTTGACTTTTTAGAGCCGATTGGACAAAAGGAGTCAGTATGCTTGGAATCCTATGTCACATGGGTTGGCACGTCTTCTATGGAAGTGTTCGTCAAAGTCATTAAAGAAAACTTGATGTCTGGAGAGCGCAGACTCGCAGCGACTTCATTTCTGACATTTGTCTCATTAGATGAAAACGGAAAGCCTAAACGAGTCCCGCAGGTGATGCCAGAAACAGAGGAAGAGATCATGCTTCATCAAACAGCGAAGCAGCGGGCAGAGGAAAGAAAAAGCCGCCGAAAGCATAGTAAGGCGCTTGCTGACGCACTCGGGACAGATAAACCTTGGGCGTAAAAATCACCCTTTAAGCGGTGATTTTTTTCTATGTCAGTATCTTGCATGGCAAGATAGTGTATGGTAAGATGAAGCTATCTTGTGATGCAAGGTACTGGAATCGGAGGAACAATCATGACAACATCCACACAAATGCTAAAAGGAATTTTAGAAGGCTGCCTGCTGTCGATTATTTCTGAGGGCGAAATTTATGGGTATGAAATGACGAAGAAGCTCGCGCATTATGGGTTTGATCAAATAAGTGAAGGCAGTATCTATCCGATTTTGCTGCGTATGCAAAAGGAACAGCTGGTGACCACCGTCACAAAAGCGTCAGCAAGCGGACCGAAAAGGAAATACTATTCGCTCACACAAGCGGGTGAACAAGCACTCACAGAGTTTATTGCCCGCTGGGATGAGCTTTCAAAAAATGTAAACCGCTTATTACAAAAAGGGAAGTGAGATTATGGTATCAAAAGAAACAAGACACATTCTACTAGAGCTGAAACTCTATCTCATATCAAAGGGAAAAAATCAGGATGAAATCGATGAGCTAATGGACGAACTGACAACACATGCAGTTGAAGCTGAAAAGGATGGGAAAACAGGTGAGGATGTGTTCGGCGGAGATCCGCGGAGCTATGCTGATGAACTGGCACAAGAGCTGTCAGGAAACCATAAAGACTGGGTGCCATTCGTCAGTGCTTTCTTAATTGGATCGCTTTTTTACATGATTTTAGCAGATGCAATCAGCCAAAACTTATCCTATTCTTGGTTTGCTTTGATTGGATATCCGCTCGTTTTAGCCGTCAATGTCATCATGACAATTGTGATGTTTAGAGCATCTGCCTTTCAGACAGGAGGTCGTGCATTTTTTTACTTTTGGATGTTAGGAATCTTTCAGCTGACAGCGATGGTCACAATCAAACTATTGGATCAAAAACTTGGCACACCACTGCTTGTGCTTTCCTCTGGCCATAGGTGGGGCGTCATTTTTCTCATGCTACTATGTATCGTTGTGTTCAATGCAATCTTAAAGGCGAATGTCGTTTCATTGATTCCGATTATCTTTTTCGGACCGCAGCTCATATTCGAATGGATTGGCTGGACGTCACCAAGTATGCTTCTGCTGCAAAGTCTACTATCTCTTGTGATTTTAATAGGGTTTATGCTTATTGTCCTGCGCCGGGAAAATACGAATGTAAACTGAGCACATCTCATACGATGTGCTTTTCTTTTTCTAAAAAAATGTAGAAATGGAATTGTATTTTTCATTACAATGGGGAGAGGACAAAAATGAAAAGGGGTTCTGTTTTTGGATATCGTATGGGGATATGTACTCGTTTTTGTATTGGCTGCTTTGCCTTTTTTTGAAGTGATTGGTGTCGTTCCATTCGCAATCTTAAGTGGGCTGCATCCTGTGACAACGGCTGTGATTGGATTCATCGGCAACTTTTTGACAGTCTTGCTTCTCATTGTGTTCGTGGACCGGTTTAAAGCATGGTGGTTTAAGAGAAAAGAAGAGAAAGGTGATGAAAAGAAAGAGAAAAAGCAGCTGCGGGCGAGAAAAATTTGGGAAAGATACGGTCTGCCTGGATTAGCGCTCATTGGTCCTTTTATCATCGGCAGTCATTTAGCGGCCTTGATGTGCATGAGCTTTGGAACGAAAAGAAAGCAAGTCGCGGTGTGGATGACCGTCAGTTTAATGATGTGGACAGCGCTGGCTGCTAGTTTAACCGGTGCGGGCTTCCATTACTTTGCCCCAGATTCAAATGGGTTGTTCGGAGATATTTTTAGCAAGTAAAAAAGGGAGGGTCATCAATGACACATCAAATAAGGACAGTGCTTGAAACAGAGCGCCTTAAACTGAGAACGATGAATGAACATGATGCGTCATTTTTATATGAGGAGCTATTCCAAGATGAGGAAGTGATGAAGTATTATCCTTCTTTGAAGGATGAACAGCAGACAAAAGAGTGGATTGCATGGAATCAAAAAAATGACGGCATGTACCACACCTCTCTATGGATCATTGAAAATAAAGAAACAAATGAACGACTTGGACAAAGCGGAATTGTTCTGCAAAACATCGAAGGACAAACGGAGCTTGAGATCGGCTATATGCTAAAGAAAGCGGCGTGGGGGAATGGCTATGCTGCTGAAGCCGCAAAAGGCTGCCTTACCTATGGATTTGAAGAAATGAAGGTCAGACGGATGGTCAGCTTAATTCGTCCTGAGAATGAAGCGTCAGTGAAGGTCGCTTTAAAAATGGGCATGAAAAAAGAAAAAACCATTTCAAAATGGGACCAAATCATTGATGTATACAGCATCACACGTAATGGAGAAAACGGCTCGCTTACCGAATAAGCAGAGCCGTTTTTTCTTTTATTCACGCTGTTCTAACTGAAGCAAATATTTCTTCCGTTCAATCCCCCCGCCGTAGCCGCCAAGCTCACCACTTGTTTGAATCACGCGGTGGCAGGGAATGATAATCGCCAATTGATTGGCACCATTTGCATTACCAACGGCACGAACCAAATGCGGATCGCCAAGTTTCGTGGCTAGATCTCGATAGGATCTCGTTTCTCCTGCTGGAATACGTGAGAGCTGGTCCCACACCTTCATTTGAAAAGGAGTGCCATGTAAAGAAAGTGGTACAGTAAACTGAGTCAGCTTTTTTTCGAAATACAAGGCCAATTCCTTTGCTAATTGCTGATGGACGTTTGTTTCACCAACTAAAATGCGGGCATGATGCTTTTTTCTTAATGTTTCAATTTCTTTTTCGAGGCCCCGCCTGTCCATAAACTCCAGTAAATACACATGTGTGGCATCTGTTACGCTCATCATCCGCCCGATCGGGGTGGAAATAAAATTAGCATAGAGAATGTGAATCTGTGCTTTTTTAGGTGGATTTCCCATGATTTTCGTAAATGCATCATTGAAGGCGCTTGAAGATTCATAGCCGAAGGTGACCTGCTGATCGATCACTTTTTTTCCGTTTAAAATTTCTTTAAAGGCAAGTCCCATTCGGCGTGATCTTGCATATTGAACAAAGGTCATGCCGTAAATGTCTTTAAATTTTCTTCGAGCTGTGGCAGAGTGAATTCCTAATTGGCGAAAGTCCTCTTCCTTCCAGCGTTTCTCAGGATTTTTTTCTACTGCTGAAACGAGTGTTTTGACTTCTTCAGGAATGCTGTTAGGGTATGTTAACGGTGTGCAGCGTTTGCATGGGCGATACCCAGCGAGCAGGGCTTCCTCCGCTGTAAAGACGAACTCACAGTTTTCATATTTTGGCTTTCTAGCCGTACATGTGGCATGACAAAAGATACCGGTTGTCTTAATACAGGCAAAAAATGTGCCGTCATATTGCGGATTCTTGTCAACAAGTGCTTGATAAAATTCATGTTTTTGTTCATCGGTCATCATCATATGAATCCACCTCTTGATTTTCTATAAAATGTTTTTAGCATTGTTTGGAGTAGAACGGATGATCTGTACATGCATCATCCTAAAGTTGAACGTTCATCACATCAATCTCATTTCATTATATCAGCGGTGTGATTGTTGCCGCACCTGTGCTTTAAGGAATACGGAATAGATCCTTCTCCCTCGTATAACAAGCAAGCATCATAAACATGTCAATCCTCCATTTTTCACTTCCTGTTTTAGTTCATATACTTTAGCTGCTTCTGTTTCATTTCTTCATAAAATGCTTCGATTTCTTGTTCGTAAAGAATGGTCTCCATGTCCTTGGATTTCCGCTTAATCGTCAATGTAATAAAAAATAAATAAATGGTCATATAAACTCGTTTCCCTTCAGTTCGCAGCCCGCAGATCTTCTTTATCAGATGACCTGTTTCTAACCCTTAGTATACGGAGGTCCCATAAAAGTTCTTTCGAAAAATGAACAAGTATATTTGCGTGTGGCAAGCAAAGCGGTAGACCGGTATTTCGGGGTGTGATACAATTTTGACACAGAATCTGCTCTAAGCCAGATCTGCTTAACATGAATTGGTTTTCTAGGGTTCCGTGCGGGTGGCGCAGTCTGGACCGAGAGAAAACACATAGGGTCTAGACAATTGACCGTATGGACACGGAGGGACAAAAGCCCGGGAGATTTGATCAAACGATCGATTTCCGGGCTTTTTTTGTTGGTTGGAATCGTTCAGAAAGGAAGGGATTAGATGAAATGGGGAAATGTCTTTATTGCGGCGATCTTTGAAGTCGGCTGGGTGATGGGGTTGAAATATGCTGACTCTTTATTGGAGTGGGCCGCAACCATCGTTTGTATTGTCGTCAGCTTTTATTTACTCCTGAAAGCCACGACTGTACTGCCAGTTGGCACTCTTTATGCCGTTTTCACCGGACTTGGGACGGCAGGTACTGTCATAGTAGGTATGATACTGGGAGAGCCAGTACAGCTAGTGAAATTACTTCTAATCATGGTGCTTTTAAGCGGTGTATTAGGGCTCAAACTAACCACAGGTGAAAAGAAAGGAGAGACTGAATCATGAGCTGGCTTTTACTCATTGTCGCAGGAATTTTAGAAATGCTTTGTGTCACCATGATGAATCAATTCCAGAAAGATCGACATATTCAATGGATATTATTCATTGCAGCTGGATTTTCGCTGTCCTTTCTCATGCTCTCTCTTGCGATGAATACAATTCCGATGGGAACGGCATACGCCATTTGGACTGGCATTGGAGCTGCTGGAGGAGCCATTGTCGGCATGCTGTTTTACGGTGAGTCGAAGGACGCAAAACGTATTTTCTTTATCGCACTGATTTTATCTGCGGCGGTCGGGTTAAAGATTATTGAATAAGAAAAGGGCTGGCATCTGTCTGCCAGCCTTTTTTATTACATCGAATGATGATTGGAATCGTTTTCATTTTTGCGGTAAAGCTGACTCACTAGCAGAAAACAGACACCAAATGTGAGCAAAGGAATGAGTCTCTCACCGGCCATAAAAAGATAAATACCTGTGATCAGACATACGATGCCGAGCCAAAAGCTCACTTTACCAAACAAAGTCATGCTTTTCATCTCCATCACTCCTTTTGTGATAAAAGGTCTACTCATATTATATCATGCTAGGTGCTAAATTGAATGAATATTCAATAAAAAATGGGCTCTTCATTGCTTTTTCTCTTTCCAGTCCAGTATAATATTTCATTAGAATGAAAACGTAAATGAGGTCATGATACATGAGAACATTGATTACAGAGAAACTTGAATTACACAGAAAAAAGCATGAGCAAAAAGGCAGATTGCTTGTCAGCTGCCCAGATCAGCCTGGTATTGTATCAGCTGTTTCTTCCTTTTTATTTGAGCACGGAGCGAACATTATTGAATCCAGCCAATACACAACCGATCATGAAAGCGGCCGGTTCTTTTTAAGAATTGAATTTGATTGGAAAGACATCTCGGCGAATATGGATCAATTGAGAAACAGCTTTGAGCCAATCGCAGCATCATTTCAAATGACGTGGAGCATGTCACGTGCAAGTGAACTTAAAAAGCTGGCAATCTTTGTGTCAAAAGAACTTCATTGTCTGCATGAGCTTCTATGGGAATGGCAAAGCGGAAATTTAATGGCTGAAATCGCAGTTGTGATCAGCAATCATGAAACGGCAAAAGATACAGTAGAAGCACTTGGGATCCCATTCCATTTTGTAAAGGCGAACAAAGACATTCGCAAAGAAGCTGAAAAAGAGCAGCTCGCCCTATTAGAAGAGTACGACATTGATGCCGTTGTGCTTGCTAGATACATGCAAATTTTAACGCCTGGATTTATTGAAGAGCATCCGAACAAAATCATTAATATTCATCACTCCTTCCTGCCGGCGTTTATTGGTGCAAACCCATACAAGCGGGCATATGAGCGGGGAGTCAAATTAATTGGTGCGACTTCTCATTATGTCACCAATGATTTAGACGAAGGACCGATCATTGAACAGGATATTGAGCGTGTAGATCACCGGGATGATGCGGAAGCACTAAAAAATATTGGCCGGACAATTGAGCGCAGTGTGCTTGCACGTGCTGTCAAATGGCACCTGGAAGATCGCGTTATTGTTCATGAGAATAAAACGATTGTCTTTAATTGATCGCTTGACTTTTCTTTAGCAATTGGTGATAATATAAAAAAATTAACGAGCGTTGAAAAGGAATAGTAAGCAGGAACTGGTGCGTAAAGAGAGCAAATGATGTGCTGAAACATTTGCCGCAGACAGCTGCTGAACCTGCCCTTTGAGCCTTAGAGGAAAAATCTAAGCGCGTGCCTGGCGTTACAGGAGTTGAGTGGAATAAGCAGATCGCATGCTTATTCAATGAAGGTGGTACCACGGAAAATCCCTTTTCGTCCTTTACATAAGGAGAAAAAGGGATTTTTTTGTGCCTAAAGGTATAGCGGAGGGAATCAAGGATGAAAAAGCAAAGGATCGTCATAAAAATTGGCAGCAGTTCATTAACCGAGCAAAAAGGAGCCATTGATGAACAAAAGATGCAGGATCATGTAAGAGCGATAGCAAAGCTTAAAGAAGCAGGGCATGAAATCATTTTAATTTCGTCAGGAGCCGTTGCAGCAGGATTTGGCAGCTTAGGCTATCCATCAAGACCTGTGACCTTAAAGGGGAAACAGGCAGCTGCCGCCGTTGGACAGGGCTTGTTAATGCAGAAATATACAGAGCTTTTTTCACAGTTTCACATGACACCTGCTCAAATGCTTTTAACACGTAATGACTTTTCAGATCGAACAAGATATCGAAATGCTTACGCAACGATGATGGAGCTGCTGGAAAGAAAGATTTTGCCGATCATAAACGAAAATGATTCAGTCTCGATCGAGGAGCTTACCTTTGGGGATAATGACATGCTGTCGGCTCTTGTTAGTGGATTAATCCATGCAGACCAATTGATCATATTAACAGACATCAATGGAATTTATGATGCAAATCCAAATGAGCATCCTGAGGCGAAGCGGTTTGATATATTAACCCACATTTCAGAAGAATTGTTTTCATATGCGAAGAGCACTGGTTCAAAGGTTGGAACAGGCGGAATGAAATCGAAGCTGTCTGCTGCACAAACGGCACTATCACTTGGCGTGAAAGTCTTCATTGGCACAGGTACTGGGGAAGACAAGCTGCTTCGCATTCTTGCGGGGCAAGGTGACGGAACGTATATCGGTGAACAGGACTTATCAGCTGTGAACAATCGTCGACAATGGATTCAATTCCACTCACCAGTCTCTGGAAAAATCATGATTGATGCAGGAGCAGAAGCGGCGATTTTGCATAATGGCAGAAGCCTTCTTCCGGCAGGAGTCATTGATGTCGCTGGTGACTTTTCTAAAGGAGAGGTCGTAGAAGTCGTCGGTCCAAACGGATTAGTTGGTAAGGGGCAAACCTTGTACGCATCCGATGAGCTTCTCGGAATTAAAGGGATGCGAAGTGACGAGCTTTCAAAAGAGAAGCCTGAGGTCATACACCGGGATCACTGGGTACAGCATGTACAAAACTGAGGAGGGAATACGATGAATGAAGTTCTTGAAAAAGCAAAAAAAGCAAGTGCAGCCAAAGATCAGCTGCTCCTAAAAACGACAGAACAAAAAAATGCTGCCCTGCACGCCATTGCCAGTGCACTAAAAGCATCTTCAGCTTATTTAATGGAGGAGAACCAAAAGGATGTTCAGGCTGCTGAGGAAAAGCAGTATACGCCATCTGTCATTGACCGGATTACACTCACGAAAGAGAGAATTGAAGCCATTGCAGACGCGACCCTTCAACTCATTCAGCTAAAAGACCCAATTGGTGAAACGTTAGAAACCATTCAAAAAGAAAACGGTCTGTTCATCGAAAAGGTTCGTGTACCGCTTGGAACGGTTGGAATGATTTATGAAGCAAGACCAAACGTGACAGTCGATGCTGCGACCCTTTGCTTGAAAACTGGGAATGCTGTTATTCTGCGCGGAAGCTCATCTGCTATTCATAGTAATAAAGCGATTGTAAAGGTGATTCATGAAGCGCTTCATACGACAGATATTCCAGTAGACAGTGTGCAATTGATTGAAGATACAAGCCGTGAAACGGCGAAAACGCTGTTCACCTTAAATGAATATCTGGATGTCCTCATTCCGCGCGGCGGGAAGAATTTAATTGATCTTGTAGTGAGAGAGTCAACTGTGCCAGTGCTTGAGACAGGCGCAGGAAATTGTCATATCTACATTGATGAAACAGCGAAAAACGAAATGGCTGAGCGGATTGTGCTGAATGCCAAAACCCAAAGACCATCTGTTTGTAATGCGATCGAGAGCATTGTCATTCATGAAACTTGGGCAAAAACATATGGCGCTTCGTTATTTGAAGCCCTTCAATCAAATGGGGTACAGATACGCGGGGATGAAGCCGTTTGCGCGCTTGCTCCTAGTACTGCATTAGCGACAGCAGAGGACTATGCAACGGAGTTTTTAGCACCGATTGTCAGTATTAAAATTGTAGAAAATATTGAAGAAGCGATTCAGCATATTCAAACATATAGCTCCAAGCACTCTGAAGCGATCATTACGGAAAATGATGAGCATGCAGCCCTTTTCTTAACAGCTGTCGATGCAGCCGCTGTCTATCATAATGCCTCTACTCGTTTTACAGATGGTTTTGAATTTGGCTATGGAGCGGAAATAGGTATTAGTACACAAAAACTTCATGCAAGAGGGCCAATGGGGCTGCCAGCTTTAACGTCTGAAAAATTTGTCATTCGTGGTCAAGGACAAATAAGAGAATAACGAATTCAAAAGAGAGTCTTGTGACAACAGGCTCTCTTTTTCCTTTCATTTTTGTATTTCTTCGGTCAAGTATGATAAAATATGGTAATGTTTTATATTTTGAGAAGATTGGAGAAGGCAACGTATGGCGAAAATCATTCCCTCTTCGGATATTGGAGTGAAAATCAACAAGTGGTATGAATTAATCCGCAGATTTGATTCCGAACAAGCAGAACAGTTAAAGCAGGAAATTCGCACCTCTCTTGATTCAATGGAAGAAGATCAGAATTTGCTTCTCTATTTTTCTTTAATGGAATTTAGGCATGAGGTCATGCTAGATTATTTAAAGCCATTAAAGGAAGGAAAGCTTCGCGCCAACTTTTCCGAGCTTTCGAAAGAAATAGATGAGCATCAAACGCATGTCACAGGCATGCTTGAATACTACTATCATTTTTTCAGAGGCATGTATGAATTCGGACGTAGGGAGTACATTGCTGCCATATCGTCTTATCAAAAGGCAGAGCACAAGCTATCTTTTGTATCAGATGATATTGAACGTGCGGAATTTCATTTTAAAATGTCAGAAATATATTACCACATGAAACAAACACATATTTCGATGCACCACGCTAAACTAGCGCTGGATGTTTATGTTCAGCATGAACTGTATGCGCTTCGCACCATTCAGTGTGAATTTATTGTGGCCGGTAACTATGATGATATGAGAAGGCATGAAAAAGCATTACCACATCTCGAAAGAGCACTTGCGAGATCAAGAGAGTTTCAGAATGTGCGTTTTATTGCCTCCTCTTTGTTTAATATGGGCAACAGTTATTACCGAATGGGAGACTTGGGCCGCGCACTCGAATTAATGAAAGAATCCATCTCGTTATTTGATCAAAATCAATCCGATCATCTTCGTCGTTCTATAGACCCTCTTTATACAGCCGCTCAGATATTATACAAACAAGGAAAACACGAAGAAGCATTACACTACAGAGAAGAATGTATGAAGCGAGCAGAAGCTCTTCAAGATGACATTCATATTCAGAAAACCATATTTCTAGAAGCATTGTATTTAAGACAAGATGCTGAGCATATCAAACGGATTTTTCATTTTTTAGAATCTTCCTATGCCTATCCAGATATAGAGGAGCTGGCATTAGATACCGCGAAGTATTATAATGAAATGGAGGATTATGAAAAATCTTCCATGTTCTATAGAGAAGCGGAACATGCTCGAATCTATATTCAGAGAGGGGATTGTTTATATGAATTTTAAAAAATGGGCAGTCGTCTGTACAAGCATCACCATCATGGCATTGTGGCTGGCAGGAGCAAATGCCGACCCCGATAACAGAAACCACACGCTAGAACAACCAAATCTGCAGCATGATATCATCTAAAAGCCCTTGTTAAAGGGCTTTTTTTACTGCCTAAACACAATTCTACGGGACATGCTCATAAAAAGGAAACGAAGAGGAAAACTTAAAAAAGAGGATTTATTGATTGACTCCGCAATTTAAATTGTGTACAATTCAATTGTAGAAAATATTATTGGAGAGAAAGAGGGTTATATTCATGTCAGACGTTTTATTTACAGCAACGGTATCAGCTGTCGGAGGAAGAGAAGGAAAGGTTGTTTCAACAGATGGTGTACTTGAGCATGATGTAGCAATGCCTGGAACACCAAGAGCAAAAAAACTTGAAAAAGCAACAAATCCAGAGCAATTATTCGCAGCAGGCTACTCTGCATGTTTTGATTCAGCCCTTCAAATGGTAGCTAGACAAGAACGTATTCGTTTTGAAAGTGAAGTTACAGCACATGTCAGCTTATTAAAAGACAGTTCAGATGGCGGCTTCAAACTAGGCGTTCAATTAGAAGTAAAAGGAACTGGAATTGAGCAGTCAGCATTAGAAGAACTTGTTCATAAAGCACACGGCGTTTGCCCATATTCAAAAGCAACTCAAGGAAACATCGAAGTAGAATTAGTAGCTGTCGCAAAATAATAAACATCATAAAAGGCTGAGGGAATGTTCCCTCAGCCTTTTGGTTGTGTTAAATTTTGCAAAAGTTCATGTAAAGAGGCGCGAAGTGTTTTTAGCTCTTCTTCCGATCTGCCTGTCCCAGACAGCATGTGAGACGGAATCACAGTGGCCTTCTCTTTTAGCTGTTCTCCGTATTCCGTTAAACGAATTTGCACAGACCGCTCATCCTCTTTCGAACGTTCGCGGATAATGAGTCCGTTTTGTTCCATCCGTTTCAGCATGGGTGTGAGTGTACCAGAGTCTAAATAGAGAAGCTCTCCCATCGTTTTCACATTTAATGTTCCATGCTCCCACAATAAAAGCAGTGCCAAATATTGCGGATACGTAATGTTTAATTCCTCTAATAACGGTTTATACTGCTTCGTCATCTCTCGTGAACTTGCATATAACAAGAAACAAAGCTGATTTTCCAGCTTCATATGTTCAAATTCATTTGTCATGTCAGTCACCAACTATTTTTTGTCATACTTATCATTGTATAAGATTTTCTTCCTTTTTAAAATAAATACAGACGAAAAATGAAAAATTCTTCAATGTGCGATAAATGTTTGAGAAAGGAATAGAACGTGAAAAGGATGAATAGATGAAGGAGGAGATGAAGATGAAACCATTATTCACAGCAAAAGTAAAGGCCCAGCATGGAAGAGCTGGACATGTTCGTTCAGATGATGGTGTGCTCGATCATAACATTGTCATGCCTAACGCAAAGAAAGATGGAGAGACTGGTACAAACCCAGAGCAATTATTTGCAGCAGGCTATGCAGCTTGTTTCGGAGGAGCACTTGAGCAGGTAGCGAAGAAGCAAGGGATAGAAATAGAATCGGAAGTAGAAGGACATGTCAGTCTTTTAAAAGATGAAAGCGACGGCGGCTTTAAGCTTGGTGTAAAGCTAATTGTGTCTGCGAAAGGTCATGATCATGAGAAAGTGAAAGAGCTTGTCCATGCTGCACATGAATTCTGTCCATATTCAAAAGCAACAAGAGGGAACATTGAAGTAGAGCTTGAAGTGGCGGAGTAATAGTAGAAGACAAAGGGCTAAAATAAAGATCATTTTAGCCCTTTGTCAACAATCAGCAACACCTGCTTACGAGCAGGTGTCTTTTTTAATATTCTTTCTTTTTATCGTATGCTTCCCATGCTTCAAATGGCGCAAGGGTTTTTTGAGGTGTCAGCTTGTAAAATGGTATATTTCTTGATTCGTACTCTTTGTTGATTTCTTCATAAATAAACGAGTCATCAAAACCAGAATCCGCTGCATCCTGATGGCCAGCAGCAAAATACACAGCTTTTGGTCTAGCCCAGTAAATAGCGCCAAGGCACATCGGACAAGGCTCGCAGCTTGTATATAGAGTGCAATCTTCTAATTGATATGTATGTAGAGTTTGGCACGCTTTGCGAATGGCTGTGACTTCTGCATGTGCGGTTGGATCGTTACTAGTTGTCACATTGTTGCTGCCCTCTGCAATAATCTGACCATCCTTGACAATAACTGCTCCAAAAGGGCCGCCAGTACCACTATTGACTCCTTCTACTGCAAGATCAATTGCGCGTTGTAAAAAATCTTCGTGATTCATTGTCTTCCTCCCTTTGTTCGACTGACTTCTCTAGTATAAACGAATCATGCTAGAAATGAAATCATCATAGTAGAAGATCGAACAGGCCAATTTGCACATAAAAAACCCCTGCCGCGTTCAGCAGGGGAGAGACATTCAATTAAGCGTGCTGCGCCAGCTTTTTACGAGCGACTTCAGCAGCTGTGACCATGTTTTTCAAAGCAGCAATGGTTTCAGGCTCTTGTCTAGTTTTTAGACCACAATCCGGATTCACCCAGAAGCGATCTGTCGGACAAACGTTAAGCGCATCATCAATGATTTCGCTCATTTCTTCAACAGATGGAACGCGCGGGCTATGGATGTCATAAACGCCTAGTCCAAGTCCTTTCAAATACGGGTGCTTTTCTAAGTAATCGAGGAATCCGCCATGACTGCGTGAATGTTCAATTGTAATCACGTCAGCATCCAAGTCTTCGATTGTATCGACAATATCCTCGAAGTTACTGTAGCACATATGTGTATGAATTTGTGTTTCATTTTGAACGGATGATGTGGATAAACGGAATGACTCTGCTGCCCAGTTTAAATATTCTGCCCAATCACTTTCTTTGAGCGGAAGTCCTTCTCTTAGCGCAGGCTCATCCACTTGGATGACTTGAATACCAGCTGCTTCTAATGCTTCTACCTCTTTACGCAAAGCGAAAGCGATTTGGAATGCAATGTCTTTGCGAGAGATATCCGTTCTTGGGAAAGACCAGTTTAAGATGGTAACAGGTCCTGTCAGCATTCCCTTGACTTTTTTCTCTGTTAAACTTTGTGCGTAAACCGTCTCTTTCACTGTCATTGGTTCTGTAAACTCCACATCTCCATAAATGATTGGCGGCTTCACGCAGCGTGATCCATAGGATTGCACCCAAGCAAATTTTGTAAAGGCAAATCCGGCTAGCTTTTCACCGAAGTATTCAACCATGTCCGTACGTTCAAATTCTCCATGTACGAGCACATCCAGGCCAATTTCTTCTTGAATATCAATCCATCGTTTTGTTTCTTTCTTAATAAATTCATCATACTCTGCATCTGTCCACTCATTTTTGCGCCACTTTTGACGAGCACTGCGCACTTCGGCAGACTGCGGGAAGCTGCCAATCGTTGTTGTTGGAAGAAGCGGCAGCTCAAGAGATTCGTTTTGGATACGCAGGCGTTCTTCAAAGGCTACTGGGCGTTTAAAATCCTTTGATGAAAGATTGTTGCGTTCCGCTGTTAGATCCGCATTTGTTCCTTTTGCAAACTCTTTTAAGGTAAGAAGTGCTTGTGCTGCTTCGTTAATGTCAGCATCAATGGCAGCTGCTCCTTTTGTTAAACCTTCTTTTAGCAGTGTCAATTCAGCCAGTTTTTCAGTGGCATAAGACAGTCCGTTTAATAGTTTTTCTTCAAGCTGTTCGCTTGGGTGTTTGGCAACTGGCACATGAAGTAAGCTGCTTGATGGCTGCAGCCACACTTCTTTCGGCTGAACGTCAGCAATGACTTCAGAAATAAAGGATAATCTTTCGCCGAGATCTGATCTCCAAATATTTCTTCCATCAATGACGCCTGCTGCTAAAATTTTATCTTTCGGGAAGCCGTGCTTTTTCACTTGATCAAGGTTGCGCCCTTGATCATGGACAAAATCAAGACCGATTGCTTCAACAGGATAGGTGACAAGCTCTTCATATGCATCTACTGAATCAAAGTATGTTTGAAGAAGAATGTTCAAGCCAGGTACGGCTTCTTTGATCGTTTCATAGATTTCTTTTACGGATTTTACGTCTTCACTTGAAGCTGTGACAAGTGCAGGTTCATCAATTTGAACCCATTTGACGCCGGCTTCTTCAAGTTCTTTTAAAAGCTGAGTATAAAGCGGCACTAGACGCTGCTGGATTTCTTTCACTTCATTTGCTTCATAACCTTTAGAAAGTGAGACAAATGTATAAAGACCAAGTACAACCGGTTTTGTTTCAACACCAAACGCCTTTTTCACCTTTTCGTAAGCTTCAAGCGGTTTGTTGTGTGTGAGTTTAAATTCTGTGCTTTTTTCGTATTCTGGAACGATGTAGTGATAGTTTGTATTAAACCATTTTGTCATTTCACTTGAGACGGCATCTTTTGTTCCCCTTGCCATCGCGAAGTATGTATCTAGCGGGTCTTTTAAGCTGCGGAAGCGCTCTGGAATCCAATTGAACATAACAGCGGTATCTAGCACGTGATCATAGAAGGTAAAGTCTCCAGAAGGTACAATATCAATTTGTTGATCGATTTGTGTTTTAATGGCAGTTAAAAATTGTTCATCCAGTGTGCTTAAGAGGGTTTCGCGGTCTGTTTGACCTTTCCAGTAAGACTCAAGTGCTTTTTTCCATTCTCTGTTTAAACCAATTCGCGGAAAGCCTAGATTACTTGTTTTAACAATTGTCAATTCCAATTCCTCCTCTAAATATAAAAAGACATTTACGCTCATGATCAGATTGATGAGGTAAATGTCTGGTTTAAAAGACAAAATGTGTGTGCGAAATAAGGCGTGAGTATTACTAACGCTTTTCCGACATCTCCTATCAACCGTAGGGGGTTTGATGTGATAGAGCGGCTGGTATCCTGGCTGGTGAATCTGCAAGCTTTTCATCCTTCCCATCCTGATGACAGTGGATTCATGAGAAAAGCTCTCCTCACTCACAGTGGCGGGACCGCGCCGGATTTTCACCGGTCTTCCCAATTAAAATTCGACGTGTGATCGAATTACCGACTCTCAAACTATGAATTTATTGTGTTCGATTATATAACGTTCACTTCATTTCGTCAAAGTAAATTTTGAATAATTTTAATTAAAAAAATCCTGAGAAAATTCTATCTTTTCTCAGGACCTCTATTTAATCTATAGAGATAAAAGATCTGCTTCCAATGTTTTTTCTAAAAGGACATCAGGCGCAGTTAAATATAAAAATCCATTCCCTACAAGGGCTTTCGACTGCTTTAATGGTAAGGTTCTTCTGACAAGCTGAGCATAGACCTCAGGCTCTGTCAGTTTGCGCTGGAACGCTTCTTCTTCAGCATTTTTGATAATGGCTAGTGCACCGCTTACGTGAGGGGCAGCCATTGAAGTCCCTGTGAGTTTGCCATATTTATGGTTAGGGAGGGTGGATAAAATGTCTTCTCCTGGAGCAACGAGGTCGATTTCTTTATTGGCATTAGAAAATTCAGAGGATTCTCTTGCAAGGGAAACAGACCCGACGGCAATGACTTCATTATATGCTGCTGGGTAGGAGAACTCTTCCGTACGCTCGTCTCCGTCCCCTTCATTTCCTGCTGCGCACACAACAAGCACACCGCTTTTAACCGCATTTTGAATGGCTTCCTGCAGGGCAGGCTCATTGCTTGGACCACCGAGAGACATGGAGATAATATCAACTTTCTGCTCTGCGGCATAGTTGATGCCATCAATGATCCACTCATATTTTCCGCTGCCATTTTCACCGCCGAGAACTTTTACAATGAGCAGCTTGGCTTCAGGGGCAACCCCTAAAATTCCGCCATTTTGATCAGTTGCGGCAATCGTTCCTGCTACATGGGTACCATGCCCATTGTAGTCTTTTACATTTTCAGCATCTCCATCGTCATCATCGGTAAAGTTCTTCCCTCCGATAATCTGATCTTTTAAGTCGGGATGCTCTGTGTCACAGCCTGTATCAAGGACAGCAATGGTTATGCCTTTTCCTTTGAAGCCACTTGACCAAAGTTCGGGTGCTTTAATCTCCTGAATACTTTCCGGCGTCTCTTTCGCTTCCATCACATTGGCTTTTACTTCATACGGAATTAAGCGAATTTCACCTTTCATAAGAAAGCCCTCCTTATTTCGTTTTCAAAGTAGATTCAGGCTGCGTAATGTTATTGTATAAAAGAAACTTTTGATCGGAAAGGGTCAATTGTAATAATTTTTCAAATAATCAATCTATTATCAAAAGTGCAGTTCTCCTCACTTATTGACGAAAGAGCTCACCTTTTGAAGAAAACTCTTGATATCATATGAAAAAGAAGGAAATGCTGCATAGTGAGGTTGCACCAATTCAGATGAAAATGGGTGAATAGAACTAAAAGAGGCAGACTAAATAAATAATCAATAGATGGAAGAATGAAAGCAATAGATACACCATGAGAGCAGATTATTGCTTTTCAATGATAATTTTATAAAGAATAAGAAATGTAAAAAGTATTTGACATTTAGGGGACTGGTGCTATGATTATAAATGTAAAGAGTATTTGACATTTTATTTGGAAGGGGACGAAAGATTGGATTACGTAAAGGTTGTCTATTCAGTTATATTATTATTGATCGGATTGTTTATATTTATCGCTTCGATGATTCAAAAGGGGGATGAACGAAAGAGATTTATTTATTCGAAAGCTCAATCTTATGCGTTTATTGTGGTTTTCGGTATGCTTCTATTAGAAGTCGCACAAACTATTTTTCTAACGATTCAAGGGAACTCAAATCAGGGCATTGGGATTTCACCTATCGCGTTCCTGTCTGTAGTTTCAATAACATATGTATTCACATTCCTCATTTACAGAAAAAAATATGGTGATTAAATGCAGAATCACATTAGAGAACTAAGAAAATCTAATAAATTGTCTCAAGAAGAATTAGCTAAACTTTGTAAGGTGTCGAGACAAACCATTAATGCGATCGAAAATGATAAATATGACCCCACTTTGCAATTAGCGTTTGACATAGCCTTTGTTTTAGGAACTTCAGTAGATCAGCTCTTTGTCAGCAGACCTATAAAGAAGTAATCAACAGGCCTCATAATGAGGTCTTTTTTGATTGGTTAGCAGTTTTATTTTCCTTTCAATTGATGATGTACGATTACTGTGTTAAAAAACATCAATAATTATGAAAACATCTTCATTAAATATATTTCTTCTTTCATGAAAAAATAGATGTGAAGGTTGTGACTGTTCCAAATGAGAAAGGCAACATATAATAATGGAAAGACAAGCTTGCCTTTTAGATAGGAGAGATAGAGATGAACAAAGGGAAGATACTCGTAGTCGAAGATGAAAAGAAAATAGCAAGGGTGCTTTCACTTGAACTTGAATATGAAGGATATGAGGTGACAGTCAAAGAGACAGGAATGGACGGACTTCAGGCTCTTGAAGAAGACAGCTTCGATTTGGTGCTGCTTGACGTCATGCTTCCAGAGTTAAGCGGGCTTGAAGTGCTGAGAAGGGTTCGAAAAACAAATACAGCAACACCTATTATTTTGATTACAGCAAGGGGAAGTGTTCCTGATAAGGTAAGCGGGCTCGATCTTGGGGCGAATGATTATATAACAAAACCTTTTGACATAGAAGAATTATTAGCGCGAATTCGCGCGCAGCTAAGATTGAATATACATGCACAAGAAGAAAAGGAGACAGAGCTGAGCATAGCAGATTTAACGGTCAACGAGAAAACAAGAGAAATACAAAGGGCTGGGCAAATGCTTGAACTCACGCCGAGAGAATATGATCTGCTCGTTCACCTGCTGAACCATCAGCAGCAAGTGCTCACAAGAGATCAGCTTTTAACAGCGGTTTGGGGTTTTGATTATTTCGGTGATACAAATGTGGTAGATGTCTATATCCGTTATTTAAGGAAAAAAATCGATTACCCATTCGAAAAACAGCTGATTCACACAGTGAGAGGTGTGGGTTATGTGATGAAAGGATAAAGAATGAGATTAAAAAATAAGATTCAGCTTTATACGTCGTTGTCTTTGTTTTTAATGGTGCTCTTGTTTCATACAGCCATTTATTTTATTTTTTCGATGACCTTGACGCAAAAAGATATGTCCCGCTTGTCTGAGGTGGCTGAAAATATTGCCATTGCTTTAAAAAAATCAGAAGAGGAGGGTCTTCCATCCTCGGAGCTGCTGAAGGCGTACCTGCCTCAAAATGGCATGATCCGTGTCGTGACAGAAACGGGAGAGTCAAAACTGACTGTCACAAAGGAATCAACGTTTAGTTCACTGCCTTTTACATACGAATCTGGCCAGACGGCAGAAATCAAAGAATACAATAAGCATATGATTGCGTTTGCTGCTATTCCGGTTATCTGGACAAATGGTGAGATTATGTCGCTTCAAGTATATGAAGAAATCGAAAATACGGAAGAGAACTTAGCGTTATTAAAAATGATTTTAATCGCTACTGGCGTTTTATTTATTGTGCTTTCCTATTTTGCAGGCCACGTTTTAACAAAGCAAATTGTCCGGCCGATTAGCAGAATGACGAATACCATGAAGGCAAGTATGAAAGAGAAGGCGTTTAAACGAATTGAATTAACAGGCGATTCAAAGGATGAACTATATCAAATGGGACAAACCTTTAATGAAATGTCCGAGATTCTCGAGAAGCATTATGAAAAAGAACAGCAATTTTTGCATGATGCCTCTCATGAATTGAAGACACCGATTACCGTCATTATGAGCTACAGCAATTTACTAAAACGCTGGGGGCAAACTCGTCCAGAGGTTGTAGAAGAATCTTCCCAAGCGATTCATGATGAAGCGAAAAAAATGAAAAGACTGACAGATCAATTACTGACATTGGCGAAAAACGGTCAGCCGTTATACTTGGATATGAAGCCGGTTGATCTTGGTCATTTGTGCAAGCAGCTATGTCATACACTTGAAGTGGCCACCAATCGAACGATTCAATCCCATGTGCAGACAGATCAGCCGCTGATCGCAGAAGGAGACGAAGAGAAAATCAAACAGCTTTTGACCATCTTAATTGATAATGCGGTCAAATATAGTAGAGAGCCAGTTGATGTGACTTGCGGATGGGCAGGAGACAAGCCATTTATTTCAGTGATTGATCAAGGAATTGGCATAAAAGAAGAGGATCTGCCGAAAATCTTTGACCGCTTTTTCCGTGTGGATGAAGCGAGAAACAGTGAGACGGGCGGAACCGGACTCGGTCTTTCAATTGCGAAGCAAATTGCAGAAGAACATGGGGCCGAGCTGAAGGTAGACAGCCGTATCGGCGAAGGGACAGCCATGACCATTCTTTTTCAGAAATAAATGGGTCTTTTCTCATCAATTTCTCATTTCCTCCTTATAAAATAGGAAATAGGAAGGAGGCGCTGCATGTCTAGAAAAACGAAAATGGTGCTTGCGCTCGCAGGATGTTTTGTGATTCTTGCGGCCTTTGCAATGCTCATGATCCAAACCATTGATCAAAAAATATTAAGTGAAGCAGAAATGAAAAAACTGATCTCAAAAGACTACAATGGAAACATTACACATATTGATTTAATCAATCATAAACAGGACTATACATTGACGCTGGAAAATGCAAATGGCATCTATCAAATCATTGCATCTTCTGCAAGCGGCCAAATGAAAGAAATTAGACAGTTAAAAAGCTATCAGAAGCCGAATGAAAAAAATGCTGAGCTCCAGGCAGAAGAGGCGGCTGTTAAAAAGGTGAGCGGAACCGTCATTCAAAAGAAAGAGACGTCAGATCGTTTTATTTTTACCATCCAATCAAAAAAAGAATTATATCAAGTCGATGTCGATAAACAATCATTTAAGGTGCTTGAAGCAGAAAAGAAAAAACCAACCTCTAAAGAAAAGAAGCTCACGAAAATCACCGTCGAGGAAGCCATCCAAATTGCCGTCAAAGAAGTTGGCGGAACAGTGGATGATGCTGATCTTGAAACATTCAGCGGCATGCTCGTATTTGAGGTGGAGCTGGATTTGCCTGACGGCAGAGAGGCAGAGGTGCTTGTGAACGCCTATACAGGAGACATTGAAGGCATTACGTACGAAAATTAATCTTTTTCTCATGATATTCTCATGTATCTTTCCTTTCTTTATCATCTTGTTTTTTTAAGATATAGAAGAAATCAAACAGAGGAGGAAATGAACATGATGAAAAAAGTACTAGTAGCTACAGCATTAACGGGAACTCTTGTCGCAGGTGGTTTCACACTTCAAGCGCAAAATACAAATCAAACAGCAAACGCCGAGCAAGTGGTGCAAAAGAAATCGTCATTTGTTTCAAAGAAACAAGCTGAAAAAGCAGCCTTAAAAGTGGTGAAAGGCTATGTGGATGATGTGGATCTTGAGCGTAAAAAAGGAAAATGGGTGTATGAGGTCGAGATTAAAAAAGGCGGCTTTGAATATAAAGTATATGTCGATGCAAAAACTGGAAAAGCGCTGAATGATCCAGTCAAAGAAAAGAAACAGAATGTGAAGATCACGAAAAAACAGGCTGAAAAAATTGCTCTTGCAAAAGTAAAAGGCACAGTCACTGATTCTGATCTAGATAAAGAAAATGGTGTGTACATTTACGAGATTGAAATCACAACACCAGGCGGCGAGGAAGTTGATTTTGAGATTTCCGCTAAAACAGGCAAAATCCTGAAGCAAGAATGGGATGATTAAGCCATGACCAAACCTTACACTTTCATGTGTAAGGTTTTTTCATTGGGACAAACTACGGGAAAGGAGGCGAGAGAATATGAAGAAAAAAGAAGAAGAGCAGACAATGGATCACGCGGAATACGTTCCGCATCCTGATGGAGAAGGATATGCTTTGTTTTTGCATGATTCCTTTCATCTCCTCTCCCAAGAGGATATGAATCAGCCGGAAGAGGAATAAAAAGACATGAAAGGGCGATGACTGAGCTGTCCATCGCTCTTTTTTTAAAAAGTAAGCGAATACATAAGGATACTGGGCATCTTGCTTATTGACATCATTCCGCTTTTTCTGTAATCTCAGTGTGTTAACAATATGAGACTTCGTTAGGTGAGGCTCCTGTATGGAGATACGCTGCTGCCCAAAAATGTCCAAAGACGCCAATGGGTCAACAGAAATCATCGACATAAGGTGATTTTTAATGCAGCTGGATTTTATCCTATGCCATACAGTGCTAAAGCTCTACGATTGAAGGAGCAAGTGTTTATTTTGTCATGCTTACAAAGCGCCTTCATTCGGTTGAAGGTGCTTTTTTATGAGAAAAGGAGGTGTGGGGATGGATCATCCCGATTCGAGACACATAGAGAGTATGTCAAAAGATCAGATTGACGCATCAGATAGAGGAGATCCTGACCCCCGCACATTCTAAGGGATTCGGGCATCTCCTGACTTTGGGGAGGTAACAGCGATGATACAGAACATTACGTACGATGAACTCATTTTAAGAATCATTATTTTATTAAGAGATGGCAAACGCAAAGAATTTAAAAACATTATGGAAGAACTTCAGCCATATGATATGGCCTATTTATTTAAAGAACTTCCAGAAAAACACCGCGGCCGTTTCCTCAGCTTTTTAACAGTCGATAATGTGACGGAAATGATGGGTGAGCTTGAGCGCGAATACCAAGAAATTGTGCTTGAAAAAGTAGGGAAAGACAAAGCCACCTTCGTCACAAACAAGATGGATAACGATGATCTAGCCAACTTGTTTGATGAAATGGATGATGAGCTAAAAGATCAGCTTTTATCAAACATGGAGGCAGAGGAATCAAAGGCCGTCCAGCTTCTCATGAATTATCCTGCTGAGACAGCAGGGCGGATCATGACCAACCGGTACGTATGGATTCCTCAGCATTATACAGTTCAGGACGCAGTTGTAAAGCTGAAAAGCTTTGCTGAAATTGCAGAATCGATCAACTATTTATATGTCATTAACGATCAAAAGCAGCTTGTAGGGGTTCTGTCGTACCGGGATCTCATCTTAGGTGAACCAGATGAAAAAGTGCAGGATCTTATGTTTACAAGAGTTATTGCGGTTGGTGCCTTTCAGGATCAGGAAGAAATCGCAAAGCTGATTGAACGGTATGATTTTCTTGCCATTCCTGTTGTGGAAGAGAACAATGTCCTAGTCGGAATCGTCACAGTCGATGATATCATTGATGTCGTCATTCAAGAGGCAGGAGAAGACTATGAGAAGTTCGCTGCCTCTGGTAAAGATATTACGTTCGACACGCCCGCTTTTGTTGCGGCATACCGCCGTCTCCCATGGCTCATTTTGCTCTTATTCATTGGGCTGATTTCAGGCAGTATTTTAAATTACTTTGAAGATACCCTCCAGCAAGTCGTCGCCTTAGCCTTCTTCATGCCGATGATTGCTGGGATGACAGGGAATACAGGGACACAGTCGCTTGCGGTCGTCATTAGAGGTCTTTCAAAAGAGGAATTAACGAAAAAAACCATTGTGCGCCTGATTTTTAGAGAGCTCCGAACAAGTATTTACATTGGGATTGTTTGTTCCATCATTATTACAGTCGTCGCAATGGTGTGGCAGGGCAATATGATTTTAGGGTTTGTTGTCGGGTCCTCACTTCTTGCTACACTGATTATTGGAACGATGGCAGGTACGATCGTGCCTATTATTTTACACAGATTAAACGTGGATCCGGCTATTGCATCTGGGCCGCTGATTACAACATTGAATGATATTTTATCACTGCTCATCTATTTTGGAATCGCGACAGCGTTCCTCCATACACTTATGTAGCAAGAAGACTGTAAAACATGACGTTTTACAGTCTCAGCGCGCTGACAAACCCTTGCATTCGTTGGTTGTCAGTCCTTGCGTGCCGGTGCTCACGAATGTTCAATTCGCTCCGCTCCGGTACTCATCCTTCCTAGACTTCAAAGGTTTTCAGATCGCGCTGAAAGGTAGACAAAGGACTAAAATAAACATCATTTTACCCTTTTGTCCACAATCTATGACTGTAAAACATGACGTTTTACAGTCTTTTTTTGTATAAAGATTGCATATAGCGCTTCCATCCTTTACATTTTAAGGAGAAGGTGGGAGAGAAACATGAAGAAATTCTTATTCATTTTGATGTGTATGTTTTTGCTGAGTGCATGTCAAAGGGAGGACGAGGGGAAAGACCGGAGGCTAGTGGCTGCAGAGCATATGCTTGAAGCCATCACTGAAGGAAATAAAAGAAAAATGGAAGACGTCTACGTCGAAGGTGCGGTCCCGAGCCCAAATGACATTCTGAAATTGAAAAAAGAATGGGGCATAGACACGCTTTCTTATGAGGACTTTCAATTGGAAGAAGCCAGCATTCACGTGTTCCATGCGAATTATGAAGATGACAATACCGGGAAGAAAAAGGCACTTGCCCTGCGGGTGAAAGAAGATCCAGAAAGAGGCGGTGTGCTAATTGACTTTGTAGGGGTTGTTGAAGGATCTGAGGCATCCTCTAAATAAAAGTCAAAGTATATTTAAAAGGGTAGAAGAGCTGACAGAAATTCGCTCTATCTATCCTCTTTTTATTAATTTACAAAAAATTATCTGTACCGATTACACATTAGTTATACCCATTAACTCCATAAAGTGTGAGAGAGCACTGGTCATATAAGAATCGCGGCGCCTTATAAACACAGTGGGCACTATTCTATGTGGCTCTGGTAATGGGTGACAGGTAAAGCCGCCTTGCATCCGAGATTCAACCATAGATTTTGGTAATACGGTAACTCCCAGCCCGTTTTCGACGCATTTAAGCACGCCCTCTAAAGTACCATATTCCATTACCTTCATAGGAGGATAGCCATTGCTCTCTAGCCATTGCTGCCAACGGGCCAAATAGATGCAATGCGCGAATGACGAGAGCAATGGTTCATGTAAAATTGATTCTACCTGGAATTCCTCTGAGGAGTAGCTTGTAATCAGGACCAGAGATTCGTCCAATACAGGATACTCAATAATTTCCGGATGAAGAATGGGCCCATCTACCAATGCGCCGTCTACCTTGTAGTTGAGAATAGCACTAACCTGATCTACTGTAGGTGCCATATACATACTCAATTCTACTTGTGGAAAATTCTTATGATATTCGGAAAAAATTTTTGGCAATCTTGTAGAAGCGGTTGACTCTATAGATCCAATGTGTAAAGTTCCCCGCGGAGTAGAGGAAAGCTTTACTGCCTCTATTGCTTCTTCGAAATCGTAGAGTAATTTGTTTACATAGGGCAATAGTTCTCGTCCTGCAGGTGTTAACGATATCTTCTTATGATATCGATAGAGAAGGGGAACACCTAATTCTTGTTCGAGACGTTGGATTCGTGCCGTAACATTGGACTGCACATAATTTAACTTCTGTGCAGCTTTTGTGATGCTTTGTTCAATTGCAACGGCTTTAAAAACTTCCAAAGATTTAATATCCAAAATAACTCTCCTTTTTTGCATCACAAATTGTGATTAACTATACACTATTTTTTGATTTTACGTGATCCAATGGAATAAGTAAACTTAATGATATAAGAGGTTGATGCTAAGGAGGATGGTGAGGTAGAGAATTTTATCTAGGAAAAGATAAAACAGACGTTACCAATGAATGAGGAGGGAATCTATTGATTTCAAAGACGAATATTCAAGAGAAATTTTTGCAAATAAATGATTATTGGAATCCTAGAATAAGCGGGGAATTGAACGATTCATACATTAAAATGGTGAAAATTAAAGGTGAATTCATTTGGCATCACCATGATGACGAGGATGAAATGTTTTTTGTATGTAATGGGAAGCTGGTCATCCGCTTCAGGGATAGTGAAGTAGCTCTTAATGAAGGAGAGTTTATTGTGATTCCTAAAGGAGTTGAACATCAGCCAATTGCTGAAGAAGAAGTTCATTTGCTATTAATTGAACCCAAAACGACTCTAAACACGGGGAATGTGATCAATGAACGAACCGTTTCGATTCCTGAACGAATCGATGAACACTAAATCGTTGCACTTAACAGGTGCGTTAGTTAAAAAAGAGGCAGCAATTGCTGTCTCTTTTTCATTAAGCAATTGCAACAATCAATACGAACAAAGCTTTTTTAAAGAGTAAGCGATTCGTTATTTGTTTATCGATTTTTATACCGAAAGTGTGCGTTAATCTGGCCTTCCAGCATTTTTTTCTTAAATTGTCCGCTTTTTAGCGCTTGTTCTTTTTTCTTCATGTCTTTTAAAATTTCAGCTGTCTGCACACCGTCTTCCCGTTTGTTGGCGATGTCCATTAAACGTTCAACATCTGCAAAAGAATATTTCCGTGTGCCTCTTGTTGAGCGCTGGGGGTAGATGAGTTTACGTTCCTCATAATATCGGATTTGCCTGACGGAAAGCCCTGTTAATTCACTGACAATCCCGATTGAAATGACTTTTTTATCTTTATAAGATACATCTTCCTGCGTCATACACTCACCCCTGCAAGTCTTTTCTTCATATTATATAGAACGAGAAGTAAAAAAACCTATCGTTTGTTAGAAAATATAACACAAAAACGAAAAAAATGAAAAAACATGGGAGGAAAGATGACAGGAAGTGTGCAACACACCTTACGACAACATATAATCATGGTGAGTTGACATAGGAGGAGGAGCATATGATGGAGAAAGCACAGATCATACGTATGGCAAAAGAAATCATCGCATTAGATGTGAAGAGGGATGAATTGCTCGAGCAATTCATGCAGGCTGCAGGTCAGAATGCACATGCGCTTCTAAGAGCCATGCAAAATGATTTGTATAAGAAGTCTTCATAAGCACCCGATCCAAATCACTTGATAGGAGGGGATAATCGGTGCGGCGTATATTAAAAGAAGCTTTAGCAAAAGAAAGACATTATTATACGAAGCAGCTATGCTCATTGGGGGTTTACAGCCCTGATACAGCCAAGAACATGACAATTAGTGACTTAAAAAAAGAGTATCATTTCTTTTTCAACAAAACAGAGCGCTATCTGTAAAAATCCCTTGGAATGTGCGTATGTCACATAAAGGGTTCTTTTTTTGTGTTTAATATTATAGCAATATTGAATTTTGTAGAAATTTGGCGAATGAAGTGCAAGAAACTATAGATTCTTTACAGATTATGTTAAAGTGTGTCGCATCTTGATGGTTTGCTGAAAAAGCTTTTTTTCGAGATGATTGTGAAAAATAAGAAGGATTTTAAAAGTTTATATCGAAAACTTATACATAACACGAATGGAGTCACTTATGTGGTTGAAAGGGTTTTCAAAAACGTACTTCTATTTTTTACGAAAGGCTCCAACTGCACCGCAAGACAGCCTTGAAGTTAAAAAAATATTATAAGAGGTAGATATGTGATGAGACTATCGTTTAATGAAGAAGAAGTAGAACGCTCAATGACGCTTTACAAGGTTTTTGCAAGAGCATTTAAAAGCGTTTCAGAACACAGTATTAGAGACAGCAAAGAGCATGGGTTTAATCCAACTGAATTTGCCGTTCTTGAATTACTGTACACAAGAGGTGCTCAAAAGCTTCAGCAAATCGGCTCAAGACTCCTGCTTGTCAGCGGGAATGTGACGTACGTAATTGACAAATTAGAACGAAATGGTTTCATTGAAAGAGAACAGGACCCCAAGGATAAACGGTCGGTTTATGCCCATTTAACGGATAAAGGGCGAAGTTATCTTGACAAGATTTATCCGATCCACTCTCTTCGGATTGCGCGTGCATTCTCTGGTCTGACACGTGAAGAACAAGAGCAATTGATTAGTCTATTGAAAAAAGCAGGTATTCACAGTCAGCATTTATTATTTAGATAAAACGAAAAGGTGCCATTATTGGCACCTTTTTAATTGTTGACAAAGGGCTAAAGTGATCTTAATTTTAGCCCTTTGTCTTCTTCTCAGCTCAGCGTGACAGAAAACCTTTGAAGTCTAGGAAGGACGAGTACCGGAGCGAAGCGAATTAAGCATTCGTGAGCACCGGCACGCAGGACTGACACCGAATGCGAGGGTTTGTCTGCACGCTGGAAGGTGCCATTATTGGCACCTTTTTTATGTGTCCAGATGCGCCGGATAGGCGATGAATTTTTCAATATCGCTTGCTGGCAGCGGCTTGGCATAATAAAACCCTTGCAGGTCGTCACAGCCCTGGGCAGATAATAGCTGGGCCTGTGCAAATGTTTCAACACCTTCTGCTATCACTTCGAGAGATAATTGGTGTCCCATCGCTATAATCGCCCCTGTAATCTGTTCAGACTTTGAATCACTTAAAATATCCTCAATAAAGGATTTATCAATTTTCAGTCGATGAATAGGTAAATCCTTTAAATAGCTTAAGGAGCTGTGGCCTGTGCCGAAATCATCAATACTAATGCGGACGCCAAGCTGTTTCAGCGACGTTAACACCTGTTTGGATTGCTTGATATTGTCCATTGTCATACTTTCTGTGACTTCAAGCTCCAAGAGTGACGGTTTCAGATCGTATTTTTTGAGTGTCAGCTTGATCAAATCAATTAAGTCTTCAGAATTGAATTGTTTCGCAGATAAATTGACAGCCACAGGGATCTTTAGCCCAGCGTCATACCACATTTTTGCCTGCTTTCCAGCTGTATCAATGACCCATCTGCCAATATCGATGATCAGTCCCGATTCCTCTGCCAGCTCAATAAAAGCCTCAGGTGACTTTAAGGAACCATCGGGTCCCTTCATTCTTAAAAGGGCTTCAACCCCAGTCATTTTTCTTGTTTTGGCACTGACTTGCGGCTGGTAGTGAAGGACAAATTGTTCTCTTTGAATAGCATCCCTCAGCTCCAGCTCCCGGTTTAACCTGTCCTCACTCAATCTTTCCATGGATTCGGTAAAGAACTCATATCGGCTTTGCTTATGTTTTTTGGATAAATACATGGCCATATCGGCTTTTCTCATCAGCTCCATCCCGTTTTTGCCATTTTGCGGAGAGATGGCGATCCCAATGCTGATTGATGTAATGAGCTGATGGTTCTGGATGAAAAAAGGACGTTCAAATTGATGGATGATATTTTTAGAAAATTGTTCGATTTTATATGTATCATGATCCATGTGAGGAAAGATCATTAAAAATTCATCACCGCCAAGTCTTGCGATAAAGCCATTGTCCGGTAAACATTGCGTCAGTCTGTTTGCGGCAGCTTTCAGCAGTAAGTCTCCTATGTTATGACCAAGTGCATCATTAATAATTTTAAAACGATTTAAATCCAGAAACAGAACTGCTGTTGATGTTTTTGACTTTTCTTGAGCGGAGAGAACATCATTTAAATGATTGATGCCGTGGCGGCGGTTAGGAAGCTCTGTTAATGCATCATAATGTGCCATCACATGAATTTCTTTTTCTGCAATCCGCTGCTGCGTTAAATCTTTTAAAACAAGATAAATGCTGTCGAGTGAATTGTTCACATGAACAGGTATGTAAGTGACATGGTAATAATAAAAACGATCTGCTGCTTTCAGTTCTGCTTCGCGTGTGGTGGCTTTTTTTGACTGAGAAATAAATTCTTCCCACAAATCAGTCGGCATGACATATTGGCTGACATCATCACCAATCTTAGAATTGCACAACTCTAAGATTTGTTTACCAGAGTCATTTGCAGAAAGAACCTTTCGATCGACAGATAACACGATAATGCCGTCTATATTATGTTTGATGAGTGATTGAAACCGCTGTTCATTTTCTTTCAGCTGATCTGACTGCGTCATGATCCGGTGATCAATATAGGCACCAAAGATCATTAGCGTTTGGACAATAAGTGTCATCAATCCGATGAAAATCGACAGACTGAATGGTGACATTTCAAGAAAACCACCTGCAGCGGCCTGTCCATTTGAATGATAAAACATGGTAGAGGCAGCCATACCAGTATAATGCATGCCTGCTATAGCACCACCCATCAAGATTGAACCAAGGCTCTTTAAAAGATAATTCTTCCGTTTACTTTTAATACGCTCAACACGAAAGAAGAGCATCAATGAAAAGTAGGAGGCAATGGCAGCAATGAAAAATGAAAGAAAAAAGAGGACTGGATCATAGCTGATTGAGACATTGGCCATTGATTCCATTCCAAGATAATGCATGCTGCAAATCGCTGTCCCCATGGTGATTGAACTAATGAGCAGCCGTCTTCTAGAGACCTGCTTTTGAATGCATATTGAAAAAGCAATCAAGGATCCGATAAATGAGGCCAAAATTGATAAAATCAGTAATGATGTATCATATGTAATGCCAACACGCATTTGAAATGCCATCATGCCAATAAAATGCATCGACCATATCCCCATTCCCATGATCATTGCACCAATGACCAGCCATACCTTTTTCTTTGCACCGCTTGACTGTGCTACCCTGCTGGCTATATGAAGAGCTGAGTAGGAGGCGACAGCGGCGACAGCGATTGACAGAAAGACAAGCCATCCATTGTAGCTTCCTGTTAAATGGGTCATGTAAGAAAACCTCCTGTATCTTAAAACAGACATATACTTAATATATCGGATCGAATCGCTTCTGTGTTCACCTTTCCTTCATTTAAATAGAACAATCAACGTTTTTTTCATCCTTCTTTTATAGTAAAATCAAATTTAATGTAAAAAAACGACGAAAAGCGAATCGTTTCTTCGGTTTTATTCGTTTAATATATGGTGTGATTCTAAAAGAGATAGAATCACTCAAATGATTATGTGTGAAAGGGATTGATAAACATCGAAGATTTTATTATTTCTTTAGCTGATGCCTTTAAGAACTTGTCATACTTTGGCATCTTCCTCGCATTATGCATTGAATTTGTACCTGCTGAAGTGGTTTTGCCTCTTGCGGGTTACTGGGTCTCAGAAGGGGACATGGCCTTTATCGGAGTTGTGGCGGCCGGCTCCATTGGCGGCGTGGCTGGCCCTTTGACCTTGTACTGGTTAGGACGTTACGGCGGCAGACCCTTTTTAAATAAATATGGAAAGTACTTTTTTATAAAACCTGAGTCGCTTGATAAATCCGATGCATTCTTTGAGAAGCATGGCGGATTCGTCGCATTCAGCGGCCGGTTTATACCAGGGGTTAGGACGCTTATCTCCATCCCGTGCGGTATTGCCAAGATGAATGTGTGGGTCTTTTGCTTGTATACGTTTTTGGCAATTACACCAATTACGTTTGTGTATGTGTATCTTGGATTTATGCTCGGAGAGAACTGGAAAGAGGTTGGCGCCATCTTAGATCCATATCTTTTACCAATTGGTATCGGTGTTGTGTTATTGTTTGTTCTCTACTTATTGCTAAAACGAAGAAAAAGAAAAACAGAAACGCCAACTGCCTAATCAATGGATCGAAGTGAAAGTCACCTGTTGACAATCGAGTGTCTATTGATTATGATATAAGTAATCTAAATATTCTAAATCCCGCCAAAGGGGAGTAGCGTCCGGTTTTTACCGGAAACAAAGTCGTCATTACATGGACTGATGTTCATCGGCTTTGTTGGCATGATTCTACATATCACATGTCTAGCAAGACCTTTGCCATTACAGGCAAAGGTCTTTTTTGCATTCATAAGCCTTTGTCTGTTGTGGGACAATAGATAAAAACAAGGAGGAATGATGATGGATGCAGCTATAATTTTAGAGTACGGGTGGGTTCTGCTCGTACTGATTGGATTAGAAGGGATTTTAGCAGCTGATAACGCGCTGGTCATGGCAGTGATGGTCAAACACCTTCCGGAAAAACAAAGGAAAAAGGCACTGTTTTACGGACTTGCAGGTGCGTTTGTCATGCGATTTGGTTCTCTGTTTCTTATTTCGTTTTTAGTGGATGTATGGCAAGTTCAAGCCATTGGCGCAATTTATCTTCTTTATATTTCCATTCACCATATTTTAAAATCGCACGTATTTAAGAAAAAGGAAGCTGAAACAAACGTAAAACAAAGCGGCTTCTGGGCAACAGTCGTGAAAGTAGAGCTTGCCGACATTGCTTTTGCTGTAGATTCCATTTTAGCGGCAGTCGCTTTAGCTGTGACACTGCCGGCAACAAGTCTTCCGCAAATCGGTGGACTTGATGGGGGTCAATTTATTGTCATTCTTTTAGGCGGTATCATTGGTCTTGTCATTATGCGATTTGCAGCAACTGTCTTTGTGAAACTGCTCAAAACAAGACCGAGCCTAGAAACAGCAGCATTTGTCATTGTCGGATGGGTAGGGGTGAAGCTTACGCTTTATACACTGTCACATCCAGCCATTGGGGTCGTATCGTCTCATTTTATCCATTCAACATTATGGAAAGTCATTTTCTGGACAGTGCTTCTCGCAATTGCAGCATTTGGCTGGTTTTTATCAAGTCCATCAAGAAAAGGCGGACAGGAAAACGAGGAGAAACAGGAGGTACGCCTAGGAGAGTAGGTTTTTTGAAAGAAATATCATTTCATTTTCATAACACGTATATTACAAATAAGGGGGAGATACCCCCTTATTTCTTTGCTTTTAGACGAAACATTGTAAAGTAGATGGTGACATACATGTCATAATTGAGTAACAGGAAATGAATTCCTCATTTCTTCCTTTGCGCTTCCCTCATAAATTAGCTATCATAAATGAGTAATATAGGGAGAACTGAGGTGAAACCATTGCTTAGCCTTTTGTTTAAAAAAGGAAAGAAAAAGCAAACATTAGAGCAGTCGGCTATCAGTATCCAACAAGGTGATACCGAGCTGCAAAATGCATTAATAGAGCAATACAAACCATTTGTCGCTAAGACGGTTTCATCCGTTTGTAAACGATATATAGATGAAAAAGATGATGAATTCAGCATAGGCTTAATTGCCTTTAATGAAGCGATAGAAAAATACTCTGCCGAAAAAGGAAACTCTCTGCTTGCTTTCGCAGAATTAATTATTAAAAGAAAAGTGATCGATTATATTCGAAAAGAAGCGAGAAATGCGCCAACGGTTCAAATGGACCTGCAAGAAAGTGAGAATGGCGAATACTCTCAAAGCATGATCGAAGCAGAGCTCTCTGCAAATGAATATAGGCGTTTAATTGAACAAGAACATAGAAGAGAAGAGATTGAACATTTTAAAGAACGGTTGAAAGTATACGGTCTCACGTTTCAAGAGCTGCTTGAGCATTCACCAAAGCATGCAGATGCCAGGCAGAATGCCATTAAAGTAGCCCATACACTCGTTGAACACGATGAGCTGAGAACCATTTTATTTCAGAAAAAACAATTGCCCGTCAAACAGCTGGAAAAGCTAGTGGAAGTCAGCCGCAAAACGATTGAGAGAAATAGAAAATATATCATTGCGATGGCGATTATTATGACAGGTGATTATGTGTATTTGAAAGATTACCTTAAAGGGGTGCTTAATTCATGAGAAGAGGCATTATAGTAGAGAAAAACAAAAAATATGTCACGCTGCTGACCCCTGATGGACAATTTCTGCGGACAAAATATGAACAGCAACACTATGAAATCGGCCAAGAAGTGACATTTCCGAATGAATCACGTCTCGAAAGAAAAAGAGCCGGTTTTTTTGACCTGCTTCGTTTACGTCCATTAAATGCAGGAATTTTATCAATTGCAGCGATTATTGTCGTAATTTTTACTATGATGCCATCTTTCTCAAGTCAAAAAGCATATGCATATATGACAATTGACATTAATCCAAGCTTTGAGCTGAAGCTTGATCACAATTATCAAGTGATCGGTGTCACACCGCTGAATAAAGATGCGAAGCAAGTACTGGCGAGTATGAAGGATTTAGAAAAAAACGACATGACCAAAGTCGTGCAGGAAATTATAGATGACTGTGACAAAAAAGGATATGTGAACGACTCTAAAAGTATTTATATTTCAACCGTTTATGAAAACAAGCAGGACAATACATATAAAACAAACGTAAAAAGCAAAATTAACACCATTTCTGGTGAATATCAAAAACGCAATTATAAGCTGGAAACTGTGGAAAGTGACCTGGAAACGAGAGAAAAAGCTCAAAAGGCAGGCATTTCAACAGGAACATATATTAGAAATCAAGAAATGCAAGACAAAGAACATGAAGACATCAAAAAGGATGAAGACGCAGCAGAGGATGATGCTGTGAAGGAAGAAGATCCTAAGAATGATGAAGAACAAGCAGATAAAGACAAACAAGAAGAAGTAAAGACAGACGATAGCGAAGAGATGCAGCCAGATCAAGAGGCTCCTGAAGCTGAGGACAAAGAGCAGAAGGAGGCAGAGAGGGAAGAGCAAGGATCTGTTCAAAAGCCTCAAAAACCTGATGATGAAAGCAAAGACAAAAAGATAAAGGAAGAAAAGGATCCTTCTTTCGATAAAGAGCAAAAAAAAATCACTCAACTGACCCTGACGAAAGAAGAAACTGGAACGGCACATCACGTGGTGATGCAGAAAAACATGCAAAAAAAAACGGCAGGGATCAGAACAATCCGGCCGCTGAACGAAAAAGAGAACATGCAAAGGAAAAAGGGAAAGGTGCACCGTTTCCTTATCGCGAGAACCGGCATGAGCACACATATGAACAATAAAAAACGCCAGAATAGCTCCGGCGTATTTCACCATGTCATTATTTAGATTGATTGCCCATTTGTGATTGAGCCTGTTGAACGAGTCTTTTTGTAATTTCACCGCCAACAGAACCGTTTGCACGTGAGACTGTATCTGAACCGAGAGTGACGCCAAATTCTTGCGCGATCTCGTATTTAAATTGATCTAAAGCTTGTTCTACTCCAGGAACAAGAAGTTGATTTCGATTTGCCATGTCATATTCCTCCTTTCACCTCATGTTTGTTGCGCCTTCTTATTTTGAAAAAAACGGCGTGCAATTATGCTGGCAATTGCTGTACAAAAAAACCAAGGTGATGGAAGTCACCTCGGTTCTTATTTATCCCTTATTCAGCTGCAGCGTATTAAACATCATTTCTTGTGCGGTACTTTGCAAATGAGAAGTAAAGACAGAGAAGACGGTAGAACTGATAATGCCTTTAATCAAATTCCATTGGCTCTTCGTCAATTCTGAAAACTTGTCATGGAGCTTATCTGTCTGCTCTTCGGTTATTTCTCGTAAATTTGTTTCCTTTAATGGAAATTGAGTATGGTGATAAATAAAATCAAGGACGTGCGCATAAGCTTCATAAAAACGGATTGGACTAATAATATCATCTGTTCGATCTGTGATGGTGTTAAATAAGGCAGATAAGATCATACGAATGGCATCGAAGTCAAAAACTGATTTTAAATCCCTGACAATTAATAAAATAACGACCTGATCAATAGAGTACTTCTTGCCAAGCTCCGGATGGCCAATCATATCTTTAATATCACGTTTGATCCAATTTTGAATCGCGGTCGATTTAAGAGAAGTCAGCTCACACAAGTTGCCAAGCTCAACAATTTCATTTGTAGAAAGTCCATGCTCTGATTTTTGCTTCCGTCGTTCAAGCTTCTCAAAAAAAGAAGGGATCTTTATTTCATCATAGTCATGATCCTTGCCATTTTTTACAGATAGTTTTAAAAGCTGAAGCGGAGTCAGATCTCCCTCTCCTTTTAGAGAATACAGAAGTCTTGTCATGTCAATTCTCGTTAATTTAAAAGTAACCATGTTCCACCTCATTTGTACGTCAAAAACGTGATTATTGATCTAATTCAACATCATAGTCTCTTTTTGATGAAAATGCAAAATAAACTAAAAATCAGGCCGGTGCGTCACAATTTGTTCACTTTTCTGCTGGTGCAAATGTCGTAAATATTGAAGTGGCGGGGCTTTAGCCGTTAAGATATACAGAGAAAATGATTCCTTTTTCCTTGCAATTTGAGACGTTTATTTTTATAATTTTATTAATAAGTTCATTTGAACTTAATATGACAGCGGAGGTTATGTATGGGTAAGAGAATATTTCTGTTTATATTAACGAACATTCTTGTTATCACTACGATTGGTATTGTACTGTCGGTTATTAGTGCAGCAACTGGTGTTGGTTCTTATATAGGAGCAGATGGAAGACTTAATATCCTTTATCTTCTTGTATTCAGTGCAGTTGTCGGTTTTGTTGGCTCGTTTATGTCACTTGCAATGTCTCGCTGGATGGCAAAAATGATGATGGGTGTGCGTGTGTTAAATCCTGAAAAGGATTCATTAACATATGATGAGCAGCAGCTTGTTGACCGCGTGCACAGACTTTCAAGAGCAGCAGGCCTTTCTAAAATGCCTGAGGTTGGTATTTATCAATCATCTGAAGTAAATGCATTTGCAACAGGTCCTTCTAAGAGAAGATCACTTGTTGCGGTATCAACTGGATTGCTTCATGAAATGGATGATGCAGCAGTTGAAGGCGTAATCGCCCACGAAGTCGCTCACGTTGCAAATGGTGACATGGTGACGATGACGCTGCTTCAAGGAATTGTCAACACGTTTGTTGTGTTCCTTTCAAGAATTGCGGCATGGATCGCAAGCCGTTTTGTTTCACGTGAAGAGCTTGTGCCGATTGTGCACTTTATCGCTGTGATTGTCTTCCAAATCATTTTCTCTATCCTAGGAAGCCTTGTCGTGTTTGCATATTCTAGACACCGTGAATTCCATGCAGACCGCGGCGGAGCCGACCTTGCGGGTAAAGACAAAATGATTCATGCACTTCGTTCACTTGAGGCGTACACGTCAAGAATCAAAGATGATGATCAAACAGCAGTGGCTACGCTGAAAATCAGCGGTAAACGAAAAGCTTCTCTTTTCTCAACACACCCTGATTTAAACGAAAGAATCAGAAGACTAGAAGCAAAATAAGAAAGAGGAAAAGACATTCTTTTACAGGATGTCTTTTTCTTTTTGATGAAAAAGAAAATAAAGCATAAAATAGCTTTAAAATCATGTCTCTTTTCATTAAAATGATAAAGGTATTCGAAAAGATAGATAAAAGAAGGAATGACAATGAATCCTATAAAAAAGCTAATTGACCGGCTGTCAGCGTTTCAGTTGATTGCCCTTTATTATTTTCTTGCTGTGACCGTATCGTTTATTCTTCTCAGCCTTCCAGTGGCTCATCAAGAGGGAGTCAAATGGACATTCATTGATGCGTTATTCACAGCGGTGAGTGCTGTAAGTGTCACAGGACTGACTGTTGTCGACACCTCACAAACATTTAGTGTGACAGGGATGTGGATCCTTGCGTTTGTTCTGCAAATTGGAGGCATCGGCATTATGACGCTCGGTACCTTCGTATGGCTTGTCATGCGAAAAAGAATTGGAATTAAAGAAAGAAAGCTCATCATGGCAGATCAAAATCAAAGCAATTTATCAGGAATTGTGAAACTAATGAAGCAGGTTTTATATTTAATTTTGCTGATTGAGTTTGTCGGCGGGCTGATTTTAAGCATGTATTTTCTCAAATATTACGATGTGCAAGGAGCTTTCTTACATGGCTTCTTCTCGAGTATTAGTGCGACAACCAATGGAGGTTTCGATATTACAGGGAGCTCTCTTATCCCTTACAAAGATGATTATTTCGTTCAGTTTATTACGATGCTGCTGATTATCTTTGGAGCGATTGGTTTTCCTGTGCTCGTGGAAGTGAAGGATTATTTGTTCAATCAGGACCGAAAGCACGCATCGTTCTCATTGTTTACAAAAATCACAACGCTCACGTTCGGCTGCCTTGTCGTTGTTGGAGCGATTGGAATCTATGCACTTGAAGCCGGGTTTAGCTTTGTAGGGAAAAGCTGGCATGAAATTTTGTTTTATTCTTTGTTTCAATCGACTGCAACAAGAAGCGGGGGGCTGACAACGTTAGATATTACACAGCTGACCGAACCGACGCTTTTATTCTTATGTATGCTCATGTTTATCGGGGCTTCCCCAAGCTCTGTGGGGGGCGGAATTCGGACAACTACTTTTGCCCTTAATTTACTCGCATTGTTTCATTATGCTAGGGGAAATAAGTCCATAAAAATCTTCAAGAGGGAGCTTCATCAAGCGGATATTAATAAATCCCTTATGGTGACCATGATGGCCTTTATTTTGGTTTTTGGCGCTACGTTCCTGTTATCCTTAACAGAGCATAATACACTTCTTGAAAATTTATTTGAAGTTTGCTCTGCTTTCGGAACAACGGGGCTGTCGCTTGGGATCACCTCAGATCTCACTGTCTTTGGTAAATGTATCATCATGGTTGTCATGTTTATTGGACGGATCGGCATTCCAAGCTTTTTATATTTAATAGGCCGAAGAGAAAGCGAAGCAAATTATCATTATCCGAAAGAGCGCGTCATCATCGGCTAAACAGCATTCCATTTGAATGCTGTTTTTTTATTTCCATTATCTAACTGGCTAAATTTTATGCGATGTTCGCAATCTATAGGTAAGAGGTGAACGAGACGTGCTGGATGTGTTATGGAAAGCAATTGTCATGCTGTTAGTTGGTACCTTGCTGCTGAGAATAGCAGGGCCTAAATCCATTAGTCAATTAACTGTACAACAAACAGTGATTATGATTTCAATCGGATCGATTATTATCCAACCCTTTATTGAGCATAATTTACTTGAAACCATATATGCAGCTACCATCTTTATTGTGGCACTTGTCATTATGGAGAAGCTGTCGATACAATCGGATTTTTTTGAAAAATTGCTTTCAGGCAAATCGGTCGTGATTTTACAGGATGGCGAAATGCTTGATCATAAGCTGAAGAAAACAAGGCTCACAAGGGATCAATTTAAAATGCGTTTAAAGCAGCAAGGCATCACTGACATCAGCAGTCTCAAAAAAGCCACGCTAGAAGCCAATGGACAAATTGGCTTTGAGTTAAAACCTGAGGAAAAGCCAGTGACGGTCAAGCAAATGAAGGAACTCCTTGACCAATTAAGAGAAGAACTAAACCTGTCAAAAAAGGACTGAGTGCAGATGAAAAGAAAAGCAGCGAAAAATGAAGCATTAACAAATAATATGACGCCGACAGAAAGCATGGCTCATGATCAAGGACAAACCCAATTTGATGAACAATCAAGAGATCGTCAGGCAAACCGAAATTCTCATAAAGGGAAACAAGGGGGAGCATCTCGTGACTAAGAAGCATATGAAGAGCAAAGAAATGAAGGACCATAAAAAGCCAATGGACCCAGATATTTTAGAAGAGGAATTTGGCAGTGAGCTTGGAGATATTAACAGCAGCAAATGGATTGATACGTTGGTGAAGCCAAAGAAAGATGCTGCATGTCAGCAGAATAAGAAATAGAAAAAAACGATCCAATAAGGATCGTTTTCAGCGTGTAGACAAACCCTCGCATTCGGTGTCAGGTCTGCGCTCCGGTGCTCACGAATGTCAAATTCGCTCTGCTCCGGTACTCGCCCTTCCTAGGGCTGCAAAGGTTTTCTATCACGCTGAAAGGAAGACAAAGGGCTAAAATAAAGATTATTTTAGCCCTTTGTCAACAATCTGAAACGATCCAATAAGGATCGTTTTTTATTTGATATAACTGCTTTGCCTGCCGGTGATCGTTCGCATGAAGTTGTTCATTTTGATTTCAATTACTGGCTGTGCAACGGTTTTGACAAAAGTGCTAGACAGGGTAAAGGTTAACAAAATGGTCAGCAGCAATAAAATGAGTACACTTGCTGCATTTAGTGCCCAGTCATCAAACCAAGTGGTTCTTAGCAGCTTGATCACAAAGCCATGTAATAAATAAACATATAACGTTCTTGTTCCCCATTTTGTAAAGAAGAAACGGCGTGTTGGAACTAATGCAAAGAAGCTGAATGTAGCGCCAAATGCAAGCAAATACCATGCCATTCGTTTCATCGCCGCAATCATTCCTTCATCTCCAAGAGAAGCATACGACTTTGAGCCAAATAAGAAGGAATAATCGAATTCGTAGAAGTAGCAAAACAGGAACACAGCCATTAATACAATAAGTGCTGCAAGTTTTCCTTTGCTTGTACGGATGAATTCAAAATGCTGCTTTTTTAAATAGAATCCAGCTAAAAACATAGGCAAAAAGACAAACGTACGTGATAAGCTGAGTGTATCGCTGATGCTGTCCACATAACCGACAAGTAAAGCAATCGATAAACTGACGATCATCGCCCAGTGGAACGGCAGCTTTGAAAAAGGAATAAGCAGCAAATTCCAAAAGAATAAACTAATTAAAAACCATAAAGACCATTGTGGATCAATTGGATTTAAATTGGTGATGCTTTGATCCTGCAAGACATAATAGTAAACCGAATAGATTACCTGAAAGATTAAATATGGGATGATCAGCTTAACGGCGACTTTTTTCATAAAGCCCGGTTTTCTAAACCCTTTTGCAAAAAAGCCAGAAACTAAAATAAAGGCGGGCATGTGAAAGGTATAAATAAACTTGTATAAATAGAGCATCCAGTCATTATCATGAATGAATGATCGTAACAAATGACCAAAAACAACTAGAAAAATCAGAAGGAATTTCGCATTATCAAAATAACTATCTCGTGAAGATGCCATAACATCACCTTTCCTGCTCGATTTCGAACATAAATGTTCTAAGTGCACTGTTCCCTTATTTGCCTCATTCTAAAATACATTTTTGCTCAATTCGCTATTTGATGTGAAATTGTAGAATGGTTGTAAAAGAAGCGTAAGAAAAGTGAACCGTTATACAATCCTGTCATCCAAATGAAATAAATGAGACAGTCTTCGTGTAAAAAGTTATCTTTTTTTATGAGTCGAATGAAGGAACTATGAAAATATTGTAGAAATATTGTAGAGGAATGAGGCTGGAAAAGGAGTGTAAGAGAATGACTGAAACGCTCGATGGCAATAGGTTAACCCCTGCGGGAGATATCAGAAAATTAGAAAAAGAGAACGAATATTTGCGAACTGAGTTAATGCAGCAAAAAATGCTGTTAAATAAGACGCTCGATGCCATTTTTATATTTGATCAGCACCTCAACATCATCCAAGCCAACGAAGCAACATGCAGGCTTGTACAGACACCGAAAGAAGACCTCCTCAATAAATCCGTTCTAGATTTCCTTTACGGCATCCCGAAAGATAAAATTGAATGCTCACTCGATCTATTTTTTCGAAAAGGTACGTTAAAAAGAGAAATCTCCATTCAGCTGGAAAATGGTGAAACAAAATACATTGAATTTGTCGCAGAGCACGACACCATGAAGCAGCAATATATTGTGGTCATGCGAGATATTTCCTCAAAGAAAATATTAGAACGAGAACGCTCCATGAATGAGCAGCTGTTCAAAGATTTGTTTGATCGAGCCATTGACGGAATGGTCATTTTTGATCAGGATGGCTGCATGATTGATGCGAATCATTCTTTTTGTCAGAGCTTTGAGCTGCAAAAGACTGATTTAACCGATCGCTATTTACATGAATTTGTCGAAGAAGAAAATCTTCCCGCCTTGCAGCACCTTTTAACGTCACTTAAAGAAACAGGAAAAGCAAAAGGAGAGCTTCCTGTTACTCTACAATCTGGCCAGCATAAATTATTCGAACTCACCATTACATCAAATGTGATGAGTGGTTTTTATATGTCCATCATGCGGGATATTACAGAAAAAAGGCTGATGGAAGAGAAGCTGTTAAAAAGTGAAGAACGCTTTAGAGAAATTTTCGAAAATGCAATGGATGCCATCATCATATGGGCGGACGATGGAGAGATTGTGAGAGCCAATGAATCAGCCTGCCGAATTTTTGAATTACCTATGCACTCACTGATTGGCAAAAAACTCACCGACTTTCTCGTCAAATCTGATAAGAGATATAGACCAACAAGAAGACGTTATATCCGGAATCATGAAATAAGGGAAGAGCTTTTGTTCAGAATGGCTAATGGACAGTATAAAGAACTTGAGTTTACATCAAAGCATGCGGTATTAGAAGGGCAGCACTTAACCATTTTACGTAATGTAAGTGATCGAAAAAGAATGGAGCAGGAGCTGCGCGAAAGTGAGCTCAAATTCCGTAAAGTATTTAATGGGTCAATGGACGGTGTTGTTCTTTTTGATAATCAATACCGAATCATTGAAGTCAACCCACCTGCCAGCGAGCTGCTCCAATTGAAGGACGATCATTTAACAGAAATGAATCTTTTCCACATCCTTGCCCCTTATCAAATTGAAAATTTGGCTCAGCCTGCCGAGGCGATGTCATTAGATGAAATGGACAATGAGGTTCCGTTTGTACTGAACCACCCAGATCAGCGTATACTGGAATTCTCTTTTAAACGAAACATTATCCATAATATGAATTTGGCGATCTTTAGAGATGTGACAGAGCGGAAGGAATTAGAAGAGCGGGTGAGAAAATCAGATACCCTTCATGTGGTCGGAGAGCTTGCTGCTGGAATTGCTCATGAAATTAGAAACCCGATGACAGCATTAAAAGGCTTCATTCAGTTGTTAAAAGGAAATATAGAAGGGGAGTATTCGCTCTATTTCAATGTCATCACATCAGAGCTGAAAAGAATTGAATCCATCATCACCGAATTTTTGATTTTAGCGAAACCGCAAGCTATTGTATATGAAGAAAAAAATGTGGTGCAAATTGTGAAAGACACGATGGATCTTCTGCACGCACAGGCGAATCTTGGCAATGTTCAAATGCATCTCAATGTGCTGGATGAGATTCCGCTCATTTATTGTGAACAAAACCAATTAAAACAGGTCTTTATTAACATTTTAAAAAATGCAATTGAAGTCATGCCACGCAAAGGAAATGTCTATGTGAGCATTCAGCGGAAGGGCGAGGAGCATATTGTCATTTCACTGCGTGATGAAGGCTGCGGAATGGCAGAGGATAAGCTAAAGCGTCTAGGTGAACCTTTTTATACAACGAAAGAAAGAGGAACTGGACTTGGCTTAATGGTTAGTTATAAAATTATTGAAGAGCATCAAGGAACCATTGAGGTAGAAAGTGAGGAAGGCGTGGGAACCGTCTTCCATCTCACGCTGCCACTAAGGCAGCAGAAACAAGAAGGAGAGCAGTAACGTGTATTATACCGTCTATCACGCACCCATCGGGGCATTATACATACTAGAAAAGGACGGTGCCATTATCGAGGTGATGTTTGATGATGAACCGTTTTTAGCAAAAAAGCAGGCAGCCAATCTAGAGCAAGCAGATACGCCTGTCTTAAAAGAAGCGAAAAAGCAGCTGGATGAATATTTCAAGGGTGAGCGTCAAGTATTCGATCTCCCGCTCAAGCAAACGGGTTCTCCGTTCCAAGAGCAGGTGTGGGAAGCATTGTCGGCCATTCCATATGGTCAATCAAAAAGCTATGCAGACATTGCAGAAGCGATTGGCAATCCCAAGGCTGTGAGAGCCATCGGACAAGCTAACAGAAGGAATGCATTACCTATTTTTATCCCGTGTCACAGGGTCATTGGAAAAGACCGGTCTCTAACAGGCTATGCAGGATCGAAGACAGACATGAAAGCGGTTCTGCTTGAATTAGAAGGCATCCCATTTGTTCAAAAATAAATCGATTGACCTGTTCCAAATGTTTGTCAAGCGACATATCCTTTTATTAAGCTAAAAAAGTTGGTTGAGGGAAAAAGGAGGGCGCTGGCATGTTTTGGGGCAAAAAAAATAAAATGTATGCCGTTACGTCACTATGTGTCAAAATGAATGTTTTGACGGAAGAACAAAAAAAAGAAATCTTAACAAAAACGAATCAAGAAACAAAAAAGCGCGGTGCTCTTAAATGACAAGAACACGGCGCTTTTTTGCGATCAATGGGAGATGTTTTCGGCGAAAAGAGCATCAATCTCTTCTGCATAGTTTGATGTGATAATTCCCTTTTCTGTAATGATGCCTGAAATGAGATGATGAGGAGTGACATCAAAGGCGGGATTGAATACCTGAACATCGGGCGGTGCAATGGGGACGCCGTTTAATTCCTTTACTTCCAGCGGGTCGCGCTCTTCAATTGGAATATCTGACCCGTCGCGGGTGGATACATCAAAGGTTGAAAGCGGTGCTGCTACAAAAAACGGAATGTTAAAATGTTTGGCTAGAACGGCAAGACCTAACGTTCCAATCTTATTCGCTGTATCTCCATTACGGGCGATACGGTCAGCTCCAACAATGACAGCAGAAATTTGCTTTTCTTTCATCGTATGGGCTGCCATGTTATCTGTAATGAGTGTCACATCCACGCCGCCTTGCATGAGCTCCCATGTTGTCAGACGAGCCCCTTGAAGAACAGGTCGTGTTTCGCATGCATAAATGTGAAGATCAAGATTTTTCTTTTTGGCTAAATAAAAGGGAGCAAGGGCTGTTCCGTACCGACTCGTTGCGATGGAGCCTGCATTACAAATGGTCATGATACGGTCACCTGATTTAAAGAGCTGAAGTGCATTTTGACCGATCTGTCTGCATGTCTCTTCATCTTCAATTTGAATTTGAATGGCTTCATGGACAAGGTCTGTTTTGGCTGCATTCACTGATGCTGCACGTTTAATGCGCTGCAGCAGCCGGTCTAATGCCCAGGCAAGGTTCACAGCGGTTGGACGAGCACTGTTTAAATATTCTTTTATTCGAGTGACTTCTTGTTTAAAAACATCCATTTCTTCTGTCTCAATGGCTTGCGCACTAAGCGCCAGTCCAAAAGCTGCTGTAATGCCAATCGCAGGCGCTCCACGTACTTTTAATGTCACAATCGCATCATACACATCTTCTTTCGTATATAAATGCTCAAATACGGTTTCGGTTGGTAATTTTTGCTGATTTAAAATGTTAATACGGTTTTCTTCCCATTCGACAGAACGGGGGACTTCAAATTCTTTTGACAAAACCCGTCACTCCTTTACAGATGGCTGGAATAATGCGACGAGGTCAGACGCTGTTTCCACTGCATGATATTGTTTGATAAATGTTTTTCCGAGTGTTAGTGCTGCTTTTTTCTGCTGAATTCGTCTAGTTGGTGATGGAATCGCATCAAGATCAGCGGCATGAGCAAGACCAATTGTTCGGCGGACAAGCTCACAGCCGGCAAAGCCTGTCGCTTCTTTTAAAATCCGGTCAAATGTTGTTTCTAAAAAGCTGTCCGATACACTAAATGCTTCAATGCTGTCCTCTTTCCAAGCTTTTGTGAACACTTCTTTGAATGTTGCCCATACATTGACGACATGGTCAAAAAGGTGCTGCTGCTCGTGTTCAATCTCGCGAGATAAAGCATTCAGGAATAGATTGGCGATAAAGTGGCCGATATCGAATCCAAAGGGACCGTAAAACGCGAATTCTGGATCAATGATTTTCGTTTCAGTCTCATTTGCAAAAATACTGCCTGTATGAAGATCTCCATGAACCAACGTTTCAGCTGATGTTAGGAAGATACGCTTCAATTCTGCTGCTTTCGCCTGCACTTCAAGATCTGTCCAAAGCGCTTCTGCTGATTCTCTTAATTCTTCTTCGAAGTCATTTGTTTCACTATCAAAGAAAGGGTCTGTGAAGACGAGTTTTTCTGTGATATCACACAGGTCAGGGTTCGTAAATTGCTTCACAAATTGTTTTTTGATTTTCGGATTTGTAGCAAAGTCAGATGTGTAAAAAAGTGTTTTTCCTAAAAATTCGCCGACATGATCGGATAAATGCGGATATTGTTTTCCGGCAATTAGCCCTTTTCTGACGATTTCTAAGTGTGAGAGATCCTCCATGGCTGTCACTGCAAGAGCTGTATCTGAATAATAGACTGCTGGTACGAGGTGAGGCGTATATTCTGACTGCTTGATCAGGGCGGCACTTTCAATTCTTGCTCTGTCTAATGTAAGCGGCCAGCTCTCCCCAACCACCTTTGCATAAGGCAGGGCTTGCTTGATGATCAATCCTTTTTCTTGTTTGTGATCAAAAATATGAAAGACGTAATTTAAATTCCCGTCACCGATTTCAGTACATGTTAAATGACTGCTTTCTTGGATCAAGCCAAGTCTAATTGCGAGTGCAACTGCCGAGCTTTCTGTTAGTTCTTCATATGATGCCGTAAGTGTAACCAATTGCTTCCCCTCCAAATCATATAAAAAAGCCTCTTTCTCCTGAGAGAAAGAGGCTTGATGGTGTGTATGCTCAAAGCCTCTCTTATCTCTCAGCACATACGTCTGATGGAATTAGCACCGTGCCCTATAAGACAATTGTCTTGGCGCTTTACTTGCTGCGCCCCACTTCACAGTGGTATTAACGGTCGGTTGCTGTTGGGGTCAAAAGGCCAAATCCCTCGCCCAACTCTCGATAAGAGAAATCAATATGTAATTGTTTCGTGTCTATTTGCATTTCTTAATTCAAGATATTATCAGAGCTGCGCTTAACATGTCAATCTTTTTTCAAAATTGCTTTACAATTCATAAAACAATCCATTACAGTGATTGTATTGTCACGTAACTTGAATAGAAGGTGAAGAAATGGAATTCCAGCAATCAGATGTGTTGAAACAATTACCGAAGCAATTTTTTGCGTCCCTTGTCCAAAAAGTGCAGAAAAAAGTGAAGGAAGGGGCAGATATCATTAATTTGGGGCAGGGAAATCCTGATCAGCCAACCCCTCCGCATATTGTAAAAGCCATGCAGGAAGCGGTAGCAAAACCTGAAAATCATCAATACTCCTCATTCCGTGGAACAGCGAAATTAAAAAAGGCTGCTGCCGCCTTTTATGAAAGAGAATATGGCGTTACGCTTGATTCAGAGACGGAGATTGCGATTTTATTTGGCGGAAAAGCAGGGCTTGTTGAGCTGCCGCAATGCCTGCTGAATCCGGGTGATACGCTTCTTGTCCCTGATCCTGGTTATCCTGATTATTGGTCAGGCGCTGTGCTTGCTGGAGCTCAAATGGTAACCATGCCACTTCTTGAAAAAAATGATTTTTTACCTGACTACGATTTGCTGCCTGAGGATGATAAGAAAAAGGCAAAATTAATGTACTTAAATTACCCCAACAATCCGACGGGGGCTACGGCAAGCCGTTCATTTTTTGAAGAAACCGTTAAATTTGCGAAAGATCACAAGCTATGTGTTGTCCATGATTTTGCATATGGCGGCATTGGATTTGATGGAGAAAAGCCGCTCAGCTTTCTGCAAGTAGAGGGAGCGAAAGAGACGGGAATAGAAATTTACACATTGTCTAAAACATACAATATGGCAGGGTGGAGAGTAGGGTTTGCAGCAGGGAATCCGTCTGTTATTGAAGCCATTGAGCTTTATCAGGATCATCTGTTTGTCTCCCTGTTTAAAGCCACTCAAGATGCAGCAGCGGAAGCCCTATTAAGCGATCAAACGTGCGTACAGGTGCAAAATGATCGATATGAGAAAAGGCGAAATGTGTGGATTGCTGCCTGCAAAGAAATTGGCTGGGAAGTTAGTGCACCAAAGGGATCATTTTTTGCTTGGTTAAAGGTGCCAGAAGGATATACATCTGAAGCTTTTTCTGACTTATTATTAGAGAAGGCACATGTTGTTGTAGCGCCAGGTAATGGCTTTGGTCCTCACGGTGAAGGGTACGTGCGAGTAGGACTTCTAACAAGTGAGGAGCGGTTACAAGAAGCTGCTCAGCGCATCGCTGCTTTGAAGCTGTTTGAAAAAAAGCCATTGACAACATAAAAAAATGGTGCGATAATTCAGGCAATATTTAAGAAAATTGAATATTCTTATCAAGAGTAGGCAGAGGGACTAGCCCAATGAAGCCCGGCAACCGACTTCCATGAAGCACGGTGCTAATTCTTGCAGCAAGCGCTGAGAGATAAGATTCGGATGAATGACACGAAACAACCTCTTTAAGGCGCTCATGAAGCACTTGAAGAGGTTTTTTTATTGAATATATGCATGAATGACGCAATCGAAAGGGGATTCCTAGTGAGTGAATTACTGGCAACATACGTATTAACACATCGAGAGGATGAACAAATAAATCGAAAAGCGGAGCAGATCGCGCTTGGTTTAACAGTTGGATCATGGACGGATTTGCCGCAGCTCAAAAAGGAGCAGCTTCATAAGCATAAAGGCAGAGTTGAAAAAGTATCAGAAAAGGCTGCTCCAGCCGAGAATGGTCTTTATCAATCAGAGGTGACCATTGCTTATCCTGAGGCAAACTTTTCAGCTGATTTACCAGCTGTTTTCACGACGATTTTTGGAAAGCTTTCACTAGATGGAAAAGTGAAACTAGTCGATATCCAATTTTCTGAAGGATTTAAAAAAAGCCTGCCAGGACCGGTATTTGGAATTGATGGCATACGCAAAAAGGTGGGCGTGTTTGATCGTCCATTATTGATGAGTATTTTTAAAGGCGTGATCGGCCGTGATATGCAGGATTTAAAAGAGCAGCTCCGTTTACAGGCATTAGGCGGGGTTGACCTCATCAAAGACGATGAAATTTTATTTGAAAGTCCATTAGCTCCGTTTGAAGAGCGAATCAAAGAAGGAAAAGAGATTTTAAAAGAAACTTATGAAGAGACAGGACACCGCACGCTGTATGCTGTCAATTTAACGGGCAGAACCTTTGACCTGAAGGATCGAGCGAGAAAGGCCGCTGAACTTGGGGCAGATGCGCTCTTATTCAATGTCTTTGCTTACGGCCTTGATGTCATGCAAAGCTTAGCTGAGGACCCAGATATTCCACTGCCTATTATGGCGCATCCCGCTGTGAGTGGTGCTTTGACATCCTCTCCTGAATATGGATTCTCGCCTTCTCTTCTTTTAGGCAAATTAAATCGATATGCTGGTGCTGATTTGAGCCTCTTTCCCTCACCTTATGGGTCGGTTGCACTTTCGAAAAAAGATGCCCTTGGAATCTATGAAGCTTGCGTGAAAGAGGATGCGGTTCAAAAAACATTCCCTGTCCCGTCAGCAGGCATTCATCCAGGAATGGTTCCAGTATTGATCAAAGATTTTGGAATTGATCATGTGATAAATGCAGGTGGAGGCATTCACGGACATCCGCGGGGAGCTATCGGCGGAGGGAAGGCCTTTCGATCGATCATTGATGCAGTGATACATGAAGAGTCCATCCAAGATAAGGCGGCTTCCTGCCAAGACTTACAAGCGGCACTTGATCTTTGGGGAAGGGTAGCAGAATAATGAAAAAACCAATTGTCTGTTGTGATTTTGATGGAACGATTACAAAAAATGATAATATCATCCGCATCATGAAACAATTTGCACCGAGTGAATGGGTGAAGCTGAAGGATGGTGTCCTGTCAAAGGAAATCACCATTCAAGAAGGCGTCGGGCAGATGTTTCAATTACTGACAAGTGATCAGAAGGATGCCATTCAATCATTTATTTTAGAGGATACAGAGATTCGAGAAGGATTTAAGCAATTTGTAGATGAGGTAAAAAAAGCAGATATTCCTTTCTATGTACTTAGCGGGGGGATGGACTTTTTTGTCTACCCTATCCTCGAAGGCATTGTCGATCGAGACGATATATATTGCAATCATGCATCATTTGAGGAAGACCATATTCAGATTGAATGGCCGCATGCCTGCGATACGCAATGTCAAAATGGCTGCGGATGCTGCAAGCCCTCAATCATTCGAAAGCTGACTCATAAGAATGACTTCATCATCATGATCGGAGATTCAGTGACCGATGTGGAGGCGGCGAAGCATGCGGATCTTACGTTTGCACGCGACTACTTGCTCAATGAATGTCAAGAACTCGGGCTCGTACATAAGGAGTATGACACATTTATTGATCTACACACGCAATTTGTTCAAATAAAGGAAGTGAAGGAATGGCAGACGCAAAGAGCAAACGCTGGCAGGAACTAGCAGACGTTAAACGGGAACTAGCACAAAGAGACTGGTTTTTCGGAACAAGCGGTAATTTATCGATCAAGGTGTCGGATGATCCAATCACATTTTTGGTGACGGCAAGCGGCAAAGATAAACGAAAAGAAACAAATGAAGATTTTGTGCTAGTGAATGCGGCAGGCCAGCCTCATGATCCGAACGAGCCGCTTAGACCATCAGCTGAAACACTGCTTCACAAGTACGTGTATGAACAGACGAAAGCAGGCTGCTGCCTCCATGTCCATACAATCGATAATAATGTGATGTCAGAGCTGTATGGAGATAAGGGAGAGATTCGTTTTAAAGGCAACGAAATCATCAAAGCGCTTGGTTATTGGGAAGAGGATGCAGAAGTATCGATTCCAATTATTGAAAATCCAGCTCATATTCCGCATCTTGCAGAGCAATTTGCAAAACATTTGACACTAGAGGCGTCATCTGGTGCTGTACTCATTCGCAATCATGGCATCACGGTCTGGGGAAAAACAGCCTTTGAAGCAAAACGAGTATTAGAAGCATATGAATTTTTATTTAGCTATCACTTAAAATTAGCGCTTTATCAACAGCAGCTTGTGAGATAAAAAGGAGGAAAAACATATGGCGACGATTTTGATTCATAACGAAGAGAACACATTACTTGAGAACGAGCAAGAGGTAGCATCATATTTAGAAAACCAAGGGGTCATTTATGAGCATTGGGATATTGAAAAGCTGCCAAACCGTTTATCAGAAAAGTATGATTTAACCGATGAGGAAAAAGACGAGATTTTGACTGTATTCCAAAAGGAAATCAAAAGTATTTCTGAGAAAAGAGGGTACAAAGCGCAGGATGTGATTTCATTATCTGATGCTACACCAAATCTTGATGAGCTGCTCCAAAACTTTAAACGTGAGCATCATCATACAGATGACGAAGTACGTTTTATTGTAAGCGGGCACGGAATCTTTGCTATTCAAGGCAAGGATGGCGTCTTTTTTGATGTGAGACTGAATCCAGGTGATTTAATTTCTGTGCCGCCAAACATTCGTCATTACTTTACACTTCAAGAGGATCGCAAAGTGGTCGCAGTTCGCATATTTGTCACAACTGAGGGCTGGGTGCCAATTTACGAGGAAGAAACGGTTTAATGTTAGAGCTGATCATTCCGCATGAGGCGGAAGATTAGCTTTTTTTTAGGAAATTAGACATAAAATGAGAAAGAAAATAGTTGATTTTGATCTTCTGCATAGGATAAAATTCTGTTTAATCAATGTGTCAGTCCTGTCCAAATTTGAAGTTTACCCCCAAATTTGATTGGGTAAAAGGTCTTTAGGCTGTAAAAAATTAAATAAAATAAGCATATTTAATTTAATTTACAAATAAAGTATAATTTTGGTGTCGGATCATTTTGAGCATAGACAGTCGAAATCATTGCGGGAGCTGAGATCATGAATATTTATGTAAGGAAAGAACAATTGCTGATGTCCATTGATGAGAAGAGAAAACAAATGGTAGAAGCTGCTCAAGTTGAAGGGTACACTGGTGAGACGACAATTAAATATAGTCAAGAACTGGACAACCTGATGAATGAATATCAGCATCTTCTTTTTCATGAGAAACAATCTGCCCCCTCCTTTCATGATCTTGTGTCTCAAATGAGTCTTCTATCTGTGAACCGTCCCTCTTATTGACATAAAAAACCGGTCTTGCATAAGCAAAACCGGCTGGCATCTTCAGCTAGGATGAGTGAGCAGAAGGAAGCATGATCATGACAGTCGTTCCTTTATTCACTTCGCTATGAATATCAATTGTTCCGCCATACATTGAAATGATCCGTTTACACACGACAAGCCCAAGACCTGTGCCTTTTTCCTTCGACGTAATAAAGGGAAGGAAGATGTGTTTTAACATCTCTTCTGGTATGCCTTCACCTGTATCTTTCACTTTAATGATGACATGTTCTTTTTCTGCCTCGATCACAATCTTCAAATGACCGCCGTTTGGCATCGCTTCTAAAGAGTTCTTCGCTACATTTAAAACGACTTGTTTAATATGATCCTTCGTGCAATAAACACCAACATCTTGAATCGTATTGATCTGCAAATCCACTTCAACATTATAAAGGTTCGCCTCAGAGAAAACGATCGGCATGATTTCACTTACAATTTCTTTTACAGAGTTGTTCTGCCATTTTTCTGCCGTTGGTTTTCCTAGTACAAGAAATTCACTGACGATTTGGTTGATCCGTTTAATTTCTTCCTCGATGACAGAAAAATAGAGCTGATCTTCTTCTGAATGATACTTCTTTTGCAAAAGCTGGATAAATCCGCTAATCCCTGTTAATGGGTTGCGAATTTCATGTGCCGTACTTGCTGCGAGGGTTCCGATCAATTCAAGCTTCTGCGCTTCGTTTTGATGACGCTCCTGCTGAGTCTGCCGCCTTAACACGATGTATTGGACAAGTGTGAATAAAATATTTAATAAAATAAAAGCACTGGATAAAGGGATCAGCATCACAGACAGCACTTCACTTGTTGAAGCACGCTGCGGAAAGACCTCCAGCTTCCAGCTGTTTTCATCTAAATATGTAGACACGGTGCTGCCGTTTTCGGATACTGGCTGTGGACCGCTTGTAAACACGACATGTCCATTTTGATTCAGCATCTTAAAATGAAGATCAGGATTCAATACATTCATTATATTTCTTAAATAATCAATTTGAATGGCGGCAACCAGCACATTGGTGACTTCATCGTTTTCATCCAGAACAGGCACACAAATGGAGAGAATCCGCTGTTTAGTAATTCGGCTCACATAGTTGTCTGTGATCACGGTCTGTTTGGTCACTTGAATGCGTTTAAAGTAATCTCTGAATGATAGGTTGATTTTTTCTTTTAACGGGGTGGTGCTTGCTGTTACATTTCCTTTTTTGTCTAGGAGATACAGACCTGAAAAACGAGGTTCTTGTTTATAGATTTTCTCTAGGATGTTTTGTACTTTTTTCGTCTCAAGCGGCTGGTCAAATCCCATGGCAAGGGAAGTTAATCTCGCTTCTGTTTCACTTATTAAATAATTCATTTGATTTTTGTGAATATTTAACATAAGTGTAGCGGTTTGTTTGTTCTTTAAATCAATTTTTTCAGTTTCTTTCTCGTAGATAAAATAACTAATGATTAGGGTTGGAAGCATGACCAAAATAAGGTAAAGCCTGATCTTCTTCCAAAACCCTTTCAGTATACTCATCATTCATCGCTCCAACGTATTACCTAATAGACTTATTATAGCATTGAACCTATCTTTATTACGATGACTTGTGTGATTTTTAAAAAATTAGGTGATTCGTTCTGGTCTCATTTTCGTGCTAAAGATGGATCAAAATGTTGACATTTTACTTATTGTTTATTAATGTCACATTAGTGGGTTGCATTTCATAAAGGATGATAAAAAATGGAAAATTATAATGTTGAAAAATCTTTGAAATTATTTATTGTATTATCACGTGCCTATCGCTCAATTAATCATCACATGAACAAACATATTGTGAAGCACGGGCTGAATCCAACTGAATTTGCTGTGCTAGAATTGCTGTATCATAAAGGTGATCAGCCGCTTCAGCAAATCGGTGATAAGATTTTGCTTGCAAGCGGCAGCATCACGTATGTGGTCGATAAATTGGAGAAGAAAGAACTCCTCAGTCGCAAGGCTTGTGCAGAAGACCGCAGGGTGACATTTGCGCATATTACCAAGCAGGGACGAGCTTTGCTTGATGACATCTTCCCAGATCATGCGAAAGAAATTCATGAGATGATCAGCGTCCTGAGCGAAGAAGAAAAGGATGCCTGCATTGATATGCTCAAACATGTGGGACTGCGTGCAAAGCATTTATATGATCATCAAGAATAAATAAAAAGGAAGCCGCTGGCTTCCTTTTCAGCGCGCAGGCAATCCTTCGCATTCGGTGTCAGTCCTGCGTGCCGGTGCTCACGAATATCGAATTCGCTCTGCTCCGGTACTCGTCCTTCCTAGACTGCAAAGGTTTTCAATCATGCTGAAAAGAAGACAAAGGACTAAAATAGAAATCATTTTAGCCCTTTGTCAACAATCTGTAAAGGAAGCCGCTGGCTTCCTTTTTTATTTCGCTTTTTTCTCAATCGGTAAAATGAGTACTTCTACACGCCGGTTTTTACTTCTGCCTTCTGCTGTATCATTTGAGGCAATCGGTTTGAATTCGCCGTATCCTTTTGTACTAAAGTTCTCTTGGTTTAGATTGCTGTTTTCAAGAAGAATATTTAAAAAGTTTACAGCACGAATGGCGCTTAAATACCAGTTTGATTCAAATTCTGAATTTCTGATCGGTACATTATCCGTATGTCCGCTAATGACAATGTCACGAGCAGGATTAATGACGAGAAGCTTTGAGATTTCTTTTGCTAACGGGACATCCTGAGAGCGAATAACTGCCCGCCCAGAATCAAAGAAGATACTGTCCTCAATCGTAATAAGAAGACCTTCATCTGTAAGCTTTGTTTCGAGCTTGGCACCAAGTTTTTTATTTGCAATGAATGAATCGACCTGCTTTTTGACCTTTGTGAGAACCGCTTGGTCCCTAGCCTTTGCTTTGGCTTCTTCATCTTCTTCCTCGGCTGCTTTTTTTGTCTGGTTGCTGTGCTCAGTTTCTTCCGTGCTTTGCATGCTGGATTGATCCATGACACCAGTACCGCCAGTAAAAACTACATTAAAAGACTTGGCCATTTGTTCATACTTTGCCGCATCAATCGAACTAGATGCAAAAAGCACAATGAATAGGGCGACAAGAAGCGTCAGAAGATCGGCATAAGGGAGGAGCCAAGACTCGTCTACATGGTCCTCATGATCATGTTTTTTCCGTTTCCTAGCCATTTTGCTTTTCTCCTTCTTCAATGACAAGATTTGCACGTTCTTTTGCTGGTAAGTACATGAGAAGTTTTTGTTCAATCACTTTTGGAGATTGACCTTCAAGAACAGAAAGAATACCTTCAATCATAATTAGACGAAGCTTTACTTCTTCCTTTGACTTACGCTTCAGCTTGTTGGCAAATGGATGCCATAATACATACCCAGTAAAAATCCCAAGCAGTGTGGCAACAAAGGCAGCACTGATCGCGTGTCCAAGCTGCTCAATATCTCCCATATTGGCTAGTGCGGCAATGAGCCCGACAACGGCCCCAAGTACACCAAGTGATGGAGCGTATGTGCCTGCTTGTGTAAAGATTAATGCGCCTGATTGATGTCGTTCAGTCATGGCGTCAACTTCTTCTGTTAAGATGTCCCGAATAAATTCGGCGCTTTGGCCATCAACTGCCATGCTTAAGCCATTCTTAAGAAAATCATCATCGACCTCCTCAATGCTAGCTTCTAATGCCAAAAGACCTTCACGACGCGCGATTTGTGCCCAGTTTGAAAATAGTGGGATCATTTCTTGAATCGTTGGAAGTTGATTCTCTTTGAAGATTATACCGAACAATTTTGGTGTTTTTTTAATTTCACTAGATGGGAATGCAATGACAACAGCTGAAATTGTCCCAGCAATAATGATTAATATAGCTGCCGGGTTGATAAGAGCGGTTAGACTCACACCTTTCAAAACCATACCTACACCAAGTGCAATTATTGCTAAAATAATACCTATTAACGATGTTTTGTCCATTATCTCACCAAATCCTTTAACTAACTTTTTCTATAGTTAATATCGGTGTCTTCTAGAAGGGTTTTAGTCTGAATATCAAATTAAGGCAGTTTCTGTGAAGAAATTTTGACGAAAGCGCTTTCTATCTGCGTAAAAAGAAACTCCCTTTCATATAAAGGGAGTCTCCATTTAATCGTTTTGAGCTGGTTCATCTAAATGAAGCAGCTCTTTTAATTTTTCTTCATACATGATTTTGACAAGATCGTAGCTCCAATTCATCATGTGATTCACCTCTTTTTCTTTTATCGTAAAGGAAAAGAGGCGGGGGAGCGTCGGTGTTCAGATGGAACTTAGACGCCGCAACATGATGGAGATGCATATCATCCTGAAGATGTAGTTATCCTTTTTTTACGACGATTTCGTCATGTTCAACATCCACAGTAAATCCAGAAAGCTGCTCCTCTTCAAGCAAGATCTCCGTCATTTGATCTTCAACGTGCTCTTGGATGGTTCTCCGAAGTGGACGAGCACCAAATGCAGGGTGATATCCAAGCTCTGCGATTTTTTCTTTCGCTTCATTTGTGACATGGACTGTTAAATTCTGCTCTTTTAATTGCTCTGACAGCTCATTGAGCAGAAGATCAACAATCTTCACTAAATCATTTCTGTCTAATGAATCAAACTGAATGATGCTGTCAAAACGGTTCAAGAATTCTGGTTTGAAGTAGCTGCTGAGTGAATCAATGAGTGATTGTTCCTCAATCGCTTCTTCTTGATCAGACTGGAAGCCGACCTTGACCGTTTTATCTGCGCTGCCTGCGTTACTTGTCATAATGATGACTGTATCTTTAAAGCTGACCGTTCTGCCTTGGCTGTCTGTTAAGCGGCCATCTTCCATGATTTGAAGGAAGATGTGCTGTACATCTGGGTGTGCTTTTTCGATTTCATCCAGCAAAATGATGCTGTATGGTTTTCTGCGCACTTTTTCAGTCAGCTGGCCAGCTTCATCATGTCCAACGTAACCAGGAGGAGAACCGATGAGTTTGGACACAGAGTGTTTTTCCATGTACTCACTCATATCTAAACGAATGATCGCATCTCTTGAACCGAATAATTCTTCAGCTAACGTTTTAGACAATTCGGTTTTCCCGACACCTGTTGGTCCAACGAAAAGGAAGGAGCCTGTTGGTCTATGTTTCGATTTTAATCCAGCTCTGCTTCTTTTCACGGCTTTGGCCACTTTATCAACCGCATGCTCCTGCCCAATCACTCGTGCTTTTAGACGGACGTCAATTTCTTTCATTTTGGTTTGTTCGTCTGCTTGCAGTTTACCGACAGGAATGCCTGTTTTTTGTTCCACAATGGTCTGAATGTCCTCTGCTGTGACGATATGTTCTTTGTCAGTTGTTTTGTTTTGAAGTCTTGTTTCAATGGCTTCTTCTTCATCGCGAAGCTTCGCTGCTTTTTCATATTGTTCTTCTTTTAGCGCAGCTTGTTTTTCTGCGGCAATTTGCGCTAATCGGTTTGTCAGCTCATCTTCACTTGCTGCATCAATGGAGAGGTTCGCTTTTGAACCAGCTTCATCCATTAAATCAATGGCTTTATCCGGTAAATGACGGTCTTGAATATACCGCGAAGATAATTGAACGCACGCTTTGATTGCTTCATCTGAATAGGTGACACCATGATAGGCCTCGTATTTATCTTGAATGCCTTTTAAGATGTCGATCGCTTCATCTTGTGTTGGCTCATCTACGATGACGGGCTGGAAGCGCCGTTCGAGTGCAGCATCTTTTTCAATTTGGCGATATTCTTTTAATGTCGTCGCACCTACTAGCTGCAGTTCGCCTCTTGCAAGGGCTGGTTTTAAAATGTTTCCAGCATCCATTGATCCTTCTGCAGAGCCTGCGCCCACAAGAAGGTGGATTTCATCTACAAATAAGATGATATTTTTACGGCTTTGCAGTTCTTTGATTAACTGCTTCATTCTTTCCTCAAATTGACCGCGTACACCTGTGTTTGCGACAAGTGAGGAGACATCTAATAAATAGATTTGTTTGTTCTTTAATTTATTTGGCACATCGCCGCTCGCAATTTTCAGCGCGAGTCCTTCTGCGATCGCTGTTTTCCCAACACCTGGTTCACCAATAAGAACAGGATTATTTTTATTTCTTCTATTTAAAATCTCAATGACTCTTGCGACTTCTTCATCACGGCCAATGACTGGATCAATTAAACCAGCATTTGCTCCATCTGTTAAGTTACGGCCAAGCTCATCAAGTAAGCCTTTTTGTTTTGGCTGCTCCCCGTTTGGGGCATGTCCTGCTGGCTGAGAGAAAAATGAACTTCCTCCAAACAGCTGAGGTCCCATTTTCATTTTTGACTGCTCCATCAAAGAGGTGTAGCAGTCTTCACATAAAACCATTTGGCTCCGGGACGAATTCACTTGCATATTCAGGCGAATAGTTGCTTCATTTACTTGACAATGTTGACAACGCATTTGCCATAACCTCCTTAAAATAAAGTTTGACTTTATTTGACCAATGAATGTTAAAGAAAATGGTCTGTTGTTTGACCATCTTTGACTATAGTATACTCTGACCTATTTTGACTTTCAACTGTTTTGCTCAAAGACGATAAAAAATCCTTTTTTGCATTTAATCATGGTTTGTCCTTCTTTTCAAGGAACTTGTCTCATAGGATAAACAAGAGACAATCGAAAGTGATGGGTGCGGAGGGGTCACATGAAACGTTCAAATGAATCCGCTTTTCAGCTTGCCTTTGTATATGTAGGAACAGTGGTTGGAGCTGGGTTTGCGACAGGAAAAGAAATCGTAGAATTTTTTGTTCGTTTTGGCTGGATTGGACTATTAGGAATCCTGATTAGCGGCGTTATTTTTACTGGTCTAGGTGCAAAAATGATGCTGATTTCGAAGCGAATCGAAGCAGAGTCTTATCAAGATATGAATCGTTTTTTATTTGGCACAGCTGCGAGTCGTTATATTAATATTATAATGTTTTTTATTTTACTTGGTGTCACCTCAGTCATGATTTCAGGTGCAGGGGCTATTTTTGAAGAACAGCTTGGTATATCGAAGGAGTATGGGATCTTTTTGACGATCATTCTGAGCGTCATTGTACTCTTTAAAGGTTCAAAAGGGCTATTTGGAGTCAACGTCCTTGTCGTTCCAATGCTGATTTTCTTTTCAATGATCGTGTTTCTTGATTCATTTGTGTTTAGCAGCAGTGAAAGTTATGTTCTTGCGCTGCAAATGGGTGAGGGCGAGTGGATATTATCAGCAGTGTCATATGGTGCCTTTAATTTAGCACTGTCACAGGCAGTGTTAGTACCCGTCGCAAATGAAATGACCTCTGAAGCAGTCATTAAAAAGGGAGCGGTGCTTGGGGGCGTCATGCTGACACTCATTTTGCTTGCTTGCTTTTTATCTCTTTCTTCATTAGATATGCTGGAGGCGTTTGATATCCCAATGGCCCAGGTAGTGTATCAAGTCGCAAACTCCATTCATCTCATTTATCTATTTGTCATCTTCGGTGAAGTTTTTACATCCGTCATAGGCAATTTATACGGGCTGGAGAGACAAGTGAGGGCATATATCCGAATAAACAGCATCTTTACGATATCCCTTATTCTCATATGCTGCTATGTGATTAGTAAAATTGGTTACGGTACACTGATTTCAACGGTTTATCCGGTTTTTGGCTATGTCAGCATCTTTTTTATCCTCTTTCTTTGTCTGAAAAAAGTGCCTGCACCGCTAGATAAGTAAAGAAAGGATAGCCTGTATGAAAAATATGTGGTACACTATCCTCTGTGAAAATTGAACAAAAATCCGTGAAGACGGGAGAGGTTCTAGCAAAACCCTCTATAAAAAACTAAGGACTTGCCGTATCCTTGGATGTGGCATTTTTTATTTTTTATGGCTGGGACACCTCATACACATGTAAAGGTGTCTTTTCTTTTGAGAAAAATAGGGGTTTTTTAGGAGCCTTTCAGATGCAGTGTTGTACGGTTGTACTTATCTGCAAAAGGAGGAGAACAGAAAATGAAAAATGAAAAAGCAGTCGTTGTCTTTAGCGGGGGACAGGACAGTACGACATGTTTATTATGGGCACTGCAACAATTTGAAGAGGTAGAAACAGTGACCTTTCATTATAATCAGCGTCATCAAGAAGAAATTGATGTCGCCAAAAGAATCGCTGACAAATTAGGTGTGAAGAATCATCTATTAGATATGTCTCTTTTGAATCAGCTCGCACCTAATGCTCTAACAAGAGATGACATTGATATTGAGGAAAAAGAAGGCGAGCTTCCTTCCACATTTGTGCCAGGAAGAAACTTAGTGTTCTTATCCTTTGCCTCAATTCTTGCGTATCAAATTGGAGCAAGACATATTATCACAGGAGTTTGCGAGACAGACTTTAGCGGCTATCCAGATTGCCGTGACGAGTTTGTGAAATCTTGCAACGTCACAGTGAATTTAGCAATGGAAAAACCATTTGTGATTCATACACCACTGATGTGGCTGAATAAAGCAGAAACATGGAAGCTGGCAGATGAACTCAATGCGCTGGATTTTGTGAAAAATGAAACGCTCACTTGCTATAACGGCATCATCTCTGATGGCTGCGGGGAATGTCCTGCATGTAAGCTGCGAAAAAACGGCTATGACACTTATATGGAAATGAAGGAGGCAAAATAAATGCTTTCTCAAATCTATCCACAAACCAATCATCCATTTTCATTTGAATTAAACAAAGACATGCATGTATCAGCTGCCCATTTCATTCCGCGAGAAGATGCAGGCGCATGCAGCCGTGTTCATGGTCATACGTACACCATTAATATCACGATTGCGGGAGACGACCTAGATGACTCGGGTTTTCTTGTCAATTTCAGTACATTGAAGAAGCTCATTCATGGGCAGTACGATCACACGCTGCTTAATGATCATGAAGAATTCTCATCAAACGATCCATACGCGATGCCAACCACTGAGGTGGTGGCAAAGACTGTACATGACAAAGTCGCAGCGTATTTATCAACTTTAGCGAACAAGCCGACATGTGTTCAGGTCTTTGTCAGAGAGACACCAACAAGCTACTGCATTTACCGTCCGAAACGAGTTGAGATCAATGGCTAAAGCGATTCCTGTATTAGAAATCTTTGGTCCGACTATTCAAGGAGAAGGAATGGTGATTGGACAAAAAACAATGTTTGTCAGAACGGCTGGCTGTGACTACTCTTGCAGCTGGTGTGATTCCTCCTTTACATGGGATGGCTCAGCGAAGCATGACATTCAGTGGCTTGAGGCAGAAGACATTGTCAAAGAATTAAAAAGAATAGGCGGACAGGCTTTTTCTCATGTCACCATTTCAGGAGGAAATCCGGCGCTTTTAAAACAAATGGAATCCCTCATTGATTTACTGCATGAAGAAGGGATTGATACAGCGCTTGAAACACAAGGGACGATGTATCAGGAATGGTTTTTGAAAATTGATGATTTAACCATTTCTCCTAAGCCGCCAAGCTCGAATATGAAAACAGATTTTACAAAACTAACACGTATCATAGATGAGCTGAAAAACGGAAATAGATTGCATCATGCTAGCCTGAAGGTCGTGATCTTTGACGATCGTGATCTAGCCTATGCGAAGGATGTTCATGCGAAATACCCTGAGCTTCCGTTTTATTTGCAGGTAGGAAATGATGACACGACAACAGCTGATGATACGTATTTATTGACGCATTTATTAAAGAAATATGAAGCGCTCGTAGATCAAGTCGCGCAAGATCCAGACTTAAACCGCGTAAGAGTGCTGCCGCAGCTGCACACGTTATTGTGGGGAAATAAACGAGGCGTATAGAAAGGAAGAGATGACATGACGACAAGAAAACCAGAAGAATTAGAAGGTGTCACGTTACTAGGAAACCAAGGAACCAATTATTTATTTGATTATGCACCACAAGTGCTTGAAACGTTCCCAAATAAGCATACAAATAGAGATTACTTTGTGAAATTCAACTGCCCGGAATTTACATCACTTTGTCCGCAAACAGGACAGCCGGATTTTGCGACCGTTTATATCAGCTATATTCCAAATGAAATCATGGTCGAAAGTAAATCGCTAAAATTATATTTGTTCAGTTTCCGTAACCATGGTGACTTCCATGAGGACTGTATGAACATTATTATGAACGACCTAATTGAATTGATGGACCCAAGGTATATTGAAGTTTGGGGCAAATTTACGCCAAGAGGCGGAATTTCAATTGACCCGTATACGAACTACGGAAAACCTGGGACTAAGTATGAAGAAATGGCATCATATCGTATGATGAACCATGATATGTATCCAGAAACGATTGATAATCGCTAATAAATAGGAAAAGACATGCAGAATGCATGTCTTTTTTGTTGAGATTGAAGCGAATCGATTATAAAAAAAGAGAAGAGTCATGTCACTCTTCTCATACGAATGGGAATAGAACTTGCTAGGACGGCTGGGGGCTACCAGCTCGTAAACATATTATACATGACAGAACGTATGTTTGTAAAGAGGAATCATGCTTTTTTTGCTTAACTCATTTGATGTACGATAAAATAGAGGCAATGAATGATAAACGGAGGCGTTTGAAGTTGGCAAACAAAGAAGAGCGGGCAGAGCAGCTGCTAATGGATCTAAGGGAAGAGCTTCAAATGCTCGAACATCAAAACAAAGAACGGTATAAATGGAGTGCCTCTACATTGCTTGGAGTGATTGCCCTCTTAATTGATAAAGGAGTAATCACACCCGAGGAAGTCGAGATGTACAAGACGAAGGCGGAAATGCAAACCTTTCATATGAAAAAAGATTGATGCTTTCTTCATATGATGTAAGGTAAAAATAAGAAAAGGACATAACAAATTGATAACTCAATTGATATTATGTCCTTACTTCTGCAATTCGTTTTCACAGCATTAAACAAGCTTATACATTAAAACATCATCCCAGTATTCATGATCATTTATTTTAAATTCTTTTATTTTACGTCCTTCTTCTATAAACCCCATCTTTTTGTACAAAGAAATGGCCTTTTGATTTGTAGAGAAAACGGCTAAACTAACCTTTTCAATTGAAGGATTCTTTTCTGCCCAATGTAATAACGCTGTTAGTAACTTTTCCCCTACGCCTAAACCTCTATATCTCTTATGCACCATCAGCCCGAATGAACCCGTATGAGAAGTTCTTTTTCTATTTGATGAATGTTCAAAGGCTATCCATCCAATGACTTTCTCATCAGTTTGAGCAACTATGTACGTCTCGTTTTCATTTTCAATTCTTTTCTGTATCCATTCCCTGTGTTCTAAGAGGGTTTTTTTGTTTTCTTCAGGTGATGTAAGTAGATAATCTGATTCAGCAATAACTGATTTCTGTATTTCTAAAGTCATTTCAGTATCTTCCATTTTTCCAAAACGTACAATGATATCATTGGAATTTTGCATATTAGTTTCTCCTGTCTAGAGCTAATACAGCATCTTATCATTTTTTTTAAATGAAAAAGAAGGGTATTGAAATAGAAATCACCATTTGGTCAAATCGTGATTTACTTTGCTTTATATATACGTATGTACCGATCGTCTGAATTGAGGATTGCAAATTAATGTACGGAGTCTTTGATGATTTTATAGTTTTTATGATTAACGACTGTTAGTGAGTCCAGTTCTAAATCTCTATAGTTGTCCATAATGGTGACGTCCACAATGACAGAGTTTTCATTCACTTTTTCAACTACACCTGTTAAACCATTTCTAAATTCGATCACATTTCCAATTTTTGCAATCTTCAACCGATCCCTCTCCTTTAAAAACAGATTTCATTCCCTATTAAAAAGTATTTTGCAATATTTTCATACCAATGTAAAGGATAAAGACGTTTTTGTTTTGTTTTCGTTGTATGCTTTTCTAACGAATGGTATATTTAATATTTGATCATGGCTGAAAAGGAGCGGTTTTTTTGACTGAAGAACAAATCCTCACAATAATCGAATCTTTACGGAATGGGACGGAAAAACAAGTGACCATCCAAAAAGATGATTTTTTAACGTTTCGTTCTGTTTTGGTGAATCAAGATGATTTTAAACATTTTCGCGGGATCGCCAAACATGGTGGAGATGTTATTTTTGAATATCTTACAGAAGCAAGAAGCTAAAGCTTTTTCTCATTGATGAGAGAAAGCTTTTTTATTTTCATTCTTTTGTCACACTTCAAACCACTCTGATACATATGAAAAGAAAATGTAATAACCCATAATCAGGAGCATAAGGATGATGATAGGTGAAAAAGGGACCTTTTTAAGCGCTAACAATTCCATTTTATGTGCGCTCAACTAGGACATGCCATTTAATGACGGAATTTGGACAGGCATGTAAATCTTTGTGCGTGAAAATAGAATGAGCTCTTGTTAGAGTGGACAAGTATCTTACAGCCTACTTTTGATTAAAGGAGGAAAAAGGCGAATGATTAAAATTCATACAGCTCTTTTTGTCATCCTTATGCTCGTTGCAGCAATGAAGATGGACAATATACAAGAGCAGCAAGGCACATTAAGTCACGAACTTTCACAAGCACCTGTTAAACATCAGCTTTCATATATAGATCAAGATCACGATCAAGTCATCCCGGCATTTTCTGAGGAGAAGCGTCAGCCAAAAGTGAAAATGCTAAGTACGTCAACAGAAGAAAAGTCTTCAAAACCGAAGCAAAAGAAAAAAGTAAAATCTGAATCGACGAATAAGGCAAGCGGCAAACAGTATTCTAATGAAGAAATGGACTTGCTTTCTCGATTGGTACATGCTGAAGCGAAAGGTGAATCTTACGAAGGGAAAAAAGCGGTGGCAAGCGTTGTCTTAAACAGGGTGGAGCATCGTTCTTTTCCTGACAGTGTTAAAGGTGTGATTTATCAGCGAAATGCTTTCCAGCCAGTATCAAACGGAAGTATTCATGATAAGGCAGATCAAGATTCCATTAAAGCGGTGAAGCAGGTAGTAAAAGAGCATGACAGAACAACAAAGGCTATTTATTTTTATAATCCAAAAACGGCAACAGATCACTGGATTCGTTCCCGCAAAATTGTAGAACGCATCGGACGTCACGTATTTGCCGTATAAAGAAAAAGAGCGATCAATGAGATTGCTCTTTTTTTGTCTTCAATTATTAAAATATTTTTTGGACTTGTCTCATAGAATGTGAAAAGAATTTGCTTTAGACAAGGGGAGGCTACATGAATCGATTTGTAAAAGGGGTCATTCTGCTATCTGTCGCAGCTTTTATTGCGGAGTGTATAGAGTTTTTAGTCAATATGATTTTAGCGAGAGAGCTTGGAGAACATGGAATGGGTTTGTATATGAGTATCCTTCCAATCATCATGCTTGTCCTTGTGATCGCCAGCTTAGAGCTGCCAGTCTCCATTTCTAAATTCATTGCAGAATCACATGAGCGTCTCCACAAAAGTATGCTCCGCCATGCCTTTAAAATGACGCTTGTGGTGACAAGTACAACAACAGCTATAGCAGCCATTGTACTGCCTTTCATTCCAGTGTTTCAGTCGTATCATCCGCTTATGAAAGGATTGGTGCTGTCACTTATCCCGATTATTGCCTTTACCTCCATTGCCCGCGGCTATTTTATGGGAAAGCAGCAAATGGGCAGAATCGCTCTAGCCAACATGCTGAAGAAAACGATCCAGCTCATCTGCTTGTTTTTGTTTTTTCATTGGTATTCGTTTGATATTGAAACAGCAGTACTCATCGCCATTGGTGTCATTGTTGCGAGTGATCTTGTCGTCTTTATTTATTTATACTCCCAATACGTCATGGCGAAAAATGCTGTGAATGTCAGGTCTGTTGAATTAAGAGGGATTGATGTGCGAAAGCGCCTATTAGCCGTTTCCATTCCGACAACGGGCATGCGCATCTTTCATGCGATCGCCAATGCGGTTGAACCATTTCTAATCAAAGGAGCGCTCGTTGCAGCAGGCATTTCTGGAACACTTGCTGTTGATCATTACGGCATGCTGGCTGGTGTCGCAATGTCGATCGGTTTTTTCCCAGCGTTTATCGCTCATTCCATCATGATTGTGATGATTCCGAGTGTCTCTGAAGCCTATGCTTTAGGCCAGTATGATCTTGTGAAAAAACGTGTCAGACAGGCGATTCTCATAACGTTTGGATACGGGGTGCCGGCAGTGATGGTGATGTATTATTTTGCTTACCCGCTCACACAGCTCTTTTTTGATTCACCGCAAGCTGCTGTCTATTTACAGCTGCTTTGGCCATACTTTCTATGCCATTTGTTTGTGATGCCATTTCAGGCGTGTTTAATCGGTATGGGGCTCATCAAAGATGTGTTCCTACATAATATATGGGTGCATGTCGTCTCGTTTTCAATGGTGTATTTCCTCGGTTCAATTGAAAGCTTGAATATGATGGGGGTCATTTTAGGGATGAACACAGGCATGCTGCTTTTGACCGCACTGCATTATGCGACCATTTGTAAGGAGCTCGGCGTTTCAATGTTCCTTACATTGAAAAAAGCTTGAATGTCATCATCATCGAGCGGGCAAGCTATAAGAAAACTGGGAAGGAAGATCATGATGAATCGTAAACATCTACCCGCCAGTCTTCTGATGATGACCCTGCTGTTATTTCTAATGAGCGCAGCAGCAGAAGCAAAAGAGCCCGTAATGGCGCCAAGAATAGAGGCTCCAACATTAACTGGTGAAATGCAGATGGTTCCTGCAAAAGGAAAAAAGACCATTTTGCATTTTTGGACAACATGGTGTCCGTCCTGCAAAATGGAACTGCCTGCATTTGAGCAAATCGTGAAAGAAAATCAGAGTGATGTTGACATATTGACCGTGAATTTACTAGGTGCTGAACAAAGTAAACATGCTGTTGCCCAATTTGTGAAAGACAGAAGGTTTACATTCCCGATCCTACTAGATGAACACGGAGAAATGATGAAGAAATATCAAATCATCACCATCCCAACGACCTTTTTGATTAATGAAAAAGGAGAAGTGGTGAAAAATCATGTAGGTCCACTGACGAAAAAACAAATCAAAGAGTGGACAAATTCGTAGAACAAATCCTTTCTGTGAAAGAACCAATTCTGTTGGTTCTTTTTTGTGTTCATTTGCTTTTCATCTGAATACACTGTGCTCAGAAGAAAACGGAACGGTCTATATCAATAATGATAATTATTATCAAAAAGAAATTATAATAATTATTAATTGAAAATTGTTCAGAACCTGTTATAATGAGTTACAGACCAATAAAAAGCTTGAAATAGCAGAAAATATAGATGGAAAAAGAAACGGGCAACGATTGATAATATGAAAATGATTATCAATTAGAGAGGAGAAAACAATCATGAATGAGAATACAGCACTTTATCAAACGACAAATCAAAAGGAATCGAAATGGTCCTTACATAAATGGGCACAGCACGGAGAATTAATTGCAGCAGGTATCTCGGGGATTCTCATTTTAATTGGATGGATTCTAAAGGATCAGAGCATGTGGAGCATTCCTCTTTTCATCCTAGCATTTGTCATTGGAGGTTTTGCAAAGGCGAAGGAAGGAATTGAAGAAACGATTTCGTCAAAGACCTTGAATGTGGAACTTTTAATGATTTTCGCAGCAATAGGCTCAGCTCTGATCGGCTACTGGGCAGAAGGCGCTATCTTAATTTTTATTTTCTCACTGAGTGGTGCGCTTGAAACGTATACGTCAAATAAAAGCAAGAAAGATTTAACAGCATTAATGAGCATTGCACCAGATGAAGCAACTTTAATTGAAGAAGATGGTACGACCATTCAAATCGCCGCTTCATCATTGACACCAGGTGACCGTATTATGATCAAAGCTGGGGAACGCATTGCAGCAGATGGTGTGATTATAAGCGGGAGAACAAGTGTGGATGAATCTGCACTCACAGGCGAATCTGTTCCACAGGAAAAAGGGCAGGGCGAAGACGTATTTGCAGGGACAGTGAACTTAAATGGTTCTTTAACAGTGGAAGTCACTAAACATAATGAAGAAACGCTTTTCCATAAAATTATTAAACTTGTCGAATCCGCTCAAGAAAGTGTTTCGCCAAGCCAAGCATTTATCGAAAAATTCGAAGGTGCCTATGTAAAAGGTGTGCTGATCACCGTCGCGATTTTAATGGTTCTGCCTCATTTTGTACTCGGCTGGAGCATGAGTGAAACCTTCTACCGGGCAATGGTGTTTATGGTCGTTGCTTCACCTTGTGCTCTTGTTGCATCCATTATGCCAGCCGCACTGTCACTGATTTCAAATGGCGCAAGAAATGGGATGCTTGTCAAAGGAAGTGTCTTTTTAGAAAAACTAGGCACAAGCAGTATGATTGCTTTTGATAAAACGGGGACGATTACAAGCGGGAAGCCAGCCGTAGAACAAGTTGTCATGACGAAAGAGCAGGATGAATCAGCTTTTTATCAGGCACTCTATCAAATTGAGAGTCAATCAAACCACCCATTAGCGAAAGCAATTTCTGATATGGCAAAAGAGCACCAAACAGAAAGATCAGTCCATGTCACCATTGAAGAAACCTCTGGATTTGGTGTGAAAGCACAATTAAATGGAGAAACGTGGCGGATTGGGAAGAAAGACTTTGCTGGTAAGGCGTCAATCGACCGTGAGATTGAAGAGACAGGTGATGATCTTTCAGCGCAAGGATACACAGTGGTCTACGTTCAAAAGGGTGAACAAGTCGTTGGCTGCCTTGGTCTTAAGGATCAAATCAGACCTGAAGCCAAAAAAATGATTCAAGAACTAAATGATTTAGGCATCCAAACCGTCATGCTGACAGGAGATCAGCAAAAAACGGCTGAAGCCATTGCGCAGGAAGCCGGTATCCAAACCGTAGTGGCTGAATGTCTTCCAGATGAAAAGGTACATGAGGTCAATCAATTAAAAAAACAAGGTAATTCAATCATCATGGTAGGAGACGGAATCAATGATGCACCAGCGCTCGCCACAGCAGATGTTGGGGTTGCGATGGGCGGAGGCACAGACGTTGCCTTAGAAACAGCAGATCTCATCTTAATGAAGAATAATTTAAATAACCTCACAAAAATGATCCGTCTTTCAAGAAAAATGAATCGAATCATTAAGCAAAATATTATTTTCTCACTAACGGTGATCTGTCTGTTAATTTGTGCGAATTTCTTACAAGTGCTCGATCTGCCTTTTGGCGTCATTGGGCATGAAGGAAGTACGATTTTGGTCATTTTAAATGGTCTGCGTCTGCTTCGTGCATCTTAAATCAATCATCAGGGCGCACTGGTTACATGCCAGTGCGCTTTTGTGCGAAATACAGCAAAAACTGATACAATAGACCAGTAGTAAAACGTGTGAGGAGGATCATGATGAACCGAATGAAGAACTTGTCTTCTTGGCTTAAGAAAGAAGACATTCAAGGTGCATTTATACATACAAAGGAAAATGTGTTTTATCTATCTGGATACTTCACAGAGCCGCATGAAAGAGTGATGGGGCTGTTTGTGTTCCAAGAGGCAGAACCATTTTTTATTTTGCCTAAAATGGAAGTTGAGCAGGCAAAAAATGCAGGATGGTCCGGCGATATCATTGGATATGAAGATCATGAGAATCCATTTGATTTCATTCAATCAGCGATAGAAAAACGAGGTGTTCAAGCGGCACGTCTTGCGATTGAAAAAGAATCGATTCCGCTTCAAAGAGCAGAACAGCTCCAAGATGTCACCGGTGCAGAAACTTTCGTCCGGGCTGAAGAAAAGCTCAATCAGCTCAGACTGATTAAGGATGAATCTGAAATTGCTACACTGAAAAAAGCGGCTGAATTGGCAGATGAAGGTGTGAAAATTGGGGTTAACGCCTTAAAAGAAGGAATTACAGAAACAGAAGTGCTCGCTGTCATTGAATATGAACTAAAGAAAAAAGGCATTCAAGGCATGTCCTTTTCCACCATGGTTCTCTTTGGTGAAAAATCAGGCGAACCTCATGGAAATCCGGGGCAGGCAGCCTTAAAAAAAGGCGATTTTGTATTATTTGACCTTGGCGTCATTGTAGATGGTTATTGTTCAGACATTACAAGAACATTCATTTATCAGGAAGCTTCTGAAAAGCAAAAGGACATCTATCAAACCGTCTTAAATGCAGAAATGGCAGCACTTGAAATGAGTAAGCCAGGCGTGAGAATCGGTGATCTTGATTTAAAAGCTCGCGGACTGATCACAGAAGCAGGGTATGGTGAATATTTCCCTCATCGTCTTGGACATGGATTAGGGGTTTCTGTTCATGAATTTCCTTCTATGAGTCAGGCAAATGACGACCTTCTGCAAGAAGGTATGGTGTATACGATTGAACCAGGAATTTATGTGCCAGGAGTCGGCGGCGTAAGAATTGAAGATGATGTTCTCATTACGGCAGATGGTCCAGTCACCTTAACCAATTATCCGAAAGAGCTGACGATCATCAAGTAATGAAAAAAATCACGATGAACGTCCAGGTCTTGGAAGCGTCATCGTGATTTTTTATCACTCTTCTCGATCCTTATCAACAAAAAAATCATCAATTGATTGAAACGGTTTGATTTTATGTTCTTTTCCTAAAGGATGTAGTGCAAAACGAGCAGAAAACAAAACAGTCATACATAATATAATCCATATGATGAAACCCATCTTGAATTCCCCTTTCCATCCAGTGATTTGTTCAGCTCACATACATCTTAAAGTATGAAACGCTTACCATATCAAGAGAAAGTAGGAGAAAAAATGGCAAACATAAGGGAGATTGCGAAAAGAGCGGGCGTATCTGTGACAACCGTATCACGTGTGTTGAATGAGCATCCTTATGTTAAAGAAGAAAAAAGAGAACGTGTTCTACAAGCGATGGAAGATCTCAAGTATACGAGAAACATTCAGGCGGTCCATTTAGCGAAGGGCTATTCGAATATGCTTGGCATTGTCCTTCCAAACATTGAACACTCTTATTTCAGCACACTCGTCACAGGTATTGCAGAGAAAGCACAGGCGCGCGGTATGCATTTTGCTTTATTTCAAACAGGATATGACCCATTAAAAGAAAAAGAAGCGTTGATGAGTTTAAAAGAACGCCGTGTGGACGGTTTAATATTTTGTTCAAATGCGTTAAGTGATAGGCACATTTTAAAGTGGCAGGAATCAGGACCGATTATATTTTGTCATCCTGCGCCGCACGATCAATGCTCAACTGTGTCGATTGCGCATGATCAAGCATTTAAGGAAGGTCTGCATCATTTGGCGGCATGCGGCCATCAACGAATTGCGATCGTTCTCGCCAGAACAGAAGGAGCGAATAGCGAGTCGCGCCTTCAGGCTTATCAAGACATGATGCAATCGCTCGGGCAGACGATTGATGAGGAATGGATCATCGAAGGGAAGTTATCCCTGCTTGATGGGAAGCAATTATTTGCAGAATGGCAGGAAATGAAAAATCGTCCTACAGCTTTATTCATCACAAATGACGAAGTCTCTGCAGGCTTTTTATTAGAGGCGCAGCGTCATGACATAAAAGTAGGAGAATCACCAGCCATACTCAGCTTTCAAAATAACCAATTGAGTGAGGCTTTGGGGATTTCCAGCATTCATATTCCCCTCAAACAAATGGGGCAGGAAGCGTTTGACTTGTTCGACCGGGCATTAAAGGGAGAGGAATCAGAAAAAAGAATGTTGCCATTTCGCCTGATTGAGCGAACAACAACCGTTTTGAAAAACAATCGTTGACGCACGTTTCATCTGTTTTGTACGATAAGAGGGATTGAATAAGAAGGAGGTGGGGATGTTCATGGAATCCTTCACCGTTGATAAAGCGTTAAATAATAATGTCATCATCGCAAGACACCCTTCTTTGGGCGAAGTGGTTCTGATTGGGAAAGGGATCGGCTTCGGGAAAAAATCGGGGGATCATCTCGATCAAGACGTGTTTGAAAAGATGTTTGTGTTAAAAAACACGAAGGAACAAACAGAATATAAACAACTGCTTCATCATATTGATGAGAACATGATCGAGCTTGCCAATGACATCATTTATCATATACGAAAAAAAATGGGGCAGCGCTTGAATGAACATATTCATGTTGCACTGACTGATCATATTGCGTTTAGTTTTAAGCGGGTGCAGCAAGGCTATGATATCACGAACCCTTTTATGCTTGAGACGCAATCGTTATATCCAAAAGAATACGAGGTCGCAAAGGAAGTCGTTGAACTGATTAACGAGCGGCCAGATGTCGAAACAAAGCTGCCAGAAGGTGAAATTGGCTTTATAGCGCTCCATATTCATTCAGCTTTGACGAATCGGCCTTTATCTGAGGTGAACCGTCATTCGCAGCTGATTACGCAAATGGTCCAAGTCATCGAAGATTCATTTCATATGAAAGTAGACAGAGAAAGTATTCATTATTTACGCTTATTACGCCATATTACGTTTTCAATTGAGCGTATAAAACGGGGAGAATCATTAGAGGAGCCAGAAAAATTGCTTCATCTATTGAAAAATGAATATCCTTTATGCTACAATACTGCTTGGAAAATGATCAAAATTTTGCAGCATGCATTGAAAAAGCCTGTACAGGATGCTGAGGCCGTCTACCTGACACTTCATCTGTACAGATTGACAAATAAAATTTCATAGTTTCCTAGAAACGTGTAACTGATTCGATCAGGCATGAGTGACTTAAGGTAAATACAGGATAAGATCCTGTTATTTGCGCAACCTTATATCACCATGCCTTTTTTTTGCGTTTGAAAGTGAAATGTAAACGGTTAATTATGAAATGTACGTCAGGGAGCAGCCCGAATGTATGTTGTAAGCGAAAACAAAGGAGGTTCAACCAGTGTTTAAATCACTTTTTGGTGTGTTGCAAAAAATTGGACGAGCACTCATGCTTCCAGTTGCGATCCTTCCTGCTGCCGGTATTTTACTTGCACTTGGGAATGCGATGCAAAATCCGCAGCTGATTGATGTAGCTCAATTTTTAAGCAATGATACGATTCAGCTTGTTGCAAGTGTCATGGAGAATGCGGGGAACATCGTCTTCTCGAATCTTCCGCTTTTATTTGCTGTAGGGGTTGCCATCGGTCTTGCCAATGGAGACGGAGTGGCAGGGATTGCCGCTATCATCGGTTACCTTGTCATGAACGTAACGATGAGTGCCGTATTAATGGCCAACGGATCTATTCCATCCGATTCAATCAAATTGGCTAAGTTCTTTAAGGAAAGCCATCCAGCATATGTAAATATGCTCGGCATACCGACCTTGTCTACCGGCGTTTTTGGCGGGATTATTGTCGGGGTATTAGCGGCTTATATGTTTAATAAATTTTACAAAATTGAGCTCCCGCAATATCTTGGCTTCTTTGCTGGTAAGCGTTTTGTTCCAATCGTCACTTCTATTTCAGCACTTATTTTAGGGCTTTTAATGCTAGTCATTTGGCCGCCAATCCAAGGTGCATTGAACTCATTTTCAACAGGACTGCTTGCAGCAAATGAGCCGCTGGCTGCCTTTGTATTCGGTGTCATTGAACGCTCATTAATTCCGTTTGGTCTGCACCACATATTCTATGCACCATTCTGGTATGAATTTTTTAGCTATAAGAGCTTATCAGGAGATATTATCCGTGGTGACCAGCGTATCTTCATGGCGCAAATCAAAGATGGTGTTCAGCTGACAGCTGGTACATTCATGACAGGGAAATATCCATTCATGATGTTCGGTCTTCCAGCAGCAGCTCTTGCGATTTACCATGAAGCAAAACCAAAGAATAAAAAGCTAGTAGCAGGAATTATGGGATCAGCGGCCCTTACTTCTTTCCTAACAGGGATCACTGAACCACTTGAATTCTCATTCTTGTTTGTTGCACCGATATTATTTGCGATTCACTGTGTATTTGCTGGATTATCCTTTATGATAATGGATATTCTAAACGTGAAAATCGGGATGACCTTCTCAGGAGGGTTAATCGACTTCTTCCTATTTGGTATCCTGCCGAATAGAACCGCTTGGTGGCTTGTCATTCCAGTAGGTCTCGTACTTGCAGTCATTTACTACTTCGGATTTAGATTCGCCATTCGTAAATTTAATCTGAAAACGCCAGGCCGCGAGGATGAAGCAGCAGACGGAGCAAGTGAGGCGAAGTCTGAAAAAGGTAATGACTTGCCTTATGAAATCCTTGAAGCAATGGGTGATCAAGAAAACATTAAGCACCTTGATGCTTGTATTACGCGTTTACGTGTCACTGTTAATGATCAGAAGAAAGTGGACAAAGACCGCTTGAAAAAGCTTGGCGCTTCAGGTGTTCTCGAAGTAGGGAACAACATCCAGGCAATCTTCGGTCCGCGCTCTGATAATTTAAAAACACAAATGCAAGATATCATTGCAGGCCGCACGCCTCGTCCAGCGAAAGACCCTTCTGCAAAAGAAGAAGTCAGCCAGCAGGTCGAAGAAGTCATTGCAAAGCCGCTTCAAAATGAACAAGGTGAAGAAATTTTTGCTTCACCAATTACAGGGGAGCTTCATCCAATTACAGATGTACCAGATCAAGTATTCTCAGGGAAAATGATGGGTGACGGTTTCGCTATCTTGCCAACAGATGGAACGGTGGTTTCACCGGTAAGAGGGAAGATTTTAAATGTGTTCCCAACGAAACACGCTATTGGCCTGCAATCTGATGGTGGGCTTGAAATTTTGATCCACTTCGGAATTGATACGGTCGGCCTCAAAGGAGAAGGATTTGAAGCATTTGTACAAGAGGGAGATCAAGTAGAAATCGGTCAAAAACTTTTAGAGGTTGATATTGATATAATTAAGACTGAAGTACCATCTTTGATGACACCAATTGTATTTACCAACTTAAGTGAAGGACAATTTATTGACCTTCAAGAATCCGGTGAAATTAAAGCTGGACAAGAAAACATCATGAAAATTTCAAAATAATTTTCATAACTGCCGTTCTTGTTAGATGACAAGCTCGGCAGTATGATATAATATTGTGGATGTATTAATTGTATAAAAAGGAGATTGATAAAAATGGCTCAACAAACATTCAAAGTAACTGCAGATTCTGGAATTCACGCACGTCCTGCAACAGTTCTTGTACAAACTGCTAGTAAATATGATGCTGATATCAACTTAGAATATAATGGTAAAACAGTGAACCTGAAATCTATTATGGGTGTAATGTCTCTAGGAATTGCGAAAGGTGCTACAATCACAATCTCTGCTTCTGGTTCTGATGAAAATGATGCACTTGCTGCGCTTAAAGACACAATGAAAAGTGAAGGCCTAGGCGAGTAATGCAACAACTGAAAGGAATCGGTGCTTCAGCAGGCGTTGCGATTGCAAAAGCATATCGTCTGGAAGAACCAGATTTAACAGTTCACCAAAAAGACATCAACGATCCAGAGACAGAAGTGAAGCGTTTTGAAGAAGCAATTCATGTTTCTAAACAAGAACTTGAAGCAATTAAAGAACATGCGCTAAAAGAGCTTGGCCAAGACAAAGCAGATATCTTTTCTGCCCACCTTCTTGTGTTAAGTGATCCTGAACTGCTAAGCCCAGTAAAGGATAAAATCAAATCTGATAAAGTAAATGCTGAATTTGCTTTAAAAGAAACAGCGACAATGTTTGTCACAATGTTCGAAGCAATGGACAATGAATACATGAAGGAACGTGCAGCGGATATTCGCGACGTAACGAAACGTGTGATTGGACATTTGCTTGGCGTTGACATTCCAAACCCAAGCATGATTTCTGAAGAAGTCATCATCATTGCTGAAGATTTAACACCTTCTGATACTGCTCAGCTGAACAGACAATTTGTCAAAGGATTTGCGACAGATATCGGCGGTCGTACTTCTCACTCAGCGATCATGGCAAGATCTATGGAGATTCCAGCAGTTGTTGGGACAAAAGAAGCAACAAAAACGGTGAAAAACGATGATCTGATCATTGTGGATGGTATTACTGGAGACGTCATCATTCAGCCTTCTGAAGATGAAGTGAAAGCGTATCAAAAAAAGCATGAAGACTACTTAGCTCAAAAAGCGGAATGGGCGAAACTTGTTGACCAGCCAACGGTTACAAAAGACGGCGTTCACGTAGAGTTAGCTGCAAATATCGGAACACCTGAAGATGTAAAAGGTGTACTTGAAAATGGCGGCGAAGCAGTTGGATTGTACCGTACTGAATTTTTATACATGGGCAGAGAGCAGCTTCCTACAGAAGAAGAGCAGTTCGATGCGTATAAAACAGTTTTAGAGAAGATGGAAGGGAAAGCAGTGGTTGTCCGCACACTAGATATTGGTGGCGATAAAGAACTTCCTTACTTGCAGCTTCCAAAAGAAATGAACCCGTTCCTAGGGTATAGAGCTATTCGCCTTTGCCTGGAAGAACAGGAGATTTTCAGAACACAACTACGCGCATTACTTCGTGCGAGTACATATGGAAACTTGAAAATCATGTTCCCTATGATCGCGACGTTATCAGAATTTAGAGAAGCTAAAGCCATTTTACTTGAAGAAAAAGAAGCATTGGTTGCCGCTGGTACAGACGTTTCTGATTCCATTGAAATCGGAATGATGGTAGAAATTCCATCAACGGCTGTGATCGCAGACCAATTTGCAAAAGAAGTAGATTTCTTCAGTATTGGAACGAATGATTTGATTCAATACACAATGGCTGCTGATCGAATGAACGAACGAGTGTCTTATCTTTACCAGCCTTACAACCCAGCGATTTTACGTCTTATTACGCTTGTGATCGAAGCAGCGCATAAAGAGGGTAAATGGGTCGGCATGTGCGGTGAGATGGCAGGAGATGAAATCGCAATCCCGCTTCTACTTGGATTAGGATTAGATGAATTCTCAATGAGTGCAACATCCATTCTTCCAGCTAGAACGCAGCTAAGCAAGCTTTCTAAGGAAGAAGCGGCATCATTTAAAGAGCATATTTTATCACTTAGCACAACAGAAGAAGTGGTTGATTTCGTTAAGAAAACATTTCAACAAAACTAAGTGAATGAAAACCAGACAGGTGAAACTGTCTGGTTTTTTTGTCGAATTTTATCATATTGAGTCATATTGGGCAGTGAGAAGGGTACCCTATAATTAAAAATGGAGGTGACCAGATTGCCTTTCTCAGACTATAAACCGGGTGATCAAGTATATGTGATTTATCGAAATCCACATGCTGCAAACGTAGCACAAATTAAAGAAGCAGAAATTGTTTCACATCCATACAACGAAGAAGAGCTCGCTCTATTTTTACTTGAAACGTATCATCCACTAGCACCTGATGATGCTGTGTTTCCAACATATGAAGAAGCAGAAGCTCTTTATCAAGACTTGTTTGAATAAGGGAGATTTTAGAAAGGATAAAAGCCATCCTGTGAGGTTAAAGTAACGGTATGAAAACCTTAATGGTAAGGATGTGCTAAATATGATCAAACCTTTCGTTCCCCAGCTTGTTTACATTGAACCCCGGGCGCTAGAGTACCCGTTAGGACGAGAGTTGAAGGAAAAGTTCGAGGGTATGGGAATCGAAATAAGAGAAACGACCTCACACAACCAAGTAAGAAATATTCCGGGCAAAAATGACTTGCAAAAGTATCGTAACGCGAAGTCAACGCTTGTCATTGGTGTGAGAAAGACGTTGAAATTTGACTCGTCTAAACCATCTGCAGAGTATGCGATCCCATTTGCAACAGGATGTATGGGGCATTGTCATTATTGCTATTTGCAAACAACAATGGGAAGTAAGCCTTACATTCGAACGTACGTCAATGTAGAAGAAATATTAGATCAGGCTGAGCAGTACATGAACGAGCGAGCGCCAGATATCACAAGATTTGAAGCATCATGCACTTCAGATATCGTAGGAATTGACCATTTGACACACACACTCAAACGAGCGATTGAATACTTTGGACAGACTGACCTTGGAAAGCTTCGCTTCGTCACGAAATTCCATCATGTCGATCATCTGTTAGATGCAAAGCATAATGGCCGGACAAGATTCCGTTTTAGTATCAATGCCGATTATGTCATTAAATATTTTGAACCCGGCACATCACCGCTAGATCAGCGGATTGAAGCGGCTGTTAAGGTCGCAAAGGCAGGCTATCCTCTTGGCTTTATTATTGCCCCAATCTACATCCATGAAGGCTGGCAGGAAGGGTATAAAGTTCTTTTTGAAAAGCTTGATGCAGCTCTTCCTGAAGATGTGAGAAACGATATCACCTTTGAAATGATTCAGCATCGCTTTACAAAACCAGCAAAGCGTGTGATTCAAAAAAACTATCCGAAATCAAAATTAGAATTGGACGAAGAAAAAAGAAGATACAAATGGGGAAGATATGGAATAGGTAAATATATCTATCAAAAAGATGAGGAACAAGAACTAAGAAAGACTTTAGAGTCATATATAGATCAGTACTTTCCTTCTGCAAAAATTGAATATTTTACTTGAAACAAGCCTATATGGCTTGTTTTTTCTATTTAAATTTTTTTACAACTATTGAATGCGGTATCATTTTGCCGATATATAAATTAAGGTGTGAAAGTAGATGTAGGGGTGATGAGATGTTTAAGAAACTTCAAGTGAGAATAGCTGTTTTCATCTCAGTTATTTTAATTTTAACCGTCGTGGCTGTTCAAGTGGGTTCTAACATAGTGTTAAGACCACTTATTGAACGAGATGCAAAAACCACCGCAGCAGCAACGGCAGAAAGCCTGAAAGACATTATTACAGAAAAGCTTGATAATTACGGCAATACCATTAACAAAGTAGCAACAGGTAAAATGACTGAAGAATTTGCGCAAAAACAAACAAAGCAAACACTGGATTTTGAAAAAAGTGCACTAAAAAACTTGCAGGAACAGGATAAACTCGTCTCGTTTGCCTATATTGGAACAATTGACGGCAAAATGCTCGGCTTCCCAGAGTTTGATCTTGGCGAAGGGTATGATCCATCTAAACAAGGCTGGTTTAAACAAGCAGTCGAAAAGCCTGATCAGGTTGTTTGGACAGATCCATATGTTGATGAAGCAACGAAAAAAGTGATTGTCTCCGCCACGAAGGCGATTGTCAAAAATGGAAAGGTCATTGGGGTCGCTGGACTTGATTTGAAGCTGTCCTCTATTCAAACTTATATAAATGAACAAGAGATTCCTTATAAGGGGACCGCTTTCTTAGTTGATGGTACAGGCACCCTTTTGGCGCATCCAACAGATCAAGGAAAAAACATATCAAAGGTCGCCTCTGTGAAAAAAGCGCTCGACAACTCAGGTGTTGATGACAGCAAAGAACTGACGGTCATATCTAAAATCAAAGAAGCCGATTGGACGGTTGGTGTCAGCTTTGAGAAAAAGCAACTGCTTTGGATTACAGAACAAATGAATCAAATAAGCATCATTATATCTGTTATTGCCATTATTCTTGCGATGATCCTCAGCTTCTTATTGGCAAGAAGTATCACTACACCAATCAAGCGTCTAATAGGGCATGTGCGTAAGGTGTCAGAAGGCGATTTAACAAGTACGCTTGAAGTGAAATCCCAAGATGAAATTGGTTTCCTCACGAAAAGCATTAATCAAATGACCGAGGATATCAGGGAGTTAATTGAAAAAGTGAAAGGGGCTTCAGATCAAGTTGTGAAATCAGCGGATGAAGTGACCCACATTTCAAATGAGACTTTGCTGTCTAGCGAACAGATTGCAACGGCCATTCAAGAGGTGGCAACAGGAGCGACTAAGCAGGCATCAGATGCAGAAACGATTAATGAAAAATCAGAGCATTTGTATGAGAAAGTACGCCATATGGGTGAGCTCGCTTCACAAATGCAAACCAACTCAAAATCATCTGAAGATGCAAGCTATAAAGGACTTGATGCACTTGGTGTGCTCGTCCAAAAATCAGCACAAGCAAACGAAGAATCGAAAAAGGTAGAGCAAATGCTGCTAGACCTTGAGCATAAAACGAAAAATATTGAAAACGTCGTAACCGCCATCTCTGAAATCTCGGATCAAACGAATTTACTTGCACTGAATGCAAGCATTGAAGCAGCGAGAGCAGGAGAAAGTGGACGAGGATTTGCTGTAGTTGCAGAAGAAGTGAGAAAGCTTGCTGAACAATCTGCGCAGTCAACAAAACACATTAGTGAAACCGTCAAACTCATTCAAGATGAATCGAAAAAGGCGGCTGAAGCGATGACAACAGCAAGTAAAATGAATGAGGAACAAGGTGCCGCCATCAATGCAACAGGTGAGGCACTCAGCAGCATCACAATGGAAATGCAGGCACTTGTCGGTTCAATCGACAGCATTCATACACAGATTAATGAAATGACAGAAGAACAGCAGAAGATGAGTGACTCCATTCAAAGCATTGCTGCCATTTCAGAAGAATCTGCAGCCTCAGCTGAGGAAGTGCATGCGTCTACAGATGAACAAGTTCAAGTGTTAGAAAGAACGAAAACCTCAACTGAAATGCTCAACGAATCAAGCCAGGCACTGCGTCAGGCGGTTGATCGATTTAAGGTGTAAGAGCGGAAAGGAACCTTGCGACATGAGCAAGGTTCTTTTTGTATGATAAAATAAACTAGAGGAGGTGTTGACATGGATGTCAATCTAACTGGAAAAAAAGCATTGGTAGCTGCAAGCAGTCAAGGTATCGGAAAAGCGATTGCCTTTGCTCTAGCAAAAGAGGGAGCAGATGTGATGCTCTCGGGAAGACATGAACAGAAGCTGAAAGAAACAGTCAACGAGCTTTCTCCGCTTGTCAAAGGACAGTTGACTTATCAAGTATGTGATGTATCTGACGCCGGGCAAATCAAGGCGCTTGTTCAAGCGGCGGCTGGTGATGAGAAGTGTCTAGACATTCTTGTGAACAATACAGGCGGGCCTAAAACAGGAACGCTTGACACCTTAACAGATGAAGATTGGATCGAATCATTTCAACTTCATTTACTCAGCTATATTCGATTATTAAAAGAGGCATTGCCTTATTTGAAAAAACGCGGCGCACGTGTGTTAAATATTGCGTCAATGTCAGTGAAAGAACCGATACCGGGCTTGATGCTGTCGAATACATTTAGACCGGCCATTGCAGGCTGGACAAAAACAGCTGCTCAGGAGTTTGCAAAGGATGGTATTTTGATCAATACGTTAGCACCTGGAAAAATTGAAACAGACCGTGTTAAACAGCTGGAAAAGCACCGCGCACAAAAAGAGCATCGAACGGTTGAAGAAATCAAAGCACAGGCTGAACGAGCGATCCCGCTTGGCCGTTACGGACAGCCAGAGGAATTTGCAACATATGCAGCGTTTCTTTTATCAGAAGCCAATACATATATGACAGGTCAAACACTGATCATTGATGGTGGATTGACAAAGTCTCTTTAAGGAGGAACAAGTGATGGCACAAATCAAATCAGTTGGTTTTATTGGAATCGGTGTAATGGGACGCAGCATGGCAGGACATTTAATGGATGCAGGCTATGAAGTTCTCGTTTATACAAGAACGAAAGCAAAAGCAGACGCATTGATTCAAAAAGGGGCGTCATGGAAGCCGGCAGTAAAGGACATTGCAGAAAGTGCAGATGCCGTCATCACAATGGTGGGATATCCATCGGATGTAGAAGAGATCTATTTAGGTGAAGATGGGCTTGTGGCACATGCCGCGCCTGGAACATATCTCATTGATATGACGACATCGAAGCCTCAGCTTGCAAAAGAAATTGAGTTGAAAGCGAAGGAAAGAGGTGTATTTGCATTAGATGCACCTGTATCAGGCGGAGACATAGGAGCCAAAAATGGCACGCTGGCCATTATGATCGGCGGAGAAAAGTCAGCCTATGAAGCCTGTCTGCCGCTATTTGAGCAAATGGGTGAAAACATTCAATATCAAGGACCGGCAGGAAGCGGTCAGCATACAAAAATGTGTAACCAAATTGCCATCGCAGCGGGAATGGTCGGTGTCGCAGAGGCAATGGCTTATGCCGAAAAATCAGGGCTTGATCCAGAGCAGGTACTCAAAAGCATCACAACAGGTGCAGCCGGAAGCTGGTCCTTGTCAAACCTTGCACCAAGAATGCTGAAAGGTGATTTCGAGCCAGGGTTTTATGTGAAGCATTTTATCAAGGATATGGGCATTGCACTTGAAGAAGCAGAGCTGATGGGTGAAGAAATGCCAGGGCTCTCACTTGCGAAGTCACTTTATGAAAAGCTGAGCGAACAGGGCGAAGAAAATAGCGGGACCCAAAGTATCTATAAATTATGGGTCAAATAAAAAACTACCCCGCCTAGCTGGGACAGTTTGTAGCTTTAAACTAACCCACAAAACAAACTAAAAACCTGTCCAAATAGGGACAGGTTTTTTTGATATTATTTTCCGATGAATTGCTGCGTCCAGTAGTTGCCTGATTTCACATAACCAACACCGATATGTGTATAGCTTTTGTTTAAAATGTTCGCTCTGTGGCCTTCACTGTTCATCCATGCTGTCACAACTTCTTGAGGAGATCTTTGACCTTGGGCAATGTTTTCACCTGCTGATTTGTAAGTGATACCGAATTGCTTCATTTGATCAAATGGAGATCCATAAGTTGGGCTTGTATGAGAGAAATAGTTTTTATCTTTCATATCTTGAGATTTTGCGCGAGCAGATTTGCTTAATTTAGAATCAACAGAAAGTGCCTTTAAGCCTTGTTTTGCACGCTCTTTATTTGTAAGCTCAACCACTTCTTTTTCAAATGCATTTAAGCTGCTGTCAGCTTTTGATGCTGTTGTGTCTTTTTGGTCAGCTTTTGTGTTGCTGTTGTTGTTTGTATTTTCTTTTGCTGGAGTGCTTGGTTTAGAAGCAGTTGGTTTTTTCACTGATTCTTGTTTTTGTTCTTGTTTTGCTTTGTTTACTTCTTTCACTACTTTTGTTCCAGTAACAGGTTGACCGCTTTTGATCAGTTTGTTTAATAGAGCTTCGATCTCTTTTTGATTCGACTTGCTTAGCTTGTTTACATCTGAAGAGATATGTAATTTTGCTGCTAGTGTATGAAGATCAATGGCTTGATGCTGTACATTTATCACTTGTTTCAGGTTAAGCTCCTTCGCATCAGCTGAATGTCCTCCAGTGAAAGTGATGAGTGCAGCAGCTGTCAGCGCTGAAAAAAAGAATGATTTCTTCTTCATATTGTAACTCCTCCTAAAATCTTTGTTTTGTTTTCTCACAAAAAATCATACCATGGACTTTTTGTTATAAACGTACCAGCATCCTCCATTGACAATGCCAGTTTGTCATTTTTGTTAAAGTCATAGTATGAGCCGCTTCATATCAAAGGATAGGGAATTCTTCCATTTAAAGAAAACGACACAAACATACCAATATTTTAAAGTGTTAGTATATTTTTTTGCAGATTAGGGATTGACAGCTTTTTTTCACTCGTTTCGCTGTAACAACTATTACAAAAGTGTTACAATAATGAGTGGTAATTGTAAAAGATTGAAAAGGATGAGAGGAGCTACATAAGTGGGAGAGAAACAGCATCAAGGTGCTGCCGAGCAGAAAAAAATTAAGCGCCGGAACGCCTGGAGGATTAATCTCTTTTTCTTCGCTGTATTTAGTTTATTTGCTGGACTTGTGATCAAGCTTGGTGTGCTGCAAATCGTCAATGGTGAAGATTATAAAAAGCAAGCCAACCGAACAGAGGTCAAAACAGCATCATACCCGTCTCCAAGAGGAAAAATGTATGACGCGAGAGGAAGAGTCGTCGTTGATAACGAAAGTGTACCTGCCATCGTTTATACATCAGAAAGCGGTGTGAAAGCGGAGGATAAGATTAAGGTAGCAAGAAAACTTGCGACTTATATAAAAATGGATACTGATTTTTTGAGAGAGCGTGACATTCGAGATTTTTGGCTGGCGAGCCATCCGAAAGAAGCGGATAAACTCCTTTCAAAAGCGGAGAAAAAAGATATCGATGCAAAGGATGTCTATCCGCTTCAAGTAGAGCGTGTCCCAAAGAAAGAAGTCAAAGCGATCGAAAAGGATGCAGAGGAAAAAGCTGTTGCAGCGATCTACCGTAGATTTACAGGCGGATATGCCTTTGAGCCCCAAATCGTGAAGGCAATGAACCCAAACGAAGAGAAAAAAGGGGACGAAAAAGTTGCTTTACTCGATGAAACGAAAGAATCAAAACAGACTTCATCCGTAAGCCTGACATATGAAGAAATTTCACTTGTCTCAGAGCATCTTGATGAACTGCCTGGTGTGAACGTCATCAACGACTGGACAAGAAAATATCCGTATAAAAAGACCCTTTATAATGTACTTGGCGGTGTGACTACACCAGAGCAAGGAATCATTAAAGAACGTGAAGATTACTATATGGCAAGAGGCTACTCCCGAAATGACCGGGTAGGAAAGAGCTATTTAGAATATCAGTACGAGGATTTTCTAAACCCTGAGAAAGCGACCGTTCAATATACACAGGTTGGCGGGAAGCTGCTCGATGAAATCAAGCGGACAGAAGGACGAAGAGGACTTGATCTTGCGCTGACATTTGATATGGAGCTGCAAAAGGAAATCGACAAAATCGTGGAATCAGAGCTTAGATCCGCCAGCGCGAGAAACTATATGATGGATCGTGCCTTTGTCGTTATGATGGACCCTCACACGGGGGATGTTCTCGCGATGTCGGGCAAGAAAATGGACGGCAGAGACGTCACAGATTATGCGATCGGAACATTTACGACGCAGTACGAAATGGGCTCTGTTGTCAAAGGAGCCACTGTCCTCTCTGGTTATCAAGACGGAATGTCACACAACCAAGCCTATATGGATACACCGCTCTACTTTGCAGGAAGTAATGGAAAACCGAAACAGTCTTACAAAGTTCTTGGATGGGTTAACGACATTCAAGCACTCCAAAAAAGTTCCAACGTCTACATGTTCCAAGTAGCGATGAGAATGGCGGGTATCACCTATCAAAAGGATGGTCCGTTACCAGCAAGGCCTGAGCACTTACAAAAAATGAGAAACTACTATGCGCAATTCGGTCTTGGCGTGAAAACGGGGATCGATCTGCCGCAGGAATCAAGCGGGATGCAGACGCATCCTAAGACGGTCGGCGGACTCTTGCTTGATGAAGCAATTGGTCAGTATGACACGTATACACCGCTTCAAGTGGCGCAATACATGTCGACGATCGCCAATGGAGGCAGCCGTATTCAGCCAAGAGTAGTGAAAAGTGTTCATCTTCCAACGAAGAAGGATGAAGTAGGCCCAGTCGTAAAAAAATATGAGCCGAAAGTGTTGAACACGATTAACAACTCGAAAGCAGATATTGACCGCGTAAAAACGGGACTGAAAATGGTCACATCAACAGGCGGAACTGCCGCTGGCCGGTTTGGTCAGCATGATGTTGCAGGAAAAACAGGTACAGCGCAAACGTTCTACTATGGTGCCAACCGCAGCTGGTGGGGAAATAGAACGTACAACTTAACCTTTGGAGGATATTATCCTTCTTCTAATCCAAAGGTGGCGTTTAGTGTCGTGACACCTTATGTCTCAGATAAAGATCCTGTTATTAAAAACATCCCAAGTAAAATAGTGGATAAGTACGTTGAATTACAAAAGAAATATGAAAAACAATAAACCGCAGGGAGCACAGCAGCAAAAAGTGCTCCCTTTTTGCTGAAAATATGGACGTTTCCCTCGATGACAGAAGGAAAATACGGGTTTTCTAGCGAATGTTTTTTATACATCAATCTAAGGACAACCCTAAAAAATGAAAAGGAGGGTCGGACGACGATGGAACAACAAATGAAAGATTCGAATCAATTGTATTCGAACATCGATTTACATGCCGTTCTTTCTTCTAATGGCCGCTTTCTCTACATTTCTTCCAACTGTAAGCAGCTTTTGCTTTATGAACAAAAGGATTTACTAGGGTGTTTTTTGAAAGACTTTGTTCATACCGAAGATCAATTTCTCGTCGAAAGTTATTTTTACAATCAGCACATGCTAGAGGTTTGCCACTTTAGACTGCTAAGAAGTGATCTGACAGCTGTATGGATCGAAGCAAGCATTGACTTTGTTGCTTGCGATGGGTTAGACAACGAAGTAAGTAGAGAAATGATCCTGAAAATGAGGGTGCTGGATACTGAGCCCCAAAAAGCAGCATTTCAAGCAGCATCAAAAGTAGCAGAACAGTCGTTAGGCAGTCTGCCGGCTTTCCAAAATGTCAGTGAAGCTGAACAATTGATTGCCGTGCTGCCAAATCCGTTATGTATTACGACTTTAGGGAAAATTGTGTATGCGAATGATGCGATGCTGCAATTAATGGGGGTAAGTGCAAGAGATGACATGATCGGCAAGTCCGCGTTTGATTTTATTGCTGAAGAGTACCATGATATTGTCAGAAGCCGAATAACAAGGCTGCAGCAAGGCCTTCCAGTCGGAATGATTGAACAGATATGGAAGCGTAAAGATGGGAGCAGTATTCATATTGAGGTAAAGTCGTCACCGACGATTTATCAAAATCAGCGGGCAGAGCTTTTACTGCTAGTTGACATCTCATCCCGTAAAAAGTTCCAAACCGTTCTTCAAAAAAGCCGGGAGAGGTATCAGCTGCTCATTCAAAACTCCATTGATACGATTGCGGTTATCCATGATCACAAGTGGGTATTTATGAATGAATCAGGCATTAAATTATTTGAAGCCGAGCATTACGATAAATTAATAGGAAAGGATATCTTTCATCAAATCCATTCCTGTGATCAGCAGAAGGTCAAAAAGAGCTTATCTCGTATTATTGAAAGAGCATCAGATTCTGAGATTGTCACGATGAGCTGTCATACGTTTAAACATAAGCTGATTTATACAGAAATGGTATGTATCCCAACTACATTTTTTGGAGAAACAGCGGTTCAAATTATTTTAAGAGATATATCCGAACGTAAGCAGACAGAAGAGCTCATGCTCCGCTCTGAAAAATTGTCGATCGCAGGTCAATTGGCGGCTGGCATTGCACATGAAATCAGAAACCCATTGACCGCCATCAAAGGCTTTTTGCAGCTCATCAAACCGAAAACAAAAGATCGCGATCAGTACTTCGAGATTGTATTCTCTGAGCTAAGCCGAATAGAAATTATATTGAGTGAGCTGCTAATGCTGGCAAAACCGCAGCAAACGGCATCGATGCAGACGCTTGATTTGAAAAAAATCATCAGCGAAGTCACGGCACTGTTAGAAACACAAGCGAACTTAAATGGCATTTTAATGAACACAAGTGAGATAGAGGAAGGTCTCCTGATGAATGGGGATCAAAATCAGCTCAAGCAAGTGTTTATCAATTTAATCAAAAATGCTGTAGAATCCATGCCGGACGGAGGAAAGGTAGACATCATGGCCAAAGCAGAAAGTGATGGAATACTTGTCACGATTCGTGATGAAGGAGTCGGCATTCCAGAATCGGTTATGAAGCGGATTGGAGAGCCCTTTTTAACCACAAAGGAAAAAGGAACTGGACTTGGCCTCATGGTGACATTTAATATTTTAGAAAATCATAACGGGACGATCCGTGTGGATAGTCAGCCTGAAAAGGGCACCGTATTTCACATCACGTTTCCTGCAAAATAAAAACAACGGCAAGAGAGCCGTTGTTTCAATCTAGCGAATGTATGGAACGTTTTTCAAGTACAAATTGTTCTAGCCGGTCAAGTCCTTCTTTCAGCGTTTCAAGTGAATAAGCATAAGACAGGCGCACATACCCTTCGCCGAGTGGAGAGAAAGCCGAGCCTGGTACGACCGCAAGTCTTGTACTTTCTAACAGCTCCATGCAAAAATCAAAGGAACTCATCCCAAACGATTCAATGGATGGAAAAATATAAAAAGCGCCAGAAGGTTTAATCACCGGAAGCCCCATAGAAATGAGCCGATCATATACATAATCGAGTCTTTTCTTATATTGCTCTCTCATGATCAGTGCATCATCTACACCATTTGTCACAGCTTCAAGTGCCGCCTTTTGTGAGACAGCCGAGGCACAAGACACGTTATATTGATGTACTTTTAATACATGTTTAGCAATTGGAGCTGAAGCGAATAAAAATCCAATTCTCCATCCAGTCATGCTATGAGATTTTGATAGTCCATTGATGACAATGGTCTGTTCTTTTAAGAAAGAGGCAATTGAATGATGCGGCCGGTCAAATGTCAGCTCGCTGTAGATTTCATCGGATAAAATAAAGATGTCTTTTCCTTCAAGGAGCTGGGCAATTTCTTTCAATTCTTCTTCTGAAAGTGTGACACCAGTCGGATTTGAAGGGTAAGGAAGAACCACACACTTTGTCTTTTCTGTTAACGCATCCTCAATCAGCTTGGCATTCAATTTAAAGCCAGCATTCGTTGTGTCGATATGTACGGGCATGGCACCACACATTCGAATGATCGGTTCATAGCCGGGGTAGACAGGTCCAGGTAAAATGACCTCGTCGCCTTCTGTCAAAATGGTCCGAAACGCAGCATCAATTGCTTGACTTGCACCTGTTGTCACAATGATTTCTGTCTCTGCATCATAATCAAGATTCACTTTCTTCTTGATATAATGCTGGATCGCTTGTCTTAGCTCTATGAAACCAGCATTGTGAGTGTACGAGGTGAAATTCTCGTCAATGGCTGTTTTGGCAGCTGTTTTGACATGATGCGGCGTATAAAAATCGGGCTGGCCTATCGTCAATGAAACGACATCCTCATATGACGATACGAGATTTGAAAATGTTCGAATGCCTGAAATTTCAATATCCTTAACTCTTGGATTCAGCAAATGCTCCATTTCTCATCACCTTAAAAATTTATGTTTTTATCCTATTTTACCATTCACTGCATAAATGTCACCTGCGAAAGGCACTGGATATCGTTATATGTAGTCTATTCTCCTATCCATCACCGCATGAGTGATATATTGAAGAAAGAGCAACATTTATTATAGCGTAACCTCAAGAGAAAATACAGGCTGTGATGAAGATGATTAGAAAACGGCAAAACTGCGTAAACTGAAAGAACGTGAGAATCAGGGTCATGGGAATGGCTCTCATAGACATACGATCTCCTAAAGGAGGACGATAGATGGAACAATCAGCGAAGACATCGAAAATCGCGTTTCTATCCGTGCTGAGCAACACTTTTGTTGTCATCTTAAAAATCATTGTGGGTCTATTAACTGGATCTGTTGCGGTGTTATCAGAAGCCATTCATTCGTTTCTCGATTTAATGGCGTCGTTTATTGCATTTATTTCTGTTCGTATTTCAAGAAAGCCAGCAGATTCTAAACATCCTTATGGACATGGAAAAGTTGAAAATATTTCTGGAACGATTGAGACCCTGCTAATTTTCGTTGCTGGTATTTGGATTATATACGAATGTGTTCACAAACTAATGCATCCTGAGCCAGTCAAGCTGCCTGTGCTTGGCATTGTGGTCATGCTGCTAGGCGCTCTTATCAATTTTGTTGTATCGAGGGTTGTGAACAAAGAGGCTGAGCGAGTACATTCAGTCGCCATGAAATCAAATGCACTGCACCTTTTAACGGATGTATTTACGTCACTAGGGGTGGCAGTCAGTTTATTGCTTGTGGCATTAACTGACTGGTATTTCCTAGATCCGATCATTGGAATGGTTCTGGCCCTCTTTATTATGCGTGAAGCGTTTAAACTCATGAAGGAAGCCTTCCCGCCGCTTGTTGATGCTCGATTAACGCCAGAGGAAGAACAGTCAATTGAAGCGATCATTCAAGGATTCAGTCAAGAATTCATTGAATATCACGACTTTCGAACAAGGCGGTCTGGTGCAGAGGAATATATTGATTTCCATTTGATTGTAAATGGAAAGACAACGATTGAAGATGTTCACCAATTATGTGATCGAATTGAAGAGAAGATTCAGCTGGAATTTCCGCATGCACAAATCTTTATTCATGTGGAACCTGAAAGTGAAAGAAGCGCACAAACGTAAAAAAGGCGATCAACCTATTTTCAGGTTGTATCGCCTTTTTTTACGCTTCATCTATGAAATGAAATCAATATCCATAAGCAGTATCGTAGTCTTCATACCAAGAGATATAAGCTGTGTCATCATTTGACAAACCATGCTTCATATCTAAAAAATCAGCCTCGCAAATATCTTCAATTACAGTCATTTCGTTGTTCTTTAATAATACGACAGTTCCCATCATGAACACCTTTCTTTAAAAAATCCTTGACTATTGTACCATTTGAAGAATCATTGTCAACAGAAGAATGGAAACAAGACGAAAATATCACAAAATGTTAAAAAATCAGGAGGTAAAAGAACTAGAAGTGCCATGATTTTCACAAATTTTCAGTATTTATTCACATAAATCGCTTAGATCAAACTGATCTAAAATGTATGTAAAAGTGTAAAGCTCCATTGATCTTGCTATATTCATAGGATATAATAACGAATGATTATAAGAAATTTATAGAAAACATACATAATAAAGGAGAAATAGGATGGAAACCAACATAACAGAACCACACATTCAAGAAAAGAAGCATCCTGAGCTAGCAGGTGTAGGCTATCGTTTTCTTGCACACCTTTTGGACGGTATCATTATCGGAGTACCAATTGCTTTTATCATGTTTATTTTGGCGTCAGTCTTTTTTATCTCAAGCCCAGAGGCAGCAATGATGATGGATGACGACAGTTATTACTATTCTTCAACTGTCATAACGGATGAGGAATGGGAAGCTATTATGGGACTGATCTTTTTCTATATAGGAGCAATCTTGATGGGTACCGTGGTGACATGGCTTTATTATGCCATCATGGAATCATCAAAATTGCAAGGAACACTTGGAAAGATGGCTCTCGGCATCAAAGTAACAAAAGTCACAGGCGAAAAGGTCACATTCGGACGTGCAACTGGCCGTTTCTTTGCAAAAGGCTTTTTGTCTCCGATCTTATATATTGGCTATATCATTGCCTTTTTCACAGAGAAAAAACAAGCACTTCACGATTTGATTGCAAGTACAATTGTTGTGAAGAAATAATGAAAAAAGCACCTCTGCTATATGGTAAGAGGTGCTTTTTTTCATAGATTGCTTGTATGGAAAAGGGAAACAGCACATAAAATAGAATGATAGTGAAAAATGAGGCAGGGAAGGGAGACAATCGATTGAGAACAGGAAAAAAGATCGCACAGAAAAAAGGGGCAGGCTTCGGGCTGTTTTTGACAGCACCTGTGCTGGCCTGGGCGTTGTATGATTTTGCAAATACGATCTTTTCATCAAATATGATCACCATTTTCTTCCCATTTTACTTGCAGGAAACAATCGGGGACAGTGCGAGAATGGACCAGATCGCCAGCACCTTTATTTCTTATGCAAACGCACTAGCCAGCTTTTTTCTCGTCATTTTTACACCTTTATACGGAGTGCTGATTGATCGTACAGGAAAAAAGAAACGCTACATTACGGTGTTTACGTTCATATGTATTGCTTGTACGTTGATGATGGGGATTTTTGCTGGGATTGATTTCTCAAGTGAATGGTTTGGGCTGCCTGTTTCTTTATTGGTCGTGGTCACCTTGTTTGTGATCGCAAAGTTTTTTTATCATTCTAGTCTGGTTTTCTACGACACCATTTTGCCCGATCTTGGGACAAAGGAAGAAATCCCGCTTATTTCTGGATTTGGTATCGCCGTCGGCTATTTAGGAACACTTGTCGGTCTCTCTGTTTATTTACTTGTCGGCAATGACCAGTTTCATGAAGCATTTATTCCGACAGCCCTTTTATTCCTTCTCTTTTTTCTACCCTTTCTCTTTTTTGTAAAAGATCCTCATCCGCTGCCTCTACAAGAGAAAAAGGCGTCTTTTTTCAGCGGGTATAAAGAGATTATTCACACGTTTAAAGAGATGAAAAAGTACAAGCCAGCTTTTATCTTTATGATTGCTTTCTTTTTTATGAATGATGCTTTACAAACAGCGATTGCGATGATGGCTGTTTATGCCAAAATCATCATTGGCTTTACCGCTGGGCAATTTATTTTGCTCTATCTTGTGTCGACCATTTCAAGTATCATTGGCTCCTTTTTGTTTGGATATATTACAAAAGCGATAGGGGCAAAGCGATCGATTACAGTCGTTTATGTCATTTTAATTGCTGCGCTGATTCTGGCTGTGACAGCGACAACCGAATGGGTCTTCTGGGTAGCGGGCAGTTTATTCGGAATTTCACTTGGCGCAAGCTGGGGGGCATCACGAATCTTGATTATTGAACTGACACCGAAGGAAAAGCGAGGACAGTTTTTTGGCCTCTTTGCATTCTCAGGGAAGGTATCTTCCATTATCGGGCCCATCATTTATGGCTCAGTTACCCTGCTGTTTGCAGAGCACGGAAATCTCGCAAGCCGCCTCGCACTAGGGGCTTTGCTCATCCTTGCAGCGATAGGACTTGTGATTCATCAATTCGTTCGAGAGAAAGCGTAAAGAAACGTCAACTTTTTACCTATGCTGCCGATATAAAAAGTACAATCTTATATTGAAGAATAGAGGGATTTCCGTGGCTTTAAACAAACAAGAAATTTTACTTGACTCTGGTACCAATGAATTGGAAATTGTGAAGTTTGAAATTGGTTCAAATCAATTCGGCATTAACGTCATGAAAGTAAGAGAAATCATTCAGCCGGTTGAGGTGACGGTTGTACCGCACTCTCACCAAGATGTAGAAGGAATGATTAGTTTACGAGGCGAGATTTTACCAGTCATCAATCTATTTTCCTTTTTTAATGTCGAGTCAGATCAGTCAGAACAAGAGAAATATATTGTGACTGAATTCAACCAACGGAAATTTGTGTTCCATACAGGAACGGTATCACAAATTCACCGCGTCAGCTGGGAAGAGATTGAGAAGCCGACTGCACTCAATCAAGGGATGGACCGTCATTTAACGGGCATCATCAAGCTTGATGAAAAAATGATTTTCCTTCCAGATTACGAAAAAATCATTTATGATATTGAATCCGCTTCTGGTGTTGATACGTATCATATGTTTGACGGTGAGAAAGACGAGAGAAGAACAGGGAAGAAACTGTATGTCGTTGAAGATTCTCCGCTTCTCATGCGTTTATTAACAAATGAATTAACCGAAGCAGGCTATAAAAACATTGTGACCTTTGAAGATGGCAAACAGGCATATGATCATGTCATGGATCTTGTCAGCAAAGGAATCAGTGTTACAGAAGAAATTGATATGATCATTACGGATATTGAGATGCCTAAAATGGATGGCCACCGGTTAACAAAATTGCTCAAGGACAATCCTTTAACAAATTCCATTCCGATTCTTATCTTCTCTTCGTTAATCACTGAAGATTTGCGTCATAAAGGGGAAACGATCGGTGCAGATGATCAAATCAGTAAACCAGAAATTCATCAGCTGATTGAAAAAGTCGATCATTTTATTATCTAAACAAAAAAACCACTCATGCCGAGTGGTTTTTTTCTGTTTAAAAATAACTTTCCCCGAGTCGTTTGAAGACGGGCTTTGTGTAATGTGATTTTTGTTTTGTGGCGGCAGGTTTTTCTTTTAAACCGACATACGTTTGAAGTATTTGCTTTGCTCGGTTTAATGACATATTCGCTTTCGGATTGCGATATGATTGATTTAAATTTCCTAAGTGTGGCAAAAATTCGAAGTCTTCTTTAGTTGGTGGCAGGTGAAAATAATAATCTCCAATTTCAATCAGCACGTCGGACTGTTGTTGACTATACTTGGGATTGTTAGAGAAATGTAGGCCCACTTTTCTTCCTTTACCTTCTTGTAATAGTTTTTGCAGCGCTCGTTTTTTCAAAAGATAAAGAAACTTGGGGTTTGGTGCGGTTTTAGCATGGCGGTTAACAGTATAAATGGCTTTTGCGATGTTTTCTGCTGTAGGTTCTATGTCTTTAGTATGAGCATAATCGTCCATTTTTTCTCTCCTTTGTCTTTCGTCTTCCTGTGCTTAGTATAAATTATACGTTTTTATTAGTAAATTGCAAATAGAGATATTGTAAAAAGAAAACCTTTGGTATAAAGGGATTAGGGAGGGTTAAAAATTTTGTGTGTTCGAATTCCCCCAATACTTCCTCAAAAATTTATAAATTCATCGCCTCTTCAAAAACTTTAACTGATTCTATTTCTGTTGATTTTTGAACGGTAAATTTTTTAAAATTGTGTTTTTCGGTAACAGATTGACAGCACGAAGGAGATGTCAGAGGAACAGGCAATATGAAGTTGCTCGGCATTTTTAAAGTTACAAATTTGGAGGGATCAGCAGTAATACAGCAAGCCTTTTGCGGCAGGTTTACTACTACACCGAATAAAGGCGTTTAGAGGCTTTAACAGGGGAAACTTGGTTATACGGTTAGGTGAAAGGTGATATGATTGTAAAAAGGAGGTAATATAATGACATTCAAAAAAGCGTTTAATATAGGTTATCTTGTTTTGCTTTTATCTTTTATTGTCGTGTATTTCTTGCTTCCAGTCGATCAATTATTTACAGCAATTATGATCCTTACCGTATTATTTGGAATATATCAATTAATGATTTTCAAGAAACTAAAAGAACAAAAAAAGTAATAAAAAACGCCCTAGTCTTCATTAGACGGGAGCATTGAAACTTAAGCCATTGATTGCAATCCTTATAATAGTGGGAGTATGAATCACAATCGGTTATTTTGCATTAAACACAAAACCACGATAAGAGGTCATACCTCAAGTATCGGTTATGATAAATTCCAGTATAAAAAGCCCTTTTCGGGGGCTTTTTTATTTGAATATCTTTTTCGTGCCGGATACATTTTCGCAGCACACCGCAAGATATGTTTTCACAATCGCATTCTTTTAAGCGACGTTTACGGCCAGTCAGATTGAAATCAATTAGTAAATTGCAAATAGAGTTATTGTAAAGAGCGCTCGGATTATCATCGCTTGTATTTACAATAGCCATTTATGATGGGGCTAAAACACCTTCTGCATTTTAGCAAGCACGCTAGCTGTTATTATTTTTCTCTACCCATTTAATCTGGAGAGAATCAGTTTGTTTTAATTTTCTATATGCTAAAGGTGTCGTATTTTTTATTCTTTTAAACAAATTGATAAAATAGCTTGTGCTGTTGAAGCCTACTTGGTAGGCGATTTCTGTGATATTGAGATCCGTTTCTTGAAGCAGGATGAGGCTTTGCTGAATTCTATATTCATTTACATAATGCATGGGTGATTTCTTTAAGATGTCTTTAAAGTATCTGCAGCATTCTGAGCGGCTAAGCTGTCCTGCACGAGCAATATCTTGGAGAAGGATCTTCTCATGATAATGCTGATGAATCCAATTCAGCATGTGTTTCATCCGTTCATTTTTATCGTGTTTACGCGCATCATGTTTCATTTGAAAACCATTTTGTAATAAGCTTTTCCAAATGGTGATGAGCTGAATATTGAGTTCAAGTTCATAATAGACTGGAGTTTCATCGATTAATTGTTGAATGGTTTGAATACATTGATAAATATGCTTTGGCCAGTGATCTTTTTGGTTGAGTAAAATATATGGTGTCTGGCTCGCATGCATATATGGATGGACAAATGTGGTGAATAATTCATTCGCTGTGATGAAATGAGGAGAGACATTTAAACAAACATAAGTACATGCCGTCTCATGCGCATCTTTTGCCATATGCAGGCAGCCACTATTGATGAAGATGCCATCTCCTTGCTTCAAATATACCGTCTTTTCATTGATGTGAAACTCAGCTTCACCCTCTAAAATAAAGACAAATTGAAATTCGCCATGCCAGTGAAGAGGAATATAGCCGCTTCTATGATGACGAATTTTCGTATGATAAAGAGCAATGGGCCATGTTGTCGTGGAATGCTCCGTTAATTCTTTCAGGTTGTAGTCAATCAGAAAATGATGGTTGTGCATGATTCTCCTCAATATTCTTTTATTTTTATGTTCAATTGATATATCAATATGTAACAAAGTGAACTACTATCAACTATATTATCATGATTTGTTAAGAATTGAGGAGAATGAAAATGAATAGGAGAAAGGGCATTTTACTTGTACTCATAGGCGCCATCTGCTGGGGAGTAGGAGGAACGATTTCACAAAAATTGTTTCAGCAATATGGGATTGATGTCAATTGGCTTGTGACGGTCCGGCTGCTCGTTTCAGGGGGATTGCTTTTATTTGTTCATGTTATGACAAAAGAAAAAACACACCTGATTGGCGTGTGGAAAAAGAAGAGGACAGCGATGCAAGTCCTTCTATTTGGATTAATGGGGATGCTGGCTGTTCAATATACTTATATGGCATCCATTCAACATGGAAATGCTGCCGTGGCAACGCTGCTGCAGTATACAGCCCCTGTCATGATTATCGTGTATTTGGTCATTCGCAGGCAATCAATCTTCACTAGAAGAGATCTGGTCACAGTGGTATTGGCTTTAGCGGGTATGTTTTTCTTATTGACGAATGGTTCTATTTCAACATTAACCGTTCCATTTGTGGCAGTGATGTGGGGAATACTATCAGCTGTGGCGCTCTCGTTTTATACGTTATATCCAATCAGCCTGTTAAAACAATTCGACTCTCTAGTGGTTGTCGGATGGGCGATGCTTATAGGAGGAGGCGCCCTTAGCTTGATCCATCCTCCATGGAAGGTTAATCTCACTCATTTACCTTTTGAAGCGTATGTCTATTTATTGTTTGTGGTCATATTTGGAACGATGATCGCGTTTTGGTTTTACATAGAAAGTTTGCAATACTTATTACCAAAAGAGTCAAGCTTAATTGGCAGTGTTGAGCCCCTTGCAGCAGTCGTCACGACTGTTTTCTGGTTAAAAGAGCCATTCGGTCTTTTCCAGTGGATAGGGACAGCTTGTATTGTCTATATGATTTTATTCTTGGCATTGTATCAGCCGAAAAATGAGAGGGATGGGTGTTAAACAATTGGAGGAATGATAAGAAGAATTGACTGAATGAAATATAAATAAAGTGAACTATTAGTTCATGATAACTACCTATTTATTAAAATGGGTAGTTTCTCAAATGATATTTTTTTATATGTAAGCAGGATGAATTATTTTGTATGAATAGAATAAGCGCAATAAAAACAACCATTAAAGTCGGTTTCATTCGTCATTTGTTTGGCTTCATCAATGGCGCTTTTACCATTCATGTGCAGGCCAATCAACGTACGGCTTGCAGCATCACCTAAAAATGCACAATCTTCTGTATGTACAACAAACTGTCCTTGTTCATTTTTTGTATGAATAAAATAGTAACTTTTTAGCATTTCTTTCACCTCCAACCTGACTATCCTACTATAAAATGCTTAAAGATGTAAAGGAATTTTATTGTGAAAAACAAGAAAAAATGGATCAACAAAACGAGAGGTGCTAAATGGATGGAGGGGTTAGTGAAGCGAGGTATATGTGATTTATTTATGCATGTTCAAGCAGTTTCTATCAACATAGGAAATGACATGAAGCACGTTTCAGCCATGAAAAAAGGACTTTCCTTAAAAGAAAGTCCTTTTTCCTTATTGAATTCCCTGACCCTTTAGTTCACGCTGCACATCTAAGTCGGCAGCTTCTCTGCTGAACTTTGGCAGTGTAATGAAGTAGAAAAGGAAGACGAGTAAAATAATAAAGCCCATTCCGTAATAAATATAAGAAACATTAGTGATGAGTTTTGGAAATAATACAGCAATCAGACCTAATGTCATCGATTGAGCAAACATAGTAAGCGGATCAACCCATCCTGACACACGGCCCATCAGGCGAGGGTGGACGATTCTAGGCAGCCAGCCGCCAATGACAATGTTGACTGGCCCAATGCATGTACCAATCACAAATGATGTGACATAAAATAACCATAATGTATGAGTAGACCCAAGGACAAAAATCAGAATTCCTGCGACCAGAATTGGAATCGACATGAGATATTGCATCTTTACCTTTTTAGCGAGGACAGAGCCCATCAAGCTTCCAACGAGCAGTCCTGCACCAATTGCAATGGTAAAGAAGGATGTATGCAGTTCAAAATGGTCTGGTGAAAGTCCATATTTCATTGTAAACATAGGAAGAACGGCAAATGCGCCATTGACTAGACCGAAAACAAAAAAGCCAAAAATTAATGAAGCCAATAATTTGTTTTTTAAAATATACAGAATGCCTTCTTTAAAATCTTTCAGAGACGTTTTGATGGTCATACCTCTCCAGCCAGCTTGTCCATTTGGCTGACGCGCTTCAATTGGAATGTTACATGAACGAATCAGGATGCCTGAAATAATAAAACTGATCAAATCAATCGTAATCGCACCGTGAAGTCCAATTGTCTTATACATAATGGCACCGATTCCAACGCCAAACACCATAAATAAACTAAACAGCATTTGATTTAAACCAGCGGCTTTTGCATATTGATCTTTATTTAAAATGGCCTGAACGAGAGAGGCTTCAGCTGGATAGAAGAACTTCGTAATGGCACTTCGAATAAACAAGATCAAGAAAATAAGTGGCAGTGAATTAAAATAAATAACGATGAATAATACAATCGTCAGCCCAGCTCGTATCCAATCACAATTCTCTGCGACTTTTTTACGATCAAAACGGTCTGCAACCACACCGACCATAAAAAAGACAAAGACGGTAGGAAGAGAATACATGAGCTCAGCCAATGTGGCGTATGCGGGCTGATGACTAAAATGGTCGAGCAAATAAAAGGCAAACGCCATGTTGCCTACTGTTGTCCCCATTTGCGAAGCAAGTGCTGCAAAAAAGAGACGAACAAAATTTCTGTTTTTAAAAATATCCATAAATACGCTCCTTAACCTGAAGATCCCACTTAATATCATATAAAATTTTAACCATTCGTACAATTGATTTCTTCTACTGGCTAATGGTCACAGGTGTTCCGTTTGGAACGAGTGAAGCAAGTTCGATGACATTCTGATTGTACATGCGAATGCATCCTCTAGAAACAGCTTTACCAATTGAAGACGGGTTATTCGTACCATGAATGCCGTAATGAATTTTCGAGAGGCTCAGCCAATAAGCGCCAAATGGACCTCCTGGGTTTGGCTGTCTGTTGACAATATAATAAGAACCTGTCGGTGTCATATTTAAAATTTTCCCAGTTGCAATCGGATACGAACGAATAAGCTGTGATCCAGAAAACAAAATGAGACGTTTCGTTGAAATCGAAACAAAGATGCGGTAAGGGATCGTACTAGGATCCGGCAAACCGGGAATGATGATGACCTCATTTTGTTCCGGCTCGCGAGCTTGAAGTGACGGATTTGCAGCCTTTAAGGCAGCTGTTGTTGTTCGGAAATCAATCGCTATAGAAGCAAGGGTTTCCCCGCTTTTCACTGTGTATCGCAGCACCAAAGCACACTCCTTTTACTTAAATAAAAGAAGCCATGATGCCGTCACTTGACATACTATATGGACGGAATCAGGCCCAGTAAGGTTTCTCCTAACATTTGTCAAGAGAAAGATCTTTGATTATACATATGCAGGAGAGGGCGGTTTGGCTTCTGTTTACACGCGAGATGTGAAGGTGAAAAAGGTTAACTCGGGTTTGGCTAAAAATCGAAGCGGCAGACGCGTTGTCCCGAGTCCGCGGTTGACATAGATGCGGTGCTGATAGCTTCCGTATAAACCTTCTACATATGTATGGCCGTAAGGTGCCGTGAGAATCGGTCCATAGAAAGGAAGCTGCACTTGACCGCCATGCGTATGTCCGGAAAGCTGCAAGTTAATGGGTGTTGTTTTCAGCTCTAGTGCGGCATCAGGCTCATGGACGAGCAGTAACGTAAATAAATCAGATGATACTTCCCGTTTGATCAAATCGTAATCAGGCACGCTCATCATGAGATCATCCAGTGCAGCAATCTGAATATGCGAATGGTCTTTTTCTAATAGAAACACATCATTTTTACATAACGTAAATCCACAAGCCTCCATTGTTTTCTCATAAAGTTCCACGCCAAATGGTCCGTAGTCATGATTTCCGTAGATAGCGAGCTTACCGAACGGAGCATGAAGCTTATTCAAATAAGCCTTCGCTTTTTCATGCTCTTCAGGGGATGCTTGAAAATCAACGAGATCACCTGTGAACACAATGAGATCTGGAGATGCAGCATTGATTTTCTGGACGATGGCTTCTAAATCCTTCGCAGGAAATGTATCACTTAAATGAACGTCACTAAATTGGGCTATTTTAAACTGGTCAAATGAAGCTGGAAGCTGAGCATCTTGAATGGTCAGTGACACGGTATCGATCATGCGCGGTTCAATGTACCTGGCATATCCATATCCACAACTTGTAGCCAAAAAGCCGAGAATACTCGCACCAGCTGCTCCTTTTAAAAATTGTCTGCGGGAAAGCTGCTTCATATAAGACTCCTTTATAAATAAAATTAAGTATAGCATCATATTTGGATAATCTCCCATATGGTGCACCGAGGGTCAATCATGATATGATAGACAACAATGAATGAATAGTCATTCAAACAACACAAAGGGGGAGAACAAATGACGAAGCAAACAGTGATTGTCACAGGGGGATCAAGCGGTATGGGGAAGGCAATGGCTGCCCATTTGGCAGCTGAAGGCTGGAATGTTGTGATTACTGGTAGAACAGAAGAGACGCTGGAAAAGGCGGCAAAAGAAATGAAGCAGGAGGGTGGATCGGTCGCTTACTTCCAAATGGATGTGCGAAACCCAGATGATGCGGACCAAATGGTCAAGTTTGCGGTGGATACATTTGGTGATGTCGATGCCCTCATTAACAATGCAGCAGGAAATTTTTTAGTGCCAGCAGAAAAACTGTCACCTAATGGCTGGAAGGCTGTCATTGATATTGTGTTAAATGGTACATTTTTTTGCAGCCATGCAGTGGGCAATTACTGGATTCGTCAAAAGAAAAGGGGAAGTATGATTAACATGGTGGCCACCTATGCATGGGGTGCTGGTGTAGGAGTGGCGCATTCGGCGGCAGCAAAGGCCGGCGTGCTCTCCCTGACTCGAACGCTTGCTGTTGAATGGGGGAAGCAATATCGAATTCGCGTCAATGCCATCGCACCAGGCCCAATCGAGAGAACAGGCGGTGCAGATAAACTATGGGAATCTGAAGAGGCAGCGCAAAGGACATTAGATAGTGTTCCTATTGGCAGACTGGGCACACCTGAGGAAATTGCAGCGCTTGCGAGCTTTTTATTGTCGGAGCATGCGTCTTATATAAATGGAGATTGTATCACGATGGATGGGGGACAATGGCTCAACCAATCACCATTTTGATTGACGATGTAAGACCTGCTTTTGATGTGGTATAATCACACAAAGAGAGAAGCAGGTGATGAAAATGGTCGATCCATTGGATATTTTAACGAATATTGAAGATGTTTTCCCGCACTATCAAGCAATATTCAGTGCGGAAGAGCAAAAAGTGATAGGCTATGAGATTCTAGGAAGAATGAAGCTTGAGTCAGAAACGGTCAGCCTAGGCTCCTTCTTTACGGATTCATCTATTCCTGACGAATATAAATTGGAAGTAGATCACAAAGTATTGACGCAAGCACTTGATCACTTCACAATAGCAGATGACGATTTGCTCATTTTTATTAATCATGATGCCAATATCCTCATGCTGGATCATGGAGAAAGCTTTTTAGAACTTTTAAAGGAATATGAAGCAAGGGGCATTCAGCTTAACCGATTTGTTATTGAGTTTGCAGAGCATACGTTTAGCGGCGACATTGAACAGCTATACCATACGTTAACGTATTATCGTACATATGGGATTAAAATCGCCGTTTCAAATATAGGAAAAGAAAGCAGTAATCTGGACCGGATTGCCTTGCTTTCACCTGATTTATTAAAAATAGATTTACAGGCATTAAAGGCATCGGCGCCATCTCCTTCCTATGAATATGTCTTGTACAGCATTTCATTGCTTGCAAGAAAAATAGGAGCTGCCTTAATTTATGAGGACATAGAAGCGAATTTCCAGCTGCAGTATGCATGGAGAAATGGCGGGAGATATTTTCAAGGGTTCTATCTTCATGAGCCTTCAGGAGAATTAATTGACCGAAGCTACAGAAAAGAGCAGCTTAGAGAAGAATTCCAGCAATTTATTGCCCACGAGAAAAAGAAGCTGCAAGCTGTCTACGAACATTCCGAAACATTTTATAAACGAATTCATCAAGCTGTTACGACTTTAAAGAAATCGTGCAGCACAAATGATGAGCTCATTCAAAAACTGGCACTTGAACTAACAGATTGCAGCTTTCGGATTTATATGTGTAATGAAGAAGGCTTTCAAATCACTGGAAATGTGTTTAAAAAAGAAGCAGAATGGCAGTTTCAGCCGGAGTATATAGAAAAAAACTGGAGCTGGCGCCCTTATTTCCTAGCAAATATTCTTCAAATGAGAATTAGCGGAAAAGGATTTTTTAGTGATATTTACAGTGACTTAGAAACGGGTGAGAGGATACGTACGTTTTCTTATCCTTTAGAGGGAGATATGTATTTGTTTATAGACCTTCCGTATGCCTATTTATATGAGCAAGATGGATTAATTTGAAGGCACAGCTGAAGACAAACCCTCGCATTTGTTGTCAGTCCAGCGTGCTAGTGCTCACGAATGTACAATTCGCTCAGCTCCGGTGCTCGTCTTCCTAGACTTCAAATGTTTTCTATCAAGCTGAAATGTAAACAAAAGGAATTTTAGCCTTTTGTCAACAATCTGAGCAGCCTTGCAGGCTGCTTTTTTTGATAGAAAAAAGAAATAAAAAATGGTTGACAATGAAACTGATAATCATTATCATTTAGTTATAGAGAGAAGCTACTCTCTGTTCCCCAACCCCTCTATCAGATCAAGATCCAAAAAACTTGGCGCTACCCCCGCCAAGTTTTTTTTGTGCTTCAATCTTTCCCTTCATGCATAGGACATCCCAAACTCTCCATACATCTTAAGTGATGATAGTTAGACGGTAGGAGGGAAACATCATGATCAAACGTGACACGCGGCTGCTCATTGATTTGCCAAGGCCAGATCACCCAGATGCAAATGGTGCAGCTGCTGTGCAAGAATTACTCGGCGGAAAATTCGGTGAAATGTCCACATTAAATAATTACATGTTTCAATCCTTTAACTTTAGAGGAAAACGAAAACTTAAACCGTTTTATGACCTCGTATCCAGTATTACGGCTGAAGAATTCGGTCATGTCGAGCTTGTGACCACAGCCATCAATCTTATGATTACAGGAACCACACATGGCGGGGATCCAGATACGACGCCGATGAAGGCAGCTGTCGATAAACGAAATACACAGCATTTTATTCAAACAGCTCAAACAGGCTATCCGTTTGATTCAATGGCAAAACCTTGGACCGGAGAGAATGTGTTCTCAAGTGGCAACCTTATTCTTGATCTTCTCCATAATTTCTTTCTTGAATGTGGAGCTCGTACGCACAAAATGCGCGTATATGAAATGACGGACCATCCTACTGCAAGAGAGATGATCGGTTATTTGCTTGTCAGGGGCGGTGTGCATGTTGTGGCATATGCAAAGGCACTTGAAGTCGCTACAGGAGTAGATGTTGGGAAGATGCTGCCAATCCCAAATCTCGACAACAAATACTTTGATTCAGCGAGGAAATTTGAAGACCAGAATGTTCATACAAAGCTGTATACATTTAGTGATACGGACTACAAGGATATCAATAAAATTTGGAAAGGCAGCCACCCGATTGATGGAAAGCCGCTGACAGTCATTGAGGGCACCCCGCAAGGTGCACCTGTGCCAGATTATAGAGAATTACCGGAAGAGTTTGCTCCGGGCATTTCTAAAGAAGATTTTGATGAAATTGCTAAACGGCTGATGAGATCGGCCGGTTTATAAAAATCAAAGTGCATGAGATGAGAAAAAAGACTCAAACTAAAAAAACAGATTCTTTTTCTTTTTTTGAATTCAAGAGGAAAAATATCATCTGAGAACACTTTATGGTATGATGCTTTGTAGGACTTGTGTATAATCAATACGGGTTCATCTTGAGTTGTTTTTTTGAAAGGAGTCTTTTTTTAGAATGTCACAATTAATGGGTATCATTACAAGGCTGCAAAGTCTTCAAGAGACAGCAGAAGCTGCAAACGAGCCGGCACAGCGTTATTTCGAAGTGAACGGTGAGAAAATCTGTAGTGTTAAGTATTTCGAAAAGAATCAAACGTTTGAATTGACTGTTTTTCAACAAGGGGATAAGCCAAATACTTTCCCATTTGACAACATTGATATGATTTCGATTGAGATTTTTGAGCTTTTACAATCCTAAGCTGAATCGTATGAAATGTTTTTTCTGAGGATTCCTTCGTTTATTGCGGCAGCATACATGTATCATCATAGATGAGATGTACAAATGGAAGATGATCAATCAGCGCATTTTTCGGATAAGAGACCATTAAAAAGGAGTTCCTTTCTGTGAGTGATTCTTTTTTCTACAATCTTTCTGAAGACTATTTAGCGTTTTCTGATGTCGTCATGAGAATGAAAGACTTTATACGAAAAGACCCTAGATCCGCCTATGTGTTATCAATTGGTACGGACTCTCAGGTCAATCAAAATGTCACAACATTTATGATTGCAATTCATCTCCACCGGATTGGCAAAGGAGCATGGGGCTGTCTCACACAACAAGTGATCAAGAGGCCTGTGCAAAGTCTTAGAGAAAAAATTTCATTAGAGACAGCGTTTAGCCAAAAGGTATGTGCAGACATCCTTGAGGGGCCTTTAACAGAACTGATGGATTTGCTTCTTCCGTTTGCTGAGGAAGGGGCAGACCTTCGTTTTGAAGCCCATCTGGATATTGGTAAAAAAGGAAGTACGAAAGAGCTGATTCAGGAAATGACCGGAATGATCACAGCTATGGGAATTGAAGCAAAAATAAAACCCGACTCATATGCAGCATTTTGCTATGCCAATCGATATACAAAATAAATTCCGTCATTTTTCTCCAAACCTTGTCGAAACGTGCGGTTGACGATTCGATTCTAGTTCCTTATTCTAGCTGTATAGAGAGGAAGCAGACATTCAAAAGCCTGCTAATCAATATAAAAGCATATATGAAACAGGGGGCCTGATGTTGAATGAGCGTCATCGAAAATCGTTTTAATGAAGAAGAGAAAAAGCTATTATTAAACGTATTGCTGAATCAGGAATATGCTGTCGAATTACTAAGCAGTGAGATCAATGATATAGAATGTGGAACAAAAAATGTCGACGACAATACGTATAAGCAATTGATCACATTGTATGACAGAGTAAGGTTTGAGAATTAATATTGGTTTAACATTCTATTAGATACTCGGGGGCTGAGTATCTTTTTTATGCAGAAAAAATCTTTCGACAAAATTCGTTTTAGTTTATGCTTAATCATAAAGGGGAATGTATGATTGATGATTGAGAGAAAAGGGGTCGAAGAAACATGATAGAGATAGAACCGACTCAATTGCTTGAGTCAACAGTAGCCGAGCATATGATTGATGCAGATAAAGTGGCACATGTTCAAATTGGAAATAACCTTGAGCATGCCCTATTGGTTCTAACAAAAACAGGATATACAGCCATACCGGTATTAGACGCTTCTTATCGTTTACACGGGTTAATCGGAACGAATATGATTATGGATAAAATCTTCGGTTTAGAACGTATCGAATTCGAGAAACTGGACCAGTTGAAGGTTGAAGAGGTCATGCTGACGGATATTCCGAGACTCAAAACAACAGATCCTGTACTAAAAGGCGTTCACGCTGTGACGAATAATGGATTTGTTTGTGTAGAAAATGAGGAGCAGGTCTTTGAGGGCATTTTTACTCGACGAGTTGTATTAAAGCGCTTAAATGAGGTCATTCATTCCGCGAAAAAATGAGCTGCAGCCCAGCTTATTTTTTTTGCCTTCATAAGTTAAAATTTATATAATGGCTATATAAAATAAGAAAAACTTATAGAGAGAAAGGGGACGCCCATGCAGCTTCAGGAGTTACATATGCTTGTTGTGCTAAGTGAAGAATTGAATATGAGAAAGGCTTCAGAGCGGCTCTTTGTCTCTCAGCCAGCTTTATCTCAAAGATTGCAGACGATTGAAAAGGAATGGGGAACCAAAATCTTTTTTCGTTCACAAAAGGGGCTGACCGTGACCTCAGCAGGTGAACAGATTATCCAATTTGCAAAAGAGGTAACGGTTGAACAGGATCGAGTGAGAGAACGAATTGATGAACTTGAGGGTGACATTCACGGTACACTCAAGCTTGCGGTGGCGTCGATTATTGGACAGCACTGGCTGCCAAAGGTGTTAAAGCGGTATGTCGAAAAATATCCAAATGCCAAGGTGTCACTCGTTACCGGCTGGAGTAGTGAAATGCTCAAAAGCTTGTATGAAGACCATGTGCACATAGGAATTATTCGCGGCAACCCTGATTGGAAGGGGACAAAGGAATACTTGATGACAGATCATTTATATTTAGTCGATTCCGTGATCAAGGACGTAGATGAATTAATCAAGACGGAGAGGCCATTTATCCAATTTAAAAGCGACAGCACATATTATCAGGAAATCCAGCACTGGTGGCACCAAAAATTTAAAGTGTCTCCAAAGCAGACGATTCTAGTGGACCAAATTGAAACATGTAAACAAATGGCCTACCACGGCATCGGCTACGCCATTTTGCCTTCTGTTACCTTATATGACCACGAAAAAAGTGTATATAAAACACCGCTTGTTGATGTGAACGGAGAGCAAATCGGCCGTGACACATGGCTGCTAGGCTATGAAGCGTCTTTTCAGTTAAAACAGGTGCAAGCTTTTGTCGGTGTGGTTAAAGAAATGCTTGAAAATGATGCGGTGTAAGTACCTTCTTGGAATAGGGAGGTACTTTTTTTTATGAAATCATTTGACAATGAAAATCATTATCATTTAAAGTGTACATATAATAATTGAAAATGATTATCATTTAGATGAGGTGACCGATAGATGAAAGCACTAATTACATTTGCGAGTATGTCTGGAAATACGGAAGATATGGCAGCGATCTTAAAGCAAGCACTTGAAGGAAAAGGGATCGATACAGAGATGATGGAGTTTGATGATACGAACGCAGAGGATCTTTCCTCATACGATTACGTATTTATTGGTTCTTATACGTGGGGTGATGGAGATTTGCCTTATGAAGCAGAGGATTTTTATGAAGAGGTCTCTTCGCTTGAACTTAGTCACATCAAAGCAGCTGTGTTTGGATCTGGTGATTACAGCTATCCGAAGTTTTGCGAGGCCGTCCATACATTTCATGACATGCTGAAATCAACGGGTGCATCTGTTTTTCCTGAAACATTAAAAATGGAGCTTGCACCGGATACAGATGAAGATGTGGCGTGCTGTCAGGAATTTGCTGCGAGCTTTTTAACGTGGGCCGCTTTGTCTGAGAAACGAGTTGAAAATCATGTTTCATAAAGGAGCAACGGCCGTTGCGGCATCTAAAAATGGTGGATACTTTGTTGCTGTAAAACGTGAAGGTATTTTTCACTATAGTGTAGAGAGCGGATGGAAGCAGCTTTTTAAGCTCAAGCATAAAATCCATGCCATCAGCTATATTGGTCCTTATTTATTCGGTGTTGGTGAAAATGGCACAGTGATTAGATCAGGAGATGAAGGGAGTACATGGGCGTTATCTTCATTTCCAACAAATGCAGTCGTCTGGTCTATTACAGGACGCAAAGATGGTTTTGTATGTGCACATGGAAAACATAGTATCTATGTGTCAAATGATTTCGGAATTTCCTGGGAAATTATGAAGCCGTTTGCTCATGTGAATCATCCGCCGGTCATTCGTTCTCTATGTGCTGCTGGTAATCACCTTTATATTGGAACGCAGATTCATGAGGTTCACGGAGGAATATGGGTGTATGACTTGCAGAGTGAACAGATTTTTCTTCTAAACAGAGAGGAGCACCGAATGACAGCTTCTATGCTGCTCTGTCACGAACATCTTCTTGTATGTGCATTAGGTTCAAAAAAAGGCAAAAAAGGATCTGTTCAAATTTTAGATTTACATACAAATATCCTGCATGATATTCAATCACAGGCTTTTGCTAGAGAAGAATCATTTTTGGATGTGTCAGAGGATAATGGCATTGTGTATGTGACCACCTCACAAGATGAACACGGTTTTTCTAAAGTGTATCAGCTTGATATTGAGCAAAAAGAGCTCAAATGGTTTGATACGATCAAAGGACACGGTTTTCGTGTAGCCAATCAAAACGAAAACTTTTTCTGTGCAGGTTTATATGAAAGTAAGTTTGTCAGGCCATATGAGGAGCCTGCATTGATTCATTGATAAGGAGGAAGAAAAAGTGACAGAAAAGGTTTTATTGGTGTATGCCACGATGTCTGGGAATACAGAAGCGATGGCAGATTTAATTGAAAAAGGTATAACGGAAGCAGGAGCCAGCGTAGACCGGCATGAAGCGATGGATATTGATGCCGAGCTGCTCAATGATTACTCGCACATTATGTTAGGGGCGTATACATGGGGAGATGGCGATCTTCCGGATGATTTTATTGATTTATATGAAGAAATGGAAGAGCTTGATTTAACGGGAAAAGCATTTGCAGTATTCGGTTCTGGCGATACATCTTACGAACATTTTTGCGGAGCTGTTGACCTAATTGAAGAAAAAGTGAAGGAGCTTGGCGGTGACATTGTCCTGCCATCCGTTAAGATTGAGCTGAATCCAGAAGGAGAGGAAGAAGACGAATTAATTTCTTTTGGCAAACAATTTGTTCAGCTTCATCAGCAAGAAGCGGGATAATCGGTCCCGCTTGTTTTATTTTCCATTGTAGAGATGACTCTTTCACTTGTCATTAAAACTCTCCTTTGGTACAGTAATGAAGTATAAATTAAGAGGAGGACATACATACATGAAACAGATGGACGCTAATGAAATTATTTCATTTATTCAAAATAGTACAAAATCAACACCTGTCAAAGTCTATATTAAAGGTGACTTAGAAGGTATTGAGTTTGGTGAACATGCAAAAACATTCATCACAGGAAACACTGGAGTTGTTTTCGGTGAGTGGAGCGAAATTCAGGAAACTCTAGCATCAAACAAAGACAAAATTGAAGATGTTGTCGTGGAAAATGACCGCCGCAACTCTGCAATTCCGATGTTAGATTTGAAAAACATTAAAGCTCGTATTGAGCCAGGTGCCATCATTCGTGACCAAGTTGAAATCGGTGATAATGCAGTCATTATGATGGGTGCTTCTATTAATATCGGTTCTGTGATCGGCGAAGGTACGATGATTGATATGAACGTGGTGCTTGGCGGCCGTGCGACAGTAGGTAAGAACTGTCATATCGGTGCTGGATCTGTTCTTGCAGGTGTCATTGAGCCGCCGTCCGCTAAACCAGTTGTTGTAGAAGATGATGTTGTCATCGGTGCGAACGCTGTTGTTCTAGAAGGTGTGACAATTGGTAAAGGTGCAGTAGTAGCTGCCGGTGCAATCGTTGTGAACGATGTAGAGCCTTACACAGTTGTAGCAGGTACACCTGCAAAGAAAATCAAAGACATTGATGAAAAAACAAAAGGTAAAACTGAAATCAAACAAGAACTGCGTCAGCTTTAATTCTTATAATTCGCAGCTGAAGACAAAGACGTGGATGAGATATCCACGTCTTATTCGTATAGAAGAAAGGAAGCGAGTTCACTTGTTAAATCGTGAGCAATTAATATCCATTCGAAGAGATTTACACCAAATCCCTGAGCTTGGTTTCCAAGAATTTAAAACACAAGCGTATCTCATTGAGCATCTGGGCACCTATTCAAAAGATCGAATTGAGATTGAAACGTGGCGAACTGGCCTTTTTGTAAAAGTGAAAGGAACAAATCCAACGCGCGTATTTGCTTATCGTGCAGATATGGATGGACTATCTATTCCTGAGGAAACAGGGTATCCTTTTGAATCTATGCATGAAGGAAAGATGCATGCATGTGGACATGACCTTCATATGACCATTGCACTTGGTATCATTGATCATTTCGTTCATGAACCGATTAAAGAGGATGTATTATTTATCTTCCAGCCGGCAGAAGAAGGCCCAGGCGGTGCCGAACCAATGCTTGCAAGTGATGTTCTCAAAAAATGGACGCCAGACTTTATTACAGCGCTGCATATCGCACCTGAATATCCTGTTGGAACAATTGCTACAAAGCCGGGGCTGTTATTTGCCAATACGAGTGAGCTTGTAATTGATCTTGAAGGAAAAGGCGGACACGCTGCATATCCTCATTTAGCAAATGATATGGTTGTTGCTGCAAGTGCACTTGTAGGTCAGCTGCAATCGGTCATTTCGCGTAATGTCGATCCTCTTGATAGTGCGGTCATTACAGTCGGCACGATTACCGGTGGAACGGCTCAAAATATTATTGCGCAGCATGCAAAGCTTGACGGTACCATTCGCACACTTTCGCCAGAGTCTATGGACAAGGTGAGAAAACGAATTGAAGCACTGGCAAAAGGGATTGAAATTGGCTACGAATGCAAGGCAACCGTTCGATATCCTTCATCTTATTACGAAGTGGACAATTCAAAGGATTTGACAGAGGAATTTATGTCATATGTAGCCGAAGAAGGACTTGCGAATGTGATTGAATGCAGAGAAGCGATGACAGGAGAAGATTTTGGATACATGCTGAAAAAATATCCCGGCTTCATGTTTTGGTTAGGTGTCAATTCAGAATACGGCCTGCACCATGCAAAGCTCCAGCCTGATGAAAACGCGATTGAAACAGCTGTGAATGTGATGACGGCTTATTTTAAAAAGCAAGCTGGAGAATGAATAATCGAGCTGCCTCCTGTACACCTTATGAACAGGAGGTGTTCTTGATTATGACAAGAATTGGTGTAGAACAATCTTTATCCGATGTAGAAGAACTATTGAAGCAAAAAGGGTATGATGTTGTACGTATTCAAAATGAACAGCAAATGGATCAGTGTGACTGTTATGTCGTCACAGGACTAGATTCAAATGTTCTTGGCATTTCAGACACAACAACAAAGGCATCTGTTATTACAGCATCAGGTATGACGGCTGATGAAATTTGCCAAGAAGTAGAACAGCGTGTTCAATAAAACAAGAAAAAGAACCGGTAGATTATGATCCCGGTTCTTTTTGCTCTTTTTCTATATCGAGTACTTCTTTCATTTTTTTGCGCAAGATTCGTTCTACCCGCCATTGCTCCATTGTTTCAGTTTTCGCTATGATGCGCAGAACAAGGGAAGAAGAACCGAACGCCTCTACGCCGACAACTTGAGGACCTTCAATAATTTGAGGAGTTTCCTCCCGCACTTCATCACAGGCAGCTTGAAGGGCTGTGATCATTTGATCCACATTTTCATCTGGTGACAGCTCAATATCAACGAGTGCCTGCATCGTTCCTCTTGAATGATTGCTCACATTCAGTATGCTGCGATTTGGAATGAAATGAAGGGTGCCGTCAAAGCTTCGAAGCTGCGTGGTCCTTAGTCCAATTTGTTCGACAATCCCATCAAAGCCAGCGACTGTTATATATTCTCCTACATCAAATTGTTTTTCCAATAATATAAAGAATCCGGTCACAATATCACTCACTAACCCTTGAGCGCCAAAACCGATCGCAAGTCCCACAACACCTGCACCTGCAAGCAAAGCGGTCGGGTTATAATGAAATAAGTCGAGGATCATCACAACTAGAATAAAAATCAATAAGTAGGCGAAAATATTTAACGTCAGACTTTGCAGTGTCTGAGCTCTTGATAAAGAGACTTCATGCTTTTCAGCGAAAGTTGAATAGGCGCGCTTAATCATCTTGTTTCCTATCGCTCTGATGATAAAGTAAATGGCAAAAATGGCGACTAGTTTTAGCAAAATCATACTGCTATTGAGGATAATGGAAACCCAATCTACTTGTTGAAATACTCTCATAATCTTCAAAACCTTTCTATGTATGCTCTAAAAGAGAAGCTAATCATTTGTTCCCTTATGCAAGTCATGTTAAACTTTTGTTAAGTGGAGCAGGAAATTGTGACAAATCGTTAATTAAATTTATTATTAATTAATATTGACTAAAAATCGCATAAGTATTATAATTGTAATTGTGAAGTTATTAACTAAATGAGAATTTTAAGTTTTGATTCTCATTTTATATACAGCTAAGAAGCCTGTATAAAGATATTATTTTTTGGAGGGATTTACATATGGCAGAGCGTTTTGTAGGAAAACAAGCTCCACGTTTTGAAATGGAAGCAGTACTTGCTAACAAGGAATTTGGTAAAGTAAGTTTAGAGGAAAACATGAAGAATGACAAATGGACAGTTCTTTTCTTCTATCCAATGGATTTCACATTTGTTTGCCCAACTGAAATTACAGCAATGAGCGATCGTTATGATGAGTTCGAAGATTTAGATGCAGAAATCATTGGTGTATCTACTGATACAATCCACACGCACCTTGCTTGGATCAATACAGACCGTAAAGACAATGGTCTAGGAGAATTAAAATACCCGCTAGCTGCTGATACAAACCACACAGTATCTAGAGAATACGGCGTTTTAATTGAAGAAGAAGGAATTGCTCTTCGCGGTTTATTCATCATTAACCCAGAAGGCGAACTTCAATACCAAACAGTATTCCACAACAACATCGGTCGTGATGTAGATGAGACATTACGTGTTCTTCAAGCATTACAAACTGGTGGACTTTGCCCAGCGAACTGGAAACCTGGACAAAAAACACTTTAATTGATAGCTGAAGAAACAGGAGGGTCTAACTAATGTTAGACCTTTTTGTTTCGACACATACAATGGATGGAGGCGCTTCATAATGAAATTACGTCAACCAATGCCAGAACTAACTGGTGCAAAAGAATGGTTAAATGGAGAAGTAACAAAAGAAGATTTGATTGGTGACAAACCAACATTGATTCATTTCTGGTCAGTCAGCTGTCATCTTTGTAAAGAGGCAATGCCTCAAGTCAATCAATTCCGTGATGAATACAAGGATCAACTAAACGTTGTGGCAGTTCATATGCCTCGTTCAGAAGATGACCTAGATCTAGAAAAAATCAAAGAAGTTGCGAAAGAGCATGAAATCACGCAGCCAATCTTTGTGGACAGTGATCATCACTTAACAGAAGCCTTTGAAAACGAATATGTACCCGCATATTATGTATTTGATAAAACAGGTGCATTGCGCCACTTCCAAGCTGGCGGAAGCGGAATGAAAATGCTTGAAAAACGTGTCAACCGAGTGCTTTCTGAGTCTGAAAAGGCTGCAGAATAGGCTTCTCTCCCCCATTAATGGGGGTTTTTTCATGGGCAAAAATAGGCGGCATATTGCACTGGACGAGCTTTTATGTAGGTGTTATTCCTAAGAAAAGAGAAAATGAGGGAGTTTATTAAAAAATATCCCTGAAACAAAAAGGTATAATGACCTATTTACATTTTTGTTTTGAAATGAAAATGTAAAGATTTTAACTTTTTACTATTCAGAACGTTTTTGCACAAAAGAAATTTCAGTTAGGTAAATAACTATATAAATCAAGTAGTATAAGCGTTTATTCAATTTTTTTACAATATTTTAAGGTTTGTCAAAAGCCTATAGTGGCAATGAAATGGGTGCCGATTTTTCCTCTTTGGCAAAATTTTAGTTGAAAATACCTATCTGTTAGCAAACTGTAAAATGATAAAAAAATAGTTGATAAAATTAGTTTTCTAATCTAATATTTACTATAGAATATTTTTTATATGATGAGGGGGAAATCCATTGTTTAATGAGAGGGAAGCGTTACGTTTACGATTGGAACAATTAAATGAGGCAGAAGTAAAGGTCATCCGTGAATATCAAATTGAGCGAGATGCGATTTATGCAAAATTAAGAGAATTAGACCGTCAAGGAACAGGTCTAGTGTCAGATACAAAAAAAGAAGTGCGTACAGAGAGAAAGACGGATTCACTCCCTGTATTAGCTGAGCTTGCTGCGCAAGAAATGAGAAGCTACCAGCAGCCGGCACAACCACAATCATCTTCTTTAGGAACAGGACAGCTAAACGGTGCACCTGTAGGTATTCCTGAAGGATCGACAAGACGCAGAAGAGGCACAGCCCGCCCTGGTTCAAAGGCAGCGAAGCTTCGTGAAGCTGCGATTAAAACGTTAAAGCGTCATAATGCAGCGATTAAAAGCTCAGAGCTTCAAAAAGAGATCGAAAAAGAGAGCGGTCTTGAAATCCCAAATATGACAACGTTTATGCAAAGTTTAATTAAAATGTACCCTGAAGTGAAGAAGCCTTATCGCGGACAGTATATTTTAGAAGGCGACATTCAAACAGAAGACGAATAAATAAAAAACTGCTGGGCGTAAAGCCAGCAGTTTTTTATTTCGAGAATTACTTCTTTTGATCAACTGTATAGACAATTTTGCGTTCCTTAGGCAGGTGATCACGCTGTTTTTTGAAGCCGTCGATTTTGACTGTCATGACCTCTCCATTACGCTGCACTGCATCGACTTGTTCCTGAAGTGTTTGAACTTGTTCGTTGAGTTTCTTCAAGATCGGTTCGATTTCTTCTGTCGTTTGCAGGATGCGGTCTCGTGAGAATGGCTGTGCATTTGTTTGTGCTGACTGGTCAATATCAGCAAAATGAGAGGCGATCCATTCTTCGCTTTCTGCTAACTGTTTTTGATAGCTTGTGAGCGTTTCGTAAAAAATCGCTTCTTTTGCTTTTTCAATTTGCAGTAATTTCTCCTGTGTTTCATAAAAACGCTCTTGAAGGTGTCTGACGCCTTCCTGTAATACATGGAGATCTGCGTTTTTATCCCCCAATGTTTGCTGCAGCTTCTCAATCACAGCGGATAAAGTATTTCCTTTTTTCTCCTCTTTTGCAAGTCGTTTATCTTGATCCTCTATCCGTTCATTTAATTGTTGGGAGATTTCTTTATATTTGACAACTTTCAAATGCAGCCTGTGTTTTTCTTCGGTTTCTTTTCTTCTATGATAGGTTTCCTTTTGCAGCATCTCGTGAAGAAGGACAATTTTATGTAATAATTCTGATTTGCTGTAGGAGAGATTCTGTATTTTTGAGGCAGCATCATGTTGATCATTGGTCATTTCATCCAATTGTTGTTTTAATTGCGTGAAATTCTTTTTCATCTCATGATATTCTTGAGTTAACTTCTTATTTTTAGAATACGTATATGAGGACTGTAAATCAGAGATCATTTGTTGATATTTGGCAGTTTCAGCTTTTAAGTATAAATTCTCTTGAGATAAATCATGGAATAGGGGAGAAGCATTGCGCCTGTTCATCGATAGACCCTCCTTATTCATGTTACCAATAAAGTATGCGAAAGGAGTGCGATTAGAACAACCATGTCAAAGGAGGCCTTAGGGGATGCACGTAGTGAATGTAATTTTAGCTGGAGGAGCTTCCAGACGCTTTGGAGAGCCAAAAGCAAGTCATATGTATCAAGGGAAACCATTATATGAGCATGTGAAAGAGCAGCTTTTAGAAGGGCAGACGGTCATCATCAGTCATCCATCACTTCTTTCTTTTTTCAAAGCAAGTGGTGAACAAAGTGTGTGGTTAGATGATGACGAGGTGCGTGGATGCGGACCACTTGCTGGCATATATACGGCGATGCAAAAGCAAGAAGCAGATTGGTATTTAGTGACGGCATGTGACATGCCTTTCATACGGAAGGAAACAGCGGAAGTGTTATCGTCTTATTGCAGCGAGCACGCAGACGCCATCATCCCGCTTGTTCAGGGCAGATTACAGCCTTTATTTGCGCTTTATCACCGCCGTTCTCTGCCGTTTATCCGCGCGTGTTTAAAGGAGAATCAATTTGCCGTCAAGGACTTGCTTCAAAAGCTTCATGTGCGCATCGTTTCAGAAGAAGAACTAAACGTGACATCAGACGAATTTCGTAATATCAATAAAAGAAGCGATTTACCTGAAAACGGTATGATATGATACATAAAAAACGGTGAGGAGAGAACAGCATTGAATGACCGATATTCAAGACAAATCTTGTTCCCTCCGGTTGGGGAAAAAGGACAGCATGCGCTGGCTGAAAGTCATGTTCTGATCGTTGGAGCAGGTGCACTTGGTACCGCCTCTGCGGAAGGGCTTGTCCGGTCCGGCATCGGTACGCTGACGATTGTCGATCGTGATTATGTGGAATTTTCAAATTTACAGCGGCAGCAGCTGTACACGGAACATGATGCAAAGGCACATGTGCCAAAAGCAGCTGCGGCAAAAAAACGTCTCGAGCAGATCAATCATGAAGTGACCATACACGCTCTGATTGAAGATGCAGGGGCGGAGCTGTTAAGGCCGTTATTCCAGAGAGCAGATATCGTCATTGATGCAACTGATAATTTTGAGACAAGAATGGTCATGAATGATTTATCTCTAGAAACAAAGACGCCGTGGATATATGGCGCTTGTGTGAGCAGTCAGGGGATGTATATGACCATATTGCCAGATAAAACGCCATGTTTATCATGTGTGTTCACGGCAATGCCCGTTGGCGGCTTGACGTGCGATACAGCGGGGATTATTTCACCTGCCGTTCAAATGGTTTCTGCTTATCAGCAAACAGAGGCACTCAAATATTTAACAGGGCATGAAGAGCATATCGAGCGAAAATTTGTCACGTTTGATCTTTGGCAGTCCACATCATTTAAAATGGATTTATCTCGCACTAAAGAAAAGAACTGTCCAACTTGCGGCACGGTAAGAACCTATCCTTATTTACATGACCAGCGTAAAAAATCCACGGTCCTTTGCGGACGTGACACCGTTCAAATTGTTTCAAAGGATTTAGCAAAACTATCATTTCAGCATATGAAAGAGCGGCTCTCATCTATATGTGAGGTGGAAGTGAACGACTTCTTAATCCATGTACGATACGAAAATTATCGGATGGTCTGTTTTAAAGGAGGACGTGCATTAATCCATGGGACAAATGATGAAAAAGAAGCCAATTCATTACTAGCAAGACTGCTAGGGATATAGGAGTGAAGTGTGATGGAAAGACGGCAGCCAATACCAGTAGAAGAGGCCATAAAGAAAGTTCACCAATACGAAAAACATGGAGAAATAGAATGGGTCCCTTTAAAGGATAGCCTTGGACGGTTTATTGCAGAAGATATTTTGGCAGACCATGATGTTCCGGCATTTGATCGTTCTCCTTATGATGGCTTTGCACTTCGGGCAGAAGATACAAAAGAAGCGTCAAGTGCGCATCCAGTTGAATTCGAGGTCATTGATCATATTGGTGCAGGAATGGTCTCAGCAAAAACCATCGGTCCCTTTCAGGCTATCCGTATTATGACAGGGGCAAAAATTCCAAATGGAGCAAATGTCGTCATCATGATCGAACTGACGAAGGCTTTCGAAAAAGACGGCAAATCATTCATGTCACTGAAAAGACCGCTGAAAAAGGGAGACAATATTTCTCGTCAAGGAGAAGAGGTACTCAAAGGAAACGTGATGGTCAAAAAAGGAACAGACGTCACTTCTGGCGTCACAGCTCTATTAGCGACATTCGGATATGCGGTAGTGCCAGTTGTCAAAAAACCGTTGATTGGCATTATCTCAACGGGCACAGAGCTTCTTCAAGTAAGTGATGCCATGGTGGACGGCAAGATTAGAAATAGTAATCTTAGTACGGTCTATGCGCAGGTACTTGAGGCAGGAGCTGAGCCGCTTGATTTAGGCGGAGTCTCCGATGATTTTGACAAAAGTTATCATGCAGTAAAAGCAGCCATAAGTAAGGTAGACATTCTGATCACAACAGGCGGTGTGTCAGTGGGTGATTTTGACTTTCTGCCTGCCATTTATGAAAAGCTGGGAGCCAAGGTCCTGTTTAATAAAGTAGCCATGAGACCTGGAAGTGTGACGACTGTTGCTGTAATGCCAAATGGTCAATTGCTGTTTGGGCTGTCCGGAAATCCTGCTGCCTGTTTTGTGGGCTTTGAATTATTTGTGAAGCCGATCATTTATAAATGGTATATGAAAGAAAATCCGTTTCCTGCTTTTGCTGAGGCGAAACTCACACATGATTTTCCAAAAGCCAATCCGTTCACTCGATTTGTCAGGGCTGCCCTTCAATTCACTGGCAGTCAGATCAGTGTGACTCCTACAGGTCTTGATAAATCAAGTGCAGTGACCTCTATTGCAGAGGCTGACTGTTTCATCGTGCTGCCTGGGGGAACAAGAGGTTTTCAAGCAGGTGATCAAGTTGATATTCTGCTGTTTCAGCACAAAGGCGGTGGTTCCTCGTGCTGGATGACAAATTAAGCATATTACAGGTGGTCGGTTATCAAAATAGCGGCAAGACTACCTTGATCGAAAAGCTATGTCAGCTGGCTGAACGTGAAGGGCTGAAGCTAGGCTGCTTTAAACACCATGGACATGGCGGGACACCAGATCGTCTTTTCAAAGAAAAAGATACCGATCGATATGTACAAGCAGGTGCATATGCCGCAGGTGTTGAAGGAGAGGGTGAATTTCACTTTTCGATGCAGCACATCACGTTAGAGCAGCTGCTCAACATGTGTCAGCATCTTCCGTTAGACGCTGTGCTCATAGAGGGGTACAAACAGGCGCCTTATCGCAAAATCGTTTGTGTAAAGAATGAAGAGGAGCTTATTGACCTTTCGACACTTTCTAATTTACAAGCAGCTATTTATTTTTCTCAAGAGGACCAATTAATCAAAAATTACCCGTTTCCTGTGTTTTCAGCTTTTGATAAGCGCGGGATGACATTTGCTTTTCACTTATTGAAGGGAGGCGGCGCGTTTTGAGCGAACTTTTTAAAATAACAAAAACGCCGATTGAGGTAAACGAATTGATTCAGCATGTGACAAGACGAAAGGCAGGAGCGATTACGACGTTTATCGGGACGGTCAGAGAATGGACAAATGGCAAGAAAACATTGCGTTTAACGTACGAAGCATACATACCAATGGCAGAAAGCATGCTAAGGCAGATTGGACAAGAAATAAAGAATCGGTGGCCTGACGCTGAAGCAGCGATTGTGCACCGAATTGGAACACTTGAGATAACGGATATTGCTGTTGCGATCGCCGTTTCGTCTCCTCATAGGAAGGCTGCCTATGAAGCCAATGAGTATGCCATTGAACGAATCAAGGAAATCGTTCCCATTTGGAAAAAAGAATATTGGGAAGACGGAGAGGCCTGGATAGGTGATCAGCTTGAAACGGTTTCATATCCAGAAGGTAAACCTAGCAATCTTCAACTTGCAGAGAAAGAAGGTGATCAGCATGATTAATGTATTATTGTTCGCCGGCCTTGCTGAGAAGGCCGGTAAACAACAAATCATCATTCAAAAAGATCAAACAACGGTTGATGAGATTAAAATAGAATTACAGGAGGTATATGGTGTTGATGCTGCACAAAACGTGATGGTTGCAGTCAACGAAATATATACGAGGGAAAATGCTGAAGTGCGTAGCGGGGACACTGTTGCACTCATTCCTCCTGTAAGTGGTGGATAATAGATATTAGAGGATTTGGTTATGGCCACCCGGCTGTAACCAATTTTTTATGTGTGAAAAGTTTGTAGAGGTATTTGGGTGTGATCTTCGTAAATAAAACATCCCCTTCTTGCTTTAGAAATGTGAGGGTCGAGCTGCTGAATGAGATCATACAATTCGCTGATTCGTCTCACATTGAAATCTGTTTGGGCTTGAAGCTGTTCCTTTAATTCCTTTGTGCTCACAATGCTTCCCTTTTTCTCTTTAATAATATCTACACATCTTGCGGCGTAGTATATTTTGTCATTAGAAGGTCTGCTTTCTTTCATATCAAGTAATTTGAGTTCATGATAAATCGATTCTCGTTCCTTTCGAAAGTATTGCCATGCTTCTTGTTCCTTTTCATACAGTAAAATCAATTGCATTTTCAATTTTTCTCTTAACATTCACTTGACTCCATTTCCACTATCATTTAACCTACCTCTATTTTACATTATATGAAAAAATAACTTTTGATCAAGTAAAATCCTTTTATTTTTAATTTTTTAATATGAAAGTATTGATACTAAAGGCTTATTTGTTCTGTAAAAGAAACCAATCATAGTCCTATAAAGCCGGGATTTGTCGAAATTACTAGGATTATTTTAACAAAAAATTGTTGTGTCTATCTAAGACCATGCGAATCCAAAAGAAAAGGATATTTATTCCGAAAGACATATTGTTTACTTAATAAAATGTTTTGAATTCAATAAAAGCACGATTCTTGATATGAATATGGTTGGACCAAGGGGGCATTTGAAGAGTTTCATTCGTGAAAATAGAATAATAGATAAAAATTTTTCTCAAGAAAAATAAGAAAATCAAATGATCGGTCACTTATTGGCAATCTTTTGATAAAATAGAAAGAAAAAGAGCGTCATTATGCGTTTACATACTTGTTTGACATGGAGAGGATGACATTTGATGAATGAAAACATGCAAAAACCTACGATCATTGGAGTGAGTACAAGACCATCAGAGCACCTGAAAAGAGTATGGGAAAATCCAGTTGTTTGGTGGCCATTATCTTGTGTACTTCTTTTAACAGTCGTTGTGACTTATTTGTCTGAGCTTGTAAATAAGGGAATGTGGGCAGATTTAAGCTTGCCGGTACCTGTTGTTTATGTGGTGACGCTTATTGGTCTGGTCTTTGGGATTGTCATCAATGCTGCTATATATAAGTTCATCGTATTTTTAGCGAAAGGTGATGCATCATTTCGGCAGCTGTTTTCAGCGGTCCTGTTCATTACTCCCGTTACGATCATTGGGACGATTATTTCTCATTTCGCAGTAATCTTTTTTCATGTTCCAAAAGACATCACGGTTACCTCGTTAAACGCGCTCATTCGAATTTCTGGTCCATGGCATGCGGTGTTAGCCAATATTGATCTATTTGTGATCTGGAATCTTGTTTTAACAGGCTTTTTATTCATCAAAGTGGGGCGTATATCACCGAGAATTTCTTGGGTGATTATAGGCGTCTTTTATATCTTATCGTTAATTTTTCAATATGTAGGAACAGCAATTAACATATCAGTAAGCTGGGGGTAGAAGGTTTTTATGAGAAAGAAAATCATCATCGGATCTATTTTAATTATTGTGATTGGGCTATTTATTGGATTTAATATTGCGAAAAACCAAGCAAAACCTGCTTCTACAGCAGCGATTAAAACAGTCAAACTCACGTCAAAAGAAATCACATCTACGGTGATGACACCCGGGACACTTTCATTCTCTGAAGAGCAGTTTATCTATGAAGAAGAGGAAAAGGGGAAATTGAAGGGAATTGCTGTGAAAGAAGGGGAAAAGGTAAAGGCTGGAACGCCGCTTCTTACATATGAAAATAAGGAACTGGAGCTTGAGGAGCAGCAGCAAGCGCTAGCCGCTGAGTCAAGTACATTAAAACTGGAACAATTGCAAAATAGGCTGAGTGAATTAGATGAGAAAAAAGCAGGCGGATCTGAAGCTAATGCCAAAAGCGAGCGAGATCAGCTTCAATTAGAAATGAAAGCGGCTGAATTAGAACAAAAGCAAGCAGAGATCAGCCAAGAAAAAGTAAAGGCGCAAATAGAAGATTTAACCGTACATAGTAAAATTGATGGAACAGTGATTTCCATTGAGCAAGAGGCCGGGGCAGGGGGGCCGGAAGAAAGGCAGCCGGTCATCCATATTGGTAATGAGAAAAAAATGATCGTGCGGGGTTTGATCTCAGAGTATGATGCCATAAAAATCAAAAAGAAACAAAAAGTGAAGGTAACGTCTGATGTCATTCGCGGGAAGAGCTGGCAAGGAGTCGTGAAAAAAGTGGGCGCTGTTCCTGTCCAGACAGCAGCTGAATCAACTTCGAGCGATCAAACGGTTCAATATCCTGTTGAAATTGAAATAAAGGGAAAGAAACCTGAGGCGAAACCTGGTTTTAAAATGATCATGGAAATTGAAACAGATAAGCGCCAAGCGCAAACGATTCCTGAAACAGCAGTAAAAAAAGAGACTGATGGACAATACGTTTATGTTGTTCGAAAAAATGTACTGAAAAAAGTAAAAGTGGTCATAGGGGAAACGTCAGGTCATGATCTTGAAGTGACAAAAGGTGTCAAGGCAGAGGATCAAATCATTGTTCATCCAACAGATGACATGTATGACGGAATGGAAGTGAATGCTGAATGATTCAGCTTTCCAACGTGACAAAAAGCTATGAGGTCGCACACGAAACATTTGATGTATTAAGTGACATGAATCTTGTCATTGAAAAAGGCGAGTATATGTCCATTATGGGCCCGTCCGGCTCTGGAAAGTCAACATTAATGAATATTATTGGCTGTTTAGACCGCCCGACGAAAGGACATTATCATTTTCAAGGTACAGAGCTGTCAGCAGCAAAGGATCAAGAACTCGCGGTCATTCGAAATCAATCCATCGGATTTGTTTTTCAGCAATTTCACCTGCTGCCAAGGTTAAATGCGAGGCGCAATGTGGAACTGCCGATGATTTACGCTGGGATCAGCCAAAAGGAAAGAAAAGAACGTGCGGAATTGGCACTTGAAAAGGTTGGTTTGGCAGATCGAATGAAACATATGCCAAGTGAGTTGTCAGGAGGACAAAAGCAAAGGGTGGCAATTGCACGAGCGATTGTCAATAAACCTCAGCTTATTTTAGCAGATGAACCGACTGGTGCTCTCGACTCAAAAACAAGCATCTCAATTATGGAACAGTTTACACAGCTGAATGAGGAAGGGACAACGATTGTGCTTGTCACCCATGAAGAAGAAATAGCTGCGTATACAAATCGGACGGTCGTTGTGAGAGATGGACGGCTTGTTGAAGATAGATGGATACAAGGGGACGCTATGAATGAAACTCTTTGAAAATATCAAAATAGCGCTGAATTCGGTTTTAGCTCATAAATTACGTTCTATTTTAACGATGCTTGGGATTATTATTGGTGTTGGATCAGTCATTGCAGTCGTGGCGATTGGTCAAGGCGGTGAGCAAATGTTAAAAGGATCGATTTCAGGTCCAAACAATACCATTGATATGACATATACGCCTTCTGACGAAGAGTTAAATGCAAATCCAAATGCCTTATTCGAAGCCGCATTTACTGAGGAAGACATAAAAAGCATTAGGACAATCAACGGGGTGAAGCAGGTCGCCTCCTCGACTGCACAAGGAATGCAGCTGAGATTTCAAGATACGACAGTTGATGCGACAGTTAACGGTATAAATGAAGGGTATACGGATGTACATTCATTACAAATCGCAGAAGGACAGAATTTAAGAGATATTGACTTTAGAAGCGGCAGAAGAGCTGCCCTCATCTCAGATGGCTTACAAAAAGAACTATTCAACGGACAAAAGGCATTAGGCAAACTGATTTGGATGAACGGACAACCAGTTGAAGTCATCGGTGTTCTAGCAAAACAGAAAGGGATGTTTTCATTTGATATGAATGAAATATATGTTCCATTTGCGATGCTCACTTCCACATTTGGTATGAATGAATATGATAAGTTGTCTATTCAAATCGCACATGCGGATCAAATGAAGGAAGTAGGAAAAAGTGCGGCTGCCTTATTAAATGAAAATCATCATACAGAAGATGCTTACGAAATGATCAATATGGAAGAAATCGCAGAAGGAATCGGTCAAATAACCTCCGTTATGACAACAATCATCGGCTCAATAGCCGGAATCTCTTTACTTGTCGGCGGCATCGGTGTGATGAATATTATGCTCGTTTCTGTGACAGAGAGGACAAGAGAAATCGGTATTCGAAAGGCGATGGGCGCAACAAGGGCTCAAATTCTCGTTCAGTTTTTAATTGAGTCTGTCGTTTTAACACTCATCGGCGGGCTGATAGGGATCGCACTTGGTTTAGGCGGTGCTTCGTTAGTATCACTTTTTGCCGGCTGGCCGTCACTCGTATCTTGGCAAGTAGTATCGGGAGGCGTACTGTTTAGTATGCTCATTGGTATTGTTTTTGGGTTGATTCCTGCGAATAAAGCAGCGAGATTAGATCCCATTGAATCGCTCAGATATGAATAATTCGAAGAAGAAGAATGCATACAAACGGTTTACATTTGCCTTCATTACTCATCAAAAGCTTTTATGCAAATCGCATAAAAGCTTTTTTTAGTTCGATTGAATGAAATAAAAAATGATAGAAATGCTAATATCATGACTTTCATCATTAATGTCACATATTTTTCAGTTTACAAATGGTACATATAAAGGTAAGATGACCATGGTGAAAGATTTTGATAGTTATTGAATGTATTTGATTGTTTTGTATTGATAATGTTGAAAAAAGCGATTACAATAAAGGTGCGCGCAAAATGAATACGTTTTCAAAAGGGGTGTTTTCGTGTTAACACCAGAAAGACATCAACTCATTATCGACAGCTTAGAAGAAAATGATGTCATTAAAATACAGGACTTAACGATGATGACGGATGCGTCTGAATCTACAATTAGAAGAGATTTATCAGCCCTTGAAGAAAAAGGATTTCTGAAAAGGGTTCATGGGGGAGCAGCCAAGATTTCGAGTATTCGCCTTGAACCAGATGTATTTGAGAAATCTGCCAAAAACCTTCAAGAAAAGTCATTAGTAGCAGAGGCAGCGGCATCTCTTTTAAAACAAGGTGACTGTATTTATTTAGATGCTGGTACAACCACACAGCAAATGATTGAATATATTGATCCAGATCAAGATATTGTCGTGGTGACAAACGGTGTGATGCACATTGAAGCACTCATGAGAAAAGGCATTACCTTTTACTTGATAGGCGGATCAGTGAAACATCGAACAGGAGCCATGGTGGGAGCCGCAGCTTTGACAGCGATGGAAAATTATCGTTTTGACAAAAGCTTTGTTGGGACAAACGGCATTCATCCTGAGGCGGGTTTTACAACACCTGATCCAGAAGAAGCGCTCATGAAAAAAAGAGCCATGAAACAGGCGAAAAAAACCTATATCTTATCAGATGCCTCGAAGTTTGGCGAAATATCGTTTTCAACCTTTGCTAGTTTACAGGAAGCCACCATTATCACAAACGACGCAAAAGAGGATTCATTCGATAATTACCATGAAAAAACGGTTATAAAGGTAGTGAAAACATGATTTATACAGTTACTTTAAACCCATCAGTTGATTACATCGTACACGTGGAGGATTTTGCAGTCGGCGGTTTAAATCGTTCAACCTATGATCAAAAATATCCAGGTGGTAAAGGAATCAATGTCTCAAGGCTATTAAAACGTCACGGTGTTGAATCAAAAGCACTTGGATTCATTGGTGGATTTACAGGCAAATATATTCAAGATTTTCTACAGAACGAACAATTACAAACAGCCTTTCACGAGGTGTCAGAAGATACAAGAATCAATGTGAAACTAAAAACAGGTGAAGAGACAGAAATCAACGGACTCGGCCCATCTATTACTGAAGCGCAATTTGAGTCGTTTCTATCTCAATTTTCTTCATTGACTGAAGGAGATGTCGTTGTTTTAGCTGGCAGCATTCCTTCTTCATTACCTCAAAACACATATGAGCGTATTGCTGAAGTTTGCAAAGAGCAAGGTGTAAGAGTTGTTCTTGATATTTCTGGTGAAGCGTTAAAAAAAGCAGCAGATATGAAACCATTCTTAATGAAGCCAAATCACCATGAGCTGGGTGAAATGTTTGAGACGAGTATTTCATCAGCAGCAGAAGCAATTCCTTATGGGAAAAAGCTGTTAGAACAAGGTGCTGAACATGTCATCGTATCTATGGCTGGAGATGGCGCCCTTTTATTCAGTAAAGAAGGAATCTATCAGTCCAATGTTCCAAAGGGAACGCTCGTTAATTCAGTTGGAGCAGGGGATTCAGTCGTTGCAGGGTTTTTAGCCGGCGTTTCAAAAGGTCTTTCAATTGAAGAGTCATTTAAGCTTGGTGTCACGTCAGGAAGCGCAACAGCTTTTTCTGAGGAGCTTGGCACAAAAGAGCTTGTCGACACACTATTACCACAAGTAAAAGTCACACGTATTTAAAGGAGGAGTCATCATGAAAATTACAGAACTACTCACGAAGCATACCATTAAGCTTCAATTAGACAGCCAGCAGAAAGAAGCAGTCATTGAAGAACTGGTCACTGTTTTAGATACAGCCGGCAAGTTAAATGATAAAGAGGGCTACAAAGAAGCTGTGATCAATCGTGAAAAACAGAGCTCTACCGGTATTGGCGAAGGAATTGCCATCCCGCATGCTAAAACAGCAAGTGTAAAAGAGCCTGCCATTGCATTTGGCCGCTCAACTGCTGGTGTAGATTATGAATCACTGGACGCGCAGCCGAGTCATCTTGTCTTTATGATTGCCGCAACTGAAGGCGCAAACAATACGCACTTAGAGGCACTTTCTCGTTTATCCACACTTCTTATGCGTGAAGAAATTCGAAAGCAGCTCCTTGAAGCGGCGACTGAAGATGAAATCATTGAGATCATCAATACACATGATCAAGACGATGAAGAAGAAGAGGAAGTTCAAGAGGAGCCGGCTGCAGAAGGAAAGCCTGCTAAAATTTTAGCAGTAACAGCTTGCCCGACCGGCATTGCACATACATTTATGGCAGCAGATGCTTTAAAAGAAAAAGCAAAAGAAATGGGCATTGACATTAAAGTTGAAACAAATGGCTCTGGTGGTATTAAACATGCCCTTACAGCAAAAGAAATTGAAGAAGCGCCAGCCATCATTGTGGCAGCGGACAAGCAAGTTGAAATGGAACGCTTTAAAGGCAAACATGTCATTGAAGTGCCTGTAACAGCTGGTATCCGCCGTCCGCAGGAATTGATTGAAAAAGCAATCAATCAAGATGCACCGATTTATAAAGGTTCAGGCGGCAGTTCTTCAAAAGACGAAAATGAATCATCTGGCAAAGGAAGAAGCGGATTTTACAAGCACTTAATGAGTGGTGTAAGTAACATGCTTCCATTTGTTGTCGGAGGCGGTATCCTTGTTGCAATTTCATTCTTCTGGGGGATTAACTCAGCAGATCCTAAGGACCCTTCATTTAATTCATTTGCAGCTGTATTAAAAGGAATTGGCGGAGACAATGCGCTTGCCTTGATCGTTGCTGTATTAGCTGGATTTATTGCCATGAGTATTGCAGATCGCCCAGGTTTTGCACCAGGTATGGTCGGTGGATTTATGGCGTCAGCAGCAGGTGCAGGGTTCCTAGGCGGGCTGATTGCTGGTTTCCTAGCTGGTTATATCGTTGTGCTGCTCAAAAAAGTATTCACATTCGTACCGCAGACACTCGACGGGATTAAACCAGTTCTGCTCTATCCATTATTCGGTATTTTCTTCACAGGCATTATCATGCACTATATTGTCAACACACCAGTGAAAATGGTGATGGACGGATTAACACATTGGCTTGAATCATTAGGTACTGGAAACCTTGTCTTAATGGGTATTATTTTAGCTGGTATGATGGCAATTGATATGGGTGGCCCAATTAACAAAGCGGCTTACACATTTGGTCTTGCCATGATTGCTGCTGGCAACTATGCACCGCATGCTGCGATTATGGCAGGCGGAATGGTTCCACCACTAGGTATTGCACTTGCAACAACGATCTTTAGAAATAAGTTCTCAAAACGTGACCGTGAAGCAGGGATTACATGTTACTTCATGGGAGCTGCCTTCATCACGGAAGGGGCGATCCCGTTTGCGGCGGCAGATCCTCTTCGTGTCATTCCTTCAGCTGTTATTGGTGCAGCAGTTGCTGGCGGATTAACGGAATTCTTTAGAGTGACGCTTCCTGCACCGCATGGCGGACTATTTGTTTTCTGGGTAACAAATCATCCAGTTCTTTATATCATCAGCATCTTAATCGGTGCCGTTGTGACAGCGATTTTACTGGGTATTTTGAAAAAACCGGTTCAACAAGAAGCGTAATGCAGAAGAGAAGCATCGTAAAAAACGGTGCTTCTTTTTGTTTAATCATCAGTGAATTAGGAAAAAATATCTAATTAGATGGTTGTCTTGTGAATTTTTAAATGACATATGATAAAGTAAAGTTATTCAATTCACGTTTTATGTCTTTTAGTAGAAAGTCTTAGGAGGAAGCAGTATTTTGAACGAAGAAAACAAACAAAACGAAAATGAAATTCAATCTGATGCGAAGCAAGCCAAAACAGAGAAGAAAAGTTCACTGTTTGAATGGATCAAAGCCATTTTAATTGCACTTGCGCTCGTCTTGCTCATCCGTACATTTATATTTGAACCGTATGTAGTGGAAGGAGAGTCAATGGAGCCTACACTTCATGATGGGGAAAAGCTGTTTGTCAACAAAACCATTAACTATCTCGGTGGTGTGAAACGCGGTGACATTGTGATTATTAATGGAAAAGATGGTCAGAAGATTCATTATGTCAAACGATTGATCGGCCTTCCAGGTGATACGATTGAAATGAAGGATGATACGCTTTACATTAACGGTAAAAAAGTAGATGAGCCTTATTTAAAAGAGAACAAGGCGCATGCGAAAGAGTATGAAGTGCATTTAACTGGAGATTTTGGTCCAGTGAAAGTACCGAAAAACGATTACTTTGTAATGGGGGACAACAGACTGAATTCCATGGACAGCAGAAATGGACTTGGCCTCATTGAAAAGGATCGGGTTGTCGGGACATCAGAATTTGTTTTCTTCCCATTTGGCGACATTCGACAGACAAAATAAAAGCACCTTCTCGTGGGCAAGAGAAAGGTACTTGAACGAGCGACCCTTACAGAAGGGTCGTTTTTAATTTGGCGTGAGCACTGAAACAATGATCACAATCGCAAGAACAGAAACGAACACAGATCCGGTAATGGCTAAAACGGATCGAAACAATCCGATCTTTTGATTTTCTTTGCCCCGCTTTTGTAAAAAACGTTTGGAAAAGATGTGGACCAGTGTGTAAATGAGGACAAGCCCAATATAAAGGCCAAAGTCCTTCGCATTAAAACCTGTTGCAGATAAATAAATGCCCATAAAGAAAATCAATAAACAGTATTCCATCAGTGTGAGTAATCTCAAATCGCACGAACTCCTTCAATCAATCATTCCTGTTTATTATACCATAATAGACAAAAAGCCTTCGTTCTTAGCGAGAGACGTTTCTATCAAGCGTTATTCATGTTATACTTCATAATGATGAATGAGTGATGGAGGATTAATAAATGATTGCAGTAAATAACGTTAGTTTGCGCTTTGCTGATCGTAAACTATTTGAAGAAGTAAATATTAAATTCACTCCTGGCAACTGCTACGGATTAATTGGTGCCAATGGAGCTGGTAAATCAACGTTCCTAAAGATTCTTTCTGGAGAAATTGAAGCTCAAACGGGCGATGTTCATATGAGTCCTGGTGAGCGTTTAGCGATTTTAAAACAGAACCACTTTGAATACGAAGAGTTTGAAGTGTTAAAAGTCGTCATCATGGGTCACAAACGTCTATATGATGTGATGCAGGAGAAAGATGCGATCTATATGAAACCTGATTTCTCAGATGAAGACGGGATTCGTGCAGCGGAGCTTGAAGGTGAGTTTGCTGAATTAAACGGCTGGGAAGCTGAAAGTGAAGCAGCGATCCTATTAAAGGGTCTTGGCATTCCTGAAAGCCTTCAATCGAAGAAAATGTCTGAGCTTGGCGGTTCAGAAAAGGTAAAAGTTCTTTTAGCTCAAGCTTTATTTGGTAAGCCTGACGTTCTTCTTCTTGATGAGCCAACGAACCACTTGGACTTACAAGCGATCCAGTGGCTTGAAGAGTTCCTCATTAACTTTGAAAATACCGTCATCGTTGTTTCGCATGATCGTCACTTCTTAAACAAAGTATGTACACATATTGCGGACCTTGATTTCGGGAAAATCCAAGTATACGTCGGTAACTATGATTTTTGGTATGAGTCCAGCCAGTTAGCGCTGAAACTAAGCCAAGAAGCAAATAAGAAAAAAGAAGAACAAATTAAGCAGCTTCAAGAATTCGTTGCCCGGTTTAGTGCGAACGCTTCTAAATCGAAGCAAGCGACATCAAGAAAGAAATTGCTTGATAAAATCTCTTTAGACGACATTAAGCCGTCTTCACGTAAATATCCGTATGTTCATTTTGCGCCAGAGCGTGAAATCGGAAATGATGTTCTTCAAGTAGAAGGTCTATCAAAAACAATTGATGGTGTAAAAGTACTGGATAACGTCAGCTTTATTATGAATCGCGAAGATAAAATTGCGTTCTTAAGCCGTAATGAGCTTGCTGTGTCCACTTTATTTAAAATCCTTGCTGGTGAAATGGAGCCAGACAGCGGATCATTTAAATGGGGCGTCACAACGTCACAAGCCTTTTTCCCGAAAGACAATAGTGAATACTTTGAAGGGAACGACGTTGATCTTGTTGATTGGCTTCGTCAATATTCTCCGAATGATCAAAGTGAAAGCTTCCTGCGTGGTTTCTTAGGACGTATGCTTTTCTCTGGGGAAGAAGTGAAGAAAAAAGCAAGTGTCTTATCAGGAGGAGAAAAGGTTCGTTGTATGTTATCAAAAATGATGCTGTCTGGAGCGAATATTTTGCTGCTGGATGAGCCAACGAACCACTTAGACCTAGAATCCATTACAGCGCTGAATAACGGCCTCATGAGCTTTAAAGGAGCTATGCTCTTCTCATCTCATGACCATCAGTTTGTTGAAACAGTCGCAAACCGGATTATCGAAGTGACGCCAAATGGTATCGTTGATAAACAAACAACATATGATGAGTTCTTATCAGATCAAGATATCCAAAAAAGACTCGAAGAGCTGTACGCATAACAAAAAAAGACATCCTATGGATGTCTTTTTTGATTAAATCGCCCAGTTTCCATTTCGGAAGATCGGTTCGCGTTTCCCGTCTTTTGTGATTCCGTCAATATTCATTTCCTTTGAACCAATCATGAAATCAACGTGTGTAATACTGCTGTTCACACCCGCTGCATCCAATTCTTCTCGTTTCATCTCTTTTCCACCTTCGATATTAAACGCATATCCACTGCCGATGGCAAGGTGGTTTGATGCATTTTCATCGTAAAGTGTATTGTAATAAAGAATATTTGAGTTAGAAATTGGTGAATCATCTGGTACGAGGGCAACCTCACCTAGATAATGAGAGCCTTCATCTGTTTCAACGAGAGATTTCAAAATATCTTCGCCTTCTTTTGCTTTCACATCCACAATCCGGCCATTTTCAAAGGTTAATGAAAATTCATCAATGATGTTTCCAGCATAGCTGAGCGGCTTTGTGCTTGAGACTGTCCCGTTTACACCGTCTTTTTTCGGTACGGTAAAGACTTCTTCTGTCGGCATGTTGGCCATGAAGGAGACGCCGCGTTCACTTACGCTGCCAGCACCTACCCAAATATGCTGCTCTGGAAGCTCGATCGTTAAGTCTGTGCCTGGTGCTTCATAATGAAGCTTGTGATAGTGGCGTTCATTGAGTATTTTGACCTTTTCATTTAATGACGCATCGTGATTTTTCCAAGCTTCAACAGGATCTGCTTGATCAGCGCGTGCGACTTTAAAGATTTGATCCCACAATAAAGTGACAGCCTCTTCATCTGTATGATCAGGGAAAATCTTTTTCGCCCATTCTTTTGATGCAGCGCCTACGACCGTCCAAGCCACTTTGTCTGATTGAACGTACTGGCGATATGTATGAAGGGCGGATCCAGCGGCTTTTTGCTGTGCAGCGATTTTTTTCGAATCAATGCCCCGCAGAAGGTCAGGGCTTTCTGACAAGATCGTGATAAAAGCGCCGCCGCGTTTTGCGATGGTTTCCATCATCTGTGCTTCCCATTCTGGGAATTGCTCAAACACATCTTGCGGTGCATGTTCATATTTTAAACGAGCAAGAATACCATCACTCCAGCGGATATGTACATTTTTCGCCCCGCGCTCATACGCATGTTTCGCGACAAGACGAACAAGGTCTGCAGATTCAGTAGATGCAGATACGACGACTTCTTGTTCTTTTTGAACATTCACACCAACTTCAACGATGGTCTTTGCATATTGATCTAGTTGTTTTTCAAATGAACTCATAAAAACCCTCCTTTAGTCATGTTCATCATATCAGATTTAAGACCGAAAAGGAAAATGGGGAGCACGCTTAAAGCCAAAATAAAAAAGCCGCGTTCGTGCGGCTTTTTTAGCGGTTCAGTTGTTTCACAGGCTGTGCATTAGAAGGCGGCATATGTGAAAACGACAAGCTCATTCCTCCTAAAATAATACCCGTTAAAATGACTGTGACAACGACCCGTTTACCTAAATCAAGCAACATGTTCTTCCTCCTTCACGTTTATCCATTTCTCACAATATGATCGAAATGACGAAAAAAGAAGTAGAACAAGAAGATTATTTTAAAGTTTTTTGCAATTTGTCGATCACTTCTAATGAACGGCCTGTTCCAATTGCAACAGATTCAAGTGGATTGGCTGCAATATGAACTGGAACAACAATCTCTTGAGAAAGCCATTCTTGTATTCCATTTAAAAGAGCACCGCCGCCAGTTAAAATAACGCCGCGGTCTACAATATCCCCGCTTAGCTCTGGAGGGCTGTCCTCTAATGTAGCACGAATTGCTTCTAAAATATGAAGAAGTGATTCGCGCATGGCGCCTTGAATTTCATGAGAGACAAGTGTGATCGTTTTTGGCAGACCTGTCACAAGATCACGCCCGCGCACTTCTAATGATTCAGGCTCATGCTCAATAAGACCATACCCAATTTCCATTTTCACCTGCTCGGCAGTCCGTTCGCCGATTAATAGGTTATATTTCTTTCTGACAAACGTAATGATATCTTCATCCAGCTGATCGCCGCCAATTCGGATCGAATGACAAGAGACAACGCCGCCAAACGAAATGATCGCAACTTCTGTTGTTCCGCCGCCAATATCGACTACAACGTTCGCAACAGGCTCGTCTACCGGAAGATCAGCCCCGATTGCAGCTGCAACAGGTTCTTCAATTAAATGCACATGTTTTGCTCCGCAGTTTTTCACAGCATCGCTGATCGCGCGGCGCTCAACAGCCGTTGAACCAGAAGGTGTACATACAACGACAGTTGGCTTTCTGAAGGTAAACCCGATATTTTTTCCTGCTTTTTTCATGATTTGTTTAAGTAAATCTGTTGTCATATCATAATCAGCGATGACACCGTCTTTCATCGGACGGATCGCAACAATTTTCCCAGGTGTTTTCCCGATCATTTCTTTTGCTTCTGATCCGACGGCAAGTACAGTCTTTGTTTCTGTATCGACTGCCACGACGGACGGTTCATTTAAAATAATTCCCTTATTTTTACTATAAACCAATATGTTAGCTGTTCCTAAATCAATTCCAATTTCGGCATTTTGAAACATGTTTTCACCCAATCTCTATTTTTGCTGTTTTAAACAATTTTACATTTAAAAGTTCAGAGGGTTGATGACATTTGTGGGGGTTTGTGATGACCTTGAAATGAATCTGTAAAATTCAAGTATCATTTTGACAATCATAATAAATTTTCCCTTTGTTTTTTCTTTTATGAAAAAAATTTTTATCGAGGAGAAACCTTTTAAGAATCTCTTACGTCTACGATATATCAATTGGTGAAAAACAGATTGATCTTGAGCTAATGAAAGAAAGAGGGAACGAAATTGAAATCTATCGGAGTCGTAAGAAAAGTAGACGAACTAGGGCGTATTGTCATGCCAATCGAATTGAGAAGAGCACTTGATATCGCTATTAAAGACAGTATGGAATTTTTTATAGATGGAGATAAAATCGTCTTGAAAAAATATCAGCCAGAGGGTGTTTGTCTCATGACTGGTGAGATTACATCAGAGAACCATGAATACGGAAATGGTCAAATTACATTAAGCGCTGAAGGCGCAGAACTGCTGTTAAAAGAGCTGCAAGAAGCTCTTCAGCAGTAATCAAAATAGCCTGCTCTCTTCCTTTGTGCTGAGAACAGGCTATTTTTCTTTAAAAAAGTTCCTTAAAAATGCCCCATCTCCCTCAAAAAATAAGTGGAAAATGGTACAATTGACAAAGAATCTCAGGGCGGCAGGTGGAATCATTTGAACAAAACATATCAAGTACGGATCATGTTATCTGTTCTTGCATTTATCTTAATCTTAAGCTGGGATTTCTTTTATTATCTAGGCGGCTATCAAATTAATTGGCCGCTCGATCTAGCCTTTACAGTTGTTGTGTTAGCAGGGATCTGGGTTGTCTCAGGTTATGTAGACCGTTTGAATTTACTGGTGTCAGACCTAAATAAGAGAGAAAAAGAAGCACACGAACTGACAGAGCGGCTGAATCGAATTACAGATAACTTGCAAGAAATCGTCTTTGAAACAAATGAAAAAGGGCAAATCATTTTCTTAAATCAAGCATGGAAACAAATGACCGGCTATGACATAGATGAATGTCTAGGTACGATGTACAATCAGTACTTTGATCAAGAAGAAAGAGTTATTCAGCATTTGTCATCTGTCATCCAAGAGCATAAGGATTCAGGACGGATCGAGCTGCAGCTTCTTCACAAAGAAGGAAAGAAAGTATGGGGAGATGTACATTATAAGCTCTACTTTGATGAGAAGCACCAGTTTACTGGAGGCATTGGAACAGTTGCAGATATTACTAAACAAAAGCTGGCAAAGCTTGAGCTTGAAAGATCAAATCAACAATTGCAAATGCAGGCGCAAAAGCTGGCCGTTGCAGGACAAATAGCCGCTGGAATCGCTCATGAAGTCAGAAATCCGCTGACCTCAGTAAACGGCTTTTTGCAGCTGATGAAAACACAATATCCTGAAAGAACCGATTATTTTGACATTATCTTTTCCGAAATTAAACGGATTGATTTTGTTTTAAGTGAGCTGCTTGTGCTGGCAAAGCCGCAGTCGGTCCATTTTCAAGAAGTTCAGCTTCATGGATTGTTAGAGCAGGTCATTACATTGCTAAAAACGAATGCAGTCCTTTCGAATATTGATCTTAAACAGCCTTTTAAAAAGCAGGATGCCGGTGTTATATTAGCAGACGCTAACCAAATGAAGCAGCTGTTCATTAATTTAATCAAAAATGCCATTGAGGCAATGCCCGAAGGCGGAAGCATATACATATCAACAGAAAAATTGATGAACGAATGGAAAATTACCATTCAAGATGAAGGAAAAGGGATGTCTGAGGAGGATATTCAGAGAATATATGATCCTTTCTTCTCCACGAAAACAGAAGGGACGGGGCTTGGTCTCACCATCTGTGCAACGATTTTAAAAGATCACCATGGTAGAATGGATGTGTCTAGTGAGCTGGGTAAAGGTACAGCTTTTCATATCTATTTACCTGTGTGTCAAAAAAGCAGACAGCAGCAAGGCGAGAGGGCGTGATTTCATGACAATGAAAGCTTTATTTGTATATGGGACGCTTCTGCAGCATGAAGGGCACCATGAGAAGTATATGAAAGAAAGCAGACCATTAGCTAAATCAGCTTGGATCAGTGGCAGAATCTATGATACAGGTCATGGGTACCCTGCGTGCGTTCCTGAAGAAAAAGGCACAGTATATGGAGAATTGTACGAGGTAACCACAAGCACGTTGAATAAGATAGATTTACTTGAGGAAGGGTATGACAAGCAGGTGGTCGATGTCATGACAGACCAAGGGCCGGTGGCGGCTATTACATACACTTTACCAAAGCAGAAAGCATCATCGCTGAAGGAGATCGAGAGCGGCTGCTGGAAGGAATATAGAATGTGGCAGCAGAAGCCGGCATCCTTCTATTATTTTGCCTATGGCTCCTGTATGGATGATGCAAGATTTAAACTGGCGGAGGTCGATCATTATTTTAAACAAATTATCGGGGGCGGTGCACTGAACGGCTTTACAACTAGATTTACATTGGTGAGACCTGATGGATCTAGAGCCGATATGGTAGAAGATGGCGGAGAAACAGAGGGCGTTTTATATGAGGTTCCTTTTGATGCCATTCGATATTTGTACAAACGAGAAGGTGTATATGAGGGCACATATCGTCCAGCTTTTGTCGATGTCAAAATAGGTGATCAAATATATGTGGACTGTTTAACCTTTCTTGTTCTTCAAAAGAGCGAAGAAATTGCTCCGCCAGGTCATTACCGCAGTGAAATTGAAAAAGGAGCAGATCTTTACTTAAGTGAAGCGTTCCGCAAAAAAATTCGCTCGCATATGGATTCATTAATCAAACCGTAGTAAAATGCATGGTAAGTGAGATAAAAGGAGTCTGAACATGAAAAAGGAATATGCAGTCATTGGTCTTGGACGCTTTGGCGGAAGTATTTGCAAGGCGCTGAGCGAAGAAGGACTTGAAGTCATGGCCATGGATATGAATGAAGATCGAGTGAACGAATACGCGAAAATTGCCTCACATGCGGTCATTGGTGATTCGACGGACGAATCTGTTTTAAAAAATCTCGGCATTCGCAATTTTGACCATGTCATCGTTGCGATTGGTGAAAACATTCAGGCCAGTATTTTAACGACGATCATGCTGAAAGAGCTTGGCGTTAAAATGGTCACAGTAAAAGCGCAAAACGATTACCATGAAAAGGTGCTAAATAAAATTGGAGCTGATCGCATCGTTCATCCAGAGCGGGACATGGGCAGACGAATTGCACATAAAATCATCTCCAACAACGTATTAGATTATCTTGAGCTGTCAGATGAGTACAGCCTCATTGAAATCGTTGCAAACAGCAGGCTTGCAGGGCATTCTCTTCTAGATCTCGATATTAGAGCGAGATATGGCATTAATATTGTGGCGATAAAGCGCGGAAAAGAAGTGATTGTTTCACCGCTCGCAGATGAAATGATTCAAAAAGAAGATATTCTGATTGTCATTGGGGCAGTTGCCGATATCGGACGCTTTGAAAAACGTGAAATGCAGAACGATTATTAAACACTCCTAGGCGGGGTGTTTTTTTATATGATTGTGTACACATGAGGTGGACAGTGAAGAGGAAAGAAGACATTAAAAAGGACTGGTTTGTTCTGAAATAAAAGCAAAAATCAATCATCATATTTTTCGTGCAATTACCACTATTCAGAAATAAAAATCAGTCTTTTTATCTGGTTGATTTTCTCTAAATGTCATTGACTGGGCAAACAGATTCGTTTACGATAAGAAACATTATATTGTTTACTTGGAGGAGGCAGTGTCGTTGGATAAGGAGCTTTTCAGACATCAAATTGAAGTAGCTGCAAAGAGAAAAAAAGCAGCCCTAGTGATTAAACATGCGAAGGTTATGGATGTGTTTAACCAGGAATGGATAGACGCTGATGTCGCTGTTGAAAATGGACAAATAGTAGGGATTGGAGAGTACGAGGGAGAACAGGAACTGGATGCAGCAGGTCAAATGCTTGTACCCGGTTTTATTGATGGCCACGTTCATATCGAGTCCTCTATGGTGACCCCTGCTGAATTCTCCAAAGCTGTCGTCCCGCGCGGTGTGACAACTGTCGTAACAGACCCGCATGAAATTGCCAATGTGTCAGGAATCACAGGCATTCGTTTTATGCTGGAAGAAGCGAGAAAAGCTGCCTTAAATATTTATTTCATGCTGCCTTCCTGTGTACCGGCAGTCAGTTTTGAACGATCAGGTGCTGTTTTAAAAGCGGAAGATTTAAAGCCCCTTTATCAAGAGAAGGAAGTTCTTGGCCTTGCCGAGGTGATGGATTATGTCGGTGTGGAGCAGGCAGAAGAAGATATGCTTCAAAAGCTGCTTGATGCTCAAAACGAGAATAAATTGATTGATGGCCATTTAGCAGGCTTAACGGACCGATTAATAAACGTTTACCGCACAGCGAGTGTCCAAACAGATCACGAAGTGACAACAGCTGAGGAAGCCCTTGAACGTGTAAAACGAGGCATGTATGTCATGCTGAGAGAAGGCTCTGTTGCCAAAAACGTGAAAAACGTTTTACCAGCTGTGAATGAAAAGAATGCGAGACGCTTTTTCTTTTGTACCGATGATAAACATTTAGATGATTTAATGGCGCAGGGAAGTATTGATGAACAAGTACGAATGTCTATAAAAGAAGGGTTAGACCCATTTTTAGCGTATCAAATGGGAAGTTTAAACGCAGCAGAGTGTTTTGGCCTCAAAACAAAGGGAGCCATTGCGCCAGGCTTTGATGCTGATTTTATGCTTGTCTCTGATCTTCATCAAGTAGACATCACCAGCGTATTTATTGCAGGAGAATTGGTGGCGCAGCATGGAAAGTACAAGCCAAGTGTCGAAAAGATTGTACCGAGTCCAGCATTATTACAATCTGTTCATGCTATAGACGTTCAAGAGCAAGATCTGGTACTGCCTATCACAGACCATCAAAAAATGAATGTCATCCGCATTATTCCGAATCAGCTGGAAACAAAATTAGAACAAGTCCCTCCTTCAGAAACGAACGGACAATTCACTAGTGATACAGAAAGAGATGTATTAAAAATGGTGCTTGTCGAACGTCATCAAGGCTTATCTGAAATGGGGATAGGGGTTGTCAGCGGCTTTGGATTAGAAAAGGGTGCGATTGCAACAACGGTTGCGCATGATTCTCATAATTTAATTGCGGTTGGCACAAATGATGCTGATATCGTGAAAGCCATTGACGCGTTAAAAGAAGCAGGAGGTGGTTTGACTGTTGTCAAAGATGGTCAGTCTCTTCATACGCTTCCATTACCGATCTCTGGTCTACTTTCAGATCAGCCGGCACATCTTGTAAATGAAAGCCTTCATGCGCTCCATGAAGCGTTAAAAGAAACAGGTTTTACTTTAGACTTTAATCCGTTTTTGACGCTGTCCTTCTTGGCACTCCCAGTCATTCCTGATGTGAAAATGACGACAAAGGGCTTGTTTGATGTCAGAAGCTTTCAGCATCTCCCAATTCAATCATAAAAAAGAGACACAGCCAATCGGCTTGTGTCTCTTTTTGTGATTACACTTCCATAATAATCGGTAAGATCATTGGGCGGCGTCTTGTTTTTTCATAAAGGAAAGGTGCAAGAGTGTCAGTAATTTCGTTCTTAATTTCAGACCACTGAGTTGTCTTACGTTCCATTACTTTTTCAAGATGCTTTGAAATTAAATCCTGTGCATCGTTGATCAGGTCTCCAGATTCTCTCATGTAGACAAAACCTCTTGAGATCAAATCAGGTCCAGCAGAGATTTTAAATTCTTTCATGTCCATGCTGACGACTACAATGACAAGACCCTCTTCAGAAAGAATGCGGCGGTCTCTTAAGACGATGTTTCCGATATCGCCAATACCACTTCCGTCGATATACACGTTGCCTGATGGAATTTTGCCAGCGACACTTGCTTCGTCGCCTTTCAGTGCAAGAACTTCACCGTTATCCATGATAAAGCAGTTTTCCTCAGGGATGCCGCAATCATTCGCAAGCTTGATATGCGTTTTTTGCATGCGGTATTCACCGTGAATCGGCATAAAGAATTTTGGTTTAATTAAACGGAGCATGAGTTTTTGTTCTTCTTGTCCGCCGTGACCAGATGTATGAATATTATTAAGCGAGCCATGAATGACCTCAGCGCCGGCACGATAAAGCTGGTTAATGGTGCGGCTTACGCTAATATTGTTACCTGGAATCGGTGAAGATGAGAAGACAACAGTGTCTCCAGGGTTAATGGAAATCTGGCGGTGAGTACCGTTCGCAATACGAGAAAGAGCTGCCATCGGTTCACCCTGGCTCCCAGTACAAAGAATGGTTACTTTGTTTGCTGGAAGGCGGTTGATTTCATTATGTTCAATAAACGTGTTTTTTGGACATTTAATATAGCCAAGATCTTGTCCAATATCAATAGCAGACTCCATACTGCGTCCAAATACAGCGACTTTTCTGCCGTTGGCAACAGCAGACTCAATCACTTGCTGAAGTCTGTGAATGTTTGAAGCAAACGTGGCAAAAATGATACGTCCATCGACTTTTCTAAAGATGTCATCAATGCTTTCACCTACGCGTCTTTCAGACATCGTAAATTCTGGGATCTCACTGTTTGTACTATCAGATAAAAGACAAAGAACGCCTTCTTTTCCGATTTCAGCCATTTTGGTTAAATTGGCAGGTTCGCCAACAGGAGTAAAGTCAAACTTGAAATCACCTGTATGTACGATGTTACCAGGAGGTGTCTTGACGACAATTCCATAAGAATCTGGAATACTGTGTGTCGTTCTAAAGAAAGACACAGCTGTTTTTCTAAATTTAATGGTATCTTCTTCTTCAAAAATGTGAAGTTTTGTTTGTCTCAAGAGACCATGCTCTTCCAATTTATTACGAAGTAGGCCGATTGCGAGTTTGCCGCCGTAAACTGGAATATTCACTTGCTTGAGAAGGTAAGGGATACCGCCAATGTGGTCTTCATGTCCGTGAGTGATGAAAAGACCTTTGATTTTATCTTCGTTTTTAACTAAGTACGTATAGTCAGGGATGACGTAGTCAATTCCAAGAAGCTCATCCTCAGGAAACTTAATACCTGCATCAATTAAAATGATTTCATCTTGAAATTGAACGCCATACGTGTTTTTACCGATCTCGCCTAAACCGCCGAGCGCAAAAACCGCCGCCTGATCGTTTTTAACAAATTTCATTCCTCTCATAGCTCCAATACTTTAAAATTTTCACTTTCTCGTTCATAGTCTAAAAAAGCACCGTCTACAGGCTGAATGAATTCAATGTTGTAGTTATGTTTTTTCAACTTATCGCGTACGTCTCTTTCAGAAACCGCTTCAACGTATAGTGAATCTGTGTGTTCTCTTACAGGTACCTCAGTAGTACTTGCCTGAAAAAATACCTTATATATCATCCAAATCTCTCCTTAAATACCGTATGTTACACTCGCTTATTCTATTATATTAAAAAAACGCGCATAAGAAAAGTCTCTGAGAAAAAAGGACCTTCGGCAAATGTGCGGAAGATCCCTTTAAGCAATCGATTTTTTACGAAGCATGTCCTTCCATTGTCTTCGGATTTTCTTGCGCAGACGACGAAGCATCATATGCCGCCTCCTTTCGGTTTGAAGTAAGCTAAAACAGCGTTTCCGGTCTCTCTATATACTTGTATTATATGATGTTTCTAATGAATGTTACATGGATATATGTGGGAAATAGGTGTTTTCATAAGGAATTGGTTTCGAAAGCGGAAATCTTTCTGTATGATGAAAAGGAGTGTGTATACATAACAAAGGGCAGGAGGGCGAGATATGAATAAAAAAGTCATCTTCTTTGATATCGACGGTACTTTATATGACCATGATAAAAAAATACCTGAGTCAACGAAGCAAGCAGTTCATTTATTAAAAGAAAAAGGCCATCACCTCTTTATTGCATCTGGGCGTTCTCCTTTTCTGATTCGGCCCATATTAGAAGAATTAGGGCTTGACTCATTCATTGCTTATAACGGTCAGTATGTCATGTATGAGGGAGACGTTATTTACGGCAATCCGCTGAAGCAGGAGCTGATGGAGCGGATTTATGAGACAGCGGATCGTCATGATCATCCGCTTGTTTTTATGGGAGAAGAAACGATGAAGGCGTCTGTGCCGAATCATCCGTTTATCCATGAAGGAATCGGTACTTTAAAAACAGAACATCCTGAGCATGATTTGTCTTTCTTTAAAGAAAACGACATTTTTCAAATGCTTTTATTTTGTAAGGCAGAAGAGGAAGTGCAGTATAAGGCATTCCGCGAAGAGATTGATCTTGTCAGATGGCATGAGCTGTCAACAGACGTTCTGCCAAAAGGCGGATCAAAAGCTGAAGGGATTAAACGTGTCATCGAAAGACTTCCTTACGATCAAAAGGACACCATTGCCTTTGGAGACGGACTGAACGACAGAGAAATGATTTCGTTTGCTGGAACAGGCGTTGCGATGGGAAATGCTGTGAGTGAACTGAAAGATTTGGCCGATTTTGTGACAAAGCCAGTAGATGAGGACGGAATATTCCATGCAGTGACCCATCTTGGCCTCATTGAAGAATAAAAAAAGAAGACCCTTAGATCGCCGGGTCTTCTTTTTATATTATGATCTGCCGATTGCAACAGAGTTTTCTGGTTCAGCGAATGGCTGATCCTTTTGAATATGATCATAAAACATAATGCCATTTAAATGGTCAATTTCGTGCTGAAAGACAATGGCGGGGAACCCTTTTAGGCGGATATCAATGTCCTCTCCTTCAAGAGTTGTCGCCTTGACCCTGATTTTTTGATATCGAGGAACAAATCCAGGGATAGCTTCATCAACAGATAAGCAGCCTTCACCAGTCGCTAAATAAGCTCTTTTGACTGAATGACTGACAATACGCGGGTTGAACAGAGCATAGCTGTATTCTTCTCCGTCTTCATCTTCGCAGTGAACAGCGATCATCCGTTTACTAATATTGATTTGCGGAGCTGCCAATCCAACGCCGGGTCTTAGTCCATATTTTTCAGCAATGTCAGCATCCTGACTGTTTTTAACGAATTCGATCATGTCAGCTAATTGCTGTTTTTCCTCTTCTGTCGGCGGGAGCTCGACCGCTTCAGCTGTTTGTCTTAAGACGGGGTGTCCGTCCCTTACGATATCATCCATGGTAATCACAAAACTTCACTCCTATTTCCTTTGTATGTAAAGTATATAAAATGATACACAACATATGCAATGAAATAAAGAAGACCGGTCCTATGAGACCGGTCAGAGGCTTAAGCCGCCTTAGCAGCAGCCACCGCCGCCTAAGAATGCTGCACCAACGATGATTAATAGGATGAAAAGCACAACGATTAAAGCGAATGTACGTCCGCCACCGTATCCGCATCCGTATCCACCGCCATAACTTGGGTAACAACAGCCGCCGCCGTATCCATACCCGTAACCGCCGTATCCACCGTATCCACCATACATACTTCCATGACTATAATTAGACATACTTTTGACCTCCTTTGGAAATACACTCGGCCTCTCATAAGTGAAGGCGAAGCGTGTAATATAAACTATGTATGAATGCACTATTTGTATAGTCATGCGCCTATGGCTTGAAAAAAATCTTCTCCGTCTCATCTGACTGACCTCTTTCCTTGTCACAAACGCCTATAAAAATTATAGTGGTATGTGGAGATGTAAAGGGGGACCTTGTGATGAAACAGATGAAAAGAAGCATGAAAGCAGGTGCTGCTTTAGCGGGGATATGTACCCTTTTGCTGGCAGGATGCGGAGGTCAAAGTCCGTTCAATGATATGCAGGATGCGATGACGAAAATGAGTGAAAAAGAAGCATCTTTCGAAAAAGAGCAAGGTACACTGCAAAGCTATGAGAAAAAAGAGCAGAAGCTGTATACAAAAATGATTCAAACAACAAAGGACCATACAAAAACAGTGTCAAGTCTTTCTGATCAGGCGTTAGCATCAGCAGCGAAACGAGAAGAACATTTAAAAACAGAAAAAGACAGCATGGATCAATCGAAAAAAGAATTGAAAACGGTAAAAGAATCTGCCGGGCGATTGAAGGATGCGGAGTTAAAAGAGAAAGCCGATCAAACGGTCAAATCGATTGAGAAACGATATGCGTCATATGATCAGCTTTACAAGGAGTATCAAAAGGCGCTGAAACAAGATCAGCATTTGTATCAATCTTTAAAGAAAAAGGATTTAGGATATAAAGAGCTGAAGTCTAAGCTGAAGGCCGTGAATCGTTCATATAGTAAAGTCAGAAAAGAAAGTAAGAAGTTCAATCAATATACAGACCAATTGAATGAGTATAAACAGGCTTTGTATAAAGCGGCAGATCAAGAGTCAAAAAAGAGCTGAAAAACAGCTCTTTTTTTATTTTTCGACAAAAACAAACATTTTCTATTGTAGTACAGCAGTACACTCTATACTAGTACAGTTCGGGTTGTTTGTTAAACAGATTGATACAGTTCGCCATAAAAAGTAAAGCGAATACATTTATTTAAATAAAGCCGTTAAATCAATTGACGGACTATTTTTCTTGTTGTAAACTATTCCTTGTTAACAGAAGTTGTATTAGTTTTTTGTGAACTATCGTTAATACAGTTAGAAGGACTCAAAAACGAGTGGTCAACCAATGTTTCGACAACGATCTTAGTGGCTATTATATACAGGAGTCATATGAGTATTTTGGGTTATCCTATATCTGTATGTATAAATGGATTCACGACAAATGGACTGTTAAAAGAAAGGAAGAGGTGACTTTAGAATGGCTGCAAAAACAAAAAAAGCAATTGTTGATAGCAAAAAGCAATTTGATGCCATCAAAAAGCAGTTTGAAACGTTTCAAATTTTAAACGAAAAAGGCGAAGTCGTAAACGAAGCGGCAATGCCGGATCTTTCAGATGACCAATTAAAAGAATTAATGCGCCGTATGGTGTTTACACGTGTATTAGATCAACGTTCAATTTCATTGAACCGTCAAGGACGTCTTGGCTTCTATGCGCCAACAGCTGGACAAGAGGCTTCTCAGCTTGCAACTCACTTTGCACTTGAGAAAGAAGATTTCATTCTTCCAGGATATCGTGATGTACCACAATTAATTTGGCATGGTCTTCCGCTAACAAAAGCATTCTTGTTCTCTCGCGGACACTTTGTTGGTAACCAAATGCCTGAAGATGTGAATGCACTTTCACCGCAAATCATTATTGGTGCACAAATCATTCAAGCTGCTGGTGTAGCTCTTGGTTTGAAAAAGCGCGGTAAAAAAGCTGTTGCAATCACTTACACTGGTGACGGTGGTGCTTCACAAGGTGATTTCTACGAAGGTATTAACTTTGCAGGGGCTTACAAAGCGCCAGCGATTTTTGTTGTCCAAAACAACAGATATGCGATCTCTACACCTGTTGAAAAGCAGTCTGCTGCACAAACAATTGCACAAAAAGCAGCTGCAGCTGGTATCGTAGGCGTACAAGTTGACGGTATGGATGCATTAGCTGTTTATGCAGCAACTGCTGAAGCTCGTGAGCGCGCTGTAAATGGTGAAGGTCCAACATTAATCGAAACTCTTACATTCCGTTACGGCCCACATACAATGGCTGGTGACGATCCAACAAGATATCGTACAAAAGAAGATGAAAACGAGTGGGAGCAAAAAGATCCATTGGTACGCTACCGCAAATTCTTGGAAAACAAAGGCCTATGGTCTGAAGAAGAAGAGAATAAAGTCATCGAAGATGCAAAAGAACAAATCAAACAAGCAATCAAAGAAGCTGACGAACAGCCTAAGCAAAAAGTCACTGACTTGATTGAAAACATGTACGATGTGAAACCATTCAACTTAGTTGAACAGCTTGAAATTTACAAACAGAAGGAGTCGAAGTAAGCCATGGCGCAAATGACAATGATTCAAGCGATCACTGATGCGTTACGCACAGAACTGAAAAATGACGAAAACGTTCTCGTTTTCGGAGAAGACGTTGGTAAAAACGGCGGCGTATTCCGTGCGACTGAAGGATTGCAAAAAGAGTTTGGTGAGGATCGTGTATTCGATACTCCACTTGCTGAATCTGGTATTGGCGGTCTTGCTATTGGCCTTGGACTACAAGAATTCCGCCCAGTAATGGAAATTCAATTCTTCGGATTCGTTTACGAAGTGTTAGATTCTGTTTCTGGACAAATGGCTCGTATGCGTTACCGTTCTGGCGGACGCTGGCATTCTCCAGTGACAATCCGTTCTCCATTCGGTGGGGGAGTTCATACACCTGAGCTTCACGCTGACAGCTTAGAAGGTCTTATCGCACAACAGCCTGGTATCAAGGTTGTCATTCCTTCAACACCTTACGATGCAAAAGGACTTTTAATTTCTGCAATTCGTGACAACGATCCTGTAGTATTCCTTGAGCATATGAAACTTTATCGTTCTTTCCGTCAGGAAGTTCCTGAAGAAGAGTACACAATTGAAATCGGTAAAGCTGACGTGAAACGTGAAGGTTCTGACCTTTCAATCATCACTTATGGTGCAATGGTTCACGAATCACTAAAAGCTGCTGAAGAGCTAGAAAAAGAAGGCGTTTCTGCTGAAGTTATCGACCTTCGCACAGTAAGCCCGCTTGATATTGAAACAATCATCGCTTCTGTTGAAAAAACAGGCCGTGCGATCGTTGTTCAAGAAGCACAAAAACAAGCTGGTATTGCTGCAAACGTAGTAGCTGAAATCAATGACAGAGCGATCCTTAGCTTGGAAGCACCAGTACTTCGTGTAGCTGCACCTGATACTGTATTTGCTTTCTCTCAAGCTGAGAGCGTATGGCTTCCAAACCATAAAGACGTACTTGAAACAGCGAAGAAAGTTCTTGAATTTTAATTAAATGACAGAGGGGAAAAGAATTTATTTCTCTTCCCCTTTATCAATTACATGACCGTGTAAATATACACAACAAGGGTTCAACAAAATCTAGGAGGCGAAAAACAGTGGCATTTGAATTTAAACTTCCGGACATCGGAGAAGGTATCCACGAAGGTGAGATCGTTAAGTGGTTTGTTAAACCAAACGACGAAATCAATGAAGATGACGTTTTAGCAGAGGTACAAAATGATAAAGCAGTTGTAGAAATTCCTTCACCTGTTAAAGGAAAAGTATTAGAATTAAAAGTTGAAGAGGGAACAGTTGCAACTGTAGGACAAACAATCATTACGTTTGATGCACCTGGTTACGAAAATCTTCAATTTAAAGGCAGCGAAGAAGAAGGCGAAGCAAAAACTGAAGCTCAAGTACAAGGTACTGCTGAAGCTGGTAACGAACCAGAGAAGAAAGAAGTAGCACAAGAAGAAGCGGCAGCAGCAACTGGTGCAGGCGCACAAGAGCAAGTAGATGCTGATCCAAACAAACGCGTTATCGCTATGCCATCTGTACGTAAATATGCTCGTGAAAAAGGCATTGAAATTTACAAAGTTGCAGGTTCTGGTAAAAACGGACGTGTGTTAAAAGAAGATATCGACAGCTTCGTTAATGGTGGTTCTGCAGCTCAAGAAGCAGCACCTCAAGCAGCTGAAAGTGTGAAAGAAGAAGCAGCTCCTAAAGCGGCAGCAGCTCCAGTTCTTGAAGGAGAATTCCCAGAAACTCGCGAGAAAATGAGCGGAATCCGCAAAGCAATCGCGAAAGCAATGGTGAACTCTAAGCATACAGCTCCTCACGTAACATTAATGGATGAAGTTGATGTAACAAACCTTGTTGCACATCGTAAACAATTCAAACAAGTTGCAGCTGATCAAGGAATCAAGTTAACTTACTTGCCTTACGTTGTAAAAGCTCTAACTTCTGCTTTGAAAAAGTACCCAGTACTTAACACTTCTATCGATGATAAAACAGATGAAGTTGTTCAAAAGCATTACTACAACATCGGAATTGCAGCTGACACTGAAAAAGGCTTGCTAGTTCCAGTTGTGAAAAATGCAGATCGCAAAGCGATTTTCGAAGTTTCTAACGAAATCAATGAGCTTGCAACAAAAGCACGTGATGGTAAATTGGCTCCAGCTGAAATGAAAGGTGCATCTTGCACAATCACAAACATCGGTTCTGCTGGTGGACAATGGTTTACTCCAGTCATCAACCACCCAGAAGTAGCGATCCTTGGTATTGGCCGTATCGCTGAAAAAGCGATTGTTCGTGATGGCGAAATCGTTGCAGCTCCAGTCTTAGCTCTTTCCCTAAGCTTTGACCACCGTATGATTGACGGAGCTACTGCGCAAAATGCCCTTAACCACATCAAGCGTTTATTGAATGATCCACAATTAATTTTAATGGAGGCGTAATGTCATGGTAGTAGGAGATTTCCCAATCGAAACAGATACTCTTGTCATCGGTGCAGGTCCTGGTGGATATGTAGCTGCTATTCGTGCTGCACAGCTTGGACAAAAAGTAACAATCGTTGAAAAAGGAACACTTGGCGGTGTATGTCTAAACGTTGGCTGTATTCCTTCAAAAGCATTAATCAATGCTGGCCATCGTTTCGAAAATGCTAAGCATTCTGAAGACATGGGTATCAAAGCTGAAAACGTAACAGTTGATTTCACAAAAGTTCAAGAGTGGAAAGCTTCTGTTGTAAACAAATTAACAGGTGGAGTTCAAGGTCTTCTTAAAGGGAATAAAGTGGACATCGTTAAAGGTGAAGCTTATTTCGTAGACAGCAACTCTGTACGTGTAATGGATGAAAATTCAGCACAGACTTACACTTTCAAAAATGCAATTCTTGCAACTGGATCTCGTCCAATTGAATTGCCTACTTTTAAATACACAGACCGCGTGATCAACTCAACTGGTGCTTTAGCGCTTAAAGAAGTACCTAAAAAATTAGTTGTCATCGGTGGTGGATACATCGGTACTGAGCTTGGTACTGCTTATGCAAACTTTGGAACAGAAGTTGTAATCCTTGAAGGTGGAGACGAAATCCTTCCAGGTTTCGAAAAGCAAATGAGCTCATTGGTTAAACGTAATCTGAAGAAAAAAGGAAACGTTGAAATCCATACAAACGCACTTGCAAAAGGCGTTGAAGAAAAATCTGATGGTGTCACTGTTACGTTCGAAGTAAAAGGCGAAGAAAAAACAGTTGATGCTGATTACGTACTTGTGACTGTTGGTCGTCGTCCAAACACGGATGAGCTTGGTCTTGAGCAAGTTGGTGTTGAATTGACTGACCGCGGAGTTGTCAAAACAGACAAACAATGCCGTACAAGCGTATCTAACATCTATGCAATTGGTGACATCGTTGATGGACCACCACTTGCTCACAAAGCTTCTTACGAAGGTAAAATTGCAGCTGAAGCAATCGCTGGAGAGCCAGCTGAAATTGATTACCTTGGTATTCCTGCTGTTGTATTCTCTGAGCCAGAACTTGCAACTGTTGGATACACTGAAGCAGAAGCAAAAGCAGAAGGAATCGAAATCGTTGCAGCGAAATTCCCATTCGCAGCGAACGGACGTGCACTTTCTCTTGATGCAACTGATGGCTTCATGAAAATGATCACTCGTAAAGAGGATGGTCTAGTTATCGGTGCACAAATCGCAGGTGTTGGCGCTTCTGATATGATTTCAGAGCTTAGCCTTGCAATTGAAGCTGGAGTGACTGCTGAAGATATCGCAATGACAATCCACGCTCACCCAACATTAGGTGAAATTACAATGGAAACGGCTGAAGTAGCAATTGGAAGCCCAATCCACATCGTAAAATAATGAACCTATGAAACCCTCTCCTTGATGGAGAGGGTTTTTTTGGCGCCCTGAACACCATATGAAAAACCCCTCATGAGGTGAGGGGTTTTTTCATATGGTTATATATAAGTGCAAGGTAAATATCATTAGTTTGTATTGACGCGGTCCAAAGCATGGCATAAGGGCGATAAGATCTCCTGTTTACTGCGGACATTTCCTTCAACCTTCACGATGACTTTTTCATCATTGACAAGTAAAATAGCCGGAAGTTCATCAACTTCATTTTTCCAGCCTTTACGATCTTCTTTCACAATCATTTTTGACATTTCCTTAGGGTATTCATTTTTTAAATCGAGGACTGCATCATAATAAGGGCTTTCTTTATCAAGATTTTCTGCATCAGTAAAAAAGAGAATTCTCGGTTTTTGAATATGACGGACTTGGTCGGTCTGATTCGGTATGATATACGCAAATGAGCATGAACTAAGTACAAAGAGCATGGGGAATATAATGAGAAGTGTCCTCATAAAATTCAATCTATTCACCTCAAAATCATTTGGGGTTGTCCCAACATTTTTAGGAGCTTGTTCCCTGTTAGTCACTCTAGTGTATCATGTCCCTTTTGACAATTTTCGATTGTTACTCAATTGTTACAGAATTGATATGAAGAAAAATACAATTGAAACGTTCCCTCAATATGATGAGAAAAAAGCACATATTTATAAAAAATGATTAAATGTGTCATACAATTAACCGTTGACAACTTAAATATGACATCATATTATAGAGATATGAAATAGATCAAACGCTTACAAACTATGAATGAGAAAAGGGGAATGTACGTGGGTACAATTATTTGTCAAGATTGCAATGAAACCATTGATCAATTTGAAAATGAAAAAGTGACAACGTTATACGGAACATGCGGTCACTGTCATTGCTGTGATGAAGCCTCTGAATAAATAAAAAAGCATGCAGCTCCATTTGGGGCTGCATGTTTCTTTTTTATAAAATTGGTTTTTGTTCCTTAATCACACGAATCATTTCGAGCGTTGAATCTTCAGGCCCTTGGACAGGGAGACCAATTTCAATGTTTTTAAAGATATACGAAACATTTTCTTCTGTGATAATTTCACCTGGTATAAAAATCGGAATACCTGGCGGGTACACCATGACAAACTCTGCGATGATGCGGCCGGCTGCTTCCTTAAACGGAACGACTTCTGTTGTGGCATAAAAGGCGTCACGCGGTGTCATAGCAAGCGATGGGATCTCAGGCAGCAGCACTTCCGTTACCGCTTGTTTGCCGCTCTCACATGTAGAGGCTGCGGCAATTTCCTGCATTGCTGTCACGAGCGTATCAATCGTTTCATCTGAATCGCCAGGGGTGACGATACATAAAATGTTGTACAGGTCAGAGAGTTCTACTTCAATTCGGTAACTTTCTCTCAGCCACTTTTCGACATCATGTCCATTTAACCCAAGGTCTTTAATGGAAATAATTAATTTCGTTGGGTCATAATCGTAAGTAGAAGCTGAACCGAGTACTTCCTTGCCAATGCAGCTAATCCCGTCAATTTGATTCAATCGGTCTCTCGCTGATTCAGCCAAACGAATGGCTTCTTCTGCAAGTGCCTTTCCTTCAGTGGCTAATCGCTTTCTAGCGACATCAAGTGACGCTAAAAGTAAATAAGAAGTGGACGTTGTCGTCAGCATACTCAAGATCGACTGCACGCGGTCTTTTGAAACAAGTCCTTCCTTCATATTTAAAATAGAGCTCTGCGTAAGAGAGCCGCCGAGTTTATGGACACTTGTTGCTGCCATGTCGGCACCTGCCTGCATCGCAGAGAGGGGAAGTTTATCGTGAAAATGTATATGCACACCGTGTGCTTCATCGACAAGGACAGGCACATCAAATGAATGGGCAATGTCTACGATTGATTTTAAGTCTGCTGAAATACCAAAATACGTTGGATTAATGACAAGCAAACCTTTCGCATCTGGATGCTCAGTGAGCGCCTTTTTGGCTGATTCAGGTGTAATACCGTGAGAGATGCCAAGCTCTTTGTCTATTTCTGGGTGAATAAAAACAGGAACTGCACCAGAAAATACAATCGCGGACATAATCGATTTATGGACATTACGCGGAACGATGATTTTATCCCCGGGCCCGCATACCGTCATCACCATGGTCATGATGGCGCCGCTTGTTCCTTGAATGGAGAAAAACGTATGATCAGCACCGAAGGCTTCAGCAGCAAGCTCCTGTGCTTCTTTTATCATCCCTTTAGGTGAATGTAAATCATCGAGAGGTTCTATATTAATGAGGTCAATGCTTAAAGCATTGTCGCCAATGAATGCTCTAAATTCAGGATCCATTCCGGCTCCTTTTTTATGGCCTGGAATGTGAAATTGGACTGGATTGGCTGCTGCGTGTTTTTTTAGTCCAGTGTATAAGGGTGTATCATGTTGTGACAATTGCTTTCCCACCTTCATCGAAATACCTGCTATTATTGTGCCAATAACAGCAGATTTCATTGCATAAAACAAAAGAATTATATTATGAACTGATCGGAATGTAAAGCATAAAATCAATCGGTTTCTGATCAAACAGATGCTATAATAAAAGTTCAAATCAGAAATGAGTATTAAAGTGAGGGACAAGTAAATGGAATATCAATATCCAATGGATGTCGACTGGACGACAGAGGAAAAGATTGCGGTCATTTCATTTTTTCAGGCTGTTGAAAAAGCCTATGAAAAAGGAATTGCGAAGCAGGAGTTACTAGATGCTTATAAACGATTTAAAGAGGTTGTGCCATCAAAAGCAGAGGAAAAAACGCATTGTGCGGCATTTGAAAAGGGAAGCGGGTATTCCCCTTATCGTGCAGTGAAAACCGCAAGAGAGGCAGAAGAGACAGCTATTATACGTATGTAAAAAACGAGCCTATAAGGGCTCGTTTCAGCATATAGACAAACCCTCGCATTCGGTGTCAGGTCTGCGTGCCGGTGCTCACGAATGTCAAATTCGCTCCGCGCCGGTACTCGTCCTTCCTAGACTTCAAAGGTTTTCTATCACGCTGAAAAAGAAGACAAAGGGCTAAAATCAAAATCATTTTAGCCCTTTGTCAACAATTGAAACGAGCCTATAAAGGCTCGTTTTTTATACTGATTCTTTCTGTGTGAAGCGGTATAGATACGTCAGCGTACGGAAGGCATTTTCAATTTTTGATAGAAATTCTTCATTATTCATTTGAACGACTTCCTCTCTAGGAAGCTGAATGCCGCAAAGAAGCTCGGCTTTCTTGACTGTTTGAACACGTTCAAACAGCGTTTTCAGCTGTTCGGAATCTAGTTCGCTGTGACGCATGACATCTGGTTTCATATGATCTTTAGACCAAACAAAATCTTGCGGTATTTTCTGCTGGATGGTGTCTAGCTCTTTTTCAAATAGCTGACCGTACTCACCTTTTACTGGAGATTCATAAATGAGCGCAAACCATACAAAGACATGTGTTTTCCAAAGTCCAATTTGAAAGTGAGGAAGTTTTTTATATCCTCGCTTACTGTTTGCAAAAGCAACCCACGTATCATTTGGCGGATTGACTGATCTTCTAGCATGCTTTGCGACGTGTACAAACATTTCGTCTCCTGTAATAGAAGAAAGAAGTGGTGCAAAATGTTCACCAAGTGCCTCAAGCTTTGGACGGACTCTTTCTTTTAATACAGTCATTCGTTCATCTAAACCATCAACTGTGAATGTCTCAAAATCTTCATCTCTAAAACGCATTTCACCCATGTTATGCCTCCTGTATCTTTTCGCTGATCATATTTTATCATAGCTTGGGTCAAGCTCAAAAAAAGATGCACCGTCAGATCAAAGATTGTAAAGGACGTGGTGCAGCGTTTAAAACCATTCATTTTGTGGTACATAATCAATAGGTAAAGACACAATTTTCAGAATGTCGTTGCGGTTATGCGATCGCTTCATACGATATAAGCAAGAACCATTTCTCTTATCGATTGAATTTTTTATCAATGAAAACTGACAAGGAATGAATCATTCTCTGGAAGGGGCGTTGACCAATGAAGCAAATCGTGAAGCAGGGGTATAGACAGGAGAAGAAGAATCGCATCGCTGTGTGGAGATTAGAGGTTGATTATGAGCTTTCTACGCTTCATGAAGCCATCGAACAAAAAGATGACATCCAAATTGAACGAAGCAAACGAAAGCTTGAGCGCCTAAGAAAAGAATGGGAGCAGCTTCAAGGGTAAAACAGGGTGAGGTAAAAACGAACCAATTCATCGGTTCGTTTTTGTATGAAGCTGCTTTTTTCTTGCTTTTACGTACATAATATCAGTATGCTATTACAAATAGGTTCTACATAGAAAAGAGGTTTACAATCTGATGACAAACTGGGTGGAAATTGACCGTCTTGCAAAGCTTTGGGTAAAAGAAGCGGGGAGCCGTATTAAAGCGTCCATGCAGGAAGGTCTATCAATTGAAACAAAATCAAATCCGAATGATCTTGTCACGAATATCGATAAGGAAACAGAACGTTTTTTTATTGAAAAAATACAATCGACATTTTCAGATCATCACATTTTAGGAGAAGAGGGACAAGGGGAAGAGGTAACCTCACTTGATGGGATTGTGTGGATCATTGATCCGATCGATGGCACAATGAACTTTGTCCATCAAAAACGCAATTTTGCCATTTCAATCGGGATATTTGAAAATGGTGTGGGGAAAATCGGTCTTATTTATGACGTCATTCATGACGAGCTCTACCATGCCATCAAAGGAGAAGGAGCTTATATGAACGATATCCTGCTCCCGCCATTAAAAGACGTGGAGATTGAAAAAGCCATTGTGGGTATTAATCCAACATGGGCGATTGAAAGTCCTTATTTTGATGCTAAACCGTTTGCTCGTCTTGTACGTGACGTGAGAGGGACACGAACGATTGGATCAGCTGCACTTGAGCTTGCTTATATTGCAAGCGGAAGAAGTGACGCATATGTCACGTTAAGGCTGGCGCCGTGGGATTATGCAGCGGGCTGCGTACTGCTTGATGAAGTAGGGGCTGTTTACTCAAACATCCACGGAGAACGTCTTACGTTCCTAGACAAAAACAGTATAGTGGCCGGAAATCGATCGATTTGCGAAAAAATCTTGCATGATTACATAAAAGGAAGCGGAAATAAAAAATAAACGAAATCACTTCATGAGAATGAAGTGATTTTTTGTTTTTCCTGAAACTTTTTGGTAAGGCGAATGTCTATACGAATGAGGCCTTAATTTCATGTAAAGGATTGTGTATCAATGTTTGATTTGTTTAGTGATTTATCGCTCCATTTTGAAAGGTATTTTATTTTAAACGAGTACAGTATCCACATCATTCAATGGTGTGTACTTGGACTATTTGTCCTTTTTATGACACTTCCCATATGGAAAGAAAAGAAGAGTGGTTATGTATTCTATGCTGGAATCGTATTAAGAGTTGTTCTGCTTGGAGGTATGACAGTTGAAATGATCCACCAAGTCTTAGCTAGACAGTATACGATCGAAACATTTGAAGTGCTGACAGATTTCATGCAATTTCTCATCTATGGGTATGTCTTGCTTGCATCACTGTACTATGTGATTACTCTTCCTTATTTAAAAAATAGAGGTATGTTTTTTGCTTTTGATTTATCTGTATTACTTCTGCCTTTATGTCAAACAGTGTTTATTGTGTTTGCTGAAAGCAAAAAGTTCTTTCTTAGCGGTGATACGGGGCTAGTATGGAGAGATATGATCACCATTTTGGTTATAGCTTGCTTTGCCGCTTTGCTGCTGCACCTTTTCTTTCGCTTGTTTTGGCACTGGAAGTGGAAGGAATTGCTTTTATTCTATAGTTTGATTTTTGCAGCCTTGCTTTATATATTTTATCCTTCTATTTCGAAGTATGAGCTTCAATCGACATTTAAATCGATTGTCATTTTAGTAGCAGCAGCAGGAAGCTTTATGACGATTTATTTGTTATCTGCTTTACTACGGAACAAGGTGAGATTAAGGCAGTGGGGCGCTGGTTGTATAGCTGTCTTTTTTCTGCTATTACTCAACCCGATTGTCAATATTCCTCATACCATGTTCCAATTCACCAAAACGGAACTGGTAGATACTTTTTCAGATGAATATCGCCCTTTATCAGCAATAAGTGCAAAAGCATTCGCTTCAAAATTTGTACCAGAGGATCAATCGCTTTATTTAAATGCTAGTCATCAGCCTATCCCTTATCATTACGTGTTTGCAGATGATCAGTATGAAGTGAATATTTCTGCGTTTACAGGTGAATTAAGCGAATATTCTTATCGAGGTCGTGTAGAGGGAAAGGAACTGACCGATAAAGAATATAGGAAAAAAACCATCGAATTTTTCGAAAGAAGCGGGCGGTCAATTGATCTACAGCGCATTCAATTAGCTGTAAAAAAAGAGGGCGGAGAGACGGACGTTCTTCTTCTGCCAAAAATGTCTCAGAATGAAGAGGACAGTTTAGCGTTTGCCACCTGGAAAAAAGGGACGCTTCGACAAGCGCGATACGTAAACGCCATCTTTCAATTAAAGGATATAGACGGAATCCATCTAACAGAAACGGAGATAAAAAACAGGATCAACAGTATTTATAAACATTTAAATATAGAGCCGCCAGCTTATCAAATCACAGGCATTGATGAATTTTATTTTGATTGGCAGCATGAAGTGAGGGTCACAACTAAAGATCACTCGGAGTTTCTGTTTAATGGCTCAACAAAAGAAGTTATCAGCTTTAAGCTGTCAAAAGCGATTCTTCAACAGAAAAAAGGGAACGTCAGCGATGAAGATTTGTTAAAGATCATAGGGAAAACGCCAAAAGACGTAAGGAAAGAAACAGGCACTAGTGAAAGTAAACAATATACATTTAAACACTCCTCTCAAGTCGTCAATCTGTTTAAAGGGGATGATGGAATTGAGTTGAGAGTGCAAGTTGCTTCTTCTATCCCGCACGCAGTATCTAATCAAGATCGTGAGGAAGTCTATCAGCAAGTACTTAAAAGGTATAAACCATATACGATCTATAAAAAACAAATAAAACCTGTGAGAATGATCGACAAAGAAGGAAACATCGACAATTCATGGCTTGTCATCATACAAACCTTCGGATCAAATGAGCATAAAATCTATGAAGTGAATGGGCGAACAAAAGAGGTGCATCGTTTTGACAGATAAAGAAAAACAAGCCATCTTTCAAGACTTATATGAACTGTATCAAGAAGGGGATCTAGGAGCCGAGGCAGCCAGCTGGATGAAGGCACACGAACAGCAATTTCAGCATGTGGCCTCGGGAAGAAAGCAGTCTTCAGCGCCGATGGAAAGCCATAATGACTATGACGAGTTAAAACGCATGAAAGGGTTTATTTATTCGTTATACTTCTTTTTTATCGTTTTATCGATTTGGATGACTGTGTGGTTTTATTTTTGATGTCCAGACCAGCTGATCAAATTGAAAAAATCTATGAAGATTATTTTCAGGAAATCACCAAATATTTATATCGCCGGACGGGAAATATGGAAACGGCCAAGGACCTTGCGCAGGACGTATTTATCAAGGCGCTGCATGGGTTGTCCTCCTTTAAGGGACATTCAAGTATAAAAACATGGCTTTATACCATTGCGTATCACACATTTGTAAATGATTATCGCCGAAAAATAAAATGGACTTTTACGAACGTAGAAGAAATGGATTTCTTAGAGCAGCAGTCGTTCACAACACCAGAAGATCACATCGAAACACAAGCTGACATCGAAAGGCTGTGGCATCATATTCATCAGCTGAAGGATTCATATCGGGAGGTCCTCATTTTAAGAGATATTCAAGAATTGTCATATGAAGAAGTAGCTGAAATTTTGAATTGGACTTTATCTAAAGTCAAAACAACCCTTCATCGAGCGAGATTAGAGCTGAAACGAATGCTACATTGTGAGGAGTTCAATAAATGAGCTGTTATTTGATTGAAGAATTGTTACCACTTTATATAGAGGGGGACACAAGTGCAGAAACAAATAAAATTGTTGCAGATCACATACAATCCTGCGAGAGCTGCCGTCACCTTTATCACGAAATGAAAGAGCCAATAATCCTTATCCAGACTCCTGATCTCGTACCGTATATAGATGAAAAGGAAGAAAAAAGAAAATTTGAAAAGCGCTACTATGGCAAGCTGCTATATCGAGCAAGTATCGCGTTTGGTATAGGATACGTCATGATGATCATTCTTTATTGGCTGAAATAAAAAACCCCCATCTGGATGAACCAGGTGGGGGTTTTTCTGAGCTTAGCTTAATTTTTCTTTCGCAATTTGAACTGCGTCATAGAACACTTTTAATTGTTCTTGAGGAATTTTCTTAAGCATTTGGTTGAAAACAAGTAATTCAGTAGAGCTGAATCCAAGACCTTTTGCGATTTTTGAATCAATCACAACGTTTCCTTTTTTGTCTAGAACAAGAGCATCACCAGCAAGATCAGCAATTCTGATCACTGATTTGAAAAGCTTTTCGAATTTAGCCGCTTCTTCTTTTGTAAGACCAAGTTCAACAGCTTTTTCTGCATCAAAAACCAATTTCCCTTTTTCGTTTTTAGTGAGGCTTTCACTGAAAACGATTGTAAGAACAGCTGCGCGATCTAAGAATTTCTCAGCAGTCGCCGCTTCTTCTTCAGTTAGTCCGAGCTCAACAGCTTTTTTCACATCAAATGTGTAGTTGTTGTCTTCCTCAACAAATGAATTGATGAGAATGTTGATGACACGCTCGTTTTTCTCCAATAATTCTTTAATGATTTGCTGCTGTTCAAAAGGAATTCCTTTGAAAGTTGCAGCGCTTGCTTGCCCAGGAGCTACTGTTGTGAAAGTAAGAATGATAGCTAAAGCGAAAAATACAACAGAGCTGAGCGATTTGCTCAAAAACTTCTTCATGCTTCTTTTCTCTCCCTTTTCTGTTAAATTTTGTTGCAAGAAAAGCATACCATGAGAAACTTTGTGGAAGAATAGGAAAATTGTAACTTTCTGTTTGATTTTGGAGAACTATAAAAGTTCTTGTCGAAAAATGGAGGGGTTCAGATTGCTTACTTTTGTCAACTCTTCAAGATATGTTCTGTCTGATGAAGGAGCTTTCATAGGTGATTTGTCTTGTTTTTAATCAAAATAAAAAGCCTTCTACATGTAGAATGTAAAAGGCTTTTAACTAATTTTATGATTGCACGTTTAATTTTCTTTTTAATGTAAATCCTGTACCCATGAAAATCATGGCGAACACGATACTTAAACATGTGCCCAGTATGTTTTTTTCTGCAAGAGATACCCCAATAAACGCCATACTGACAACTGCAAGTAATGCACATAATAATAGAAGCCATTTGATTTGTTTCATTTGTCTCCATCCCTTTTTTTAGAGTTAATATAAGTTTACAGAAAAACGATCGGCATTTAAAGGGGATTGTGATATAATATGAAAGTTATCTAATTATTTTAGGAGATGAAAATGTGAAACTTCGAAAAGACCTTCGCAACATCGCAATTATTGCCCACGTTGACCATGGTAAAACGACGCTTGTTGACCAATTGCTCCATCAAGCTGGTACTTTCCGTGCGAATGAAAATATCGCTGAGAGAGCCATGGATTCAAATGATTTAGAGCGAGAGCGCGGTATTACGATTTTAGCTAAAAATACTGCGATCCATTATAAAGATACACGCATTAATATTTTAGATACACCAGGACACGCCGACTTCGGTGGTGAAGTTGAGCGTATCATGAAAATGGTAGATGGTGTACTTCTCGTTGTGGATGCTTATGAAGGCTGTATGCCTCAAACACGCTTTGTGCTGAAAAAAGCACTTGAGCAAAACTTAACACCAATTGTTGTCGTCAATAAAATTGACCGCGACTTTGCTCGTCCGGCTGAAGTAGTCGATGAAGTGATTGACTTGTTCATTGAATTGGATGCAACAGAAGAACAGCTTGAATTCCCAGTTGTCTATGCATCTGCAATCAATGGTACAGCAAGTAACGATGCGAGCAAGCAAGATGAAAACATGGAATCATTGTTTGAAGCCATTGTGAACCATATTCCTTGCCCAGTTGATAACCATGAAGAGCCGCTTCAATTCCAAGTGGCACTACTTGATTACAATGATTATGTTGGCAGAATTGGAATTGGCCGTGTATTCAGAGGAACAATGGAAGTAGGACAGCAAGTGGCCTTGATGAAAATCGACGGCACAGTGAAACAATTCCGTGTAACAAAGATCTTTGGTTTCCAAGGATTAAAACGAGTGGAAATCAACGAAGCGAAAGCGGGAGATCTTGTCGCTGTATCTGGAATGGAAGACATCAACGTAGGTGAAACGGTTTGTCCGGTAGAACACCAAGAAGCACTTCCAATCCTTCGTATTGATGAGCCGACACTTCAAATGACGTTTGTTGTAAACAACAGCCCATTTGCTGGCCGTGAAGGAAAATACGTGACATCACGTAAAATCGAAGAGCGTTTAGAGCAGCAGCTTCAAACAGACGTCAGTCTTCGTGTGGATCCAACTGATTCACCTGATGCTTGGGTTGTTTCTGGGCGCGGAGAACTTCATTTATCCATTCTCATTGAGAATATGAGACGTGAAGGATTTGAATTACAAGTATCGAAGCCAGAAGTTATTGTTAAAGAAGTTGATGGTGTTCGATGTGAGCCTGTTGAGCGCGTTCAAATTGATGTACCAGAAGAGCATACTGGCTCTGTAATGGAATCAATGGGTGCAAGAAAAGGTGAAATGATTGACATGATCAATAATGGTAACGGTCAAGTTCGCCTGATCTTTACAGTGCCATCACGTGGTTTAATTGGTTATACAACTGAATTTCTTTCATTAACTCGTGGTTTTGGTATTTTAAACCATACGTTTGACAGCTACCAGCCAATGCAGTCTGGTCAAGTTGGCGGACGCCGTCAAGGTGTACTTGTTTCAATGGAAACAGGTAAAGCGACTGCTTACGGAATCCAAGGTGTTGAAGAGCGCGGTGTGATCTTCGTTGAGCCGGGTACTGAAGTATACCAAGGCATGATCGTTGGGGAGCATAACCGTGAGAATGACCTTGTTGTGAACGTAAGCCGTATGAAACAACAAACAAACGTACGTTCAGCGACGAAAGATCAAACGGTTAGCATGAAAAAACCTCGTATTATGTCACTTGAGGAATCTCTTGAGTACTTGAATGAAGACGAATACTGTGAGGTTACACCTGAATCAATTCGTCTTAGAAAGAAAATTTTAGACAAAAACGAACGTGAGAGAGCAGCGAAGAAGAAAAAGCTAGCAGGATTATCTTAATTCCATGAAGAATTAAAAAAGATAGAACCCTGAAAGATAAGGGGAGGGAATCTTTTTGAATGATCAGGAAGTAAGTGAAAATCTATCCTTTTTCGCGATGCTGTTTCGTGTCGATGAAAATCCGCAAACAGGGATGTGGCTCCTATATGGCACCATCCTTGTTTTAGCGATTATTGTTTTTAAGCTCGGTTTTGCAAGACGCTTACCGATTTTAAAAGCGCTCGTGATTTATTTGTTTTTGATTTTTGGCTGCACGTTTCTTACATTTCTAGGAATCTTCCTGCCAGTAGCGGAAGGACTGGTTGTGGCAGCTGCCATTTTGATTATTTATAAAATACGGCTGCATCGTGCGAAAAAAGAAGGAACAGTCAATACGTAAAAAAAGACCTGAACATGTGTCAGGTCTTTTTTATGTCTTTTGTTCTTTCTTTCCTTTTTTCTTCTTTTTCTCTTTCGTCGCAGGATCTTGATAAAGAGAGAATCTGCCGGTTTTGATGCGGGCTTCTGTTTTTATTTTAATACGTTCTTGGCAGTCATCGCACATATATGTATGAATGGGCCGGTTTCTTAACCGTTTAGCAACGAGTGTATCATCATCAATGGTTTCAAGCTTTTCACATAATGAGCACTTCACTCTCATCATTTTCACCTCACTTTATTGCATTTATTATAGCATGTTTTACAGACACTTAAAATCAGCGTAGAAAAAGGCTTATATCATAGGAGATATAAGCCGTTCTCATTATTTCTTCTGATTCATATGATGGTTCGATTGGTCGTTTTGATTTTTTTCTAACTGCTTTTGATCATGTTCTTTGAGCTGATTATTCGGATCATTTGTCGGATCTTTTTCGTTACGTTCAATCTCATTTCTCGGCATCTCTGGCATCACGCGGCCGACAATGGCAGCTAGTTCATCCATAATTCCGCTTACAGGGCGGCCTGCTTGAATTTCTTTGCCCATTTCTTTTAAACGGCTGACTGTATCCGGGTCAGCAACCACAACTGCATTTGCACCTTCAGGGTCATTTCTCAGCGCTTTTGCAACTGAATATTTAATGGTTTCTACTTTGCTTCTATCTAAATCATCTTTTACATCAATACCAACAACAGCATAGCGTCCGATGACGATTGCCGTTGCATCATTGACATCTGCTACGTGCTCTGTCACATTGACAAGATGCTGCGCAACATCTGTGGATGGGCGGGCTTGATTGGTCTCTTTCTTGGATGAGTCAGACACTCTTACTAAGTGCTGGCGTCCATCTTGCTTGTCCAGCGCTTCTGGCTTTTCCTGCTGCTGGCAAGCGCCTAACAGAATGATCGTTTGAATCATGAATAATGTTAAAAATAGTCGCATCTAAATTCCCTCCTTCACAAACTGCATGATTTATTTTATTGTTGAATTAACCTTCTAACTTTATTCATGAAAACATATATTTTAACAATCGTTTTGGGAAAGACAAGGATGAATGAAACCCCGATCAGGAGGCGAAGGACCTGAGTAAAATTTATGTATTAGACACAAATGTGTTATTACAGGATCCGAATTCAATCTTTTCATTTGAAGACAACGAGGTCGTCATTCCGGCCGTTGTGTTAGAAGAAGTAGACTCGAAAAAGAGATACATGGACGAGGTTGGGCAAAACGCCCGGCGCGTTTCACGTTTAATCGACGGTTTGAGATCGAAAGGGAAACTGCATGAAAAAATTACGCTAGAGTCAAAAGGGACGCTGCGAATTGAGCTGAATCACCGCTCTTTCCATGAGCTTCAAGAAATTTTTATTGAAAAAACGAATGATAATCGGATTTTGGCTGTCGCGAAAAATTTGAGCTTAGAGGAAGAAACAAAGCCTCACGGACGGCCTGTCATTTTGGTCAGCAAGGATGTCTTAGTCCGGGTAAAGGCAGATGCCATAGGTCTCCAGGCAGAGGACTTCTTAAGTGACCGTGTGCTGCAAAATGAAGACATTGATAACGGCTATCATGAGCTCTATATTCCGACGGAGCAATTGAATACATTTTATAAGCAAAGTCAATTGCCATTGAAAGAAGTCACAAGTGCACCATTAAACCCTCATCAATTTGTCATTATGAAGGGGAATGAAGGCGGCTCTGCTTTAGGAATGCTTGATCAAAAAGCAGAGCACGTGAAACGGCTTATTTATGATCAAGAGCATGTTTGGGGAATCCGCCCGAAAAATGTTCAGCAGACGATGGCCCTAGAGCTGCTATTGCGCCGTGATATCCCGCTCGTGACATTGATCGGAAAAGCGGGAACTGGTAAAACACTGCTTGCACTGGCTGCCGGATTAATGCAGACAGAGGATCTCGGCATGTTTAAAAAACTGATCGTAGCCCGTTCCATTGTTCCTGTTGGCAAGGACTTAGGCTACTTGCCAGGTGAAAAAGAAGAGAAACTCAGACCATGGATGCAGCCGATCTATGACAACCTAGAATTTTTATTTAATACAAAAAAACCTGGTGAACTTGACGCGATTTTGGCGGGAATTGGTTCTATTCAAGTGGAAGCTTTAACGTATATCCGCGGAAGAAGTATCCCTGATCAATTTATTATCATTGACGAGGCGCAGAATTTAACGAAACACGAGGTAAAAACATTATTAACGCGAGTCGGAGAGGGAAGTAAAATTGTGCTGATGGGGGACCCGGAGCAGATCGATCATCCTTATTTAGACAGCTTAAATAATGGACTTACGTATGTCATTGAGCGGTTCAAAGGACAGCAAATATCTGGACATGTCAAGCTTGTCAAAGGAGAAAGGTCTGGACTTGCACAGCTTGCAGCTGATTTGCTGTAGTCCAGACCCTCTGTCTTATGTAATGATAAGCTCTTTGACACCTTTTATCGGCTGAGTGAGGTTGGACTGATCCGCGAAATAAACGTGGATTGGTCCTTCTTCTGTCATAGGCTTCCCATTTTGGCTGAAGTGTGCAATGCTTTCCATTGCCTGAGAAAGCGGCACAGCAATTGTCCCTGTTTCTGTGACAAATTCGCATGTATCTGCATGTTCAAGCGGTTCTGCATTTTTCAGCATATCACCTAGCTTCATTCCGAAGCTGCCTGTGACGAGTCTTTCCTTTTCGTACTTTTTCTCTGTTTTTAAAGTGGGTGGAAGTGTTTGCCCTTCTCTAATCACCCGCTCTTGGTCAAGCTCCTGATCCAGCTGATTTTCTTCATTTGCCGTGCTTTTTTCAAAAAATGAATCCATTAAAAATTTGCGGTCATCAAAAATCCATACGCTTGGATCAATGGTGATCTTGTACTTTACGTTCCCCTTAATTTGAATGATGCTCATGTTCAAGACAACCCCTTTCCACCATAAATTATAGAAGTTTTCGCCTGCTTTGTCACTTTCATAAACATGCTTCTCCTTGTACACACTAATCGTACATGAAAGATAGGGAGGATGTTGGGCATGGCATGTCGTGACAATGAAGAGCTTAAGCGATTTGTGGAGGAAGCAAAAAAAGTGGCCAAAGATGGCAAAGTAGCATCCTATATTCCCGCTCTTGCCAAAGCGGAACAGACAGATTTATCTGTGGCTGTGTACCATGTGAGTAATACTTGCCACTCGGCAGGAGATGTAGATAAACGCTTTACCCTTCAAAGTATTTCTAAAGTATTAGCCCTTGCGCTCGTGCTTTCAGAAGAAGGGCCCAAAAAAGTCTTCCAATTTGTTGGACAAGAGCCAACAGGTGACCCATTTAATTCAATGATTAAGCTGGAAACAGCAAGTCCGAATAAGCCGCTGAATCCAATGATTAATGCAGGAGCGCTTGCAGTCACAAGCTTAATAAGAGGAGCGACTCCGCAAGATCAGCTTAACCGCCTTCTTAGCTTTATTAGAGAGCTCGCAAATGATAAAAGCATTACATACTGCAAAGAAACAGCTGCATCCGAATTTGAGACTTCGATGATTAACCGGGCTATGTGCTATTATATGAAGCAATATCATATTATTAGAGGGAACGTAGAAGAGGTCATGGATGTGTATACGAAACAATGCGCCATTATGATGAACAGCTTAGATTTGGCGAAAATTGCTTGTGTTTTTTCATTAGATGGCAGACATCCAGAGACGGGGCAGCAAATTCTTTCAAAAGATGTCGCTAGAATTTGTAAAACCTTTATGGTGACGTGCGGAATGTATAATGCAAGCGGGGAATTTGCCATTAATATCGGCATACCCGCTAAAAGCGGTGTTTCAGGCGGGATTATGGGAGCGGCTCCATATGATTTTGGGATCGGAATTTTCGGTCCTGCTCTGGATGAAAAAGGGAATAGTATTGCTGGAATTAAGCTGCTTGAGCTCATGAGTGAAAAATATGAGATGAGTATCTTTTAATGATGTATGTCTTCTTTTTATTTTTACAATGCGAACTGTACAAATCTGCTTGCAATTTTGGCCGTTTCGCTTTATGATAAATAGAAGAATTAGGTACTCGCCTGGGGAACGGAGGGATACTTTTGGCGTCAGAAATTTTAGTCGATCATCGGCAAAAAGCACTGGCTTTATTAAAATTGGATGCAGATAAAATTTTAAAATTGATCCAAGTGCAAATGGACAACTTAACGATGCCGCAATGTCCTCTTTATGAAGAGGTTTTAGATACTCAAATGTTCGGATTATCGCGAGAAATTGATTTTGCTGTCCGGCTTGGATTAGTTGATCAACATGAAGGCAAGAAACTACTCGATAAACTTGAGAGAGAGCTTTCCGCACTTCATGATGCGTTCACAAAAAAATAATGATTGAAAACTCAAACTTCCACAACATAAGTTTGAGTTTTTTTGTCCCCTATTTTCTTTTGATGGATTGACGGCAAACGGACTTGATTCTTTCATGAATGACGAACAATATAAAAGAGGTAAAACGGGATCAAACGGAGAAAATGTAGTAGAATAAGAACAGCTAAGAAGATATCAAGCAGTAGAAACAGACGTTAGGAAGAGGATTATATGTTAAAGAGAATGCTAAAATCGTATGACTACTCATTATTGTTCGCCATTATCTTAATCAGCGCATTCGGTTTGGTTATGGTGTATAGCTCAAGTATGATTACATCTGTTATCAGATACGATGCCGCGCCAGATAATTTTTTTAAAAAACAGCTCTTATTTATGATTGTTGGGGCAGCCATCTTAATCTTTACGGCATTATTTCCATATCAGCTGTTTTCAAATAAGAAATTCCAGATTGGTATGCTGCTGCTTTCAGTTTTTTCCCTCATCTATGTGTACTTTGGTGGTCATATTGCAGGGAACGCAAGAAGCTGGATCAAATTAGGCCCTTTTAGTCTTCAGCCAGCTGAATTCGTGAAGATTGTTGTCATTATCTATCTTGCTGCGGTGTATGCAAAAAAGCAGCATTATATTGATCATATTTTAAGAGGTGTTACGCCTCCGATCGTGATTGTCTCTATCCTGTGCGGATTTATCATTTTGCAGCCGGACTATGGGACAGCCTTTATTATTGGCATGATTGCCCTTGCGATGATTTTATGCTCAGGTTTTAGCGGCAAAACGCTGGCGAAGCTGCTCGCGCTATTTAGTGCAGTAATGGTCGTCGTAACTCCATTTATTATTCTTTTTTGGGATAAAATTTTCACGCAAAATCGTCTCGGACGTTTTGAGAGTTTCCAAGATCCATTTAAAGATGCAGGGGCTACAGGGCATCAATTGATTAATTCATATTATGCGATTGGATCAGGCGGCTTTTTTGGACTCGGTCTAGGGGAAAGCGTTCAAAAGTACGGGTATCTTCCAGAGCCGCACACAGACTTTATCATGGCAATTATCTCGGAAGAACTTGGCTTTTTCGGCGTGTTTTTTGTTCTCGCTCTTCTTGGTTTCATCGTCGTGAAAGGTTTTTATATTGCGAGAAAGTGTGAAGATCCGTTTGGAAGTTTGCTTGCAATAGGAATTTCCTCCATGATTGCTATCCAAACTTGTATCAATTTAGGCGGTGTTTCCGGTCTTATTCCGATCACTGGGGTGACACTTCCGTTTATCAGCTACGGGGGATCGTCCATCATTTTACTTAGCATCTGTATGGGAATGTTGCTGAATATCAGCATGTTCACTGAATATAAAGAGCGTTACAAAAAGAAAAAATCAATGAGCAAAGCATCAGTTGAAAAAAATGGATTGCAGAAAACTTTGAATCTTTAGAAAACAAAAGTGTACAGTTTTCATTTCTTCCTTTATTATAGAGTACATATAAAATTTTAAGGGATATGGAGGAGTGAGAATGTCACAGAGAACAATTCAAAAGGTTCTAGTTGCAAACAGAGGGGAAATCGCTATCAGAGTCTTCAGGGCCTGTACGGAGCTCAATTTACGTACAGTGGCCATTTATTCCAAAGAAGACTCGGGCTCTTATCATCGCTATAAAGCTGATGAAGCATATCTAGTTGGAGAAGGGAAAAAACCGATTGATGCCTACCTCGATATCGAGGGGATCATCGAAATTGCAAAACGAAATGACGTGGATGCGATTCATCCAGGCTACGGATTTTTATCCGAAAACATTCATTTTGCAAGACGATGCGAAGAGGAAGGCATTCAATTTATTGGTCCAACTTCTCAGCATTTAGATATGTTTGGAGATAAAGTAAAGGCGAGAGATGAAGCGAAAAAAGCTGGTATTCCAGTCATTCCAGGAAGTGACGGACCAGTTGATTCGGTCAAAGAAGTCGAAAAATTCGGTGAAGAATACGGTTACCCGTTTATTATTAAAGCTTCACTAGGCGGCGGCGGCCGGGGTATGCGGATTGTCAGAACAAAAGAAGAGCTGAAGGAAGCCTATGACCGTGCAAAGTCAGAGGCAAAAGCTGCTTTTGGAAATGACGAAGTATACGTTGAAAAGCTGATTGAGAATCCGAAACATATTGAAGTGCAGGTGATTGGTGACAATCACGGCAATATCATTCATTTATATGAGCGTGACTGCTCTGTTCAAAGGCGGCATCAAAAGGTCATTGAAGTGGCACCAAGCGTGTCTCTAACAGATCAATTGCGTGAAGATATTTGCGAAGCGGCTGTTCAGCTTGCCCAAAATGTATCGTACATTAATGCTGGGACTGTAGAATTCCTTGTGGCAAATGGAGAGTTTTACTTTATTGAAGTCAATCCAAGGGTGCAGGTAGAACATACGATCACAGAAATGATCACAGGTGTCGATATCGTTCAGACCCAAATTCTTGTTGCAAAGGGGCATAACCTTCACAGCAAGGAAGTGGGTATTCCAAAGCAAGAAGATATCTTTACACATGGCTTTGCTATTCAATCAAGGGTCACAACAGAAGATCCTCTAAATGACTTCATGCCAGATACAGGAAAAATCATGGCCTACCGCTCAGGTGGGGGATTTGGTGTACGTCTTGATACAGGGAACAGCTTCCAAGGAGCAGTTATTACACCTTATTACGATTCACTATTGGTCAAGCTGTCCACATGGGCGCTCACGTTTGATCAAGCGGCTGCTAAAATGGTTCGAAATTTACAAGAATTCAGGATTCGCGGGATTAAAACAAATATCCCATTTCTTGAAAACGTCGCTAAGCATGAAAAGTTCCTAAAAGGGGAATACGATACATCGTTTATCGATTCAACGCCAGAACTATTTAATTTCCCTAAGCAAAAAGACCGCGGAACGAAGATGCTTACTTATATTGGTAACGTTACCATTAATGGGTTCCCTGGTATTGCGGAGAAAAAGAAGCCTCATTTTGACAAGCCAAACGTACCGAAGCTTCCTCTCCATCAAGAGATTCCATCTGGGACAAAACAATTGTTAGATACGCATGGACCTGAGGGACTTGCGAATTGGGTAAAAGAACAAAGTAGCGTCCTTTTAACCGATACAACCTTTAGGGATGCACATCAATCTCTACTTGCGACACGCTTTAGAACACATGATTTAAAGAAAGTTGCCCAGCCAACAGCAGGTTTATGGCCAGAGCTGTTTAGTATGGAAATGTGGGGCGGTGCTACATTTGATGTTGCGTACCGTTTCTTAAAAGAAGATCCTTGGGAACGATTGAAAGAGCTTCGTCAAGAAGTGCCAAACACGCTGTTCCAAATGCTTTTAAGATCATCAAACGCTGTCGGGTATACAAACTATCCGGATAATGTGATCAAAGCATTTGTAAAAGAATCAGCTGAGGCGGGGATTGATGTATTCCGTATTTTCGACAGCTTAAACTGGGTCAAAGGCATGACGCTTGCTATTGATTCTGTTCGGGAATCAGGCAAAGTGGCAGAGGCGGCCATTTGTTATACGGGGGATATTCTTGATCCATCTCGTCCGAAATATGATCTTGAGTACTATGTATCTCTTGCGAAGGAGCTTGAATCTGCCGGCGCGCATATTTTAGGTATTAAAGATATGGCGGGGTTATTAAAACCGCAGGCAGCCTACGAGCTAGTCTCTGCTTTAAAAGATGAGCTTACGATCCCTATCCATCTTCATACGCATGACACGAGTGGAAATGGACTGTTCACCTATGCAAGAGCGATTGATGCAGGTGTTGATATTGTGGATGTTGCGGTCAGCTCTATGGCAGGACTCACATCACAGCCAAGTGCAAGCTCACTTTACTATGCTTTAGATGGGCATGAAAGAAAGCCAGACATGAACGTCCAATCTGTCGAACGCCTTTCTCAATACTGGGATTCCGTCAGAAAATACTATCATGAGTTCGAAAGCGGCATGAATTCGCCTCATACAGAAATTTATGAGCATGAAATGCCTGGCGGTCAATATAGTAACTTGCAGCAGCAGGCGAAAGGTGTCGGTCTTGGTGAGCGCTGGAATGAAGTAAAGGAAATGTACAGACGTGTGAATGACATGTTTGGTGATATTGTAAAGGTAACACCATCCTCTAAAGTAGTTGGAGATATGGCACTTTATATGGTGCAAAATGATCTAACAGAAGAAGATGTTTATGAAAAAGGAGCAACACTAGACTTCCCGGATTCTGTTGTGGAATTATTTAAAGGCTATTTAGGCCAGCCGCATGGCGGGTTCCCAGAAAAACTGCAAAAGCTGATTTTAAAAGGGGAAGAGCCTCTTACTGTCAGACCTGGTGAGAAGCTGAAGCCAGTGGACTTTGAAGACATTAAGAAGCAGTTCAAAGAATCTCATGACCTGACGTTAACAGAGCAAGACGCGATTGCGTATGCCTTATATCCGAAAGTCTTTTCTGAATTTGTCCAAACAGCAGAAAGCTATGGTGACATCTCTGTTCTTGATACACCAACATTCTTCTATGGGATGAGGCTTGGAGAAGAGATTGAGGTAGAAATCGAAAAAGGGAAAACCCTTATTGTCAAACTCGTATCAATTGGCGAACCAAATCCAGATGCCACAAGAGTTCTTTACTTTGAGTTAAATGGCCAGCCGCGTGAAGTGGTGATTAAGGATGAAAGCATCAAATCCTCCGTTCAAGAAAAAATGAAGGCGGACCGTTCAAATCCAAATCACATCGCCGCATCGATGCCAGGTACTGTCATCAAAGTACTCGTAGAAAAAGGGCAGAAAATTTCACAAGGTGAGCATTTGATGATCAATGAAGCCATGAAAATGGAAACGACTGTACAAGCACCATTTTCTGCGGTCGTAGATGAAATACATGTGACAAGTGGAGAACCGATTCAAACCGGTGATCTGCTAATCGTATTAAAGCCTGAATAATAAGTGAGACACATCCACTGTGATGTGTCTTTTTTTGAGCGCATTAAAATGTGCAGCAGCCTGTGAGAGTGATTACACTATAGAGTGAGGTGAAGAAGGTTGGACAAAATTGTTGTGATTTGGTTTCGCCGGGATATGCGATTAGATGATCATATCGCCTTATCAAAAGCGATCACATATGCAAAAAAGCACGAGTACAAATTATTTGCTCTTTATCATCTAGATCCATTTTTTACAGAAATGGACCTCGATTTAAACAACGAACATTTTTTTCAAAACTTGGCACATTTCATCAAGGAAGCAAGAGAATCTCAAATGTATGTTCACCTTCTCCATGACGATGTCTTGCGTGCTTTTCAGCAAGTTATTGATGTGTATGACATCAAGGCTGTCTTTTTTAATGAAGATCAAGTGGGAATCGGTCAAAGGCGTGACCAACATGTAACCGATTTTTTAGAAAAGAAGGGCATTTATGTGTCAAAATGGCAAGATACACACCTTCACGGGGCGCAAGATATTTTAAAAGCGGACGGCAATCATTATCAAGTGTTTACTCCATACTATCAATCATGGCGAAAGCAAGAGAAGCAGCCTGTGATAAAAGTTGACAAATCATTTCTCAGCAGCGCTCATACGATCTGTGATGAACCACTTTCGCTCAAAGGAAATGACAAACTGCGCAGCATAATCATGAGATGCTCAAGAAAATTTGATCATATCGGCTCACACAAAGCGATGAACACGCTTCATGACTTTATCCAAAAAAGACTAACACGTTACCATGAAAAACGAGATATGCCATCTGTTTTTGGAACGAGCAAGCTGTCACGTTTCTTAAAAACAGGGACCATCTCAATCCGAACGATCTTTCATGCGGTTCATGAGGAGGAGCTGTTTGAAGACGAGGGCCGAGAAACCTTTATCAAAGAGCTGGCGTGGCGAGATTTTTACCATATGATTTATGCTCATTATCCAGAAATGAAAGAAAAAGAAATCAATTCGGCGTTTCAAGGGATGAAATGGAATGAAGATGAGACGCTGTTTGAAGCATGGTGTAAAGGTGAAACAGGCTTTCCCCTCGTTGATGCAGGGATGAGACAGTTAAATGAGGAAGGCTGGATGCATAATCGTTTAAGAATGGTCACCGCCTCATTTTTAACAAAGGATTATTTGATTGATTGGAGAAAGGGAGAAGCGTATTTTGCAAAAAAGCTTGTGGATTATGATGAGGCTTCGAATATCGGAGGATTTCAGTGGGCAGCTTCTGTTGGGACAGATGCCGTGCCGTACTTCCGTATTTTTAACCCAACGACCCAGTCGAAACGGTTTGATCCAAGCGGGGAATATATTAGAAGATATGTACCAGAGCTAGAGCGTGTTGATGAAAAATGGATTCATGAACCAAGTAAAATGCCGATAGATGAACAACGGAAATCGAGCTGTGTGCTAGGTGATACATATCCGCTGCCGACAGTTGATCACAAGGAAAGACGCAAAAAAGCCATCTCGCTATTCGAAGAAGCAAAACAACAATAAAAAATCCCCCTCTCCACATGAAAGGGGGATACAAATTTTTATCTAAATGGTTCTTTGCTTTCATATTTAAACCGGGCAATGAGTAGGCAGAAGTAGCATAGTACCCCAAACAAACAAGAAATAAAGAATGAATGAGCCAGCGCGTAACCAAGTGCAAGATGAGAATAAACAGACATCACACCTGAAATGGCTTGAAGTGTGATGAGGATGGCTGAAATGATCCATCCATAATACAGCTGCTTCTGTTCTTTATAATGTTTCATGGCATGGAACATTGCGACAAATATCCAGACGAATAAAAGAAGTGCTGCTGCTCGGTGAGACATTTGAACCCACTGATTAAAATACGTTGGAAGTGCGCCGTCTTTTGAACAAAACGGGAAGACAGAGCAAGCAAGGCTTGACTTTGTATGTCTCACATAAGCGCCCGTATATACCACGATATACGTATACGTGATCACCCCATAAATATGGAACTGCATTTTTTTGCCGATATGAAGCGGCTTCACAAGCTTTGTTTCAGATCTGGTTGCTTCAAAGACAAGAAGTGCAAGCAGTAATACTGAAGCAAATGAAATGAGTGAAATACCGAAGTGCAGTGCCATTATAAGTGCGTTAGAACCAAATACGACGGCAAGAGCTCCTAACAGCGCTTGAAGCATTAAGAATATAATGGACATGATGACCAAGAATTTGGTTTCACGGAATACTGGACTAATTTTTTTCCAGCATAAGACCGCCAGTGCCAGAACAAGAATGGTGGAAACTCCTGTTGACATGCGGTGACTCCATTCGATGATGGAAGCGGGGTTCATTTCAGGAAAGAAACGACCATGGCAAAGGGGCCACTGTCTACCGCAGCCAAGACCCGAACCGGTTTTCGTAACAAGCGCGCCGCCAATCAGTACGATCAGCATCACAAACGTTGTGATCACGCTCAATAGCCTTAAAGCAAATTTCATCAAATTATTTCACCTTCTCTAAAAAACTTCTGATATAAATGAAAACCTCACATGCTCTCAAGTTTAAGCCAAATGCGTGTTCTGTTGCAATTCATAATGACCAAAGTTCACAAAAAAATGATATGTTAGTTCACAAAGTTTACAGATTTAGAGTGCTTGATCTTTCTTTGACAGTCTGATAGAAATAGAGGAGAGAATATTTCATTTTGCACCGCCTTCTGAAACACACATATATCCTAATAAATTCACGAAAAGTTCACAAATAACTTCAAGTTTGTCGTTTATTATTTAATAGGATGTTTTTTTACAGCTGTTTATCTTGTATGATAGAGTTGTAATGATTTTACGTGTCATTCGTTCGTTTGAAGGTTTGGGCAAGGGAGGTTATACACATTGGCAAATTCCAAAACAGCCGCGGAAGCAGCTATTCATGGACAAATAGAAGAAACAACAGCTTGGAAAGATTTTCTTGCTCTGATTAAAATGGGCATCGTCAATTCCAATTTCATTACGACATTTACTGGAATGTGGCTTGCTTTTTATTTTACAGATATGAGTTTTCTTGGAAATCTTGATATTGTGCTGTTAACAATGATTGGTTCTTCTCTTATTATTGCCGGTTCATGCGCGATTAATAATGCGTTTGACCGTGATATTGATATATTAATGGAAAGAACAAAAACAAGACCGACGGTTACAGGTAAAATTCAACCGGGGCAAGCGTATGCATTTGGCATTCTGCTTGTTGTATTAGGACTCATTATGCTTCTGATGACAACCATTACATCAGCAGTGATTGGATTTATTGGAGTCTTTACTTATGCGGTTCTTTACACCATGTGGTCTAAACGTCATTATACCATCAATACAGTCATCGGAAGTGTATCTGGCGCGGTTCCGCCATTAATCGGCTGGACAGCTGTCACAGGTACAATCGACACAACGGCTTGGGTTTTGTTTATGATTATGTTCATTTGGCAAATCCCTCATTTCCTGTCACTTGCGATTAAGAAAACGGAAGATTACCGTAAGGCGGGCATTCCAATGCTGCCAGTTGTTTACGGCTTTGAAGTCACAAAACGCCAAATCATCATTTGGACAGCATGTCTTCTTCCACTTCCATTTTTCTTAGGTGGATTAGGATGGCCGATTGTCGCACTTGGTACATTGCTTAATATTGGATGGCTCGTTATTGGCCTTATGGGCTTTAAAATGAAAGACATCATGAAGTGGTCAACGCTCATGTTCGTTTATTCATTAAACTACTTAACCATCTTTTTCGTAGCGATGATTATTATTACACTATTCTAGAGTAAAATACACTTTGATTACATCAAAACAATGGCTATATCTTATAACACAACATTTTCTAACAACTATGAAAGCCGCCTGATATTCAGTTCTATTTAGGCGGCTTTCTGTTTATACATAGATGGTATTTTGAGTAAAAACATCATTTTTTTATGAAAAGAGGAAATGTAAGTGCTTTTATAAGAGGCGGGGGTTATTGATGGGTGAGAAGTGATTTTATAAATAAGAGGTAAAAAGCGAAAGGCAAAGGAGATCAAGCAAAAGGGGTTGGGACAAATTATGATAAGAAAATGGCGTGTTTATTCACTGTTTCTCTTACTGACGCTCGTTTTAGCGGGCTGTGGTGAACCATACTTATCAACACTCAAGCCAGTTGGGGAAGTAGCAGATAAACAGTTTTTCCTAACGGTACTGAGTACACTCATTATGGTTCTTGTCGTCATTGTTGTATCGATCATTTTCTTTTACGTCATCATTAAATTCAAACGTTCTAAAGTGGGAGAAGATACGATTCCAAAGCAGGTGGAGGGGAACCGCAACCTGGAAATCACATGGACAGCGATTCCGATTCTTCTACTCATTATTCTCGTTGTACCTGTTGTGGCATACACGCTTGAACTAGGGGATACAAGCGCTATGGATAAGAAAAAACGAGATCCTGAAAAGACACTTGTTGTTAACGTGAGAGCCAGCTTATATTGGTGGGAATTTGAATACCCTGATTATGGGATTGTCACAAGTCAGGAATTGATCGTACCAACAGATCAAAAAGTGTACTTTAAGCTGAAAGCATCCGATGTCAAACACTCATTCTGGGTTCCATCGGCTGGCGGTAAAATTGATACAAACACAGATAATGAGAACAAATTTTATTTAATCTTTGACTCGAAAAGAACGAAAGATGCAGGGGAATATTTCTACGGGAAATGTGCGGAGCTTTGCGGGCCGTCACATGCTTTAATGGACTTTAAAGTTAAAACGCTTTCTCAAGATGAGTTCTTAGGATGGACGAAAAAAATGGCTGATTACAAGAAGCCTGAATCCACAAAAGATCTCGCTTTAGAGGGTGAAAAGCTATTTAAAGAGAAAAACTGCTTAAGCTGTCACGCAGTAGAGCCTGGTGACGAACGGCCTGAAGCAGCAAGGACAGCACCAAACCTTGCGACCTTCGGAGAGCGAACGAAAGTAGCTGGAATTAAAGACATGAACAAAGAAAATGTGAAAGCATGGCTGAAAGATCCAGAAAGCTTTAAACCAGGTAATAAGATGACAGGAACGTACCCTAAATTAAATGACTCAGAAGCAGATGCACTTTACGAGTATTTAAAAGGTCTTAAAATCGAGTAACGCCTAGAGCAGATATTCAAGAGGGTATGTGATCGATGTGAAGTTTTTGTTAAGAGCTCCCGAATATGTCTCTACAACCGAGAAGCCGTCATCTGTCAGACACAGTCTGTTAAAAGGATCGTTAAGATAGACATCTATATGAAAAGGGGCAAATGGGAGATAAGAGGGGGATTTCATGGTGAGTACAATAGCTAAAAAGCGGGGGTTTGGCGCTGTCTTATGGGATTACTTGACAACGGTTGACCACAAAAAAATTGCCATATTATATTTAGTGGCAGGGGGATTTTTCTTTTTGGTTGGCGGGATAGAAGCGATGTTTATCCGTATTCAGCTAGCCATCCCTGAAAGTGATTTTGTCAGTGCAGGGGTTTACAATGAAATCATGACGATGCATGGAACGACAATGATCTTCCTTGCAGCTATGCCGCTTTTATTTGCATTAATGAATGCGGTTGTACCAATTCAAATTGGTGCACGTGACGTAGCATTTCCGTTTGTGAATTCACTTGGTTTTTGGTTATTCTTTTTCGGAGGAATCTTCTTAAACCTTGGATGGTTTATGGGCGGAGCACCTGATGCAGGCTGGACTGCATACGCTTCGCTCACGCTGAATTCAGAAGGGCATGGAATGGATTTCTATATTTTAGGTTTGCAGATTGCGGGTATTGGTACGCTGATTGCCGGGATTAACTTTCTTGCAACGATTATTAATATGAGAGCGCCTGGCATGACGTATATGAGAATGCCGCTCTTTACTTGGACGACATTTGTCGCCTCCGCACTTATTTTATTCGCATTCCCGCCGCTGACAGCAGGGCTTGCGATGCTGATGCTTGATAGAATGTTTGACACGAGCTTTTTCAATCCAGAGCTTGGAGGAAACACAATCATCTGGGAGCATTTGTTCTGGATTTTCGGACACCCGGAAGTATATATCTTGATCCTGCCGGCATTCGGAATCTTCTCAGAGATCATTCCAGTGTTTGCAAGAAAAAGATTGTTTGGTTACTCGTCCATGGTGTTCGCTACTGTATTGATTGGTTTCCTTGGTTTCATGGTGTGGGCGCATCACATGTTCACAACGGGGCTTGGACCTATCGCCAATGCGATCTTTGCCGTAGCGACCATGGCAATTGCGGTGCCAACAGGAATTAAAGTATTCAACTGGCTGCTCACGATATGGGGCGGTAATGTGAAGTTTACAACGCCGATGCTTTATTCTGTTGCCTTTATTCCGTCGTTCTTACTTGGCGGGGTAACTGGGGTCATGCTTGCGGCAGCTGCAGCGGATTATCAGTTCCATGATACGTATTTTGTTGTGGCGCATTTCCATTACGTCATTATCGGCGGGGTTGTATTCGGTATTCTAGCAGGTGTGCATTACTGGTGGCCGAAGATGTTTGGAAAAATTCTGAATGAGAAACTTGGGAAAATTGGATTTGTGCTGTTTTTCATCGGTTTCCATTTAACTTTCTTTATCCAGCACTTCCTCGGTCTATGGGGCATGCCGCGCCGGGTCTTTACATTCCTTCCAGGTCAGGGTCTTGAGCTTGGGAACTTGATTAGTACGATTGGGGCACTGTTTATGTTTGTAGCTGTTGTGATCATGCTGATTAACATCATCTGGACAACAGCAAAAGGGGAGCGTGTATCGAGCGATCCTTGGGGAGATGGAAGAACACTTGAATGGGCAGTGTCTTCGCCTCCGCCAGAATACAACTTTAAACAGCTTCCGCTTGTCAGAGGACTAGATCCATTATGGATTGAAAAAATGGATGGTAAAAAAGGAATGACAGCATCTGAACCGCTCGATGATATACACATGCCGAATAACTCCATCTTGCCTGTCATTATCTCATTCGGTCTATTTGTGTCAGCGTTTGGTTTCATGTATCGTCAAGAGCACAGCTGGGGGCTTCCGGTGATCTTCATTGGTCTTGGTATTACGTTTGCGACCATGCTGGTTAGGTCTCTGAAAGATGATCATGGATACCATATTCACAAAGAAGATTTGACCGACGACGATGATAAAGGGGTGAAAGCATAATGGAACCACAAAAAATGACGGCGGAAACCTTTCCGGCTTCTCCTGAGAAGGCCACGTTAGAAGGGAAGAATAAGTTTGTCGGGTTCTGGCTGTTTCTTGGAGGAGAAACCGTTCTGTTTGCATCGCTTTTTGCCACTTATTTGGCGCTGAAAAACTCAAATGCAGGCGGAGCAAAAACAACTGATATGTTTGACCTCACACTTGTCTTTATTGCCACAATGCTTCTATTAACGAGCAGTTTAACGAGTGTGTATGCCATGTATCATATGAAAAACTTTGCCTTTAAAAAGATGCAGCTTTGGCTTGGTATCACGGTCCTTTTAGGTGCTGGATTTTTAGGGGTTGAGATTTATGAGTTTTATCACTATGTGCATGCGTATGAATTTACGATTACCAGCTCTGCTCTTGGTTCTTCCTTCTATACACTTGTAGGGACTCACGGAGCTCACGTCGCCTTCGGACTTTGCTGGATTACCGCTCTTATGATTCGAAATATGAGACGCGGACTCGATTTATACAATGCGCCGAAATATTACGTGGCAAGTCTCTATTGGCATTTCATTGATGTTGTGTGGGTCTTCATCTTTACCGTTGTATATTTAATGGGAATGGTGGGATAAGAATGGGAAATAAAAACACAAATCAGTCCAAAGTCGACCTTGTATATCGTAAAAAGAAAAATGCCGAAGAAATGAAGCATCAGCTCATTTCTTTCGGCTTGATGATTGGATTAACATTTGTTGCGTTTTTAACGATTGCCTCAGAAGACGTTGGGAATTGGTTCGCAGTACCATTTATTTTACTGCTTGCAGGCATTCAGGTTGCTTTTCAGCTTTATTATTTTATGCACATGAACCAAAAAGGGCATGAAACACCCGCCTTGTTTCTATACTCAGGTGTGTTTGTTGCGTTTATTACCGTATTAGCCTTTTTGACCATTATATGGTGGTAAACCCGCTTTGCCCTTGAAGGAGGCGCAGCAATGGAGAACTTAGAAATATTCGGATTTCGGGCATTATGGAGCCCTTATTATTTGACTTGTATTGTGATAGCAGCTGCTCTTTATCTGCTTCTTGTGACAAAGGGAAAGCATCGTGCGACGGTGAAAGAGAAAACGTTATTTCTGACGGGGCTTGTTCTGTTATATGCTGTGAAAGGGAGCCCAATTGATTTAATGGGGCATATTATGTTTAGTGCACATATGGCGCAAATGGCGGTTCTATACTTAGTCATCCCGCCTCTCCTTATTACAGGATTGCCTCCAGCCATTTGGGAGCGGATCATTCAAACACCAGGTATTCAAGCTGTTTTCCGTTTGTTTTCCAAACCTTTAATTGCGCTGCTTGGGTTTAACGGATTGTTTTCGCTGTATCACATTCCGCTTGTGTTTGATTTTGTGAAAACAGATCCGTTTTACCATGCATTGATGACGGTTGTTATTTTTATCGCTGCCTTTTTCATGTGGTGGCCGCTTGTTCATAAAGTTCAAAGTCAGCCGCAGATCACAGGCATTTTGAAGCTTGGATATATCATGGCAGACGGGATATTGATGACTCCGGCCTGTGCACTCATCATGTTTAGTGAAGCTCCGATCTATGCCACTTATTCGGATGCCGGCGCATGGATACAAGCACTGCATTTATGTGTGCCAAGTGATATGCTGGCAGGTCTTGCCCTCACTGGCCCTGATATGTTCCACACCTTGCCGCTGCTAGAGGACCAGCAGCTAGGTGCCATTTTGATGAAAATTATTCAGGAGATTGTGTACGGCTCTATTCTTGCTGTTGTCTTCTTTGACTGGGCAAGAAAAGAAAGAGCAAAAGATGCCGTACCAGATGCGCTTATTCCGAAATATGAATAAAAAAGCACAGCCAAATGGCTGTGCTTTCATCTTAGAAAAAGGGCTAAAATAAAGATCATTTTAGCCCTTTGTTTTATGCTTCAGCCGTCATGGCTTCTAGTTTTTCCTTCAGCTGTGTAAGTGTTTTTTTGCTTGATTGGATGAGAGACTTAGGGAATTCTTCGCCTTCGCCATATTCAACGCCATGTGGATAATAGTGTTTTCCAAGTAACGGTGTTAGAAGCTGAATGTGTGCCTTTTTGGAACCGACATCTCCTTCAGTGGCGTAGCCGGAAATTCGCAAATAAAAAGTTCCCTCTACCATGCTGTACTTTCTATCGTACGTCACACGCTCATAATCCCATTGATCGGCTCGTACAAATCCTTCACTTTCCATAATGAAATCTAATTTATTTAAGTCAGCTGATACTTCTTCAATCCCCGTACCTTCAAACTTCACCCAAAACCCCTCCTTATAAAATTTCCCTTTACTGACAATCATAGTATGAAAGCGTTAAACTTTCAACTGTGAAGGGTATGTTCTTTTATAAGCTGGTTACAGTAATAAAGAAAATAACGGATGGAGGAATCAACGTGAAAACGAAAAAAATCAAAGATATTATGACAAAAAAAGTAGTGACATGTCAGCAAGACGACAATACGTATGAAGCAGCAGTCAAAATGAGAGATGCTGACATCGGTGCTATTCCAGTGGTTGATGGAGATCAGCTCGTTGGAATAGTGACAGACCGTGACCTTGTGCTTAGAGGCATTGCAGAAAAAAAGCCAAACTCACAGGAAGTGGGCTCGCTGATGACAAAGGAAGTACTAACAGCTGAAGAAGATGCAACGCTTGAAGAAATTGTCCGGCTCATGTCAGAGCATCAGCTCCGCCGCATTCCCGTTGTGAAAAACGGCGCATTAACAGGGATTGTCGCTCTTGGAGATTTATCAGTCGAAGATTTATCAAATGATCGCGCGGGAGATGCACTGACAGAAATCTCTCAACAGGATCAAGATCATGGACAAGGATTTCTTCATTAAGAGGGGCATATTTTAAATTCGTGTTAAATAGGCTGTATTGTCGTTGATAAATGGAGCAAGTTTTGTTTAAATGACAGTAGAAGGTACTTTTTGTACCTTGCCAATTTAACGGAGGTGTTTATTTGAAAACTGTGCTCAAAACACTCCTCATCCTCCTGATTATATCTGGAACGTACGTTCTGTTTATTCAATATGGATCTTCACCAGAAAAAGAAAACAGCAATGAACCGAAGGTGTCTAATGAAGAAACATCTAGCGATAAGCCGATCAACATCCCAAAAAAGGGGCTCATGTCCTTTATGGGGAAATCTTCAAACGAAGTGCTTAAACAGCTGGGAGAACCAGATCGCATTGATCCTTCCGCATATGATTATGACTGGTGGATTTACAACCAATCGAAGAAGCACTATATTCAAGTAGGGGTAAAGGATAGTAAAGTGGTGACCTTGTTTGCAACAGGAGACGGACTGAATGTAGAACCGTTTAAAATCGGTCAAGCCACAAGCGAAGTATTTAAGAAAACACAAATTGCACCTTACATTCATGTAGAGGATGAACAAAATTCATACCGCTTTGAATTCTCAGAAGATGATATGAATACAAGACCCACTGTGAAAGTGGGAGATGATGTGTATGTTCAGCTTTACATGGATAAGTTTGAAAGCACCCTTTCAAGTATCAGGGCCTTCAACGCAGATACATTTGTGAAACAAAAGCCGTATGAAGTGGTCTATCGAGGTCAATTGATAGAACCTGAGGCGATATCGGGTGAAAAATGGAAAGATATCGAAGCTTCCAGTCAAAAACAAATTTTTGATATGACCAATATTATCCGCCATAAGTACAACCTGCCGATCTTAAAGTGGGATGATGAAACGTCTGAAGTGGCCTTCATGCATAGTGAGGACATGAAAGAAAATCATTATTTCTCCCATGAATCTAAAAAATACGGTACGCTGAAAGACCGGTTAGAAAGAGGCGAGGTGGACTTTCAGCTCGCAGGTGAAAATATTGCCTATAACTATGTCGATGGACCTGCAGCGGTAGAGGGCTGGCTCAATAGTGAAGGTCACAGGAAGGCGTTATTAAATAAAGATTACACGCATCTTGGCGTAGGGGTGAAAGAAAAATATTACACCCAAAATTTCATCAAGAAAACATCTTAAACGAAAGCAGCTGCATAGTCGCAGCTGTTTTTTTGATGTTTAAAAAGAGGCTCACCAAAACAGATGCTGGTGTATATAGTATAGTAGGCATTTGTATGGGGGGTGAGGATATGACAAACAAGCAAAAACAAACATCCATTGATGAATTTAAACAATTCGTCAGACGCCATCCGAAGTTAATTCAAGAAGTGCAAACGCAAGAAAAAAGCTGGCAAAGTGTATACGAGAATTGGGTCATGTTTGGTGAGGAAGATGAGATGTGGTCACCTTACCGGCAATCGAAATCTGAAGACGATAAAGAAGAAAAAGCCTCTAAGCCAAGTGAAGCAGGAAAAGCAGATTTTATGTCTAAAATGGTTTCTGCTGTGAAAAAAATGGACGCTGATCAAATGAATGAACAGATTAACAAAATGAGCCAGTCTATTTCCTCTTTACAAAGCTTACTCGGCCAATTTTCATCCAATGGTTCAAAGAAAGGTTCATCTGGAGGCAGTCAGCACCCGTTCTCCTTCAGGAAAGACTAAGTGAAAGGGGATGCTTCTGGTGCGAAAAGAAGTACAGGAATTTGTCATGGCCGAAGAGGATCGAATCAAATTCATAAGACAGCGCCCTCTCTGGTACAGACAGCTGACGCGGCATCCTGAAAATCTATCGTCCTTTGAATTAGATAAAATGAACTTTTACGAAAAAACCATTCCTCATCGTGTGAGTCAGTTGAGCAATAGCGTCCAAATGGCTGAAATGATGATTCAAATGTTCCAAGCAATGCGCAACCAAAATGGAGCCGGTTGAGGCTTTTTTTGAGTTGATTAAGATGTCTATTTCCTGAGCATCCTATAAACGTAGATGAAAGGAGAATCAGATGATGAAATGGATGCTGTCAATAGGCGCATTGCTTTTTCTTGTCACCGGGTGTCATAGTCAACATGGAGAAGAGCAAGTGATCAAGCAAGACCCAGCAGTACCAGTCATGCAGCAAGCCCAAAGCGAAATGAAGCAGCAAGGCTTTTTGAAATACAAAGTGCAAGGATCATCTGTCTATATAGAAAGTACACTTCAAGATTTTCATCTTCAGCCAGAACGTCTGAAAAAGAACGAGAAGGCGGGATATTTTACAGTGTATGTAGACGGGAAACGGGCAGGGAATGAGTATACCGCGGCATTTGTGGTCAAGCATCTTTCAAAAGGAAAGCATAAAATGACCGTTGTGCTGAATTCCCGTCATCCTGAATATAAACAGAAAAGAGAAACATGGGATGTATTTGTCACGTAAAAGCATTTTCTGATCCATAGGTTTCGTGGTAAACTATGAATTGGAGGTGCAACATTTATGTATGCGACAATCGAATCTGTGGAGCTCCAAGAGGAAGCAAATCAATTGGCTGCCATGATTCTTCAGTCGGAGGAGGCTGAACATTACCGCAACTGCTTTAAGCGTCTCCAGCAAGACGAAGAAGCCCAACAAATTATTGCCCATTTTACAAAAGTAAAAGAGCAATATGAGGATGTGCAGCGGTTCGGCAAATACCATCCGGACTATAGAACGATCTCAAAGGAAATGCGTGAGGTCAAAAGAAAGCTAGATCTTCACGATACAGTGGTTGATTTCAAAAAAGCAGAAACAGCGATTCAATCCATCTTAGATGAGATTAGTATTGAAATCGGTCAAGCTGTATCAGCATATATTAAAGTTCCAACAGGGAACCCATATTTTGATGGTCTATCATCATGCGGCGGTGGCTGTGGATCAGGTGGCAGCTGCGGTTGTAAAGTATCTTGACGAGACTTGAATGTCTCGTCTTTTACATAATGAATGAAAAGAATTGAAAAGCGGCAGGTGAAAAGATGGAAACCAAACGTCAAGGGATGGTTGTCTGGCTGCACTCGTTAAAGCAGTCTAAAGCGCTAAGAAAATTTGGAAATGTTCACTATATTTCAAGGAAAATGAAATATGCGGTGATCTATTGTGATATGAATGATCTTGAGCGCCATATGACGAAGCTCAGCTCGTTACCATTTGTGAAACGTGTTGAGCCTTCATATAAACCTTTTATTAAATTAGAGTACGAATCCAAATTGGACAAAGCAAAAGAGTATGATTATAAGGTGGGCTTTTAAAGACACAAAAAAATCCCCGCGGCATCACCCGCGGGGTCCTTCTATTCTTAATGATTCATTAAGGAGAAGGCAAAGGGAGAGGAGAAACCGGAGGAAGAACTTATGGGGAAACGTAAGTCTTCTCCGCGGTTGGCAACAGCACCACATCAGATGCTGTTATAAATAGTATGACCCCGGACTTCTTGATCTATACATAGAAAATGAATGAATATCAGTGCATTGTTCCTTGAAGAGTGATGTGGTAAGATAATGTTGAATTTTTTGTCATAACCAATGACCAATAGAAGCAAGCAGAAAAAGTGGTGGAAAAATGAGAGTCATCTCTGGAACGAGAAAAGGCCGCACACTTAAAGCGGTACCAGGTCAATCAACAAGACCGACGACAGATAAAGTAAAAGAATCGATATTTAATATGATCGGCCCGTATTTTGATGGCGGATGGGCCCTTGATCTATTTGCAGGAAGCGGTGGTTTAGGAATTGAAGCGCTCTCCAGAGGATTCGATCATTGCATATTCGTTGATCGAGATATGAAGGCGATTCAGACGATTAAAGGCAACCTGAATCAATTGTCGCTAATGGATCAAAGTGAAGTGTTTCGAAATGAAGCAAAGCGTGCACTCGCAGCTGTTGTGAAACGAGAGGAATCCTTTCAAGCCATTTTCCTTGATCCGCCCTATAAAGATCAACAGCTAAAAGCACTTCTTGAAATGATTGACGAGCACGCCTTGTTAACAGATGACGGTGTGATCGTGTGTGAGCATGATAAAGACGTGAAGCTGCCAGAAGAAGCCGGACAGCTTCACATCACAAGGCAGGAACTGTACGGATTGACTGGTATTACGATCTATAGAAAGCGGGGAAATTAGCATGGGGAACATAGCCGTTTGTCCGGGCAGCTTCGATCCAGTCACATTGGGGCATTTGGATATCATCAAAAGAGGTGCTAAGATTTTTGATGAAGTGTATGTATGTGTACTAAATAATTCATCTAAAAAACCGTTATTTACTGTTGAAGAACGGTGTGAGCTTATTCGCCAAGCGACGAAGGAACTGCCAAATATCAAAGTTGAATCCTTTCACGGCCTGCTTGTTGATTATGCGAAGCAAAAAGAAGCCAAAGTCATTTTACGCGGACTAAGAGCTGTGACGGACTTTGAATATGAGATGCAAGGCACCTCAATGAACAAAGTGTTAGACGATGAAATTGAAACGTTTTTTATGATGACCAACAATCAATATTCCTTCTTAAGCTCCAGCATTGTCAAAGAAGTAGCGAAATATCATGGGGCAGTCAAAGATCTTGTACCAAAAGAGGTAGAAGCAGCACTGAAGGAAAAATTTAATGGATGAGTGCACCCGGCACTCATCCATTTTTTAGTTTCCGATAGTATAGTGTGATGTACACAATCAAGCTGCAAAGTGTGATCAAAGGACCAGCTGTCACAAGGTGATTCCAAACCACGCTGCTAAACATGACGACCTGCTGGCTTGCATCAAATGCACCCGCTGGGAGAGCCATGTCTGATCGAGAGACATATAGAGGCTTGAATAATAAAAAGGCAAAAATAGCTGCATAAATCCCGTGAAGCAAACGGGCGAAGAAAAACGGTTTAAAGCGGATATCGGTTGCCGCTAAAATGCCAGCGACTTGGGCTTGAACAGAGAACCCGCTGAATCCTAAAATAAAGCTGACGACAATGGTTTTAGCGAGAAGGGTGACTTCCTGTGACCCCGTCAGCTGGCTGCCTAATGTGATTTCAAATAAACCGGCAATCATGGCAAGGTCTAATTCTGGCGGAAGATGCAGCGTTTGCAGCATATATCCGAGCCCTATAGATAAAAGGTCTGTCACATGGACAACTGACAGCATTTTGCTAAACACAGAAAATAAAATAATAAAGCCGCCAATCATAAAGAGTGTTTGGACTGATGACATGACGGCATCACTTAAAATTTGGCCGAGCGGTCTTTTCTCTGCGAGTCTTGCTGTATGAAGAGCATTGAAAGCCTCTTTAAACGGCGGGAGTAAAAATTTCTTACGGCTTCTTAGGTGTGCATCATGCCGCGCTTTATATCCACGCATCGTCACACCAACAGCGAGATTCCCTAAATAATGTGCGCTGGCCAATACAATGCCTAAAGCCGGGTGATGAAAAAAACCAACAGCCACCGCACCGAAAATAAACAATGGATTCGATGAATTTGTAAAGGAAACGAGACGCTCTGCTTCGATTCTCGTCAGCTGTCTTTCCTGTCTGAGTCTTGTTGTTAATTTTGCACCAGAAGGAAAACCTGAAGCCATTCCCATAGCTAGTACAAATCCGCCTACACCCGGCACCCGGAAGATGGGGCGCATAAATGGCTCTAATAATACACCGACAAATCTGACAATCCCGAAACTAATTAATAGCTCGGACAAAATAAAAAAAGGAAGCAATGATGGAAATACCACCTCCCACCACATTGCAAGTCCATTTTTCGATGCTTGCAAAGAGGCTTGTGGATGTGTAATCACAGTGGCTGTTAAAAAAATAAAAAAAGCAGCGATGAACAGAGTGTTCCATTTTTTCATGGAGATTTCGCCCCTTGCCGTTATGATCTATTGGCGAGCTCGTGATTATAGAAAAAGAAACTAGCCGAGCCTGTCTTCTATTACTATACGAGCAGTAGGGGCATGTTTAGACCTATAGATTCGTATATATGCATAGAAAGAGGAGGGTGGATTTTCATGAAACGACCGATTATCGGGCTTGCACTAGGCTCCGGGGGTGCGAGGGGAATGGCGCATATCGGGGTGTTGTCTAGTCTTGAGAAGCAGGGGATACAAGTAGATATGATTGCTGGAAGCAGTATTGGCGCACTTGTTGGGAGCTTTTATGCGGCAGGACAAGACGTAGAAAAAATGAAAAAACTTGCACTTGTCTTCAGAAGAAAGTATTATGCTGACTATACACTGCCAAAAATCGGTCTTTTAAAAGGAAATCGAATTTTGCAGCTGATTCACACGTTTACATATGGGAAAAAATTCGAAGAATTAAGAATGCCCCTTGCGGTGGTTGCCTGTGACCTCGAAACAGGGGAGAAGGTTGTGTTTAAAGAAGGGTCTGTCTCACAAGCAGTCAGAGCAAGCATCAGCATTCCAGGTGTGTTTGTTCCTCACGAAATGAGCGGCAGACAGCTGGTAGATGGAGCGGTTGTTGACCGTATTCCTGTGTCTGTTTTAAAAGAAATGGGCGCAGACCTTATCATCGCCTCAGATGTATCAAGGGTGAAAAAAACAGAAAAGGCGACGAGATTATCGGATGTGATTATGCAAAGTTTGGACATCCTTCAAAATGAATTGGTCCGTCATCAAACCATTCATGCAGATCTCATGATCCGGCCGAGGCTTGAAACATTTAGCTCTAGTGCGTTCACACGGGTTCAGGAGATGATTGAAGCTGGTGAGCTCGCCGCAGATCAACTAACAGGCAAACTGAAAGATGTCATTGATAAATGGGAGTGTTAATCGAATGAAAAAATTGAATATTCGCTGGCTCAGCTTTTTTGTCGTTGTTCTTGTCTTATTTGGCTTAACTTTTGTCAAACTGCCGTATTACGTAACAAAGCCGGGAGATGCAACAGAGATTGCCCCTCACATTCAAGTGGACGGTGGATACGGTGAGAAGGGCAGCTTCTCTCTTATGACGATAAAAGTAGGTCCAGCCAATCCGTATACGTATTTGCTTGCGAAAATGAATAAATATGACGAGATCGTCCCAGAAGAAAATATTAAAGCGGATGGAGAGTCGGATGAAGATTATATGAAAAGACAGCTTCAGCTGATGAAGAGCTCTCAAGAGAATGCCATGATTGCAGCGTATACAAAAGCAGGCAAAAAAGTAGATTATACGTTTAATGGGGTATATGCGAGCTACGTCATGAAAGGCATGCCTGCTTACGGTAAAATTGAAGTGGGCGACCGGATTAAAAGCGTTGATGGCAAGACGTATGATTCTGCTGATAAAATGGTTTCGTATATCAGCAGTCAAAAAGCTGGTACATCTGTCCGTTTTGTCCTTGAACGAAACGGCAAGGATATCACGCAGAAAGTGAAGTTAAAACCTTTTAAAGAAGAGCCGAATCGAGTTGGAATTGGCGTATCATTATTTACAGACCGAAATGTGAAAGTTTCGCCTTCCATTAAGGTCGATATTGAAAATATCGGCGGCCCGTCGGCAGGTTTAATGATGTCACTTGAAATTTATAACCAACTGACAAAAGAAGACGAAACACATGGCTATGCGATTGCAGGAACTGGAACGATTGACGCTGATGGTACGGTCGGGCCAATTGGCGGAATAGATCAAAAGGTCGTTGCAGCAGATAAAGCAGGAAAAGATATCTTCTTTGCACCAAACGATAAAGGTGATCCAAATTCAGACTACAAAAATGCAGTGAAAACAGCGAAAGATATTAAAAGTGATATGAAAATCGTTCCTGTGGACACAATGCAGGACGCACTGAACTATTTAAACAAGTTAAAAGAGAAAGCATCTTAAGTGAAAAAAGAGCAGCCTTCATCAAAAAGGCTGCTCTTTTTATTCAGATTGGAAGAGACCAGTCTCTTCATCATAGCGGATCGGTGAGGTTTTAAATTCTGCTTCTGTTAACTTTGTTTGCATTGGTTCACTGATGGGAAGGCTGAAGACGCGGGAAGCGCGAATGTCAAGATCAAGGGCAGGATGTGAAAAGGAAGACAGCTTGCTGACAAGCGGTACGTCCAATTCCTTTTTTACAAGAGATAAGTATTGCTGACCTTTCTTTGACATACCAAGTAAACGAATGTATGGTGCTTGTTTCTCCTTTAGCAGCTCATGCATAACAGTTTTCTTCACCCTCATTAAAAGGTGCGTATTCATCCGCTGCAGCCTTGTCCACGTATATCGTTTTGTTTTCACAAGTGATAGATATTCCTCGTAGGTGGACGCATGTGTGATCGCCTTTTGCATGCGGTGTTCGATGCCTTCTTCAATTTCATAGATGCCTTCTAGTTCTGCTGTATCCATTGTGTGAAACACATGTTTTAAGAAGCTGAAATAGTCTTCTTGTGTATGTAAAAGATCATAAGAAGAATAATAGTCATGTAATTGCTTAAGCGAAGCTTCCGGGAGATAAGGGGTGACAGTTTCAAATGACCCGTTCTCTTTTAAGGCTTTTCGGATGCTTGTCGCGCTTGCAATTTTCTGATGTTCAGGAAGCTCTTGATCATGATAACCGGATGCAATTCTTTGAGAGGTAAAGGGCTCTATGTGAGGAGATCTCTCTAAGATGGCTTTGACATAATGGAAGCCTAAAATGTTATTGGGCTTAGACAAATCCAGTAAGTGTTTAGGATCAATGACCTCTTGAAACGCAGCGGCAGAGGCTGCCGGATAACTAAGCCCTTCTTTGATTTTTGCTTTTGTGAAAAGGTCAATTTCTTCTTTTTTTTCATGCCAAGCGTGAGCTGTTCGCTCAAATGCTTTAATGTCCCCATCCTCGCTTCCGAAAAAAAGGGAGCGGCATTTTAAAGCGTCTAAAATAGATACAGCGCCATTTGCAAAGGTTTCTGCCTTTTGCACTGCATAGATGTATGGAAGCTCACATACGATGTCTACACCGTTTTGCAATGCCATTTTTGTACGTGCCCATTTGGAGACGATAGCAGGTTCTCCGCGCTGGAGGAAGGATCCGCTCATGACGGCAATGGCTACATCTGAGGAGGTATGTGTTTTCGCCTGGCGAACATGATAGGCATGTCCATAATGAAATGGATTGTACTCGACAACGACTCCTGTTGCTTTCAATAGATGTTCCGCCTTTCTTGCTATGGTTAAATGGTCTATGCTACAGTAGCATAAGGGAAAAATGAAGCCCATTTTTTTCAGTGTAGGCATTCCGTGAACTGATGTCAAACAACGCTCTGACATCACAAAAGACTGTAAAGAAAAAATATTGACAAATAGCATGATGAAAGCTATAATCATGTTTGTTGCTCTTAGAGGTGATACAATTGAAATGGACAGTTTATCAGTTACATCAAAAAGCTAAAAACAGCTTCGATTTTCATGAGACGGTTGACTTAAATGAACTTACTAGCCTTCATTCAGATATACGTCGCATTTCACCAGTAGAGGTGAAAGGGACTGGAGTGATCGAATCAAAGCAAGTCGCATTTGATTTAACCATCACAGGTGAAATGACATTGCCTTGTTCAAGAACGCTTGTTGATGTAAATTATCCATTTGCGATTTCAACGAAAGAACTATTTGTACTTCATAAGACAGACGATATAGAAGATGAAGACGTATCTGTTGTAGAAGACGATATCATCGACTTAACGCCTATAGTCAAGGAAGAAATTCTTCTTGAAGTGCCGATGCAAATCTTTTGCGACCAAACGGATGTAAAAGGTGCTGCACCACAGGAAGGGAATGACTGGGCGGTCATTTCGGAAGATGCACATCAAAACCGAATTGATCCGCGTCTGGAAGGCTTGAAGAAGCTCTTAGAAGAAAATAATGAATCTTAACTCTTTAAGGAGGTGGGAATAATGGCTGTACCTTTTAGAAGAACTTCTAAAATGAAAAAAAGATTGCGTCGTACGCATTTCAAACTACAAGTACCTGGTATGGTAGCTTGCCCAGAATGCGGTGAAATGAAAATTTCTCATCGTGTCTGCAAATCTTGCGGAACATACAAAGGCAAAGACGTAAAAAGCAACTAATGCTTGATAAAAAAGCGTAAGGGAATCTTCCCTTGCGTTTTTTTATTTGTCTATTTTTTAGGTTTCTCTCCTGCAAATAGTCTATCTACTCTAGTAAGCGCATATGATGTGGTATTCAGATTCAGGGGGGATGATCAATTGACGATTACAAGGCAGGACGCATGGACACAAGATGAAGATTTACTTTTAGCAGAAGTCGTCTTAAGGCACATTCGAGATGGAGGAACGCAGCTTTCCGCATTTGAGGAAGTCGGGAAAGCATTGTCAAGAACAGCTGCAGCATGTGGATTCAGATGGAACTCATACGTCAGAAAACAATATCAGGCAGGCATTGAGCTGGCGAAAAAACAGCGAAAAGAACTGCGTAAAAAGATTGGGATTCATTCCTCGGGTTTACCGCAAAATACGTTAACGATAGAAGAAAAGGCAACTTCAGATCAGGCTGAATTGACCTTGCGAGAAGTGATTCAGTTCTTAGAGCAGCTTGAAAAAGAACCTGCTGGCTCTGCTTATTTACGCGAAGAACTGGCGGATGCACAGCATCAACTGAAGTCGCTCACGGAAGAAAATGAACACTTGAAGCGGCAATTAAAAATGACAGAAGAAGATTACCGGGCACTCATTGGGATTGTTGAAAGAGTCAAACAGAATATCAACTTAAAAGAATATGCTAAATAAGAAAACGCCCCTCACAGAGAAAGGAGGGGCGTTTTGCCATCATTGATTATGCGGATTCACCTGTATTCTTTTGGATATGGGCAGGTTCCCAGATGAGTGGATTTTCACCTTTATCGCGTTCCATATCATATTTTACTGCTTCAAAGCCCATTTTATCCCAAAAACCAGCAGATTTGACGCGTGGATTGGTCCGGATTGGCAGTCCGAAAGATTTGGCGAAATCAACAAGTGCCTCGCCGTACCCTTTACGCTGATACCCAGGAAGCACTTCCAGCTTCCACAGCTCTAAATAATCATGATTGTGGTCAAAGTACGTTGTCGTCGAGCCGTCCACTTGATAAAGGCTCATACGTGCGACCAGCTTATCTCCAAAATAAATCCCGTAAAATGGAGAGTTGCTGTCATTTTCAATCATATTACTTTCAAGGTCTTCAAGCATGGATAGTTCTTGTATACCATATTCCTTAAATTGTTTAAATTCCTCTAAAGTTTTGTAATTGATTAGAAGTCGTTTTACTTGTGTCATATGATCTTCCCCCTTACACACATAATGTCGACAGTGATGTCATTGAAGGCGTTTTCATCCCATCCGCCTTAAAAAGTTTTTACACTTATTATTATAGTTTTTAAATTAAAAAAATTCAATCGCGGCGCGCTATCTGCTTTTTGCTTCGCGGCTTGAAACTGTTAAAATGGTTGATATGATGAAGTAAACAGAAAAAGGGAAGTGCGGCAGTTGAATATTGGAATCATTGGCGGCGGTGCGATTGGTCTGCTTTGTGCCAGTTATTTATCACAACATCATGACATCACTGTTTTGACAAGAAGAAAAGAACAGGCAGAGGAGATTCGAACATCAGGAATTAAGCGAACGGTAAAAGGAGAGACATTCCAGTCGGCTGCCGAGGCAAGGGCAGGGATTACAGGAGTATTTGATCTGCTTATTGTGACGGTGAAATATCACCATTTGCAAGAGGTGCTTGATGAACTATCGACATTACCTCGTCAGCGAATCTTATTTTTACAGAATGGAATGGCACACTTATTAGATTTAGAAAAATGGGACACGCCGCATTCGATATATATAGGTGTCGTAGAGCACGGGGCCATGAAGGTATCAGACCACGCAGTGAACCATACAGGGATCGGTGTCATCAAGTGGGGAGCTTTTCATCCTGAGGATGCAGCTGATGTGAGAAATGCTTTGAATGAAACGCCGGCTCATTTTCAGATGATTTATATGGATGAATGGAAAAAAGTGCTGGAGGAAAAACTGCTAGTTAATGTCTGCATTAACCCGCTCACGGCTTTATTGCACGTGAAAAATGGGGAATTGATCGGAAATCCTTCATATGAATACATGATGAAATGTGCATTTGAAGAAGCATTGTCGATTCTAGGTCTGCCTGAAAAAGAGCGGCTCTGGTCACACGTCGTTTCAATTTGTAAGAAAACGGCCGCCAATCAATCGTCAATGCTTCAAGATATCGTCAAAGGCCGTGAAACCGAAAGAAAAGCGATCGTTGGCTATCTTTTAGAAAAGGCTCAAGCTCAAGAGATTATGGCGCCACATCTTACTTTCTTCAATCGAAGCTTGGAAGTATTGGAAAAAAAGCAAACAAAATCTTTTGAGTGAGCTCATTTACATGCTATACTTTTTTCGGGAAACTAACTATTTATTTTATTGAAGAAAGGAAGTTCTAAACATGCAATTGACTGAACTTTCCATCCGAAGTCAGAATTTATTCATACGTGATTATATAGAAGAAAAAAAAGAGATGACTGCTTTTTTTGATTATGATATACATTCTGAGCACACATGGAAAAAGAGATACGACGATCTCATGGAAATGAGCTTCCCGCGCGAGGCTTTAGCAGATTATATGAGCGCATACCACGCAAAGTTTGAATCGGCAGCGATGCGTCAGAACATTGAAAAGATCCGTGACGAACGGAGTGTCATGGTGGTTGGAGGGCAGCAGGCTGGCCTACTGACAGGGCCGCTTTATACCATACATAAAATCATATCCATTATTCAGTTCGCAAAGGAAAAAGAATCAGCGCTTGGCGTTCCTGTGATTCCAGTCTTTTGGGTAGCAGGTGAGGATCATGACGTAGATGAAATTAATTTTGTCTACACATCTGGTGAAAAAGGTCCAGTCAAGCAAAAGCTGCCATTACATAGCGTCAAAAAAACTGCTGCAAAAAGAACACCGCTGCATCAAGAAAAAACAGAGAAGTGGCTCCGTGATGTGTTTTCAACGTATGAGGAATCTGCATATACAAATGACTTGCTTGATCAGCTTCTTCGATGTTTACGCAAATCACAAACATTTACTGATTTCTTTGAATGGATTGTATGCGACCTTTTTGAAGAAGATGGACTGCTTCTATTTAATTCAGGAGACTTAGGCGTCAAACCACTTGAGCGTACGTTATTCAAGCACATTGTCGAGACAAATGATGCGGTCACATCTCGCTTGAATGAAACGCAGGCTGCCATGAAACGAGCGGGATATCAGCCAATCATTGAAGCTGGTGATAATCAGGCGAACCTGTTTTACGAATATGATGAGGAGCGTTTCCTTATTGAAAAAGAGAACGGCCAGTTTTCTATATCAGAAGTGGGGCTTACATGGACTAAAGAAGAGCTTTTGCAGGAAATTGAGGAGCACCCAGAACGGTTCAGTAACAATGTGGTGACGCGTCCCTTAATGCAGGAAACCCTTCTCCCGACACTTGCTTTTATGGCAGGACACGGTGAAGTCAACTATTGGGGAGAGCTGAAAGGAATTTTTGAGCACTTTAAATTAAAGATGGCACCTGTTCTTCCAAGACTGCACGTGACCATTCTTGAAAGGCACATCGACAAGAAGCTGCCAGTCAGAGAGCTCACGGTAGAAGAAGTGCTCACAAGCGGAGTAAAAGAAAAGAAAGAGGCTCACTTTGAGCAAAGCCTTCCAGACAGCTTTGTTCAAGCTGTTGATCATGCAAAACGTGAATTAGCAAATGTTCATGGCGTATTGAGGCAAGAAGCACTGGAAGTTGAACCAAACTTCGAGCAGCTGCTAGATAAAAATGCCAAATTTATCGAAGACCAGCTTCAATTTGTTTATCAAAAGGTAGCGCAGCGTGTGGAAGAGAAGGAAGGATATATCCTTCGAGATTTTGAACGGATTGAAAACAGTTTAAAACCACTAGATGCCCCGCAAGAAAGAATTTGGAATATCATGTACTTTTTAAACAAATATGGTCCAGAATTCTTCAAAACGTTCAAAAATCTGCCATTTTCATTTCAAAACAAGCAGCAAATTGTCAAACTTTGAAATAAAGTTTTAATGAACCCTGACTAGTTCAGGGTTTTTTTTTATGTAGAAACAGTGTAAAATAAGTTTTGTGGAGAGAAGTGGTGGATAGTGGAGAGTAAGGGTGAGAAAGTGGGGCTCTGATTATCATGTTCATGGGTGAATACCAACATACGATTGATACAAAAGGGCGCATGATCATCCCTGCTAAATTTAGAGACGGTCTCGGAGAACAGTTTGTGCTGACGAGAGGGCTTGATCAATGTTTATTTGGCTACCCTATGAGTGAGTGGAAACTAATCGAAGAGAAACTCAAAGCACTGCCGCTAACGAAAAAAGATGCACGTGCGTTTACCCGGTTCTTCTTCTCCGGCGCAGTTGAATGCGATCTGGACAAGCAGGGGCGCATTAACATCGCATCAAACCTACTCCAATATGCAAAACTCGAAAAAGAATGTGTGGTCATCGGCGTTTCAAATCGAATTGAGTTGTGGAGTAAGTCGATCTGGGAACAATATACAGAAGAGCAAGAAGATTCTTTTGCTGAAATTGCTGAAAACATGATTGGATTTGATATATAATAATCCCTTGTGCAGCAAGCTTTCTACACATTCATTTCTATTTGAAAAAGGTGGGACCATAACATCATGTTCCAACATGAGACAGTATTATTAAAAGAAACAGTTGACGGTTTAAACGTCAAAGAAGACGGTACATATGTAGACTGCACGCTAGGCGGAGCAGGACACAGCTCATATTTACTATCTCAACTATCAGAAAAAGGTACATTAATTGGATTTGACCAAGACGATGCTGCACTGGATCATGCACGAGAGAAGCTCGCGGATTCTAAAGCGAACATTCTTTTCATAAAAAGCAACTTCCGATATTTAAAAGAACGTCTGAATGAACAAGGTATTACAAGCGTAGACGGTGTGATTTTTGACCTTGGGGTTTCATCGCCTCAGCTCGACACACCAGAGAGAGGCTTTAGTTATCATCATGATGCACCTCTTGACATGCGAATGGATCAAACAGCCGCATTGTCGGCAAAACAAGTGGTGAATGAATGGCCATTTGAAGATCTAGTTCGGATTTTCTACAAATATGGGGAAGAAAAATTCAGCAAGCAAATCGCACGCAAAATTGAAGAAGCTAGAAAAAAAGCGCCAATTGAAACAACAGGTGAGCTTGTCGACATTATCAAAGAAGGAATTCCCGCACCTGCAAGACGAACAGGCGGACATCCAGCAAAAAGAGTGTTTCAAGCGATCCGAATTGCTGTAAATGATGAATTAAAAGTTTTTGAAGAAGCACTAGAACAAGCAATAGAGTTACTCAATCCGAAGGGGAGAATTTCTGTCATTACATTCCATTCACTTGAAGACCGGATTTGTAAAAGTACATTTAAAGAAATGTCTTCTCTTCCAGAACTTCCGCACGGACTACCAGTGATTCCAGAAGGACTTGAACCAAAACTGAAGCTGATCACGAGAAAACCAATCGTTGCATCAGAACAAGAGCTGGAACATAACAACCGTGCCCGTTCAGCGAAGCTCCGAATTGCAGAAAAAAAGTAAAACGACACCATAGATGATGATAAAAAGGAGGTTTCTTATGAGTAATTTGGCTTACCAAAGAGAAGTAAAGCAATATCAAACAGAGCAGCAAGGCCAATCGGTGGTTATCAAAAGACGAGGTTCTATCACACTTGGTGAAAAAATCTTACTTGTCATGTTTGTCATGGCTCTCATGTGCAGCTCCATTCTCATCATTTCTAAAGCCTTTGCTGTCTATCACGCCAATATCGAGGTGCAGAAATTAGAACAGCAAGTATCTTTAGAATCGAAGAAGATCACTGAGCTTCAAAAAGAAAAAGACTTGCTGAGTGAACCCGAGAGAGTCATTGATACTGCGAAAAAAGCAGGTTTCATCATTTCGAAAGATGTGAAGAAGGTCGATTAAGATGGCGATGCCTAAAAAGAATAAAATGATGAACAGAGGCGCGGCAATTGCGAGTATTTGCTTCGCCCTGTTTTTCTTTATCATCCTTGCACGTTTTATCTATATTCAGATTACAGGAACGGTCGATGGCCAAGTGTTAGCCGCAAAGGCGAATGAACAATATCAATCAAAGAAAACACTTGAAGCTAAAAGAGGGTCTATTTTAGACCGAAATGGGAATGTGATTGCAGAGGATACTTCTGTCTATAAGCTCATTGCAGTCATGAGCAAGAAAATGACGGTCGATCCAAAGCACCCAATGCATGTCGTCGACAAAGAAAAAACAGCCAAAGAGCTGTCAAAAGTAATTGATATGAGCGAAAGCGAAATTTTAAAGCGTCTGAATACAAAAGATGCGTTCCAAGTTGAGTTTGGTAAAGCTGGGAAAGATATCAGTTTTTCAACAAAAGAAAAAATTGAAAAGCTAAAGCTTCCAGGGATCGCATTTGAAAAAGACACGAAGCGATATTATCCAAACGGCATGTTTGCTTCGAATCTAATCGGTTATGCAAGATTAGATGAGGCGACGAAGGACATGTCAGGCGCGATGGGACTTGAGAAGGCACTGAACAAATATTTAAAAGAAAAAGACGGCTATGTGACATATAACAGTGACAGAAGCGGATGGGCACTTCCAAATAGTAAAGAAGACATTGTCGCTCCGAAGAATGGAAAAAACGTCACGCTGACTATCGATCAAAAAATTCAAGCGTTCCTTGAAGAAAGTATGACGCAGGTTGCCAAAAAATATAAACCGAAGAAAATCATTGCCACAGTCGTTGACCCAAAAACGGGAAAGGTGCTCGCAATGGGACAGCGGCCAAGCTTTAATTTAAATGAATTAGACATTACGAATTATAACAATGATGTCATTTCATATGCGTTTGAGCCAGGTTCAACGATGAAAATCTTTACACTTGCTGCGGCAATTCAAGAAGGGGTCTACCAAGGCAATGATAAATATCAATCCGGTACTTATAAAGTAGGCGGCGGCCTTGTAAGAGATCACAACAACGGAAATGGCTGGGGGAAAATTGACTTTCATCAAGGGGTTCTCCGTTCGTCAAACGTAGCTTTTGCAAAGCTGGCAAAAGAAAAACTAGGCTTCACGCGATACGAACAATATTTACAAAAATTCCATTTCTACGACAAAACAGGCATTGACTTGCCGAACGAAGCGTCTAGTAAAATCAATTACAGATACGAATATGACAAAGCATCGACGGCTTATGGTCAAGCGTCTGCTATTACACCGATTCAACAAATCCAAGCAGCGACAGCGGTAGCGAACGGTGGAACGATGATGAAGCCATATGTCATTGATCATATTACAGACCCGAACACAAACAAAACGATTTTACAGCACGAACCAACAGTAGCTGGAAAACCAATTTCCTCTGATACAGCAAAGCAAGTCCGTGATATTTTAGGTGAGGTTGTTTCTTCGAAAATTGGAACAGGTCAGCCTTACCAAATCAAAGGCTTTGACGTTGCTGGAAAAACAGGTACAGGACAAATTGGCGGTGCCGGCGGTTACCTCCAGGGAAGAAACGATTACGTCTTTTCATTTATGGGAATGGCGCCAAAAGATGATCCGAAGCTGCTCGTTTATGTCGCTGTACAGCAGCCGCAGCTGTCTGACACAGAAACAGGCTCTGCCCCAGTTGCACAAATCTTTAACCCAGTGATGAAAAATAGTTTGCTATATTTAAATATTGCACCAACAAAAACAGACGATAAAAAATCAGGCGGACAAAAAGTGAAACAAGAAACAATGCCTTCATTCCTAGATTTAGAAGTGAAGCAGGCGGAAACAGAAGCCAAAAATAAAAACTTAACGCCTATTGTTATCGGCGACGGCCTCTCCATTAAACGACAGTGGCCAAGTGCAGGCTCTGAATTCTCTGAAAGCCAGAAAGTCTTCTTGAAAACAGCAGGAAAAACCATGAAGATGCCTGATATGACAGGCTGGTCGAGAAGGGAAGTCCTTCAATATGCCTCCATTTCCGATGTGCATATAGAAACAAAGGGACAAGGATATGCTGTCAAACAAAGTGTGAAAAGTGGAGCAGAGATTTCAGATAAAGTCATCACTGTGACATTTAAAAGCCCGAGTTAACTGCAAAACCTAGCAAACGACTTGCTAGGTTTTTTCTTTTGCCAAGCGGGATAGACGAGACGTTCTACATAAGGACGGGCCTGCATATGATGGAAACAAGCCATATGTATGTAAGGAGTGAACCGGGCGTGCGAGTATCAAGTGTAACAGTGAGAAAACGATTGCTTTTCGTGCTGCTGTTTGGGGTGATCATTTTTTTCATCATAGATATTAGATTAGGATATGTACAGTTTATTATGGGCGAGAAGCTGACAAGCTTAGCAAAAGATTCATGGAGCCGGAACCTCCCGTTCGAACCAGAAAGGGGAGATATTTTGGACCGAAATGGGGTAGAGCTTGCAACAAATAAAAGTGCCCCATCTATATTGGTCGTCCCCCGGCAAATTAAAGATCCCGCAGAAACAAGTAAGAAATTGGCGGCAGTCCTGAATATGTCTGAGGAGAAAGCGTACAAGCACGTCACAAAGAAAACATCAATCGAACGAATTTCTCCAGAAGGGAGAAAAGTATCTCATGAAAAAGCAAAAGAAGTCAGAGAGCTTGATTTAGATGGCGTTTATGTTGCGGAAGACAGCATCAGACACTATCCGTTTGGCAGTTTTCTTTCTCATGTGCTTGGCTTCGCCGGAATTGATAATCAAGGGTTACTTGGACTGGAAGCCTATTATGACGATGACCTAAAAGGTGAAAAAGGCTCTGTCAAGTTCTATTCCGATGCAAAAGGGCAAAAAATGCCAGATGAAGCAGATGATTATACACCGCCTAAAGATGGTCTTGATATGAAATTAACTGTCGATGCGAAAGTACAAACCATTATAGAACGTGAATTAGACAATGCGCAGGCAAAATATAACCCAGATGGCATGATTGCGATTGCGATGAATCCGAAGAACGGTGAAGTACTTGGGATGTCGAGCAGACCGGATTTTGATCCAGCGGATTATCAATCAGTTGACTCGAAAGTGTTTAACCGAAATCTACCGGTGTGGAGCACATATGAGCCAGGTTCGACATTTAAAATTATTACACTTGCAGCAGCACTAGAAGAGAAAAAAGTCAATTTAAAACGCGATCATTTTTTTGACAGCGGATCTGTGACAGTTGATGGTGCAAGACTTAGGTGCTGGAAAAAAGGCGGACACGGATCACAGTCATTTTTAGAAGTGGTTCAAAACTCCTGTAACCCCGGCTTTGTTGAGCTAGGCGATCGTCTTGGAAAGGATAAATTATTTTCCTATATTAAAAATTTCGGGTTTGGCCAAAAAACAGGAATCGATCTTCAAGGGGAAGGGCGAGGCATTTTGTTCCCGCTGGACCGGGTTGGTCCTGTAGAGCAGGCGACAACTGCCTTTGGTCAAGGTGTATCTGTTACGCCGATACAGCAAGTGGCTGCCGTCGCAGCTGCGGTAAATGGCGGAACACTTTACACGCCATACATTGCAAAAGAATGGATAGATCCAATCACAAAAGAGGTTGTGAAAAAGCAATCGCCGATTGCCAAAAAGAAAGTGATTTCAGCAGAAACATCAAAAGAAATCAGATATGCGCTTGAAAGTGTAGTCGCTCAAGGGACTGGCCGAAATGCATTTGTTGAAGGTTATCGAGTTGGCGGGAAAACAGGGACAGCACAGAAGGTAAAGGACGGCAAGTACATGGAAAATAATCACATTGTGTCGTTTATCGGATTTGCGCCTGCTGATGATCCAAGTATCGTTGTATATGTGGCAGTAGATAACCCGAAAGGCACCATTCAATTTGGTGGGACAGTTGCAGCACCAATTGTTGGTCATATTATGCGGGACAGCCTGCCTGAGATGGGTGTGAAAAAAAGAAAAGGACAAATTGAAAAGAAGTACCAGTGGCTGGACACAAAAACCATTGAAGTACCGAATCTTGTAGGGGGATCTGTTTCAGACCTTGAATCCTTACTGATTAACCTGAAGATCGATGCTTCTGGAACTGGCAGTAAAGTGGTGAAGCAATCGCCTGCTGCCGGGACAAAAGTCAAAGAAGGCTCCACCATCAGATTATACTTAAACGATGAATAATAAAGAATGAACAGAGGGTAGCCGCACTCATTCGGCTGCCTCTTTTTGTTGAAAGAGAAGGTCTGTTTGAAAAAAAGAGCCTAAAGTGTGTTTTTTCCAAGAGAAACTTAAGGAATACGCTGGATGTATCCTTTTTTTTACGATAAAATATAGACTGTGTGTTTTTTTCACAAGACATGCACGTGAACGAATTTGAGAGGTTTGATATGAAATGAAATTACAAGAACTCCTTACATACTTTAAAAGTGAAAACAACGAATTAATAAACGAAAATCCTGATATCACTTCCATTGAAATGGATTCAAGAGAGGTGAAAAAAGGAAGCCTTTTTGTCTGTATAAAAGGCTATACAGTAGATGGACACGATTATGCTGAAAAAGCGGTGAAAAGCGGGGCTGCAGCGATTGTAGCAGAACACCCTCTTAACATAACAGTTGTACCAGTCATTATTGTGAAACACTCTCAAAGAGCTCTTGCAAGAATAGCTGATGCGTTTTACGAGCAGCCAACTCATAAGCTGAATCTCATCGGGATCACAGGCACAAACGGAAAAACTTCCACAACACACATGATTGAACAAATGATGAGAAAAGCCGAAAAGAAAACAGGCTTAATCGGTACGATGTATATGAAGGTGAATGATGACATTCTCGATGTGAAAAACACGACACCTGAAAGTGTCACGCTTCAGAAAACCTTTAAACAGATGCTTGATCAAGATGTAGATACAGCCATTATGGAAGTATCATCACATGCACTGCATCTTGGCAGGGTTCATGGATGTGATTATGATATTGCTGTATTCACAAACCTTTCGCAGGACCATCTTGACTACCACAACACAATGGAAGAATATAAACATGCGAAAAGCTTACTATTCTCGCAGCTTGGCAGTGCCTTTCATCACGATAAGCCGAAGCATGCGATTTTAAATGCAGATGATGACGCTTCGAGTTATTATGAAAAAGTTACAGCTGCTGAAGTCATGACATATGGCTTAGAGCAAGAAGCAGATGTCATGGCAAAGAATATTCAAATCAAGCCGAAGGGAACTCAATTTGATTTGATCACTCCAATTGGCACAAAAAATGTGACAGTTGCCCTCATCGGAAAGTTTAATGTGTACAACATCCTGGCAGCTGTATCAGTAGGGATCGTATCTGGCTTAACATTTGATACAATTGTGAGTGCTATTGAAGAGCTGGAGGGAGTCAAAGGCCGATTTGAACTTGTGAACTGTGATCAAGATTTCCCTGTCATCGTCGATTACGCCCATACACCTGACAGCTTAGAAAATGTCCTTACAACGTGTAGAGAATTAACAGAGGGCAAAATTTTCTGTGTGATAGGCTGCGGCGGCGACCGTGATAAAACAAAGCGTCCTCAAATGGCCCAAATCGCTGTGAAGTATGCAGATGAGCCTGTATTTACATCAGACAACCCAAGAAGCGAAGATCCTTCAGCTATTTTAAAGGACATGGAAAATGGGGTGCCAGACGCATATTATCATAGCTTTGTGAATCGTAAACAAGCCATCTTTTTTGCAATTGCCAATGCGAAAAAAGGTGATACAGTCTTAATAGCGGGTAAAGGTCATGAGACATATCAAATCGTTGGCGATCAAGTTTACGATTTTGATGATGCAAAGGTTGCTATGGACGCTATTTTAGATCTAAACAAATCTTAAAATGATGAAAAGAGTGTAATGAAATGAAGCATTTTGTACAAAAACAACATACGAAGAACGCGAATGAATACCTTAATAATGAATGCAATTTTCAGATGAAAAACGGCTTTGGAAATTCGGAAGGAGTAAAGAACGATGCTTGAACAGGTGATATTGTTTACAATCATAATGGGATTTTTAATCAGTGTTCTTTTATCCCCGATTTTTATTCCGTTTTTAAGAAGACTTAAATTTGGTCAAAGTATTAGAGAAGAAGGACCACAGTCTCACCAAAAGAAATCAGGTACTCCGACAATGGGCGGAATTATGATTATCTTTTCTATCACAATTACGACGATTGTGATGATCAACAAATTTTCTGAGATTAGTCCAGAAATGTTTTTATTGTTATTTGTCACGCTTGGCTACGGTCTATTAGGATTTTTAGATGATTATATTAAAGTAGCGATGAAACGAAACCTCGGTTTAACATCGAAGCAGAAATTAATCGGTCAAATTGTGATCGCGGTGATTTTTTATGCAGTTTTCCATTATTATCAGTTTGCAACGACGATTCGTATTCCAGGAACAGATGTCAGCTTTGATTTAGGATGGGCTTACTTTATCCTTGTCGTTTTCATGCTTGTTGGAGGTTCTAATGCCGTGAACTTAACGGATGGACTGGATGGTCTATTATCTGGAACCGCTGCAATTGCCTTCGGAGCCTTTGCTATACTGGCTTGGAATCAATCACAGTACGATGTAGCGATCTTTTCAGTAGCTGTTGCTGGAGCCGTCCTTGGGTTTCTTGTGTTTAACGCGCATCCTGCAAAAGTATTTATGGGTGATACAGGCTCGCTTGCTTTAGGCGGAGCGATTGTAGCGATTGCCATTTTAACAAAGCTTGAAATTTTGCTTGTCATTATTGGAGGAGTATTTGTTGTCGAAACGTTATCCGTTATTCTTCAAGTGATCTCCTTTAAAACAACTGGAAAAAGAATCTTTAAGATGAGTCCGCTTCACCACCACTATGAGTTAGTTGGCTGGTCTGAGTGGAGAGTAGTTGTCACCTTCTGGACAGCTGGTTTATTACTTGCTGTTTTAGGAATTTACATCGAGGTGTGGTTATAATTGAATAAGATGCAAATGTTAAAAAACGAACATGTACTAGTATTAGGTCTTGCAAAAAGCGGATATGCGGCAGCTTCCATTCTTCATGAGCATGGAGTAAATGTTACAGTAAATGACCAAAAGCCGTTTGAAGAAAATGAACCTGCTCAGCTTCTATCTGAAAAGGGGATTGATGTCATTTGTGGCAGCCATCCTCTTCGTATATTCGATGATAAAGAAATTACAATTTTAATTAAAAACCCGGGAATTCCATATGAAAATGTGATGGTTCAAGAAGCGATTCGCCGCCAAATTCCAGTTTGGACGGAAATAGAATTAGCTTATCATTTAACCTCAGCTCCTTTTATTGGGATTACTGGATCAAATGGAAAAACCACTACCACGACTTTGATTTATGAAATGCTGAAACAAGACAGTCAAAAAACTTTAGTGGCAGGTAATATTGGAACAGTTGCCAGCGAAGTCGCTGCAAATGCAGCTGGCGATGAGTGGATCGTAACAGAGCTCTCCTCTTTTCAGTTAATGGGAACCGTTGACTTTAGACCTAAAATCAGCTTAATATTAAATATTTTTGATGCCCATTTAGACTATCACCATACTCGTGATGAATATGAAAAAGCAAAGCAGAAAGTTTACGCACATCAACTTGATGATGACATAGCAGTCATTAACCTCGATGATCCATCGGTCGTAAAACTGGCTGAAGCTTCAAAAGCAAAAAAAGTGTTTTTCTCCGTGAAAGAGCAAGTAGAACATGGTGCGTATATTAAAAATGGTGCGATCTACTACATGAATGAACACATTATCGATTTAAAGAGTGTTGTTCTTCCTGGTGAGCATAACCAAGAAAACATTTTGGCAGCTATTTGTGTGGTGAAAAATGCAGGCTGTTCAAATGAAGCAATCGCACACGTTCTCACGACATTTAGTGGAGTGAAGCATCGTCTGCAGTTTGTAGAAACAATTCAAAGCAGAAAATTCTATAACGATAGTAAAGCCACCAATATACTGGCAACAAGTAAAGCATTGTCAGCTTTTAAGCAGCCGACTATTTTATTAGCCGGCGGACTTGATCGCGGCAATGAATTTGATGAATTGAAACCTTTTATGAAAAATGTAAAAGGAATTATTACATTTGGTGAGACGGCACCTAAGTTTGTGAAGCTTGGTGAAGAACTGGGAATACATCACGTAAAACATGTCGATAATGTTGAACAAGCAGTACCTGCGGCGTTTAACATTTCTGAAGAAGAAGACGTGATTTTATTATCTCCGGCTTGTGCAAGCTGGGATCAGCATAAAACATTTGAAGAACGTGGAGACATGTTTGTAAACGCCGTGCATATGCTTAAATAAGGGCTTGTCTCTCATATGACTGACAGCCCAAATGAAATTATGCTTGGGGTGTCGGTCTCTTGACGAATAAGAAAACTTCTCCGGATTTTTTGCTTGTTGTCATTACGTTACTTTTATTGACGATTGGTTTAATTATGGTGTACAGCGCTAGTGCTGTGTGGGCATCGTATAAATTTGATGATTCGTTTTATTTTGCTAAAAGACAGCTTTTGTTTGCCGGAATCGGAGTTATCGCGATGTTTTTCATTATGCGAGTCGATTATTGGACGTGGCGGACTTGGTCAAAGATATTGATTGCTGTTTGTTTTCTCCTTTTGCTTCTTGTACTTATTCCTGGTATCGGTATGGAGAGAAATGGATCAAGAAGCTGGATCGGTGTCGGTGCGTTTAGTATTCAGCCCTCTGAATTTATGAAGCTTGCGATGATTGCGTTTCTTGCAAAATTCTTATCTGAAAAACAAAAAAATATCACATCCTTTCGTAAAGGTTTCGCACCAGCATTAGGCATTGTGTTTTCTGCATTTGCCATCATAATGCTTCAGCCAGATTTAGGAACAGGGACTGTAATGGTGGGAACCTGTATTATTATGATATTTGTTTCAGGTGCGAGAATTGCTCACTTTATATTTCTCGGTCTTTTAGGGCTCAGCGGATTTGCTGCACTTGTCTTGTCAGCCCCCTACCGTATAAAACGAATTACATCGTACTTAAATCCTTGGGAAGATCCACTAGGCAGTGGGTTTCAAATTATTCAATCCTTATACGCTGTTGGTCCAGGCGGTCTGTTCGGAATGGGTCTCGGTCAAAGCAGACAAAAATTCTTTTATTTACCTGAGCCTCAAACGGACTTCATCTTTGCGATATTGTCTGAAGAGCTTGGCTTTATAGGAGGATCACTCATTTTGCTGCTCTTTAGTGTTCTATTATGGAGAGGCATACGAATAGCACTTGGAGCCCCAGACTTATACGGAAGTTTCCTAGCAGTTGGTATTATTTCAATGGTTGCCATTCAAGTGATGATTAATATCGCAGTTGTTACTGGACTTATCCCTGTGACAGGTATCACGCTCCCATTCCTAAGTTATGGCGGCTCATCGCTGACATTAATGCTGATGGCAATTGGCGTACTTTTGAATGTAAGCAGGTACGCTAGATATTAATGTGCTGCTAGTTCATGAAACCATGGTGACATTTATTTTGCAAAAGTACAAAAAAATGATTTGAAGAGTAGAAATGACAGGTTTTGTATTGAAAACATGTTTTTTGACTCTTCTTTACAGGTTTTAACGGAGCCCTGTTGTTTAAAACAGGGTTTATACTTTGTTCAGAGCAGAAAAAAATTGAGGGGAAATGGTATAATGCGTATAGTAATCAGTGGAGGCGGAACAGGCGGACATATTTATCCGGCCTTAGCTTTTATTAAAGAAGTGAAAAGACTGCATCCTGATGTAGAATTTTTATATATTGGTACTGAAAATGGACTGGAAAAGAAAATTGTAGAAAGAGAAAATATCCCTTTCAAGTCCATAGAAATTTCAGGTTTTAAAAGAAAGCTTTCTTTTGATAACGTAAAAACGGTGATGAGATTTCTAAAAGGCGTTCAAAAAAGCAAATCTTACTTAAAGGAATTTAAGCCAGATGCGGTCATTGGAACAGGTGGTTATGTGTGCGGCCCTGTCGTTTATGCAGCTTCTAAGCTGAAAATCCCGACCATTATTCACGAACAGAACAGCCTGCCTGGTATCACAAATAAGTTTTTGGCGAGATATGTTGATAAGGTAGCCATCTGCTTTGAAGAAGCAAAGGCACATTTTCCTTCTGAAAAGGTTGTATTTACGGGAAACCCTAGAGCCTCTGAAGTCGTCTCTATAAAAGAGGGGAAATCTCTGAAAGAGTTTGGGCTGGATGAAAAGAAAAAAACGGTTCTTATTTTTGGCGGGAGCCGGGGTGCTGCTCCGATTAATAGAGCAGTCATTGACATGCAAGATGAATTAAAAGCTAAGAACTATCAGCTTTTATATATCACAGGTGAGGTTCATTATGAAAAAGTGCTGAACGAACTAAAGGAAAAGGGTGCAGCACCTAATATGCTCACAAAGCCTTTCTTGCATCAAATGCCGGAGTACTTGAAATCGATTGATGTGATTGTTGCAAGAGCGGGAGCCACAACGATTGCTGAAGTGACAGCCCTTGGAATTCCAACTATTTTTATTCCAAGTCCATACGTGACGGCAAATCACCAGGAAATCAATGCAAGATCACTAGAAAAGCATGATGCTGCAATCGTTTTAAGAGAATCAGAGCTTTCTGGAGAGAGCCTCCTTCATGCCATTGATGAAATTGCTGGTAATGAAGAAAAATTAAACGAGATGAGCCGTTTAACAAAAGAACTCGGAGTACCAGATGCGGCTGGACGTTTATATAATGTATTAAAAGAAATTACGACTACATGATGGAATGATATTAGGTAAGGCGGAGGGTAATATGGAGAACTTGAAGAATGAATTATTAGAAGCGCAAGTCGGTAAAGTGCTTGAAAATGAGCCGCTTGCAAACCATACGACAATGAAAATAGGCGGGCCGGCAGATCTATTGATCGTTCCTAAAGATATCGATGCAGTTAAAACGATTATGGATCAAGTAAAGAAACACCAAGCGGACTGGACTGTTATTGGGAGAGGGTCTAATTTACTCGTACTTGATAAAGGAATACGCGGTGTAGTTCTGAAGTTAGGCGCAGGACTTGATCACTTAACTGTAAATGATGAAGAAATTACAGTTGGCGGCGGCTATTCTGTTGTAAGGCTTGCAACGTCTCTAAGTAAGCAGGGGCTTTCGGGACTGGAATTTGCAGCTGGTATTCCAGGGTCTATTGGCGGCGCTGTTTATATGAACGCAGGTGCACACGGATCTGATATCAGTAAGATTCTTGTGAAAGCAAGAATCTTATTTGAAGATGGAAGCATCGAGTGGCTAACAAATGAGCAGATGAACTTTAGCTACAGAACGTCTGTCCTTCAAAAGGAACGACCAGGCATTGTTCTCGAGGCCGTGTTTAAGCTCAAACAGGATGATCGAGAGAAAATCACAAAGAAAATGCAGCAAAATAAAGACTATCGTAAGGAAACACAGCCTTATAATCGACCATGTGCCGGAAGTATTTTTCGAAATCCGCTGCCTGAATATGCAGGACAGCTTGTAGAAAAAGCGAATTTAAAAGGGTACCAAATTGGCGGAGCAAGAATCTCTGATATGCATGGCAACTTTATTGTGAACGCTGGTGGCGCTACTGCTCAAGACGTGCTGGACTTAATTCAGTACATCCAAAATAAAATTAAAGAAGACTACAATGTAGATATGCATACAGAAGTAGAAATTATCGGTGAAGCAAATTAAAAGCTAGTTTTTATGATGGCATCACGGGAAAACAAACGGCATGAAAGAATGCCGTTTGTTTTCTCATCAAATGATGATCCAAAGGTGTGGACAAGCAGCTTTGAATGAGGTGAAGAATATATATGCGGCCTGATCATGAAAATGAAAAGATCGTCAATATAGAAGAGAGAATTCCTAAAATTAAAGAACAAAGGAAGCAGAAAGCGAATCGGAGACTAATCTCTTTTATTCTACTGTTTTTTATCATGGTTTTAATCATTATTTATTTGCAGACACCAATCAGTAAAATCTCTTCTTTAACCATTACGGGTAACGAGCATGTTTCTACAAAACAGCTTGTGACACTTTCGCAAATTAAAGAAGGCGAAACAGAGTTTTGGAATTTAAATAAAGATTTAACAGCAGACCATATTAAGCAAAACAAACTGATTAAAAGTGTCAGTATCAAAAAACATTTTCCAAATAAGGTCAGTATTGCTGTCAAAGAATATGCCAATATTGCGTATCTTCAAAAGGGGAATTTATACTATGAGCTTCTTGAAAATGGGACAGCATTACCAGAAGAAGTCACACCGAGTCATGCAGGACCTATTTTTGTCGATTGGGACAATAAAGAGAAGCTGAAGCTAACCGTTAGATCTTTAAATAAGCTGCCAGCCTCTATTCAGGAACTCATCTCAGAAATATATTATGTGCCGACAAGCTCAAACCAGTGGCTTGTTAAATTTTATATGAATGACGGGAACACCGTGATTGCATCAATTAAAACATTCGCTGATAAAATGAAAACCTATCCTGCCATTGTAAAAGAACTTTCACCATCTGAAAAAGGCACAATCCATATGGAAGTCGCGACGTATTTTGAAGCGTTTAAATCTAAGAAAAAGGAAGATGAACGTTGAGAGGCAAAACAGTTATATTCTCAATTGTAATGCTTGTTCTTGGTTTTCTGATTTCTTTTTCATACCAATATACTAAGCAGCATCAGGCAGATGTCATTCGAACAGAGCAATGGAAAAAAGAATACTCTTTGAAAAGTCAGCTGACAAAGCAAGAAAAGGCGAATCAGAAACTTGAAAAAGAATTATACAGCCTTCAATCACAGGTTCAAGCCACTGAGTCCAATTTGAAAAATGAAAAAGAGCAGTATTTTAATGTATTGGAAGATGTTGAGAAATACAGGATGTTTACAGGAGAGATCGGTGTAAAAGGAAAAGGGGTAAAAGTATCCCTAGAAGATGCATCTTATATCCCGAGTGGACAAAATGTCAATAATTACATTGTTCATGAGAGCCACATTTTTCATGTGATAAACGAACTGTTTATATCAGGGGCCTCTGCCGTATCTATTAATGGACAGAGAATTACACACCAATCATACATACATTGTAACGGCCCAGTTGTCACAGTTGACGGTGTTCAGCATCCAGCGCCATTTGTTATTTCTGCTATCGGTGATCCGGCTGTGTTAATACCTGCATTAAATATTGCAGGTGGAGTGGTCGATCAGCTGACAAGTGATCACATTTCGATGATGATTGAAAAAAAGGATATTCGTATGAATCCTCTTTTAAAACACAAAGATTAAAAGTGAAAAGGTGAGTGGTGTTGAGGAAAAAGAAGCCTTTACTTAGTTTGACAGCCTTAATGGTGATATTCGGCATCATGGTCTCCATCCAATTTAATTCATTGCAAAAGCCCAAAGTTCGTGATACTCGCGATGTGTGGGAGCTAAGAGAGGATTTATCTGCATCTAAAAGTAAAGAATTGGATTTATTGAAAGAAATTGACAAATACGATGAAATGCTGAAAAAGTATGGTCATCAAGGAGATCAATCAAAAGAAGCTCAACTAACAAAAACGTTAAAAGATTTAAAAGAAAAGGCTGGTTTTACAGAAGTGACAGGGGAGGGAATTGAAGTTGACATCTCTCAGCTCTTCTCCAAGGATCTGACCGGAGAAGAAGTGAAAAATATCCCGCCTGATCTTCTGAAAAAGTTAATCAACGAAGCCAATATGTATGGGGCAAAACATATTTCCATTAATGACCACCGTGTGATTAATACAAGTGTGATTCGAGATATTAATGGCACGACGAAAATGGATGGCTACAGCTTAGATGGTGATGAAGTGACCATCAAGATGATCAGCGACCAGGCCGACAAATTATACAGCCGTTTAAATGTATCAGATATTGGTGATTTGTTTGCTCAGGAAAACTTCGGCTTGAGCATTAGCCAGCCCAAGCAGCAAATTCAATTAAAAGCATATGACGGTGCGATTCAGTTAAACGAGTTGAAGCCTCTTGACGATGTAAAGGAGGGAAAATCTTAATGTGGCTTCCTGTACTTGGCTTAATCATAGGAGTTGCGATCGGTTTCTTAACAAATTTTACGATACCGAATGAGTATTCTAATTATCTTTCCCTCGCTGTACTTGCTGCGCTTGATACATTGATTGGTGGAATCAGGGCACATCTGCAAGGGGCATACGATGAACTAGTGTTTGTATCAGGCTTTTTCTTTAATATTATTCTTGCAATAAGTTTAGCTTTTCTGGGCGTCCATCTTGGTGTAGACTTGTATTTAGTCGGAATGTTTGCTTTCGGCGTTAGATTGTTTCAAAATATAGCAGTTATTCGAAGAATTCTACTAACAAAATGGACAATTTCTAGAGAAAAAAAGAAAAAAAGTGAGTCATAAAAAAGGATATACATATGATGTAACGAATATTTTCAGTAATCCTAATAAAAAATGTTGATTTTTTAAGTTTTGTTACACACTTGTAAAAACACATTCATTGTATTGTTGTTCAGCAAATAATAGAATAGAAAGTATTGATATGTGAGGAGGTGCCATAGAATGAACAACAATGAAATTTACGTCAGCCTTGACATCGGTACATCCAATATTAAAGTCATCGTCGGAGAAATGGCGGATGATTCGCTTAACATTATAGGTGTTGGAAATGTCCCTTCAGAAGGGTTAAAAAAAGGATCGATTGTTGATATAGATGAGACAGTTCATTCTATTAGACAAGCATTTGAACAGGCTGAAAGAATGGTAGGTTTTCCTTTACAAAAGGCGATTGTCGGAATTAACGGAAACCACATTCATATTCAGAATACGAGCGGCGTGGTCGCAGTATCTAGTGAAAACAAAGAAATACATGCTGAAGATGTGAGACGTGTCTTAGATGCTGCACAGGTAGTATCTATTCCTCAAGAACATCTTATCGTAGACGTCATCCCGAGGCAATTTATCGTCGACGGAAGAGATGAGATCACTGATCCGAAAAAAATGCTTGGTGTTCGGCTAGAGGTGGATGGATCGTTAATTACAGGTTCTAAAACGATTCTACATAACTGGCTCCGATGTGTAGAGAGAGCTGGAATTGAAATTATGGATATTTGCTTGCAGCCGCTCGCATCGGGCTCAGCAGCATTATCGAAAGATGAAAAAAACCTAGGGGTAGCTCTCGTTGATATTGGCGGCGGATCTACAACGATTTCCGTATTTGAAAACGGGCATCTCTATTCTACTCACAGTATCCCTTTGGGCGGAGAGAACATTACAAAAGATTTGTCTATAGGACTTAGAACTTCTACTGAAGAAGCTGAACGAATCAAAAAACAATTTGGACATGCGTTTTATGATGAGGCATCGTCTGAGGAAACATTTGAAGTTTCTGTCATCGGTACTGATCAGAAACAGACGTATACACAGCTTGAAGCGGCTAATATCATCGAAGCTCGGCTGGAAGAAATCTTTCTCTTTGTGGCAGAGGAATTAAGAAATATGGGTGTCCATGATTTGCCTGGCGGATTCGTTCTAACAGGTGGACAGGCAGCTATACCAGGTATCCTTTCTCTTGCACAAACGGTCTTGCAAAACAATGTTAGAATTGCAAGTCCGAATTATATTGGGGTGAGAGAACCTCAGTATATGACAGGAGTGGGTCTGATCCACTTTGCTTATCGCAATGCAAAGATTCAGGGCAGACAGGTTGGATTCCAAATGCCGGATGAGGCGTTTCATGAAGTAGGCGCATCCATGGAGCCGGTTTCTTCTGCACCACAAGTGAAAGAAGCGCAGCCAAGACCGAAAGTGAAACAAAAAGCACAAGAAGAGACAAATAAAAAACCGGGCAAAATGAAAAAACTATTTAATATGTTCTGGGAATAGAATTAGATTTTCGACGGATTAGGAGGATTCAGCATGTTGGAGTTTGAAACAAATATAGACGGCCTAGCATCAATTAAAGTAATCGGAGTAGGTGGAGGCGGAAATAACGCTGTCAACCGAATGATCGAAAATGACGTACAAGGTGTCGATTTCATTGCAGTCAATACAGATGCACAGGCATTAAATCTATCAAAAGCAGAAACGAAAATGCAAATCGGTGCTAAGCTGACAAGAGGGCTTGGAGCAGGTGCGAATCCTGAAGTCGGTAAAAAAGCTGCTGAGGAAAGCAAAGAACAGATTGAAGAAATATTAAAAGGCGCAGACATGGTCTTTGTTACTGCTGGTATGGGCGGTGGAACTGGTACGGGTGCTGCACCTGTCATTGCAAAAATCGCAAAAGATTCTGGTGCATTGACAGTTGGAGTTGTGACTCGTCCTTTCACATTTGAAGGAAGAAAGCGTCAGCTTCAAGCCGTCGAAGGAATTGCTTCTATGAAAGAAGCAGTTGACACATTAATCGTCATTCCAAACGATCGCTTGCTTGAAATTGTCGATAAAAACACGCCAATGCTTGAAGCATTCCGTGCAGCAGATAACGTGCTACGACAAGGTGTTCAAGGAATCTCAGATCTTATTGCCACACCAGGTTTAATTAACCTTGACTTTGCTGACGTGAAAACGATCATGTCCAATAAAGGTTCTGCTCTTATGGGTATTGGTGTCGCAACAGGTGAAAATCGTGCTGCTGAAGCTGCGAAGAAAGCTATTTCTTCACCACTTCTAGAAACGGCGATCGACGGTGCACAAGGTGTCATCATGAATATTACTGGTGGTACGAACCTAAGTCTTTATGAAGTACAAGAAGCAGCGGACATTGTGGCTTCTGCATCTGACGAAGATGTAAACATGATTTTCGGGTCTGTCATTAATGATAACTTGAAGGATGAAATTGTGGTAACCGTGATCGCTACTGGATTTATTGAGCAAGAGCCAGAAGTGACAAAACCACAAAGAAATCCATTAGGACAAGGATTAAAGCAAAATCAATCCATTCCTCAAAAGCGTGAAGTAAAACGTGAGGAACATCAGCAGCCATCATCTCAACCGAGACAAAATACACAATCAAGCGATGATACGCTGGATATTCCAACGTTCTTGCGCAACCGTAATAAACGCTAATCGAGTATCACTCATCCCCTTCCTTTGGAAGGGGATTTTTTCATGTTCAATATATAAAGAAACCCGCATCTCTTCTGATCATAAAGTATTAAATGTGTCTGGATCACTTCATTCAACATATGTATTTTGGCTTAGGGTGATTAAGTAAAAAGGATCATTTTTAAATCCTATTACAAAAAGCGACAAAATGATGAACTTTATTTGACTACATTAAATAGAACACCATGAATCTTGTCATGAACAAAGGAAAGAGAGGAGTGAGATCCACACTCTGTTTGACCATTTGAGGAGGAGGGATTTGATTGAAAGTAAAGTTTCGCAAAACCGCCGGCTATCGTTTGATGAGTCTTTTGGTGATTGGTACTTTAACGATGACAAGCTTTGGGATGGTTCAAGCAAAATCGACTTCTACCTCATATCAAGAGGAAGCTGTTTCCTCCAAGAAAGTAAAAGCAAAGATCTCATCTAGATTAATGAAACAGTTTCAACAAGAAGACAAGGTGACCTTTTTAGTTAAAATGAAGGAACAAACAAATGTGAAAAAAGTGGCGAAGGATGCTGTATCAAAAGCCAAAAAACAGAAGTTAACAGCTGCTAAAACCCAGTACACAAAAAGATCAGCTGTCGTATCAGAACTAAGAGCAACATCTGAAGAAACGCAGGAAGCGCTGCTTGCGTATTTACAAAAGGCACAAAAGAAAAAGCAAGTGAAGGATATTCATTCGTACTATATTGTGAATGGCCTCGCTGTGACAGGCACGAAAGAAGTCATGGAAAAGGTGGCTTCCTTTCCAGAAGTAGATCAAGTGCTGCCAAATGAAATCCGTCAAATCCATCGTCCTGTTGATTTGAAGACTTCAAAGAAAAACAAACAAATCAAAGCTGCAGATGGAATCGAGTGGAATATTTCTCAAGTTCATGCCCCAGAAGCATGGGCTTTAGGCTATGACGGAACTGGTACTGTTGTGGCAAGTATTGATACAGGTGTGGAATGGGATCATCCTGCATTAAAAGAAAAATACCGCGGATTTGATCCTGCGCGTCCGACTGAACCTTCTCATGAATTCAATTGGTACGATGCAACGACAGGTTCTCAAGCGCCATACGATGATTTAGAGCATGGTACACATGTAACGGGAACGATGGTTGGTTCTGAGCCAAATGGAGAGAATCAAATTGGAGTCGCACCAGGTGCAAAATGGATCGCGGTGAAAGCTTTCTCAGAAGATGGTGGAACAGATGCTGATCTGCTTGACGCAGGCGAATGGATTTTAGCTCCAAAAGATGAAAACGGAAACCCACATCCAGAAAAGGCGCCAGATGTGGTCAATAATTCTTGGGGCGGTGGACCCGGTCTTGATGATTGGTATAAAGATGTGGTCAATGCTTGGAGAGCAGCGGACATCTTCCCAGAGTTTTCAGCTGGCAATACGGATTTATTTAACCCTGGCGGTGAGGGATCTATTGCAAATCCTGCGAACTATCAGGAAGCCTTTGCGACGGGTGCAACAGATCAAAACAACAAATTAGGTTCTTTCTCTTTGCAAGGTCCCTCTCCATATGGCGTCATGAAACCAGATATTGCGGCCCCAGGGGTAAACATTCGTTCTTCTATTCCTGGGAAAGGGTATGAAGATGGCTGGAATGGAACCTCGATGGCAGGTCCGCATGTTTCAGCTGTTGTGGCTCTTCTGCGCCAAGTACAGTCAGATCTGTCTGTTGAAGAGATCGAAGAAATTCTCACGGATACTGCAAAGCCGCTGACCGATCAGCAATTTCCGGAATCTCCTAACAATGGCTATGGAGCAGGATTAGTTGATGCAAAAGAAGCGATCACAGCATTAACAGATGGGATTGGTACGATTGAAGGACAGGTGACAAAAGAAGGGGAAGATACAGAACCACCCGTTTTTTCTCATAAAGGACCGAATGAAATTTTTGCCTCTACACCAACACCTCTAAGCATCACAGCAGAAGATGAAGTAGCTGTGACCAATGTCTCCTTGACTTATCAAGTGGATCAAGGGAAAAGAGAGACGCTGCAAGCAAAACGTACGGATGGAAATTATTTAAAAGGGACCTATGTTGTCCAGCTCCCAGAACTTGAGGGAGAAAACGTCACGTACCGATGGATTGTGAAAGATTTTGGAGAAAATGAAGCCGCATCAGAACCGTATACGCTTCCGATTAAAACATCCATCACGACTGGCTACTCGCAAGATTTTGAAGCTTGGCCAAGTGGATGGTTCAGTGGTGGAACAAAAGATCCTTGGCAGTGGGGGAAGCCGACCACAGGTCCGAAACAGGCCTTTACTGGAGATCATGTCTACGCTACAAACCTAGACAGTCCTTATGAAAATCAAACAGATGCTCATTTATCTATGCCGATGATTGCTGTACCTGAGTCAGGACCCTCCTTTTTACAATATCAATACTGGCATGACCTCGAAGCGAATTATGACTTTGTGCATATTCATGTGCAGCCTGAGGGGGAAGATGCTGTCCAAGTGGCAGCCTACACAGGCAAAACAAGTGCATGGACAAAAGGCGAAGTTGATTTATCTGCCTACAAAGGTCAGAACGTGAGAGTTATTTTTCAGCTAAGAACGGATGGCAGTGTGACAAAAGACGGTTTTTATTTAGATGATGTGAAAATAACAGATCAGGCCTTGCCTCAAAAAGCAAAAAAACAACTTGGCGTCATTAAAAAAGAAAAGCCTGCACAGGAGCAGAAGAAACCCGTCGATCCAAAAAGTGCAAAGCCTGCTAAACTAAAAGAAAAGCATGTCCAGATGAAAAAGGAAAAAAGTGTAGATGCTCCGTCTATCAATGCTCTTCCGATGAAGGCAGAAATCAGTGTTCTGGAAAGCGGCAAGTCCACCTACACAGATGAAGCGACAGGGAGATATCAGCTTTCTCATGGTGCAGGAGAATTTACAGTGAAAGCTGAAGCATATGGCTTTGAATCACGCACCCAAAAAGTTAATATTTCTGCAAATGATCAGGCAGAGGCAAATTTCGCCTTACAGCCACTTGAGAAACGAACGATATCTGGCACAATTGTAAGCGAAACAACGGGTGAAAAAGTAAAGGGCGCCACGGTTTATCTTGTAGAAGATGCGAAAATTGAGCCGGTCAAAACAGATGAATCTGGCGAGTTTTCTCTAGAGGCATTGAGCGGTGTATATACAGTTAAAGTATTTGCGAAAGGATTTAAAGGATATTCGTTTACAGCGGATGTGACAGAAAAGCCGCTTGAAAAATCAATCAAGCTGGAACCTTTCATCGGTTTTGCTGGCGAAATTGGCTACGATGACGGAACAGCTGAAAATGCACGGGCGTTCTATGATCCTGGTAATGGCTGGGCGGTGAAATTTTCATTAGAAAAAGGGAAGAAACAAGCACAGGTCACAGGGGGGCTTTTCCGTTTCTGGACAACAGAGTGGCCAGCCCCTGGCGGGAATGAATTTGCGGTTGAAGTATATGATGCTTCTGGGAAGGACGGCGCTCCAGGTGAGAAAATTGCTGGACCTTTTAAAGCGAATGCGCTGCGTAATGGTGAATGGACAAAAGTAGATTTAGAAGATCAAGCCATTACGGTGGATGGAGATTTCTATCTTGTCTATATTCAAACGAAAAAGAATACTGAATCTCCAGGCCTTGCAACAGATGAAGATGGACCAAATGCTGAAAGAAGCTGGCAGCTGACAAGCGGTGCCTTTTCTCCTTCTCCAAAAGAAGAGGGAAATTATATGATTCGTGCGCTTGTCCAATATGAAGCAGATGTGCCAGAAATAACATCTCCAAAGGCTGGAACGATCACGAACAAAGATGAACTTGAGATTGAAGGTAAAGCCTCTCCAGGACTTGATGTAGCGATCTATCAAAACGATGAAGAGATTGCCAAAGTGAAAGCAGATCAATCAGGCGTTTTCAAAGAAAAGGTCACAGTGTCAAGCGGAGAGCATATCTTCACAGCTGCCACTGTTACGGATAAAGGCGCAACGAAAAAATCCAAATCAGTCAAGGTGATCATTGATCAAACATCTCCAGCGTTGACGATAGATACACCGAAAAAAGGGGAAAAATCTAATAAAGAATCACTCACTGTAGAAGGAAAGGTAACGGATGATCATCTTGATCAAGTCACTGTGAATGGAAAAAAGGCAGCCGTAAAAGATGGGAAATATTCTGCAAGAATCCTGCTTGAGAACGGAAAAAATACGATCAAAGTAACAGCGAAAGATGCGGCAGGAAACAAAACGACTAAAAAAGTCAATATCGATGTTCAATACGAGGCACCTGAGATTTCTAAGCTGACACCAGCAGAGAATGTCCATCTATCATCAGGTGAGTCTGTTAAAATTTCATTTAACAGCAGAGAAAAGCTAGACGCAACGTTTGTCATTCACATGCCGCTGACAAACGCGAGATCAAAGCTGCAAAATACAACAGAACTTCCGCTCCGCGAAGTAGCAAAGGGAACATATGAAGGTTACTGGACAGCTACTTCTACCGCTAAAGCAAAAGGTGCTGTCATTGAAGTGATTGTGCGGGATGATTATGGAAATGTCACACGACAAAAAGCTCCAGGCACATTAAATATCAATGAAAAATAATCCTTAAAAAAGGCACGACTCCTTGGAGCGTGTCTTTTTCGTTTCGAATCATTGTTTGAAAGCTTGTCCGGGAGCACATTCTCTTGCTTTGCGCTCTCATTCCTCGACAAAAACAATAACAATCCACCAAAAGTTCTCTATCATCCCCAACAAGAATTGACAGACTTCCATCTCATGACTGTTTTATACTGGTACAAACAAGTGCAAGTACTGCTTTTGATTCTTTGTTTCAGATGAAAGGAGCAGAAGGTGGTCATTTATTTAGATGTGATTTGGCTGTTAAACTTTTGTTTTGATCTATTGCTTCTCTTACTCACTGCATTTATTCTCAAACGACAAGTAAAAAAAAGGCGATATATGTTAGGAGCTCTGATTGGATCGAGCATTGTTCTCTTGCTCTTTACACCATTTGCAATGTTTGTGTCACACCCTTTAGGCAAACTGCTTTTTTCTGTCTTGATCGTGCTTGCAACCTTTGGGTTTCAAAGATTTCGTTCCTTTTTTCAAAACCTGTTTGCTTTTTACTTTGTAACATTTTTGATGGGGGGAGGCATGATCGGGGTTCATTCGTTTTTACAAACCAATACTGTTATTCAAAATGGGCTGCTGATTTCACAAAATGACGGCTTTGGTGATCCCATTAGCTGGCTTTTCGTTTTAACCGGCTTTCCTGCAATTTGGCTGTTTTCAAAGAAAAGATTAGGAGAGGTCGGTGCGAAAAAAAGACAGTTTGATGAACAAGTACTTGTGGAGATACACATTCAAGGAGAGACCATTCGCTTAAAGGGACTCGTCGATTCTGGCAATCAGCTGTATGATCCTATGACGAAAACTCCTGTTATGATCGTTCAGGCAGATCAGCTCATGTCCATTTGCGGAGAGCCATTTTTAGAGCTTATGAAGCAGTCTCATCCTGTTGAAGTGATGCAAAAGCTCGATGATCGATTTCCACTTCTTGATCGTTTAAGACTTGTTCCATATCGAGCGGTCGGTCACGATCACGGGTTTCTTCTATGCTTAAAACCAGATACGGTCATCATTTATTCAAAAACGCATATGATCCAGCCAGCCAAGTGTTTTGTAGGCATGAGTCTGAGCGGTTTATCAGCAGATCAGGAATTTCAATCCATTATTCATCCAGATATGTTAGACGGAAAAATCATCCAAGGGGTGTCTTAAGTTTGAGCGATGTCTTTTATCTTACGAGGTCAACTTGACATTTAGAAGGGAGAAGAAGATGAAAAAATTAAAATTTAAACTCACTTACTACTGGTATAAACTCCTCATGAAGCTAGGTCTAAAGAGTGATGAGATTTATTATATTGGTGGTAGTGAGGCGCTGCCGCCTCCATTATCAAAGGATGAAGAGCAGGAACTGCTTGTCAAATTACCAAAAGGTGATCAAACAGCAAGGGCTATCCTGATCGAAAGAAATTTGCGGTTGGTGGTCTATATCGCAAGAAAATTTGAAAACACAGGGATTAATATTGAGGATCTAATTAGTATTGGAACCATTGGCCTGATTAAAGCAGTCAATACATTTAACCCAGAAAAAAAGATCAAGCTTGCGACATATGCTTCGAGATGTATTGAAAACGAGATTTTGATGTATTTGCGCCGAAATAATAAAATTCGTTCAGAAGTATCGTTTGATGAACCGCTCAACATTGATTGGGACGGAAATGAACTGCTTTTATCAGACGTACTTGGAACAGATGATGATATTATCACACGGGATATTGAAGCAAATGTAGATAAAAAACTTTTGAAAAAAGCGCTGGAGCAATTAAATGACCGTGAAAAACAGATCATGGAGCTCAGGTTCGGCTTGGTTGGCGGTGAGGAAAAAACCCAAAAAGATGTCGCTGACATGCTAGGCATTTCCCAGTCGTATATTTCAAGGCTTGAAAAAAGAATAATTAAACGATTACAAAAAGAATTTAACAAAATGGTCTAAAAAAATTTTTAAAAAGCTCTGTCCCTTTGCTGTCAAAGGAATCAACTTCTTTTCTCGTGATTCTCGTCATCACTCGTGCATATTTTTCCATCCCAAGGAGATACTGAACTTTGTACAACAGCTCCTGTAGGGAGGGAAAAAAGTGTCCAGAAATAAAGTGGAAATCTGCGGAGTCGACACCTCCAAACTGCCTGTTCTGAAAAACGAAGAGATGAGAAAATTGTTCAGACAGCTGCAAGATGAGGGTGACGATACAGCAAGAGAAAAGCTAGTCAATGGCAATTTGCGGTTGGTTTTAAGTGTGATTCAGCGTTTTAACAACAGAGGCGAGTATGTGGATGATCTCTTCCAAGTAGGCTGTATCGGATTAATGAAATCAATTGATAATTTTGATTTAAGCCACAATGTCAGATTTTCAACTTATGCGGTCCCTATGATCATAGGAGAAATCCGTCGATACTTGCGTGATAACAACCCGATTCGGGTGTCTCGTTCACTAAGAGATATTGCCTACAAAGCGCTTCAGGTTCGTGAGAGGCTGATAAGTGAGACAAGCAAGGAGCCAACGGCAGAAGACATTGCCAAAGTGCTGGAAGTGCCTCATGAGGAAATTGTCTTTGCCCTAGATGCGATTCAAGATCCTGTTTCTTTGTTTGAACCGATCTATAATGACGGAGGAGATCCGATTTATGTGATGGATCAAATTAGTGATGATCGGAACAAAGACACACAATGGGTAGAGGAATTGGCCTTAAAAGAGGGAATGCGCCGATTGAATGATCGAGAAAAAATGATTCTCCGCAAACGTTTCTTCCAAGGCAAAACGCAAATGGAAGTTGCTGAAGAGATCGGGATTTCTCAAGCACAAGTCTCAAGACTTGAAAAAGCAGCCATCAAACAAATGAATAAAAACATCTTTTAAAGCCGCGCTTCATGTGCGGCTTTTTTCATTCTTGTGAGAGAGCACGCCTCTAGTATTGACTCGGTCATTTTTTTCATTTAATCTGTTTTTAACAAATGTTATTTTATTTATCATTTGTTAGGGAACACTTAAGCGGAAAGAAGGGTTATTATGACATTCCATGATGAAAGAAGGCTGCTCATAAAGGTTGCGCATATGTATTATGAAGAAGGCGCCACTCAATCTAACATTGCAGAAGCTGTTGGGGTTAGCCGTTCACTCATATCAAAATATTTGGCTAAAGCACGTGAAGCAGGAATCGTGGAAATCATTATTCATGATGAAGTGAATCAACAATATGGATCGTTAGAAAGAAAAATAGAGCGGAAATATGGGCTTCGAGAAGTCGTCTGTGTGGAAACGCTCAGTCAAGAAACAACAAAAAGCAGAATCGGCGCTGCGGCGGCAAGCTTTTTATTAAAAGTAATAAAAGATGGACAAGTCATCGGTTTTTCCTCAGGAACCACTTTGCATGAAATGGCGAAAGCGCTTACGTCAGTTCAGCACTATCCATCCGTAACATTTGTTCCGCTTGTCGGTGGTGTGGGAAACGAAGATGTTGATATCCATGCTAACTATATTATTGCGAGGTGTACAGAGGCACTCAAATCAAAATGTGAGTTTTTACATGTGCCCGTCATGCTTGATACGAAAGAAGCGAAGGATGTACTGATTCGGCAGCCGTCAATCAAAAAAGTGATTGAACTAGGAGAATCATCAAATATTGCGGTTGTCGGGATTGGCGGGGTTCCTCAGCATTCAACGATGGTGAAATCATATATGACAAGCGGTGAGGAGGATATTCTTCAAGCGAAGGATGTAGCGGGTGACATTTGCTATAATTTTATTGATCACCAAGGGGAAGTGTATCCTCACCCATGGAACGACCGGGTAATGGGCATAAGCCCGCAAAAGCTGAAAGAAATCCCGCTTGTCATCGGTGTCGCTGGAGGAGAAGAAAAAATTGAAGCGATCCGGGCAGCATTAGAAGGTGGATTAATTCATGTATTAATTACGGATGAACGAACAGGAGATGCCTTATTAAAGTAACTACCTAATATGATTAGGTAGTTTCAGCGTGTAGACAAACCCTCGCATTCGGTGTCAGTTCTGCGTGCCGGTGCTCACGAATGTCAAATTCGCTCCGCTCCGGTACTCGTCCTTCCTAGACTGCAAAGGTTTTCTATCACGCTGAAAAGAAGACAAAGGGCTAAAATAAAGATCATTTTAGCCCTTTGTCAACAATCTGTAACTACCTAATATGATTAGGTAGTTTTTTTTTGAGTCTTTAGACTCAAAAAGATTGAAAATTTTATCGATTTTAGCTTGACACAAAGTTGACACATCATATAAACTAAGTTCATAACAAATGATAAATAAAATAACAAATGTTACAAGAAGCGGATTTTTGTTAATTTTTATAACATTTGTTAAAAGTTTCAGATTATTTTTCTAGCAATCTACCCGAGAAGCAAGAAAACCTGAAAGGATGATTTAGATGTCAATCTATCAACAATTGTTAGCTCGAGACCGCAGTGGAGATCCAATCAAAGTAGGAATTATTGGGGCAGGCCAAATGGGTTTTGGACTTATTTCACAAATTTCTAAAATTCCAGGCATGATTGTAGCAGGTGTTTGTGATATTCATCTTAGTGCAGCAGAGAAGGCAGCGAATTTTTACAAGCAGCATGCGAAGCCGCATCAAATGGTCGTCACAAATGATTATAGAGAAGTGATTCAATCAGATTTCGTGGAAGTTGTCGTAGATGCAACAGGAGTTCCAGAGGTCGGAGCAAACATTTCTTTGGAAGCGCTTAATTCAAAGAAACATCTCGTTCTTTTAAATGTAGAAGTTGATATTACCATCGGTTTGGTGATGCATAAATTATTCACAAATGCAGGACTTGTTTACTCAGGATCAGCTGGAGACGAACCTGCAGCAACACTAGAATTATATGAATTTGCGAAAACAATGGGACTTGAAGTGCTCGTTGCTGGGAAAGGTAAGAACAATCCATTCTTCCCAGAAGCAAATCCAGATACGTGTAAAGCAGAAGCAGATAGTAAACATATGAGTGCACATATGCTCGCGGCTTTCCAAGACGGAACAAAAACAATGGCAGAAATGAACTTATTAAGTAACGCGACAGGGCTTTTGCCAGATAAAGTCGGCATGCATGGAGTCGAAGCAAATTTAGAGAATGTAGCAGATAAATTGAATCAAAAACAACAAGGCGGCGTGCTCGATAACTTCGGAGTCGTTGAATATGTAAATGGACTTGCTCCAGGCGTATTTGTCATCGTCAAGAGTGATCTAGAGCCAGTAGATGAAGAGCTTCGTTACTTAAAAGTTGGAAAAGGTCCTCACTACACGCTTTACCGACCTTTCCACTTAGCGAGTCTTGAAACTCCTGTTACCATCGCAAAAGCGGTCTTACAGCATGACTCATCGATCCACCCAATTGGTGTACCGGTATCAGAAACAGTCGCTGTTGCGAAAAGAGATATTAAAGCAGGGGAATCACTTGACGGAATTGGCGGATACTCCGTAAGAGGTGTACTTGAAACACATCAAGACATGAAAACGAACGGTCACATTCCGATTGGCTTAATCAGCGGAAAAGTCGTAGCGAAAAAAGACATCAAATTAGGGCAATTCCTCACTCATGATGATGTAGAGCTTGATTCAAATACAACCGTCTGGAAGCTGCGTTCATTACAAGATCACTTATTTCAATCATAAGGACGTGAAGCTATGGAAAAATTAGCAATCGTACTTTGTATCATTCTCATTGTGCAGTATGGGTTATCTTTTATTCAAATCAAGTATTACCGCAAAAGCATGGACTCACTAATTGATGACTACAGAGGGAAACAGGGATATCACTTATTTTCAGGAATGGAACGGCGCAAAGTTGGCCCAGGGGCCATTGCGCTCATCATTGTGGATGAATCGTATATCATTCAAAAATGTCATGTGCTTGGCGGCGTGTCGATCTTATCTAAATTTAAAGAAGTCCCTTCATATGAAGGCAAGCATGTAGGGACTGTGCTGGACGAGCACCACATGATGAAGAAAACATTGAAAAAGCGTAAAAAGGCGCCAGCTGTCATGCAAGCACTTTCCATGGCGGCTGAGCAGGCACTTGTCTCGATTTCGAAAAAAAATATAACAAATGTGAACTAAAGAAAGGGGAGATGAAACATGGAATGGATTCAATGGTTTGGAGAGCACTTTATCGGAATGTTTGAAGCCGGCGGAAAGCAATTCATGGGTCTTATTACAGGTATCGTTCCAACGCTTGTTGTGTTACTTACTTTCACTTATGCTGTCATGAAATTTATTGGAGAAGAGCGAGTGAATAGAGCCATCCAGTTTGCAGCGAAATATACCATTTTACGCTACACGCTAATGCCGATCTTATCCGTTCTTATTTTGACAAACCCAATGGCTTATACGTTTGGCCGCTTCTTACCTGAAAAACAAAAACCAGCATTCTATGATTCAGCTGTTTCATTTGTTCATCCGGTGACATCATTGTTCCCGTATGCCAACGCAGGAGAACTATTTGTCTACTTAGGAATTGCGAACGGGATTAAAGAAGCTGGATATTCAATGTCAGAGCTTGCTGTTCGTTACTTCTTAGTCGGGATCGTCGTCATTTTACTACGCGGAATCATTACTGAATGGATTACAAAATACTTAGCAGGAAAAATGAAAGCGAATTCACAATAGGGGAGGGTTAGACATGACAAACCACAAAGTATTTGTTGCAAAAGGTGCTGGCGGATGGGGAGAAGGCTTAGAACTTGAACCAACTGGTAAAAGAAGAAAGGTTGTTTCCATTACAGGGGGAGGCATTCACCCGGTTGCACGTAAAATTGCAGAAATGACAGGGACAGAAGCATGTGACGGCTTTAAAAACTCTATACCAGAAGATGAAATGATGTGTGTTGTCATTGACTGCGGGGGAACAGCGCGAATCGGACTTTATCCAATGAAACGCATTCCTACTGTAGACGTTTTGGCATCCTCTCCTTCTGGACCGCTTGCAAAACATATTACAGAAGATATCTTCGTATCAGGCGTAACAGAAAAAGATATTTCCTTTGCAGAAGCATCTGATGGTGAGTCGAAAGCAGAAGGTCAGGAAAACAGTGAGTCGATTGACAAAGAGAATTTCAAAGAAACGTATGCAAAGCTGAAAGAGGAAAATATCGAGCGGCAGGAAAAAGGCAATTTCCTGATGAGATTCTCACGCGGAATCGGGAAAGTCACCGGTACGTTCTACCAGGCCGGCCGTGATTCTGTTGATATGCTTTTGAAAAATATTATTCCATTCATGGCATTTGTCAGTATGTTAATTGGAATTATCAATTATACAAAAATCGGTGATTTGATTGCCCATTTTCTATCACCTTTGGCAGGATCTCTTTGGGGACTCTTACTGCTCGTTGTGGTCTGTACACTGCCATTCCTATCACCAGTCTTAGGACCTGGTGCAGTCATTGCCCAAGTCATCGGTGTTCTGATTGGTAGTCAAATCGCACTAGGAAACATTCCGCCTCAATTTGCACTTCCTGCACTATTTGCCATCAACGGTCAAGTAGGTTGTGATTTTATTCCAGTGGGGCTCTCACTTGGTGAAGCGAAGCCGGAAACGGTACAATATGGGGTACCAGCTGTTTTGTATAGCCGTCTTATTACAGGGGTTCTATCTGTTGTGATCGCATACGTAGCCAGCTTCGGTATGTATTAAACGTATTAAAGGAGGAATCGAGATACATGGTAACACAATCTGTCGTAAAAGAAATTGGGATCTTAGTCCCGCAATTTAAAGAAGATAAACTGATTGTTTTATTTGGACCCGCAGCGCCGCAGGAATTAAGAGATATGTCTGTCATTCATGAGTTCGAACATCTAGAAGAAGAGCCGCTGAAGCTGGGCGGAACCATTCAAGTGGGCGATCAAACGTACACGATCACAGCCCTCGGCAATAAAGCGAATGACAACTTTAAAGAGCTCGGTCATATTTCGATCTACTTCCAAGAGCCGTTTGATGATGTATTACCGGGAGCTGTTTTTGCATCCCCGCACACGTTTCCTGATATAAAAGAAGGCGTACGAATTGAAATTTCGTAACGATATAAAAAAGCTGTTCCTAATAGGGAGCAGCTTTTTTATGTGAGGTTTACCAGAAAGAGCATTTACGATATGCTGTAAACATTCATTATTTGTATATTCAGAATTTTTACTCAGGGGGAAGTTATGGTGTCACTTGAATTGAAGAATGTTTCATTAAAACGAAATGGAAAATGGCTGCTGCAGTCTATTGACTGGCAAGTGAACAAGCAGGAACACTGGGTGCTTTACGGTTTAAATGGTGCGGGAAAAACCGCTTTATTAAATATGCTCTGCTCCTATTATTTCCCCACATCAGGCGAGATGACAGTGCTGGGACATGTCTTTGGCAAGGAAGCGCTAGGTGAAAAACTAAGGAAGAAAATCGGTCTCATCTCAGCGGGACTTGAAAAGAAATTGCACAGAGACGACAATGCATTTGAAATTGTACTTAGCGGCGCATTTGCATCTATCGGGCTTTATGAAACCCCGACAGATGAAATGAGAGAGAAAGCCATTGATCTATTAAAAGCATTTGGTTCATTCAAATATGCCAACAGAACATATGAAACCCTCTCACAGGGAGAGAAGCAAAAGGTCTTGATTGCGAGGGCTTTAATGAATGATCCCAAGCTCTTGATTTTAGATGAACCTGTGACGGGTCTTGATTTTTTAGCAAGAGAGCAAGTGCTGGAGACCATCTCATTCATTGCAGCAAAGCCTGATGCGCCTACTTTGCTTTACACGACCCATCATGCAGAGGAGATTCTGCCTGTTTTTCAGCATACCTTGTTATTAAAAGATGGATCTGTTTTTGATCAAGGAGAAACAAAAGAAATGATGACAAGCGGTTTGCTTTCTTCTTTTTTTGAATGTCCGGTAGATGTGATGTGGAGAAATGGCCGTCCGCATTTAAGCAAATTGTAGATAAAAGAAACTATTGGTCTGCGTCCCTGCTTTTCCATCATACATATTATAGTAGAAAACGAAAGGCGGGGAAGGACAGATGATCAGTATTTCTGAATTCCAAATCAAGGATGTCGTCGATGTATCCAGCGGAAAAAAACTAGGCACCATTGGGGACATTGATATTAATGTTACAAGCGGCAAAATACAAGCGATTATTATTGGCGGCACAGGTAAAATGATGGGATTTTTCGGAAAAGAAGAGGAAATGATCGTCCCTTGGCGAAATATAGTAAAAATTGGCGAAGATGTAATACTTGTCCGATTGTCTTCTTAATTCATATAACTCCTCAATGAATCATTCAATTTTTCCTTAAAATAAACTCTTCATTCTCAGCAAACAATGTCTTTTTCGGGTAAAAAGATTACGTTTTCATATCAATTTGAAAAAAAACCTGCAGAAAGGGCACATTTGAGTGTAATATTTAATGAATCCCACTAACTGTCTATGCATGTCTTGTGGTAAAATAGGAGCGAAATAAAGAGAGATGAATGAAAGGTGGGAGGCAGCTTTGACACACAAATATGACCCCTTTCAGCAGAAATCACCATATGCAATGACCATTCATGATTGGACGAACATGACATGTTCTGGCAGAGAGGTAATGGCCGGATTTACGACAAAAAATGGCGGCTTCAGCCTACCTCCATATCAATCATTGAACACTGGACTCCACGTAGGAGATGATGCTTCTAGTGTTCAAATGAATCGTCAAGTCATAGCAGATGCTGCTGCTGTGCCGCTCTCTGATTGGGTGTTTGCAGACCAAACACACGAGGATCGCATCCTGAAAGTCACCAAGGAGCAAAGAGGAAGAGGAAGTCTTCATTATCATGAGGCACTGCCTGGTACAGACGGTTTATATACGTCTGAGACGAACATGATGCTCGCTCTTTGTTTCGCTGATTGTGTTCCGCTTTATTTTCTAGCTCCGCAAAACGGATTAATTGGAACGGCTCATGCCGGCTGGAAAGGAACCGTCAAGCAAATTGGTGCAAAGATGGTTGATGAATGGGTCAGCCAAGAAGGTGCCAAGGCCGATTTTATTCAAGTCGTCATTGGACCATCCATTGGCAGTTGCTGCTACATAGTCGATGACGTAGTCATGGATCAAGTGAAACAGCTTCCTTTTTCAACAGAGGATGTGTATTCCGAGATTTCACAAGGACAATATAAAATTGATTTGAAAACATTAAACAAAAACGTATTGCTTCATGCAGGAATAAAAGAAGAAAACATACATGTCAGTTCGATGTGCACAAGCTGCAATGATCAGCTTTTCTTCTCACACCGGCGTGATCAAGGGAAAACAGGACGTATGATGTCTTTTGTCGGTTTTAAGGAGGCATAAGTGCAATTGAATGTACGAGAGAATCTCAGTCAAATAAATGAACAAATAAACGAAGCATGTAAAAGAGCCGGTAGACATCCAGCAGATGTATCGGTCGTTGCTGTGACAAAGTATGTCTCAATTGAACGAGCACAAGAAGCCAAAGAAGCAGGAATTATGCACTTTGGTGAAAATCGTGACCAAGGGTTACTTGAAAAGCAGGCGGCCATAACCGATGAAAACATTAGCTGGCACTTCATCGGCAGTTTACAAACACGAAAAGTGAAATCTGTCATTCAGACAATTGACTACTTACATTCGCTCGACAGGATGTCTCTTGCGAATGAAATTGAAAAAAGAGCGGATCACATAGTTCGCTGTTTTGTACAAGTGAACACATCACTTGAGGAGTCAAAGCGCGGCTTGAAAAGTGAAGACGTCATCCCATTTGTGAAGCAGCTCGCTGATTTCAAACAGATTGAAATTGCTGGACTGATGACGATGGCTCCATTTACAGATGATCACACTGTAATTCGAAACTGTTTTAAAACATTAAAAAACCTTCAAGAAGAAGTAAAACATCTTAACCAAGTAAATGCACCTTGTCAGCATTTATCGATGGGCATGTCAAATGATTTTGAAATCGCAATTGAAGAAGGTGCGACATTCGTTCGGATTGGCTCTTCACTTGTTGGAAATGAAACAGGAGGTGCGTGACATGAGCATAAAAAATAAGTTTAAAAGCTTTTTCACTCTCGACGATGAAGAGTATGAGTACGAATATATTGATGAAGAAAGAGAACCCGTTCAAGAAGAAAAAGGAACGAAGGATAAAGCAGCATTTCAAGATCGTCCACAGACAGGAAAACAAAATGTCGTCAGCTTGCAAAGCGTGCAGAAATCCTCTAAAGTGGTGTTAAGTGAGCCGCGTGTTTATGCAGAAGCGCAGGAGATTGCAGACCATATTAAAAACAGACGTGCAGTCGTCGTGAATTTGCAGCGCATTCAGCATGATCAAGCAAAGCGAATCATTGACTTCTTAAGCGGAACCGTTTATGCAATCGGTGGAGACATCCAGCGTATTGGCTCGAATATATTCCTCTGCACACCTGATAATGTGGATGTGTCTGGCACAATATCAGAACTTCTGACAGAGGAAGAACCTCAGAGGTGGTAAATCATAGTGATTCTAAATTTCATTTTTAATATTTTAGGAACGGTATTAACGATTTACTCATTCGCGATTATTATTTACATCTTTATGTCATGGGTGCCATCTGCAAGAGAAACTGTGTTTGGCCGTTTTCTGACAAATATTTGCGAACCGTATTTAGAACCATTTCGTAAAATTATTCCGCCAATTGGTATGATTGACATCTCGCCAATTGTGGCATTGCTTGTAATTCGTTTTGCATCAACATATGGACTAACTGGTCTTTACAATATGATTGTGCGCTTCATGTAAACAGGCTGCCGGGCTTGGCACTGCCAGGCTCTTTTACATAAGAGGGGAACAAAATGAGCGATATCTATCAGCATTTTAGAAAAGACGAACAGCCATTTGTCGACCAAGTGTTAGGCTGGAAAAAAATCGCACTCGACCAATATCGAATGAAATTAACAGACTTCCTTGATCCGCGTGAGCAATTTATTACTGAGTCCGTCATCCAGCATGGCGAAGAACTTGGGATCATGTTCTTTGGCGGGTATGAAGGAGCGGAGCGCAAAAGAGCCCTCATTTATCCTGATTATTTAGAACCGTCTATTCAAGATGTTGAGCTGTCATATTTTCAGGTGAACTATGCGAAAAAATTTATTTCCATCGAACACCCGAAGCTTCTCGGCTCATTGATTGGGACAGGCTTGAAGCGTCAAAAATTCGGAGACTTGTTATTTTCAGAGGAAGATGTGCAGTTTATTTGTACAAGTGATGTCGCCGATTTTGTGCGGGCGCAGCTGACACATGTCGGCAGAGCATCCGTTTCATTAGAGGAAATCACGCAGGCAGAAATAAAGCCAGTGATTACGAAGACTGATATCAAAGAAGATACCATTTCTTCACTTCGGCTTGATGCTGTATGTGCTGCTGTCAGCCGTCAGTCTCGGCAAAAAGCACAGCTTTTAGTCAAAAATGGGCTTGTCAAAGTCAATTGGAAAGTCACTGAGGATCCTTCCTTTACAATCGGTGAAGGCGATCAGCTCTCTGTACGGGGATTTGGCCGTTTTAGCCTCAAAACGATTGATGGGAAGACCAAAAAAGATAAATTCAAAGTAACATTTGAGCTTCTGACATAACGAACTTGAATCTGGAGGTGGCGAGGTTGCCATTAACACCTAATGATATTCATAATAAAACGTTCACAAAAAGCTTTCGCGGCTATGACGAAGACGAAGTAAACGAGTTTTTAAGCCAAGTACGTAAAGACTACGAGATCGTACTTCGTAAAAAGAACGAGCTTGAGGACAAAGTAAATGAGCTTGACGAAAGACTAGGTCATTTTGCAACAATTGAAGAGACATTAAACAAATCGATTCTTGTGGCTCAGGAAGCAGCAGAAGACGTAAAGCGTCATTCTGATAAAGAAGCAAAATTGATTATTCGTGAAGCAGAGAAAAATGCAGACCGTATTATCAACGAAGCGCTGTCAAAATCCAGAAAGATTGCAATGGAAATCGAAGAGCTGAAGAAGCAGTCGAAGGTCTTTAGAACTCGCTTCCAAATGCTCATCGAAGCGCAGCTTGATCTTCTGAAAAATGACGATTGGGATCATTTACTGGAATATGAAGTGGACGCTGTCTTTGACGAAAAAGAATAAGCGCATCATCTTGACATGACGTGCTCATGTTGCATATAATACCATCATAAATTAACAAGAGATAAACGTTTGAAAGGGACACTCGCAGCTGTCACATGCGTAATAAAGCGAATCAGGGATGGTGGAAGCCTGACATTACGAGACGTTGCAATGAGATCACCCCTTTAGTTCCTTTTCTGAAATGAATGAGTAAGAAAAGGCGTCTGATCACGTTACGATTTTAGAGTGGATAAGCGGTTATTTCATATCGCTTGTCTAAAAGGGTGGTACCGCGAGACAAGCCTTCTCGTCCCTTATGGGATGAGAGGGCTTTTTTTATTGTTTTTTAATCAGAATTTGCATGTGGAGGAATGGGTATGAACTACAAAGACACCTTATTAATGCCGAAAACAGAATTCCCGATGAGAGGGAACTTGCCGAACAAAGAGCCTGAAATCCAAGAGGAGTGGGCAGAAAAAGACATCTATCAAATGGTTTTAGAGCGGACAAAAGGACGCCCGACGTTTATTTTGCATGATGGACCTCCATATGCGAATGGTGACATTCATATGGGGCACGCACTCAATAAAATCCTAAAAGATTTTATCGTCCGTTTTAAATCAATGAACGGGTACCACGCACCGTACGTACCGGGCTGGGATACACACGGCTTACCAATTGAAACAGCTCTCACTAAAAATAAAAAAGTCAAACGCAAAGAAATGTCTACAGCAGAATTCCGCAAACTATGCGAGGAGTATGCTTGGAAGCAAATTGAAGGTCAGCGTAACCAGTTTAAGCGATTAGGCGTCAGAGCAGACTGGGACAATCCATATGTCACATTAAAGCCTGAATACGAAGCGCAGCAAATTCTTGTCTTTGGTGAAATGGCGAAGAGAGGCTATATCTATAAAGGACTAAAGCCTGTTAACTGGTCTCCTTCAAGTGAATCAGCCCTCGCTGAAGCGGAAATTGAATATAAAGACAAACGTTCACCATCGATTTACGTTTCGTTTAAAGTAAAAGATGGCAAAGGCGTTCTTGAAAACGACGAACAATTCATTATCTGGACAACAACACCTTGGACGCTTCCTGCAAACCTTGGCATTTGTGTTCATCCAAACTTAGAGTACAGTGTTCTTCAAGTCGGTGCTGATCGATATGTTGTTGCATCTGAACTGGTAGAACAAGTGGCAAAAACACTCGGCTTTGAAGAGTATGAAGTCGTGAAAACACTAAAAGGAAAAGAATTAGACAACGTCGTTGCAGAGCATCCGATCTACGGTAGAGATTCTCTTGTGATGCTTGGCGATCACGTGACAACGGATGCAGGAACAGGCTGTGTTCACACAGCACCAGGTCACGGGGAAGATGACTTTATTGTCAGTATGAAATATGGTCTTGATGTGCTCTGTCCAGTAGATGAAAAAGGTGTGATGACAGATGAGGCGCCTGGTTTTGAAGGATTATTCTACGAGGATGCCAATAAAGCCATCACAGAACAGCTTGAAGCAAAAGGCGCGCTGAAAAAGCTCGACTTTATCACGCACTCCTACCCGCATGACTGGAGAACGAAAAAACCAACGATTTATCGTGCAACAGCTCAGTGGTTTGCATCCATTAAAGATTTTAGAGAAGCGCTATTAGACAATATTAAAGAAACGAAATGGGTTCCAGCATGGGGCGAAACACGCCTATTCAATATGGTGCGTGACAGAGGTGACTGGTGCATTTCAAGACAGCGTGTATGGGGCGTTCCAATTCCGGTCTTTTATGCGGAAAATGGTGAGCCGATCATCACGGACGAAACCATTCAGCATGTATCTCAATTATTTAGAGAGCATGGCTCAAATATTTGGTTTGAAAAAGAAGCGAAAGAGCTATTGCCAGAAGGCTTTACACATCCAGGCAGCCCGAATGGTGAATTCACTAAAGAGCAGGACATCATGGATGTATGGTTTGATTCCGGTTCTTCTCACCAAGCTGTTTTAGAAGAAAGAGATGACCTAGTCCGTCCGGCAGATCTTTACCTTGAAGGCTCTGACCAATATCGCGGCTGGTTTAACTCCTCTTTATCAACAGCAGTTGCTGTCACTGGAAAAGCACCATATAAAGGTGTCCTAAGCCACGGCTTTACGCTTGATAAAGAAGGACGTAAGATGAGTAAATCATTAGGCAACACAATTGACCCAACGAAGGTCGCGAAGCAGCTTGGTGCAGAGATTCTTAGACTTTGGGTATCTTCTGTCAACTATCAAGCTGATCATCCAGTATCTGATGATATTTTGAAACAAGTAGCAGAAGTCTATCGTAAAATCCGTAACACCTTCCGCTTCCTGCACGGAAACTTATTTGACTTTGACCCAGCAGTTAATGCCGTGCCAGTAGAAGAGCTTCGCGAAGTGGATCAATACATCTTGATCAAATTAAACAAATTGATTGATAAAGTGAAAAAAGCTTATGATGATTACGAATTTGCGGTCGTGTATCATGCGATTCACAATTTCTGTACGATTGAGCTCAGCTCTTTCTATCTCGATTTTGCAAAGGATGTCGTTTACATTGAGCATGCCGATCATCCAGACCGCCGCAGCATGCAGACGGTCTTCTATGAAACGTTAATGGCATTAGTGAAGCTGACTGCACCAATTCTTCCGCATACAGCAGATGAATTATGGAGCCACTTAAGCTTTGTTGAAGAGCCAAGTGTTCAGTTAACAGATATGCCAGAAGGTGTGGCTGTTCCTCAAGCTGAAGCGACAGAAGCGAAGTTTGACCGCTTTATGGAGGTACGTGACGATGTGCTAAAAGCGCTGGAGATTGCGCGTAACGAGAAAGTTATCGGACGTTCTCTTGAAGCAAGTGTGACCCTTTATGCGACAGAAGAGGTGAAAAACCTTCTTGCATCCATTAAAGAAGATGTGAAGCAGCTCTTTATCATCTCTGAATTAACGGTAGAAGATGCGCAAAATGCTGACACATCAGCACCTGAATACACATCAGGACGAATTGTGGTTCAAAAAGCAGAAGGAGAACTATGCGAGCGTTCTCGTATTATTTCTAAAGATGTTGGTGCAAATCCGAAATACCCAACATTGTCACTGAAAAATGCTGAAATCGTGGAAAAATATTACCAGAATTAACAGTGTGATATGACCAACTAGCGCCCCGCCATATGCGGGGCGTTTTCTTTTTTGCGGAAATGACAGCGTTTAGAACGAAAGGAAAAATCTTATGGCTTTAAAGTAACCAAGCGGGGTAACAATATGATTATCACGACAGGGCAGGAGTTGAAATAGCGACATGAATGGCGATCTAGAGACGATTTACACGGAACTCCTTCAAATGAAAGAAGAGCTGCAATCTAAACTGTTTGAATACGCATCATTTCGTTCACCCGCTGAGCATGTCACATTGAATGAGGTCAAAACGACCACACTTCTTTACCACATCAAAGAAGAGCTGCAAGATGTGTCTCTCGCTATTGCAAAAATCGAACAAGGAACCTATGGCATATGTGAGGCGACAGGAGATGTGATTCCGCTTGAACAAATGAGTATTCTTCCTACCGCCCGCACGGCTGACGACTTTTTATATCATAAGCAATACGAGAAAAAAGCATTCACTCCTTATCCTTACGAATCAAATGATTCTCATTTTGAAGCCTTCCACATGTAGGGAGGTTTTTGTCTGTCAACTAAAGTTTCTTTACTCCTACCTGTTTTCTTGATAAAATGCTTAAAGATCAAAGTATGAAGATGGAGGAACGTGTGTGTTCTATTACATAATCGCATTCGTTATCATTTGTTTAGATCAATTAACAAAATGGCTCATTGTCAAAAACATGATGCTCGGAGATTCTGTGCCAGTAATTGATGGATTCTTTTATATCACGTCTCACCGAAATTCAGGAGCCGCATGGGGAATTCTCCAAGGGCAAATGTGGTTTTTCTATGTGATCACACTCGTTGTAATTGCGGGAATTGTTTATTACTTACAAAAACATGGACAAAAGGACAAGCTGCTTGGAGTAGCGCTGGCCTTAATGCTTGGCGGAGCGATCGGCAACTTTATCGACCGAATTTTCCGTCAGGAAGTGGTAGATTTTGCTCATTTTGTATTTGGGGATTATCACTACCCAATCTTTAATATTGCAGATTCTTCTCTCTGTGTAGGGGTTATTCTGCTCTTCATTCAAATGCTGTTAGATGGAAAGAAAAATAAGGAGTCAACTACATGAATCAAGTAAATATTGCCGTTTCAGAAGAACAAACGAGTGAACGGCTTGATAAATTTCTAAGCACGACAGAACCAGAATGGTCAAGAACCCAAGTCCAGCAATGGGTAAAAGATGGGCTGATCGAAGTAAACGGGAAACAAGTAAAGGCCAATTACAAAGTACAAGCTGGAGATCAAATCAAAGTGGATATTCCAGATCCAGAAGAGCTGGATGTAGAAGCAGAGCCAATGGATCTTGATATTTATTATGAGGATGCAGATGTACTAGTAGTGAATAAACCACGAGGAATGGTCGTTCATCCAGCGCCAGGTCATGTGTCAGGAACGCTTGTAAATGGTCTGATGGCACATTGCAAGGACTTATCAGGGATTAACGGTGTGATGCGTCCTGGAATTGTCCACCGAATTGATAAAGATACGTCTGGACTGTTAATGGTCGCGAAAAACGATATGGCGCATGAGTCACTCGTCAATCAGCTGGTGGCTAAGACCGTCACAAGAAAGTATACGGCCGTTGTCCACGGCATTATCCAGCATGATACAGGTACAATCGATGCACCAATTGGCAGAGACAAAAAAGACCGCCAGAGCATGACGGTCACAAAAGAAAATGCAAAACAGGCCGTCACTCACTTTGATGTGATTGAACGCTTTAAGGACTTCACAGTTGTCGAGTGCCGTCTTGAAACAGGAAGAACACACCAAATTCGTGTTCATATGAAATATATCGGCTACCCTCTTGCAGGAGATCCGAAATATGGACCAAGAAAAACAGTCGATTTTAATGGACAGCTTCTGCATGCAGGTGTTTTAGGATTTGATCATCCTAGAACAGGAGAATATATCGAGTTCACAGCACCAATTCCAGCTGATATGCAGGCTTTTATCGATTCATTAAGAAATAACGATTGACAGGCCGTTCTTTTTCTGAAATAATAAACGAAGAAATTGAGATTCTTTAAAACAGTCCGGAGAGGCTGAGAAGGATAACGGATCAATTTGTGCACGAGTATGCACAAATGAACGCCCCTCTCTGCACTTTGCAGAAGGGGCTTTTTATTTGTCAAAAAGAGGTGTAAAAGATGGAACAAAAAGCAGTCATTCTTGATGAACAAGCGATCAGACGAGCGCTTACCCGAATTGCACATGAAATGATTGAGCGCAACAAAGGGATGAAGGATGTCATCCTTGCCGGGATCAAGACAAGAGGCATACATCTTGCAAAGCGCCTTGCAGAGCGCATCGAGCAAATTGAAGGAAATCCAGTCACTGTGGGTGAACTTGATATTACGCTATACCGTGATGACCTGACAAAAAAGACAGACAACCAAGACCCGCTTGTAAAGGGTGCAGACATACCAGCTGACATTAATGACAAAACACTCATTGTCGTTGACGATGTCCTGTTTACAGGCAGAACCGTCAGAGCAGCTATGGATGCCCTTGTGGATGTAGGAAGACCATCTTCCATTCAGCTGGCTGTGCTCGTCGACCGGGGACACCGTGAGCTGCCGATTCGAGCGGATTATATCGGGAAAAACATTCCGACGTCAAAAGCAGAGACAGTCATGGTTCAGCTCAATGAAGTAGATCAAAACGACCTTGTCGCTATATATGAAAAATAACCTTTTTAAATGCATTCCAGAGAGTTTGCAAAGAGGGCAATAACAGAGACACCGAGCACACGGCTAACATGACGTGTCTGGTTTTTCTAGGCCTCTTTGCGCATACTCGCAAAGAGGCTTTTTTAATGAAAAAGGACACATCTAGGAGGAAAATCATGAGTCAGCAAAAAGCCAATTTAGGCATTCGAGATATCCCAAAACCATTCACATGGCTGTCACTTAGCCTTCAGCATTTGTTTGCGATGTTTGGTGCGACCATTCTAGTACCAAAAATCATTGATATGAGTCCAGCCGTCGCGCTCATTTCAAGCGGTGTGGGAACGATTGTTTACTTAATTATCACAAGAGGACAAATTCCGGCGTATCTTGGATCGTCCTTTGCCTTCATCGCCCCCATACTGAATGTTAAAGCAACGGGCGGCCCTGGAGCCGCAATGGTTGGCGCCTTCATGGCGGGTGTCGCTTATGCGCTCATCGCCCTGTTCATTAAATGGCTCGGCACAGGCTGGCTGATGAAGCTTCTGCCGCCGGTTGTCGTAGGACCAGTCATTATGGTCATCGGACTTGGACTCGCTGGAACAGCAGTCAACATGGCGATGTATGTTGATCCGAATGCCACCGAGCTTGTTTACAGTCTCAAGCACTTAATGGTTGCTGGCTTCACACTGGCTGTCACCATAATCAGTATGATTTTCCTAAGAGGATTCCTTAGCTTAATCCCAGTATTAATCGGCATAATCAGCGGCTATCTCTTTGCCTTAACACAAGGCATCGTGAACTTCCAGCCGGTCATTGACGCAAAATGGTTTGCTGTGCCAGACTTCGTTGTGCCATTTGTCGACTATACACCTGCTGTGACTTTAAGCATTCTCACAGTGATGGTGCCGGTAGCCTTTGTCACAATGTCTGAGCATATCGGCCACCAAGTGGTGTTAAGTAAGGTCGTAGGACAAGATTTTATTAAAAAACCAGGTCTTCACCGCTCCATTTTAGGAGACAGTGCGGCGACGATCTTCGCTTCACTTATTGGCGGACCACCAACAACAACTTATGGAGAGAACATTGGCGTACTTGCCATCACAAGAGTGTTCAGTATCTTCGTCATCGGCGGAGCAGCGGTGTTTGCGATCTGCTTCGGTTTTGTAGGGAAAATTTCAGCATTAATCAGTACAGTGCCGTCCGCGGTGATGGGAGGCGTTTCGTTCCTGCTATTTGGAATCATTGCCTCAAGCGGCCTGAGAATCCTGATTGATCATAAAGTGAATTTTGAAGAAAAGCGTAATCTCATTATCGCATCAGTCATCCTAGTCATCGGAATTGGCGGGGCATTCATTGAGGTGAAACAAATCAATCTCACTCTATCTGGAATGGCACTTGCTGCGATTACAGGTGTCCTGTTAAACCTGATCCTGCCGCATCAAAAAGCAGAAGATGACGAGTCAAATGAATCAAATACAGAAAACCTTTTAAAAGAAGTCCAGTGAGGCTGACAAGGGTTCTAAAATGAGCAGAATGCACGAAAGTGCCGCTGCTTCTTTTGGAGAACCCTAAGCTGCCGAGGCTTAGGGTTTTTTTGAACCTGAAAGTGATGAAAAACTAGAGGGGGAAGAAAAAATGAATGATTTATCGACAATGAGCAGCTTATCAAAAGAAGAGATTTTACAGCTGATTGAAGAAGCAGCTGCACTCAAAAAGGGGAAACAAGAACATGGATTAGCCGGAGAATTTGTGGCAAACCTCTTCTTTGAACCGAGCACAAGAACACGTTTTAGCTTCGAAGTAGCCGAGAAGAAACTAGGGATGAATGTCCTGAGCTTAGATGCAGCAAGCACCTCCGTTCAAAAGGGCGAAACACTTTACGATACGGTAAAAACGCTTGAATCAATCGGAGTAAAGGCATGTGTGATAAGGGACAGCACAGATGAATATTACAACGAGCTGATCGGGAAGGTTGGGATTCCCATCATCAATGCAGGGGATGGCTGCGGGCAGCATCCTACCCAATCACTGCTTGACCTCATGACCATCTTTGAAGAGTTTGGCGGCTTTGAAGGCTTAACGATTTCGATTCATGGAGACATCAAACATAGCAGGGTGGCAAGGTCAAATGCTGAGGTTCTCTCGAGACTGGGAGCGACAGTGCTCTTTTCAGGACCTGCTTCCTTCCAGGATGAACAAAACCCTCACGGAACGTACGTTCAAGTAGATCAAGCCATCGCACAATCTGATGTGGTGATGCTGCTCAGAATTCAGCATGAACGGCACGCTGAAAAAATGGGCAGTGAAGATTACTTATCAACTTATGGATTAACAGTAGATAGAGCAAACAAAATGAAAGAACGAGCGATTATTATGCATCCAGCACCAGTAAACAGAGGTGTTGAAATAGATGATTCATTAGTAGAGTCCAAGCAGTCAAGGATTTTCAAGCAAATGGAAAATGGTGTTTATATCCGAATGGCCGTATTAAAAAGAGCTTTTCAAAATAGCACACTACATCAAAAAGGGAGAGATTCTGTCTATGTCATATCTCATTAAAAACGGTTTTATCTTAACAAGCACAGGCGAAAGAGTGCAGCAGGATATTAGGGTAAAAGGAGAAGTGATTCAAGCGATTGGTCACTTAGAAAGAGAAGACGGAGAAGAGGTTATTGATGCAGCAGGGCTATTCGTATCACCAGGCTTGATCGATCTGCATGTGCATTTAAGAGAGCCAGGCGGAGAGAAAAAAGAAACGATTGAAACAGGCTCTAAAGCAGCCGCAAGAGGCGGCTATACGACGATTGCAGCGATGCCGAATACACGTCCGGTTCCAGATACAAAAGAGCAAATGGAATGGCTCATGAATCGAATCGAAGAGACTTCATCTGTGAGAGTGCTGCCATACGCCTCCATCACAACAAGACAAATTGGGGAAGAAATGACGGATTTTGCAGCACTAAAAGAAGCAGGTGCCTTTGCCTTTACAGATGACGGTGTCGGCATCCAAACAGCAGGCATGATGTACGAAGCGATGAAAAAGGCAGCAAGTCTTGATCAAGCGATTGTGGCGCACTGTGAAGATAACTCGCTCATTTACGGCGGGTGCGTTCATGAAGGAGAATTTTCAAAAGCAAATGGGTTAAACGGAATACCGTCAATCTGTGAATCGGTGCATATTGCAAGAGATGTTCTTTTAGCAGAAGCAGCGAACTGTCATTATCATGTATGTCATATCAGTACGAAAGAATCTGTGCGGGTCGTACGCGATGCAAAAAAAGCAGGCATTCGTGTAACGGCTGAGGTGTCACCGCATCACCTGCTGTTGTGTGATACGGACATTCCGGGTCTTGATACAAACTATAAAATGAACCCGCCGCTCAGAGGAAAAGAGGATCGCGAGGCATTGATCGAGGGACTGTTAGATGGAACGATTGATTTCATCGCAACAGACCATGCGCCGCATACAGAAGAAGAAAAGAACGAAACGATGCAGCGTGCCCCGTTCGGAATTGTGGGACTTGAAACTGCGTTTCCGCTTCTGTATACACGATTTGTCAAAACAGGCGAATGGACATTAAAAGAACTCGTTGATTATATGACAATCAAACCAGCAGAAGCATTTTCTCTTCCATACGGAAAGCTTGAAGAAGGGCACATAGCTGATATCACACTCATTGATTTAAACAAAGAAATGGCAATCGATAAAAAAAGCTTCTTATCTAAAGGGCAAAATACACCGTTTGACAAATTGACTGTATCAGGATGGCCGGTCATGACACTTGCATCTGGGAAAGTCGTTTATGAAGAGGGGAGACTAGTAAAATGAAGAGACGCTTAGTGCTAGAAAACGGAACAGTATTCGAAGGAACAGGCTTTGGCAGCTTAGAACCATCAGTCGGAGAAGTCGTCTTTAATACAGGGATGACGGGCTATCAAGAAATTTTATCTGATCCATCATACTGTGGACAAATTGTCACACTGACTTACCCGCTTATCGGCAACTATGGCATTAACCGTGATGATTTTGAATCGATCACACCGTTTGTGAAAGGGCTGATTGTGAAAGAGCTTTGTGAAAAGCCCTCAAACTGGCGCTCTTCATACTCACTCGATGAATATTTAAAAATGAAAAACATTCCGGGGCTGAGCGGAATCGATACACGGAAGCTGACTAGAATGATTCGAAGTGCAGGGACTTTAAGAGGGGCGTTTGCAGGACCTGATGAACAAGTGGAAGACGTTGTCCGCCGCCTTCAAACATTGCAGCTGCCAACTGATCAAGTGAGTCAAGTATCTGTAAAAAATGCGTACCCAAGCCCAGGCAGAGGAAAAAGAATTGTCCTTGTCGATTTCGGCATGAAGCACGGCATTTTGCGCGAGCTCAATAAACGTGACTGCGACGTCATTGTGGTGCCATACAAAATCACTGCAGATGAAGTGCTGCAGCTAAAGCCTGATGGCATCATGCTTTCAAACGGACCTGGAGATCCCGTGGATGTGCCGGAAGCCGTTGAGATGATTCAGCAATTGATTGGAAAGGTGCCACTGTTTGGAATTTGCCTCGGACATCAGTTATTTGCTCTAGCGTGCGGTGCAAGTACAGAAAAAATGAAATTTGGTCACAGAGGGTCCAACCATCCGGTGAAAGAACTAGCAACTGGCAAGGTGACACTGACGTCTCAAAACCATGGTTACACGGTTAGCAGTATTAACGAAGACGTGCTCGAAGTCACACATATTGCCCTAAACGACAATACGATTGAAGGATTAAAACATAAAGAAGCACCAGCATTCACTGTTCAGTACCACCCAGAAGCATCACCGGGTCCAGAAGATGCAAACTACTTATTTGACCAGTTCATGGAAATGATTCATACGACTGAGAAAGAAGGGGAAGAAGTATGCCAAAACGCGTAGACATCAAAAAGATTTTAGTAATCGGATCAGGTCCTATCATCATCGGTCAGGCAGCGGAGTTTGACTATGCAGGCACACAGGCTTGCTTAGCGCTAAAAGAAGAGGGCTATGAAGTCGTTCTTGTGAACTCTAACCCTGCGACTATCATGACAGATACAGAAATGGCTGATAAGGTATACATCGAACCACTGACACCAGAATTTTTAACACGAATCATTCGAAAAGAACGCCCTGATGCGATCTTACCAACGCTTGGCGGGCAAACTGGATTAAACCTTGCAGTTGAATTATCAGACCTTGGCGTATTAGCTGAATGCGGCGTTGAAGTGCTCGGTACAAAGCTGTCAGCAATCCAAAAAGCAGAGGATAGAGATTTATTCCGTAATTTGATGAATGAACTAAATGAGCCTGTACCAGAAAGTGAAATCATTCATAATCTGGAAGAAGCGATGGCGTTCACGGATCAAATCGGCTTCCCTGTCATCGTCAGACCAGCCTATACATTAGGCGGAACGGGCGGCGGAATTTGTACAAACGAACAAGAACTGAAAGAAATCGTTGAAAACGGTTTGAAGCTAAGCCCAGTTACACAATGCTTACTTGAAAAAAGCATTGCAGGTTTTAAAGAAATTGAATATGAAGTCATGCGAGACAGCGGTGACCATGCAATCGTTGTTTGTAACATGGAAAACTTTGACCCTGTCGGCATCCATACAGGTGACAGTATTGTTGTAGCACCAAGCCAAACGTTAAGTGATCGTGAATATCAGCTGCTTCGCAATGTGTCGCTTAAGCTGATCCGTGCACTTGGCATTGAAGGCGGCTGTAACGTACAGCTGGCACTTGATCCAAACAGCTTTCAATACTATATCATCGAAGTAAATCCGCGTGTAAGCCGTTCATCTGCGCTTGCGTCAAAAGCGACAGGCTATCCAATTGCCAAATTGGCAGCGAAAATTGCTGTCGGCTTAACGCTTGATGAAATGATGAACCCAGTCACAGGTAAAACCTATGCAGCCTTTGAGCCGGCACTTGACTATATCGTTTCAAAAATACCGCGCTGGCCGTTCGATAAATTTGAATCTGCCAACAGACGTCTTGGTACGCAAATGAAGGCAACTGGTGAAGTCATGGCAATCGGCCGCACATTAGAAGAGTCTCTTCTAAAGGCTGTACGTTCACTTGAAGCCGATGTGCATCACATTGAATTAAAAGATGAAGCAGACATCACAAATGAAGTGCTTGAAAAGCGGATTATCAAAGCGGGAGACGAACGATTATTTTATATCGCTGAGGCGCTTAGAAGAGGCTATACCGTCGAACAAATACATGAATTCTCACAAATTGATTACTTCTTCCTTCATAAGCTGGAAGGTATCATCGCCTTTGAGAAAACATTAAAAGAAAACAAAGGCAATACTGACGTATTAAAAGAAGCGAAAGAAAAAGGCTTCTCAGATATCTACATTAGCCGTGAGTGGAATATGAAAGAAGCGGATGTCTACAAGCTAAGACAAGAAGCAGGCATTGTACCTGTATACAAAATGGTGGATACATGTGCGGCAGAATTTGAATCAGAGACACCATATTTCTACAGCACGTATGAAGATGAAAATGAATCAGAACGTACAGACAAGAAAAGCGTTATCGTATTAGGTTCAGGTCCTATCCGAATTGGACAAGGGGTTGAATTTGATTATGCGACCGTTCACTCTGTGTGGGCAATTAAACAAGCAGGCTATGAAGCGATCATTATAAACAACAACCCTGAAACGGTCTCAACAGACTTTAGTATTTCAGATAAGCTTTACTTTGAACCACTCACTGTAGAAGATGTCATGCACATCATCGACCTTGAACAGCCTGAAGGAGTCGTCGTTCAGTTCGGCGGGCAAACGGCGATCAACTTAGCAGATGAATTATCAAATAGAGGGGTTAAAATTCTTGGAACTTCTCTAGAAGACCTAGACCGTGCAGAAAACCGGGACAAGTTTGAACAAACGTTAGAAGCACTCGGCGTGCCGCAGCCTAAAGGGAAAACAGCAACGTCTGTGCCTGAAGCTGTAGCGATTGCAAATCAAATCGGCTACCCAGTCCTTGTCCGCCCTTCCTATGTATTAGGCGGCCGCGCGATGGAAATTGTGTATCAAGAAGCCGAGCTTCTTCACTACATGGAGAATGCGGTAAAAGTCAATCCGCAGCATCCAGTATTAATTGACAAGTATTTGACAGGAAAAGAAATTGAAGTAGATGCCGTGTCTGATGGAGAAACTGTCGTGATCCCAGGCATTATGGAACACATTGAAAGAGCCGGAGTTCACTCTGGTGACTCGATTGCGGTCTATCCGCCGCAAACATTGTCTGAGGATATCAAAGCGAAGATCGCAGAGTACACGATCAAGCTTGCAAAAGGACTTAACATTATTGGGCTTTTGAACATACAATTTGTCCTATCAAAAGGTGAAGTGTATGTACTTGAAGTGAACCCGAGATCAAGCCGGACGGTTCCTTTCTTAAGTAAAATTACAGGCATCCCGATGGCCAACCTTGCGACCAAAGTCATCTTAGGAGACAAACTCAAAAATTATGGCTACGAAGAAGGGCTTCACACAGAGCAAGAAGGAGTGTACGTCAAAGTCCCAGTCTTCTCTTTTGCAAAATTAAGAAGAGTGGATATTACACTCGGGCCTGAAATGAAATCAACAGGTGAAGTCATGGGGAAAGATGTCACAATCGAAAAAGCCTTATATAAAGGATTGATTGCATCAGGCATTCAAATTCCTAATGACGGAACAGTTCTTCTGACAGTGGCTGATAAGGATAAAGAAGAAGGACTTGAGATCGCAAGAAGATTCCATTCAATCGGCTATCATATTTTAGCGACAGAAGGAACGGCGAATTACTTAAAACAAGCTTCCATTCCATCAAGTGTGGTCGGCAAAATCGGAGAAGAAGGCAAAAACCTTCTCGATGTCATTCGAAACGGGGAAGCCCAATTCGTGATCAACACATTAACAAAAGGAAAACAGCCGGCAAGAGACGGCTTTAGAATTAGACGTGAATCTGTTGAAAACGGAGTGGCTTGCTTAACGTCACTAGATACAGCAGAAGCCATTTTAAGAGTGCTTGAGAGCATGACATTTAGAGCGGATGAAATGCCAGAAGTGAAAACGAATGCTGAGGTGACAGTAACGATATGAAAAAAGCATACTTGACGGTCGTCTCGAACCGAGAGATCGCTGATCATATTTTCGAAATGACATTAAAAGGTGACCTTGTGGACTCCTTTCAAACGGCTGGACAATTTCTTCATCTAAAGGTCAGTGAATCCATGACACCGCTGCTGAGAAGACCGATCAGTATTGCCAACATTCATGCCGAGCAAAATGAAGCAACCATCATTTACCGCGCAGAAGGAGAGGGCACAAAGCTCCTCTCCCAAAAGCGGGAGGGAGAAGCAGTCGATGTATTAGGGCCGCTTGGAAACGGGTATGATCCTTCAGTCGTCCAGCCCGGACAGACGGCATTACTAGTCGGCGGCGGAATTGGTGTACCGCCTCTATATGAGCTGTCCAAGCGTTTAACGAAAAAAGGCGTCATCGTAAATCATGTCCTCGGCTTTCAGTCGAAAAAGGATGTATTTTACGAGGAGAAATTTCAAGCACTCGGTGATACGTTTATTGCAACTGTTGATGGCACACATGGTGTTAAAGGCTTTGTGACAGATGTGATAAAAGAGCAAAACCTGAGCTTTGATGTGCTGCTTTCCTGCGGTCCGACACCTATGCTAAAAGCGCTGAAAGACACGTATCCTGATAAGCCAGTCTACATTTCGATGGAAGAACGAATGGGCTGCGGGATTGGTGCCTGCTTTGCATGTGTCTGTCATACTGATCAGCTCGACAAACCTTACGTCAAAGTCTGTCTTGATGGACCTGTTTTTAAAGCAGAGGAGGTGGCATTGTCATGCTAAACGTTGAGTTACCCGGATTATCTTTAAAGAATCCAATTATCCCTGCATCAGGCTGCTTTGGATTCGGGAGAGAATTTGCATCCTTATATGACCTATCAGTACTGGGCGGTATCATGATTAAAGCCACAACCCTTGAACCGAGATTTGGCAATCCGACACCAAGGGTAGCCGAGACAGGAGCCGGTATGCTCAATGCAATCGGCCTTCAAAACCCAGGTCTAAAAGGTGTGCTTGAAAATGAATTGCCTTGGCTCGAGCAGTTTGATACACCAATTATCGCAAACGTTGCTGGCTCACAAGTTGATGATTATGTTGAAGTAGCCAAGCAAATCAGCCAAGCCAAAAATGTTCATGCCCTTGAACTGAATATTTCTTGCCCAAATGTTAAAACTGGCGGGATCGCCTTTGGTACAGATCCAAATATGGCGGCGTCATTGACAAAAGCGGTCAAGGAAGTCTCTTCTGTACCTGTCTATGTCAAGCTGTCACCTAACGTAGCCAATATTGTGGAGATTGCTCAAGCGATTGAAGCTGCTGGCGCGGATGGACTCACCATGATTAACACATTAATCGGGATGCGTTTAGATTTAAAAACGGGGAAACCCATCCTTGCCAATAAAACAGGCGGATTATCAGGACCAGCTGTCAAACCTGTCGCTGTACGTATGGTGCATGAGGTGAGTCAAGCAGTTTCTATTCCGATTATAGGGATGGGCGGAGTGCAAAGTGCTGAAGATGTACTTGAATTTTTACTAGCAGGTGCAAGTGCAGTCGCTGTCGGTACAGCCAATTTTGTGAATCCATTTATTTGCCCGGAAATCATTGAAGAGCTGCCAAATGTGTTAGCAGCATATGGTTATTCATCTGTAGAGGAATGTATCGGAAGGAGCTGGAAACATGAAGCACTTGCCCATCATCGCGCTTGATTTTCCGTCAGGGCAGGAGGCGCTTGCTTTTTTAGATCCCTTTGAAGGGACACCATTATTTGTGAAGGTCGGCATGGAGCTGTTTTACCAAGAAGGACCTGCCATCCTTGAAGCGCTGAAAGAAAAAAATTGCCGCATTTTTCTCGATCTAAAATTACATGACATTCCAACAACGGTGCAAAAAGCGATGAATCGGCTTGCCGCACTTGGCGTTGATTTGGTCAATGTGCATGCTGCTGGCGGGAAACGAATGATGCAGGCTGCATTAGAGGGACTTGAAAGCGGGACTCCTGCTGGACAAAGCCGTCCGGGCATTATTGCAGTGACCCAGCTGACTAGTACGTCAGAAGACATGATGAGAAGCGAGTTGCTCATTGACCGTCCGCTGCAAGAGACTGTGATCCGGTACGGACAATTAGCATATGAAAGTGGACTGGACGGTGTTGTTTGCTCTGTTCATGAATCTAAAGCACTTCATGAACATATCTCACCCTCCTTTCTCACTGTAACGCCAGGTATTCGCTTACCGAATGATCAAACCGATGACCAAAAGCGTGTGGCGACACCTGCCTATGCAAAAGAGCAAGGAGTTTCACAAATCGTTGTCGGGAGATCAATCACAAAAGCTGATAAACCAATAGAAGCCTATCATCAAATTTTGAAAGAGTGGGAGTGACTGCCAGATGAAATCAAAAATCGCGAAACATCTATTACAAATCAAAGCGGTCTCATTAAAACCAGACGAACCGTTTACATGGGCGAGCGGGATAAAATCACCGATCTATTGTGATAACCGCCTGACATTGTCATACCCAGAAGTCAGACACGACATTGCTGAAGGACTAAAGGATTTGATTCTCACTCATTTCAAGGGAGCCGAGGTTGTTGCGGGTACTGCAACAGCAGGCATTCCGCATGCGGCATTAGCAGCAGACCGCTTGAACATCCCGATGTGTTATGTCAGAAGTAAGCCGAAAGCACACGGAAAAGGAAATCAAATTGAAGGGGCCGTATCGAAAGGCCAAAAGGTTGTCGTCGTCGAAGACCTTATTTCCACAGGAGGCAGTGTACTTGAAGTAGTCGCTGCTCTTCAAGCTGAGGGCTGCGAGGTATTAGGAGTTGCCGCAATCTTCACATATGGACTGCCAAAAGCAGCGGCAGCTTTTCAAGAAAAAAATATTCCTTATGTCACCCTAACAGACTATGACACATTGACAGACGTGGCACTTGAACTGAAAGCGATTGAGCCGTCTGCGATGAACAAACTAAAACGCTGGAGACAAGATCCTACCTCTGAATCTTGGATGGAAGAAACGGTCTGAAAAGTCAAAGTCCATCGTTAACAATTTCAAAAGCTGTGCCTGCCAGCACGGCTTTTTTTATTTGGGTAAAAATAGTAAAATAGACTCAAATTTTAATAAAAACTAATCCTATCAATAAAGTCGGGTTGACTTTTGTTTGAATTGTGTTAATATTTAAGACAAATTGAAACTCTTATCCAGAGAGGTGGAGGGACTGGCCCGATGAAACCCGGCAACCTGCGATTCGCAAGGTGCTACTTCCTGCAAAATGATTCTATTTTGAAAGATAAGGAAATCGTAAGCTTCCTCATCTTTCTTTCGGACTGAAAGAAAGTTTTTTTATTTTAACGGTGAGGAGGAAGAGGAGATGGAAGTGAAACAAAATCAGGATGAGGACTTAGTAAAGCATATGCAAGAACTGATTGGGGATATGAAATTTGGTTCAATTACGTTAATTGTTCAGGACGGTCAAGTGATTCAAGTGGAAAAAAACGAAAAAATTAGATTGAAGTAGTGCGAAAAATAGCAATATGAGCGGTACTCCGGAAGGGGAGAAATCATGTTAACTTATGAAAATTGGCAAGAGCCGTCCATTACATTTCAAGAGGATGATTTGTATAAAGGAGCCCTGTCTGTACTGAAATGGGCGTACGGTCATTATGGTGACCAGCTCGTGTATGCGTGCAGCTTTGGCATCGAGGGCATCGTCCTGATTGATCTTATTGCAAAAGTAAAAAAAGATGCGAGAATTGTCTTTTTAGATACAGGTCTGCATTTTAAAGAAACTTACGACACAATTGATGCGGTAAAGGAAAGATACCCGGGTTTAGACATTGTACTAAAAACGCCTGAGCTGACGGTTGAACAGCAAAATGAGCAGCACGGTGATGAATTATGGAAAACAAATCCTCAAAGCTGCTGCCATATGCGTAAGGTCATTCCTTTGCAAGAAGCCCTCTCTGGATATCCAGCATGGCTTTCCGGTTTAAGAAGAGAGCAGTCACCAAAACGAGCAGGGACGAATTTCTTAAATAAGGATGAAAAATTCAAATCAGTGAAAGTATGTCCGCTCATCCATTGGACGTGGAAGGACATATGGAGATATGCATCTAGAGAGGAACTTACTTATAATCCGCTGCATGACCAAGGGTATCCAAGTATCGGATGTGCACCATGTACACAGCCAGCATTTACTGCAGATGATCTGCGTTCTGGCAGATGGTCAGGAACAGCCAAGACAGAGTGCGGATTACATGAGTAAGGGAGCATAATGTATGGAAATCGCCGCAATTTTATTTAGTCTATTCTTTGCTTTAAACATAGGCGCAAGCGGAGCAGCTGCTTCTATGGGTATTGCGTATGGATCAGGTGCCATTCAAAAGCCTATTTATGCGCTCAGCGTTTGTGCAGTTGGGATTTTAGCAGGTTCAGTGATTGGCGGCGGTGAGGTCGTCAAAACAATCAGCTCTGGTATTATGCCAGAATCAGTCATTACACTTGAAATCGTTTGTATTATCATTGCTTCTGCTGCACTATCACTTTTCATAGCGAATCTGATGGCGATTCCTTTATCAACAAGCGAGGTCACAGTAGGGGCTGTGGTTGGTGTGGCAGTCGCGTATAAAGTATTGTTTGTGAAATCCATTTTAGTGATTGTGGCATTTTGGGTCATCATCCCGCTTTTCGCCTTTCTTTTTACCTTTGCTATCGTCAAAATCATCAGAATGTTCCCTAAACGGAAGCTGTCTAAAAAAGGCACAGCTATTTTATCTGTCGTATTAATCCTCAGCGGATTTTTAGAAGCATTTTCAGCAGGTATGAACAATGTGGCAAATGCAGTCGGCCCGCTCGTCGCCTCAGGCGTTTTATCAGTTGGGCAGGGAACACTTTACGGCGGAATCTTTGTCGCAGCAGGGGCCCTCTTGCTAGGCAGAAGAGTGCTGGAAACAAACGGAAAGAAAATCACCCGCTATCAAACGGGCGAAGGGATTTTACTTTCGAGTACCGGTGCTGGGCTTGTCATCGTCAGCTCTATTTTTGGCCTGCCCGTTCCGCTTACCCAAATCACCTCCTCGTCTATTATCGGGCTTGGAATGGCAAAAGGCGGGCCTAACATTTTTCACAAACATGTTGTGAAAAAAATGCTGAAGGTATGGGTGGTCTCACCTTTCTTATCACTCAGCCTATCGTATTTGCTTGTGAGCCTTTTCTTAAAAGGAGACTATTACTCTATCTTTATCATGATGAGTGTACTGCTTGCCTCACTTGGTGCGCTGAGTCTGATGAAAGCAGTCAAAAATGAAAGCAGCTCTATTCATGAACAGGGCGGCGGGATTTAACCATAAATCCGACTATTAACATCTAATAAATATGAACATTGAGAGGAAGATGAACAAATGAGTTTAACACCACATGGTGGCGTATTAATTAATCGAGTAAATGAAGAATATGATCTCAGCACGGCTGAGAAGGAAATTGAACTAGATGCGATTTCCTTTGCGGACCTTGAACTCATTGCAATTGGCGGATATAGTCCAATTGAAGGGTTTTTAACAAAAGCTGATTATGAAGCAGTTGTAAGCAGTATGCGGCTAGCAAGTGGTATCGTTTGGTCTCTTCCTATTACACTGCCAGTAACAAAAGAAAAGGCGGCGGAAATCCATCAAGGCGATATCGTGCGCTTATCCTACAATGGAACTGTATATGGGGTCATTGAAGTAGAGGATCAATACACACCAGATAAAGAAAAAGAAGCGGTGAATGTCTATAAAACTGATGACCGCAATCATCCAGGCGTGAAAAAATTATTTGAACGCGGCGATACTTACATTGGCGGGAAAATCACATTGACGAAACGCAGTGAAAAACCATTCCCTCAATTTACGTATGAGCCAGAAGAAACAAGACGTCATTTTAAAGAAAACGGCTGGAAAACCATTGTTGGTTTCCAAACGAGAAACCCTGTTCATCGTGCCCATGAATATATTCAAAAAACAGCACTGGAAACAGTCGATGGTTTATTTTTAAATCCGCTTGTCGGTGAAACAAAATCTGACGATATCCCGGCAGATGTGAGAATGAAAAGCTATCAAGTGTTATTGAACGGTTATTATCCAAAAGACCGCGTCTTTTTAGGTGTTTTTCCTGCTGCAATGCGTTATGCTGGACCAAAGGAAGCCATTTTTCATGCGCTAGTGCGTAAAAATTATGGCTGCACCCATTTTATTGTCGGAAGAGATCATGCAGGTGTTGGTGACTATTACGGCACATACGAGGCGCAGGAACTCTTTGATCAATTTAAAAGCGAAGAAATCGGCATTACGCCATTAAAATTTGAACACAGCTTCTACTGTAATACATGTGAAGCGATGGCCACACCAAAAACGTGTCCTCACGATAAAAGCGAGCATGTCATTCTTTCAGGTACAAAGGTTCGAACGATGCTGAGAAACGGTGAATTACCACCAAGCACGTTCAGTCGAAAAGAAGTTATTGAAACATTAATCGAAGGATTAAAAACGACAGTATCTTAATGGGAGGGTATGACATGAGCAACGAACATATCGTGTGGCATGATTCATCTATTACAAAAAAAGAATATCAACAGAAAAACAATCATACGAGCGGCATTATCTGGCTTACAGGTCTAAGCGGGTCAGGTAAATCAACGATCGCAAATGCAGCCGCTAGAGAGCTGTTTGAACAAGGCTATCAAGTCACAGTGCTTGATGGCGATAACGTGCGGCACGGACTCAATAAAGATTTAGGGTTTTCAGATGATGACAGAAAAGAAAACATCCGCCGAATCGGAGAAGTGGCGAAATTATTTGTGGAGCAAGGAACGATTGTCATCACTGCTTTTATTTCTCCATTTCAAGAAGACCGCCACACTGTCAGACAGTTGGTCGAAGAGGGAGAATTTCACGAAGTGTTTGTCAAATGTGATTTGAACGTGTGTGAAGAGCGTGATCCAAAAGGGTTATATAAAAAGGCCAGAAACGGCGAAATTCCGTTTTTCACTGGAATCGATTCACCGTATGAAGAGCCCGCTGCGCCTGAGCTCGTATTAGATACAGGGGAATTATCCCGTGAGGAATCCAAACAGCGTCTTGTTGACTATGTAAAAGGAACAACGAAATAATCGCCTGATGGCAGGGGGAGAAAAGCAAGATGGGGAAAGTATACATTGTGGGTGCTGGACCCGGGGACCCAGATTTAATTACATTAAAGGCCCATAAGGCGATACAACAGGCAGATGTCATCTTATATGATCGTCTTGTCAATCAAGAAATTCTCGCCCACGCCAAACCGGAGGCGGAATTGATTTATTGCGGCAAGCTGCCAAATCATCATACAATGAGACAGGAAGCCATCAATGAAGCGCTTGTGGCTCATGCAAAGGAAGGGAACGTTGTCGTTCGGCTGAAAGGCGGCGACCCCTTTGTCTTTGGCCGCGGCGGTGAAGAAATCGAATGCTTAGCTGAGCACGGAATTCCGTATGAGGTCGTCCCGGGAATTACTTCTGGTATTGCAGCGGCTGCTTATGCGGGCATCCCTGTGACACATCGTGAATTCAGCTCAAATGTTGCTTTTGTCACGGGTCACTATCAAAAGGATGAACATTTTGAAGAAAAGTGGGAGGCGCTGGCTACAGGGATTGATACTCTTGTGATTTACATGGGTGTCAAAAACGTGGAAAGAGTGCAGCGCCTGCTTTTAAAAAATGGACGGGACCCTGAAACACCCGCTGCATTTATACACTGGGGAACCACAACGAGGCAAAAGACAACTTGCTGTACGGTGGCGACACTGTCTGAAACCGTTGAAAAAGAAGGGATCGAGCATCCAAGTTTAATTGTTGTTGGAGATGTCGTTCATTTTCACCAAAAGCTGAACTGGTTTGAACCCGCATTAATCGAGAAATGAGAATGATAGAGAAAAGACACGTGCATACATCGTGTCTTTTCGTCTGATGAAAACAAGTGAGAGGGAGGAGCCGCATGAAACAAGCTGTCCTTTATGTTGGGCATGGAAGCAGGGTGAAAGAAGCACAAGATAAGGCCATTTCTTTTATGAAAAGCTGTATGCCGTTAGTGAAAGCAGATATACAAGAAATTTGTTTTTTAGAGCTGACGGACCCTTCTATAGAAGAAGGATTTGAGGCCTGTGTGAACAAAGGAGCGACACACATTGCCATCGTCCCGCTCCTCCTTTTAACTGCCATGCATGCCAAATCGGATATACCGGTCGAAATTGAGAAAGTGCGCGCGCGATTCCCGCAAGTGAAGGTCACATATGGAAAGCCAATCGGCGTGAATCAAGAAGTAACAAAAGCAGTTGCCGCAAGAATTGAAGAAGCAGGATATCAAGGCGAGCGCGCGCGGATTCTTTTAATTGGCCGAGGGAGTTCTGATCCAGATGTGAAGCGAGATGTGTTTGGCATTGCAGACGATGTCCGAAGCCTGCTTCCTCATGCAGAGGTTCTTCCGTGTTTTATTACAGCATGTGAGCCAAATTACCGAGATGTTCTCGCGCAGTTATCAGCAGATGACGATGGGCCTGTCTATCTTGTTCCTTACTTGCTGTTTACGGGGATTTTAATGAAAGAAATTGAAAGTGAAGCCGCTCAGGCGAGAAAGCGGCTGAAAGATGTCCGGGTATGCCGATATATTGGCTTTCATCCGCATGTCAAAGCGGCTTATATTGAACGCGTGCAAGAAACCATTTTAAACAAAGACGATGTGTTTCGTTTCCAAGGAGAAAGCCATGCTTCCAGTCCATCTTGATTTAATCAATAAACAAGTGGTCATCGCCGGCGGAGGATCTGTCGCGTTAAGAAGAGCAAAGGCATTGTGTACGGAATCTTGCCATATAACTGTTGTGAGTCCTGATCTTTCTGAAGAGATGGCGTGCCTCATTGATACATACGCATTGAATTGGAAGGAAAAGAAGGTGGGCGCTGAAGATTTGAAGGATGCATTTTTCATTGTAGCTGCTACAAACGATCCTTCGGTAAATGAATGGATTGCACAAACAGCGCAGCCTCACCAGCTCGTGAATTGTGTGAGCCAATCTGAGCTCGGCAATGTCATTATGCCGAAGGTTGTCAAAGCAGGAAAAGTGACGATTTCAGTCTCTACAAGCGGTGCTAGCCCCGCCCGGACAAAACAGCTGGCTGCGGCAATTGAATCCTTGCTTGAAGAAGAGGATATTGACGCACTTGATGCCCTTTACATCGAAAGAAAAAAACGACAAAGAAAAAGCCGATAAAATCCTTACAGGAGATTTTATCGGCATTTTTTATTTATTTATTTTCTCAGCTTGAGCACAAGATCTTCGTCAGGCGTGACAAATAATGTTTGCTGCTGATCATACGTGACAAAGCCAGGCTTTGCTCCGTTTGGTTTTTTCACATGACGGATTTTCGTATAATCGACAGGAACGGAGCCGGACTCTTTTGCCTTCGAGAAGTAGGCGGCAATTTGAGCCGCTTCAAGCAGCGTTTGTTCATCAGGTGCTTGGTGACGGATGACGACATGTGACCCAGGAATATCCTTTGTATGCAGCCAAATATCATCACGAGCAGCTGCCTTTGTAGTCAAATATTCGTTTTGTTTGTTGTTTTTTCCAACTAAAATTGGAATGCCTTGGGACGACTCATACGTTTCGAGCTGAATGGCCGCCGGTTTTTTCTTTTTGGCGTGACGCTTTTGTTTGGCGCGCAAATATTTTCCTTCAACAAGCTCTTCTCTCATTTCCTCTAAATCCTTCGGTGAAGCAGAGGACAGCTGCTGAATCAGCTCTTCAAAATAAGCAATCTCTTCATATGTCCGCTTAATTTGTTCATTTACAGCTTCTACAGCATTTTTTGCCTTTTGATATTTTGTAAAGTATGCTTGTGCATTTTCAGAAGGGGTTTTGTTTGTTTTGAGCGGAATCGTGATTTCTCCGCCGTCTTCATCGTAATAATTGATGACAGTCGCTTCTTTATCCCCTTTTTTAATCGCATATAAATTGGCTGTTAACAGCTCACCATAGAGCTGATATTTGTGTGCATCTTGAGATTCTTCAAGGGTTCTTTTCAGCTTTTTAAGCTTGTTTTCATTTTTCTTTTTTTCATTTACGACAAACCGTTCAAGGTCCGCTGCCTGCTGTTTGACTCTGTCTCTCTCAGCTTTTCCAAAATAAAAGCGGTCAAGCAGCTGGCTGAGTGAGTCGAATGTCTTCATTTCGCCATGGACATGCTGAAGCTCTAATAAATAGAAATACTCTTTCCCGTCTTTTCTTGTGAGCTGCGGCGTAAAAGAATGCATGCGAATGAGCTGGAACATGTCGAGCAGTGTATTTGGAATCGTTTCTTGATTGGCAAGACCAGCCCGGTGTACTGCTTCCTTTGCAAACAGCGGGGAAACCCCGGAGAAGGTATCGACAATTTGATTCGCGATCTTTCCTTCTTGAAAGCGTAAATGCTTCAAAATATCATCCTTTGTCACGTCAAAAGGATTCAATTTTTGCTGCGCAGGCGGCAGTAGGTATTCATGACCAGGGAGCACCGTTCGATAGCTGTTCACAGATGGAGAAAGATGTTTCAAACCATCAATAATCTGTTGCGTTCCATCCTCTACAAGAATGAAGTTACTATGACGTCCCATGATTTCAATGTAAAGCTTTCGCGTCTGCTCATCGCCGATTTCGTTTCGGCTTCGCACGTGAAGCACAATGACCCGGTCAAATCCAATCTGTTCAAAACGTTCAATGAAGCCGCCCTCAAGATGCTTTCTGAGGAGCATACAAAACATTGGCGGCTCGCTTGGATTGTCGTATTGATGCTCTGTGAGCTGCACTCTCGCATAGCTCGGATGAGCCGATAAAAGGAGCTTATGATTTTTCCCGTTTGATCGAATATGAAAAATCAACTCGTGCTTATATGGCTGATGGATTTTTGAAATTCTCCCGCCAGTTAATGTCTCTTGCAATTCATTTGTCATACCATATGTAAAAATGCCGTCAAATGACATGTTGGATACACCCTCTTCTTTCACACAAATCTACTGAAAGAACCTTCCATTTTCTCGTTCTTTAGGCAGTCTTATTATTATAGCATGATTTAGGACGAGTCTGAATAAACTGGCTTATAGAACACTGCATATGAGAGAGAACAAAAGAGGAGTGGACGAGGTCAAATGAATTGGCATGAACTGAACCAAACCGATTTATTAAAAACAATGAATACATCGATAGGTGACGGACTGTCAGAAAAAGATGTACAAAAGCGGCTTGAAAAACACGGGCCTAATGAATTACAGGAAGGAAAAAAGGCGTCGGCTCTGATCATTTTTTTAGCACAGTTTAAAGATTTTATGGTGTTAATCTTGCTTGCAGCAACAATCATTTCTGCCTTTTTAGGAGAATACATTGATGCTGTTGCGATTGTAGCCATTGTTTTGATTAATGGTGTACTCGGCTTTTATCAAGAACGCCGGGCAGAGAAATCCCTTCAAGCATTAAAAGAATTATCAACTCCGCACGTGTATGCAAGGAGAAATAATGAATGGATCAAGATCCCGTCTAAACATCTCGTGCCAGGGGATATTGTGAAGTTTTCAAGCGGAGACCGGATTGGGGCAGATATTAGATTACTAGAAACTAAGGGCTTAGAAATTGAGGAGTCTGCTCTCACTGGTGAGTCCATCCCCGCGGTCAAACACGCAAGTCCGATTTCAAGCAGCCATGTCTCGCTTGGAGATTTGACGAACATGGCCTTTATGGGGACGCTTGTTACTAGAGGCAGCGGCGTAGGGGTTGTCATTGGTACAGGGATGAATACGGCGATGGGACAAATTGCCGGTATGCTGGATGCAGCAGGTAATATGGAAACGCCGCTGCAAAGGCGTCTCGAGCAGCTTGGGAAAATTCTGATTGTGGCTGCTTTATTTTTAACAGTGCTCGTTGTGGTTCTCGGTGTTGTGCAAGGACATGAATTGTATCATATGTTCCTAGCGGGAGTATCTCTTGCTGTTGCGGCGATTCCAGAAGGACTGCCGGCGATTGTCACTGTCGCACTTTCCTTAGGGGTGCAGCGGATGATCAAACAAAAATCGATTGTCAGAAAGCTCCCGGCGGTGGAAACTCTCGGCTGCGCGTCAATCATTTGCTCAGATAAAACAGGAACAATGACGCAAAATAAAATGACCGTGACCCATGTATGGGCAGAGGGAAAAACGTGGAATATTTCTGGCACAGGCTACGAGCCATCCGGTGACTTTACCTTAAACGGAGAAATCGTCCATGCTGACAAGCACCCAAGCCTGCAAAAGGTGTTATTATACGGGGCGCTTTGTAATACATCGACCATCGTTGAAAAAGACGGGGAAATGAGGCTTGATGGCGATCCGACAGAGGGGGCGCTCCTTACCGCAGCACGTAAAGCGGGTTTTACAGAGCAATTCATTGAAGCTGGATTTCATGTCATTGAGGAGTTTCCTTTTGACTCAGAAAGAAAGATGATGTCGGTCGTCGTTGAAACGAATCAAAAAGAGCGGTATGTCATTGCAAAAGGTGCGCCGGATGTACTAATGAACCGTTCAAGTCATATCATGCACGGCGGGCGCACAGCTTCTTTTTCAGCCACTCACAGGCAAGAAACAGAAGCTGCGATTCAAGGCTTAGCAAGACAGGCGCTTAGAACCATTGCCATTGCGTATAAAAAAGTCGGTCTGACAGACAAAATCACCTCTGTACAGCAGGCTGAAACCGATTTAACATTTATCGGGTTAGAGGGCATGATCGATCCACCGCGTCCTGAAGTCAGACGAGCAATTAAAGAGTGCCGGGATGCCGGGATTAAAACGGTCATGATTACAGGCGACCACGTGGAAACGGCCAAAGCGATCGCAAAAGACTTAAGCCTTTTACCGAAGCAAGGACAGGTGCTCGACGGAAAAGCACTTGATCAGATGAGCGACAAAGAGCTTGAGCAAACGGCTGAAAATGTATACGTCTTTGCCCGGGTTTCCCCTGAGCATAAACTGAGAATTGTCAAAGCCTATCAAAAAAATGGTCATGTTGTGGCGATGACAGGTGACGGGGTCAATGATGCGCCTGCCATTAAACAAGCAGATATCGGCATCTCCATGGGCATCACTGGTACCGACGTAGCCAAAGAAGCGTCTTCTCTTATTTTACTTGACGACAACTTTGCGACCATTAAATCCGCCATTAAAGAAGGCCGGAATATTTATGAAAACATTCGTAAGTTTGTCCGCTATTTACTGGCATCAAATGTCGGGGAAATTTTGGTCATGCTGTTTGCGATGCTCCTCGCGCTGCCGCTGCCGCTCGTTCCTATACAAATCTTATGGGTAAACCTTGTCACAGATGGTCTCCCGGCTATGGCACTTGGCATGGATAAGCCAGAAGGCGATGTCATGAAGAGAAAGCCGCGGAATATGAAAGAGGGCATTTTTGCAAGAGGGCTTGGCTGGAAGGTCATCTCAAGAGGATTCCTCATCGGGCTTGCAACCCTTTTGGCGTTTATATTTGTGTATCACCGCGATCCAAACAACCTGCAATATGCACAGACTGTCGCATTTAGTACGCTTGTTTTGGCGCAGCTCATTCATGTATTTGACTGCCGCAGTGAACGGTCCATTTTTGAACGTAATCCATTTGGAAACCTTTATTTGATCGGTGCGGTTTTGTCATCACTTTTACTCATGTTTGTGGTCATTTATTACCCGCCGCTTCAGCCGATTTTCAAAACGGTCGCGATTTCACCAATTGATTGGCTGCTGATCATTGGGATGTCTGCACTGCCAACTTTTTTACTGGCAGGATCACTTTTGACAAGAAAAAAATAATTGATTATGGTATAATTTTGAGGTAATAGTGTCTGCTATTACCTTTTTCATTTTATTAATATGAAAGAATTGGGTGTTTTGACATGATACGCAGTATGACGGGATTCGGCCAAGCGAGTAAAACGGATGGAGAACTGACAGTGTCAGTTGAGCTAAAATCGGTCAATCACCGTTTTAAAGAGGTTCATGCCCGTTTGCCGAGGCCGCTTTTATATTTCGAAGATACATTAAAAAAAATCATTCTTCGTCACGTGCAGCGCGGTAGAATTGAGCTGTTTGTCACGATTGAAGGCGGTAAACTAGCAAGCCGGTCCTTACAGATCGACTGGCCGCTGCTTGATGAATACATGAAAGCCGCAAAAGACCTCGAGGAACGCTATCACATTTCAGGCATTCAGCATGCACATGACTTACTGGGGCTGGAGCTTGCCGTTCAGGTGGAAGAGTCATCCAGCCGAAATGAACAGTTAGAGCAGCTGCTGATGGACGCTTGCGAGGCTGCTGTCAAGGAGCTTTGCTTCATGAGAGAGCAAGAGGGAGCATCACTTCAAAAAGACTGTGAACTGAGGCTTTCTGAACTAGAGGCCTATACAGAAGAAATCAAAGTCTTTGCCCCAGAGGTTGTGAATCAGTACAAAGAACGATTGAACCAGCGATTGCAAGAATGGATCGGAGAGGCGCTTGACGAAAGCAGACTGACAACTGAGGCTGCTATCTTTGCTGACCGGTGTGACATTACAGAAGAGATTACGAGATTAAAAAGTCATTTTCAGCAGTTCCAGCAAATCTTGCTGCAAGGCGGTGCTGCCGGACGAAAACTTGACTTCCTTGTACAGGAGCTCAACCGTGAAGTGAACACTATTGGATCAAAAGCGAACCATCACCATTTAACAAAGCTGGTGGTTGAAATGAAAAGTGCTATTGAAAAAATAAAAGAACAAGTGCAAAATATAGAATAGTCATTGTGTATGCTGTTTACAGTGCGTCTCTTTCGGCGAGACTAGAGACGTTTATATTACAGGGGGACGAAAGAAGATGACCATAAAGTTGATCAATATCGGATTTGGAAACATCATTTCAGCGAATCGGATGATTTCTATCGTCAGTCCGGAATCAGCACCGATTAAACGAATGATACAAGACGCAAGAGATCGAGGCATGCTCATAGATGCTACATACGGAAGAAGAACCCGTGCTGTTGTCATTATGGACAGTGACCATGTCATCTTATCTGCCGTTCAGCCTGAGACTGTCGCGCAAAGACTTTCTGTAAAAGAAGAAATCATAGATGAAGGGCAGGGGTAATACGCCATTATGAAAGAAAGAGGACTTTTAATCGTTCTCTCTGGACCTTCGGGAGTTGGAAAAGGAACGGTCAGACAAGCCATTTTCTCCCAGGAAGATACGAAATTTGAATACTCTATTTCTGTGACAACGCGCAAACCGCGTGAAGGTGAAAGAAATGGTGTCGATTATTTCTTTAAAACCAGGGAAGAATTTGAACATATGATTGAAAACAAAAAACTGTTAGAATGGGCAGAGTACGTCGGGAATTACTACGGCACGCCTGTTGACTATGTAGAACAGACATTGAGCGAAGGAAAAGATGTTTTCCTTGAAATTGAAGTGCAAGGCGCACTTCAAGTAAGAGAAGCATTCCCAGAAGGTCTTTTTATTTTCCTTGCACCGCCTAGTCTTTCAGAACTTCAAAACCGCATCATTACTCGCGGTACAGAATCTGAGGAGCTCATTCGAAACCGAATGGCCGCTGCGAAAGAAGAAATTGAAATGATGGATGCTTACGACTATGTCGTTGAAAACGATGATGTCGAGCTTGCTTGTGAAAGAATCAAAGCGATCGTCCTTGCAGAACACCTGCGCAGAGACAGAGTCGCACCAAGATATAAAAAAATGCTGGGGGTAGAATAAACCATGTTAGATCCTTCAATTGACTCATTGATGAACAAACTTGATTCAAAATATACACTTGTAACAGTGTCTGCACGCCGTGCACGTGAAATGCAGATCCATCAAGATCAGCAGATTGAAAACACAAAGTCTTACAAATTCGTAGGCAAAGCACTAGAAGAAATCGACGCTGGTCTTTTGACATTTGAAAAAGAGGATCAAGAATAACACATCGCTTCTGCTATGCAGATACGATACGTTCAAAAAAGTCAAAACTATGATTGGTTTTGACTTTTTTGAATTGTAGACGAATTTGTGAAAAAGGCCGTTAAGGGGGACAAACAAATGTTACAGTCAAAAAATATTTTGCTCGGTGTCAGCGGAGGAATCGCCGTATATAAAGCAGCAGCACTTACTAGTAAACTCGTACAAGCAGGCGCAAACGTAAGAGTGATTATGACGGAATCTGCTCGTGAGTTTGTGTCTCCGCTTACCTTCCAAGCACTGTCTCGGCATGAGGTATATGTAGATACATTCAAAGAAAACAATCCAAGAGTCATTGCACATATTGACGTAGCTGACTGGGCCGATCTCATTCTTGTTGCCCCTGCAACAGCACATACGATTGGTAAAATGGCCGCTGGACTTGCAGATGATATGCTCACGACGACGTTGCTTGCTTCTACAGCGCCTGTCTGGGTCGCACCAGCGATGAATGTGCATATGTATGATCACCCGGCTGTGAAACGGAACATCCGCACATTATATGAAGACGGCTACCGGTTTATTGAGCCAAGTGAAGGTTATTTAGCCTGCGGGTACATTGGAAAAGGGCGATTAGAGGAACCAGAAAAAATTGTTGAACACATCCGTGCTTTTTTTGAAGAGCCAAAAAGCTTGCCGCTCTCAGGTAAAAAAGTCGTGGTGACAGCAGGTCCTACACGTGAAGTGATCGATCCTGTCCGGTTCTTTTCAAACCGTTCTAGTGGAAAAATGGGCTATGCGATTGCAGAGGCTGCTCAGCAAATGGGGGCTGATGTTACGCTGATTTCTGGACCTGTTTCTTTAACGGCACCTGACAATGTACATGTAGTGCACGTTGAATCAGCTGAAGAGATGTATCAAGCTGCGCTAGATGTATACGGGGAAGCTGACCTTGTTATAAAATCAGCAGCTGTCGCCGATTACACCCCTGTCACGACATATGCTCATAAAATGAAAAAACAGGACGGCGCTTTGGACATTGAATTCACCCGGACAAAAGATATTTTAAAAGAGCTGGGACAAAGAAAAGAGCATCAAGTGCTGGTCGGTTTTGCAGCTGAAACGCAGGATGTAGAATATTATGCGCAAAAGAAAATTGAATCCAAGCATCTAGATATGATTGTGGCCAATAACGTCACCAAAGAGGGTGCAGGCTTTGGCACAGATACAAATGTGGCAGAGATCATCAAAGCAGATGGAACGAAAAAAGAGCTGCCGATGATGAGCAAAAAAGACCTCGCTTTTGAAATTTTAAAGGAGGCAATACAGCTGCTTCCAGAAGAGCGTGATCGAGCATGATTGCTGAAGTCATCGTAGATGTCACAACGAAAGCCATTGACCGGCCATTTGATTACCGTGTGCCAGATCGATTCAAAGATCTCGTCAAAGCGGGAATGAGGGTGGTCGTTCCCTTTGGCCCGCGGAAGATTCAAGGGTTTGTGACAAAAGTCAAAGAGGATACAGACATCAAGACAGGAAGCATCAAAGAGATTGTCGATTTATTTGATTTATCACCTGTTCTGACAGATGAGCTATTGGAGCTTTCCCACTGGCTGACGGAAAAAACATTGTCCTATCATATTACGGCACTTCAATCGATGCTGCCCGCAGCCATGAAGGCAAAGTATGAAAAAGAAATACAGGTGCTATCAGAGGAAGAACTTCCGCAGTCATTGAAAGAGCTTTTCGGTCAGCGAGAAAGCATTCTTTATGCGGACATCCCTGCTGAACAATTAAAACAGATTCAAAAGCATGTCCAAAAAGGTCATCTAGAGGTGAGATACCATGTCTCGCAAAAATCTGGAAAGAAAAAGGTCCGCATGCTTCAGGTGGCTGTATCGAAAGAAAAACTTGAAGAAAAACAGCAGCAGCTAAAGAAAAATGCGGTGAAACAAAAGGCACTGATCTCCTATTTGCTTCAAGCGGGAGAGACGACCTTTTTAGCGAAAGACTTGCAGCAGCAAACAGGCGCGAGTTCTCAAACGCTTAAAACCTTTATTCAAGAAGGGCTGTTAACAGAAAGCTATGAAGAGGTCTACCGGGATCCTTATCGTGACCGGGAGTTTACACCATCTGCTTCACTTGATCTCACGCCTGAGCAAAGAGAGGCGGCAAAACATATTCATCAAGCAGTCAGTGAGGACCAGCACGAAACCTTTCTGCTGCACGGAGTGACAGGAAGCGGCAAAACGGAGATTTACTTGCAGACAATTGATCATGTTCTTCAAAAAGGGAAAGAAGCGATCGTTTTAGTTCCTGAAATTTCGTTAACCCCTCAAATGGTGCAGCGATTTAAAGAACGATTTGGCTCAAATGTGGCCGTTCTTCACAGCGGCTTATCGACAGGAGAAAAATATGATGAATGGCGGAAGATTCATCGCAAGGAAGTCAAGCTTGTCGTTGGCGCAAGATCTGCTGTTTTCGCTCCATTTGAAAATTTAGGCATGATTATTATAGATGAAGAGCACGAATCCTCTTATAAACAAGAAGAAATGCCTCGTTACCATGCCAAGGATGTCGCCATTGAACGAGCAGTGCGACATCAATGTCCAGTCGTATTAGGCAGTGCAACACCTTCTCTTGAAACCTATGCACGAGCGAAAAAAGGCGTCTATACATTGCTGTCGCTCAAGCACCGCGTCAACCACCAGCAGCTGCCGCACGTTTCGTTAATTGATATGAGAGAAGAACTAAGAAATGGCAACCGCTCCATGTTCTCAGAAGAATTAATGCTCAGGTTAAAAGAGGTGCTTGAAAGAAAAGAACAAGCCGTTTTATTTCTGAACAAAAGAGGCTATTCATCCTTTGTGATGTGCCGTGATTGCGGATATGTTGAGCAATGTCCTCATTGCGAAATTTCTCTTACCTATCACCGCTATCAAAAAAGGCTGAAGTGCCATTATTGTGGTCACGAAGCACCAGTACCTGCTGAATGTCCAGAATGCCACAGCGAGCATATTCGCTATTTTGGAACTGGCACGCAGCGAGTAGAAGAGGAACTGACAAAGGTATTGCCTGAGGCGCGTGTCATTCGAATGGATGTGGATACAACGTCTCGAAAAGGTGCTCACGAAAAGCTTCTCACATCTTTTGGTAATAAAGAAGCGGACATTTTGCTCGGGACGCAGATGATTGCAAAGGGGCTGGATTTTCCAGATGTCACACTTGTTGGTGTTCTCAGTGCGGATACATCTCTTCACATCCCTGATTTTCGTTCAAGTGAAAAAACATTTCAGCTTCTCACGCAGGTCAGCGGCAGGGCAGGGCGCCATGAAAAAGCGGGCTCGGTTATTATTCAATCGTATACGCCTTCTCACTATAGTATTGAATTAACGAAGCAGCATGACTACGAAGCCTTTTATGAACAGGAGATGCTGCATCGCCGCCACCAGTCCTATCCGCCGTATTACTTTTTGGCGATGGTGACAGTGTCACACGAAGAAGTGACGAAGGCAGCGCATGTCACTGACCAAATTGTCCAGTTCCTAAAAATGAACTGTGCACCAAATACTCGAATCCTTGGTCCGGCTGCATCGCCAATCGCTAAGATCAAAGATAGATATCGCTATCAATGCGTGATAAAATACAAAAGGGAAAATGAACTGGCAAGTTTACTACGGAAAATACAAGACCATTATCAAAAGGAAATGGAACAAAAACAATTGATGATTTCAATAGATATGAATCCATATATGATGATGTAAAACGGAGGGCTATAAGTGGCAGTAAAACCAATAGTCATACATCCGGCAGAAGTGCTCGAACAAAAGACAGAGCGTGTCGATACGTTCGATAAAAAGCTTAAAAAACTGCTGGATGATATGTATGATACAATGCTTGAGCTGGATGGAGTTGGTCTAGCAGCACCACAAATCGGTATTTCAAAAAGAATTGCTGTTGTAGATATCGGAGAAGAATCTGGCAGAATTGATTTAGTGAACCCCGAGGTGCTTGAAGTAGAAGGAAGCCAGACAGATATTGAAGGCTGCCTGAGCTTTCCATCTTTATACGGCACTGTAGATAGACCGAACTATGTGAAGGTAAAAGCCTTTGATAAGAAAGGCAAACCATTTACAATAGAAGCAGACGGATTTTTAGCAAGAGCTTTATTGCACGAAATTGATCATTTAGACGGCATTTTATTTACGTCAAAAATCATTGAAACGTATACAGAAAAAGAACTTGCGGAAATGGAAGGGTGAAGAAAATGGCACGTATCGTATTTATGGGAACCCCTGATTTCTCAGTACCTGTGCTGCAAACACTGATAACAGAAGGATACGAAGTGGTAGGGGTTGTCACGCAGCCAGACCGCCCGAAAGGAAGAAAACGAGTGCTCACACCGCCTCCTGTGAAAGTGGAAGCCTTAAAGCACGGCATTCCTGTGTTGCAGCCTGAAAAGGTACGCCTTGATGAGGAAATTGATAAGGTGCTTGCATTACAGCCGGATTTAATTGTCACAGCGGCATTTGGACAAATTCTACCTAAACGGTTACTCGATGAACCTAAGTTTGGCTGTATCAATGTTCATGCCTCGCTGCTGCCAGAACTAAGAGGCGGCGCGCCGATCCATTATGCGATCCTTCAAGGCAAAAAGAAAACAGGCGTTACCATCATGTACATGGTAGAAAGACTTGATGCAGGTGACATGATCAGTAAAGTAGAAGTAGAAATCGATGAATTAGACAATGTCGGAACATTGCATGACAAATTAAGTGCAGCTGGTGCCGCGCTGCTAAAAGATACGGTGCCAAATGTTCTGAGCGGTTCTATTTCTCCGATTCCGCAAAATGAAGAAGCGGCCACATACGCACCAAATATTAAGCGGGAGCAAGAAAGATTAGACTGGACAAAAACCGGCGAAGAGCTTTACAACCAAGTTCGCGGGCTAAATCCTTGGCCAGTTGCCTATACTGAATGGAACGGCGCTCATCTAAAAGTATGGGAAGCAAAAAAGGTTCCGCTTCAAGCGCAAGAAGAACCTGGGAAAGTGATTGAGCTTCAAAAAGAAGGTCCGGTCATTGGAACGGGGAATGAGCAAGGCCTTTTATTAACCGGTGTGCAGCCAGCTGGTAAGAAAAAAATGAGCGGCGAAGACTTCTTAAGAGGCGCAAATATCGAAATTGGACAGAAATTAGGGTTAATGAATGAAGAAAAGTAATGTAAGAGAAGTAGCGCTGGACGCTTTAATCAAACTCGAACAAAACCAAGCTTACAGTAATTTGCTTTTGCAGTCAGTCATGAAAGATAAAGACTTAGCTGATCAGGACAAACCGCTGTTAACAGAGCTTGTGTATGGTACACTGCAAAATAAGCTGGCATTGGATTATATGCTGGCGCCCTTTGTGAAAAAACCGCAAAAGGTTGCTCCGTGGGTGATGCAGCTTTTACGGATGTCCCTTTATCAAATGGTGTACCTTGAAAAAATCCCAGATCGTGCAGCGATTCATGAAGCTGTCGAGCTGACGAAAAAACGCGGGCACAAAGGGATTTCTTCACTTGTAAACGGTGTTCTTCGTTCTGTGCAAAGAGAAGGTGTTCCGGCATTTGATGCGATCAAGGATCCCGTAAAACGGCTTTCCATTGAGACAAGCCACCCATTATGGCTTGTGCAGGAATGGGTTCAGGCGTACGGATTTGAAGCGGCAGAAAGCATGTGCCGCATTCATTTAGTACCGCCAAAGCAAACCCTTCGCGTCAATCGAATGAAAACTGACCGTACGGCACTGCAGCAAAAACTAATGGATGCAGGCATCGAAACGGAGCTTGGCGACTTATCTCAAGATGCACTCAAGCTGATGAAAGGGTCTATCGTCTCAACTCCATCTTTTCAAGAAGGCTATGTTACGATACAAGATGAAAGCTCCATGCTTGTCGCAAGAGCGCTCGACCCTCGGCCGGGAGAAACGGTGCTTGACGCCTGTGCGGCTCCTGGCGGAAAATCAACACATATTGCAGAACGTATGAATGATGAGGGCAAAATTGTTTCACTTGATTTACATGAACACAAAGTGAAACTCATCAAACAAGCAGCAAAACGTCTGAACCTTACTCACATTGAGGCAAAAGCACTTGATGCAAGGAAAGCGGCAGATTATTACAGCGAAGCTTCGTTTGACCGAATTCTCATTGATGCGCCGTGTTCCGGTTTTGGCGTCATTAGACGAAAACCAGATATGAAATATACAAAGTCACAAGAAGACTCAGCAAGGCTTGCAGCTATCCAGCAGGCCATTTTGAAGGAAGCGGCCCCGCTTTTAAAACCGGGCGGAACCCTTGTATACAGTACGTGTACAATGGACCCAACAGAAAATCAACAAGTGATTCATGCGTTTTTACAAGAACACCAAGACTTCGAACCCGATCTATCTCTTAATGAACGGCTGCCTGACCAGGTTGCTCCGTTTGTTCAAAACGGAAGTGTACAAATTCTTCCTCATTATTTCGGAACAGATGGTTTCTTTATTTGCAGCATGAGAAAGAAGGGATAAAAAATGACAGAACAAAAAGTAAGAAAAGAACTGAAGACAGAAATGCCGTCGATCTACTCATTTGAGCTTCACGAAATGAAAGAATGGTTAAAAGAACAAGGCGAAAAGCCTTTCCGCGCAGCTCAAATTTTCGAGTGGCTTTATGAGAAACGTGTAACATCTTTTGACGATATGTCTAACCTTTCAAAGGATTTAAGAGAGAAATTAAAAGATCAATTTGCGATCACCACATTAAAAACCGTGATCAAACAAACGTCTCAAGACGGAACGATCAAGTTTTTATTTGAATTACATGATGGATATACGATTGAAACAGTGCTGATGCGTCACGAATACGGCAACTCTGTCTGTGTCACAACTCAGGTTGGCTGCCGAATTGGCTGTACATTCTGTGCATCTACACTTGGCGGGTTAAAACGAAACCTTGAAGCAGGAGAAATCGTTGCTCAAGTATTGAAAGTGCAGCAGGCACTTGACGAAACAGATGAGAGAGTCAGTTCGGTTGTCATCATGGGAATCGGTGAACCGTTTGATAACTTTGACGAAATGCTTGCTTTCCTTAAAATCATCAACCATGACAACGGCTTAAATATTGGCGCGCGTCATATTACAGTGTCGACAAGCGGAATCATTCCAAAGATCTATCAATTCGCTGATGAGCAACTGCAAATCAATTTTGCTGTCTCCCTGCATGCACCAAACACAGAGATCAGAAGCCGTCTGATGCCGATCAATAAGGCATATAAGCTTCCAAAATTAATGGAAGCCATTGAATACTACATTCAAAAAACAGGAAGACGTGTCAGCTTTGAATACGGCCTGTTTGGCGGAGTAAATGATCAAGTGCATCATGCAGAAGAGCTTGCAGACTTATTAAAAGGAATCAAGTGCCACGTGAACCTCATTCCGGTGAACTATGTACCGGAAAGGGATTATGTAAGAACACCGAGAGAACAAATCTTCCTATTTGAAAAAACGCTGAAAGAACGCGGCGTAAACGTAACGATTAGACGAGAGCAAGGCCATGACATTGATGCTGCTTGCGGTCAGCTAAGAGCGAAGGAGCGTCAGGAAGAGACGAGGTGACGAATGTTGATAAGGGCAGCCTTTCTAACAGATACAGGAAAAGTCCGTCAGCATAATGAAGATGATGCAGGTATTTTTGAAGCAAAAGAAGACACCCTTCTAGCTGTTGTAGCAGATGGAATGGGAGGTCATCTTGCTGGTGATGTCGCCAGCAGGATGGCCGTCTCTTCTTTAAAAGAATACTGGGAAGAAACATCTTCAATTCCAGCAAAACCAGCAGAGCAAGAAAGCTGGTTAATCTCAAAAATTAGTGACATTAATGATCAAGTATATGAACATGCGAAAAACAATGAGGAGTGCCAAGGAATGGGGACAACCATTGTTTGTGCGCTCGTTCATTTGCAAACGGTCACAATTGCCCATATTGGAGACAGCCGCTGCTACTTGCTAAGAGAAGGAGCACTGACCCAGCTAACAGATGACCATTCACTTGTAAATGAGCTTGTGAAAACAGGTGAAATTTCTAAAGAGGATGCAGAATATCATCCAAGAAAAAATGTGCTTACGAAAGCATTAGGAACAGATAAACACGTTCAAATTGATGCACATACCTTTGAAGTGGACCCAGGAGATCAAATCCTGCTCTGCTCAGATGGTTTATCAAATAAAGTAGAAGAAGAGAATTTGATTCATATTTTAACGCAAACGACCGCACCAGATGAAAAAGTAACAGCGTTAATCCAAACAGCGAATGACAACGGCGGTGAAGATAACATTACAGCAGTATTGTTAGAAATCTCCTCCCAACCAGAGGAGGGTGACAGCAAGTGTTGATCGGAAAACGGATCAGCGGCCGTTATCAGATTCTTCGCGTCATAGGCGGAGGCGGAATGGCAAACGTTTATTTGGCGGAGGATATGATTTTAGATCGCGAAGTTGCGATTAAAATTTTGCGCTTTGACTTTGCAAGCGATGATGATTTTATTAGACGTTTCCGGCGCGAGGCGCAATCAGCCGCAAGCTTAGATCATTCAAATATTGTCAGCATCTACGATGTAGGGGAAGAAGATGACATTTATTATATTGTCATGGAGTATGTCGAGGGGATGACGCTGAAAGAATACATACACGCCAATGGCCCGCTTCATCCGAAAGAAGCCGTTCGCATTATGGAGCAAGTCGTTGCGGCGATGGAAGAAGCCCATGCGAAACAGCTCGTCCACCGGGACATTAAGCCTCACAATATATTAATAGACAACATGGGGAATATTAAAGTCACTGATTTTGGGATTGCTATAGCACTCAGCTCAGCGACCATCACCCACACAAATTCTGTCCTAGGATCCGTGCATTATTTGTCTCCAGAACAAGCACGCGGAGGTCTTGCGACGAAAAAGTCAGACATCTATTCACTTGGAATTGTGCTCTACGAACTCATTTCTGGACGCATGCCATTTGAAGGAGAATCAGCTGTCAGTGTTGCGCTGAAGCATTTGCAATCAGAGCCGCCATCTGTAAGAAGGTGGAATCCTTCTGTTCCACAAAGCGTGGAAAACATCATTTTAAAGGCGATGGCCAAAGATCCATTTTATCGATATGAAGATGCATCTGAAATGCAAAAAGATCTGCAAACTGCTTTCGACCCTTCAAGACTAAAAGAAAAACGCTTTGTCATTGAAGAGGATCATGAAGCAACGAAAGCGATCCCAATCATTCAAGATCATCAAGTCGATCAAGACAATGAAAAAACAGCCGTCCATCCGGTCCAAAAACCGAAGAAAAAAGAGAAACAAAAACCGAAAAAGAAACGAAAAAAATGGCCTTGGGTTGTGGCATCCATTCTGTTTATTCTGACTGCTGCGACCATTTTAGCCATCACTGTGTTTCCGGGACTGCTCTTTCCAAAAGATGTTGAGGTCACTGATGTATCTGGCATGACGATTGAAAAAGCAGAGGACACCTTGAAGAAAGCCGGCTTTACTGTCGCCTCTGAACCAATAGAGATCGCTGATGAAAAAATTGAAAAAGGGCTTGTCGTCAAAACAGACCCGAAAATCGGCACAAAGGTAAAAGAAGGAACCGAGATTCAGCTTTACCAAAGTTCGGGCAAGGAAAAGACCGAATTACCTGATGTAACAGGTGAAAAGGTCGATAAAGCAAAAGAAATATTAGAGAAAAAAGGGTTTAAGCAAGTTGTTGTGGAGGAAGTAAATGATAATGACACCGAATCTGGAATTGTCATGGAACAGAAACCTTCAGCGAGTACTGAGCTTGTGGCAGCAGATGAAGAAGTGACGTTGACGGTCAGCATAGGTCCTGCCGATATTACTTTGCGGGATTTAACGACATATAGTAAACAGGCTGCATCGAATTATTTAGAGGATAACGGATTAAAGCTTGATGAAAAAGAAGCGTATTCTGACGATGTACCAAAAGGTGAGGTGATGAAGCAGGAACCAGGAGCTGGTACTGCTGTTAAACCAGGTGATACGGTTAAGATCACCTTCTCACTTGGACCGAAGGAAAAACCGGCTAAAACGGTGACTGAGAAGATTGCCATCCCGTATGAACCAGTAACAGAAGGGCAAGAGATGACCGTTCAGATTTCTATTGACGATGCTGAGCATAGCATTTCTGATTCATATGAAACCTTTAAAATCACTGCACCAACTGAACGAACCATTAAATTTAAGATTGAACCAGGTCAAAAAGGATACTATCAAGTGACAGTTGATGATAAGGTCGTAAGCTCTAAAACGATCGAATACCCTGACGATGAATAAAGGAGGGACTTTATGCCTGAGGGCAAAATTATTAAAGCATTAAGCGGATTTTATTATGTGCTCGATGAGTCTCTAGAAAGTGGAAAAGTGATTCAGTGCAGAGCGAGAGGCATTTTTCGAAAAAACAAAATCACACCTCTTGTTGGAGATTATGTCGTATATCAAGCGGACAACGATAAAGAAGGCTACTTATTAGAAGTAAAAGAGCGGACAAACGAACTTGTTCGTCCGCCTATTAGTAACGTCGATCAAGCGGTACTCGTTTTCTCAGCGACAGAACCAACCTTTAGCACATCGCTTTTAGACAGATTTCTAGTGCTTGTGGAAGCCAATCATATTGAGCCAATTATCTGTATCACAAAAATAGACTTATTGAAAACAGATCAAGAGCGTGAAAGTATTCAAGGCTATGCAGAGGACTACCGGCGAATTGGGTATGATGTTCATTTAACATCCACGATTGAGGGAGACGGAATAGAAAAGCTGACCCCGCATTTTCACAATAAAATCACTGTATTTGCCGGTCAGTCTGGTGTAGGAAAATCCTCTCTTTTAAATGCGATGAGTCCTGATTTAGCGCTGAAAACCAATGATATCTCCTCCCATCTTGGAAGAGGGAAACATACGACAAGACATGTTGAACTCATTCGTACAGCAGAAGGGCTCATTGCAGATACACCTGGCTTTAGCTCACTCGAATTTACCGGCATCGAAGCGGAAGATTTAGGTCTTTACTTTTTAGAAATCAAAGAGCGGAGTGCTGATTGTAAGTTTAGAGGCTGCCTGCATGTGAAAGAGCCTGGCTGTGCAGTAAAAGGTGCGGTCGAACAAGAGCAAATCAGAGAGTATCGTTATCAGCATTATTTAGAGTTTTTAACTGAAATCAAAGACAGAAAGCCGAGGTACTAAATCATGGTTTATATTGCCCCTTCCATTTTATCAGCAGATTTCGCCAATTTGGAGAAAGATATCCGTGATGTGGAACAAGGCGGAGCGGATTACATTCATATCGATGTGATGGACGGCCATTTTGTACCGAATATCACATTTGGGCCGAATGTTGTGGAAGCGATCAGACCGCATACAAAGCTGCCGCTCGATGTTCACTTAATGATTGAGCAGCCAGACCGGTATATTCCTGCATTCGCAAAAGCAGGTGCTGACATTATTTCTGTCCATGTAGAAGCTTGTCCGCACTTGCACAGAACGATACAGCACATAAAAGAACAAGGTGTAAAAGCAGGCGTCGTCTTGAACCCGCACACACCTGTTTCTCAGATTGAGCATGTATTAGAGGATGTAGACCTTGTCTTATTCATGACGGTGAATCCCGGTTTTGGCGGACAGGCGTTTATTCCATCTGTCCTCACGAAGGTAAAAGAAGTGAAGACACTTAGTGAACAAAAGGGCTTATCAGACTTACTCATAGAAATAGACGGCGGTGTCAATGTAGAGACTGCAAAGAGCTGTAAAGAGGCGGGCGCTAACTTACTTGTGGCCGGCTCAGCGGTATATGGTAAAGACAACCGCGCAGCAGCCATTCTGGCCATTCGAGAAGCGTAAAAAAAGGAACCAAAGTCACTCTGATCTTTGGTTCTTTTTACATGGAGAGGAGCGTATATCATGCACATACATATCGTAGCCGGCGGTCCTTTTGAATACATTCCGCCCCTTGAACATGAAGCATTACAGGGTGATATTCTCTGGGTTGGTGTAGACCGGGGAACGCTCTTTTTATTAGAGCACGGCATCATGCCTGCTAAGGCTTTTGGTGATTTTGACAGTGTGACAGAAGAAGAGCTTCGCGAACTGAAAAAGAAATTGCCTGCCCTGAATGTATTTCAGGCTGAAAAGGATGAAACTGATTTAGAGCTTGCGCTGAACTGGGCCATGCGTCAGCACCCAGCGCATATTTACATCTACGGCATTACAGGAGGAAGGGCTGATCACTTTCTAGGAAATATTCACCTTCTATATAAAGGTGTTCAGCACAAGCAGAACATCACTCTTGTAGATAAGCAAAATATCATTCAAATGTTTGGACCTGGTACATACGAAATAAAAGAAGACCCGGATAAAAAATATGTGTCGTTTCTGCCCTTTGGTACATCGGTTGAAAAGCTGACATTAAAAGGTTTCAAATATCCTCTGAAAAATTGTCATATTGAGCCTGGTTCCACACTATGTATTAGTAACGAACTCATCCACTCAAATGGTACTTTTTCTTTTCATGAAGGCATATTAATAATGGTAAGAAGCAAAGATTGACCAACCTATCAATGTGGATGGCTGATTAAGCTCAATTGTGCTGCAAGCGGTACTTTTAGGAGGGGGACAAAATGAAATTTTATACAATCAAACTGCCTAGATTTCTTGGCGGCATTGTCCGTGCGATGCTTGGTTCATTTAAAAAAGATTAATGAGTAATCTCCTTTATTTCCACATAAAAACGCCTGCTACAGTTTATTGTAGCAGGCGTTTACTCTTGCTTATACACGCTCAACTTTACCAGATTTCAAAGCTCGAGCTGATACATATACTCTTTTAGGCTTACCGTCCACTAGAATACGAACTTTTTGAAGGTTCGCGCCCCATGTACGTTTTGTAGAGTTCATTGCGTGAGAACGGTTGTTCCCAGCTTTTGTTTTTCTGCCTGTAATAACGCATTTACGTGCCATTTGTTTCCCTCCTAACTGCGAAAACATCATCATATTCTTCATATACGTACTTAGAGATGCCTCAAGATACTTTAATAATTTACCACAGCTTCAAGGGGTTTGCAAGGATTGTTTACTCCTCTTTCAAGAAAAATACCTTGACATCTTGATAAAAAATCAAGGCTATAGTATAAGTAGGATTGGGTCGGATTGAATGATTTCTTTTAAAAAGAAGGGTCTTATAGTAAAATAGTGATAACTCAGGGCAATTTCTCAAAAAGGGGGAACCAATGTGTCCATTGAACTTAGAACGAAATACGGACAAATTGATATATCAAATGAAGTCATTGCAATGGTGGCAGGAGGCGCTGCGATCGATTGCTATGGTATTGTTGGCATGGCGTCCAAAAATCAAATTAAGGACGGCTTGACGGATATTCTCCGCAAAGAGAACTTCAGCCGGGGTGTTCTTGTGCGTCAAAAAGAAGACCGAATTCATATTGATATGTACATCATCGTCAGCTACGGTACAAAAATATCAGAAGTCGCACATAATGTTCAAACGAAAGTCAAATACACGATTTCTCACACAATTGGACTTTCTGTTGACTCGGTCAACATCTATGTACAAGGAGTAAAAGTTACGAACCCGTAGTAAGGAGGAAATATATTGTCTATTAGAAATCTTGATGGCCGCTCATTTGCAAAAATGATTCTTGCAGGTGCTCACCATCTTTCTCAAAACGCACAAATTGTTGATGCGTTAAATGTTTTTCCAGTGCCAGACGGAGACACGGGGACAAATATGAATTTGTCGATGACTTCAGGGGCCAAAGCAGTTGAAGAAACAAACACCGATCATATTGGGAAGGTCGGCGTGGCCCTGTCAAAAGGGTTATTGATGGGCGCAAGAGGAAACTCAGGCGTGATCCTGTCACAGCTCTTCAGAGGTTTCAGTAAACATATTGAACAAAAAGAAACGATTGATGCAAAAGAATTTGCTCTTGCCTTACAGGCGGGTGTTGATACAGCATATAAAGCCGTGATGAAACCGATTGAAGGAACGATCTTAACAGTTGCAAAGGATGCAGCAAAGAAAGCGGTTGCTGTTTCAGCAGCAGAAGATCAAATTGACCGCGTACTTGAGTTAACGATTGAGGAAGCAAGAGCATCACTTGATCGAACGCCAGATCTGCTTCCTGTCTTAAAAGAAGTGGGTGTTGTCGATAGTGGAGGTAAAGGACTTCTATGTGTATATGAAGGTTTCCTTGCTTCATTAAGAGGAGAAGAGCTTCCTCCTAAATCGGCTTCTTTACCTACGCTAAAAGAACTCGTTAGTGCTGAGCATCATAAAAGTGCGCAAAGCCATATGAACACAGAAGATATCGAATTTGGCTACTGTACTGAATTTATGGTGAAATTTGAAGATGACAAACAGTCCTTTGATGAGAATGCCTTCAGAGAAGACTTAAGTGAATTCGGAGATTCACTTCTTGTGGTGTCTGACGATACACTGGCGAAAGTTCATATTCATGCAGAGCAGCCAGGAGATGTCTTATCCTATGCACAGCGCTACGGCAGCTTAATTAATATGAAAATTGAAAACATGAGAGAGCAGCATAGCTCAATCGTGAACGAAGAAAGAGAGCACGCACCTGCTGCACCAAAAGCACCTGCTGATGAAAAACAGCGCTTTGGCGTCGTCAGTGTCGCAATGGGAGAAGGAATTGCTGACTTGTTCAAAAGTATTGGAGCTTCTGTCGTCATTGAAGGCGGGCAGACGATGAATCCGAGCACAGAAGACATTGTCACAGCAATAGAAAGCGTACATGCCGAAACCGTCTTTATATTACCTAATAATTCTAATATTGTCATGGCAGCTAAACAGGCGGCAACTGTCTCAAGTCGTGAGGTCGTTGTCATTCCGACGAAGACCGTTCCCCAAGGAATGTCGGCTCTTCTTTCTCTCAATGAAGCAGCTTCAAATGAAGACAATGAAAGAGCGATGCTAGAAGCGATTGACCATGTGAAAAGCGGACAAATCACCTTTGCAGTGAGAGATACTCAAATCGATGGAATCGACATTGCGAAAGGTGACTATATGGGTCTGTTCAACGGGAAAATCACCTTAACAGCGAAAAATCAATTAGATGCAGCAAAAGAACTTCTTACCAAAATGGTGACAGAAGATGATGAGATTGTCACCATCATTAAAGGGGAAGATGCATCATCTGATGAGCTGGATGCACTGCAAGCCTTTATTGAAGAAACATTTGAAGATGTAGAAGTTGAAGTCCACGATGGAAAACAGCCGCTTTATTCATATATTTTGGCGGTTGAATAACGAAAGAAGGGCAAATAAAGCCCTTCTTCTTCTTTTGCAATTTTTTACTAGCCTTTCAACGGTGAAATGAGTTGCGGGAAACGATTGAATCCATTAGTCTAAAGAAAGAACCAAACCATACGCGAGTGGTTATGAGAGGGGAAGACCTATGAAATTTAGAAGTGTGTTTGATATTATTGGACCCGTCATGATTGGTCCATCAAGTTCGCACACAGCGGGTGCGGCTCGTATCGGGAGAGTAGCTCGCAGCTTATTTGGAAGAGAACCGAAACGAATTGTCGTTTCATTTTATGGTTCCTTTAAAGATACGTATAAAGGACACGGTACAGATGTCGCCATTATCGGCGGTGTTCTTGACTTTGATACATTTGATGAACGAATCAAAACAGCGATCGATATTGCAAAAAGCAAAGCGATCGATATTGAATTTAAAGAAGAAGAGGCAGTACCGGCACATCCGAATACAGCAAAAGTAGAGATTTCAGATGCGAACGGAAGCCTTGAATTAATCGGGATTTCCATCGGCGGAGGTAAAATTGAAATCACAGAATTAAATGGTTTTGAGCTCAGGCTTTCAGGGAATCATCCAGCCATTCTTGTGGTTCATAACGATCGCTACGGGACAATTGCGGCAGTTGCTAATGTCCTAGCGAAATTCGCCATCAACATCGGTCATATGGAAGTGGCGCGTAAAGATGTCGGGCAAGAGGCACTGATGACCATTGAAGTGGATCAAAATATTGACCCAGCTGTCCTATCAGAGCTTGAAACGCTGCCAAACATTATTCAAGTCACACAAATTGCAGAGTAACAACAAGGAGGTTATGAATGATGTTTAAAAACGTCAAAGAACTCGTGCAGCTAACAGAAGAACGAAATACCTCCATTTCAGAAATTATGATTGTGCAAGAAATGGAAGTGACAGGGAAGTCACGTGAAGATATTTTCTCTCAGATGTACCGCAACCTTGAAGTGATGGAGCAGGCCGTTGAAAACGGGCTGAAGGGTGTGAAATCATTATCAGGCTTAACAGGCGGAGATGCAGTCAAACTTCAAGCCTATATCGCATCAGGCAAAACGCTGTCTGGTCATACGATATTAGATGCTGTCAGTAAAGCAGTTGCAACAAATGAAGTCAATGCTGCAATGGGAACCATTTGTGCCACGCCTACAGCAGGCTCAGCAGGTGTTGTACCAGGTACGTTATTTGCAGTAAAAGAAACATTAAAGCCAACAAAGGAACAAATGGTCAGATTCCTATTTACTTCTGGCGCATTTGGTTTTGTTGTGGCGAATAACGCCAGCATTTCCGGTGCAGCAGGCGGCTGTCAGGCAGAGGTAGGTTCTGCATCAGGTATGGCGGCAGCAGCTATTGTCGAAATGGCAGGCGGGACACCGCAGCAATCTGCAGAAGCGATGGCGATTACACTGAAAAATATGCTTGGACTAGTTTGTGATCCAGTAGCGGGACTTGTCGAGGTACCTTGCGTGAAACGAAATGCAATGGGTGCATCAAACGCCATGATTGCAGCAGACATGGCTCTGGCCGGCATCACAAGCCGCATTCCATGTGATGAAGTCATTGATGCGATGTACAAAATCGGTCAAACGATGCCAACGGCTCTTCGCGAAACAGCACAAGGCGGACTCGCTGCGACACCGACAGCAAGAGAGCTTGAAAAGAAGATTTTCGGAGGTGTGACCTCATCTCGTGATACAGAAACTGCAAGATAATATCTCTGTCCTCAAGGGGATTGGAGAGGAAACCGAAAAAACACTCAATGAACTTGGAATCTACACAGTAGCCGATTTACTCGGCTACTTTCCTTATCGATATGACGACTATGAGCTTCGTAACTTAGAAGAAGTCAAGCATGACGAACGTGTTACAGTTGAAGGGAAAGTACATAGTGAGCCCGTTCTCACCTACTATGGAAAAAAACGAAGCAGGCTGACATTCAGGCTGCTTGTCGGGCGTTTTCTCATTACAGCGATTTGTTTCAATCGCCCGTATTTAAAACGAAGCCTTGTGTTAGGTGATACGGTTTCCGTTACAGGAAAATGGGATAAAAACCGTCAATCTATCATGGTGCAGGAATTCAAAAAAGGGACGCACGAGCAAGATGGCAGTATTGAGCCCGTTTATTCAGTAAAAGAAAATGTAACTGTAAAGATGATGAGGCGTTTTGTAAAACAAGCCTTGTCACTTTATGTAGACAAAGCTGAAGATCCATTGCCAACGCAGCTTGTCTCTGCCTATAAACTTATGTCCTATCAGGAAGCATTAAAAACCATTCATCTCCCAGAAACAAGAGACTCGCTCAAGCAAGCAAGACGCCGTTTTGTGTACGAGGAATTTCTCGTCTTTCAACTGAAGATGCAGGCGATTAGAAAGAAAGAACGAGAAAAAACATCAGGCATCCAGCATCCGTTTTCCAAAGAGGCAGTTTTTGAGTTTGTTAACAGCCTGCCATTTCCGCTGACAAAGGCACAATCAAGAGTACTTGATGAAATCATGTCGGACATGGCGTCTCCATATCGAATGAACCGGCTGCTTCAAGGAGATGTAGGTTCAGGGAAAACAGCTGTTGCAGCCATTGCGCTTTATGCCGCTCATTTATCAGGTTTTCAAGGTGCATTAATGGTCCCAACAGAAATTTTGGCAGAACAGCATGCCGATTCACTTTACCAGCTGTTTGAAAAATGGGGGCTGAATATCGCCCTTTTGACGAGCTCTGTGAAAGGAAAGCGACGCAAAGAATTGCTTGAACGTTTAAAAGAAGGCGAGATTGACATATTAGTCGGCACGCACGCACTCATACAAGACGAAGTCGAATTTCAGCAGCTCGGTCTTGTCATCACAGATGAGCAGCACCGGTTTGGCGTAGAGCAGCGGAAAAAACTGCGAAGTAAAGGGCAGGACCCAGATGTCTTGTTTATGACCGCTACACCTATTCCACGAACACTTGCAATCACTGTCTTTGGAGAAATGGACGTCTCTGTCATTGATGAATTGCCAGCCGGCAGAAAACAAATCGAAACGTATTGGGTGAAGCATGACATGCTTGAAAGAATTCTTGCTTTTGTGGATAAAGAGCTGAGAAAAGGAAGACAGGCATATATCATTTGTCCGCTCATTGAAGAATCAGACAAGCTTGATGTTCAAAATGCGCTTGATGTCCATAGCATGCTCACTGAGGCATACCGCGGCAAGTGGTCGATCGGCTTAATGCATGGGAAGCTGGCGAGTGATGAAAAGGATCAGGTCATGAGAGCCTTTACCGCAAATGAAGTACAAATTCTCGTTTCAACCACAGTTGTTGAAGTCGGGGTCAACGTACCGAATGCAACTATCATGGTCATTTATGATGCAGACCGTTTCGGACTGTCTCAGCTTCATCAGCTAAGAGGCCGGGTCGGGCGAGGAGAGCATCAATCATTTTGTATTTTAATGGCTGATCCAAAATCCGAAACGGGGAAAGAGCGGATGCGGATCATGTCCGAAACAACTGATGGCTTTGAGCTGTCTGAAAAGGACCTAGAACTAAGAGGACCCGGCGACTTCTTCGGTAAAAAACAAAGCGGGATGCCTGAATTTAAGGTAGCAGATATGGTTCATGACTATAGAGCACTGGAAACGGCTAGAAAAGATGCGGCAGAACTTGTCCAATCTGACGCCTTTTGGACTGATCCCGAATACAAAGAACTTCGGCAAACGCTGGTAGACAGCGGTGTGTTGGGCGGAGATAAATTAAGCTGATCAAACGCTGGAGGAATTTTCTTGTCTTTTTGAAACAAGGATTGATTTATCATCTATGAGATTATATACTACTATTAGTACCTAGTCATAAATGTACGGATGGTGTCTGCATATGAAACTAAATAAAAAAGAACGTCAAAAGCTTCTCCAGCAAACGATCAGCTCGACTCCATTCATTACTGATGAAGAATTGGCAAGTAAATTCGGTGTCAGCATACAAACGGTTCGTCTTGATCGTTTAGAGCTGTCGATCCCTGAATTACGCGAAAGAATTAAGCATGTGGCCGAAAAGACATTAGAGGATGAAGTAAAGTCACTTCCACTGGATGAAGTGATTGGAGAAATGATTGATGTAGAGCTTGATGATCAAGCCATTTCCATTTTAGAAGTGAGAAAAGAGCATGTATTCAGCCGAAACCAAATTGCCAGGGGACATCATCTCTTCGCCCAGGCAAATTCGCTGGCAGTTGCCGTCATTGACGATGAACTGGCTTTGACAGCAAAAGCGAATATCAGGTTTACAAGGCAGGTGAAACAAGGCGAAAGAGTCGTCTCTAAAGCCAAAGTAGCCTCACATGATAAAGAAAAAGGAAGAACCGTAGTTGAAGTAAACAGCTATGTTGGTGAGGAAGTTGTCTTCTCAGGTGACTTCGTCATGTATCGCTCAAAACAAAAGTAAAAGGTGGCACGTAATATGAGAATTGCAGTCGATGCAATGGGGGGAGATCATGCCCCTAAAGCCATTATTGACGGTGTGCAAAAAAGCTTAACAGCATTTTCAGATATCGAGATTACACTTGTCGGCGATGAAAACAAAATCAAACCATACATAACAAACAACGATCGCATCACGATTTTAGATGCAAAAGAAGTCATCGAACCGACGGATGAACCAGTGCGTGCAGTTAGACGTAAAAAGGATTCATCTATGGTGAAAATGGCGCAGGAAGTATCCGAGGGACGAGCAGATGCCTGCATCTCAGCAGGAAATACTGGAGCCCTCATGACAGCGGGGCTGTTTATCGTAGGCAGAATTGACGGTATTGACAGACCGGCACTTGCCCCTACTTTGCCAACACTGGATGGCAGCGGCTTCTTATTACTAGATGTTGGTGCCAACGTTGATGCTAAACCAGAACACCTCGTGCAATATGCCATGATGGGATCAATCTACGCGGAGCGTGTCTTCCCAAAGAGCAATCCGCGTGTTGGACTGTTAAATGTAGGGACAGAAGATAAAAAAGGCAACGATTTAACGAAAAAAACCTTCGAATTATTAAAAGCATCAGACTTGAATTTCGTAGGAAATGTAGAGTCCCGTGACTTATTAGAAGGTGTTGCTGATGTTGTTGTCACAGATGGTTTCACAGGGAATATTGCGCTTAAAACAATTGAAGGCACAGCCCTTTCTGTCTTTAAAATGCTGAAAGAAACATTAACATCCAGTTTTACTGCAAAAATAGCAGCAGGCATGATGAAGCCGAAATTAATGCAGATGAAATCTAAAATGGATTACTCAGAATATGGCGGTGCCGCTTTATTTGGTTTAAAGGCTCCTGTCATTAAAGCACACGGCTCCTCTGATGAAAATGCCATTTTCCATGCAATTCGTCAGGCACGTGATATTGTAGAAAAAGACGTTTCAGCCATCATTCATCAAGAAGTCCAAAAAGAAACGACGAATGAGTCTTAATGGAGGTAAATCAGCATGACTAAAATTGCATTTTTATTCCCTGGCCAAGGCTCTCAAAAAATTGGCATGGGAAAAGATTTATTTGATCAAGAAGCAGTATCTAAAGCTGTTTTTGAAGAAGCAGACAATACCCTCGGGTTTGACTTATCTTCTATGATTTTTGAAGGGGATGCAGAAGAACTGACGCTCACTTATAACGCGCAGCCAGCTCTTTTAACGACAAGTATCGCCATCTTAAAGAAATTTGAAGAGAGCGGAATCAAAGCAGATTATGCAGCAGGACACAGTCTTGGTGAATACACGGCCCTCGTTGCAGCAGGCGCACTTTCGTTTAAAGATGCTGTTTATGCAGTCAGAAAGCGCGGAGAGTTAATGAATGAAGCTGTTCCAGCAGGAGAAGGCGCAATGGCAGCGATTCTCGGCTTAGACAAAGCGGCACTTGTAGAAGTGACAAAAGAAGTGACAGAAAGCGGTCATCTTGTAGAACTCGCTAACTTAAACTGTCCTGGTCAAATCGTGATCTCTGGTACAGCAAAAGGGGTAGAACTTGCTTCAGAGAAAGCAAAAGAAAAAGGCGCAAAACGTGCAATTGCTCTTGAAGTGAGTGGACCTTTCCATTCTGCCTTAATGAAACCAGCCGCTGAAAAATTTACAGATGTTCTGTCAAAGCTGGACATTGCAGATGCGAAAACACCGGTCATCTCAAATGTAACAGCAGACATCGTGACATCTCGTGATGAAATTGAGACTAAGCTCATTGAACAACTGTATTCTCCAGTTCGTTTTGAAGAAAGTGTGGAGCGCCTCATTGATTTAGGTGTGACAACATTTATTGAAATTGGTCCTGGCAAAGTGCTTTCAGGTCTTGTGAAAAAAGTGAATCGCCGCTTGACGACGATTTCTGTTTCAGATCAAGAAACAATTGAAGCAGCCATCCAAACATTGAAGGGGGATTCTTGATGCTTACAAATAAAACAGCCGTTGTAACAGGAGCATCACGCGGGATTGGCCGTTCCATCGCGATTGATTTAGCGAAAAGTGGTGCAAATGTTGTCGTGAACTATTCTGGAAACGAAGCAAAAGCAAATGAAGTCGTCGATGAAATCAAAGCACTCGGCCAGCAGGCATTTGCTGTGAAAGCTGATGTCTCAAATGCTGAAGAAGTACAAGCCATGATGAAACAAGCGATTGATACCTTTGGTTCAATTGACATTCTTGTGAATAATGCAGGAATCACAAAGGACAACCTGCTCATGAGAATGAAAGAGAATGAATGGGATGATGTTATTAACATAAACTTAAAAGGTGTCTTTAACTGTACAAAAGCCGTGACACGTCAAATGATGAAGCAGCGAAACGGAAGAATCATCAATTTGGCTTCAGTCGTTGGTGTGTGTGGTAACCCTGGGCAAGCAAACTATGTGGCAGCAAAAGCTGGCGTCATCGGATTAACGAAAACAACAGCAAAAGAGCTGGCAACTCGTCATATTACAGTTAATGCAGTAGCGCCAGGCTTTATTTCAACAGATATGACAGACAAGCTTGATGAAAATGTACAGACCGAAATGCTCAAGCAAATTCCGCTCGCACGCTTTGGTGCACCTGAAGATATTAGCAACGTCGTTGTCTTTTTAGCTTCAGAAGGAGCAGGTTATATTACAGGCCAAACCATCCAAGTAGATGGCGGAATGGTTATGTCCTAAGAAATATCAAAATTTCATTAGGTTTTCTCTAGTTTTTTAAAAACAATTCAACTATAATACTTTGAGGGGAGGTGAAAGGCAATGGCAGACGTATTAGAGCGTGTATCAAAAATTATTGTAGACCGCCTTGGCGTTGATGAGGCTGACGTGAAAATGGAAGCTTCATTTAAAGAAGATTTAGGCGCTGATTCCCTTGATGTAGTTGAGCTAGTTATGGAACTTGAAGATGAGTTCGATATGGAAATTTCTGACGAAGATGCTGAAAAAATTGCAACAGTCGGTGACGCTGTGAACTACATAAATAACCAGCAATAAGTGTAACAAAGTCCCGTCTACTTTTGACGGGACTTTGAAAATTTATGTTAGTTTCAACACATTCAGCTGATCAATTGTCAGCCTTTTTCAGATGCTGGGAGCACTGTTTCCCTGCATGTAGAAAGAGAGACTCCATATAATCAGTATCCTTAAAGGCGATTACGCCTACCTGGAGGTTGCTATGCCAAAACAATATAAAGACAAACAGAAACAGAGCAAAAAACTAGAGCAATTTAGAGAATTCCAGCAGCGCATTTCTGTACACTTCAAAAATGAGAAGCTTCTATATCAAGCCTTTACCCATTCCTCTTATGTGAATGAACACCGGAAAAAGCCATACGAGGATAATGAAAGACTTGAATTTTTAGGAGATGCTGTTTTAGAATTGACCATCTCTCAATTCTTATTTGCGAAATATCCAGCGATGAGCGAGGGAGATTTAACGAAACTAAGAGCGGCGATCGTATGTGAACCGTCACTTGTATCACTAGCACATGAGCTGTCCTTCGGAGACCTTGTTCTTTTAGGAAAAGGCGAAGAAATGACAGGCGGCAGAAAACGTCCAGCACTCTTAGCGGACGTATTCGAGGCGTTTATCGGCGCACTTTATTTAGATCAGGGGCTTGAGCCGGTTGAACGCTTCCTAGAAGCGTACGTCTATCCGAAAATTAACGATGGAGCATTCTCGCACGTCATGGACTTTAAAAGCCAGCTGCAAGAATTTGTACAGCGCGATGGAAAAGGTGTGCTTGAATACCGCATCCTGCATGAAAAAGGACCTGCACATAACCGGGAATTTGAAGCAAATGTATCCCTTCGAGGTGAAGTACTCGGAATTGGAAACGGACGCTCTAAAAAAGAAGCAGAACAGCACGCTGCACAGGAAGCACTTGCTAAATTGCAGAAACATCATATGAACCAATAAAATCCCCCTCGTTATTCAGGGGGATTTCACTCTGTTTTCCATCATCTTTTTTCACTTCATATGGTAAGATGATAGTACTTTAAATACATAAGGAGGATCACTCTCATGTTCCTCAAACGTTTAGACGTGATAGGATTCAAATCATTTGCACAGCGAGTGACCGTGGACTTTGTTAAAGGGGTCACAGCTGTTGTTGGACCAAACGGAAGCGGCAAAAGTAATATTACTGATGCCATCCGCTGGGTACTTGGAGAACAATCAGCGAAAAGCCTCCGCGGAGGAAAAATGGAAGATATCATTTTTGCAGGAAGTGACTCAAGAAAAAGAGTCAATCTAGCAGAGGTGACTTTAACGTTAGATAACGAAGATCACTTTTTACCGATCGATTTTCACGAAGTCAGTGTGACAAGAAGGGTCTATCGCTCAGGAGAAAGTGAATTTCTCATAAACAATCAATCTGTCCGCTTAAAGGATATTATTGATCTTTTCATGGATTCAGGTCTTGGAAAGGAAGCTTTTTCAATCATCAGCCAAGGAAAGGTAGAGGAAATTCTATCAAGCAAGGCAGAAGAGAGAAGAAGCATCTTTGAAGAAGCGGCTGGCGTTTTGAAATATAAAACAAGAAAGAAAAAAGCCGAGAATAAACTGTTTGAAACGCAGGACAACTTAAACCGAGTAGAAGATATTCTGCATGAACTAGAAGATCAAGTAGAACCATTAAGAATGCAAGCGTCCATTGCAAAAGACTATTTGCAAAAAAAAGAAGAGCTTGAGAATGTCGAAATTGCCTTAACTGTCCATGACATCGAAGCACTTCATGAAAAATGGACAACACTTGGTGAAGCAGTCGAGCGCTTCAAACAAGATGAAATGAAGCAGTCTACAGATATCCAAGCAAAAGAAGCCAAAATTGAAGAGTCGAGAGACCGCATTCAAGCGCTTGACGAATCAATTAATGACCTGCAAGAAGTTCTTCTTTTCACAAGTGAGGAATTAGAAAAGCTTGAAGGAAAAAAAGAAGTGCTAAAAGAGCGAAAGAAAAATGCGGCTGCCAACCAAGGACAGCTTGAAGAAACGCTCGTTCGCTTAACTGAAAAGCAGGCGCTGTTAACCGAAAAGATTGAGCAGCAGAAAATCACGCGTGACAGCCTGCAAAAAGAAGTGCAGCAGCTAAAAGATGAAGTGAAAACAAAGCAGCATCAACTGTCGCTTCATAGCGAAGATGTGGAAGGTCAAATTGAACAGCTGAAAAGCGATTATTTTGATTTGCTCAATGAACAGGCTTCCATCCGAAATGAACGTAAATTATTAGAAGAACAGCAGCGCCAAGCGGCGATGCAGCTAGAGCGGCTGACGCAAAATAACCAAAAACATATCGAAGAACGAGTGTCTGTTAAAGACAAGAAAACAGAAGCTGAGCAGCAGCTTTCAGCACTGGAAGAAGACATTCTGGCTCAAGTAAAACGCTTTAGAGAAGCAGAACAAAAGCTTGAGCAAATGAAACGTCAATACGAGAAAAAAGAAACGGCTCTTTATCAAGCCTATCAATACGTACAGCAGGCAAAATCAAAAAAAGAGATGCTTGAATCCATGCAGGAAGACTTCTCAGGCTTTTTCCAAGGAGTCAAAGAAGTCTTAAAGGCAAAAGAACGGTTAGGCGGTATTCACGGTGCCATTGCAGAGCTGATTCAAACGGATCAGCAGCATGAGACTGCGATTGAAATTGCGCTAGGTGCAGCCACGCAGCATGTCGTCACAGAAAATGAAGCAGCTGCGAGACAAGCGATTGGATACTTAAAGCAGCACTCCTTTGGACGTGCAACCTTCCTGCCAATGAACGTGATCAAAGAAAGAACCATTCAGCTCAGAGATGTTCAAACAGCAGAGCAGCACGCTGCCTTTATCGGCGTCGCGAGTCACCTCGTTTCCTTTGATGAAAAGTATCAAAAGGTGATTCAGAATTTGCTTGGAACTGTGCTGATCGTTAGAGACTTAAAAGGCGCCAATGAACTGGCGAAAATGCTTGGACATCGTTACCGCATCGTGACCCTTGATGGAGATGTCGTAAACCCCGGCGGTTCAATGACTGGTGGCGGCGTAAAGAAAAAGAACAACTCTCTTCTTTCAAGAAACCGGGAGATCGAAACGTTAACAAAGCAGCTCGTTGAAATGGAAGAGAAAACAACGATCCTTGAAAAAGAAACAAAAGAAACGAAGCAATTGATCGGAGTTAACGAAAACCAATTAAACGAACTGCGTCAGCGCGGCGAAACACTTCGTGAAAAGCAGCAAGAACTCAAAGGGAAGCTATACGAACTGCAAGTCGCAGAAAAAAATATCAATGCTCATCTTGAACTCTATGATCAAGAAAAAGAAGAATTGCAGCAGCGTTCTACTGAACTCGCGGATAAGGACAAAAAGCAGGTTGCTCTAGAAGCCTCTATCGGTGAGAAACTGACGGCTCTTGATCAAGAGATCAATACATTAACAAAGCGTAAGCAGACGCAAAGCTCAACGAAGGAAACCATTTCTGCTGAATTAACTGAGCTGAAAATCTCGCTTGCCAAAAAAGAGCAGTCCTTAGCGAATGAACAAGAAAAGCTTTCGAACTTAATGGCTGAATTAGAAGAGGCTGAACAGACGCTGATGGAAACAAAAGAAGATCTGTCACTCTTAACAAGTGAAATGTCATCTAGTTCAAGCGGTGCAGAACAACTGGAAGAAGCGGCGAAAGAAAAACTCGAAAACAAAAACAAAACAACCGCACTCATTTCAGAGCGTCGTAAGCAGCGTCTCGCTCTTTCTGAAACATTAGAATTCGCTGAACGTGAGCTTAAAGAACAAAAGCGTTTGTATAAGCAGCTCACCACAGGCTTAAAAGATGAAGAGATTAAGCTTGGCCGTATGGAAGTCGAGCTCGACAACCTGATCGCTTATTTGAACGAAGAATATGCCCTTTCGTTTGAAGGAGCAAAAGAGATGTATCAGTTGACGTTATCGCCAGATGAAGCAAGAAAACGAGTGAAGCTGATCAAACTAGCGATTGAAGAGCTTGGAACAGTGAACTTAGGCAGCATTGACGAGTATGAACGTGTGAATGAACGCTATCTCTTCTTAACAGAACAGCGAAATGATCTGACAGAAGCGAAAAATACATTATTCCAAGTCATCGAAGAAATGGATCAAGAGATGACAAAGCGTTTCTCTGAGACATTCTCTCAAATCCGCGGGCACTTTGAATCTGTTTTCCAAGCATTATTTGGCGGCGGAAGAGCAGATCTGAAGCTGACAGACCCAAATGATTTACTCAATTCAGGCGTTGATATTGTCGCGCAGCCGCCAGGGAAAAAACTGCAAAACTTAAGCCTGCTTTCAGGCGGAGAGAGAGCCTTAACAGCGATCGCTTTATTATTCTCTATTTTAAAAGTGAGACCAGTTCCATTCTGCGTATTAGATGAGGTAGAAGCGGCGCTTGATGAAGCAAATGTTTTCCGTTTTGCGCAATATTTAAAAAAATACAGTGAGGAAACACAATTCATTGTCATTACGCACCGCAAAGGAACAATGGAAGAAGCAGATGTGCTCTACGGCGTGACGATGCAGGAATCAGGTGTTTCTAAGCTTGTATCTGTCAAACTAGAAGAAACGAAAGAGCTTGTCCAGTAATTAAAGGAGGTTTTTGAACCAATGAGCTTTTTTAAGAAGTTAAAAGAAAAATTTACGCAGCAAACCGATTCAGTATCAGAAAAGTTTAAAGATGGACTCGAAAAAACGAGAAACTCCTTCCAAGGAAAAGTAAATGAACTGATTTCCCGCTACCGCAAAGTCGATGAAGACTTTTTTGAAGAGCTGGAAGAGGTTCTGATCGGCGCTGATGTCGGTTTCACAACTGTGATGGAACTGATTGATGAGCTGAAAAAAGAAGTGAAATTAAGAAACATTCAAGACCCAAGTGAAGTACAAGCGGTAATTTCTGAAAAACTGGTTGACATCTACAATAGCGGAGAGGAACAAATCTCTGCGCTGAACATTGAAGATGGGCGTTTGAATATCATTTTATTTGTAGGCGTCAACGGTGTTGGGAAAACAACGACGATCGGCAAGCTTGCAAACAAGCTGAAAAATGAAGGGAAATCCGTCATTTTAGCAGCAGGTGATACGTTCCGTGCCGGTGCCATTGAGCAGCTTGAAGTGTGGGGAGAGCGTGCAGGTGTTCCTGTCGTCAAACAAACAGCAGGCTCTGATCCAGCAGCGGTGATCTATGATGCCGTTCAATCAGCAAAAGCGAAAAATGCGGATGTTCTCATCTGCGATACAGCAGGAAGACTTCAAAACAAAGTCAACTTGATGAAAGAGCTGGAGAAAGTTAAGAGAGTCATTGAGCGCGAGATTCCAGATGCACCTCATGAAGTATTGCTCGCCCTTGATGCGACAACGGGTCAAAACGCGATGGCACAAGCCAAGGAATTTTCTAAAGCGACAAATGTTACAGGGATTGCTTTAACAAAACTTGACGGTACTGCAAAAGGCGGGATCGTTCTTGCGATTCGAAATGAGCTGAACATTCCCGTGAAGCTTGTTGGTTTAGGTGAAAAGGTGGACGATCTGCAAGAGTTTGATGCAGAATCGTATGTGTATGGATTATTCTCAGACGTAATTGATCAACAAGACTAACAAAAAAATGCCGGCAAAACTGCTGGCATTTTTATTTATACGCCGCTTCATGAAGTGACAAGATAAAAACTTGACACATAGAAGAGAACCGTGTAAACTTAGTTGATGTAAAGGGAATGAACTTAACAAAGGGGAGAGAGCCCATGACGCTTGAAAAAACAACGAGAATGAACTACTTGTTTGACTTCTATCAATCGTTGTTGACCGCAAAGCAAAAGAGCTACATGTCGCTTTACTACCTAGACGATTTTTCCCTCGGTGAAATTGCGGATGAATATGAAGTATCAAGGCAGGCTGTTTATGATAATATTAAACGGACTGAAGCGATGCTTGAACAATATGAAGAAAAGCTGCTCTTGTTTAAGAAATTTAAAGAGCGTAAAGAACTTCTCAAAAAAATGAGAGAGCTTGTAGCTGATTCTGCGCAAACGGAAGAAGCAGAAGCTTTAATTGAATCGCTTGAGAAATTAGATTAGGAGGCGGCACAGTATGGCATTTGAAGGATTAGCCGACCGACTGCAGCAGACGATTTCAAAAATCCGCGGCAAAGGAAAAGTGTCAGAGCAAGATGTAAAAGAAATGATGCGCGAGGTACGCCTTGCCCTTCTTGAAGCTGACGTCAATTTTAAAGTAGTCAAAGACTTTGTGAAAAAAGTAAGTGAGCGGGCAGTTGGACAAGAGGTCATGAAAAGCCTTACCCCTGGACAACAGGTCATTAAAGTTGTAAAAGAAGAACTCACTGAATTAATGGGCGGAGAAGAGAGTAAGATCGCTGTAGCGAAAAAATCTCCAACAGTCATTATGATGGTTGGTCTTCAAGGGGCAGGTAAAACAACCACAACTGGGAAGCTTGCCAATTTACTTCGCAAAAAACATAATCGCAAGCCGATGATGGTAGCTGCAGATATTTACAGACCAGCAGCGATCCAGCAGCTTCAAACGCTTGGGAAACAGCTTGATATGCCGGTGTTTTCATTAGGTGATCAAGTCAGCCCTGTGGAAATTGCCAAACAGGCAATTGAAAAAGCGAAAGAAGAACACCATGATTATGTCATTTTAGATACAGCAGGACGTCTTCATATCGATGAAGAATTGATGGATGAACTTCAGAAAGTAAAAGAAGTAGCAAATCCAGAAGAGATTTTCCTGGTTGTTGACTCTATGACAGGTCAAGATGCTGTCAATGTCGCAAAAAGCTTTAATGAACAGCTTGGTTTAACGGGTGTCGTTCTAACAAAACTAGACGGTGATACAAGAGGCGGTGCAGCACTTTCTATTCGAGCTGTCACCAATACGCCGATTAAGTTCGCTGCACTAGGAGAAAAGCTTGATGCGATTGAACCATTCCATCCGGAGCGGATGGCGTCAAGAATTCTTGGCATGGGAGATGTGCTCACGCTGATTGAAAAAGCACAGGCAAACGTCGACCAAGATAAAGCGAAAGAACTTGAGCAAAAAATGCGGACAATGAGCTTCACGCTCGATGATTTCCTCGAGCAGCTTGGCCAAGTTCGGAATATGGGTCCACTTGATGAACTGATCCAAATGATGCCGGGAGCCGGTAAAATGAAAGGGCTCAAAAACGTCCAAGTAGACGAAAAGCAGCTCAATCATATCGAAGCGATCATTAAATCAATGACGACCGAGGAAAAAGAACAGCCAGAGGTCATCAATGCAAGCCGAAGAAAACGGATTGCAAAGGGAAGCGGAACATCTGTACAGGAAGTCAATCGCCTTTTAAAGCAATTTGATGAAATGAAAAAGATGATGAAGCAAATGACTAACATGTCCAAAGGAAAGAAAAAGGGCTTTAAATTACCATTTATGTAATTGGTTATACATGATAAAACCGTTGTTAAGAAAAAACACTTTACAAACCCTTTTATCATTGTTAATATACTATCTTGTTGAAATATTTTCGGAGGTGCTAGTAAAATGGCAGTAAAAATTCGTTTAAAACGTATGGGAGCAAAAAAATCTCCTTTCTATCGTATTGTTGTAGCAGATTCTCGTTCACCACGTGACGGTCGTTTCATCGAAACAGTTGGAACTTACAACCCAGTGGTATCACCAGCTGAGGTGAAAATCAACGAAGAATTAGCGCTTAAATGGCTTCAAAATGGTGCGAAACCATCTGATACAGTTCGCAACCTTTTCTCAAGCCAAGGAATTCTTGAAAAATTTCATAATGCGAAAAACAGCAAATAATGAATGAGCTGTCCTTGGAAGAATTGATTGTGTCCATCGTCGAGCCACTTGTTGATTTCCCTGAAGATATTCACGTATCTTCATTAGAAAAAGATGAGCAGGTGATTTACACACTGTCTGTCAATGCTGAAGATACCGGAAAAGTGATCGGAAAGCAGGGACGTACAGCAAAAGCGATACGAACAGTCATTTTTGCAGCAAGTGCAGAGTCTTCTAAGAAAGTTCAACTTGAGATTGCTGACTAAAAAGGGAGAGGGCTTAGGACCTCCCCTTTTTTTACACGTTTAAATCTATTTTTCGTTATACTGTAGAGGACAAATGCCTTCGGATAGGGGGACAAAAAGGAAGATGCAGATCATTCAACATGTCACCGTGATGCAAGTATTAACTGAAAGCAGTAAGGACAAACTGTTAACGACTTTTTTAGAGAAAAAAGAAAGACTAGAACGTGAATGCAATCAACTATATTTTCAACTAAAAAAACATGAAAAAGAACCACATCAGCAAGAAGCCATCCCTCAATTTCAAAAAGCGATCGATAAAAGGCAGGAGAAGATCCGGCAAATTGATTTTCAAGTAGAGCAGCTGCATATTTTGCCGCTTGGAAGTGAAATGAAAGAAACAGAAGTGGATGCACTGGTTGAAGTAAAAATAGGTGATAAATGGGATGACAAGATGCAAGATAATGTCATCGTCGTGAAAGACGGCATCATTGTGGAAATACGTCAGGGGTGATTGAGAACATGGAGCTAGAATGGTTGAATGTTGGAAAGATCGTCAATACACACGGAGTACGCGGAGAAGTACGCGTCGTGTCAAAGACGGATTTTCCAGAAGAGCGCTACAAAAAGGGAAGCGTCCTCTATATTTTTAAGCAAGGTCAAAGCGAGCCGCTGAAAGTGACTGTCGCATCACATCGTCAGCACAAACAGTTTGATTTGCTCACATTTGAAGAAATAAACTCATTAAATGAAGCAGAGCATTTGAAAGAATCAATCTTAAAGGTAGAAAAAGAAAATCTCGGGTCATTAGACGAAGGAGAATTTTATTTCCACCAGATCATTGGCTGTGATGTATACGATGAAGAGGACAAGCTGATCGGCCAAATCAAAGAAATCCTTACGCCAGGTGCAAATGATGTGTGGGTGATTGGAAGAAAAGGCAAAAAAGATGCCTTGATTCCTTATATTCCATCTGTCGTCAAAAACATCGATATCTCATCCAAAACTGTTCACATTGAAGTAATGGAAGGACTCATTGACGAATGAAAATCGACTTTTTAACCCTTTTTCCTGAAATGTTCGAAGGTGTGCTTCACTCATCGATCTTAAAAAAAGCACAGGAGAAAGAAGCTGTCTCATTTCAAGTTGTCAATTTTAGAGAGTATTCGGATCATAAGCATAAAACAGTGGATGACTATCCGTATGGCGGCGGTGCTGGTATGGTACTGAAAGCACAGCCCGTATTTGATGCGGTAGAAGATTTAAAGAACAAAGCAAGCACGAAGCCCCGAGTTATTCTTGTCTGTCCTCAAGGAGAAAGATATACACAAAAGAAGGCAGAAGAACTTGCAAAAGAAGAGCATCTTATGTTCATTTGCGGCCACTATGAAGGCTACGATGAGCGCATCAGGGAGCATCTTGTCACAGATGAGATCTCAATCGGAGATTTCGTTCTCACAGGCGGAGAGCTGCCAGCGATGATGATTGCAGACAGTGTGGTCAGGCTTTTGCCTCATGTGCTTGGAAAAGAAGCGTCTCACATCGAAGATTCATTCAGTACAGGTCTGCTTGAACACCCGCACTATACAAGGCCAGCGGATTATAAAGGACTAAAAGTGCCGGATGTGCTCCTCTCTGGAAATCACGCCAAAATTGAAGAGTGGCGGCGCAAAGAATCCTTGAAGCGAACCTATACAAGACGGCCAGATTTGATCGATTCGTGCAAAACGTTAACGGATGAAGAAAAAAGATGGCTTTGGCAGCTTCATAATGACTAGATTGTATTGCACACGGCATAGAGGTATGGTATGATACTACTTGTGACTTGGACGGCTTGCCGATTCAAGTTTGAAAACGATGTTCCGCTGCAATGAAGAAAGAGGACATGAGCATCTGTTGGAAGGAGTTGAAAACGATGCAACAATTGATTGAAGAAATCACAAAAGAACAATTACGCACTGATCTTCCTGCGTTCCGTCCTGGTGACACTTTACGTGTACACGTTAAAGTTGTCGAGGGTACTCGTGAGCGTATCCAGATCTTTGAAGGTGTTGTAATTAAGCGTCGTGGTGGTGGAATCAGCGAAACTTTCACAGTTCGTAAGATCTCTTACGGTGTAGGCGTTGAGCGTACATTCCCTGTACACACACCAAAAATCGCTAAGATCGAAGTTGTACGTCACGGTAAGGTACGTCGTGCGAAACTTTACTACCTACGTGAACTTCGCGGTAAAGCGGCTCGTATCAAAGAAATCAGACGATAATGATATCAAAGGAAAGAGCTTGTTACCTGTAACAGGCTCTTTTTTTGTACAATGTATAGAGATAATAGGTAAAAGAGAGAAGGTGCACATATGACGATTCAATGGTTTCCAGGCCATATGGCAAAAGCAAGACGTGAAGTCACAGAAAAATTAAAGCTCATCGACATCGTATTTGAATTAACCGATGCAAGAATTCCGATGTCCTCTAGAAACCCAATGATCGAAGAAATCCTTCAAAACAAACCCAAAATCATGCTCTTAAACAAAGCAGATAAAGCAGATCCACGTATGACAAAGGAGTGGCAGGCGCATTTTGAGCAGCAAGGCGTTCGGTCACTTGCCATTAACTCTGTCGACGGACAAGGGTTAAATCAGATCATCACGACTTCAAAAGAAATTTTAAAAGAAAAATTCGACCGCATGAAAGCAAAAGGCGTCAAACCACGTGCAATTCGAGCACTGATTATCGGGATTCCCAATGTCGGAAAATCAACCTTAATCAATCGTTTAGCGAAAAGGAACATTGCCAAAACAGGAGATCGGCCTGGTATTACGACATCACAGCAATGGGTGAAGGTAGGGAAAGAACTAGAACTGCTCGATACCCCTGGAATCCTCTGGCCGAAGTTTGAAGATGAGCAAGTAGGACTCAGGCTTGCGGTGACTGGAGCGATCAAAGATTCGATCATCAATTTACAGGATGTCGCTGTGTATGCACTTCGTTTTCTAGAAGAGAACTACCCAGAGCGATTAAAAAAACGCTATGACCTAGCGGAGATACCTGAAGATACGGTTGAGCTGTTTGATGCAATTGGCACTAAACGCGGCTGTCTAATGAGCGGGGGATTCATAAACTATGACAAAACCACCGAAATCATTATTCGGGATATTCGAACAGAAAAATTTGGTCCCCTCACTTTTGAGAAGCCTGAAAGCTAAAAGACACGCAGCTCATGCGGGTCTTTATTTTTTGCGAAAAACTGCCGATATAAAGAAGGAGGCTGCGAAAAAGCCTATGTACACGGTGAAACAAATAAAAGAACTAATAGAAAAGCATGCAGGCGATGAGTCATACATTCGCGAGCTTGTGAAAGATGATACGAGAAAAAGTGTCCAAAAACTGATAGAAAAGTGGCACAAAGAGAGAGAAAAGCAGCAAGCACTTCGCGCAGCATGGCATGACATGCTGCAATTTGAAAACAAAGCAAAGGCGCAGGGATACACATGTATTGCTGGAATAGATGAAGCAGGAAGAGGACCGCTTGCCGGCCCAGTTGTGGCAGCAGCCGTTATATTAAAGGAAGATACAGTCCTGCTCGGCTTAAACGACTCAAAGCAATTATCTGAGAAAAAAAGATTGGCATATTATGATTTAATTCAAAAAGAAGCACTTGATATCGGAATCGGCATTGTTGATGCGGCTACGATTGATGAAATCAATATTTATGAAGCATCAAGACTGGCGATGGTGAGAGCTGTGGAGCAGTTAACTCATACACCTGATTATCTACTCATAGATGCCATGACACTTCCACTTTCTACTCACCAAGAGAATATCATCAAAGGAGATGCAAAAAGTGCATCCATTGCAGCAGGTGCATGTATTGCGAAGGTAACAAGGGATCAGATGATGGAAGAGTACGGTCGTAAGTATCCTGAGTATCAATTTGAAAAACATAAAGGGTACGGAACGAAAGAGCACCTGACTGCGATTCAAACACATGGTGCTACCCCAATCCACAGATTATCGTTTGCGCCGGTGAAATCTGTTATATCATAAATTTTAATTTAAGGAGGCTGCCTGTGATGACAAGAGTTGAGGACATACATACAGCACTGAATAGCCGGCTGAATACAGCCGAATCGGTTCCATTAAACACCGAAGGGAAGGATAATGTTCATCGGCTGATTCTCGGCAAAGTACTAAAAATGCTTGGAGATGATACAGCCCTTGTTCAAATAGGCTCAACGAAAATAAAAGCGCAGCTGGCGGCTCAGCTTAAAGCAGACGCATTTTATTGGTTCCAATTTGAACAAGAGGGTGGAGGCAGCCTCAATAAACTAAGACCCGTTCAGCAATTTGATCAAGATCCTAAGACATTAAAGGATGCAGCAGTCAAACTATTAGAAGGTCTCTCACTGAAAAATGGGCTTGAAAACATGCTGACAGCTACAGCTTTTTTAAAGGAAAAGTCCGTCATCAACGAAGGAGAGTTAAAAACGGCAGTGAAGTGGATCGAACAGCTTCAAGGAGCTGATGTGAAGAAAGGGCTCCAGTCACTTCTCTTTGCTTTAAAGAAAGATTTACCGATCCAGCAAGGGGTGCTTCAATCTATTTTAGCCATAAAATCATCCTCTGCCCTTCATCAAGATATAACAGCGCTATTAAATCAATTAACACAGCTTCCGAAGCACACAGACGCCACACAGACCCTAACACAAGCCGTTCGGTCAGTTGTAGATGCAGAGACAGCCGTCCATGCAGAAAAGCTCTTATCGGTCCTTCTAGCAGCGAGAGAAGGCGAGGCGAAGCAAGGCGGCAATTCATCAGTAACGACACAGCTCAATCCGTCTCAGCAAAAAGAAAATAGCCATGCCGCAATCGTTCAAGAGCGTCAGCCGTCCCAAGTTCCTCAGACAAACGTGCAGCAGTCAACAAGTCCAAAAGAAGAGCTGCAAATCCCGCTTCAGCAAATTGAGCGGATACTGGCAAGTTTGTTGAAACAAGGTGCAGACGGGCAGCAAGAACCCAACTTAAAACAGGTCACAGCATTGCTGCAAGGGCTCCAGCAGGCAGGATCTCAGCCTGACGCAAAAGCAGCTGTGCTTCAAAAAGAGTTTCCCTTCCTGTCAAAAGCAGAGGCAAAAGCTTTGGCCCAGGTAGTGCAGCAGACTGAACCAACATTAAGCAATAAAACTGATGTGCTCGATTTACTTATGACGATGAAAAAGGCAATAGGTGTACGTGATGAAATCGGTATGCTGAAACTGCTCGAAAAAGGCAGCCAGGATGTCAAAAGTCAGGAGCTGCACCAATTAAAGCTCACCTTAAATGATGTGAGGCAGGCGGATTTACCAGAGCACGTTAAAAAAGAAGTGGATCAATTGTTTCATAGATTGAATGGACAGTTATTTGTGCAGCAGGAGAACCAAACCGTCAGTCAAATGATGATTTCCTATCCTCTTTTCTCAAAACATAGTGTTCAAGATTTAACCTTTATTCTAAAGGGACATAAGAAAAAGGATGGCTCCATTGATATTTCTCAGTGCCGTCTCATGTTTTACTTAAATATGGAAAACCTTGAAGAAACCTTAATAGACTGTACGATTCAGCAAAAGGTCATGTCAATTACTGTCGAGACAGCCCATGAACTGCAAGGAACCATTAATCCGATGATTCCGGCTGTTCGGGAGAATTTAAATGCTCTAGGATACAGTTTAACGGGAATTACAGCAAAAAAGAGACTAGAGCCAGTAGATCCGTCTCAATTTCTAGATGAACACTTTCATAAAATCAGCGAGAAAGGGCTGGACTTACGAGTATGAAGGATTCAAAACCGCTTAGAAGAGCGGTCGCTCTGCACTACGATGAAGAAAAACAAAAGGCGCCAAAAGTCGTTGCAACAGGCAGCGGCTATGTGGCAGATCATATTATTGAAGAAGCAAAAAAGTCGGGAGTCCCTATCCAGGAAGACCGTAATTTAGTCGAACTCATGCGCCACTTAACACTAGATGAGGAGATCCCTGAAGCATTATACGATACTGTAGCAGAAATTTTTTCGTTTATCTACAAGTTAGATCAAAAAATGAAAAAATAAGGTAAAATAAGTGATTTGGCTGAAAAATTTATATTTTTAATAAAATAAAAGTTTGAATGTTTAGAAGGATTTTACGATTTTACATAGAACCCTAGACATTCTCTTTTTTATTCTTTAAAATGAAAGCGCAGTCTATTTTATAATTTTTGTTTCTACATATGTTGGGAGGATGGGAAATGAATATCCATGAGTACCAAGGAAAAGAAATCCTAAGAAAATATGGGGTTTCAGTTCCAAATGGTAAAGTAGCATTTACACCTGATGAAGCAGTGAAAGCATCAGAAGAGCTAGGGAGCTCTGTATATGTCGTAAAAGCACAGATTCATGCAGGCGGCCGTGGTAAAGCAGGCGGGGTAAAAATTGCAAAAACGAAAGATGAAGTGAAAGGGTTTGCAGAGGAATTGCTCGGCAAGACACTTGTCACACATCAAACAGGGCCTGAAGGGCGCGAAATAAAACGCTTACTTATTGAAGAAGGCTGCGATATTAAAAAGGAATACTATGTTGGACTAGTTTTGGACAGAGCGACATCAAGAATTGTATTGATGGCATCTGAAGAAGGCGGTACTGAAATTGAAGAAGTAGCAGAAAAAACGCCAGAAAAAATCGTCAAAGTGGTCATCGACCCAGCGATTGGTCTGCAAGGCTATCAGGCGAGAGAAGTAGCATTCAAAATTAATATTCCAACAAAATTAGTTGGCCAAGCTGTTAAGTTTATGACAAGCCTTTACAATGCGTTTATTGAAAAAGATTGTTCAATTGCTGAGATTAATCCACTTGTTGTAACAGGCGATGGAAAAGTCATGGCACTTGATGCAAAATTAAACTTTGATAGCAATGCCTTATATAGACAAAAAGATATATTAGAATACCGTGACCTTGATGAAGAGGATCCAAAAGAAATTGAAGCATCTAAATATGACTTAAGCTACATTTCTCTAGATGGAAATATTGGCTGTATGGTCAATGGAGCAGGTCTTGCAATGTCTACAATGGATATCATCAAGCATTACGGCGGGGATCCTGCAAACTTCCTAGATGTTGGCGGCGGTGCAACAGCTGAAAAAGTAACGGAAGCATTTAAAATCATCTTATCTGATCAAAATGTTAAAGGGATTTTCGTGAACATTTTTGGCGGCATCATGAAATGTGATGTGATTGCAGAAGGTGTTGTTGAAGCGACGAAACAAGTCGGCTTAACATTACCGCTCGTTGTACGTCTTGAAGGAACAAACGTTGAATTAGGGAAGAAAATCCTGAGTGATTCAGGCTTAAATATCACTTCTGCTGAGTCTATGGCTGACGGGGCAGAAAAGATTGTATCTTTAGTCAAGTAGAGCAGAAAGGCAGGGAACCTAAATGAGTGTATTTATTAATAAAAATACGAGAGTAATTGTTCAGGGGATTACCGGTTCAACCGCATTGTTCCATACAAAACAAATGATTGAGTACGGGACAAATATTGTTGGTGGTGTCACACCTGGAAAAGGTGGAACTGAAGTAGAAGGAGTTCCTGTATTTAATACTGTATCTGAAGCAGTGCAGACAACTGGAGCGAACGCTTCTGTCATCTATGTACCAGCACCATTTGCGGCAGATGCCATTTTAGAGGCTGTTGACGCAGAAGTTGATCTCGTCATTTGTATCACAGAACATATTCCAGTGCTTGACATGGTCAAAGTGAAACGGTATATGGAAGGGAAAAAGACAAGACTAGTTGGACCAAACTGCCCAGGTGTCATTACACCTGAAGAATGTAAAATTGGTATCATGCCTGGTTACATTCATAAAAAAGGTCATGTGGGTGTTGTTTCTCGTTCTGGAACGCTTACATATGAAGCGGTACATCAGCTTTCAGAAGCTGGCGTTGGACAATCGACAGCTGTAGGAATCGGGGGAGACCCGGTAAATGGGACAAACTTTATTGATGTTTTAAAAGCATTCAATGAAGACCCTGAAACGCATGCTGTGATTATGATCGGTGAAATCGGCGGTACGGCTGAAGAAGAAGCAGCTGAATGGGTAAAAGCAAATATGACTAAACCAGTCGTTGGCTTTATTGGCGGTAAAACGGCGCCTCCAGGAAAACGTATGGGACATGCTGGTGCCATTATTTCTGGTGGTAAAGGGACAGCTGATGAAAAGGTAAAAACAATGCGTGAATGTGGAATTGAAGTGGCAGAAACTCCATCTGTCATGGGAGAAACGTTGATTAAAGTATTAAAAGAGAAGAATCTCTTCGAAGCTTGTAAAACGCATTAATGACACAAGAAGACTTGTTCTTTGACAAGTCTTCTTCTTTCTATCTTAAACTGGAGGAATGGTATGTACAACGTGTCCGAAAGAATGATTTTTCACCGCTTAAAAGGCCTCATCTCACCCTCATTATTAACAAAATGGTGGAAAGTCGATCCTGAGCTATATATAAATGAAGAAACACATCATTTTAAACAGGATCGAGCATTACAAACGATCGACTTTACCCGCTTAAAACAAGCTGAAGAAAATGAATTCCCCATTTTTCAACACATCGTTCAAGCCTATTTAAAGCAAAATATTCACATGCTTCCCATCACATCACCCTTATATCCCAGCACACTAAAAAATATTTATGATCCTCCCCCTGTGTTATTCCTAAAAGGAAACGTATCATATTTAAATGAAGAAAAAAGTTTAGGTGTAGTCGGCACAAGAGTTCCGTCAGCTTATGGAGAAGCATGTGTGAAGAAAATTGTTGGTGAGCTTGTAAAGGAAGATTGGATGGTTGTCAGTGGTTTAGCGAAAGGAATCGATGGACTTGCACATAAAGAGTGCATCAGGAAAAAAGGAAAAACGATCGGCATTATAGCAGGCGGCTTTCAGCATTTATATCCAAAAGAGCATGCGCAAATGGCTCAATACATGGGAGAGCATCATTTGCTTTTGTCAGAGCATCCGCCTTATGTTAAACCAGAAAAGTGGCATTTTCCAATGAGAAATCGTTTAATTAGTGCATTGACGAAAGGGACGATCGTGATTCAGTGCAAAGAAAAGAGCGGTTCTCTTATTACAGCCTATCAAGCACTTGAGCAAGGAAAAGAGGTATTTGCAGTTGCGGGATCCATCTTTGATCCTAATTCCACAGGTCCGGCAAGACTCATTCAGCAGGGAGCAAAGCTTGTTCATTCCACAAAGGATATTTTAGAGGAATTCTCCTTCCGCAGCGTTCAATATACTGAACTCTCATAAAATATCGTTTGACAAAAGACATCGGAATATTTAATAATAGTGAGGATTTAAGTTTACACTTTGTTTTTCGTGTTTATAATGATGTTCATCATAAAGAATTTTTAATGATTGCCTGTTAGATAGGTGCAATTAACATAAATATGAATTGTGAAATGTATAAAGAGAGAACACCTCTTAAGGGGGATTTTGAGTATGGCTGATTATTTAGTCATCGTTGAGTCGCCAGCAAAGGCGAAAACGATTGAACGTTATTTAGGAAAAAAGTTTAAAGTAAAAGCTTCAATGGGGCACGTAAGGGATTTACCGAAAAGTCAGCTCGGTGTTGATACAGAGCATGACTTCGAACCGAGGTATATTACGATTCGCGGGAAAGGCCCGGTTTTAAAAGAATTAAAAACAGCGGCGAAAAAAGCAAAAAAAGTCTATCTCGCAGCTGACCCCGATAGAGAAGGGGAAGCGATTGCTTGGCATTTAGCACACAGCCTAGACCTTGACCTCTCTTCAGACTGCCGCGTTGTTTTTAACGAGATTACAAAGGATGCGATTAAGGATTCCTTTAAGCATCCACGTATGATCGATATGGACTTAGTTGATGCGCAGCAGGCAAGACGGATCTTAGATCGTCTCGTTGGGTATAAAATCAGTCCGATTTTATGGAAGAAAGTGAAAAAGGGCTTAAGTGCCGGACGTGTTCAATCAGTCGCACTCCGCCTGATTATTGATCGCGAGAATGAAATTAATGAATTTAAACCAGAAGAATACTGGACAATTGACGGTACATTCCTTAAAGGAAAAGAAAGCTTCGAAGCGAGTTTCTTTGGACTCAATGGCAAAAAACATCCATTGAAAACAAAAGATGATGTAAAAGAAATCCTTTCGAAATTAAAAGGAAGCAAATTCTCTGTAGAGAAAGTGACGAAAAAAGAGCGGAAACGTAATCCAGCCGTTCCGTTTACGACTTCTACTTTACAGCAGGAAGCTGCAAGAAAATTAAACTTCCGTGCGAAAAAGACAATGATGATTGCACAGCAATTATATGAAGGAATTGATCTTGGTAAAGAAGGTACAGTCGGTCTCATTACATATATGAGAACGGACTCAACACGTATTTCAAATACGGCGATTGAAGAAGTATCTGCTTTCATTGATCAGACGTACGGCAAAAATTTCTTAAACACAACAAAACGACCAGCAAAAAAGAATGAAAAAGCACAAGATGCTCACGAAGCCATCCGCCCGACTTCTACGTTAAGAAAACCGGCAGATGTCAAGCATGTGCTAAGCCGCGATCAGCTTCGCCTGTACAAATTGATTTGGGAACGATTCGTGGCAAGCCAAATGGCGCCGGCTGTTCTTGATACAATGAGTGTGGATCTTGATCATAACGGTCTTACTTTCCGTGCTAATGGCAGTAAAGTGAAGTTCCCTGGGTTTATGAAGGTTTATGTGGAAGGAAAGGACGACCAGCTAGAGGAAAAGGACAAAATGCTTCCTGATCTGAAAGAAGGGGATACAGTTCTTTCAAAAGATATCGAACCTGAACAGCACTTCACACAGCCGCCTCCGCGTTACACTGAGGCAAGATTGGTCAAAACACTTGAAGAGCTCGGTATAGGCCGTCCTTCTACGTATGCACCAACATTAGATACGATTCAAAAGCGCGGCTATGTCGCCCTTGATAATAAACGATTTACTCCGACAGAGCTTGGAGAGATTGTACTCAACTTAATCATTGAATTCTTCCCTGAAATCATTAACGTTGAATTTACAGCGAAAATGGAAAAGGAACTTGATAGTGTTGAAGAAGGTACGATCGAATGGGTTCGTATTATCGACAGCTTCTATCAAGACTTTGCAAAACGGGTAGAAAAAGCTGAAGCAGAGATGCAAGAAGTTGAGATTGAGCCGGAATACGCCGGAGTTGATTGTGAAGAGTGCGGACATCCGATGGTGTACAAAATGGGTAGATACGGTAAGTTCATGGCGTGCTCTAACTTTCCTGACTGCCGTAACACAAAACCAATTGTCAAAGATATCGGTGTCAAATGCCCGTCATGTCATGAAGGAAACATCGTTGAACGAAAATCGAAGAAACGCCGCATTTTTTACGGTTGTGATCGTTTTCCAGAGTGTGAATTCGTCTCTTGGGACAAACCAATTGAAAGAAAGTGTCCAAAATGCGAAAATATGCTTGTAGAGAAAAAGCTGAAAAAAGGCGTTCAAGTTCAATGTGTGAACTGTGATTATAAAGAGGAACAACAAAAATAGCGGTGAGCAGCCTTGTTCACCTGCTTTTTTATGTCATCAAACAGACCTTACGAAATAGGAGAGTTGTACAATGAGTCAATTTGTAAATGTGATCGGAGCCGGTTTAGCTGGAAGTGAAGCAGCATGGCAAATCGCTAAACGAGGAATTAAAGTCAATTTATATGAAATGAGACCTGTGAAACAAACGCCGGCTCACCACACAGATAAATTTGCGGAGCTTGTATGCAGCAACTCACTGCGTGCGAATGCTTTGACGAATGCAGTAGGTGTATTAAAGGAAGAAATGCGTCATTTAGATTCAGCGATTATCGCAGCAGCAGATGAAAGCTCAGTTCCTGCCGGCGGTGCGCTTGCAGTAGACCGTCATGAATTTGCAGCAAACGTGACTGACCGCGTGAAAAATCATCCGAATGTTACTGTCTTTCAAGAAGAGGTGCAGAGCATTCCAGAAGGTCCGACAATTATCGCGACTGGTCCGCTGACATCAGAAGCACTTTCAAAAGAATTAAAATCGTTAACAGGAGAAGAATATCTCTATTTCTACGATGCAGCAGCACCTATTCTAGAGAAAGACAGCATTGATATGGATAAGGTGTACTTGAAATCACGCTATGACAAAGGCGAAGCTGCTTATTTAAACTGTCCAATGACAGAAGAGGAATTCGATCGTTTTTATGAGGCGCTCATTTCTGCTGAAACTGTGCCATTAAAAGAATTTGAAAAAGAAATCTTCTTTGAAGGCTGTATGCCAATTGAAGTCATGGCGAAAAGAGGAAAGAAAACAATGCTGTTTGGTCCGATGAAGCCAGTAGGACTTGAAGATCCGAAAACAGGAAAAAGACCTTACGCTGTTGTTCAATTAAGACAGGATGATGCAGCAGGTACTTTATATAACATCGTTGGCTTCCAGACACATCTGAAGTGGGGCGATCAAAAGGAAGTATTCCGTTTGATTCCAGGTCTTGAAGAAGCGGAGATTGTTCGTTACGGCGTAATGCATCGTAATACATTTATTAACTCGCCAAGCCTTTTAAGACCGACTTATCAGTTTAAAAATAGAGATGACCTGTTCTTTGCCGGACAAATGACAGGCGTTGAAGGGTATGTTGAGTCCGCAGCGTCCGGACTTGTGGCTGGCATTAATGCTGCTCGTTTTGTCAAAGGCGAAGAGCTTGTGACACTTCCCGAGGAAACGGCGATTGGCAGTATGGCTTACTACATCACTTCGACAAACAAGAAAAGCTTCCAGCCGATGAATGCGAATTTTGGTTTGCTGAAAGATCTAGGAGTTCGAATTAAAAACAAACAAGAACGTTATGCAGAGTACGCTAAGCGCGCAATCGAAACTATTCAAACTATTTCGAAATCTCTGTAGTAAAACATTGCAAGGAAAGCAAGATATGTGATACCATTTAAAAGCCTTAAAGAGGTGTAAAAATGACGAATAAACAGCGTCTTGTCCACTTATTCATTGAATATCTGCAAATTGAAAAAAACTATTCAGCTTTAACGATCTCAGGATATACAGAAGCCATTGAAGAGTTTGTCAGATTTATGAACATTCAAGGAATAGACGGTTTTGAAGAGGTATCCTATCAAGATACGAGAATTTATTTAACAGAAGCTTATGAAAAAGGCCTGACAAGAAGAACGATTAGTAAGAAAGTCTCTGCGCTTCGCAGCTTTTATAAATTTTTATTAAGAGAACAGCTTGTGAAAGAAAATCCTTTTTTACTCGTTAGCTTACCAAAACAGGATAAGCGGATTCCTTCATTTTTGTATGAAGAGGAACTAAAAGAGCTTTTTACAGTTTCCGATGTCAGCACACCGCTTGGGCAAAGAAATCAAGCCATTTTAGAACTTCTTTATGCAACAGGTATGAGGGTCAGTGAGTTATGTTCATTAAAAGAATCTGATCTTGATTTATCGATGGATACAGTGCTTGTTCATGGGAAAGGCAGCAAGCAGAGGTATGTTCCTTTCGGGTCATATGCTCATGAAGCGCTCATTACTTATTTAGAGGATGGAAGGCAGAAGCTGAAAACTAAGGGGAAAGACCGCGCTGATGCACATGTGTTTTTGAATCAGCGCGGGACGCCTCTTACAGACCGAGGTGTTCGATTCATTCTCACTGAATTAATGAAAAAGGCGTCAGGTACATTACATATCCATCCTCACATGTTGAGGCACACCTTTGCCACGCATCTCTTAAACGAGGGAGCGGATTTGAGAAGTGTTCAAGAACTTCTCGGTCATTCAAATTTATCATCTACACAGGTGTACACGCATGTATCAAAAGATTCTTTAAGAAACACGTACATGTCTCATCACCCAAGGGCTTTTAAACGATCCTAAAAGGAGGTTTTTTCATGTCATCATTTCATGCAACAACCATCTTTGCCGTTCAACATAAAGGAAAAAGTGCTATGGCTGGCGACGGTCAAGTCACTTTCGGGCAGGCTGTCGTGATGAAACACACAGCAAAAAAAGTGCGCCGTCTTTTCGGAGGCAAGGTGCTTGCAGGTTTTGCAGGTTCAGTAGCAGATGCTTTTACACTATTTGAAAAGTTTGAAACAAAGCTTGAAGAATATGGTGGTAACCTAAAGCGGGCAGCCGTAGAACTAGCGAAGGAATGGCGAAGTGACAAGATGCTAAGGCAGCTTGAGGCTATGCTCATTGTCATGAATAAAGAAAGCATTCTGCTCGTCTCTGGAACTGGAGAGGTCATTGAACCAGATGATGGGATTTTGGCAATTGGCTCAGGCGGCAACTATGCGCTTAGCGCCGGGAGAGCACTCAAAACCCATGCAGGTGATCATCTCTCAGCGAGAGAAATTGCAAGGGCCGCTCTTGAAACGGCCGGAGAAATCTGTGTCTACACGAACGATCAAATCACTTTAGAAGAGCTTGAATAGAAAGGACATGAGACGTATGGAGAAAAAGCCGTTCACCCCAAGAGAGATAGTTGAAAAGCTTGATCAATACATCATTGGTCAGCTTGATGCGAAAAAAGCAGTGGCGGTGGCTTTAAGAAACCGTTACAGAAGAAGTCTTTTACATGATAAGCTAAAGGATGAAGTCGTTCCTAAAAACATTTTAATGATCGGCCCAACAGGTGTGGGGAAAACAGAAATTGCCCGCAGAATTGCTCGAATTTCTGGTGCGCCTTTTATTAAAGTGGAAGCGACGAAGTTTACTGAAGTGGGTTATGTCGGCCGTGACGTAGAGTCCATGGTGAGAGATTTAGTTGAAACAGCGATTAGACTTGTCAAAGAAGAAAAGATGAAAGATGTTCAAGAAGAAGCAGAAAAACAAGCAAATAAACGTCTTGTTCATTTACTTGTTCCTGGTAAGAAAAAAAGCCAGTCTGTGAAAAATCCTTTTGAGATGCTGTTTGGCGGTTCTGATGAAGATGACCGTGATCGAGATCATTCAAATGAAGAAGTGGAACTCGAATCGACAAGAAAGCGAATCGCTCATCAGCTGGCTATGGGAGAACTTGAAGATCATTACGTCACGATCGAAGTAGAAGAACAGCAGCCTTCCATGTTTGATATGCTTCAAGGCTCGGGTATGGAGCAAATGGGTATGAACATGCAGGATGCGCTTGGCAATCTCATGCCTAAAAAGAAAAAACGCAGAAAGCTGATTGTCAGAGAAGCTAGAAAGGCGTTAACGGCTGAGGAAGCTTCAAAACTGATTGATATGGATGAAGTCAGTCAGGAAGCGGTTTACAAAGCAGAGCAGCAAGGAATTATTTTTATCGATGAAATCGACAAAATCGCCAAAAGCGGTGGTGCATCATCTGCAGATGTTTCTCGTGAAGGGGTTCAGCGTGATATTTTACCGATTGTAGAAGGTTCAACTGTGATGACGAAATATGGTGCCGTTAAAACAGATCATGTGCTTTTTGTTGCAGCAGGTGCATTCCATATGGCAAAGCCATCAGATTTGATTCCAGAGCTTCAGGGACGTTTCCCAATCCGTGTAGAATTAGATAAATTAAGTATAGAAGACTTTGTGAAAATCTTAACGGAACCAGATAATGCATTATTAAAGCAATATAAAGCTTTACTTGAAACAGAAGGTATATCTCTTGAATTTTCTGACGATGCTATTCATAAGATTGCCGAAGTGGCTTATCATGTCAATCAGGAGACAGATAACATCGGTGCAAGAAGGCTTCATACCATACTTGAGAAGCTGCTTGAAGAGCTTTCATTTGAGGCGCCTGATATTACACTGGAGACAGTGACCATTACCCCTCAGTATGTTGAAGAGAAGCTAGGAAAGATTGCAAATAACAAAGATTTAAGTCAATTTATACTTTAACAAATGAATAAAGTAATCTAGGAGGATCATTATTATGGCGTTACTACAAAAAACAAGGATTATTAACTCAATGCTGCAAGATGCAGCGGGGAAACCAGTTAATTTCAAAGAAATGGCAGAAACACTCAGAGATGTCATTGATTCAAACATTTTCGTATTAAGCAGAAGGGGAAAGCTTCTTGGCTATTCCATTAATCAACAGATCGAAAATGCACGTATGAAAAAAATGCTTGAAGATCGTCAGTTCCCTGAAGAATATACAAAGAGTCTATTCAATGTCCCTGAAACGTCTTCAAACCTTGATATTAACAGTGAATATACAGCTTTCCCGATTGAAAACCGTGACTTATTCCAATCAGGTTTAACAACAATTGTTCCAATTATCGGCGGAGGAGATCGTTTAGGTACGTTAATCCTGTCCCGTTTGCAAGATACATTCACAGATGATGATTTAATTCTTGCTGAATACGGAGCAACAGTTGTTGGAATGGAGATTCTTCGCGAGAAAGCAGAAGAAATTGAAGAAGAAGCAAGAAGTAAAGCGGTTGTCCAAATGGCCATTAGCTCTCTTTCATACAGTGAGCTTGAAGCGATTGAGCACATTTTTGAAGAGCTGGATGGAAACGAAGGTCTTCTCGTTGCAAGTAAAATTGCAGACCGTGTAGGGATCACTCGTTCAGTGATCGTAAACGCCTTACGTAAGTTAGAAAGTGCAGGCGTAATCGAATCTCGTTCTCTTGGAATGAAGGGAACGTACATCAAAGTGTTAAACAACAAATTTTTAATTGAACTCGAAAATTTAAAATCTCATTAATCAAAAACCCTTTTTGGCCGAAATAAATGCTGAAAAGGGTTTTTTTATGTGAAAAAATGAGGATTTGTCCGAAAAATGTCACTCTTTTTTCCAAGAAACCCCTTACAATTCTGTAGTGCTTTGAATCTAGGCCTTTATACCTATTCGTAAAATAGATATATATTACGAGTTTTTTTTACATATACATCATAGACTTTAATCCTATTATTTCTTACAATGAACATATGGTTTTACAAATCTCGACATGATTAAATGGAATGAAATACATATGATTGGAGGTATATGGTTTTGGATATATTTTCTGGAACGATAAGCAACCTAGAGAATGCCTTGGGCAGAGCGAACGTTAAGCAAAAAGTCATAAGCAATAATATCGCAAATATAGACACACCGAACTACAAGTCGAAAAACGTCGCATTCCATGACATGCTAAATGATGCGTCAAACAAATTAGATGCTAAAAAAACATACCAAGGTCACATTGATTTTTCAAAAACAGGGTCTAATTATTCAGTTGTTTCGAGCAACCGTACTTCATATCAAGAAAACGGAAATAATGTCGATATTGATCAAGAGATGAGTGAACTCGCTAAAAACCAAATTCAGTATAATGCGCTGGTGGAAAGAATGAGCGGGAAATTCAATTCTCTTAAAACAGTTTTGACAGGAGGTAAGTGATGTCGATCTTTTCAGGAGTGAACGCTTCGGCCTCAGCATTAACGGCACAGAGGCTCAGAATGGACGTTGTATCCTCAAACCTTGCAAATATGGATACAACAAGAGCTAAACAGGTTGATGGCAACTGGGAGCCTTATAGACGTAAGCTTGTCACATTACAGCCGTCAGGTGAATCATTTTCATCTATATTGAACTCAAGTATGAATTCGAGCGGCAAATTAGGAAACGGCGTCAAAGTAACAAAGATTACTGAAGACGAAACTCCATTCAACCTTCAATATGATCCTACAAATCCCGATGCCAATGAAAATGGATATGTTCAAACACCAAATGTCGATCCATTAAAAGAAATGGTTGACCTCATCAGCAGCTCAAGATCATATGAAGCAAACGTGACTGCTCTAAATGCGAACAAAAGCATGCTGATGAAAGCTTTAGAAATAGGAAAGTAAGGTGAAAACAATTGGTTAATGCAATATCTCCTTTCCAGCTTCAAACTGCTCAGCAAGCAAGTGAATTGACGAATGCATCGTCCGTTCAGGCGGCTGCACCTAAAAGTCAAACGAATTTCTCTGATGTGCTGAAGAATTCCATTGAGGCATTGAATCAATCACAGCTGAAATCAGACCAGTATACAAATGCGCTTGCACAAGGAAAAGATGTCAATCTTGATGAAGTCATGATTGCTTCACAAAAAGCGAGTGTCACACTCACAGCTGCAACAGAGTTTCGAAATAAAGCAGTCGAAGCGTACCAAGAGATTATGAGAATGCAGATGTAGGAGGTGCTGGTGGACAAAAAAAGACTGAATGGAATGACCGGGGGTTAAGATGAATCGTACTTTAATGCAATTAAGAACAAAAACAGTTGAGTTTTGGCGAAATCGATCAAAATTACAAAAAATACTTATGATTGGCGGCGTTGCTGCCCTAGCAATCATTATTACGGTTGTTAGCATCTTTGCTTCTTCTGAAAAAATGGTTCCGCTCTTTAGAGACTTGTCTGAGGCAGAAGCTGGGCAAATCAAACAGGAACTAGATGGCAAAAACGTTAAATCGGAACTTGCAAACAATGGAACAACGATTCTCGTTCCAGAAAAGCAAGCAGACTCTTTAAAAGTAACACTCGCATCTGAAGGGCTCCCTAAGACAGGCAACATTGATTATTCCTTCTTTGCAAATAATTCAGGCTTCGGTTTAACAGATAATGAATTTGATGTTCTGAAAGTAGATGCAACTCAGACAGAACTATCCAATCTGATCAACACAATTGATGGGATTAAAGATTCAAAAGTTATGATTAACCTGCCAAAAGATTCCGTTTTTGTTGGAGAAGAGCAAAGTAATGCATCAGCATCCATTGTGCTGCAAGTTGAGCCTGGCTACACGCTCACGCCGCAGCAAGTAAAAGGCCTTTATCATCTTATTTCAAAAAGTGTGCCGAATTTAAAAACAGAAAACATTGTCATTATGGACCAAGATTCCAACTACTATGACTTAAACACCAGCTCCGATTCCTATGCAAGTGGAATGGATGCACAGCAGCAGAAAAAAGAGGAAATCGAAAAGAACCTTCAAAGAAAAATTCAGCAGCTGCTCGGAACAATGATGGGTCAAGATAAAGTGGCTGTATCGGTCACAACAGACATTGATTTTACTGAAGAAAAAAGAAAAGAAGACCTTGTAGAACCTGTTGATAAAGAAAACATGCAGGGAATTGCTGTCAGCGCTGAAAAGATTGCTGAAACTTATTCAGGTAATGGCGCAGCAGCTGGAGGCACAGCTGGAACAGGTGACGATGATGTCACAAATTATCAAGGTGCCGATGGAGCGAATGGAAGCGGAGATTACGAAAAGAGCGAAGATCGTATCAATTATGAAGTCAACCGCATTCATAAAGATATCAAAGAAAGTCCTTATAAAATCAGAGATGTGGGCATTCAAGCATTGGTCGAACCACCAACTGCAAACGATGTAAACTCTTTAACAGCAGAAAGACAAGATGATATCAAAAAAATTCTTTCAACGATCATTAGCACATCGATTGATAAAGAATACACAAATGGTCAAGCGCTCACTCAAGCAGACTTAGATAACAAAATCGTTTTATCTGTATCAAAACTAGACGGTAAACAGCAAACTGCGGCAGATAACCCTTCAAACAATATTCCAATCTGGGTTTATATTGTAGGCGGTGTGCTCCTACTTGCAATTATCGCTCTTATCATTCTTCTTGTACGCAAGCGTAGAAAAGATGAGGAAGAAGAGTTTGAGTTTGATGAACGTACACCAATCGATGTTCCTGATATCGACACTGAACCAGAAACAGAAGAAATGGTGAGAAAAAATCAGCTTGAAAAAATGGCAAAAGAAAAACCAGAAGACTTTGCTAAATTGCTACGCAGCTGGCTGTCCGAGGATTAGGAGGAATACACATGTCGAGAAAAGATCCAAATCGACTAACAGGCAGACAAAAAGCAGCAATCCTAATGATTTCCTTAGGGCTAGACGTGTCAGCATCTGTATACAAACATCTGTCTGAAGACGAAATAGAAAAATTAACATTAGAAATTTCCAATGTACGAAGTGTAGATACTGCTAAAAAAGATGAAGTCATCGAAGAGTTTCACAGCATTGCCATCGCGCAGGACTACATATCGCAGGGCGGTCTTATGTACGCAAGACAAGTGCTTGAAAAAGCGCTTGGTGAGGACAAAGCGGACAGCATCTTAAATAGGCTAACATCCTCTCTTCAAGTGAAACCATTTGATTTTGCTCGAAAGGCTGACCCAGAACAAATTTTAAACTTTATCCAGCATGAGCATCCACAAACGATTGCACTTATCCTTTCTTACTTGGATCCAGTGCAGGCTGGGCAAATTTTATCGGAGTTAGGCGAGGAAGTACAAACTGAGGTGGCGAGACGTATTGCTTTAATGGACCGTACATCTCCAGAGATCATCAATGAGGTGGAACGTATTCTTGAACAAAAGCTCTCTTCAACCTTTACGCAGGATTATACGCAAACGGGCGGAGTCGAAGCGGTTGTGGAAGTGCTAAATGGTGTAGACCGTGCTACTGAGAAGACCATTTTAGACACACTTGAAATTCAAGATCCAGAGCTTGCTGATGAAATTAAGAAACGTATGTTTGTCTTTGAAGATATTGTCACTCTTGACAGCAGAGCGATTCAGCGCGTTATCAGAGATGTTGAAAATGATGACTTATTGCTCGCACTCAAAGTGGCAAGCGAAGAGGTCAAAGAAATTGTCTTCCGCAACATGTCACAGCGGATGGTCGAAACATTCAAAGAAGAAATGGAGTTTATGGGGCCTGTCCGGCTTAGAGATGTCGAGGAAGCACAAACCCGTATTGTCAGCATCGTAAGACGACTTGAGGAAGCTGGAGAAATCGTCATAGCTCGAGGCGGAGGAGACGATATCATTGTCTAGGATTATCAAACATGAAACATCTGTTATTCCTGAACAAGGACGGCAAACGATTCCTTTACAGCAAGTGGAGTTTAAAAGAGAACATCACGAAGAAGAGCTTGTCAATGAAACCGAAGCATCGCAGCTAGTACTCAGTGATGCAGAAGATCAAGCGAGCCGCATATTAGAACAAGCAAACAGTGAGCTGGAAAAAACAATGGCTGAAATCAATCAGCGCAGAACTGATTTTGAAGAAGAAAGAATGCAGCTCATTGAAGAAGCGAAACAAGCAGGTTATCAAGAAGGCTTCCAAAAGGGCGAAGCAGATGCGAATATGCAGTACCAAGCTATTCTTGATCAAGCAAATGACATCGTTAGCCTTGCAAGGCAGGACTACGAAGAAAAAATTGAAAGCTCTGCTGAGCAAATTGTGGAACTCGCTTTTGAACTCGCCAAACGCGTTTGGTATGCAGCTGAGGACACAAAAGATCAATTTTTGGCTCTTGTGAAGCAGGTCATTGCAGAAGTGAAAGAATACGAAAATATTTCCATCTATGTTGATCCTGAACATTACGAACATGTGATGGAATATAAAGATGAATTGATTAGAATCCTTCAAAAGGATACACACCTTGCCATTTACTCGGATGAAAAAGCACCAAAAGGAACTTGTTACGTAGAAACAAGTTTTGGAAAAGTGGAAGCGAGTGTTGATACCCAAATGAATCAGTTGAAAGAAAAATTATTAGAAGTCATTGATTCAGGTGATCACAAATGAAAATGGATGTGCTAAAAGAAACGATTGAAACCGCCGATCCTTATAAACGATTTGGTAAAGTCAATCGAGTGGTTGGGCTGATGATTGAATCGAAGGGGCCGGAGAGTTCGATCGGTGATGTATGTCTCATTCATAAAAAAGGGAGCAAGCATCATCCGATAAAAGCAGAGGTCGTAGGGTTTAGAGATGAAAACATTCTGCTCATGCCTTATGTAGAAGCATCCAATATTTCACCAGGAAGTCTTGTTGAAGCGACGGGTGAGTCGCTGAAGGTCAAAGTAGGGACTGGATTAATAGGTGAAGTCGTTGATGCCTTCGGTGATCCGCTTGATGGCAGTATGCTTCCAAAGGGACTTGCACCTGTTTCAACAGATCAGTCACCTCCAAATCCGATGGACAGGCCTCCTATTCGAGAAAAGATGGGTGTTGGTGTTAGAGTCATCGACAGTCTGCTCACAGTTGGCACTGGTCAAAGGATCGGGATTTTTGCTGGAAGTGGTGTTGGAAAAAGTACCTTAATGGGAATGATTGCAAAGCAGACAGAAGCAGATCTCAATGTGATTGCTCTTGTTGGAGAGCGTGGCCGTGAAGTTCGTGAGTTTATTGAAAAGGATTTAGGTGCTGAAGGACTGAAGCGATCCATTGTTGTCGTTGCAACTTCTGACCAGCCCGCACTGACGAGACTGAAAGCTGCGTATACAGCAACAGCCATTGCAGAGTATTTCAGGGACAGAGGCAAAAATGTCATGTTCATGATGGATTCTGTTACGAGGGTTGCCATGGCGCAAAGGGAAATAGGTCTTGCAACTGGTGAGCCGCCGACCACAAAAGGATATACACCTTCAGTGTTCGCTATACTGCCAAAATTGCTCGAACGAACAGGGACAAATCAGCTTGGTTCCATCACAGCGTTTTACACAGTGCTTGTTGATGGTGACGATATGAATGAGCCAATCGCTGATACAGTGAGGGGGATCCTGGATGGCCACATTGTACTTGATCGTGCTTTAGCCAACAAAGGACAATTTCCCGCTGTTAATATTCTGAGAAGTATCAGCCGTGTCATGAGTAATATCGCAAGTCATGATCACAAGGAAGCGGCTAACCGGTTCCGCCAGCTTTTATCCACTTATCAAAACGCTGAAGACCTCATTAATATTGGAGCATATAAAAAAGGCTCCTCCAAAGATATTGATGAGGCCATGCAGGCTTACCCTCATCTGATTTCATTTTTGAAGCAGGATGTAGAAGAGGCTGTATCGATTGAAGACAGCGTGAGTTTATTGCTCAGTTTGATGAATAGAGAGGATTGACAAAAACAGTGAGATATCAATACAAATTTCAAAAGCTCTTAGAACTGAAAGAAAGTGAAAAAGACAAGTCACTCGCAGCGTACCAACAATCCGTTTCGGCATTTGAGCAAGTCGCTGAAAAACTCTATGAAAATATGAGTAAAAAAGAACTAATGGAAAAAAGCAAAGAAGAAAAGCTGAGAAGTGGAATGAGTGTTCAAGAAATGCGTCATTACCAGCAATTTGTGACTAACTTAGATAACACCATCCAGCATTATCAGCAGCTTGTGATCATGAAACGCCATCAAATGAATGAAAAACAATCTGATTTAACTGAAAAAAACATTGAGTTTAAAAAGTTTGAAAAAATGAAAGAAAAGCAATTTGAAAAGTTCTCCCTTGAACATAAGGCAATTGAAATGAAAGAAATGGATGATATCTCTATCAGCCAATTCATGTTTCAAGGACATTAGGAGTCGAGATGAATGCCTAAGAAGGAAAAAACGAAGGAATCAGGCGGCGGGAAATTTCAATGGATCTTGTTTATTGTCATCATCCCATTGATTGTGCTTGTGATTGTCACTGGCACGATCCTTTATATGGCAGGTTTTGATCTAAAAAAACCGCTCCAAAACATTCCAGGGATCAGCAGTTTGGTTGGTTCAGATGACACCTCAAAAGCGTCATCTTCACAAAGTGATCAAGGCGATGCAGAGCTGAAAGATCTGAAAAAGACCATTAAAGAGCAAAAGAATGAGCTCGAAATTGCACAAAAAGATTTGAAAACAAGTGATGAAGAGATTAAAAGACTCAACCAAAAAATCAACTCACTTGAAAAAACATCTGAAAATGATGCAAAGAATACGTCAGCCAATGACAGCTCATCGAATAACAGCTCATCAAATAACACGTCAGGTAATAACTCAGCAGGGGCGTCCTCTGATGCAGCGGCATCCTCTAATCAGCAGACAAAAGGAAAGGTCGCCAGCATTTATGAAAGCATGGACGCAGGGAAATCCGCTAAAATTTTATCAGAATTAAGTGATAAAGAGGCGTTAAAAATCCTTGAAGAGCTGAGCAAAAATAAACTGACAGACATATTAGCAAAACTGACACCTCAGAAGGCAGCAACATTTACAAAAGAGCTTGCCAAAAAAGAAGAAAGTGAAAATGGGGGTGGACAATAAGTGAAGCTATTGGATATTGGAGCCTTACAGCAATCTTCTCAAGGCCTCTCGGGGCTAAAGGGAGATGGCGCGGTATCTGCACGCGGTTTGTTTAAACAATTGCTTAGCGGAGCAGGTGCTCAAAGCGGCCCTGTTAATACTGAGACAGCCGCTGCTGCCTCTCTTTCTATCAATGATGCGATGCAAATCATTGAAAAATGGATGCAATCACCTGAAGAAGGAATGAGCGCAGACCTTCTAAGTGCGCTTCAAACACTACAAGGTCAAACGCTTGAATCATCTGATCTCAAGTCGCTTGAAGAACTATTTCAAAAAATGGAATCTTCCATTTACGGTGATCAAGCTGAAAAGCCAGGTTCTGAACATAGTGAACAGCTCATACAAGTCCACTTTTTCATCTATCAATTGCTCAATCAACAGCCGCTCAGCTTTGATGTGAAACTTGTGCAGGATATTGAAGGAAAAGGTCAAGACTTTATCCACTTTCTTTCGAAAAACGGGGTAGATGAAAAACTCATTCAGCAAGTAAAAGAGCAGTTCTTCTCGCAGGGATCAGCGCCCAAGCTGAATTCGATGACTCAAAGTGAGCTAAAGCACTTTAATCAGTTAATCGACCATATGATGGCGAATGCGAAAGGATCTGACAAAGAGTGGAAAATTTCACTAGGAGAATTGAAGGAACTAGTCTCTCCAAAACAAGAATCTACTCTCGCTTCTCCTGCAAAAGGGAATGCATCTCTTGAGTGGCTCATCAAAAAAGAAGTCGTTAAAGGACAAAGCACTGCTGCACCAGCTTCTGAAAAAATAATGACCCATACACTTTTACCAGGTCATAAGCAGTTTTTCCAACTGCAGTCAGCGGCTCCTGTTCAGCAGACACAAACGACTGATGAAAAGCCAGGAACGGTTGATCAGCAAATTCTAAACACGTGGAAGCAAATGAAATTCACGCCGTTTGGCAATTCAAGCGGACGCTTCACCGTTCGATTAAATCCAGAAAATCTTGGATTCATTACCATTCAGCTAACGAAGCAAAACGGTATGTATGCGAGTAAAATTACAGCCTCGACGCAAGCAGCGAAAGAGCTGTTAGAGCATCATCTGCCGCAGCTCAAGCAAGCACTTCCGAATATGTCGGTTCAAGTGGACCGTTTCCATATACCGCTTCAATCAAATGAGCAGCCGTTATTTGGACAACAATTTAACGAAGAAAACAAGCAGCAGCAGTCAAAAGGGCAGAATTCCCAGCAGACTGATGAACAGGAAGCAGAATTCCAAGATGTACTGGATGCTCTTGTTGGGTCAGATGAAGAAGAGGAGGAGATCTAATGGCAACAGTTGATGCTACGAATAGAATAGCCGCACAAGCAGACACTTCTTCAAAAGCAGAAAAGAAAACAGATACACTTGGCAAAGATCAATTCTTGAAAATTTTGCTTACGCAGCTTCAAAACCAAGATCCGACAAACCCACTTGATGACCGTGAGTTTGTCACGCAGCTTGCGACATTTTCATCTTTAGAACAGCAAACCAATATGAACGATTCGATCACCAAACTGAATCAGCTCATGTCTACATTTGTTGCACACCAAGATCCGTTTACGACGTATGTAGGCTGGATTGGTAAAGAAGTATCGGGCAAGCTGGATGATAAAGAGATATCGGGCACTGTGAAGTCTGTTAAAAACATAGACAATGAATACTTACTTGTTTTAGAAGATGGAACGAAAATCAGCCCTTGGGATGTTACAGCAGTTGGAGAAAAAACGAAGTAATTCGAGGAGGAAAATAAATGTTACGCTCACTTTACTCAGGAATTAGCGGAATGAAAAACTTCCAATCAAAATTAGATGTGGTAGCCAACAACGTAGCCAACGTCAATACACACGGATACAAAAAAAGCCGCATCACTTTTAAAGATATGGTCAGTCAAACAATTTCAAGCTCAGGTGGACCAACGAACAACTCTGGTTCAATCAACTCAAAACAAATTGGTTTAGGATCATCTTTAGCTTCTATTGATAAAGTCATGTCACCTGGATCTTCTCAAAATACAGATGAACCTTACGACTTCTATATCAATGGAGATGGATTTTTCCGTATTGAAAGTCAAGGAGAAGTTCTTTATACAAGAACAGGGAATTTTAGACGGGATTCGGAGGGGAGTTTAACCACTACTGATGGAAATTACCTACTCGGAATGAATGGACAAAAGATAACGATTCCAGATGGCGTTTCAAGTGTAAGTGTTGGTCCAGATGGAACAATTTCGGTTGTTGAAAACAACGTATCTAGAAATGTTGGACAGATTTCACTTGTATCTTTCAGTAACGCAGGCGGGTTAGACAAAGTTGGTGACAACCTATACCGCCAAACGTTAAGCTCAGGTGCACCAAGTAACCCTATCGTACCTGGTCAAGAAGGCACTGGCGTGATCCAAACAGGGAAACTTGAAATGTCAAACGTTGATTTAACAGATGAGTTTACCGAAATGATTATCGCGCAGCGCGGATTCCAATCGAATGCAAAGACGATCACAACATCTGATGAAATTCTGCAAGAGCTTGTGAATCTGAAACGATAGGAGGTAGGGGGAGCGGATGATCGCTTCTCTGCTTAATATGATTGAAGTGACAAGATTAAATGGCAAAGGATTTATGCTGAACGCTCTCCATATCGAGCAAATCGAAAGCTTTCCAGACACGACCATTACTTTGGCCAATGGAAAGAAATTCGTTGTGAAAGAAGATGAAGAGCAGCTTCAAGAGAAAATCATTTCTTTCTACAGAAAAATCCAAGTCATTTCATTGAATCAAGGAATAGAGGAATTTGAATGAAGAAGAAATTAGTCGTAGTAATGCTAATCATGATTATTGCCATCGCTGGAATTGGAGCAGGCATCGTTTTTCTGCTGAATGGGTCAGACGAAGCAAAAGCTGAAAAAGAGCCAACAGCAGATGAAGTCGTAAAAGCCTCTGTTGAAATTCCTGAGATTATCACCAATTTAAAGTCTGAAGGAAATGCTGTCAAACTTGTCCTGAATATTGAAACGGACTCTGAAAAAGCAAAATCAGAGCTTGAAAAAAGAAGTTTCCAAGTAAAAGATGCTGTAATCGACATTTTATCAGACACGAATGCAGATGAACTTGATGGCAAAAAAGGCAGAGAACATTTTAAAACACAAGTCAAAAACAAAGTGAATAACTATTTGCAAGATGGCAAGGTGAAAGAAGTATATATAACCTCCTTTAATCTGCAATAGAGGCGATTAATTGACACGATGGAGGTGAAGAAATGTCAGGAGAAGTGCTTTCCCAGAATGAGATCGACGCATTATTATCCGCCATCTCAACAGGCGAAATGGATGCAGAAGAGCTGAAAAAAGAAGAAACGACGAAAAAAGTGAAGGTGTATGACTTTAAACGTGCACTGCGCTTTTCAAAAGACCAGATTCGAAGTTTAACAAGGATTCATGATAACTTCGCTAGACTGCTCACCACTCACTTTTCAGCGCAGCTAAGATCATATATTCAAATTACTGTCAGCTCGGTTGACCAAGTACCATACGAAGAGTTTATTCGTTCGATTCCTAATATGACATTATTAAACTTATTTTATGTCAGCCCGCTTGAAGGAAGAATCATGCTTGAAGTAAACCCAACAATCGGCTATGCGATGATGGACAGGCTGATGGGCGGGATTGGCATTAGTCATAATAAGACAGAATCACTTACAGAAATCGAAACAAAGATTATCTCAAACATGTTTGAGGGAGCTTTGGAAAATTACAGAGAAGCGTGGCAGTCCATAACCGACATCGAGCCTGAAATGGCAGATTTCGAGGTAAATCCCCAGTTTGTTCAAATGGTGTCACCAAACGAAACAGTTGTCGTCATTTCGCTTAATACACAAATTGGCGAGGTAAGCGGGGTTATTAACCTATGTATTCCTCACGTTGTATTAGAGCCTATTATTCCGAAGTTGTCTGTACACTACTGGATGCAGTCTGAACGAAATGAACCAAAACAGCAAGAAACAAAGGCCATTGAAAAACGGATTATGAAGGCAAAAATACCGGTAGTCGCAGAGCTGGGACAATCGGAAATGACAGTGGAAGAGTTTTTGAATTTGGAAATTGGTGATTGTATTGCCTTGGACAAACCAGTAAATGCGCCTCTTACTGTTATGGTCGGAAATAAACCGAAATTCTTGGGACAGGCCGGCCGCGTGAATCGGAAACAGGCGATTCAAATTCTAGATCACGACATAAGAGGTGAAGAAGATGGAGAATAACGGAAGTAAATTATCACAAGACGAAATCGATGCGCTCCTTAAAGGAGGCAGCAATGACGATATAGAGCCTGATACAATCCTTTCTGCAATGGAGCAAGATGCCATTGGAGAAATCGGAAATATTTCATTTGGCAGCTCTGCAACAGCACTTTCAACCCTATTAAATCAAAAAGTGGAGATTACAACTCCAACTGTTACAGTGATTCAAAAAAGTATGCTGAATGAGGAATTTCCTCATCCGTATGTTGCGATTGAAGTGAATTATACGGAAGGTTTCAGTGCAAGTAACCTGCTTGTCGTCCAGCAAACAGATGCAGCAGTCATTGCGGACTTAATGATGGGTGGAGACGGGACAAATGCTGACCCTTCTTTAAGCGAGATTCACTTAAGTGCAGTACAAGAAGCAATGAACCAAATGATGGGTTCTGCTGCGACATCCATGTCGACTGTCTTTAATAAAAAGATTGATATTTCTCCGCCGCGCGTCGAATTACTTGATGTGAAAGAAGGAGAAGGGACAGACCGCATTCCAGCTGAAGAAATGCTTGTCAAAGTATCCTTCAGATTAAAAATAGGTGAACTCATTGATTCAAATATTATGCAGCTTTATCCTATTACATTTGCGAAGGATTTAATTGCAGAATTAACAGATCCTGCGCAAGAAGAAGAGCCGGTTCAAGAAGCTCAAGTGAGTGCACCTGAACCTCAGCCGGCAGCACCGCAAACGCAGTCTGCTCCAGCGCAGCAAGCAGCACCACCGAAAAGACAGGCGAAGCCAAAGCCGGCAGCACCTGTAAATGTGGCGCCAGTTGAATTTGAATCGTTCAGTGAGCCTCAGCATACAACAAACCAGCTTGGAAACCTTGATATGCTGATGGACATTCCGCTTTCCATTACGGTGGAACTTGGAAGAACTCAGCGCAGTGTGAAAGAAGTTCTTGAGCTTTCAGCTGGAAGTATTATTGAACTGGACAAACTTGCTGGTGAACCAGTAGACATTCTAGTTAACAAGCGAATCGTCGCAAAAGGGGAAGTCGTTGTCATTGATGAGAACTTTGGTGTTCGTGTGACTGATATTTTAAGTCAGTCTGAAAGACTTTCTAATTTAAAATAAACAAACATATAGGGAGAGAATAAGTAAATGGCTACTAAGGTATTAATCGTAGATGATGCAGCATTCATGAGAATGATGATCAAGGATATTCTTGTAAAAAACGGATTTGATGTAGTAGGAGAAGCAGAAAACGGTGCTCAAGCAGTTGAAAAATTCAAAGAAACGTCTCCAGATCTTGTCACAATGGACATCACAATGCCAGAAATGGACGGGATCACAGCACTAAAAGAAATTAAACAAATTGACGCTTCTGCTAAAATCATCATGTGTTCTGCTATGGGACAGCAGTCAATGGTTATTGACGCGATCCAAGCAGGTGCAAAAGACTTTATCGTGAAGCCATTCCAGGCAGACCGTGTACTTGAAGCAATTAATAAAACGTTAGGCTAAAAAAGGGTGTAAGATTTGTTGAAAAAACGTTTGATATGTATAGCAATGATCAGTTTTATGCTTTTCTTGACGATGCAGCCTGCCTCACTGTTTGCCGAAACGAAAGATCCTGAGAATGGCACAGTGAATGACTGGCTCAAAGATGAGAAAGAAAGCAAAAAGGATACAGAGAAGAAAACCACTGACAATCAAACGAATCCGGCAGAAGAAGTTCCCTCTTCTTCTGTCTCCATTATGGATTTTGTCAAAATGATTGGTGCCTTACTTTTTGTCATCCTGCTTATTTATGGATTAGTGAGATTTGTTGGTAAGCAAAACCGCTTACTTAAACCATTTCGCTATGTTGAAAATATTGGCGGAACGACAGTCGGACAAAACCGTTCAGTCCAGCTGATCAAAGTGGGCAAACGAGTATTAGTTGTCGGCGTAGCAGACTCAATCCAGCTGCTAAAAGAAATTGATGATGAACAAGAATGTGAAGCGATCGTGAAACAATATGAAGAAGCGATGGAAAGCAAAACCGATTTACCAAAAATGGTTCAAAAATTTACATCGCAGATAAAGAAACATGATCAGACGAGCACTTCTTCTTTTTCAGCCAATTTAAAGGCGCAGCTAGCCGAATTGAAAAAGACCCAATCAGAAGTCAGAAAGAAAGGCCCGAAACAAAATGAATGAGTTTATCGATTTATTTAATTCCAGCGGTGCAGGAAATATCAGCACATCTGTCCGTCTTCTTTTACTTTTAACTGTATTTTCGGTTGCACCGGGCATTCTCATTTTAATGACGTGTTTTACACGGATTGTGATTGTTCTTTCATTCGTCAGAACATCACTTGCAACCAACTCAATGCCGCCAAACCAAGTGCTTGTTGGACTTGCGTTGTTTCTCACATTTTTTATCATGGCACCCACGTTCTCACAGATTAATAAAGAGGCGCTGACGCCGCTTTTAAATGATGACATCACGTTAAATCAGGCGTATGAAAAAGCCGAAGTGCCTATTAAAGAGTTTATGAGTAAACATACAAGACAGAAAGATTTGGCTTTATTTCTTAATTACGCAAAAATGGATAAACCTGAATCGATTAAAGATATTCCGTTAACGACGATGGTTCCCGCTTTTGCCATTTCAGAATTAAAGACGGCATTTCAAATTGGTTTCATGATCTTTATTCCATTTTTAATTATTGACATGGTGGTCGCAAGTGTTCTGATGTCAATGGGGATGATGATGCTTCCGCCGGTTATGATATCGCTCCCTTTCAAAATATTGTTATTTGTTTTAGTCGATGGATGGTATTTGATAGTTAAATCTTTGCTGCAAAGCTTTTAGAGTAGGTGCTTAAAACATGAGTTCAGAATTTGTCATTACGATGGCTGAAAGATCAGTGTATGTAGTATTGCTTGTGAGTGGGCCGCTTCTAGCGCTCGCACTCATTGTGGGACTGATTGTCAGTGTGTTTCAGGCGACAACCCAAATTCAAGAACAGACGCTTGCGTTTATTCCTAAGATTGTTGCAGTACTCATTGGACTTGTTGTGTTTGGTCCATGGATGCTTTCAACAATCGTGTCCTTTACGACAGAGCTGTTCTCGAATTTAGATCGATTTGCAGGTTAACCAGCGATGTCAATCATAGAATTATTCCCTGCTTTTCTTTTAGTTTTTATTCGGATCACTGCTTTTTTTGTGACAGTACCGCTTTTAGCGCATAGAACGATCCCGGCTGTACACAGAGTTGGATTCTCGCTGTTTTTAGCTGTCATTAGTTTTAGCACCATAAAAGAACCGCCAGCACTCGACATAGACGGTCTTTATATGATGCTTGCGGTGAAAGAAGCGATGGTCGGGCTGCTGCTTGGGCTGATTGCATATATCATGGTGTCCGCTGTTCAAATTGCCGGCTCATTCATTGATTTTCAAATGGGTTTTGCGATTGCCAATATTATTGATCCGCAAACAGGGGCGCAGACGCCGCTGATGGGACAGTTTTTTTATACGGTCACATTGCTATTGATGCTGGCAACAAACGCACATCACCTGCTGCTTGATGGAATCTATTACAGCTTTCAATACATTGCAGTTGATCAATACGCGCTGAATTTTGGCAGTGAATCCTTTGCTTACTTTATCGCAAAGAGCTTCAACCAAATGTTTATCATAGCCTTTCAAATCTCGGCACCTGTCGTGGCAAGTCTATTTTTAGTCGATTTGGCACTGGGGATTGTGGCACGTACAGTTCCGCAAATGAACGTATTTGTGGTCGGACTTCCTATTAAAATGGGTGTGAGTTTTATTATGATCATCATCTGTATGGGCGTCATCTTCGGGGTTGTCCAAAATACATTTGAAACGATTGTACTCACCATGAGGAATTTCTTAGCATTGGTCGGTGGTTCGTCATGATGACAAGGCTTAGATTAGACTTGCAATTTTTCGCAGGTGAAAAAACAGAAAAAGCAACGCCGAAAAAAAGGCGGGATTCACGTAAAAAAGGACAGGTTGCCAAAAGTACCGACGTCAATACAGCCATCTCATTTCTATTAATCTTTTTATCATTCTTTTTTATTGGGCCTTTTATGAAAGAGCGGATTATCGCGCTCATTGAACGTTTTTATTCAACAACCATGCTAATGAAGGTTAGCACATCTAATATTCATCAACTATTTGTGGAATTGCTTCAGGAAACAGGGCTCCTTCTCATGCCAATCCTTGGTGTTGGTATGCTGGCGGGCATTATCAGTAACTATTTACAAGTTGGCTTTCTCTTTTCACCAGAAGTCATTAAACCGAAATTAGAAAAGCTGGATCCTATCAAAGGGTTTAAACGGATATACAGTATTCGAGCCCTCGTAGAGCTATTAAAATCCATTTTGAAAATTGGTTTTGTTGGTTTTGCGACATTTATTGCACTTTGGATGCACTTTGACGAAATTCTGCGGCTTCCTTTATTAACAGCAGAGGAAACCCTTCATTTCGTCGCAAAAATGACCTTGATTATGGGGCTGTATGCAGCAGGTGCTCTAATGATCTTAGCAGGGCTTGATTATATGTATCAGAAATTTGATTATGAAAAAAACTTGCGGATGTCCAAACAAGACATCAAAGATGAGTATAAAAAATCAGAGGGTGACCCGCTCATAAAATCAAAGATTAAACAGCGTCAGCGGGAAATGGCCATGAGACGGATGATGCAGGAAGTCCCAAAAGCGGACGTCATCATTACAAACCCAACCCACTATGCCATTGCTTTAAAGTATGACGAAGAAAAAATGGACGCGCCCTTTGTTGTCGCAAAGGGAACCGATATTTTGGCTTTGAAAATTAGAACGATTGCGAAAGAGCACGATATTATGACCGTAGAAAACCGGCCGCTCGCTCGTGCACTATATGATCAGGTCGACATCGACCAAGCGGTGCCAGAAGAATACTTTAAGGCCATCGCAGAAATTTTAGCTTACGTCTATAAAACGAAACAAAAGATTTTATGAATTTTTGGTTTTAAAAGGAGAGAACAGGCATGTCAGCAAGAGATTTATCTGTTATATTCAGTGTTATTTTAATTGTGGCGATGCTGGTCATACCGTTTCCGCCAATGCTATTAAGTATTTTAATCATTATTAATATTTCTCTTGCGCTTATCGTGCTTCTCACCACTATGAACATGCAAGAACCATTGGAATTTTCAATTTTTCCATCATTGCTTTTGCTCTTAACACTGTTTCGTTTAGGGCTTAACATCTCTACAACACGTTCTATTCTTTCAACAGGAGATGCTGGAAAGGTTGTAGAAACGTTCGGTTCATTTGTTGTTGGAGGAAATATCATCGTTGGTCTCGTTGTTTTCCTTATTCTGATCATCATTCAGTTTATTGTTATTACTAAAGGGGCTGAGCGTGTATCAGAGGTTGCGGCAAGATTTACACTTGATGCGATGCCAGGTAAACAAATGAGTATTGACGCTGATTTAAATGCAGGGATGCTGACAGAAAGTGAAGCAAGAAACCGCCGTGAAAAAGTAGCGAGGGAAGCAGACTTTTATGGAGCGATGGACGGTGCCAGTAAGTTCGTTAAAGGGGACGCCATCGCTGGTATTATCATCGTTATCATCAATATTATATTTGGAATTATTATTGGGATGCTTCAGCAAGGCATGTCGATTCAAGAATCAGCTTCCCACTTTACCCTGTTAACGGTAGGGGACGGAATTGTTTCTCAAATTCCGGCACTCCTCATTTCAACGGCGACAGGGATTGTTGTTACGAGAGCAGCTTCTAACGGAAACCTTGGATCAGACATTACAGGTCAGCTCTTTGCTTTCCCAGCCATGCTTTATGTTACAGCAGGAACGATCTTCCTTCTTGGTTTGTTTACGCCAATCGGCGTACTTTTAACTGGGCCAATCGCAGGTTTAATAGCACTTGGCGCATACATGATGTCGAAAAACAAACAAGATCAAGAAGAAATCGAAGAGGTACTGGAAGAACAAGCAGAGGTAGAAGAGATGAAAAGTCCAGAAAGCGTTATTCATCTCCTGCAAATGGATGCCATTGAATTTGAATTTGGCTACGGCCTCATCCCGCTTGCTGATGCAAATCAGGGCGGTGACCTGTTAGACCGAATTGTGATGATTCGAAGGCAGCTTGCCCTCGAACTAGGTCTTGTCATTCCAGTCGTCCGAATCCGGGACAATATTGCGCTGAACCCAAATGAATACCGGTTGAAAATTAAAGGAAACGAAGTAGCAAAAGGAGAGCTGCTGCTTGATCACTACTTAGCGATGTCCCCAACGCCTGATGATGATCCGATTGAAGGAATTGAAACAATCGAACCATCCTTTGGTCTGCCGGCTAAATGGATATCAGAAGCAGAAAAAGATCAGGCTGAGATGCTAGGCTATACGGTTGTGGACCCAGCGTCTGTAGTGTCTACTCACATCACAGAGAAGATTAGACAAAATACACATGAACTGCTCGGACGCCAAGAAACGAAGCAATTAATCGATCATTTGAAAGAAAGTTATCCTGTCTTAGTGGATGAGGTAACGCCAAATCCGCTGGCAGTCGGTGATATTCAAAAAGTACTGGCGAAGCTGCTGAAAGAAAAGGTTTCTATCCGAAACCTTGTCACCATTTTTGAGACGCTTGCAGACTACGGAAAATTAACGACTGATACAGATTTATTAACAGAGTATGTTAGACAGGCGCTTGCAAGACAGATTACCGCACAGTATGCAAGAGAAAATGAATCACTCAAAGTCGTGACATGCTCAGGCCGAGTAGAAAAGGTGATTGCAGACAGCGTTCAGCAGACAGAGCATGGCAACTACTTATCGTTAGATCCAGAATCCTCTGAAAGTGTGATTCAATCAGTGGCGAGAGAAATTGAACAGCTTTCGCTTCGTCAGGAAACGCCGGTTCTATTATGCTCACCTCCTATAAGAATGTACGTTAAGCAGTTGTTAGAAAGATATTTCCCAGATTTACCGGTACTATCTTATAACGAACTAGAAGCGAATGTGGAAGTACAGAGCATCGGAGTGGTGGATATCTAATGAAAATGAAAAAAATCACAGCAAATTCTATGCAGGAGGCAACGATTCAAATCAGGCAGCAGCTTGGGAAAGATGCCGTTATTTTAAATTCCAAAACCGTTGTCAAACGCAAACTGTTCGGTTTAAAGAAACAACAAATGGTCGAAGTGATTGCAGTGCTGGATCAAGATTTCGAGGAAAGAGCTGGTAAAGGTTTAAACCCTGCGCCGCCTCTTCCAGTGTTACCAAAAAAGGAGCAAGTTCAAAAGCAGCCCGAAGAGCCATCCTTTGCTCCCAAGGCGGCAAAATTAGCGCCTTCTCATGCCGCACACCCTTTAGAATATGTGAGGAATGAACGGCATGCGGGTATTCTGCCTGATCCTCTCATAGCAATCGATCAAAAGCTAAAGGATCAAGGCCTTGATGATGCCATTCGAGACGAATGCCTGAAGGGTCTTTTAACAAAGGGTGCAGTTAAAGAAGAGCACATAAATAAAGAACTTGAACAACTGCTGACTGATATGCTGCCAGCCCAAACCTCTGATGAGCCGATGATTTCTTCAAAATACATCGTACTGTTCGGTTCAACCGGAGCTGGTAAAACGACAACGATTGCGAAGCTTGCCGCTAAAACAGCCATTCAGCAGCAAAAGAAGATTGCTTTTATTACCACCGATACGTACCGGATTGCAGCAATCGAACAGCTGAAAACTTATGCTGAACTGCTGAATGCACCGCTTGAGGTTTGTTATTCGAGAGAGGATTTTGTGAAAGCCCAAGAGACCTTTAAAGAGTATGATCATATTTTCATCGATACAGCAGGTCGTAACTTTAAAGAAGAAGCGTATATCAAAGAGCTGACCGACATTATTCCATTCGATGAGAGCATTCAAAGTTTTCTTGTGATGAGTGCCACATCGAAGTATCAAGACATGAAAGCCATGGTCAAGCGTTTTGAACACGTTCCAATCGATCAATTCATTTTTACAAAAGTAGATGAAACGGACACGATGGGAACCATTTTTCAAATCATTGCAGACTCTCAAATCAAACTTGGTTTTTTAACAAATGGCCAAAATGTGCCTGAGGATATTCTTGAAGGATCTCCTCTTGAACTATCAAGGATGGTTTTACAATCATGAAGCCCGACCAAGCAGAAGGGTTAAGAAAACTAGTTCAGCAGAGTCAAATGATCACACCGGCTCCTCTTAACGTCAGCGGACAAGCAAAAACCATTGCCGTCATGAGCGGTAAAGGCGGGGTAGGCAAATCGAATTTGACCCTGAATATGGCACTGTCTATCGCAAGTACAGGCAAAAGAGTGTTAGTGATCGATCTTGATTTTGGGATGGGGAATATCGATATTTTACTAGGGAAAACATCGACTAGTTCTATATTAGATGTTCTCGTCAGAAAAAAATCCTTCCAAGCAGCCATGACAAAAGGAACGGATAACCTATATTACATTTCTGGGGGAAGCGGCCTTGAACAGCTGTTTTCTTTAGATAAGGATCAATGGTCGTTCTTTTTGGAAGAGATGGAAAGAATCATGCAGGGCTTTGATTGTATTTTCTTTGATATGGGTGCTGGCTTGTCAAAAGATCAACTGCCTTTTGTTTTATCAGCAGGAGAAGTGGTCGTTGTGACTACACCAGAGCCAACATCCATCATGGATGCCTACAGCGCGATTAAACACTTAGCCATTCATCAGTTTGAACGGTCTGTGCAGATCATTGTGAACCGGTGTAAAACCCCGTCAGAAGGGTCTGAAACTTACCGGAAATTAGCAGGAGTGGTCACATCTTTTCTTCACAGAAAACTTGTATTTGCTGGCGCTGTGCCTGATGATCCTGCGGTTCCTAAAGCAGTATCAGAACAAATTCCATTTTATATGAAGCAGCCTCATTCAAGGCTGAGTAAAACGATTAAGATGCTGGCAGAAACACTGTATCATCAGCAGATAAGAGAGGCACGGAGAGAACAGCATACGTTTATAGATAAGTTGTCCTCTTTTTTTAAAAGGAGGAAGGTGGACTCATGATTAGAGTGCTAGTAGTAGATGACTCGGCCTTTATGAGAAAGCTCATTAGTGATTTTCTAAGTGCCGAGCAAGAAATAGAAGTCGTCGGAACGGCGCGAAATGGGGAAGATGCCTTAAAACGGATCAAGGAACTGAATCCAGATGTTGTCACGTTAGATGTGGAAATGCCTGTTTTAAATGGAACAGAAGCATTAAAACAAATTCTGGCTGAACACGACCTTGCCGTGATTATGGTGTCAAGCCAGACAAAGCAAGGAAAAGATTTAACCATCCATTGCTTAGAACTCGGTGCTTTCGACTTTGTGACAAAGCCTTCGGGAAGTATTTCTCTCGATTTGCACAAAGTGAGGGGGCAAATTGTAGAGCGGGTACTTGCGGCAGGACTGTCAAGGAAACGCACTGAAGAGAAGGTGTCTCCTAAGCCAGTGATAAAGCCGCCAAGTCCAGTGGCTGCACCCCGCCCGCAATCAGTAAAAGGCAGCTCACTCCGAAAGATTATTACGATCGGAACATCTACAGGAGGGCCAAGGGCGCTTCAACGAGTCGTAACGAAGCTGCCTAAGGACATAGAGGCACCTATATTGATTGTGCAGCATATGCCGGCAGGATTCACGGCATCACTTGCTGCTAGGTTAGATCATTTATCACAAATTACAATTAAAGAAGCACAAGATGGAGACATCGCGAAAAATGGAGTGGCTTACATAGCTCCTGGTGGAATGAATATGTCACTTCATGACCAAGGGGGATCACTTGTCATTAGGCTGTCCCCTGAAGACACGGAAAGCCGGCACAAACCATCTGTTAACTATTTATTTGAATCCATCAGCAGCATAAAGGGTTACGAGAAAATCGCTGTCATTATGACAGGTATGGGCAGTGACGGTACTGAAGGTGTCAAAAAAATGGTCGCAAGCGGTCATACGAAAGTCATTGCAGAAAAAGAAGAATCATGTGTTGTTTTCGGAATGCCTAAATCAGTCATTAAAGCAGGCCTTGCACATGAAACAAGGCATGTGGATGACATCGCACATGCAATTATAAGCTCCATGAAAAAAGAGAGGGCGTGAACACGTTGGATGTAAACCAATACTTAGATATCTTTTTAGATGAAAGCAGAGAACACTTACAAACTTGTAATGAAAAACTTCTTGATTTAGAAAAGAACCCAACCGACTTGCAGCTAGTGAATGATATATTCAGAGCGGCTCATACATTGAAAGGCATGAGTGCAACGATGGGCTTTGACGATATGGCTCACCTAACGCATCATTTAGAAAACATGTTTGATGCTATCCGTAATGAACAAATGATTGTCACACCTGAGTCAATGGATACGATGTTCGAAGCACTCGATCATCTTGAAGCAATGGTTCAATCGATTGCAGAAGGCGGAGACGGGAAACGTGATGTCACAGAGATTAGTAAAAAGCTAGATGTGACAGGAAGCCATGCTGAGGCAGCTTCTAGCGTTGAAACAGCGGATGCATCAGCTGCTAATGACTTAGATTATAACGAATTTGAACGAACGGTTCTTGATGAAGCGAGAGAGCAAGGCTTCAAATGTTATGAACTCAACGTGACATTAAGCGATGCGTGCTTACTAAAAGCCGTTCGTGTCTATATGATTTTTGAAAGACTGAATGAAGCAGGCGAGGTTGTTAAAACCGTTCCAAATGCAGAACTATTAGAATCAGAAGATTTTGAATCTGAATTCAGTATTTCTTATCTTTCTAAACAGCCGATGGACGAAGTGAAGAAAATCGTCACGGCGATCTCAGAGGTTGAGAAGGTTGAGATCTCTGAAGTCTCCGCATTTGAAGAAGCAGCTCCGGCTCAAAAACAAGAGGCGCAGCCTGAACAGAAAAAAGAAGAAGTATCTGTTCCTGCTGCGAAGACGCCAGCAAATGATGCGCCAAAAGCAAATGGCAATAACGGTGCAGCTGCAGGCGGAACAAAAACAATTCGTGTCAACATCGACCGTCTAGATTCTCTTATGAACCTATTTGAAGAACTTGTAATTGATAGAGGCCGTTTAGAACAGATTGCGAAAGAACTAGAAAATAACGAACTCACAGACACAGTCGAACGAATGACACGTATTTCAGGAGACCTGCAATCAATCATCCTGAACATGAGAATGGTCCCTGTGGAAACTGTGTTTAACAGATTCCCGCGTATGATTCGTCAATTGACGAAAGAGCTTAATAAGAAAATTGAACTTATTATTGAGGGTGCTGAGACAGAGCTTGATCGAACAGTGATCGACGAGATTGGAGATCCACTCTTACACTTACTTAGAAACAGCCTAGATCACGGGATTGAATCACCGGAAGAACGTGTGAAAAAAGGCAAGCCGGAAAAAGGTACGGTTCTATTAAAAGCGTATCATAGCGGAAACCATGTCTTCATTGAAGTAGAAGATGATGGAGGCGGTATTAACCGTAAAAAGGTGCTTGAAAAAGCATTAGAGCGCGGAGTAATTACAGAAAGAGAAGCAGAAACGCTTGAAGATCATCAAATTGATTCATTGATCTTTGCAGCAGGATTCTCTACAGCTGATACGATTTCTGACATCTCAGGCCGTGGTGTAGGTCTTGACGTTGTGAAAAACAAGCTGGAATCACTAGGCGGATCTGTGAGCATTAACTCAACAGAAGGACAGGGCTCACTATTCTCAATCCAGCTTCCGCTTACACTATCGATTATTTCCGTTCTTCTTGTAAAACTAGAAGAGGAAACTTTTGCGATTCCGATTTCTTCTATTATTGAAACGGCTGTCATTAAGAAAAGTGACATCCTTCAAACGCATGATCGTGAAGTGATTGATTTCCGCGGATTTATCGTACCGGTCGTGTACTTGAAGAAACAATTCCACGTACCAAATGCGAATGAATTAGAGGAAGAACTGCACATCATTGTTGTTCGTAAAGGAGACAAGCTGACAGCATTTGTAGTCGATTCATTTATTGGTCAGCAAGAAGTTGTATTAAAATCACTAGGAGATTATCTGCCAAACGTATTTGCGATATCCGGCGCAACGATCCTAGGTGACGGTCAAGTTGCACTCATCGTTGACTGTAATGCACTGATCAAGTAAAAAACAATAGAGGAGCGGTCTGAAATGAGTACAGATATCAAAACTGGCGAAAAGATGATTGTGTTTATCGTAAACAAAAAAGAATACGCCATTTCAGTATCAGAAGTAAAGTCCATTGAAAAATGGCAGCAGCCGACAAGAGTTCCTGGCGTTGCCCCTTATATATGCGGTGTAATTAATTTACGCGGTGTCGTGACGCCTGTCATTGACCTGAGAGTCAGACTTGGTTCCACTGACAACGAGATTACAGATGAAACAAGAATGATCATTGTACAAGTTGGCGACATTGAAGTCGGCTGGATTGTTGATGAAGCAAATGATGTGATTACCGTCCATCAGGAAGAAGTAGAATCTTCTCCTGAATCAGCTGAAAAAGAAGGACAGTCATGGGTGACAGGTATCATTAAGCATGATCAGCGTCTTTTCAATATCATTCATGCTGGTGCTGTCCTCGACAAGAGCGTTCAAGGTGCACCTGTTCATTAAGGGGGATGTGAAATGAGCATTTTCAAGGAAATTAAAGATGAACAGCTGGATATTTTAGGAGAGGTTGGGAATATCGGGGCAGGCCACGCAGCGTCTGCTCTTGCCAACCTATTGGATCGCAAAATAGATATGGCTGTTCCTTTTGTCAAGGTTCTCTCGTTTGAAGATTTAATGGATTTCTTTGGCGGTGCAGACCTTCCCGTTGCAAGCATTTTCCTGCGAATGGAAGGGGATTTATCCGGTTCAATCTTTTTCATTATGCCGTTTGAGCAAGCGGAGCAATTTGTAAGAGAGCTTGTCCAGGACCCGGCATTTGATATTGATACGATTCATGAACATGAGATGGGAACGTCAGCGCTTCATGAGCTGGGAAATATTTTAGCGGGCTCTTATTTATCAGCCCTTGCCGACTTAACAAAATTGCAGCTTTACCCAAGTGTTCCAGATGTCACGCTCGATATGTTCGGGGCTGTCATTAGTGAAGGGTTAATGCAATTCAGTCCTCTTGGTGATCAGGCGATTGTGATTGATACATCTATTTTTGATGATCAAAATAAGCAAGAGCTGAAAGGAAATATGTTTCTATTACCAGACTTTGAATCGTTTGAAAAACTATTCAAAGCATTAGGTAACCTATAATGAACGTGCAAATTCCGGCAGTTGTAAAGGTTGGTATTGCAGATGTTCAGCTTGTCAAAACACCGGACCGCATTCGGACATCCGGTCTTGGTTCTTGCGTAGGGCTTGTCTTGTTTGATCAAGAGAAAAAGCTGGCAGGCCTTGTCCATGTTATGCTTCCAGATTCCTCCCTTTCAAAAGGGGCGGTGGAGAACTTGGCTAAATATGCAGATACAGGTGTCAAGCATACAATTGATCTGCTCCTAAAAGCAGGCGCACGCAAACATGCGCTAAAGGCAAAACTTGCTGGCGGGGCGGAAATGTTTAAGTTTAAGTCAACCAATGATCTTATGAGAATTGGGCCTAGAAACGTTTCAGCTGTGAAAGAACATCTGTCTCTTCATCATATCCCGATTATTAGTGAGGATACAGGCGGAAACAATGGCCGTACGATTGAATTCGATCCGCTTACGGCAGAGCTTGAGATCCGCACAGTGAAGCAAGGCATTATGAAGATATAACTAAGGAAGTATAGGGGGATAAAGATGCAATCCTTAAATTACGAAGATCAGGCGCTATGGGCTAGATGGAAAGAGTGGAAAGACCCAGCTGCTGGAGATGATCTTATGCGCCGCTATATGCCGCTCGTCACATATCATGTTGGAAGAATTTCCATCGGTCTCCCGAAGTCAGTGCATAAAGAAGACTTGATCAGTCTAGGGATGCTCGGTTTATATGATGCCCTTGAAAAATTTGATCCTGGAAGAGATCTGAAGTTTGATACATATGCATCCTTCAGAATCCGCGGGGCCATCATCGACGGTCTTCGTAAAGAGGACTGGCTGCCTCGTACATCAAGAGAAAAAACAAAAAAAGTAGAAGCGGCTATCGAAAAGCTTGAACAGCGTTATTTGCGTAATGTGACGCCGACAGAGGTGGCTGAGGAACTCGGCATGAGTGAACAGGATGTCGTCACAACGATGAATGAAGGATTCTTTGCAAATCTGCTCTCAATTGATGAGAAGCTGCATGATCAAGAAGACGGAGAAAACGTCCAAGTCATGATTCGCGACGAGAAGACAGTGACTCCTGAAGAGAAAATGCTGAAAGATGAATTAATTGAACAGCTTTCTGAAAAAATCACAGAGCTTTCTGAAAAAGAAAAGCTCGTGATCAGTCTTTTCTATAAAGAAGAACTGACATTAACGGAAATCGGTCAAGTGCTCAATTTATCTACCTCGCGCATTTCGCAAATTCATTCAAAGGCCTTGTTCAAGCTTAAGCATCTGCTTGATAAAGCCATTCAATCTTAAAGAGTTAGTGAGTGAAAAAATATGTTATGGCTGATTAGCTTCACGCTTCATGCTGCACTTATTTATTTTGTGATCATTTTATATACGAGAATGAATTCGCTGAAGGCAACAGAACAAAAGCAGCGAGAACTTCTAGAAGAAACGGAAAATACCCTGGCTGCATTTTTGATGGAAGTCAAAGAAGAGAATGACAAACTATCAAAAGTGGCAGCCGCTTCCCCTGATTTTTCTGCTGAAGAGCTGAAATCGGATCTTCAGACACCAAAGCAGCCACAACCACCAATTGAATCCCAGCAATCGGTCGAAAGTGAAGATCCAGTACCAGAGCACCTGTCGGCTCTCCTTAGCGAAGTTGAGGTACAGGAAGAGAAGGTAAATGAACCCGTTCCACAACTTGACACAGAGGCTTCTCTGCCTTCTAAAAGTGAAATAGAAGAAACATTCGAGGACCAAGTGAAGACCTTATATGATGAAGGGCGATCACTAGAAGAAATAGCGAAAGAAATGAAAACTGGCAAGACAGAAATCGAGCTTTTATTAAAATTTAGCGGAAAGCTGTAAAGGATTCTTGATTGTCAGTCCATCATGTGTTATATTATTTCTTGGTGTTAAATACACACGCTTAATGATTCGTATGAAGGTGCTGCCGTGGCGCAGTTTTATGTGAACATGACTTAAGCGGAGGAAAAAAAACCATTATATTAGGAGGCAACAAAATGTCAGTTATTTCTATGAAACAATTGCTAGAAGCTGGTGTTCACTTCGGTCACCAAACTCGCCGTTGGAACCCAAAAATGAAGCGTTACATCTTTACAGAGCGTAACGGTATCTACATCATCGACCTTCAAAAAACGGTGAAAAAAGTAGAAGAAGCTTACAACTTCACGAAAAACCTTGCTGCTGACGGAGGAAAAATCCTTTTCGTTGGTACGAAAAAGCAAGCACAAGATTCAGTGAAAGAAGAAGCAATCCGTTCTGGTATGTTCTATGTGAACCAACGCTGGCTTGGTGGAACTTTAACAAACTTTGAAACAATCCAAAAACGTATTAAACGTTTAAAAGATATTGAAAAAATGCAAGAAAACGGTACATTCGAAGTTCTTCCTAAGAAAGAAGTCGTTCAACTGAAAAAAGAATTAGAGCGTCTTGAAAAATTCCTAGGCGGAATCAAAGACATGAAGAGTCTTCCGGATGCACTTTTCATTATCGACCCTCGTAAAGAGCGTATTGCAGTTGCAGAAGCTCGTAAATTGAATATCCCAATCATCGGTATCGTTGACACAAACTGTGATCCAGACGAAATTGATGTTGTGATCCCTGCAAACGATGATGCAATCCGCGCTGTAAAACTTCTAACTGCTAAAATGGCAGATGCGATTCTTGAGTCTAAACAAGGCGAAGAAGAAGCTGTTGTAGAAGAAACGACAGAAACTGAAACAACAACTGCGTAACCTATTCAAAAGGTGATAAGAGGGAAATGCCTTTTATCACCTTTTTTTCACCTAGTAATCCGTGTTTTAACATAGAAGGAGGAAATGTAAAATGGCAATTACTGCTCAATTAGTTAAAGAACTGCGTCAAAAAACTGGTGCAGGTATGATGGACTGTAAAAAAGCGTTAACAGAAACTGATGGTGACATCGAGAAAGCAATCGACCTTCTAAGAGAAAAAGGAATCGCAAAAGCTGCGAAAAAAGCAGACCGTATTGCGGCAGAAGGATTAACTCTTATCAAAACTGACGGCAACACAGGCGTCATCCTTGAAGTGAACTCTGAGACTGATTTCGTTGCGAAAAACGAAGGATTCCAAGCACTTCTTAACGAACTTGCTGATCATTTGCTTGCTGCTAAACCTGCAACAATTGAAGAAGCTCATGCTTCTAAAATGGAAAATGGTTCAACAGTTGAAGAGCATATCACATCTGCAATTGCGAAAATCGGAGAGAAAATCACTCTACGCCGTTTCTCTGTCATCACGAAAGAAGATAATGCTGCATTCGGTTCTTACCTGCACATGGGCGGACGTATCGGTGTGTTAGCTGTTCTTAACGGAACAACTGACGAAGAGCTTGCAAGAGACATCGCAATGCACGTTGCAGCTGTAAACCCTAAATACATTTCTCGTGACCAAGTGTCAGAAGAAGAAGCAAACCGTGAGCGTGAAGTATTAACACAACAAGCGCTTCAAGAAGGAAAGCCTGAAAACATCGTAGCTAAAATGGTTGAAGGCCGTCTAAACAAATTCTTCGAAGAAATTTGCTTACTTGACCAAGCGTTCGTTAAAAACCCAGATGAAAAAGTGAAACAAGTTGTGGCAGCGAAAAACGCAACTGTTCAAACTTATGTTCGCTATGAAGTGGGCGAAGGTATCGAAAAACGTCAAGACAACTTTGCTGAAGAAGTTATGAGCCAAGTGAAAAAATAATGTTTGAAAAGCTCTCTGGGGCTTTTTTAGGGAGCACAAGCACTGTGTTCCCTATTTTTTAGAGGATATTGATTTACAAAAGGCAGTTTCTTACGCATAATAAGAGACGGTATAGTTTACACTTGGAGGTTATCATGAGCAAACCGAAATATAATCGCATTGTACTGAAGCTAAGTGGCGAAGCACTAGCGGGTGATGCTGGAAATGGAATTAACCCAACTGTCATTCAATCAATTGCAAAGCAAGTAAAAGAAATTGCAGAGCTTGATGTTGAAGTTGCAGTCGTTGTAGGCGGAGGAAACCTTTGGCGCGGGAAGACAGGCAGTGATCTAGGAATGGACCGTGCAACAGCAGACTACATGGGTATGCTGGCAACAGTGATGAACTCACTGGCGTTACAGGACAGCCTAGAAACGCTTGGCATTCAGTCTAGAGTGCAAACCTCTATTGAAATGAGACAGGTTGCAGAGCCATACATAAGAAGAAAAGCGATCCGTCATCTTGAGAAGAAACGTGTCGTCATTTTTGCTGCTGGAACAGGGAACCCTTATTTCTCTACAGATACTACGGCAGCACTTCGAGCAGCAGAAATTGAAGCAGATGTCATTTTAATGGCGAAAAATAATGTAGATGGTGTCTACAGTGCTGATCCTCGTACAGATGCGGATGCAGTAAAATATGATAAGCTTTCATATCTTGATGTACTTAAAGAAGGGCTTGCTGTAATGGATTCTACTGCGTCCTCATTATGTATGGACAATGACATTCCATTAATCGTCTTCTCTATTATGGAAGAAGGAAATATTAAACGTGCCGTAAACGGCGAATCAATCGGAACGATCGTGAGGGGGAAATAACGTGTCAAAAGAAGTGTTGAACCAAACGAAAGAAAAAATGGAAAAAGCCGTACAAGCATACGGACGTGAGCTTGCTACTGTTCGTGCAGGCCGTGCAAATGCTTCACTGCTTGATAAAGTGACAGTTGATTATTACGGTGCACAAACACCACTTAACCAAATTGCGTCAATCACAGTGCCAGAAGCACGTATGCTGATTATCACACCTTACGATAAAACAGCAATCGGTGATATCGAAAAAGCGATCCAAAAGTCTGATCTTGGCATCACGCCAACAAGTGACGGAAATGTGATCCGCATTGCGATTCCTGCGCTAACTGAAGAAAGACGTAAAGAGCTTGTGAAAGTAGTGAAAAAATACTCAGAAGAAGCAAAAGTAGCTGTTCGTAACGTGCGTCGTGATGCAAACGATGATTTGAAAAAGCTTGAGAAAAATGGGGAGATCACTGAAGATGAATTAAGATCATCAACAGAAGATGTCCAAAAATTGACAGATGAATATGTCGCTAAAATTGATGACGTGACGAAAGATAAAGAAAAAGAAATCATGGAAGTTTAAGAAAAAACTATGTACAATAGATAATAGTGAAAAGACCCTCTTCATGTTTACAGGGGGTTTTTTTGTTAATACTGTTGATGACTATATTATTAGCGGGAACGCAACCTTTTTGGGTGATGGAGGAATCTCATGCTCAATATACTCAAAAATTGGAAGAATCAGCAAACAGCAGCTTCCAACTTAGAAAGCCTGACAAAAGAAGACATATTAAATGGAGAAATTCCTGAACATATCGCCATTATCATGGATGGGAACGGAAGATGGGCGAAAAAACGTGCTCTTCCACGGGTAGCAGGTCATCATGAAGGAATGAAAGTCGTCAAGCGCATGACAAAGCTTGCAAATGAGCTGAATGTCAAAGTGCTGACTTTGTATGCTTTCTCTACGGAAAATTGGAAACGTCCAAAACTAGAAGTAGACTTTTTAATGAAACTTCCTGAAGAATTTTTAAACATCTACCTGCCTGAACTCATCGAGGAAAATGTCCGTGTGCGTTTAACAGGTGATCCAGACGGCCTCCCGCAGCATACGAAAAAAGCGGTAGAGAACGCAGTAAAGAGTACGGCGAATAACGACGGGCTCGTTTTGAACTTTGCGCTCAACTATGGAGGGCGCACAGAAATCGTCTCCGCATGCAGACAAATTTCTGAAAAGGTCAAAGAAGGTAAGCTTCAAGCGGAAGACATCACAGAAGAGATGTTTTCAGCTTATTTAATGACAGAATCTCTTCAAGATCCGGATTTGCTCATTCGCACGAGTGGAGAAATTAGATTAAGCAACTTTATGCTTTGGCAAATTGCGTACAGCGAGTTTGTCTTTACGGATGTGCTTTGGCCTGACTTTTCTGATGAGCACCTTATAGACGCTATCGGAGAGTATCAGCGCCGCGGCCGGAGGTTCGGTGGAATTTAGAGGGTGGTGCAGATGAAACAAAGAATTTTGACGGGTGTTTTGGCAGCTGCAGTCTTTTTGCTTGCTGTTATATATGGACAGATGCCATTTACCCTGCTGATTTATTTAATGGGAAGTGTCGCTCTCTTTGAGCTTTTAAGAATGAAAAAGATCTCGATTTTCAGCTTTCCTGGTATTGTCAGCTTAATATTGCTTTGGCTTTTAATGGGCGGAGACAACAGCTTCTTCCCAAACGTAGACGCATCAAAAATGCAGATTGCTTTATTTGCAGTCTTAATACTTTTAACTTATACAGTTTTGAGCAAAAACTCTTTCACATTCGATGAGGTTGCTTTTGTTGTATTAGCCACATTATATATTGGCGTTAGTTTCTATTATTTTATCCAAATTAGAGGCTTATATGGCATGAGTGCGATCTTCTTCGCAGCAGTGATTATTTGGTCTACTGACTCAGGAGCCTACTTTATTGGGAAATCTATGGGAAAACGAAAGCTTTGGCCAGAAATCAGCCCAAACAAAACAGTAGAAGGATTTATCGGCGGAATCGTCACAGCGGTCGTGTTGTCACTTGTATTTCAGGCGGTTACAGGATTTTTGCCATCATATCTGCTTGTGATGTTTATTACTCTTTTACTCAGTATCTTTGGACAGCTTGGCGACCTTGTGGAATCTGCTTTAAAGCGTCATTATCACGTGAAGGATTCAGGGTCAATTCTCCCTGGTCATGGCGGGATTTTGGACAGGTTTGACAGCTTTTTATTCGTTCTGCCGTTTTTATACTTACTGCTCGCAACGTTTGCCAGCTAACCTCATAGAAACTTATTGAACGAGAGAAGGAGTGGCAATTTGAAATATATTTCGCTATTAGGCGCAACAGGATCAATTGGAGAACAAACGTTAGATGTGATCAGTCAGCACCCGGACAAGTTTCAGCTGAAAGCCATGACATTTGGCAGAAATATAGCAAAGGCGATTCCGATCATTGAGCGCTTTCAGCCTGAATTCGTCGGCTGTGTAGACGAAGAAACCTATCACACACTAAAGAATCATTCATTTGCATACGATGTGAAGCTCGCTGCTGGTGATGAAGCCAATATCGAGGCAGCGACCTATGATGCAGTTGACGTCGTGGTCAATGCACTTGTAGGAAGTGTTGGACTTGTTCCAACATTAAAGGCCATTGAACAAAAAAAGACAATTGCACTCGCAAATAAGGAAACACTTGTGACAGCTGGTCATATAGTAAAAGAGTACGCCAAAACATATGATGTACCTTTACTTCCTGTCGATAGTGAGCATTCCGCTATTTTTCAATGCCTGCAAGGTGAACAAGCTAAAAACATTGAACGTTTAATCGTGACAGCTTCAGGTGGTAGTTTCCGAGATAAAAAACGAACTGAACTTGAAGGTGTTACGGTTGAAGAAGCGCTGAACCATCCGAACTGGTCGATGGGAGCGAAAATCACCATTGATTCAGCGACGATGATGAATAAAGGGCTCGAGGTGATCGAGGCGCATTGGTTGTTTGATATCCCTTATGAACAAATTGATGTGCTGCTACATAAAGAGAGCATTATCCATTCGATGGTGGAATTTCACGACAAAAGCGTCATGGCTCAGTTAGGGACACCTGACATGAGAGTACCTATTCAATATGCACTCACATATCCTGACAGGGCCCCGTTACAAGAAGCGAAATCATTGAACCTTTGGGAGATTGGACAATTGAATTTCCAAAAAGCGGATTTTGACAGGTATCGCTGCTTACATTTTGCTTATGAATCAGGTAAAATAGGAGGGACAATGCCTGCTGTACTCAATGCAGCAAATGAAATGGCAGTCGATGCATTTCTGAAAGGCAAAGTAACGTTCCTGCAAATTGAAGAATTGATTGAAAAGGCACTAATTAGACATCATGTGATTTCAGCGCCTAGTTTGCAAGATATCCATGAAGTGGACAAAGATACACGAGACTTTGTTCAATCAATCCTCACATAAGGTGGTATGTTCGTGAATACAGTGATTGCGTTTATTATTATTTTTGGAACGCTCGTTTTTTTCCACGAGCTTGGCCATTTAATTATGGCGCAGCGCGCGGGGATTTTATGCCGCGAGTTCGCAATTGGTTTTGGGCCGAAGATTTTCTCCTTTAAACGAAAAGAAACCGTTTATACCATTAGACTTCTCCCTATTGGCGGATTTGTTAAAATGGCTGGAGAAGACCCTGAAGTCATCGAAATTAAACCAGGTCATACAGTGGGGCTCTTATTCAATGAGCAAAATGAAGTAGAAAAGATTATTTTAAATGATAAAGAAAAATATCCTGATGCACTTGTCATCGAAGTTGAGCAGATTGATTTAGATCATGCCATGAGAATCTCAGGATATGAAGCTGGAAATGAAGATATTTTGACTGGCTACAATGTTAGTCAAACAAGTTTCTATATTGCAGATGGTGAAGAAATTCAAATCGCACCATACAATCGTCAATTCGGTTCAAAAACAGTATGGCAGCGAATTAAAGCCATCGCAGCTGGACCGATCATGAACTTTATCCTGGCGTACGTGATTTTGGTTGCTTTAGGCTTTATTCAAGGGGTAACCGTTGATGATCCTGTACTCGGTAAGCTCACGAAAGACGGCCGAGCAGCGGAAGCTGGACTCATGCAGGGAGATCACATCGTATCCATTAACGGCGAGAAAATGAATTCTTGGACAGACGTCGTTCAAACAGTTCAAAAGAACCCTGAGAAAAAAATGAATGTCGTCATTGACCGTGACGGCAAAGAAAGTACTGTGCAGGTTGTACCAGAAGCTGTGAAAGCTGACGGAAAAAGCATTGGCCGTTTCGGATCCTATCCGCCAACGGAAAATGGATTCTTGAAAGTCATTTCCTCTTCAGGAACAACTGTCATTTCAACAGCAGGTCTGATCTTAACGAACTTGCAAAAAATTGTCACAGGACAATTTTCACTAGACATGTTAGCAGGTCCTGTTGGAATTTATGACATGACAGGAGAAGTAGCCAAACAAGGTGTGTTAACATTGATGCAGTTTGCGGCGTTCCTCAGTATCAACCTAGGCATCGTGAATTTATTACCGATTCCTGCACTAGACGGAGGGCGTTTACTATTCTTATTTGTTGAAGCCATTCGCGGTAAGCCAATTAATCGTGAGAAGGAAGCACTTGTCGTCTTTATCGGTGTTGCTTTCCTCATGCTGTTAATGTTAGTGGTAACGTGGAATGACATTCAGCGGTTATTTTTATAAAAACCATTCTCTCTTGTTTCTCATTCCGGGAAACAAGAGTTTTTGTGAGAAGTCCTATTTCATAAATGAGGTGTAACGACATGAGACAATCCCTGACTTTCATTCCAACTCTTCGAGAGGTGCCGGCAGATGCTGAGGCAAAAAGTCATCAACTTTTAGTAAGAGCTGGTTTTATTAGACAAAATACAAGTGGAATCTATCATTATCTGCCGCTTGCGCATAAAGTCATTCAGCATATTCAATCCATCGTCCGCAAGGAAATGGAAAAGGCAGGCGCAGCTGAGCTGTTAATGCCAGTGCTGCAGCAGGCAGAAATGTGGCAAGAGTCAGGAAGATGGTATACATACGGTCCAGAACTGATGCGTATGAAGGATCGCCATGGCCGCGAATTTGCGCTTGGCCCAACCCACGAAGAAGTGATCACATCACTAGTACGCAGCGAAGTGAAATCGTATAAGAAGCTTCCTTTAACTCTATATCAAATTCAATCAAAATTCCGTGATGAACAGAGACCACGCTTTGGACTGCTGCGCGGACGTGAATTTATTATGAAGGATGCATATTCGTTCCATTCTTCGCCAGAAAGCCTTGATGAAACATACAACAAAATGTTTACGGCTTACTCTAATGTGTTTTCAAAAGTAGGTCTCAATTTTAGACCAGTCATTGCAGATTCAGGGGCAATGGGCGGAAAAGATACGCATGAGTTCATGGCGCTCTCAGAAGTCGGAGAGGATACCATCGCTTATTCTGATACTTCCTCATATGCAGCGAATATCGAAATGGCTGAGGCTGTATATCACGGAGAAGAAGCAAATCCTGCGGACTTCAAAGAGCTTGAAAAAGTCCACACGCCGCAAGCGAAAACGATTCAAGATGTGGCTGGATTTTTAGAAGTTGATCCTTCTGCTTGCATTAAATCTGTTTTATTTAAAGCAGATGATGCGTATGTTCTGATCCTTACTAGAGGCGATCATGAAGTAAATGATGTGAAAGTGAAAAACTTAGTAGGAGCACAGCTTGTCGAGCTTGCTTCACGCGAAGAAGTGCTGGAAATCATTGGAACTGAGCCTGGATTTGTTGGACCTGTTAAGCTGGAAGCAGAAGTCGATATTTATGCGGACCTTGCGGTTAAAGGCATGACAAATGCAGTCGCTGGTGCAAACGAAGCGGATTATCACTATGTCAATGTCAATCCAGCACGAGATGTGTCGGTAAAAGAATTCACAGATCTTCGCTTGATTCAAGAAGGAGACGTTTCTCCAGATGGGGAAGGCACTATTCAGTTTGCAAAAGGGATTGAAGTTGGACAAGTCTTTAAACTGGGCACTCGTTATTCTGAATCAATGGATGCAACGTACCTCGATGAGAATGGTCGTGCGCAGCCTATGATTATGGGCTGCTACGGCATCGGCATCTCTAGAACGCTTTCAGCGATTGTTGAACAGCATCACGATGAGAAAGGAATCATTTGGCCGGAAACAGTGGCGCCATATGACCTTCACCTCCTTGCATTAAATATGAAAAACGATGCGCAAAAAGAACTGGCTGAAACGTTGTACGAGCGATTAGAAGATGAAGGCTTCGATGTACTTTTCGATGACCGCCAGGAGCGTGCAGGAGTGAAATTTGCAGACAGTGATTTAATTGGACTGCCAATTCGCATTAGCTGCGGAAAACGTTCAGAAGAAGGTATTGTTGAAGTGAAGTTTAGAAAATCAGGTGACTCACATGAAGTTTCTGTTGATGATCTGATTTCGTTTATACGCCAAGCATAAAACGAACAAAAAAATGAAGGTACCTCCTGTAGAAAAGAGGTACCTTTCTGATTGACAAAAGGAGGGTCCTGTCTTGGATGAACAATTACCGATCACACGGCGGCAATTTCATATATTACTCAATCAGATTCAAATGACAGATGATGACCTCAGTCGTTACTTTGAAGAAGGGGAAATCGTCAAATTGACAGTGCATAAGGCGACGAAAACATGGCATTTCCTTTTTAAATTTCAGGCGCTTTTGCCTTACAAAGTATACGCCATGTTTCTCAGCAGGCTGACAAATGCATTTTCTCATATTGCACAAATCACTTGTACGATTGAAGTGAATGATCCGCACATATCTGAAGAACTCGTGCAATCGTACTGGTCACATTGTGTGGAAGAACTTCAAGGAATTTCCCCCCCAATCGTCAGTTTGCTTCAGCAGCAAAAACCATCGCTGTCTGGACATAAAATCATCATTAAAACGAAAAGCGAAACAGAGGCACTCGCTATTAAGAAAAAGTACAGCCCAATGCTCCAGGCTGCATTTAAACAAGTGGGCTTTCCAGAGCTGCAATTCGATACAGAAATTTTTGTATCAGATCAAGAGATTCAGAAGTTCAGAGAACAAAAGCTTGCTGAAGATCAAGAAAGAGCCATGCAAGCCCTCACTGAGATGGAGAAGAAAGAAAGTGAGGAGCAGGATGAAGCTCCGTCAGGCCCTCTGATGATTGGCTATCAAATCAAAGATAATGAAGAAATTCGTACGCTTGATAGTATCATGGACGAGGAAAGAAGAATCACCGTTCAAGGCTACGTATTCGATGCAGAAACGCGTGAGCTGAAAAGCGGGAGAACGCTTTGTATCTTTAAGATCACAGATTATACAAACAGTATTTTGATCAAAATGTTTGCAAGAGAAAAAGAAGATGCTCAGCTGATGAAATCATTGAAAAAAGGCATGTGGGTGAAAGCAAGAGGAAGCATTCAAAATGATACATTTGTCAGAGATCTTGTCATGATCGCCAATGATGTCAATGAAATGAAACCGCAGCTAAAAGAAGATACAGCACCTGAGGGTGAAAAGCGTGTTGAGCTTCATTTACATTCCCCTATGAGCCAAATGGATGCTGTCACTGGCATTGGCAGGCTTGTTGAACAAGCAAAAAAATGGGGACATGAAGCAATTGCTTTGACGGATCATGCCGTTGTACAATCCTTCCCTGATGCGTATGCAGCAAGTAAAAAGCATGGCATCAAAATGATGTACGGTGTGGAAATTAACTTAGTGGACGACGGGGTACCGATTGCATATAACCCGGAGCACCGCTTGTTAGAGGATGCGACGTATGTCGTATTTGACGTAGAGACAACTGGACTTTCAGCCGTTTATGACACGATCATTGAGCTGGCAGCAGTGAAAATAAAAGGCGGGGAAATCATTGACCGCTTTGAGGCATTTGCAAATCCCCATCACCCGTTATCAGCGACAACCATTGAATTAACAGGTATCACCGATGATATGGTGAGAGATGCACCAGATGTTGTCGACGTTGTGCGGGATTTCAAAGAATGGATTGGACAAGATATCCTTGTTGCACACAATGCGAGCTTTGATATGGGCTTTTTAAATGCAGCATATAAACGTCTGTTAAAAACAGATAAAGCGTCAAACCCTGTCATTGATACACTTGAACTTGGCCGATTCCTTTACCCAGAATTTAAAAATCACCGGCTGAACACCCTCTGTAAAAAGTTCGATATTGAACTAACGCAGCATCACCGGGCGATTTATGATGCAGAGGCGACAGGCTATCTCATGCTGAAGATGCTAAAAGATGCGGCTGAAAAAGAGATTGCCTATCACGATCAATTGAATGAAAACATGGGGCAGTCGAATGCCTACCAGCGCTCACGTCCTTACCATGCGACTTTGATTGCTCAAAATGAGACAGGCCTTAAGAATTTATTTAAGCTTGTTTCACTTTCTCATATTCATTATTTTTACCGGGTCCCGCGCATTCCGCGCTCACAGCTTGAGAAATATCGAGAAGGTTTAATAATCGGGTCTGCCTGTGATAAGGGTGAAGTGTTTGAAGGGATGATGCAAAAGTCACCTGATGAGGTGGAAGACATTGCAGCATTTTACGACTATTTAGAAGTTCATCCGCCAGAAGTGTATCAGCACCTGCTGCAGCTTGAGCTTGTTCGAGATGAACGTGCGTTAAAAGAAATCATCACAAACATTGTCAAACTTGGTGAAAAGCTGAATAAACCAGTTGTAGCGACTGGAAATGTACATTACCTGCATCCAGAGGACAAAATTTATCGTAAAATCTTAATTTCATCACAGGGTGGAGCGAATCCGCTGAACCGCCATGAACTGCCAAAAGTTCATTTTAGAACGACAGATGAAATGCTAGAAGCGTTCTCCTTCCTAGGAGACGAAAAAGCAAAAGAGATCGTCGTAACGAATACGCAAAAAGTATCTGAGATGGTCGAAAGCATTAAACCTATCAAAGATGATCTTTACACACCAAAAATCGAAGGTGCAGATGAAGAAATACGGGAAATGAGCTATCAAATGGCGCGCAGCATCTACGGAGATGACCTGCCGAAAATCGTAGAAGACCGCATTGAGAAAGAATTAAAAAGTATTATCGGTCATGGATTCGCCGTTATTTACTTAATCTCTCATAAGCTCGTAAAAAAATCACTTGATGATGGATATCTTGTTGGATCAAGGGGATCTGTCGGCTCATCTCTTGTTGCGACATTAACAGAGATTACTGAAGTGAATCCACTTGCACCTCATTATGTATGCCCAAGCTGTAAGCATTCTGAGTTCTTTAATGACGGATCTGTTGGTTCAGGCTTTGACCTTCCTGATAAAGACTGTCCAGAATGTGGTACGCCGTATAAAAAAGACGGACATGATATTCCGTTTGAAACGTTCTTAGGTTTTAAAGGAGACAAAGTCCCTGATATTGATTTGAACTTCTCAGGTGAATATCAGCCGATAGCGCATAACTATACGAAAGAGTTGTTCGGGGAAGAGTACGTATACCGAGCAGGTACGATTGGTACCGTTGCAGAAAAAACAGCATACGGTTACGTGAAAGGCTATGCAGGAGATCATAACCTTCATATGAGAGGCGCTGAAATCGACCGGCTTGTACAAGGCTGTACAGGGGTAAAACGGACAACGGGCCAGCATCCAGGCGGGATTATCGTAGTGCCTGATTATATGGACATTTACGATTTCTCACCTATTCAATTCCCAGCAGATGCGACAGGTTCTGATTGGAAAACGACACATTTTGATTTCCATTCGATCCACGATAACTTGTTGAAATTGGATATTCTTGGGCACGATGATCCAACGGTCATTCGTATGCTTCAAGATTTAAGCGGAATCGATCCAAAAACGATTCCAACAGATGACCCTGAAGTGATGAAAATTTTCCAAGGGACAGAGCCTTTAGGTGTAACAGAAGAGCAAATTGGCTGTAAAACAGGTACACTTGGTATACCGGAATTTGGGACAAGATTTGTTCGCCAAATGCTAGAGGATACAAAACCAACGACCTTCTCAGAGCTTGTTCAGATTTCTGGACTATCACATGGTACGGATGTATGGCTCGGAAACGCGCAAGAGCTCATTCACAATAAAACGTGTGAACTAAGTGAAGTGATTGGGTGCCGTGATGATATTATGGTCTATCTCATCTATCAGGGCTTAGAGCCGTCACTCGCCTTTAAAATCATGGAATCTGTTCGTAAAGGAAAGGGACTTCCTCCTGAATGGGAAGAAGAAATGAAGAATAATAATGTACCAAACTGGTATATTGATTCTTGTAAAAAGATCAAATACATGTTCCCTAAAGCCCACGCGGCTGCTTATGTATTAATGGCTGTTCGTATTGCTTATTTCAAAGTGCATCATGCACTTCTGTACTATGCGGCTTACTTTACCGTTCGTGCGGATGACTTTGATATAGAAACGATGACAAAAGGGTCGAATGCGATTCGAGCTGTTATGGATGACATTAACTCAAAAGGTCTAGATGCATCACCGAAAGAAAAGAACCTATTAACTGTACTAGAGCTTGCCCTTGAAATGTGCGAAAGAGGCTACCATTTCAAAAAAGTGGACCTCTACCGCTCAAGTGCAACAGAGTTTATCATTGATGGAGACGGATTAATTCCGCCATTCAACTCGATCCCTGGACTCGGAACAAACGTTGCGTTAAATATTGTTCGCGCGCGGCAAGATGGGGAATTCCTTTCAAAAGAAGATTTACAAAAACGTGGAAAAGTGTCGAAAACCATCCTTGAATATTTAGATCGTCAAGGCTGTTTAGAAGCACTTCCTGATCAAAACCAGCTTTCTTTATTTTAAAGTGATAAAAAAAGAGCGTCCTAAAAGGGCGTTCTTTTTTATATATACAATAATTTTATTATGTTAACTAATAAAGATTTCTCATCAACTGGAATTATTTTCATATTCTTTCATATATCTTGATTTATCGTGATGTTTTAAGAGAAGAGATTGTATGTCATTCTTTCTACCCAAATAGAGCTCAAAAGGGAATTTCGCCGTCTGAAATGTTCTTAAGCGACATATGATCATTCTGGGTACAGTCAGAAGGAGAATCAAAAGAAAAACCTTCGATGAGCGTAAAGCTGATTGCTGTTTACTATGCTTATTTTTGAAACCTATTTGATTCTTTTCAAAACTGTACAGATCACGAAACGAAAGATAAAAAGGAGGCGGTTCGTCTATTGATCAATGTTTCACTAAAAAGAAGGGGTGAGCAATAAAGAAATGGCATCTTACAACTATGTAGAGGTTCTACAAAAATCCATGCTGTTTTATGAAGCGCAGCGGTCAGGCCGGCTTCCGGAAAGTAATCGTCTTAACTGGCGGGGAGATTCTGGACTAGAGGACGGGAAGGATGTTGGGCATGACTTAACTGGCGGCTGGTATGATGCAGGAGATCATGTGAAATTTGGACTTCCGATGGCTTACTCAGCAGCCGTGCTTGCATGGACAGTATATGAATACCGAGAAGCTTATGAAGAGGCGGAGCTGCTTGATGAGATACTAGATCAAATCAAGTGGGCAACGGATTATTTCTTGAAAGCACATACAGGACCGAATGAATTTTGGGCGCAAGTCGGTGATGGAAACGCCGATCACGCTTGGTGGGGACCAGCAGAAGTGATGCCGATGAACCGGCCAGCTTTTAAAATTGATGAACATTGTCCTGGAACAGAAGTAGCTGCACAAACTGCGGCGGCTTTAGCAGCAGGTTCTATTATTTTTAAAGAAACAGATGCGTCTTATGCAGCAAAGCTTTTGACGCACGCCAAACAGCTATATGCATTTGCTGACAGGTATCGCGGCAAATATACAGATTGTGTCACCAATGCGCAGCCATTTTACAACTCCTGGAGCGGCTATGTTGACGAACTTATTTGGGGCGGAATCTGGCTGTACTTGGCCACAAATGAAGAAACGTATTTAAACCAAGCATTAAAAGCAGTAGAGGAATGGCCGAAGGATTGGGATTATACGTTTACAATGTCATGGGACAATACTTTTTTTGCTTCACAAATTTTACTTGCAAGAATCACGAAAGAGAACAGATTTATAGAATCGACTGAGCGTAATCTTGATTACTGGACCACAGGTCTTGTTCAAAATGGAAAAGTAGAAAGAATCACCTATACGCCTGGCGGTTTGGCATGGCTGGATCAATGGGGTTCACTTCGTTATGCCGCCAATGCAGCATTTTTAGCCTTTGTATATGCTGATTGGGTATCTGATCAAGAAAAGAAGAATCGATACCAATCGTTTGCGATCAAGCAAACTCACTATATGCTAGGTGACAATCCGCTGAATAGAAGCTACGTCGTTGGTTTTGGCCAGAATCCGCCGAAGCATCCGCACCATCGTACTGCACACGGCTCATGGTCGAACCAGCTGACAAATCCTTCAGTTCATCGGCACACACTTTATGGAGCGCTTGTTGGGGGCCCTAATGCACAGGATCAATATGACGATGACATCTCGGATTATATATCAAACGAGGTGGCGACCGATTATAATGCCGCCTTTACTGGAAATATCGCCAAAATGGTGCAGCTGTTTGGTCAAGGACAATCAAAACTGCCAAATTTCCCGCCTAAAGAACAGGTGGAGGAAGAATTTTTTGTAGAGGCAGCTGTGATGCATAGCGATACAACATCTACTCAAGTGAAAGCAGTGCTTTACAACAGGTCCGGCTGGCCGGCAAGAAGCAGTCAAACACTGTCATTTAGATATTACGTCAATCTGAGTGAGGTCTTTGCAAAGGGATTCACGGAAAAGGATATTCAAGTGACAGCAGCCTACAATGAAGGCGCTTCCTTATCGCCTTTAAAGGTATATGACGCATCAAGCCGCGTCTATTTTGCAGAGATCGATTTTACGGGCGTAGCTATTTTCCCTGGAGGAGAATCTGAGCATAAGAAGGAAATACAATTTCGATTATCTGCTCCAAATGGATCGAATATATGGGATGCCTCAAATGATTATTCCTATCAAGGGTTAACATCCAATATGCAAAAAACACCGAAGATTCCTGTCTTTGACGATGATGTTTTAGTATTTGGCATACTTCCAGACAAATAAAAAAACAACGAGTTTATTGAAAGGGTGAAGGACTTGTCAAACAAAGAACGGTTTTTAACGCTTTATCATCAAATTAAAAGCGATGCGAATGGATATTTTTCACCAGAAGGAATTCCGTATCATTCAATCGAGACGCTCATTTGTGAAGCACCTGATTATGGGCATATGACAACTTCAGAAGCGTATAGCTATTGGCTGTGGCTTGAGGTGCTGTACGGACATTACACAGGGGACTGGAGCAAATTAGAGGCAGCTTGGGACAATATGGAGAAGTACATCATTCCAGTCAATGAGGATGGACATGATGAGCAGCCGCATATGAATGCTTATAATCCGTCCAGTCCAGCCACATACGCAGCAGAGAAACCATTTCCGGATCAATACCCAAGCCAATTAACCGGTGCCCGTCCTGCTGGTCAAGATCCAATTGATAGTGAATTGAAATCAACCTATGGATCGAATGAAACGTATTTAATGCACTGGCTCCTTGACGTAGATAACTGGTATGGCTATGGAAACTTGCTCAACCCATCACATAAAGCGGCATATGTGAACACCTTCCAGCGTGGTCCACAGGAATCTGTATGGGAGTCCATCCCTCATCCATCACAGGACGATAAATCTTTTGGCAAGCCGAATGAAGGCTTTATGAGCTTGTTCACAAAAGAAAATCAAGCTCCAGCTGCTCAGTGGCGCTATACAAATGCAACGGATGCTGATGCACGTGCGATACAGGCGATGTATTGGGCAAAGGAGCTCGGCTATAATAAGCCGTCTTATCTTGATAAAGCGAAAAAAATGGGGGATTTCCTCCGTTACGGCATGTACGATAAATATTTTCAAACGATTGGAAGCGGGAAGCAGGGGAATCCGTATCCTGGAAACGGAAAGGGTGCCTGTCATTACTTAATGGCGTGGTATACCTCTTGGGGCGGAGGACTTGGGGAGTATGCCAACTGGTCATGGCGTATCGGAGCGAGCCATTGTCATCAGGGATATCAAAATCCTGTCGCCGCTTATGCTTTATCCACAGATAAAGGAGGCTTAAAGCCATCTTCAGCTACTGGGGCAAGCGATTGGGAAAAAACATTAAAGAGGCAGCTTGAATTTTACGTATGGCTTCAATCGAAAGAAGGAGCCATTGCAGGAGGCGCAACCAATAGCTGGAATGGAGACTATAGCGCTTATCCGGCGGGAAGAAGTACTTTTTACGATATGGCATATGAAGATGCGCCTGTCTACCTTGATCCGCCATCAAATAACTGGTTTGGGATGCAGGCGTGGCCAATGGAGCGCGTTGCAGAGCTTTATTATATTTTTGTCAAAGATGGCGACAAAACATCTGAAAATGTCCAAATGGCCAAATCTGCTATAACAAAATGGGTCAACTATGCATTAGATTACATTTTTATCGGCAGCCGTCCTGTGTCGGATGAAGAGGGTTATTTCTTAGATGACCAAGGACAAAGAATTCTAGGAGGAACAAACGTTTCTGTTGCTACAACAAGTGCGCCTGGAGAGTTTTGGCTTCCTGGAAATATTGCTTGGAGCGGACAGCCTGATACTTGGAATGGGTTCCAGTCTGCAACAGGAAATCCAAATTTAACAGCTGTAACAAAAGATCCGACTCAGGATACGGGCGTTTTAGGTAGTCTTGCCAAAGCTTTGATATTCTTTGCTGCGGCCACAAAACTGGAAACAGGTGATTATACGGCGCTTGGTGCAAGAGCGAAAGATGCAGCCGCGCAGCTCCTAGAGGTTGCATGGAATTACAATGATGGCGTCGGCATAGTGACAGAGGAAGATAGAGAAGACTATGACCGTTTCTTTAGAAAAGAAGTGTATTTCCCAAATGGATGGAACGGAACATTTGGTCAAGGAAATCAGATTCCTGGAGCCAGCACCATTCCTTCTGATCCGCAGCGAGGAGGGAATGGGGTCTATACGAGTTTTGCTGATCTTCGTCCGAAGATTAAACAAGATCCAGCGTGGTCTTCACTCGAAAGTAAATATCAGTCTTCATTTAATGAAGCTACAGGCAAATGGGAGAATGGCGCACCAGTTTTCACTTATCACCGCTTCTGGTCTCAAGTGGATATGGCCACTGCCTATGCTGAATATCATCGACTGATCAACTAAGAGGTCAAAATCAAGCTGTCGGCTTTCTAGCCGGCAGTTTGAATAGGTAATATCAATCCAATGAAAATAAGGGTGATTTTACATGGTTAAAGAAAGAAGCTTTCTTCATCAATCATTCAATAGTGGCGAAAATGGGCAGGGAAATCCGATATGGAAAAAAGAGGCGGATGATCGAATCTCAGAGCATAGACAAAGAGATATTGTGATCAACGTGACAAACGTTGATAAAAAGCCAGTAGCAGGTATAGAGGTTGAAATGAAGCAAATCAGGCATGAATTCGCATTTGGTTCAGCAATGAATGACCAAGTGTTATTTAATCAACAATATGCTGATTTTTTCGTAAAGCATTTTAATTGGGCTGTTTTTGAAAATGAGGCAAAATGGTATGCGAATGAGCCGCAAAGAGGAAAAATCACCTACGAAAAAGCAGATGCGATGCTGAATTTTGCAGATCGACATCAACTTCCAGTGAGGGGGCACGCTTTATTTTGGGAGGTAGAGGATGCGAATCCAAGCTGGCTGAGGTCACTGCCGAATCACGAAGTATATGAAGCCATGAAAAACCGGCTTGAGCATGCGGGCAATCATTTTAAGGGAAGATTCCGTCACTGGGATGTAAACAATGAAATGATGCACGGTTCATTTTTTAAAGATCGCTTTGGGAAAAATATTTGGAAGTGGATGTATGAAGAAACGAAAAAAATTGACCCCAAAGCACTATTGTTTGTGAATGATTATAATGTGATCTCATATGGTGAGCACCATGCGTATAAAGCGCATATCAATGAACTGCGTCAGTTAGGCGCACCTATTGAGGCGATTGGGGTTCAAGGCCATTTTGAAGAACGGGTCGATCCAGTCATTGTCAAAGAGAGGCTCGATGTGCTTGCTGAGCTTGGTCTTCCAATATGGGTCACAGAGTACGACTCTGTTCACCCTGACCCTAATAGAAGAGCCGATAACCTAGAGGCTTTATATCGCGTCGCATTTAGTCATCCAGCCGTTAAAGGAGTACTGATGTGGGGATTTTGGGCAGGTGCCCATTGGAGAGGTGAACATGCGGCCATCGTGAATTATGATTGGTCTTTAAATGAAGCAGGACGACGTTATGAAAAGCTTCTAAATGAGTGGACGACCCAAAGAGTTGAAAAAAACAGATGCTAATGGCAATGTGATATGTCCAGCATTTCACGGAACATATGAGATTAGAATCGGCAAAGAAAATAAAATGCTCAAACAGCAGACAATTGAACTCGATTCAAATGAACAAACACCGTTTCAACTAGACGTAATCTTGCCTAAAGAAGGATAGAGATAGATTGTGAGGAGAATGTAAATGAAAAAGTGGGCTCAAAGAGTGTCTTGCTTCATACTTGTGGCCGTTATATGGTCAGGCTGGTTTTCACTTACGATTAAGGCCGCAGCTTATGTGCAGACGTCTGGTACACAATTTACGCTGAACAATCAACCATTTTACTTCGCCGGCACAAATAATTACTACTTCCATTACAAATCTAAAAAGATGGTAGATGCTGTGTTCGATGATATGAAAGCAATGAATTTAAAGGTCATCAGGATATGGGGCTTTCATGACGGGGCCCCTCAAGAAAACTCAGTCTTACAATCTAGTCCAGGGGTCTATGAAGAATCGGGTTTTCAAAAACTAGATTATGCGATTTATAAAGCAGGACAGGAAGGAATAAAGCTTGTTATCCCACTAGTGAACAATTGGGATGACTTTGGCGGTATGAATCAATACGTAAAGTGGTTCGAGGCAGGATCGCATGATGCCTTCTATACAGATCCTCGTATTCAAAAAGCTTACAAAAATTATGTGCGCTATGTATTAGAAAGAACCAATACGTATACAGGTGTTCAATATAAAGACGATCCAGCTATTATGACTTGGGAATTGGCCAATGAGCCGCGTGTTCAGTCAGATCCAACGGGAAATGTACTAGTCAAATGGGCAGATGAAATGAGTAAATGGATCAAATCGCTGGATCGTCACCATCTTGTTGCAGTAGGAGATGAAGGGTTCTTTCGCATACCAGGGCATGAAGATTGGTTTTACGGAGGCGGAGAAGGCGTCGATTGGGACCGTTTGACGGCTCTTCCTAATATCGATTATGGGACCTATCATCTGTACCCAGATCACTGGAACAAATCTGCTCCTTGGGGAGTGAAATGGATTGAAGACCATATCACCCGCGGGAACTCAATCGGAAAACCAGTTGTTTTAGAAGAGTTTGGCTATCAAAATCAATCAGCACGTCCTGACGTATATCAAAGCTGGCTGTCAGCGGTTGAGCGGCTCGGAGGGGCTGGCAGTCAATTTTGGATTTTAACTAGCATTCAGGACGATAACTCGCTTTATCCAGATTATGACGGTTTCCGCATCATAAAAGGGAGCAGGGAGGCAGCACTTATCAGTGAACATGCGAAAAGAATGAATGAAAAAAACCGATTTTCCAAATAGAATATGAGAATGCATGTTTATCATCTTCTCTATATTTAAATATCTTGAAATATGAAACGGTTATGAGACCAACCATTGAAAAAGGTTTTCAGAAACGATCAACAAGCAGAAGGTATTTATGAGATCGTTGAGGAAGGAGGTGGTTATATTTATTTTTTATATTAATTCATAAAAATATATTTCCAATAACTTGACTAAATGGAAATTTAATTCTATACTCTGTATCACAGAGTTCTTTGTGGAAGAGGAGTTTATTTATGAATAATGAAAAATTCAATAATTCAGAAATATTAGAGAATTTATCTCATATCAAGACGATTACAAATTATAAAACAGAGTATTGTAAACAAACTAGTATTTATTTTATCATTTGGGGCCTCATTTGGATAATGGGATATTCAATCCCTTTACTTTTTGCTAACTCAATAGCTACAGGTGTCTTTTGGCTTATTTTAGGAATTGCGGGCTGGGTTATCACTTTAACTACATATTTTAAACAAAAGAAAATGATACCGATGCCCTTGTTTTTAAGAACTCAATTGCAATACACATGGCTTGGTCTTGGAATCATTTTAGGTATCTTTATTTTTTTAATATGTGTTGGTTTATTACCATATACATTAAATAATTTACCCTTTTATGTTGTTTTATTGGTTTCTATCATGTATTTACTCTTAGGTATTGTTCTGGCTAAAGAGATCTTTATTATGGGGTTCTGGCTAAGTGTTTTAGGTGTAACTACATTTTTATTATTTCCTAGTTTAATGAACATTATCTTTGCTTTTATTGGTGGAGGAAGTTTGTTATTAACTGGCGTGATTTTAAAAAGAAAAGGACAAGGAAATGAGTAATGTCAATAGTTTAAATGATTTAATCCATCCAAAAGTTCGATTAGGGATTATGAGTTTATTAATGATTTATGAAAAATGTGATTTTAGCTTCTTAAAAGGTTCTTTATCTGTAACAGACGGTAATTTGGGTTCGCATTTAAAAAAATTAGAGGATGCAGGCTATGTGCTAATCACAAAGACTTTTGTGGATAAAAAACCAAAAACAATCGTTAGTATAACAGATTTGGGAGAGCACGCCTACAAAGAATATTTGAGTGTTATTGAAGCCATTTTAAAAAATAAATGAGATGGAAGGAAAGGGTGCCAAATGTTGAAAATAGAAAACGTCAGTAAAAAATACGGGACTACCCAAGCGTTAGACAGTATTACATTAACGATTCCAGAAGGAGTTTGTTATGGATTAATAGGTCCAAATGGGTCTGGTAAATCAACCTTGATGAAAATTATATCTCACATCATAAAATCTTATGAAGGCAGAGTTGAGCATGTTGGTGAGTCTAAAAGTGTGCTCGGCTACATCCCTCAAGACATCAGCTTAGAGGAAAAGTTAACAGCTAAAGTAAATATGGAGTTTTTTGGACAAATTTATGGTTTAAAAGGGAAAACATTAGATGAACGAGTAGAAAAAACACTAAAAGATGTTGGATTGTGGGAAAGAGCAAATGATATAGTTGAAAGCTTTTCAGGAGGCATGAAACGTCGTTTGAATATTGGCTGCGCTCTAATGCATGCTCCTAAGTTAATTCTTTTAGATGAACCGACAGTGGGGGTAGATCCTCAATCAAGACGTTATATTTTCGACATCATTAACAAATTGAAGGAAGAGGGAAGAACTATTATCTATGTAAGTCATTATATGGAGGAAATAGAGAATTTATGTGATTATGTGGCTTTCATTGATAAAGGGAACATTGTTGAAGAAGGCAAAATAGATGAGCTTTTGAATCGTTACGCAGAAACATCTGTCTTTTTTGAATCTATGATTCCTAATAAAACATTAACTAGTCTCGGGTATGATTTTATTACTCATCAAGGTGGAGTGTTAGTAAAAACTACAAAACCATTAGATACTTTAGAAGATTTGGCTAAACTGAGTAAAAAGGAATCATTGGTTCCCCAACAATTATCTTTGTACAGACCGAGACTTGAAGATGTCTTTTTTCAATTAACAGGAACAGATTTACGTGATCAATTACAATAAATATCTTTATGAATGAAAACCACTCTCGTATTTCAATTAAATTAACTTAAAAGAGTAACTGATGTAGAAAGAGCATAAATCTAACGAATAGAATGAATTTGTGTGTACCGTAGATTTAAAATCATAAGTAATTAGTCAACATTATGTGACTCATTCTAATTCGCCACATCCATAAATGGTAAAATAAATAAAAAATGTGATTATTTAAGAGTTATATAGAATGGGAATCAAATTAATATAACGGGAGTGATTTTTATGTGGCCATTAGTCCGCATCGAATCTATAAAACAGGTGAAAGATCGATCATTGTTGTTCTGGACCATTTTATTACCAGTTGCTTCAATTATTCTTTTAATAGAATTATTTACATCAGGTAGTTCTCAAGCACAAAAAACATTGGTTGCTTCTCAATCAGTGACAGGGATGAGCGTGTTTTTCTCCACATTTGTCATTATTTCAATTGTCATTAGTTTTGTAAAAGATCGTGAGAAAGGAATTGTGGCAAGGCTAGCAAGTACTCCTTTACAGCCGCATCATTTTTTTCTTGGAAAGTGCGTTCCTTTCTTTATCATCATTTTATTTCAAGTTTTGTTGTTAACCATTTTAGGGGTTTATTTATATGGTATTGAAATAACACAATACAGCTCGTATTTCTTAGTAGTTGTCCTATTATCAATGCAAGTGACTTCATGGGGAGTTGCCATCGCCGCATTTGCTAAAACTGAGAATACAGGCCTAGTGATGACAAACATGATTGCTTTAGGGACAGCAGTTGCTTGTGGTTTATGGACTCCATTTGATCAATTACCTGGTTATCTCAAAATAATTGGAATGCTCTTCCCGCAGTATTGGGCACATCAAGGCTTAGTGCAATCAGTATCAACACTACCCGGGGGAGAGAATTTGATCTTAGTAACAGTAGTCCTTATAGGCTATACACTGTTAGGGTTTATTCTTTCGTTAGTTGGCTATAAAAAATATATAAAGAGAGCCAGAGGCTAGCCTCTAAAAATTCCAGCTAAATGTTATGCACATAAACTTTAAATGTTGATTTTAATGATTTATCTAAAATTCAAGTAGTCTATTTCTAAAACGCTGACCACAAAATCAATACATGTATGCCGTCTGTAGAAAAGGAGTGAGGCAATGTTAAGTGAAGAGGTAGAACTGTATGTTGAAAGTTGTTTTCGGCCATATAAAAAAGACAAAACATATGAAGAAAAGAAAAAAGAATTATTAGAGCTGCTTGGAAATGTTAAATTAAAACTCGAAAATGATGGAATAAAAGATGCAGAAGTTCAGGATATGCTTATTGAAAAGTTGAAATCAGGTGAAATAAGCATTGATCATAATACATTAGTTATTGATGATCATAACCGCGTAGAGCATGTGAAAAAAATATTTGTTAATGCTGATTTAGATTGGTTAACATTTATAAATATTAAATATAAGTTGTGCGATTTTAAGGGGCTTTCGATTGTACAAAAAGTGATGAACCATTCAGAGTTTAATGGATGTTATCTGAAAAAAGTGAATATTAGTGATTCTGAAATTTCCTTATCTACCTTTGAAAAGAGTGATTTGACTCAATCTCATTTTGAACATTGTGAGATAAAGAATTCCTCTTTATATGGCTGTCATTTACCCAACGTTAGTATTGATGAATCATCTTTAATAAATGTTTCATTTGAAAATTGTTATTTAAAAAACATTTCTTTTGAGAATTCTAAATTAATCAATGTTAATTTTAAATCATGTACGATTAAAAAATTAAATTTTATTGGAGTAACAATGGATAAAATGACTTATCATATTTTAGAAGGAGAAGGGGCAGATTTAAGCGGTGTGGAAGTAATCGATATTTAATATAGCAGGGGCTATTGAGAAAAATCTCAATAGCCTTTTATTTTTGTTTTATCCACTATCTCTTGATAAACATGATTTGCGAGTCTTGTTCATATAAAGAGAAAGAGTCATTTAGAGAATTTAAATTGAAGTACAAGTATGAGCTTCATTATTTGATGAAGTTTTATAAATGCGAGTTAAATGCAGGGTTTTCGTTAAGGAAAATAAATGTGAAAAATTTCTATTCAAATGAAAGATGCCCACACACCTAGCTAAGTCTGCTTCGCTAGGTGTGTGGGAAATCTTTTAATCATATATTACGAAAAACTAAAGTTGATTAGAAAGTTGAAGAACTTGAGATGATTGTTGTGCAAGTGCAGCGCGCAGCCATTGGTTCGAATAAATGTTGACCTTCCCCATGTACCTTAGCAGCCAAAGCAGTTGGGATTGTAATTTTAGTCATCTTTAGACCTCCTTCTTTAAAATTTATCAACATAGATATGTAGTTGATATATTACATATGATGGTTCATAAGTCTTTATTTGTCAATATTTAAGTGTGAAAGTTTTATATTTTCTGAAAAGTCCGTTGATACCACCGAAAAAATGTGGTTTAATATGACTATGGAAAATAATACTATATTTAAAATTTTATGTATTTGAAGGTTTTATATGGTCTTTATGTTATTTTTTGATTAAAGGTTGGTGTTAATTTGGATCAAATATTTTGGGTATTTAGATATTAAGTTAATTAAATGTATGAAAAAAGTTGAGTTTACTATGTTATGAAGAACTCAAATAGAAGATTACTATTTCTATTATAAGTTTGATTAATTTAGATTTTCACCATTCACTGATAATCAGGAAAGAGAAGAGAGGGAGGTGCTCTTTATGAGTATTCATTATGTTGGTATTAGAGAACCAATAAAAGCCTATTTAGAGAAGATGAAAGTCGAGTATGAAGACTACCCTGTTCAAATAATTGATTTGGGCGGAGCTGTTAGTTATGACAAAGAATACTTTATAAATAATACTGATTTTCAAACGGAAACGATTATTTTATCTAATAGAAGGCAGACTGTCGAGGATGAACTAGGTTCTCTTGAAAGTGAATTATTGAAAATCTATCAGAATAGCATACTTTATAGGACTTCACCGCTTGATATTAATATAGAACTTTATAGAGGATGGGCAGGTGCTACTGGTAAATTAATTACTGCATTTTCTCCCGAGGGAGTTAATTGGATCAATACAAAAGATGTTGTAAAGGCATGTTTGATCCCTAAACAGGATATTAGGAATCGCGCTGGAAAGGCATATGATTTAACAGGACCAGAGTTAGTAAGTATGAGTAGGCTGAAGGATATTTTTGAAGAGGATTTAAACATGAAAATTGAATTGTATTGTAAAAGTAAAGAAGAGGTCATATCAATTTTGTCCCAGAACAATATGCCTTTAGACGTATTAGAATGGTTAGTCGAATTTCAAGAAGCTTCTTCTTCAAAACATTTACAGACATTTACGAACACGCTGGAACAAATAATTGGTCATCCCCCAAATCGGGCACAATTATCTAAAATACAAATTAATTATTCTTAAGGAGGAATAATATATGTTTGTCAAAGACCAAGAAATGACGAGGTATAAATTAGCACCACACATTACGCTAGGTAAACTAGAAGACAGTCTGATTGGTTTAAAAGCACAAACTGTCACTAAAATTGAAGGTGACGGAATTATTGAATTTATTCAAGAAATTTCTGATTATCTTACGGAAGATAATGGGGTTTCGATTAAAGAGTTGGAGGAGAATTTCGAAGTAGAGAGTGATCAATTAAAACATGTTCTCGAATTTTTAGTTGCGAACGGAATGTGTGTTAAGACGGATATGACCTTTGATTTAACTGCGCTTTTGTCTTATGAAAGAGCCGGTGGACAAGTGTTGGTTGAAGATATAATAGATCGTTTAAAAACAGGGATTGTTGAAGTTATTACGCGAGATCATAATCCAGTTGCTGCTGAATTCATTCGTCATTTGCAAGAGGCAGGGCTACAAGTAGTACTTAAAGGAGAATTAAATAAGCAGCCAGATATCAGGGTTGCTATTGGCAACTCTCATTTAGACCCGATTTTTGAAGAAATAAATGATCTGGCATTAGAAGACCACATCCCTTGGTTAAGCATTGTGCCATATGATGGACAGACATCTTGGGTAGGTCCGTTTTTCTTGCCACATCAATCAGCTTGTTTACATTGCTATAACCTTCGAAAATCAGCAAACTTTTCTGATGAAGTATTGCGTTCAGACTTAATGAAAATTAAACCTGTGAACCCTGAAAAGAAACCGGTTTATCATATGCCGATTAATTTAGTTCAAGTCGGAATTGCAAGTAATTTAATTTTAGAATGGCTCACACTAAAAGATTACGCACCAAGTGCAACACCAGGTGGATTTACAACAATTAATTTAGATGATAAAGGTGTTTCATGTAATCATCATCGTGTTTATCGAGTTCCTAGATGCCCAAAGTGTTCCCCAGCTGCAGATACCGGTTTTCCTCAAGTTTGGTTTCATGGTGAGGTGAATAATTAATTATGGCTAATAAATGGACAACGTTAGAAGAGTCATGGGACATACTCGACGAATTGGCAGATCCTTATGCTGGGATCGTCCGTAGAGAGTATAGAAAACTCAGAGACGTTGATGATATATGGTGTCATTCATATGGAGCGCATGGTACAGACAGTCATATTTTATTTGGGGTACCTTCTAATTCTTATAATGGAGGAGGATCTGCTAATCCAGCTGCAGCCAGATTAGCAGCTATAGGTGAGACGGTAGAAAGATATAGTGCCGCTTATTTACCTTTAAACTCTGATGTTGTATGTTTTGGTTCTCAAAAGGACTTAATCAATGAAGGCAAATCAGTAATTGGCCTTGATAAGTGGGAGATGTATGCTGAAGCTCAATATGAAGACCCGAATTTTCCTCATGATAGATGGAATGAAGATACAAAATTATGGTGGAGAAAAGGTCATATTGCTGAAAATAATGAAGATGTTTGGACGCCTGCTCAATTAATTCATATTGCCAATTATACTGAGTGGCCAGGAGACCCCAATATTGGTCATGCAACTAGTAATGGACTAGCTTGTGGTATTACATATCAAGAAGCGGCAATCTCAGGTTTATTTGAAACAATTGAAAGAGATGCATTTATGCTTACTTGGTATAACAAGTTAAGTTTACCGCAGATCGACATTAATTCTTCACCTAGATTAAAACATTTCTATGAAAGATATATTAAACCTACTTCTCTTGATTTGCATTTAATAGACATGACCATTTTTTCTGGTGTTCCTACTATTTTGGCAGTGATAAGAAATCCTCATACAGATTTAGCTCCATTTGCTATTGGCGCTGCCTCTGCCCATTCAATAGAAAGAGCATGTGAGAAAGCTGCAATAGAGGGAATGTATACAAGAACTTGGGTAAAAACAGAACAACGATTAGGAAACGCCTTAGTGGATGTAGATTATCATCGTGATATCAACAGTTTTGAAGATCATATTAAGCTCTATGCGGGAACAGCTATTGTGAAAGAAGCTGATTTCTTAACAGCGAGTGAAAAATTAGTGGACGTTAAAGACTATGCACCGTTTGATGATCGTTCTCCAGACATTTTATGGACTAACCTTGTCAGTCATTTATCAAAACAAGGATATCATGTTGCAACTTTTGATTTAACCAGCCCTGATATAAAAGATGCTGGGGCCTATGTCGTAAAATCAATTGTCCCTGGATATAAACCAATTGACGTTCTATATAGAGGTAGAATGTTGGGTGGAGAACGAATTTTAAAACATTCTTATCATTTAGGTTTAGTAGATAAACCTTTTAAGTTAGAAGAACTGAATCCAATACCGCATCCATTTCCTTAATTTTGTAGAAAGGTGATTAAATATATGAATAGTATTGAAAGACATGCTACTAATTTGGCTGATGTTGTTTATGGAAATGAAGCATTACGGTTTGATGATCCTTCTGAAAATTGGTTTGAGGCAACAAAAATCTATAGAGGTTCAATGGCATGGGACGCACCTGGAGTTGCAGGGCTGCTTCGATCTCAAACTTTGCAAAAGATTGCTACACATGCAAGTAAAAGATTTGATGACCTACCTTTAATTTCACTACCTAAACCATTAAATACAAATATATCTTTAGACGATGTCATAAAGGGACGAAGAAGTGCAGATTATTTTAGCGGGGGGAGTGTTTCATTAGAACAACTCTCAACAGTTTTACAGAAGAGTTATGGATTGGTAGAGCGCAAAGAAGGACCTAGACGCCCTATACCATCTGGCGGGGCACTCTATCCTCTAGATCTATTTATTGTAGCCAACAAAGTGGATTCTTTAGACAAAGGTGTTTATCATTTCGATCCGTATAGAAAAGGGTTGACTAAAATGGGTGATTACTCTGAAAAGGAATTTGAGAAAATAATGTTACAAGAACAATCCGTGCAAGATTTTGCTTTTGCTGTAGTCATTTCAGCTAATTTTTGGCGTTCTCGATTTAAGTATGGACATCGTTCTTATCGCTTCGTTTTTATGGAGGCAGGACATGTCATGCAAAATATGATCCTTCTATCTACTGCACAGAAGATTAATAGTCGACCGTTCGGAGGGTTTATCGATGATGAGTTAATGGAATTAATCGGTGGATTTAATGGAGTAGATGATGCCCCAATTTATACATTGATTGCGGGTACTTAAATAGATGATTTCAATGGTAGCAGCTTTAGGGATCCTTATTCACTTTTTGGGTCCCTTAAGCTCTAAAATGGCGATCAAAATCAAGAGAGATAAACCAATATCCGATCGAAAGTTAATAACTTATATCACTCCTCAGAGGAGCTATGATGGATTCACGATTATCGGAGCTTCTATATGCTGTGGAGCATTTTCTCAAGAGCTCTTAGTTGAAATTTCAACTAATAAAAATGTGTATGGTATTTTACTCTTCTTTTTATTAGGTGTCCTATTACCGTCAATTTTATGGAAATTAAAAAACAAAGTTGTTGTATTTAAAGGCAGATATGTTGTCAATGTTGATTCGATCTTTTTTCTTCCATTAACGGCTCTATCAGAAGAATTGATTTGGCGTTTTTTTCTCCCGTTAATATTACTAACAAACTTTGTGGAATCTGTAGCGTTATCAATCTGTATCACTTCAATAGGATTTATCTTGCTGCATATACCAATAGGTGGTATTAAGTCTATTGCTTATATGTCGCTTTTTACATTAATTACTGTTATTTCATACTTAACGTTTGGTATTCTAGCAGCGATAGCATTTCATATTTCACATAATCTGTTCATTCATTTTTTTCAACCTCTCAAAATAAAGAACTTCAAAACGAAACCTCCCGTATTATCTGAAACTGATTGGTGAGGCTTTTATAAAGGTGGTAAACCCTGTGATAATACAAGAAAAGATGAAAGAGCTTAAAGAAAAAAGAGCTCTGGCTCAGTCATGGTTTTTGGATTCAGAAAAAAGAAAAATAAGTTCAAATTATGATAATCGAGAAACATCATTTACTCGATTTCTATCAGCTCAAACTTTCATTTCTTATTATCAACTAACATTCAAAAAAACCCCTACCTCTATTTTAGATATAGGATGTGGACAAGGGCAGATGCTTGAGTATGTATCTAAGCAATTACCTCTAGCTGATCTGACTGGAATTGATTCATCGGAAGAAGCCATACATTGTGCAAATAAATTGAATATAAAAGCTAATTTTATTTGTACAGATATCAAAAATTTTTCATCACATGCGAAAAGTTATGATGTGATTTTAATACATTTGTGTTTTGGGCTATTTGAAGATCCGTTAGCATTATTAGAACAGCTACTTCCTTATTTATCAAATGAATCTATTATTTATATTGTTGATTTAAATCGAGATAGTCTAGAAAGTGGATTGAGTTCAGTTCAGAACAAAGAAGAGGAACTGTATTTATATGATCAATATCACGCCTCTTTGACATTATCTGAGTTCGAACAGTTACTCACCTATATGACCAAAACTAGAAAAGATATGATGTATAAGATTGGTACTTCTATAATTGGAGGATTTAGCCCATTTAGTATGGAGTTTTTATCGTTAATAGGAAATGAAAATTTACAACAAACGTTAAGACAGGTTCCAGACGAATATAGCAGTTCAGAACAGAAGACACCTTTACTTTTACATGCATGGCTTATTAAACAGTCTGGATAGAATAACTCCATGTAAACATGGTTCTTTCTTTATGTATAATGTGAATGATCTCTAAATTGCTATTCGCTAAAAATTAAAGTGGCGTTTGTTTCTTTGAAGTGAGGGAGCAAAGGGATTAAAATTGAACTGTTTATTTCTTTAGCGTTGAAGTTTTTATCCATTAGGGAGCTTTGAACTGATACACTCTTTTCTTCTATATGAATACCCACCCTGTGTCATACAAAATGTTTTTTCGAAATAGAAATGACTTAGTGTAGATATTACTTTCTTTCATAGGGGCCCTGTTCTTCGCTCTCATTGCATACAGCTGCATTATTCCCAGCCCGTTCTGGTCAGAGTGGCTTTCCGTCTATATAAAGGAAGAGAGAGGTTATTAATGGTACTGAACATGCTGCAGTAATCGATGAACGAGTACCTATTTTAAGGAGGAACTTCATTTGCATAAAAAAATTGGATATGGTATAGTTTTTATGGAAATGCTAACGATTACCGAGACAAGAGTGGGGAAACCCGCTCTTTTGTATTGAACAGGCAATTTTTGTCTCGACATTATTCATCCGTTTTCTGCTCCCCCTGCTCACATAAAGCAGGGTTTTTATGCAGAATGATTGATAAGAGCGTTTATCGAAAGCACAAGGAGGAAGAGAATGAGCAAAAAAGTAGTGGATGTCGTAAGCGAAATGGTGCAGCCAATTTTAGATGGCTTACAGCTTGAACTCGTTGATGTTGAATTTGTCAAAGAGGGTCAAAACTGGTTCCTTCGCGTGTTTATTGACTCTGATAAAGGCGTCGATATCGAAGAGTGTGCCAAAGTGAGCGAAGCCTTGAGCGAAAAGCTTGATGAGGCAGATCCGATTAGCCAAAACTACTTTCTTGAAGTGTCCTCTCCTGGAGCGGAGCGCCCATTAAAGAAAAAAGCTGATTTTGAAAAAGCACTTGGAAAAAATGTTTTCATGAAAACATATGAACCAATTGATGGTGAAAAAGCATTTGAAGGTGAGCTTACAAGCTTTGATGGTGAGATTGCAACAGTGACAGTGAAGATCAAGACAAGAAAGAAAGAGATCAATATTCCATACGAAAAAATAGCTAACGCAAGATTAGCAGTTTCGTTCAATTAACCTTTTCATTGATATAAGGGGGAACCATAAAAATGAGTAGTGAGTTGTTAGATGCCCTGACTGTTCTTGAGAAAGAGAAGGGTATTAGTAAAGAAATTATAATTGAAGCAATAGAAGCTGCACTCATTTCTGCATATAAGCGTAACTTTAATCAAGCGCAAAATGTTCGTGTTGATTTAAACCGCGAAACGGGAACGATTCGTGTGTTCGCAAGAAAAGATGTTGTAGATGAAGTGTATGATTCTCGCCTTGAAATCTCAGTAGATGATGCAGCCAATATTAACCCGAATTACATGGTTGGTGACGTCGTTGAGATTGAAGTCACACCAAAAGACTTCGGACGCATTGCAGCTCAGACAGCGAAACAAGTTGTGACGCAGCGAGTGAGAGAAGCAGAGCGTGGTGTGATCTACACTGAGTTCATCGACCGCGAGGAAGACATTATGACGGGAATCGTTCAGCGAATTGACAGTAAATTCATTTACGTGTCACTTGGCAAAATCGAAGCCCTTCTTCCTGTCAATGAACAAATGCCAAATGAGGAATACAAACCGCATGACCGCATTAAAGTGTTCATTACAAAAGTGGAAAAAACAACTAAAGGACCGCAAATTTATGTGTCTAGAACACATCCAGGTCTTTTAAAGCGTTTATTTGAAATTGAAGTGCCAGAAATTTATGATGGTACTGTAGAGCTTAAATCGGTTGCTAGAGAAGCTGGGGACCGTTCTAAAATATCTGTTCGTACAGATGATCCTGATGTTGATCCAGTTGGCTCATGTGTTGGACCAAAAGGTCAGCGTGTACAAGCAATTGTCAATGAGCTAAAAGGCGAAAAAATTGACATTGTCCATTGGTCTAATGACCCGGTTGAATTTGTTGCCAATGCGCTGAGTCCATCAAAAGTACTTGATGTCATTGTGAATGAAGAAGACAAGGCGACAACAGTCATTGTCCCTGATTACCAGCTGTCATTAGCGATTGGTAAAAGAGGTCAAAATGCTCGTCTTGCAGCAAAGCTGACTAGCTGGAAAATTGACATTAAAAGCGAAACAGATGCAAGGGAACTCGGTATTTTCCCAAGAACTGAAGACTCTGAATCTCTTTTCTTAGAGGCTGAACCAGTAGCTGAGGAATCTGACGAATAAGAGGTGATGTTAAAGGTGAATAGCCGAAAAAAAATCCCGCTTAGAAAATGTGTCGTGACGGGAGAAATGAAACCAAAGAAAGAACTGATCCGTGTTGTTCGTTCTAAAGAAGGTGAAGTGTCTGTTGACGCAACCGGAAAAAAGAACGGACGCGGAGCTTACCTTTCTCTCGATAAAGAAACCATTCTTGCGGCAAAGAACAAACGCAGTTTACAGCAGCAATTTCAGACACAGATTGACGAACACATATTTGAAGAATTACTAGAACTAGCTGAAAAGGTGAAAAAACCAAATGAATGAATCTGAATGGTATCCTTTGCTTGGTCTAGCAAATCGAGCTCGTAAAGTCGTGTCAGGAGAAGATCTGGTGATCAAAGAAATTAGACATGCGCGTGCTAAGCTGGTTCTTCTTGCAGCAGATGCCTCATCTAACACAGAGAAAAAGGTATCTGACAAATGCAAATTTTATAATGTTCCGGTTAGAAAAGTTGAAGACCGTTCCGTTCTCGGACGTTCTATTGGGAAAGAAGCTCGCGTAGTTGTCGCTGTCACTGACCAAGGCTTCGCTAAGAAGCTCATAAGCTTGCTCGATTAATTTATTTGGGGGTGAACGAATGGCTAAAGTGAGAGTATATGAATACGCAAAAGCCATAGATGTTTCAAGTAAAGATATTATAGCAGCGCTTAAGGATATGAACGTGGAAGTGAACAACCACATGGCGACGCTTGAAGACGACACTGTGAAAAAGCTAGACGCTATCTATAAAAAAGCCAAAGCAAAAGAGACAGCTAACGAGAAACCCGCAGAACAAAAAAAACAATCATCTAACAAAAACAATGATAGAAAGAAGAATGACGTGCAGAATAATCAATTTAATAAAAACAAAAAAAACAACAACCAAAATAAAAACAAAAACAAACGCGGTGGAAATAACAAACCGCAGCATCAGCAAGCTAGACCTGTGAAGCCTAAAAAAGAGCTTCCTGAAAAAATTGAATTTACAAATTCAATGACCGTCGGCCAGCTGGCTGATGAGCTTGGAAAAGAAACAGCTGAAATCATCAAAAAGCTGATGATGCTTGGTGTCATGGCAACGATCAACCAAGAACTTGATAAAGATACAGTTGAATTAATCGCTTCTGAATATGGTGTTCCAGTTGAGGAAGTCATCATTTTAGAAGAAACTGAACTTGAAAAGTATGAAGTTGAAGATAAAGAAGAAGATATGCAAGTACGCCCTCCAGTTGTGACGATCATGGGACACGTTGACCACGGGAAAACAACTCTTCTTGACAGCATTCGTAAGACAAAAGTCGTCGAAGGCGAAGCAGGTGGAATCACGCAGCATATCGGTGCATATCAAATTGAAGAAAACGGCAAAAAAATTACGTTCCTTGATACACCTGGACACGCAGCATTTACAACGATGCGTGCACGTGGTGCCGAAGTAACGGATACGACAATTCTAGTCGTTGCAGCAGATGATGGTGTTATGCCGCAAACAATTGAAGCCATCAACCATGCAAAAGCGGCAGAAGTGCCAATCATTGTCGCTGTCAACAAAATTGACAAACCAACAGCGAACCCTGACCGTGTGATGCAGGAGTTAACTGAGCATGGTCTTGTACCAGAAGCTTGGGGCGGTGAAACGATCTTCGTTCCACTATCTGCAAAAACAGGTGAAGGCATTGACGAATTGATCGAAATGATCCTTCTTGTCAGCGAAGTTGCAGAACTGAAAGCCAACCCAAATCGTGCGGCAAAAGGGACTGTCATCGAGGCTGAGCTTGATAAAGGAAGAGGTTCTGTTGCAACCCTCCTTGTTCAAACAGGTACACTTCATGTAGGTGACCCAATTGTTGTTGGAAATACATTTGGCCGTGTACGTGCAATGGTCAATGACATCGGCCGCCGCGTGAAAACAGCAGGACCATCTACACCTGTTGAAATCACTGGTTTAAATGATGTACCGAATGCAGGGGATCAGTTCCTCGTATTCAAAGATGAAAAAACAGCTCGTCAAGTCGGTGAGGCGCGTGCTTCTAAGCAGCTGGACGAACAACGTTCAGATAAAGCGAAATTATCTCTAGACGACCTATTTGAGCAAATCAAACAAGGTGAAGTAAAAGATATCAACTTAATCGTAAAAGCAGACGTACAAGGTTCTGCTGAAGCATTGACGGCAGCTCTTCAAAAAATTGAAGTAGAAGGCGTAAAAGTGAAAATCATCCATACGGGTGTTGGAGCGATTACAGAATCAGATATCATTTTAGCAAGTGCTTCTAATGCCATCGTGATCGGTTTTAATGTACGCCCTGACGGAAATGCGAAGAGCACAGCTGATACAGAGAACGTAGATATCCGCTTGCACCGCATTATCTATAAAGTCATCGATGAAATTGAAGCTGCGATGAAAGGGATGCTTGACCCTGAATATGAAGAAAAAGTTATCGGTCAAGTTGAAGTTCGTCAAACGTTCAAAGTATCTAAAATCGGTACAATTGCAGGCGGCTATGTGACTGAAGGAACGATTACAAGAGATAGCGGAATCCGCTTAATCCGTGACGGCGTCGTTATTTTTGAAGGCGAAGTTGACGTGTTAAAACGATTTAAAGATGATGTGAAAGAAGTTTCACAAGGCTATGAATGTGGTATTACCATTAAGAAATACAATGATATCCGTGAAGGTGATGTTATGGAATCATTCGTTATGCAAGAAATTGAAAGAAAATGATCGGTTATACCGAATGTGAGTGTATGATCTATGATGCATCCTCACTGAAGGAAAAACGTGCGGTTCTTCAGCGTATATTGACAAGAACGCGTCATAAATTCAATGTAACCATTGCTGAAATGGATTACCAGGATACATGGCAGCGTACATCAATCGGAATCGCCGTGATTTCCTCATCTCGGGTTCAAGTGGAAAAGGAGCTTCAGCGTGTATTAAGCTTTATCGATTCTTTTCCTGAAATTGAACGAACGATCACGAAAACTGAGTGGTTTTAATTAGAGGTGATAAGATCATGAGTATGAGAGCAACCCGTGTGGGTGAGCAAATGAAAAAAGAATTGGGCGACATCTTAGGCAGAAAGCTAAAAGATCCAAGAATCGGCTTTTTGACTGTAACTGATGTCGAAGTATCCGGTGATTTGCAAATTGCCAAAGTCTACATTTCTGTTCTTGGCGACGAGAAGAAAAGGGAGGAAACCTTAAAAGGCCTTGCAAAGGCCAAAGGGTATATCCGCTCTGAAATTGGCAATCGAATCAGACTTCGCAAAACACCAGAACTGCATTTTGAATTCGACGAATCCGTAGATTACGGAAACCGAATTGAAAGCCTGATTGCTGAATTAAACACAAAAGATCACGAATAAGACGTTGAAATAAGGATAGGCGATGATCGTCTGTCCTTTTTCATCGTTTATGAAAGGAGAGAACGCAGATGATAAATGGTGTTCTTTTATTACATAAAGAAAGAGGCATGACCTCTCACGACTGTGTGTTTAAAGTAAGAAAGATCTTGCACACAAAAAAAGTTGGACATACAGGCACCCTTGACCCAGAGGTTTCAGGTGTTCTGCCTATTTGTATCGGAAGAGCAACGAAGATCGTAGAATACTTAACAGATAAATCGAAAACGTATGATGCGGAAATCACGATTGGCTTTTCTACAACAACAGAAGACCAAACAGGTGAGATCGTAGAAGTGAAAAAGGTGGAAAAACCGATCTCAGAAAAAGAAATTGATGCGGCGCTGAAGCAGTTTGAAGGAACCATTGAACAAATTCCTCCCATGTTTTCTGCTGTGAAAATTGGCGGGAAAAAGCTCTATGAATATGCAAGAGAAGGCATTGAAATCGAGCGGCCGAGCCGTGAAATTACCATTCACCGTATCGAGCGGACAACACCTGTCACATATAAGGATGGTAGCGTGTCATTTAGATTCACCGTTCTATGCTCAAAGGGAACGTATGTGAGAACTTTAGCGGTTGATATCGGGAAGAAACTAGGGTTTCCAGCTCACATGTCACATCTCATTCGCACAGGGTCTGGCGATTTTACACTTGATGAATGTATCACGCTGGATGAGCTGCGAGATATAAGTGAGGATGGAACTGTAGATGAGCACCTTGTCCCGATCGAGCGTGCGCTCAATCATTTGCCGAAATGGGAGATAAATGATACATTAGCAAGTAAAGTGGAAAACGGTGCAGTCCTGCCAATGCCTGATGAATTTGCTCATTTCGCAGAGGAGGATCGTGTCGCTGTATTTGCTCCTTCAGGTCGTTGTCTGGCGATATATATGAAGCACCCGACCAAACAGAACCTGATGAAGCCGGCGAAGATCTTATCTCAGGACAAGCAATCTTAAAGAAAAGGTGACATCTCGTGAAGACTATACATATTTCACACCCACATACATTGAATCAAAAGAATCAAGTCCCATCTGTCATGGCTTTGGGCTACTTTGACGGTGTTCACCTCGGGCATCAAAAAGTCATTGATGAAGCAAAAAGCATTGCGAAAAAAGAAGGATTGGTCTTAGCGGTTATGACCTTTCATCCGCACCCATCACATGTTTTGCAAAAGGCACGGGAACCAAAAGACTTAATTACACCGCTTGAGGATAAAATTGATTTCATCGAACAGCTGGGCGCTGACTATTTATACATCGTGCAATTCAGCGAGAGTTTTGCAGCACTATCTCCTCAAGAGTTTGTGGATCAATATTTGGATGAACTGAATGTGAAGCACGCAGTAGCGGGGTTTGATTTTACGTTTGGCCGTTTTGGTGCAGGCACAATGGAAACGTTCGATGAATACGGAAAAGGGCGTATCACGGCAACTATTGTACCTAAGCTTTCCAATCAAGACCGAAAAGTCAGCTCCACTCTCATCCGTTCCGCATTAAAAAATGGGGATGTAGAATATGTGAGCGAGCTATTAGGAAAACCTTATCAGCTTCGTGGTATTGTCATCCATGGAGACAAACGCGGACGGACGATCGGTTTTCCGACAGCTAATGTCGGCTTATCTGCTGAATACATTATTCCGCCAACAGGGGTATATGCAGTAAGAGCAGAAGTGAAAGGCAAAGAATATGACGGCGTTTGTAACGTTGGCTATAAACCAACATTCTATGAAAAGCGTCCTGATCAGCCTGCCATTGAAGTAAACCTTTTTGATTTTAATGAAGAAATATATGGCCAGCCGATTAAATTACAATGGTTCAAGCGCATTCGCAGTGAACGAAAATTTAACGGAATCCAGGAGCTGACGGCTCAAATCAGCCAAGATAAAGAAGAAGCGATTCAGTTTTTTCAAGATCAGCTAAAACAAACAAAAAAATCATAGAAAAACTGCTCTACCATTTGCAAATTCAGCATATTTTTAGTATGATTATTCCTGTAGCTTTAAAACCACTTACTTGGCAAACCGACTTCACCGACGGTTGCGAGGTAGATGGGGCTAACATGATTTGGAGGTGAAACAGGATGGCAATTACTCAAGAGCGTAAAACGCAATTAATTAATGAGTTCAAAACACACGAATCTGATACTGGATCTCCAGAAGTTCAGATCGCTGTCCTAACAGAATCAATTAACAACTTGAACGAGCATTTACGTACTCATAAGAAAGATCACCACTCACGTCGCGGTCTTTTGAAAATGGTAGGTAGACGTCGTAATCTTCTTACGTATCTACGTAATAAAGACGTAACTCGTTACCGTGAGTTAATTAACAAACTAGGCTTACGTCGATAATCGTAAAAAGCGGGAGGATTCCCGCTTTTTTATCGTATAATCACTAATATTTTATGGTTAAAATGTTGAAAGAATGGCAAAAACCCTTCTACATACAGCTTTCACATTGATATGTGAAAATCATTTTGTTCATAATAAGAACTAACTAAAACTTTACGATAAGAGAGGAGTTTATCTCAGAATGGGACAAGAGAAACATGTCTTCACCATAGACTGGGCTGGACGTCAACTGACAGTTGAAACTGGCCAGCTTGCAAAGCAAGCAAACGGAGCGGTCCTCGTACGCTACGGAGATACGGCTGTGCTTAGCTCAGCAACAGCTTCTAAAGAACCAAAACCACTTGATTTCTTCCCGCTCACTGTGAACTACGAAGAAAGACTATACGCAGTAGGTAAAATTCCTGGCGGCTTCATTAAAAGAGAAGGCCGTCCAAGTGAAAAGGCTATCCTTGCGAGCCGCTTAATTGACAGACCAATTCGTCCGCTGTTTGCAGATGGATTTAGAAACGAAGTACAAGTCATTAGTATCGTCATGAGTGTGGATCAAGATTGCTCATCTGAAATGGCTGCAATGTTTGGCTCATCTTTAGCTTTATGTGTGTCTGACATTCCATTTGAGGGACCAATCGCCGGCGTTACAGTAGGACGAGTGGATGGAAAGCTGATCATTAACCCAAATGTGGAGCAGCTTGAACAAAGTGACATCAATCTTGTGGTTGCCGGAACAAAAGATGCGATCAACATGGTAGAAGCTGGTGCTGATGAAGTACCGGAAGAAACAATGCTTGAAGCGATCATGTACGGTCACCAAGAGATCAAACGCTTAATTGAATTCCAAGAAGAAATTGTGAAGGCAGTCGGTAAAGAAAAAATCGATATTCCTTTATATGAAGTTGATCAAACGTTAGCAGACGAAGTAAAAGCACTTGCTGAAGCTGACCTGCTGAAAGCGATTCAAGTACATGAGAAGCATGCGCGTGAGGATGCAATCAGTGCTGTGAAAAAAGCTGTAGTAGAGAAGTTTGAAGCAGAAGAACGTGACGAAGCGACGATTAAACAAGCGAAAGATGTCTTAAACAAGCTTGTCAAAAACGAAGTTCGCCGTTTAATCACTGAAGAGAAAGTACGTCCAGATGGACGCGGCGTAGATCAAATCCGTCCACTTTCTTCAGAAGTAGGACTTCTGCCAAGAACGCACGGTTCAGGCCTATTTACAAGAGGACAAACACAGGCGCTCAGTATTTGTACTTTAGGTGCACTTGGCGATGTGCAAATTCTTGATGGTCTAGGTGTTGAAGAATCAAAACGCTTTATGCACCATTACAACTTCCCGCAATTCAGTGTTGGTGAAACAGGTCCAATGCGCGGTCCAGGCCGTCGTGAGATCGGACATGGCGCACTAGGTGAACGTGCACTAGAACCAGTCATTCCATCCGAAAAAGATTTCCCTTATACGGTTCGCCTCGTTTCAGAGGTATTAGAATCAAACGGATCTACTTCACAAGCAAGTATTTGCGCAAGCACACTTGCGATGATGGATGCGGGTGTTCCAATTAAAGCACCAGTTGCAGGGATTGCAATGGGACTTGTGAAATCTGGTGAATACTACACAGTGTTGACAGACATTCAAGGAATGGAAGATGCACTTGGAGATATGGACTTTAAAGTGGCAGGTACATCAAAAGGTGTAACAGCACTTCAAATGGACATCAAAATCGATGGTCTATCAAAAGACATCTTAGAAGAGGCTCTTCAACAAGCGAAAAAAGGGAGAATGGAAATCTTAGACAGCATGCTGTCAACGCTTCCTGCTTCTAGAGGAGAATTGTCTCGTTATGCACCAAAAATCTTAACGATGACGATCAATCCGGATAAAATTCGCGATGTCATTGGACCAAGCGGTAAACAAATCAATAAAATCATTGAAGATACCGGTGTGAAAATTGATATCGAACAAGATGGTACAATCTTTATTTCTTCTACAGAAGAAGATATGAACCAAAAAGCGAAGAAAATCATTGAAGATCTTGTGAGAGAAGTTGAAGTAGGACAGCTTTATCTAGGTAAAGTAAAACGCATTGAAAAATTCGGTGCCTTCCTTGAAATCTTCAGTGGAAAAGATGGACTTGTTCATATTTCTGAGCTTGCGCTTGAGCGTGTGGGCAAAGTAGAAGATGTCGTGAAAATTGGCGATGAATTACTTGTCAAAGTCACTGAAATCGATAAACAAGGCCGTGTGAACCTTTCTCGCAAAGCTGTTTTACGTGAAGAAAAGGAAAAAGAAGAAAAGCAGTCTTAATGAGATCAAATAAAATGTGTTAGAAGCCAGGTATCCGTGCCAGGCTTCTTTCTTTTCTTGCGCTAACAATAGTTCTAGCTTGTTTCTCCCCATCATAATTTGTGGTAAAGGGGAGGGACAACCATTGAAAAAAACGTTACCATTCATTGTGTTTGTATTTTTACTGCTCGTGTCTTATCAAACGATGAAGCAGCCGGCTGCTGTTACATATATTGAATCAATGAAAGAGCATGCCGAGGTTGCATCTGTTTCAAAAGATATTTTATATCAGGAGATTGAATCGAAGTCTTCTGACTATGAAGTAAAGGCGCAAAATGCTAAGATTGATAAAGTGTGGAAAAAGATGCCTGGCTTAAATGGACAGACAGTCGATATCGATGCTTCTTACGAAAAAATGAAGAAACAAGGAACATTCGATGAAAAGCTGCTTGTGTTGAAAGAAACAAAGCCATCTACTCATTTACATGAGCTTGGTGCTGAGCCCATTTATAAAGGGCATCCAGATAAAAAAATGAACGCATTCTTGATCAATGTGGCTTGGGGTGACGAGCATTTAATCAACATGTTAAAGACGCTCGAAAAGCATCAAGTCAAGGCGACCTTTTTCTTAGAGGGCAAATGGGTGAAAAAAAGCACAGAGCTTGCTAAAAAAATCGTGGCAGATGGTCATGAAATTGGAAATCATTCATACAATCACCCAGATATGCGCACACTGACAAGAGAACGAGCATTAGAGCAGATAACGAAAACAAATCGCCAAATTGAAGAATCCCTTGGGAAGAAACCAAAATGGTTTGCGCCTCCAAGCGGCAGCTTTAAAGATGAAACAGTCAAGCTTGCCAAACAAGAAGGCATGGAAACCATTATGTGGACAGTGGACACGATCGACTGGCAAAAACCATCACCGGCTATTTTACAAAAGCGGGTGCTTGGGAAAATTCACAATGGGGCGATGATATTAATGCATCCAACAGATGCAACGGCGAAAAGTCTTGACGCACTTATCACTCAAATCAAGGAAAGAGGATATGAATTAGGGACGGTTTCAGACCTCCTAAGTGAAAAAAGACATCCGTGATGCGATCTGTTTGTTGAATAGGAGGAGCAAAACTTGGTCAAAACGTATACTTGCCAAAACGGAGTAAGAATTGTACTCGAAAACAATCCCACTGTAAGGTCTGTCGCAATTGGCGTCTGGATTGGAACAGGCTCTAGACATGAGACACCTGAAATTAATGGGATCTCACACTTTTTAGAGCATATGTTCTTTAAAGGGACAAAGACAAGATCTGCACGTGATATCGCAGAATCCTTTGACCGCATTGGTGGTCAGGTGAATGCCTTTACATCAAAAGAATACACTTGCTACTATGCAAAGGTGCTTGATTCACATGCTGGCTATGCCCTCGATGTATTAAGCGACATGTTCTTTCACTCATCTTTTGATGAAGAAGAGCTGAAAAAAGAAAAAAATGTGGTGTACGAAGAAATTAAAATGTATGAGGATACACCTGATGACATCGTTCATGATTTATTAAGCAAAGCCATTTATGGTGATCATTCATTAGGATATCCGATTTTAGGAACAGAGGAAACACTCTCAACCTTTAACGGAGACTCACTTAGAAAATATATGGATGAATTCTATACCCCGGACCGCGTCGTGATCTCTGTTGCAGGGAACGTAGATGAGACCTTTATTCGTGAGGTTGAAAAGCTATTTGGCTCTTATGAAGGAAAAGGGAAAAAGCAGCCTGTAGAAGCTCCAGCATTTCATTATGACAAGCTCACACGCAAAAAGGAAACGGAACAAGCGCACCTCTGCCTGGGCTTTAATGGCCTTCCAGCTGGAGATAAGGGCATCTATGACCTAATCGTCTTAAATAATGTTCTTGGCGGAAGCATGAGCAGCCGGTTATTCCAAGATGTAAGAGAGGACAAAGGACTTGCTTATTCTGTCTTCAGCTATCACAGTTCATTTGCAGACAATGGAATGCTGACGATTTATGGCGGAACTGGAGCGAAGCAGCTTAACCTGCTTTCTGAGACCATCTTACAAACATTAGACGTCTTAAAGCGTGAGGGAATCACGCAGAAAGAACTAGAGAACTCTAAGGAGCAAATGAAAGGCAATCTCATGCTCAGCCTTGAAAGCACAAACAGCAAGATGAGCCGAAACGGTAAAAATGAACTGCTCCTTGGTAAACATCGGACACTCGATGAAATTATTGACGAAATCAACAACGTCACATTAGACGGCGTGAATAACTTATCTAAACGCATATTTACAGAAGATTATGCGCTCTCGCTTATTAGTCCGACGGGTGATGTACCTTCTGCTTAAACAAAAAAGGCATGTCTTTTAAAGAGATGCCTTTTTTTCATGCAAAAAGATTAATCAGCTAACTTGTTTTGCAGCTGATGAACAATTTTATTGATTGTCGAAAAGTGCTCTGTCAGTAATTCCTCATCTGCAAATTGAATATCAAAAACCTCTTCTAATTCCAAAATGAGTGAAACTGCTTTAATCGAATCGAGACCGTGATTTGTTAATTCTTCATCTGCACCAATAGAAACCTTGCTGCTATCATCCAAAGAACGCAGAACCAAATCTTTTACTTGACTTGAAAGTGAAAGGACATCCGTCGTTTCTTTCATCTGCAACGCTCCCTTTTACAAATTTTCTATCATTTACATAAATTAACTATATTAGAATGGAAAAACATTGTAAAGCAGTTTCGACATAAATAGGAATTGTTGATCATTCTATTCAAATGAAATATTTGGTAGAGTGAGAAGAAAAGAGACTGGAAGGATGAATCAATCCATGAATAAAACAGACCTTATGCAGCACATTCCCTTATTAAAAGAAGCAGTCATCATAGACCAGATCGATAAAGGGTATTCTCGGGATGAAAAATGGGTCATGACTACGGTATCAGGTGAAAAATATGTCCTTCGATTCACAGATCAAGACCAGTATGGCAAAATAAAGACGCAGTTTGAGCTGCTATATGAATTAAGACGTCACGGTGTTCAGTGTGCTGATCCAGTGGACATCGGTGTTCTAGAAGCAAAACAGCAAGTGTACTATATTTTATCGTTTATAGAAGGCCAGGAAGCAAAAGAAATCATGAGTCAGTTAACGGAAGAAAAGCAGTATGCTCTCGGGGTAAGTGCAGGTCAGGATTTACGAAATATGCATAAATATCCGGCACCTTCACACATCGAATCTTGGGAAGATCGTGTCATGAAAAAGCATCATCGATATTTAACGGCTTATCGGGAAAGCGGTATCTCCCTTGAAGGGGATGAAAAAGTGGCTCAGTTTATAGCAAAGCACATAGATATTGTGAAAGGCAGGCCTAATCAATTTCAGCACGATGATTTTCATTTAGGGAACATTATTGTAAACAATAATAAATATGCAGGTGTTATAGATTTTAACAATTTTGATTGGGGAGATCCCATTCACGATTTTTATAAAGTAGCTCTTTTCAGCAGAGAAACTAGTGAAGCCTTTTCGGCTGGTCAAATCAATGGATATTTTGATGGGAACATTCCAGATGACTTTTGGCTGCTTTACTCTGTTTATGTCGCAATGAGTATCTTTTCATCGATTATGTGGGTCATTAAATTCGATCCGGGTCAAATGGATGAGATGATTGAAAGACTAGAAAATGTGCTAAAAGATCATGATTATTTTAATCAAATAGAGCCTGAGTGGTATGCGCGTATCACTAGATAACAGTGAAATATAGGACGATTAGGCAGTGATGGAAGTCACTGTCTTTTTTGTTATAATGATACAAATTACACATTGTCATGACTAAAAACATTTTATATAATCCAAACAAGGATCGAAAAAGATGTAAAAAAATTCCGTTTTTTGTTGAAAAAGAGCAAAAGGCTGGTGATGGATTGAAACAAATCGACAAGGGTTCAAAGCAGTTATGGCGTGTTTATTTATGGACACTTTCATTCTTAAAGCCTTATACAGGTAAAGTGATTCTAGTTATTATGAGTGGTTTCGTTATTACCTTGAGCGAGCTCATAATACCGAAATTTATTCAATATTTTATTGAGACCATTTTGCCAGCAAAAGACTTTTCAAAAATGAATGGTTTATTGTTAGGACTGACTGGCTTAATTGTACTTGGTATTATACTGACAGCCGCACGAAATTTATGGCAAAGAAAATTAATTGAACAAGCCTCAAGAGATTCACAATTTGCTGCCTTCCAGCAAATTCGTCAACTTGGTTTCTCATACTACGAACAACATTCTGTTAGTGAAACACTCTCCTTTGTTAACACACAGACACGAGCTGTACAAGAAATTTACAGACGATACTTCCCACAATTTATCAATCAGATATTATTTATCGCCATCTCACTTTACTTTATGATAAACATTTCTATTTTTCTCACACTAATCATCATTCCAAGTTTTATACTCTACTATGTCTTCGGACCATGGCTTGAAAAAAAGGCAACGATCTACGGTAGACAAAGTGCGGAAGGTTTTCGCACGCTGCAAACAAAATTATACGAAAGTCTTGCTTCGATGGAAGAGCTTAGAATTTTAGGCTATATGAAATGGGATATGGAACGGATTCAAACATTACATGAAAAAGTGCGCCAAGATCATGAAAAAAATGTTTTTTTCGCCTATTTACGAGGAAGCAACCGCAGGTTGACTTATTATATTGGTGCTCTTGCCACTTTTGTTATCGGTGTCCACCTTGTAAAGACTGGACAGCTAACGACAGGTGGTTTTGTGGCATATATACTATATTATTTTTCAGCGATGCATATGCTTACTTCCATTGTCACACTTTTAACAGAACAACGAATATTAACCTTTCAAATTGAACCTTTATATCATTTTATGAAAAAAACACCTGATATTAAAGAGCCTCAGCAGCCGGTGCACCTTGATCGTGTAGAAGGCGATATCGTCTTTCATGACGTCGATTTTCATTATCCAAATCATCCTCCTTTATTAAAAGGGATGAATCTACATATTCGGCAGGGGGAAAAAGTAGCGCTGGTCGGTACGAGCGGCGGAGGAAAAACATCGCTTCTTAAGCTAATTGGACGTTTTTATGATCCCTCATCAGGGGTGATTACAATGAATGGAGTCGATTTGCGCCGTTTATCTACTAGTCAAATAAGAGATGCGATGGGATTTGTTTTTCAAGAAACGTTCTTATTTAACATGAGTGTAAAGGACAATATTCGTTTTGGAGATACAAGTCTTTCAGATCAACAGATCATTGAAGCCGCAAAAAAAGCAGACTGTGATTCATTTATAAAAGAATTAGAAGATGGATACGACACCATACTCGGGGAAAGGGGATTAAAACTTTCCGGCGGGCAAAAACAAAAAATAGCGATTGCCAGGCTATTTGCTAAGAATCCAAGTGTTGTATTACTCGACGAAGCCACAGCATCTCTTGATAATGTCAGTGAGCAAAAAGTCCAGCAGGCATTACACCAAACATTTAAGGAATCTACTGTCATTGCAGTTGCGCATCGTTTATCAACGGTCAAACATTTTGACAGAATTATTTTGATAGAAGATGGTTGTGTGTTAGAGGCTGGACAATTTAATGAATTGATGAGGAAAAAGGGGCATTTTTACCAATTAGCGTCTGACCGCTCAGAAAAGGAGGCAGGTGTAACATGAGAAAAAATTGGCTGTTTCTTTTGATCACAAGGCAAAAATGGATGCTCATCCTTGCTCTTTTACTCGTTTTGATTGAAGCAGCAGCTAATTTAGCCATGATAGGACTGCAAAAGTGGCTCATTGATGATGTTCTTTTGCATAGTGGTATCAGTCAGCATTTCTCCCAAATCTTGATGCTGTTTGCCATTATATTTTTTGTATATGTTGTGATGTTTGTTGCCAGCCCATATGTGATGCATAAAAACTATCTGACTATCCACCATTCATTGCAGAAAATGATGTTAGATCAGCTTCAGCAAGTATCCATGAGATCATATAAAACTCACCCTGTTAGTTTTTATTTACACAAGCTGAATCAAGATGTGAAGACAGTTGCTGTTACGGCTGCTTTACATATACCGAAAATTGTACAAACGATTTTTATGGCCGTTGTTTTATCTATCATTTTACTATCTGTGAGTTCTGTCTTATTTTTCTTGCTTCTTTTTGCAAGCGCTTGTTATTTCATAGTCGGTAAAAAAATGGCGAAAACGGCAACAAACATAGCAAAAGATGTGCAGGAGAGAAAATCAGACCTATTCGTGCATGTGGAAGAAGGAATTTCTTCTACAAGGGAAGTTGTCGCATTTGATCGACGCAAGTGGGAAATCGGTTTGTATGAAAAGCTATTTAACAAAATGATGGATCGTGTCATGAAGGAAGGAAAGTTTCAAAACAAGCTTCTTTTTTTAACAGAGCCATTGAAATGGTTTGGGATCCTATCAGTTCTAGTGTTTGGCACATATCAAGTAGCAGCAGGAAGCATGTCCATCGGTTTATTTGTCGTCATTTACCAATACGCATCTCAATTAATGAAGAGTTATCAAGAGTTATTCCAGTATGTATTTGAATTTTTCCAGCAGCGTGCATCTGTTCATCGAATCGCAGAAGTACTGCAAATGGAAAACGAAGAAAAAGGAACAAAACGAATAGATGCTGTAGAAGACGTGGTGTTTGAAAATGTTTGCTTTTCTTATGAACAAACATCTAAAGGCGCTTTAGACGGCTTGAATCTTCATATTCCAAAGGGAAGGAAAGTGGCGATTGTTGGAGCGAGCGGCAGCGGGAAATCGACAATCTCAAAGCTTACACTTGGACTTTACCAGCCAGATAGCGGGGGAATTTTAGTGAATGGGGTTGATCTATCAGAGATAAAGCCATCTCATTTATTAAAGCGAATAGCCGTTGTCCCGCAAGAGCCCTATTTTTTCCCAGACACTATACGCCTGAATTTAATCATGGGATTAAATGATGTGACCGAGGAACAACTTGAACAGGCTTGTGAAGTTGCACAAATTCTTTCCTTCATTAAAGGGCTTGAAAAAGGTTTTGACACAGTCATTGGAGAGAGAGGGATTTCCCTCTCAGGAGGACAAAGACAGCGATTAGCTATCGCCAGAGCACTTTTAAAACAGGCTGATTTACTTATATTAGATGAGGCGACCTCCGCGCTAGATCGGCAGACAGAAAGGAAGGTTCAACAAGGGATAGACGATGCCAAAGGGGGCGGAACCTTGCTTGTTATTGCACACAGATTATCGACCATACAAAATGCAGATATGATCTATGTACTTGAAGGCGGTGCTGTTCAAAGCTGCGGTACTCATGAGGAGCTGATGGAAGCCTCCTCGCATTACCGCTCTTTATTTATGGCCCAGGTGATTACAGCGTCTTAAGTCAGTTTGTTTTTAACCAAAGTGAAGAGTCGATCTAAGGTGCGGAAGTGATCGGGATGTAATTCTTCGTCTTCAAAGGCAATATGAAAGGTGTCCTCTAATGAAATAACAAAAGAGACGATTTGGACAGAATTTAATCCTAAAGCTTTTAAACTATCATCCCGGCCTGGCTGCTCATTGAGAGACAACTTATTCATGACAAGCTGGACAATTTTTTCTTCAACTTCAGTTATTGTCAATTCATTCATGCCGCGGCTCCTTTCTAAGAGATTGATATATGTTACATTTTGGTTGATGTAGGAAAAAAATGCAATTGTTTTTATAAATCTATCATAAGGGGTGGCATCCATTGTCATATGTAAGCTATCAAAAAAATGATGTTCGGGTCGTATTAGGTGCAGATGAATCAGTTCAGAATTTAGTTATAAGTAAAGTGCATCCCTATATTGATTGCAGCAAAATAACAGAAAAACATAAAGGTGACGTTTGGACGATTTTAACCAGTGAATATGCACAAGAAATTCAAAAAGAAATACCGCTTAAAGAAGTCTTTTACGAAACGAAGATGGAGCCCCGCTGCCGTTACCTGTATGACGGAGAGAAAAAAGTCATAGTGATAGATGAACCAAAAGATGTCAGATGGACAGCCCAGCATGCGCTTCGGTTAATAAGAGTTTTGCTTCGCCTTTTGTGTTATCAGGATGGACTCATCTATTTGCATGGGGGCATGATGGAGATGAATAAAAAGGGAATTGCCCTAGTAGGCGGATCAAGGGCAGGGAAAACGTCCACCATTTTATCCTTATTATCATTAACCGATGCCCAGTATATCACCAACGATGATATCGGTGTTTCATATACGAACTCCGAGTACACAGGAACTGGCTGGCCGAGATCTATGAGTATTCGGAAAGATTCGTTTGAAGCCATTGAAAAGCTTGGTACCCCATACAGACTCCAAACATCGAGTCATCCATTTAACGAGGATGATAAAAGCTATCATTTTGTATATCCAGAGGAGTTAGAAAAATGGTTTTCACGTGAAGTCAAAACAATGGGGAAAATCGATGTGATTGTGTTTCCTGAATTTTTACCTCACGGGCAAACTGGTGCAGAACTTTCGAAAATGACTCCAGAGGAAGCAGCGGAACGTTTGAAGCAGCATGCAGTCATTAATCCTGGAAGACATAATGAATTCTTATTACCGTATTTCACATTGCCAACACCCGAAGGGCTAGAGCCATTTCTTAACGCACTAGCGGAAAAGGTGCCTTGTTACTCATTAAAGCAGGCATTTACTTCTTTAGAGAAAGGCACTGCCCTCATTCAAGAGCTTATTGAACAATCCGACATTGTCGTATAAGACTTTTTGGAGGTGAGTTATGGTTGAGCAGGAGTACAAATATTTGTTGTCACAAGCAGATTTTCAGCACATATATGACATGTTCATTCAAAGTCATACCCCTACTTATGTACTTAATTTCAATTACTATTACGACACACCAGATTTTTTATTAAAACGATTTGGTTATACCGTACGTATCCGTCAAATCAGCGGCAAACTAACACTTGAAATCAAACGCCCCAGTCAAACGTCTGGCTATAAAAGAGTAAGAGAAGAAACGTCATTACCTATTGAGGAGTTACCGCAAAAACTAGATATACAGAACATCATGACGTCTTTACCGATAACAATCACTCAACAGCCAGAATTGTTAGGGCTATTAGTCACTGAACGAACAACCTTTTACATTGAGAAAGGCCTCAAAGTCGATTTGGATCAAAGCAGCTATCTTGGCATCACAGATTATGAACTGGAAATTGAATATGACAGTGAAAAAGCATATGAGGCAGATCAATTGTTTCAAACACTAACTGATGATTTGGACATGCCAGACAATCGAAAAGGGAAGCGCTCTCGTTTTATCACTAGATTTCAATCGTTTTACGGGAAGGAGTAGTCAAACATGCGGGCTGTTTTGGATCAATCCACTCTCTCAAACGAGCAGAGGCTGTTATTACTTAGCTCACGTATTCAATTAAATGAACAAGAAGAAGAGTCTATTAGAGCTCTATTGAAAGATGGCATCGATATGCCTAAATTAATTGGGCTGGCATCAAGACATAAGGTGCTTCAGCTGATGACGCCTCATTTGATTCGCCTTGATGATGAAAAAAGCATGACGACAACATACAAATTTTTGCTTCACTATCACTATATAGGGAATCGGCAAAAAAATGTGGAGAGATTCAAAGAATTCAAGCGTCTTTTACAAACATTCCGAAATGCAAAGCTGAAAGCGGTTCCCCTTAAAGGTGCTATTTTAACCCCGCTTGTGTACAAAGATTATGGACTGCGAATGATGTCAGACCTTGATTTCTTAATTCATCCAGATGACCGGAAGAGTGCCTCTTCATTGCTCAAGAAGGAAGGGTTTATCATCGGGAAATATGACTGGGCAGCCGATCAGGAAATACCGATTGAAAGAGAAGAAGAAATGATGTGGAGAATGAATGCCGGGAATCTTTATTCACATATTAAAAGAAGCGGTGAAGATTTTTTAAAGGTACACCGGGTCGATTTCTCATATGATGTTGAGCTGAAAAAAAACTACGAAGCCACAAATGCTTTACTGGATGCCGCTGAAGAAAAATCCTTTTTTCAAACAGATGTCTATTTGCTTCAGCCGTTAGATTTTCTTATCCATCTTGCCTTTCATCTATATAAGGAGGCAACAAACGTACAGTATGTCTACTTACATGCAGATCTTAATTTGATTAAGTTTTGTGATGTAAGGGAGTACGTCATGTTTGCTGAAGAGCAAAATCACCTTGATTGGCATGCTTTGCAAGAAAGAGCGAAGGAATTAGGGGCCGAGAAAGCACTTTTTTACACGTTTACGTTTTTAGATTTATTGTATCAAACGAACTATATTGACCAATTGAATCAGCTAGATATGAGTGACCAATCATTCTTAGAAGCCTATGGAGAGAATGATTTCGGTTCTTTGAAAATATGGAAAAAATCCTTTATGGAACGTTTTTTCAGCTTGGATAATCGCGATGAGCTTGAAGAGGAGCCAGCGATACAGCTATTTCCTGAAAGGCAATAGCAAATTGAAGAGGAGGATTCGATATGGATATAAAAGCGCTTTTTGAAAAGCCGAAGAACGATTTTCCTTATGAAAAATCATTTGTGTTTGCAGGTATTCATTTTCATATTCTATCAATGGAATTGCTGGCGATTGAAGATATTGAACACTATATCCCAAAAGAATTGGATCGCCGTGAGGGAGATATCCCTTCACAGATTGAAATACGGTTTATTATTGATCCGGAGCTTGAACAGTCTGTTCGCAGTGCTTGCTTTCAAAAGGGTGAAACCATTACAGCAAAAAGGAAGTTTACCTACAAACGATTAAAATTAGACGGTCAAGTATTATTTGCCTCACATGAAGGTGACGAGCCGCACAGTGTGGCGGTCAATAAAGGGCGTTATGCTGTGATTGGAAAAAACAATAATGAATCTGCGATACGCTGTCCACTGCGAATCGTTCGAGAAATTGCCCTTAGAACATTAGAAAATCAAGGTGGATGTTTTACACATGCTGCAGCTGTCTCTTTTGAAGATGGCCAAAAAGGAGCGCTCATTATCGGCGATAAAGGTGCCGGGAAGTCAACTACTATGTGGCAGTTTTTGCATCATGGAGGAGCAGATTTTATCACAAACGATCGTTCCATTTCAGTGCTTGAAGATCAGGAACTTACTGTGTATGGATGGCCGATGTGCTTGGCGCTTGGAGTAGGAACTGTTCAAGCCACAACAAATATACAGGAACTGAAAAACAAAAAATTCAGCCGGTCTCAAGATAAAAGAATATGGGATGAAACCATATCAACAGAGGAAGAGGCAAAAGAAAAATGGGCGAGCGGCTGTAAGTTTGAAATTACACCAAAAGAAGCTGCTGAAATGACAGGAACAACGATTAGAAGCTCTACGAAAGTAGATATGGTGATTTTTCCATCACTCAAAATAGGTTCTGGTGAGATTAGGCTTGTGCCGGTAAAAAAAGATGATCAAAGAGCAAAAGACATTATGGCAGCAAATATAAGAGAACCAGAAGATCCCGACTATTTAAAAGGCTGGCTCGGACTTCGGCATGTGTCAGATACCTTTCTGGAGCAAAAGGCATCTGAGCTTATCCATCACTTGTTTAACATGCCATGCTTTTATTTAGAGGGTGATCCGCGTCACCTGCAAGAAGCCATTCCAGATCTGTTAAACAAAAAAGTCAGTTCGATTTAAAGAGACGATTGTCTAAACATTCGTTTGAGCCGGTCTTCACGTTTTTTCATTTGCTCGTGATCTGCTGGCAGCAAAATTTGAAAGAGCATTTCGGCAATTGGCCGTGCGAGCCTTTGGTCAGAGTTCAATAGAATGCAAACACCTAATTTTCTCTTTGGAATGAATCCAATATAGGAGGTGAACCCTTTAATTTCTCCGCTATGTTCAGCTAAGGTGAATCCGTTAAAAGGTCTCAAAAACCATGAAAGACCAACACCTCTGCTGAAATCTTCTTCAACCATAACGGGGCTTTGCATTTCTTTTAGTGAATGCTGATGAAGCAGGCTGTTTGCACCGTATTGAGCTTGAATGAATTGAATCAGATCATCTGCTGTGGAGATTAGTCCGCTTGAACCATCCTCCCAAGATGGTGTTTCAGTACTTGGATAGGATACGCCGGACAGGCCTGAGGAAGAAACTGTATACCCTTTGGCTGTGGATGCTGTTTCAATAAATCCAGTTTGCTTCAAATCGAGCGGTTTTAGTATATGGGTGTGCACTAATTCTCTATATGGCTGATGACTCACCTTTTCTAGCACTTTACTTAATATAGAGTAGCCAAGACTAGAATAATTGATGATAGACCAAGGCGGTGTGAAAATAGTGAGTATTTCAATACACTGAGCTAGAGTCATATCTCGTAAATGAACGGCTTTGTCGAGTGCTTTGGGCAGGCCTGAGATATGAGAGGCAATCATTCGAAAAGTGAGTGGAATTGGTTCAGACAAGTGACTTTTTATGAAAGAAAGTAGTGGTTCGTAAGTATGAATGGGTGCATCGAGTTGAATAGATCCTTCCTCTCGCAATTTCATCATAACCATTGCAGTAAAAGGCTTAGTCACAGAACCAATTCGAAAGGTTGTGTCTTTTGTAACAGGGGTGCCGCTTTCAATATCAGCGAGGCCCGCATGCCATGACCAAATGTGCTCATCTTCATGAGAAATACAAATGGAACAGCCGGGAATTTGATGTTGTTCTAATAATTTCCTTATATCGGTGGTTGTATCTTGCAGACGCTGCACGATCGATTCATTGATCAAAATAGACACCTCTTTCATACAGAATATATATATATTACCAAATGTTTCATGTTGTTTTAAGATGAATGATTAATATTTTTATATTTTAAAAGAGAGCGGGCGATAGATAATGAAAACCATTCAAAAAACCATTCTTGATATTTTAAAAGGTGATGGACAAGATATCGAACAAATTCCATATGAGCTTGTGGAACGTAAAGGTGTAGGACATCCAGATACGATGTGTGACGCTATAGCAGAAAGAGCTTCTCAATACTATTCTCAATATTGCATGGAGCATTTCGGCAGAGTGGCACACCACTGGTTTGACAAAGTCATGCTTCTTGGCGGAGATGCTGATGTTTCGTATGGGAAAGGGACAATGGTCAAACCGTATCAAGTTGTGTTTGCTGGAAAAGGCGCATACGCATACGGCGATGAGCCCATTCCTCTTAAAAAGATTCTTTTCGATGCGGCAAAGGATGTGTTATCAGAGGTGACAACAGGATTTGATCCTGAAGAACATCTCGTCATTGACTGCCGAATCGTTGATCATCAGGGGGCAGGCCGCAAAAATTCACGATATCGTCCGATGGTTGAAACGGACATGATTGAAATCGGTGATCCAAAGCTTGTGTCAAACGACTGTAACTTACTGCATGCTCATGCGCCATTAAGCCGTCTTGAGAAACTGGTTCTTTATACAGAGCGTTATGTGAATGGACCAGAATTTAAAAAGGTCAATCCAGATACCGGCTGGGATGTAAAAATATTTGGAAGCAGACGTCATGAAGATTTTAAACTCATTGTGAACATGCCATTTTTAGCTAAAGATATTCATAGTCTTGAGGAGTATTTTGCCCGCAAAAAAGAATGCCAAGATCAAATCGCTCACTATATTCATGAAACGTTAGGCCTCACGCCTGACCTCATGCTGAACGCTACAGATCGCAATGGGCGTCCGTACTTAACAGCACTAGGTTCTGTAGCAGATACCGGCGATGTAGGAGTTGTTGGAAGAGGAAATCGATTAAATGGACTGATCACCCCAATGCGGTCTATGAGTATAGAAGCGCCGGCTGGGAAAAATCCGCTTGATCATACCGGAAAATTATATGGGGTGCTCGCACAACGGCTGGCAGATCAAATTTTTGAGACCATTCAAAAGCCAACAGAAGTGCATATCTTTACTTCAAAAGAGGCACCGCTCCACAACCCGGATGAAATTTCCGTTCGTATTCAGCAGTGGGATGGAAATGAAGTGGATAGAAAAAGAATTGAAGACCTCGTCATGAATGCGGTTCATTCAATGGGCGATGTGACAACAGATTTAATTTTTAAAGGCGTGACAATGTGGTAAAAAGGATGAAAAAAAGAGTCATTGATGCCGTTCATGCATGTATTCATACAAAAGAACCTTTGGCAGTGACCATTCATCCATATGAAATTGGAAAACAACAACAATTGAACCAGCACCATCTTCTGTTGATGCTAAAGCCTGAATTAACAAGCATCAATAAAGGTGTACAGCTTGATCTAATACTAGATGAACTTCTCCACCGATTAGATGATCGTGATGTAGAAATAGGAGCTGTGCGCGTTATATCATCCTTATATTTGAAAGAAAAGAAAATAATTGAAAACCAATATGGGACGCTAAATAAAATTTCTAAAAACGGTCTGATTGAAGTGTCAGATGCAGCAAAAAAGATGCTCGCTTTGAAATACCCAGAGTTTAAAAAGAAGGAACACTTCATATATGGAGGCCATCAATTTTTACAAAAGTACAAAGAGCTCACGCCATTTGGTTTAGAGCTTTTAACCCGAAACGTCAAGGTAGACAAGCTGGGTGCAGGCACATATGCCATAGAGGCCGAGGTGGATGGAGAAAAAATGCTTCTGCTCAATTCATTCCACCCTTGTCAAATCGAGTGGTTCACTGCACCTGCAAAGTCTATTATCGTCATTGAATGTTTTTCAAAGCAGCCAATGAGGATGTTGAGAGAAGATTTCATCGGTGCGACGGATCCTAAAGAGGCTAAAGCGGGTTCTTTTAAACACATGCTGCTGTCGGAGCAAAAACGGTTTGGTTTATCTAACGTGTGTACTCGGTTTAATGGCATTCACCTGTCACCGGGTCCTGTAGAAGCAATGGCGGGAATGATTCACTATTTTAGTACACCTGATACAAGACTGACTCCCGCGCATACACTTTTTGGCCAGCTGTTAAAGGAAAACGGCTTTTCGGCGGAAGCATTAGATCTATTATGTAAAGATGTGTCCATTCATTCAAGCGAAACGCCCGTATTTGAATTAACAGAAAACCTAAATTGGGATGAAGCACTTGATCTGCTAGTAAAAGTGAGAAACGACATTCAAAAGTATCAATGTGTTCTGTAACGGAGGGAACAACTTGAACAATAAAGGAGCTAGCCAGCGAATTTGGATTGTCGGTCCGCCTGGATCTGGAAAAACAACCCTTGCACATCAATTGAAGCAGGAGTTAACGTTACCTCACTATGAGCTCGATGCCCTATTCTGGCAAGCGAACTGGAAAAAAAACAGATAAGCCGGTGTTTATCGATAACGTCAATGAAATTGTTAAACGAAAGAAATGGGTCGTTGATGGTCAATATTCATCTGTTCACCACATATTGGCTGAATATGCTGATACGATCATTTGGCTTGATATAAAGAGAAGACAGACATTCCCCCGTCTCTTGAAAAGGACATTCAAACGGCTCATCACAAGGGAGAAACTTTGGAATGGAAATAAGGAGCGAATGGGGAACGCGCTCCAATTTTTCTCATATGCATTTCAAGTCTATCCAGAGGTGATTCATCAAAACGAAAAGCTTTTTCACAAATTAAAAGAACAATCTCATGTGAAATGCTTGCGCATAGACAAACGGGACGAGGCAGACCAGGTGATAATGAAAATCAAAAACCTTGAGAAAAAGGGGTGAGGACATGACGACATTAGATGATGCTAATAATGTCCTGAAATATTGGTTTTCGGAACAGCCGATTCGTTTAACACCTTTAAACGGAAGAAGCCCTAATGAAGGATGGCTTGTCGAAACGATCAAAAACCGTTTTGTCTTAAAAAAATGTGCGAGAAATCATGATGCGGAGTGGCTTCAATATTTAGAGGAATTAACAGATGCTCTGCTTGATCATGGCTTCCCGATTCAACCTATGATGGAGGCAGAAGACCGTCGTAAGACCATTTTATTCAAAGAACACTTTTGGCAGCTGCGGCCCTATTTCGAAGGAAGACCATATGAAATGGGAAATCGTTCAGATGAACAAGAAGCCATCCGTGTATTAAAACAGCTCCATTCATTGAAGAACTTACCGAAAGGACCTGTGAATCCAAACTGCGAATTGAAGAACTGGATTACTTCTCCGGACGAAACGCTCGGTAAGACGGCTTACGCCCTAAAAAAGGTTGTTTCTTCTAAAAAGGCTGCTGCTTTGCTCAAAGTATATGAACGGGAACTAATGAATATCATCACGCTGCTAAACCCTAGTATATATGAAGCATTACCTCATGCTGTTACACATGGTGACTTTCATTCTGGCAACCTGTTAATTCGTAACAAAAAGCTTGCCATGGTTCTTGACTTTGATACAGCAGGCTATAGACCGCGAGTATATGATGCAGCCATATCTGCTTTTTTGTTAACGAGAATCAAGAGAGGAACGTTTCAACTAGATATTGTGAAAACGATTCAATTTTTAAAGGCATATGCAGATGACTTATCCGAATATGAATGGCGTTCAATATCTGCTTTTATCAGACTTTTATATATTCCAACAGAGCGGTATTTAACACTGCTGCACACCTATACACCTCACTTACTAAACTGGTATATTGATTGGTCTTTCGAAGCACTAGAATCTGCATCGAACCAGCTGAAGGAAGATTGGTATCTCCAAAAGGAGATGAGAATATGAAGGTCGCTGTTGTTACTGGCGGAAATAGGGGCATAGGCAAAGAAGTATGCAGACAGCTAGCGCAGTGTGGAATGCTTGTTATTTTAACTGCACGGCAGCTTGAAAGTGCCAAAATAGCTGCGTCTGAAATGACTGAGCATGTTGTGCCATTTCAGCTGGATGTAACAAATGAAGAATCGGTTGAACGTTTCTCAGCATTTATGAAGGATTCGTTCGGGAGGGTGGATGTGCTCATTAATAATGCCGGTGTCTTTCATGACAACATAAAGGATCACACATTTCCATCTTTTCTAGATCTTCCTGTATCGACACTCCAAGAAACGATGAATGTGAATGTGTATGGTGCAGTCAGAATGACCAAGGCGGTTTTCCCTTACATGAAAGAGGCTGGATATGGACGAATTGTCAATGTATCTAGCGGTATGGGAAGGCTCTCTGCGATCTACGCTTCAGGCGATGTCAGGCGTGACGGAAAAAGCGGTCCTTACTACCGGATGTCAAAAGCGGCGCTGCATGTTTTCACAAAAGTCACAGCTTTAGAGGGAGCACCCTATTCTATCCTTGCGAACGCAGTATGTCCTGGCTGGGTACAAACGGACATGGGGACATCTGAGGCTGTTAAAACCATACAGGAAGGTGCATCAGGAATCGTGTGGGCGGCACAGCTGCCCCGAGATGGACCAACAGGAGAATTGTTGAGAGACGGGCAAAGACTTCAGTGGTAAGAGGAGGCAGCTACATGCGAGGTATGAAAGGAAAGACGGTTATTGTGACAGGCGGAGCTCAGGGGATTGGATATGCGGTCGCAGAACGAGCCGCACAAGAAGGTGCACAAGTCGCCATTGCTGATCACCATGTAGATTACGGAATTGCAGCAGAAAAACAGCTCAAAGCAAATGGATATGATGTTTTGTTTATAGAGGCTGATATTGCTGATGAAGCATCAATTGTTTCAATGATCGAAAAAACAGCCAATCATTTTGGGGAAATTGACATGCTGGTGAATTGTGCAGCCGTTTTTATCATGCGGGGTCTTGAAGCAACCGTTGAAGAATGGCGGCGCATCATGGACTTGAATATTATGGGACAAGCGCTTTGTGTCAAACATACTGCGCCTTACATGGAGAAAATAGGAAAAGGATCGATTGTAAATATTGCATCCATTTCAGGCCACATTGCCCAGCCAAAATATTTAACATATAACGCGACAAAAGCAGCTGTTGTCAATATGACGCGGTGCATGGCAATGGATTTGGCGGATGCAGGTATTCGTGTAAACGCAGTGAATCCAGGCACGGTGTGGAACAAAAATAACGAGCGGTTCCATTTAGAAGAGCTTGGATTGACAAGAGAGCAAGCAAATCAGCATCCTGATATTGGCGGGATGCACATGTTGAAACGAACTGCTGATCCAGAAGAGATCGCATCTGCTGTCATCTTCCTTCTTTCAGAGGAAGCGAGTTTTATTACAGGAGAAAATTTGATGGTTGACGGCGGCTATACTGCCATGTAGAGGAGTAAAAATTGCATGAAATTTGATCTGCACACACATCATCAACGCTGTGGTCATGCGGAAGGGAACATCAGAGAATATATCGATGAGGCTGTCAAATTAGGTCTGGATTTTATTGGAATATCAGATCACTCCCCGTTCTTTGGTGAAGAGGCTGACCACTTTAAACCCTGGGTAGCGATGGCTAAAAGTGAATTTCAATCATATATAGAGGAAGTCCTGCAGTTGAAAAAGGAATATGACGGAAAAATTCACGTGCTGTTAGGTGTCGAATCTGACTATTTTCCAGAACACGAGGCCCTTTACCGAGACGTGTATCGACATTATCCATTTGATTATATCATTGGCTCGGTTCATGTCAGTAATGGATATGACCTATTTAACCGGAAACGGTGGGAACGAATCACAGAGCAACAAGCCATCATTGAAAAAGAAACGTATTACGAGTTAATTAAAATGTCTGCTGAGAGTCAAATGTTCGACGTTTTAGGCCATATTGACGCCTTAAAAGGTTTTTATCCAGAGATTGCTCATGTCAAAACACAAGCTGTCGATGATGCACTGCAAGCAATTGCGGAGAGTGGTTCTGTCATTGAAGTGAATACCTCTGGCAAAACAAAAGACTGCGGCGGCTGGTATCCATCATTGGATCTATTAGAGCGAGCCAAATTTTACGGTGTGGATGTCACGTTTGGCTCAGATGCACATCAGCCAGCCCGAGTAGCAGATGATTGGCTGAAAGTAAAACAGACTCTGAAGGAACTAGGTTATCAGGAATGGTATATCTTTCAATCTCGTCAAAAGCGAAAATTGGCTCTATAAATTCTAAAAAAAGGGGTTATGAAAATGACAAAAGTTCGCGTAGCAATTGCAGGAGTAGGATCATGCGCTTCAAGTATCGTTCAATTTGTAGAATTGGCAAAGGAAAAGATGGATACGCTCTCCGGTGTTATGCATGATGTCATTGGAGGTTATCACTTGTCTGATGTGGAATTTGTTGCAGCTTTTGAAGTAGATCAAAATAAAGTAGGAAAAGACTTATCAGAGGCTATTTTTACTAAACCAACGGCTGCAGTAAAACATATTGATGTTCCGTTTTTCCAAGTACCCGTTGAAGCAGGTCCTTTATGTGATGGTCTTGAAGGAGATTTGTCCAACTGCATTCAGCCGCATGAACATTCATTAAAAATGAACACACATGATGTGACGCAAAGATTAAAGGACGTTCAGGCAGATGTACTAGTCTGCTTCTTACCGACTGGTTCATTTGAAGCTGTTCGAGTATATGCAGAGGCGTGTGCACACGCGCAAACTGCCTTTATTAATGCGACACCTGAACCGGTGGCAAATGATCCTGAATTTGTCAAAATGTTTGAAGAGTCGAATACACCGCTCCTTGGAGATGACTTAAGAAGTCATTTAGGTGCCACAACACTGCATACAGCGTTAATTGAGCTATTAAAATCCCGAGGGATTGACATTACCAATACGTATCAATTGAATGTCGGAGGCAATACAGACTTTTTAAACCTTGCCAACCCAATGAGATCAACGAGTAAACAAAAATCGAAGAGAAAAGCATTATTTGCCTCTGGTATTGATGCCAGCGAAGTGGCAGCAGGTCCAAATGGCTATGTCAGCTACTTAGGGGATCATAAAGTCTGCTTCCTGCGATTGGAAGGAAATTCTGTTTTAGATTCAGACATTTCGCTTGAAATCCGTTTACAAGTAGAAGATTCTCCGAATTCAGCTGGTGTTATCGCTAACGCAATGCGTGTAGCAAAAGCAGCTAAAGACATGAATCACAGCGGTGTCATACATGACGTCTGCCCGTTCTTATTCAAAAGCCCTCCAATTGGACAAGTAGATTCAGAGTCATTACGTCTATTCAATGAATATGTAGCAAATGCTGAGCTGAAAAAGGTGTGATCAGTGGAAGCAGAACTAAATCTTTGCGAGATAAAATTTGCCGCTTTTGACTTGGATGGAACATTAATTGATGACAGAGGCAGGCTTATTGGTGATGTCCATGGCGCAGTGAACATGCTGCGCCAAAGAGGCATTATTTCAATTATTGTCACAGGCAGAACCTATGATTCTTTCTTCTCTTTGAACTTAGATCCATCTTTACTCGATTTATTTCATCATGATGTTTTGCTAAATGATGGAAATGTGATTTGTCACCATCAAAAGAAAACATTTGACGTGAAACAATATCTAGATGCTGCTATATGCCAGCAGGTCATTTCATCACTTGATGGTCAAGCTGAATTTGTCATTGAATCACACGGGAAGCATGTGGCATCAAGTAAAAGCGCTAAGTTGAAATATTGCATGCTTTACACATTTCCACGAGAAAAAATAGAGGTAGGTCATCAGAAAGAATTCAAATTTGACCGTGTGACAAAACTATTTATTTTACCGAAAGTAAAAATAGATATCGCTCATCTATTAAGAGATTATCATTGTGATGTTGCGGATGCCCAGTTTTTAAATGCACAAGTGATATCCCCGAAAGGAATTTGTAAGGCAGATATGCTTGGGCAACATTTATTAGATTGTTTTGGAGAAAGTGATTTAAATCGTGTGATTGCTTTTGGAAATGGTCATAATGACAGACTGCTGCTGAAGAAGGCGAGGTGGGGGCTGGCAGTTCAAGATAGCCATCCATCGGCGATTGAGTTATGTGATGTACATCTGGGGGAGCCAATTTATGACTATCTTAATAAAGTTTTACAACCATTAGAAGCACCAGAAGTGATCAATGAAAAGGGAGGAATTTAGTTGAGAACCCTTCAGCTGCCTTTACCAGATGCGCTAGAAGATACAATGATACCTGATTTTGTGGAAAGAGTTTCTTTTCTATCAGCCCATATTTTGCACGTTGATCTTCTTGAAGAGGAATCTGTTATTGAAGTAACAGTCGATCATACGGGAGATGCAGAGGCAATATCAGCTGCGTTTTTAAAGTTATCGTCAAATGTAGCTCAACTGCGGAGGTTTCGTGAAAAGGAAATGAAATCAAATATTCATTTAAAAAGTGAGCCTGTTCATTCGAAACTAAGCGGGGATGACCAAAAGAGAACCTTCTACGATGAAATTGAAATGGAACTCGCACACTATTTTGATCAATTATTCTTAAATATGGGGGCTTCACTTGGAGCCAAATTAAGAAGATACCCTTCTACGATGAGTAAAGAATTAATGGAAAAGTGTAAATACCATACGAATTTTCCGCAAAATATTTATTCTGTCTTTGAAATACCTCATGATTACCAGGTTATTGATGACATTCGAGAAAAGCATCATGGTTTTCTTCCTGAACACTTCCAGCAAGCAGGCCGATTTTTACAACCGTGCATTTGTTATCATTGCTACGAGGAATGGGAAGGGAAGACCTATACAGACAATCAAATGATGACAGCAGCGGGGCAGTGTTTTAGACATGAAATTTCTTGGAAAGTAGATCCGCTAAGGAAACTAGAATTCAGTATGCGTGAAATTGTCTTTATCGGTGATAACGAATACATCAACGAAACGAGAAAAACACTTCTTGAACACACATGGCAATGTTTTCATCAGCTTGGCCTTAGTGGAAAGGTCACCACCGCAAATGATCCCTTTTTCTTTTATGATGATATGGATAAAGCGAATTATCAATTAATGGCGAACAGCAAATATGAGTTAGTAGCTGTGACAGAAAAGAAAGACGTTTCGATCGCTTCATTTAACGACTGTGGAGAGATGCTTTGTGAAAGGTTCCAAATCAAGGGAGAAGATGATATGCCGCTTTATTCAGGTTGTGCCGCATTTGGTATCGATCGATGGGTGCAAGTATTTTTACAAACATACGGTCGAAATCGAAAGAATTGGCCGGATGAAATGCTTCATATAAAGGAGGGTCAATATGCTGCAAAGTAATCTGACTCAAGAAGAGCACACAGCCCTCATTTTATCTAATCCTTTTTTAGAAGACAGCCAGATAGAAGAGATGCAGGAGCTTCTATATCAGCAGCAAGACTGGAATGTCATTCTTGGAATGCTGCATGTTCACCGGACAGCCGGTATTGCATGGAAAAATATTAAACGTTACGCCATTCATTTAAGAAAAGATTTTAAAGCAACTTATTTTTTAAAGTCATTAGAGATTATGTATAAGGGGCAATTAGAAACGGCACGAGACAATATCAAGTTAAACGATCAGTTATTCCAAGCACTTGATCAAAAAGGAATTGAGTATGCCATTGTAAAAGGAAGTGTGATTGGTCAGTGGGCATACGGCGATGTAGGGCTTCGCTTATTTGGGGACAACGATCTCTTTATCTCACAAGATCAGCTGCAAGAAACTGGACATGTATTAAAAGAATTAGGCTATATTCAAGGTTCTTGGAATTATGAAACGGAGACAGTCACACCTGCGAAACGAAAAGACATTCTTTACCTCATCATGAACTCACATCAAACCTACACCTACATGAAACCTACACCAGAATGCCGCTTTATTGATTGTCATAAAATCGATGTTCAGTTTTCAGTTGACCTCATGACAGGAAACCGGACAGATTCAATTGTCCAAGAAATGCTGTCTAGACGAATTCAAACGTCTGTTGAGGAGCACCTTGTATGGTCATTAAAAGAAGAGGATATGTTGATTTTCTTATGTATTCATTTTTACAAAGAGGCGATTTATTTAAATGAAGTCGAGTCAATGAAAGATTTACTGCTTTATAAGCTGCTTGATATATATGGGATGTTTATGAGAGAAGGCCTATTGGATGTGGAGTTGTTTGTCCGTCGAACGAAAGCGTATGGCTTTGAAAAGATGGTCTATTTTGCTTTGCATTATGTGAATGAAGTCTTTCCTCATACGATTCCTGATCTTGTCATGGATGCACTTCAGCCTGAATCACTTGCTTATTTATCCGAAGTACTGGATGCAAATGATGTCGTTCATACCTGGAATCAGCCCATTCGCAAACGTTTCTTTCACATTAATCGGTCTTTAGAAATACAAAAGCATTCTGTTCATAAGGAGTAGTGTGATGAAAGATCCGGCAGCGCTATTTGATTTTAAGGGAAGAAACGACGTCATATGGTTTGGGAATATGAATCAAGAACAAAGCTGGGATCAAACAAAGGCTTTACCTGTTATGACAGACCATGTTCAAAATGAACTGGTTCTTCAGCAAGAACAACAACTGCTTTTGATTGCTTCTAAGGATCATCATGTCATCATGCATCATCAGCCTGAACCTGCTTTTTTAGCCTATTTGGAAAGGCAAGGTGTCAAGCTTCCGCATATGGTTCAAAAAGAAGATGGCTTGAAATTAAAGGGACTCATTGTACCTTATCTTTTAGATGAATCTGTTGAACAAGCATCATCGGTTGAAAAAAGAAAGATTTATGGCTCAAATTCAACACTCGTAAAGCGATTCAATCATAAGATTTCGACTAGAAAATGGGCAGAAGAACATCAGTTTACCGTCACGTGTGGTGCTGTTTGTCAAAATACTGACGAGTTAAAAAAGACGTATGAAGAATTAAGGGCGAATCATTTCTCAAAAATGGTTCTGAAAATGCCTTATGGATCATCTGGTAAGGGACTTCGTATTTTAAAAAACGAGAGAGAATTCAAGCAGCTAGTGACCTTTATTGAAAGAAGAAAAATCCAAACAGACCTTCTCTTAGAAGGGTGGCATCCGATTAAGCGATCTTTAAATGCTCAATTGCTCATTCAAGAGGAAGGATCACACTTACTTTCAATTACAGAACAGAAAATTAATGAGGACGGCATCTACTTAGGGACCGATTTTGCGCCTATTTATGAACAGGACAAAAAACGTGAATATGAAGTAAGCATGCATCGAATCATAGAGCTTCTATATGAAGAAGGGTATCGTGGCGTGGTTGGCGTTGATTCGATCATTGATATAAATGAACAGCTCATACCGATCATTGAAATAAATGCCCGGTTCACGCAGGTTACTTATTTACTCCCAATCATTTGTCGTTTTTTTTCAACCTACGAATATATTGAAAGCCGCTTTAAAAGATTCTCATGCAGTGCCGATCTGCCGTTTGAAGATGTGTTAACGGAGGTAACAGAAGCACTCGATCCGGGAGAAGATGGTGGGTTTTTTATTTATACTTTCGGTAAAACGAGAGCGGATGATATGTGGCACTATCGACTGTTTATATTGTTTTACCATATGAAGAAGGACAAGCAGATTCATATGCTGACAAAGTTTGATGATATGGCATTTTCAGCAGAAAGGGGGAGAGAATTTGCCGAAAAATGACTCTACGCTCTTAGAGAAAGCGAATGGTTATGGGACGCCGATGTATGTATACGATGGAGATGCATTGAAAGATCACTATGATCACATTACAGCATGGCTCCATCAATCAGCTGAGGTGTTCTTTTCATTTAAGTCCAATGGAAATGTCTCGATTGCGTCATTGTTACAGTCTTTTGGGGCTGGTATAGAAGTGGCTTCTGCAGGAGAGCTCCTTATGGCTGTAAAAGCAGGTTATTCCCCGGAGCAAATCATTTTTTCTGGCCCTGGTAAGCAGAAGCAAGAGATCGATGTCGCGATCCAGCATGAGATCTATTGTATTATCGCAGAATCAAAGGAAGAGCTTATTTATATCGCTGAGTCTGCAAAGCATCAGGATAAACAGGCATCAGTAGGCATTCGGATTAATCCTGAATCCATTGAGTCACGAGCAAAAATCAAAATGGGCGGAGTCCCAAGTCCATTTGGGATAGATGAATCCAAACTGAAGGACGTATTTGACCTATTTCAGAAGTATGATCATTCGCTCGTATTTAAAGGGGTTCATATGTATTTGGGAACTCAAGTTCTTGATGAAACATCGCTTTTATCATCGTTTGAATACACGCTCAATACAGCTGTTCGAATCAAGAAAGAATATGGACTAACATGCCAGATGGTTGATTTAGGCGGCGGGTTTGGTATTCCGTATTTTCAGCATGAGACACCACTAAATGCCGAACGGTTATTTCAAAACGTAGCGGAATTGATTCGAGCGTACGAAACTGAGCTGGAATCTCCGAGATTTATTATTGAGATGGGGAGATTCCTTTTAGCGGAATGTGGTGTTTATTTAACAACTATACAATATGTAAAAGAATCAAAAGGGCAGACGTTTTTAATTGCAGATGGAGGAATGCATCATCATCAAGCGATGACGTTTAGAGGCAGGCTGCTCCGCAATAATTATCCGATGCGGCTCATTAAACCTTCTAGCAAGCCCTCGGCTGTAGTGAAACAATCGATTGTGGGTCCACTATGTACTCCTGAAGACTTAATTGGCCGGCAGGTAAAGCTTCCGCAAGGCGATGTAGGTGATCTTCTTTGTATTGAGAAATCAGGGGCATATGGACTCTGCTACAGTCCAACCTTATTTTTAGGTCATTCTTCTCCGCTAGAGCTGCTTTTGTTTGATGGAAACGATTATGTCATTCGAGACAGAGGGACCCCGGATGATCTTTTATTGAAACAAAATAGATTATTCTTTAGACAAAGGAGGGATGAATATGACACTGACGGAGCTACGACAAGAAACGATTGATCGTCTTGTTTTGCAATTTTCGGAAAGAGCGCGTCAGCTTGATGATGAATTTCAGTTCCCGCATCAAAATCTAGACGAGCTGATTAATTGTGGATTACATGTCGCCAATATGCCGCAACAAGACGGGGGTCTTGGATATGGATTTGAAGAAACGGTGACTCTTTTGTCACACATATCTAAAGGGTGCGCGTCGACAGGACTCATTATGGCGATGCATTACTATTCGCTCGGCGCATTTTCTGAAGTGCTTACAATTGAGCAGCAGGCCGCAATTTTTGAAGATATTCGGCGTTCAGGAGAACTAATCGCTTCTGTTAGCGATCCGAATGTGATTTTTATTTATCAGCGTAAGCAAATGGACGGGATTCCGACCATTACCGCAGAGAAAACAGATGGCGGATATCTTGTGAGTGGAACTAAATTCACAGTGACTGGAGCACCGCGCATTAAATATTTACCGATTTATTGTCAGTATGCACCGTCGTCATGCACATCTCAATATGGAATGACTGCGCTCTTAATGACATTACCGAGTGAAGGCGCTGCGATTGAGGAATCGTGGAATTATTCGGGTATGAGAGCATCGATGAGTCATCACATTCATTTTGACCAAGTGTTTATACCCGATCATCAGCTCATCGGTCGGGAAGGCTACGCAATAGAAGATACTGAAAATTTAATCTATTGGTTTCGTCTAGCTGTTACAGCTGTTTATTATGGCATTGCAAAATCAGCATATGAACATGCCCTCGGTATGGCATATAAAAGAAATGATCGAATTTCCAAGAAAAAATCAGCCTTTTTACCAGGCCAGCAATTTCGTATTGCAGATATGAAAATTAAATTAGATGTTGCACATTCTCAGCTTATGGCCTGCGCTCAGCAAGCAGATCAAGAAAAGAAACAAAATCATTACACAAGTGATTTGTATACGAAGACGCTGATTACAAAACTTGTTGTTACGCAAGCAGCAGAAGAAATCGTACAGCTAGCTTCTCAGGTCGAGGGTTTTTCTTCATTACAGCAAGGATCTTTGCTTGAGCGTTTAAGCCGAGATGTGAAAGCGGCAAAATTTCATCCGCCTTCTGAAGATTTATTAAAAGAAGTGATTGCGAAAAAAGAGCTGGGCATTATCCCGTTAAAAAATCGCTGGGTATGATGGCCAGAAAAAGGAGGAGACATATGTGGCTACTGCAGCACCTATTTACCGGAACAATTACTTAAACTGTTCTCAATTAACGATTGCAGCCATGCTTCTTAGAAAAGGGATTGAAATTGATAGGGTTTGGAGGCAGGCAGGCCTTGTTTATAGACCTCAAGACAAAGGATTTGTTTTGATCGGTTCCTTTAAACATTTTCGTGAGGATATTCTCCATCATAATGGCATTCATTTAGAAGAAATTTTTTACACGGAAGAGGAATTAGACCTCTATATCAACCGTGTGTTTAAACAGCATCCAAGCGCAGGGACTGTCTCTGTTTCCTTAGATATATTTGAATTACCGTACTGTCCATTTTACGAAAGAGAACATGGGTACCACACATTGGAAGTACTTGAGGTAAATGATGATCATGCAGTGGTCAGTGACCATGCTTACTCCTATCATGGCACATTGAGTAAAGACCATTTGATGAAAGCTGCCCGCTCTGTATATGAACATACACCTCGAACCGAGAATCGTTATAAGTGGATCAAACATGTGGAACTTCAGAAAGAACCGGATGTGCTGGTGATATTAAAGGAGCATGCTGCCATCTTAGAAGGAGCACCGCCGCATTTTGATTTGCCTGGAGCTGTCACAGGGCTAGGTGCTATTTCAGTCATTCAAAAGGATTATATTGATAGTATCAAAGACAATGAAAATGGTAATTTATTAGACAATGTTTATTTTGAAGGACTAAAGGATGTGGCCAACTCCAGAAAACATATGGTGACATTCTTATCTTCTTATGAAAATGAGCTTTTACATCCCCTTATTCAAGCGTTTGAAGATGCTTATCAAAGCTGGACAGTGCTCGCCAATTTTACGGCTAGAGTAGGCCTCAGTAAAAATCCTCGCAGTATGATAGACAGGACGGCGAATCGGTTTCAAAAAACATTAGAAGTGGAGACCAGCCTGCTTACAGAACTAAACGAGGTGATTCAAAATGAAGACCTATCAAACTCTCTCTCTTCATGATTATGTCAATAACAGAGGCATCACATATCAAAATGAATATGAAAAAGGCCAATTAACAATTGGCGGAGCTTCTTTGCCGGCTGAGTTAATCATGAACGTGCAAGATCCTATTATCGAAGGGATTCCTTTTCAGTTCATATATCAAGATCAAGGAGACAATATTGAATTAGAGGGACAGTCTCTTCGTTTTCCGCCACTTGAAGCAGAAGCGCTTCATGTCGTAGGCTGTTCATCCAATGGCAATCTTTACGAAGAGATTTCATTATTACGAGAGGGGAACGTTGTCTGTGAGACTCGGCTTTCATTAACGGATGTGATTGAACGTGAACCAGCATTTCATGATCGAGCGGCATATGCATTTGATTATATTCATACGGTATCCGGCATTAATCATCATTTGACATCAAACCTCTGGCTTGATTCGCTCACCTTTTCGCAAAAAGTAGTTTTTGATGAAATTCGCTTTCAAGATAATCCATTTATGCATATTTTCGCAATGACGATTCAGCAGTCAGATCATTAATGGAAGGGAGCCATGTCTATGTGCGGCATTGCAGGCTATTGTCATTTTAACCAAGCACCACTTGATCCTCACATCTTACTGAAGATGAAAAGCGCACTTGCTGTGCGTGGACCTGATGATAGTGGTGTCTATCAAGATGACTCAGTTGGTCTGGTTCATACGCGGCTTTCAATTATTGATATTCAATCTGGGCCGCAGCCAATAACAAATGAAGATGATTCTATATGTGTGATTCTAAATGGAGAGATTTATAATTTTAAAGAATTAAGAGAGAACTTATGGAATAAAGGCCATTTGTTTCGCACAGAGACAGATACAGAAGTGCTTGTTCATGGCTATGAAGAATACGGAATTTCCTTTGTTGAGCAATTAAACGGAATGTTTGCAGCTGCGATATGGGATAAAAAGAAGAAAGCACTTTATTTGTTTAGAGACCGTTCTGGGATTAAACCGCTGTATGTTTCAGAATGCCGGGGAGGGCTTATTTTTGGATCGGAAATGAAGGCCCTTTTTCAGCATCCAGACATACAAACTGCTATTGAGCCGGACGCTGTTCTTAGTTATTTATCCTTCCGTTATTCGATCGGCGAGCAGACTTTTTTTCAAGGAATTCAAAAATTACCCCCAGGTGTCATCTTGAGAATAGATGAAACAGGCATAACAAAAGAGACCTACTGGCAATATCCGCTCCCAGCTGATGGGATCGATCGGGGAGAACGTTATTATCAAAAGGAATTGTTTGAATTAATTCAAGATAGTGTGCAAAAACAGATGATGTCTGACGTGCCTGTGGGAGCTTTTTTGAGCGGGGGAGTGGATTCGACTTCGATTGTCGCTTTGATGTCCAAATACAAAAACGAGAATATTCATTGTTTTTCGACCAGCTTTGAAGAGGAAGGCTTTTCTGAAGAAAGCTATGCCAAACTCGCGGCAGATCAATACAATGTCAAGCTACACTCACATCGAATGAGTGAAGAAGAGTACTTTCAATTATTGCCTGAAGTTGTGAAGCGAAGAGATCATCCTCTTTCTATTCCTCATGAAGTCGCTTTTTACCATATGTCACGGGAAGCAAAAAAGCACGTGACGGTGGTTCTATGTGGTGAAGGAGCGGATGAATTGTTTGCAGGTTATGGACGTGTCTTTAGGAGTCCAGCAGATTGGCGGAAAATTTTATGGCTTCAAAAAAACCGAAAACTGTCCTCCATTCTTTCGAAGGTATTATTTGAACCATCCTTTCAGCAGCAGGTACATCAATTGATCGACCTTGAAGGTGAGATGGATCATTACAAAAAAAGGTATGCATGGTTTACTGCTGGCGAAAAAGAGCAGCTTTTAAGTCGGCACGCTGGTTCAATTGACCCTCCTGACTCACACATGAACCAGTTTATTGCCCATTGCTTTCAAAAGATGGAGGGTGCGTCGTATGAAAATAAACTGCTCTATTTATTCCAGCAGATTCATTTACCAAATCTGTTAGACCGGCTTGATATGATGACGATGTCACATGGACTAGAGGCGCGTGTTCCATTTCTTGATCATCGCATCATCCAATTTGTCAATGACATGCCCTTCAAATATAAGCTTCCTTATAAAGGACTGCCTAGCAGGCTGCAAGCATTTTTTCAGTCGAGTCTCAAAACGAGTGAGGTACAAGACATTCCGAAATATATGTTAAAAAAGACAATGGAGCAAACAGTGGATAAGCGTATATTATATAGAAGAAAAATGGGTTTTCCGGTTCCAGTGTATCATTGGATGAGCAAACGAATGAAAGAAATCGAAGAGAAGCTTCTTGATCAACAAAGCTTTGCAACAGAACTGTTTCAAAGAAAGCCACTAGAACAATTTTTACGAAATCATTCGAATCAGAAAAACAAAAATGGAGCGGATCAAAAAGTCTGGATGCTGTACAACTTGGAATTATGGCATGATCACTACATGAAAGGGACGCAGCTTTCTCTCCAAACGAGTCATTAAAGAGATCCGGTCTATTCCCTTTGTCTGCTGCATATATGATACGGAAGGGAAGTGATGCGATTTTGAGGCTGAGTGAACTGTCGGGAAAAGAGATTGTCGATATTAAAAGAGCGGAGCGGCTTGGCGTGCTTGGACAAACTGATCTTGAAATCAATGAACAGGACGGTCAAATTACAGCACTCATTATACCTTCCGTGAAGTGGTTTGGCTTTCGAAAACAAGGAAATGACATCCGCGTCCCGTGGAATCACATTCAAAAAATAGGATCAGATATGATCATTCTCGATGTGCCTGAAGAACTTCAGCCGCACGGAGAAAAAGAGCACCCGTCATAAACGGGTGCTCTTTTTCTTTTCTCTCTCTGATTCGTTCACAGGCTGAATCCTCTCCTCATATGCTGAAAGGGAGATTCAGAAAATATTACAGACTTTTTTAAATAAAGAAGGTGAACGGTCAGTATGTTGAGCGGTTTAACGGTTGCGGTGATCGGGGGAGATGCAAGGCAGCTTGAAATTATTCGCAAGTTGTCACAGCAGCATGCCAAAGTGTTTTTAGTCGGATTTGATCAGCTGGACCATGGATTTATTGGCGCTGAAAAGCTGAAAATGTCTGAACTTCCATTCGAACAAGTAGACAGTATGATCCTGCCAGTATCAGGGGCAACGGATGAAGGCGTTGTTGCAACTGTTTTCTCAAATGAGCAGGTCTTGCTGGAAGCAAAATATTTAGAAAGAACCCCTGCCCATTGTACCTTGTACTCAGGTATTTCAAATACGTACTTAGACAATCTGGCAAAGCAGGTGAACCGGAAGCTTGTGAAGCTGTTTGAGCGAGATGATATTGCCATATATAACTCTATTCCAACAGTTGAAGGGATTATCATGATGGCCATTCAGCAAACGGACTATACGATTCACGGTTCTCATGTCGCTGTTCTCGGACTTGGAAGAACAGGACTCACGATTGCCCGTACATTTCGGGGACTAGGGGCAGACGTAAAAGTAGGGGCGGCAGACACAGCACATTTAGCGCGGGCCTTTGAGATGGGGCTTGATCCATTTTCAATGGACCGGTTAAAAGAAGAAGTAACAGACGTTGATATTATCATCAATACCATTCCAAGTCTAGTATTAGATTCATCAGTCATCGTCAGCATGACACCAAAGACACTCATTTTGGATATCGCCTCCCGCCCAGGCGGAACAGACTTTGACTTTGCACAAAAGCACGGAGTAAAGGCACTTCTTGCACCAGGACTCCCGGGGATTGTTGCACCAAAAACAGCAGGACAAATCATTGCAAAAGTGCTTTCCGGGCTTTTATGTGAACTTGCGGAGGAAAAAAGGGGGATGGAATCATGACATCATTAAAAGGAAAAAGAATCGGCTTTGGTTTAACAGGTTCCCACTGTACGTATGAAGCTGTTTTTCCGCAAATCGAAGCGCTTGTAAAAGAAGGGGCAGAGGTGCGTCCAGTGGTGTCGTACACGGTGCAGAGCACGAATACGAGATTTGGAGATGGAGCTGAGTGGATCGAGCGGATTGAGAAGCTGACTGGATTTAAGGCGATTGACTCAATCGTTAAAGCAGAACCGCTCGGACCTAAGCTGCCGCTTGATTGTATGGTCATTGCTCCTTTAACTGGAAACTCAATGGCGAAATTTGCAAATGCCATGACAGACAGTCCTGTTTTAATGGCTGCTAAAGCAACCATTCGAAATCATCGTCCTGTCGTTTTAGGTATCTCAACAAACGATGCGTTAGGCTTAAATGGTACAAATCTGATGAGACTGATGTCGACAAAGAATATTTTCTTTATTCCATTTGGCCAGGACGATCCATTCAAAAAACCGACCTCGATGGTCGCAAACATGGATCTGCTATCTCAAACAGTAGAAGAGGCGCTCCAGCATAGACAAATTCAGCCGATTTTAATTGGACCAAACGAATAATAGTTTCACTAGAAAATCATGAAAGATTCAAAAAAGATGCTTCAAGCCTTGCTTTTCTATGGTAAAATAAAATGTAAAAAGTCATAGGATGGCCATCCGAAAGAAAAGAATCATGGATGGGTCGGAAGGAGTTTTACTGATGGGAAGAGGATTGCATGTAGCTGTAGTTGGAGCGACTGGAGCTGTCGGTCAACAAATGTTAAAAACACTAGCTGACAGAGATTTTGAAATGGATACACTTACTCTACTATCCTCAAAACGTTCTGCTGGAACAAAAGTGACATTCAGAGGTCAGGAGTACACTGTTCAGGAAGCAACACCTGAAAGCTTTGAAGGAGTAAACATTGCATTATTCAGTGCTGGAGGAAATGTTTCCAAGGCGCTAGCTCCTGAAGCAGTCAAACGAGGTGCGATTGTTGTTGACAACACTAGTGCTTTTCGTATGGACGAAAACATCCCTCTTGTCGTACCAGAGGTAAACGAAAAAGATTTGCATGATCATCAAGGGATCATTGCAAACCCTAACTGTTCAACGATTCAAATGGTAGCGGCATTAGAACCGCTTCGTCAGGCGTATGGAATGAAAAAAGTCATTGTCTCTACGTATCAAGCAGTATCAGGTGCGGGACATGAAGCCATTGACGAACTATACAGCCAATCACAAGCTATTTTAAATAAAGAAGATGTAAAACCAGAAGTCATGCCTTATCAAATTGCATTTAATGCGATTCCGCAAATTGATAAATTCCAAGACAATGGTTATACATTCGAAGAAATGAAAATGATCAACGAAACGAAAAAAATCATGCATATGCCAGAGCTGGAAGTAGCGGCAACATGTGTGAGACTTCCAATTGAAACAGGTCATTCAGAATCTGTTTACGTCGAACTAGAATCAAATGATGCAACAGTGGAAGACCTTAAATCAATTCTAAAAGATGCACCGGGAATTACGCTGCAAGATGATCCGTCTCAGCAAATTTATCCAATGCCTGCAGATGCTGTTGGGAAAAACGACGTATTTGTCGGCCGCATTAGGAAAGATTTGGACCGTCCAAACGGGTTCCATATGTGGATTGTATCTGATAACCTGCTTAAAGGTGCTGCATGGAACTCAGTTCAAATTGCAGAAAGCTTAAAAGCATTAAAATTAGTTTAACATTTAATGGATGTTGAGGACGAACAGAAGAGAGTTAGGCATCTTTCGCCTGCTCTCTTCTGTTACGTCAGAATGAACTTGGAGTGAAAACAGTGAAAATAATTGTCCAAAAATTTGGCGGTACATCTGTCAAAGATGATCAAGGTAGAAAAAGGGCACTTGCACATATCTTATCTGCAAAAGAGAAAGGCTATAAGTCGGTTGTCGTCGTTTCTGCAATGGGACGAAAAGGTGATCCCTATGCGACAGATACGCTGCTCGGTCTGCTTTACGGCAGCGCGCAGAACATGACAAATCGAGAAAAAGACTTGCTTGTTTCCTGCGGAGAGAATATATCAGCTGTTGTGTTTTCAAGTATGCTGAATGAAAACGGGCTAAAGGCTGTAGCGATGACTGGAGCTCAGGCGGGCTTTGTGACAGATAAGGAGCATACAAGTGCGAAAATTATTGACATGAAGTGCGAACGTCTGGAGGCAGCACTGTCTGAACATGATGTTGTCGTTGTCGCTGGGTTTCAGGGAGCTGCGAAAAATGGAGACGTGACAACAATCGGACGAGGTGGCAGTGATACGTCCGCAGCTGCTTTAGGCGCTGCATTGCAGGCAGACTTTATTGATATTTTTACAGATGTAGAAGGCGTTATGACAGCAGATCCCCGTATTGTTGAAAATGCAAAACCGCTTAGAGTCGTGACATATACGGAAATTTGCAACCTCGCATATCAAGGGGCAAAAGTCATTCACCCGAGAGCTGTCGAAATTGCGATGCAGGCAAAAGTACCAATGAGGGTGCGTTCAACATACTCTGATGATAAGGGCACACTCGTTACATCACACTACTCAGATAAAATGAGCCATGATGTGTACGACCGCCTCATTACGGGTATTGCACATGTCAATGATGTGACGCAAATCAAAGTTCCTGCAAAAGAAGGTCAGTACAGTGTACAAACAGAGGTCTTCAAAGCAATGGCAAACGCACAAATCAGTGTCGACTTCTTCAACATCACACCGAGTGAAATTGTGTATACAGTGACAGGTGCAATGACTGAAAAGGCAACGTCGATCCTAAAAGATCTTGGCTATACGCCAATTGTGACAACAAATTGTGCGAAAGTATCAGCTGTTGGCGCAGGCATTATGGGTGTACCAGGTGTCACATCTAAAATTGTATCGGCTCTATCCGAGCAAAACATTCCGATTTTACAATCAGCTGACAGTCATACGACCATTTGGGTGTTAGTGAACGAAGAAAACATGAGAGCGGCTGTCAATGCCCTGCATGAAGTGTTTGAACTTTCAAGATAAATGTGATTGAATCATGATGAGGTGAAAAAAATGAATTTCGGAAATATCGCAACAGCTATGATTACACCTTTTGATAAAAAGGGCAACATCGATTTCCAAAAGCTATCAATTCTCATTGATTACTTGTTAAAAAACGGCAGTGACTCTTTAGTCGTTGCAGGGACAACAGGCGAATCGCCAACTTTATCGAATGAAGAAAAAGTTGCTCTTTTTCAGCAATCGGTCAAATTAGCAAATGGTCGTTGTAAAATCATTGCAGGAACAGGCAGTAATAATACAAATGCGTCTATCAAACTAACGAAAAAAGCAGAAGAAGCGGGCGTTGATGCAGTGATGCTTGTCGTACCTTATTACAACAAGCCATCACAGGAAGGCATGTATGCACACTTTAAAGCAATTGCCGAGTCTACATCTCTTCCTGTCATGCTTTACAATGTACCAGGAAGAACGGCTGCGTCATTAGCACCAGAAACAACAATTAAGCTTGCACAAATACCAAACATTGTTGCCATCAAAGAAGCAAGCGGCGATCTTGATGCCATGACAAAAATCATTGCAGAGACGCCAGAAGATTTCGACGTATATTCAGGGGACGACAGCTTAACACTTCCGGCTGTATCTGTTGGTGCAAAAGGAGTTGTCTCTGTTGCGTCTCATATCGTAGGACTGGATATGCAGCAAATGCTGAAAAGCTATGCTTCAGGCCAAACAGCTAATGCAGCATTGATCCATCAAAAGCTGCTTCCAATCATGAAACAGCTTTTCTCAGCGCCAAATCCAACGCCTGTCAAAACAGCCCTTCAGCTGAAAGGACTAGACGTCGGATCTGTTCGTCTTCCGCTTTTGCCTTTGTCAGAAGAAGAGAGACTGGATTTAAGCAGCGTTTTAAACAGCTGATCAAAACAAAAGATTTCGTAAGCGGTCATTCTCAGATGTCCCTGAGTATGACCGTTTTTTATACATAAACACTTTCTTAAAATGTGACTTCATCTTGTTTTCTAAAATTAGATTCAGTTATAATAGCATTAAGCGATGATGGACGGGCTTGAGACTAGGAGGATAAGAATTTTGAAAAAGAAAAATACAGAGAACGTAAGAATTATTGCACTCGGAGGCGTTGGAGAAATCGGGAAAAACCTATATGTCATTGAGATTGATTCGGACATATACGTGGTAGATGCAGGCTTAATGCATCCAGAAAACGAAATGCTAGGCATTGACGTCGTCATTCCTGATATCTCTTATTTAACAGAACGTGCTGATCGGGTGAAAGCAATTTTTCTTACCCACGGACATGATGAAGCAATCGGAGGCGTATTCCATTGCTTGAGCAAATTGTCTGTACCAGTCTACGGAACGAAGCTGACCCTTGCGTTACTTCGAGAAAAATTAAAGCAGTATGGCTTCAATCAAAAAGCTGATTTGCGTGAGGTACATGCGAAATCAGTCATTACTTTTGAAACAACAAAAGTATCATTCTTTAGAACGAATCACAGCATCCCTGATTCAGTTGGGATCAGCTTCAAAACCTCTCTTGGTTCAATCGTATGCACAGGTGATTTTAAATTTGATCAAACCCCAGCGCTTAACCAAGCCTGTGACATCGGAGAGATTGCGAAAATTGGAAACAACGGCGTTTTAGCACTGCTTTCAGACAGTGCAAATGCTGAAAAACCAGGCTATACACCTTCTGAGGCGCTCGTCCAAGACGAAATCTCAAATGCGATGTACAATGCTGAAAATCGTGTGATTGTTGCTGTGTCTTCATCTAATATTAACCGCGTGCAGCAGATCATTAATGCAACAAATCAAAATGGCCGTAAGCTTGCTGTTGCAGGGAAGAATATGATGACAACCCTTCAGCTGGCGATCAAGCTAGGTTATGTTACAGCAGACGAAGAATTATTTGTACCCGTTCAAGAAGTGAAGAAAATGGCGAAAAACGATGTGGTCATCCTGACCGCTGGAAGCCACGGAGAGCCTCTTGCTGCTTTAACAAAAATGGCGAAGCAAAATCACAAACAGCTTCATATTGAAAAAGATGACACGGTTGTGATTGCATCTACACCTCTTCCTGGACAAGAACTCACATACTCTAAAACAGTGGATTTCCTTACAAGAAGCGGAGCACAAGTCATTTTTGCGCAAAAACGAGTACATGTATCTGGACATGGCTGCCAAGAAGAGTTAAAGCTGATGCTGAACTTACTAAAACCGAAGTATTTAATTCCGGTGAATGGCGAATATCGTATGCAAAAAGCCCATTCTCGTATTGCTGAAGAAGTAGGCATGAAACGCAGTGACATTTTCTTGATTGATAAAGGAGATGTTGTTGAGTTTAGAGGGCAGAACGTCAAAATCGGTGAAAAAGTTCATCAAGGAAACATTTTGATCGATGGACTTGGCGTTGGTGATATCGGAAACATTGTGTTACGCGATAGACGCCTATTGTCTCAAGATGGCATCTTGATTGTTGTCATCACGCTTGATAAACAAAAGAAACAATTAATTTCTGGACCTGAAATCATCACAAGAGGATTTGTCTATGTAAGAGAATCCGAAGAGCTGATTGTGAAAGCAACAGAAATGGTCAAAGGGATTGTCAAAGAGCAAACGGAAAACTCAATTGTTGAATGGTCAACACTGAAACAATCCATGCGCGATGTACTAAATCAATTCCTATATGAAAAAACAAAACGTAAGCCGATGATCATTCCAATTATTATGGAAGTGTGATGAGAAAAGCCCAAAGAGTATAAGCTCTTTGGGCTTTAGATTGTTGACAAAGTGCTAAAATGAACTTTATTTTAGCACTTTGTCTTCTTTTTAGCGTGATAGAAAACCTTTGCAGTCTAGAAAGGACGAGCACCGGAGCGGAGCGAATTTGACATTCGTGAGCACCGAAGCGCAGGACTGACAACGAATGCGAGGGTTTGTCTACACGCTAAGCCCAAGGAGCATAAGCTCTTTGGGCTTTTTTGATGTGGCGTGAGGAATGCGGATGGAATATGGCCTACTTGTTCATAATAGGAGAAGAGTTTGAGGAAAGGATGGAGACAAATGGACGAAAAAAATGAACAGCAGCCTGAGCGAAAGCCAGAAGAAAAAGATAGCATTATGAGCAAAATACAGCAGCTTGGTGAAACAGCCGTCCCACAGCTGCCGCAAGATACAAATATCCATTGCCTCACCATTATTGGACAAATTGAAGGCCACATGCAGCTTCCACCGCAAAATAAAACAACCAAATACGAACATGTCATTCCACAAATCGTAGCAGTTGAACAAAACCCGAAAATAGAGGGCCTTTTGATCATCTTAAATACAGTAGGAGGAGATGTTGAAGCGGGACTTGCGATTGCAGAAATGCTTGCTTCTTTATCGAAGCCAACTGTCTCGATTGTGCTTGGCGGCGGCCACTCCATAGGTGTCCCGATTGCTGTATCGTGTGACTATTCGTATATTGCAGAAACAGCCACAATGACGATTCATCCTGTGCGGTTAACAGGTCTTGTGATTGGTGTTCCGCAAACCTTTGAATACTTAGACAAAATGCAGGAAAGAGTCATTAACTTTGTCACAAGCCACTCCAACATTACAGAAGAGAAGTTTAAAGAGCTCATGTTCTCAAAAGGCAATTTGACAAGAGACATCGGAACAAATGTCGTTGGTCATGAGGCAGCGGAATACGGACTCATGAATGAAGTGGGCGGCGTAGGACAAGCGATTAAAAAGTTGAATGAACTTATCGGAGACAGGGCATCTCAAAACGAGGGGCTGATCCAATGATTTTATATACGCCTATGCCATATGAAGCCATTTATGCTGAAGAACAGGGAGAACGTAAACTCCAGCAAGTAAACATTCAAGGTGTGCCTGTGATGGTTGAAATGAAAGAAGATGAAGCAGAAATCGTTCAAGTCATGAGCACCAACCCAATGGATTTTCTCAATCAAGAGCTTGCACCAGGCAAGCGATTGAAGTTACATTTAGGCACCAATCAAACCGACTCATATGAATGATTCTATGCTATAATAAAGGGAAAACTTACAACAAGATGCAGCCAAAACCAGGCTGCTTTCTTTCTGATCTTTCGGTAGGTTATATTTTCTTTCGTAGTAAGGTGATGAGTATGGCTAAAAAAAGAAAACGGAAAACGAGAAAAAAACAAAATAAACAGCTAAAACTGAAATATGAACTAAATGGGTTAGTCTGTATTGCCATCGCGATCATTGCCATTTTACAGCTAGGCGTTGTTGGACAGACCTTTGTACATCTATTCCGATTCTTTGCAGGTGAATGGTTCATTCTCTGCCTTATCGGATTATTTCTTTTTGGTGTGACGATTTTCTGGAAAAAACAAATCCCAGATATTTTGACAAGAAGAAAAGCAGGTCTCTACTGCATCATTGCGAGTATCTTGCTTTTGTCACATGTGAAGCTCTTTCAGCATCTTTCATCTGCTGGTGTCATTGGCTCTCAAAGTGTGATTAGAAATACATTTGAGCTCTTCTTGATGGATATGAAAGGTGAAACAGGGTCGCCTGATTTAGGGGGCGGCATGATCGGCGCCGTCTTGTTTGCTGCTTCTTATTTCTTATTTGCACAAGCAGGCTCGCAAATTATGGCGGTTGTTCTCATGCTGATTGGAATCGTCCTGATTACAAACCGATCCCTTCAGGAAATGGTGAAAAAAGTGACGATTCCTGTATCACAATTTATGGTGAAGCAGTGGAAAGCGTTTGTTGAAGATATGAAAGGAATCAGGCAGGCGAAAAAGACCGCGTCCTCTCAAAAAACAAGTGAAAAGAAAAAACGTTCACGCATTCAAGAAGAAGACGAGGATGATCTGATCGTGATCGAAGAGGAAACGCCGTCTTCTGATAATAGCCAGCCAATTATTTCAAGCTTTGCAGACAGGGATGACATTCTCACACCGCCGGTTCAAAAAAAGCAGGCGGCAAAAGAAACAGATCCTCTTCAAGAGTCTGCGCAAAGTGCAGCAGTTCAATCAGAAACAGCCGATGAACCAAAAGAGGCGCCGCCGATGACGTTTACTGAACTTGAAAACAAAGATTACGAATTGCCGTCACTTGATATTTTGGCAGAGCCCCAGCATTCAGGTCAGCAAACAGATAAGAAAAATATATATGAAAATGCAAGAAAGCTTGAAAAAACATTTCAAAGCTTTGGTGTTAAAGCAAAAGTCACCCAGGTTCATTTAGGTCCAGCTGTGACCAAATATGAAGTATATCCAGATGTCGGTGTGAAGGTCAGCAAGATCGTCAATCTAAGTGATGATTTAGCCCTTGCACTCGCGGCAAAGGACATTCGAATTGAGGCGCCGATTCCTGGTAAATCAGCCATTGGGATTGAAGTTCCGAATGCAGAAATTGCCATGGTTTCATTAAAAGAGGTATTAGAATCGAAGCAAAATGACCGTCCAAATGCTAAGCTCCTCATTGGACTAGGCCGCAATATTTCGGGTGAAGCTGTGCTTGCTGAAATGAACAAAATGCCGCATTTGCTTGTAGCAGGTTCGACTGGAAGCGGAAAAAGTGTGTGTATTAATGGTATTATCACAAGCATTCTCATGAGAGCGAAGCCCCATGAAGTGAAAATGATGATGATTGATCCAAAGATGGTTGAACTAAATGTATATAACGGCATTCCACATCTTTTGGCTCCTGTCGTAACAGATCCTAAGAAAGCCTCGCAGGCACTTAAAAAAGTAGTCAGCGAAATGGAACGCCGCTATGAATTGTTTTCTCATACGGGGACAAGAAATATTGAAGGCTACAATGATTACATTAAACGAATGAATCAAACAGAAGAAGCTAAACAGCCAGAACTGCCTTATATTGTTGTCATTGTAGATGAGCTGGCAGATTTAATGATGGTCGCTTCCTCTGATGTGGAAGATTCTATTACAAGACTTTCTCAAATGGCTCGTGCTGCGGGCATTCATTTGATTATCGCTACACAAAGACCTTCTGTCGATGTCATTACAGGTGTCATTAAAGCCAACATCCCGTCCCGCATTGCCTTTAGCGTATCCTCACAAACAGATTCAAGGACGATCCTTGATATGGGGGGCGCAGAAAAGCTTCTGGGCAGAGGGGACATGCTGTTTTTACCTGTTGGTGCAAACAAGCCGGTTCGTGTGCAAGGCGCCTTTTTATCAGATGAAGAAGTGGAACATGTTGTTGATCATGTGATCACACAGCAAAAAGCACAATACCAAGAGGAAATGATTCCAAGCGAAGAAACGCAGGATCAGCTTGCGGCTGTGGAAGATGATCTATATGATGAAGCAGTTGAATTGATCATCGGTATGCAGACGGCTTCTGTTTCTATGCTGCAAAGAAGATTCCGCATCGGTTATACCCGGGCAGCACGTCTCATTGACGCAATGGAAGAACGAGGCGTTGTAGGACCATATGAAGGTAGTAAACCGAGAGAGGTTCTCCTCTCAAAAGAACAATATGACGAGCTCTCTTCATAAGTTGAAGAGAGCTTTCCTGAAAAATAGTAAACGATAGTATGATTATGTTAACTGGATGTCAGACTATTTATTTATTTGCAAAAACATGATATAGTTATGTTCAACTTATCTCGGAATAGAGATTTCTCATCTTATCATTTGCATTGATTAGACGGAGGGAAAACATGTCGACCAAAACAGACAATCGCCATTTATATTTGAAAGTGATTGACCGTATTAAAGAAGATATTCAAACAGGTGTATATGCCGAAAAAGAAAAGCTGCCTTCGGAGTTTGAGCTCTCAAAGCTTTTAGGTGTGAGCAGAGCGACACTGCGTGAAGCCCTTCGTATACTAGAAGAAGAGAAGTATTTAATTAGAAGGCATGGTGTGGGGACTTTCGTCAATTCAAGACCACTTTTTTCGACAGGCATAGAACAGCTGACAAGTGTCACGAAAATGATTGAGCAGGTCAATATGACGCCTGGTACCATCTTTTTATCCTCGCAAGAAGGGGAGCCAACAGAGAATGATATCATTCGTTTTCAATGTGATGAATCTGATGGGATTTTTTCAATGGAACGCGTTCGAACGGCAGATGGACAGCCAGTTGTTTATTGTTTAGATAAAATTCCAGTCAAACATCTTCCCGCTTCTTTTACACATGAAGAAGAGTCTCTTTTTGAGCTGTTTGGAAGAGAACCGCACAACGGAATTAAATATGCAGTTGCTGACATTGAACCAATTGGCTACCACGATCAAATCTCACCGATTCTAGATTGTGACCCTGAAACGGCGTTATTATTACTGAAACAAATGCACTATGATCAAGATGATCAGCCGGTCTTATACTCCCTCAATTATTTTCGAGCGGATAAATTCAGCTTTCATGTCATACGCAAACGATTTTAATAAGCAGTCGCTTCCATAGGCGGCTGCTTTTTGTTTGCCCATACATAATACTCGTCAAACTTGCCACACTAATACGTAACAGTATATAGAATTGGGTGAATGATGTTGGGCGAGAAAACAGTCAGTAAAAAGAATATCATTGCATTATCATCAGTGCCTCTAATCATGACACTAGGGAACTCGATGTTAATACCAGTATTGCCAGAGATAGAAAAGAAACTCTCGATCACTTCCTTTCAAGTCTCTCTCATTATTACGGTATATTCGGTTGTAGCAATCTTATGTATTCCAATTGCTGGTTACTTATCAGACCGGATTGGGCGAAAAAAGGTACTGCTGCCGTGTCTTTTAATCGCTGGACTTGGAGGGGCTGTGGCGGCAGTCGCCTCAACGATCATGAAAGAACCGTATATGTGGATTCTGTTTGGCAGGGTCCTTCAAGGTGTTGGTTCAGCTGGAGCGGCACCTGTCGTTATGCCATTCATAGGAGATTTGTTTCATGATGATGAAGAGGTAAGTGCAGGACTTGGCGCCATTGAAACCTCTAACACAGCAGGAAAGGTACTAAGCCCAATTATTGGGGCACTTCTTGCTTCATGGTTTTGGTTTATGCCGTTTTGGTTCATTCCGTTCTTTTCGATCATCAGCTTTCTCATGGTACTGTTCATGGTAGAGTCGGCGAAAAAAGAGGAGGACCTGCCTACATTTAAAGAATTTTTAAAATCAACAAAGACCATTTTTAAGCATGAGGGACGCTGGCTTTATGCCATTTTTGCTATTGGCGGTTTTATTATGTTTCTTCTTTTTGGTGTGCTTTTTTACTTATCCGATAACCTAGAGGCGGCTTATCAAATAAAGGGCGTCAAAAAAGGGCTCCTGCTGAGTATTCCGCTCCTTTTTCTATCAATCAGTTCCTACATAGCTGGAAAAACGATTGGAAAAGAAAAAGGAAAAATGAGAATCTTTTTAATCGTAGGGATGGCTTTGTTATCACTTTCTTATATTTTTTTATGGTGGAATCACAGCTTTTACTTATTGTTTATCTGTTTAAGCATTGGCGGAGTTGGCATCGGTATTGTGCTGCCTGCACTTGATGCGCTGATTACAGAAGGAATTGAAAAAGAGCAGTGCGGTACCATTACGTCATTTTATAGCAGTATGCGATTTATCGGTGTTGCTTTAGGACCTCCGATTTTTGCTTATCTTATGGATAAAGGGGACTCCATTGTTTTCATTCTCTCGACCATTTGCAGTCTCATTTCACTATTTATGGTCCTCTTTTTCATCCAGCCAGATGAAGAGGATGAGAGTGAACAATTGAAAACGGTTTAAATATAGAAAAAAGATGGTATTTTGCCATCTTTTTTCTTTTTTATAAATTGACATGTAAAATTTTGATAGTTAAACTAATGTATAGTAATATCTTTTAAATTATCCCAAATCGGAGGTGTTCAAAAACATTCATTTTCTGTCTTTCTTTAGGCAGAAATTGAGCTCGCGTGCTGATGATGGAGATGTGTTTCTTCAACACGTAAGGACAATTGAATAGGTCATCCTGCCATTTGAAGGAGACGCAGTCAGCACTTCAGACACGCTCAAATACAGCAAATTGATTGATGAACTAGAAGGAGCTTGAAGCAGCTATGTTGCAAATAATTAAAGCAAGATGGATTGTATTATTGGTGTGGATGATAACAGCTGTGATTCTGTTTATTACTGCGCCCGATTTAGAGGAATTAACAAGAGAAAAAGGGCAATTAAAGGTTCCGGAGGGGACACCAACAGCTGAGGCACTTCAACTATTGGATAAGCTGTCAGATAAGAACGGGAAAAAAGATACAGGTGTGCTTGTATTCTCCGAACAACATCTGTTCCCTGCGAAAGAGCAGGAATTAAAAAAGGCTTTAGCTGCACTTACGACACATGCCCCAGAACTCCACATTGACGGAATTACTTCGTATTTTCATGTAGATCCGGACATTCAAAAACAACTTTTATCAAAGGATAAAAGTACACTTCTTGTTCCATTCAAATTCGACCACTACGAAACAAAAGCTGTGAAGATTAAAGAACAAATTGAGGAAGTTTTAAAGCCCTATCATGTCTCATATGAAATAACGGGTCAAAAATTTGTGGATTCAGATGTCATTCAAAGCTCTCAACAAGGTCTGAAGAAAACTGAACTTATTACGATGATTTTTATTTTCTTTATTTTAATAATTGTTTTCAGATCGATATTGGCACCTGTTGTTCCGCTCATTACGATAGGCATTTCTTACGCTGTCAGCCGGTGTATTGTGGCTTTTCTCGTAGAATATACACAATTTCCTCTATCTAATTTTACTCAGATTTTTATGGTAGCCATTATGTTCGGTATCGGAACGGATTATTGCATCCTGCTGTTAAGCCGTTTTAAAGAGGAGATCGGTCAAGGCCGTGATGTCAAAGAGTCGATTATCATCACGTATCAATGTGCAGGGAAAACGGTATTTTTCAGCGGCTTAGCCGTGTTAGTCGGTTTCTCAAGTATTGGATTTGCTAAATTCCAATTGTATCAATCAGCCGTTAGTGTTGCCGTTGGAGTAGGCATTCTGCTGATAGCCCTTGTCACCATCGTTCCCTTTTTTATGTCTGTTTTCGGAAAATCTCTATTCTGGCCATCTAAAAGAGAAAACATTCAGCACCCGCAAAGTAAAATGTGGGAATGGGCTGGGCGTTTTTCATTTAAAAGGCCGCTGATCAGCTTAGGGTTAGTCGCTCTTATTACGGTACCTCCTATTCTGATGTACGACGGCACCCTATCTTATAACAGTTTAAATGAAATTGGGAATAAGTATGAGTCGGTGTCTGCATTTAATACGATATCAGAGCAATTTGGCTTTGGTGAAGCGCTGCCGCTGAATGTGCTTGTCGAAAATGATAATAAGCTAGATAATCAAGAAAAGATTGTCATGATTGAAAAACTGACTCGTAAATTAAATGACATTGACGAAGTCAAAACAGTCCGCAGTGTCACGCGTCCTGTTGGGGACGGGCTGAGCCAGCTTTATGTCACCTCTCAAGCGAAAGAGCTGGGAGGAGAACTTGGCAAAGGCCATGAAGGAATCGGGAAAATTTCAGATGGTTTGACCGAAACAAATCTCGCCCTCCTCAAACAAAAACCAAAAATTGAAGAATCCGCTCAAGGCATTGACCAGCTGATTGATGGAACAAAAGCAATCAAAAGCGGTATCGGAGAAGTCAGGGAATCTCTTATCTCTTTAGAAGATGGGGTGAGGCGCAGTAAAGATGGCGTCGGCACCATTCGAAGTAAAATCAAAGAAGCGAAAAAAGAATTAGAGCAAGAATATCGCAGCAGCGAAACGATGATTCAAGAGCTTGAGCGAGTGGTGAATACACTGGAACGCCATGCGAAATCGAATCAGCAGCTGATGACAACCATTAAGAAAGTAAAGGCATCCTATGAAAATCTATCATTTGAAGCATTAGAAAATCGTCTTCCAGAAGTAAAAGACATGGATGAATATAAAGAAATCAAGAAAGTATTCAAAGAAACAAAAGGAATGCTTGATCAAGCAGGGGATCAAATGAGTGTATATGAAAAGGAAGCCGCTCACTTTAAGCAAAAGATCAAGCAGGCAGATCAAGTGATTCAAACCTTATCAAGCAAGCAAAAAGAACTAAAACGCCAAGTGCAAGCGCTCATGGATGGGCTTGATCAAATTTATGACGGTCTTGAACAAACAAATGAGGGCCAAAAACAATTGATTAAAGAAATGCCTAAAATTGAAGATGGTGCAGATCAGCTGACAGACGGTCAAAAATCCATCAAAAAAGGATTTAGCCAGCTTTCATCAAAACTTACTTTATTAACAGATGGATTAGATGAAAGTATTGAAGGGCTTGAGCAGGTCAAAAGCGGCTTCACCGAGGCTGACGGCTACTTAAAGCAGCTTCAGCAAGCGCCAGATGAAGAAGTAACGGGCTGGTTTATTCCAGAAGAAGTACTGAAACGCCAAGAATTTAAGCAAATTTTTCATACGTATATGTCTCCAGATCGTAAATTAACGACTTTTGAAGTCATCTTAAATGTGAATCCATACAGCAATGAAGCGATGAAAGGTGTCGCGAAAATTGAGGAAACCCTTGATCAATATTTACCTGTAAGTGGACTCAAAAATGCCAAATACGGTGTATCTGGTATCTCAAGTTTAAATGTGGATTTAAAAGAAACGTCTGACGGTGACTTTATTCGAACAGTCATCTTCATGTTAATTGGTATTTTTATTATTTTAATTATTTTATTACGGTCAATCGTTATGCCGATATACTTAACACTTTCACTGATATTAACGTATTTTACATCGATCGGGTTAACAGAATGGATCTTTAAAACATTTTTTGGCTACGATGGTGTCAGCTGGGCTGTCCCATTTTTCAGCTTTGTTATACTTGTGACGCTCGGGATCGATTATTCAATCTTCCTCATGGATCGTTTTAATGAATGGAAGGGAGAGCATGTACAAGCATCCATGATATCAGCGATGAGAAATATGGGGTCTGTCATTATTTCTGCAGTGGCTATTTTAGCGGGTACGTTCGCCGCTATGCTGCCATCGGGAGTATTATCACTTGTTGAAATTGCAACGGTCGTACTCATTGGACTTTTATTGTATGCTTTTGTTGTATTGCCGCTCTTTATTCCGGTCATGGTTCGGATTTTTGGTAAATGGAATTGGTGGCCGTTTAGAATGAAATAACGACTGGCGTCTCTGCTATGAGCAGAGGCGTTTTTATTTCCTATCCTTTCCTCTGATTGATATAATGTCTATTAAATGGCTGTTTCACGTATATATCAGCTATGTTCTAATACATAATAAATAGGATGAACAAAGGAGGTTTCTCATGACGTACTTACAAGAGAAGACACTGGACACACCTGGTCTTCATACTCATATTGTCAAAACAGAAAAATTTAAAACCGTGACAATCCTTTTTAAAATGCTTGCACCGCTATCCAAAGATGACGTCACCATGCGTTCTCTTTTCCCGCATGTGCTGTTAAGAGGAACAGAAAAAATGCCGAAAACAGGTGCATTGCGTGCCTATTTTGATGAGCTCTATGGAGCAACCGTTTCTGCCGACATGGCGAAAAAAGGTGAGAATCACATCATTACCTTCCGCCTAGAAATGGCGAATGAAAAATATTTAAAGGATCAAACCCCTTTACTAGAAAAAGGGATTGCCTTACTATCTGACCTACTATTCCACCCGTATGTTGAAGATGGGGTGTTTAGTCAATTATATGTAGATCAAGAAAAACGCACTTTAAAACAGCGAATTCAGGCAGTTTATGATGACAAAATGCGTTATTCGAATTTAAGACTCGTGCAGGAAATGTGTAAAGGTGAACCATATGCATTGCATGTCAATGGTGAAATGGAAGACATCGACGCAATCACACCTCACTCACTCTTTGAAGCTTATGAGCATGCGCTGCAATCAAACCAGCTTGATCTTTATGTTGTCGGAGATGTTGACGAACAAGACATCAGCCGAATGGTCTCCCAATACTTTAAAACAAGTGAAAGAGAACCAGTCCAACAGCAGGCTGAATCAACAAGACCTCAAAATGAACCAAAAGAAGTCATTGATGAAGAGGACGTGAAACAAGGCAAGCTGAATATCGGATTTCGCACACATACAACCATTGCAGATAAAGATTATCCGGCGCTGCATTTGTTTAATGGCATATTCGGCGGTTTCTCGCATTCTAAGCTATTCATCAATGTTCGTGAAAAAGCAAGTCTTGCGTACTACGCTGTGTCTAGACTTGAGAGCTTTAAAGGCTTGATGATGGTCATGTCAGGAATTGAAGTAGGCAACTACCAGCAGGCAGTAGACATCATCAAAGAACAATTTGAAGCAATGCAAAAAGGTGATTTTTCAGATGAAGCAATTGATCAAACAAAAGCAGTCGTCAAAAACCAGCTGCTTGAAACGATCGATACATCTTATGGGACAGCAGAATATTTGTATCAGCATGCCGTTGTGCCAACTGGGGAAACCCTTGATTCCTTTTTAGAAGCATTAGACCGTGTGACAAAAGAGGATATCATCAAAGTGGGTCAGAAAATCGAATGGGATACGACCTATTTTCTTAAAGGAACGGAGGGTGCTTCATGACAGTGAAAACAATTCAATTCGATCAGCTGCAAGAAACGGTCTATCACGAAAAAATGGAAAGCGGACTTGACGTCTATGTGCTGCCAAAGCAAGGGTTTAACAAAACATATGCGACCTTTACAACAAAATATGGCTCTGTCGATAATGAATTTGTGCCGCTTGGCAAAGAAGACATGATTCGAGTGCCTGACGGTATTGCGCATTTCTTAGAGCATAAACTGTTTGAAAAAGAAGATGGAGACGTGTTTCATACATTTAGTAAACAAGGAGCATCCGCAAACGCTTTTACAACGTTTACGAGAACGGCTTATTTATTCTCAAGTACCTCAAATGTCGAACAAAATCTTGAGACACTCATTGATTTTGTTCAGGAGCCTTATTTTACTGAAAAAACAGTCGAAAAAGAAAAGGGCATCATTGGCCAAGAGATTAACATGTATGATGACAATCCGGACTGGCGTTTATTCTTTGGTCTGATTGAAAATTTATATCAAGAGCATCCTGTGAGAATTGATATTGCTGGAACAGTAGAGAGCATTGCCCCTATTACAAAAGATCATTTATATGAATGCTATGAAACGTTCTATCATCCGAGCAATATGCTTCTATTCGTCGTCGGTCCAGTTGATCCGAAGCAGATTTTAGATCAAGTCAGAGCGAATCAGGCGAAAAAGCCATTTACAGACCAGCCAGAGATTAAACGAAAAGACATCAATGAGCCTGAAGGTGTGTACCGGAAAGAATACGAACTTCCAATGAACGTACAAGGCTCTAAATGTATGTTCGGTTTGAAAACAAAGAACCCGCATAAAAAAGGAAATCAGCTGCTAAAGCATGAGCTCGGGATGAATCTCATTTTAGAGACGCTGTTTGGCAAAAGCTCCTTACAATATGAACAGATGTATGAAAAGGGCTTAATTGATGAAACATTCAGCTACGATTATACCGAAGAAGGCGGCTTTGGCTTCACTTCAGTTGGCGGGGATACTAATGATCCTGATCAACTAGCAAAAGTATTAAAAGAAACCCTTCTTCAAGCAAAAAGCCTCATGACAGAAGAGAAAATTGAGCTTGCACGCAAGAAAAAAATCGGCAGCTTTTTAAAAGCCATGAATTCTCCAGAATACATTGCGAACCAATTTACTCGATATGCATTCTTAGATATGAGCTTATTTGATGTCGTCACAGTACTGGAACAAATCCAATTAGACGATATTCAGCAAATTTTAGATGAAGAAATTGATGAAGAACGGATGTCCGTTTTCAAAGTCGTCCCGAAAACAAAATAAAATAAAAAAAGACAAACTCAACGTATAAGAGTTTGTCTTTTTTGTGTCCAACGGAAGAAAGCGCTTTATATGTGAGGATATTGATTGACAATTGTTTTGGTAATTAGTTAAACTCTTTAATAGTTAAACAATCAAACTAAAGGAGAAGCATATGGTACAAAATAAAATTGCACAGCTCATCCAGAGGTATGCGGACGTCTATCTCATGGTGGAGAAAAAAGTATCGAGTATGATCACGGAAAAGCTGGATAAAGAACTGACACTTGATCAATATTACTCGCTTCGATACATCAACTTACACCCAGGATGTACATCAACAGACCTTGCCATCGAATGTAATGTCAATAAAAGTGCTGTGACATCCATGACTAATCGTCTTTTTAATAAAGATTATATTTATCGAGAGCATGATCAAACTGATCGAAGAAACGTTCATCTTTACGTGACACCTGAAGGAAAAGACGTGGTCAGCCGAATGGAGAAGCAGCTTCAGGATCTTGTTCGGTCTTATTTAGAAAAGTTTGATGAAAAGGAAATCGAATCATTTATTCAAACATATGAAAAGATTTATCAAATTATCATCGAAGAGGAGGCACAACATAGTAATGAGAGCAATCATAAAAGGTAGATGGCTGATCACGATCCTCTGGGTCGTACTAGCGGCAGTATTACTCATCACCGCTCCTAATATGGCACAATTAACTAAAGAAAAAGGTCAAATTTCTGTTCCTGATGGTTATCCTTCTTCCTACGCCGATCAATTATTAAAGAACATGTCTAAAAATGGGGATACGGAGAAATCGATCGTCATGGTTTTCCAAAATAAGGATATCGTTAAAGAAAGAGAAACCTCTTTAAAGAAAGCAATGGAGATATTAGAAAAGGATCAAGACCTCCATGTGCAAGACATCACTTCTTATTTTGATGCAAACAAAGATATCAAAAAACAGATGCTCTCTAAAGATCAAACAACACTTCTTGTTCCAGTTACATACGACTCGAACAAAATCAAAGCATCCGATTTTAAAGAAAGAGTCAATGAAAAGCTAAAGAGTCTGAACCTGACATTTGAAATGACAGGGCAACCACTGATCGACGATGATGTCATTACAAGCTCGCAAGAAGGTCTGAAAAAAACGGAATTCATTACAATTGGGTTTATTTTAATTGTTCTTGTGCTTGTCTTCAGATCGGCAGTAGCACCATTCGTTCCTTTAGTGGCAGTGGCGCTTTCTTATTTAATCAGCCAATCGATTGTGGCTTACCTAGTAAAGTATGTTGATTTTCCGCTCTCGACCTTTACTCAAATTTTTATGGTCGCCATCATGTTTGGGATTGGTACCGACTACTGCATCTTATTGCTAAGCCGGTTTAAAGAAGAACTATCTCATGGAAAAGATAAGATTGAGGCCATTATTACAACATATAAGACGGCAGGTAAAACTGTTTTATTCAGCGGAATTGCTGTCCTCATTGGTTTTACGTGTATCGGTTTAGCCCAATTCCAACTGTATAAATCAGCTGTAGCGGTTGCAGTTGGTGTCGCCGTGCTAATTGTGGCACTCCTCACGGTCGTTCCATTCTTTATGGCGGTTTTAGGAAAAGTGTTATTCTGGCCGATTAAAGGAAATATTGCCCACCCGCAATCGAAAATGTGGGAAACAGCAGGTCGTTTTTCATTTAAGAAACCACTTTTGAGCTTGTTAATCGTTGCAATGATTGCCCTTCCGCCGATTCTCATGTATAAAGGGACACTTTCATATAACAACCTTGACGAAATCGGCAATAAATACGAATCCGTCAATGCATTCAATACCATCTCTGACAAATTTGGACCAGGTGAAGCTCTTCCAGCAACAGTTGTGGTAAAATCATCTGATCTTTTAGACAATAATAAAGGCCTGATTGCTGTTGAAAAACTCAGCCGCGCGATCGAACAAACAGATGGCGTGAGTAAAGTGAGAAGTGCCACACGTCCTGTTGGTAAAGGGCTGAATGATCTTTACGTGAAATCTCAAGCCAAAGAGCTAAATAGCGGGCTTGATAAAAGTAATGAAGGGTTGAAAAAGATCCAAGATGGACTTGCGAAAGCGAGTAAATCTATTGAAGATCAAACTCCACAAATCAAATCATCAGGAAAAGGCATCAACCAACTCATTTCGGGTACTGAGTCGGTACAAACGGGTATTCAAAACGTCGAGAAATCGTTGAAAAAACTAAAAGACGGTATCGATCAGAATAAACAAGGTGTTGCTAAAATTAAAAATGAAATAAAGACTGCGAAAAAAGAACTAACGGATCAGGTTGCACAAGTAAACCAGCAAGTGACCTTATATAAAAACATTTCCAAAGAATTAAAAGCAGCATTGGCACAAGTCGATACATCATCCTCTGCTGCAGCGGATGTAAAAGCTTTGATCAGTCAAGCGAATAAACAATTCAGTACACTTGAGAATCAAATTCCGCAAGTAAAAGAAAATCAATCGTATCAAGCCATCAAAGCTTCCTATAATGAACTTTCTGCTACTTTGCAAGAGGGTGCTAAACAGGCAGACAGCTATGCAAAACAAGCAAAAGAAGCCAAAAAGCAGCTTGAAGCAGCAGATGCTTTTATCGCAAAAGCCTCAGAGCAGCAAAAAGTGTTTACAAATAAAATCGATGAGCTGATTGCTGGCTTAGAAGCCATTGAAACTGGACTGAATCAAACATCTAAAGGCCAAGGACAGTTAGCAGATAGTATGCCTCAACTTGAAAATGGTGCAGGTAAAATCATTGATGGTCAAAAACAAATGAAAGAAAAGGTTGGAGGCTTTGGTGATGAGCTCACCAAACTGACAGATGGTCTCAATAAAAGTGTAGATGGACTTGAGAAAATTTCGAGCGGCTTAATGGGTGCAGGAGACTACTTAGATGAACTGAAAAATGCACCAGATCAAGACATGACCGGTTGGTTTATTCCAAAAGATGTCCTGAAAAATAAAGCATTCAAGCAAGTATTTGATTCATACATGTCGGATGACCGCAAGATGACAAAGATTGATGTCATTTTAGAAAACAATCCATATGGGAACGACGCCATGAAAACGATTAAACAAGTAGAAGCTTCGGTAAAACGTGCACTTCCTGAAACAAATCTAAAAGATGTTTCATTTGGCGTATCTGGTGTATCAAGTATGAACGCTGATTTAAAACAGCTGTCAGACCAAGACTTCAATAAGACGGTTCTTTACATGATGATCGGTATTTTCCTGATACTGGTGATTCTGTTCCGTTCTCTCGTTATGCCGCTTTACTTAGTTGGATCGCTGATTTTGACTTACTTCACTGCGATAGGTGTAACAGAATTTATTTTCACCCATTTCTTTGGATATCCGGGCATTAACTGGGCGGTTCCATTCTTTGGCTTTGTTATATTAATGGCGCTCGGAGTCGACTATTCGATTTTCTTAATGGAGCGGTTCAATGAATACAAAACAAAAGACATTCAGTTTGCGATGACCGAATCAATGAAGAATATGGGCTCTGTCATTATGTCTGCTGCTGTTATTTTGGCAGGAACATTTGCAGCCATGCTTCCATCAGGTGTGCTGTCTCTCCTGCAGATTGCAACACTTGTCCTCACAGGACTTTTACTGTACGCACTCGTTGTGCTACCATTGTTCGTACCTGTGATGGTGAAATTGTTCGGATCAGCCAACTGGTTTCCATTTAAACGAAAAGAATAGGTATTCTATATAGAAAGAAGGAATCAATGTGACGAGTCGTTGGGCGCTGATTACGGGTGCCAGTGGCGGGATTGGGCAGGCAGCAGCCAAAAAGCTTGCTCAAGAAGGCTGCAACCTAATGCTCCATTACCATAAAAATGAACAGGCAGCTGTACGTCTTGCCGCTCATTTGGATGAGGCATATCACATTCAGACGCACGTCGTTCAAGCAGATTTAGCTGTAACGGGCGGAGCAGATGAGCTTGTCAGCCGTCTGCCGCTCTTTCCAGATATTCTTGTTTTAAATAGCGGCAAGAGTCATGTCGGATTGGTGACAGACACAGAAAAAGACGTATTAGCCAGTATGGTGCAGCTTCATGTCACAAGTCCATATGAGCTTACCCAATCCCTTTTACCTGCCATGATTCAAAAGAAAGCAGGCCATATCATTGCGGTCAGCTCGATATGGGGAGAAACGGGAGCATCGTGTGAAGTGCTGTACAGCATGGTCAAAGGTGCGCAAAATGCGTTTATTAAAGGATTAGCAAAAGAGCTTGCTCCAAGTGGAATTAGAGCAAATGCTGTCTCACCAGGTGCTGTCAAAACAGATATGATGAATTGTTTTACGCAGGAAGACATTGCAATGCTGGAAGAAGAAATCCCGCTTGGCAGGCTTGCATCGCCTGAGGAAGTTGCAGATGTTATTTGGTTTCTCGCCTCAAAACAGTCAAGTTATATCACTGGTCAAATTTTATCTGTTAATGGCGGCTGGTACTGTTAAAAAACGTGTATAATTCGTCTCTCCATGACAAAAGCTATGGCTGTAATTCATCTTTTCGAATGGAGGAATCGACATGTCTGTACTTGAGAACTGGGACCATTGGAAAAACTTTTTAGGTGATCGCTTAAATCATGCGCAGGATAAAGGTTTAGAAGATGATACCATCAATAACCTTGCGTATGAAATTGGCGGATATTTAGCTAACGAAGTTGAGGCAAAGAACGAGCAGGAAAGAGTACTTGCTGATCTTTGGAGCGTTGCATCAGAAGATGAGCAGCGTGCCATTGCAAATATGATGGTCAAGCTAGTTGAAAATAATAGCTCGCACTAAACAAAAAGAGGGGTCGTTTGTGCCTCTCTTTTTATTTTAACCGTTTCACAACATTGTGCTTTCTAAAAATGTGAAAATGCTTTATGATAAAGGAAGGTAAAAATTTGCCACAATGAAGGGGGTAATATCATTTGGCAAAGCTCGAATGGTATTTTGAATATGAGATACAGGTAAACCGTCCCGGACTTTTAGGAGACATTTCTTCTCTAATGGGGATGCTTTCAATTAATATTGTGACAATCAATGGTGTTGATGTATCAAGACGCGGAATGCTTTTGCGCTGTGACCACACAGATCAAATTAAGCGCCTTGAATCAATTTTAAATACAATGGAAACGATAAAAGTAACGAAATTAAGACAGCCAAAGCTTCGTGACCGCTTAGCTGTTCGTCATGGAAGATACATACAGCGTGATGCGGATGACAAAAAGACGTTCCGTTTTGAAAGAGACGAGCTCGGTCTTCTTGTTGATTTTATGGCTGAACTCTTTAAAAAAGAAGGACATAAATTGATTGGGATTCGCGGAATGCCGCGTGTCGGAAAAACAGAATCAATTGTGGCTTCAAGTGTTTGTGCAAGCAAGAGATGGCTGTTTGTATCGTCTACTCTTTTGAAACAGACGATCCGAAGTCAGCTGATCGCAGATGAATACAGCCCAGATAACGTCTTTATTATTGATGGGATTGTGTCGACAAGAAGAGGTTCTGAGAAGCATTTGCAGCTTTTAAGAGAAATTATGAGACTGCCGGCAACCAAGGTGGTTGAGCATCCAGACATCTTTATTCAAAATTCAGAATATACAATGGATGATTTCGACTATATCATTGAATTGCGTAATAGCGCAGACGAAGAGATTACATATGAACACGCTGAAGAACCACAAGTGTTTGATCATTCTGGTTTTTCTGGCTTCGATTTTTAATATGGTAATGGTAGGTGTTTGTTTTGACTGAATTGGGAAAACGGCTCGTTGAGGCCAGAGAGGAAAAAGGGATGTCGCTGGAGGATCTTCAGACGGTTACCAAGATCCAAAAGCGCTATTTGCTAGCGATCGAACAAGGAAACTATGATATTATTCCAGGTAAATTTTACGTCAGAGCGTTTATTAAGCAATATGCCGAAGCCGTTGGACTGAATCCTGAACAATTGTTCGAAGAATTTCGTAAAGATGTTCCAAGCACGTATAACGATGAAGTATCGGATAAATTATCGAATATTAAGCCGCAAAGAGAGCTGCCAAAGCCTGCCTCAAAAGTGCTTGAACTATTGCCGACAATTTTAATTATTGGAGGCATCCTTGTGGTCATCGCCATCATTTATGTGATCGTGCAGGCGGTCAATCATGATAGTGGACAGAAGAATAATCAGGCGGCCCCTCAGCAATCAGAATCTAAATACGAAGTATCTAAGGATTCATCTCTTGCAAAAGATCAAAAGAAAAAAGAAAAAACTTCGTCAGATGCTAAAGAAAAATCATCTAAAAAAGACGATTCATCAAAAGACGATGAAACTGTATCTTTAAAGGCGACGAATACAGAAGGCTCGACAACAACGTATGAAGTATCAGGTGCAGACGAAATGGAGTTAACCATTTCTGCCTCGCAAGCTTCATGGTTGCGCGTAAGAGACGAATCTGGAAAAGTGCTGAAGATGGGTGAACTAAAAGATGGCGAATCGTTTAAAACAGACCTGTCTGATCTTGCTCAGGTCGACATCCGTCTAGGCAATGCGTCTGGAATTGATATCAAGGTAAATGACGAGAAACTTAAGTACGAATTAGACCCTAAGAACACCATGACACAAAACATTGTGATTGTGAATAAAGGAAAGGAAAAGTCATCTTAAGCAAGTAGATGACTTTTCTTTTGTTCCTACTATTATATATACATAAAAAATTGCATTAATGGAGGATTGGATTTCATGTTTAACTTACCGAATAAAATAACCCTTTCTAGGATCGCCTTGATCCCTGTTTTTATGATCATTATGCTTGCACCGTTTGATTGGGGTGTTGCGCGCTTTGGCGACGTCAGCATCGAAGTGACGCATCTTGTTGGAGCGATCCTGTTTATTGTCGCTTCAACAACTGACTGGATTGATGGGTACTACGCACGTAAGCTTAATTTGGTGACAAACTTTGGTAAATTTTTAGATCCGCTTGCAGATAAATTGCTTGTTTCAGCTGCTTTAATTATACTTGTTCAATACAACCTCACACCGGCATGGATGGCGATTGTAATCATTAGCCGTGAATTTGCTGTAACAGGTCTAAGGCTTGTGTTAGCTGGAGGCGGTGAAGTGGTGGCGGCGAATATGCTTGGAAAAGTGAAGACATGGGCGCAAATCATTGCAATTTCAGCACTTTTACTGCATAACCTTCCATTTGAACTTGTATCATTCCCGTTTGGTGATCTAGCGATGTGGGTAGCGGTGTTCTTCACTGTTGTCTCAGGCTGGGATTACTTTGCAAAAAACTGGGAAGCTTTAAAGAATTCTAACTAAAAAGGACGTGTACGCTTTGAAGTCAGAGAGAAAAGCAGAAATTATTGCAGTCGGTTCCGAACTATTGCTAGGGCAAATTACGAATACGAATGCACAATTCATCAGCAAACAACTAGCTGAAATTGGTGTGAATGTTTATTACCACACAGCAGTTGGTGACAATCCAGAGCGTTTAAAACAGGCCATTCAGGTGGCGCAGGAAAGATCTAATTTTATTATCTTCTCAGGTGGTCTTGGACCAACTAAAGATGACTTAACAAAAGAAACGATTGCGAGCACGCTCGGGAAAGAGCTTGTGCTAAATGAAGAAGCATTTGAATCGATTCAAGACTACTTTCGAAAGACCGGCCGCGATATGTCACCGAACAACCGTAAACAGGCGCTCGTTCTAGAAGGATCTGATGTGCTTGTGAACCGTTTTGGGATGGCCCCAGGTATGTTTGTTCAAGAAGACGATACGTTTTATATGCTTCTTCCTGGACCGCCAAGTGAACTGCACCCGATGTTTGAAAATGAGGCAAAGCCGCTGATCTCTGAGAAACTTGGCTTAAAGGAAAAAATCGTGTCTGTTGTTCTGCGTTTCTTCGGAATCGGTGAATCGCAGCTTGAAACAGACCTAGAAGACTTAATTGATGCTCAAACGAATCCGACGATTGCACCACTCGCATCTGACGGTGAAGTGACGCTAAGGCTAACTGCTAAGCATGAGGATGAAAAAGAAACAGAGCGTCTGTTAAAAGAAACAGAAACGAAAATTTTAGCGCGGGTAGGTGAGTATTTCTACGGATATGGGGATACATCACTTGTCCGCGAAGCGTCCAAAGCCTTGCACGAACACGGAAAAACAGTAGCAGCAGCAGAAAGCCTGACTGGCGGAATGTTCTCCGAATGGCTGACAGATCTCGAAGGAGCGTCATCCATTTTGAACGGAAGTGTGGTTTGTTATACAAACCAAGTCAAACAGCAGGTACTTGGCTGCCGGGAGGAAACATTGTCTTCCCATGGCGCTGTCAGCAAAGAGTGTGCTTTAGAGCTTGCTGAAGGGGTTAGAAAGCTGACCGGAAGTGATATTGGCATTAGCTTTACGGGTGTAGCAGGCCCTGATACCCATGAGGGTCAGCCTGTTGGAAAAGTGTTCATTGGTCTATCGACAAAAGACCAGACGGATGTGTTTGAATGGATGTTTACAGGCAGCCGGTCGGGCATTCGAAAGCGTGCTGTGAAATATGGTCTGCATCACTTACTCAACTTATTAAAAGAGAGTTAATTTTGTTTTTTGTTAGGTTTACTCCTTTATATAAGAGCGTTTTTTCTAATAGAAAACACTCTTTTCTTAAAAGATCTGCCGAGAAAAAAATCGAATATGTGTTCGTTTTTTTCTTGGCAAATGACGTAAAACAAGGTATAGTATAGATAGTGGAATTGATAAAGGAGGAAACAATAGAATGAGTGATCGTCAAGCAGCCTTAGATATGGCTCTTAAACAAATAGAAAAACAGTTTGGTAAAGGCTCTATTATGAAACTAGGAGAGCAAACAGATACACGTATTTCAACAGTACCTAGTGGTTCGTTAGCACTTGATACTGCGCTTGGAATAGGCGGATATCCCCGCGGCCGTATTATCGAAGTATATGGTCCAGAGAGTTCTGGTAAAACGACAGTAGCCCTTCATGCCATTGCTGAAGTTCAGCAGCAGGGAGGACAAGCTGCATTTATTGATGCAGAGCATGCACTCGATCCAGTTTACGCTCAAAAACTAGGTGTCAACATTGATGAACTGTTACTTTCTCAACCGGATACAGGAGAGCAAGCACTTGAAATTGCAGAAGCTCTTGTCCGCAGCGGGGCAGTTGATATTGTTGTTATTGACTCTGTAGCTGCTCTTGTACCAAAAGCAGAGATTGAAGGAGACATGGGTGATTCACACGTTGGTCTTCAAGCACGTTTGATGTCCCAAGCACTTCGTAAACTATCAGGTGCCATCAACAAATCAAAAACAATTGCCATCTTTATTAACCAAATTCGTGAAAAAGTTGGGGTCATGTTCGGTAACCCTGAAACAACGCCTGGTGGACGTGCGCTGAAGTTCTATTCGTCTGTTCGTTTAGAAGTGCGCCGTGCTGAACAGCTGAAACAAGGCAATGACATTATGGGGAATAAAACGAGAATTAAAGTGGTGAAAAACAAAGTAGCACCGCCATTCCGTATTGCGGAAGTAGACATTATGTACGGTGAAGGGATCTCAAAAGAGGGTGAAATCATCGACCTTGGAAGCGAGCTGGATATCGTACAAAAGAGCGGTGCTTGGTATTCTTACCAAGAGGAACGTCTTGGACAAGGCCGTGAAAATGCGAAACAGTTCCTAAAAGAAAATAAAGATATCATGCTGATGATCCAGGAGCAAATTCGCGAGCATTACGGTTTGGATAATAACGGAGTAGCGCAGCCGGAAGCTGAAGAGGCGCTAGAACAATTAGAATTAGAATAAAAATTAAATCAGTATGAAATGATAAAAAAGGCTGGGTGAAAAAACTCAGCCTTTTTTATTTTGCAAAAAACTTTCGACAACTTTTCCAGTACTTCATCCGTCTAAAGTGTACAAAACGGCATTTATTTTGGGAGGAAAAAGTCATGACAAGCCCGACCCGCAGAAGAAATGCAAAACGCAGCCGGAAAAAACCAAGTCAGAGGGGAAAAATTGTGCTTGTTTTTTTAGCAGCGATGATTTGCCTAACGATGTGGAATGTGCTTCATCGAAATAGTGAAGAGAAATACCCTTTTCAAAAAACTGCTGTAGCTTTAGAAAACAGTCAGAAAAAAGAAGTCAAAAGGAAAACCGCCAAAAAATCAGAGGAACAAATCAAAACAGTGGACCGCAATCACAAAATCAGCAGTTATTTAAAGGAGATCGGTTTCAGCGGAACCGCCATGATTGTTAGAAATGGAGAAATCGTAACAAATAAAGGTTTTGGTTATGCAGACCGTAAACGAAAAATTCAAAATAATCCATTGACATCTTTTTATGTCGGTTCGTCACAAAAAGCGCTAATTGCAACCGCTATTTTGCAGCTTGAGGAAAAGGGGAAACTTCAGACAAGTGATCCGGTAAGCACGTATTTACCTCATTTCCCAAACGGTCATACAATTACTTTGAAAAATCTGCTGACACATACATCGGGAATAAACGGACATATTGAAGGAAACGGCGCAATTACTCCGGACGAATTAATAAAAGACATAGAACGTCAGGGAATTAATCGTCAGCCGGGCGTATGGAGCTACAAGGATTCCAACTATTCTGTTCTTGCTTATATTGTGGCTGAAGTAAGCGGTGAGTCCTATGAACAATATATAAAGAATCATATTTTTAAACCGGCGGGAATGACGCATGCAGGCTTTTACAAAACATATAAAAAAGAACCTTATCCTGCTGTCGGGTATAAGCTGAAAGGCAGCAAAGCGGTTACACCGTATATGCCCGATCTATCTCAGCTGTACGGTGCTGGAGATATTTATATGAGTGCTATAGATATGTACAAATTTGACCAAGCCCTGATAGACGGCAAACTGTATTCGCAGAAGAGCTATAAAAAGATGTTTACGCCAGGAAGCAGCTCCACATACGGAATGGGATTTTATGTTGCTCCCGGTAGCTATTCAAGCCATGGTGTCATGCCGGGCTTCAACATTTTGAACAGTTTTAGCAAATCTGGGCAAACCATCGTTGTTTTGTTCTCAAATATACAAAATAACACTAAACTGGGCCAAGTGAACAATAAAGTATATCAGCTGCTGAATCAAGAATAATTCTGATCTGCTTTTGCAAACGCTAAGATAGCTAGCTTGACAAGTATTTCCGACACAATTACAATGGGAATGTATCACTTGTTTTTCTTAACATGATTGATAACTAATTTAAACTTGACAAGGGCAGTGAGGATCTCATTCCCTGTGAAGGCCCTGTATGTTGAGACACAAAACAATGTACATGCCGACACTTTATTTGTAAAACCAAGTTCATAGCAAGAGGAGGTGAAAATATGTCGCCTACGATGTTTACGATCATCTCCATTTTGCTGAGCCTAATCTGTTTAGTTGTTGGCTACTTTGTTCGTAAAACCATTGCAGAAGCAAAAATATCCGGCGCAAGAAACATGGCCGAACAAATTGTTGAGGATGCAAAGCGTGATGCGGAAGCATTGAAGAAAGAAGCGCTCTTGGAAGCGAAAGATGAAATTCATTCGTTTCGTGTAGAGGCGGAGCAAGAAGTTCGTGAAAGACGTAATGAGCTTCAAAGACAAGAAAACCGTTTACTTCAAAAAGAGGAAAATCTTGATCGCAAAGACGAATCTTTAGATAAACGGGAGTCCCTGTTGGAGAAGAGAGATCATTCTCTGAATGAACGACAACAACATATTGAAGAGATGGAAAGCAAAGTGGATGATATGATTCGTTTGCAGAAAGCCGAGTTGGAACGCATTTCAAGTCTAACTCGAGATGAAGCGAAACAAATCATTCTGGATCAAGTTGAAAATGAGCTTTCCCACGACATTGCAGTCATGACGAAAGAATCTGAAAACCGAGCGAAAGAAGAGGCTGACAAAAAGGCGAAAAACATTCTTTCACTTGCGTTACAGCGTTGTGCAGCTGATCATGTGGCTGAAACAACGGTATCTGTAGTCAATCTTCCAAATGATGAGATGAAAGGTCGTATTATCGGACGTGAAGGACGAAATATCCGTACGTTAGAAACGTTAACAGGTATTGACTTGATCATAGATGATACACCTGAAGCTGTCATACTATCGGGCTTTGATCCGATTAGACGTGAAACAGCGAGGATAGCTCTGGACAAGCTAGTCCAGGATGGCCGCATTCATCCTGCACGAATTGAAGAAATGGTGGAAAAATCACGCCGTGAAGTCGATGATTATATCCGCGAGATGGGTGAACAAACGACATTCGAAGTCGGAGTTCACGGTCTGCATCCGGATCTGATCAAAATTCTCGGCCGCTTAAAATTCCGTACAAGTTATGGACAAAATGTCCTGAAGCATTCAATTGAGGTTGCACATCTTGCAGGTCTCATGGCTTCAGAGCTTGGAGAAGATGCAAAGCTTGCAAAACGAGCAGGTCTTCTGCATGACATTGGAAAAGCCATTGATCATGAAGTAGAAGGAAGCCACGTAGAAATTGGCGTTGAGCTTGCGACGAAATATAAAGAGCATCCTGTTGTCATCAACAGTATTGCCTCTCACCACGGTGACCAAGAACCGACATCTATAATCGCTGTTCTTGTTGCGGCAGCTGATGCATTATCTGCAGCACGCCCTGGTGCAAGAAGTGAGACGCTTGAAAATTACATTCGGAGACTTGAGAAATTAGAAGATATCTCTGAATCTTATGAAGGTGTTGAAAAATCGTTTGCGATACAGGCTGGACGTGAAGTACGTATTATGGTGAAGCCAGATTCAATTAATGATCTTGAAGCTCACCGTCTAGCAAGGGATATTCGTAAGCGAATTGAGGACGAGCTCGATTACCCTGGTCACATTAAAGTGACAGTCATTCGAGAAACTCGCGCAGTAGAGTATGCAAAATAGAGCGGTGCGCTTAGCGCCGCTTTATTTTTTTGTGTAAATATGCAACACTGATAAGAAGATCATTCTAAAAGAGAAAGGGTTCAAAGCGCATGAAAATATTATTTGTTGGAGATATCGTCGGTTCACCTGGCAGAGAGACACTGAAAGAATACTTGCCAAAGCTGAAGAGAAAATATCAGCCGCACTTTACCATTGTCAACGGAGAAAATGCTGCTCACGGGAAAGGTCTGACTGAAAAAATCTATCATGAGCTGCTGCAAGCAGGAGCTGATGTGCTCACAATGGGTAACCATACATGGGATAAAAGAGACATTTTCGATTTCATCGATGACGCAGCCAATATGGTCCGTCCTGCTAACTTCCCGGAAGGTACACCTGGAAAAGGTCTCACGTTTATTAAAAAACAAGGAAAAGAACTGGCTGTCATCAACCTGCAAGGACGTACGTTTTTACCGCCAATTGACTGCCCATTTCAAAAAGTAGATGAATTAATTGCGGAAGCATCCAAACGGACACCGTTTATTTTCATTGATTTTCATGGTGAAGCGACAAGTGAAAAGCAAGCGATGGGCTGGTATACAGACGGCCGTGCATCATGTGTCGTTGGAACGCATACACATGTTCAAACGGCAGATAACCGCGTATTGCCAAAAGGAACTGCGTATATTTCAGATGTCGGAATGACAGGACCTTACGATGGCATTTTAGGTGTTGACCGAGAAACGATCATTAAACGATTCAAAACAAGTCTCCCAGTCCGTTTTGAAATTGCAGAAGGCCGCACGACATTAAGTGCAGTGATCGTAGAAATTGACGAACAGTCGAAAAAAGCTGTCAAAATTGATCGAATTTTGATAAATGATGACCATATTTTCTTTGAATAAATGTTCACATATTTATTTCAGAAAAATATTAATCAGAAAGAAGGAATATGCGCCCTCTATAGTGAATATAGTAAAAATGGTAGGTAGCCTGCTATTTTTGAAAAACATTTTGGGGATGGATTTTCAAAAAAATAGCATCATCTAACAAAGATTGTTCTAATGAACACTCACTTATCCATTGTAAATTTAAGGGGGAGCAGAAATGGAAATTTTAAAAGTTTCAGCAAAGTCAAATCCGAATTCAGTAGCAGGAGCATTAGCTGGCGTTTTACGTGAACGCGGTGCAGCGGAAATACAAGCAATCGGCGCTGGAGCACTGAATCAGGCGGTCAAGGCTGTCGCTATTGCAAGGGGATTTGTTGCGCCAAGCGGAGTGGATTTGATATGCATTCCAGCCTTTACTGACATTCTGATCGATGGAGAAGAAAGAACAGCCATCAAATTGATTGTTGAGCCACGATAATTCTAATTTTATTATTTTCAACCTGCTTACATCATGTAAGCGGGTTGTTTTTGTTTACCGCTATACATTTCTTATATAACATATTCAGTTCGTGAAATAGATAAAAATGACATATTAGAGCTTGCATTTTTTCACCATGATGATAAATTAAGACTAAGTTGAATTTACTTCATCAAAAATAAATATTTAAGTAGGTGAAATAATGTTTGAAGCTTTTTTGAAAAGAGGAAAGCTTGTTTTTATTTTATTTTTTATCGTTCTCATTGCTGGCGGCTATTTATTCGCGCAGCTTCCTAAACGAGAACTGCCAGAATTCGAGGCGAATCTCGTCACGATTTCTACCGTTTTTCCTGGTGCGGATGCAAAACAGGTGGAAAGAGATGTTACCAATAAGCTGGAATCCTCTCTATCTGATATCAATGGTATAGAGAAAACGAGCTCAGTTTCTGCTATTGGTTTCTCAAATATTGTGCTTGAAATTGAGGACAAAGCCGACTTTCAAAAGGTGGCAAGTCAAATTAAGAATGAAACGACAAGTGCTGCGTCGTCTTTTCCTGACGGGGTGATGGAGCCGGAAGTAAAGGATGAATTCGGCAGCGTGCCGGTTAGTTCTTATATGATTGTGTCGAGTCAATCATCGGACTTAGCAAAGAGTCAGAAATCGCTGCGTGCATTGAAGAAAAAAGTAGAGGACATCAAAGGGGTAGACAGTGTCGTTATGAAAGGCTTCAATGACAAACAAGCGGTATTAAACTTAGATTCAAATAAGCTGGAGGGTGAAGGGTTCAATGTAACTGATGTCACAAATGCCATCAATCAGGAATTTGACACATCTCCACTAGGCGACATTCGGGCAGGAAAAGAGAAGGTGAAGCTGTCCATCGATACATATGATCGCTTAGACCAAATCAAAAAGATTGAGCTTTTATCAAAAACGAAACGAGAGCCGGTCACAATTAGCCAGCTTGGCAGCTTAAAAGAAGTAGAAAAAGAGAAAAGTGATATTGTGTCGTATAACGGAAAGCCCGCCTATTCATTTACAGTGAATATTAAACCAGGGCTTGATATTCCTAAAATGTATGACAAAGTCAGTGATGTCATTGAGAAAGAAAAGCAGCTGCCAAATGGGGTGGAGTGGGTAGACTACTATTCACAAAAAAGTGAAGTGGATGCCATTTTCAATGATCTAATGAAAGAAGCCATTGTTGCAGTCATTGCGGTTATTATTGTCACCACACTTGGTCTTACAATTGGCGGGGCGTTTATCGTTTCACTAGCCATTCCGCTATCCATAACAATCGGAACGATTCCGCTGCCATTTTTACAAGTGGATCTCAATCAAATTTCGATTATCGGGTTTATCATTGCCTTAGGGATACTTGTCGATGATGCGATTGTCGTCAATGATAATATTTTAAGACAGATGAAAAAATACGAAAGTCCGCTTAAAGGAACAATTGCAGGGGTGAAAGAAGTCGCAGGGTCCATTTTGACATCAACACTAGCTGTTGTGTTTGCCTTCCTGCCGCTTGTTTTCCTATCAGGTGCAAACGGTTCATTTATTCGGGCATTACCGTCTGTTCTAGTAACGACTGTGCTTGCGTCTATGGTGATTTCGCTGACACTTGTGCCAGTCTATCAATATACTGTGAACCGGAAAAGAAAGAGTAAGAAGAGTCAAAAAGAGCCGGGATTCCTAGGGAAACCATTAAAAAGGCTGGCTGATTTCTATGCGGACCGTGTGCTGAAAAACATTGTGAAGCGGCCGCTCGTTATTGGACTAAGTGGTTTGCTCGTTGCAACGCTTGCCTTTTTACTTATTTTCGTCACACCATTTGAATTTTTCCCTGCGGCGAATAAGAAAGAAGTGGTTGTCACTGTCACGCTTCCAAGTGAAACAACATTAGACAAAACAAATGAAACACTAAAGAAAATAGAACAAGAGATTAAGCAGCAAAAAGGCATTGAAGAAACGGCGGTTTTTGCAGGGGGCGGTGTGCCGAACCTGTTTAATGAAAGTATTTCAAATGCAAGTGACCACACCGGTCAGGTTGTTGTGAGAGTAGACAATGATCAGATGACAAGTAAGATATTAATAGATCGTATGACCGAGCCTTTGCGAGAGAAATTCAAAGAGGCTGATCTCTTTATGAAAACCATTGTTCAAGGGCCGCCAACTGGAGCGCCAGTGACAGTAACGGTTGCCGGTGACTCTTTTTCAAAGCTCATTAATGTCAAAGAAACGCTGGCAAATGAAATGAAAGACAAAGGGGCAAGCTTGATCACGGACGATGTCAATAAGCCGGTGAAAACGATCTCCTTTGAATTAAACCGTGAGCGAATGGCAGAGGATGGGCTCAGTGCTCAGTTTGTCAGCAGACAGCTTGGTCTTGTGACAGAAGGGATTCCATTAGGCACCTTTAAACAAGGAACAAATGATATCGATTTAGTGGTGAAACAGGATATAGGCACACATCAAAATGGTTTAAAGCTAAAAGAAATGAAAGTGCCTGTGAATACAAATGAAAGCGGTATGCCTCAACTTGAGCCGCTTAGCCGATATGTAAAAGAAAAAGAAACAGAGCAGTACGAAAGCATTCCACATGAAAATGGAGTTCCGACCATTACGCTGAAGGCGTACCCCGGCGCATCAGATTCTTTTAAAGACGATATGAAAGAAGTCGTCAATCAAGTGGGGAAAAGCGCTGCAGCGAAGGATTTGACCATTTCACAAGGTGGAGAAAATGAAAATCAGACCCAGTTCTTTATTGAAATTAGTCTCTTATTTGCAGTAGTCTTGCTGCTCATTTACGTGACCATCGCATTCCAGTTCAATTCATTGATGCTTCCGCTGTTAGTTCTAGGAACGGTATACTTAGCCGTATCAGGAGCCATTATTGGACTGTTTGTCACACAAACACCATTCAGCTTTATGGCAACAATGGGAATTGTCTCATTGGCCGGTATTGTCGTCCGAAATGCGGTCGTCCTATTCGAATTTATTGAGCAGCGGCGCAAGCAAGGGTTTGATCAACAGACAGCTGTAATCGAAGCAGGAAGAGCGAGGATTAGACCGATTCTCTTAACAGCATTTACGGCACTTGTTGCACTAATGCCTGTTGCATTAAGTCATGATCCACTCTTTAAGCCGCTGGCCATCTGCATTGTATCAGGTGTCTTTTTCTCAACAATACTGACATTATTCATTGTGCCAGCACTATATGTTGCCGTTTCAAAAAAACGCTGACGATGAAAGCAAATCTCCGATCGAAAGGAGATTTGCTTTTTTTTAGAAAAATATCTAAAAAAATATGTGGGGTGTTCATTTGTCTTTTTCTAGTAGACAGTGGTATTTACGGCTAAAATAAGTCGTGTTAAAATCTGATTGGGAGAAGTTTTTTAACAAAGGGGTTGTACGTCATGTGTGGAACGATGAAAGCAATTGTTAAAAAAGAAAGCGCTTACGGAGCGGTGATGATGGAGATGCCGATTCCAGAAATCAAAGATCATGAAGTTTTGATCCAAGTGAAAGCCACTTCGATATGCGGAACAGACGTGCATATTTATAATTGGGATGAATGGGCTAAGGGAAGAGTCAAAGCGCCCTACATTTTTGGACATGAATTTACAGGGGAAGTTGTCAAAGTGGGGAAGCAAGTCTCACGAGCAAAAGTAGGGGAATTTGTATCGGCTGAGACGCATGTTGTATGTAATCAGTGTTATATGTGCTTAACAGGGCAGCAGCATTTGTGCAGTGAAACGAAAATTTTAGGGGTAGACATTGATGGCTGTTTTGCTGAATATGTCAAAGTTCCTGAACAAAATGTGTGGCACAATCCAGCTCAAATGCCAGTTGAGCTTGCCTCTATACAAGAACCGCTTGGAAATGCTGTCCATACTGTACTGCATACACCTGTTTCAGGTAAGTCAGTAGCGATTTTTGGCTGCGGACCAATCGGTTTAATGGCAATTGCTGTCGCAAAAGCCTCCGGGGCTGTTCAAGTGTTCGCTGTTGATAAAAATGAATACAGGCTCGATCTTGCCCGAAAAATGGGTGCAGATCATATCGTGGATATTGGAAAAGATGATCCAGTCGCGATGATTAAGCAGCTCACGCGAATGGAAGGGGCAGATGTGATGTGTGAGATGTCAGGTCATCCAGCTGCCATTAATCAAGCACTCGAAGCTTGTGCAAATGGAGGAAAAGTCAATATACTAAGCTTGCCAGAACGGCCAGTAACAATTGATATTACGAATCAAATTGTTTTTAGGGGATTAACCGTGCAAGGGATCACGGGGAGAAAAATGTTTGAGACGTGGCGTCAAGTATCTGAGCTATTAAGAACGAATACCATTGATGTAAAGCCAGTTGTCACTCATACACTGCCATTTGAAGAGTTCGAAAAGGGATTTGAACTTATGCAAAGCGGTACGTGCGGAAAAGTCGTACTGATGATGCCATCATATCAAAGGGGGAAGAAATGATGAAAGAATTCACGTATTTACAAGATGAATTGGAAACAATGAAGCAGCAAGGCACCCACCAAACTTTGAAAGAGATCGACTCAAAACAATCATCCACTGTTACATTAAATGAACAATCTGTTATACAACTCTCCTCAAATAACTATTTAGGCCTCACCTCACACCCAAGGCTGATGAAAGCAGCAAAAGAGGCAATTGATGAATTCGGTGCGGGTACAGGATCTGTACGTACCATCGCCGGCACAATGACGATGCATGAACGTCTTGAAAAAAAGCTTGCTTCATTTAAAAAGACAGAAGCAGCTCTTGTATTCCAATCGGGCTTTACGACCAACCAAGGGGTCTTATCTAGTATCCTGACAAAAGATGATATTGTCATTTCAGATGAACTGAATCATGCCTCAATTATTGATGGAATCCGATTAACAAAAGCAGATAAAAAGGTATACGGTCATTCCAATATGGAAGAGCTGGAGAAGATTTTGAAAAAATCAATGAATTACCGCGTCCGCCTCATCGTTACAGACGGTGTGTTCTCGATGGATGGAGATATCGCGCCACTTCCTGAGATAGTCAGGCTTGCAGAAGCATATGATGCATTTGTGATGGTAGACGATGCGCATGCTTCGGGCGTGCTTGGTGAGAATGGCCGCGGGACGGTCAACCATTTTAAACTCGACGGCAGAGTGCATATTCAGGTCGGAACACTTAGTAAGGCTATCGGAGTGCTTGGCGGCTATGTGGCTGGTTCAGCGGTTTTAATTGATTATTTAAAACATAAAGCAAGACCGTTTTTATTCAGCACCTCACATCCGCCAGCTGTGACTAGAGCGTGTGAAGAAGCGATTGAAGTGCTGTTAGATGAACCGGAGCGAATCGATACACTTTGGGAGAACGCCGCTTATTTTAAAGAAAAGGTCATCAGCCTTGGATTTCAAGTCGCCCCAACAGAGACACCGATTATCCCAATCATGATTGGAGACGAAGCACTTACTTTTCGTTTCTCAAAGGCTTTAATAGAACGAGGCGTGTTTGCTCAAGGCATCGCCTTCCCAACTGTGGCAAAAGGCAAGGCAAGAATTAGAGCCATCATCACAGCCGAGCACACAAAAGAAGAACTAGACCGGGCACTGACAATCATTGAAGAAGAAGCAAAAAAACTAAACATACTTGATTGAGAGAGCGCAGGCTCTCTTTTTCTTTTTGTGAAAAATGGTTATGACTAATAGGCAATTTTCATAGAAGAACCGTATATGATTTATTTTCAATTCATCACAAAATAGTCTATACTGTAGGGTGGAACTTGGTTTGAAAGGAGTACAAATTCATGAATGAAGAGCAGAGAAAAGCGAGCGGACAAGTAAGTTCATCGGACAAAAAATCCGAGAAGGACTACAGCAAATATTTTGAAGCTGTGTACATTCCGCCTTCCTTAAAAGATGCAAAAAAACGGGGTAAAGAAGAAGTCGAATACAATCAATTTCAAATTGACGAGCAGTTTCAAGGGTTAGGGAACGGCCGCAAGTTTTATATTCGCACATACGGCTGTCAAATGAATGAGCATGACACAGAAGTGATGGCTGGTATTTTTATGGCGCTTGGCTATGAACCAACAAACTCAACGGAAGATGCGAATGTCATCTTATTAAACACTTGTGCGATTCGTGAAAATGCGGAAAACAAAGTGTTTGGAGAGCTTGGTCATTTAAAAGCATTAAAGCGTGAAAAGCCAGATTTAATTTTAGGTGTCTGCGGATGTATGTCCCAAGAAGAATCTGTCGTGAGCCGTATTTTGAAGAAACACCCATTTGTTGACTTGATTTTCGGCACGCACAACATTCACCGCCTGCCAGAGCTGTTATCTGAATGCTACCTTTCAAAAGAAATGGTCATTGAGGTTTGGTCAAAAGAAGGCGACGTGATTGAGAACCTTCCGAGAGCCCGTCAAGGTAAAATCAAAGGCTGGGTGAACATTATGTACGGCTGTGATAAATTCTGTACATACTGTATCGTGCCTTACACGCGCGGCAAGGAAAGAAGCCGCCGCCCAGATGAAATTATTCAAGAGGTCAGACGTTTAGCGGCAGAAGGATATAAGGAAATTACCCTTCTTGGTCAAAACGTGAATGCATATGGAAAAGATTTTGAAGATATGGAATATGGTCTTGGCCACCTGATGGATGAGCTGCGAAAAATTGATATTCCGCGTATCCGTTTTACCACAAGTCACCCGCGTGATTTTGATGATCACTTAATCGAAGTGCTTGCCAAGGGCGGAAACCTTCTCGATCATATTCATCTGCCAGTTCAATCGGGAAGTTCTTCTGTGTTGAAGCTTATGGCGAGAAAATATGACCGTGAGCGTTACCTTGATCTTGTACGCAAAATCAAAGAAGCTATGCCGAATGCTTCATTAACAACGGACATTATTGTTGGGTTCCCAAATGAAACAGATGAGCAGTTTGAAGAAACCCTTTCGCTTTATCGCGAGGTTGAGTTTGATGCCGCTTATACGTTCATTTATTCTCCAAGAGAAGGAACACCGGCAGCAAAAATGAAAGACAACGTGCCAATGCGTGTGAAAAAAGAACGTCTGCAGCGCCTAAATGCACTTGTGAATGAAATTTCTGCGAAAAAAATGAAGGAATATGAAGGGCAGATTGTCGAAGTATTAGTAGAGGGTGAAAGTAAAAACAACCCTGAGATCCTAGCCGGATATACAAGTAAAAGCAAGCTTGTGAATTTTAAAGCACCAAAAGAAGCGATTGGCAACATCGTCAAAGTGAAAATCACACAAGCCAAAACTTGGTCTCTTGACGGAGAAATGGTTGGAGAAGCTATCGAGGTGAATTAAAATGACACTTTATTCAAAGAAAGAGATTGTCGAGCGCGCAAGAGAGCTCGCTAAAATGATTTCTGAAACTGAAGAAGTTGATTTCTTCAAAAAAGCAGAAGCGCAAATCAATGAAAATACAAAAATTTCAACGATTATTAATCAAATTAAGGCGCTTCAAAAACAAGCTGTAAATTTAAAGCATTACGGCAAACATGAAGCATTAAAACAAGTCGAAGAAAAAATCGATGCCCTGCAGGAAGAACTGGATGACATCCCAGTGATTCAAGAATTCAAAGAATCACAAACAGAAGTCAATTCCCTGCTTCAGCTTGTAGCGCACACGATTTCAAATCAAGTAACAGATGAAATCATTCTTTCAACCGGCGGTGACCTCTTATTAGGAGAAACCGGTTCAAAAGTGAAAAATTCATCACCAAGTTGCTCCATTAAATGAGAAACCCCCCGCAGGTGCGGGGGTTTTTTTATTATTTAGAATATATGTAATTTGTATTTTGCTACTGCATCAACAACAAAATGTTGATGCAGTAGCCCTTATATTTCGTAAAAAATAAATATTATATTGAAGTGTTATCAACTAAAAATTAATTGATTTTACAGATTAAAAGATTTGAATTGAAGCTCAATACTTAATCCAAAAATATTTATTATAATATTAAATTGTTTCATAAGATCTCCTCCTTATATAAAGAAGGGCTACTAACTTTATTACATCAAATTACACCATTTCAGTCAACTCCAAATCTCTCACTCTCCAACTTTTCCAATTTTCAAGGCAAGTTTATGGGCGACCATGCATACACTGAAACAGAAATGAATTTAATTGAACATGAAGTTCAAAATCGTGACACACTAGACGAATGCCCAGCATAAGATAAAACGATCAAGAACAAGGAGGCATGCCGGAATGTCTGAATACAGAGAAATTATTACAAAAGCGGTGGTTGCAAAAGGGAGGAAATTCACCCAAAGCACACACACCATTTCTCCATCGCAAAAACCAACCAGCATCCTAGGTGGTTGGATCATTAATCATAAGTATGATGCTGAAAAGGTCGGTAAAACCGTTGAGATCGAAGGAACATTTGATATTAACGTATGGTACTCTTACGCTGACAACACGAAAACAGAAGTCGTCACAGAGCGTGTGAAGTATGTAGACATCATTAAACTGAGATATAAAGATAAGAATTTCCTTGATGATGAGCACGAAGTGATTGCGAAAGTGCTGCAGCAGCCCAACTGCTTAGAAGTGACCATTTCTCCAAATGGCAATAAAATTATCGTTCAGGCAGAGCGTGAATTCATTGCTGAGGTAGTCGGTGAAACAAAAATTGTTGTAGAGGTCAATTCAAGCTGGAAAGAAAAAGATGATCACGAGTGGGAAGAAGAAGTGGATGAGGAGTTAGAGGATATTCATCCAGAATTCCTAGCAGGTGATCCAGAAGAGTAAAGAATGACTAGGGCGCATATCCCCCTAGTTTTTTTGTGCCTGTACTAGGAGAAAAAAGGTGATTTTTTATGCTATAATATTAGATGGTATGAATTCGAAAGTAATATAGTGAGGGATTAGAAATATGGCAAGTTATACGCCCATGATACAGCAATATTTAAAGATCAAGGCAGATTATCAAGATGCCTTTTTATTTTTTCGCTTAGGCGATTTTTATGAGATGTTTTTTGATGATGCAAAAGAAGCCGCGCAAGAACTAGAAATTACGTTAACAAGCAGAGACGGCGGAACAATTCCAATGTGCGGCGTTCCTTATCATTCTGCTTCTGCATACATAGAACAGTTGATTTCAAAGGGCTACAAAGTCGCCATTTGTGAGCAGGTGGAAGACCCTAAAACGGCAAAAGGTGTAGTCAAAAGGGAAGTCGTTCAACTGATTACACCAGGTACCGTCATGGATGGTAAAGGATTAAGTGAAAACGAGAACAACTTTATCGCGTCTGTTACCAGCTTTCAAAATGGGTACGGTCTTGCGCTGTCTGATTTATCAACAGGTGAAAACATGGCGGCTTTCATCGATCGATTAGATGAAGTCGTATCAGAAATTTATTCTGTCGGTGCAAAAGAAATTGTGGTGTCAAAGCAGCTGGATGAGGAAACAGTCAAAACCCTTAAAGAACGCTGCCAAGCGACTATTTCATACGAAGATAGTGATGAATTATTAGATGAAGCTGAACGGCTCGTTTCCCATCTTGACGAAAAGTTGAAAACGTCATTTTTAACACTATATGCCTACTTAAGAAGAACGCAAAAAAGAAGCTTGGATCACCTTCAGAAAGTTCAAGTGTTTGAGCTTGAACAAACGATGAAAATCGATCTTTACTCAAAACGAAACCTTGAATTAACAGAAACCATTCGTTCAAAAAGCAAAAAAGGCTCTTTATTATGGCTGTTAGATGAAACAAAAACAGCGATGGGCGGCAGACTGCTCAAGCAATGGATCGACCGGCCGCTCATCCGTCTTTCGCAAATCAACGAGCGTCAGGAAATGGTGCAGATTTTGATAGATCATTTCTTTGAGCGAGAGGATCTGCGCGAACGATTAAAGCAAGTATACGATCTTGAGCGTCTAGCGGGCCGCGTGGCATTTGGCAACGTGAATGCCCGTGACCTCATTCAGCTCAAGGAATCTTTAAAACAAGTACCGGATATTAAACAACTCGTTCATTCATTACCAGAGGAAATGGCAAAATCAAGAGCGAATGAGATTGATCCTTGTGGCGACTTGCTGGAGTTATTAGAAGATGCACTTTATGAGAATCCGCCGATCACGATAAAAGAAGGTAATTTGATTAAAGATGGCTACAATGAAAAATTAGATGAATACCGTGATGCCAGCCGAAACGGAAAGGACTGGATTGCAAGGCTTGAACAGCAGGAGAGAGAATATACCGGCATTCGCTCCTTAAAAGTCGGGTTTAATAAAGTGTTTGGTTATTATATCGAAGTGACACGCGCAAATACACATCTGCTGGAGGAAGGGCGTTATGAAAGAAAACAAACACTTGCCAATGCAGAGCGGTATATCACACCTGAATTAAAAGAAAAAGAAGCACTGATTCTTGAAGCAGAATCAAATATTAACGAATTGGAATATGAACTATTTGCAGCTCTCAGGGAGCAAGTGAAAGGCTATATTCCTAGATTACAGCTGCTTGCAAAACAAATGAGTGAGCTGGATGCGCTTCAATGCTTTGCGACTGTCAGTGAAAAGCGCCGTTATATCCGTCCGGAATTCTCAGAGGATGACGTGGATGTCAAAGATGGCCGTCACCCTGTCGTTGAAAAAGTGCTGGATCACCAGGAATATGTACCGAATGACTGCCATATGGGAAAAGGCAGACAAACCTTACTCATCACTGGACCGAATATGTCAGGGAAAAGTACGTATATGAGACAAATGGCGCTCATTTCGATTCTTGCGCAGATTGGCTGCTTCGTGCCTGCGTCAAAGGCGACGCTTCCAATCTTCGATCAAATCTTTACGCGTATTGGTGCAGCAGATGATTTGATTTCTGGTCAAAGTACTTTTATGGTAGAGATGCTCGAAGCAAAAAATGCGATGGTGCACGCAACGAAAAACAGCTTGATTTTATTTGATGAAATTGGACGCGGGACAAGCACCTATGATGGAATGGCTCTTGCGCAGGCGATCATTGAATTTGTTCATGATCATATTGGAGCTAAAACCCTATTCTCTACACATTACCATGAGCTCACGGTCCTTGAATCTCAATTAAGCGAGCTGAAAAATGTTCATGTGCGAGCTGAAGAGCATGAAGGCACGGTCGTTTTCTTACATCAAATCAAAGAAGGTGCAGCTGATAAAAGCTATGGTATTCATGTAGCGCAGCTTGCTGAATTGCCTGATGCCATCATTAATAGAGCCCAGACCATCTTAACTGAGCTTGAGAGCGGATCACATGATGTGACCCCGCACGTCGTATCTGCAGCACCAAAAGCAGAAAAGACTGAAGAAAAACAGCAGCTATCTTTCTTTGAAGTAGAAGAAAAACCGCAGCCAAAAGCTGCCTTAAAACAGAAAGATCAAGCGGTCATTGACGAATTAAAGTCATTCAACCTAATGGATATGACGCCGCTTGACGCCATGACAAAGCTGTATGAATTGCAAAAGAAATTATAATGTAAGGTGAGGTGAGCAGAAATGGCAAAGATTATTCAGTTATCCGATGACCTATCCAATAAAATTGCTGCAGGTGAAGTGGTCGAGCGTCCGGCTTCTGTTGTAAAGGAGCTTGTGGAAAATGCGATCGATGCAAAAAGTACAGTGATTGAAATTGATGTAGAAGAAGCAGGTCTTTCTTCTATAAGGATTATTGATAATGGTGTTGGAATCGATGCTGAAGATTGTAAGCTCGCCTTCCAGCGCCATGCAACGAGTAAAATCAAAGATGAAAATGATCTGTTTCGTGTTAGAACGCTCGGATTCAGAGGAGAGGCGCTGCCAAGTATTGCATCCGTCTCTCATCTAGAAATGAAAACAAGTACTGGCGAAGGAGCTGGGACACACTTAGCTTTGCAAGGCGGGAAGATCATTTCAGAGAAAAAAACCTCTGGCCGCCGCGGCACCGAGATTGTGGTCACCAACTTATTTTACAATACGCCAGCCCGTCTAAAATACATGAAAACCGTTCATACGGAACTTGGCAATATATCGGATGTAGTCAATCGAATTGCGCTAGCTCATCCCGAAGTATCGATCCGTTTGCGTCATCAAGGGAAAGTCCTGCTTCAGACAAATGGAAACGGAGATGTGCGTCATGTACTAGCAGCCATTTATGGGACAGCTGTGGCCAAAAAAATGCTGCCGCTTCACGTACAATCACTTGATTTTGAAGTGAAAGGGTATATTTCCTTACCAGAAGTGACGAGGGCATCACGAAATTATATGTCTTCTGTTGTAAACGGTCGATATGTCAAACATTTTCCGCTTGTGAAAGCGATCCATGAAGGATATCACACGCTGCTTCCGATTGGCCGCCATCCAATTACATTTATTGAGATGAAGATGGATCCAATTTTAGTCGACGTGAACGTTCATCCTTCGAAGCTTGAAGTGAGGCTAAGTAAAGAGCAGGAACTTCATGAACTGATTAAACAAGGAATTAAGGAAGTATTTCAAAAGCAGCAGCTCATTCCAAGTGCTTCAGTACCAAAAAAAGCACCAATGCCAGCTGTGAAAAATGAGCAGCAATCCTTAACCTTTGATGCGAAACAAAGGAACTCAAGCCCAGCGGAAACACCAGTAACCTATCAGGCGGAGCCGCACGAGTCGGTCGTATATGAGACAAGTCATACCGATGCATACCGAATGCCTAAACAAGAGAAGACAGAAGCATCATCACCAGTATTTTATGAAGAAACCTCATCTGAGCGTGTTCATTTAGAGGAATCAGCGGCTTCACTTGAAGAGACGGTACTGCACGAAGAAGTGACAGAAACGATTCCTGAAAATGAGCGCGTCCCTGTGATGTATCCAATTGGGCAAATGCATGGCACATATATTTTGGCCCAAAATGAACGAGGGCTTTATATCATCGACCAGCATGCAGCTCAAGAGCGAATCAAGTATGAGTATTATCGTGAGAAGGTGGGAGAGATCGAACAGGAAGTGCAAGAAATGCTCGTCCCCTTAACATTTCACTACTCTAAAAATGATATGCTGATCATTGAAGAGCATAAGGATATTCTAGCGAAAGTGGGGGTCTTCTTAGAGCCCTTTGGTTCAGGAAGCTACATCGTTCGGTCGCATCCGCAGTGGTTTCCAAAAGGTGAAGAAGCTGAACTGATCGAAGAGATTATAGAGCAAGTGCTTAATGAAAAGCGTGTTGATATCAAGAAACTGAGAGAAGAAGCGGCAATTATGATGAGCTGTAAAGGATCAATCAAAGCAAATCGTCATTTGCGTCATGATGAAATCAAAGCTTTATTAGATGAACTCCGGCAAACGAAGGACCCATTCACCTGTCCGCATGGCCGGCCGATCATCATCCACCACTCGACATATGAGATGGAGAAAATGTTTAAACGGGTGATGTGATATAAAAAAGCGCTCTTAAAAGAGCGCTTTTTTATTTAGCATCCGCAAGGATCTGGTGGTGTGACCACAACTGGTCGTGTATTAATATCAATCGTATCTTCTGCATAAAATGTGGAACCGATGCTGATTGCTCGATTTTCTGCACGGAACGTGTATGTACCTGCAGCAGGAAGTACTTTATGTGAAAGCTTTAATGTATATTTGGAAATTCCAAGTAAATCCAGTCTGAGCGGAATACGAACTGTTTGTCCGTTGTTCAAAATATAGCTGTCTTTTAATGCTTTGCCGTTCATAATGTCTTTAGTTGTTGCTTGGAAACCCTTTGGCAGAGTGAACTCAACCGCACCAAGACTTAGAACAGAATTTGGGCTGTACGTCAGCTCAATGTCAGAAAAAGACCATTCCTGCTTACTTGCTCCTGTAATTTTTGCGTAAAGTGCAGCTGGTTTTGCATTGGTTGTTGCTTTGCCGGTTTCCTCAGCAGATGCAGAAAGCGGTACTGACAGCGCCATAACCAATGTGAGCATCCCCATCATAAAAATCGTCCATGTTTTTTTCATTTTTTCCTTCCCCCTTGTTGAATATAGGTAAATAATAGATGATTACACCCATTATTTACCTATAATGTTACCATATTACCATATGGTATTAAATGGGATATTGTACCCTTATTTTGTCATTCTTTAGTAATAGCGGGGAAATAGCGCATTTGGTTGATTCATTCCGTAATAATGGCTTGCCATTTGCTGGTTTGTTGGCATCATCATGTGGTGCATATCTTGATATCCGTATGGATGGTGTGGCATCATCCCATATCCACCATAATGGCCTAGATGATGGTGATCCTTCATTGGAATATGCTTTGAAAAGTAATCATGCTGATTTGGAAACGTTGAATAGGGTGAATGATGATGTGGATGGTGCGCGTTATACACATCTTTTTTGCCGCTATGATAATGGTTTGGCATATTCATATGATCATGCATGTTTGGCGCAATCATATGCTCATGATTGGCTGTATACACATTTTCAAATGTGTGATAGGGATTTTCTTGGTGATAATGATTCATTTGGCTGTTCATATCGTTCATGTATATCTCATCCTTTATGTCAGGTTGCCATATCCTATGAGACAGAACTGCTTCATGAGCCTATCCATATGAAAGAAAAAAAACCGGCTTTTCAGCCGGGAAAAGGAAAAGCAGGTAAAGCGTCAAGCCTTAAATTTCGAAGCGATGTCTTCTTCTACGACGCTTTTTACATCTGCTGCAGACACTTTTAGGAAAATAACAGGGATCGTAGCTTCGAGAGGTATCCCAAAAATCGCTCTCAAACCATTTATCTTTTTTATGATGAAACTTTTTTTCTTTACATGGATCCTCATGGCAATGATCGTCATGCTTTTTATGGCAGTGTGAGTGGGAATGTTTGCACTTGCATTTGCACATTGTCATCCCTCCTAAATGTGACTCAATGCTAGTATATGCAAGAAAGAGTCATGGGGACTGGATGCTCTCGCTTCTTTTGTAAAAAAAGGCTTTTTCTGAAATAATTCAAATAAAAATAATTGACTAGTGCTAAAATAACATGATAAAATATAAATTTTTATCCTCTGATGAAATGTGTTATAATGATATTGTGAATACTTTCGGAGGTGGCGGATTTGTTTCAAATAGGTGATAAAATTGTTTATCCAATGCATGGAGCCGGTGTGATTGAAGGAATGGAAGAAAAAGAGATTTTAGGTAAGACGCAGGAATATTTTCTGATTCAAATGCCGAATATGCAGATGATGGTCCCAAAAGGCAGAATCAATCAACTAGGTATACGTCCGGTTGCAGATCAAGCAACGCTGAAAGTTGTGATGAACAATTTTGCAGAAGAAACAAACGACGACACGCTTACTTGGAAGCAAAGATATGATGAAAATCTGAAGAAGCTAAAAACAGGTGCGATCGAAGATGGTGCAGACGTTGTCAAAGATCTAATGAGACGAAATCAGAAGAAAGCATTGAATTCAAGTGAAAAGAAGATGCTTGAAGATGCAAGAGGCATGTTAGTGAGCGAGATTTCACTTGCACAGGGACTAACGCAAGATGAAGTAATGTCAGCTTTAGAAAATGAATTAAGAATATAATGATGATATACAGAGACTGGCTGTAAATAGAAGGGGACACTCCTTTTGTTTACAGCTTTTTTGTTTGAAAAAAGAGGAATATTGCCATTTTTGTAGGTGGTTTTAACTAAAATTGAAATGAGGTCATACGATTTAGTTTTTATGTGCACAACAAAAATTCAAAGACCTCTGAAATACCTAGGGTGATATGAAAAACAGGTAAGTTCTCCTGATTCATTCAAATGAGCCGTACAACCTTTGAATTTTCTAAGCCATTAATAGTAAAATATTGCGGTAAGATGACACCTAAGAGAAAAAAGGAGCGGTGAAATGAAAAGGCTACTAATATGTGGATTCATCTTTCTAATCCTGTGTGCTCTTTTAATGGTGAAATGTAGCCATTCTGTTCAAGAAAAAAAAGAGCAAAAGCAGCATCATCAAGAGGTAGAAAAGTATCAAAAAGAGCGAAAACAAGGCGATCAATATGAAAACTTTAAACAGCTCATGCGATATGAAAGAGACGGTTATGAAATAGAATTTCACGAAAAGGGCGGAAGTGATTTACTTGTATTTTCTCCTCATGGAGGTGAAATTGAACCAGGAACAAGTGAAATTGTAGAAGCCTTTCAAGAAAGGTACTCTACGTATTTGTTTGAAGGTACGAAGCAAGACAATAACCGGGACCTGCATATCACGAGTACCAATTTTGATGAACCCATTTTGGTTCAAATGATTAAAACGTATCCCTTTTCAATTTCCATCCACGGCTATAAAAGTGATAAAAGACACACGCTCGTTGGCGGCACAAATGAAAAAATGCAAAGAGCGGTAGTGCGAGAACTAAAAGATCGGGGATTTTCCGCAGAAATGGTACAAAAAGGCGAACGGCTTTCTGGTACAGATCCCAAAAATATAAATAATCAAAATGCGAGTGGTGAAAGTGTTCAGCTAGAAATTAGTACAGCGCAAAGAGAAGCTTTTTTTGACAATTTTGATACGAGAAAAGGAAAGAAAAAAGCATTCAGACGTTATACCAATGCGTTAAAAGAAGTACTAAGAGAATTCGATCCGTCTTCTTAAAAAAAGTTTTGATGGGCAAAAGTACTCTATTTAAACTTGGTAAAAAAGATAGGAATATGCGATTTGAACATAAAATATGTAATAACTTACAATTTGCCTTGAAAACATAAATTATGTAAAATAATAGTTATCAGTTTGATATGATAGAATGGGGCTGAAGTGGATGGCACACAAAATACCATCTTCCGAAGTAGGTGTAAAGATCAATCAATGGTACACGCATATTTGCAAATTTGAAGTTGAACAGGCTAACGGCATGAAGCGCCTTGTTGAAGAAGAAATTCATGATATGGAAGAGGATCAAGATTTACTCCTATATTATTCTCTAATGGATTTTCGCCATCAAATGATGCTTCAGCACTTAGCGCCAGTCCATGCAGGGAGTGAAACGCTTCAAGCAGTGTCCTTTCCTAAAGAAATTGACGATGCAGAAGATGAGATGACAGGCTTACTCGGCTATTATTTTCATTTTTTTCATGGAATGTATGCGTTTATCCAGCGCCGGTATATCGAGGCCATTTCATATTACAAGCATGCGGAACATCAACTGATTTTAGTGACAGATGAGATTGAAAAAGCAGAATTTTACTATAAAATCGCAGAAGTATACTATCATATGAAACAAACCTATTTCTCCATGCACTATGCTAAAAAGGCGAGAGACATCTATAAGAAACATCAGCTTTATGGAAAGAGAAGCATTCAATGTGATTTTGTCATGGCAGGTAATTGGATTGATGTCAATCAATATCAAAAAGCGCTTCCTTATTTAGAAAAAGCGTTAAAGGTCTGTGAAGCGATGGAACAAAAAGAATGCACATCTTACTTTAAAGCGATGGCTCTTAATAACTTAGGCACTTGTCATTATAGTATGGGAACATACCATACAGCGACTGTCTTTTTTGAACAAGCCATTTCACTTTATCAGAAAGATCAAGCATCTACGATGATCAAATCGTTGTTTTCACTTGCCCTCACTTGTTTTAAACTCGGAGATATCAAGCGGGCAGGCGAGGCCATATCTACAGGAATGAACGAGGCTTATGTATTGGAAGATGAAATTTATCAATTGAAATTCCAATTTTTGCAAGCTCTCTATATAGAGAAAGACGGCTGTGAGCAATTGAGGTCAGCACTTTTTGGTCTGAGAAATAAAAAAATGTTTGCTGATTTAGAGGAATTAGCACTTGATGCGGCTAATTATTATAAGGAACGCGACATGTACAAGGAATCCTCCACTTTTTTTGAGATTGTGATCGAAGCGCGTACGCACATTCAAAAAGGAGATGAGATGTATGAGAACGAAGCATAACATGTCAGCTGCTCAAGTAGATGAAAGACTTCACACTTAAAAACGAGACAAACAACACCCTTTACGCATAAGCGTAAAGGGCTTTTTTCTTTATTCTTTGATTGCTTTTTCTGCGTCAATTGCACCTGCTCCATAAATCATCGGGTCATCCCCAGACCACTTGCTTGTATTTTCTTTTAACAGGGTTTTGACTTCATCCGGCGTTAAATCTGGTGAATGCTCTAACAGTAGAGCGCAAATACCAGCACAAATCGGTGTTGCCATCGATGTGCCAGATAACGTTGTATAATCATCGTCGACTCTGCTTGATTTATCGAGTTTATCCAGAAAGGATCTTGGTGATCTGAGAGAAACGATGTTTACTCCTGGTGCGAGGATATCAGGTTTTGCTTCACCATAAACAGTTGGCCCTCTGCTTGAAAATGGTGCCACGATATCGTCGCTTGATTCTGGTGTATTCCGGTCATCATAGGCTCCGACCGTAATGACCTTTTGACTGACAGCAGGGCTTGCAATCGTCTGGCTGTTAGGACCGGAGTTTCCAGCAGCGACGCATACAACAATGCCTTGATCCCAAGCAGCATCGACAGCACGCACCATTGGATCGTCTTGTTCATCATCATAACGCTGGGCAGCGCCGCCTAGCGACATACTGATAATATGAATCGGATCATCGGGGTGGTCTTCGTTGAACTGTATGCACCATTCAACCCCTTCTATAATAGTAGAAAGTGATCCAGCCCCTTGTTTATTTAACACTTTCACGCCAATCAGATTTGCTTTTGGGGCAGGCCCTTTGTATAAGCCGTCTGAGGCGGCTCCATCTCCAGCGACATCTCCCGCGCAGTGAGTACCGTGGCCATTATCATCATAAGGCTTCTTTTTTTGTTTGACTAAATCCACAAAATCACGAATTCTTCCATCTAAATCTTCATGCGGATAGATTCCCGTGTCAATGACAGCGACCGTAATACCTTCCCCGGTTAAAGTTGTCCCGTTTCGGATGACTTCTTCAGCATGACTTGCTTGTGTGGCTACATCTAGCAGCGCATGAACTTTCCGGTCTAAATAAATTTTGCGAATATGCTCACCGTTTGCTAATAAATCCTCTAAGGCAGCAGGTGTTAGATCAGCAGCGCAGCAATTGATATGTGAGAAATGTCGTTTTATATTTGTTTTTCTGCTTTTTTTCATGAGCTGTTTTGTGCTTTGAATCCCTGCTTCAGCTGCACCTTCCTTAAATTCAATGATCACACGAAGTTTCTTTTTCTTCTTCAGTCTGCCTTCGAAAAAACGATGAAGAAAGCATGGCGTCCATTTAAAAGGTTTATAAAGGTGAAGAACGGTCTCTCTTAAAGGCTGATCGAGTTTACTAGCATGTGTTCTGACCATTTGCACCATAGAAAATCCAAACATGTGATGCCCTCCATTCTAGCTATCCATTCTCGTACACTCTTACATTATGAGAATGTGAACTGCTTGGTTCGGATTCTTGTCCTTCCTTTTCTTCATATTGGCGGCTTGCTTATGTCTTTCAAAAAAGAAAAGCGCTTACATTTTGTAAAATAATAGAAAAAGGTGGAAATCATGTAGAAACTGCCGATGTTAGGTGAGAGAGTTCTTCTGAGAGAATCAGTGAAACAAAGCATTTTGCAGAAAAAGGAGGGGTGTAGACAGGGTCAATGCTCATATAAATGTGACTCGGTACAGATGAAAAAAATCAAATCCTTATCAAAAAAAGCCGAATTAAAGAAAACAGACTGGATAGGACTAGGTCATATTAAACATAACGTCATTTGTTTGTCATACTATTCTAACTCTGTTTTCAAAGACGACAGGCGTTTCTGTGTATATAAATGCAATTATCTTATTTTTGAGGAATCTCATGATCTAGAGTGTTATGATCAAACGTGAAGAGAAAATGTGGAAAAAATGATAAGAAATGATGATTCAATATAAATCATAGAAACGGCTTAGAAATCTGTTAAAGGAGAACGGGAATGAAGAAGTTTTTTGCTTTGCTTCTCCTGCTTGCGATCGGATGGGGCGTTTATTATACCATGCAAGCACAGGAACATGATGAGCCAGTGTCATCAGGTGGGGAAGACGAAAGCGGTTCAAATGATATTTATCGAAATTTTAAAGAACTGGAAGAAAACGAATCAACAAGCAGCTACAACATTACAGCCAACCCAGTGCCCGGCAGCCGCCTTCTTGTGATGTCGCCTCATGGCGGGAGAATCGAAGGCGGCGTGAGCGAGATCGTCCATTTTTTTGACAACGATTTTTCGACGTATTTATTTGAAGGTCTAAGAGAGAATGCATCAGAACTTCATATTACAAGTACAAACTTTGATGAGCCAATCGGCGTCGCGCAGGCAAAAGCACATGATTACATCTTAGCCGTGCATGGATACAAAGGCGAGGAAGGGATTGACCATACTCTCGTCGGCGGAACAGATTACGACCGAGCAGAGAAAATTGTGAACTCATTAGAGCGGAACGGGTTTTCTGCTGAACTGGCTGTCGCACACGCAACCCTGAGCGGGACAAGCAATCATAATATTAATAATCTTACAAAAACAGGGCAAAGTGTGCAGCTTGAGATTAGTAGAAGTCAGCGTGAAGCTTTATTTGACAGTTTCGACTTTCGGAGGCGGTCAAGTACAAAAAACGAGGCGTTCTATCGTTATGTCAGGGCAATTCGGACAGTGCTGGATGAAGAATATACATAAGGGCTGTGCACATGTTAAGACAAGCAGGGGAAATCTTGTTACACTATGAACAGTGATAACAAAAGGAGAGACGGATATGGCGCGTCATCATTTTCATCTTCAGGCAAGCTGGCCTGGTCTGCGTAACGATGTGGGTACAATCGCATGTGAACAATTAAAAACAAAGATTTCGATTCCAAAGGAAATGGACGGTCCTGGTGTGGGAACCAATCCAGATGAGATGCTCTTAGGTGCAGCGGCTACGTGTTATATCATTACGCTTGCAGCCATGATGGAGCGGAGTCAATTAGAAAAAGAGGATCTGTCGATGAGCTCTGAAGCCATCGTAGATGTGACAAATGGTGTGTTTACTTATGAGGAAATTATTCATCGACCTGTCATCACCCTTAAAGAGTCCGCTTCCGCACATGAAATTGAGCTGGCCCGTAAGCTTGCGCATAAAGCCGAAAGCTCATGTATGATCTCAAGAGCTGTTCAGGGTAATGTGAACATTATCTTAGAAGAAACCATTCAAGTCGGCCGTTAAAACCAAAAAGTCATTTTCTCTTGAAATATGGAGAAAATGACTTTTTTTATGATGTCCATTCGGTTTGATCGAGTTGTGCTTTGGTTTCGTTCTTTTGCTTTTTGGACTGATTTAAGACAATCACGCCGCAGATGACAAGTGCAAGGCCGATGAAGCCTTTCGTGCTGATGGTTTCGTTAAACAGCACAAGTCCTACAAGAGCAGTAAGTGCTGTTCCAACGCCAGACCAGGTTGCATAGGCAGACGAAAGCTCAATGGTTTTAAGTGCCAAACTGAGGAAAGTAAAGGCGCAGCCAAATCCGATCAGTACCCCAATACTCGGCAGCAGCTGCGAAAAGCCTTGAGAAAGCTTCAGCATTGTACTGCCAAAAACCTCCGTTAAAATCGCTCCTGTTAAGTAGAGCATTCCTTTCATGATCTCTCACATCCTTTATGACATATTTAATAGTACGACACCTGAGACAAGCATCGTCATCCCAATGACTGCTTTTTGGTTCAAGGTTTCTTTGAAAAAGAGCACGCCAAAAATAGCCGTGAGGACCGTACCAACCCCAGACCAAGTTGCATAAGACATGCTAAGCGGAATGATGTTCAGTGTCAATGACAGCATATAAAAAGCAAGTGTATAGCCAGCCACAACGACAGCGCTAGGTTTCCAGCGCGTAAAGCCATTTGATAATTTTAACATCGCGGCGCCAATAGCTTCTGAAAAAATGGCAACAGCCAAAAAAAGATATCCGAGGATCATGATCACCCCTCCTCTAATAGGTGTAAAATCCGATGAAGTAAAAGGGTTTTTTCCTCTCTTTTCAGCGGTTCAAGCTGAAACATTTCTGAAAACCATATCCCATCACATACAAGGCGGATCAGCTGACTCAGTGCAGGATCGTTTATTTCCTCAGCTGCTTTTTCTTTGAACTCCGCATAAAAATCACGCTAAGGTTGCAGCAGCGCATCATCAAATGACATGGTAGCCAGCATGCTTGTACATAGCTGGGTTGTATGCTGCATATCTAAATCATGTAATGTGGCCAATATATATGCGCGTACATAAGGCGCTTTTTCGTGTTTGTATGTTTCTTGATACGTCTCGAGCTGCTGACGAAAACAAAGAATCGCGTGCTCATTCATTTGTTGGATGAGCTCTTCCTTGCTTGAAAAATGATAAAGCAGACCAGCTTTGGTCATATTTGCATGCTCTGCAACCTGCTGAAGGGTGAGCTGGCTTAATCCTTCTTTTAAAATTGTGCTGGCAGCTGCATCAAAAATTTGCTCTTTTTTGGTTTTAGACATAAAAAAAACACCTACTTTACTGAACAGTCGGTAAAGTAAATGTTAACCCATGAAAAAAGAGTGTGTCAATCGATTCATTTTATGAACGGATGTTTTCGCTTAAACGTCATATTTAATAATAAGGGTATGGTCCATATGGCGGGTATGGCGGCGGATAAGGGTATCCATATCCATAGCCATATCCTGGCGCAAGTAGAGATCCAGCAAGCAGGCCTCCAGCAAAACCACCTAAAAATGGAGGTCCAAAGAATCCAGGGCGTCCAAAGCCGAATCCAGGTCTCCCAAAGCCGAACCCTGGTCTCCCAAACCCAAAGCCAGGGCGTCCAAATCCAAAACCAAAAGGTCTTCTCATGTCTTCTTCAATAACTGGAGGTGTATCAAAATAATTCATAATAAGAGGCTCCTTTCTCATAAAATCACTGTAACTGAAATCAGTGTATTCCGTTGGCCTACATATGTTTGGGTGAACGCCTAATATAAGGAGGAATGTCAAAAATGGGCCTGTATCCATCTGATTGGGCAAAGTGTCCGCCGCATGCTCATGCATATAAAGCGCGTACGGATGTAACAGAGGAGCATTATCATTTAATAGAAGGTATTTCTCAGCCTGTGAATGGAAGCAGTACCGACGGGCATACTCATTTTTATCGCGGAATCACCTCCTTTGAAAGAGGGCATTTCCACAGGTATTACGGGGTCACAGGGCCTGCAATTCCAAGAGTGGATGGAACACATTATCACGAGATCGAGGAAGTCACCTATTCAGCCTATCTCGATTCTGTACCCATCCCATATGGAGGTGTCGTCTATAGTCCAGATGAGAAGCGGCCAACCCATAAGCATCGTTTAAAAGGAAAAACATATGAAGTGGTTGGAAATGAACCGCTTGGCTGGTGATGGGCAGCATATAGGAGAGTAAGAAAAGTTATGCTATACTGTAGGCAGTTTTGTAAAAGTGAGTGATGTTATGAATAAAGCGAAGCAGCCAGTCATCGTGTTAGTAGGGCCGACGGCTGTCGGCAAAACCAAATTGAGCATTGATATAGCCAAAGCATTTAATGGAGAGATTATCAGCGGGGATTCTATGCAGATTTATAAAGGAATGGACATCGGAACAGCTAAAATCACCCCCGAAGAAATGAATGGCATCCCGCACCATTTAATTGATATTAAACAGCCCGACGAATCTTTTTCGACAGCTGAATTTCAGCAGCTGGTCCGTATGAAAATTAAAGAGATTGCTGCTAGAGGGAAAACGCCAATGATTGTCGGCGGAACTGGCCTCTATATCCAATCTGTTTTATATGATTACACATTTACGGATGAGAAAAGTGATCCTGCTTTTAGAGAAGAAATGGCGCTGTTTGAACAGCAGCATGGTGCGCTTTTGCTGCACGAAAAGCTAAAGGCAGTAGATCCTGATGCTGCAAACGCTATTCATCCGAATAACGTCCGCCGCGTGATCCGGGCGCTTGAAGTGATCCATACAACAGGTCAGAAAATGTCGGAGATGCAAAACGGGCATCAAGAAGTTCCTCTTTATGATACAGCCTTCATTGGGCTGAAAATGGATCGAGAGCTTTTGTACGAGCGCATTCATCAAAGAATTGATATGATGATAGATGAAGGCTTAATTGAAGAAGTGAGAGCACTTTATCAATCTGGCTTGAAGGATTGTCAGTCTGTTCAAGCCATTGGTTATAAAGAGCTGTATGCCTATTTTCAAGGTGACTGCTCACTTGATGAAGCCATCCAGCAATTAAAGCAAAATTCCCGTAGATATGCGAAGCGTCAGTTCACGTGGTTCCGTAATAAAATGGCGGTCACTTGGTTTGATATGACACCGCCTTGCCACTTTTCGGACAAAAAAGAGGAAATTTTCGCATATATAGCAGGAAAGCTTGGACTTAAAGCGAAACTGTAGTTATCAGAATCAAGGAGGACGAAACATGAAACCGATTAATATTCAGGAGCAGTTTTTGAATCAGATCCGCAAAGACAATACATTTGTCACAGTATTCTTACTGAATGGCTTTCAGCTTCGCGGTCAAGTGAAAGGGTTTGACAATTTCACGGTGCTGCTTGAAACAGAAGGGAAGCAGCAGCTTATTTATAAACACGCCATTTCTACATTTGCACCTCAAAAGAATGTAAATCTAGAATTAGAATAGGATATGCTGTATTTAAAATAGCCCCATGCATCTGCGAATAAACCGGCCGGAACCCGCTACGTTTTTTGTCAGTGCAGAGGGGCTATTTTGTATGCAATGAAACTTTTCTGCCAATTTTTCGTATAATTCCTTATTGGATATTAGAAGGGTGAGGGGATTTATATGGAAAATGCAGAGCTTGAATTAAGAAGGATTAGAGTGATCCTCCTTTTGATTGGAATTGTTGTCTTGTTTGGATCGTGCGCTATCTCAAACATTGAAACGAGACAAGAAAGTTGGAATAATCATTCTCATGAAAATGTAGATGGAATTTTATCATCATCTGCTGCACTAAAAAATAATCATTTTGCTGTTGTGAAAGATGATCAAGTACATGTGTACCGGTTTGATGAAAAAGAAGGAGAGCTGACTCTCGTGACAACGAAATACATAGATGAATGGGACGACGAAGAATATGATGGCTCTGATGAAGAAGAGTAAGCACGTAAATTTACAAATGAATGTGAAGCCGCTACACTATAATCATGCATCAGACATCTAGACAGAAAAGGATGAGTTCATGACACATAAAATTAAAATTAATCATTGGGAACAAACTTGTGAAGACGATTCCTGTTTCGAATATGGAACGAGTGTTTCTGTAAATGGGAAAGAATTAGTGAGAGAAGCTTCAATCGTCTCTGCGCTTGAAGCGGTGCTAAAAGAATTAGGTGTTGAAGTGGAAATTACAGAAGTGTCAGAAGATTTACAGTGCGATGCCTACAAAAAATAAAACAAAAAGTCTAGTCTACTAAGCGATTTTTTTTCGTGTTATGATAGATTTCGGTTTCAGTTGAATAGGGAGTAGAGCAGTCTATTTTTAGATCCTGTTCTGCTCTATTTATTTGAACGTACGAGTTCGGCTATGAAGGTTCGGCCGGGTTGGTTGATTTTTTTCGTTTCGAACATCTATATGTTGTGTTTTGAAAAAACATAGTATACTATATATAGTGAATAACGAAATGATCAACAATACTAAAAACTAGGTCGTGATGGAATTGATTCAAATCGTATTTGATTCAAAAACAGGAAATGTTCAACGCTTTTTGGACAAGACCCCTTTTACAGACAAACGAAAATTGACTGGAGAAGAGTTTTTGGATACGCCGTTTATTCTCGTCACCTTTACGACAGGATTTGGACAAGTCCCTAGTACCACTCAGTCCTTTTTAGAGAAAAATGCTCACCTTTTACTAGGTGTTGCGGTGAGTGGCAACAAAGTGTGGGGAGATAATTTTGCAAAAAGCGCCGATACGATTTCTAAACAATATCAAGTTCCTATTTTGCACACCTTTGAACTAAGCGGAACAAAAAGGGATGTTGAATTGTTTACACAGGAGGTAGAAAGAATTGTCACAAAATCAGGTTCCAAAGTGGATACAATTAAATAACGAGATTATGATTCAAAAAGAAGGAAAGTTTCAGTTCGATAAGGACAAAGAAGCTGTACATAGTTATTTCGTAGATTACATTAATCAAAACACGGTCTTTTTTCACAATCTAGAAGAGAAGATTGATTACTTAATAGAAAACGACTACTATGAGGAAGAATTTTTAAGACAATACAGCATGGCAGATATTAAAGAAGTCTTTGAAGCTGCATATGCCAAAAAATTTAGATTCCCATCATTTATGAGTGCCTTTAAGTTTTACAATGACTATGCACTGAAAACAAATGATAAAAAGAAAATCCTTGAACGCTATGAAGACCGCATTTCAGTTGTAGCACTATTCTTTGCGGGTGGAGATAAAGAAAAAGCACTTGAGTTTGTAGAACTGATGATCAATCAAGAGTACCAGCCAAGTACACCAACCTTCTTGAACGCTGGACGTAAAAGACGCGGTGAGCTTGTGAGCTGCTTCTTGCTTGAAGTAAATGACTCACTAAACGATATTTCAAGAGCGATTGATATTTCAATGCAGCTGTCAAAACTAGGCGGCGGCGTCAGTTTGAACCTGTCAAAACTTCGTGCAAAAGGCGAAGCAATCAAAGATGTAGAAAACGCGACAAAAGGTGTCGTCGGCGTGATGAAGCTTCTTGATAATGCATTCAGATATGCAGATCAAATGGGGCAAAGACAAGGATCAGGCAGTGCCTACCTGAATATTTTCCACAGAGATATCAATGATTTCTTAGATACGAAAAAAATCTCTGCCGATGAAGATGTTCGCGTGAAAACTCTGTCCATTGGAGTCGTCATCCCGGATAAATTTATCGAGCTTGCTAGAGAAGATAAAACAGCTTACACCTTCTATCCGCACACAGTCTATAAAGAATATGGACAGCATCTTGATGAGATGGATATGGAAGAAATGTATGACGAGCTTGTTGAAAACCCGAAAGTCAAAAAAGAAAAAGTCAATCCGAGAAAGCTTCTTGAAAAATTGGCTGTTCTACGCTCAGAATCAGGCTATCCATATATCATGTTCCAAGACAATGTAAATAGAGAGCATGCCTTGAACCATATTTCACGAGTGAAATTCTCAAACCTTTGCTCAGAAGTGCTTCAGGCTTCAGAAGTTTCTTCTTACACGGACTATGATCAAGATGATGAAATCGGTCTTGATATTTCTTGTAACCTTGGTTCATTAAATATCATGAATGTCATGAAAAACAAATCGATCGAAAAAACAGTCAAACTTGCAACAGACTCACTAACGCTTGTGTCTGAAACAACAGACATTCGCAATGCACCAGCTGTACGTAAAGCGAACAAGGCGATGAAGTCAATCGGACTTGGCGCGATGAACCTTCACGGGTATTTAGCTCAAAACCAAATTGCCTATGAAAGTGAAGAAGCAAGAGATTTTGCAAATACGTTCTTTATGATGGTGAACTATTATTCAATTAAACGCTCAAGTGAGATTGCAAAAGAAAAAGGAGAAACATTCCATCGTTATGAAGGCTCTGGCTACGCAACTGGTGAGTACTTCAATAAATACGTGGAGAATGATTTCACACCAAAAACAGAAAAAGCAGCAGCACTATTTGAAGGCATGCACATTCCAACAAAAGAAGATTGGGCCGCACTCAAAGAATTTGTAGCGGAAAACGGCATGTATCACAGCTATCGTTTATGTATTGCACCAACAGGTTCCATTTCTTATGTTCAATCGGCAACAGCCTCTGTTATGCCAATTATGGAACGTATCGAAGAAAGAACATACGGCAATAGCAAAACCTATTACCCAATGCCAGGTCTTTCAGCACAAAACTGGTTCTTCTATAAAGAAGCGTACGATATGGACATGTTTAAAGTGGTCGATATGATCGCAACAATTCAACAGCACGTCGATCAAGGAATCAGCTTTACACTATTCCTGAAAGATACGATGACAACGCGTGATTTAAACCGCATCGATCTTTATGCACACCATAAAGGCATTAAGACACTTTATTATGCAAGAACGAAGGATACAGGGCAGGAAGGCTGTCTTTCTTGTGTTGTTTGATTAAAGGAGAGTTTAACGTGACAAAAATTTATGATGCAGCCAACTGGTCAAAACACGAAGACGATTTTACACAAATGTTTTACAACCAAAATGTGAAGCAGTTCTGGCTTCCAGAAGAGATTTCCTTAAACGGAGATCTCTTAACATGGAAATATTTAGGTGAAAAAGAGCGAGATACGTACATGAAGGTACTTGCTGGACTGACTTTACTTGATACAGAACAAGGAAATACAGGGATGCCGATTGTTGCTGAACATGTGGACGGCCATCAGCGTAAAGCTGTACTCAACTTTATGGCAATGATGGAAAATGCGGTGCATGCGAAATCATACTCAAATATCTTCATGACACTCGCACCAACTGAAACGATCAGTGAAGTGTTTGAATGGGTCAAGAAGAATAAATTCCTGCAAAAGAAAGCAGATATGATTGTCAGTTTATACCGTTCGATTCAAAAGGACGATCCTATTTCTCTCTTTAAAGCAATGGTTGCTTCTGTCTATTTAGAAAGCTTCCTATTTTATAGTGGTTTTTACTACCCGCTTTATTTCTATGGGCAAGGAAAGCTCATGCAAAGTGGTGAAATCATCAACTTAATTTTGCGTGATGAAGCGATTCACGGTGTGTACGTTGGATTATTAGCACAAGAAATTTACAACAAACAAACACCTGAAGTGCAAAAAGAGCTATATGATTTCTCTATTGACCTTTTAAACGAGCTTTATGAAAATGAACTTCATTACACTGAAGATATTTATGACCAAGTCAATTTATCGCATGATGTGAAAAAGTTCATTCGTTACAATGCCAATAAAGCGTTAATGAACCTTGGATTTGCCCCTTACTTTGAAGAAGAAGAGATCAACCCAATTGTATTGAATGGACTCAATACAAAAACAAAGTCGCATGACTTCTTCTCAATGAAAGGGAACGGCTACAAAAAAGCAACAGTTGAGCCATTAAAAGATGACGACTTCTTCTTTGGAGATGAATCATAAGGAAAGCATAAAAGTCAAAACGCATCACTCGTTTTGGCTTTTTGCCATTTCTAACAATGTGTTAGTTACATACTGGAGGTTACCGAACATGGGAAAAATGGACGAAATTATTTTAGTTGCACCACGCGCACGCGTGTTCCAAAACGAAACACTTGCGTTTAATGGTGTGAACAGTGAAGAGAAAGCAATCAGCACAATTATGAAAGAAATCGAAGAGCACTTCGAGCAAATGCGAAGAGGCGATGCAGAAGAAAACCCTGACTTCAAGCAGCCAATTCCTTATGTCGTGATTAAGCGTGAGGACGAAGTGTATGTATACGAAAGACTTCAAGGCGGAGGAGAGACTCGCTTACATCATAAGTTATCTCTTGGCTTTGGGGGGCATATGAATTTCATCGAAGGAAAAAACTTTGCTGAGATTCTAAAAGAAAATACGGATCGTGAGCTGGACGAAGAACTTTCTATTCAAGAAGAAGACAAACTTGAAATGAAAACCCTTGGATTAATCAATGACGATGACAACAGTGTCGGCCGTGTGCACATCGGGCTGTTATCAGCGCTTGAGCTATCTCCGGGTGCTCATGTGGAAGTAAAAGAAACAGATCAAATCTCAGGAAAATGGATGAAAGCAGCCGATTTGAAAAAGCCTGAATACTTCGATCGTCTTGAAACATGGTCTCAATTTGTCGTCAACATCCTAGCGTAAATGAATACACAACAAACCGGCTCAGCGAAAGACTTGAGCCGGTTTGTTTCGTTACAACAGCTTTAGCTTATTGGAAAACAAATGCGTCGTGACCGGCCTGCTTCAATCTTGCGACGAGGTCATCTGCATTTTGTTTTGTACGGAAAGCCCCGGCTTGTACTCGGAACATGCCGCCGTCTAATACAACAAACGCGTCAAAGCCTTTGGATTTAAGTGTGGCTGCTAATTCATCCGCATTGGCTTTCACCTTGAAAGCTCCTGCCTGCACTTTATAAAGATTACTTGCTTTTTTTTTCAATTGAAAGGCTTCTTCAAGACCAGTTGCATGAGCGCGAGCGATGCCTTGAAGGAAGGTTGCGTTACGGAGCTTATTAGCATCAGCTGCCGTATCAATGAAACCATTCTCTGTTAAAATAGCGGACATAGAAGTTTCTCGAAGAACGTGGAAGTTCGCAGTTTTCTTGCCGCGGTTAGCAAAATCAACCGAGCGGACAATTTCATCATGAAGGGCGTTGCGATACGTGGTGGTCGGTGCTGAAACGCCTGGATACACATAGCTTTCAAACCCTGTGCCCCCGCCAGCATTAATATGAATAGACACGAAATAGTCAGCTCCCCAGCTGTTTGCCGCATTCGTACGCTGGGACAAAGTGACGGATTGGTCAGTTGAACGACTTAAGCGGACAGAAACCCCATCATATTCACTAATCAAAATGTCTCTCAATAAAAGCGCGATTTGAAGTGTTATATTTTTCTCCAAAAGTCCATTAGCACTAGCTCCAGAATCTGTTCCTCCGTGGCCAGGATCAATAAAAATTTTCACCATCTATTCATCACCTCGTCTTTATTTTATGAGAAAATAGAAGAATTGCCTGTACAAAATGCGGAAATCATTGAGACTCTTTTCTGCATGATTTGTGATCAAAAAGCTACATTTTTCTAAGAAAAAGCAAATTGTTGGTTTGTCCGCCCAAAAGGGATGAATACAATGGAAATAGCACATCATTTCCTGGGAAACCGCAGAAATCCCTACAATATTCGGTATCTCGGGTCATTTTGACAGCAAACTTGGGCTTAGGCGGGCGATTGTCACGATTACAGCTCCACCCGAATAGAATAAAGAGAGAAGAGCGAGAGGTGAATACGTTGGAGCGAGCTGTCACATATAAAAACAACGGCCAAATCAATATTATACTTAACGGACAAAAGCAAGTATTGGTTGATGCAGACTCAGAGGCAGAATACCTAGAAGCCTTGCAGAAAAATGAGGCAAAACACAGCATCTTACGGGAAATAGAGCGTGAAATGAACAGCCTTGTCGGTATGGATGAAATGAAACGAAACATAAAAGAGATTTATGCTTGGATTTTTGTTAATCAAAAACGGCAGGAACAAGGGTTAAAGGTAGGGAAACAAGCGCTTCATATGATGTTCAAAGGAAATCCAGGCACAGGGAAAACCACAGTTGCAAGACTTGTCGGGAAGCTTTTCTTTGAAATGAATGTGCTCTCAAAGGGTCACTTAATTGAAGCAGAACGCGGTGATCTTGTTGGGGAGTACATTGGTCATACAGCGCAAAAAACAAGGGATTTAATTAAAAAATCACTAGGTGGTATTTTATTCATTGACGAAGCCTATTCTCTTGCGCGCGGAGGAGAAAAGGATTTTGGAAAAGAGGCGATAGATACCCTTGTAAAACATATGGAGGACAAACAGCACGAATTTATTCTCATTCTTGCAGGTTACTCCAAGGAAATGGAACATTTTCTTTCTTTAAATCCCGGCTTGCAATCAAGATTTCCAATCAACATCAGCTTTCCTGATTATACAGTCGATCAGCTCATGGATATTGCTAAACGAATGATGGCGGACAGGGAATATGTTTTTACCCAAGAAGCTGAATGGAAGCTGCGGGATTATTTAATGCACATTAAAAGTACCACGAGCCCGGCAAAATTCAGCAACGGCCGGTTTGTGCGAAACACCATTGAAAAAGCCATACGAACCCAGGCGATGAGACTGCTTCTTGTGGATCATTATGATAAAAAAGATCTGCTGACCATTAAAAGTCACGATCTTCAAATGAAAGAGGATACGCCTTCTTGAAATGGCGTATCCTTTTTATAAAGAGATACTAAAATAAACCATCCGAATAGTGGTATACGTGTGATGTGTTTGGTATGATGGTACTACTGAAAACTTAAGTACAGAAAGGAAACAACTGACGTTGAATGAACATGAAATGACTGAAAAAGCGATCCTAGTCGGCTGCCAATTGCCGCATGTAACGGATGAACGCTTTCAATACTCAATGGAAGAATTAGCTTCCTTAACTAAAACGGCTGGCGGTGAAGCTGTCAGCGTGATGACGCAGAAGAGAAATAGACAAGACAGTGCAACGTATATCGGTAAAGGGAAAGTAGAAGAACTTGAAGTGCTTTGCGAGGAATTCGAATGCGATGTCATTATTTTTAACGACGAGCTTTCTCCAAGCCAGCTAAAAGCTTTGGCGACTGCTTTAGATGTGAAAATTATTGACCGTACGCAATTGATTTTAGATATCTTTGCGAAAAGAGCCCGTACAAGAGAGGGGAAGCTGCAAATAGAGCTTGCCCAGCTTCAGTATGCCCTGCCGAGACTAAGTGGACAAGGGATCAGCCTCTCAAGACAAGGGGGCGGAATTGGCGCAAGAGGTCCAGGTGAAACAAAACTGGAAACAGATAGACGTCATATTCGAAACCGCATTCACGAAATTAACGGGCAGTTATCTGCAGTCAAAGAACACCGAACAAGATACCGGGAACGCCGAAAGAAAAATGGTGTGTTCCAAATTGCCATTGTCGGGTATACGAATGCCGGAAAATCAACTTTGTTTAATCAATTAACAGAAGCGGATAGTCATGAAGAGGATTTGCTATTTGCGACACTTGATCCAATGACACGTAAGATGACATTAGAATCTGGCTACAGTGTGCTGATTTCAGATACAGTTGGCTTTATCCAAGACCTTCCGACCACACTGATTGCCGCATTTCGTTCCACCCTTGAAGAAGTGAAGGAAGCCGATTATTTGCTTCATGTCATCGACTCTTCTAATGAGGATTATGAAGGGCACGAACGAACGGTTCATGAGCTTTTAGAAGAATTAGAAGCGGACCGTATTCCGATGTTGACTGTTTATAACAAGGAAGATCAAATCAGACCAGATTTCATCCCATCTACAAAGCATCGCCACATAATAATCAGTGCTAGACGCAAAGAAGATGTGAAAAGGTTAAAAGCGGATATTATGGCTGAGCTGAAAAAAGCCTTTTTAAAGCCATATCATGTGAAGATTCCAGCGTATGAAGGGAAGCTCATCTCCGCATTAAAATCAGAAACGCTTGTGGAATCACTAGAATTTCAAAAAGAAGCAGAGATTTATGATATCACCGGATTTAGTGGTGAGGATCAGACCATTTTAGGTCAAATCAAGAAGTATATGTTGGAAAGGAATTAAATCAAGATGTTTCACACATTAAAACACGGCAGTATTTTAGAAAAAGCAGCAGCAGAAACAGAACAAGAGATTTTACACGTGCATCAGCAAATTGATCAAAAGAGTGAACAAAATGAGTGGCGGGTGCTTGAAAGCTATCGAAAGCACAAAGTCAGTGACTCTCACTTTAATCCGACGACTGGATATGGCTACGATGATATGGGAAGAGACACATTAGAAAAGATTTATGCGGATGTTTTCGGAGGAGAAAGCGGCCTTGTGCGTCCGCAAATTATTTCCGGGACACACGCAATTTCTATTGCCTTATTTGGTGTGCTGAGACCTGGCGATGAACTGATCTACATGACGGGAAAACCATACGATACGCTAGAAGAAATTGTCGGGATTCGCGGCAAAGAAGGGACAGGCTCATTAAAAGACTTCCAGATTGACTACAAAGCCATTGATTTGCGTCAAGATGGATCCGTCGATTACGACAAAGTAAAAGAGGCGATTTCCACTAAAACAAAAGTGATCGGTATCCAGCGTTCAAAAGGCTATGCGTCAAGACCATCCTTTACTATAGAAGAAATTGAGCAAATGATTTCATTTGTGAAAGAGATTAATGAAGAAATCATTGTATTTGTAGATAACTGTTATGGTGAATTTACTGAATTGCAAGAGCCATGTCATGTCGGAGCTGATCTCATGGCCGGTTCACTAATTAAAAACCCAGGCGGAGGCCTTGCCAAAACAGGCGGCTACATCGTTGGAAAAGAAAAATGGGTAGAAGCTTGCTCTTATCGAATGACTTCTCCAGGCATCGGCAGTGAAGCGGGTGCATCGCTGTATGCGCTCCAAGAAATGTATCAAGGCTTTTTCTTGGCGCCGCATGTTGTAGCTCAAAGCTTAAAAGGCGCAGTATTTACGGCTCGTTTTCTTGAGAAGCTCGGATTCCAAACAAACCCAGCGTGGAATGCGAAAAGAACGGATTTGATTCAATCAGTCGAATTTGGAGATCCTAAAAAAATGATTGCGTTCTGTCAGGCAATCCAGTATGCATCTCCGATTAACAGTCACGTCACACCACATGCAAGCTATATGCCGGGCTACGAGGACGATGTCATTATGGCAGCGGGCACGTTTGTACAAGGAGCCAGTATCGAATTATCAGCCGATGGTCCGATCAGACCGCCTTATACTGCCTATGTTCAAGGCGGACTCACGTATGCCCATGTGAAAAATGCGATTTGCAGTGCTGTCGATGCCTTATTGGAACAAGGTTTTATTGAAGTGCCTGCTCGATAAAAAATTCCATGTTAATATTCCTAACATCTTGTTGACACATAATATAACATGACATATAATAAATTTAAGCAAAGAGGAGGAGACAGTTGAGATGAGTGATAACATTCGCCGCTCAATGCCTTTATTCCCAATTGGGATTGTCATGCAGCTAACAGAATTATCTGCAAGACAAATTCGCTATTATGAGGAAAATGGTTTAGTATTTCCAGCAAGAAGTGATGGAAACCGCCGATTATTTTCTTTTCATGATGTTGATAAATTACTAGAAATTAAAAACCTCATCGAACAAGGTGTAAACATGGCAGGGATCAAAAAGCTCTTTGCCAAAGCTGAGGCAGAAAATCCATCGTCTGATACAAAGACGGATGAAAAAGCTGCAGCTAAGCACAACTTGACAGATGATGAACTCAGGAAGCTACTGAAGAAGGAACTCATTCAGGCTGGACGTTTCCAACAAGGAACGACCTTTAGGCAGGGGGATATGTCAAGGTTCTTCCGTTAACCAATTAGCAAAAGCATTGCTATACACATTTTACCTTTTGTAGGGGAGGAGTTTTACGAAATGGCAAAGTACACAAGAGAAGATATCGTAAAATTAGTAAATGAGGAAAACGTAAAGTACATCCGTCTGCAATTTACAGACATTCTCGGAACGATTAAAAATGTTGAGATTCCTGTGAGCCAGTTAGAAAAAGCTCTCGATAACAAATGTATGTTTGACGGTTCATCTATTGAAGGATTCGTACGTATCGAAGAATCAGATATGTACCTATACCCAGATCTAAACACATTTGTTATTTTCCCTTGGACAGCAGAAAAAGGTAAAGTTGCACGCTTTATTTGTGACATTTATAAGCCAGACGGGACACCATTTGATGGAGACCCGCGTAACAACTTAAAGCGTATTTTAAAGGAAATGGAAGAACTAGGATTTAGTGATTTCAACCTTGGACCTGAGCCAGAATTCTTCTTATTTAAATTAGATGAAAAAGGCGAGCCAACGCTTGAACTAAACGATAAAGGCGGATACTTTGATCTTGCACCAACAGATCTAGGCGAAAACTGCCGTCGTGATATCGTACTTGAGCTTGAAGAAATGGGCTTTGAAATTGAAGCATCTCACCACGAAGTAGCACCAGGGCAGCATGAAATTGACTTCAAATATGCAGGCGCGATCCGTTCTTGTGATGACATTCAAACGTTCAAACTCGTTGTCAAAACCATCGCGAGAAAGCATGGTCTTCATGCGACATTCATGCCAAAACCATTGTTCGGTGTAAACGGATCTGGTATGCACTGTAACCTATCATTATTCAAAAATGGCAAAAACGCATTCTTTGATGAAAAAGCAGATTTACAATTAAGCGAGACTGCTAGACACTTTATCGCAGGTATCGTCAAGCACGCAACAAGCTTTACAGCGGTCACAAACCCAACTGTAAACTCTTACAAGCGTCTTGTACCTGGCTATGAAGCACCTTGCTATGTGGCATGGAGTGCACAAAACCGCAGCCCATTGATCCGTATCCCAGCATCACGCGGCATCAGCACACGCGTAGAAGTGCGCAGCGTAGACCCATCTGCAAACCCATACCTTGCACTAAGCGTATTACTTGCAGCAGGTCTAGACGGAATCAAAAACAAACTAGAAGCACCAGCACCAATCGACAGAAACATCTATGTCATGGACAAAGAAGAGCGCCTTGAAAACGGCATCGCTGACCTTCCTGCAACACTTGCAGAAGCACTCGAGCTGCTAAAATCAAACGAAGTCATGATTAACGCACTAGGCGATCACCTATTCGAGCACTTCATCGAATCAAAAGAAATCGAATGGGATATGTTCCGCACCCAAGTACACCCATGGGAACGCGATCAGTATATGTCTCAGTACTAATAAAGAAAACCCCTTGGAGCCAATGGTTTCAGGGGGTTTTTATTTTGGTCAAAAAATGAACGGAACAATATTTTTGGTCCTTGACCAAAATATGACCAAAAAAATTTGAAGTTATGAATTTAACTCCACAATTGATGAGACGTAATTCTCGTAATCCTTAATTCGATTTTGGTCAAGTTTCTTACTAATGTGTGAATAAACATCTGCTGTCACCATCATGCTTTTGTGACCTAATCGTTCTTGGATGTATTTCATGTCAGCCCCTGACTCTAAAAGGAGAACAGCATGTGTATGGCGTAAAGCATGAATTGGCATTTTATCAATATTAGATCTTTTTAAGATACGATTAAAAGCATTAAAAAGAGTAGACTTTGGCAGAAAGTTTCCGTCAACTCTGCAAAACACCAAATTGAGATCATGCTTATAATTATCCTGTAACATTTGTTTGTTTTCAAATTGCCACTTCTTATGTTTTTGCAAAGCAGCGGAGAGGGAAGAGCTAATTAATATTCTTCGTTTGGATTCATATGTTTTAGTTTCTCCAAATAGTTCCTCAGATGATTTTGCAGAGAAATCTAAGGTGTTAGTAATGTCTATGTAATTTTCTCTTAGATTAATATTTGTCCATTGTAGAGCAGCAGCTTCACCTTTACGCATACCGGTTTCTATGAGTGATCTAAAAAAGATATAGTAAATATAGTTGTATTTATATGCTTCCTGAAGAAATTTTGGAATATCCTCAGAAAGCATATATTCCAGAACGTTTTTTTTCTTGCTATTTTTATTAGACACAGTTGCCCCATAGCAAGGGTTTTTTGTGAGTTTACCTATAATGACAGCCTTGCTGAAAGCATTAAACATCGTACCGTGTATGATTTCCACAGTACGCTTGCTATAACCTTGACTGGTTAAATAGTTTAAGAATTTTTGATACATAATCGGCTTAATATCTGTAATTTTGATATTTTTGAAGTAGGGAAGGATATGATTCATGATGTTTCGTTCGTGGAGTTCATATGTATTCTTTCTAACGGTGTCTTTTTTGTATTCATGTAGCCAATTGATCAGAAATTTTTCGAGTGACATGGTGCTTGTGTCCAACTCGAATCCTGCTGCTATTTGCTTTTCTTGTTCTGTTGCAGCTTGCTGAGCTTCTTTTTTTGTTTTAAAACCACTTTTTGATTTTACTTTGTATTTGAGTGTGAAAGGATCCTTAAAGGAAATACGATATTCCCACTTGTCTCCTCTCTTTCTGAATGTGGCCATAGTTTACCTCCCAAATATGTTTTAGGAATTTTTATAAGTAACTGTAAAAGGAAATGGGTTTTGATTATTTTGGTGATTTTGTTTTTCTATATTCCAGTCTTGCAGTAGTCCTTGACGATAGAATGTAGATTCGTTACCACACTTTGAACAATACCGAGCATTACCGTCAAGTATTGATTCACAACTTTTTTGAGAAAAATTCCATCCACTGTCGTCTGTATGATATGTCTCGATACATTTGTTAATTAAATATGTATTACAAATTTTACATATATCACCTTCGTGATTTACTTGTTCGTTTTCGCATTTAGGACAAATAATTGATCTTCCGTTTTTGTCTAATTGATAACCACTATATATCAATTCTGTATTCTCCTTTTTATTTATAATTTTGTTATTTCCGCAAATAGGACAATGTTTTGATGATTTATTAACAAAAGAATGAGTACAATTACGACAAAACATTGAATTTTTTATAGTTGAGATAAACTTACTAAAACATTTTAATTGAAGATTAATCATTGGCATAAATGTATTGTATAAATCAAAACTTAATGATTTTAATCTTACTTTTGCAGCTCCCTTAGATATTTTGAAATAGTTAATTAATTCAGTTTCTGTTTTTATGTCTAAGTGTTTAATTAATACAGCAGGGGCTAGTACATTTCTAGCAAATGAGTTCACCTCGTTTTCTAATACTCTATACTTTGATTCAGTCATTTTACTTCTTCTAAGTATAGTTTCTTCGAGTTCAACAAGGTGATTCATATATATATGGCCTATTTCATGCATTAAAGTAAAACGGATTCTTCCTGGTATCATAATTGTATCGTTATAAGCAATTGTGTGGTTTACCCCATCATAAATAGTGTAACCATCCTTACTTTGAAATGCCTCTATAATTTCAGGAATGCTCATTTCATGTATTTCAGCTAATTCAGAATACGAAATTAATCCCCATTTATTTCTTTTAATTATTTGGAATGGATCTATTGGAAAGTCAGAGATATTTTCATTAGCAAAAAAATAACTGACTTTCTGCATCACTTTAGTGTACCGAGCTTTTTTAGGGAATTTCATTCATCCATCGCTTCTTTTCCACGTTGTTGCATTGTTTTTATTAGTGCTTTTAAAGCATCCTTTTGTCCGTTATTCAAACTGTTTATATCTCTCGCGATTGTTCTTACTTCTTCATCAAATTCATTTAATGTGGGTTCATTTTTTTCTATGTCAAGAAGAAAATCAACACCTACATTATAAAAATCAGCTATCTTCTTTAACATTTCAACACTAGGTTTTGCTATATCATTCTCCCATGAATTATATCTCCCACGTTGAATATCTAACTTATCTGCAACTTGGTACTGGCTCAATCCTCTTTGTGATCTAAGCTTTTTTAGATTTGTACCTAAACTCATAATCGCCCTCCAGAAAAAAATTTTCCAATCGGGGTTGACGGATAATTAAATTATCCATTATAATCAGAACTACCGAAAGGAAGGTGGTGGATAAAGTGACCAAAAAACGCCAATACTTTTCTAAGTGCCGCAAAGCAAAAGGCACACAAGAGTATGTGGCAAAAGAAAACGGTATTTCAACTGTCTATCTGCGTATGATTGAAAATGGAACATTTACTCCTGGCAGAGATCTAATGTTTAGATTATGTTATTATTTTGATCAACCGGCAGAGGAATTATTTCCGGATTACTTTTGTAATACGTCTCTTAAGTATGTCGATAGCGATAATTAAATTATCCATATTTGGATTATAGATAATTTAATCGCACTAGTCAATGAGTTTCTATTTTTTTATCATTTTGGATAATTAAATTATCCGTTATGGAGGAGGGAGTAAAAAATGGATTTATCAATATTGGTTAAAAACAATCAAAGAGTCTTAACTACAGCACAAATAGCTAAAGCTTATGGAACGAGTCATAGAAGAATATCTGAAAATTTCAATTCAAATAAACAGCGTTACAAAGAAGGGAAGCACTTTTTCTTACTTCAAGGAAACGAGTTAAAGTCATTTGGACAGCAATACGGAAATACCGTATCAGTCGAAAGAGTATCTAAACTATACCTTTGGACAGAAAAAGGTGCTTGGCTACATGCAAAGTCTTTAAATTCTAATCTAGCTTGGGATGCTTATGAAATTCTTGTAGACGATTATTATTCTTTGAAAGATATATATAGACTGCCAACTAGTTATAAAGAAGCTTTGTTGCAATTAGTCAGTCAAGTTGAGAAAAATGAACAACTAGAAACACAAAACTTAATTCTTATGCAACAGGTTAATGAATGTCAGCCCAAAGCATCTTATTACGATATGGTTCTGCAAAATAAGTCACTTCTTTCAGTTTCCAAAATTGCAAAGGACTATGGTATGAGTGCTATAAAATTGAACAAGTTGCTTCATGAATTAGGCGTGCAGTACAAGCAGGGGGACATATGGCTCTTGTATGCAAAGCATCAAGATAAGGGGTACACACAAACTCATACTCACGTTATTGATGCTGAAAAATCTAAAGTACAAACAAAGTGGACTCAAAAAGGAAGATTGTTCATTTACGAACTTTTAAAGCAACAAAGCATTCTGCCAATAATTGAACGAGAAGAGCGTGCTTCGTAAGGGGGAACAAGAATTGTTTGAATTAACAATGAAAGCAGATTCTGATTCATTTAGAAATAATCTCTATGATTTGCTTCAGGAAGTTGCTGCTTCAATTATAGAAGACCATAAACAAGAAAATGAACTTCCTTACATGATCAGTAAAGCTCAGCTAGCTAAACATATATTTAATGTCAGCTCTCAAACGCTTGATGTTCACGTGATTAATAGACCAGACTTTCCAAAGTTCAAAGTTGGCGAAAGAATATTGTTTCCACGAGACATGGTGCTTGATTGGATTAAAAAGCATATTGAGGTCGTTGAAAAAATCAAACTAAACAATTAAAGGGAGAGAAGGAAATTGTAGATCAAAAGGAGGTGACGAAATGAGCGACAAACAAAATAAAACAACCCCTGCGGCAACAGAGGTTGAGTCTAAACTTTTTCGACGTATTGGTATTTCTAGTTATGGAATTAAACAGCAAAGAATCAGTGAAAATCCAACTGATAATCTAAAAAGCACACTGAGTGTTGAATTCTTATTTATCAGTCGGAATTCAGGTGTTGAAAAATTCGATAAGTTTTTGAAAGACTTAGCCCTATTCATTGAAGAACAGAACAAGCAAACCTAGAGGCCAATTCTAGACTTAATAAACGCAGCTGCGACTTGAGACACAGTAGGTAATGACACACTAGCAAGTTGGGAAATTTTCGCTTTAGTGTCTTTCCAAATACCATCGTCTCTTATATTGTCCAAAAATTCATGTCCGGAGAAGGAAATTGAAGAAACAACAATGTCCCATATCTCACCATCGCCTCTTTGGATAGAACCTATAAGGTATTCATTTTCAATTAGTTTAGTGACACAGTAAATTGTTTCATCTTGACCAAACTTGTCTGCGATTTTAGAAGATTTAATATCTCTTAAACAGATATCATCATTGAGACCTAGGTTTTCTTCAAATTCAAGCATTAGCAATCTAACACAATCATGATTCAGTTTCATAGTTTCACCACCTATTTAAACAGATAATAACATTATACCAATGATTGGAAAGGAGAAGAAATATGGATCTAAATCAATTTTTAAAAGCTGACTGTGAAAAGTCAGTAAGGTTGATTAAATCAACACAATTTCTTGTTGATGAATTACTAAGCGATGCCATCAAGGATCAAGATTTTGACGGATGTGTTGAGATAGCTGGATCAGTTATTACGAATTGTAAGGAACTTAAACGGATTGAGCAGTCGGAAAATATAGTCCCGCTACACAAAATCGCATCAAAATTTGAAGATAGAGGTTTAAAGATTTCAAATGTAACGAGACCTATGAAATAAATTTAAAGCACAAAAAGTATTGAATGATATAAATTTTGCTTAAAAATTTTTTGTTTTATGGTTGATTCACCATAAAAAACATAATTTTTACCCCAAAAACCACATAAGTTAGGAACTATTTTTATGCATTATTTACAGAATAAAATATATATAGAACCAAAAAAGCCCACACTGCAATGTGGACTTTAAAAAAAACAAAAGCAAGTTCCATTTTAAATGGAACCTTTAACAAAATCAATTAGAGGAAGGTGTCTCATTTGAATCCATTACAGGATTTTGAACTAAATGAAATTAATAACGGCGAACTGCCGGGAGACCGTCCACAGTTTGAAATTACTGATATGAACAGCCTTAATTGGGCTTTCCGGAAAATAGTTGCTCTCAAGTCGCAGGAAAAGGAAATCAAAGTGCTGGCAGCAACAGAAAAGCAACGTATTGAAGAATGGGAAAGGCAGGAGCTTAAGCCTTTAAGTGACAGTCTTTCTTTCTTTGAAAACCTAGTGAGTGTCTATCATACAAAGCAGTTGCAAGAAGACCCGAAGGCAAAAACACTTTCCACACCTTATGGGAAATCTAAAAGCCGGACAACCAAAGCATCGCCTAAAGAAGTGGACAAGGAAAAACTTCTGCATCATGTGAAAGATGCTGGCATGACTGAATTTATAAAAGAGTCTGTGGCATGGGGTGATCTCAAAAAGACACTGACTGTCACTGAGCTTGATGGGAAACCGATCGTAATTGATTTAAATGGACAAGCTGTCCCAGGCGTAGAAGTGCAGCCGGAAACAGTCAGCTTCAAAGTGGAGGTGTAAGTGATGTTTCAAGTAACAGACGCGCAGCGTCAAAAGGAAAAAGCAATTGTGGGTTTTATCGGTCCGAGTGGTTCCGGTAAGACGGCCGGCGCCCTTCTGATAGCTTACGGAATGATGCGTGAGGCATATCCAGAAGTAAACGACGAGGAAATCTGGTCAAAGATCGGTGTCGTTGATACTGAGCACCGACGCGCAAAACTGTACGCTAATTTACAGTTTGATGATATTCGCATCGGTAGCTTTAAGCATATTGATTTTACACCGCCGTATACGACAGAACGATATCAAATGGCAGTCGAAGCAATTAAGAACGCCGGTGCCGAAGTTGTCGTAATTGATTCACTCTCACACAACTGGCAGGGTGAAGGCGGAATAGTTGAAACACATGGCAGCATGTCCGGCAACTCGTTTCAAAACTGGGGCAAACTTGCGCCGGAAACAACCAAACTCATTAAGACGTTAACAAAAAATGACGTTCACATCTTGGCGACATTGAGAACAAAAACGGAGTATGTAGTGGAGCCTGATAATAACGGAAAAATGGCTCCGCGTAAGGTTGGAACAAAACCTGTACAGAAAGATGAAATGGAATACGAGTTTATGCTCAATTTCAATATTGATATTGATCATATGGCTGAGACATCAAAAGACAATACGCGGATGTTTGAAGGATCTTCAATCAAGCTAAACCCAGAAGTCGGCCGCAAACTTTATCAGTGGCTTGAGCTTGGCATTGACGTAATGGCGGAGGAAGAAACAGAACGCATCGGCTTGATTACTCACATCAAAATGATGATTGAAGGCAACGAAAAGGCTGCGCAAATGATTGAGGAGTTCCAGATCAAAGCGAATCAGAAGCTTGAACAATGGAATATCAAACTTGCTAATGCTGCTATTGATAGATTAAACAGCGTACTTGGAGGTGAGCCAAGTGAAAAATGATTCAAAACTCGAAGAGATTCGGGGGCATGCGACCATATCTGATGTGCCCTGGTTAATTTCAGAGATTGATAGATTGAATAGTGGCATAGACAGTGTAATTTATGATTTGCGAAATGAAGACATCACCGATCCGCATGTAGTGGATTCAATTACTCAAAATCTTGTAGCTGTACTAAACGGCAAATAAAACAAAAAATTGGAGGAATTAAATATGTTCACAGTAGACCACAGCAAAGGCGATACATTTGAACCAATTAAACCAGGAGAATATGAAGCAACAGTAATGCATTTTGAAGAAAAAACAGCAGCGTCAGGCAATAAGCGACTTGTCGTAGATTATGAAATTCGTTCAGATGTTGAACAGCCATGTCAGGGGCAGAAAATTTTATATGATAACTTCACGGTTACAGAAAACGCTATGTGGAGATTCCACCAGGCATCAAAAGCCGCAGGTTTCCCCAATGGAATGAAATTCAAAGATCATATCGAATGGGCGAATGCTTTCTTAAATAAACCAGTTCGTCTAGTTGTCGGAGAAAGAGAGCATAACGGGAAAACATATCCCGAAGTCAAAGGGTTTAAATTGTCCGAAGCATCGGCCCCTAATGCTGATCCAATTAATATCAGTGACGACGATGTACCTTTTTGATCATAGAAAACACAATTGAGGGAGTTTATAGCTCCCTTGTCTTTAAAGGGGAGTTATTACATGTACGAATTTAAGAACATACCGCAAGAGCTCAAAAACGCCCCTCAATGGATATTATGGCGTTCCGAAGAACGTGACGGTAAGAAAACAAAAGTCCCGTATCAGATTGACGGCAGCATGGCACAATCCAGTAATAAAAGAACCTGGTCAACATTTCCGACCATTATAAAATTCTATAATAACCGAGACTATGACGGGATCGGCTTCATGTTTTCAAAAGATGATCCGTTTATAGGCATAGATATTGACCATTGTGTGGAGGATGGGGTTTTGTCGCCATTCGCTCAAGAAATTGTTGATAGTGTAGGCAGCTATACCGAATTTTCACCAAGTGGAGAAGGTGTCCACATTATTGCCAAAGGTAAAATTCCGTTACGGGGCCAGGGAACAGGAAGAAAAAATCCCGAACTAGGATTAGAAGTATATAGACACGGGCGCTATTTTACCTTTACAGGAAACAGTCTCGGGATAGGGGCCATAGAAGAACGATCAGACAAGCTCAAGGAGCTCTTTAATAAATATTTGAAGGACAAAAAAGAAGAAACGAAAACATCTAGCCCACCTGCTGCTTCATCCCGTGATATGAATAATCTTTCTAATAAAGAGATATGGGAAAGGATGTTTAACAGCAAGAACGGGAAGAGCATTCAAGATTTGTTTAATGGTCATTTGATAAACGAGGATCATTCTGCCACAGATATGGCCTTGTGTAACCACTTGGCATTTTGGACCGATAAAGACACTTCAAAAATGGATTCAATGTTTCGTGAAACGGGATTGTATCGGGAAAAGTGGGATCGGCAACATTCGTCCGATGGTGCTACATATGGAGAAATGACCATTGCAGCTGCCGTTTATTCTACTCATAAAACAATATCCGATTTGATGGAAGAACAGCAGGATCAGCCTTACGAAGTATATATTTCTCATCCTGATAATTCTCAAGTTGAGGATACCGAAGAAATTATAGATACGCCGCCCGTGTTCCATTTGACCGAGTTGGGGAATGCTGAAAGGCTTGTCTATTATCACGGAAAAAATATCCGGTATTGTAATGAGCTTGAATGGTTAATTTGGAACGGGAAGATGTGGGAGGAAGACAGCAAACGAAAGATTGAGGCTTTAGCTGCTCAAACATTGCGTGCCATTTATGGTGAAGCAAAAGCAACGGAAGACGGGTACAAAAAAAAGCAGCTGAACGATTGGGCCAAAAAATGCGAGCGCCGCAATATTCGGATGAATACGATTTTAGATACACGGCCTATGGTTGCCGTTAAAAAGGAGGAGCTCGATTCTCATAAATATCTGTTTAATTGTGAAAATGGTGTGATTAATTTAAAGACAGGTGAAATTTTGCCACATGATCGGGATTTACTCTTTACAAAAATTTCGTCAGTAGCTTATGAAAAAGATGCGGATTGTTCAAACTGGAAAGCATTTTTAGAAAGTATTTTCATAGATGAAGAGGGCAACCCAAACTATGAAATTATTAATTTTATGCAAAAGGCTATTGGCTATGCATTAACGGGTGATACGTCTGAACAAGTAATGTTCTTCCTGTTCGGAAATGGACGTAATGGTAAATCAACGTTTATCAATACTGTTCAGCAACTACTTGGAGACTATGGGCGGCAAACGAACAGCGATACATTTATCAAAAAGAAAAATGATAGCAGCATTAATAATGACATAGCTCGCCTAGATGGTGCACGCTTTGTGTCGGCTGTAGAGAGTGAAGAAGGCCAGCAACTTTCTGAATCATTAGTGAAGCAGATCACCGGTGGCGAAAAGATGTCCGCACGTTTCTTGCGCCAGGAGTATTTTGAGTTTACACCGGAATTTAAAGTGTTCTTTACGACAAACCATAAACCAATCGTAAAGGGAAGCGACGAGGGTATTTGGCGGCGCATTCGATTAGTTCCTTTTACAGTTACGATCCCAAAGGAAAAAGTAGATAAGAAGCTACCGCAGAAACTAGCTGCAGAAATGCCAGGTATTCTAAGATGGGCCGTTGAGGGTTGTTTGAAATGGCAGAAGGAAGGGCTCAAGGAACCGGAAGTCATAAGGAAAGCAACCGAGGGATATCGAGAGGACATGGACATTTTAGGGCCGTTTCTTGCTGAAAGATGCGTGATCCATCCGGCCTCAAAAGTTGAGTCGAAAGAGATTTATAAGGAATACAAAAACTGGTGCTATGAAAATGACGATGTAGAACTTAAAAATAGAGCCTTTTATCGTCAACTCGAGATTAGAGGTTTTAAAAAGGAAACAGGAGCAAAAAATAAATTGTTTTTCATCGGAATTGGCTTACAAAAATTACAAGGTCATCTTAATTTTGATGAAAGGGTTAGTAAAGGGGTTAGTGAACCAACAACAAAAAATAACGTAACGCCGATGACAAGAAAGAAGCTCTAAGCATTGGTATATAAGGGTTTTAGATGATATTTTTCATTGGAAAAACAATATAGGGTTAGTAAGGGTTAGTTTTTTTATATGTTCCTCTCACATGAAAATTAATTAATAAAAAATAAATATATATATATAGGGCTTTAATACAAAAATATATAACCCTAACTAACTCACTAACCCAAAAACTAACCCTTTTTAAAAAGAGGTGGGGAAAATGCACCCGAAACAAATTTGTGCAGATATAGAAATGATGGGCGCTCGTTTGGTTCTCGATGGTAATGATCTTTATATTGAGAATCCCGAAAACGTCTATCAAGAACTTGTGGAATTTGTCCAGTCTTACAAGAAACGAATTATTCGTTATTTGAAAGGCGAATACTCGGATCATGAACATAATGTGAAACAAACAATAGATAAGATCATTAATTATTACATGGGCCTTGCTCAAGACTTAAATACAAAAATAGATGACTGGTTTAATCATGATTGGGAGGCAGCGATAAAAGTCTCGAGATTGCTCGTTTTATTTTGGGAGAACGGATGGAGAGACTTTGACAGTTCCGTTTCAAATTTTGAAAGTGAGGAAACGTACAAACTCTCATTAGAAATTTATGAAAGGGCAATGTCTTATTTTAAGGGGAATAAATCATGACTATTATTCATTACAACTATTCAGACACAGAGTTAAAAGAAATTTTAGGCAGCATGGTCATTATTGTGGATACGAGAGAACAGAAGAATCAACATGTTCTTGACTATCTCCGCAAAAAGAACGTATCAATCAAGTTCAAAGGGATGAAGACGGGCGACTATTCCGCAATGATTCCCAAAAATGAGGCATATGGAATCAATAGAGATATGTATTTAAACGCTGCTATCGAAAGGAAAAACGGAGTTGACGAGCTTGTTCAATCCATTAAGGATCGTTCCAGGTTTGAAAATGAATTGATTCGTGCATCAAAAAACCCTTTCACTCTTCTTGTGGAAGACCTGGAAGGGTATCAAAAGATACTCAACGGGAAATATCGTTCAAAATATGAACCGAAATCGTTGTTAGGCAGCTTAAAGACATTTGAGGTTCGTTACAATTTCTCAACGGTTTTTATTAATCCAAGTGCGACCGGAAACTATATCTATCATCACTTTCATTATATGGCCCGTGAATTACTAAAGGGGGGCTTGATGTGAATGAATTAATGAAGGCCCTTTATCTTGAGCGAAAAAAGGATGAAATCAAAGCGCAGCTGCTTAAAATGGGATATTTTAAAACGCCTGATGGTCGACAGTTGTATGAGCTATCACTAGATGAACTAGACGAAATATTCAAAAAACAATTGATTGAAAGGGGAAAATAAAAATGGCGTTTGTAGGTTTTGAAGAATCACACGAGGTGCGGCAGCTGGCTAAAAGTTTAATTGATGAACACCACCCACATTTAAAAGATGCGATAGGGCACATTGGTTTTTATATTCGAGAAGGTAGCAGCAAATGGGCGGGAAAAGCGAAAAAATGTACGGCCTTTGAACGCCATATGACTGATTACATGCTTTTCGTATTTGTAAATAAGGAAGCCTGGAAGGCAATGAACAAGAAACAGCGTGCCACCCTGGTCGATCATGAACTTTGTCATTTTACACGTACCAAAACGGAAGAACCGGACCCGAAAGATCCGAGGAATTGGATTACTGTGTACGGGCCGGCCGATGATCCTGATAGTTGGGGAATTCGAGAGCATGATGTGGAGGAATTTTCCGAAATCATTGAGCGTCATGGACTTTGGGATACGGGTATTGAATCATTCGCCGCAGTTGTGCGGGAGGCTGATCATCAAATGAATATTGATGATGTAAACCGTATAACAAGGGTGAAGTAAATGAGGAATCGGCTACTTATCTTTTATATCGTGTTCGGATTGTTTTCAGCTTTATCAATAATAAATGTGAAATAAGAGTCTTATATAATCACTAAAAATACCCTAAAGGATTTGGAGTTAACGCAATGAAAAGTATAGAGCTATTCGCAGGAATCGGAGGAATTGCGCTTGCTGCAGAATGGGCTGGCATTGAAACTATCGCTTTCTGTGAGCGTGAACCCTATTGTCAAAAACTACTGAATCAAAATTTCCCGAACGTTCCTGTCTTTGATGATGTACGCACCTTGAATAGACAACTTTTTGAAGACAAAGGAGTGATTGAACCTAATGGAACAATTGACATTATTTCAGGAGGATTCCCTTGCCAGCCTTACAGTATTGCCGGGAAGCGAAGAGGCACGGAAGATGACCGCGACCTCTGGCCAGAAATGTTTAGGATCATCAAAGAACTCAGACCCATTTGGGTTGTTGGTGAAAACGTTGCTAACTTCGCAAACATGGAACTCGACCGCACGGTACTTGACTTGGAAAGTGCAGATTACGAAGTCCAAACGTTCCTTATACCGGCTGTCGCCGTCGAAGCCCCGCATGAAAGAATGCGAACCTTCGTTGTGGCCTACGCCAAGAACAAAGGGGATGTGCGGAGGGACAGGATCATTTCAGACGATGATCGACCTTCAAACAAAAGGCGTGATCACAGAAACCGAGAGAAAACAAATGACGGCGGGCAATGGTGGGCAGCTGAACCCAACGTGGGTAGAGTGGCTCATGGGGTTCCCGATCGGGTGGACAGAATTAAAGGATTAGGCAACGCTGTTGTACCGCAACAAATTTACCCAATCTTTAAAGCGATTGTTGATATATCAAATAGAGCCTTGTGAAAGGAGGCAATGAAAGACTTGAGATTACAAGACATTCCAAGTAAAATTATAGATAATATTGAGACTTTAGGCACGAAAGAGCCTATTGTCGTTGTTTTATCTGATGGTAAAGCGAGATATGCACCGCTGCCGTCTCACGGTGAAACAAAAATCGTTACACATGACAATAAGGTGACTCGTGTTAGCTTCAATGAAGGCGAGTTGTTCAAGTAAATAAAACCGTTCTACCGGAAAGCCGGGGGCACTGATCATGACAGCATAAGCGCTGTTTGGTTGGTGTCCCTTTTTTATATTTCAGAAAAGAAGAAAACGAGGTGTAAATCTATGTCTAAAAAAGAACGAACGTTCTCTTAAGAACAAATGTACCCAAAATCACACGCAGGAGCTTTCACATGAAGAGATAAAGGAACTCATGGGCATTTACCGCCCAACATATAAAAGAAGCAGTGGCGGGGCATTAAAAAGCAAATAAAAGGGGGAAGTATTTTGAGAGATTTAATCATTGAATATAAAAGAGCATTGAAAGGTGCTAAAAAGATGCACCGACAGTTATCGGCTCTTACTGACAGTCTCTTAACCACTGAACATAAGAGCGATAAAAAGATTATCGGTGGAATGATTTATGACCTTGAATATACAATTGAATGGCTAAAGAGTGGTAAAGAACCGGGTGCCCGCCGTGGTGCTGATCGTAGAAATGTGTATAAAAGAACAATACTATCTGACCCTCGGTTAATTGATGCATTGTCGGAAGAGTATGCTATTAGTTGGAGAACTGATGGAGAACTAAGTGAGTGTGATAAAGAAAGAATTGAAGATGCTCTTTCTGTTCTTACTGAAAGAGAAGTTGACATTTTCATTATGCATACTGTGCAGAATATGTCTTTTGAAGAGATCGCTCAGTTATTAAACATTAAGAAAGGTACAGTTCAGAAAAACATTGAGCGATCTCGTTTGAAAATGAAAAATAGAAAAGAACAAAGCCTATTCTGTTTAACTTGAATAGGTTTTATATAATCGTTTTTGCCATTACAACTGCATCATTGTAATCATTATCAGTTGCATCTTCAAATCCTATCTGAACATAGGCATTTTCTCTGGATAAACTAATTTGTTTGTAGGGGCTTTGTTTTATAGAATTATCATTAGGATTAATATTCCATGCTGTTAAAAATAATCTAATTGGCGAGGATCCATCATTCTTTTGGGATATCCAATCTTCATTACCTAAGTTTCGATTATCCTTTTTAACTAATTCATTATATTCTTCATCATATAGAATAATTGTATTTTCATTGGCTGCATCAAATCCAAACATTAGTTTAACTCTATACCCGGGATGAATATTTAATTCATAAGTTTTGTTTTCTTCCAGTAACATTTGTTTATTCGGTCCTAATGCATTAGAGGTATTTGGCATAATTATTTACTCCTTTATACTCTACTTCATATTTCCATCTAGATCATCAGGTGGAAATATGTGTTGTTATAAATTTAATTATTTTATAAAAGTGTTTATATCTTAATTAATTTTCAATATCTGCAATAACAATGTACTCTGCATCAGCAGAGATTTGTTCCCCCGCTTCTGACTCTCCATTTATTATAACAACACCTTCTACAGCATTAGTGTCATGAGGATGAGGACCAGCTAAGACTCTAATTCCATAATTTTTTATCCCTGATTTACAATTAATATTTATACTGCACAGGGCTGCAACTGCATAGTTAACTTTTCCATTAAACTTTATGTAATCTTTGTAATGAAAAGTGTTAGGGTCAGTTGCTAAATTTTCGTTATTTCTTTGGAAAGTACCAACTACTTTTACTTCTAACGTCAAAATAAACACTCCTTTACTGTAAATTCCTTTATATTTTAGGATAATTATTTTTTTTTATGCTCATCATAAATTTCCAATTATTGATTTTGCATTTACTTTTTATTGTTGAATAGAAGATATAACGATAATTCAATTAGCTGGTTAATCCGGTGTATTCTAATCATTGGTTTGAATAAAAAATAATTAATGAAGCTAAGGGTGAATTTTTGTCTTACGAGTTTGTCCTATTTGTAAAGGATGTTTTCGTTCGACAAATTTTGCGAAGAATAAAATTATTCAAATGGCACGTCGATATATAATCTGGGGTGATTATATATGACTAGGAAACTTGGAGAAGCTAAATATGTTAAAAGTTATTTAGAACGCCGCTATGGTAAGATTTACAACACTACTTTCAACGACGATGTTGAGTTACAAAAAACAATTATCTTAGAGCATGATAAAGATCAGTTAAACAGGTTGTTAAAAAGAATTGAAGCTTCAATAAGTATAGAGAAAGATACTCAAACTTTATTCAGTCAACCTTTTTCAATAATACTTGTTATGATTACTGTTATGATGTCAGCAGGAATGGCAATGGTATCAAGCTTAATGTCATTTATGAGTAGTATCTTTGGTAAATATTTAGACAGTAAAGATGTTAAAGAGATTAATTTTGACGAGTTGTTCAATTCTCTAAGTGATTTTACACCTGTAATTCGATATGCTTTATCAATTTCTTTTGTGCCTTTTTTGTTTTTAATTATTTTTTGGTATTTTTCTTATAAAAGACATAAGAATTTAGTTAGCAAGTTATATGCGATCTTGGTTTTATTGGAAGAGTGCATAGAGCACTATGATGAAGTAAAACAGCAAGTTAATTCTGAATTAATGAAAGAATCAAAAAATAGAATAACCACATAAGCATGTTGAGAATGATGAGAGATACATAATTAAGTTAACTGGTGGACTGTGTGGATAAATGTTTAGGCTAATTTATAATGTTCTTAAGAACAGATTGGAGATTTATGGTGAAAGATAAACAAATAGGTGTTTCTCATTTTGTATACGTTTGTATCATTGCATTATTAATCATTTCATTTATATTAGTATTTGCTTTTGGTGGTAGCCAGGATGCTGGCAACCAAGTGAATGTAATGGCTACTGGAATTTCTATAATTCTAGCAGTGATTGCGATATTTATGACTTTAGTAGATGTCGCTGGTCAAAGGCAGTCAATTATTGATATCAAAGAAACTGCTGAAAAATTAGCTGAATCACAAACGATTTCTCAAGAAACTGTACAGAAGTCAATAGAAACATTAAATGAATTAGCTGATTTTAGAAAAGAACTGTTGAAATCAGTATCTGATTATAGAAATGGCACAGAGGAATTAATACTCGAATTATTTAAAAAGGAAGAGCAATCAATAAGTAAAGAAGAATTGCAAGAATTGTTAAATAAACTTAATAGGAAAACTTCAGATTTAGAATCAAAAGTACAAAAAATTGCTCCAAATGAAAAAATTGAATATAGATCGCAAAGGCAAATTCTTATTGATTTTAAACAATGGGTTAGAAGTAAATATCAAAATCAGTCAAAAATAAAAAGTAGCGAATTTTTCGAAGAAATATATAGAAAATTCTCTAATATGGAAATTTCAACTATTAAGAACTATATATTATATACAAGAGGTGTATATATAAGTACTGAAGAAAACGAAGACTATATTGATTTAGAAAAGTTAATGAATGTTGAAGACACAAGACCATTTGTAAGAACAAAATCCGGCATAATTTTGTAAGTTGAAATAAAAAAGGCACACTTTTGGCACAATCTTGGCAAAGCGTTTTGTCTGAGAGTGGTTATGATGGTATTAGGTGATAAATTGAGAGCGGCTTCCATTGTGGAGGTCGCTTTTTCGTTCGACAAATTCTGCGTTTTATAAAGAGTTCAACTTCTTCAGACGATATTTTATCTGAAAGGAGTGTTTTATTTTGCCAACAAAAAAAGTAACCTATGATTTTTACACATTTAAGTGTCAGTCTGATCAAAATGCATTATTGAATGCGTTGGAAAATGAAATAAAATTACGCAATAATGAAGAAATTAATAATATCTCATTATTCGATTTTGTCGCGAGAATATGGGATATAGAGAAAACAAATGAAGGTTTTTATATTTGCAACGTCGAAAAAATAAATGTTCAAGACGAGGCGAATATTGGAGATCTTCAAGCAAAAAGAACAACTATAGCAACGACACCTACTCAAGGTCCGTTGTTTGATACAGCGTTCATGTATAATCCGAAAAATGAAGTTATTGTACTTCAAAGAAACTGGAAGGGGTTGACTTACAAATCTTTTCTTACATTCCTTCATAAATTAACAAATAATGAAGAGGTTAAACTCGAAATTATAATAGATCCAGATATACTTGTTAAATTAGAAAAAATGGATTTAGTTAAAAAGGTTCATTATACAATATCAAATCCAACAAATTTAAAGTTTGCAGAAAATAGTAATCGTGGAGTCAATGGTGACTTAGAGGTTGCGAAGAATTTATTAGGAAATTCTATGAGTGTAGTAATTGGATCAGATAGAGGTAAACAGCTCTCGTTAGAAATGGCAAAGAAAAAAATTAAGTCTCTTCTTAAATTTCCTGAAAACATTTCAAAATTAGATGTTCGAGGTCAAGTTGACGAAAATATGGAAACTATTCACCTAGTGAAACATAAGGTTACTCATGTTGAAATATTCAAATTGAAAAAAGAAGAAAGATTAACTGTTACTAAGATTCTGGGAGCATTACCAGTTGCATATAAAGCACATGAAATTGATTTAAATAGGATGTATTTGAATAGAGAAGAGAAAAATTAAGAGGGTGAAATAATGCAAATAATGCTAGAAAAAGCTTATCCGCTAATAGGTGGTTTTCTTGGTGTAATACTAGCTTTTATTTCTAAGTTTAATTTATTAGAAATAGAAAGTTATAAAGAAATAATGTCTTCTTCAATAAGCCTTGGTTCAATAGCAGTTGGTTTTCTAGCAGCGGCCATTACTCTTTTGCCTTCTCTATCTAATAATGAATTGGTAAAGAACTTAAAAAGGTTAGGGGCTTACCAAAAATTACTATTGTATATTATTAAAGCGATCATAGGTTTGTTTATAATATCAATTTTATCAATTGTAGGTCTTTTCATTACTAATATTTCAATAGGAATTGTAAGGGACCTTTTCGGTTATACTTGGATATTTATTTTCATAGTGGCTATCTTATCTATTATTAGAGTTATTCATCTGTTCTTAAAATTTCTAGTCTTGACTCAAAATAATATCGACTAAGATCATAAAAATGTTAAAGAAAAACATATTGTTTAATTGCATAAAGAATTTTGTGAATGTCACCGGGCTTAAAAAGTGTATATATCGAACTAGCATCCTTCGGGGTGCTTTTTATTTTTTGGGGGGGAATCATATTAAATGAAAAAGCCATTAAAGCCATGCAATGAGCTCGGATGTCCTCAGCTAACGCGCGAATCATATTGCAAGCAGCATAAGATATCGAAGCCTTCATACGATCTGCGCCGTGAATCATCAGCACGTCGCGGATATAATAGCCGATGGCGTAAAGCCCGTGAAGGTTATTTAGCAAAATATCCTTTGTGTCAGTCATGCATGTTACAAGGCAAACGCCTTGCTGCTACAGTAGTGGACCACATCAAACCTCATAAGGGAGATAAAAAATTATTCTGGGATTCTTCTAATTGGCAGCCATTGTGTGCGTCCTGTCACAGTAGAAAGACCGCCAAAGAAGATGGAGGGTTTGGGAATGGATAATCAAACATGCGTGTGTGATCAATGTGGCACAACATTCATTATTAAAAGTTGTTCTAGGATTAGAAAGATTGGCGAAGGGATCAAACAACATCTTCTAGTTTGTCCGAGGTGCAAGACTGAGTACACATCCTATTATACGAATGCGTATATCAGACAACAGCAAAGCAAAATTAGAAAGCTATTCGTTGTCCTTCGGAACACGAAGGCTGAAAAGGCTATCGAAATGCACAAGATGAAAATAGCAACACTTCAAGAAAACTTACAAATTGATATGAATCAGCTTCGCATCGAAGTGGAGGCCCCCCAGGGTTAAATCCCTAGAAACGATTTGCCGTAGACCGCGTCTCCCTCAACATCACGAGAAATTCCCTAAATGAAATTTTGAAAGGAGGTGAGAGGATGGCGAGGCCTAGACAACCTGTAGATTTATTGTTGGTAAAGGGTAAGAAAAACCTTACCAAGAAAGAGATTAAAGAAAGAAGAGAGCAAGAAATAAAGGCACCAGATGGCAAAGTGAAAGCTCCTTCTTATTTACCAAAAGACTTAAAAAGAGAATTCAAAAAGATAGCGGATGAGCTCAAAAACATCGGAATTATGACAAATTTAGATGTAGATGCGCTTGCCCGTTTTTTGTTTGCTCGAAAACAATACTTAGAAATAACAGAAATCTTATTAGAGACACCGATCACAACCCTTGCTGAAAATTCAGAGGGAGAAAAGTTTGAAATTGCGAATCCTGCCTATAGTGATCTTCTTATAAATCAAGACAAATTATTTAAACAATGCAGACAAGCATCAAGTGATTTAGGCTTAACCATTTCCTCACGCTGTAAACTCGTTATCCCAAAGAAAGAAGACAAGCCTAAGACAAAAGAAGAAGAACGCTTTGGAGGTCGCATGTAATGCTAACGCAAGAAATGACCGCGGAGCTTTTAATTGAGCACGTATGGTCATATTGCGAAAAAATCCAAGCGGGGGAAATAAAAGCAGGAAAGAAGCACAAATGGGCTGTTCAGAGGTTCATCAAAGACGTAGAGCGGCTAGCAGATGAAGATTGCCCGTATTATTTTGACGCGGAAGCAGTTCTTGATTTCTATGAATGGGCCAAGCAATTTAATCATGTCGAAGGGATATTAGCAGGTAAGCCAATTGAACTTACAGACTTCCAATTATTCATCGCTGCTAATATCTACGGCTTTTACAAAAAAGTGAATGGTGCCAGGCGTTTTAGAAAAGCATACATCCAGTTAGCGAGAAAAAACGCGAAATCACAGTTGCTGGCTATCATGGCTTCATATGAAATCTTTCCTACTAGAGAAAAACACCGCGTGTTTATTGCTGGTTGGTCAAGAGAGCAGTCAGATGAAGTCTATCAAGCAATCATTGAACAACTAAAGCACGCACCTATTTTAGAAGGGAAATACACAGACGCTAACGGGCAAGTCACAAAATACGCAACAAATTCAATCATCAAACCGTTATCCCGTGAAGCCCGAAAGGTAGGAGACGGAAAAAACCCTTCTCTTGGAATAGTCGACGAATACCAAGCACATGAAACAAGTGAAATTTATGATGTTATTGACAGTGGAATGGTCGCACGTCGAAGCCCTTTGATGGTTATCATTACTACAGCAGGTTTCAACTTAAACGGGCCGTGTTTCAAAGAGTATCAATATGTTTCCAAAATTCTTGATCCCGACATTGAAATTGAAAACGATGACTATTTTGTTATGATCTGTGAGCTTGATCCCGAAGACGACGTAAAGGATGAGTCGAACTGGATCAAGGCAAATCCGATTGTAGCAACTTATCCAGAGGGAATGGAATCACTACGGTCAGCGATAAAAGTTGCATTAGACGTGCCTGAAAAGATGAGAAGTTTCCTCACAAAAAACATGGACATATGGGTCGATCAAAAGGACAACGGCTACATGAAAATGTCTAAATGGCGGGCCTGTCATGGTGAAATACCTGATCTAAAAGAAATGGCGATCTATCTTGGTATAGATTTATCTATGACAACGGATTTGACTTCTGTCGGGTGGGTTGGCGTTCTTGATAGCTTTTATTATGTCGGCCAGCATTCCTTCATTCCAGAGGAAAAGGCAAAAGAGAAAATGGCCACTGATAAAGTGCCTTATGATTTATGGCGTGATCAAGGTTGGATGACATTTACACCAGGGGAGGCGGTTGATTATCAATTTGTCGAAAGGTGGATTATTGAATTTGCTCACGTCAACAAATTGAGAGTGATTGAAGCTGCTTACGATAAATATAATGCGTTGCACCTTGCACAAAGGCTTGAAAGCAAGGGATTTAATATGATTGAGATGCCGCAAAGGATTCAACATCTTTCTTTACCAACAAAGAACTACAGACAAAAGGTATACGAGGGTAAGCTTATTCATGGGAACGATCCACTTCTAACTTTTGCGTATAATAACGCAATCATCAAACAAGACGCACAAGAAAATATTATGTTAGACAAAGCGAAATCACCACAGAGAATAGATCCAGCTGCAGCGATAATGAACGCTTTTGCCAGGGCCATGTATCACGATATGGGGGCAAATGTTGACTTAAACAAACATTTTTCAGGAAATTTCAGTTTTTAGGAAGTGAGAGAGTGAAAAAATTTATTGTACTACTGAAATCAATATTAAACGACTTGCTGTTTATTGGAGGGTGCATCTTTATTCTGCTGGCAGCGTATCGGGTAAATACAAACATCGGTCTATTTCTGACGGGTGTATTTTTTATGTTTTATGCATACCTGCTGTCAAGTCATGCGCGGCAGAAAGAGAGGTGAAAATAAATGTTTATAGACAAGTTTTTTGAAAAACGATCCGGCTCAAAAACGTTAGACGGTTTCAGCCAGTTGATCAATCTGTTTGGAGGTAGAGAAACGGCAAGTGGTGAAAGAGTCAGTGAAAGTAATTCATTTGAGCAGCCGGACATTTTTGCCTGTGTAAATGTATTGTCTGATGACATCGCAAAGCTGCCGATACACACATTTAAAAAAGAGAGTCAAGGAGTCAACAGAAACCCTAATCATCCATCTGCCTATGCGATCTACGCAAGGCCTAACCCATATATGACTGCATATGTGTGGAAGAAACTCATGATGACCCATGTCCTCACATGGGGAAATGCCTATTCGATGATTGAATTTGGGGCACATGGGTTCCCTGAAAATCTTTACCCGTTGCGGCCGGATGCAACAAAAGCATACATCCATCCCGACTCAGGGAGGCTATGGTACCAAACCAACGTTAACGGAAGAACGATGGAACTATATGAACACCAAGTGCTGCATTTTAAAGGTTTATCAACGGATGGCATTCACGGTAAGTCACCTATTGGGGTAGTGAGAGAGCATATAGGCGCTCAAGCAGCTGCCACAAAATATAACGCAAAACTATATAAGAACGAAGCCACGCCGCGAGGTATTCTAAAAGTACCTTCTTTCTTGGATGAAAAACCAAAAGAGAACGTCCGTAAAGAATGGCTGCGGGTAAACCAAGGTGAAAACATAGCCATTATTGACAATGGACTAGAATATCAATCTATTGCCATGCCGTTGCAAGAAGCGCAGTTTGTAGAATCTATGAAATTCAATAAAGCTCAAATTGCCATGATTTACAAAGTTCCTTTGCATAAACTCAATGAACTTGATAAAGCCACATTTTCAAACATTGAGCATCAATCCTTGGAATACGTAAAAAATACACTGCAACCGTGGATCGTGAATTTTGAACAAGAATTAAATATTAAGCTGTTTACTGACAATGATCAAAAAGCGGGCCATTATGTAAAATTCAATGTTGATAGTGAGCTGCGCGGCGACAGTAAAACTCAAGCAGAGTATTTTAAGACCATGAGCGAAGCGGGTCTTTTAAATAAAAATGAGATTCGCGACTTGATAGAGAGAAACCCTATCGAGCATGGCGAGAAATATCTTTCCAGTTTGAATTATGTGTTCCTTGACTTTATGGAAGAGTACCAGCGACTTAAAGCAGGTTCAACCATGAAGGGAGGTGACAACAAGAATGAGTAAAGAAAAAGAAGTGCGGCTGCTCACGACGCCAATTGAGATCCGTTCCGGGGGAGAAGGACAAGCCGAATTTATAGAGGGATATGCCCTGAAGTTTGAAAAGTGGTCCGAGCGTTTGGGATGGTTCAAGGAGATCATAAGCAGGGATGCTTTAGAATCTACCGATCTATCAAACGTAGTTGCACTGTTCAATCATCGAGAAGACTTTCCACTAGCGCGAAATACCGTCTCAGGTGATTCAGGACGGCTTGAATTAGAAATAGATGGTATAGGTCTTAAATTTAGATTTAAGCCTACTGATACGTCGTACGCACGTGATCTCTGTGAGAATATACGCAGCGGTCTTATTAATCACTGTTCATTTGCCTTTTCTTTGGATTACAACGGAGACGAACCCGACGAATGGAGAATAAACCAAAACGAAGACATATACGAACGAAGAATAAACAGGATACACCGCCTTTATGACATATCTCTTGTAACGACACCTGCGTACAGAGATACCGAAGCTGTGGTAGGAGCCCGCAGCTTAGAGAAAGTAGAAGAAATGAAAGAACAACGAAGCGCACCAACAGATGAAATTCTAAAAATTGAATTGGAACTTTTAAGCCTTGATCTTCCCGAATAAGGCTTTTTTTCGTTCAATAAGGAGGAAAAATAAAAATGTCTAAAAAAGAAATTGAATTACGTCAGCAGTTTACACAAAAGAAAGAAGATGCTAATAAAGCACTAGCGGAAGGAAAATCAGAAGAAGCACGTCAGCTTCTCGATGAAGTGAAAGAGCTTAAGAATCAAATTGAATTGATGGTAGAAGGACGATCACTGAACGTGCCGGATTTACCTGGCGGTGAAAATTTTGTGCCGGAGCTAGAACGTAACCCGGAGGGACGGAAAGGCGCCGAGGAAGATAAAGAAGAACGTCAAAAGAAATTCACTAAGGTGTTCTTGAAGTCTCTTCGCGGTAAATATTTAACACACGAAGAACGTGAATTATTAGAAAACCCCGAGTTCAGAGCAATGTCGGGTATAAACCAAGAAGATGGCGGGATCCTGATCCCTGAAGATATTTCAAGAACCATTAAAGAGTTAAAGCGGGAGCAAGAACATCAACTTGAACAATACGTAACAGTGGAGCCTGTAGGAACTCGTTCAGGTAGCCGTTTGCTTGAAAAAAATGGAGACATTATACCATTTCAAAAAATCGAAGAAATGGGAGAAATTCCGGAAACAGATCATCCTAAGTTTACTAATCTATCATACACAATCGCTGATTATTCAGGGCTTTTACCTCTCTCAAATACATTGCTGCAGGATACAGATCAAGCCATCATGACACATGTGGCGAAATGGTTTGTCAAAAAATCAGTCGCAACAAGAAACGCTCTTATCCTGGCTATCCTTGATGGATTGAAAAAGGTTGAATTTAAAGGCCTGGACGATATTAAAAAGACATTAAACGTTACTCTTGATACTGCCATTACATCCAGCGCAATTATCATGACAAATCAAGACGGGTTTAACTACCTTGATCAATTGAAAGACGCGGATGGCAAATATCTACTTAAAGATATTCCTTCTGAACCGACTAACAAAATGCTGTTTGGTCGCCGCGTGGTGGTAATCTCAAACAAAGTCTTGAAAACAAAAGCAGGGAAAGCACCTGTAATCGTTGGGGATTTAAAAGAGGCAGTTGTCTTATTTGATCGTCAGCAACAATCTATCGCCTATACGAATCTTGCTGCAGGATCGTTTGAGACTAACACAACGAAAGTACGAGCGATTGAACGTGAAGACGTTGTGGCTTGGGACAAAGAAGCGGTAGTATACGGCCAGTTGTCAATCAGCGAGTAAATAAAAAAGAGGTGAATAAGTCATGCGAGTGACAAAAAATTACACCACTGACGGCGGGGATCGAACTGTCATTGGTGGTGTTTTAGAATTTGCAGGCGGAAAAATCGTCAAAGACGGCGAGGAAGTGAGTGTAGGAGGCGGCGGATCAGCTGCACCAGGAAGCGTGACACATGAAATGCTTGCTGAAAAAGCTGTCCGGTCAGTAAACATCGGGACGGGAAGCGTCATGCCGGAGCATCTTAATTCGTCTATTGAAACTAGACTCAAGGGAATGGAAGACGAAATAAAAGAGCTGAAAAGCAAACTGAGTAAAGAATAAACATTGGAAAGGAATTGATCTAACATGGCAAAAGATTTTCTGAATGAAAGTAATGGAGTATTAACATCTGCAGAGGCGGACGCTGACGGAAAACCTATCACGGCTGTTTACGTAAAGGGAAACAGCAAAGAAAATCCTCTTTTCATTCAAGGGATGCAAGGAGAACAAGGGCCTAAAGGTGATACTGGCCCTCAAGGTCCAAAAGGCGACAAGGGAGATCCTGCAGTAATTGAAACGGGAGCCATTAAGAACGATCATTTAGGCGATGGATCTGTGAACTCACGGACAATCGGTAAAGGAAGCGTTAAATGGGACAATATCAATTCAGAAGTGCAAAAAATGATCACTGATTTAGAGTCGCGAGTCGACAAACTAGAGGGTAAAGAAAATACAGAATAAGTAGGCGGTCTTCTATGGATTTAAAAATGCTGAAAGATGAATATTTAAAAATTGATACCGATCAAGATGACGCCTTGCTTAAATCCTTAATCAATGCAGCAAAGGGATATATCAAAAATGGAATAGGGCGGTATGTAGAAGGTAACGAGCAGTATGCGCTTGTAACAGGCATGCTTGTTGCTCATTGGTACGAAAATCGAGGGGTGTATGAGTCAGGCGTTTCCGGCTCATCCATCCCTTTTACTATTCGGGACCAACTAACCCAACTTCGCTATGTGGAGGCAAAAGAGGATGAAGAAGATAAGCGAGTTGAATCGTCGATTAACTTTTCAAGTTAAGAAAAGGGAGCAGGACGACGAGATGAAATGGAATGAATCTTATGAGAATGTTTTTGAGACATGGGGTTCAATTGAAGGATTTTCCGGCTCAAAATCTGACACGCTTGTGGCCGGAGCTTTAGGGGTCAAGTCACCGAAGAAAATTACAATAAGATATCGGGAAGACGTTAAGCAAGACATGCGAATCCTTCATCAAAGGGGAACCGATGACGCAGGAGAGCCAATATACCGCACTTTCGAAGTAATGGATTTTAACGACGTTGATAATAAAAAGAAGCAGCTTGAAGTCACATGTAATGAGGTCGGCATAAATGGCTGATATGGATATTGAAGGATTCGAAGATTTAACAAGATTTTTTAATAAAATCGGTGATGACGTTGAAAAAGCTGAAAAGGTTGCTCTTAAAGCTGGCGGAGAGGTAATAGCAGAACACCAAAAACGTAACGTGAATAAGAGTTCAAAAAATCAGCCTCACATGGTTGAAAACATTACCGTTTCTGCGGCAAGAGAATCAAAAGACGGTGAGCTGTTTGTTTCGGTTGGACCGAATAGAAAAGTCGCTTACAGAGGGCGATTTTTAGAGTGGGGCACGTCTAAAATGCCACCGCATCCGTTCATCGAGAAAGGCGGAATCGAAGGGGAGGGACCAGCTGTGAAGATCATGGAAAGAATTATCACAGCGCCTATTAAATGAGTCTTGATGCAAAGAAAGAATTGAGTGCAGCGTTAATAAAAAACAATGAATTAAAGCAGCTTGTCACGGGTGGTTTCCATAATCTTGTGGCCGATGATGTGGCCGCATTCCCCAGGGTTGTGTTTTCAGAGATTACAAATAGGGACCAGGAATACAGAGACAACCATTCCGCAGCAAGTGAGGTTCGATTCCAGTTAAGCATATTTTCAAAAGCAGACACACGGAAAAACGAAACAGAAATAGCGAAACAAATAGATCGTCTTATGAAAGATTTAGGTTACGGAAGATATGATTCAGTCGATCTTTACGAAACAGATACAAAAATCTTTCACAGAGGCATGAGGTACGTCAAAACATTTTTCTAGGAGGAAAACAGATGGGGAAAACAATCTATGGACTAGACATGTTCCATTTTGCCGAGCTTATTCAGGATGATGACAAAGGACTTGAATATGCAAAGCCTGAAAGACTGCCAGGAGCTGTAAACGTCAAAGTCGATCCAAAATCAGAACAGTCTAAGTTTTGGGCTGATAACGGCGTGTTCGATTCATTTAACAACATGGGTGACATTGACCTTGAAGCAGAACTAGCGGATTTACCTATTGAGGTGCAAAACAAGATTTTCGGACACAAGGTCGAGAATGGGATTTCTTTTGCCAGTTCTGATGACAAGGCTATTTTCTTGGCTTTCGGCTTTAGGGCGAAAACATCCACAGGCGGCCATAGGTTTTACTGGTTCTTAAAGGGACTTCCTGAACTGATGGCTAACGAAAATAAAACCACAGAGGGGAAAGCAGATCCTGAAACCGCAAAATTCAAGGCAGGCTTTATGACTTTACAAAATAAGAAGGGGAAAAACCGTTGGAAGGCACAAGCTGAATTCGATGAAGGCTTTGACCCGGATGAATGGTTTAAACAAGTTGTATACGACGGGGCGTCGTTTGCAAAGGGAAAAGATACAGAGGATTCCACAAGTTCAGTAGACATCGGAAAGGGCGTTTAATAACGCTCTTTTTTATTTTGTAATCGGGAGGCAATAGCATGGAAGCATTGACAATCACCTTGCATTTAAACGGTAAGAAAAAGAAATTTTCCACACCTAACTTTATCACGGGTGTTTTATTTAGGACTGCGGCAGAAATAACAGAAGACCTTGAATCGAATGATCCTGAAAGGATTTATACAAGTAAACAATCAGAGTTTATCTGTGAAGTGTTCGGAAACAAATTCACTGCAGAAGAATTTGAAAAAGGCATTGATTCAAGACTTTTATATAGAACAATCTACGCAACTGCAAACTATGTCATCGGAAATATCGTTGAAGCGAGCAAGATCCTGAATCCAGAAACCGCAGAGGAAGCAGAGCCGGGGGAGTAAGTTTGTCCGATGCTGTCCTTGATATGTATAACGCATTAGAGGACATTGGCTTTTCACAGAACCAAATAGATGAAATGGATATTGTGTATCACTTGAAGCGACTCGCGCGGCGCAAAGAAGCGAGCAAGGAAAAGCCAAATAAGAACGCTGTAGCATCGGATGAGCCTTTGTACATTGATCAGATACCTGGACTGTAAAAAGGTGGTGAGGGATTGAGCAAAGACATTAAAGTAAAGCTGTATTCTAATTCGTCCCAATTTAACGGGGAAATGAAAGCAATTGCCGTTCAAATGAAGAACATAAAGTCTGAATTTGAAAAGAATCGGACTGCCGTCGGTGTGTGGGGTAATGAACTGAAAACGTCACAAACAAAAGTCAGAACCCTTTCACAGCAATTAGATCAGCATAAAATGAAGGTCAAAGCACTTGAAAGAGCTTATGCGGATTCAGCCATCAAGAAGGGAAAGGACGCGCGAGAGACACAAAATCTTGCCCGTCGGCTGAACTATGCAACAGCTGAAATGAACAAAACGCAAAATGCGTTGACTGAGACAACGAATAAAATTAAGAAAATGGAAGCTGAAATAAAACGTACTTCATCCTCTATGTATAAGATGGGCCAAAGAATGAATACAGTTGGCAACACAATGAGAAGCAAGGGTGCTTCAGTAGCGATGACTACAGGTGTTGCTTTTGCTGGCTTGGTCCTCCCACTGAAAGACGCCGTAGAAGTTGGTATGTCATTCGAAACACAGATGAGCAAAGTTAAAGCTATTTCAGGGGGAACAGCTGCAGAAGTCGAAAAGCTGAAAAACCAGGCAAAAGAGCTGGGAGCAACAACTGTTTTCACCGCCAGCCAAGCCGCAGATGCACAAAGCTTCCTGGCGATGGCCGGATTTAAAGCGAATGATATTTATGCAGCTATGCCAGGTATGCTGAATTTAGCAGCTGCAGGTCAACTAGATTTAGCTGCTGCCGCCGATATTTCATCTAATATGATGCAAGCTTTTGCCATGAAAGCATCGGAAGCGGGGCACGCATCGGACGTAATTGCATACGGTGCGGCAAACGCTAACACGAACGTGGAGCAGATGGGAGAGGCCATGAAGTTCCTTGCGCCTAACGCTAATTCACTAGGTTGGGGATTAGAAGAATCAGCGGCCGCAGTCATGGCGTTTGGTGACGCAGGTCTGCAAGGTTCAATCGCAGGACAAGCCTTTGGTACGTCTTTGATCAGGCTGGCAACACCAGCTAGAAAGGCGCAGAAGGTAATTGATAAGTTAGGGTTTGCTTTCTTTGATGCAGCGGGAGACATGAAGAGTATGCCGGAAGTTGTTGCCGAGATGGAAAAGGGTATGAAGGGCATGACGAAGGAGCAGCAAGCCGCAACCTTAAAAACCATTGTCGGAGCTGAATCATATAAACATTGGGCCGTTCTCTTACAAAAAGGCAGCAAGGCATTGAAGGATAATACGAAGGCGCTAAAAGAATCAGACGGTGCAGCTAAAAAAATGGCTGACACAATGCTTGATAATGCGCGGGGCAGTATCATTGCTTTCCAGTCTGCAGTTGAAGGGGCAAAGATTAAGCTTACTGAAAGTCTACTTCCTGCGCTTGGTAACCTAGCTGAAAAAGGAGCAGACATCGTTTCCATGTTTAACAAAATGGATTCTGCCACAGCTCAAACGGTTGCTAAAACTGCGTTGTTTGCTACGGGTGTTTTAGGCGCCACAACAGCAGTTGCAACGCTGACGATGGGTATCGGTGCGCTCTTAGCATTTACGGGTCCGGTGGGGCTTGCCATAGTTGGTGGAACGGCTTTACTAGGAGGCATTGCCGTTGCGACGTATGCTTACAATGAGCAGCTGAAAAATCAAAAGAAACGCCAAGAAGAAGCAAAAGAATCGGCTCTTCTATATGGTGAGGGCGTTTCTAAAGCGACACAAAAGGCGGCCGGTTCATATGTGAACCTACGCGAAAAAGCTACGTCGCAATTGTTCCAATTGACACAGGTTTCAGGAAAAGAAGCCGAGAAGATGGCAAGCAATCTATTGTCTACTTATCAAAAAATGTCCACATCTCTTATTAAGGAGTTAGAAGGATTTAAGACTGATGCAATTGCAGTTCTCAAAGGATTATTTGAAGACCAGGAGAAAGAGACGAAGAAAATCGGAGAAGATTGGTCTGATCAATTAGTTGGAGACATTGACAAAGACGTTCAAAAAGTCCGCGAGAAGATGCGTAAATTAGAACAGCTGAAAGATGAAACGGGTTTAATCACCTCTAAAATGAATGCGTCACAAAAGAAAGCTTTTGAAGATATCATTTCATTTTTCCAGCAGTCGACGAGTAAATTTGCTGCCAATCAAAAAGACGCTATTGCTATGCAGCAGAGGGTTTCTGAAAGTCAAAATAAACTCTCTTTCAAAAATGCCAAAAGCTACAACGATCAAATCAGCGGCATTTATAAAGAGGGACAGAAGGCGGCTAAAGAAGATCGCGACTACAGAAATAAAGTTTTAGACGAGGCCCTTGCAAAAGAAGCGATATCAGCAGCGCAGCACAAAGCACTAAAAGCTAAAAGTAATGCTGATTATCAAAAGGCTCTTGCTGAAAACCTAGAGGCTTACAAAAACAGTTCGAAAGCTTTGTTTGATCAGATGTCGCAAGATGGTAAGTTGCTGGACTTGGAAACGGGAAAAGCCCTGGAAAAACAAAAAGAGTATTCCAGTAATTCAATGGGGATTTTCATTGAAATGGAAGAGAGCGATGCAAAATACCAAGCACGCTGGGCCGAAAAACAGGTTGCTTTCTTACAAAAACTTGGAGAAAGCAAAGAAGAAGCCTTAGAAAAAACGAAACAAGCTCTCATTGAGTTTAACGAGGGTCTAGGCTTTTCTGCAGAAGAATCGGCGAGCAAAGCAAACGAAGCAATCATAAATGCTGAAAATGAATTCAACCGTGCAACATCTGCCCGTGAATCAGGAAAGAAAATGGGCGATGAATTTGCGGACGGCTTAACAGCTGCCACGCCTAACACGTTAGCAAGTGGGTCGATCCTTAAACAAACACTGGATCAAAAACTGCGAGAAGAAAACGGCATCCCTAGAATTGCAGGACGTGAAAAAGGTCAATCATTTAGCGATGGTATTAGTTCGACAAAAGTTAACGTATCTAACAGTGGTACAGTTCTGCAGCAAGCACTAAAACAAAAGCTGAGCGAAGGCAATGCAGGTGCTAAAACATTCGGCTCACAAAAAGGCCAATCATTTAGCGCGGGTATAAGCTCAACAAAAAGCAGCGCAAGCACTGCAGCAAGCAGCGTAAACCAAACAGCGTTATCAAACCTAAACAAAAATACCACTCAAGCTACTCAAGCAGGAGAGACAAAAGGGAAAAGTCATAGTGCGGGAATAACAAGCACAAAGGGCGCCAATACGTCTGCAGCATCATCCGTTAGTGCGTCAGCAACAGTCCAACTTGCCAAAACAACCGATGGCGGAGGCGGACAAAAAGCAGGGAATCAATTCGCGTCGGGCATTCGTAGTCAAGCCGGAAACGCAAGTAATTCAGGTAGTACCGTCGCAAAATCAGGAAAACAAGGCTTATCGAGTGTTAAGACAACTAGCACGGGTGCTGATTTTTCTAAAGGCTTTGCTAATGGTATTCGCAGCATGGGAGGCACAGGGGGCACGATATGGAAAGCTGCTTGGGCCATCGGGAAAGTTGCAATACGTTCGCTGAAAGATTCCATCCAATCAAAATCACCTGCAAAAAGGACCATCGCAGAAGGCGTGAACTTTGGTGACGGCTTCATCATTGGTCTTGGTGAAAAAGCGACGGAAGTGAAAAAGAGCACTGCAGCAATGGCACAAGGTGCTATGTCGTCCTTTAAATCTGAAATTAATAGAATGGCGTTTAACATCCAGGGAGCCGCGGATGAAATAAATACGATGCGCGCCGAACTGACTGTGAAAAACGAAATTGATACGCCTATTCTAAATCAGAAGCTAGATGCTCTTATTAACCTTCTATCAAATAATCTACAGACCAACAATGAAAACGTAAGTGCTACAGGGCAAACAATCAGAATCCATCCTGCGCCTGTCATTATTGGCGGTGAGCATTTAGCAGACATCGTTTTTAATCAAGGAGACACATCTATTCTAGACAAAAAGAGCGCTCAAAAATATGAGCAGAATGCCTATAAAGGAGGGCTGAAAAGATAAATGGATCTGTATTTTGATTTCAGAGATGGTTTAGGGGAGCAACCTTTGTCAGGGTTACTGCCCTGTTTTAAGTTGCTTAGCTTTGCACCTGACGCGCCGAGCACTGATAGGGAGCTTGTACAGTTGACCAGGTTTAACGGACTTGTACCAACGCAGCATCCGCGCGACATAGTGTACAAAGAAAGGTCTATCAAGGTTGAAATATTGCTTGATGCTAAAATAGCGGCAAACTTTTATCAGTACAGGCATGAGTTTTATGATCTCGTTGTTCAGCCCTTCTGGTATTACATCTCATGTGATCTGCTTCCTGGGAGGCGTTTTGCGGTTACGTGTGACGGAGGGTTTCAAATACCCAAAGACAAGCAAAAAAACCAGGTATCCTTCCAATTGGATTTTAACAATATCACAGGGCTGGCAGAGACAAAGGGCACGTCTTTAAGCGCGCAGAACTTTTCTAATGAAAGATGGTTTTCAGGAATGGGAATTCAAAGGCGCGACGATCTGCAGTACCGATTCAAAAACAAAAAACGGTTTAGTGTTTTCAATCCTGGCTTACCGATTAATCCACTGCAGCATGATTACAACGTGCTGCTAAACGCAAAGGGAAAAAACATAACGATTATCAATCACACGAACAATGAAAGATTGAAAATAGAAGCCGAATTGAAAAAGTCACAACAGGTCAGAAACCTGAAACAGTATACCGTAGTGGGTAGTAAAAGGTTGAAAACATCCGGTAGGCTACCGTCTTTAGATAAAGGCATGAATGAGTTTGAGATTCAGAATACAAATGATTTTGAGATTGTATTCGATACAAGATTTTATTTTCCGTAAAAGGGGGTTGTCATGGCTGCAAAAGATTTTATAAAAGAGATAGCAAAAGACGCGCAGAGGATTTATAAGAAATACAATATTTTAGCTTCTCTTATTATCGCGCAGTCTTGCCTGGAAAGCGGATGGGGAAAAAGCGACCTAGCTCAAAAGGGTAAAAATCTATTCGGAATAAAAGGATCATTCAACGGTCAATCAGTCCTCATGTGGACCACTGAATATGATAAAAAGGGTAAAGCAACGAGAGTTAAAGCCCCTTTCAGAAAGTACCCTTCATGGTACGAATCCGTACAAGACTTAGCAAAGCTCTATCTAAAAGGGGTAAGCTGGGATCCAAACATTTATAAGGCTGTAATAGGCGAAAAAGATTACACCAAGGCAACAGCAGCACTTGTGAAAGCCGGATATGCAACCGATCCAATCTACGCAACAAAATTAAACAGCATCATCTTTACTTACAAACTTACACAATATGACACCTTTGATGATGTGCCGGATGAACCAGAACCAGAAACACCAACTAAACCGACATATCCAAGCAAGGAATACCAAGGCAAGGATGTAGAATTAAATGGCGGGTTGCCCACTGACATTGATTTCAGGCAGCTGCACGTCTCAACCAAAGACGGCAAAGAGCTTGTGGAAATCGTTGGTGCTGTGTTGGAGCTGCAAGACGACACAACAGGTAAAAAGAGTTTCACTTTTACGTTAATGCGAACAGAGGATAACGGAACGGAATTTGATTTGCTTGTTCCAGGGAACATATTGTACTTGGATGAAAAAGATTACAATCATCAAAAATATTACATTACGGATATTGAACTTGATCAAAGTAGAAAAAACGTGTCACAGAAAAAGATAACGGCCAATCATGTGTATACCGTCTTGCTGGTAAATGACAGGGTGGAAGAAAAGATTTCAAAGAAACTGAAAATTAATGAAGCTTTAGACATTGCCCTAGCCGGTACCCCTTTTCAATATGTTCTAAAAGCAAAATTATCGGAGTTTGACGAGGTAGAGCAGGACGGCTTCGGTGAAAAGTTTCGCATTGAATTAATGGATCAGATTGTTGAAGATTATGAAATAGAGCTTGATGTAAATAACTACGTCATCTATGTACATTTAAAAATGGGTAAGGTAGTAGACTTCACACTTGACAGCCGATACAATATGCCAGGCTTTAAGTTGAAGATCAATGACCAAAACACGTCAACGCGCGCCTGGGGTTACGGCGCAGAAAAGAAAGCTAAGAAAAGTGACACAAAGTCAACCGATACAAAGTCGAACGAAGATGAAAAGGTGAAAGAGCCCGAATACGAATTCGAGCCTATTCTATACATCCATCCTGATGAGGACAAATTTTTGATCGAGGGTAAGCCGCGCTGGGGTGAGCCGATAAGAGACGACACAGTAAAAAAAGTAAGCAACATGGTATCTGCTTTGAAAAAGCACGTAAACCCGTATCCTGACGTGGTAGTTGAGGCTGAGTATCAGTATATCTATGAGCCAGTATTGCAGGGTATAGAAGAGGATTTTTGGAAAGGTGACACGATCCATGTCATTGCTGATACAGCAAATGGGATCACGTTTGAGGACGATGTAAGGTTAGTGTCTGTCACTTATAATCCCCTCAACCCGTATGACAGCCCTAAAATGACTTTCGCTAACTTCAGGAAAGACATTCAGGATTATCAAGTAAGTCAGGCGCGGCAGATTAAGCAGCAAAAAAGATATATTGATCAATTGATGAGAACGCTCAATTAGAAGCGTTTTTTCTTTTGGAATTGAAAGGAGTGAACATATTGGTCCGGCTTAAAAAAGATTATGACACAACCCGAAACTCGGTCTACGAATCCCAATTGCGCGGCGACATGCAAACGGTTGAGAATGAGCTTAATAAAAACGCAACTGAATTACAGTCTCACAAGGACAGTAAAAAAGCTCACTTGTCGAGTCAGATTATGCATGGTCTATTCACGGTTGCAAATAGGATTGATAACATGTGGGCTAGATTGACAAACCTTGTATTGAATCATGATGGAAAAGACGTAAAGGAAGTCATAGATATTCGTGTTGCTAGGGATGCATCCATTCATCCCACCGCAAAAGACAGATTGGATTATGACTTTCAAATTCTTGAGCAAGAAATAGAAGATTCTGCTGTTTCCCTGAATCTAAAAAGATTTATCAAAAAGTACGGAAGTTTTACGACAGGATTCAAGGCAGCCCTTAGTCTTGCAAAATTATATCCTGTGCACATTGTTGTTCCTCCTGGACAATACAAATTAATGGAGACAGCCCGTATCTACAAAAACACTCACTTGACCTTGCAAGCTGGTGCCGTTATTAAACGTGGCTTTGTAGGATCAATGCTTGTAAATGGTGACAAAGGTGACCAAACCAAAGGATATGACGGCCACGGAAATATACTGATTGACGGACAAGGGGTGTTTGATAGCGCAGGAGAAGAGATCAAAGAACAATGTTCAGTCATAGGTTTTGCACATGCTGAGCGCATTATCATACGGGACATCACGATCAAAGATGTGTGCGGCGGTCATGCCTTTGACTGTGCAGGTAATAAACACGTATTAATAGAGAATGTCTGGTTTAAAGGTTTCGCTGATTATAAAGGCGACAGGTGGTTTTCTGCTGCGATTCAGCTGGACTTAATGAGATCGGCGGGCAACTTCGGCGCCTTTGGTGCTTATGACCAAACCGTCAGCAAGCATGTCACTATTCGAGACTGCTATTTCAGCAGATCTGAAAGCTTAAAAGGATATGCACGGGGGATAGATTCTCACACCAGCACAGATGGCTTTTGGTATTCTGATATTCGTATCGAAAACAACGATTTTGAAGATACGACCGAGTACGCAATTTCAGGGAACAAATGGGAAGATGTTGTAATAAGCCGAAACAGATTTAAGGATTGTGCATCCGGTGTAAGACTAATGATTCCTAGAGTAGAATCGGTCTACACGCAAGACGCAAACGGCAATCCTACGAACAGGGTCAACAAGGTAAAGCGTCTTTCAGTCAAAGATAACACTTTTACCAATATCAAAGAGCGTCATGCTATTCAGGTATATGGCCGTAAAGGGATTCAAAAAATTGACGACGTTGAAGTTTCAGGAAACAAAATCAATGGCGTAAAGGTCAAGCATGCTATCCATTTATCGGATGTGGATGGCTTTTTGGTGTCTCACAATCAATTTAGAGACATCAAGCATCATGGGGTGCTCTTAACACGCTGCAGCAATGGCAAAGCTGATCTAAACGTCGGACGAGACATCGAAGGAAACGGCGTGCGCGTAGAATTAGGGTGCAAGAACATTGATGTCACAAACACAACTTTACGTGAAGTTGGATATTCGGGGATTTCTGTTTCAGGAGATTCAGAGGACATAAACGTTGATTTCAGCGATATTCAGAATGCAGGTAAAAGGACTTCTTCATCAAACCCGTATTACGGAATTATCTTCATGGATGGAGTCACAGATTCAGCAGCAAGATTCAACAAAGTGCGCGGAAAAAAATGCAGATACGCGATGTATTTAACCAGTAAATGCTCACGCATTCAGCATTTCGGCAATCGACTTAAAGGAGCTGGCGCAGAAGGTTCTTTAAAAGACAACAGCGTTGATCCTATTAAATCAATTGAAAATGTAATTTGAGTGAGGTGAGAGAAAATGATTCGAAAGAATGGGTCGCTTGATTTTGAAGTGAACGCATATACCAGTTCGAGCGTATCAACCAGCATAAATTTTTGGACGCAGGATCATCAGACGGCAAGGCTTATTTTCAAACTCACAAAAGAAGGAGTGCCGTTGCCTTTAGCAGCTGTCACTGGAAAACTTGTATTAGTTATGGCCGACGGCAGCCGATTCATTCGAGACGTAACGATAGTTGATAGAGTGAATGGACACGCCGAGTACGTTTTGTCAGATAAAGAGATCAAGCACTACGGTATAGTACAAGCTGAGCTGAATTTGTATTATACAAATGATCAATCTATGTCTGTGCATCAGTTCTCTTTTAACATTTCAAAGTCACTCATTGATCAAGACATTGTGCCGATCACTGAGTATTATGTAGACGAGTTCGAGGCGTTAAGAGCAAAGATAAATGAGCTTTACGAAGAATCTATACAAACGATTGATGATCTGAGGACCAAGTTTAAGGACTTGGATGAGATCGAAACAAAACAAGGTGCACAAGATAAAGTGGACGCTGCACTTGCGGCAGCTAAAAAATACACGGATGCTCACGCGGAAACACCTGCAGGTGCAAAAGATAAAGTAGCGGCGGCACTGGAAGCGGCAAAAGAATACGTCGATCCGCACCTTGAAAACAAAAAGATTCACGTAACAGAATCAGAAAAAAGTAACTGGAATAACGGCCAGCTGCACAGGCTTACACCTAACGACGGTAAAGTTGCAAGGTTGCCAAACGGTACTGATATTTTTTTACTGCCAACGGGTTTTTATATGGGAGCAAATCTGTTAAATCTGCCTGTAGAGAATGATTCCAGTTTCTATTACATTGAAGTTTTAGAAACATCATATGTCCAAAATGAAATTAATTACAAAAGGATTATTGCCACGAGATCATTTGATAATATGACTTGGATTGGCACGTTCCATGCACAAGGATTTCGAGGTTGGAAACGTCTCATAACAGACGGAGATGCTGCAGTCACTTGGAAAACACCTTCATTGTCCAAAGGATGGAAGCAATATGTATCATCAGATGGCTTTCCGCACACGTTACGCTATTCAAAAGATGCTTCGGGAGTGGTGGAGATCATCGGGTCTATTACTGGCGGTGTGATTGGTAATGATGTCGAGGCGTTTACATTACTTGAAGGATTCTTTCCCTTGCAGTCATTTCACTTTATTGGTGTAGCATCCAGTTTGGGGACACCGGGTGTACCACAATATCACCGAACCTATATAGGTACTGACGGTCGAGTTTGTGTTCAATCTTGTTCTAATACGGTAAACCCAAATGAATTTATTACGTTTGGGGTCCGTTTTAAAGCAAAGTAAATGTGGGAGGTGCGAATATGATCTGGGTGTATAAATATGATGAAAACTACATTTGGCAAGCAGACAAAGACATCGAAGTAGATGTAGAAAACGGAGAGGAAATCCCCAAAGGCTATACAGATATACAGCCGCCAGATGGGCTATTTATTGCAAAGTACGATCCCAAAAAAGAAGAGTGGTTTGAATCAGCAACACAAGAATACATTGATAGTTTGCAGCCTGATCCACCGCCACCAGATGATGTAGCGCTGCTAAAAAAACAAGTCGCTCTACTTACATTGCAGCTTTCGCAGCTGCAGAGAGGCGGGGTATCATGATTTATCCAACGGCGTCCGACATTAAAGTATTTTGGGATTGGGGCGTGTATACGCCTGAAATTATGAGGGAATATGTTTCGTTGAAAGTTATCACTAAAACAGAATTTGAAGAGATCACAGGATTGAAGTTCGACAAGCCTGCTGTCTCAGTGGATTTAGGTTCAACAGCATCTTAACAGGTGCTTTTTATTTTGCCTTCTTAAAGGAGGTGATTAACGAAATGGAGGAAACGATAGTGTTTATTAACTTTGAAACTTTGGATCTTGCACGAACATATCTATTTGGCGGAGTGAAATTTCTGGATTTACTCTTGCTGCTAAGTGTTATTGACGTTCTGACGGGTATCATCAAAGCGTGGAAAGTTGGCAAACTACGCAGCCGTACGGCATGGTTCGGTTACGTTCGTAAAATGCTCAGCTTCGTTGTTGTGATTGTGGCTAACATCATTGATCAGATCATGGGCTTAAATGGAGTGCTGACCTTCGGGACAGTGCTTTTTTATATCGCCAATGAGGGTTTGTCTATCGTAGAGAACCTTGCACAGATCGGCGTTAAAATTCCAGCTTCCATCACTGACAGGCTTCATGTGATTGAAAATGACAGCCAAAAAGAAGAAGAGGAAAAGAAAGCTACTGAGTAACCGGCGGCTTTTTTCTATATAAAAAAATGAATGGAGAGATTGAATATGACAAAGAAAATTATGCTTGATCCGGGACACGGCGGACACGATCCGGGAGCAGTAGCAAACGGGATGAAAGAAAAAGACCTTGTGCTAACAATTGCAAAGAAAACTAAGACGATTCTTGAAAAGGTTTATGGGGCAACGGTCAAACTCTCGCGTTCAACTGACGTTTATATTGATCTGTCTCAAAGAGCAAGACTAGCAAATAATTGGGGCGCTGATTATTTTGCATCCATCCATATCAATGCATCTGGTGGCACAGGCTTTGAGACGTATCGTTACGTCGAATTATCTGCATCATCCGGCACAGGCAGGCAGCAAAAAATCGTACATGATGTGATCTATAGAAAAATTAAAGGTAAAGCAGGGGACCGCGGAACCAAATCTAAGGATTTTGCTGTATTAAGAGAAACAAAAATGCCAGCGATTCTGACAGAGAACCTTTTTATTGATCGGGAAAAAGATGCCGAGCTGCTAAAACAAGATTCGTTCCTGAATCTATTGGCCGAGGGACACGCAGAAGGAATCGCGGCGGCCGTTGGTTTAAAAAAGGTATCATCGTCATCTGAAACAAGCCCTAAAAAAGAAACGACACCAAAGGGCATTAAAATGGCCGTAGTGAAGCCGAATGCTGACGGGTGGCTGTGGGTCTACGATAAGCCTAGTTGGTCAGCGAAACACAAAAAAGTAAAGCCTGGAGAGGCTTTTACAATTGATAAGACTGTGACGGTTAACGGATCGAAAATGTATAAGCTTAAATCAGGTCTTTATATCACAGCTGCCACGAAATATGTTCAGGTAAAACAAAAGTAAAATTAAAAGCCCTTCCGTATTGGAGGGGCTTTTTTGTTTGCTCTGTTAAATTATTAATTTAGAATAGCAAAAAGATTGAAATTGAACTATCTGAGAACGTGGAGAAAACTAATTTCGTTTAATTATATAGAAGAGTCACTATCAGCTTCTATAAAATCATTGAAAAAACTAGATAAAGTCAGTTCCTCAGTGTCGGCTATTTGTTTGAATTTAAACATTATATCATTATTCTTTTTTAGAAAGTGTTTAAAATCATCATAAAAATTCCCAAAAGCCAATTCTGAAACAAGGCTGTTAATTTCTTTTACTATCTCAGCATTTATTACACCATGTTTTAAATAAATTAATATTTTTTCAGATAACATATTAGCATTATTATAACCATTGGGAGCTATGAAATTGTTTTGACCAAATAAATAATCTTTCATATATCCGAAGTAATTAATTCTTTTAATATCATGTAGATTATCTTCATTGATATAACGGGTTGGTGCTTCTTTTACTAATTTTTTCATGAAACTAGAGCTTTCTGAATTAGGTATTGCATTGTTGATTAATATTAAAGCTATATTCCAAAAATTCTCTCTATAATCTTTATACTTAAAAAACTGCTCTTTCCAGAAATTCCTGATTAATGGTTCGTCAGATGTAAATTCATTAAGTTTAGAAGGAAATACTGAAATGAATTCAATGAAAGTTTCCCAATCTCTTTTAACAAAACTTAAAAAACCCCCCATTAAATCCACATTATTTGAGAAGGCGATTTCCTTCCAAAAAATCCTTATTGGACTTTCCTCGTTTTTAAATTTTAAATCACCATTAAATTCGATAATGAGCATGTTGTAAATTTTTTCTAATAGATCTGGGATTTCAGAATAAGATTCAACGACTAATGGAATTTGATCAGCTAAATACGTCGATGACTTTCCAGGTTGTGTATAATTGGGATCGAAATGAGTTTTAATTTTATTTATTAAACCTTCTTCCCCTCCATTAATTACAAATTTCGCCGAATTAGACTCTATAAAATGCCAAAATGATTCTACTGTAGAATTACTAATAAGATTATTTTTAGCATGAGCGCAATCATTCCTTCTTCTTCTCCAATACCTCATATCTTCACGAATTCCATCATTAATTAAGTAATAACTGCTACGTTTGGTATCTCTATCTGAAGCTTGTATTGTAGTAAACACTATATCTTCCCAAGTATCATCGTTATTAAGTTTCATAATTGTTGTTCTCCATGTATCTTCCTTAATCAAATCAGGTTTAATCTGTTGGGAAGCAGAAGTCTCTAATCTGTGTTTGAGTATTTTAAGAAAGAAAGAATAAGACAGAATGAATGAAGCTCTATATGCACCTATTCGATAACAACTTATAGCTTCTTCTATTAAAGGTAAGCTTTCTTTAGGTAATGCTTGTGATGATATCCAATTTTCAAAATCTAATTTCATTATTCTTTCCCTCCATGTGTCTATCGAACTTAAGATAAAGGTATTATATCAGAATTTTTTGCTTTTTATAGAGATCTCTTCTAATCAAAATAACATAAAGCTTTTCAATTATGACCAAAATCATGACCAAAATTTGACCAAAAAATATTGAGAGTTATAGAGATTCTATTTCAAATTTAAAATAATAGACCAATAAAAAACCCTTTGTTTTCAAGGGTTTAGAGTGTTGTATATACCGTATTTAAATTAGAAATTATGTTTAGAACCCAAGTACACCCATGGGAACGCGATCAGTATATGTCTCAGTATTAATAAAGAACCCCCTTGTAGCCATTGGCTTCAGGGGGTTTTTGTTTTGAGGAAGCCATCACCCACAATTCACCCCAGAAAAAAGGCGGCTTTGAAATTTCAACGAAGGTCTCAAAAAAGTATTCAAAACCTTGCTGAAATGATTGGTACGAAGTTCAAGTGAAGCGATATTCTCCGCTATATTTGCAAATGTAGAGTGTCTGATTATAAATTATCAGTAGATCACAGTAGTGTAGTTCACATTATTGTTGATCATGAGCTGGAACAGTTAGAGGATGAATTGAGCTTACCTGCAGAAAAAACTAAGATTAAAGAAAAAGTCCATGGACATTGAACGTAAAGTGGAGGGATTGAAAGCAGGATCAGATTAACAAAGGTAAACCGGTACAGACGGAAGAAACATCTGATAATAATTTAGATTCCTCTCAAAGTGTAAAAGACGATTCTGACGGGAATGCCTAAGAAGGCACGTAAACGATCAAAACGATGGTTCCTACTCTATCGCTTAGAGGATGGACAGAGTGTTCACCTCTATGAACCACTTAAAAAATATGAACTGCTCAGTCGGATCAGGAAAGGATGGAAAAATTATCAGATGAAAAACAAATTCTTAGAAGGAGTCTGGATTAAAGCATCTAGGAAAGGAAAAAGAGAAACACTTAATAAAGCAGGTTATGTACTTAAAGTAGCCGAGGATGACATTAGTAAGGTTCCTTAGTGGTAAAATCTTGGTTGTTCCAAAGTCTTGGGCGGAAAATTTGGATGAGGCACTTACTGAAGCTGATTTAAAGGTGCTGGTTGACCTGTCTTTTTAAGGGACGAAAACCTTTTTAAAATGTGTATACATGATTTGCAAGCTCTTCGGGGCAAATAAAAAGAACCAAAGCACAAGGCTACAGATTTAATGAATCTCGATAATTCATTATAACTGGGAGGTCTTCTGCGCATGAATAACTTACAAATTCAACTATTTCCATTAATAACTTTATGACCAAAGGAGAAGTGAAACTCATTATTCTAGATGGCCATTCCAATCAAACGTTTTTAGCTGAAACACCTATTTACGGGAAAACGGAAATCACTACACACGACGCCCAATTTACAAACTTAAATTACTCGAGTTCATACAAAATAATATAGCAGGAGATTCCTGCTATAGGGACAGTCAAAAATCAAAAATAAGTTAATTGCTGATGATTCTGAAATTATTAAAACAGGCATAGTGATGGCAGGTATTTACTTTAAAGTTAGCTAATTAAAAGTGAGATAGGGAGTCACCCTCCTATCTCATTTAATACCAACCTTGATATTTGCCTGTTCAAGTACAATCACCCTTTATAGCATCTTAATTTAAAGACACCGAAACATTTGATAGTTCTTTGTTTATTGGTTTTTAGATGTAGATGAATAGTTTTCAGCTCAGCTTGAGGAGTTATTACCTTTTGACTCATGTTGCTGTCTGCATTAGAAGTTGAAGCGAATGCAGGAGATGCAGAAACAAGTAAAGCAAAGGATAACGCGGAACAAGTTATAATTTTTTTTAATCTCATTTAAAACCCTCGCTTGTTTATTTTGATATACCTAATTATCCTATATTTTATAAAAAATTCAAGGGTGTTTTTGTAAAAATACAAACGATTTTCAGAATTAGATAGATTATAAGAAAATTTCAATATGGACTTTCAAGGAGTGGTAGGATGAAATCTGAACAATTGTGTTTACTTCCAGGGATTGATGAGAAACATAGTGGTAAATCATTACCAGCACCAACAAAAGCGAATGAAATGGTATAAGCCTGAAGATAGAGTTAAGAGAGATAAGGATATCCGAAATAAATATATCAGATGTATATTAGTAAATACGGAGATTCTAAATGGGATTGGTCTGGTTTAGACATTCACCATGTTATTCCTTTAGAATATGGTGGAGATAATAAAATGGGTAATTTATATGCAATCACAAGAACGCTGCATCAACAAGAGGTTTCTACTTGGTGGAGAGGCTATAGATAGAAGGTGAGAGATTGAGTAGAATCGTGCAGATATTAGAAAAACTTAAAAAACAATTAGATGAGAAAAACATCATCAAATTCTCGGTAGACGGTGAAGTCTATGAAAAGTGCTGTACCTTCAATGCCCCAGCCGATCAAGAAAATATAAAAAAATTTGAAAAGAAACATCATGCATTGCCTGACGATCTCAAAGAGTTTTTATGTCTACATAATGGTGCAAGAATATTTGACGACATAGTTTTTGGGAACAAGGTGGGTGGAGGATTACACGTTTTCAGTTTAGAAGAGATCGAATCCGAGTTGTCTAATGATTTTTTTGATCAGGTTGATATAATAGCTATTGCCGCTCTTTTTGAAGGGTGCTACTTGATGCTAAATAAGGGAAATTCCAATCTTTATCTATTTGAAGACGGTTTAGAATATAGGCTGCTTGATGTAGATTTTGAAACTTTTCTTCAGACGTATATTAATTCTGAAGGCGATGCGTTTTGGGAATAATAGAACCAAAGTGTCCATGTTTATGGGCACTTTTTTTATTTGTATTGCCGAGAAAAAGCCGACAAAAAGGGGGATAAAAAAGGGACCTTTTTTCCTATGTGGATCATCGTATGATAGAGACAAGCAAAACCAACGTGAATATTTTGTCCAGAAGGAAGAACCTGCGGACGCTGATCATTGAGCACTTTAAGTGCCTTGATTGGTGTGCGCTTTTTTTATTGAGAGACGGCCCTTTCCCTTATCAATGTCGTATCGAGGACAGTTTTTCATTTTAATTGATGATTGGCTGTACTTGGCATCCTCTCGGAGTGTAGTCATCATTCAAAAATCTATTTAAGCGAATAGCGTAAGGTGGTGCTTATTCGGCAAGGAGAGTATGAACATGAAGATCAGGGATTCTGTTTCTAAAGAGACATTAAAGCAATTTAAAAGCATTGCTCCTAGTTCTAATAGAAAGAAGGAGAACGATGCTGATCCCATTACGAATAGGGATTGCGAAGAAATCATGGGAACGAGACGCGAAACGTATCAAAGACAAGGCGGCCGTATTCGAAGAAAACGCTGATTTGATAGGAACAGTCGTCTTTTGGGCGTATGGTCGAAAAGAGAGGAAGAGGTTCAGCGATTCCGATAGTTGAACATAATAATATTTATGGTGAATGGTTGGATAATGTGGATAATGGAATATATAGATAATTTAGATAAGGTAGGGATAATATGAAATCATTTTATTATGAAAATTATTTTTGGGCAGATTCACATGATGTAGAAAAAGAAAAATATACTTGTGGTTACTGTAATTCTTTAGCTGCACCAACTTATGGATATTTAACTCATGAATATATAGAGACCGAAAGGAAGAGTGGTTCTAAAATACTTATATGTCCTAATTGTCGAAACCCAACACATATAAATGGAATAGGGCAGCAATTTCCACCTATAAGTATTATAAAAGGTATTAGGCATCTTCCAGAAAATATACAAGATCTGTATAAGGAAGTCTGTGATTCGTTTTCAGTCAATGCGTTTACAGGTGCAAGTATTTTGGCTAGAAAGATGATTATGAATATAGCAGTTGAAAAGGGAGATAAAAAAAACAAGAGTTTTATACAGTATGTAGAATTTTTGGTAAATGAAGGAATAGTTCCGAAAAGTGCCGAAAAGTGGCTTGATGCTGTGAGATTAAATGGTAATATTGCTGCTCATAATATAGAAAAATCAACTAAAGAAGAAACTCAAAAATTAATTGATTTTTTGGAAATGTTGTTGAGGATAGTCTATGAATTTGAAGCTGAATTATAACAATTTATAAATGGCACACTTTTGGCACGATCTTGGCAAAGCATTTTATTCTAGAGTGGTTATGATATAAATTGAGAGCGGCTTCCGTTGCGGAGGTCGCTTTTTTCGTTCGACAAATTTTGCATTTACCTCAATATTAATATTTATATCCGATATTAAAAATTGAGGAGTGAGTAGAGTTGGGTAAAAAAAATAAACGTGCAATTAAAAATAAAGGACAATATGAAAAAATTAAGAAATTAGATAATGAAATATACTCAAAGAAATTAATGGAGTTAGAAGATGTCATCTACACATATTCAGAAAAAGAGTTACTTGCGTACTTTTTAAAAGAATTTATATATGGTCAAAAGAAGGAACATTATAAAAAAAGTGTAGCAACTCTCTATAATTTAGATATTGAATGTCTAGAGTTTGCTATATCGAGGTTTGCGCATATTGAGAACATAAGAGATGTCTCTAAGTACTATCCAGCATTTGTCCCTTTATTGGCTGTATATTTCACTATGGCATTTAATATTAATACAAGTAAAATTTTAGCATTCATTGGCACAGCCATATCACTTATTTTCATTATAAGAATAATAATTAAAGAAAAAAGAGCTAGAAGTGTGGCTGTCTCAATGTTAAGAACATTTGAGCAAGTCCACGCTAGGAAACAGAAAGAAAACGAGTAAATTTCATTCGACAAATTCTGCGAATAGGTCCATATGCTCACTTTCTGCAGATATATAAAGATAGGAGGTGAACGAGCATGAGTTTGGATGAAATTATAAAAACTTTTGGTGTGCTGCCCACTGCATTAACAGCAGCGGCAGCTATTATCGTACCATTTATTACATTTATTTTAGGTAGAATCAATGAAGATCTTAAAGTTAAATTTGAATACAGAACTTATGTAGTGTTAGATGAAATAACTGGAGGTTATCAACTTAGGAATCATCCATTGGTAAAAAGAGGTGCAAAATTATTACTTCCAAAAAGCTACGATGGTTTAGAGAAATTTATAACAGATAATAGGCTCCATTTAGACAGCGATTTCACTGGTGCTTCGAGATTTAACTATTTACAGATAAAGACTATTGGAAAAAGTATAATTACGAGTGGACACGTTGAAATAGAATTAGATAACTCTGATAAGAGTATAATTGAGACATCTTTGCCATTTATGAGCCCTAATGATGAGGTGTACATACCATTGGATATAAATTATGGTGATGTACACGGGCGCAAATATGGAATCAAAAGAATAGATATTTCATACCAATTGCAAACAGGACAGCGGATGAAATTTAAAAGTATAAGGACATTTCGTGCAGGAAATGAGACAACGATTAGAGATAGTCATAGTGTAAAAAAATTTCGATTATTCTACTGGAAAACACAAAGTTCAAAAAATAAGAATATGGGATGGAACTATCTTAATTTGAATACGAACAAAGAAAAGAGCTCTTCTGAATGAAGGGTTTTTTTGTTCCCTGTAAATTGCTTCCGATAATTCTGTACACCAAGCATCGGCTTAAAGGTAGAGTGCGGCAGCAGTTTAGAGGAAATAAAAATTCAAAACACGAATCAGAAGAAGGCGGCAGATGAATATAGATGGAATCCAAACACATTCAGGTGGAGAAAGATTACGTCAAAGGCATGAAATACAAGGACCTTGCCAAGAAATACGGGATGTTGATCAACACCATAAAATCGTGGAAAAAGTGGCATGGTTGGGAAAGAAAAAAGGGTGCACCCATTGAGTTGCTAATGCCAAAACATATGCAATGGATAAAACACACCGTTACAATTCTATGATTCCAGCCTATACATCTGTGTGGACAAAAGCATCTGTGGTGATTAAATCAAACAATGCACATGATATAGCTTCTAAAAAATGGTCTAGATGGCATTAATCCTTAATGAGAGGAGATAGTAAATATGCCTTGGAATACAATTATCACTGCCGGTCTATTTGTTGTGATACCTGTAGTCATTATCACAGCAGTCGTTTACTTTATTAAAAGAAAGAACACCAAAACATCTAATAGTTGATGACTTTAAAAAGAGCCGTTCATATTAATTCGGCTCTTTTTTTATATTAGCTAGTCAAAATTGCTCCCGAATAAGGCTTTACTATATCAAAACACCCTAAATTTTGCGGTTTCTTTTCGGTGTCGAAAGATTCTTTAAATGATAATATATGTCATTATAGGGAATAGCAAGGAAGGGGTAGGGTCTTATGGAGAAAGTGCTTTCTTCTCATGTCGGTTTGAAAATCAATGAATGGTATTACCATATTCAAAGATTTAACGTACCGGACGCCGAAGCATATAAAGAAGAAATAAAATCTTTGCTCGATAACATGGAGGAAAACCAGGATTTATTATTATATTTTTCTCTCATGGAATTCCGACATAAATTAATGTTGGATTATTTGAATCCATTGGAGAATGGAAAAGAGCGTGCCAACTTTAGAGAATTAGCAATGAAGATCAAAAGGGACCAAGAGAAATTAACTGGCTTACTTGATTATTATTTTAATTTTTTCTATGGAATGTATGAATTTGAAAACTATGAATACCTCAACGCCATTACCTTCTATAAACGAGCAGAAAAAAAGCTGTCCCTTGTAAGTGATGATATTGAACGTGCCGAGTTCAATTACAAGATGGCTGAAATCTATTACCACATGAAACAAAACCACATGTCCATGCACCATATAGCCCAAGCAATAGAATGTTATCGAGAAAAAGATACCTATACAGTTAGACAGATACAGTGTTCCTTTGTCATTGGATTAAATTATATTGATATGGGTTGCCCCGAAAAAGCAAAGCCGCATTTTGAACATGCACTAGAAAAAGCAACTGAAAGCGACACCAAAAGATTAGTAGGATCAGCGCTGTATAATTTGGCTTTAAGTTATTTCCACAATGATGAAATTGTTGCTTCAATAAAATATTTAAATGATTCAATCAATGCTTTTAAAGAGCGAGGATATGAGCATTTTAACAGAATACTCGATCCTTTAAGTGTGCTTGTACGGTCGTATTTTTATGAAAAGGAAAACGATTTAGGGTTATATGCTCTTAACCAGGGCTTAGAATTGGCTGAAAAATTAAATGATGACGTGATGCTTAAAGTGTTCACATTTTATAAGGCGCTTTATGTCAAAGATGATTATGATAATGTCTTGAGTGATACCGAATATTTAACCGAAAGAGGAATGTATGCAATTCTTGAAGAATTATCGAAAGATGCAGCTAGAAGGTATAAAACAGTAGGAGATAAAGACAAGGCGTCGAACTTCTATGAGAAGGTTCTTTACTTCCAACAATTAATTAAAAGGAGCGATTGCCTTTATGAAATTTAAGTCAGTAGTAGCAACCCTCATCATTATTGGCACTTTGAGCACGCTGGGTTATTTCGCCTTTACACAAAACCACGAAGAAGCTATTAGAGGACACACATCAAGTATCGGTTATGATAAATTCCATTAGAAAGAATCCCTGTTCGGGGGCTTCTTTTTTATTTGAACATTATTTTTCATCGTTTTAAAATCCTTAATCTACAATCCTTTTTCTTTTCCCCGTTGCTCTATCAAATGATTCAAGGATATACAAAAATGTTTTCCCTACAGTTTTAATTGGTTAAAAAACGATAAAGTGGATTAAAGTGTAAGACTCCTTATGGTATTCTAGTAAAAGAATATTCCATAAAAGGAGTCTTTTTTATATGAAAATATTAGATGCTCCATCTTTACTGTCAGCTGTCGAACAAAGGTCAAAAGTCTATCAGGAGCTTCGAGACGAAATGCAGCATGTGAAAAAAGCATTAAAAAGTGTGTCGGGATTAGGTGATGAATTTACTGGAAAAGGTGCAGACAATATCAAAGCCTTTTATGAGGATCTTGCGCTTTATACAGATACTTATCTTGATTTTATTGATATGCAAAAAGCGTTTTTAGATGGGATAAAAGGAAAGCTTGATGATGAATCGTTAGGCGGAAGTACATTTATTGATGAGCATTTCTTAGATGCTCAACTGAAACAAGGGATTCAGAATAATAAAGATATGGTCAAGGAACAAAAAGAAGCCTTATCCACTATTTTTGATGACATCAGTGATCTCATAGAACTGAATGTATTTTCAAGTAAAGAGGTCAATGAACATTTAGACGATGCGAATAAAAAAAGAAAAGAGGCAATTGATGCTGTACATAAATTAGATCATGCCCTAAAAACAGAATACGCAAAATCAGAAGCGATCGAAAAACACCTCGCAACTTTTTATGCAAAAATGATGGCTGCTACAGGAAAAGGAAAAAATGCGCAGCCCATGTATTATGATGCAAAAGCGTTTCATGAGACAGATGTGTACAAGAATCACGATAAAATCGATGCACAGGTGAAAGCATATTTAAAAGTGAAAAAAGAAGAAAAAGAGAAACGAAGAATCAAAGAATTGAAAGAAAAACTCAACGATCCTACGTGTATATCAGAAGAGAAATACTTTGAGATTGTAGACGAAATTGGATATGAAAATCTTTCTTACGATCAAAAAATGTATTACAGCCAGCTTCTCCAGATCAAAGCGCAGGAAGAAGCATCAGAGGGGTTCGTTGATGTTGTAAAAGGTGCAGCAGTTGGTCTATATGATGTGGCTAAAGATACAGTAGTTGGTATCTACGATCTTGTGACAGATCCTGGAGGTGCCGTTGAATCGGTCGTAACGGCTGTTTCACATCCAATTGAAACGTCGAAAGCGATTGGAAAGTCGATTTCAGACTCATTCCAAAAAGAAGTCATCGATGGTGATGCATATTCTCGATCACACTGGTTTGCCTATGCGACCGGATCTCTAGCAGAAATCGTCTTTGGTTCTAAAGGGGCAGGAGCCATTACAAAAACGGGGACAACAGCAGCTAAAACGACGGTAAAGAAAGGGCTTGAACAAGGAGCAAAATCATTAGACAGAGTCTCTATTCCGAATCTATTGCCATACTCACCAAAGTTTCAAATGGCTGGCGGCCCGAAGCTGCCGTATAACGTGTTTGACGGAGAAAATCTCAAAAATAAACTCCTCTCCATGGCAAAGCGTCTAGACAACAATTCAGGATACGGTATCTCAAAGACAGGCAGACGATTACCCGCACCTAAATCACCACCGACTGTTGTCGGTTACGGAGATCACTATGTGAGATGGAAACGTAAAAAAGTGTTAAAACCGAATGTTGTTTATTCAACAAAGCAAGGCTACATCTACACAACGGATCACTACGGACGTATTGTCAAAGTCGAAGCAAGTGATTTAAAATACGGAGAGGTTAAAAGAAACCAGTACGCTCAGTCAAATTCAGGGAAGCCAGATAGATTATTAAAAGATGACGGAGGTCATTTGATTGCATCTATTTTTAAAGGGTCTGGGGATATTGATAATCTTGTGCCGATGAGTTCACAGATTAATAGAAGTGGCGGAAAATGGTATGAGATGGAGCAACGGTGGTTGAAAGCATTGAAAACCGATCCACCTAAAACTGTGACTGTTTCAATAAAAGCATTTTATGAATCAGATTCGTTAAGACCATCTGAATTCCTAGTCAAATACAAGATAGACGGAAGAGTTTATACAGACACAATATATAACAGACCAGGAGGATGAACAAATGGAAACAAAAGAGATGGAAAGCTTATATAGAGAAATAGCTAAAAATTTAAATGAAATGATTCCAGTGGAATGGGATACAATTTGGATGTATGCAGAAATGTTAGATGATTCTGCCTCTGCTCTCTTTTATTTTACGGTTCCTAATAAAGAGGAATATTTTTATTCACACAATATCCCAGATCAATATCAGGTTAGTGAAGACACATATGATAGCCTGTTGATTAACTTACAAAGAAAGCTAAGACAGTTGAGAGAAGAGTATACTAAAGAACAATCTGATAAATGGACAACTGTAAAAATGAAATTTACTTATTCAGGAAAAATGTCAACAGATTTTGGTTACGATGATGTATTTTCTTTAGGTATTGACAATATACAGAGAATAGCAGTTTGGGAATATGAAACGTTCGGATTTTTACCCGATGATGAGGAAGATAAAGAAGCTGTGCTAAATTTTATAAAAAATAAAGAAGAAAACAAATAGTACATTACCCTCCAAATACAGGAGGGTTTTTGTATTAGATATGAATTGGTTCTAGAAAAAGTAGACTAAGAGGATACAACTTGTTCCGACTGATTTGCATAAAAATGTACCACATATTGGTGCAGCATCAGACTTAAGAGGAGGCTACTAAAATGAGTTTTCAACGGATTAAAGACAAACTTGATCAATACACTATTGATATCAGATCAACCAAATCAAATAGCTCATTATACGAAATGAATAAAATAGAAGAAGAAAACGGATATCACATTTCTTCTGATTATTAAAGTTTTATTAATGAATATGGAGAATGTTGGATTGAGGACAATGTATATACCTCGCTAAGAGAAAAACCAGTGTGGTTAGTTGGTGAATCAGTGCCAGTTGAATTGTTTTATGGGTTGGAACAGAATGATTATGATATACGAGAAGCCATAAAAACATATAAAGAACAATTACCAGAACAAATAATTCCTATCGCAGACGCAGACGGCGGAGACCTAATTTGTTTAGATGTTAGTAAAATAAATCAAGGGAAAATTTATTTTTGGGATCATGAACTTAGAGATAGAGAACAGGATCTGTTCCTGATTGCTGATACTTTTACTGAGTTTATTGAAGGGTTATTTGTTGTTGAAGATGATGAAGATAGTGATACAGAAGATATTGATATCCAACTTAGTGACGATCTCATAAAAATGTTAAAGGAGAGAGATTAAAATTTAGACAAATCCTTTCAAGAAGACTAAACGTTTCTTCTATCTATATGGAAATTCATTTTAATCTGAATAACTTTTAAGTTTAAAGGGTGCTAAAGTGCATCCTTTTTATTTTTTAAAAAAACACTCTTTATGGGTGTTTTAGTTTGTATTAGCTATAGGATGTAATGCATGATTATGATCATCTAAAAGATAATCAGGATGGCTTTTAACATTGTATATTTAATTGTTTTATCAGGATTACCCACGAAGTATTATGTCATCAAAGGGAAGGCTTTTTATTATGGTGATGCATATTCTCGATCACACTGGTTCGCCTATGCAACTGGTTCTCTAGCAGAAATCGTCTTTGGTTCTAAAGGGGCAGGAGCCATTACAAAAACGGGGACAACAGCAGCTAAAACGACGGTAAAGAAAGGGCTTGAACAAGGAGCAAAATCATTAGACAGAGTCTCTATTCCGAATCTATTGCCATACTCACCAAAGTTTCAAATGGCTGGCGGCCCGAAGCTGCCGTATAACGTGTTTGACGGAGAAAATCTCAAAAATAAACTCCTCTCCATGGCAAAGCGTCTAGACAACAATTCAGGATATGGCATCTCTAAGACAGGCAGACGCTTACCAGCGCCAAAATCACCACCAACCGTTGTTAGTTACGGAGATCACTATGTGAGATGGAAACGTAAAAAAGTGTTAAAACCGAATGTTGTTTATTCAACAAAGCAAGGCTACATCTACACAACGGATCACTACGGACGTATTGTCAAAGTCGAAGCAAGTGATTTAAAATACGGAGAGGTTAAAAGAAACCAGTACGCTCAGTCAAATTCAGGGAAGCCAGATCGATTAATGGATGATGATGGAGGTTATTTGATTGCGTCTATTTTTAAAGGTTCCGGGGATATTGATAACCTTGTTCCAATGAGTTCACAGATTAATCGTAGTGGTGGGAAATGGTATCAGTTGGAGCAGGAATGGTTGGCAGCCTTGAGGAAAGATCCACCTGAGACAGTATCAGTTTCCATAGAAAGCATTAGATATGAAGGAGATTCTATGCGACCAACTTTATTTAAAATTAAGTATAAAATTGGAGCTAGGAGAGTTAAAAAGGTATCGATTGAAAATAAGCCAGGAGGTTAATTCAATGGAAATGGAACCATCGAATGAAGTTTATCAAGAAATTTTGAATACAATAAATGAAATAATACCTGTTGATTGGGAGAATGTTTTGCTATATGCGGAAATTCTGGATGACTCTCGTGAAGTTTATTTTTTCTTTAATACAAACAAACAACAAGAATATATTTATTCTCATGATATTCCTGATATATTTGAGGTCAGTGAAAATATATATGATGACTTATTAATTAATTTACAGGATTCTTTTAAGAAACTCAGAGATGAATTTAAAATTAACGAGCAAAAAACTTGGACAAATTTAACGCTGAAAATCAAGAATAGGAATCAATTTACCATTGATTTTAATTATGATGATGTATTGAACTCTCATTACAATACCTATCAACGAATGGCTATTTGGGAATATGAAAATTTGGGATATCTCCCTGAAGATGAGGAAGATAAAGAAGCCGTATTAAATTATATAAAAAATAAAGACGATAACTAACGCACAATACCCTCCGATTTAAGGAGGGTATTTGTCATATATGTTTCAAAAAACCTCATTCCATTATCTAAACCGATAAACCGTCACTTCACAATCACCCAGCACCTCTTCAATCATCTCTTCAACAATCGTCCAATCGCCGCCAGCCAATCCGCAGCCGATCCCGTATGGAATGGCGATGGACGTTTGGTTTTTCTCTTCAGGTGATTGTGTCACTGTATCCTTTAGGTGTTGAAAGCAGCTGCGTAAGGCATCGTAGTCTGTTTGCTGTCTTGTTCTTCCGTATCCAGCTTGGGCAAATAAGTTGCCAATTGTTTTTCCGTCTTTTGTTGTGATGAGTTGAACGGAGCTTAGCAAGTCATCTCCTTGTTCTGTACATAACTGTTTATAATCTTTGTACACATTCGGATATTTGCTTTTGATCTGTTTCGCTAATCCAGCGCCCATGACTCCTTTACAGTTCACCTGGTGACAGATAATGTCTTCGCTTGCTTCTAAAATGTTGCCATCCACCGTTTTGATCATTTGATGTAACCCCTTTTTGATAAAATACAAACTTATGTTCTATTATAACAGTTGTCATCATGTTATTTAATAGCCAAAATGCTTTTGATGGGTTTATTTGAAGACAATTCAATATGAATCTGATTGTCAAAGTTGATACATGTCATCTAGAATATGGAGAGACTACAAACACGAAATCAAGCAGAAACAGTGAGGGGTAACATATGAATCTATTAGAAACGAACCGGTTAATGATTAGATCGTTTTGCGATGAAGATGCGGCAGGAATGCTTGAGTACTTGGCTCATCCAAGAGTCAATTGTTTTCTCGATGATCGAATCTCTACTTTGGAGGAAGCGGCTGCTAAGGTGCAAGAGAGAAAAGAAGATCACTCATATGTAGCAGTTTGTTTAAAAGAAAGTGGGCAGGTTATTGGTGAATTGTTTCATTTAAAAGAGGAGCCTGATACGTATTCAATTGGCTGGAATTTTAATGTAGCATATGAAGGGAAGGGATATGCGCGTGAGAGTGCTGAAGCATTCTTATCCTATTTATTTTTAGAAAAGAGAGCAAGGCGTGTTTATGCCTATGTAGAGGATGATAATGTCCGTTCACAGACATTATGTGAGCGATTAGGCATGCGGAAAGAAGGCCTTTTTCTTGAGTTTATTTCATTTACGAACCATGAAGACGGCACACCTAAATATGAAAACACATATCAATATGCTTTGCTAAAAAAAGAATGGGTGCAACATCACTCTCGTTAAACAAGTGAGTACATGATGTTCTAGTGACAGTAAAGTGACAAACCTGTCATATGATTCCATGGTTTGTTCGTTCGATCGATGGAGGCAGATATCTCATTTCAATTATCCTTATCCTAAATCAAGTAAAAAGGGATGAAATGAGATGCGCGGATTTAATGAAGATTTATTTAGGTGGGTGAATCAGCTTAGTATTGATCATGGTTACTTGAATCCGATATTTATTGGACTAGCTGAATATACAGTGCTGTTAGCAGCGCTCATGTGTCTGTTCGTATGGTTTCAAAATCGAAGCAGGTACAATAGGGCGATGGTCGTTTCTGCCGGACTGACCTTCATATTGGCAGAGTTACTTGGGAAAATCGCAGGGATCTTTTATTTTAATCAGCAGCCCTTTGCAGAAATGAGCCACGTCAATCTTTTGATTCAAAAGGAAGTGAATAACTCTTTTCCAAGTGATCATACCATCTTTATTTTTTCGATTTGCCTGATCTTTTGGCTGTTTCACAAACGCCATATGTATTGGCTGATCATTGCGTGTGCTGTTGGTTTTTCAAGGATTTGGGTAGGTGTTCATTATCCATTTGATGTATTAGCAGGAGCTGCTATAGCGTGTTTAACAGCCGTCGCCGTTGTATATTTGCCGATATGCCAAAAGAGCGTTGATGCCCTCTTGTCATGTTATGAATGGCTTGAACAGAAATTGTTAGGGAAGAGAACAAAATAATATTGTTGCAGCAAAATACCCCGATCTGTTAACGCTGAGATCGGGGTACTGTTTATTTTCGCCAAAACGCTGAACAATCCGCTTTGTCTTCGATATTAAATTCGATGATTTTTTTCAGGAGAGGATAATCAACTGGCAAGCTTTCTTTCATGCGAAACAGATTTTTTCCATGATCGTACCCAGCTTGTACAATGTCAGCTGAAAATTGATCAATGCCTTTTGCTTCTGGTGCGACAGAAATGTGATGTTTTGCCACGCTAAACCCAATAATAAATGTGCCGTGATCTGTGAACATGGGCTGATTCCAAGCAATTCTTGGCTCTAATTGAGGGAATGTGTCTTCTATCCATTGTAGGATGTCTTGAGTGCGCTGCTTCAGCTCGGGGTTACCGATTTTGCTGACGTATTCTTCAAAAACGTGCATGATATTTTATCCTCCCAATCCATCTACCTCATAAGCCTCAGACGGGATTCGAACCCGCACTCCTTTCGTAAGCATAGGCTAGGGGCAACACGCTTCCCTACGGAATTTCACCGACAGGAATTTCACCTGTCTCAGCTCGTGTGCTTTTCGGTGCTTCTGAAACCCTTGCCTTGCGACCCGCCAGCTACAATTTGTTTTACGGCGCTCTTCCCTTCTAGAGCTACTGAGGCGCGAAGTTATTGATTATATTATATAAAGAAATATAGGAAATGAAAAGCTGTGCTGATGATCTTTAGACAAATCGCACGGTATGAACCATCATAAGATTAGAAAGCCCTAACATTAGGCTTTTTTCATTTCATCTCGAGATGTTTATTTTTTTAAAAAAAGCGGAATTTTTTCGCAAATATCATTGACTAGGAGAAAGAAACGCACTTTCAATGGAAACGGTTATTGAAGATTCAAGTGATTCATATTAAAATGATGTCAAATGGACTAATTAGCAATTGCTAATAGAAGTTCCATATTTAGTGAAATCATGTGTTGCAGCTGAAGGTGATTGGGGGTGTAGAATGAGCAAAGTTCCTGTTGCGGAATTGGCATCACTATTAAATGACTGGAACATGGAAATCAAAAAAGATCATGCAGATGAGGCGGAACGGTTATTTGCCAAAGCGAAACAAGCGGTAGAGGAAATTGACGATGCGGATATCCTCATATACTATTCTCTTCTTGAGAAGAGGCATCACATTCTTATGTACAATTTAAGAGGGCAAAAAGGCAATGTTTCAACGAAAAGTATAGAGAGTCATTATGGAAAAAAAGAAGATGACCTGTCTAACCGTCTTGCCTATTATTTCGATTTTTATGAGGGTGTGTATGAGCAGCATCAAGGTAATTATGAGGTTGCATTGCAAATGTATCAAAGTGCTGAAAAGCTCTTAGATAAAATTCCAAGTGAGATAGAACGTGCTGATTTCGATTTTAAAGTGGCATGGCTTTATTACCGGCTCAGTCATATCATGCTCTCATTAAGCTATATCCGCAGAGCGCTGCACGTTTATAAGCGGCACAAGCAGTATGAAAGAAGAACGGCCCTTTCATACTCTCTCATCGCAGCGAATCTAACAGAGATCGGCAGGTATGAAGAGGCGCTTGAGAATTATCGTCTGGCAGAAGAGGTTTTGACAAGCGAGCAGGATGATTTTATGCTGGCTCAGCACCACCACAATGTGGCCATTTTATATTCATTTTGGAACAAGCCGAAGGAATCGATACGCCATCTTGAAAAAGCACTGTCCCATCAAGAGTATTATGATTCAGATTTCTTTTTCCATTCTACGTATCTGATCAGCCGGGAACTCTGTGTGATTGGTGAAAAGCAGCGTGCAAGCCAATATATAGAGGCTGCATATGCCAGAATAAAAGATGCTTCTCATGAAGTGTTTCAGCTAAAAATAGGCATCGTACATGATCTTTACTTAACGCATGCACCACAAAGATTTCAGCAAATTGATGAGAAATTAAGAAAGTTAGAAGAGAAGAATGAATATCATGAAGTAAAAGAGCTATCACAATTTGCAGCAAAATATTGTGAAAAGCAAGCACTTTATGAGCAGTCTGTTTTTTACTTGAACAAAAGTTTAGAAGCGGATTTACATATGAAAAGAATGGGGTTGATTTAAGATGAAAACAGGATTAAAAGTATTATTCGTTGTTGGTTTAGCGGTCGCTGCGACTGTTCTGACGCAAAACGTTGCAGGTTCATTCGAAGTTGCAGAAAAAATCATTGGTGGTTAATACCATTTATCTCTCGCCCTTGTTGATGATCGTCAGCAAGGGTTTTTTGTGTTTTAATAGGCTCTTCTTATTAAACGCTGCAAGAACGTTTAATAAGAAGAATTCGCAACAAAGGGGGTGTGCAAATTTATTACCTGCTCCATTATTCTAAATAAACATAGGGCAGAGCAACAAGTTAAAAAGGTCACTTTTCTTTGCTTAATTTAATTTTTTGCAGGACTTTTCATTCAAATTTTATCAAATTGGTCTAATGTACATAGAAGGAAGAGAAAAAGCAGGAGCACCGCCCCATTTGTCATGCATATGATGAGTTAAGGTCTGATTCGAAGGCAGGTGATTGTATGTATCCACGTGTTTATGGAGGTTTTCATGGAGGCGGTTTTAGCGGAGGAGCAGTGGGCCCTCATATTGGCTTTGGCGGGTATTATGTGAGCCCTGGAGTGTTCTCTGGTTTAGGCGGTTACCCCGGATATGGGGGATTTGGGACGTTTTCAGGATATTCTCCATATGGCTCCACGTTCATCATGGGGCGTCCTCCTGGTTTTTATGTAAGAAGTTATTAGTGTTTCACCACAGTGATTGAAATAGCCATTTAGAGATTGGCTATTTCAATTGGTGAAAGTGCTTAAATGTAGCCGTGATCACAATGACCCCTAGAATGCAGATAGGCAGCCAAATGATGATAAACGGATCGTAACGATCTGTATATGCTGCTAAAGCCGCTCCTAGGCAGTAGAAGACAATAGAGCCTATTCGCATCAAGCTTACAAGCTGGATAGGGGCCTTTCTTTTTTCTCGGTATGATATACGCTGGGCTGCATCTTCAAATAGGTTCGCAAGTGTACTCGTAAGAACGGTTGTGGAAATGCCAGCAACATTCAATTTACGAGCGGCCGCCGTTTGCATGCCCATAGCCATACTTAAAAGGATGATCAGCATAAAGTAAGCACCTTGTGTATAAGGGAAAATGGTCATGAGAGCAAATAGAAGCAAAATCATTACCTCTATGATAAAAATGCGTGTAACGGCTTTTGGCCAAAACGTTTTTTCATGCTTTCCGCCTATTACAACTGCAAGTAAAACCCCTAAAACGAATCCACTTAGCGCAGTGATGGAATGAAGGGCTGTTAGCTGCAAGGAGCTTCCTGCTGCAATGCCAAGCAGCACAATATTACCTGTCATATTGGCTGTAAACACATGTCCTAGGCTTAAATAGCCAATCACATCCACAATTCCTGCGGAAAGACATAAGAAAATCAAAGCTGTATTTCGAAATGAATGTGCGGTCAAAATAGTCATCCCTTTCTTCCTCTCTAATGAATAAGTGTAACGCTTCATGACCGCGGCTGTCCATCTGATGAGATGGTCACATGTCTGAAAGCCGATGTAAGACTTGTCTAAAAGCATCATCATTCACAAGATGTCTCATGCGGCGGAACGGATCGCCTTTTTCCTTTAAACGCTCTATGACAGCTGGCATCGTAAATAGAGAAGGATGAAGCTCCCCATGTTGGAGTTCGTCCCATTCAAGCGGTGTCGCAACAAGTCCAAGCTCATTTCCTCTTGGGGAATATGGAGCGATAATTGTTTTTCCAGCATCGTGCTGAATGTAGTCTAGATACAAGCGATTGCCGCGTTTTTTCTTAAGACGTTCCAGAGTAAAAAGATCCGGTGCTTGTTCACATAAAAATTGGCATATAAACGCGGTGAATCGTCTTGTTTCTTCGTATGTGAAGGCGTTTTTCTTTAATGGGATATAGACTTGAAGCCCTTTTCCTCCGCTTGTTTTAATAAAGGCTGTGAGAAAAAGCCCGTCTAAAATCGCTTTGATTCGTTTAGCAGCTTCTATGGCTAGATGAAATTCATTTACAGATGGCGGGTCCAGATCAAAGACGATTTCTGTCGGCCGATTCGTATCTCTTGTTTCAAAAGGGATATGAAATTCCATTGCCAGCTGGTTGCCAAGCCAAAGAAGCGTACGAGGATCATTACAGACCGTATAAGAAATATCATCAACTTCATCTGTCAAAACAAAATCCGGCGCATAATCAGGAGTCGACTTTTGATAAAAGAATTCGTCTCCAGTGCCATGCGGATACCGAATTAAAGTAAGACGCCTTTCACGTAAAAAGGGCAAAAGATAGGGAGCCACTTGTCTTAAATAAAGTAAGTAATCTGCCTTGTTTAGTTGAAGAGCCGGGACAATCGGTTTCTCAGGGTGAGTGACGTCTATAACAGCAGGGAGTGGATACAGCTGTTTGAGCATTTGCTGAAATGTACATGCTGCCGGATCAGCATCTAGTAAAAAGGAAGAAAAACGCGGCTCTCTTAACGCCGATCCATCAAAGGATATACAAGCAATGCTGGCAACGATAGAAGGGGGGATTTCGTATAATGATCCTCCTGTTAACTGGCCTTTTGTCTGAAATAGCGTACGCAGCGTTTGTTCTTCTTCTTTAGAAAATCCATGCTTGAATTGGACAACCTCGATGAGAGCCGAATCTTGATAAATGGAACCTTGGAAATAGCCATTATCTTTGTCAAAACGGGTCACAATGACAGAGACATACCGCCAGTTTTTCATTTTCAGCCATTCTTTTGAACGAATATTGTCATGCCATTTACTCGTCTTTTTTTTTGCTACTAGTCCTTCTGCTAAATACGTCGTCATCACGTTTTTCATGTATTCAGAGTCTGGGTCTGTATGAATGACCTGCAAAAGGGAAGGGTGCTCCAGCTGAACTGATGAGGGGAGCTTTGCGTCTTGGAATACTTCCAGCAGTTGATTTTTTCTATCCATCAGCGGTAAATCAACGAGAGGTTTCCCTTTGCAGCTTAATAGATCAAACGCAATGAAATGACATGGAAAACGTTCAGCCTGTCTTTGGATCGCTTCTTTGTTTTTCAGCCTGCCTCTTTGCTGAACCTTCGCGAACTCGCTTTGCTGTTCACTCAGTAAAAAGACCAATTCTCCGTCAAGCGTCAGCGGTAAAAAAGGAGCAAATTCGTCTCTTAATTGTTCGCACTGCTCTATCACTTCAGGAAATTGCTCATTTAGCCGTTTTCCGGTCCTGCTTTCTAAACGAATCTCGTCTTCTTCCCATACAAGAATAGCCCGAAAGCCATCATATTTTAATTCATACACCCAGTCTACACCAGCAGGAATATCATGTGCAGGTGTTAATCGCATAGGTTTCATTGTGCATGTCACTTCCTTATATCATGTGTTCTTAGAGTGGGATGAAATTTTCAATCACATACATAAGTCTGATGAAAACATTACATAGTAAGGAGAAAAGAACGGAGGAAGCACAATGCATACAGTATGGAAAGGCGGCATTAGTTTCGGATTGGTCAATATTCCAGTCAAGCTGTTTACCGCTACAGAGAACAAAGACATTAAATTAAGGCAGCTGCATAAAGAGTGTCACACGCCCATTAACTACAAGAAAGTATGTGCCAATTGCGGTGAAGAGGTAGCGCCAGAACAAATTGTGAAGGCGTATGAATATGCGAAAAATAAATTTATTGAATTGGACGATGAAGAGCTAGAAAAACTGCGAAAAGAAAATGAAGAAAAAGCCGTTGAAATCATTGATTTTGTGAAGATTGAAGAAATTGATCCCATCTATTACGAAAGAAGTTACTTTTTATCACCGGATACCGGCGGAGCAAAGGCTTATTCATTATTAAGAAAAGCTCTAGAGGAATCGGGGAAAATTGGTGTGGCAAAAATTATGATCCGCTCAAAGGAACAATTAGCGATCGTTAGGTGCTATGAACATATTTTGCTGATGGAAACCATTCATTTCCCTGACGAAATTAGACAAGTATCAGATGTACCGAATATTCCCCAAGAGGAGAACATTGTCAAGAAAGAGTTAGATACAGCCCTCCTTTTAATCGAGCAGCTGACCACGACATTCGATCCAGCAGCATATCAGGATGAATACAGAGAACAGCTGATGAATTTAATCGGCGATAAAATATCCGGAGAGCATACTGTTCAACCAGAAACGACAGGCAAAAAAGATCCTGCATCCAATGTGACTGATTTAATGGCCGCACTACAGGCTTCGATCGACCGATCAAAACCAGCCAAAGCGAAAAAAGCAGCGCCTAAGAAAAGAAAAACACCAGCCAAAAAAGAAAAGAATGCATAAAAAAGACCGCTGACGAGCGGTCTTATTGCGGCTTTAACACATCCTGAATCGTCCCATCTTTTCGGTGAATGACAACGGATGTTCCTTTATTAGCTGAAATCTCCTTTGCCCGCTTAATTGCTTCTTGTTTTGTTTCTTTGACCTCACTTGCTCGTTTCGCTTTCTCAGTTTGAACCGCCCAGCCTTCCTCGTGCTTTACTACATGTTGCGCATGATCCATGAGCTCTGGTCTTGCGGAGCTGCTGCCCTCAGATGGTTTGACAGAACCATGAGATGAGAAATTCTCTACTTCTTTCTCCGTTGCGTTCTTTTTCCACTCTTTCGCTTGACTGATTGCAATTGGAATGGCTCTATTTTCCTCATAGCCTTCCTGAATCATCTTATTGGCAATCTCAAGCGCTTTTTTCCGAATGACGTTGTCTAATGATTTAAATGAAGCTGGATAATCGTTCATCGTCCAAGGCATATGAACCGCTCCTTTCTGTTATTTTATTTGAACACCTTCCCCCATCTGCAATAGATCAAACATACAATGTCTCTCAAACTAATGTTAGGGATAAAATACATCGTTTTGCTGAGGCAGAATATCATCAACTCCTGCAGAATAGAAGGTAGAAAAGGAGTGATTTTGATGATGATAAAAGGACTGTATGAAGCACATTTACCTGTGAGTGACTTAAAGACATCTATTGCGTTTTATGAAAAATTGGGATTGACACTTGCTCATGAGAATGAAAGAGTAGCCTTTTTATGGATTGAGAAAGGAAAGAGCTGGCTTGGCATATGGAAGGCAGATATGTCCACTATTCCATATCACGTAGCAACTCGACATGTAGCCTTCCAAATTAAAACATCCAGTATCGAACAGATCAAGAGTTGGCTGATTGAAAGAGACATCAGCATTCACCCAATGTTTGGTTTTTCAGAAGAAAAGCAGCCTTTAGTTCTCGATAATCCGCCGCAATTTCATGCAGCGATCTATTTTCTTGACCCAGATGAGAATCTGCTTGAATGCATTGCCCCGCTTGAACTTGATACAGCAGAAAACTACGATATCATGGCATATGAGGACTGGGACCGAAAGAAAAATCCGTTTATTGATTGACAAAACCACTCATTGTAACTATATTGATTACAACGGTGGTGAAAGATTGTGAAACAAATTAGCAGCAGGTATCCGATTGCTGTTCATATTGTGTCATTTATTGCAGGTGTTCCAAAAGAGTGTACAGGTGATTTTATTGCAGAGAGCGTGAATTCAAATCCAGCCATTGTTCGAAAAATGATGGCAATGCTCAAACGGGCGGGTCTCATTGAAATTCGACGCGGAGTAGGCGGTGCTTATTTAAAAAGACCGGCTGAGGACATCACGCTGTTAGATGTGTACCGTGCTGTCGATGTAAGCGAGGATGAAGAATTATTTAACTTTCATCAGCCCGTCATCGCATGCCCGATTGGTCAAGTGATGGATACGAGACTGCGGCATGAACTAAAAGAAGCACAAGCTGCACTTGAGAATCACCTCAAGCAAGTGACAATTCAGCAATTATTAACAGAGGCGGAATAAAAAAGCTCGTACATTAGAGCTTTTTTTCCACCTTTGTTGTAACCATTTCGATTATAACGAATGCACATCACCGTTGAACGAAAAATGAGGAGGTTAACAAATGAAATTATTAGTAACAGGCGCAACGGGACAACTTGGATCGCTCGTCGTCAAGCATTTGCTTACAAAAGTACCGGCTGAACAAATTGCAGTCAGTGTTCGAAATCCGCAAAAAGCAGCACATTTGAAGGATGCTGGGGTGGATGTACGCCATGGAGACTTTACTCAGCCAGACACCTTGACATCAGCATTTGAGGGCATTGACCGTCTGTTGATCATTTCAACAGCGGATGGAGACCGCGTGCAGCAGCATAAAGCAGCAATCGAAGCGGCAAAAGCAGCAAATGTGTCGTTTATTGCTTATACAAGTGTTGTCAATGCTAGAGAGAGTCAGCTTGTCCTTGCAAATGACCATGCCAAAACAGAAGAAGCCATTTTGGCCTCTGGCATTCCTCATGTATTTTTAAGAAACAACTGGTATGTTGAAAATGAAAAAGATACGATTCTGGCGTCAGTCAGCGGCGCACCATTTTTAAGCCCTATTGGCGACGGGAAGGTTGGCTGGGCGACAAGAAATGACTACGCAGAAGCGGCAGCAAATGCGTTAACACTTTCGGTTCATGATCAGGAGATATATGAACTGTCAGGACCGCTTCGATCGCACACTGAACTTGCACAAATTGTTAGTAAAGTGAGCGGAAAAGAAATCAAAGTAGAAAAAATAGATGTGGACACATTTGGAGAAATTTTAGCTTCAAATGGTGTACCGAAAGAAGCAGTGCCATTTGTCAAAGCCATTCAAAGCGGCATTCGCGATGGTGCTTTAGCCGTCGAAAGCCAAGATTTCGAAACATTACTAGGCCGTCCGTTAACACCTATTGAAGGAAAAATTCGTGAATTGATTTCAAAATAAACATAAAAAACGCCCTATGAAAAGGGCGTTTTTTTCATTTAGTCACACGAGCCATAAGTACAAATTTTAGACAAATCACTTCGTTGAAATTTCAGAAATTTGGGATTAAAATGAAATTAAGGTCTGTTATTTAGTCATCAGATGATCAGAATGATGAATCAAAATGCAGCAATAGAAGGGAAGTTCGCCGATGAAAGTCCATTTATTCGTTACTTGTTTAATTGACACGATGCAGCCAAATGTAGGAAAGGCGACAGTGGAAGTATTGGAAAGACTCGGTGTTGAAGTGGAATTTCCAGAAACACAAGTGTGCTGCGGGCAGCCAGCCTTTAACAGCGGCTATACAAAAGAGACAATCAAAGCAGCGAAAAACATGATCAAAGCCTTTGAATCAGCTGAATATGTTGTGACACCATCAGGTTCGTGCAAGGCGATGTTTTTAGAATATCCTCATCTTTTGAAAGAAGACCGAGAGTGGTCGGCCAAGGCTGAGGCACTTGCCGCAAAAACATATGAATTAACAGAGTTTATTGTAGATATATTACACGTGACAGATGTAGGGGCGAGCCTGAAAGGAAACGCGACCTATCACACCTCCTGTCATATGACGAGACTGCTGCGCATTAAGGAGGCGCCTTTTACACTGTTATCAAATGTCAAAGATTTGACGATGAAACCATTGCCCCGCGCAGAAAATTGCTGCGGGTTTGGAGGAACCTTTTCAGTGAAAATGACCCCTATTTCTGAGCAGATGGTCGATGAAAAAGTACAAAGCATAGAGGAGACAGGCGCTGAATATATCATTGGTGCTGACTGCGGATGTCTGCTGAACATTGGCGGGAGGCTGAACCGTCTTGATAAACCCATCCAGGTCATGCACATCGCAGAAGTATTAAACAGCCGCGGACTTTAAGAGGAGGAACGGCACATGAGTATGAAAATTGGAGAAAAGGCCTTTAAAGAACGGATCGGGGAAGGTTTAGAAGACGCTGTCATGAGAGGTGCTGTCTCCTCAGCACAGGAACGTCTGTATAAAAGGCGGCTGACTGCAAGCGAGGAGCTTGGCAATTGGGAAAAGTGGCGTGAGCTTGGCGAGGAAATCCGGCAGCATACGCTGACGCATCTTGATGACTACTTATATCAATTAAGTGAAAGTGTAAGTACACGCGGAGGTCATGTCTTTTTTGCGAAAACAAAGGAAGAGGCATCAGCATATATTCAAGACGTGGCACAGAAAAAAGCAGCCAAAAAGATCGTCAAATCAAAATCAATGGTCACAGAAGAAATCGAGATGAATCAAGCGCTTGAAGAGATCGGCTGTGAAGTGGTCGAAAGCGATCTTGGCGAATATATTCTGCAAGTGGATGACCATGAACCGCCTTCACATATTGTGGCACCTGCCCTTCATATGACGAAAGAACAAATACGGGAAGTTTTTCATGAGAAGCTAGGGTATGAGATGTCAGAAACACCTGAAGAAATGACGAATTTTGTGAGAGCCATCTTGCGTGAAAAATTCCTCGAAGCTGATATTGGTGTGACCGGCTGTAATTTTGCAGTGGCCAACACAGGGTCCATCTGCCTTGTGACAAATGAAGGGAATGCGGATCTTGTCACGGCTATACCGAAGACGCATATTGCCGTTATGGGAATGGAACGGCTTGTTCCAACGATGGAGGAACTGGATGTCCTTGTGGGTCTTTTGTGCAGAAGCGCAGTCGGTCAAAAATTAACTAGTTATATTTCTGTTGTGGGACCAAAAGGAGAAGGAGAAGTGGATGGACCAGAAGAATTTCACTTGGTCATTGTGGACAATGGGCGGTCAAATATATTAGGAACGGACTTTCAGCCTGTTCTCCAATGTATCCGGTGCGCAGCCTGCATCAATGTATGCCCGGTTTACCGGCATGTTGGCGGACATTCGTATGGTTCGATTTATCCGGGGCCAATCGGTGCTGTTCTTTCACCGCTTCTTGGCGGCTATGATGACTACAAGGAGCTCCCCTTTGCATCAAGTCTGTGCGCAGCCTGCACGGATGCTTGTCCAGTGAAAATTCCACTTCATGAGTTATTGATTAAACATAGACAGGTGATCGTAGAAAAAGAGGGCAGAGCGCCTAAAGCTGAAATGATGGCGATGAAAATGTTTGGCATGGGGGCATCGTCTCCCGGGATGTATCAATTTGGAACAAAAGCAGCCCCTGCGCTCTTGAATCGTATGGCTTCAAACGGACAAATTTCAAAAGGAATAGGCCCTTTAAAGAATTGGACAGATATTCGTGACCTGCCAGTTCCAAGTAAAGAAAGATTCAGGGATTGGTTTAAAAAGAGACAAAAGGAGGAGAAGTGATGAAGGGGACCATTTTTCACCGAGAGTCGTTTTTATCTCATATCCAGCATCAATTAGGTAAAAGCTCCTCCCCATCTGCATCAATTCAGCGTCCGAAATGGAGGAATCAAGTCCAGTGGGAAACAAACGGATGTTTGTCTAAAGATGAATTGCTCGAGCAATTGAAAAAGCAATGTCAGCAAATTCACACAAGAGTGGTCGAAACAACACCAGAGGAAGCGCCCTCTGTATTACGATTATTGATTATAGAATATGGTGAGGGTTCTGTAGTAACATCGCATGATCATCGTTTTGAACAATATGGATTCCGCCCTATGTTTGACAGCTTGCAACAAGACGGAATGTCCATCACCTGCTGGAATACAGACGCATCAAGAGAAGAAAACTTAAGGCAGGCAGAACAAGCGAAATATGCAGTTGTGTTCAGTGATTATACCCTTGCAGAATCAGGTACAGTTGTTCTTTCATCCCACCAAGGTCAAGGAAGAGCGCTGCATTTTTTACCGACGATGTATATCGTGTGTATAGAGAAAAGCTCGATTGTTCCGCGAATGATTCAGGCTGTTTCGGCTCTCAATCGCTCAGTAGAAGAGGGGGAGCAGGCGAAAAGTGCCATCCATTTCATATCAGGTCCAAGTAATTCTGCCGATATTGAAATGAATTTAGTAGTAGGGGTTCATGGTCCAGTTCAGGCCGTTTATCTGTTAATAGATGATGAATGAAGGCTTTCGTGATGAAAGCCTTTCAGCGTGTAGACAAACCCTCGCATTCTTTGTCAGTCCTGCGCGCCTGTGCTCACGAATGTTCAATTCGCTCCGCGCCAATGCTCGTCCTTCCTAGACTTCAAAGGTTTTCTATCACGCTGAAAAGAAGACAAAGGGCTAAAATAAAAATCATTTTAGCCCTTTGTCAACAATCTGGAAGGCTTTCGTGATGAAAGCTTTTTTTCATCCAAAAAGCTCACGCCAGTTTTAAAAAATCATCTTGCCACTAGGTGAATGGACATAGTAAGATGACGACATACAAGATGAACTGCTCATCTACTGCTGATGTAAAGGAAGCTGCTAATGGAAATGAAGACAACTGCTCAAACGAAATCAATTGCACTGCCGCTTGTGATTTCAATTATTGCCATTTCGTTTTCTGCAATCATTGTGAAATGGTCAAATGCACCTGCTGCTATTTTAAGTATGTATCGAATGATCTTTGCGGCGGCTCTCATGCTGCCGTTTATCCTGCCTAGAAAAAAAGAATTTCTCTCGATAAAACGCAGAGACTGGTTTTTCTTATGTATGTCAGGCTTCTTTTTAGGACTCCATTTTGTGTTGTGGTTTGGCTCACTGAAGCTGACGACAGTGGCAAGCTCTACCATTATTATCGCCCTTCAGCCAATGGTCTCCTTATTAGGCGGATTCCTCATTTTCCGTGAACGAACGACGATGTCTGCTCTATTGACGATGTGTGCAGCGATTGTTGGTGCCCTCATGATAGGCTGGGGAGATATTGGTCATAGCAAGGAAGCCATCTTAGGAGATATTTTATCCTTTTTGAGTGTGATCGCTGTTGTTTGTTATTTGTTAATAGGTCAACAGGCTGTAAGAAAAATATCTCATTGGATTTATAGCTTTTGTGTATTTGGTTTTGCCGGTCTTTTTTTAATTTTATTCAATCTGCTTCAGCAAACTCCTTTTATAGGCTATCCGGGTAAAGAGTGGGGAATTTTTTTATTGCTCGCCATCATACCTACGATGTCTCATGTCATTAATAATTGGCTATTAACCTATGTTAATGCGACAACCATTTCAATGAGTATTCTTGGTGAACCTGTTGGGGCAACGATACTTGCTGTATGGCTGCTTGGAGAGAAAGTCACACTGCTTCAAATGCTTGGCGGTCTGCTTGTTCTTTTAGGCGTCTTCTTCTTTTTGATGCAGCAGCGTCAAGGAATCGTGATGAAAACAAAAAAATCCGGTTAACTCCCGGATTTTTTACTCTTTTAAATCGTTTTTTTCAATCACTTTGTTTAATCTTGCTTCGATTTTTTTCAATTCCATTCGTTTTCTTCTGATCATGCGAAACGCGATGACAATGATGGTCACAATAAAGGCAATGAATAGAAGAGAGAACACTTGAAATAGAAGATCTCCCATGTTGAATGCCATATTCTCTCCATTTAACATACGTAAAACCTCCTTTTCTATCTATATATTACCATATTCAATAAAAGATTGAGATTTATCCATAATTTATCTATAATAGGTAAAATATCACTCATTAAAGGAGAACCAATATGAGAACTTTAGTCCTTTTAAGAGGTCTCCCAGGCGTAGGTAAATCAACATGGATTAAAGAACAAGGCTTAGAGCCTTACACTTTATCAGCGGATCAAATCCGGCTGTTGACGCAGCCGCCGCAGCTATCAGTCAATGGGAAACTAGAAATTTCAAGCAAGCATGACCACAAAGTTTGGTCTTTATTATTCGATCTACTCACAGCCCGTATGGAGCGCGGAGACTTTACTGTGATTGATGCGACACATATTTCAAGTAAATCGATTTCTCAATATAAGTCTTTAGCGACATCTTATCGTTACAGGGTGTATGTCGTCGATTTCGCGCAGGTACCCCTTGAAACAGCTCTTTTGCAAAATCGCTCACGTGAATCTCACAAAGTGGTGCGTGAATCTGTTTTGTATCAAATGAACGAGCGGTTAAAAACAGAAAAGGTCCCATCATGGGTGACTGTTTTGCAGCCGGAGGAATATCCGCAAGTGATGACCTATCAGCCTCGATCCTTTGATCAATATGAGGCCATTCATGTTTTCGGAGATGTTCACGGGTGTTACACCGCACTTACCACCTATTTGCAAGGAGACATCAAAGAAAACGAACTTTATATTTTTGCAGGTGACTTGCTTGATAGAGGCATAGAAAACAAAGAAATATTAGAATGGATGCTCGCCCATAGAGAATGCCGGAATGTCATCGTCATTGAAGGCAATCATGATCAGCATTTATACCGGTTTGCACATGGTGAAAAAGTTAGAAGCAATATGTTTAACAGGTATACTGCGCCTGAAATCGAAGCAGCAAACTTTGATTTGAAGGAAGTACGACAGTTTGTCAGAACCTTTCATCAGCTGACTTATTTTACGTACCATGATCAGACATTTCTTGTTACCCATGGCGGTCTTGCTCATTTGCCGAAAGAGCTTCTTCATGTCTCAACACAGCAGCTCATTCACGGCGTAGGAGAATATTCAGATGACATTGATCACTTATTTGTTCAAAATACAGCTGGGCTGGATATCATCCAAATTCACGGGCATCGCAATTTATATAGACTGCCTATTCACGCAACGGAAAGATCTTATAACCTAGAAGGTCAGGTAGAATTTGGGGGGCAGCTGCGGGTGTTGAAAATCACAGCTGACGGGATTGAGACTCATGAAATTGACAACCCAGTCTACAGAGCCTCTGAGAAAAAACAATCGGCTGCTGTTCTGCCAGATATATCACTGGATGATTTTTTAGCTCATTTAGATCAGCATGAATACGTACAGGAATTAAAGCTTCCACACCATATTTCGTCTTTTAATTTTACGAAAAAGGCTTTTAGTGAACGTCAGTGGGATGATGTGAATGTGAAGGCAAGAGGTTTGTTTGTCAATATGGTTTCAAAGCAGATTGTGTCTAGAAGCTACAATAAATTTTTTAACATTGATGAGCGTCCGGAGACAAGAATGCAGCATTTAGTGAACCATCTACAATTCCCTGTCACCGTATATGATAAAGCAAATGGATACTTAGGAACTGTTGGGTATAATGAAATGGAAGATGAATTGGTGTTTACGTCCAAATCGTATACATCACATGTGAAACAAAATCAGCATGCTACCTGGGTCGAAGAGCTATTTTATAAGACCTTCAGTGACGTGCAGGCTGATTACATCAAATCATACGTTCGTGACCACCATGTATCTCTTGTGTTTGAAGTCATTTTGCCAGAAAAAGATCCGCATATTATCACCTATGAACAAGATCAACTCATTCTACTTGATATTGTGAAGCGGCAATTAAGCTATGAAAAAGCACCATTCGCTGAAGTGAAAAGATTAAGTGAACAGCTTGGAATATCCTGCAAGCAGGAAGTGGCTGTTTTCCATGATTGGACGTCTTTTTATAAATGGTATCAAGCAGTCTCTCATGATGACACAATTAAAGAAGAGGGGTATGTTATTGAGGATGATCGCGGCTTTATGACCAAACTCAAGCTCCCTTATTATCAATTTTGGAAGCAGATGCGCGGGATAAAGCAGCGCGTTGCAGAGAAGCGTTCCTCGCAAAAATATATGAATGCTTTACAGACAGCGGAGCAAGCTAGATTTTATACATGGCTTCTTGAGCAAGAAGCAGATCATGTGAGGAATAGCACAATTATTGAACTGCGATCACAATTTGAACAAAGCGGTACTGCCCAAATGAATAATGATGAAATAAATGCATAGTCTAACAAAGAGTCTTTTCTAAGGAAAAGGCTTTTTTTGATGCAATTGAAAGGTGGACACTTATATGCCTGACCATATTGAAGTCATTCTTCGGACGATGTTTGCTTTTGCGATTTTATTTGGAGGAGCACGTCTTTTAGGGAAACAAACCATTGCGCAAATGAATATTTTTGATTTTATAGCAGCCATTAGCTTAGGTTCAATTGCAGCGAACCTGGCGTTTAATACAACGCTCCCGCTTCAGCACACAACGATTTCCTTTGTGTCACTTGTCTTGATTATTTATGTGATTTCCCTGCTTGCATTAAGAAGCCGGAAGATGAGAGGGTTCATGGCTGGTAAACCAACACTTGTCATACAAAATGGAAAAATTCTTGAAGAAAATATGAAAGGGATGAGATATACCCTTGATTATTTAAATCAGCAGCTGAGAGAAAAAGACATCTTTAATATTAGCGAAGTTGAATTTGCGATGATTGAAACAGATGGGCATATGTCAGTGAAAAAATATCCTTCGTTTGAAAATGTCACGCGGAAGGATCTTGATTTGTTCATGAATGCAGAGCGTTACATGCCGATTGAAGTCATCATGGACGGGAAACTCATCCAAAAGAACATACATGAAAATCAATTAACAGAGCAATGGATAGAAGAAGAGCTTAAAAAAAGGCAGCTTTCCTTAAAGGACATTGTTTATGCTGTTCGTTCAAGTAATGGAAACTTATATATTGATACATATGACGATCATATTCAGTCTCCAATCGATCAAGAATGAATGTGTAGTGCCGATGACACCCACATGACACAAATTTGCCAATCTTTATAAGTCCTTTGGATGTCATGTGACTAGGTATCATTTCTTAATTATTATTATTTTCAGAAAATGTGATGACGTAATAAAATAAGTATGTTTAAGTATAAATAGATGAAATTAAAATATTAATATAATATACCGCAAACGGAATGAACGTTCATTCCTATATTTTTATAAGGAGGGGATGAAGTGCCAGCAGTGACTGATAAACAAGAACAGATTATGAAGGCTTCACTAGACTTATTTATTGAACGGGGCTTTGATGGCACAACGATGCCGATGATTTCAAAAAGAGCAAACGTCGGAGCAGGAACCATTTATCGTTATTTCGACAGCAAAGAGGCACTCGTCAATATTTTGTATCAACGTAGTCTATCTACTTTTATCGAAAAAATGAACACAAACAGTCCAGATCCAAAAGCAAGTATCAGGGATTACTTTAAGCATGTATTTTATTGTTTGGTTTTGTTTACAAAGGAGAATCCAACCGGGCTATATTTTTTAGAAATTGATAATCGGTCCCATTACTTAGACGAGACAAGCAAAGAGAAAATGCAGCATTTGTTAAATGAGCTATTCCTTATCTTTGAAGAAGGGAAAAAGGATGGGATTCACCCGAATCTTTCAGGTAGAACCATTTTATCGATTGTATTTGGTGCCTTTGTGCAACTGCATAAACAGATCCTTGCAGAGGAAATAGAGCCAACAATTGAATTTATAGAGGAAATTGAGCAATGCTTATGGCGCGCCATTAGCGTTGCATCTAAATGAAATAAAGGGAGTGGGAATATGCAACAAACATCAATCATTCCAAAACCAAAAACATACGGACCGCTAAAAAACATCCCTCTGTTGAAAAAGGGAGAGCTATCTCAAACTTTTTGGCGGCTGGCAGATGAATTAGGAGCGATTTATCAATTTGAATTTTCAGATATAACCGGTGTTTTTGTTTCCAGTCATGAGCTTGTCCAAGAAGTATGTGATGAGAGCCGATTCGATAAATTCATCGGGATTAGTCTTGATAAAGCAAGAGCATTTGCAGGAGATGGCCTATTTACAAGCTGGACAGAAGAACCAAACTGGAGAAAAGCTCATCAAATTTTGATGCCGGCGTTTAGTCAGCAGGCGATGAAGGGCTATCACGAGATGATGCTCGATATTGCAACGCAGCTTGTGCAAAAATGGCAAAGAACAGGCCGCGATGAAGAAATTGAAGTAGCAGAGGATATGACAAAACTCACTTTAGATACAATTGGTCTTTGCGGTTTTGATTTTCGGTTTAACAGCTTTTATAAAGAGAATCAGCATCCATTTATCGAAAGCATGCTGAAAGGCTTAAATGAAGCGATGGACCAATCGAAAAGATGGCCGATTGCAGATAAACTCATGATCAAAAGAAGAAAAGAATTTGAGCAAAATGTCGATTTTATGAAGCAATTAGTAGATGATATTATTCAGGAACGGAAAAAACAAGATAAAACGGGCGATGATTTGCTGTCCCTTATGCTGCATGCGACGGACCCTGAAACAGGTGAGCGTTTGTCAGATGAAAATATCCGTTATCAGATCATTACCTTCTTAATCGCGGGGCATGAAACGACAAGTGGTCTGCTATCATTTGCGATTTATTTCTTATTAAAGAATCCAGAGAAACTAAAGAAAGCCGTCCAAGAAGCAGATGAGGTGCTACAGGACGGTCTGCCGACATTTAAGCAGGTGCAACAGCTAAGCTACACCCGTATGGTGTTACATGAGGCACTTCGACTTTGGCCGACTGCGCCTTCTTTCTCAGTTTACGCTAAAGAGGACACAGTAATCGGGGGGAAATATCCGATTCAAAAGAATCAAAGTGTCTCTGTTCTGCTCCCTAAATTACACCGTGATCCAGCGGTATGGGGAGAGGATGCTGAAGAATTTAAACCAGAGCGGTTTACGCATCCTGAGAACATCCCGCAGCACGCCTACAAACCCTTTGGGAATGGACAGCGTGCATGTATCGGTATGCAGTTCGCCCTGCATGAAGCTACGATGGTTCTCGCGATGGTTCTGCACAATTTAGAGTTAATTGATCACACATCATATGAGCTTGATTTAAAAGAATCTCTCACAATTAAACCTAACGATTTTAAAATCAAAGTGCGGCCAAGGAAGCAGCAATTCTTTATGGCACCGCCGAAAGAAGAACCGAAGAAAAGCACCAAATCTCATGAGTCAAAAGTGGCGAGTCACGGTACACCGCTGCTAGTTTTATACGGATCAAATCTTGGTACGGCGAAGCAAATAGCGAACGAATTGGCTGAAGACGGGAAAGCAAAAGGGTTCGATGTGACCACTGCGCCGCTTGATGACTTTACACGCCAATTGCCAGATACAGGCGCTGTCTTCATCGTGACCGCTTCATACAACGGACATCCACCTGACAATGCGAAGCAATTCGTGGATTGGTTGACGCGGGATGAGGCGCAGGATTTATCAAACGTGACATTTGCGGTCTTTGGATGCGGGGATCGAAATTGGGCGAGTACGTACCAGCGGATCCCCCGTCTAATTGATGAAGCTCTGGAAAGAAAAGGAGCCAAGAGAGTAGTTGATTTAGGAGAAGGTGATGCAGGCGGTGATATGGATGAGGATAAAGAAATCTTCCAGAAAACAGTCTTCGAACAGCTTGCAGAAGAATTTAAGCTCACCTTCCAAGAAAAAGGTAAGGAAAAACCAAACCTATCAGTTGCTTATACTAATGAGCTAGTGGAGCGTCCTGTAGCTAAAATATATGAAGCCTTTTCAGCTGTTGTATTGAAAAATGAAGAATTACAATCAGAAAAAAGCACGCGGCAGACAAGACATATTGAACTGAAATTGCCTGCTGGAAAAGCATACAAAGAAGGGGATCATATTGGGATTGTACCGAAAAATAGTGATGCACTCGTTCAGCGTGTGACCCGCCGCTTTAAACTAGATCCAGAGCAGCACATAAAGCTTTCATCTGAGAAAGAGGCAAGTCATTTACCATTAGATCATCCGATTCCAATCAAAGAATTACTTGCCTCGCATGTTGAGCTTCAAGAGCCTGCGACACGTACACAGCTAAGAGAGCTTGCAGCACATACTGTATGTCCGCCTCACCGCGTGGAACTTGAACAAATGGCTGGTGAAGCATATCAAGAAGCCATTTTAAAGAAACGAGTAACCATGCTGGATTTATTAGATCAATATGAAGCGTGTGAGCTGCCGTTTGTGCACTTTTTGGCGCTTTTACCAGGTTTGAAGCCGCGTTATTATTCGATCTCTAGCTCGCCAAAGGTAGATGAAGAAAAAGTCAGTATCACAGTGGCAGTTGTAAAAGGTAAAGCATGGAGCGGCAGCGGAGAATATGCCGGAGTCGCATCAACCTATTTATGTGGTCTGAAAGAAGGAGAAGAAGTAGCCTGCTTCCTGCATGAAGCGCAAGACGGATTCCAGCTGCCTCCTTCATCAGACATACCGATGATCATGATCGGACCAGGTACAGGAATCGCTCCATTTAGAGGATTTGTTCAGGCAAGAGAAGTGTGGCAGAAGGAAGGGAAGCAGCTAGGCGAAGCACACCTATATTTTGGCTGCCGTCATCCTCAGGAAGATGATCTGTATTTTGATGAAATGCAGCTTGCAGCGCAAAAAGGAGTTGTCCATATCCATCGTGCTTATTCTCGTTACGATGAGCAAAAAATATATGTCCAGCATTTGTTGAAAGAAGACGGCGGCATGCTGATCGAATTGCTTGATCAAGGTGCTTATCTGTATGTGTGCGGAGACGGAAAAGTAATGGCCCCAGATGTAGAGGCTACACTGATCAATCTCTATCAAAACGAGAAAAAATGCTCGAAGGAAACAGCTGAAAATTGGCTGACAGCTCTCACAAATGACAATAGATATGTAAAAGATGTGTGGAGTTGACAAAGAGGAAAGACCGCCTATTAGGCGGTCTTTTTCTGCTCTCATAGAAAAAGATCGATAGAATGAAGGTTGGGAAGATACAAAACACCTAATTTGAAAATGAAATATTTTGTAAAAAATAAGAATATTCTCTCATTTACTCCAATATGAAACAATCGTATGATTTTTGATATAGGACATAAAGGAGGAATATGATGAAAAAGGTGAAAATGTTACTCCCTTCTCTTCTCGTTTTTGGTGCTTTAAGTGTGCCTAGTTTTGCCCATGCCGCATCGGATTCAGTACTAACGTCTGATTATGACATGGTGACTTCTGATGGAAAAGTGATCTCTTCAAGTGATTTCCACAATGATACGAAAGCCCCCTCATCCTTTGACAAAGTGGATGATCTTTCTTCTACTGTTGGCGAAAAAGTAAAACCACTATCAAAATATTTAAAAGATTTTCAAACGAAAGTCGTCATTGGAGACGATGGTAGAACCAAAGTAGCAAATACAAGAGTGGCACCATACAATTCGATTGCTTATATTACATTTGGCGGCTCCAGCTGTACGGGGACACTCATTGCTCCTAACAAAATTTTGACAAACGGACACTGCGTATACAATACAGCATCGAGAAGCTATAGTGAAAAAGGAACTGTATATCCTGGTATGAATGATAGTACTGCGGTGAACGGTTCAGCAAAAATGACTGAGTTCTATGTGCCAAGCGGGTATATTAATACTGGTGCAAGCCAATATGACTTTGCCGTGATCAAAACCGATACGAATATTGGCAATACGGTCGGCTACCGATCCATCCGCCAGGTGACAAACTTGACTGGGACAACCATTAAAATCTCTGGATATCCTGGTGATAAAATGAGATCGACTGGTAAGGTGTCACAATGGGAGATGTCAGGTCCTGTGACGAGAGAAGATACGAATCTAGCATATTATACGATTGATACATTCAGCGGAAATTCAGGTTCTGCCATGCTAGATCAGAACCAGCAAATCGTTGGAGTTCATAACGCTGGGTATTCAAACGGAACGATGAATGGCGGTCCGAAAGCGACAGCTGCCTTTGTCGAGTTTATAAACTATGCGAAAGCGCAATAAAAAATAAAGCTTGTTTCCTTCATAGGGGACAAGCTTTTTTGTATGGATCGATTTAATAGGAGTCTTATTTCTAACCATCATTTTTTTTCATGTCTTCCGCGAACCACTCATACATTAAAATGACACATTTCCTTTCAGTCAAGATGATGCTTAAGATGGATGAGGAGGTCACGCGCTTTTGAAGATGAAAAAAGGCTGGATCGCTGCTGTCGCCTTATGTTTTGTGATATGGATGGGCACGTTGTTAGGTGGATTTGGAGAGAAGCAGGCAGCAAAAGGTGCTGATCGATATGATCATGTTGTTCAATTTCCAAAGGAACGATACCCTGAAACAGGCAGTCATATTCAAGATGCCATTCGAAAAGGGCATTCAGATGTGTGTACCATTGACCGAAATGGAGCAGATGCCCGCAGGCAAGAATCATTAAAAGGAATTCCGACAAAACCTGGCTTTGACCGGGATGAATGGCCGATGGCGGTTTGTCTTGAGGGAGGAAAAGGCGCAAGCGTTCAATATGTCAGTCCATCTGATAATAGGGGAGCAGGCTCATGGGTCGGCCATCAAATCAGTGGGTTTCCTGATGGAAAAAGAATATTATTCATTGTGAAATAAATCTGGAAAGAGTCTCCTTAGAGTGGGAGGCTCTTTTGTTTATCATCAGAGCCTATTCGAGATAGCAGGGACAAAAGATTCAGTGGTACAATCAATCTATAAGGTACAAAGACTGACAAGAAGAAAATGTGAAGGGACATATGCTTATGGATAAGAACCGTGCATTATACGATTTTTTTATGCAGCATGCAGAGAAGCTGACTGAAACATGGTATGAATCAATTGAGGACGATGATGCAGAATCCATATATCGTTCAACAGATTCCAGCATCATAGCAGAGCTAAAACGGCAGAATCAAGATTATTACCAGCATTTTATACGAGCTATTATTGAAGACAAGACGTATTTACATACTGAATTTAAAAAATGGTCTGAGGACTTAGCCAGTGATCCGAAGCACTTAAATACACCATTAGATTACGTCGTGAGAGAATACATGTCCAATCAAAGAGTGGTTCTGCATTACTTAAAAGAATTTATAAAACAGCGGCAAGATGAAATTGATATTGACCGCATCTTTTATTGGTATGATTTAATTTCCGAAGCGTTTAACATTTCAATCCATGTGTTTATCCAGCAATATGTGAAAAATACCACGAAGAAGCTTGTGGCTCAAAGAGATATGATTTACGAATTGAGCTCACCGGTGATTGTCTTAAAAAGCCAGATTGCGTTATTGCCTTTAGTAGGTGACATTGACACAGCTAGAGCAAAGATTATTTTAGAAAATACGCTAAAACAGTGCTCGCAAAAAGGTGTTCAGCATTTATGTATAGATTTATCGGGTGTTGTCATTATTGATACAATGGTGGCTCATCAAATCTTTGATCTTGTCACGTCACTTCGATTAATTGGAGTAGAGACGACCATTTCAGGGATTAGACCAGAAATTGCCCAAACAGCAGTGCAGCTCGGGCTTCCTTTTAATGAATTTCGCACGGCATCATCACTTGCTCACGCGCTGGACCGCATGACCGAATTTTCTCCAATATAAAAACCAGGCCGATGAAAGGCCTGGTTTTTATTTAGATGACAGCGTCAATTTTAGTTACTTTCCAATCTTTTTGTACTTTTTCGTACGTTACAGTTCGTTTTACTTTGCGTCCATCAAGTGTTGGGACTGTGAATTCATATGTGCGGATCGTTTGTTTTTTTGAAACAAGTTTGGGTGTGGCTTTTTCCCAATTGAGCATGTTGTCACCGTCACCGACTGGAACAGCCATTTTGCCTTTATGAACAATGAACTGATAATCTTTTAAACCATGTTTGATGGCATCTTTAGTGAAAACTTGAGATAGATAGCTGTTTAATTTTTTCTTTGTATCAAATGTTTTAGAAAGATAGTTGTACGTCATATCTTTATAGCTAAATGATTTTAATTTGTAATCAGAATGTTCTTTAATTTTGTAGCCTGACATTGCACTCCAAAAATGTTCTCTTGCATCAAGGGCAATATGTAACGCTTCTTTATTTGTCAAAGCGGCTGATTTCTTGGAAGCGGCCAATGTTGTCGTTTGTAATGAGATCATAAGCATAATAGCAGTTAATAAAACAAATAATTTTTTCAAGGCAATTGCCTCCTTTTCTCAATGAAAACTTCTTATGTTACAAATGTTACAATAATTACAGTGATATTACAAGTATTAAATCTAAATGTTCTTTTATTTCTTTTGTTTCTAATTATATAACGTTTGAGGGAGACAAAAAGTTTTCATTTTTTTTATTTTTCTTCTTAATGATTATTTAACCGTTCTAAAGAAGAATGAAACGTCTTTTGGAAAAATTTCTATTTAGACGTTTAACACACTCTTTTTTATTTATGACATATACTGTCGTGATGAATGTCTAAAGAAAGTGGTGTTTCGTATGTATCAACCGTATGAAGGTGTGTATAATGGGTATTCATATGATAGGCAGATGCAAGGATTTCCATCTGTTGGTATTCCTCAAGGTGGAGGGTTTCCTGGGTTTCCGATAGGAGGAGGAGGTACTTGGCCAGGGCAAGGTTCAGGCGGACACTCAGCACCGCCGGCACCGCCACAGCATATCATTTCCCAGTATCAGCAAGCACTCTCTCAGCCACAAAGTATGCAGTCGCTTATATCTGGGCAAGGTGTAGGCGGAGGCCATCAAACTGTACAATTTGCAGCGGGATGTAATAGAAGATGGACGATTGTGCTTTTGAGAAACGGTCAAGTATTTTTAATGTATATCCTTTCGTCACAGCCATTTGGCCGAACTACTGGCTTTATATGGCCGAACTTTACATTTGGTTCCTTCCCAAGTTCAAGTATTCTTGCCTATTCTTGTGCATAAAAGAAAAAGCCGGTTCTCATCGGGACTGACCCCCGATTTTGAGACAGGGATCAAAACACCTTTATGAAACAGCCAGTTGCCGAAACTCTTTTGGTGACTGGTTGTTTAATTTCAATTGAATTCGGATATTGTTATAATAATCAATATACTCTCTGACTGTTTTTTCTACAATGGCTGTTGTAGTCTTTGTCAGGTGGTGGAGATAGAATCCTTCTGATTTTAAACTGGAGTGGAAGGATTCGATGGGGGCATTATCAGCGGGCATTCCCTTACGGGACATGCTCATTGTAATGCCTTTTTCTTTTATCGCCTTTTGATAAGCATATGACGTGTAGACTGAACCTTGATCACTATGAAGTACGCAGCCTTTAGGCAGTGTCTGTAACTGGTTCAATGTTTCTAAAACAAGAGATACATCCTGTTTATCACCAATCGTATAAGCCACAATCTCACTAGTATATAAATCTTTTATGCTGGATAGATAAAGTGTTTTTTGCCCAAATGGCAGATACGTTATATCTGTCACCAGTTTTTCAAATGGCTTCGTGGCAGAAAAATCTTGTTTTAAGTGATTTTCTGCAATGTAATAGGGTTGACCGGTCTGTTTACGCTTTTTCATTTTCACACGACACTGTAAACCGTAGGTTTGCATAATACGTTGTACCGTCTTATGATTCATTTTCATTTCTTTCTGCAAGAGAGCTGTGATTTTACGATAACCGTACGTATATTGATATGATTCACAAAGTGATGAAATCAACTCGATTAGTTTCTGTTTTTTTGGCTGATGGTTTTGTTTTTTCCATCGATAAAATGAGGATCTTGCAAGCTCAAACATCTGACAAAATGCGCTTATACTTACTTGATTTTTTACGGTCTCGTAAATCGACACTAACGCTTCTTTTTTCACTTCCTTTCCCATTCTATATACTTTTTTAATATGTCAATTTGTTGTTTTAGAAAACGATTTTCTGTTTTTAACTTCTCGTGCTCATCTTGATATTCAGGTCCTTTCCCGTATGAATACTGCTTCCCAACTGGTTGATGAAACCGATGGTTTTCACCCTCACGATACCATTTCATCCACGTTTTTACTTGTGTCCTATTCTTAATTCCTAGCTTGTCCATGATTTCTTTTGTCGGGATCCCTGCTAATCTCATTTGAACGGCCTCTTCTTTTATGCTAATTGGATAACTAACTCTTTTTCCCATACAAAAACACCTCCAAATTGTTTTCAGGTATGCTATACCCGATTTTCAACTTAAAGGTGTTTTTATTTGTCTCGCTTTATGGGGTCAGTCCCCATCAGCAGCTGATGAAATACCGGCTTTTTTTAATGAATATTTCGAAATACGCCAATCACTTTACCTAGTATACTCACATTCTGTAAAATAATCGGTTCCATAGATGGATTCTCTGGCTGTAATCTAAAGTGTGTATTTTCTTTATAGAAACGTTTCACTGTCGCTTCATCTTCCTCTGTCATGGCGACCACAATATCTCCATTGTTAGCGGTGCTTTGCTGACGCACAATGACATAGTCCTTGTCCAAAATGCCTGCATCAATCATACTTTCTCCCATAATTTCAAGCATAAACACTTGTTCATCTGGTGCTGCAAAAGTCTCTGGAAGAGGGAAGTATTCTTCTACATTCTCAACAGCCGTGATAGGCAGGCCGGCTGTTACTTTTCCGATGACTGGGACGTTCATTACAGCACTCTTTGGAATATTCATTTCCTCTTCATCTAGTACTTCGATCGCTCTAGGTTTTGTCGGGTCTCTTCTAATTAAGCCCTTTGTTTCTAGTCTAGCTAAATGTCCATGGACCGTTGAACTGGATGCTAGACCGACAGCTTCTCCAATTTCACGGACGGATGGGGGATAACCCTTGCTTTTTACTTCATCTTTGATGAATTTTAGGATATCGAGTTGTCTTTTTGATAGCTTCGTCATCTTTTGCACCTCAAAACGTCAATTTTAAAGAAATTATAGCATGTTTTTCCTAACAGTACAAACATAGGTTCGAAAAAAACGTTTGACAGAAACGTTTGTTCGTATTTATAATGAGTGACAGAAAGAGCGAACACATATTCTATTAGGAGAGATGACATTATGAGGTTAAAAGAATCTATTATTTTTATTGGGGTATTCTCATTCATCGTTGGCATATTTCTCTCACTTATTGCAGTCACAAGCCATAATGATTCAAATCAGTATGTTAAAATAGAGGTTCAATCAGGTGATACTCTTTGGGGGTTAGCTGATCAAGTAAATGACAGCAAATCAATCGACAAAAATGCATTTATTGACTGGGTCACCGAACACAATGATCTTGCTTCAACAGAAATCCAGCCAGGAGACATTCTTGTCATACCCGTCAAAAAAGAGCATCCAGTCGTATATCAACTTGCAACAGTACAGTAGAAAGGTCGATTTTAGACATGAACGCAATCATTTATGCGAGAGTAAGCACTGTCAAAGAAGAGCAGGAAACCTCGCTGAAAAGACAAGAAGAAGAACTGCTGGCGTTAGCTGCTATACACAAGATGAATGTGGTCAAAGTCATCAAAGAAAAAGCAAGTGGATACGATCTAGATCGTGATGGTGTGTTTGAAATGCTTGCTGCACTGAAGGAAGAGTCAATCGACGCCGTTCTTATCCAAGATGAAACACGTCTTGGAAGAGGACAAGCAAAAATTGCGCTTCTTCATTGTCTATTTAAAGAGAACGTAAAGGTATACAGTGTGTTTCATAGAGGAGAGCTTGAGCTTTCAGAAGCAGATGAAATGGTCATTGAGATTGTAGGAGTCGTCGAAGAGTACCAACGGAAAATTCATAACCTGAAAATCAAGCGGGGGATGAAAAGGGCTGTTGAGCGCGGATATCAGCCTGAACTGAATTTAAGGCAGCAGGACCATGCACCTGGCCGTGAACGTATTGAAGTACCGATTTCAGAAATTGTTCGATTAAGAAAAAACAACATGACGTTCGCCGAAATTGCCGCAACTCTTCAGGCATTAGGTTTTGACATTTCAAAAGCAACGGTGCATAGAAGGTATCAGGAATACGAAAAAGGCCTTACCACCTAAAGCGTGATTTGTTGTCAAAATGATTGATATTTAGTAGTATGTAGAGAAAATGCTTTAAAGGAGTTTGTCATGATTTCTAAAGAACAGCTTGCAAGAATAAATGAGCTTTCAAAAAAGTCGAAAGAGACCGGTTTATCAGACGCTGAAAAAACAGAACAAAAGAAGTTGAGAGAAGAGTATTTGAAAGCTTTTCGTTCTTCTATGAAAAATACACTTAAAACCGTTAAAATCGTTGACCCTGAAGGAAACGATGTCACACCAGAAAAATTAAAAAGAGAAAAAGATCAGAACCTTCATTAAGGCTGTGATTTCTTGAATTTTGAAAAGATGGGAAGAATATTCTCGTCTTTTTTCATATTTGCATAACTTTTTAGGTGATCGATAAACTAAATGTGACAAAATCCTTCTTTTTCAGCGTGAAATAGTTGTGAAAAAAGGACAGTAGATTTATGATAATGGTGTACACAAGATACGGAAGGGGATTTATATGGAAACGATTGAATTGAAATCTATTGCAACAATACGTACTCTCTCCATAGACGCAATTGAAAAAGCGAATTCCGGTCACCCAGGAATGCCGATGGGTGCTGCACCAATGGCATACGCTTTATGGACGAATCACTTAAACGTAAGTCCGCAAAATCCAAATTGGTTCAACAGAGACCGCTTTGTTTTATCTGCAGGACATGGTTCTATGCTTTTATACAGCATGCTTCATTTAAGCGGATACAACCTGAGCATCGAAGATTTAAAACAATTCCGCCAATGGGGAAGCAAAACACCTGGACATCCTGAATTTGGACATACAGAAGGCGTAGATGCGACAACTGGTCCTTTAGGCCAGGGAATTGCTATGGCAGTAGGAATGGCACTTGCAGAAAGACATCTTGCGGAAACGTATAACAAAGACAACTTTCATGTTGTAGATCACTATACATACAGCATTTGCGGAGATGGAGACTTAATGGAGGGGATTTCCTCTGAAGCTGCTTCACTTGCTGGTCATTTAGGCTTAGGCCGTTTAATCGTTCTTTACGATTCAAATGACATTTCTTTAGATGGCGACCTAGATCGTTCATTCTCTGAAAATGTGAAGAATCGTTTTGAAGCGATGAACTGGGAAGTTCTTTATGTGAAAGACGGCAACAACATCGAAGAAGTAACAGCTGCTATTGAAAAGGCGAAACAAAGCACAGACAGACCTACATTAATCGAAGTGAAAACAACGATCGGTTTCGGGTCGCCAAACCGTGCGGGAACGTCTGGTGTGCATGGTGCACCGCTTGGCAGTGAGGAAGCAAAGCTGACGAAGGATGCTTACTCTTGGACGTTTGAAGAAGATTTCCATGTACCTTCTGAAGTGTACGATCATTTCAAAGAAGCTGTAAAAGACGCAGGACAGAAAAAAGAAGCAGCGTGGAATGAGCTGTTTGCGCAATACGAAAAAGAATATCCAGAGCTAGCAGCACAGCTGAAGCTTGCGATTGAAGGAAAACTTCCTGAGAATTGGGATCAAGAGGTTCCTGTTTATGAAGCAGGTTCAAGCCTTGCCTCCCGCGCATCTTCAGGCGAAGTGTTAAATGGCATTGCGAAGCAAGTTCCTTTCTTTATTGGTGGTTCGGCTGACCTTGCTGGATCAAATAAAACAACGATTAAAAACACGGATGATTTCGGAAAAAATAATTATGCCGGCAAAAACATTTGGTTCGGTGTCAGAGAATTTGCAATGGGTGCTGCGCTCAATGGTATGGCACTTCACGGCGGTCTTCGTGTATTCGGCGGAACGTTCTTTGTTTTCTCAGATTACTTAAGACCAGCGATTCGTCTTGCTGCCTTAATGGGACTTCCAGTCACATACGTCTTTACTCATGATAGTATCGCTGTTGGTGAAGATGGTCCGACGCATGAGCCGGTTGAACAGCTTGCTTCATTGCGTGCGATGCCTAACCTTTCAGTTATCCGCCCAGCAGATGGAAATGAAACAGCTGCAGCGTGGAAACTAGCTGTATCTTCAACGGATAAACCGACTGCACTAGTTCTTACTCGTCAAAACCTTCCAACGATTGACCAAGCACCAGAGAAGGCATATGAGGGAGTAGAAAAAGGTGGATACGTTGTGGTTGAAGCAGCTGATGCACAGCCAGAAGCACTTCTACTCGCTTCAGGATCTGAGGTTGGTTTAGCGATTGAAGCGCAAAAGGCACTTGAAAAAGAGGGTATCCGCGCGTCTGTTGTCAGCCTTCCTGCATGGGATCGCTTCGATCAGCAGTCAGACGAATACAAAGAATCCGTTCTTCCTAAAGCAGTGCGTGCACGTGTTGCGATTGAAATGGGCGCTTCACTTGGCTGGGAGCGTTATACTGGCCTTGATGGTGACGTGATTGCAATTGATAAATTTGGTGCTTCTGCTCCAGGTGAAACCATTATCGAGAAATACGGATTTACTGTCAGCAATGTAGTCAGCCGCGTGAAAGCGAAGCTGAATAAATAAACGATCTTCAAGCATCATGCTTTTTTGCTATCTGTTTGCAGAGCATTTTCATTCGCTCTGCAAACTTTTTTCTTTTTTCTTGTTTTTTTGACAAAACTAGTTTCTTCTTGCTTCATATATAGACAATTCTTTCTTTCACATTTTTGTATAATACAAGCAATAAATGAGATTGACGAAATGTGAAAGGAAGGGATAGACATGGAACGCCATTATTATATTTATTGGATTGAGGATGAATTTGCGCATCACTATTTTGGCAGAGAATCAATTTTGTTTCATTTGTTTGAGTCGTTACACTGGACGAACCGCACTGACGATGAGTTGGTTATGCTTGTGAAGCAAGTGGATTATGTGACGAAACGAATCCCTGCTTTTCATATGCACCAGCGTCTAATGAATAACTTAACGAACATTCACTATACACAAATAGGCTCGATTTACAGCGCCTCCTTACCAGATGGAAAAGGAACTGCAGCATTTATTATAAAAGACAGGTATATCCAAATGTCTGCCACTGGCAGTTATGAGGCAGAAGCGGTGTTTTTTGAAGTGCTGAGAAAAATCAGCCCTTGTTTTCTTGCGATGGACTTTAGTTCAAAGAAGCACGGGTGGCTTAATCCAGTAAAAGTGAGGAATTTTGTTTAAAAAAATAAAATTGAACGTGAAATGTTGTATAATAGCCTTTTGTTTAGTACACTTTATACGAGACAACATGAAGGAGGAAGAATTATGGATTTATGGGTTGTCATCCTTGTAGGCGTTGTTGCACTGCTTGCAGGAGTTGCACTCGGATTCTTTATTGCTCGTAAGTATATGATGAGCTATTTGAAAAAGAATCCACCGATTAATGAACAAATGCTTCGAATGATGATGATGCAAATGGGCATGAAACCGTCCCAGAAGAAAATCAATCAAATGATGAAAGCCATGAACAACCAAGCGAAATAATACGTACGATATTATGATCATAGATGGAACATGGTTATAAAGAATGGACAAGCGTTGTCCTTTCTTTATTCAATTCACCTTCATCAGACGCTTAAAACCACTGTACTTGCATGAATGAAGCAGGGAAGGTGGTTTTTATTATGGCGTCAAGCAACATGTAAAAAAACAAAAAACCCCTATGTCAGAGGTTTTTGTTTCGTTTATGGTCACCATATCAACTGTTCTAATAATTGTGCGGCATGTTTGATATCATGAAGTATGATTAGTTGGCTGAGTTTGAGTGTAAGTGTCGTTGATATTGTAAGAGGAGATGATCTAGCTGCTGGCTATGTTCGATGGTCACTGTTGATGTCATCCCATTGTGCAAGACAACTTTCATCAGCTCTTCTCTTTTTTCTTCGATTTGAGTTAATAATGATGTTTTTACCAAAGTCATGTTCCTTTCATGCAAATCTTGATAAAAAGAATCGATTCTATTATATCCATTTTAAGGTTTATTTTCAAATTTAAAGGATTCATTATCTTGATGTCAAATTAAATTATATAAGGTTTTAAGAGAATAGACCATCTTTATTGAGGTGATGTAAAAAAAATGAAATGATTTTGTCATCTCTTATTGTATATTGTAAGAAGGGGGTGTTCTTTTGACAGATTTGAATTACTTTTTAGCATTTGGAGCAGGATTTCTTTCTTTTATTTCACCGTGCTGTCTGCCGCTTTATCCAGCGTTTTTATCGTATATTACGGGCGTTAGTATAGATGAAGTGAAATCTGAGAAGGTGATGCTGAGAAGAAGAAGTCTGCTTCATACATTATTCTTTTTAGTTGGGTTCTCTATTATATTTATTGCGATTGGCTTTGGGACATCGTTTGTCGGGAAGTTTTTTAATGATTATCATCAAGCGATTCGTCAAATTGGAGCCATCCTCATTATTTTCTTTGGTTTTATGACTCTTGGCGTATTTAAGCCCTCTTTCCTCATGGGCGAAAAGAGAATACAGTTCAAAAATCGTCCTGCTGGTTTTTTTGGATCCATTCTCATCGGAATGGGCTTTGCCGCTGGATGGACACCTTGTACTGGACCTATTTTATCCGCTGTCATCACACTGGCAAGTAACAATCCTGAGTCGGCGGTCATGTATATGATTGCGTATATATTTGGATTTGCCGTCCCGTTTTTTATTCTCTCCTTTTTCATTACGAAAATGGGGTGGATCAGAAAGCGTCAGCAGCTCATCATGCGAATTGGCGGGATCATTATGATTGTGGTAGGGATTTTGCTGTTCTTTGATCTTCTCACATGGATTATCATCATGTTCTCATCATTGTTTGGCGGCTTTACAGGCTTTTGAAATCGTTTTCTACAGTCGCGGCGAATGGTTTTTTTTCGTCAATTGGAGTATATTATACATAGGCTGACCTTAAAGAATAAAGGAATGATTTGATATGATGATTTTGATCTCTTCTATAATAGCGATATGTATGGCGGTGGCCGTCATGTTTATTCGCATTAAGTCATCTGCAAAACCTGCAACTGCGAAAAAAATTATTTTACCTCCTATTTTCATGAGCACTGGTGCACTGATGTTTTTTGTTCCTATGTTTCGGGTAACTGGAGCTGAATTTCTAGAAGCGATCACAGTGGGGATGTTTTTCTCTATATTTTTAATCAAAACATCAAAGTTTGAAATTAGAGGCAATGACATCTACTTAAAGCGTTCAAAAGCATTTGTGTTCATTCTCATTGGACTTCTTGTCCTTCGTATCGGAATGAAGACCATCCTGAGTTCTTCTATTGATTATGGTTCATTAAGCGGTATGTTTTGGATTCTTGCCTTTGGCATGATCGTGCCTTGGCGCGTTGCGATGTATTTGTCGTTTAGAAAGCTGTCCAAACAATTAGATCCGCAGCAGATTCAAATGAATTAAACCTCCTTTAAAAAAGGAGGTTATTTTAATAACGATTCATATGGCGAGTGATCAATGTTTTTTTCTTGAAGGCGCTTCAGTAAAAACTTATGATCCCGCTTCGGTGTAGCCATAATGTAGCCGCGAATGATTAAGTCTAAATTAATGCTGGCAGCCTGTTCTTTTAATGCCAGCTCGCCAATTTTACCCGCAATTTTTTCTTTGGCAACATCTCTAAACAGCTCTGGAACAGGCAATACGAGTTCATTTAACAGCTGTTTGTCCTCATCCCGCCATAGGTGAAGGCTCTTTTGAATATATTCATCCTGCCAATCAAGTTCTGATTTCCCATCTTCCTTTGGCAATCGTTTTAAAAATTTGCGAAACATAAAAAAGCCACCGATTGCGAGTAATCCGATCATCACTGTACCCCAAAATAAAATGAACCACAAAAACCAGCCGCTTAACATGTTCTCACTCCTTATACCCCTTATCTCTCTATTTTATATTACATGAAGAGAGGATAGAAGAAAATAACAAAAATGTATGTCTATTATCTCTATAAACGCCCTTTTTCATTGATAGCCGCCCATTTACTAGAATGACCCAAACCAATCAATAGAAAAAGAATACATTATCATATAGCGACTCTACTATTTGGCCATGGTGGTTCGCAAAAGGTATTGACTTGAAACGAACGGAAGAGAGCCCACCTAAATAAAGGTGGGCTCTTAATGTTTGAAGTGCGGGATTTGAAAGGAAAATGCACCGTTTGGATGGTCGGAACATTTTTTAATTTTTATCGATATGATTCGGTTTTCATAATCTGTTTCAATGTCTTTGTCGTTTAAATAAAAAGGGAGCATCACGCTTTTTTCAATTGACTGTTCGCCTTCACCATTTGGTTTTTGTACTGTGTAAGTCATCGTCAGCTCATGTTCAGCGAAGGTCAGTTTTACATCAGTGATCGATAGGGTGGAGACATCGATTTCGATAATATAGTCACGGCTTGTTTCATAAAGATCAATTGGGAGGTGTTCATCATACCAGGCAAATGGATCATCCATTAAAACATTGAGCCAATCATCTATTTCAAGAAAATCAGAGGAATTCGATTGCTTTTCATTCTCCATAAACACTCCTCCATCACATCTCATAATAAATCATATGATGAAAATGGAAATGTGTGAAAGACCTAAAACATCCCGTTTGGTCACGGGATGAGAGAGGAATGTTTACATATCATGATGAGAATTGTTCTTTTGTCTTGTATGGTTGCGGTTTTTCACTTTTTTACTGCCTGATAATGGCTCAGGCTGTCCGCCTTGATGCTCCTTAGGAGAGTTTTGACGGATGTCTTTCCCTGTGTTTTTATTCGTCATGATTTTTGGCTCCTTCTTATTGATTCTTTTTGCGTTTTTTATTGTTTTGTCTTTGTTCTTCTGTTAAAACGAGTTGATCATCTTCCGTATAGCCTGCGCCATTACCCTGGCTTTTGGCTGCGTTCATGCCATTAATGACATGATTAGCTTTGCGTTTTGTCATGTTATATCACCTCATTTGTAGTATGAGCCCGCTCCGCTTCGTTTATGAAGAGTAATCATTTCCTGATGATAAGTTAAACTTATTGAATTTAATAAAAGCATTGTTATTTACTTATGTATGAATTTGTTTTAAGATGAAATTGTGAGAAAATTGTGGTGAAATACGACGATTTTTCTGAGAATTGAAATTGATCTTGATCATCAAAAGGGGGATTTTGGACATGTCGAAACAGCAGCAAGTCGCTAAACAAGACGCTTTTCAATCTAGAAAAACGTTTTCGACAAATGGGAAAACGTATCACTATTATTCGTTAGAAGCACTAGAGAAACAAGGAATCGGAAATGTTTCTAAGCTGCCTTATTCCATTAAGGTACTTTTAGAATCAGTGCTTCGCCAAGTAGACGGTAGAGTGATCAAGAAGGAACACGTTGAAAACTTGGCAAAATGGGGAACTGCCGAGGTAAAAGAAATTGATGTTCCATTTAAACCTTCTCGTGTTATTTTACAAGACTTCACGGGTGTACCAGCCGTCGTTGACCTTGCTTCTTTAAGAAAAGCAATGGCAGATGTAGGCGGGGATCCGGATAAAATCAACCCTGAAATTCCAGTTGACCTTGTTATTGACCACTCAGTACAAGTTGATAAAGCTGGAACTGAAGATGCATTAAACATTAACATGGATTTAGAATTCGAACGTAACGCAGAGCGTTATAACTTCCTTAGCTGGGCAAAGAAAGCGTTTAATAACTATCAAGCTGTGCCGCCTGCAACAGGAATTGTTCACCAAGTGAACTTAGAGTATCTTGCAAGTGTTGTTCATGCGATTGAAGAAGATGGCGAGATCATCACTTACCCAGATACATTAGTTGGTACTGACTCTCATACAACGATGATTAACGGTATCGGTGTACTTGGATGGGGCGTTGGCGGTATCGAAGCGGAAGCTGGTATGCTCGGTCAGCCTTCATATTTCCCAGTACCAGAAGTTATTGGTGCTAAATTAGTTGGAGAGCTTCCAAACGGAACAACTGCAACTGACCTTGCACTAAAAGTTACACAAGTTCTTCGTGAAAAAGGCGTAGTTAACAAATTCGTTGAGTTCTTCGGACCTGGTGTTGCACAATTGCCGTTAGCAGATCGCGCAACAATTGCGAACATGGCGCCAGAATACGGTGCTACTTGTGGATTCTTCCCAGTAGATGAAGAAGCGCTTGCTTACCTTCGCCTTACTGGACGTGATGAAGAGCAAATTAATATCGTTGAAGAATATTCTCGCGCAAATGGCTTATTCTATACGCCAGATGCAGAAGAGCCAATTTTTACAGATGTTGTGGAAATTGATCTTTCTCAAATTGAATCAAACTTATCTGGTCCAAAACGTCCACAAGATTTGATTCCACTTTCTCAAATGAAAGAGACGTTCCATAAACACATCGAAAGCCCAGCTGGTAACCAAGGGTTTGGCTTAGATAAATCAGAGCTTGATAAACAAATCGAATTTGATCTTTCAAACGGTGAAAAAGCTGTGATGAAGACAGGTGCGATTGCGATTGCGGCGATTACGAGCTGTACGAATACATCGAACCCATACGTTTTAATCGGAGCAGGTCTTGTTGCGAAGAAAGCAAGTGAGCTCGGTATGAAGGTGCCAAACTACGTGAAAACGTCACTAGCGCCAGGTTCTAAAGTTGTAACAGGATACCTTGTGAATTCAGGACTTCTTCCATATTTAAGAGACCTCGGATTTAACATTGTTGGCTATGGCTGTACAACATGTATCGGAAACTCAGGACCGCTTGCACAAGAAATTGAGGATGCTGTCTCTGAAAACGATCTGCTGATCACTTCTGTTTTATCAGGTAACCGTAACTTTGAAGGTCGTATCCATCCGCTTGTGAAAGGGAACTACCTTGCATCTCCACCATTAGTTGTGGCTTATGCACTTGCTGGTACGGTGAATATTGATTTAACAAAAGACCCTATCGGTGTCGATAAAAATGGCGAGAACGTTTATTTCAATGACATTTGGCCATCAATGGATGAAATCAACAGCGTCGTTAAAAGCACTGTTACACCTGAGCTATTCCGTTCAGAGTATGAAACTGTTTTTGACAACAATGACCGCTGGAATGAAATTAAAACGACGGATGATGCATTGTACAAATGGGATGAAAATTCCACATACATTGATAACCCGCCATTCTTTGAAAACCTATCAGTTGAACCTGGTAAAGTTGAACCGCTTAAAGGCTTGCGCGTCGTTGCGAAGTTCGGTGACTCTGTCACAACTGACCATATTTCTCCTGCTGGAGCGATTGGTAAGGACACACCGGCGGGCAAATACTTGCAAGAAAGAGGCGTGTCGCCTAGAGACTTTAACTCATATGGGTCTCGCCGTGGTAACCACCATGTTATGATGAGAGGTACTTTTGCAAACATCCGTATTAAGAACCAAATTGCACCAGGAACAGAAGGCGGATATACAACCTACTGGCCAACTGGTGAAGTGACATCGATTTATGATGCATGCATGCGTTATAAAGAGGATGGAACAGGTCTTGCGATTTTAGCAGGTAAAGACTACGGAATGGGTTCTTCACGTGACTGGGCTGCAAAAGGAACAAACCTTCTTGGAATTAAATTTGTTCTAGCTGAAAGCTTTGAGCGTATCCACAGAAGTAACCTTGTCTTCATGGGCGTACTTCCTTTGCAGTTTAAAGACGGAGAAAGTGCAGAAACTCATGGCCTAACAGGAACAGAAACATTTGAAGTTCATGTTGACGAAACAGTTCGTCCGCGTGATCTCGTCACTGTGAAAGCAATTGACACAGATGGAAACGAGAAAACGTTTGAAGTAGTGGTTCGCTTTGACAGTGAAGTCGAAATTGACTACTATCGTCATGGCGGTATCCTTCAAATGGTACTTCGCGAAAAATTGGCAAGCAACTAATTCAGCAAAGAAGAGAAGGCGATCTAACAGCTTTCTCTTCTTTTTTAAAATAGTGGAGGATCAATCATGTGGAAAAAAGGAATGGCAAGCGCTGTTTTACTTGTGTTGATTGGTTTACTTGCGTGGAATTTATTTGGGCCAAAAGAGCCCGCAATCGGTCTTGAAAAAGGCGATCAAGCCCCTGATTTTGAACTGAAAACCCTTGACGGCAAAACCGCCTCGTTATCTGATTACCGAGGGAAAAAGGTGCTCGTCAATTTCTGGGCGACATGGTGTAAGCCGTGCAGGACGGAAATGCCGGATTTAGATGCGATTAGGAGCGAAAATGACGGGGTCGAAGTACTAGCGGTGAATTTGACGACCACTGAAAAGAGTGTGGATCATGTGGCAGCATTCACAAAAGAATTAAAGGTGAGCTTTCCTGTATTATTGGACCAAAAAGGCATTCAAGCAAGATATCAGGTGCTTTCATACCCAACGACATACATATTAGATGAAAAAGGACGCATCATGTCTGTGAAGCATCAAATGCTGACAAAAAAAGAAATTGAAAAAGAGCTGGATCTATAATGATTCAGCTCTTTTGCTTATTTTCTAAATGTTTTGGCGAAAATGTAATCATACATATTTGGAGGTGAGTGGAATGAGAAGAAGAAAACGACGCACATTTGAAGAGCTTGTGCTTGAAAATAAAAAAGAATTATTAAGCAATGAGGAATTTTTAAACCAGCTTGAAGAAAAGTTGGAAGAGCGATTTAGACAAAAATAAGTTATGAATTATCCGTTTTCGTTCATCCTAAAGAAGAGGGAGGGATGAATGATGGGTAGAGAGCATGATAAACAAGCACAGTTTACACCAGACCATTTAGGGACGAAGCCTGTAGCATACAAACGGAATAAAGGTAAAAAGATGCATAATAAATCAAATGAACAGCCTGATGTGATCCAGACAAAGGGCGAATAAGGAGGGAATCGTGATGAATGACAAGTCATATCAATCCAATCCAGATGATCGTTCTGATAATGTTGAAAAGCTGCAAGATATGATCGAGAACACACTTGACAATATCGATGAATCTGAAGCAGCGATGTCCCTTTCGACAGATGCAGAAAAGCAAATGATCAAACAAAAAAACGATAACCGCAAAATGAGTATTGATGCGATGCGTTCTGAAATTAAGGATGAAGAAGCGGCAAGAAAGAATGGCTATACCGAATAAACCAGGGATTCCTGGTTTATTTTATTGCCTCTTTTAGAAGAACCATTTGGAATGTGGTAAAATGGCAGAGACAGACCTTAGGTTTTGATAGGAGAGCGATGAAAACGTGTATATATCAAAAAAAGAAATAGAAGTCCGTTATGCAGAAACAGATCAAATGGGCATCGTGTATCATGCCAATTATTTAGTCTGGATGGAAGTTGGCAGAACAGCATTGATTAAAGAATTAGGTTTTTCCTATGCGCAGCTAGAAGCAGACGGTGCTCTTGCGCCTGTGATAGACTTGCAGGTTCAATATAAAAAACCGTTGCTGTATGGTGAAACAGCAACCGTTCATACATGGATTGAAGAATATAATGGTGTCAAAACGGTGTATGGGTATGAAATTCAAAAACCTGATGGACAAACAGCGATTACAGGGACAACCGCGCATATTTGTGTAGATAAAGACACCTTTAGACCTATTCAATTTAGAAAAGCCTTTCCTGCCTGGCATAAAGTATATGAACAGTCGAAGAAACAGGTTTAATCCATGGCTTTTGGTATTAAACGAAACGATTTAAACGCTTGGAAAACAGCTGTCCAGCAAGGGAAAGTTGCTTTTTTAACACACTATTGGCTTGATGACCGTTTTCCAAATGCCAATACCGTCACAAAAGCTGCCTGTCAGGATATGAAGCAGTTAGTTGAGTGGGGAGAAAGACACGGATTAAAAAAAGAATGGATCCATGACCGCGCAGGGTTTCCTCACTTTGACTTGATCGGAGAACCGCAAAAAAGAATTCTGCAAAAGGAACGGTCTTTAGGAAACATTCTGGAGTATGGACTGTATATTGAAGTGTAAAACAAAAAAGATACCCGAGGGATGAGGTATCTTTTTTGTTTATTCATAATGAAATTCTGGTTCTTTCACGGACTCGTTATAATCAATATGCAGATCATGGTTGTCAAAGTACCAAATATCACTTTCCTCAATAAAGAAAGTAATACCTTCTATTTCAGCGGTTGCGCCGGCATTTTGAGGTTCATCTTTTGCGACGCCGAGAGAAAAGCCTTTTTGTACATTACTGCACCCGCCATATCTCACAAAAAAGCGAACTTGATCACCTTTTTCTAAATCTAATTCATCTTTGTACCAATTGAGTGCATCTTCTTTTATCGTTAATTTCATTGTGATCGCCCCTTTTTGAAGTCATGCTGTTTTTTAAAATGCAGGATGCAAAAACAGCTTTTCTTTACTTTTACCACATATTTAAATGGATGAAACGGCTAGAGCCATTTGATTTTCGGTTCAGTTTTGTTGAGAATTCGTTTGAGGTTGGCGATGTGTCTGTAGATCACAAAGCCAGCAAGAACGGCAACAACAATGATTAAGAATAGGTCTTTGGTGAATATGCTGTAAATAAATGTATAGATCCCGGTCAGCATAGATGATAGTGAAACATATTTACTAATGTATAAAAATAAGAAAAAAGCAGCGATCATCGTGATAAATAGGAATGGGGCATAAAATAGCAGCACACCGCCTGATGTAGCGACTGCTTTTCCCCCTTTAAATTTTGCAAAGACAGGAAAGCTGTGACCGATAACAGCAGCAACTCCTGCTAATAAGGGATGGATGTCCAGCTGCATGAAAAACGGTAAAGCTGAAGCAAGCGTCCCTTTTAGGATATCAGCAGTAATCACAATAGACCCTGCTTTTACACCAAGTGTACGAAATGCATTCGTCGCACCTAGGTTTCCGCTGCCATGTTCACGGATATCGATTCCCTTTGCAGCTTTCCCGACAATGAGACCGGATGGAATACTGCCGAGAAGATAAGCCAAAATAAACATCAAAGCAATTAACATCTGCATAACTCCTTTATATTCTCCCTCTTGTCTTACATTTTAACATGATCTTGTGAAAAACATGGGGAACTTTTTTTGAAAAAATCGAAAGCAGATGGATTCAGCTTTGTTTTTAAGCAGAAATTCGCTAAAATAGAGGAAAAGGAGTGTCTTGATGAACAATCCTACGAAAGAAGAAATTGGCCGTATATTAAAGAGCAGTAAACGAATTGCTGTTGTTGGATTATCAAATCAGCCGCACCGGACATCTTATATGGTGTCTAAAGCGATGCAGGATGCCGGGTATGAGATCATTCCAGTGAACCCTACGATCGATGAAGCTCTCGGTGTGAAAGCAGTCTCTTCTTTAAAAGACATAAAAGAGCCTGTCGATATCGTCAATGTTTTTAGACGTTCAGAGTTTTTGCCAGAGGTGGCAGAAGAGTTTCTCGAAATAGACGCACCTGTTTTTTGGGCGCAGCAAGGCATATATCACGAAGAAGCGAAAAGGCTGATTGAGGAAAATGGCAAGGTCGCCATCATGGATTTATGTATCAAGGTGGCTCATGCGATGACAAAAACTCATTAAATCGTCAAAAATCCTTGGTTTTTCAAGGATTTTTGCTTTTTTGTTGCAGAAACATATTTGCGATTCTAGAAGAAAGCGATAAAATAAGGCGACAGGGACATATCGGCAGCCTTGCATATCGAGAAAAAGAGCGATAAGATAAATATAGAACATTTGTTCTGTTTCGCTAAAACCATCATATGATTGCAGTTGGCTTATGAAACAGTCTTGTTTATAATGGACTTCTAGTTCTGATTGCAGAATATAGAATGATTCTCATAGCTGTGCAAAAGAGCATGTATTGGTGAATTACACATGCATGGTGATGATGCAGCTTATTAAAGTGGAAAGTAATGAGCAGCATGATCATCATTAAAATCTAGAGAGATCATTTGATGATTAGCCGGTTATGTTTGTTAGTGAAAGGGGATTAAGCATTTGGTTAAAAAGCAGCAAGTAGATTATAACGATGATTCTATTCAGGTGCTAGAGGGACTTGAAGCGGTCCGTAAGCGTCCAGGGATGTATATTGGATCTACGGATTCACGCGGTCTTCATCACCTTGTCTATGAGATTGTAGACAACTCTGTCGATGAAGTGCTCGCTGGCCATGGAGATCATATCATTGTCAAAATACATAAAGATAACAGCATTTCTGTCCAAGATAAAGGACGAGGAATGCCTACTGGTATGCATAAGCTTGGAAAACCGACACCTGAGATCATTTTAACGGTCCTTCATGCAGGCGGAAAATTTGGTCAAGGCGGATATAAAACAAGTGGTGGACTTCACGGAGTTGGGGCATCTGTTGTGAACGCGCTGTCAGAATGGCTCACTGTCACAATTGAACGTGACGGGTATATTTATCAACAGCGCTTTGAAAACGGCGGTAAACCTGTCACATCACTTGAAAAAGTCGGAAAAACGAAAAAAACGGGAACACTGATTCATTTTAAGCCGGACCCTACCATGTTCAGTGTCACGACCTATAATTTCGATACATTATCAGAGCGTTTAAGAGAATCTGCCTTTTTATTAAAAGGGTTAAAAATAGAGCTGATCGATGAACGGCATGATGTACAAGAAACGTTTTATTATGAGACAGGTATTGAGGCCTTTGTTGCTTATTTAAATGAAGAAAAAGATGTTCTAAGTGAAGTCGTCTCATTTGAAGGAGAGCATCAGTCCATCGAAGTAGATTTTGCTTTTCAATTTAATGATGGCTATTCGGAAAATATCCTTTCCTTCGTTAATAACGTCAGAACAAAAGATGGCGGAACACATGAGTCTGGTGCCAAAACGGCCATGACGAGAGCCTTTAACGAATATGCACGTAAAGTGGTTCTTTTAAAAGAAAAAGACAAAAATTTAGAAGGCACTGACATTCGTGAGGGACTGTCTGCTATTATTTCTGTCAGAATTCCTGAAGAGCTGCTTCAATTTGAAGGACAGACAAAAGGAAAGCTTGGGACAAGTGAGGCTCGTTCAGCTGTTGATGCTGTTATTTCTGAAAAGCTTGCGTATTTCCTTGAAGAAAACCGGGAAACAGCGACTCTTCTTGTGAAAAAAGCGATTAAAGCGCAGCAGGCAAGAGAAGCTGCTAGAAAAGCCCGTGAAGAAGCGAGGAGCGGCAAGAAACGGAAAAAGTCTGAAGCAACACTGAGCGGCAAATTAACACCTGCTCAATCTAGAAACCCAGCAAGAAACGAACTATACCTAGTTGAGGGTGACTCTGCGGGCGGGTCAGCAAAACAGGGGCGTGACCGTAAATTCCAAGCGGTGCTGCCGCTGCGCGGAAAGGTCATCAATACAGAAAAAGCAAAGCTTGCTGATATTTTCAAAAACGAAGAAATCAACACCATCATTCATGCAATCGGTGGAGGCGTCGGTGTCGATTTTAATGTAGAAGACATCAATTATGACAAAATCGTGATCATGACAGATGCGGATACGGATGGAGCGCATATTCAAGTGCTTCTCTTGACATTCTTCTACCGCTATATGAAGCCGCTGATTGAGCATGGCAAAGTGTTTATTGCACTTCCGCCTTTATATAAAGTCAGCAAAGGCTCAGGGAAAAAAGAAATCATTGAGTACGCATGGTCTGATGAAGAAATGGATGACGTATTGAAGAAAGTTGGAAAAGGATACACGATTCAGCGCTACAAAGGGTTAGGTGAAATGAATGCCGACCAGCTATGGGAAACGACAATGAATCCAGAATCGAGAACACTAGTCAGGGTCAAAATTGATGATGCTGCACGTGTGGAACGCCGCGTCACAACTCTTATGGGGGACAAAGTAGAACCACGCCGTAAATGGATTGAAAAGAATGTCGCCTTTGGACTTGATGAGGAAAGCAACATTCTTGAAAATGAAAACTTGTCGCTAGCTGAGGAGGTTTAAACATGGCACAACAAGAACGATTTCATGATTTACCATTAGAAGAAGTAATCGGCGACCGGTTTGGCCGCTATAGTAAATATATTATCCAAGACCGTGCACTTCCAGATGCACGTGATGGACTAAAACCTGTACAACGAAGAATTTTATATGCGATGTACGCAGAAGGAAATACGCAGGATAAAAACTTCCGTAAAGCCGCTAAAACCGTCGGTAATGTGATTGGTAACTATCATCCGCATGGAGACTCATCTGTTTATGAAGCGATGGTGAGAATGAGTCAGGAATGGAAAGTACGAAATGTGCTGATTGAGATGCACGGGAATAACGGAAGTATCGATGGAGATCCGCCTGCTGCCATGCGTTATACGGAAGCAAGGCTGTCTGCCATTGCTTCAGAGCTTTTAAAGGACTTAGACAAGGAAACAGTTGAATTCGTTGCAAACTTTGATGATACAAGCAAAGAGCCAGTTGTATTACCAGCGATGTTCCCAAACCTTCTCGTAAATGGATCAACAGGGATTTCAGCAGGTTATGCCACTGATATCCCGCCGCATCATCTTGGAGAGGTCATTGATGGTGTCATTAAACGAATTGAACAGCCGCATTGTACGGTTGAGGATTTAATGACGGTCATTAAGGGGCCGGATTTCCCAACAGGCGGTATCATCCAAGGTGTCGACGGTATTAAGAAGGCGTATGAAACAGGAAAAGGGAAGATTATGATTCGCGGAAAAGCGGAGATTGAAACCATCCGCGGCGGACGCCAGCAAATCGTGATCACAGAAATTCCTTACGAAGTGAATAAAGCCAATCTTGTCAAAAAGATGGACGAGTTCCGAATTGAAAGAAAAGTAGAAGGCATTTCAGAGGTCCGAGATGAGACAGACCGTACTGGGCTTCGAATCGTAGTAGAGCTGAAAAAAGAAGCAGATGCAAATGGTGTGTTGAATTTCTTATATAAAAACTCAGATCTGCAAATCCCATATAACTTTAATATGGTAGCGATACATAATCGAAGACCGACCTTAATGACACTCACAACTATATTAGATGCATATATTGCCCATCAAAAAGAAGTGGTGACGAACCGTTCAGCGTACGAGCTTCGAAAAGCGAAGGAACGCCACCATATTGTCGACGGCTTAATTAAGGCACTTTCCATCTTAGATGAAGTCATTGCCACGATCCGCTCCTCTAATGATAAGCGAGATGCAAAGAACAACTTGATGGTGAAATATGACTTTACAGAAGCACAATCAGAAGCGATTGTTTCACTCCAGTTATATCGTTTAACGAATACAGATATTACGCAATTAAGAGACGAAGCAAGAGAGCTGGATGTGCGCATAGCAGAGCTTGAAGACATTTTAGCGAATGAGAAAAAGCTGCTGAAGGTCATAACAAACAGCCTGAAAAAGCTCAAAAAGACATATGCTGATGAGAGAAGATCCGTCATTGAGGAAAAAATCGAAGAAATTAAGATTAACCTTGAAGTGATGATCGCATCAGAGGATGTTTACGTCACAGTCACGAAGGATGGTTACATCAAACGGACAAGCCAGCGCTCCTATGCTGCCTCTAACGGTAAGGACTTTGGTATGAAGGATACTGACCGTTTGATTCATCAGTTTGAAATGAATACAACAGATGTTCTTCTGCTGTTTACGAATAAAGGAAGCTACATTTATTGTCCTGTTCATCAGCTGCCAGATATACGCTGGAAAGACATGGGGCAGCATATTACGAATATCATTTCGATTGATCGTGAGGAATCAATCCAAAAAGCCATTCCAATAAAAGAATTTGATGAAACGTCATATCTTTTATTCTTTACGAAAGGCGGAATGGTGAAGAAAACAGAGCTTCTTCAATATAAAGCGCAGCGTTATTCGAAACCGCTTGTCGCCTTAAACCTAAAAGGTGACGATGAACTCGTAGATGTTCATGTCACAACAGGACAGCAGGAATTGTTTATTGCAACGAAAAATGGTTACGGTTTGTGGTTTGATGAAGAAGAAGTAAGTGTTGTTGGTCCGAGAGCGGCCGGCGTCAAAGGAATCAACTTGAAGGAAGGGGACGAGGTAGTCTCTGGCCAGATCATTGATCCAAAGAACGATGTCCTTGTGCTCACGACACAAAGAGGGGCTGTAAAGCGAATGAACCTCTCTGAATTTGATAAAACATCAAGAGCAAAACGCGGAGTTCTTATGCTAAGAGAATTAAAGAAAAACCCGCACCGTATTGTGGCTGTAATTGCTGCAGCACTGCACGATACACTTGAGATAGATACAGAAAAGGGGACAACGATTCCACTTGATATCTCTACTCTCAGAGCAAATGACCGCTATAGCAATGGATCATTTATTGTAGATGAGGAAGAGCAGGGAGAAGTCACTCATGTCCTTCTGACACCTGAATCCGCCTCAGATGACAATAAATAAGCAAACGAAAACCCCCTGCGACTGGGACTGACCCCATAAAGCGAGACAAATAAAAACACCTTTAAGTTGAAAATCGGGTATAGCATACCTGAAAACAATTTGGAGGTGTTTTTGTATGGGAAAAAGAGTTAGTTATCCAATTAGCATAAAAGAAGAGGCCGTTCAAATGAGATTAGCAGGGATCCCGACAAAAGAAATCATGGACAAGCTAGGAATTAAGAATAGGACACAAGTAAAAACGTGGATGAAATGGTATCGTGAGGGTGAAAACCATCGGTTTCATCAACCAGTTGGGAAGCAGTATTCATACGGGAAAGGACCTGAATATCAAGATGAGCACGAGAAGTTAAAAACAGAAAATCGTTTTCTAAAACAACAAATTGACATATTAAAAAAGTATATAGAATGGGAAAGGAAGTGAAAAAAGAAGCGTTAGTGTCGATTTACGAGACCGTAAAAAATCAAGTAAGTATAAGCGCATTTTGTCAGATGTTTGAGCTTGCAAGATCCTCATTTTATCGATGGAAAAAACAAAACCATCAGCCAAAAAAACAGAAACTAATCGAGTTGATTTCATCACTTTGTGAATCATATCAATATACGTACGGTTATCGTAAAATCACAGCTCTCTTGCAGAAAGAAATGAAAATGAATCATAAGACGGTACAACGTATTATGCAAACCTACGGTTTACAGTGTCGTGTGAAAATGAAAAAGCGTAAACAGACCGGTCAACCCTATTACATTGCAGAAAATCACTTAAAACAAGATTTTTCTGCCACGAAGCCATTTGAAAAACTGGTGACAGATATAACGTATCTGCCATTTGGGCAAAAAACACTTTATCTATCCAGCATAAAAGATTTATATACTAGTGAGATTGTGGCTTATACGATTGGTGATAAACAGGATGTATCTCTTGTTTTAGAAACATTGAACCAGTTACAGACACTGCCTAAAGGCTGCGTACTTCATAGTGATCAAGGTTCAGTCTACACGTCATATGCTTATCAAAAGGCGATAAAAGAAAAAGGCATTACAATGAGCATGTCCCGTAAGGGAATGCCCGCTGATAATGCCCCCATCGAATCCTTCCACTCCAGTTTAAAATCAGAAGGATTCTATCTCCACCACCTGACAAAGACTACAACAGCCATTGTAGAAAAAACAGTCAGAGAGTATATTGATTATTATAACAATATCCGAATTCAATTGAAATTAAACAACCAGTCACCAAAAGAGTTTCGGCAACTGGCTGTTTCATAAAGGTGTTTTGATCCCTGTCTCAAAATCGGGGGTCAGTCCCACTGGCAGGGGGTTTCTTTTATATACGGGTCATTTAGCTCTCGTGGTTGCCAAACATGCTTGTAATGGCGTGCACTACTTCAATTCCTTGGTAGACGAAAAGAGAAAGTGAAGTGACAGAGAATAGACCTAGAATGAAAATTCTTAAGAAAAATAACATCGTGTAAAACCTCCCAATTTTTGTTTTGATTTAGATGGTTGGGTTAAACACGAGCTTGTCGGAAATAAGAAGATTGATAGAACACTGCAAGTAAATGCTTCTTTTTCCGGTCAAATCGATCAGTATGAGTGATGCGTGCAAATCCAGCTGTCATGCTGCCAATAATCAGCAGTGCTGTAAATGCGGCAAATACTGCGCTCACATGTTTTTGTTTCTTTTCATCGCCCATTGTCTGAACGATTTTCATTTCATGTGATTCTTGATCGGCAACCACCTTTGCATGATGGTATACCTGAACGGAATGAGGCATTGAGAACAAATGAAAACTTGCAAGTGCTATGAATAAAACACCTAATTTTAATAGCATATTTTTTTTCATTTTTCTCACCCCTTCCTGGTTATTTTCATGATCTTACCACGTTTTCAGTTATTTGAAAAGTCTTATTTTTTTACTTTCCCTCTTTAAAAAAGCGATAAACATCAGGACATCTATAGGACTGTTTCACTTCATGAAAGGTTTCAATTTTATTTATTAAATTTAAAAAAAGTGCCATGATCAAGGATCAGACACGTTTAGTGAGTTTGTAATGAATGTGGTTTTGCTACAGATTTTGTAAAGATTCCTGCAATACATATGGCAAATAGAACAAAGATAAAGGCATGAAGCAGTCCTACTTGATTGGCAAGCAGCCCTAAAATAGGAGGGCCGGAAAGGGAGGCGGTGTAACCAGATAAGGTCACAATACTGACGCGTTTGACAGCGTACCGGCTATCATCGCCAGCTGCAGAAATGGTCAGCGGGAAGCCTAAAGATGCGCCAAGTCCCCATAAAAAGATCGATATCATACATACAACAAGTGAAATCTTCAAAATAACTAAGAATAGGCCGGCAGCTGCTGATAAAATCGCAACTCTTAGTAACAATACTCTGCCAAAGCGATCGATCAAACGTCCACTGATCAATCTGCCGCTAATCATGCCGCACAAAAACAAAGCATAGATGACCGTACTCATGGAATGTGAAACTTGGTAGCCATCCACCATTGCAAGTGGAATCCAATCATTGGCCGAGCCTTCGACAAACGCAAGACATAAGGCGATCATCGCAAGAGATATCGTTCGTTTGTTCAGCCATGCCATTTGAGTAGACTCAACTGTATCGGTCTGCTTCTCATGCTGATCCTTTCCTGTTCCATGCGGGATAAACCGTGTACAAATCAATATACTGAGGAAGAATAGAAGGGCGATAGCGAGAAGGTGTATCAATACAGAAACCCCTAAATGAATAAAAAGAATACCAGCACCTGCTCCAATTAAAGTCCCAATGCTAAAGGAAGCGTGCAATATAGGCAGAATGGTTTTCTTGATGCTGTACTCAATCTCTGTTCCTTCTAAGTTCATCGCCACATTGCACATGCCAGAGCCTGCTCCAAAAAGAAAAAGACCAGAAGTGACGACAAAGATAGAAGAGAGCGTTGAACCAATGGCAAGAGTAGTGAATCCAAAGAACATCAAAAAAGCACTGATCACAATCGCCACTCGGCCGCCTTTTTTTCGGACGAATACATTTGAAAGAACAAGTCCAACAATTGAGCCAACAGATAAACCGAGTAAAATAAGTCCCATTGTTCCTGTGTTTGCTTGTAATAAATCTCTAACTTCCGGTGTCCGTGAAAACCATGTAGAAATGGAGATTCCAGACATCGTAAAGATCACAATAATTGCTTTATACCACTTTAATTCCATCTAATCCCTCACATTTAAAGATGTATATGTTATTGAACAAATCTACTCGATTATAAATGAGACTTGCTGATTCGTAAATAACAGGAGGGAGGAACGTAATGAAAAATGTTAGCCAAATGAAATTTCTTTTGTTGAGAGGTGAAATTGCTGGGTACAAATTGAGATTGATGAGCATTTTTGCAATTGTACTGTTAGATGAACGTATTGACATTAGAATGTGATTGAATTTGGCAAACAGTCGCAATCGAACAATCAACTGGCGCAATGCAATAATGAACGATTGACTGCAATGCTCATGGCATCTAGCGCTGTGAATGTTTATGGCGGTGAAATCGTGCGAATATCATAAAAACATTTAGATGAATCAATTTAATTAATTTTTTCTTTTCTGTCTCAATAAGATAAGTATACTTAGTTTTGAGACAAGAGAAATTCGTTTGTAGTTTAACTTCCTAGAATATATATTATGTAAACTAAGAAATGAGAATACATACTTTCGGACATGTATCAGATTCCCCTTCCTTATTAAATTAAATTGGTCGTAAAGATCCTCCTGAGAACCTTTACGACCAATTTAATTTGTCTCATTCATTCCATTATTCATCCAGCCATTAAAATCCTCAATAATAACATTTTCTTCTTTTGAAAATAATTTTGTAGAGTCTCTCAGATCTACAATATGCTACAGCCCATGTTTTATATCCATTTGTATAAGTGAAATCATCACAAAATCATTTAACAACAAAAGTTAGTTAATATCCTGCTGTTTAAAATCTTGTTGTTCAACATTTTGGCGCTTATTCTGATATCCTACGTTATTATTACCCCAAAGGTTCTCGTAATCCCATCCTGTTAGCGCTTTCAAAACACTTCTTGTTTCATCATCAGCCTGTTCCATTGAACCATTATCCTTTAACCTATTAATTTCATTAATCATAATGGAATGAGTTTTCTTAGATAATTTAAATCTAAATGATATAACTAAACTAATACCGACTAGCCCTACAGTTCCGAAAAACAGAATACCTACAATCCCATTTATTGCTGTAGTAGACTGTGTCGTCGCACTTGCAACGAATCCACTTTCCTGTAAAATAACTCCTACCAAGAATGTGGCTAAAGCTGTAGTACTCTTGCGTGTAAAAGTCATAATACCTGCAAATATTCCTTCTCTTCTTTTACGTGTGACCATTTCATCTACATCAGGAATGAAAGTGTAAATATTCCATGGTATATAATATAATCCACTCTTTCCGATTCCTAAGATAACAGAGAAAGCATACAGCGCTATAACCATATAAGTTGGTTGTGTGAAGTATAAAAATATATAACCACTTATACATGTAATAATAGCAATATAAGATATTCTCAAAGATGGCGCAGGACCTATTTTAATCACGAGCCAACCAAACAATATTGTACATAACATTTGAAGTAATGAACCAATAGATAATAAATCGGCTGCGAGCACTGCATCTTTATTTAAAGAAAACACAACAAAGTAGACAAAGACAGCGTTTAAAATATCCATGGCCGTAAACGAACAAATATACATCGTGAGGTGCTGACGGAAACTTCTAATCCTAAGAGTAGATGTTAAGTCAATGATGAATTTTTTTATGGATTCTATAGCAGGTACTTTTTCTACACCATCAGGTTCTATCATGTCTTCTTCTATTTTACGTTCCCATGTTGTTCTATGTGTAATTAATAATGAAGCCATAAAAATAAAGGTGAAGATAATCCCATTGTAGAGAAAAACTTGCGGCGAATCTTTTCCGAATATTTCGAATAATCTGCCTGGAATAAAGGTAGCTAAAAATGTTCCTAGTCCTGAATAGATTAATCTTATTGTTGAGAGCTTGGTCCGTGCATTAAAATCATTCGTCATTTCAGCTCCAAGTGTTTCAAATGGAATTAATACCATTGCTGCAAGGAATTCTAACAAAATATAAACCGTTAAATAGTACCAGTAATTCATATCTGAAATCCAAAGAAGGGAATAAATAACCATCAAAGGGCTTCCAACTAGCAAAAAGAATCTGCGTCTTCCAAATTTTTTCCCAAGTTTTGTACGACCAAAATTGTCAGTGATATGGCCCATAAGTGGGCTTGCTAAAGCATCAATAATACGAGCAATTGCAATAATAGATCCTGCTTCAACAGGGGTAAGACCACAGTATGTAATGAAAAAATATAACATCCATGCGCCTATTATAGCGAATGCTCCCCCTCCAAATAAATCCATTGTTCCATAACCAAGATAATTTTTGAGTGTTAGTTTCCTGCTCTCAGTCCGCATTCTTATTTCTCCTTTCCAAGCCTACTTATAAATTTTTAAAAAAACATATAAAGTAATGATGTATGACAAGGAAATATAAAAATATTAAACACCTGAATACGCCATAAAACCTCCATCAACAGGAATTGTCACTCCGGTCACAAATGCTGACATATTATCATCAACAAGCCATAATAAGGTACCAAGAAGATCTTCTGGCGTACCAAACCTTCTCATTGGTGTGTTCGAAATAATCTTATGAGACCTTTCTGTATAACCTCCTTCTTCATTTAGGAGAAGGTTTTTATTTTGTGAGGTTAAAAAGAAGCCCGGTGCAATAGCATTTACTCTAATTCCTGCCTCAGCCATATGAACAGCTAACCATTTTGTGAAATTTTCAATTGCTGCTTTTGCCGCGCTATAAGCAGGCACTTTGGTCATTGGAGAAGGAGCACTCATAGATGACATGTTGATGACAACTGCTCCCTTTTGATGAACCATATGTTTAGTGAAAATTTGTGTAGGAATGAAAGTCCCCATAAAATTTAAATCAAATACATTTTGCACACTATCTGTACTTAAATGAAAAAAAGTATTTAACTCAGGATTAGTAAGGTCTTCTGTTTGAAATATTTCGTTGGTTGTATTTGCACTTGAGTGGTTACCACCAGCTCCATTTATCAATATTGTACACATGCCTAATTCCTCTGTTACAATCTTCTCGGCTTGTTCAACACTATCTTTATTCATCACATCACATTTAATCGCAATCGCTTTCCCGCCCATAAGGTTAATTTCTTCGGCTACCTTTTCACCCTTTTCGACTGTTCTATTTAAAATAGCCACAGACACGCCATGTCTAGCAAGTTCCTTAGCCATGGCGCTGCAAAGTACTCCACTCCCTCCTGTTATGACAGCTACTTTACCTTCTAAATTTTTATTTTCTTGTCTGTTTACCATGTAGCTTCCCCCTTTGCTTCTTTTAGTTTTAAAGCATCCCAAGCTCCCCACAAATACATAATTCCAAGTGCTCTATCATAAAGACCATATCCAGGCCTGCATTGTTCATCCCAAATGTGTCTTCCATGATCGGGTCTGCAATAACCTTTGAATCCGCTTTCATAATAAGCATGTATAATGGCTGAAACATCTACTGATCCATCTTTTGATCGATGCGATGTTTCAACAAAGTCCCCGTTATCATATACACGTACATTTCTTATATGAGTAAATGGTATTCTATCAATAAATTCGTGAATCATAGAAACTAAATCATTTTCTAAGTTTGCTCCTAAAGATCCTGTACAGAGCGTTATACAATGATATGGGCTGCTATTTAGTTGTAAAATTTTTCTGATGTTTTTTTGGTTCGTTACGATTCGCGGTAGACCAAAGACAGGCCAAGGTGGATCGTCAGGATGAATAGCCATTTTAATATCATGAAGTTCTGCAATTGGAATAACCTGATCTAAAAAATATTTCAAGTTGGCCCATAAATCATCTTCTGTTATATTTCTGTAGGCTTCAAAAAGTTGGTGAAGGTGATTTAACCTCTCTGGTTCCCAGCCCGGCATGGTTAAACTGGAATTCTCACTAATTTTATTTACTAACTCTTTCGGATCAATATCTTTAATTCGACTATGTTCATAAAATAGAGCTGTAGATCCATCAGAAAGTGTTTTATTTAAGTCTGTACGGATCCAATCAAATACAGGCATAAAGTTATAACATATGACTTTAACACCCACCTTTGCTAGCTTCTGAATTGTTTTTTTATAATTTTCTATGTATCGATCTCTAGTTGGAAGTCCGAGCTTAATGTCTTCATGAACATTCACGCTTTCAACCACTTCAATATGAAGGTTATGTTTATCAGCTAATTTTTTCATTTCTAACATTCTTTCTATTGGCCACTCTTCTCCTACGGGCACATCATGCAGTGCCCAAACAATTCCTTCCACTCCTGGAATCTGCTTTATTTGTTCCAGTGTGATCGTGTCGTTTCCTTCTCCAAACCATCTAAATGTCATCCTCATCTACCATCACCCCTAAAAATATAAGTAAAAACCTATTTTTATTTAAAATAATTTGGATATTCTTTCTTCAATAATTCTTTATCAACAAGTGCAATTTTCAAATGCTCTTCCATGATTTTTTCAGCTTTATTAGCATCTTGATCTTGTATAGCTTTTAAGATATTTACATGTTGAGAAAAAATATTATCCCAATTATAATCTGTTACTAGCCTTAACATGCGACTCCTATTAAAGTGTACATTCATCTGTTGAATAACTAACCATGTTTTTTCTTTTTTACACCGTTTGAAAATAGTTCTATGAAACTCCTCATCTAATTCAAACATTTTTTTATAGTCTTTTTTCTTAACGCAAATTTTTTGCATACTTAAATTCATATCTAAATCAATCATCAACTCTTCAGAAAATTCCTGACAGGCTAGTCTAATAACTGCTTTCTCGAGATGTTCTCTCATAAACCGTGCTTCCTCCACAAGGTTCAAATCAATTAAAGAAACAAATGTACCTCGTTGAGGATAGATACTTAATAATCCTTCTTGAGATAATTTTAAAAAGCTTTCTCTTACAGGAGTTCGACTCACATTAAATTGAACTGATATTTCTTTTTCAGAAATATTTGTCCCAGGTGGAAGCTTCAGGCTTAATATTTGATCTTTTAGCATATTGTAAACTTGTTCCCTCGTAGAGAGGTTTTGGTTTTTTAAATCAATATTCATTATTCTAATCCCCTTTCTCTAACATACTACCATACAAGTTCATTAGAATGGTAGACATTCATTTCATTTTTCTGAATATTTGTACTGTGAGTATTTGTTGATTCCAACTATGTAAGCGATGATCAATAAATAAAAGTGAGGGATATTAAAAAGAAAATTCAAAAAACTATACAAAATTCAAAAAGATTGAGTTATAATGTTTTTGAGCTACCATACTAGTATAACTAGAATATTAATAAGACTAACGGTACTCTGTTCTATCAGTTAGGTGAATCATTAAGTTTTTTGAAAGCGCTATCTCGTTATTGGAAGTGAAAATTTATCTTCTTGCAGAAGGGAAAGATTTATATGTCCAACATCGCAATTATAGGAACTGGATCTATTGCAACTGCCCATATCGAAGCTTATCTTGCAATGCCTGAAATGAGTAAAATTGTAGCTTTAGCTGATATTTATCCTGAAAAAGCAATGTCTGTAGCAACAAAATATAACCTAGAAGCACGAGTTGTCGCTAACTACCAAGAGTTATTGAATGATCCTACTATTGATGCCGTTTCCATTTGTACACCCCCTTATATGCACGCAGCCATTGCCATCGATTTTCTTAAAGCAGGCAAACATGTCTTAGTAGAAAAACCTATGGCTTCCTCTCTAAAAGAATGTGACGAAATGATAAAAGCATCTATTGAAAGCCAGAAGCTTTTATCCGTTGTTGCTCAAAACAGGTTTATGACTCCCATTATGAGATTAAAACATGTCCTTGATCAAAACCTAATTGGAAAAATCGCTCATACTCAAGTTGATTCTTTTTGGTGGCGTGGTCATAGTTATTATGATTTATGGTGGCGCGGTACATGGGAAAAAGAAGGTGGAGGTTGTACACTTAATCATGCTGTCCATCATATTGATATGTTGCAATGGATGTTAGGATTGCCGACTGACATTTTTGCAGTAACTAGTAATACCTTGCATGATAATGCAGAGGTTGAAGACCTTTCTATTGCTGTACTTCGCTATGGAAATGGCAGCTTAGCACAAGTAACCAGTTCTGTTGTTCATCATGGAGAAGAACAACAACTGATTTTTCAAGGTGAAAAAGCTAGAGTATCTGTCCCATGGAAAGTAAATGCTCAAATAGCTAAAGAAAATGGCTTTCCTCAAGAGAAAAATGATGAGGATTTAGAAAATCGTATTCAGGAAGCTTTTCATCAATATCCGGAATTACTATTTGAAGGACATAAAGGACAAATAAATAATTTTTTAATGGCTATCAAGGGTAGCCAGAAGCTGCTGATTGATGGAACAGAAGGAAGAAAAACACTAGAACTTATTACAGCCATCTATAAATCGGCAAACCTAGGTGTTCATGTGAAGCTTCCCCTTTTAGCAGACGATCCTTTTTATACACGTGAAGGAATGCTCGCGAACGTTAAGCATTTTTATGAAAAACAAAGCAGTGTAGAAAATTTTTCAGACGATACAATAACCGTTGGAGGAAATTACGAGAACATATGAGTTTAACGTTATTACGTTATAAGTATTAAAAATAAACTAGAAACTAGCTTGAGGAGGAACAATCATGCAGAAAAGTGATGGAATGAATTATGCTCCTAAGGGAAAAAGTGCCCCTGTCGTTACAGAAGGACAATTCGTAATGGCAGCTATAGGTCTTGATCATGGACACATCTATGCAATGTGCAATGGATTAACTGAAGCTGGGGCTACATTAAAATGGGTTTATGATCATGATCAGAAAAAAGTACAAGAATTTTGTAAAGCATATCCGGAGGTACAGATAGCCAAAAGTGAGAAAGAAATTCTCGAAGATCCAGATGTAAGGCTCGTGGCAGGCGCAGCCATTACATCTAAACGCTGTGATTTAGGGCTGCGTGTTTTAGATCATGGTAAGCATTACTTTACGGATAAATCCCCTTTTACAACGTTAGAACAATTGGAGCTTGCTCGTAAAAAAACAGCTGAAACGGGACTTAAATGGGCTGTTTATTATAGTGAACGTTTGCACGTGGAGAGTGCCGTATTTGCTGGTCAATTGATTGAGCAAGGAGCAATTGGCAAAGTGGTACAAGTTCTTGGAACTGGCCCACATCGTAGTAATGTAGAAAGCAGACCAAGCTGGTTTTTTGAAAAAGAATATTATGGAGGTATTCTATGTGATATTGGTAGTCACCAAATTGAACAATTCCTCTTCTATTCTGGCGCAAAAGATGCAAAAGTTGTACATAGTAAAGTGGGCAATTATAAACATCATCAATATCCAGAATTAGAAGACTTTGGCGATGCTACTTTGATTGCTGATAATGGGGCTACAAACTACTTTAGAGTAGACTGGCTGACACCTGATGGCCTTAGCACTTGGGGGGATGGGCGCACATTCATTCTCGGAACAGATGGGTATATTGAAATTCGCAAATACGTAGACATAGCAAGGGAGAAAACAGGAGACCATTTATACTTAGTAAATCAACATACAGAGCAGCATTTTTCTCTAAATGGTGAAGTAGGATTCCCTTACTTTGGTGAACTTATTTTAGATTGTTTAAACGATACTGAAAATGCTATGACTCAAGAACATACTTTTAAAGCTGCAGAACTATGCTTAATTGCACAACGAGACGCAATCTACGTAAATACGGAGTTTGAATTAAGTAAGATCTAAAAAAGTGAGGTGTTATTTTTGTTAATAACACCTTATTTCATTTCATTGAGATTTTCTAAACTTAAGTTTGAAGGATAAAGAAAATAAAATGTATAGAGGTGACTATATTGTCTACATTCCTAAGCGAAGATATGATGCTTAATCACGAAAGTTCAAAAGTTCTTTATCATGATTACGCGAAAAATATGCCAATCTATGATTTTCATACGCATTTAATGGCTGATGAAATTGCTACTAACAAAAAATATGAAAATATGACTGATATTTGGCTTAATGGAGATCACTATAAATGGAGGGCTATGCGATGGTTAGGCGTAGAAGAAAAATTTATCACGGGGAATGCAAGTGCCAAGGAAAAATTCTTAGCTTGGGCCCAAACTGTTCCATATACAATAGGAAACCCTCTTTATCATTGGTCACATTTAGAATTAAGTCGTTATTTCAATATAAATGAGTTGTTCTCAGAAAAAAATGCACATCAAGTTTGGGATATCTGTAATGAGAGATTAAATGAAAGTAACATGTCCACAAATGGAATTTTAGAAAAATTCAATGTGAAAGTTGTATGTACTACTGATGATCCAATCGATACTTTAGAATTTCATCAAATCATACGTAAAGATGTAGGAATTACAACGAGGGTCCTCCCTACATTTAGACCGGATCATGCTTTAAATATTGAACAATCAAATTTTGTGAATTATATAGAAAAATTAGGTGATTCAATCAACGGCGTTGTTTTAACATATGAAAACTTTATCGCTTCATTACATTCACGAATTGATTATTTTCACGCGAATGGATGCAGAATTTCTGATCATGGTTTTGAAAGTTTTCCGTTTTCACCAGCTACTGAACAAGAAGTGTCTTCTATATTTGTACGTGCTCTGCAAGGAAAAACACTATCCCTAGAGGATATCAATAAATTTAAAACAAACACTCTTATCCACCTGAGTAAAAAATATCATTCTCTTCATTGGACCATGCAATTACACATAGGTGCTTTAAGGAATAATAACACACGAATGTTCAAGTTAACGGGAAAAGATAGTGGGTACGACTCTATGTCTGACTTCCACCTAGCAAGACATTTAAATGGTTTTTTGAATGAATTAGACAAAGACAATCTTTTACCTAAAACAATTATCTATAATTTAAATCCCGCTCATAATGCGATTGTGGCCTCTACTATAGGGAATTTTCAGTCTTCTGATGCCAGAGCAAAAATTCAATTTGGGTCTGGGTGGTGGTTTAATGATCAAAAAGACGGCATGCTAGATCAAATGAAAACATTATCTAATATAGGTTTGCTTAGCACTTTCGTAGGTATGCTTACAGACTCAAGAAGCTTTTTATCGTTCCCTCGCCATGAATATTTCAGAAGAATTTTATGTCATTTATTTGGGACTTGGATAGAAAATGGTGAGCTTCCAAGGGATTACGAATTTATAGGAAAAATAGTCAAAGATATTTGTTATAACAATGCCGTGAATTATTTTAACATTGAAATAAATGAGACAGTACCAATAAAAACGAATTAATCATACCGTAAGATATAAATTTTCTTTCCTAATAAAAAGCTCATTAAAAAGAGTTTTCGCCTATAGAGAAAAGCTCTTTTTGACGAGCTTTTTCTAATCAATATCGGAAACTAATACGTTGTCTGAAAAGTCACCGAAATTTTCATCAAACTGCTGAAGATAAACTACCTCTTCATTCTTAAACAATCTGGTAGCGAAGTTTATATTTATAATTGCATGTGATTCAGGACCAGCTGCTGCTGAAAATAAGAAACACCGTTTAAGCTCTGTGCCATCTTTTTACTTTAAATTTAATGTAACCACTCCAATTGAAGAACCCTTTTTCAAGTCTTTGCTAAAACTCTCTAAACATTTATATAATAAAAATAAAGCTCATGTTCAGGAACACAAGCTTTGACTGTTTATTATGCTTATGCTTTTTTATAGCGTATGTACATGTCTCGTATAATCTTTGTCATAACAGACGTGCACATACATAAAAAAGTCACAATAGCCACCCAATACATATTTGACATATCAAACCCAGTGTAAGTAAATATGAAGATGGTTGAAGTAATAAATGTGATAATTAGAACCACACGAATCTTCTTAAAGATTAAATAACCAATAATCCCCCAAGCCAAATATAATAATGGCAATGTGAATAAGACAAGACCCATGGGTTGAAGATAATGTAAGTTAATATACTCCACTCTCCTTGTCAATTATTTCACAACTTCTAAGCTTGTCATTTCCCAGTCTTTATCAGATTTTAGCGGTATCTCCTTAGAGTCTTTGCTTTCAATATTATATTCAATAATTCTGGCAATAATTCCATCCTTATCTCTATTAGACATCTTCACCAATCCGAATACCTTGCCATCTAAAATCTTAACCTCTTCTAGGTGTTCATCTTCTGATTTTAAATTAAGTGGAATCTTTTCAGAAGATATCTCTTTGAGGTCTCTGTTAAATGTCTTGACTTCTCCTTCATAGGAGGCTATCGTGACTCTATCCTTGTCTACATGGGTCTTGTAGATAGTGAAACCATCATCCATGACAACCTTTCTTTTCGTAACGAGAGTTTTTTTGTCGAGTATAACCAACATAGAATTTTTCTTGCTATCAACATCGTCGTTTACGGCAACCAACAATTCCTTATCGTTCAATGAGTTCAAAGACTCATTGTTATCAGGGAAGAAAACTGAGTCAATGTCTATCTTTTCGTTTTTCTTTATGAGTTTTAGGGTCTATGGAGGACACTATAACGCTATCATTATTATTATTAATAACAGCATAAATTCTCCCATCTTCAAATATTGCCGAAGTCAACGACCCTTCAAGTTCAACCTGCTGCTTATCATTGTCATCCTCTTTCCAGTACACTAGCTCGCCTACTAAGCCATCTTCTGCATAACCAACGTTTATATCATGCAATATGTACCCATTAGAGTAATTAATAAAGAACGCACCCTCGTCTTCTGTAGATTTTGAAAGTGATTTTGTACTTAAAGGCTCTACCTTCCCAGTCTTTTTATTTAGAGCTACATGATAATTAGACCTGTTGGATGAAAAGTAGATATTATTATTGCTCTGAGTAGATGAGGTAAATCCCACGCAGTCTTTCATTGTTATACTCGACAATTTCTTTCCTTTATCATTGTAGTTAACCATCTCGCATCCTCTGTCCATTGTCTGCGAATATATGATAGCAAATTTACTATCTTTCATATTGCTCAATTCTCTCTTAGGTGAATCCACAACAACCTCCTCTTTCTTTGAACATGCTGTACATATTAATGCTATGGCGCAAGCTGATAAAAGTAACTTAAAGTATTTCATTCAATCATCTCCTTTCAATTTTAAACAAGCAAAACAATCGGGGAAGATCCCCGACTGCTTATTAACTTACTTTTTCTTATGATAAAAGACCTTCGTGTTGTTAGAGTTGACTAATTCCATTGGCGACACGACTAAATCATTTTTAAAATTGTCAATATCGTGTCCTTGATTTTTCCAAGCTCTCCAAGCTAATTGAGAGCAATAGAATTTTTTTGTAGTTTTCTTGTCAAAGAAGTTCAGGTTATATGGCTTCTTTTGACTAGCTTGTTTTTCAGCATACTTAGCCGCATTTACATATTTGGTATTATTAGACTTCTTCACCCATAGCCCATATACCTTCTTTCTTTTTCCCCAAGTATTTTTATAGAGTCTAACACCCTGCTGTTTAATGGGACTCCAATTCTTATGCCAAGCCTCTACAGTATTTGTCTTGGTTCTTGACACAACAGCCGCATGTCCAAAACCAATTGCAGAACTGCCTGAATTCAAGTCGTAACTAACCAACACATCTCCCTTAGTTCCTAATGCAGTAGCATTGGTATTCATCTTATCTTTCTCTTCGTTGTACTTAGGTAAATATTCGTCAATCACACCATCTTTGATATATTGTTCGATATCTTTCTGCGACTCTTCGAATATAGCTTCTGCTTTTGCTTCTGTAGATACAGAGTCATACTCCTTTTTACTCATCTCGTAAAGTTCATTAATCTGTTCAGAAGTCATTCCTTCTGCTTTCATTTCTTCTATTTCTTCTTTGGCTCTTTCATTGTTCATAGAAGGGTAGACATCTTTCGCTTGCGCATTTCCCTCCAATCCAAGCCCAGTGAATAACAGGGATGTTGACAACAAGGATGTGACAATAACATTACGTTTTTTCATATTATTACCTCTAATACCTTTTTTTAGTGTGGTCCACATTAATCATAATAATAGTTAATATGGATCATATAAACATATATAGAAATTTAAGGATACTTTAATATATGGTGAATTGACATCTGAAATTTGAGTGAATTTTTAAATTAAAAAGAGACTACTTTTAGTAGTCTCTTCATCTGCATTTAATTTCACAACCCCTCCTACCCTCTCAATAAATGAGATCGGTCGTAGAGGTTGTGCCTTTTTAAGCTTCCTTATTGGCTGCTACAGAAAATTAAATACTTTGGGATATTTCTTTTAAAAATATCTTTCTCTTTTCATCTGTTGTTAAGTTAACTCTCGAAAAATGAATCCATTTGGTGTCTTCATTTTTAATTCCCAAGTCAGCAAGAGTTCTGTTAATAAAAACGCTTTGAATCGCATTCCCAGCTTCAGATTCTATATAATCCTTATCTGTTGTAGATGTCGAGATCACGGTTGTTTTTTTAATATTTGTCAATAATCCCTTCAAAGCACCAGTATTTTTATCTTCCAAGAATGCGAAACCTCTTAACATCACTTTATCAATAAATCCTTTTAAAATAGCAGGTAAATCCCACCACCAGACAGGAAATATAAAAATTAATTCAGTTGACTGATTTAATTTCTCTTGATAATCCTTAACTAATTGATCAGGTGTTTCTCCTTTATGAAAATATTGCAATTCTTCAGCTGAAAAAACAGGATTAAATCCATCTTTATATAAATCGATCACTTGAAATGGTTCTCTCTTTGTTTCTAGATTTTCTGTAATGGAAGTCAAAATGGCATGATTATAGCTTCCATCCCAAGGATGTGCATAGACAATCGTTTTCATTATTCATTCACCCTTTTTTGTTATTTTCATCATATTTTGATGTACATTCATTTTATTGTATGCTATAACGTACTACAAGTACGGTAATTAAAGTGCGATACTAACCTAAAGGAGAGTGTGAAATGACTAAAGAATCCTTTACTGCTAATGTTGACCTAAAAGAAACTGGATTTGGATACACTTTATCATTAATTGGTGGGAAATATAAGATGACGGTACTGTATGCTTTATATGCAAACAATGCTCCTATTCGCTATAATCAGTTGAAACGAATGCTTGGGGTTATCTCTTTTAAAACATTAACCAATACACTTAAAGAACTGGAAGCGGATCAATTAATTAATCGTAAAGAATATCCTCAAGTGCCTCCAAAAGTAGAATATAGTTTATCGGAAAAGGGATTATCATTGATACCTGTATTAGATGCGATTTGTTATTGGGGAGAAGAACAAATGAAAAATAGTTAGACTGGGAAGAAATTACAATTGTTTGTTTAAAAATGCTTTCTCAGGAGCTTTTCCCTCGAATGCATGATTCGTGTAAATCCTCATTCAATAGATCAAGTAGATCTTTAGCTAAAGTCTTCGAACCTGATATGCCTTAAATATTATTGTTCCCTTGAATAGATCAGCAACATTTAATAGAATAGAGAGCCTCAAATAGACTCTCAGCAAAACTTTAAATATCCAAACCTTTTTAAAATGATCTCATTCGACCATTATGGTTACATTTGCATCAGGTGGATTTATGATATAGCGCAATCCAAAAGCTGCTTTATGATTGAGGGTATCTGCAATTAATACGTGAGAAGAAAATCTCCAGCTTCCTCTAAATGTTTTGCGACATCACCGATCCCATCATCATAGAAAAAAGCATGGGGAACAGAATAGACTAACTTAATCCAGTCTTTATCTAATGCTCTAATCATACGAATGGCTTCAGTGTTTAGTTCGATAAAATCATTAAGATGAGATTGGATGTTTAACTTGATGCCCTCTTGTTCAAATATAGGCATCAGCTCATCCATCGATTTCAAAAAAGCTGCCGAGTTTATCGACAGCTTCACTTTAATGATCCTTCTTCTTGTCTTGGTACAGCCTCTGTGTTACTTATTCAACTTCCGCCTTTTTAGTATTCTCTTGATCATTTCAGAATGATTCTAAAAATGAATGATTCCTAATTCTATTGATGTTTTAATTGCTTCAGCTCTTGAAGTCACATTTAGTTTTTGATAAATGTTTGTTAAATGTGCTTTTACAGTTCTCTCGGAAATTCCCATATCAAATGCAATTTCCTTACTCCGAAACCCTCTAGCTACTGCTTGCAAAACGAGCATCTCTTTTTCGGTAAGCAAGTGGTTGTCTGTTTTCAATTTTTCTTGAGGTTCTTTGTGTGCGGTTGATTCAAACACCTTTGAGGCCACATTTGATTGAAGTAAAATGTCTCCTCTGATGGCTGCTTCAATTGTATTGAATAAATTTTCTCTGCTGGCATCCTTTAAAAGGTAGCCTTTTGCACCAAGCTGTAACCCTTGGATCATTAATTTTTCTTCATTATAAGTAGTCAGAATGAGTACGGGAACTTTTATTTGAAGAGATTTCATTTCTCTAAGCATATCAAGCCCGCTCATCATAGGCATGTTGAGGTCAAGTAATACAAGGTCTGGGGATTTTTCTGTTATGACATCTATCCCCTTTCCCCCATCTTCTGCTTCTCCAACAACTTCAAATCTTTCGTCTGTTTCAAGAATTAATTTTAATCCTTCTCTCACAACATAATGATCATCAACAATCACAATTCGATAAGACACTGTATTTACTCCTTTTTCAAAGGTATGTTCACTATTACTTGTGTACCTTCATTTTTTTTACTTTTCAAATGAATCTGTCCACCAAGCAGCCGGACACGTTCTGACATACCAATGATGCCATAATGTCCAAAAGTGGATTCTAATTTTTTCTCATCAAACCCCACTCCATTGTCTGCTATGTCCAAATGGATGTGATCACCTTTTTGTATCATCACAAACTCGACATGGCTTGATTTGGCATGTTTTGAAATATTCGTTAAGCATTCTTTTATAATATAAACGGTATGTTCAATCAAAAAAGGCGACATATTCTGAGGTACAGAGATCTTTGTACGAATTGTGATGTTCGTTGCTGTCATAAATCGATTTACTTCATTTTTCACTGTTTCAGTTAAATCGTATTGATTATGACGATCCTTTCGAAGATCATCGATCACCAATCGTGCCTCACCTAATGTTTTTCGCGCTTGGCTCATTGATCCCTTGATAATGCTTTGAGCACGCTGGGTATTTTGATTCTCTAAATGTGCTTGAACAGCTTCCAATTGCATAATAATGCCTGCAAGCCCTTGTGCAAGGGTATCATGTAAATCTCTAGCCATTCTTTGACGTTCATTAGCAAGGGTTAACTCCTCCACCTGCTGATGTGCGAGTTCGAGTTCCTTTAGAAACGTTTGAGTTCGAATTCTAGCCTTTACTTGTCTAAAAAATAAGATAGAGTATGCAACGACCACAATAAGGATAAGAAATAAAATCGGAATGTAGACAGTCAGATCATCTGTATCATTAACCAAAATAAGAGCTAGAAAAAAAAGCACATAAAAACAAAGTCCTGTCAAAATAATCTTTAATGTATGATAGTATACACCGATGCTTTGAGAAATTAATAACGGTAAAAGACCAATTAAAATAACAGGAGAGGCAGCTTGCATAGCTAAAACACAAAGTAGAATAACGATTCCTTGTATGAAGAAATAAATCCAAGGCTTCTTCTGGAACCAATAAAATGACCACCAGTGCAAAATGAGATGAATCGCGATAAGGCCAGAAAAAAACAAACTTGAAAGCGATAAAGATGCTGTTAAAAACTGAAAAATCATCGCTGCAACATACACAAGAACGCCCCATAATAACGTGGGAATTCGGGAATAGATCATTTCATTAAATGGGTCTATCCGTTTCTTAACCATAAACTCTCACCTTCCAAACCCCATCATAACACGAAAAATACCGCCCGCCTTTTAAAGAGGCAATGGCGGTATTAGGATTTTAACATTTAAAAAAGAATACATTATATAATCTTCTTTTCTTTTTGAGCAATTGACTCTCCTTCAATATCAATATGCGGAAGCAATCGTGCCAGCCATTTTGGTAAGTACCAATTTGCACGCCCTAATAGCATCATACAAGCAGGGATAAAGGTCATTCTAATGACAAATGCATCGAATAAAACCCCAAATGCCAATGTTAATCCCATTGTTTTAATAATCAAGTCTTGAGCAAAAATAAAGCTTGCGAAAACGAAAATCATAATTAAGCCTGCTGCAGTTACAACTCTGCCACTATGCTGTAATCCAGAAATAACCGATTTCTTTGCATCATGAGATAGCAGGAATTCTTCCCTCATTCTACTAACTAAAAATACTTCATAATCCATTGCAAGACCAAATAATATTCCTGTCACTAGTACAGGCATAAAGTTTAACAACGGTCCTGCTGCAGGTATTCCAAACAATGAGGCAAGGTGTCCATCCTGTAAAACAAAGACAGCAAAACCTAATGTAGCAGTTAATGTCATTAAAAACCCTAGTACAGCCTTTAATGGAACAAGGAATGATCTAAATACAAGAATCATTAACACAAAAGCAAATCCAATAATGACTCCTGCAAATTTCGGTAATGCTTCACTGAGTCTATTTGAAATATCTATATTCACGGCAGTAGAACCAGTCACAAGAAACTCTGTATCAGTCACACTCGATTCATTTCGAATGTCTTTCACTAATTGCTTCGTTTCTTTTTCCTCAGGACCACTTCTAGGTAAGATTGTTAACATTGCGTACTCACCCGATGGATCAGGGATCGCCGGCGTTATTTGTTTGACACCATCCATTTTTTCTAACAATTTTGATGATTCCTCGATGGACTTGGACTTCATCGTTTTATCTGCTTGAGAGGCATCTATGATGACAACAAGTGGCCCATTAAACCCCTTGCCAAATCCTTCTGCTAAAAGATCGTATCCTTTACGTTCAGTTGTTTCTTTACCTTTCATACCGTTGTCTGGAAGACCAAGCTCCATATGAAGTGCTGGCCAGCTTACCAATCCTGTCAATAAAATGACACCTATCAATATTTTACCCGGATGCTTTTGAATAAATCTTGCCCAGCCCATTGTTTTTTTCTCTTTTTTTGGCTGTAATTTAGAAAATAACTTATTTTGCCTAGAAGGACTCACCTTATCTCCAAGAAGCCCTAGTATAGCTGGAACAATCGTGAGAGAAACAAGCATAACAGATAGTACCATAAAGGCTCCCACAAGGCCCATTATGCCTAAAAATGGTATGTCAACTAATACAAGTCCACATAATGCAACAATAACAGTGACGCCCGCAAATAATACAGCACTTCCTGCGGTACCCACAGCTCTAGCCGCAGCCTCATTTAAATTGTAGCCCTCTGCTAACAGCTGTCGATATCTTGAAATGATAAACAGTGCATAATCAATTCCTACTGCAAGACCAATCATTACCGCTAATGTGAGACTAAATGCAGACATTTCTACAAAGTTTGAGGTGATTAAAATGACCATAACACCTATTACTAACCCAATCACAGCCGTCAATATTGGTAATCCTGCGACCAAAAGTGAAGCAAATGTAAAGGCTAAAATCAAGAAGGCGAAGACAATCCCTATGATTTCAGAAATCCCGCCTACTTCAATTTCAGAGAATGTGACGGAGCCGCCTAATTCCGTTTGGATGCCCGCATCTTTTGAAATCTTTATGCTATTTAATACTTTCTCTTTTGAGGATTCCTTTACCTTATCCGCTTTCACTCGATACGTAATATCCGCATATCCTATTTTCTTATCTTTACTGATCGTAAAGGTCTCATATAAATCGGTCACTTGCTTAACTGCTTTATCCTTTTTAATTTCTTTTATCGTCTCATTAATTTTATGTTTCACTTTCTTTGCTTCTAAAGTTTTATCTTTAGGTGCTTTAAATATCAGACGAATCGTTCCCCCATCATCACCTGCTGGGAACTTCTTTTCCAAGAGATCCATCGCTTTTTCAGATTTTGTTCCTGGAATCGACATATCTCCATTAAATGAAACGCCTGTCCCTATTGTTGCTGCAACTACAGCTACTAAAATAAGTAACCAACCGATTAACATTCGTTTAGGCTTAGTAAAAGCAAAGTTTCCTAAGTTATATAAAAATTTAGCCATTCACTTACTCCTTTTTCATCGAATTCATGATATTCACCTCTTTATTCTACGTAATGAAATAGTCGATTGAAATTGTACTTTTGGGCAAAAGGGATTGTACATTTAGGCAAGAAAAAGAGCATCTCTTTTGAGATACCCTTCTATTTATAGAGAGCGTTCATTTTATCTATATCATCATCTGGCCAATTCCGGATCAGTTGTATTAGTCATATCTGGTTATTTTGATTTAATTCCTGCACCACAAAGAGGTATGACGATTGTTTCTTTTGATTCCTTTTTATATTTCATGTAGCCAGCAAAATTGACTGCAGATGTCACTTCCACATAAAATCCTTTCTCACTTAATTTAGAGCGAGCATTCAATATCTCATCTTCTTCAATATCTATAAATGTACCATTGGTATGTTGTACAGCTTCTAGAATTTGTTTGGAGCGTGCCGGGGCAGCAATGGCTATCCCTTCTGCTAAGGTCCCTGTATTCGTAACAGGCGATGCTGATTCCTCTTTATTTTGATAAGCTTTCACAAGAGGTGCACAGTTTTTCGCTTGTATGGCAATGATTTTCGGTATTTTATGAATCAGACCATTTTCAAATAACTCTTTAAAACCATAATAAGCACCTAGGAGGAGAGTACCATTTCCAACCGGAATGATTAAAGCATCAGGTGCTCCTTTTACTTGTTCATAAATTTCATAGGCGTATGTTTTTGTTCCTTCAAAAAAATAAGGATTATACACATGGCTTGCATAAAAAACGTTTTCGTCGTCTACTGCTTTTTGCGCCGCGGCTGCAATATCCTCTCGTGTACCGTGAATTTTTTTAATCGTTGCTCCATGGGCTTTTATTTGAGCGACCTTTTTAGGTGAAGTTTCATCGCTTAGATAGATGTCACATGCAATCTCGCAACGAGCTGCATAAGCGGCAATTGCTGTTCCTGCATTCCCGCTGCTATCCGCAATGACTTTTGATACCCCTAATTCCTTTGCCTTTGTCATTAAAACAGCAGCTCCTCGATCTTTAAAGGAGAGCGTAGGCATCATATAATCAACTTTTACATAAGTGTTTGGCTCATTAGGATCTAAAACGATTAACGGAGTTTGACCTTCACCCATTGTCACAGATTCCCAAGTCTTAGAACCTTTTGAAAATGGCATCGTTTCAGCATAACGCCATAATGAGTTTGGATAGTGATCCCAAGCCGCAATATCTATTTTAGGGGTATCTTTCACCAGGTTTAATACTCCGTTACAATCACATTTCCATAGAGTGGGTGTCATCTCATACTTTGTCCCACAATCGTTACAAATCAATTGATTCATCAATCATCAGCCCCTTTGAATAATTTTTTATATGAAATATACTTTTTTATATATCATGGGCAAAAAAATATTCTAAATATAAGAAATAGCATCAATTTCAATCTTGAAACCAAAATGTAATTCATTCGTTGGTACAACAGTACGTGCTGGTTTATGTTCACCGAAAAATTCAGTATAAACCGCATCTACTTTGTCCCATAAATGAATATCCGAAATGTATAATGTCATACGCAAAATCTTTTCTTTTTTACTTCCAGCTGCTTCTACAATCATTTCCACATTCTTAAGTGCTTGTAATGTCTCTTCTTCAATGGTGCCGAATTCTTTTTCTCTTGTTTCGGGATTGATGGCAAATTGTCCTGAAACATAGACCGTGTTTTGATGAATGGTTGCGAATGCATAGTGTCCGTTGGATGTTAGATTCCCTACCTCAAGGATGCTTTTCATTTCTTTTCTCCTTCATTCGATTTATGTTTGATTTCATCCAAATAGCTATAGACGGTGACTTTAGAAATACCTAACATAGATGCGACCTTCTCAACAGAACCTTTCATTAAAAAGATTCCCTTTTCATCCATGAACCTTATTAATTCAATTTTTTCATGGCGTTTCATGACTGGGTGAACACTGTTTTGAATGATCTGTTGAATCAATTGATCTACTATTCCTTCAACATTTTCAAGATCATCATTTGATGTTGTTTCATTCTCTTGAACTTCAACTTTTGTAGAAAGAAAAGTATCCATAAATTGCTGCATTTGATTCAATGCTTCAACATCAAAATTGATACAGAATGCACCGATCACCTTTTGCTTCGAATCACGAATTAATGAAGTCGAAGAACGAATGGTACGGTTGTCTTCGGTTTTAAATGTATACCCAGCAAGATAATCTTCTTTAAAATCTTCTGATTGTAAAACTGTCTTTACCAAATGATCAAATGATTGACCGATTTTTCTTCCCGTCACATGATGATTGACTGTAAACATGACAGATGCTTGAGGGTTCGTTAAATCATGAATAACTACTTCACAATTTGGTCCAAACATTTTTGCCGTAGATTTTGCTAAAGGAATATAACTCTCTAATAAATTCTTCGTATTTTCCATGCCTAAGCACCTCATTTGTTTATTCCACTAGATTATATAATTTTTTACATATAAAAACAATATGTAGATTTTTTTATATGTATTGAGAAAATATAAAAAAGCAGCCATTGACTGCTTTTTCTTTTGCTCCTTTCTAATTGACTTCTTGCTGGATTCCATACAAAATGACTTCAATTCCCCACCTGAACCGTTCCATTGATACGGTATCACCTGCAAACATTTCTTCTTTCAGGCTATGGATGAAAGGAAACCGCGTTTTGTCTGCATCATGAAATGCTTTTTTTGTATCTGAAATCTGCGAAGAGCCGTGTTTCTTCCAAGAGACCTTTTCGTATGCTACAGAAGATACGTATAACAGTAACATGTCTACTCCCCATGCAGCGGATGTAGATTTGATCCCGCCTTCATGCAATGCAGCGAGAATATGTTCGGTCAATTGTAAAAAGTTCGTTCCTTGCGGGATGGTGGAAAGAGAAATTTCAGCAAGACCAGGTTTTTCGAATAACAGTAGGAAATAAGTATGCAATATGTCAAATAACTGTTCTTTCCATGTGCCATTCACTGAATCTGGATAAACCATTTGGCCGAGACCATAATCCAATACGTAAGCACTTAGTTCTTGAAAATTGTTCACGTAGACATACAAGGATGCAGGACCCGTATCGAGTGCTTTAGCCACTTTACGCATACTCATGCCCTCTAACCCTTGCTCCTTTAGAAGCTCATAGGCGGTTTTCACAATGAGTTCACGGCTTAAGGGCTCTTTTGCCGGCCGAGACCGACGACTTATAATACGACGATTTGAATTGTTCATAATCTCTTTATAACATGTCAAAGTCAAATAGTAAATTGAGCATCAATCACCGTTCTCTTGAAAAGAATTCATCATTTCAGCAAACTTGACTGCAGCATCTTTTGAAAAACACAGTTTTAAACTTTTTTCTGATTCATGAGCTTTCTCCGATGAATATTCGTACATCATGTCTTCGTATTCTTCAATAGCCTTTTCAATATGATAAGGATTTCGGACAATTGCAAGTGCAAGCTCCATTGCATCAAACATCGCCATGTTTACACCCTCCCCTGCAAATGGCGACATGACATGAGCGGCATCACCGATAAGCGTTACTCCTTTATGGCGGTTCCATTTAAAACCGACAGGAAGCGTATAAATCCGTCTTGGAATGATGGCATCTTCTGCATAACGAATATAATTTTTCAGCTGATCGTCCCAATCACTAAATAACTGTAATAATTGTTCTTTTGCTTCTTTCGCTTGATGAAACGGAATACCACAAGTCTCAATCCAGTTACGTTCTACCATAAGGCTTGCATACACTTTGATTCGTCCATCTCCGTTTAACTGACCAATCAGTCCTTTATGGTCTGCTAAAGCAAACATCTTACCACGTTTATTAAATGCAGCTAAATCAGGGTGGTTCACCTCTACGTTGAGGATATTCAATTCCAGCATCGTGAGTCCGGCGTATTCAATATCAATATCTGTTAACAGAGGACGCACACGAGAAAAAGCACCATCTGCCCCAATTACAAGATCAACTGTCTCGACAACTCCGTTTTCAAAATGAAGCTCCGTCATGCCGCTTTCTAATGAAACGCAACTTTCTAGTTTATATCCATATTTGATGTTTTCAGCATCAATTTGATCTAACAGCAGTTCGCACAAAACACCACGATCAATTTCTGGGCGGGTACCTTTTTGATCTGATTCCGTTTCTTCATCTAAATAAATTCTTCCTGATTTATCAAGTAAGCGGAAATCTTCTCCTTCATAGCGGGCGTTCCTTTGAAATTCCTCATAAACTCCTGCTTCTTTTAAAGCTTTTTGACCTGTTTCTTCATGAATATCCAGTGAGCCCCCTCTTTCAAGACTCTTGTCATGCATCTCTCGTTCATAGATGGTCGTTTGTATACCGTAATTTTGCAGAATTAAGGCGAGTGTTAACCCCCCAGGTCCCCCTCCAATAATAGCGATCTTCTTTTGGTCCTTAGATAATGCCGTCATCGTATGCATCTCCTCTTCTTTATGGAAATCGTTTTAAAACCCCATCACATTTATATTATAACGAACACTGTTCGCAAAGAACAGTGTTCGTTTAAAAAGTTTATTTCACGATTGTGTACTTTAATGAAAAGAAACCAATCGCCCGCCGCCATATGATACACTCCAACTAGGAATGTGAAAGGATGTCGAATCATCACAATAATTCCTGAATCAGTCGTTTCCATTATTCTAATTCTGAGTGTAAGAGGTGTTTCTATGAATAAATTATTTGCAATGTTAATATTAGGATTGAGTTTTAGTGGTGCCGCTCTCATTCTTTCTGTCCCTTTGTTATTCAAGTCCAAACCAGAACAATTAGAGCTGGTGTTTGCAGCTGGATCAGCGGGCGCTTTCGCAGTATTCGCTGTCTCATGTCTAGTTCTTCGAAAACAATTCAACCGCTAAAAAACCTAAACAGCCGCCATTAGAACAATGGAGATTTGTTTAGGTTTTGTGACTTACCTTGATATGAACTTAAAGAATGTGGTACAAGCTAACCCCGATACTGAGAGCGAATAACACGAGTGCAGGGATTGCTTTTTTGAAGGGGTCTTTGGCTAATACGATTAGAGTAAAGGCAGCTGCCAGCATCGTGCCTCCTAACAATAAGCCTGATAATATTGCTATTGTTGGCATCCATATACCGATCAGCATTCCAGCTGCGCCGAAGAGCTCAAAGGCTCCAGTTAACACATTAAAAAAAGCAGGTAAACCAAATCGTTTGAACTCTTCTGCCATTTTTCCTGATATAATTTTCGACCCTGTTACAAAAAAGAAAACAGCCAATACAATTTGTAGAATAAGTATGAAAATCGTGATCACATCTTTCTCAATTATTTGACCAAAAAGGTGTCATTCAATGGACATAGCTTTCTGGAGTCATCTTTATAAAATCTCACTTTCACATTGAATGGTGAAATTTATATGTCATAGCATATATCGTACATAAATAGAGGTGGTTCTTACTTTACAGATTTATCAAGATGGATAGTCTGAATGAAATAATTTGTTCAAAAGTAATTTTAATTGTTGAATCTCTTCATCGCTTAATTGCTTTGTCACCGTTTGATGTGCATCCATGACAACAGGAAGAATGGCTTTTTTGACCTCGTCCCCTTTTTCTGTTAAAAGCAGGTGATGCGAGCGCCGGTCTTGTTCATTATAGATTTTTTTGACAAGCCCTTTTCGTTCCATTGACTGGATCATTCTGACGACAGTCGTTTGATTTTTATCAATTCCTTCTGCCAATTCTTTTTGAGTAGTTCCCTTTTCACTGCTCAGAATACTGATAATACTCCATTGTTCAGGAGTGACCCCATAAGGCTTTAACCTGTTCGTAAAATAATTTGTCATTTTGAGATCAGTACGATGAACGAGATAACCTATTAAATCTTGTAAATCCATGTAAACACCCTCTATGAAATTTTATATGCTATAGCATTTATATTAGTGAAGCCTTTGAAAATTGTCAAATCAACTATCTGCTTGTTTAAAATCAATTCCTGACAAAATATATGGCACTGCTGATTTGATAAACTCCTCTGATGATATGTGCGAACTATTTTTTCTCCACTCAACAGAAGCCCCGTGAATTCCCCAGCTTAAAAAAACAGCTGTGACCTTCAGAATTTGCTTTTCGACATTTGTATATTGATTGATTAACAATTGATAAAAAATAATTTCAAGCTGTTCCCTAACAATAGGAGCAAGTTCCGTTTCATATTCTACTTGGCAGCGGTTATGCAGAGATTGTTGAAAATTCGTTAATGCTTTAAAAATATTGATAATCGTATCTTCATCTAGTTTACGATGATTGAAATGAATACTTTCTAAATTAATCAATAATACTTCTGATAGCGTTTTATCCAGCAAATCGTATTTATCCTCAAAATGATAATAAAACGTCGCTCGGTTGATCATGGCTTCTGCTGTGACATCTTTGATCGTAATATCCTTAAATTCCTTTTTCGATGAAAGTTTCATAAAAGACTCCATGATTAACTTACGCGTTCTTAGAACCCGAGGATCTGTCTTTGACTGCGTCATCTTATCCCCCCTCCTTTTTCAACACATCTATCAATCTGTTGGATAAACAACAAATTGAAGAAATTATTGGTGTTGGTCTCACTCGTTGTGTCTTAAGATCTAATTGTAATGCAATTGATTGATTCAAACAACTTCTAGGGAATAGCGTTTCCTTGCAAAAATTGAGGAGGTAAATGAAATTGAAAAACAATGAGATGTTTTGTGATATAGAAACAGGAGTTTGTGGTGTAGGTGAAGATGAGGATATCCAGGTCATTGATTTTCAACAGCCTAAAAAAACAATAACGTTCTATTATGTAACAGATCCGATTTGTTCGCATTGCTGGGCAATTGAACCTGTCCTGCGTCGATTTAAAGAGCAATATGGACATTATTTTCATTTCCAACCTGTGTTGGGTGGACTGCTAGAGAAATGGCATGACGGTCCAATTGATCCGGCAAACGGAATTTATAAACCTGCCGATGTTGCTGGTCACTGGAGAGAGGTTGGAGAACATTCCCGCATGCCAATTGATGGGTCTTTAATGATTGACAATCCTGTTCAATCCTCCTACCCGCCCTCTCGCGTGTTCAAAGTAATTCAAAAACATCATGATGATGCACTAGCTTATACTTTTTTACGCCGTGCAAGAGAAGCGCTATTTGCCTTCAATCAAAATATATCTGATATCACCGTGTTGATTGACATCGTCAACAACCTTGGACTTAACGGAGATGTGATTGTACATGAAGCCGAACTCCCAAGCGGCCAAGAATTATTAAATCAAGATTTTGCTCTTGTTCGAGATCTTGGTGCTAGAGGTTTCCCAACGATCATCTTCGTCAACGAAGAAAATAAAGGAGTCAAAGTGACGGGTAGCCGGACATTTGAAGTCTATCTTGAAGGATTAAAGCAAGCTCTAAGCGCAGAAGAACTTCAACCGAAAAAGCGTCCAGCTGTTTCTACCCTGCTCGAAAAAGAAAAGCTTTTATTTTCTAAAGAAATTGAAGTGATGTACGATGTTGACCAATCAGATGTAAGGCTTTTTATGGAGAAGGAACTTCAGCAACAGCAGTATCAAATGAAAGAAGTGCTTGGGGAAGTCTATTTTACAACTTCAAAATAAGGAGAATGACGATGGCACACTTATTACAGGTGGATTTTAAAATGAAGGGCCCTTTCGGTGATGAAATGGCAAAAGAGTTTTCTGATTTAGCGAAAAGTATGAAGGAGGAAGACGGATTCATATGGAAAATATGGACAGAGAATCCGGAGAAAAATGAGGCTGGCGGAATCTACTTATTCGAAACAAAAGAAGCAGCTGAAAACTACCTTGATATGCATTCTAAAAGAATTACTAGCTTTGGAATAACAGACATCAATGCTAAAATCTTTGAGATTAATGCTCAGCTTTCTCATATCACAAAAGGTCCATTAAAAACTCATTAAGGTAGACACAACAAAAAAAGAGCGGCTGATGGCTGCTCTTTTTTTTGTTGTGATTTCATCGATTCATCCACTTTACATTTTCTTTTTTCTCTTCATTGACTATGAGCTGGAATACATCAGGTCTTGAATAATGTCCTACGACATCGAAGTCAAATTGACTAGAAGAAATATCACGCAAATCAAGATCTGCCAGCAGTATCTCTTCCTGACCATAGACAGGTTCTTTTATATATTCGCCTAACGGACCGACGATGGCACTTCCCCCTCGGCACATTTCATCAGGAGAAGATGCTAATTCATCATAGCAGGCTAAATCTTTAGGATACATCTCTTTATTCACATATTGATTACAAGATAGAACGAAGCATCGGCCTTCTGCGGCAATATGGCGAATCGTAGATTGCCATAGCTCCCTGGAATCTGCCGTAGGGGCTATATAGATTTGGACGCCTTTTGCATACATCGCTGCTCTAGCTAATGGCATATAGTTTTCCCAGCAAATTAAAGCGCCTATTTTACCATACGGTGTATCGAAAACCGGCAGTGTGCTGCCATCCCCCTCTCCCCATATGAGTCGTTCGGAACCAGTCGGCTTTAGTTTGCGGTGCTTTCCAAGTAAGGCTCCATCTGGTCCGAAAAACAATACGGAACAATATAAAGTCCCGCGACTTGATTCGTCATCTCTTTCAATGACACCGATGACGAGGTAGACACCAGCTTTCCGGGCTGCTTCTCCTAATCTGTCAGTCGTTTGACTAGGAACTGGAACTGAATTTTCTAAGTAACGAAGCCAGTCCTTTCTTCCTTCTGGAGAACGGCTTCCTACTGTGGCGCCAAAAGCTAGTCCTCTAGGATAGGCAGGTATAAAAGCTTCAGGAAATACAACAATATTGGCTCCTTTTTCTCCGGCCTCAAGTGTTAACGAAATGGCTTTTTCAGTACATGCTTCTCTATCCATAATGACAGAAGCAGCTTGCACAACAGCAACTCTACATGTTGACATCTTACCCCCTCCTTATTCTCAGTGTAAAAATAAACGTTTATAATGTACAATATATCATCATCATAATAAGTATGCCTTATTGGAATAATGGGAGGGTAAAATGAACATACGGGACTTTGAAATATTTAAAACGATTGCGGATTGTGGAAGTTTTTCAAGAGCAAGTGAAAAGCTTTTTATCGCCCAGCCTTCCCTCTCTAAAACCATTCAAAAATTAGAGAAAAAACTGGGTGTCATCCTTTTCGATCGGTCAAATCGAATTTTCAAGTTAACGGATGAAGGAGAGCTTGTATATGAAAAAGCGATTGCGGTGCTTCAGCAAATGAATGAGTTGCAAATGGAGCTGGGTGATACAGAAACGTATATTCGCGGCCATCTTAAGATCGGACTGCCGCAAGTGATTGGAACCTTTTTCTTTTCGAAAGTGGCAAAAGCTTTTACTAAAAAGCATCCAGATGTGACGCTCGAAATAATTGAAGAGGGCGGCTTACATGTAGAAAAACTCGTTGAGAAAGGCGAAGTAGATGCGGCCTTTGTTGTCATACCTGCGCAAAGTCTTGAATTAGAGGAACAACTCATTTTTGAAGCGCCATTTGTAGCTTGTTTACCAAAAAATCACGCTTTAAAAGATGAGCAACAGCTCTCACTCAAACAGCTTAAAGAGGAAAACTGGATATTGTTTGATTCTTCATTTGCGTTGAGTCAAGTGATTTTAGAAAGCTGCCGTAAGGAACATTTTGTTCCCAAAATCGCTTACAGCACAACACAATGGGATTTGCTGATGACATTAGTTCGTGATGAACTAGGAGTGGCGATCCTTCCAAGTCCTTTAACGGACATGTACAGAGATGCCATTTGTGTCAAACCCATTAGCAGTCAATATATTCCCTGGAAAATTGGAATTGTCGTGAAGAAAGGTCGATATAAGACACGTGCTTTGAAGGCTTTTTTAAAAATCGTCGCGGATATATACTCTGGGGATCAGAAAATAGGAAATTCATATGTTGTAAACAAAAATTGGAATTTAAGGAATATTTAATCTGAGGTGAATTGACATTCTGAATGTATCTCATGTTGAATGGAAAAAGACTGCTTTCAGTAAGCAGTCCATTTTGCTAAGCTTTCAAATATTCAAGCTGGAGCATATTGATATGTGAAAAGAGAATCTAACTATTTATCACCTGAATGATTTTTTCCTGAGCGTCTTGTGCCTCAGGGATTGGCATGACGACAAATACATGCAGCATTTCTGGATAAACAAAGGTTTTCATGTCAATTCCTTGTTCTGTTAGCTTTTCATCAAGCTTTATTGCATCTGGATATAAAATGTCGTGTGTTCCAATAAAATGAGTGATCTTCGCAAGACCGTTAAAGTCACCGTGAATTGGACTGATTAATGGGTCAGTTATCCCTTTATCTGCTGCCCAAATTTTTGTAATGACGTCTATTCCTTCAGGGGCTAAAATGGGATCTTTAAAGGCATATTCAGATATAAGAGGATTGCTTAAACTCATATCAACACATGCAGATAATAAAATGATATCCTTTGGCTGCGGCAGACCTTCCATCTTTAAGAGATGTGCCAAGCCAAGTGAGATATTTCCGCCCGCTGAATCTCCCATAATCGTTAATTGATTGGTACTCTCAACCGTTTTCAGTATTTCTTTATATAGATTTAAGATTTTCGGATAGGTATCTTGGTAGCTGTAATGAGGTAATTTAGGATAAATAGGTGCTATCACTTTGGCGTTAAGGGACCTAGCCATTTTATCCATGTACCACCAATGGAAATTGAGAGGCTGGTTTACCCAGGCACCACCATGTATATATAAAATCACCTTTTGTTTTTGCGACTTTTGGTCATTCAATGTGAAAACCTGCATTCCTTCGAAAGTCTGCTCCTTTACCTCACTTTTTAATTTCACATCATCTCCGATTGCATAAGGCTTTATATTTTCTATTTGAGACAGAAAGTTTTTGGTTCTTTCAACACTAGCAAAACTCTCTTTATTACTTTGGGACGTGAATAATTTTTCAAATTGAATACTTTCTTCAGAACGTTCTCCATTAAAAATGTCAATACTCATTTTGTTTTCTCTCCTTTAAGCAGATATGTTTATTCGTCATCCTGATTCATCACACGAAATGATTTGAGATACACTTGTACTTCTTTCTCAGGAGTCTTTAATAAGTTAGATAGAAGGTCTTGAATGAGACGAAGACTGTTAATTTTCTTTTCAATTTCTTCATGTTTTTGATGTACAATTCTTTTTAAAGTATCAAGTTCTATGTCTTGACTCAGCATTTCCAATATTTCTTTTATTTCCTTTAGGGAATAACCCAATGATTTGGCATCTTTGATCAATTGAATTTTCACAATGTAATCTTCTGTGTATCGTCTATAACCGTTCGAATGGCGTCTTGGGACAGGTAAAATGTTGTGTTCTTCATAGTAACGAATTGCGGCAGGACTTATTCCTGTTTGTTTGGCAAGTTCTCCTCTAGTCATCAACTCCGTCGTTACTCCTTTTTCGTGATTTTGTCTTTCTATATTTACATTATAAAGGTTGAACTATACTTCAAGGTCAAGATATGTTTTCGTGAAAAAAAACACCATCACATGCAGCCGGTTAAAGGCTCTGAGATGGTGTTTTAAATCATTCAATATGTTTTTATAGGTTTTCTCCATTTGATGCGATTACATTTTTGTACCAGAAGAATGAGTTTTTTAAGGTTGCTGTAAGGTTCAGATTAATACAGGTTAAGGTTGAGGTAGTACAATGTGTTTGTAGTAGTTAATAAATCATAGAGGTGAAACGTTTTGAGAGAAAATAAAGTCTTGTCATCATTATGTTACTTCAGTATCTTTTTCGCACCATTTTTGTTCCCAATTATCGTCTATTTCTTAGGTCAGGACGAAGTGAAATATCATGCGAAAAAATCATTATGGACGCATGTCATACCTTATTTGATTTTTGGTATTGGCATCCTTGGTTCAGGTTTACTTGGTATGAAAGATATCAGCCATGCGGGGCCTTTCTTAATTGCGACATATGCAGTGACATTCCTTGTTGCCATCTACTTCTTCATTTGGAACATTGTCAAAGGCATCAAAGTGTTTTCAGAATAAATAATAGGTGAAAAAAACGGTTCTGTTGTTGATCAGAACCGTTTTTTTGTATGTTTTCATGCTGGTAGTTGGATATCAATTGTTGTTCCTTTCCCCACGCTGCTGCGGATGGTGATATCCCCGCCGTGCTTGACGATAATATCCTTTGCAATCGCCATCCCAAGACCAGAGCCTGCATGCGAAACTCCTGTATTCGTCCCTCTGTAATAGCGGTCAAACACTTTTTCCAGCTCTGCTTCTTCTATTCCTTTGCCGTTGTCTTTAATCGTGATATGGTTTTTTTCTTTTTGTTCAAGCTGTACAGTGATCGTCACATCAGGATCGTTGTGAACGAGGGCATTTAAAATAAGATTGGTAACTGCTCTTCGAATGAGGATTTTATCAATATTCAGCATAAGCTTGTCTTCATTTGTTTGAAGCTCAATCGTCTGATCCGCATATCTTGAATCGTTTAAAATATCAATTAACGTTTCCCGCAGCAGTGACACAATGTTGACCAGCTCTTTATTTAGCATGACGCCGTTATTTTTCAGCCTTGTCGTTAAATTCAGATCCTCCATGACATCTTTGATGTAAAGTGATTTATTCTCAATGATGCCTGCGTAATGTCTGATGTCTTGCTTTGAAAGAGGATACTTTGGATCTTTGATGATTTCTGCATAGCCTTGAATAGAAGCTAGCGGCGTTTTAATATCATGAGAAATATGGGTGATCCATTCTTCCCGCATTTGCTCTAATTTGTCTTTTTCTTTTTTGCTTGAAGCGAGCTGCTCTGATAAGTGATTGACATTATAAAAGACATCTTTATAAATTCCTTTAGCGGGCAGATTTGTCGTGTAATCTCCGTTTGCCAGCTGCTGGATGCCATGAATGGCACGACCGAGCGGTTTTGTGAGCTGCCGGCTGAAAAAGTAACCAATGAGTAACGCAATGATGGCATCGATTGATAATAAAATCATCGTCCCGATATTGAATTTTGTCACTAAGTCTTTCGTGTCGAACGAGAATAGGTATTTTCCAATAGAAGGGTCTTTAAATCCGATAAAGTAGCTATATTCTTTGCCCTTTACTTTTTTTCCGCCAGCAAAAATGGTCGAAAATAATTGCTTATCCTTATATTTATGTAAGTTCACGATTTCTATTGGTGTATATTTGTTCTTTAATCCTTTAGGTGCCTGCGCATGATACACGTCTTGTCCATTTTCGTCTAAAATTTGAATCCATGCATTCTGTTGTTTTAAGGCTTGCTGCCCTTCTTTGTTTACGGTCATTCCTTGATCAGAAAAAGAGACGTATTGTTCAAATGATCTTGTGAAGGTTTCGGGCGTATTTTCCTCGTTATACTGGCTGTTTGCCTGAAGTACGAGCCAAATCATAAATACGAATAAGTTGATAAAGACCGTGATTATGGTCACGATAATGACAGAGACCATATATCTGCCTGTTAATCGCCATTTCATCCTTACGCATCCTTTACAACAAATTTATAGCCAAGCCCTTTGACTGTGATGAGAAACTCTGGTGTTGACGGGGAATTCTCTATTTTTTCCCGGAGTCTTCGTATATGAACCATTACCGTATTGTCAGAACCGAAAAAGTCTTCTCCCCAAACAGTTTGATAAAGCGTTTCTTTATTGATGACACGGTTCGGGTGCTGCAGGAAATAAGTCATAAGCAAAAGCTCTTTCGGTGTGAGCTCAATGACCGCGCCATTTTTAGTCAGTTCTGCTTGCTGCTCGTTTAACTCAAACGGCCCTTTTTTGATCACGGCATCGGCTTGAGTTGCCTGCCAGTATGAGACCCGTCTCAGCTGCGCTTTCACCCTGTAGGCGACTTCCTTTGGGCTGAACGGTTTTGTAATGTAGTCATCCCCGCCGATGGCAAGTCCTACAATTTTGTCTGATTCCTCTCCCTTTGCTGATAAAAAAATAATCGGAACATGGGAGGTCTCTCTGATTTGTTTGCAAATATCATAGCCTTCACCGTCTGGCAGCATAATATCAAGTATGACAAGATCGGGTTGTTCTTGATGGAATTTTGCCAAACCATCACGGGCAGTTGAAGCTGTTATGACGCGATCAATGCCTTCTCTTGTTAATACTGTGTTGATTAATTCTAAAATTTCTTTTTCGTCATCGATGATTAATACTTTGCTTTGTAGCTTTGGCATACATTGATCACTCTCCTGAAGTCATTGTCATTATTATACCCAATGTGCGTACATAGTGATAAAATCAACTTCCTATTTGCATAAAAAAAGCCGATTTTCTCATTTCAAAAGAAAATTGGCTTTTCGTGATTCAATTCATTCTAGCGTTTGACTACAAATGTGGTCACACTTTGAGCTGGGAGATGGGCCCAAAATTGATTACCTGATATATTTAAGTCTGTACCAGGCTGAAGGTTGCTGTTGCTGCTTGTAATCCATCTTGACGCTTGCGAAGCAGTTCCATTTTGCATCACAAAGTGTTGATTGACTCCTGTATTGTTTTTGTTAATCGCGACAATGACGACCTGGTTGTTTCCTTTATAGGCAGATACGAAAACATTTGGTTCAGGACTTTTCGTTGCATCAATTCTGATGTATCCTGGGCGTACAAATTTGGAGAAATGCGCCATGTTGTAACCGCGTTTACTGATCATTCCGTCTTCCTTCATAGGACCGTAGGATCTGCGGATGTACCACCAAACATATGCCTGAAAGTCCCCTTCTACCATCGAATGGTGAATATGCTCTGAAACCCCTAATGCCTCAGGCCAGCGGTCGGCTGAATTGTTATCGCTATTCGGGTAGTAGACCTCTGTCATCCAAAGCTCTTTTCCCCCTCCTTTTTGTTTGAATAGAGGATACGGAAGCTGGCTGATTTGGGTTCCGTACAAATGGGCTCCGAGAATGTCCATATTTCCAAGCGCCTGCGGATCGTTTAAGATAGGATCTGATATATTTTTAAGGTATTGAAAGGACTCTGGCGCAATCACGCGGGCATTAATGGAGCCGGCATTTTCTCTCATGAAACGCAGGATTTCTTGAGGAGTCCACCATGTCCATTCATGTGCATAATCGGGCTCGTTTTGTACTGATATCGCATAGAGGTTGACGCCATTATTTTTCATATACGTCACAAAATCGTTCAGATGCTGAGCATATGCGGCGTATTGATTGTATCTCAGCCGCTTTGCAGTTGTACCATTACGGTTGAAGGTCTCCACCATTTGGCTTGGAGGATTCCAAGGTGAAGCGATTACTAAAGCTCCATGATCTATGGCTCTTTTGGCAGTGGCGACCTCTCTGTGCCAATTATTTCTGTTCTCATCTACATAAATTCTTAGAATGGAAAATCCTAACTGATTCTGCCTATTTCCAAAGGCAGTTTCTCTTTGAGGTGCGGTCAAATCACCAATCCAAGCCGGGTGGTTCATTCCGCCAAATCCGCGAATCACTTGTCTTTCTGCATTGATATTAATATTGGCATCTGCTGCTGAAACTTCAGTCACGAAAGGTCCGATGAACATGACAGACAGCATGGTGAAGCAGACCAATAAAGTGCAGATTGGTTTTTTGATCATTGACATCAAATTTTTCCACTCTCCTATCATTTTGTCATCCTTTGTTATTGAGTAAACCGCCAGGAATCAAATTGAAATAGGTTTGCACCCGTTCCTTTAAAGACAAAAAATACGTTGTGTACGCCAGCTGCTCCGTTTACAGTTGTTTCTACTTCTCGCCAGTTGTTCGTTCCGCCTGTGGAAGGGACATTTAGTGTTCCGACGAGTCTGCCGTCAGGGCTTCCGAGGCGTACTTCTATTTTCCCGCCTGCATTTGATGCGACATTCGCTTTAAATGTTCTTGCGCCGTTTGATCCGAAATCGACGTTACTGGCAGCCACCCAATCTCCGTTTTGAATGTTTGTGACATGCTGATTATTGACCGGTCCGCCTGGGGCTGAGGAGGCCTCTGTTAAAATGCGTCCATTCCAAGCAAATGTTTCAGCTTCTACCCGCTGATAAGGATTCAGGTTCGAAAGCTGTTTGACCCCTTCAAAATTGGCTGCAACCTCTCGAAGGGAGCCGTCAGCATTATGCACAAGCTTATTAATGTGCGGAGATCTGTAGCCTTTTCCTGCTCCATATAAGGCAGAGCTGACCGTTTGGGTATGATACACGACATACCACTCGTTTTTAAAATTGAACACAGCGTGATGGTTGTTACCGCCTCCCCCGAAAAATGCACCCGGATTTTTCAGGAAGTGCCCTTTATACGTAAAGTTACCCATAGGACTTGAGCTCGTCATATAACCGATCTCACCAGGTGGTTTATCTGCTGGGTGGGAGCCGCCAAAGTTGATGCAATAGGAATAGTAATAGGTTCCGTTATACTTATGCATCCCAGAGTCTTCAAACATAAAAGGAGCATCAATGGTCGAGGCGCTGCCCACAACACTTGTCATATCAGGCCCTAGTTTTAGCACTCTTGCTGTTTTAGGATTGGCCCATTGTCCCTGCGTAGGATTAGAACCGCCTGGAACGCCTCCACCGGCATATAAATAACCAGTGCCGTCATCATCTACAAAAACGGCTGGATCAAACAGCCATACAACACCGGACATTCCAGGTGTATTTGGTGTGACGAGCGCTTTTCCGATAGGATCTGTCCATGGACCGATTGGGGAGTCTGCTGTCAGAACGCCAATCCCTCCGCCGCTGTTCGCGAAATAAAGGAAAAATTTATCCTTCCCATTGATTTTTTTCACCGCCGCTGATGGAGCCCAGGAAGCACCTGCCCATTTAGCAATTCCTCTGCCGCCATTTGCCCCATTTGCTCCGGCTACTGGAATCGCGCCATGATCTGTCCAGTTCACCATATCTGCTGAAGAGATGACGAAAACCCTATTCAAATTGGCAAAAGAATTATCTTTAATCGTTCCGTTGCTGTGATATTCATAGTCATCACTCGACATATAAATGTACACTCTTCCGTTATAGGTGAGCGCAAACGGATCAGCGCCCAAGTGGTGGTCTATGAGCGGGTTTGCATTTCCTACACGTTTAGCAATTGTTGTGCTTGCCGCACTCGCATCATATACGGGTAAAAAGCTCAGTACCAAAGCAAAAATCAATAAACCAACGCCGCACTTCATCCTCGTCCTCATCGTTTCATTTCCTCCTGTTTTCATCTTCCTAATATTGGGGTTTAGGCCCAATTTCAAAATATGTTGATAGGTACTGATGAAGAATGAATAGAAAGAATGATTTCTAGTGCAAATCCTTGATGGAATCAAGATGAAAACCCTTACTTTTTGACTAGGAGACAACAAAAAATGCAGTCTCCCATGCTGGGGCTGCATTTTTTCATCATGATTCATTGCATGTAGCTTACATATAACGAGCGGTGACCATTTTCTTTCTTGTGTAAAATTCTACTCCGTCAGTACCATTGGCATGCAAGTCTCCGTAGAAAGAATCCTTCCAGCCGGAAAACGGGAAGAATGCCATTGGTGCGGGTACACCGATGTTTACGCCGAGCATGCCCGCTTCGATGTTTTCGCGAAATTCTCTTATGCTTGATGCACTGTCCGTATACAGGCAGGCACCGTTCGCAAATTTTGATTGATTGGACAGGTCGATTGCTTCTGCTAATGAAGAAACACGGACAATTGATAAGACTGGGGCGAAAATCTCGTCCTCCCAAATTTTCATTTGATTTGTGACATGATCAAAGATTGTCGGTCCGACGAAATACCCTTCTCCATTTGTTTGATCATCTTGCCGGCCATCACGAATGAGGCTTGCTCCTTCTTCAATCCCTGACTGGATGTATTGAAGCGTTCGTTCTTTATGTTCCTTTCGAATGACTGGACCAAGAAAGACGTCTTCATTAATCCCGTTTCCAATGACGAGCTCGTTTGATTCATCAACTAATTTTTGAATCAACTCATCCGCCACTTCTTCTTCCACTGCGACAACGGCTGCGGCCATGCAGCGCTCTCCTGCTGATCCGAAGGCAGCCCCGATGATTTGTTTGGTTGCCGCGTCTAAATCCGCATCTTTGAGGACGATAGAGTGATTCTTTGCCCCTGCAAGTGCTTGGACACGTTTGCCATGCTCTGTTCCTTTTTTATAGACATATTCTGCGACTGGCTGAGAGCCGACAAACGATATGGCTTTGACCTTTTGATGTTCAAGCAGGCCGTTGACGACATCGTGCGCTCCATTGACAATGTTGAGAACACCTTTTGGAAGACCTGCTTCTTCAAACAGCTCTGTTAACCGTGCTGCAAGAATAGGTGTTCGTTCTGAAGGTTTTAAAACAAACGTATTTCCGCAGGCAATGGCAAGCGGGAACATCCAGCATGGAACCATCATTGGAAAGTTAAATGGCGTAATGCCGCCGATGACGCCAATTGGATAACGGTACATGCCAGACTCTAGCCCGGTTGCAATATCAGGCAATTGTTTTCCCATCATTAAAGTTGGGGCGCCGGCTGCGAATTCGACGCATTCAATGCCTCGCTGTACTTCTCCTTTTGCCTCAGTTACACTTTTTCCGTTTTCAATCGTGACAAGTTCAGCCAGCTCATCCCAGTTCTCAACGAGTAACTGCTGGTATTTAAATAAAATGCGTGCACGTCTGGGAACAGCAGTATTAGACCAAGTAGTAAACGCTTCCTGTGCTGCTTGTACCGCACGTTCAACATCTGTTTTTGTTGAAAGCGGCACTTCCGCGATGATTTCGCCAGTGGCTGGGTTATACACTGCTTCTGTTTGACTTGTTTCTGCTTCAATCCATTGTCCGCCGATATAATTTTTCAACGTTTGTACATCTGTTTTGGTCATGTTCCCTCTCTCCTCTTTGTTAAAGAATGTCTTGTTAAAGGATGTGTATGTATCGTCATTGTCTCATCTAACGGGCATTCATCTGTATACACTCTTTGTCAAATCAAACGGCAGTTTTGGTTTACGTTGTGATAAACTGGTTTGTTTGTGACATATGACACTAGAATGCCAAAAATTCATGGTGTTTTTTTGGTTAACTGTTGATTAACTTTAGAAAAATCATAATATTAAAATGGCCCTCAGTCAATCCTCTTTTTGCTTCATAACAAAAACCTGATGCGCGGTGCATCAGGTAGAGACTGGTTCATTTCTGTTATTTGGTTGATGCGGCATATTGATTTGGTTCTATATAATTTGGCAGCATCTCTCCATGTGCTTCAATGAGTTCATCACATAATTTAATGGTGTCGTCAATTGATAATTCAGCGCTTGTGTGTGGATCCAGTAGAGCCGCTTGATAAATGTGTTCTTTTTTACCGCTGATTGCTGCTTCAATGGTCATCAGCTGTGAGCTGATATTCGTTCGGTTGAGTCCAGCCAATTGTTCAGGAATCTCTCCGACATAGCATGGCATGATGCCGCTTCGATCTGCCACACACGGTACTTCTACACAGGCTTTTTCAGGCAGGTTGTCAATGAGCCCGCCAGTGTTTAGAACATTTCCTCCAAATTTAAAGGGAACGTTCGTTTCGATGGCTTCAATGATACGGGAACCATATTCTTTAGAGCGGGTATGTGTGATCTGTGTGTTTCCTACAAGGTCATGCTTCATTGTATTCCAATTTTTGATTTGTTCCTCGCAGCGTCTCGGGTATTCATCGAGCGGAATGTTAAACTGACCGATTAGTTCTGGGTACCTTGATTTGATGAAATATGGATGGTATTCGGCATTGTGCTCTGAGGATTCTGTGACATAGTAGCCGAATTTATCCATCAGTTCAAAACGAACCATATCATGATGCCGCGATTGCTGTTTTTCTTTTGCTCGTCTTTTGATTTCTGGATACAAGTCTTTACCATCCCGTTTTACCTCTAATAACCATGCCATATGGTTAATGCCGGCGATTTTTTCTTCAATGCCTTCATGATCCATTTCAAGAGATTCAAATAGGTCCTTTGTACACACCTGCACACTATGACAGAGACCAACCGTTTGAACCTGAGTATAGCGCAGCATCACCCCAGTCAGTGTGGCCATTGGGTTCGTGTAATTTAACAATAAAGCATTTGGGCAAACCTCTTCCATATCCTTTGCAAAGTCAAGCATGACAGGGATTGTTCGAAGGGAGCGGAAGATGCCGCCGATCCCTACCGTATCTGCAATCGTTTGTCTTAATCCGTATTTTTTTGGTATTTCAAAATCAATGACAGTACTTGGACGGTAGCCTCCGACCTGGATGGCATTGATGACATATTTCGCATCCTGTAAGGCTTCTTTCCGGTTGTGATAGGACTGGATGGTCACATTTGCACCGTAATTTGCTTTTAAATGCCGGAGCATCGTTTCTGATTCTTTCAGCCGGTTGTGGTCGATATCATATAATGCGAATTCAAAGCCTGCAAGGGCGGGAACAAACAGACAATCTCCTAATATATTTTTAGCAAACACGGTACTCCCTGCACCGATAAATGTAATTTTAGACATAGACGATTCTCCTTTTTACATCCATATTGGGCTAGCCTTTGACAGAGCCTTGTGAAAGCCCTGCGATAAAATGTTTTTGCAAAAGTAAAAACATCGTGACCATTGGCAGCATCGCAATGAGTGCAGCTGCCCCAACGAGCTGAAGCTGATGCTGATTTTGACCAAAAAAATGGGATAAGGCGACTGTGAGTGTATGCATCTCTTTATCTTGCAGAAAGAAGATAGCAAATTGATAGTCGTTCCAAATATACACGCAGGCAATGATTAACACTGAAGCGGTAATGGGCTTCAAAAGCGGAAATACGACAGTGAAAAAAACTCTGAGTGTCCCTGCCCCATCAATACGGGCAGCTTCTTCAAGTTCCTTTGGAATTGTCGACCTGATAAAGCCTGCGTATAAGAAAATCGTCAGCGGCAAAAAAGCAGCCACATTATTTAAAATAGCAATTTGATAGGTATTCATCATCCCGATTTGAACGACCATTTTATAGAGCGGGACAAGGGCTGTAAGCGGTGGAATGACCATAATGGCAATAAATAAAACATAGACTGCTTTATTCAGCTTTGTGTTCCTTCTTGCAAGCGGATAGGCTGCAAGAGATCCAAAGAAAATGAGCAATACAGCGGAACTGAACGTAATGATCACTGTATTCAAAAAGGACTGGCCAAGCTGAGCCTCTGTCCATGTTGTGCGGAAGTTTTCAAGATGCAGTGCTTTCGGAAACAGCCATTTTGAACTAAAATCTCCTATCCCCTTTAATGATGTCGTCACCAAAATATAAAATGGAATGAGGTGTAGCAATGTGATCAATAGTGCGAGGACGGAGTACCATTTTTTCTTGCGTTTATAGGCGTTATCCATCACACCTCGGTCTCCTTTCGTTTGAAATAAATCAGCGCTGCGACACTAATGACAAGGATGATGACCGCCATGAAAACCCCTTGTGTCGCTGCATAGCCTGCATCCTGACGTTTGAAATACAGATCATACATAAAGGTCGACATGGATTGCGAGGAATCTCCAGGACCGCCGCCTGTGAGTGCCACAATGACATCAAAGAGCTTGAGCCCGCCAATGACATTCAGCACAACATTAATGGTGATCGACGGCATAAGCAGCGGCAATGTGATCCGTCTGAATTGCTGGAGGCTCGATGCGCCGTCTAATTGTGCCGCTTCATAATAATCCTTTGGAATACTTTGAAGTCCTGCTAAATAAATGATCATCGCAATCCCGACGAATTGATATGTGTTGACAAGCACAATGATCCATGTGTTTAATTGCGGGTTGCCGAGCGCATTCATTTGATCAAATCCAAAAAACGTCACCACATCATTTAAGGCCCCGCCTTGGTATGCAAACACAAAATACCAAATATAGCCCATCGCAATCGGGCTGATCATGACAGGTAAATAGATGACCGTTCTTGTGATGGCTTTCATCTTTAAGCTTTGATTTAATAAAAGAGCATATCCAAGTCCGATGATATTTTGTAAGATGGTGCTCCCAATTCCATAGAGAAGCGTGTTTTTGACAACAAGCCATGTCGCTGGATCCTGCAGCAGCCTTTGATATTGCTCAAGACCAATCCATTGATAAGTTTGTGAGAAACCGTTCCAATTCGTAAAAGAAAGCTGAATGCCGTTCAAAAAAGGATAAATGATAAAGGTACTGACGACGAGAACAGCTGGCATGTACATCCACCAAAGTGAGGTGTTCTGGCGTTTTTGTATCTTTTGTTTTGGTAAAGAGGTGAATGCGGCTGGCTGCTTTGCTTTTGTGATGTCATTCATTGGCTTCACTCCTGTTTCAGCATCCATCGGCTATTGTTTTTTCAAACGCTTATATTCCTCTTCCATTTTCTTTGATAACTGTTCTGGTGTGATGGAGCCTGCTAATAATTCTTGCCCCGTTGTTGCCATGACCGCCCACATTCCGCTTGGTAAGTATTTTCGATCGAAATACGGTTCAATCTTCACCTGTTCGTATTGATCGTAAAAGGTAGAGTAATAGTTTTTCGCTTTCACTTGTTTTAGAGCTGTTTCAGAGGATGTGCCCTCTGCTATTTTTTTTGCGTTTTCAGGTTTTGCTAAAAAATCGATGAATTGTTTTGCTTCTTTTAGATGCTTAGAGTCTTTCCAAGCAGCGACAGTAAACCGTTCGCCGCCAATCCAGCTTTGTTCATCTCCTTCATGAATGGCTGGAACAGGCATCGTGCCTACTTTGATCGATGAATTCAGCTCTGTTGCTTCAGGTCCTAAGGATCCTCCGACAAAGGTGAAGGCGATTTTGTTTTGTGCCATGAGTTCAGGCGCTTGAGATAGTTTCGCTGTTAGGACATCCTTGTTTAAAAGGTCTTGATCCTTCAAATCTTTCATAAACTGGGCAAGCGGTGTATAGAGAGACCAATCAAATGATCCGTTTTCAAGTTCTTTTCCGTATTGATGCTTTTGATCGGTGATTAATAAAGGCGTCGCCAGCTCATCAAAGACTTGGGCAATATTTGAGTTATCTCCTCCTGGTATCCAGAGCGGCACAACATCTCCTTTACTTTTTTCTTTCACCGTCAGCAAAGCAGATTTTAATTCATCAAGTGTTCTAGGGACTTCAATGCCATAATCCTTTAATAGATTGGCATTAAAGCTAAGCCCGTCTTTTGCTTGATTCAGCGGATAGGCGTACACTTTGCCATCTTGGTCCTTTAAAATCTGGTCGAGTGAAGGATCAAGCTGTTTGACCCAATCCATCTCTTTTAAATCAGCCACATACTCGCTATAGCGCAGTTTGGCCCAGCCATGTGTATCAAACAGGTCTGGCATATCATTTGCCCCCATTTTGACGCGGATCATATCTTCATAGCTGTTGCCTGGGAAATTGGCATCGATTCGAATCTGTTGATGCTCCTTTTCAAACTCACGAATGACTTCTTCAAACGCTTTTCTTTCCCCGCTGTTGCTCATCGTTGAAAATAGCGTCAAGGTGATCTTTCCATTTGCTTCAGAAGAGCCGTTATTGCCGCAGGCAGACAACATCATGGTCAAGAAAATGGCTGCAGTCAGCAGCATGATTTTTTTATTCATGTTTTCCTCCTTTTGATCACTGAAAATTCAGACGATAATCGGTAGAATTCATGCAGTTGCGGAAACAAAAGAAGTCCATTATACTGGAATTCTATTCTTTTCAAAGAGATAAGAGAGCATATCGGCAGGCTGCCTTGTGTTCAGCATGATCTGGCCATCATGCTAAGCAGCTTGCTTTCTGCTTTTTTGTCTCTTTTTTTGTTAGCTGAAATCGATGGTTCACCTCCTTTCATGGATGAGACATGTACTGCCTCGCTCGATGAGTGTTGTTGGCACGACGACTTTTAGAGGAAGTTTTCTTCCGTTTATTCTCTCAAGCAAAAGCTTCAGGCCGACTTCCCCCATTTCTTCTGTATATACTTTGACGGTTGTAAGCGGCGGGCTTGAAAATGAAGCGGCTTCAATGTCATTAAATCCAACAATGGATACATCTGAAGGTATGTGTAGACCGGCTTCATGCAGAGCGCGCATTGCCCCGATTGCCATAGAGTCACTTCCAATGAAAAAGGCTTGCGGCAGTTTTCCTTTTTTGATCGCTTGCTGCATCAGCGTATAGCCTTCTTGCATGGAGTATTCACCAATGTGGATGTCTTCCATATGAAGAGTTCCCGCCTCCTGCATTCTTTTCATAAACGTCGTTTGTCTTTCGTCCTCAATCACAGCATTACCTTCAAAATAATGCTCCCGCTCTTTCCCGCCAATATAGCCTAGATGTGTATAGCCGAGAGATTGCAGATGGCGAATGGCGCGATCTGCCGCTCTGACAAAATCCACATGTACACAATCATACAAATCTTCATCCGCATAATGATTGATAAAAACAATGTGTTCCATTCGATTTGTCATTTTTTCAACCGTATCTGGGCTGATTCGTCCAATGACGATCAAACCGTCAATATCCTTTAGTATCGCCCCTTTATCCATGCTTCTTAGGCGAAAGGTATGGAGAGTGGACAAGCCTTGTTTGGCATATTCTTTTTCAATTCCTTTTCGAATCGAGGAAAAAAAGGGATCATTTAATTCTTCGTCAATGGATTGAGCGACAACGACACCGATGACTGGGGATTCAGATGGGCTTTTTTCTTCTGCTTGATCGGCTTTTCTTGCTCTCACTGGGGTGTAGTTTAACTTCTTAGCAATGTCGAGGATGTTTTGTCTCGTTGCGTGTGAAACAGCAAGCGTTTGATCGCCATTTAACACACGGGATACAGTGGAAACGGACACTTTTGCATCATGAGCAATATCTTTGAGTGTGGTCATAGGCAAACTCCTCATCGTTATTTGACTAAATATTTACTAAAGATATTTGAAGGATAACATATTAATAAAGCGCTTTCAATTATGAATTTGTGATTTTTCTTTTGTTTTTGGGTAAGTTTTGGTGAATGAATTGTGTTTTAGTAAAATTTGCGTAAAAAAGAGGATGGTTTTCATCCTCTCTTTTACTAACGTGATTCGATTGAGGCTGTTTCTTTTGCAAATATTTGCTTCATTTTGTCCCAAGCAGTATCGAGTTCTTTATGAAGTCCAAATAAACCTGAGGTGCCGATGATGTAGATCTCATTTCCAGCCTCAGCAAGCAGCCGGAACGTGCTCTCATTACAAGAACCGTCTACTTCAATTGAAAACGAGTATCCTCCGTGTTTTTTGATATTTCTCACCTGTTTAATTTTCTGAAGCATTTCTTTAATAAAAGGCTGTCCGGCAAAGCCTGGATCGATTGTCATGATCGTCACTCTGTCTATTAAATGAATAAAGGAATCTAATGCTGTAACAGGTGTGGCGGGATTTAGAACAAAGCCAACCTCACATTTTCTTTGGTGAATATGCCGGATCATTCGAAAGGCATCTTTTTGCACGACTTCTGGGTGTAAACAAATCATCGTTGCGCCTGCATCAATACATGCATCGATTAAAAATTCCTGAGGGTGTTCGGCCATTAGATGAACATCAATCGGTAAATTTGTTATTTTCCGAAGCTGTTCAATGAAAAAGGGTGATAACGTCATATTCTTCACATAATGCCCATCCATCACATCGACATGGTACCGGTCTGCTCTCGTGTTGAGAAGATGAATTTGTTCACGGAAGTGCGTTAAATCCATGCACATCAGTGAAGGTGAAAAAACGGCTGTCATTCTCTGGCTCCTCCTTTACAGCTGAAATAAAAACTTGATCAATCCAATCAAGATTCCGATGATACCAAAGTCTGTATCTCCGAACGTTGTCCCTTCAAAGCCAAGGGTTCCTAACACAGGTAATAAACAAGCGGGTAGAAAGGAAAGAAGCAATCCATTTACAAAGGACCCAGCGACAGCACCTCTTACCCCTCCTGTTGCATTGCCATATACGCCTGCTGTAGCACCGCAAAAAAAGTGCGGGACAAGACCAGGGACAATGACAGTTAAACCAAACAAAGGTAAAAGAAAAATGGATACGATGCCTCCTGCAAAGCTGCATAAAAAACCGATAATGACCGCATTTGGGGCAAATGGAAAAACAGTTGGCGCATCAAGTGCCGGCTTTGCCCCCTTCACGAATCGATCGGCAATCCCTTTAAAAGCAGGCACGATCTCGCCAATGGCCATCCGTACCCCTGCTAAAATAATGTACACACCAGCAGCAAACGTAATCGCCTGAATAAGAATGAAGACAGCGAAGTTCGTGCCCCCGCTAATTTGTTCTATAAAAGGAATTCCTGCAAACGGTGCAATGGCAAAGAACAGCAAAGCCATCGTAATCGAAATGGCAACAGATGTATCTCTTAGAAAACCGAGTGATTTAGGCACTTGAATGGTTTCCGTTGATTTTTCTGGAGATCCAACCCATTTGCCGATCATTCCCGCAGTAAAATAACCGAAAGTACTGAAGTGTCCGAGCGCGAGATCATTGCTTCCGGTGACTTTCCTCGTAAACGGCTGAAGGATTGCGGGTGCAATGACCATAGCTGCACCTAATATCATGGAACCAGTGGAGATGAGCACCCACCCGTGCATGCCGGCTGTCGAGAGAACGACGGCGAGCATCGCCGCCATATACAACGTGTGGTGACCAGTCAAAAAGACGTATTTAAAGGGTGTAAATCTTGCAAGTAACAAATTGACCAGCATACCAAAAATCATGATAAGTGCTGTCTGTGTACCGAATTCCTTTTGAGCAATGGCGGCCATAGCATCTGTATTTGGGACAACCCCTTGAATGTGAAAGGCTGCTTCAAACATCTTTCGAAAAACCCCAAGTGAATCAGAGACGACTGTAGCGCCCGCCCCTAATATTAAGAAACCCATGGTTGTTTTCAAGGTGCCTGACACAGTGTCTGCAGCAGATTTTTTCTGCAAAAGTAAACCGGCTAGTGCAAACAAACCGATGAGAATGGCAGGTGTGCCCAATATATCATTCATGATCAGTTCTATCATGATGTGAATCCCCCTTTTTCATGACTTAAATGTGTTGACGAAGGACGTCTTTAATGGCTTTCTGGTCTAACAAATTATTTAAGCCAGCCACATTTCTTGTGCCGTCATTCAGCTGGTCAATAATATCAGCTGCTCCGATATAAAGGTCTGCTTGTTCATTTTTACTTGTACTGAGATCGGTATGATCCACTTCAGCTTTAAGACCTAATTCTTCTAATGCTTTTTTGACATTCATTTCTACAATAAAGCTGCTTCCTAACCCGTTTCCACACACAACAAGAATTTTTTTCATTTTCTTACTCCCCCTTTATACTTGTGAAAATTGATCAATTAGTTTTTGAACCGATGCTAAATCTTCTGCTTCAATCAATTGTTTCGTCCGTTTCTCTTCACTTAACAGCATGGTCAGCTGTTTGAGTGCTTTCAAGTGGCTCATGCTGTCAATGGCAGCTAACACAATGACGAGCCGCACCTGCTTTTTTCCATCCTTTGAAAACGAAATGGGCTGGTTGAATGACATAAGCGTCATGCTCAATTTGTTCACGCCTTCCTCGGGCCTTGCATGTGGGATAGCCACTTGTGGTGCAATGACAATATAAGGACCATTTTGATGAACAGACTGTATCATGGCTTCCACATAACTTGGTTTAATAGCATTTTGCTCAAGTAATGGCTGCGACGCTTTTGTAATCGCCTCTTGCCATGTGTCGGCTGTTTGGTGGAGCTTGATGGTTTGTTCTGTTAATAAATCATTTAACACTGGGTTCCACCCTTTCTGATAGGATACATATGTGGGATGAAGCAGCTCCTGAATGTCATGAAGCAGTGCTTGTTTATTTTGTACAATGGTATGCTGCTGAATGATGTTGAATAAAGCGTTTACATGCTGCTCGTCAACCTTCGTTTCTAAGCCTTTCCCGTATTGAAGTAATGTTTTTTTCTCATAGGCAGTTAAAATAGGATGAACGAGATGAACTGGTTTTCCTTTAAACGATATAGGTGTTGTTGACACAACGAAATCTGCATCAACGGCTGCTAATTCTTCATATGCACGCTTTGATAACAGTCCGCGTACTTCAATGTAGCCGATTAATTCGAGAAGCTGAGTTTTCAGCATGTTACTTGTGCCAATTCCTTCTCCGCAGACAATGTATACAGAACGCCTGACAATTGATGAAATTCCTTCTCTTCTCATCCAGCTGCCAAAATGCATGGCGAGATATGCAATTTCATGGTCACTCAACTTTGAACAGGCCGCCTTTTCTAAATGGCATGCAACTTTCTGAGTGATTTCAAACACTTCTGGCTGTGTTTTTTTTATAGAATCCGTCAGTTCGTTGATCATACCAATGTGATAGATGAGCCTGTAATAAGCTGGAATTAAATGCATTGTTAAGTTTTGCTCTAATGCTTTTGGTTCTTGAAAGGAAATACAAGCATATCGCTGAAAGTCCAATATCATTTGTCTGGCGATGGTGCGAATGAGATGTTCTTCTGGTTTTTTAATTGATGGAAGTTTTTGTTTTTTGGCACTGAGCCATAAGGTGCTAAGAAAATAGATCTCATCATCATGAACAATGAGACTGGCCTCTTTTTGAATCTGCGCCATGAAACGAATAGCCGCCAAGCATTCCTCTGTTTCCTGCAATGTTCGCTTTTCTTCGTTTGAAATGTGTACAGCATGCCCTAGCTTCATCCGCTTGAAGTAAAAAAAGAGATCCAAAGAGAGCTGATCCAGCATCTCATCTGCAAATTCAAGCTTAAGTTCTTGTTCTGACTGCTGGAGGAGCTGGTGTACCCGTTTGGATGAAATAGGTCCCTTTAACCAAAACGATGGAAACGTTTTTTCGTTTTTGATCATTGTGCGAATGAAATATATATAAGGCTTGAGTGCCAATCGAATGGCCCTTTCGTCTCCTGACATCACATAGCCGCTTGCTGATTGATAGCGGAGCGTGATCTCCTGCTTTGAGAGCGCTTCTTTTAGCTGTTTCATATCCTCGAGCAAAGTATTTCGGCTCACCTTTGTCATCTTCATAAAATCATCAATTCTTAGGCAATGCTCGCTACATGCAATGGATAAAAGCAAGATGGCCCTTCGTTCCTTTACACATGGTTCATAATCTTGACCAATAAGAATGGTGTCGGCTTTTTGAATAATGACTTCTTTTTCATGAGGATTTAAATAATAGCCAAGATGGCCTTTTCGCTGCACACCACTAAGCTGATGTGTTTCCAGCCAGCTGTTCATTCGTTTGATTTCAGCGTAAACGGTTCGAGTCGAGACATTCATTCGATTCTGTAAATCTTCTATTGATAAATAAGATGTCGTATGAAGCAGCATAGATAGCAAAGTAGTGCCCCTTTTGGTTAAGTACAGTTGGAATTCCTCCTTTCTTCCCCTTTGGTTATAAGTCTAATCAACTCACATACATCAAAGAAGCCCAAATGTCTTCAGCGCGTGCTGTGCAGCGATTGTGTGCTCCTTTCATAAGAAAAACACACCATTTGAGTGTGCTTTCAGGTTTGTATACAAAGAGTCCTTTGTTTTCTTTTACTTGTTTGAGGACGAATAAACACAAAAAGCCTTGAATGGTATAAATCCAGTCAAGGTTTTTTCACTTCTTATCATTTTTATTTTTCCCATATGTGACGCTTAAATTTATTTTTTGTTTAAACTAAATCCAAAATCCAAATCGTTTTCAAATGAAATACAAATACACCAATCACCTTCTAATGATATAAAGTAGTGGTGCTGTGGGATATCTAAAAAATAGACTAGTAACTCTTCTAGATGTTTTAATTCAAACTGGTACCCAAACTCTGTAAGGTTATCCCCTATGTAAATTACTTGTAAGTTATTATCTAAATATTTTTCTTTTAATTCAGTTATAAATAGAAGAGCATCAGAAAGTAACGATTCATGATTTGAGCTCTTACTATGATGTTTATTGGTTTGTAGCCAATCTATTTTTGAACCAGCAAAATCAAATTTTTGGTCTATTAAGTCTAAATAAATTTTTGGATTTTTATGTACTTTGACATATTTAAGAAGGTCTTTTAATTCCAAATCCTTTATTAGATCTTCATCATAAGAATTCAATAAAATTAACCCCTTTTGTGTTTTTTAATGTCTTTCTTGTCAAAATCCATAGGAATCGCTGTTTCGACATTTTGTTGCAATCAATTCAGTGTACAATGCCATTGTAGCTTGCTGATCCGTCTCTGACAAAGCATATTCATCTTTTTGACCGAGTTATATTAGCAAAACTTCATTCTTCTATGTTCAATCCAAATAATAAATATAGTGCTGAGTTGAAGAATCTATTGTCATCCCCATTTTTTCATACAATTGTTGTGCTTTTATATTAGAAGTCGCTGTTTCTAAACAGATAAATCGGGCCCCTTTTTCGTTTGCAAATGAAAATGCTTTTTTCATCAATTGCTTACCTATCCCCTTTTGACGAAAATCGTTTATAACAAACAAATCATTTAAAATGAACGCATCTTTCATCGCGACAGATGAAAATGTTGGATACAATTGGACAAATCCTAAATACTGTTCATCTTGCTTTGCAACAAACAAAATAGACTCTTGTTTACGGTATCGTTCCGCTAGAAAATGATAAGCACCTTCTACATTAGAAAGCTGCTTATAAAATTGGCGATATTGATCAAACAGAACCGCAACTTGCATTAAATCATTTTCATTCGCTCTTACTATATCCATTCTTCTAACCCCTTTTCGTATCAATTAGTAGTATAATAATCGATATTCTGACATGTGAAAATGTACAGATTTATACTTTATAAAATGTCAGAAGGGAGGAATGAAGAGATGAAACATTATGTTTTCCCTTTCAGTGTCAATCAACCAAAATATAAACAAATTTATGAGCAATTTAAAACATTAATCGAGGAGGGAAATTTAAAAACAGGAGAAAATCTTCCTTCAATTCGTTCACTAGCAGATGATCTAGGTGTTAGTCGCCACACAACACTACAAGCATATGATCAATTATTAGCTGAAGGATACATTCAAGCCAATGAGCGTAAAGGCTATACTGTCAATGAATTTGAACCGATATTTCTTCACACTCCTATTCTTGAAGTACCTAGAACTCAACCAACACCATCGATCGATTTCATTGATTTCAAAGCAAGTGCTGTTGATGAGGAACAATTCCCTTTAAAAGTTTGGCGGCAAATTTCCAACAGAGTCCTGCAGCAATCCATTAGCTTTCAATATGGAAATCCTTTTGGAGAGCCGGAGTTTAAACAAGAACTGGCTGATTACTTATTCCAAGCGAGAGGTATGATCATTAACCCCAAAAACATGATTATTGGAAGTAATACACAACAACTACTGTTGTATTTAGGATTTCTATTAAAAGAAAGTTTTTCTAGTATGATTGTTGAAAACCCTGGTTATAGCGGTGTACGGGAGGTCCTTGATTTACATGGATTTGAAATTGAGAGTATTCCTGCATCAAAACAGGGCGTATTATTGGACTCACTCGCAAATAAAAATGGGAAATTATTGTATATTACACCTTCACATCAATATCCTACTGGTACTGCACTATCGATTCAACAAAGAATGGAATTGATTCAATGGGTACGATCAAATAACGGTTACTTATTAGAGGATGATTACGATGGAGAATTTCGATATGGACAAAAACCATTTCCTGCTTTAGCCTCTTTAGACGCTGCACATGTCATTTATTTTGGGACGTTTTCAAAAGCATTTCTACCTGCTATACGATTAGCATATATGGTTTTACCTGATTCATTAATCAATATCTATATTAGTCAATTTCAACATTTCGAACATAATGCTTCTTTACTGCATCAGCTGACCATGACTGAATTTATGAAAAGTGGGGAATGGACAAAGCATATTAAGCGTATGCGCAATACTTATAAAAGGAAAATGAACTTATTGGTTCAACAAGTTCACCATCTATTTGGAGAGCAGATTGAGATCATTGGTGACAAGGCAGGATTATATATCATGTTACGTATACACACTCCCTTTTCCGAAAAAGAATTAATTGAAAAAGCTCTGCAACAGCATGTAAAAGTTTATCCAACAAGTCATTTATTTATAGAAGATCCACCTGTACTACCTCACATACTGCTCGGTTTCGCAAACCTTTCTCTTGAACAAATCAAAAGAGGTATTTGTTTATTAAAAGAAGCATGGAAATAAGATTGATGGTTCATTTTTTGAAACTTTGAGCGTGAATTTTGTGAATCGACTCTTTATCACAATTTCACTTGACCTTTCTACTTTACCAATTGTGATACGGCTCACCGTCATGTCTCTAATATGAGGTCTAACCAGCATTGATTATGGACAATATAGGAGTAGTCTCTTTTGTAAACTTTCCAAGATTTCTACAGGCATTTCCCTGACCTTGATATCCTCGCCTAGGAAAAATAGCCAATTTGTTATTTCGGATATTTCTTCTGAATGATTAACATCGATAAAAGTCTTTAGAATGGCTGTAGTTTGGTAAGGGTTCGTATAAGAAATTGACATTTTGAAAGGATGGTATTTTTTGAACTGTGCAATTGCCTTTGGACCAAGTTCAAGGACAAGGTTGATTACTTCCTCCTGCTTACTTAGTTTTTCTAAAATCTTTTTCCTGCTTAATCTATTTTTTGTAGAGCATGGTTCTACATCTGTGAGATTGTCGACAGGCAAAATCCGTTTCTTCTCTTCCTTTAAATCAAAGCCTTCAATCAGCCACAGGCTTTTTTCACGATAAAGGTTCAAAAGGTAAATAGGATAGGACTTTATCACTTTCTCCTCTCTCATGGTAATCAGTAAATATCGATCCAAAATAAGCAGTTGGATTAATTTTTCTAACATGGGATGAGGGAGATCTGTCAAATCAAGCAGGTCAGGATTATTCGGATTAGTCCCTTCAAATAGCAAGAGGCGATTTAAAAGAACAAGGTCATCTTGCTGAGTTTCTGAGATGAGTCCTAGTAATTTTTCAGCTAAAGACTGGCGACTCTTTAAATAAGGGAGTTGTTGGTTTCTCGTGGCCATAAAGGCAATAAAAAGAGCTTTAATCTCATTATCGGTAAAACGAACAGTTGGCAGGACAGAGTTGTTCATCACAAAATATCCCCCGTCCCTTCCGACTTCTGCGACAAGCGGCATCCCCATAGCTTCAATTTCTCTGATGTCTCTAATTGCTGTCGAACGAGAGATATTAAATTCTCTCATGATTTCAGAAATTGTAAAGTGGGCGCGGTTGTTAATATAACGCATGATGGTATTAATCCGTTCAACTTTTTTCATCTGGTCCCTCTAAACAGTATCATTTTTTGACATGGTTTAAGCCTATTATATACCTATCAAGTGAAAGAAAGAATCATTTGATTCATTTTTTGAAGAGGATGTGTAGAATATGACAGATTATATACTAGAAGAAAAAGACAGCTTTAACGTGTTAGGTATTGGAACTGAACTTAAGAGTCATTACACAGACTATGCGGGCATCACGAAGGAAAAAGCAGACTTTTGGCAAGCAGTCACACAAGAAGGTAAGCTTGACACTTTAAAAGCCATTGCCACAAATGACTATATTTTTATCGTAAACGAAGCGGTAAATAACAAGCTGATGCATTATGTCGGGGTCATGACAGAGGAATCGTTACCAGAAGCAGACAGAGTGATTCAATTTCCTAAAGGGGAATATCTAATCGTTAAAGGGGAAGCTAAAACGGCTGATGAATTGCATCAAACGCTTACTGGTATTGCATTTGGTCAAGTCTTGCCTGAAGCAAAGAATTTCGCCTATGTTGGTGGACCAAATGCAGTGGTAGAGATGGGTCAGCGAAACGGCTTATTACTTGGTGAGATGTGGATTCCTGTTGTACGGAAATAAGAAGGATATGGAGGGATAGAAATGGCTTATATCGTTGATTTTAAAAATGTGTCTACGATTGGTTTAGAGTCTTCACCTGTAGCAGAAGCACTTGCTGGCTTACGAGCTAATGAGGCTCGTTACTTTATGAACAAATATAAGCATGAATTTACAGTATTGCCTGCTAGCGAAAGTCAAGATACCCTTGATTATGTGAACCGAGTGTTAAAAGAAGAACGTGAATTAGAGTTTGCAGCCAAACCTTTAGAAACGGCAAGTTTTCAAGTAGAAAATATCAAATGGACCTACGTCTTTTATGAGGATGGTCTTGCAATTAACGTCCTGTATACATTGGATGACCCGAAAAAACGTGCTGTTGGTTTTAAGCTTTCTGAAGGTATGGAAGTACCAAAGGAATTAGAAGGGAAATTTAAATTTGCTAGGCAGAAGTCTAAACTAGCTGGAACGATTCGTGGGTCATTTTTTAAAATTAAAGGGGAATATTGAACTCGAATTTGTGAATCTGATTGAACAAATAAATTAAAATTATTTCCCCTTCTAAACAGAGCAGCATTCTCTATGTATTATTAGAGGATGTTTTTCTGTTTATTGTACCAACTTCATTTCTTATGAAAAAGTTCGCTGTTAAAGTGGCTTGGCTATTTCACTGTTTAACATCTATACTTTTTTCAGACCTATATTCAAAGAAAATGATGTAAAGTATCCCTCATTCAAAAAACACTCACCATAAAATCTAATTAAATTTATTAATTGTATTGTCTTTAATCATCCTACTAATTTCAATACATAATTGCTCAACTATTTTCAGAGGTTGCTTTTGTCAATTGGCCAATCTATATCTTTCAAATGCCTTCCTTAACACCTCACTAATAGTTTTCTTATCCTGGGGATACTCTGTAATATACATGTTACAGACTTGCTCAAGATAATAGTAGAATGTTTGATAATCAACAATAACCTCATCATCATGAAGTGCAAATAGTACTCCATGAAAGGGCTCCTCGTCGGGTTCCAGATCATTTGGAAATGAGCAATCAACATCGTTAATTCCATAACCTACTCCCGTAGATAAATGCTGAACAATATTTACAAAGCTATCATCAGTAATGGCATTGAAAAAAGCCACCACAGGAAAATGTTCATCTCTTAACATTTGAGTTTCTAAAATTTTTTTTAACATACTCTGAATCCTCCCACCTATAATTCAGGATAAAACGAGATCACTGCCCCATCCTTATCTGTATAACCTCTCCATTTTATACCTTGTCCATTATAACCTTCCCATTAATCGAGGGCTTTTTCATACCAAGGCGGTTGGCGAGCGCTTCTTGTTCCTTTGCGATCTCGCGGGCTTCTTCTTGTTCTTTTTTGATTTTCAGATATTCAGAAGTTTGCTTCTCAATATCGCTTTTTGCCTTGTAGATTTCACTATTTTGATACGCTTTCTTGTCAAAATTCATAGGCGAAATCGCTTTTCCATCATTTGTCGCATTCATCATTTCAGCGTACAATGCCATTGTAGCTTGCTGTTCCGTCTCTGACAAAGCATATTCATCTTTTAAATTTTGATCAAACTCTCTTAGATCTTTGACCGTCTTTTTTCGTTCATCTTCCGCATCTTCTATTTTTTCATCAAAGGTTTGACTATCAAATACCTCTAGAGAAATGAGGTCATCAATGTCTTGAAAAATGGTTTTGAGTGCCTTTTTTTGATCCTTTACAATGCTTTTGGCGTTTTTGATGCCCATATGTACTGCGTTGTCTAAAAAGTGTTCCTCTATAAAGGTATCGCCGCCAAAGCTCGTATCATCCAGTGTTCCAGGAACACCTTCATGAAAGGCTTTTTGCTTATCAATGAAGCTAATAAACATGTCTACATTTCCAGCAAGCTCTTTATAAAAGCTTTTAATATTATCGGCACCTTTCCCAGTGAAATCATCACCAAGATTGGCAACATCTTGTAATGCCTTTTTTAAATCTACCATTTGTTCACGGAGTTCCTGATAGTGTTTTGCCCTTGTGTCCATGGCACTGGTTAGTGCTTTTGCATCAAGTATCTTACCCAGAAGAATTCACTCCTTCCTATTCATTGACAAGGTCAATTTTACCAATACAAGGAATGTCATGAAATGGGAATAAAGATACAAAAACAGCTTCTATTTGATCAGAGAAAGGTGCGTTTCTTCAAAAAACGGACACCAATCAAAGCATTTAAAGTGCTCAATGATCAGTGTCCGCAGGTTCTTCTTTCTGGACAACATATTCGGTTCGTTTTTCTTGTCTATTATACGATGATCCACATAAAAAAAGTTCTTATTCAGGATGTATTTATTTACGCAGTAATGGCTGAGTCGTGCATCGGAAAGCGCCACCAAAGCTTCTTGTTATTTTAAAATCAACATATTCCACTTTGATATCTCTTTTTTCTAATTCTTTTCCAATTGTATTTTTATATGCTATATCTGTTACATATACTTTTTCATTAATCGGTAGCCCATTAATAGCCAAATTTTGCGCATCTTTGTAGCTTACTTTTATTTTATCCCAATCTTTTAATTCATCTGGAATTCCGTTTGGTAGTGAGTCTTCATTCACAATCATTAGACCGTCTCGCACAAAACTAATGGCGCAATCAAGATGAAGTGTATTTTTTTCGAGTTTTACTTCAACTACTTTATAACCATCTGGTGTTAAATAATTACGGAGCCAATCGATTCCTTCTTTATTAGATGCTTGACCAGAGTTTCCAACAAAAATTGTTTTCCCGTACACAAGAATATCTCCACCCTCTAAAAACGGGCCAGTCTTTGAATTTATCCCCTTTGAAACATCGGGCTGTGGAACAGCAACATATGGATTCTTGTTTGCTTTTACTTCTTTTAAAAGGATATCTCTTGCTGGAAGAACTTCTAGTCTACGGTAGCTTGAAAAGAACGATCCTTCGATTATGTGATTTCCGATTGTAAAGAATGGATCTCTCACAAAGAAATTCGTAGCACCTGCTCCACCAGTTATACCATTTTCAGCTAAACCTAATTTCTTTTCATCCTCTGTTAAAAGGCGTGGCATTTGGGTGTCTACATCGTATTTCTGAAGTACTTTTTTAAACTCTTCACGCTCTTTTTCCATTTTGATTTGAATATCTTTCATATCTTCCATCATGTTTGGGCCGCTATCTTCCTCCGGAAAATAAACTTCAGACTGAGACAAAACGACACGTTTTAATGGAGCGAATTCACTTTCTACATACACACTTCCTTTATTTTTTTCGTTTTCAGCTGAGACTTTTTCCGCTTTTACTTTCACGCTGTCTGAGCTTTTTGACTGCGAACACCCTGTTACAATAATGGCCATTACCGCAGCAAAGCTAACTAAATGAATAAATTTTCTTCTCATTTCAATTAACCCTCCATTTTATTTATTTTGTGGTTAATCAAAATAGTAACGATTAAATCTTAAATATTTATTAACTCTTATGCTTTTTTTATTTTTAAAGTGGAAAGGTTTCAGCTTATGGTAACAATCCTTTTTCATCTCTAAACCTTTGAATCTATTCAAGTGATAGTTCACCGAATTCATCTTCTGTATATCAGATCCAAAGAAATCTAAAATTCTTCATCCAGTGCAGGTTTATTTTTTTCATTTAAAAAAGCACACCTAAAAATTATCAAGCCCTAAATTGAAAATAAGTTAAATAAATGAAAGGGTATAACATATTTTATATGACTTATATGTTATACCCTTTCTTCTTAAACTAACTTCACCTGTTAGCATTATTATTTTATTTTTTTTAGCATTTTAAAATTAGCCAACTTAACCCCCTTTTTTTCCACAGTTTGTGAACAAACAATTTTGTAACCTAGATGTTCAAAAAATGGCTTAGCTGTAATACTTGCTTCGGTATCAATTTCTAAAAGCTTTAGTTTCTTTGCCTCAGATTCGAGCATATCAACTAAAGCTGTGGCTATACCTTGTCCTTGATAATCTTTATGAACGAATAGTCTATCTAAGTACCCGTTATGCGTTAAATCGCTAAAACCAACAACTTTATCATTAACTTTAGCAACAAATGTTATATTTTGTTCCAATGATTCCTTCCAAGAATTAATTTTAAATTCTTTTTCATCTCTTGGTGCCCAAGCATCCAATTGTACTTGGGAATAATCTTTTGAATTTACGGAATGAACTGTTTCATAAAACAATGAAATAATCTCTTTTGTATCCGTATCCTTAAACTTTATAATCTTCACTTTCTGTTATACCTCCCCTTTTTAGGATAAGCATCCTAATATACTTATAATTATTTCATCAACTTCTTCTTGCGCTATACTGCTCCGTTAGTTGAAGGAGGGAGAACGTTGTTCTCTCTTATAAATTTTTATAGACATCTGCATATGCTACTTTCAGTTGCTCTCTTAATTGCCTATTTTCCTCTTCCAACTTTTTGTTTTTTCTTTTTAGAGATGCAATGAGAGCATCTTTGTTGTTTTCGTTCATTTCTCGCTTTACTTGTGTAGTTAACGCATCAGTGTGCTTTCTTACGATTTAGACTTAAGCAATTGCAGCTCTTGTTCCATTATTTCAGCTGCTTCTGAAATGAATTGAATGATTAAATCTAATTCTTCTGGTTTGTATTCGTTTGTGAGCTGTTTGGTTGATGTTGATAAGGATTGGAAGAGTTCTTTCACCTGTGATTTCCCAGCTGTTAGTGGGACAATGATGACTCTTCGTTTGTCCTTTGGGTCTTTTTCTCTTTTTGCGTAGCCCGCTTTTTCAAGCCGGTCAATGAGTGCTGTTACTGCACCGGAGCTAAGGCCTGTTTTTTCACTTAATTCCCCCGCTGTGAGGGGGCCGAGTTCGTTTAATAGATCGGCGGATTTGAGATCTGTTGGAAAAAGGCCGAGCGATTGAGCGGCTGCTTGGTGGAATAAAACGGTTCGTGTGGCGAGGCGCCTCATTGTATGTATGATCTGGGCTGCTCTGTCTTCAGCCTCGTTCTTTATTGACAACTTGTTCTCCTCCCTTTAAAATCAATTTATCTTGATCATCAAGATAAATGTTCTCTTACTTTATGGTTAAGTTGATCATAGCAAAAATAATGAGAGAACGTAAGCAGGAGGTAAATGAAATGAATCATGTGGATAAAGGCAAGGCATCCACTCGCTTTGTTGTCATCGGTTTGCTGTTAGGGATTTTTATGGCAGCGATGGACAATACCATTGTTGCAACAGCAATGGGAAGTATCGTAGCAGATTTAGGCAGTTTTGATAAATTTGCTTGGGTGACGGCTTCTTATATGGTGGCAGTGATGGCCGGAATGCCGATTTACGGAAAGCTTTCTGATATGTATGGTCGAAAGCGTTTTTTTCTGTTTGGACTTATTTTCTTTTTAATTGGATCAGCGCTGTGCGGTATCGCACAAACGATGGATCAGCTCATTATTTACCGAGCCATTCAAGGGCTTGGAGGCGGTGCACTTCTACCGATCGCATTCACGATTATCTTCGACATCTTCCCGCCTGAAAAGCGCGGAAAAATGTCTGGTATGTTTGGAGCAGTCTTTGGTTTATCAAGTGTACTCGGACCGCTTTTAGGTGCTATTATTACGGATTCGATCGGCTGGCATTGGGTTTTCTATATTAACGTGCCAATCGGTATTGTCAGTGTCTTCTTGATCGCCAGATACTATCAGGAGTCGCTTGAACATCGTAAGCAGAAAATCGACTGGTCAGGTGCCATTACACTTGTCGTTGCGGTTGTCAGCTTAATGTTCGCGCTTGAGCTTGGCGGTAAATCTTATGCTTGGGATTCGGTGCAAATCCTCACACTTTTTGCTGTATTTCTTGTGTTCGGTACGATCTTCTTTATTGTTGAGCGTAAGGCTGAGGAGCCGATTATCTCATTTTGGATGTTTAAAAATCGTTTATTTGCGACATCTCAAATTTTAGCGTTTTTATATGGCGGGACATTTATTATTCTTGCTGTCTTTATTCCTATTTTCGTGCAAGCGGTGTACGGTGAATCTGCGACAAGTGCAGGGTTCATTTTAACACCGATGATGATTGGATCAGTCATTGGCAGTATGATTGGCGGAACGATGCAGACGAAAGTGCCTTTCAGACGTCTGATGACCATCTCTGTCATTTCATTTTTCGCTGGGATGCTGCTGCTTGCCAATATGTCACCAGATACAGCAAGACTGTGGCTCACACTCTTTATGATGATATCAGGCTTTGGCGTCGGGTTCAGCTTCTCCCTTCTGCCGTCAGCTTCAATGAATGATCTTGAGCCGCGCTACCGAGGCAGTGCAAACTCGACCAATTCATTCATGAGATCACTTGGAATGACCCTGGGTGTCACGATTTTCGGAACGATTCAAACCAATGTGCTGACAAATCGTTTGGCAGATGCCTTTAGCGGAATGAAAGGAGCCCCTTCTCAAGTAGGCGATCCACAGGCTATTTTCCAAGAAGGTGCCCGCTCACAAATTCCGCCAGATATTTTAAATAAAGTCATCGATGCGATGTCACAAAGTATTACGTACGTATTTTTGCTTGCGTTATTCCCGATTGTACTTGCGGCGATTACGGTCGTATTTATGGGAAATGCACGGGTACGCACATCTAATGAAATGAAAGAAAACGAATAAAGGGAAAAAGCAGAGCGATAGCGGCTCTGCTTTTTTTCGTCTTATTGATATAATGGATGGGCTTTGCCCTCACTGCCAACGATTCGTATTTTCGATTGGACCATGTCTTTTGCTGCTTGTTTTGCTTTTTGTAAATACATACGTGGATCTAAACTTTCAGGTTCGTTTGAGAAATGATCACGTATCGCCTCGGAATATGCATTTTTCAGTTCAGTTGAGACATTCACCTTAGCCATACCAAGTGCCACGCATCGCTTGACATCCTCATCTGGTACAGCGGAACCGCCGTGCAAGACAAGTGGTACATCGACCAGTGCTGCAATTTGTTCTATGCGGGCAAAATCGATATCTGGCACCCCTTTATAAATGCCATGGGCAGTACCAATCGCAGGCGCTAAAGTAGGCACCCCAGTTTCTTCTACAAATTGACGGCATTCTGATGGAACGGCTTTTTCAGCATCCTTTTCGTCGACAACGATATCATCTTCTACGCCGCCTACCTTGCCTAGCTCTGCTTCGACATTCACACCTACTTTTAATGCAAGATCCACGACTTCTTTTGTCCGGCGTACATTTTCCTCATACGAATGCATGGATGCATCGATCATAACGGATGTATATCCGGCCCTGATACAGGTGAGAATCACATCAAAGTCTGTGCAGTGATCCAGGTGAAGACCGATTGGGATTTGATATTGATCAGCCGCCGCTTTCACTGTATCTGCAATCGCTTTTGCTCCAAGAGATTGAACTGTTCCAACCGTTGTTTGCAAAATCACAGGTGACTTTAATTCTGCGGCAGTTTCGAGCACCCAATAGATACTGTCAAAGGAGTGCACATTGAATGCCACAATTCCGTATTTTTCGTTTTTCGCAGCCTCAAGCATCGGTGTTGTTGAAAGTAAAGGCATGATCAAACATCCTCTCTAGTTAAAATATCCGTTTCTAATACAGCAAGCATGTCTTCATTTGTTCTTGTTTCCAGCAGTTTTTGTCGTTTCGCTTCATCCATTAAGCCTCGTGAAAGGGCAGAAAGAGCCTTTAAATGAGTGGTCCCTGCTTCATTTTTGGGGATCAGTAAGGATAAGAAGAAAAAGCAAGGCTTCCCATCAAAAGCGTCCCATTCAATTCCTGTTTCCGTGCGGACGATCACAAGTGCTGGTTTCGTGATGGCTTCTGTTTGTGTATGCGGAATGGCAAATCCATCTTGAAATCCGGTTGTACTAAGTGCTTCTCTTTCCGCTAAGCCTTTTTTGACATCCTCTGGTGAGGTGCAAATACCTGCTTTGTAGGCAATGTCAGCAATGGCTGCGAAAACACCAGCCTGTGAAGAAGCTGTTTCGTGAAGATTCATATAGATATGTTCCATCATTTCTCTTCCTCCCTCTTAAACTGCGGGTTTGTCTATTTTTTTACGGTAAAGGCCGTATAAAATTGCACCTACAAGTGATCCGATTAGTATGGAAAGCACCCACTGGAATGCCCCTGTGACGACTGGAAGGACAAGGAACCCGCCATGCGGAGCTGGAACCTGTACGCCAAAGAGATACGTCAATATAGCAGAGATGGCGGAACCAAACATGATAATTGGCAGGACAACGACCGGGTTTTTGGCCGCAAATGGGATGGCTCCTTCTGTAATATGTGTCGCCCCCAGAATATAGTTGATGGCGCCTGCATTTCGTTCCTGCGGCGTGAAATGTTTTCGGAAAATGGTTGTAGCAATCGCAATGATAAGCGGCGGTGTGATACATGCTGCTGACACACCTGCCATGAAGTAAAGGTTACCTTCTGCAAGTAAAGCCGTTCCTGTGACATAGGCTGCTTTGTTAAAAGGTCCTCCCATATCAAATCCACACATCGCTCCAACAATTAAACCTAAAAGCAGTGGATTCGTGGATTGAACTGCTGAGAGAAAATCCATTAATGAATTATTTAAGCCTGTGATTGGAACTAATAGAGGTGTCATCACAGCCCCAATTAAGAAAATACCAATGACAGGATAGATGAAAATTGATTTTAATCCGTCAAGTGATGCAGGTAATTTTTGAAGCAGGAATTGAAGAAGTACGATGATATACCCTGCTGCAAAACCAGCGATAATACCACCTAAGAATCCAGCGCCTCCATCATTTGCAAGGAGACCACCTATAAATCCAACGACCATCCCTGGGCGTCTTGCGATCGAATCAGCGATAAATGCTGCTAAAATTGGCACCATTAAACTAAAGCCGAGTCCGCCAATGCTTTTCAAATAGGCAGCAAACGGATGATACGTTTCATGCTTAGGATCAGCAGAGTAGATACCGAATAAGAAAGAAAGGGCAATTAAGACACCGCCTCCAACAACAAATGGCAGCATGTGTGATACACCGTTCATTAAGTGCTTATAGATGGTGTGTATCCATTTATTTGCCGACTTTTGTTGAGTGGATGAAGGAGCAGATGGTTTCTCCGTTCCAGAAGTTCTTCCTTTCACTTGATGAACGGGGGCATCTCCATTGATAATGCCTTGGATCAGTTCATTTGGCGTGCGGATACCCTTCGCTACAGGCACTTCAATCAGTGGTTTGCCGTGAAAACGATCTGTATTTACATCTTTGTCAGCTGCCACAATGACCCCATCTGCTTCCATAATGTCTTGATCAGTTAAAGCGTTTTCAATTCCTACTTGACCATGCGTTTCAACTTTGATGTCTACCCCTAGTTGCTCGGCAGCGATTTTTAATGCTTCAGCTGCCATGAATGTGTGTGCAATGCCTGTTGGACAGCCGGTTGCAGCGACAATTTTTTTACGGCTCATGTGTTATTCCCCCTTATATCTTCTGAATGTGTATATGCTCAATCAATGAATCAATGTCATGTAAATCACTTAAGCCTTTCGAAAACGCAGTGGATGCTCCCGTTGCAATGCCGTAACGTAAGCACTCTTCAGATGAATGACCTTCAAGCTGTTTACTAAGAAAGGCTGCGAGCATCGCATCTCCAGAGCAAGCGGTATTTACTACAGTGCCTGTCGGTGCGTTTCCTTTTAAGACGGCGTCTTTCGTAATGAACAAAGCCCCTTCTCCCCCGCGGGAAATAAGCACTTGCTCTGCACCCATCTCAATGAGCTTCTCTCCTGATTGAATGAGTTCTTTTTCTGACAAAGGATGTGTTTTGCCGAAAAAAGCAGCGATTTCTTCTTCATTCGGTTTTAATAAATACGGCTTGTATTGAAGCGTCTCAAGAACTGCTGCGGAGCTTGTGTCTAAAATGAACTTGACCTTCTGTTGATGACAAATAGCTGCTACTTCTGAAAAAATGCTGGCAGGAACGCCTTTTGGCAGACTGCCTGACATGATAAGGATGCCTCCCTGCGGGATAGCCGCAATTTTCTCACGAAAGGCGTGAAGCGCTTTTTCTTCAATCGCTGGACCTTGATTCACGAGCTTGTATTCTTCTGTCGTATTGATAAAAACATTAATGCGTGTGATGCCTTCAACCGAGATAAAATCGGTCTGAATGGAGAGATCCTTTAAGGATTGTTCAATATAAGAGCCTGAAAACCCAGCAATAAATCCTAAAGCAGTGCTGGTGAAGCCATATTTCTTTAACATAATCGACACGTTCACGCCTTTTCCATTCGGCTGATAATCTTCATCTTCTGTGCGATTGACTGCATTTGCCCGCATTTCTTTTAATGCAATATATAGGTCAATAGCAGGATTTAAGGTGCAGGTATAAATCAATTGGTTTCACCTTCTTTCTTTTCTCTAAAGAAAGTATCTCATACGATTCGGTGAAAATGTTTTCAGAATGTGTAAAGGTTTTCATGAGAAAAAGCCTTCCAGATCAAAGTCTCGAAGGCTTTCTTATTGGTTATTTCATTCGGATCACATAGGCGTCGAGTAAAATGCGGGCAATGACATGAAGAGACAGGCGGGATCTGACTTCATAATCTGGGAAGAAAGATTGTTCCCCTTTATATCCGACTAGTGTCATGTCTGATATTTTGCTTAATGTAGAATCTATTCTTGTCGTGACAGTAATGGTTGTCACTTGCTTCATGCTGAGGTTTTGACACGCTTCAACGAGCTCAGCTGTTTCACCATTTAATGAAACAAAGATGGCAAGCTCACTTTTTTCAATGTCTCGCGATTTCAGCCGAATGATATTGGGATCATCGTGTACTTCACATGTTTTTCCGATGAGCTGTAATTTGATGGTCATCTCTTTGGCGATCATCTCTGAGAAGCCTCTGCCGAAAATATAAATTTTGTCTGCATTATGTATTTTTTGAACGGCATCTTCAATTTGCCCAATACTTTGCAGCTGTATCGTTTTTAAAACCTCTTCTTCATTTTTCCGAATCGCTAGTTTGATGTCTTCATCAATATTTTTGAGCTGGTCGCTTGCATCTGTCATTTTCTTTTCTTGTTTCAATCGATATTTAAAGGATGTATAGCCGTTATAGCCAATTTTTTTCATCAGCCTGACTATCGTGGCAGTCGATACATTGGCTCTTTCGCTTAAAGTGACAATGGATAAGGTGGAGATATCCTCTAAATGCTTGTGAATATAATTGAGTAAATAACGTTCTGTTTCACTTAACGTTTGATATACATCGCTTGGGATGTTAAATAATGATTCATTCAATTCGATTCCCCCTTACTCATTTCATACTATAATTAATTGCCCAATAAAAACAAGATGATTCTTTTGTCATATATTTTGATGAACGGCGAAAATGAGTGAAATTTTAATTTTGACATAAACTAAGGAAAAGTTGTGTCTATGTGAAAGGAGCTGATCCGTATGCTTCATCTTTTGTTTTATCTGATCCTTCTCTATGTCGTTTATGTCTTTTTGACCGCATTTGTTTTGTTTTATTTACCGATACAAAAAACATGCAAAGAACATTGTATCTATAAAGCCTCTTCGATCTCAGGCGACGATCAGGGTACAAATCAAGTGATGCTTCTTGACGATGGTTTTGAGTCTGGTCAGGCCAGAATCCAAATGATACGTGAGGCAAAGAGGATAATCCGCCTTAGCTACTATTCCATTCAAAAGGGAAAAACAGCCGAATGGGTACTAGGTGCTTTAATTGAAGCCGCTGATCGAGGAGTGAAAGTCCAGCTGCTTTTAGACGGCATTTGCCACAGCTTGCGTGGACCGCTAAAGGATTTACGATATGCCGTGGCAAATCACCCGAACATGGCCATTCGGTTTTATGAGCCTTTTCGGTTATTTCAGCCATGGACGTGGCATAACCGCCTTCATGATAAGCTGCTGCTGGCAGATGGCCGAGTGGCTATAATGGGCGGAAGAAATATCGGTGATAAATACTTTGCAGATCAGCCCCCGAAAGACTTTGCATTTGACCGCGATGTGCTGCTCTATAACGACAAAAAAGGAAAAGTATTAGATGAAATGGAGCAATATTTCGTTTATTTATGGAATCATGACTTTACGAAAAGAACAAAAGCTGTATTCTCTAAACGAAAAGCAAAAAAAGGCTTAAAACTAAGAAAGAAACTGCTTAGATCCTATCAGGAGGCAGTGCATGCGAAAGAACCTTTTGTGATGTCGTCCTTTAATTGGGCAGCAGATGGCACCTCAGTGAAACAGATTGCATTTTTTACAAATCCTGTGGAGCGTTTCAATAAGCGTCCTCTTGTGCTGAAAAAACTAAACGATCTTGCTCACCGGGCAAAGCGTTCTGTGCTCATACAGACGCCCTATGTCATCCCGACACGTCCCATGAAAGACGGCCTCACTCCCTTAGCTAGCGGGATTCAAACGACAGTTGTCACGAATTCTCTTACAGCGACGCCAAATCCGTTAGCTTTTGCAGGTTACTTAAGCACGAAAAAGGAACTGATGAAAACAGGCGTTCATTTGTACGAATATGAAGGTCCGTATTCCATTCATGCGAAATCAATGGTCATTGATGATTATTTAAGTATTATCGGAACATATAATTTAGATGCGAGGTCTAGTTTTTTAAATACAGAGTCGATTTTGGTCATCGATAGTGCCCCGTTTGCGCTATCACTTACTGAGGCAATTGAACAGAAAATCGCTTATAGTTATCTCGTCGCGAAGGATAAAGCAGCTTATAAAGCGGGGTCATATGGGCAGAAAAAAAAGCCTTTAATGAAAAGGCTCCTTTTAAATGGTTTATCCGCGATAACCATTCTATGGCGGCGGTTGATCTAAAGGGCAGCTACTCTTGTGGCAGCCCTTTTCCTTCTGATTGCTCCTCTTCTGCTGACTCCAATTTGGTCAATTTAAACACCAAGATCCCCGCAACAATCACAATGACACCTAATAGTTTTGTGGTAGAAAATTCCACCTTCTCTAACCCAAGCCAGCCGAGCGAATCGAACAAAAGCGCGGAGCCGAGCTGTGAAATCAGGACAATCGAGATTCCATAAGTCGGACCAAGACGTTTAATGCTTTGAACGAGGCAGATGACCACCCCTACTCCAATGGCTCCGCTAATCCAGTACCACGCTTCCATATGTCTTAATTGAAACATGCCGGTTCCTTCTAACAAAAGACCCATCAAAAGTGAAGCAATAAAGCCCATACCTAGAACGAGAGTGGTCGTTGACCAAGAGCCTGTCTGCTCATTGACCTTACTGTTAAAAATGGTTTGTAAGCTGACAAGTGCGCCAGCTGCAATGGCTAATCCTATTCCTATGATCATGTATGTATCCCTTCATTTCTTCTATTCATAAATGTTTCGCTCCGCTATTTCTAAGAGTCCTTCCCGGTCAAGAATCGTAATCTCTCCTCTTTGCCTCTCGATCAGCCCTTTTTCACAAAATTGCTGAATCACCCTGTTAATATGTCGGTAGCTTGTACCAATTAAGCTCGCCGCATCTGTGAGACGAAGTGCGCTCGCGCTGTTATCGCCTGTTAATACGGACAATAAGTAGCTTGCGAGCCTGACCTCTACAGGATATAAAAGATGGAAGCTCAAATCGTTTGATTTCGTATAAAATTTGTTTGTGATGCCCTTTAGTAAAAAGGTTAAAACACGGGGATCATCCTTCGCATGGCGCATGAGCGCTTGATGAGAAATCCTTAGCATATGTACTTCTGTGACAGCCTCCACTGTATTGACCATATCTGTCTGCTGAACGTATTCAATATCTCCAATCGCTTCTAGAGGATGTTTAAAAGAAAGAATAAAGGTCTTCCCTTCTTTTGTGGTGGTGAAAATCTTTAATTTTCCTTTTACTAACAAGTACAAGTGCTCCCTCTGATCTCCCTTTGAACAAATCAGCTCACCTTGCTCATAGCGCCATAAGCTGACGTGTGATATGAGTTTCTGATGAAAGACGTTTTCTAATTCATGTGCCTTGAGATAAGAGGAAAAAAGTGATTTATCATGAAGCTCCTCCATCTAACGCCCTCCTTTATAGCTTTAAAATGATCACGCCTGCGATCATCAATAGAATTCCAGCATAATGCGGCCATTTCATTTTCTTTTTCTGTACACCAAACCATCCTTTTGCATCGATTGCAAAGGTGAAAGCAAGCTGTGCAATGAGTAAAGCAGCGATGGTCAGTGTGACACCGATCATTTGAATCGCAGTCACTTCGTTGAAAATAATAATGGCTGCAAATGCGCCGCCTATTAAATAAAGCGGCTTCACCTTTCGATATTCTCGAAAGTGTCCGTCACGTACGATCAGTAAAATGATCAGTGCGATCATAAAACCGGTCAGCTGCGTGATGGTTGCCGCCTGCCATGTCCCGATATCCTGGCTGATTCTTGCGTTTGCTACGCCTTGCAGTGTAATACAAGCGCCTCCTAATAAAGCGAAAATAACACCTTTCATTCGTTCAAATGCTCCTTCTTTTTCAGTCTAGTTCCATTAAAAGATAGATGCCCTCATGTTGAAAAGGACATATGTCCCACTTTGCGTATTATATCAGAAACTTTTTCTTTTACAGTTGCATCGTTTTAGATTTTTCACAGTGGGTACAGTTTTATATCACCTGAAAACAGAATATTGAATTGAATCACATATAAAAAGGAGACATGTCAGAATGAGAAATCAAGAGAAACATTTTATTAACGGAGAATGGATCGCATCAACAGGAAACGAAACGACGGAGGTCATCAATCCTGCTACAGAGGAAGTCATTGGCACCATTAGTTTAGGAACAAAAGAAGATTTAGACAAAGCAGTCAAAGCAGCTCGTGCCGCCTTCCCTTCTTTCTCAAAAACATCTCGAAATGAACGCGTAAAGATGCTGGAAAACATTGTGCGCGGCTACGAAAAACGTAAGGATGAACTAATTGAAGTCATGACACAAGAGCTAGGTGCACCGCTGAAAGTATCAGAAGAGGTTCATTACAAAATGGGACATGAACATTTTTCTAAAGCAGCGGAAGCACTTAAATCGTATACATTTACTGAGGACCGCGGCGGACATACCATTATAAAAGAAGCGATTGGTGTCAGCGGATTGATTACACCTTGGAATTTCCCAACGAATCAAACATCATTAAAAATCGCGGGTGCCATTGCAGCAGGCTCACCAGTTGTCTTAAAACCTGCAGAAATTACACCTTTTGCCGCAATGATTCTTGCAGACATCATTGATGAAGCAGGCGTACCGAAAGGCGTCTTCAACCTAGTAAACGGAACTGGTGATGTCATTGGTGACGGCATTAGTTCACACCCTGATATTGACTTTGTTTCATTTACTGGATCAGGTGCTGTCGGTTCTAAAATAATGGAAAATGCTGCAGACAATATTAAGAAAGTGGCTCTTGAGCTTGGCGGGAAATCCCCTCTTATCGTCTTAGATGATGCAGATGTGGATGAGGCAGCCGAAACAGCCGTTCATCATATTGCGATGAATACAGGTCAAGTATGTTCCGCAGCTACACGTGTGCTGATTCCTGAATCAATGAAAGACGCATTTGAAAAAGCGCTGCTGAATGCCCTGCCGAAGTTTACAGTTGGTGATCCGCGAGAAGATCACGCCACTGGCCCGCTTGTCTCCAAAAAGCAATGGGATACCGTGCAGTCTTATATTGAAAAAGGAATTGAAGAAGGTGCTCACCTGCTTGCTGGGGGAACTGGTAAGCCGGACGGACTAGACAAAGGATATTTCGCCAAGCATACTATTTTCACAAATGTGAAAAATGATATGACCATTGCGCAAGAGGAAATATTCGGACCCGTCATGAGTGTGATCACATATAAGGATCTGGATCATGCCCTTGAGATTGCCAATGATACAGTGTATGGACTTGCTGGGTATGTAGTTGGAAAAGATGAAAAAACATTAAAATATGCAGCTGAACATATTCGTGCTGGCCAAATTACCATTAACAATGCCGAAACAGATTACTTTGCCCCGTTTGGCGGCTTTAAGCAATCTGGTATCGGAAGAGAATGGGGAGACTTCGGAATCGAGGAATATTTAGAAGTGAAAGCTGTGATGGGACTTCCAACAGCATAATTTGAGAAAGGAGAAAAACCTTAAGGTTTTTCTCCTTTTTTATGATAGAAAGAATCTGCCCCCTCCTCCCTACTTATCCATCATGATTTTATATTTTTCGACCTTTGCTTTAGGAGGAAACGATTCTTGTAACTCATCAAACCAAACCTCAATCGTTTGACCCTGTGACAGCTCTTTAGTATCTACTTTCGTTAAATCCATAACGATGAGATCATTTTTATACTTTTCAATAAGAAGATGAGTTTTCAATGAATCATCGCTTTTTAGAGGCGTTTTATTGTTTATAAGAAGTAAATTCGTCTCCCCTTTTCTTAGCAGGATGCCTTTTTTTGAAAAAGGTGCTGTTGTTTTATTCTGATTGTATGTATCCTTTATATTGCCCTTTGGAGAATTGCACGCTACTAATAAAATAAGAAAAATCAAGATGACAAACCGAAAACATTTTATGTTTTTAAATTTTAGCTGCATCAACTTTCATACACCCCTTTTTAATTCCTTACGATCGCTTCTTCATTCAAAACCGCCCATTTTTCTTAAGGTGCTTTATACAGTTAAGCGATTCACCTTCAAGTTCCTTCACCTTGCAAAGGTATTAGAAATCTTAATCATGACAATCAATATTATATATTTTACTTAATGGCAAACTTTCGGTAAAGTTCAAATTGAACCTATATATATAATTCCTATCGAATTAATCTATGTTTATATTCCTTGTGAGGTGGATATCGTTGCAACTTCATGTATTGAACAGTCCGTTTAGTCAGGAGCAGGCAGAACTGCTTAATCAGCTGCTTCCGACTTTAACAGATCAGCAAAAAATTTGGCTTACCGGTTATTTATCAGCACAGGCAGCTTTAGCCGGATCAGAAAATACTGCCCTAGCCCCTTCTCCTTCTGCTGCAGCACCAGCGCAGCCTGTCAGCAAAGATGTGACCGTACTTTATGGCTCGCAAACAGGAAATTCTGAAGGGTTAGCAAAAAAGACAGCGCAGCATCTTGAAGAGAAAGGTTTTCAAGTGACGCTCTCTTCTATGTCAGATTTTAAACCAAATAGTCTGAAAAAAATACACAATTTACTGATTATCGTCAGCACACATGGTGAGGGAGATCCGCCTGATAATGCCCTTTCTTTCCATGAATATGTTCACGGCAGACGTGCACCAAAGCTCGATCATTTAAGCTTTTCTGTCCTTTCACTTGGTGACAGCTCCTACGAATTCTTCTGTCAGACAGGTAAAGAATTTGATGAGCGCTTAAAAGAGCTTGGCGGAACGCGTCTTTTCGACCGAGTGGACTGTGACCTTGATTATGATGAGCCGTTTTCTGAATGGCTTCAAGGGGTGGCATCTTCACTTAGCGAAGGCGAAGCCGCAGCAAACCCGCAAGAATCAGCGGATGCAAGCACTCAAACAGCAGCATCTGAATACTCAAGAACAAATCCTTTTTATGCTGAAGTGCTTGAAAATATTAACCTAAATGGCCGCGGCTCTAACAAAGAAACCCGTCATTTGGAGCTTTCTCTTGAAGGATCAGGACTTGTTTATGAGCCGGGTGACAGCCTTGGTATTTATCCAACAAATGATCCTGCGCTTGTTGATGAACTGATCACAACATGCGGATGGGATGCAGAGGAAGCCGTAACTGTTCATAAAAACGGTGACACACTTCCTTTAAAAGAAGCACTCACCTCTCATTTTGAGATTACCGTATTAACAAAACCTCTTCTTCAAAAGATGGCGTCCTTTACAAAAAGCGAAGCCTTGCAAGCCCTTTTAGAAGAAGGAAACGAAGAAAAGTTAAAAGCGTATTTAGCAGGAAGAGATTTAGTAGATGCTGCTCGCGATTTCGGTCCTTTTGAAGGAACAGCGGCAGACTTCACTGCGATTTTAAGAAAAATTCCAGCACGCCTTTATTCCATTGCAAGCAGCCTGAAAGCAAATGAAGAAGAAGTTCATTTGACGATCGGTGCTGTGAGATATGATGCTCACGGAAGAGAACGTCAAGGTGTCTGCTCGATCTTATGTGCAGAGCGCTTAGAGCCAGGTGATACGCTGCCTGTTTATATCCAGCACAATCAAAACTTTAAGCTTCCTGAAAACCATGAAGCACCGATCATTATGGTGGGACCAGGCACAGGCATCGCCCCTTTCCGTTCCTTTATGCAGGAGCGCGAGGAAGTTGGTGCAGACGGGAAGTCATGGTTATTCTTCGGAGATCAGCACTTTGTGACGGATTTCTTATATCAAACCGAATGGCAAAAGTGGTTAAAAGATGGTGTGTTAACGAAAATGGATGTGGCTTTTTCAAGAGATTCAGAGGAAAAAGTATATGTCCAGCACCAAATGAAGAAGCAAAGTAAAGAATTATTCGAATGGTTGGAGCAAGGTGCCTATGTATATGTCTGCGGAGATGAAAAACATATGGCGCATGATGTTCATAATACCCTTCTATCAATCATCCAAGAAGAAGGTGCGATGAGCAAAGAGAAAGCAGAAAGCTATCTAGCCAACTTGCAGCAGCAAAAACGCTATCAGCGTGACGTATATTGATTGAATGCTTGAAAGAAAGGAGCTTTTACTTACATGGTGAAGACAGCATTAACAGCGCCGGATGGACCTCCGAGCGACGTAGAGGAAATCAAAGAAAAAAGTGATTATTTACGGGGTACATTAAAAGAAGTGATGCTTGATCCGATTTCAGCGGGTATTCCTGATGATGACAACCGCCTGATGAAGCATCACGGCAGTTATTTACAGGATGATCGTGACCTGAGAAATGAAAGGCAAAAACAAAAGCTTGAGCCTGCCTATCAATTTATGCTGCGCGTCCGCCTGCCTGGAGGAATCGCCACATCCAAGCAGTGGCTTGTGATGGATGAGCTTGCTCATAAATACGGAAACGGTACGTTAAAGCTGACAACTCGTGAAACCTTTCAGCTTCACGGCATTTTAAAATGGAACATGAAAAAGACCATTCAAGACATTCATTCCACTATGCTTGATACGATCGCTGCTTGCGGCGATGTGAACCGTAATGTCATGTGTACGTCAAACCCCTATCAATCAGAAGTACACCATGATGTATACGAGCTCGCTAAAAAATTAAGTGATGACCTGCTTCCGCAAACAAGAGCGTATCATGAAATTTGGCTTGATGAGGAAAAGGTAGCAGCAACCCCTGATACAGAGGTTGAGCCGATGTATGGTCCGCTTTATTTGCCAAGAAAATTCAAGATTGGTGTGGCGGTCCCTCCTGCTAACGATATTGATGTTTTTTCGCAGGATTTAGGCTTCATTGCGATTATTGAAAATGATCAATTAGTCGGCTTTAATGTCGCGATTGGCGGCGGAATGGGCATGACTCATGGTGATACAGCGACCTATCCTCAGCTCGCAAAAGTAATTGGCTTTTGTACACCGGAACAAGTTGTAGAGATTGCCAAACAAGTGATCACTATTCAGCGTGACTATGGAAACCGTTCGGTGAGAAAAAATGCCCGCTTTAAATATACAGTGGACCGCCTCGGTCTTGAGAATGTAAAAGAAGAGCTTGAGCGCCGCCTTGGTTTTTCCCTATTAGACGCAAGAGATTATCATTTTGACCATAATGGTGACCGCTATGGCTGGGTAAAAGGCATCAATGGCAGATGGCATTATACGATGTTTGTAGAAGGCGGCCGGATCACTGATTACGATGATTATCCGCTAATGACGGGCATTCGTGAAATTGCAAAAATTCATACAGGTGACTTCCGCTTGACAGCGAATCAAAATTTAATGATTGGAAATGTCACATCTCATAAAAAGAAACAAATCGAGCAGCTCATTCAGAAGTTCGGTTTATCAGATGGCCAGCAGCACTCTGCACTGCGCCGCAGTTCAATGGCGTGTGTTTCTCTTCCAACATGCGGCTTAGCGATGGCAGAAGCAGAACGCTACCTACCGCGCTTGATTGACAAAATTGAAGAGATTGTCGAAGAAAACGGCTTAAGTGATAAAGAAATCACGATTCGAATGACTGGATGTCCAAATGGATGTGCCCGTCATGCGCTTGGTGAAATTGGTTTTATCGGGAAATCACCTGGCAAATACAACATGTATCTTGGCGCTGCGTTTGATGGCAGCAGATTAAGTAAACTGTACCGAGAAAATGTAGGAGAAGAAGACATTTTAAACGAGCTTGGCTCTCTACTCCCTCGCTATGCAAAAGAACGCGAGGAACATGAACATTTCGGTGATTTTGTGATTCGGGCAGGTATTGTAAAAGAAACAACAGATGGCACGAATTTTCATGTGCAATAAAAAAGACAGGACGCTCTCCTGTCTTTTTTTATGGACTCTGTTTCCTTTTCAAGTATTCACAAATGCTTTCGTACACCTTCGGATCGTCTAAAGAAGATAGGTCTGGTGAAGGCTGCTGTTCATAAGCTCCTTTTAATAAACGACGGACGATTTTTCCGTTTCTTGTTTTCGGTAAAGCTGAAATGAGATGAATTTCCTTTGGAGTGAGCGCTTTCCCCGCATATGAACCAACATGTGTTTTGAGCTCTCGAATGAGTGCTGCTTCTTCGAAAGACGGTGCACTGGTCACAATGAAACAAACTAGTGCCTCTCCCTTCACCTCATCCTTTACTCCAATCACAGCGGCTTCGTGTACGGCTGGGTGCCCGACAAGAATGGATTCAATTTCAGCTGGACCGACGCGTTTTCCTGCTGTATTAATGACATCATCCGATCTGCCCGTGATATGGAATGCGCCATCCTCTGATTGCCTCACCCAATCACCGTGTGTCCACACCCCATCAAATCGTTTGAAATATGTGTCTTCATATCGCTCCGGATCTTTCCAAAATCCACATGTCATGCCGACCCATGGCTTTTTCACAACAAGTTCCCCTACCTCATTCATAATGCTCTGTCCTGCCTCATTAAACACATCTGCCGCCATTCCTAAGATTGCCGCATTAAAAAGGATCGGTTTGATTGGACGAAGCAGCGTACTTCCTACAATACCGCCAGAAACCTCTGTTCCCCCTGAGTAATTTAAGATCGGAATGTGCTTTTGACCAATTGTGTCAAAAAGCCATTGCCATGGTGCTTCATTCCACGGTTCACCTGTAGAAATGATGGCTTTCACATGCGGCAGCTCAATGTCTGAAAGGTTTTGCTGCATCGCAGATCGAACAAAAGTTGGTGAAAGCCCAAAATGGGTGACTTTTTGCTCGTGGATGAATGACCAGAGATGCTGTTCATTTGGATAATCGGGGGCGCCGTCATATAAAACAATTGCAGCTCCATTGATCAAGCCACCAAAGACGAGAAATGGCCCCATCATCCAGCCCATGTCTGTGAGCCAAAACAAGCGGTCTCCTTTTGCAACGTCCATACAAAGACCGGCATCAAAAGCAGCTTTTACAGGAAAGCCTGCGTGTGTATGGACAGCCCCTTTAGGTGTACCGGTTGTTCCAGACGTGTATAAGATCATAAGCGGATCTTCATTTGAAAGATAAGTCGTTTCACTTAGTGGTTCTTCTTTTAACAAATCGTTTAGCTTGATATCCTCTTTATATCCAGTATGAGAGGAAGCGTGTACAATGACTGTTTTGACGGTCTTGGTTTTGTCGATTGCTTCTGCCGCACATTCCCGCATGTTGATCGTCTTTCCCCGGCGCGTCACGCTTGAGCCTGTGACGACAATACTTGCACCGGATGCGCGAATACGTACGGCTAGAGGCTCGCTTCCATAGCCGGAAAAGACTGGGCTAAAGATGACACCAATCTTTGCAAAGGCAAGCATAATGGCAGCCGTTTCCGGAAGCATCGGCATATAAATGACGGCCACATCCCCTTTTTGGATCCCCTTCTTCAAAAAACCAGCAGCGAGACGATTGACCTTTTCCTGAAGTTCGAGGAACGTCCATCTTCTCTCTTCTCCTGCTTCATTTCTCCAAATCACGGCTGGGTGATGCTGGGTTTCTTCATTCTCTGCCCATTTGTCAACAGCCGTTTCGACCACGTTGAGCCGGCCGCCTTTATACCAATTGGGCCACATGAATGAATCTTGGCCTAATGCAGCTTCATACGGCTCCTTCCACACGATGCCGACTGCCTTTTCGGCTTCTCTCCAAAACCAATCGGTACGCTCGATACTAGCTTGATAGAACGCATCGTAAGTTGTAAAACCAAGTGAATGCATCCATTTGTAAAGACGTGTTTGTTTCATCATCTGGTCTTCGGGTATCCACGCTGGTTTTAGGTTCATCATGAGGCCGCCCCCTTAGACCGGATAAACCGGATGTTTTCGTCTTGTAAATGTCATCTCTTTAGAGGTATAGGCTTGTAATCTACGACAAAGCTCATCTCGCAAATGGTCAAACGGGATGACACCATCAACAATCATTTCAGAGGCAAGCTCATATATATTCATATCTTCTTGGTATTCTTTGCGTTTCTCTTGTATAAATGCCGCCCTCTCTTCTACAGGCAGTTCGGCAATTTTATTCGCATAAACAGCATTTACAGCGGCTTCTGGCCCCATGACAGCAATTTGCGCCGATGGAAGAGCGAGACAGCAGTCCGGTTCAAAGGCTGGTCCTGCCATTGCATATAAACCTGCACCGTATGCTTTACGAACAATGACGGATATTTTCGGAACGGTTGCCTCTGACATGGCGGAGATCATTTTCGCCCCGTGCCTGATAATACCTGCTTGTTCCACTTTTGTTCCGATCATAAACCCGGGTATATCCGCAAGGAAAAGGAGTGGAATATGAAAGGCGTCACATAGCTGAATAAACTTGGCGGCTTTGTCGGCTGAGTCATGGAATAAAACGCCGCCTTTTACCCTCGGCTGATTGGCAATAAGACCGACAGGCTGCCCATTCATGCGGCCAAAACCTGTGATCAGCTCGGCGGCAAACAGCTTTTTGATTTCAAAAAATGACCCTTCATCAATGAGTAAATCAATGAGCTGATACATATCAAAAGGGGTATTCTGCCCTTTAGGGATAAGGTCTTGGAGGGTGATCTTTGATGGTTTAGGTGCAATTGCAGCTGCCCGTTTTGGTTTTTCTGTATAGTTGGCAGGCATGTAAGTTAAATAAGTGCGAGCGATTTGAATGGCTTCTTCCTCTGTTTTTGCTAAAATATCGCCGCATCCAGAAATGCTGCAATGCATTTTTGCTCCGCCCATTTCTTCAAGTGATACTTTTTCTCCAATGACCATTTCGGCCATTCGCGGTGAGCCTAAATACATTGAGGCATTCCCTTCGACCATGACGACGATGTCACAAAAAGCAGGAATGTAAGCACCTCCAGCTGCCGAAGGACCAAATAGTAAACAAATTTGCGGAATACGTCCAGACAGCTTCACCTGGTTATAAAAAATACGGCCAGCGCCTCTTCTGCCTGGAAACATGGCGATTTGATCGGTGATTCTAGCACCCGCAGAGTCAACTAAATACAGCATCGGGCAGTTGAGCTTTTCGGCTGTTTCCTGGATTCTAATGATTTTTTCTACCGTTTTGACGCCCCATGATCCTGCTTTGACGGTAGAATCATTTGCCATAACGCAAACAGGCTGCCCATTCATCCGCCCCGTCCCTGTGACAACACCATCTGCTGGTAAATGTTCATCCTGACACTCAGCAAACATGGCATCCTCAATAAAAGAATCCTCATCTAATAACAACTGGAGGCGGTCACGGACGAACAATTTTCCTTTTTTTTTGTTTTTTTGATGGTATCGCTCAGCCCCGCCTTTCAGAATCTGCTGTTTTTTCAGTTCATATTCTTCAATCATACTCATTCCCCTTTCTTGCTACCTGCCTCTGTATTGAGGCGTGCGTTTTTCTTGGAAGGCTTGAAGACCTTCCGTTCGATCTTCTGTATCAATGAGCCGTAAATAGGCTTCGTATTCCTTCGTCAGACCTGTATGCAAATCGTGATCAAGGCTTGATTGAATCGCTTGTTTCGCTTCTTTTAAGGCAAGCGGGCCATTTTTGATGATTTGTTTTGCAAGAGAGATGGCATCGTTCATGAGGGAATCTGCTAAAGAGATATGCTCAATGAGCCCGATTTGAATGGCTTCTTCTGCTTGTAATGATGCGCCTGTGAAAATAAGTTCTTTTGCTTTACCGAGTCCAATGAGCCGCGGAAGGCGCTGCGTCCCTCCGGCTCCTGGTATAATAGCTAGTCCTGTTTCAGGCAGGCCGAGTCTTGCTCCGGCTCGTGCAATGCGGAGATCACAAGCGAGCGCGAGTTCAAGTCCTCCGCCCAGTGCGTGTCCGTTCATCACTGCAATGACAGGTACAGGAATGGATTCAATTTCGATAAAGGTTTGCTGAATCGAAAGAACAGCTCCTTTTGCTTCTGCTTCTGTCATCAATCGTCGTTCTTTTAAATCTGCTCCAGCGCAAAAGACTTTAGAACCGGCTCCTGTAATGAGCAGGCAGCGGATGCTTTCATCGTGTTTGATTTCTTGAATGAGTTGATTGATCTCCTCCAGCATTGGAGCAGATAGGGAATTCGCTCGCTCTGACCTGTTTAAGGTCATTATGCCGATCTGTTCATCTTGTATCGAAAAATGGACCAATGATGTCATGTTATTCATCCTTTATGAAGTAGTCTGAGAGTGAAAAGCGCGTAAACAATGACTAGGCAGGGTTCGATCAACTTTTGCTTCAATCCATTCTGCCGCTTTAATTAATGCAGGAAGATGAATATTTGTCTCAATTCCTAGTTTTTGAAGCATATGCACCACATCTTCTGTCGCCACGTTTCCGCTGGAGCCAGGTGCATAAGGACAGCCGCCAAGCCCCCCGCTAGAGGCATCAAATATGGTGATGCCTGCTTTTAATGCTGTATAAATATTGGCAAGCCCCATTCCTTTCGTATCATGAAAATGAAGAGCGATTTTATCAGCAGGAAAGCGTTCAAGTAAAATGTCTAAGCGCCTTTCTACTTGAAGCGGATGGGCTTCACCGATGGTGTCACCGAGAGATATTTCATCAATGCCATAAGAAAGCAAAATATCCGTTAACCGCAGGATTTGATCCATTGGCACTTGTTTTTCATACGGGCAGCCAAACACAGTGGAAATATACGCGCGCGTGTTTTTTCCTGCTGCTTTTAAATCAGCTGTCATTTGTTTGATGACAGGAAGTGTTTCGTTGATGGATTGATTCATATTTTTCTTGTTATGTGTTTCACTCGAAGAGATAAACATAGCGCCTGTGTCAAGATTGGCTTCAAAAAAATGAGCTAAGCCTTTTTCATTGGGAATAAGTGCTGCATAGGTAATGTCGTCTTTTTTGTTTAAGGATTGGGTGAGTTCTTTGGCATCTTTTAAGGCTGGAACCCATTTAGGATGAACAAATGATGTGGCTTCAATATAAGGGAGCTGGGCTGTTGCGAGCAGATCAATCCACGTTCGCTTCTCGCCTGTGTCCAGCCAGACTGATTCATTTTGCAGTCCGTCCCGCGGGCCGACCTCCCTGATAAGCACACTCTTTGGTAATGCCATCTGGCTCCCTCCTATTCTGATAGTTCTAAAAGAACCTCTCCTTCATCGACAAACTCTCCCTCTGCCTTATACACTTTGCTGATGATCCCGGCCTCTTCAGCAACGATCGGAATCTCCATTTTCATTGATTCTAAGATGGCAACCTCTTGTCCTTTTTGCACTTCATCGCCTTGTTTCACAAGAAGTTTCCACAAGTTTCCGGCCATTTGAATTGTGACAGTTTTCATGAACGGTTTTCCTCCCTTTTTTTCATGAGAAAATCGGTTGTGATGCTGCCTTGTAAGAATGCAGAAGATCCGGCCATTTCCCTTAAAAGCGGTAAGTTGGTTTTGATCCCTTCTATTTCATATGCTTGTAAGGCCTCTTTTAATCGTTCTATTGCAAGTTTTCGTGTATCACCGTAAACGATCATTTTCGCAATCATTGGATCGTAAAAAGGGGTAATGATGCTTCCCTTTGTCACGCTTGACTCATGACGGATATATGGCGCTTCAGGCGTTAAAAGCTGAGTGATCGTTCCTGGTGATGGATAAAAGGTGACGGGATCTTCCGCATAAATTCTAACTTCGATGGCATGCCCGATTTGATGAATATCCTCCTGATTGAAAGAAAGCGGCTCACATGCAGCGATTTTCAGCTGCTCCTCGACAAGGTCAATGCCTGTAATTTCTTCTGTGACAGGGTGCTCTACTTGTAATCTCGTGTTCATTTCTAGAAAATAAAATTGTTGATGCTGATCAACTAAACATTCAATTGTTCCTGCATTTTCATACCCAATCGCTTTGGCTGCTTTGACGGCCATCTCCCCCATCTGTTGGCTCACCGATTCATCGAGACAGGCGGCTGGTGCTTCTTCAATGATTTTTTGATGTCTTCGCTGGAGTGAACAGTCGCGCTCAAATAAGTGAACCCCATGGCCGAAAGAATCAAAAAGGACCTGAATTTCAATGTGCCGAGCGTTTTCAATGACCTTTTCCATATACAGCGTCCCATCGTTGAAAAAGCTTTGCGCTCTTTTTTGATTCCCTTCAAAAGCCCTGTACAGCTCCTCGTCATTTTGCACGATCTGCATGCCAATTCCCCCGCCCCCGCTTGATGCCTTGAGCATGATCGGATAACCGAGTGACTGCGCTTGACTCACTCCTTCTTCTGCATCATGCAGCGGAGCTGAAACGCCTGGTACAATGGGGATACCTGCTTGAGCCATCGTTTTTCTTGCTTCAATTTTATTCCCCATTCGCTGAATGACTTGTGCGGATGGTCCAATAAAGGCCATTCCTTCGCTGCGGCAGCATTCTGCAAAGGCTGCATTTTCTGATAAGAGGCCATATCCTGGGTGGATGGCATCTGTATTTGACTGCTTGGCTGCCCTAATGATTGCTTCCATGTTTAAATAGCTTTCAGATACTTTTGCGCCTCCAATCGGATAGGCGCTGTCTGCTTCTTGCACATGAAGTGCATGCTGATCTGCTTCTGAATAAACGGCGACGGTGTGGATCCCGAGCCTTTTACACGTTCGAATAATTCGCCGGGCAATTTCGCCTCGATTTGCAATCAGTACTTTTTGAAACATCGCTGCCTTCACTCCTTTATTAGATCAAGCGCCTGCTTTTTCAGACGAAATTTTTGAATCTTCCCTGATGCGGTCATTGGATACTCGTCAGTGATGAAAAAATATTTAGGAATTTTGTAGCGTGCCATTTGCGACTGACAATAGCTGGTGAGTGTCTCAATGGTCACCGTCCTACCTTGTTTAAGCCGAATAAATGCGGCGGCTTCTTCTCCATACGTCTCGTCAGGTATACCAACGACCTGTGCATCAAGAATGTCCGGATGAGTATAAAGAACGTCCTCAATCTCTTTTGGGTAAACATTCTCCCCGCCTCTAATGATCATATCTTTCAGCCTTCCTGTAATTTTCACATAGCCGTCCTCATCCATCTCTGCTAAATCACCCGTATGAAGCCAGCCGTCCTGATCGATGACTTCATTTGTGGCTTCTTCATTTTTATAGTAGCCTTTCATCACATGATAGCCTCTTGTACACAGTTCGCCTTGTTCTCCTCTTGGTACTTCCTCCGGCGTAGCTGGAACGGTGATTTTCACTTCGATGTGAGGAAGCGCCCGGCCAACCGTTTGAACCCGTCTTTCAAATGAATCATCCGTTCTTGTTTGGGTAATGACAGGAGAGCTTTCGGTCTGTCCATAGGCAATCGTGAGCTCCTTCAGTCCCATTTGTTCAATGACGGCTTTCATCACATGGGATGGGCAAAGAGAACCTGCCATAATGCCCGTTCGTAATGTGGACAGATCGTATTGGTGAAAATTCGGATGGTCGAGTTCTGCAATGAACATTGTCGGGACGCCGTGAAGGACGGTGCACTTCTCTTTTTCCACTGTTTGAAGAACTCTCTCTGGATGGAAGGATTCAATTGGAATGATCGTTCCTCCTTTTGTGAGACAAGCTAGCACGCCAAGAACGGATCCAAAGCAATGAAAGAAAGGAACGGGGATACACATTCGGTCCTTTTGGGTGAGCTTCATACAATCTGCGATTTGTCTGGCATTGCAGACAATGTTTGTATGGCTGAGCATGACTCCCTTTGGGTAGCCGGTTGTGCCTGAAGTATATTGCATATTAATGACATCATCAGGCGCTAGCTCATCCATTCGTTTCTCCCACTCATGATTCTCTGTTCTTTTAGCAGCTGCTTGAATACTGTCCCAGCTGCGCATGCCCTTTGGCGTGTGCTCGCCAATATAGACGACACTTTTTAAATAAGGAAAAGATGAGGATGTGATCTCACCTTGATGAGCGTTTTGAAGCTCCGGTATGAGTTCTTCAAGCATTTTGACATAGGATGTCTCTTTAAAGCCGTCTACGATAAACAGCATGCTGCTATCAGAATGCTTGAGTAAATAAGCGAGTTCTTGTGCTTGAAAGTTCGTATTCACGGTGACAAGAACGGCTCCAATCGACGCGCAGGCGAATTGCAGCATAAGCCATTCAGGTACATTGGGCGCCATGATGGCGATATGATCCCCTTTTTGAACCCCTAATGCCATAAGACCTTTCCCAGTTTCCTTGACTTCTCGATAAAACGCTTCATATGAATAACGTAAAGAACGTTCTGGATACACAATGGCTTCATGTGCTGGGTGCTGCTCCCTTTTCTCTTTTAATAGGGAGCCGATCGTTTGTGGATGAATCGACATCATGGGTTTCCTCCTCCATTGATGGTAAGCGTTTTCATTATCGAATTACGCTAACAGTTGTCTTGCGATGACTAGACGCTGAATTTCAGAGGTCCCTTCTCCAATTTCCATCAGCTTGGCATCTCTCACCAGCCGTTCTACACCACTTTCTTTCATGTAGCCTGTTCCTCCGTGAATTTGGACAGCATCAAGACTTGCTTTTGTCGCCATTTCAGAAGCGAAAAGCTTGGCATAGGCAGCTTCTTTTGTAAACGGCTTGCCGTGATCTTTCAGCCAAGCGGCTTTCCACACCATTTGTCTAGCGAGTTCTATTTGCATCGCCATATCTGCCAGCTTAAACTGAATGGCTTGGAAGGAAGAAAGGGTCTGCCCAAATTGCTTTCTTTCCTTTGCGTAAGAGAGCGAAGCATCTAGTGCAGCTTGTGCGATGCCAACTGATAACGCAGCGATTGAAATGCGCCCCCCGTCTAATGTATATAAAAATTGCTTAAAGCCTTTCGCTGGGTCTCCTAAAATATTCTGGGCTGGTACACGTACACCGTCTAAAATGATTTCTGCTGTATCTGAACCGCGCACGCCCATTTTGTCATATGGATTTGTAATGGTCAGCCCTTTTTGCCCTTTCTCCACAATAAAGGCGGAGATGATTGGGCGGCCGTTTTCATCTTGATCCGAGACAGCAGTGACGATAATGGTTCTGGCAAAATTGGCGTTTGTGATCCAACACTTCTCCCCGCTAATGACATACTCTTGTCCGTCTTTGACTGCTTTTGTTTTTGTTCCTTTTGCATCTGATCCTGCGTTTGGTTCTGTTAATCCGAAGGAACCAAGTGCTGTCCCAGAAGCCAGCGGGACAAGGTGGTCCATCTTTTGCTCCTCTGTACCGAAGTAATAAAGCGGGCTTGCGCCTAAGGAGACGGCTGCGGCATAGCTAAGACCTGTACTGCCACACTGTTTTCCGATTTCTTCTACAGCGAGTGCATACGATATCGTATCTCCTCCTGAGCCGCCGTATTTCTCTGGAAAGGGGATGCCCATAAAGCCGAGCTCCCCCATTTTTTGAAACGTTTTGGCTGGGAATACGGCCTGTTCATCAATCGTTTGAGCGAGTGGTGCAATTTCTGCTTTGGCGAAATCTTTGACCATCTGGCGGATCATTTGTTGTTCTTTCGTTAATTCAAAATCCATCTTGCTTCCCCCTTTGGCTCTTTTCTATCATATTTATTAATCAAGCAGCTGCTTCATGCCAAGCTTGATTGAATTCAGAAAATTAAAACAAAAATAATAGAAAAAAAGCATGAACGAAGAAAATCTCATTCATGCTTTTTCGTTATTTCACTATTTTTGTAGAAGGCTTGCTTTCGTGATGAAGACGATTAAGAGCCGTAATCTTGTAAGTATCCATTTTCTTTTGATTAACTGGGAGGTCTTTAATCGTTGTTATGGCGCCTTTTTCTTTTCTAACGGTTTGCAGTAATTCATATGTTCCTTTATTTGTTAATCGATAGACTGCATAATAGGATACGGTAGAATGCGGATCATTTTTGATTTGTAAAGCCGCACCATCCGCTGTCTTTTTCACAGATTGAATGATTGGTTTTTTAGGTGCTTTCTGATGAAGCCAAGGCATCTCTGGAATGAGAGCTGGTTTGCGGTATGACTCTTCGATCAATCGATCCTTTACATTCAAAGGGTTGCGATTGAGATCCTTCAAGCTGAAATGCATGCTTCCCTGCACAAGCTGTGACTGCCTGTTCAGCTTAATCTGCCTAAAATATTCTTCAGGGTCAGACCAAGCAGGATCACTGTTTTGATTAATTTTATACGCCGCCTGCCCAATGTACAGGTGAACCGGCTCCCCTTTCACTTCATTTGACCACCATTTCGTCAGCACATCATAAGCGGCTGCTTGAAAGCCGATGCTCCAGTAAATTTGCGGAGTGACATAATCAATATCGTGCTGCTGAATCCACTCTCTTGTATCAGCATACAAATCATCATAGTTGGTCATTCCTGCAGTGGTGTTTGAACCAGTCGGGTCATCTTTTATGTTGCGCCATACTCCGAATGGACTAATACCAAATTTCACATACGGTTTTTCTTTCTTAACGGTGTCATTGATTTGCTTCACCAGCTGATTCACATTATCTCTTCGCCAATCTTCTATATGTGCAAATGCTTTTTTTCCATATGTTTCATACGTTTCTTGATCTGGAAATGGTACACCGGCTATTTTATATGGATAAAAATAATCATCCATATGCACTGCATCAATATCGTATTTTTTCACAACTTCTTCTATACCGCCGATAATGAAGTCCTGAGTTTCAGGAATACCAGGATTGTAATAAAGCTGATTACCATACGCAATCGTCCAATCAGGATGCTGTCTTGCAGGGTGATCAGCAGACAAACGGCTGAGATCAGTATGATTCATTGTGATTCGGTAAGGGTTAAACCAAGCGTGAAATTCAAGGCCGCGTTTATGAGCTTCTTCGATCATAAACTCAAGCGGATCGTACCCCGGATCTTTCCCTTGTGTTCCAGTCAAATATTCTGACCACGGCCCGTATGCTGAAGGGTAAAATGCATCAGCTGTTGGTTTAATTTGCATAATGACGGCATTCATATTCATCGCTTTGATTTCATCTAACAAACGAATAAACTCTTGTTTCTGCTCTGCTACGGGCAGCCCCTTCTTTGAGGGCCAATCTAAGTTATAAACCGATGCAATCCATACCGCGCGCATCTCTCTTGTGCTCTCAAGCTTCCCTTTTGGCACTGCACGAGCTGCTAGACTGCTAGAAGGAATCAATAAGAATACAAACATCAACATCAGTGTTAAAACTGTCATACTGATCTTTTTCAGCATGTTTTGCATCACCTCATATTCAGTTTATTCCGCTTTTTGTGAGGGAATGCCAGCAGATGGTGTAAGCAGAATGTTTTTCATTTCATTGAGCTGAAATTCAGGGACTTTGCAGGACTCAATTAAATACCGCTCTGCACTCCCATATGTCTCCAGCATCTCGTGCAGCACATCTTCAAGATAATCTTGCTGCACACCGACAAGCGGCTGAATTTGTTCTTTTGACACCCGGTATAAACTCATTAATCGGACAAATCGTTCCTGTCTTTTGACAAGCATTTGCACGCCTTCGTTAGACCGCATGTATTCACTTAAAACGACAGGCAGCGGTACACCTGCCGCTAACTGAATCAGGGCAGATAAAAAACCTGTACGGTCCTTGCCACTCGTGCAGTGAAGCATCAGCGGGTAATTGTTTTGATCTGAAAGCAGTGTGAACAGCTGCTGAATCTCTTCTTTACGCTCTGTCAGCATGCTCTGATATAAATCTTTCATGATCGGTGTAAATGAGAGAGACTTCCCTTCTGTTACCAGCATACGAAACATGGTCCATTTACTCGGCATCTTACTGTCAGGCTGCATCGGAATATGGACGATTTTGTCGTGTTCCTTGATCTTTGGTGGATGTGATTTACGTTCTGAGGCTGTACGGAGGTCGCAAACGGTTTGAATTCCGAGTGTTGAGAATATCTCGATGTCTTGTTTCGTCAAACGTGATAAGTCTGCGGATCGATAAATCATTCTCTCTTTGATCACCATTCCCTCTGTTGTTTGAAGTCCCCCTACTTCTCTAAAATTCGCAAGCTTTGAAAATGGGTTGTTTGATTGATTCATAGAAGTGAAAGTCCTTTCTGGTTCGTTCTTTTCTCTATCATACGCTTTTATATCAAAGGAGAAAAGAGAATCAATTGACCTAATCCATGTAAGAGAATTTATTGGTATAATGGAAAAAGGACATTCGGATTGATTGGAGATATGAAGCATGATAAAAACGAAACGGATTCAGCAAATCAAAGAGTATGTGTTTGACCGGGAATCTGCCTCACTTGATGAGCTTGTGGCGCATTTTGGTGTCTCAAAAAACACGATACGCCGAGATGTACAGGCGTTGGTCGAGTCCGGCGTGCTCAAAAAAGTGTATGGTGGAGTGGCTGTGAATCACTCAACGTTAGTGGTGTATCAGGAGCGAAAGACACGTCAGCTCAGTAAAAAGCAATTGATTGGTCAGACGGCTGCCGCTTTTGTAGAAAACGGGGATATGATTTTTGTTGATTCTGGTACAACAACGCTTGAGATGCTCCCCTATTTGACTGAGAAACAAGTGACCATTGTGACCAATAATGTGGATTTCATTACACAGGCAATGCCTTATGACAATCTCACCATCTTTTCCACTGGTGGGATGCTGGAAAGAAAAACGAATTCTTTCGTTGGCTATCAAAGTGTAGAGCGCCTAAAAGCTTATAATGTGAATAAAGCCTTTATCGCATCAACTGGTTTATCTATTGATCACGGCGTCACGAATTCGTCTCCGCTTGAAACCGATATTAAAAAGACGCTTGTTCAAAAAAGTGCCAAAACGTTTTTATTAGTGGATGATAGCAAATTCAATCATTACGCCTTAACCACGTTTTGTGATTTGCACGAGATTGATGTCGTCGTGACCAATCAGAAGCCAAATGAAGATTATCTTCAATATGGAAAAGAGCATGATGTACGGTTTGTCACGCCTATATCAAATGAATAGATGGACAAAAAAACGGCTCAGGAATTTGAGCCGTTTTTTGATTCATTGATTTCAAGCTGCATGATCATACGGAATAAAAATCGGTACACGGCCGAGATGACGTCAATGAAAGCCGTATCTTCGTGAATATCCTCAAGCTCAAGAAGCTGTAAATTCACATCAAATAAGCCATCTTGTCCATTAAATTGAAGCTGGGCACCATTTAATGGTGATAGCATGTCCTTTAGAATACCCGTGTCTTTTTTAGGACGTTTTAAACCGAATAACACGGTATACGTTTGAAACACTTCGTCCCATTCAATGGCCAATCCATCCACTTTCACGACATCAAACCACTTTGATTCGATATAAATAAATTCTTTTTGATGTTTTTTCACATATGTAAGCGGTGTGTTTAGAAATGAGGCGTTTTCTGTTTGAATCATGTCCTCTGATTCCTTGTCTACACGTTCTATATATACATCGCCAAAGCGGGCTTCTTCTTTTATTCTCGACCCTTCTAATGTCCAATTGCGGCGCGCCGCTTCATCATATTCGAAGTCTGTCAGCGCCTGTCCTTCTTTTAATAGTTCTTGTAAGCGATTTAGTAACGACATGGCTATGTCTCCTTTCTTCTTCATGTGCATTCATTATTTTAGCATAACTCATGAAAAGAAAGATATGTCCTAGCATATGATGGTATGATAGTGTCAAAAGAAACATCTCGGAGGGGTACGTTTTGCTCACAATGACACTGGCAGAAAAAATCGTAGACGAGGTTAAAAAGGTGCTGACTGAGGAAATCATCATCGCACAAACAAACGGCACCATCATTGCAGCAACAGATCCAGCGCGCGTTGGACAATTTCATGAAGGAGCGTATCTGACATCTTTTGAAGGACAGAAACGAATTCTCACAAAGGATGACCAGCAGCACATGAAAGGCGTCAAAGCTGGCATCAATCTGCCTATTTATTTTAAGCAAGAGGTCATTGGGGTCATTGGGATGACAGGAGATCCTGTACATGTGTCTCCTTTTGGCGAAATATTAAGAAAAATGACCGAGCTGCTTATTCATGAACATGAATTTTTTCAAGAAACTGAAACGGATGAACGGCAGCTTGAAGCGTTTGTATTCGACTGGCTCCATCTGCCAGAGACAGCAATGGATCTCACTGAAAAAGCGTCGCGGCTTCGGCTTGATATCAACAAGGAGCGCGCGGTTGTCCTGATCGATTGTCAGGATGAATCGTTTATGAAGCAGAATCAATACAAAGAATTGAAGGAAACGCTGCATCTCAATAGTCAGGAGATCATCGTCCGCTGGGGGCATGCCCGCTTTCTGATCATGCTGCAAACAACAGCAGATCATCGTAAAGCCTTGCAGCAGCGCCTATTTCACATCCATGCCTCTCTTACGGCGCGGAGCGCGCATGGAGTTTTGATTGGAGCGGGAAAACCAGCAGCTGCTCATTTGATGAAGCAATCCTTTCAACAAGCCTTTCGTGCATTAAAATTGGCACATGCTGATACGCCGATTGTATTTGATGAAGATTTAACGCTTGAACTTTTTATGGAGGAAGTGAGTCAGGAAACAAAGGAAGTGTTTCTTGATCGAACGATCGCTCCCCTTCTCCCCTATCCTGAATTAGTGAAAACATTGCGGATACTCATGACATCTGATTGCTCATTGAAATATACGGCAGAAGCGATGCATGTCCATATCAATACACTGCATTACAGGCTAAAACGAATCCAAGATTTAACGACACTTGATCCAAAACGCATGCAAGATGCCATGCTCTTTTATTTAGCCTTCATGCTATTAGATGATGATCTAAAAAAACGAAGCAAACAGCCTGATATTTTGTAGAATCGTCCATAGGCATGAGGCGATTCTTTTTTTATACTGAAAGAAACGATACGTCTCATCAATTGGAGTTGAATGCGTGTGTTAAATTCTGAATTTTTAAATCAATTAAAAAAGATTGTTGGTGCGTCTTACATGCAGGACAGTAAAGCCGATCGGCTTGCCTACTCTTATGATGCAACACCGAATTTTCAGCATATGCCAGATGTCATTGTAAGCCCGCATACGGCTGAGGAAATCCAGCAAATTGTCCGGCTCTGCGCCTCATACAACATACCGATCGTGCCAAGAGGATCAGGAACGAACCTTTGTGCAGGCACATGTCCCACACAAGGCGGACTTGTGATGCTGTTTACAAGAATGAACCAATTAATAGAAATAGATGAAGAAAACCTGACAGCAACGGTACAGCCTGGTTTGATCACACAGCAACTCATTCATCAAGTAGAGGCGAAAGGCCTCTTCTATCCACCTGATCCTAGCTCTATGAAAATCTCTACATTAGGCGGAAATATTAATGAAAATTCAGGTGGTCTGCGGGGGTTAAAATATGGTGTGACAAGAGATTATGTCCTTGGACTTGAAGTCGTTCTCCCAAACGGTGACATCATCAAAACAGGCGGCAAACTTGCAAAGGACGTTGCCGGATATGATATGACCCGTTTGTTCGTAGGTTCAGAAGGAACGCTTGGGATTGTCACAGAAGCCACGCTGAAACTTTTGCCGCTTCCAGAAACAAAACAAACGATGCTTTGCTTATATGAAAGCCTAGAGGAAGCCGCCGCTTCAGTGTCGGCGATTATTGCAGAGCGTATCATCCCTGCCACATTAGAATTTATGGATCAGCCGACTCTGGAAGTCGTTGAAGACTTTGCAAAAATCGGTTTGCCGACTGACGTTCAAGCGGTGCTGTTAATCGAACAGGACGGTCATCCTGAGGCAGTTTCCCGAGATATGCAGCGAATTGCAAATGTCTGTCAGCAGCACGGTGCAAAAGAAGTGAATATCGCTCATTCTGAAGAAGAGGCAAATGCACTTTTAACAGCGAGACGATCCGCTTTATCTGCCCTCGCCCGGTTAAGCCCGACGACCATTTTAGAAGATGCCACAGTCCCTAGGTCTGAAATTGCCCGCATGGTGCGGGCGATCGAAGACATTGCGAAGGAGTACAAAGTGAAAATCTGTACATTTGGTCATGCAGGTGATGGAAATTTGCATCCTACTTGTGCAGCAGATGCAAGAAATGAAGAAGAAATGAAGCGGGTAGAGGAAGCCTTTCAGGCCATTTTTGAAAAAGCAGTCTCACTTGGCGGCACCATTACGGGTGAACATGGCGTGGGTCTTATGAAAGCCCCTTACTTAGAACTAAAGGTTAAAAAAGAAGGCATTGCCGCAATGAAAGCGATTAAACAAGCGCTTGATCCGGAAAATATCATGAACCCTGATAAAGTGTTTGGAAAAGACGCAAGAAAGCGGGTGGTGATTTCATGAGTTCCTCTAAACAAACAGAGATTCAGCAAACATTCCAGCAGCAAATGGACGAAAAAGAGCTGCTCAATTGCATGCGCTGCGGCTTCTGCCTCCCTTCCTGCCCTACTTATATTGAATCTGGTCAGCAAGAAACACACTCTCCCCGCGGCCGAATTGCTTTAATGAAGGCGGTGAGAGACGGCGTCATTGAGCCAGATGAAGATGTCGAGCATTCACTGAATCTTTGTCTTGGCTGCCGTGCATGTGAACCGGTTTGCCCTTCCGGCGTCAAATATGGACGGTTACTTGAGGATGCAAGAGACATCATTCAGCAGCACAAAAAACAATCCATCCCTGTCAAACTTGTAAGACGTGCCGTGTTTAAAGGTCTCTTTCCTTCACAAAGCCGAATGCGGAAAGCAGCAGGACTTCTTCGCTATTATCAAACATCTGGTCTGCAAACGGCTGCCCGCAAAACTGGCATGCTGAAGGTGCTTCCACCGCACTTACGCCTGATGGAACAGGCGCTTCCAAAGGTGCCGCCTCAACAGAAAAGCCGTTTGACGGAATACAAAGCACTTGGCCCAGCAAGAAAACGTGTCGCCTTTTTTACTGGCTGTTTAATGGATACCGTTTTTTCCAGCACAAACGAAGCGACCATCCAGCTTTTGCAGCTGGCAGGCTGTGACGTTATCGTCCCTCCTATTCAGACGTGCTGCGGAGCGCTCCATGGCCATAGCGGTGAAAAAGAACAAGCGAAACAGTTAGCAAAGCGGAATATAGAAGCATTTGAAGAGATAGATGCGGATGCCATAGTCATGAATGCTGGCGGTTGTGGTGCCTTTTTAAGTGATTACGATCATTTGCTTTGCGATGATCCGGATTTTCAAAAGCGAAGTAAATCCTTCTCAAAGAAAATCACGGATATATCAGACATTTTAGTGGAACTCGAATTTCACCGCCGCATGCCGCTTGCTTTGCCAGAGCAGGTCATCACCTATCAGGATTCTTGTCATTTGCGGAACGGAATGGGTGTACAGCATGCACCAAGGATGCTGATGAAGGCCATTCAAGGTGTATCATTTAAAGAAATGAAGGATTCGGGCCGTTGCTGCGGCTCAGCTGGCATTTACAACATCTTGCAGCCAAAGATGTCGATGCAAATTTTAGATCATAAAATGACAGAAGCCACTCAAACAAAGGCCGCTGCCATCGTTACGTCTAATCCAGGCTGTCAGCTGCAAATGGCAGCAGGCATCAAACGCTCAGGGCACTCACCGAGCATGCGCGCCGTCCATTTAGCTGATTTATTATTAGAAGCCGTTCAATATGGAAAAAAAGCGTCCAGCCCAACAAGCTGAACGCTTTTTTTATGCATATCTTCAAACAATTGGTTAGATAATAGAGGCAAATCACGGAAGGAGCTGGTTCAAATGCTGAAGAAAAACAAACAACAAAAGGACCCGAATTCAGTATTTGAAGCATTGTCACGTTCTGCTGATTTTACAAATGAGCTGTCTCGAAATGGAGATTTCCTGTATAGGATTTCCTTTTTTCGATCTTTAATTAATGGACATCTTCTACATGAACAAATTCTCCCCTCCCTCAAACAACTGCACCTGACACCCACTCTTGAAGAGCTGAAAGAACGAATTCCCATTGAGCAGGCTGTGATCACGAGCGATCTTCAAAAAGTGGAACAAGCCCTTCACCGGGGCAGTATTGCCATTAGACTTGAGACAGACTGGGGCAAAACGCTTCTTTTGCCGATTGAAGAAAAGAAAGGCAGACAAGTAGGTCCGCCTGAGATTGAATTTGGCATTATCAGTGCACAGGAAGCATTTGTGGAGGTTTTAGATACCAATTTAAATTTGGTCAGGCGGCGGCTGCCGACGCCTAACTTGAAAGTTGAGGAAAAGAAGGTTGGTACGCTCTCTCAAACAAAAGTTGCCGTGCTATATATTGAAGATATCGCTAACCCGCAAAATATCGAAACCGTTCTTCAGCGAATTGAGGACGTTGATTATGATCAGATTTTAGATGCGAATTACCTCGCTCAAATGCTTTATGATGTGTCCAACACGATTTTTCCGTTGTTTTTGAATACAGAAAGACCCGACCGCGTGTCTTCAGGTTTATCAGAAGGGAAAATTGCCATATTAGTGGATGGCTCGCCTCATGTCTTGCTTGCCCCAACTATTTTACTTGAGTATTTTTCCACTATGGAAGACTACAATATGTCATGGATTGCGGCTTCTTGCTTTAGGCTGTTACGCATATTTGCTGTGATATTTTCCATTTTTGCGACACCTTTATATGTCGCCGTTTTAACCTTTCATTATGAACTGATCCCAAAGGATTTATTAGAAACCATTGTCTCCTCGCGCTATCTGGTGCCATTTCCTCCGATCATTGAGGCACTATTTTTAGAGATTTCGATTGAATTACTAAGAGAAGCAGGTTCAAGGCTCCCAGCTAAAGTCGGTCAGACGCTCGGGATTGTTGGAGGGATTGTCATTGGACAGGCTGCTGTAGCAGCAGGCTTAACGAGCAATATTTTACTCATTATTGTTGCCTTGTCTGCTCTCGCCTCATTTGTCACCCCTATTTACAAAATGGGCAGTGCCATTCGGCTGCTGAGATTTCCTTTTTTAGTTGCAGCACAGGTTTGGGGCGCATTAGGTATTGCTGTGATGGGCTCTTTTCTTCTCACCCATTTAATGAAATTAACCTCTATTGGCCGGCCGTATTTAGAGCCTATTTTTCCAATGCGCCTTGCTGATTTAAAGGGCAGTTTGATTCGTCCTCAGCTCCGTTTTTTGAACAAAAGGCCGGAAAATTTACGTCCGCAAAATGAAACCATCCACCGCTCTAAGCCGAAGCAAGGCCGCAAGGGGAAAAATGATTTTTATGAATAAGGAAGTGAAGGCATGAGCTCTTCTTCTGTCAAAGAGAAATTTCAAGTATCCCCTTATTTTGTGTTTTTTCTCATCAATGCCAATCAAGTCGGTGTCGGCATTTTAAACTTTCAAACAAACCTTGTTCGTTCTATCAATAACGATGGATGGATCGCTATTTTGATTTCTGGCATGAGCGTCAATGTGATGATCTTTCTCATGTACTTGATGTTTAAAAAGGCACCTTCGGATGAATTTGGTGAAATTACGCAATATGTATTTGGCAAATGGATTGGGCAATTATTCAACATTCTTTATATCTTATATTTTGCTTCTTTGTCGCTGACCGTCATCATCCATTATATGGATGTAATCCATGTATGGCTGTTTAAAGAAATTCCTGGTCTTTTGTTTGCATCTGTACTGCTGCTGCTTGTGTATTACATTCATACCGGCGGCTTTAGAACCATTGCTGGGTGGGCATTTTTTAGCATTGTACTGACGTATTGGATGACGTTTATTTGTTTTTATGCCATGAAATATAGTCACCTTCGTTTCATGTTCCCAATGTTTGATCATACATTTTCGCAGCTGCTAGTGGGAATCAAAGATGCATCCTTATCCATGTTTGGTTTTGGCACGCTGCTTGTCTATTATCCCTTTATTAAACAAGCTCAGACATCTCAAAAATTTGCTCACATGGGGGCATTATTTACGACATGCTTAAACTTACTCACTTTTCTCGTCTCTATAGCGTATTACTCAAGTGCTCAGCTCAAATTAACAAAATGGCCGACGCTAACGTTAACAAGCATTGTGAAGCTTCCGTTTATCCAGCGCTTTGAATTTATTGAAGTGTCTCTTTGGCTGTTTTTGATCATTCCAAATATCACGATTCCATTATGGGCTGCGAGCCGAATGGCAAAACAAGTGCTTCATACGAGCCAGCGCGTCACGTTCATCGGGCTCAGCATCCTCATTCTGATCATGTTTTCGTTTTTTGCCAGTGCAACTTCTTTTGAAACCTTTAATCAATGGGTGGAATTTAGCGGATTCATTCTGATCTATGGATTGATTGTCTGTATGGTCATTGCACTGATGCTGAAAAAAAGGAGGGTGAAAAAACGAGCATGAAACGTTATATACTCTCGGGTCTCATGTTGTGTAGTCTTTTGTTAACCAGCTGTGCAGAGCCCCGCCTTTTAGATGAATTAAATATCTCTCAGGCGGCAGGATTTGATTTAGTGGAAGATGGAGAAATGAAGGGCTTCTTTGTCTTCCCTGTCTTTAAAAGTCAAGAGCAAGGAAGTTATCAAATATTAAGCGCGAGGTCAAACACCATTAGTAATATTCAGTTTCTCGTGTCAGAAGAATCACCTTTCCCAGTAGTCATGGGCCAGGTGCTTGTTATTTTAGTCAGTGAAAAGTTAGCAAAAGAAGTCGGCATGATCGATTTAATGAATTACATTTATCGTGATCCTATCATTGGTTCACGCCAAGTGTTTGCCATTGTAGGCGGAGAAGTTGAAGAGTTATTATACACAAAAATGAATCAAACGAACTTAAATATAGGTGTATATCTCTCTGATCTGCTGGCCCAAAATATGCGAAATGGCAATGAACCTGTCACCAATCAGCATATTTTTATGAATCAGATGCTGGCAAAAGGGGTCGATGCATATCTCCCCTACATCAAGAAAACAAGTAATGGCATCAAGATCACAGGAGTCGCTCTGTTTGATCATGAAAAAATGGTCGGTCATATCCCCGGAAAAGACACGTTCACATTTAAAGCGATGATTGAAAACCATAAGAATGGCATCTACGAGTTTCAATTGGCTGATCATGCAAAGACCCATGTCGTCATTGAAAATATCAAATCCCATGTGTCTTACCGAATCAAACCAACGGAAAACCTAACAAAGAAGCCTCAGATCATGATTGATATCAAACTGAAAGGTGAATTAAAAGAATTCATGAAGTCCAAAAAAATTGATAAGCCATCTATATTGGACCATGTTGAAAAAGAAGTTGAAAAACGTGTCACAAAGCAAGGACAAGACCTTGTTCAATCCTTTAAAAAGCAAAATATAGACCCGCTTGGACTTGGCCTTAGGTATAGAGCAAAAGACAAAGCTTTGACACCAGAAAAATGGCAAGAAATTTATCCTGATGCAGATGTACAAGTTAAATGCCACATGAAGATTGTTCAAACCGGAGTCAGCCAATAAAAAGGCTTATTCAAATATGTCTTGCTTGTTCTCCAAGATGTTGGACACTTTCATTTTCACTCGTGGAACCTGATCTTTTTGATTAACATCATGTAAAATCTTATCTACTTCATTTTTATCAGTTTTAAGGATTTTAGGTGAATATTGTTCCACTAGGGCCGGCCTATTCCCTTTTGCACAGTTAGCCATTGTATCTAGTGCAATTAAGCAGAAAGGTCTTCCTTTGTTCAGCCAAGATTTCATTCTCTCCCAGGTTGGGCAGCTGACGGCTGCCAGCCTTCCCCACTGAACGGAAACGGTGCAGGCAAATAAAAGCCTCTAGCGGCCATTCTTTTTCACTGATCGATTTCAATTTTTCTAATATATGATGTAATCCCTCATCTTCTGGCAAACTGCTGGCTGCTGCCCATGAAAGTGGATAATGGAATTCTTCGTCCGTCTGATCCAAAAGTTCCCTCACCCATTCAGCGGCAAATGTATCTAGAACATCAGCCGCGATTTCTAATCATTCGTGATTTCACTTCGGCATGCTCCGTTTCATAAAATCTACTTTTAATAGAAGCCAAGATTTTTTGCTGATCGTGCTGTTTCAGAACGTCGATGACATCATCCTCAAGAAACCACCTAGTGATTGAAAAGTCTAATAAAGACTCCAAATCTGCCTAACGGCTTGTAATGTTGGTGCTTTCTCGCTTTTGGTGATGATGACTTCCTCCTCTAATTGAAAAGCCTGTCCGTCCTCCCCATAAAAATCATCGTGCAGTAAAAATTGTTTAGGAGAATGGAGAATAGCTAGGTTATACCATTCAATAGGCCGTAATGAATAGGTGAGTAGTCTTTCGTGGCATTGCTGGCATAATTGAAAAGGCTGTTTCGGTTCATCAGACCCTTCTACAACATTCATTTCGTTTTTTTGACAGGCTTCACATAAAGTAGTTGTCCCCTTTATTTTCACTTGCTTTTACTGCTAATGAATGGTCATTCTGCTTCTTTCAAATAGAGATTATTCTATCTATCACCCACGGCCATTAATCCATGTTGAATCAATTGAAAAGATATTCTAATCTTCATCCTTTACATCGGGGTCTTCTGGAATCGGTTCATTTAAGATCTCTTGGACGAGCTCTTTATATTGTTCGAGCTGCTTTAAATGCGTTTGAAACTGCCCTTGATAAATGAGATAAGATTCCCCGTCAAAGACGTAACGGATCTTTTTTTGCTGGATTAATTTTTCAATATACGCTTCTGATACTTCCAAGTATTCAGCCGTTTCTGCGATTGTTAAATACATGTATGTGCACCACCGTTCGTTTCATCTTACAAATTATATCACGAGCTGGTGAAAAAACAGATATCGCTTGTTCATGTTTATTTCATCTTTTCTTCACTGATTCGTCAACTCGCTTTTGTACAGTATTCATACACCCACTCAAACACTAGGAGGTGATGATCCTTCGCATGGCAAAGAAAAATATTCGGACCTATGCCGCATTTTTAACTGTAGGCGCTAGCAATACGATGATTGACTTTCTGTTCTTCTTTTTTTTAACTGCTTGCTTTGTTCCCTCTTTTCTTGCACAGTGCTTGTCCTATACCGCAGGAATGCTGAACAGTTATGTTTGGAATCGAAAATGGACGTTCCAAGTGAAAAAGAAAGCTGACAAGTGGGAATGGATCAAGTGGGCCACAGTCAACGGCGCAGCGTGCCTCCTCACCTATGTTGTCTTATATGTCATGCAGAAAGCAGGTTTCTCATTATTCATTAGTAAAGCGATTGGTACCCTTCTTGGCATGATGATCACTTTTACTGGAAGCCGCCTATGGGTTTTTCCATCAGAAAATAAACCATCAGAAATGGAGCGATGATTCAATGAATATCAAAAAAGCCGTTATACCAGCAGCCGGATTAGGCACACGTTTTTTACCCGCAACGAAAGCACAGCCAAAGGAAATGCTGCCTATTATCGACAAACCCGCCATTCAATACATAGTTGAGGAGGCTGTTCAATCAGGCATTGAAGATATACTAATTATCACAGGAAGAAATAAAAAATCGATTGAAGATCACTTTGACCGTTCGTTTGAGCTAGAACACACGTTGCTTGAAAAAGGAAAAAATGAACAGCTGGCTGAAATCAAACATATTGCGGATATGGCCAATATTCATTATATTCGTCAAAAGGAGCCTTTAGGTCTTGGACATGCGGTATTATGTGCACGTCATTTTACTGGCAATGATCCTTTTGCGGTCCTTTTAGGTGATGATGTCATGGTGTCAGAAAGACCTGCACTCTCTCAGCTCATGGAAGTCTTTGAAGACAAACAAAGAGAGGTCATTGGCGTCCAGCAAGTGGATCGTCTAGATGTCAGTAAGTATGGTATGATAAGACCAGCTAGAGTAGATGGTCAAGTGTTTGAAGTCACAGACTTAGTGGAAAAGCCAGCTATTCATGAAGCTCCTTCCGATTTAGCCGTGATGGGCAGGTATCTGTTAACACCATCGATTTTTCCTATTCTACAAGGAATCGAGAGAGGTGCTGGGAACGAAATTCAGCTGACAGATGCGCTGAAAATCATTGCACATGAATCACCCATTTATGCTAAACAATTAGATGGGATGAGATTTGACGTTGGTGATAAGCTGGGCTCATTTAAGGCAGCGGCTGAAATTGGATTAATGCGTCATGATATGCGGCCAGCCATGCTAGCATATATGCAAAGCATACTCATGAGAGAAGCAAAACAAGCATAGGCTCTTATAAGGATGCTTGAAGAAAATTCGTATTTAAAGGCAGAGTGAAATGAATGGGAACTTTTTTTAATGAAATTTTAACCTGGCTGACAAGCCTTGGTTATGTAGGTGTAGCACTAGGGCTGATGATTGAAATCATTCCGAGTGAAATTGTACTTGCCTACGGCGGATATATGGTGTCAACAGGCACAATTGGTTTTGTTGGAGCTGTTATTGCCGGCGTCATTGGAGGTACACTCGCCCAGTGTTTTATTTACTGGATCGGTCTGTACGGCGGAAGGCCTTTTTTAACAAAGTATGGAAAGTATTTATTCATCCATGAACATCATATCGCGACTGCAGAGCGCTGGTTTGACCGGTATGGAACCGGTGTAGTGTTTACCGCACGCTTTATCCCTGTTGTCCGCCATGCCATCTCGATTCCAGCGGGTATTGCCAAGATGCCTTTTTTGAAATTTGTTTTCTTGACAGGATTAGCTGCCATTCCTTGGTCCATCTTATTTATTTATCTTGGCATGCAGCTTGGGACAAAATGGGATCATATTCAAAGTGTTGCTCATGCTTATACAACCCCTATTATGGTCATTGCCATCGTCCTGATTGTTCTCTACTTTGTACTCAAAAAAATTCGGACGAATCGAAAACGGACAATCTAACAAAAACGCCTTTCACTGATCTGGTGAAAGGCGTTTTTTTATGAGTGTGCTGATTGTTTTTCCATATATCGGGATAGCTCAATTATCATTGCACCCATTCTCTCAAGTGACGGGGCAAGAATTCGGTCTATTCCCTCTTCTTTTAAAGCTTCAGCAGTGACTTTCCCGACAGCTACCGCCAGTACGTCCTGCTCGAATAATGATTGCAATTCTTCTTTTCTGCCCCAATCTGCGGCTAGTTTGAAAAAGGCGTGAACCTGGACAGCGGTTGTAAAACAGACAGCATGAACTTGTCCATCTTTCATTTCTTGAAGAAGCGTTTCAGCAGCCTCTGGTTCAGGTGGTGTGTGCTGATATGGTAAAAGCGGCAAAACATCTGCCCCCTTGTCACGTAAAAACTGAATGAGAGCTGGTGCATTTTCACCATGAAGCTGCACCATCACGCGTTTTCCTTGAAATTCCTTGTCTTCAAGCTTTGAAATCAAGTCACGAACCGTTCCGTCTTCATCAGAGACCTCTGGCTGAATTCCGCGTTTTTTCAACGCAGCAAAGGTTTTGTACCCTCTTGATGCAATATGTGCATTTGATAGAATGTTCATAAATTCTTTACCAAGCTGCAGCTCTTCTGCACTCTCAATCAATGTATCTGTACCGATGCCTGTTGTCAAGATCACCCAGTCGGCCCCTTGTTTCACAAAGGTCTCTATGCCTGGCTTTAATTCCTCTTTGGCTAAAAATACGGTTCCTTGAAGAGAGCGAATAACGGCTTGTCCTCCTTGCTTTTCGACAAGTATACGCATTTCTTCTGTTTTTCTCGTTCCACAAATAGCAATCGTTTTTCCAGATAAGCCTTTACTCATTTTATCCCTCTTTTTCTATCACATTTGATATGTATTAAATATAGATTTATTTGGAAGACGATGCAAGTGTCTACTAAAAAAGAGCTTGACGTTTCTATCGAATTCGAGTATCTTTTGTAAGTGCAAATTGTAGGAGGTCATTATGGAAAAAACAGAATGTTCAAGCAATTCGATTATCAATTGCAGACCCAACACCACTTGGTTTGTTTGGTTTAGCAATGGTGACGCTCGTTGCGTCCTCACAAAAACTAGGAATCACAGATGGCACTTCCCTTATTTTACCTTGGGCTATCTTCCTTGGAGGAATCGCGCAGCTGATCGCGTCCATACAAGATTCAAAGCATCATAATATTTTTGGAGCCACTGCCTTTGGCGCATTCGGTCTTTTCTGGATGGGTGTTGGAACGACTTGGCTCATTCAAGCCGGCGTTTTTGGGAAAACGCTTGCGGGAGCAGCAGATCCAAAACAGCTAGGTTTTGCGTTTGTTGGTTATTTGATTTTCAGCTTGTTTATGACGATTGGTGCAATGGAAACACATAAAGTGTTATTTTTGATTTTCGTCTTTATTGATTTCTTATTCATTGGTCTTTCCCTTAGCACTTTTGGTGTGATGTACGATGTGACTCATACCATGGCAGGTATTGCAGAATTGATCATTTCCCTGCTTTCATTTTATGGTTCTGCAGCTGTTGTCCTTAATACACATTTTGGTCGTATTGTTCTGCCAATCGGACAACCATTTCGCATTTTTACAAAAGCATAAATAAAAAAGAACTGCTCTGTGCAGTTCTTTTTTTATGTTTATTTTTCTTGTGCCTCTTGAAAGATCTCTCCGATTATTTCATACGATCGCATTCTTTCTTGATGATCAAACATATCCGAATTAATCATTAATTCATCTGCTTGAGTAGCTTCAACAAAGGCTTCTAATTCTTTTTTCACCTTTTCTTTATCCCCGATCATGGTTGAACTTAATTGTTCATCCACCATCGCCTTTTCATATGGGCTCCAAAGACCGTCCATGCTGTCGACAGGCGCCTTCAGTTTTCCTGGTGTGTTGCGAATGAGACTTAAAAAGCGCTGATAATGAGAGGTTGCCAAGTATTCAGCCCGCTCTGTTTGATCTGCAGCAAAAACCGTCACACCGACCATGGCATAAGGCTCTTTTAACACATCAGAAGGTCTAAACGACTGTCTGTACAACTCTAACGCGGGAATTGTATTTTTAGGTGAGAAATGTGCTGCAAAGGCAAATGGCAATCCAAGTTCTCCTGCAAGTCTGGCGCTAAAACCACTTGAACCAAGGAGCCAAATTGGAATGTCCAGACCTTCTCCTGGAACAGCTCTTACATGTTTTTTAACCTGACCAGTCGGCTTGAAATATTGACGAAGTTCTTCAAGCTGCTCTGGGAAATCTTCTCCGTTATGAAGATTACGTCTAAGCGCTCTTGCTGTTAACTGATCTGTCCCTGGTGCTCTACCAAGACCTAAATCAATTCTCCCCGGATACAATGTTTCAAGTGTGCCAAATTGTTCAGCAATGACAAGTGAAGAGTGGTTTGGCAGCATAATCCCACCAGACCCTACTCGAATTTTTTCGGTTCCTCCCGCAATATATCCAATTAAAACGGACGTTGCAGAGCTCGCAACCCCTTCCATGTTATGGTGTTCTGCCAGCCAGTATCTATGATAGCCCCACTTCTCCGCCTTCTTTGCTAAATCCATACTACGCTCAAAAGATTCTTTAATGGTACCTCCTTCTGTCACAGAGGATAAATTTAAAACGGAATAGGCTTTGCCGTGTAAAACTGATTGACTCATAAATGATGTCCCCATTTCTGTCAAAAATCATACTATTTTATACTTTCAACACCATAACACAAATCCATGAAAGATTTAAATGATTTGATTCGATGATTTTCGAAATGATGATTTTCTAGGTTTTACTTCCAATTTGTAAATTTGCACATAGAATGAAATATCAATTTTAGGAGATGGGCAATTTGTACAATCAATTCGATCACAAATGTCCCTTTTGCGGTAAATACCATGAACAGCCTCATTACAAAAGATCACGTCATGACCGTCCTCGAAAAAGAGACTGTCCATTCATTAAACAAGAATACTCAAAACAAAATATATCTCAAGAGAATCAACCTTGCCACATTGCAAAAGGAATAAAACAATCAAAACCAAATCAAAGAGCTGGACCAAGAGGCCCGGCAGGCCCAGCCGGTCCCCCTGGACCAACCGGAGCTACTGGACCTGCTGGCGGGTTAACCGGCGCCCTCCCTTTTGAGCCCTCACAATCACAAGATTACGATGCAGGGCAAGTGGTCACGTTTAATGGCAGTACTTACATTGCCAATGTTGACGATCCATCAGGAATACCTGGACTCTCCCCCGACTATACCCTTTTAGCTGCTTCTGGAGAAACTGGTCCTACGGGTCCTACTGGGATCGGATTAAGTGGTATTGAAGCCTATGATCCTGTTATGGCACCAACATATTCAGTAGGTCAAGTGGTCACTTATGGTGGTGGTACGTATATTGTGGATTCTGCACCACCTTCAGGTACGCCAGATACGTCGCCAGATTACACACTTTTAGCAGCACCGGGTGAAACTGGATCAACTGGTCCTACCGGCGCCACTGGGATCACCGGATTAACCGGACCCACCGGTGCGACGGGGATCACTGGAGCTACTGGTGATACAGGTGATACAGGCAGCACTGGACCAACAGGTCCTACTGGTGCAACTGGTATCACTGGATTAACCGGACCTACTGGTGCGACGGGGATCACTGGGTCAACTGGAGATACGGGCGCTACTGGGATCACTGGGTCAACTGGTCCTACCGGCGCCACTGGGATCACCGGATTAACCGGGCCTACCGGTGCGACGGGGTTCACTGGATCAACTGGTCCTACCGGCGCTACAGGGATTACCGGATTAACTGGAGATACGGGCGCTACTGGGATCACTGGGTCAACTGGAGATACGGGCGCTACAGGGATTACTGGATCAACTGGACCTACCGGTGCTACTGGGATCACTGGGTCAACTGGTCCTACCGGCGCTACAGGCAGCACTGGAGCTACTGGACCTACAGGCGCTACAGGCAGCACTGGAGCTACTGGACCTTCAGGCGCTACAGGGATCACTGGAGCTACTGGACCTACAGGCACCACGGGGATCACTGGATCAACTGGAGATACGGGCGCTACAGGGATCACTGGGTCAACAGGTCCTACCGGCGCCACTGGGATCACCGGATTAACCGGGCCTACCGGTGCGACGGGGTTCACTGGATCAACAGGTCCTACCGGCGCTACTGGGATTACTGGATCAACTGGAGATACGGGTGCAACTGGTATCACTGGTTCAACTGGACCTACTGGTGCTACTGGGATTACTGGATCAACTGGAGATACGGGTGCAACTGGTATCACTGGTTCAACTGGACCTACTGGTGCTACAGGGATTACTGGATCAACCGGAGATACGGGCGCTACTGGGATTACTGGACCAACAGGTCCTACCGGGACTACGGGGATTACTGGGGCTACTGGAGATACGGGCGCCACGGGGATCACTGGATCAACTGGACCTACAGGCGCTACAGGGATTACCGGATCAACTGGTGATACGGGTGCTACAGGCAGCACTGGACCAACAGGTCCTACCGGAGCTACAGGGATTACTGGGTCAACTGGAGATACGGGTGCCACTGGTATCACTGGTTCAATAGGTCCTACTGGTGCAACTGGTATCACTGGATTAACCGGACCTACTGGTGCGACGGGGATCACTGGGGCTACTGGAGATACGGGCGCCACAGGGATCACCGGATTAACCGGACCTACCGGTGCAACTGGTATCACTGGATCAACTGGTGATACGGGTGCTACAGGCAGCACTGGACCAACAGGTCCTACCGGGGCTACAGGTATCACTGGATCAACTGGAGATACGGGTGCCACTGGTATCACTGGATCAACTGGTCCTACCGGCGCTACAGGGATCACTGGGGCTACTGGAGATACGGGCGCTACAGGGATCACTGGGTCAACAGGTCCTACCGGCGCCACTGGGATCACCGGATTAACCGGAACTACCGGTGCGACGGGGATCACTGGATCAACTGGTGATACGGGTGCCACTGGTATCACTGGTTCAACAGGTCCTACCGGCGCTACTGGGATTACTGGATCAACTGGACCTACTGGTGCAACGGGGATCACTGGACCAACGGGTCCTACCGGAGCTACAGGGATTACTGGGTCAACTGGAGATACGGGTGCCACTGGTATCACTGGTTCAATAGGTCCTACCGGCGCCACTGGGATCACTGGGTCAACTGGAGATACGGGCGCTACAGGGATCACTGGGTCAACAGGTCCTACCGGCGCCACTGGGATCACCGGATTAACCGGACCTACCGGTGCAACTGGTAGCACTGGATCAACTGGAGATACGGGTGCAACTGGTATCACCGGATTAACCGGACCTACTGGTGCTACGGGGATCACTGGGTCAACTGGAGATAAGGGCGCCACAGGGATCACCGGATTAACCGGACCTACCGGTGCAACTGGTAGCACTGGATCAACAGGTCCTACCGGCGCTACTGGGATTACTGGGTCAACTGGTGATACGGGCGCTACAGGCAGCACTGGACCAACAGGTCCTACCGGCGCTACTGGGATTACTGGATCAACTGGAGATACGGGTGCCACTGGTAGCACTGGTTCAACTGGACCTACTGGTGCTACTGGGATTACTGGATCAACTGGAGATACGGGTGCCACTGGTAGCACTGGTTCAACTGGACCTACTGGTGCTACTGGGATTACTGGATCAACTGGACCTACCGGTGCGACGGGGATCACTGGGTCAACTGGTCCTACCGGGGCTACAGGGATCACTGGAGCTACTGGACCTACAGGCGCTACAGGGATCACTGGAGCTACTGGACCTACAGGCACCACGGGGATCACTGGATCAACTGGTCCTACCGGGGCTACAGGGATCACTGGAGCTACTGGACCTACAGGCGCTACAGGGATCACTGGAGCTACTGGACCTACAGGCACCACGGGGATCACTGGATCAACTGGTCCTACCGGGGCTACTGGAGATACGGGCGCTACTGGGATCACTGGGTCAACAGGTCTTACCGGCGCCACAGGGATCACCGGTTTAACCGGAACTACCGGTGCGACGGGGATCACTGGATCAACTGGTGATACGGGTGCAACTGGTAGCACTGGATCAACAGGTCCTACCGGCGCTACTGGGATTACTGGGTCAACTGGAGATACGGGCGCTACAGGCAGCACTGGACCAACAGGTCCTACCGGCGCTACTGGGATTACTGGATCAACTGGAGATACGGGTGCCACTGGTAGCACTGGTTCAACTGGACCTACTGGTGCTACTGGAATTACTGGATCTACCGGACCTACTGGTGCTACTGGAATTACTGGATCAACTGGAGATACGGGTGCCACTGGTATCACTGGTTCAACTGGACCTACTGGTGCTACTGGGATTACTGGATCAACTGGAGATACGGGTGCAACTGGTAGCACTGGTTCAACTGGACCTACTGGTGCTACTGGAATTACTGGATCTACCGGACCTACTGGTGCTACTGGGATTACTGGATCTACTGGAGATACGGGTGCCACTGGTAGCACTGGTGCTACTGGGATTACTGGATCAACCGGAGATACGGGCGCTACAGGGATTACTGGGTCAACAGGTCCTACCGGCGCTACAGGGATTACTGGATCAACTGGACCTACCGGTGCTACGGGGATCACTGGGTCAACTGGTCCTACCGGGGCTACAGGGATTACTGGGTCAACTGGTGATACGGGTGCCACTGGTATCACTGGTTCAACAGGTCCTACCGGCGCCACAGGGATCACCGGATTAATCGGACCTACTGGTGCTACAGGGATTACTGGATCAACCGGAGATACGGGCGCTACAGGGATTACTGGACCAACAGGTCCTACCGGGGCTACGGGGATTACTGGGGCTACTGGAGATACGGGCGCCACGGGGATCACTGGATCAACTGGACCTACCGGCGCTACAGGGATTACCGGATCAACTGGTGATACGGGTGCTACAGGCAGCACTGGACCAACAGGTCCTACCGGAGCTACAGGGATTACTGGGTCAACTGGAGATACGGGTGCCACTGGTATCACTGGTTCAATAGGTCCTACTGGTGCAACTGGTGCAACTGGTATCACTGGATTAACCGGACCTACTGGTGCGACGGGGATCACTGGGGCTACTGGAGATACGGGCGCCACAGGGATCACCGGATTAACCGGACCTACCGGTGCAACTGGTAGCACTGGATCAACTGGTGATACGGGTGCTACAGGCAGCACTGGACCAACAGGTCCTACCGGGGCTACAGGTATCACTGGATCAACTGGAGATACGGGTGCAACTGGTAGCACTGGATCAACTGGAGATACGGGTGCTACAGGCAGCACTGGACCAACAGGTCCTACCGGCGCTACTGGGATTACTGGATCAACTGGACCTACTGGTGCAACGGGGATCACTGGAGCTACTGGACCTTCAGGCGCTACAGGCAGCACTGGAGCTACTGGACCTTCAGGCGCTACAGGGATCACTGGAGCTACTGGACCTACAGGCACCACGGGGATCACTGGAGCTACTGGAGATACGGGCGCTACAGGGATCACTGGGTCAACAGGTCCTACCGGCGCCACTGGGATCACCGGATTAACCGGGCCTACCGGTGCGACGGGGTTCACTGGATCAACAGGTCCTACCGGCGCTACTGGGATTACTGGATCAACTGGAGATACGGGTGCAACTGGTATCACTGGTTCAACTGGACCTACTGGTGCTACAGGGATTACTGGATCAACCGGAGATACGGGCGCTACAGGGATTACTGGACCAACAGGTCCTACCGGGACTACGGGGATTACTGGGGCTACTGGAGATACGGGCGCCACGGGGATCACTGGAGCTACTGGACCTACCGGCGCTACAGGGATTACCGGATCAACTGGTGATACGGGTGCTACAGGCAGCACTGGACCAACAGGTCCTACCGGCGCTACAGGGATTACTGGATCAACTGGACCTACTGGTGCAACGGGGATCACTGGAGCTACTGGACCTACAGGCGCTACAGGCAGCACTGGAGCTACTGGACCTTCAGGCGCTACAGGGATTACCGGATCAACTGGTGATACGGGTGCAACGGGGATCACTGGTTCAACTGGACCTACTGGTGCTACAGGGATTACTGGATCAACCGGAGATACGGGCGCCACGGGGATCACTGGATCAACTGGACCTACCGGCGCTACAGGGATTACCGGATCAACTGGTGATACGGGTGCTACAGGCAGCACTGGACCAACAGGTCCTACCGGAGCTACAGGGATTACTGGGTCAACTGGAGATACGGGTGCCACTGGTATCACTGGTTCAATAGGTCCTACTGGTGCAACTGGTATCACTGGATTAACCGGACCTACTGGTGCGACGGGGATCACTGGGGCTACTGGAGATACGGGCGCCACAGGGATCACCGGATTAACCGGACCTACCGGTGCAACTGGTATCACTGGATCAACTGGTGATACGGGTGCTACAGGCAGCACTGGACCAACAGGTCCTACCGGGGCTACAGGTATCACTGGATCAACTGGAGATACGGGTGCCACTGGTATCACTGGATCAACTGGTCCTACCGGCGCTACAGGGATCACTGGGGCTACTGGAGATACGGGCGCTACAGGGATCACTGGGTCAACAGGTCCTACCGGCGCCACTGGTATCACCGGATTAACCGGAACTACCGGTGCGACGGGGATCACTGGATCAACTGGTGATACGGGTGCCACTGGGATCACTGGTTCAACAGGTCCTACCGGCGCCACTGGGATCACCGGATTAACCGGACCTACCGGTGCAACTGGTAGCACTGGATCAACTGGTGATACGGGTGCCACTGGGATCACCGGATTAACCGGACCCACCGGTGCGACGGGGATCACTGGATCAACTGGTGATACAGGTGATACAGGCAGCACTGGACCAACAGGTCCTACTGGTGCAACTGGTATCACTGGATTAACCGGACCTACTGGTGCGACGGGGATCACTGGGTCAACTGGAGATACGGGCGCTACAGGGATCACTGGGTCAACAGGTCCTACCGGCGCCACTGGTATCACCGGATTAACCGGGCCTACCGGTGCGACGGGGTTCACTGGATCAACTGGTGATACGGGTGCCACTGGGATCACCGGATTAACCGGACCCACCGGTGCGACGGGGATCACTGGATCAACTGGTGATACAGGTGATACAGGCAGCACTGGACCAACAGGTCCTACTGGTGCAACTGGTATCACTGGATTAACCGGACCTACTGGTGCGACGGGGATCACTGGGTCAACTGGAGATACGGGCGCTACAGGGATCACTGGGTCAACAGGTCCTACCGGCGCCACTGGTATCACCGGATTAACCGGGCCTACCGGTGCGACGGGGTTCACTGGATCAACTGGTCCTACCGGCGCTACAGGCAGCACTGGATCAGCTGGTCCTACTGGTGCAACTGGTATCACCGGATTAACCGGACCTACTGGTGCTACGGGGATCACTGGGTCAACTGGAGATAAGGGCGCCACAGGGATCACCGGATTAACCGGACCTACCGGTGCAACTGGTAGCACTGGATCAACAGGTCCTACCGGCGCTACTGGGATTACTGGGTCAACTGGTGATACGGGCGCTACAGGCAGCACTGGACCAACAGGTCCTACCGGCGCTACTGGGATTACTGGATCAACTGGAGATACGGGTGCCACTGGTATCACTGGGTCAATAGGTCCTACCGGCGCCACTGGTATCACTGGGTCAACTGGAGATACGGGCGCTACAGGGATCACTGGGTCAACAGGTCCTACCGGCGCCACAGGGATCACCGGATTAACCGGACCTACCGGTGCAACTGGTAGCACTGGATCAACAGGTCCTACCGGCGCTACTGGGATTACTGGGTCAACTGGTGATACGGGCGCTACAGGCAGCACTGGACCAACAGGTCCTACCGGCGCTACTGGGATTACTGGATCAACTGGAGATACGGGTGCAACTGGTATCACTGGTTCAACTGGACCTACCGGCGCAACTGGGATCACCGGATTAATCGGACCTACTGGTGCTACTGGGATTACTGGATCAACCGGAGATACGGGCGCTACAGGGATTACTGGACCAACAGGTCCTACCGGGGCTACAGGGATTACCGGATCTACTGGACCAACTGGAGATACGGGTGCCACTGGTATCACTGGTTCAACAGGTCCTACCGGTGCGACGGGGATCACTGGATCTACTGGACCTACTGGTGCAACGGGGATCACTGGACCAACGGGTCCTACCGGCGCTACAGGGATTACCGGATCTACTGGACCTACCGGGGCTACAGGCAGCACTGGATCAGCTGGTCCTACTGGTGCAACTGGTATCACCGGATTAACCGGACCTACTGGTGCGACGGGGATCACTGGGTCAACTGGAGATACGGGCGCCACAGGGATCACCGGATTAACCGGAACTACCGGTGCCACTGGTATCACTGGATCAACTGGTGATACGGGTGCTACAGGCAGCACTGGACCAACAGGTCCTACCGGGGCTACAGGGATCACTGGATCAACTGGAGATACGGGTGCCACTGGTATCACTGGTTCAACTGGACCTACTGGTGCTACTGGGATTACTGGATCAACTGGACCTACCGGTGCGACGGGGATCACTGGACCAACGGGTCCTACCGGGGCTACAGGGATCACTGGAGCTACTGGACCTACAGGCACCACGGGGATCACTGGATCAACTGGTCCTACCGGGGCTACTGGAGATACGGGCGCTACTGGGATCACTGGGTCAACAGGTCTTACCGGCGCCACAGGGATCACCGGTTTAACCGGAACTACCGGTGCTACGGGGATCACTGGATCAACTGGTGATACGGGTGCAACTGGTAGCACTGGATCAACAGGTCCTACCGGCGCTACTGGGATTACTGGGTCAACTGGAGATACGGGCGCTACAGGCAGCACTGGACCAACAGGTCCTACCGGCGCTACTGGGATTACTGGATCAACTGGAGATACGGGTGCAACTGGTAGCACTGGTTCAACTGGACCTACTGGTGCTACTGGAATTACTGGATCTACCGGACCTACTGGTGCTACTGGAATTACTGGATCAACTGGACCTACCGGTGCTACAGGGATTACCGGATTAACTGGGCCTACTGGTGCAACGGGGATTACTGGATCAACAGGGCCTACCGGTGCCACAGGCAGCACTGGGCCAACAGGTCCTACCGGTGCGACGGGGATCACCGGAACAACTGGTGATACGGGTGCTACAGGTATCACTGGGGCTACAGGACCTACTGGTGCAACGGGGATCACCGGGGCTACTGGAACAGGTGGTTTTACAGATACTGCACTTTATGCTGCTAATAGTTCTGGACCTACCATTGTTACTGTAGCCGGTGGAACGAATATTCCTCTGCCAAACTTTCAAAACATTACTGGTTTTACGGCAAACGGCACAAGTACTGTTTTTACCGTTCTCCAAACTGGAAAATATTATATTACGTATCAAGTCAACACCACTACAGCTCTTTTGATTAGTACACGTTTGCTCTTAAATGGAGCAACTACTATTTCTGGTTCTGTTCAATCACCTGTTATCTCAACTTCATTAATAAACAACACTGTTATTGTTAATTTAACAGCTGGTAATACCATCTCACTGCAGTTTTTTGGGGCGGTTGTCACAGCTATTTTAGTTGGCGGAGGTGGTGCTGCTGGAGCAGCCTTGACCATCATACGGCTTAGCTAAACAAAAAAAGAAAGGCTTTTTCAGCCTTTCTTTTTTATGTCTTCTATGACATTTATACATTGTTCAATATCATCAGATTGTAAAAGGTGAAAAATAGATTGGATGACGGTAAACTCTAAATTCCACCATTCTACTAACTGCAGTTTTTTGATTATTTCGGATGAAAACCGATATTTCATGAGCTGCTGGGGATTTCCTGCGGCAATTGCATATGGCGGCACATCTTTTGTGATCACACTATTTGCGCCGATCACGGCCCCGTTTCCTATACATACTCCTGACATAATCGTCGCACCATATCCAATCCATACGTCATGTCCAATATGAACATCTCCCTTCGATTTGGGGTGTCCTTTGATGTGGGCAGCTTCGTTGAAGATTTGATTAAACGGATACGTTGTGACCCAATCTGTACGGTGTTCACCACCTAGAAAAATTTTCACTTCGTTTGCAATGGAACAAAACTTCCCAATATTTAATGTCGTTCCTTCCCCCCAAGTCAACACTTGGAAATCTGGCCCGGCATAAGAAAAGTCACCGATATTGTGCGAGCTTAGTTCACTTCTTTGATTCAAAAACATAGAAGATCCGGCCTCCTTAAAAGTGAAAGATCTTCGTATGTATATGCTGCTCTACGCCTTCACATTATGATTGAACAAGCGCTACAATCTGTTTTTTCTTCCATACGAGCTGATAGTAGCTGTATTGGAGGAGTAAGTTTACAAAGAAAGCTGCAGGGTAGCCAATCCATATTCCTTTAATGCCAAGGGATGTATAGTGTGATAGCACATAAGCGACTGGTACTTCTACAAGCCAAATGGAACAAATACTAAAGATTGTCGGCCATAGAACCGTCCCGCTTGCTCTCATTGTGGCTGCAACAATTTGGGCCGTTCCAAAAATGAGATAGCTCCATAGTGTAATGACAACCAAACTATAGGCAATGTCTATCGTCTTAGGATCTGTTAAAAAGATAGATAAAATCTGCGGTGCAAAAATATAAACGAAAATAATGATACATCCGCCTATGGCGAAGTTAAGGCCTAACCCAATCTTAATGACATCTTTCAATCGATTCATATTCCCTGCACCAATGAATTGTGCTGCAAAGATCGAGACCGCAATACCAAGACTCACTGCCGGCATCTGCACATAACTCACGACTTGATTGACAACACCATAGGCTGCTGTCGCCTGTGATCCATAATCGTTAACAAAAGAAATAACGGCAATTTCTGATAAAGAAATGAGAATCATATTAATGCTTGATGGGATACTGAGCTTTAATAACGTTTTTAATAGATCCCCTTTCATCAATAAATGCTTTCTCACCGATGCATCAATGCGAAGCGGGTGCTTTGTCTTATATAAATAGATATGTAGAATAATAAACGTCACAATTGTTGAAATCACAGAAGCATATGCAGCACCGTATAAACCGAACGCCGGCAGTCCCAGCCAGCCAAATAATAAAATGGGCAGCATCAAAATATTCGTTGCCGTACTAATCATTAAGAAATAAAATGGTGTTTTCGAATCCCCTGTCCCTCGCAAGAAGGTCGTATAAACAAAATAAAGAAATAAGATCGGCATTGAGATGAATAGAATTCTAGCATAGCCCGCACTTTCCTCCACGATATTAGCGGGTGTTCCCATGAGGTTTAAGATATCTGTTGCGAAAAAACCTCCAATGATCGCTAAAGATACTCCGATCAAAAAAGTGAATGAAAGTGTTGTGCCAATAATTTCTTTTAATTTCTGTTCATTTTTTGCCCCGTACGCTTGTCCAATAAGGATCGAGCTTCCCGATCCAATTCCAATGGAAAAAGAAACGAGTAAAAAGAAAAGCGGAAAGAATGCAGAAATGGCAGCTACTGCATCCTCTCCAATCCATCTCCCGACAAGAACAATGGACACTAACTGTCCGATCGATTGCAAAATATTGCTTAGCAAAAGCGGGATGAGAAAAATGGACATGGTTTTTACTAAAGATTGATTGTTATCTAACGTCATGATGGTTCTCCTTCTCTCTCTAAATCTAAAGATTCTCAGCTAATATGCTGACAATACGATCTTCTATCTCTTTCCCTTTTTCGTCATCAACAAGGTGATTTAATAAGATGGAAAAAGCGAGCGTCTTTCCGCCCTGCGTATCAATATATCCAGAAAGTGTGCTGACCGTTGTTAACGACCCTGTTTTTGCACGTACTTTTTCTAGTGTAGCTGGTTCTTTTAATCTGTTCCTTAACGTCCCTCCGACCATTCGGTCACTTGCCCCTGCTAAAGGAAGCGCATGTTCATAGGTTTTAAACCATTTTTCTTTTTGAATGTTTGTTAAAAAGAAAGTGAACTGGTTGGCAGAGACAAGGTTAATAGGTGATATCCCCGATCCGTCACGCAGTACTGCAAGCGAAGGATCAACGCCAAACGCAGGAAGCCGTTCATTCATGACGTCCAGCCCAGCTTCAAAGCTCCCTTTGTTCTTCACTTTTTTTCCTAGTTCCTTTAGCAAAATTTCTGCATGAGTATTGTTGCTTAATTTCATCATAGGAACAAGCAGCTCTGATAATGGCATCGATGTATGGGAGGTAATTTTTTTTGCTTTTTTAGGAACTTGTTTGGATTTCAGTGGTCCTTTTACTTGAATGCCTTCCGCCTTTAACGCCCGTTTCATTAAGTCTAAAGCATAGGCGGACGGATCCCATAAAGCTACCCATTGTTTAGATGAGCTTGCTTTAACCGGAATGGTTCCAGTCAACGTTATCTTGTTAGTTCCGTGAGAGCGCTTAAAAGAAATTTTCTTTTTTCCGCCTTCTGGAACTGTTTTCACTTGATTGATGACTTGAGCGACATCCGTCTTCGGGATCATATCAAAGGCGGCTTTCTGTCCTGCTTTTTTTCCAGGTTTTACTTCGAGAATCACGGTCCCTGCATCATAATCTTGATTTGGTGAAGCCGTGAGGGCAGAAATTTGTGCACCGTAATATTGATCCTCATCACTCCAAGGCAGATCAATGGAGTATCTCGTGTCATCAAACCAAGTGTCATCTGCCGCAAGCTGTCCGCGAATGGTATGTATTCCGGCCTTTTTGACTTGTTTGGCAAGTGCTGCAAAATCCTCCTCTAATAAAGTCGGATCTCCGGTGCCGCGAAGATAAAGGCTGCCATGTAACGTTTTCTTTTGAATGGAACCATCCATCCAGATGTCTGTAGGGAATGTGTGTGTTTCTCCAAGAATATCAAGTGCGATGGCTGATGTGAGCAGTTTCATATTAGAAGCAGGAGTAAGACGGATATCGGCTTGATGTTCATAAAGAAGAGAGGTGTCAGAAGTATCGCGGACGCTGATGCCAGAGATCGCGCCCTCTAAATCAGGTGCTGTTCGGATGAATTCGTCTAAAGCTGTCATCCATTGAAGTGAATCGTCACGAGCTTTGAGTTGTTCATCTTTCGCTGAAAAAGGGAGAAATAAAATCGACAGGATACATATTTGTAAAAACATGAGTTGTGAAAAGCGCTTCACGCAATCCCTCCTTTTTGTTGCAGCCAATTTTAGAAGAATATGTTCATTATACACAAAAGAACGTTTGTTCTCAAAGGTTTTTTAAACAGAAAAGTCAGCTTTCTTTGACGAAAACTGACAAGCCCTTTACCTCTTTTCTGGATTCCAGCCATCGGTTCCGCGAAGAACAGCCTGAACTGTGATTTGACTTGCTTCATTTTGGGTTAAAATGGTTGACCATTTTACGCGGTTTGCTGGACTGCTTCCTGCTCCTGTCGATCCAAACTCTTTATATCTGGCCGTTCTTTCGTTGTCACGGTTATCCCAATTATGCCATCCCTCTGCTTTCACATGATCATCCATTTTTGTATGGAGGAATGTTACAGCCGAATGAGGTCTCCACGGACGACCTAAATAAACCGATTGCGCAGCTGCCGTCCCCTTTTTCAGCGTAGAGTCCATGAATACATAGCCGTACCTTTGCGCTTCTGTTGTGGATGCTGCAGTAATATACCCATTTCCAAGACTTTTTATTTCAGCTCTTTTAAACACAGCTGTGGCTGATCCAAAAATAAAATCGACCGTGCCTTCAATATAGCAGTTTTCATAATATTGCCGTCCTGTGCCTGTTGCATAAAGTGTATCTTGATAGCCTAACACGCGTATTTGTTTGAACACAGCCCTGTCACCAGACACATACAGCGCAACTGCCTGACCAGCATGTCTGCCAGCTGTATTTTGAAAGGTGATATTTTCTGCATAAAAATCGTTTGCACGAATCATTGTGCTTGAGCTGTTTGTTGTACTCCCAGTGCTTGCATTTGTATCATCATACGTAAGGATCGTGTTATGCTGGTTTTCGCCAATAAAGGATACGTGTGGTTTATTTTGCGGAAGCAATATTTTTTCTTTATATACGCCATTTTTAATATAGATCGTTGCCCGTTGTTGATTGTTTGCTGGAATCGCATCAATGGCAGACTGAACGGTGCGGTATGATCCGCTTCCCTTTTGATCAACGACAAGGACGCGGTTCGTTTCATACTGATGCCCGGCTTCTGCTGCTTGAAGTGAAGCGAAGTCAAAAAGAAAGAAAGACAAAACTATAACCATCCATACGTTTCTATATTTCATCACATATCTCCTCCTCGTTTTGTGAACGTTTTCTAAACATTCTTTTTGATCCTATTCCATACACGCACAAAAAAACACCCACGTTTTTATGTTGTGGATGTTTTTTTAGACTTCTCATATTGCATCGCATAAATCCCTTCATTTTCAATCCATTCACAAAATAGAACATCTCGATAGGAAGAAATATGCTGCTTTTTTAATTGCTCATTCAGCCAGGATTCATCAAAACCCGCTTCTTTTAGATCCTTTTTTAACATTTCGCCGTCAATAATAAACGTTCTAGGCAATTTGACTTCTTTTCCCTTCACGTTCACATCTTCTGCTGTGGCTGGTGCGTATTTCATTTTCGGAAGAACACTGACAGAGCCGTCAGTTTCCAAAATGGCATATTCAATTTCATTCAGTGCAAAATGGCCTTTTGCGCGAACCAGTGTCTGCAGCTGATTGATATCAAGCATATTCTTCTTCAACCGGTTGTAACGAATCTTCCCCTTATCAATCACAAGAGTAGGTCTTCCTTCTAAAAAAGCGCGAAGGGATTTAAAGCGCTGTGAAAGCGATTCAACTGTATAAATGAGAGCGCCCCATACCGCAACAGCAAATAAAATGTGCTGAATCTTGACTTCCGGATCAAAAATGGCGTTTCCGACCATTTCGCCTAAAATCAGTGCAGAAATAAAATCAAACGGCGTGATTTGTGCAAATTGTGTTTTCCCTAATAATTTTGTAATAATAAATAAAGCGAAAAATCCGATTAAGAGTTCGATCAAAATATTAACGAACGGCACAAAAATTCCTTCCTTTCTTGCTGCATTTATATACAGCATATACATGAAAGGAAGGATCTAAACCATTTATGAAGGCAATAAAATAAAGACATTGTCTCCTTCAACGAATGTTTCATATGTTTTAACGCATCCGTGATCTGGTGCTTGAACGTTTCCTGATGAAAGATCAATTTTCCAATCATGCATTGGACAGAAAACGTGATTCCCGCTGACCATCCCTTCAGCCAAAACGCCGCCTTTATGTGGACAGCGATTTTCAATGGCTTTGAACTGCTTATTAGAGGTTTGAAAAACAGCTAATTCAAGTGTACCGGCTTCAACTGTTTTCCCTAGCTGGAGCGGAAAATCTGATAGGGTGCCAATGTGAACTTTAACAACTGAAACTGTCATATGATCTCATCCCTTCAATTGATTTATACGGAAGCCGTCGCTTTTTGAAATAATTGTCTCGTGTCTTTTTGACTCTCGCGAAGCTCCTGCCAAGGCTCTTCATATGTTGAAAGCGCAATGTCCATTCTTTCGATTAAGGCTGCTCGTTTTTCATCATCCAGGAGTACTGATTGAATATGTTCTAACCCAAATCGTTCAACCCAAGCAGAGGTTCTTTCTAAATAATTTGCCGTTTCTCTGTAATATTGCAGGTATGCTGCGGCCATTTGCTCTACTTCTTCTGCTGTACTGACCTTCATTAATAAATCTCCAGCCCGCAGATGTGTGCCGCCATTTCCGCCGGCATACAATTCAAACCCTCCATCAATTCCCACAATGCCGAGGTCTTTAATTCCGGACTCTGCACAGTTTCTCGGACAAGCAGAGACGGCCATTTTTACTTTATGCGGTGTCGCGAGACCTTCAAATTTCTTTTCAAGTGCAATTCCAAGAGCCATGGAGTCCTGCGTGCCGAACCTGCAAAATTGTTCTCCAACACATGTTTTAACTGTTCTTAAAGATTTCCCATATGCATAACCCGATGGCATATCTAGATCCGCCCACACTTTTGGTAAATCTTCTTTTTTGACACCTAGAAGGTCAATACGCTGACCGCCAGTCATTTTCACAAGCGGTATTTCATATTTGTCGACGACATCGGCTATTTTCCTCAAGTCATTTGCATTGGTGACGCCTCCGTACATTCGCGGAACAACTGAATAGGTGCCATCGTTTTGAATATTGGCATGCATGCGTTCATTTACAAAGCGTGAACTCTTTTCATCTTTGTATTCAAGTGGATGAAGCATGCCTAAATAATAATTCAGTGCAGGTCGGCATTTTGAACAGCCCTCTTCTGTATTCCAGTCAAGTACATTCATCACTTCTTTGACATGCTGCAACCCTTTCTCTTTGATTTCGTGAATGACTTCATCTCGTGAAAGAGTGGTGCAGGCGCAGATGGTCTCTTTTTGAGCTGTCCTGCTTGCATCTTCACCTAGCGTATGCCAAAGAATATCTTCGACAACAGGCTGACAGCCTCCGCAAGATCGTGAGGCACTTGTACATTGCTTGACTTCCTGAAACGTTGTTAAGCCTTCTTTCTGAATGGCTTCCACAATCTGCCCTTTTGACACGCCATTACAGCCGCAAACGATATGGTCGTTTGCCATGCTGTCAATCATGCTTTCTTGCGCTGGATCATTGGAGGTTAAGACAGATACCTTCTCCATATCCGACATATCTATTCCTTCTTTAATGTACGAGAATAAACGAGGTCCATCGCTTGTTTCTCCAAACATGACCGCGCCTACTAATCGGTTTTGCTGGAAGACGAGTTTTTGATAGATGCCTTTTTGTTCGTCAAAAATCTTAATCGCTTTTTTCTCATCGTTTTCAATAAAATCACCAGCTGAAAATACATCAACTCCTGATACTTTCAGCTGTGTTGACAGAACAGAGCCTTCATATGGAGCAGGGTTCAAGCCGCATACATGCTTGGCAAGTACAGTCGCTTGATCGTATAAAGGGGCAACTAATCCGTACGTTTGTCCCCTGTGTTCCACACATTCTCCGACAGCATAAATGCCCGGGACACTTGTTTCCATAAAATCATTGACGATAATACCACGGTTCACTTCAAGCCCGCTTATTTCTGCAAGAATTTTACTTGGTTTAATTCCCGCAGCCATGACGACTAGGTTCGCCTCAAGTGTAGTGCCGTCTGAAAATGATAAACCTTCTACTCTTGTATCTCCTAAAATCTCATTTGTCTGTTTTCCTAGCAGAAATTTCATGCCCTGTTCTTCTAATGCTTTTTGAAGAAGCTGGCCTGCAATAGGGTCTAGCTGGCGTTCCATTAAATGAGAGCCGAGGTGAATGACATTCACTTCCATGCCTAAGTTTAATAGACCGCGTGCTGCTTCAAGCCCAAGGAGTCCGCCTCCGATGACTGCGGCTTTTTTGTACATAGTAGAGGCATTGACCATTTCCTCAGTGTCTTGCAATGTACGAAAAGCCGTCACGCCTTTTTTATCACTCCCTGGAATTGGCAGGATAAATGGACGTGACCCTGTTGCTAAAATCAATCGGTCATAATGCACGGTCCGTCCTTGATCACTGGTGACTGTTTGGTTCTCTGTATCGATCTTCACAATGGTCTCGTTTGTAAACAGCTGAATATCATGCTTTTGATACCAGTTCCAATCGTTTAACGTAATATCTTCGACCTTCGTATCCCCTTGAAGCACTTTCGATAAAAGAATTCGGTTATAGTTAGGATGCGGTTCAGTCCCAAATACCGTCATGTCGAATCGTTCGCCGTCTGTTTTTAAAATGTTTTCAAGGCTTCGAATGCCGGCCATACCGTTCCCCACTAATACGAGTTTTTCTTTCATGAAAAAACACCCCTCATGTGATCATTTTTTAGAAAGTACCATAATCTAAACATAGATGGAAAATACATGTTAAAATTTCTCACATAGTTTTTCATTCACGTAGGCTGACAGCTGTACAGGACAATATTTAAAACCTGGCATTTTACTGTACGGATCAAGTTGATCATCAATTAATTGATTAATTGATTGATGTTTGCTCCAATGAAATGGAACAAATACGGTATCTTTTCGAATGGTGTCTGATATGCGGCATCTGATGATAACACTTCCTCTTTTTGACTTGATGGTCACGAGCTCCCCGTGCTGAAGTCCATACGTTTTCGCTGTGTCAGGATGAAGCTCTGCATATGCTTCAAACTGTCTGGCAACAAGAGAGGTGCTCCTTCTTGTTTGAACGCCTGTTTGGTAATGAGCCATCACCCTGCCGGTCGTTAAATAAAGAGGGTATTCTTGACTGACGGGTTCCTTTGCAGCCTTTTTTCCGTGTGTGACAACGGCAAACTTCGCTAAACTGTCAGAATGTGAGAATGCATGTTCAAATAATCTTTCAGTTCCCGGGTCTTCTAAATGAGTACAAGGCCACCTTATACCATGTTCCTTCCTTAGCCTTTCATAGGTTATGCCTGAATAATCAGCCTTTGCACCTTTCGTTACGGCTCTTAATTCCTCAAAGATCTCTTCTGCGGATGAAAAGGAAAAATGGCTGCCTTTGCCTAATACAGCTGCTATTTCACAAATGATTTGCCAATCGTGCTTTCTTTGGTGTTTAAGTGGATATGTTGCTTCTCTAAGCGTAACGCGCCCCTCTATGTTTGTCACGGTACCTTCATCCTCTAAATATGACGAAGCAGGTAAAATTACATCTGCCAGTGCAGCTGTCTCAGACATAAATAAATCAACAGCAACAAAAAAGGACAAGTTCTTGATGGCTTGCTGAATCAAGTGCGCGTTCGGCCCTGACTGGACAGGATTTGAGCACATTAAAAAGAGCGCTTTGATCTCACCTGCCTGCATTTTTTCAAACATCTCAAAAGCAGACACGCCCTTTCCTGGGAGTTCTTTTTCATCAATGTTCCATCGTTCAGCCATTTCTTTTCTATGAGCAGGGTTTGAGATATCTCGATATCCTGGGAGCTGATCTGCTTTTTGCCCATGCTCTCTTGCTCCTTGGCCATTTCCCTGGCCGGTTATTGCGCCATACCCGCATCCAAAGCGGCCGATCTTCCCAGTAACAAGCAGAATATTCAGGAAATTACGCACAGAGGCTGTACCGTCTATTTGCTGCTCAATGCCTCTTGCTGTAAAAATCATGCCTGTCTTTTCTTGCGCGAATTTCCTTGCTATTTTCTGCATCACATCAATCGTCACGCCAGTTTGCTCAGCAATGTCTGGCAAGGAGATGCGTGAAATGTGCTCCTTTAGTTCTTGGAAACCTGATGTTCGTTGATGAATAAATGATTCATCGATTAAATGCTCATGCAGCATGATGTGTAATATGCCGTTTGCCAAGGCGGCATCTGACCCTGGTTTTAGGCTGACATGTAAATCGGCTAATTGGGCTGTCGGAGTTTTGCGCGGATCAATGACGATGAGAAATGCGCCATTGTTTTTTGCCTCTTCAATGTAGGGCAGGAAGGTTGGCTGACATTCCGCTATATTCGTTCCAACCAATATCAACACCCGTGCATGCTTGATGTCGCTTAAAGGAAAGGTCAGACCACGGTCAAGTCCGAATGTTTGATTTGCGGCAGTTGCTGCCGAAGACATACATAGTCTGCCATTATAATCGATGTATTTCGTTTTCAGCGCCACCCTTGCAAATTTTCCGAGTAAGTACGCTTCCTCATTTGTAATTGATGCGCTTCCGTACACACTGATCACATCATGGCCATGCGACAGCTGAAGGGATTCTATGTTTGTTTTGATTTCTTCGAGAGCCTCCTGCCATGTCGCTTTTACAAATTGTCCGTTTCTTTTGATCAGCGGGTGATTCAGGCGATCTTTATGAAGCGCGTGCTGGTGTGCATGCTGTCCTTTCATACAAAGTCTTCCGTGCGTAGTTGGATTGTGTACACCAATCGTTTGGTAGCGTGTTCGCCCTTCCACATGCTGCTCGATTAATTGCATTTTGCACTGCATACTGCAAAAAGGACATTGGGCTGGGAACACTCGCTTTTGTTCTTCCTGCTTTGATTTTTGCTGGGCATATTGTAAAAAAGATTGACTCATACCTTCACATCCTTATGTCTTACATTTCCTTGTCTTCTTTGGTCAAATTGCGCACAGAGCTCTTCTCTTATTTCCTCATCAAGTAACTTTTCTCGAATAGAAATGTTCCCTTGCCGGGAAAGCCAATCGCCAATGGATTCTTGAAAGTAAGCATTTTTTCTATACTCTTCAAGCAGCGCTTTTAAAAAAGGAATAAGCTCACTTGAATGAGCCAAGGTGTAAAAAAGCTGGCCTCCTATATAAATGTTCCATTCACCCAGCTGCTTTTTCAGACAGATGTCATCAATTAGAGCAAGTTTACACGTGCAAGAAGCACCGGTGATATGAATGGATGTGACAGCTGGTAAAAGTGTATCTTCCACTTGTCTTTCCAGCTCCATCACAAGTGACGTGACAGCTGGATCGTCACAGTCGCATGAAAGGATATGAGATAGTCTTCTTTTCTCATTAGGCATAATTGGCCAATGATTTTTGACGATTTGTGCCGCCTGTTTTGACACACCGATGAGCCGTATTCGTTTATGCTTTGTCAGCTCTGCCTGCTCAATCAGCCTGTTCTCTAACAAAGACGTAATGATTTTCAAAAAATCCAGATCAAGCAACCCTCCATATAATTGAGGAATCAACATGTCTTCCTGATCAGCAGCGCCGATTTTTTCCACCGATCCTTGAAATTGCTCGAGATAGTATTGAATGGCCGGACGGCAGATGCCGCAGCCGTGATTCGTTTTCCATTGAAAATGTCTTCTTATTTCTTCAGCATTCACCGGCTGCTGCTTTTTAATAAACGAAAAAATGGTCTGCTCCTCTACTTCTGTACATGGACAAAAAAAGGCCTGCGATTCCGTTTGTTCATGTGATGGTAACTGGCAGCAAGCACGGACGAGCTCTTGACAGCCGCCGCACCCAGTTGCTGCTCCTGTCTTTTTTTTCACCTCGTCTAAGTTTGTCAGCTGATGAACCGAAATGCTTTTTAAAATCGTCCCTTTTGTAACGGTTTGACATTGGCAGACGAGGTCTTCCATTTTTAATGAATCTAGTGGGGATGATGGCTTTTCATGAAGGGCTTTCATGACCACACTTTTATCACGTCCCACTTTTACATCTTGCAAAAGCTGATCGGCATTCCCCAGCTCTCCGACCAATAAAATACCTGCCAGCGCCTGACGTTCAAAGACGAATTTTTTATACACCTCTTGCTCTTCATCTAAATAAGTCACAGCTGACATAAACGGAGAATGATGTTCAATACATCCAGCAGAATAAATCGGCAAATCAGGTACTTTTAATTTTGTTGAGTAAATGGGCTTTGTTGTATGTGTGATTTTTTCTCCTAAAAAATGCTTAGCGAGCACCCTTGCTTGTTCATAAATGGGCTGAACAAGACCATGCACCATCCCTTGGTGCTCTGCACATTCTCCAATCGCATAAATATTCGGGACATTTGTTTGCATCACTTCATTAACGACAATGGCTTTTCTCGTGTGTATGCCATGATTCTCTGCAAGCTGTATATTCGGACGGATACCTGTTGTAAAAATAACAAGATCAGCATCCACGATGTCGCCATTTTTCAATAGAACGCCTTCTACCCTCTCACCGCCTAAGCATGCAATGGTATGGGCATTTGTTTTCACCTGAATGCCTTTTCGTATGAATTGTCGCTGTAATAATTCGGCAGCTGTTTCATCTAATTGGCGCTGCATCAGCCTCTCCGTATGATGAATGATGGTCGTTTCCAGCCCCGCAATCTGCAGACCGGCTGCTACCTCCACACCAAGCACACCGCCTCCGATCACTGCTGCTTGTTGATAATGCACCGCATCCGCACAAATGGCCTCATAATCATCAATTGTCCGAAAAGCGTATATCCCTTTTTTGGACACACCCTGAATAGGAAGAAAATTCGGCGATGAACCCGTTGCAATGACGAGCTTGTCATAGGGAATTTCCCGGCGCGCATCTGTCATGACACACTTTTGATTTGTATCGATATGTACAACTGATTCTCCTTTGTACAATGTGATGTCATGCGCGGTGTACCATTCTTTTTCCTTTAGTTGAATTTCAGCGAATGATTCGCTTTTTTGTAAAATCGACGAAAGTTTTATGCGATTGTAGGCAGAGTGCTTCTCTTTTCCAATGACTGTTATGGCATAATGTTCTGGCTGCTTTTGAATGATCTCTTCGATACATTTCATACTCGCCATGCCGTTTCCGATAAACACAAGTTTGCGTTTTGCCATCTGAAATCAACCTTTCTAAGCCTCTTGCTCGAGCACATTGTATGGATTGATTATGGCACACACTTGTAAAAAAGTGTTTATTCATGTCAATTTTTCTCACATAATACTTTCATTACATAAGTGAACTCGTTATCTTTAAGTCAGAAAATTCAAAATAGAGGAGGCGTTTTATGAAACTCTCAGAATTAAAATCAAGTGGTCATCCTAAGACATTGTTTGGTTCCTTTTTATATTTTGATGTGAGCTTTATGATTTGGGTTTTGTTAGGGGCGCTGGGTGCTTTTATTGCGCAAGATTTTGCTTTATCAACCGTAGAGAAAGGCATGATTGTGGCCATTCCAATTCTATCTGGTTCTTTTTTTCGGATTGTGCTTGGTTTATGCACCGATCGAATAGGACCTAAAAAGACTGCAGTGATAGGAATGCTTTTAACGACCATTCCGCTTGTTTGGGGGTTTATCGCTGGTACAACCCTTTCAGAGCTCGTACTGATAGGGATTTTGCTTGGAGTAGCAGGAGCAAGTTTCGCTGTTGCTTTGCCAATGGCAAGCCGCTGGTATCCTCCTCACTTACAAGGAGTAGCCATGGGGATTGCAGGCGCCGGGAATAGTGGAACACTAATCTCCACCTTATTTGGTCCAAGGCTTGCGGAGATTTACGGGTGGCATGCCGTAATGGGGTTCGCTCTGCTTCCGTTAAGTCTTGTCTTTTTGTTTTTTATTTTCACTGCTAAAGATGCACCAAATCAGCCTGCTCCTCAGCCGATTCGGTCGTACTTTTCAGTATTTCAAGTGAAATCGACATGGTTTTTCTGTTTGCTTTATGCGATCACATTCGGAGGGTTTGTCGGGCTTTCCAGTTTCCTCAGTATTTTCTTTGTAGATCAATATGGGGTTTCGAAGATTCATGCTGGTGATTTTGTGACCCTTTGTGTGGCGGCAGGCAGCTTCTTTCGGCCTGTGGGCGGTCTCATTGCCGATAGAATAGGCGGAATGAAAGTACTGCTTGCATTATTCGGAATCATCGGCATCTGCTTAGGAGGAGTGAGCAGTCTTCCAGCTTTACCTGTGGTTATTGCGCTTTTATTTGTGGGGATGATGTGCCTTGGGATGGGGAATGGCGCTGTTTTTCAGCTGGTGCCTCAAGTATTTCATAAAGAAATTGGGATTGTGACCGGAATTGTTGGGGCTGCTGGAGGCATTGGCGGATTCTTTTTACCTAATATTCTTGGCAGTTTAAAAGAATTGACTGGCTCATATACGTTTGGCTTTTTGACCATTTCCCTTTTTGTTCTTATTGTCTTCCTCTGTTTAGTCGTATCGCAGCTTAAACGTAAAAAAGTGTTAATCAACCATACCATTTCTGAATCATAAAAAGCCATGACCATATGCTGGTCATGGCTTTTCTTTATATTGTAACACCCTTTGTTTGACCTATTTTGGCAGAACCGAACTCCCCATTAAATAACGGTCTACCTCGTGCGCCACTTGTCTGCCTTCATTAATTGCCCAGACAATCAAGCTTTGCCCGCGTCTTGCATCTCCCGCTGCAAATACGCCTTCTACATTTGTTGTATATTCCCCATATTTTGCGTCAATGCGATTGTTTTTGCTGTCCACGCCAAAGTGTTTCACAAGCGGCTGTTCAGTTCCCTCAAAACCAATTGCAATAAAGACGAGCTGAGCAGGCCATACCTTCTCTGTCCCTGGAATTTCATGAAATTCAAACTTCCCTTGTTCGTTTTTCACCTTTTCCATTTGAATGGTATGAAGCTCTTTTAATTTCCCATTTTTATCTGCCACAATCTTTGTGGTTTGAATTGAATATTGACGCGGATCTTCTCCGAATTTTGCTTGTGCTTCTTCATAAGCATAATCCAGCGAGAAGACATAAGGCTGTTCTGGCCACATGTTATCCCCTACACGTGTATCCGGAAGCTTTGGATGCTTCCCGAATTGAACAACACTTTTTGCTTTTTGGCGAAGTGCAGTTGCGACGCAGTCTGCACCTGTATCTCCTCCGCCAATCACAATCACGTCTTTTCCTTTTGCATCAATGAAGTTTTTATCTTTAAATCCTGAATCAAGCATGCTTTTCGTTGCGAGGGTTAAATAATCCATCGCAAGGTGAATTCCTTTTGCTTCCCGGCCTTCAATCAACAGATCACGCTGCTTTTGTGCACCTGTACAAAGGATAACTGCATCAAACTGCTCTTTCAGTTCGTCGGCAGTTATATCTACGCCGATTTCTGTGTTCGTCACAAAGTCAATGCCTTCTTGTCTTAGAAGTTTGACTCTTCGCTCGACCACTTCTTTGTCGAGCTTCATATTCGGAATCCCGTATGTCAGCAGTCCGCCAAGGCGGTCAGAACGTTCGAACACTGTTACAGCGTGCCCTGCTTGGTTTAATTGATCAGCACTTGCAAGTCCTGCTGGTCCTGAGCCGACAATGGCAATTTTCTTCCCTGTACGGCTTGAAGGGATTCTTGGTGTGATCCATCCATTTTCAAAGCCTTTATCAATGATCGTGCGTTCGATATTTTTAATCGAAACAGCTGGATCATTAATAGCGACTGTACATGAACCCTCACAAGGCGCAGGACATACTCTCCCAGTAAACTCTGGGAAATTATTTGTTTTTTGCAGTCTTTCGAGAGCTTCTTTCCATCTCCCGCGATAGACAAGATCATTCCACTCTGGAATTAAATTGTAGATCGGGCAGCCAGACACGCCGCCCCTGATCTCCATCCCAATTTGACAAAACGGTGTTCCGCAATCCATACATCTAGCGCCCTGCTTCTTCAATACGTCATCTGTATAAGGAGCTGAATATTCTTTCCAGTCATTTTGACGAGTGAGAGGGTCACGTTCATTTGGCTTTTCTCTTTTATAATCCATAAAACCTGTTGCTTTGCCCATTGTCCTCTCCCCTTTCTTAATGAGCGAGGGCTGCTTTTTGCCCGTTTGCCGTTTCTTGATTTTTCGGTTTTGTGTTTGCTTCAAAGGCAAACATCACCGCTTCTTCATGACTGAGGCCCGCTTGTTTTTGTTCTTCGATGCTTTGAAGCATCATTTTGTAATTTCTCGGGATGACTTTGATGAATTGATTCTTTTCTTGCTCCCAGTTTTCAAGAAGTGCTGCTGCTTTTGAGCTGTTTGTATAATCAAGGTGCTCCTTAATCATTTGTTTCACTTCTAATTCTTCTTCATGATCTGTGAGCTTTTCAAACATGATCATTTCCATGTTACACATTCTTTTGAACTGTTTTGCATCTGATGTATGGATGTAGGCCACACCGCCAGACATACCTGCACCAAAGTTTTTCCCAACATCTCCTAAAATGACGACACGTCCACCAGTCATGTATTCACAGCCGTGATCTCCGATTCCTTCAACAACGACATGTACACCTGAATTACGAACAGCAAATCGTTCACCAGCACGCCCGTTAATATAAGCTTTTCCGCTAGTTGCACCGTAAAATGCGACGTTACCTACAATGACGTTTTCATGTCCATTTTGTACAAAGTGATCAGATGTTTTCACAGCAATTTTGCCTCCTGAGAGTCCTTTGCCGATATAGTCATTTGAATCACCTGTTAAATAGAGAGACATGCCCTTTGGTACAAATGCGCCGAAGCTTTGTCCAGCTGAACCAGTGAATCTTAATGTGATCGTATCCTCTGGCAAGCCCTCTTCCCCGTAGCGCTTAGACACTTCACTGCCAGTAATGGTTCCGGCCACACGGTTGATATTGCGAATGTTCAATGATAGATCAACCGGTGTTTGATGATTCAGCGCTTCTTGCACATAAGGAAGGATTTCATTCATATCCAGCGATTCGTCAATTTTATGATTTTGCGGTGTTCTGAATGTCCTCGCTCCTTCTGGCTGATAAAGCAGTGTTTCAAGGTTTAGCTGGCCTGCTTTCCAGTGAGCTTTTGCTCGTTCACTGACCGTTAGGACGTCCGTACGTCCGATTAATTCATCCATTGATGTAAAGCCAAGTTCCGCTAAGATTTCTCTTACTTCCTCTGCAATAAACATCATGAAGTTCACAATGTGATCAGGGTTACCCATGAACTTTTTGCGAAGCTCTGGATTTTGTGTGGCAACACCGACTGGGCAAGTATCTAAATGACATGCTCTCATCATTACGCAGCCCAGCACGACAAGTGGAGCTGTCGCAAAGCCGTATTCTTCTGCTCCTAAAATCGCAGCCATCACAACGTCGCGGCCAGTCATTAACTTTCCGTCTGTTTCAAGAACGACTCTCTCGCGAAGACCATTTAACACAAGTGTTTGATGCGCCTCTGCCAATCCAAGCTCCCAAGGAAGCCCTGTGTGTTTAATACTTGTTTTCGGTGAAGCTCCTGTACCGCCATCATACCCGCTGATGACAATGACGTCCGCAGTTCCTTTTGCTACACCTGCTGCAATCGTACCAACTCCGGCTTTAGATACAAGCTTGACACTGATGCGTGCATCACGGTTCGCGTTTTTCAAATCATGAATCAGCTGTGCCAAATCCTCAATGGAATAAATATCATGATGCGGCGGTGGTGAAATCAATCCGACACCTGGCGTAGAACCACGTACATCGGCCACCCAAGGATACACTTTATTTCCTGGCAGCTGTCCGCCTTCTCCAGGTTTTGCTCCTTGCGCCATTTTAATTTGCAGTTCATCTGCATTGACCAAGTAATGACTTTTCACACCAAATCGGCCAGAAGCGATTTGTTTAATCGCACTTCTACGGTCATCTCCATGTTCATCTACTGTAAAGCGGGCAGGATCTTCTCCGCCTTCTCCGCTGTTACTTTTACCGCCAATTCGGTTCATCGCAATCGCAAGTGCTTCATGCGCTTCTTTACTTAAAGATCCAAATGACATGGCACCTGTCTTAAAGCGGCGCACGATGGATTCAGTAGATTCAACCTCTTCCAGACGAACTGGCTTTTGTTTTGGCTGAAATGCAAACAAATTTCTGAGGAAGCCGATTCTTTCTTCATCTGCTGCCTTTGTATATTGTTTAAATAGATCGTAATCTTCATTACGGCATGCCCACTGGAGCGTATGGATCGTTTTTGGGTTAAAAGCATGGTGTTCTCCATCTTTTCTCCACTGGAATTCACTGCCTGATTCAAGCGTCTGGTCAGTTGCTGCTTGATACCCTGCTTCATGGCGAAGTTTCGCCTCATGGGCAATGGTGTCAAGATCAATCCCGCCAAGCTGAGAAGCTGTTCCTGTGAAATACTCTTGAATGACGTCTTCACTAATTCCGACTGCTTCAAAGATTTGCGCGCCTCTATAACTCTGTACAGTGGAAATTCCCACTTTGGACATGACTTTGACGACACCTTCTGTCACGCTTTTACCAAACTTTGTAACTGCTTCATCAAAGCTGATCGAAATCGCTTCGTCTGCAATCAGCTGTTTATACGTTTCATAGACAAGGTAAGGATGGATCGCATCTGCCCCGTAGCCAATCAGTGCGGCAAAATGATGGACCTCTCTCACCTCTCCAGATTCAACGATCAGACTGACCTTTGTCCGTAAGCCTTGACGCACAAGGTGCTGATGAAGTGCACTTAGCGCAAGAAGTGGTGGAATCGGTACTTTTTGTTCTGTCATTTCACGATCTGAAAGGATTAATAAAGAGACACCTTCTCTGATCGCTTTTTCCGCCTCTTCAAACATCGCATCCAGTCCGCGCTTTAAATCATCGGTGAAAAGTGTATGAATGGTTTTGCTTTTAAAGGCATTATGAACAATCGTTTTCAAGCCGTTAAATTGTCCGCTTGTTAAGACCGGTGTATAAAGTTTAATTCTTCGGCATGAATATTCATTTGGATGTAAAATATCGCCTTCAGCACCTAACCAAGTCATGGTTGATGTCACGAGCTGCTCACGAATGGCATCAATCGGCGGATTCGTGACTTGTGCAAACAGCTGCTTAAAATAATGAAAAAGAGACTGCGCACGATCTGATAACACAGCAAGAGGTGTGTCACTTCCCATTGAACCGATTGGGTCCTTGCCTTCCTCTAGTAATGGAATTAAATACTTTTGAATGTCTTCGTACGTATAATGGAACGCACGTTGACGCGTCAATAAATCATCCATTATACTAGAATTTTCTGAATTTTCTTCCGAGCGATTGACATGGACCATTTCTTCATCGAGCCATTTTTGATAAGGAAGTTCATTCGCAATGGTCGATTTCACTTCTTCGTCAGAAATAATTCGTCCTTCTTCTAGATCAATGAGCAGCATTTTACCAGGCTCAAGACGATCTTTATACTTAACATCTTCTTCATTCGTGTCGATCACGCCAACTTCAGAAGAGAAAATGATATGATCATCATTTGTGACATAATATCTTGCCGGTCTTAATCCGTTTCGGTCTAAGATCGCCCCGATTTGTTTACCATCCGTAAAGGAAATGGCTGTTGGTCCATCCCACGGCTCCATGAGAGAACTATGGTATTCATAAAATGCCCGTTTCTCTTTCGACATGTGCGTGTTTTCCGTCCAAGGCTCAGGAATCAGCATCATTGCTGTATGAGCAGGTGTTCGGCCTGCAAGCACAAAGAATTCAAAGGCATTGTCTAAAATGGATGAATCACTTCCGTCTGCATTCAGCACTGGCAAAATCTTGTCTAAATCGTCTCCGAAGGCTTCAGATACGAATTGTTGTTCTCTTGCTCTCATCCAATTGATGTTTCCTCTTAATGTGTTGATTTCTCCGTTGTGAATTAAGTAGCGGTTTGGATGGGCTCTTTCCCATGTCGGAAATGTATTTGTACTAAATCTTGAATGAACAAGTGAAAATGCAGAAACAAATGTTTCATCCTGTAGATCAAGATAAAACGCATCAACTTGATCTGATGTTAAAAGTCCTTTGTATACGATGGTTTGGCTCGAGAGACTGACAAAGTAAAATTGCTTTTCCTCTCTTGTTCCCCAGTTCTCAGCCTGTTTACGAATGACATATAATTTTCGTTCAAATGACAAACGATCTGTGATGTTGTCGTTTGCTCCGATAAAGACCTGTCTCACAACCGGACAGCTCTTCGCTGCGACAGTACCAATTTTTCCGGCATCGACAGGAACCGTTCTCCAGCCAATTAATGTTTGACCTTCTTGTTTAATGAACCCGTTGATTTTCTGTTCGATGGCTTGACGCGTTTTTTCGTCATCATCTTTTGAAAAGAAGACCATTCCTACCCCGTAACGGCCTTTTTCAGGAAGTGCAAATTCTTTGCAGTTCTTTCTAAAGAAAGCGTCTGGCAGCTGTACCATTAAACCGGCACCATCACCTGTATACGGATCACTGCCTTGCCCGCCGCGGTGATCAAGCTGGCACAGCATTTGTAATCCCTTTTTGACGATGCTATGTGTCGCCTCCCCTTTTAAATGGGCGTACAGTCCGATTCCACATGCATCATGTTCAAATTCAGGACGGTAGAGACCTTGTGGTTGTGGTAGTTGATTATAAGTCATCGTTTCTCTCCCCCGTTTAAAAGATCCGTTTTTTCACAGTAATAAAATCTCACAAACTCTGTAACTTATTTTAAGTTTTCAAATTGATATAAACAATATATAATTTAGATCAAAACAATCTCTTTTTGAGATAGATGGGTGTGAAGTGCAAAAATGGAGCTTCGTCAGTTACGTTATTTTGTAGAAGTCGCAGACCGTGAACACGTGTCAGAAGCGGCTGAAAACTTACATGTTGCCCAATCTGCTATCAGCCGGCAGATTGCGAATTTAGAAGAAGAACTTGGAGTGGCCTTATTCGAACGAGAAGGACGAAATATCAAATTAACGAAGATCGGCAGACAATTTTTAGATCATGTCAGAACTGCACTCAAAGCCATTGATTATGCGAAAGAGCAAATTGATGAATACTTAGATCCGCACAAAGGAACGGTGAATATTGGCTTTCCTACAAGTCTAGCAAGCCAAGTACTCCCTTCTGTTATCTCCGCCTTTAAGCAGGAATATCCAGAGGTCGATTTTTTACTTCGTCAAGGATCCTATAAATTTCTCATTGAAGCGGTCAAAAATCGAGATATCGATCTCGCCTTTTTAGGCCCTGTACCGACAAACGATTCTCAAATAGAAGGAAATATTTTATTTTCCGAAAGCATATATGCCCTTTTACCGGTTAGCCACCCCTTTAGCGGACAAAGGAGTATTCATTTAAGTGATTTAAGAAAGGATCATTTCGTGTTATTTCCTGAAGGGTATGTGCTGAGACAAATTGCGGTTGATGCTTGTAAGCAGGCAGGCTATGAGCCCACCATTTCATCTGAAGGAGAAGATTTGGATGCCATTAAAGGTCTCGTATCGGCAGGTATGGGCGTTACCTTATTACCCGAAAGCGCCTTTTATGAAACAACACCGAGATTTACAGTGAAAATTCCGATCGATTTCCCTCAAGTGAGAAGAACGGTTGGAATTATTGCATCTAAAACAAGAGAAATGTCTCCTTCTGCCCATGATTTTTATGTGTTTGTGAAGGATTTCTTTTCGAAAATTGAACAATATAAATAATTCACTAAAACAAGACATTTCATTTGTAGAAATAATCCCTCTTTGTATATGATGGGTTACAGAACAAAAGACTATATGGAAGAAAGGTATTCGTATGAAATCAATTTTATCGTTTTTAAAGCCGTATCGGCTGTCCGTTGTGTCCATTGTCATTCTCACTTTTTTAAGCAGTATGCTCCAGCTGTATTTACCGACGTTAACAGCAGATATCGTTGATGTCGGTATCGTCCAGGGAGATATTGCTTACATATGGAAGGTTGGCGGCTGGATGGTGGCTTGTTCTTTACTCGCCATTTTGCTCACCATTTGGAAGTCTTACTTGTCATCAAAGACAGCGCTTGGCTTCGGGCGTGATATGAGAAGACAGCTTTTTGTACATGTCGAAAAATTTTCATTAGAAGAATTTCAAAAGATCGGCACATCTTCCTTTATTACAAGATCAACAAATGATGTGAAACAAGTCCAAGATGTGACGATCATGATTTTACAAATGATGACGCGGGCCCCGCTCATGCTTGTGGGCGGAATCATTTTGGCTGTTTCCAGGGATGCTGTCCTGTCTCTTATCTTTTTAGCAGCCCTCCCCCTTCTTGGCGGATTCATCTATTTGGTGTCAAGAAAAGCCATTCCGCTATTTGGCCAGCTTCAGAAAAAAACAGACCGGCTGAATTTAATTATGCGAGAATCTCTTTCAGGCATCCGCGTCATTCGTGCCTTTAACCGTGTAGATGATGAAAAGGAGCGATTCCAAGAAGCCAACACGTCCTATAAGGATACTGGTCTTAGAGTCAACCGATTAATGGCTTACTTGTTTCCATTTATGCTGATCATCATGAACTTCACAAATATCGGCATTGTCTGGCTTGGGGCAAACCGAATTGATGCCGGGGAAATGGAAGTTGGGAATCTCATTGCCTTCATTCAATATGCGATGATGATTTTAATGGCACTTATTATGCTGTCGATGAGCTTTATTATGGTCCCAAGAGCACAAGCTTCAGCTAAACGCATGAATGAAGTGTTAAACATGGAGCCGAAAATTCAAGACAAAGAAGAGTCTATGACGGACCTGCGCACACCAGCTCAATCCATTCGCTTTGAGGGTGTGTCATTTTATTACTCAAATGCTGAGAAACCGGCCGTTCAAGGTATCACGTTTGAAGCCAAAACTGGTGAAACGACAGCCATCATCGGAAGTACGGGTTCTGGGAAAACCACGCTTCTTCAGCTGATGACGCGCTTTTATGAAGTGACAGAAGGCCGGATTACACTAGACGGTGTAGACATTAGAGAGCTGCCTCAAGAGAAACTGAGAAACCAGATGGGCTATGTCTCTCAAAAAGCTGTTTTATTCAGTGGAACTATTGCCGAAAATGTGCGCTTTGGCAATCAGGATGCAAGCGATGAAGACGTCTGGAAGGCGCTGCGAACTGCACAGGCCGAAGAATTTGTTCTGCAAAAAGATGGCGAAATTGATGCAGAAATTGATCAAGGTGGTTCCAATCTATCCGGCGGCCAAAAGCAGCGGCTTTCCATTGCAAGGGCGCTAGTGCGAAAACCATCATTCTATCTGTTTGACGATAGCTTTTCAGCACTTGATTACAAAACAGATGCGAAGCTGCGGGCATCATTAGAAGCAGAAAAAGCTCATGCAGCCCTCATCATTGTGGCTCAACGAATCAGTACAGTGAAGCATAGTGATAAAATCATTGTACTTGATGAAGGGAAAATCGCAGGTATCGGAACACATGAACAATTATTAAAGGACAATCTTGTATACCAAGAGATTGTCGCATCTCAGGAAGGTCAGGAGGTGGAGCGAGGATGAGTAAGAAAATGTCTTCCGGCATGGGCCATAAAGGCGGTCACCCTAAAGGGCCGGCCGCAAAACCGAAGGAATTTAAGAAAACACTGCTTCGTTTGACAGGCTACTTAAAACCTAGGAAATTTCAGCTGATCATCGTCTTCATTGCAGCGATTGGGTCAACTGTCTTTAACGTCATTAGTCCGAAGCTGCTTGGGGATGCCACCTCTTCCCTATTTGACAGCTTTACGAATGGAACAGCCGTTCAATTTGACGTCATTTCACGAATTCTTTTGCTGCTTGTCGTGCTGTACGTCGTTGCTTCTCTCTTTTCATTCGTTCAGCAATATGTCATGGCCGGTGTCTCTCAACAGACCATCGCTGAATTACGGAAAGAAGCAAATGACAAGCTCACACGTCTCCCCCTTCGTTATTTTGATAAAACAACCCACGGGGACACACTAAGCCGTGTGATGAATGATATCGATAATATTAATACATCGCTTCAGCAGGCGCTCACCCAAGTGATTACATCTGTGATTACAGTCATTGGGATTGTCGTGATGATGCTCTTCATCAGTCCGCTGCTTACGCTTCTTGTTTGTTTGACGCTGCCACTCAGCCTGTTTGCGATTCGCGGTATTACGTCATTTTCTCAAAAGCATTTTAAAGCGCAGCAAAAAGAGCTTGGGACGATTAATGGACATATTAATGAGATGTTCACAGGACATCAGACAGTTCGTGCGTATGGCTACGAAAAGAAAGCGATCGATACATTTGATCAATTAAATGAAAAGCTGTATGAATCATCAAGGAAAGCGCAGTTCATTTCTGGTTTAATGATGCCCATGATGACCTTTATTGGGAACCTTGGCTATGTGGCAGTCAGTGTAGCCGGCGGGATTCTTGTCATTAACGGGAATATTCGTGTCGGGGATGTGCAGGCGTTTATCCAATACACACAGCAAATGTCTCAGCCGCTTGTGCAAGCATCAAGTGTCGCAAACTTAGTTCAATCAGCGATCGCGTCTGCTGAAAGGGTGTTTGAAATCCTTGATGAGGAAGAAGAAAGTACCGAAGAAGATGCGGCAATTGATCTTGCATCACTATCAGGTGATGTAAGCTTTGAACAAGTTCAATTCGGATATGAAAAAGATCATCCGATTATTAAAGATTTGAATTTAGATGTGCAAGAAGGACAGACGGTTGCCATTGTCGGACCAACAGGTGCAGGAAAAACAACTATCATCAATCTTTTAATGCGTTTTTACGAATTAGATCAAGGCTCCATACGCATTGGCGGTGTCAAAACTACTGACATCAGCCGTCAGCAAGTACGAGACTTATTTGCGATGGTTCTTCAGGATACGTGGCTCTTTGAAGGAACGATTTACGACAACATTGCCTATGGCAGGCAGGATGTTTCCAAAGAGGATGTCATCAAAGCCGCCAAACATGCCTATGCAGATGATTTCATCCGCACGCTTCCAGATGGATATGACACACTGTTAACAGAAGATGCAGGCAACCTGTCTCAAGGTCAGCGCCAGCTGTTAACCATCGCCCGTGCCATTTTATCAGATCCAAAGATCTTGATATTAGATGAAGCAACAAGCAGTGTGGATACACGGACAGAGATGCATATTCAAAAAGCAATGAATGAATTGATGAAAGGCAGAACGAGCTTCGTGATTGCACACAGACTTTCAACAATCAAGGATGCAGACCTCATTTTAGTCATGAAGGATGGCACCATCATTGAAAAAGGATCGCACAGCGAACTTTTAAAACAAAAAGGCTTTTATGCAGACTTATATATGAGTCAATTTGCCGAAAATCAAGTGGGTTAACATCAAAAAAGAGGATAGACGCGCATGTCACATGCTGTCTATCCTCTTTTCATTTGTCATCTGCTCGCTTCTTCACTTTTACACTGAGCTTCGTTATATACTCTGCTTCATCTTTAGACATGAGCGAATGAAGTAAATACTCCTCAAATACATCTCCATCCAGCATCATGCCCTCTTTCTCGATTGCATCTAATAAATGCGAATAAGCAGATTCGATCTCTTCATATGTTCCTTGATCATACATCACCGCATAGAGCCCGCCAGGTTTTTTGACTGCCCCTGGGCCATCCATACGGCAGAACAGCTGATCTGACTCATCATAGTGCCGCTTACAGAACTGCTCCTTTTTTAAGACAGAACCATTTGCCGCAGCCCCTTTTATGCCAACTCCCTTTAAAAACTCCCCTACAATACGTGATATTTCTTCTACAGGTGTATTGAAGTCGATCGGGTTTGATGCACTTAGTATAACTGGTTCTTCTGGCAGCTCTTGAAACAGGACCTCCCCTATTTTCACAGTTGCTAATTCATGTGTCGTCTCCATCACCCGCATAAGAAAAGCCTGGATATCTTGAAGCTTTTCAATCTCTTGTTTGACCTTTTCTATTTGGTCGGCCGCTAGGCTTTGCAGTCTCTCGCGGGAAGGCTCTGTGAAGTATTGTTTTAACTCTTTGATCGGAAATTGAACAGCTCGCAGAGATTGAATCGCAATAAAATGGTCAAATTGCTCGAGTGTATAGTAACGGTATCCATTTTCATGAACACCAGCCGGCTTAAATAAATCGATTTTATCATAATACAGAAGCGTATCCTTTTTTACATCAAATAGCTTGGCAAATTCTCCAGTGAAAAACGTTTTTTGCACATCATTGATCATGATGAAGGCTCCTTTCTTGACTATGGAGTAACTCCACCCTTTATCATAACATGCAGAAACATCACTACGCAGAGAAAGGATAAGAAAATGAACAAAATAACTCAACATGAAGTGACATTAGCACAAGCAAATAAAGAGGATTTCCCTTCTATGAAAAAAGAGCTGCAGAAAGCTTTTACTGCTGGCGTGATTGACGCATTTGGCGGTGCAGAGGATGGTCCGATTCCTCCAGATGAAGTGATTGATGAGTCTTTTCATTCCAATGACCACATTGTTTATCATATTATGCTAAATGGTGAAAAGGCAGGCGGCGTTGTGATCAAAATCAACCAAGAGACACATCACAACTCGGTTGATTTGCTATACATCTCATCATCCTCTCACGGCCGGGGCATTGGTCAGGCAGCATGGAAAGCGATCGAGGCGCAATATCCAGAAACGATTGTATGGGAGGTTGTGACCCCTTATTTTGAAAAACGCAACATTCATTTCTATGTCAATAAGTGCGGCTTTCAAATCGTTGAATTTTATCACTTACACCATCCAGATCCAAACGCACCTCATGAAGCAGCAGATCCAGGCAATGAACCTTTAGCACCTGAGGAATTTGAATTTTTTAAATTTGAGAAGGTCATGAAACCAATAACAAAATAATTGAGATCCTTTCAACCACAAAAGTCGATCCTTCTACTACTATTCGAAGATCGACTTTATGATTTTTATTAATCTAGCGTTATTTTAAAACCGTCATATGCAAACATCATATCCTCAGGTAAGTATTCACCTCGTTGAATGATGTCTATGTCATGTGATAAGTGTGTTAAGATCATTTTTTTCGGTTGTAACTTTTGTTTTAACTCCATTGCTTCATTCACATCATAAACCGACCTTTTATTGGGCGGCTGATTTTCTTTCCAGAAAGAAGTCCCGAATATCAATGAATCAAGGTGGTAGAAAGGCAACCATTGCTCATCAGTTACTTGAAAGGAATCAGATAAATAGGCCCATTTATATCCATTTATTTTTTGAACTAAAATTCCATAAGACGAACCGTTATGACCATGATTTACTTTATGAAAAGAAATTTTATTGCCATCACTTACCCATTTCGTTGTTCCTACAAAAGTTAGCCCTTTTCTATTATTTAAGTAAGGAAATCGCTCCTTTAACTGATTAATTACATCTGGAGGACTCACTATTTGTACTTGTTGATTATGCCAGAAGCATAAATCTGCAAAATCACCTAAACCACCGATATGATCGTTATGAGAATGAGTTATAAACACAACTGAAGGAATTGTTCTATTATTATAAGTTTGAAACTGGATCTTGAAATCGGGTGAAATATCGATAAGATAGCTCTTGTTGCCTAAATAAAATTCACAACTCGGCCTAGTTCGTTGATTGTCTGGTAAGCCCGATTTACAAACTGGACACTTGCATAACAATCTAGGTACCCCTTGAGCATCGCTTGTTCCATAAAATATAAGTGAATCCATCTCATTTCTCCTTTTATAACTCAGCTAAATTTTAGATTTATTATCTAATGAAACCTACTATTCTCCATAGTTAATCAACATTTGTAATCAGACTACCAATTATAGTTATAAAAGTAAATATATTGATTGATATATATATATCCAAACTTTCTAATTATCTAAGAATTTCATTATTAATTTGAAAGCTAGTTTTTAAGTATTCGTGCAGTCTCACTAAAAAACACTACCCCATAAAAAGGTAGTGTTTCTTGAATCTTTTCTAGCTTCTAATCTGACCGTCACCACTTAGAAGCAGCTTAGTTGTCGTAAGTGCAGGAAGTCCCATCGGCCCTCTTGCGTGCAGTTTTTGAGTAGAGATGCCAATTTCAGCTCCGTAGCCAAGTGCGCCGCCGTCTGTAAAGCGAGTCGATGCGTTATGATAAACGGCTGCCGCATCTACTTCGTTTAGAAACGTGAGTGCATTTTTTTCATCTTCTGTCACGATGGCTTCTGAATGTTTTGTGCCGTACTGATCGATATGGCTGATCGCTTCCTCAATTGAATCGACTACCTTTACCGCAAGATCCAGACTTAAATACTCATCTGTCCAATCTACTTCCCCAGCAGGAACCGCGTTTGAGAAGTAAGACTCTGCTGCCTGATCGCCATGAACAGTGACATGGTGTTCCTGCAAAGCTTCATTTAATGAGGCAGCATTCTCTTTCAGCCAATCGCGATGAATGATCAGCGTCTCAAGTGCATTACATACAGCCGGACGATTCGTTTTTGCATTGATCACAATTTCAACGGCTTTTTTCACATTCGCGGTTTGATCAATATAGACATGACAGTTTCCTGTCCCTGTTTCAAGCACTGGGATAGTGGATTCTTTTACCACTGTTTTGATTAAAGAAGCTCCGCCTCGCGGAATTAACACATCGATCCATTCTTTTAGTTGAAACATCGCCTGAACCGATGAACGGTCTGTTTGTTCAATCAATTGCACCGCATCACGCGGAATTGTTGTTTGATCCAATGCTTCATGAATCACACTGACAATGGCTTTGTTGGAAGAAATAGCGGAGGAACCGCCTTTTAAAATCACTGAGTTGCCTGCCTTAAGGGCAAGGCCTGCTGCATCGACAGTGACATTCGGTCTCGCTTCATAGATCATCCCGATCACGCCGAGTGGTACTCTTCGGCTTTTCACGTGTAAGCCGTTATCAAGAGTCCATTCATCCAATATTTCTCCAACAGGATCTGTTAATCTCGTCACAAGCCGCAAACTTTCAGCAAACTCATGAATTCTTTCTTCATTTAACATTAATCGATCCATAAGTGCCTCTGAGAAGCCCTTTTCTTTACCAGCATCTAAATCCTTTTGATTCTCCTCTAAAATGAAGCTGCTTTTTTGCTCTAACGCTTCTGCCATTTTAAGCAGCGCGTCATTTTTTTCCTCTGTCTGAAGTAAACCAAGTTTTTTTGAAACGTGCTTTGCCTTTTTCGCTTTTTCTTTGACCGATGTGACAACTTCAGCTGTCAGTGTCATGGAATTCCTCCCTTTTTGGTTAACAAACTGGTATTGATAAATCTAAATGACAAACAAATGCTTCAAGATCGACAACATGCACGATTTCATCTTGTAACAAGTCACTCTTACGTGCGAGTTCATCTGATGCATAATTCACAACGCCAAGCCCTATTTCTCTTCCATCTTGATCTAAAATACGGACAACATCGCCTTTTTTAAACGAACCTTTCACATTGACAATCCCATCAGAATCAAGGCTTCCCTCACGGTGCATGAGGAATTCCTGTGTTTTCTCTTGAACCACGATCTCACCCTTTGGTCCAGAATGAAAGGCAATCCACTGCTTCTTATAGTTGAGCGGCGCTACATTTTCGTCAGCGGTAAAATAAGTGCCGTCCTCTGTCCCATTGATCGCTTTGTCTAAAATGTGAGGCGTATCGGCTTTTCCTAAAAAGCCGTTAATACCTGCGGCCATTGATATTTTAAAGGCATCGAGCTTTGATTTCATTCCGCCTGTACCTACGCTGCTGCCTGCGTCTCCAGCAGCTGCTTCGATGTCTTCTGTGATGTCTGTCACTTCGAGAATTCTCTTCGCATTTGGATTAGTATGAGGATTATCTTCATACAAGCCATCGATATCAGATAAAATAACAAGGAAATCCGCATCAATGAGTCCAGCTACTTTTGCAGACAATGTATCGTTGTCTCCAAACTTCAACCGATCGATCGTCACTGTATCATTTTCATTAATAATTGGGATGATGCCTCGATCCAATAACACGTTCATTGTGTTACGCACATTTTGATAGCGCGTTTCATCAGAAAAATCACTTCTTGTGATTAAGAGCTGTGAGGCAATATAACCGTGTGATAAAAATAAAGTAGAATATGATTCCATTAAAAGCCCTTGCCCAATTGAGGCAGATGCCTGCTTTTCCGGCAGTGTTTTGGGTCTATCGATAAATCCTAGTTTTCGGTAACCAGCTGCAACCGCACCAGATGAAACCAAAATGACTTCGTGTCCTTCATCTTTAAGTTTCACAATTTGATTGACGAGGTTTTCTAGTTTTTTCAAACTAATCTCACCTTGAAAGCTAGTAAGAGAGCTGCTTCCAATTTTCACAACAATTCGTTTTCTCTCTTTATCTGCGTACACCTTATCACTCCTGTACCTGAGCTCTATTTATATAGATACTTTTTGTTTTTGCTGATTGCTTATCTCTTTTGATCGATTGGCAGCATGTTTGACAGCTTGCTTGATCGCTTCTCCCCCGCCAAAATCATCTAATGCATTCAGTCCTGCAGCAGTTGTTCCATTTGGTGACGTAATTTTCTCTCTTAAGACTGAAGGATTTTCCTCTGTTTCTTGCAGCATTTTTGCCGCACCGAGGAGGGTCTGCGCGCCAATTTGGCGAGACAATTCCTTTGATAAACCTGCCTCTTCTCCTGCTTCTTCGATTCTTTCCATTAAGAAATAAAAGTAGGCAGGCCCGCTTCCAGCTATTCCAGTGAAGATATCCATTTGCTCTTCCTGAATGGTATAGACTTCGCCCATTTCAGATAAAAGAGCCTGACTTATGCTCATATGATCGTTTTTCACATAACGTCCAGCAGATAAAGCAGTCGCTGACGCCCCGATCGTACTTGATGTATTTGGCATGACCCTCATAACAGGCTGGCCTTCGTGCAGCATGTCTTCAATATACGATAGCTTCACACCTGCAAGGACAGACATGATGAGCTGATCTGGCCGAATATGAGGTTTTAATGATTCAAGTGCTGCTTCAGCATCCTTTGGTTTCATGGCCAGGATCAACATATCCATTTCTTCAAAAGGAAATGAATCCATTGCGGCTGTTTGGATTCCGTATCGTTTCGTTAGGTCATTCAATCGAAGTTGATTTTGTCTGTTTGTTGCGTAAATTTGGCCTAGCGGCATCTGTCCTGATCGTACAATCCCTGCGATCATTCCTTCCGCCATAGAACCTGCTCCAATGAAAGCAACTTTCTTTTGATCAATGATATTGATCCTCTCCCTTGTTCGCTTTTTGTTCGTGTTTTTCACACGTTAGTTATCGTAACATGATGAGAAATCGTGTCAAGAAAGAGCCAGCGCTTTTCAAAAGTCCCGAATGCATGGCCGGCAGCTTGCTGCAAGTATGTTAGCCGTGTTTTTCAAATACAGTAATTTAGATCAAAAGAACTATGATCATTTGAATCATAGGACCCTTTCGTTCGACTGAATTCACCATTTTATTTTTGGTTTCGGTGACTTCACTTCTATTTTTTAGAAAGCGCTCTCATTTTAATAACTTTCTATTTTCCTATATGGTGAATGTGCTTGAATCTTTCGATTAGACTATTGACATATTTTAGAAAACATGTCCGTTGAAATGATATTTTTCTGGTGATACCGTGAAAGAGAAATCATGTGAAAAAGGAGCGTTCATAATGAAAGTGAAAGAAAACTATGTCAATGTGATTCCAATGAAAGAAATCCGTTCTACCAATGACCTTCTTTTCCCATTCCCTATTTACAATGAGCTGCGTGCAGAGAGTGATATTAGATATGATGAGACAAGAAAGTGCTGGGATCTCTTTCGATATGCAGATATCCAGTCTGTTCTAAAGCAGCCTAAAGTGTTTTCTTCACAGCGAGGAAGAAGCACGTCTAAAACAAGTATTTTAACGATGGATCCTCCAAAACATACAAAGATGAGAGCGCTTGTGAATAAGGCATTTACCCCAAAAGCGATCAAGCAATTAGAAGATAAGATCAAAGACCTGACACATGATCTATTAAATCAAGTCAAGGATCAACGTACGTTTGATATTGTGCAAGATTTAGCAGCTCCCCTGCCAGTGATGATCATCGCTGAGCTTCTCGGTGCAGAGGTGCAGGACAGAGAGCTGATTAAAAAACATTCTGATGCCCTTGTGGCAGGTGCTAAGGATGAATCAAAAGAAGCCATTCAGGCTGTTGTAGATATGCAGAAACGCGCCGAAGAGGAGCTGTCCGTTTATTTTGCTCATTTGATCAAAAAACGAAAAGAAACGCCTGCCGATGACTTGATCTCACTTCTCATTCAAGCGGAAATCGATGGAGAGCGTTTAACCGAGAATGAACTGCTTGGCTTTTGTATTCTATTACTCGTTGCAGGCAATGAGACAACGACTAATTTAATAACCAATGCCGTACGACTGCTGACAGAGCAGCCTCATATCGCTGAAACAGTTCGACAGGACCCCTCTCTTATTCCTCAATTGACTGAGGAAACGCTGCGGTATTATCCGCCTGTTCAAGCCATTGGCCGAATCGCCGCAGAGGATGTTGAAATTGCAGGCGCACGCATTGAAAAAGGAGACTACCTCATCAGCTGGGTTGCTTCAGCAAATCGGGATGAACTGAAGTTTGAAGATCCAGATACGTTCCGGCTTGACCGGAAATCAAATCCGCATATGAGTTTTGGATTTGGCATTCATTTTTGTCTCGGTGCACCGCTTGCCCGGCTTGAAAGCAACATTGCGCTTGACGTTTTACTCCATACGTTTCAAGACATCACCTGTATTGCAGATCAGCTAAAACCTATTCAAAGCACGTTTGTTTTTGGGGTAAAAGAATTTCCTGTACAAGTCACCCGTTTTTAAAAGTCCCTTTTCAGGGGCTTTTTTTCATTTTCTTCAATTCATCATCTCTTTCTTACCTTCCTCCTCCGAACATGCTAAAATAAAGTCCATACAAAGTGATAACGGAATGCAGAAAGGAAGCCGAAAACTCATGACCGATTATACAGCGATGAAAGACGGAATATTCAAATCAGTTTGTTCGTTAGATTGCCCGGATCAGTGCGGTCTTTTAATACATAAAGAAAATGGAAAGATCGTGAAAGTGCAAGGAGATCCGGACCACCCTGTCACACAAGGAAACATATGCAACAAAGTGCGTAATGTCACAGCCCGTTTATATGATGAAAAAAGGCTGACCACTCCTTTAAAACGTGTTGGGCAAAAAGGCGAAGCACAGTTTGCGCCGATTACGTGGGAAGAAGCCATTGAAACCATTCGGCAAAAATGGACAAAGCTGATCGAAGAAAAAGGGTCAGAAAGCATTCTGCCTTACAGCTTCTATGGAAACATGGGCAACCTCAACGCAGAAGGTATGGACCGCCGCTTTTTTTACCGTCTTGGTTCAAGTCAGTTAGACCGGACGATCTGTCAGTCAGCGGGAACGACTGGCTATAAATATACAATGGGTGCGAGCATTGGGACAGATCCTGAAGACACCATTCATACGAAACTATTTATCTTTTGGGGCATCAATGCCGTGTCGACAAATATGCACCAAATTACCTTGGCACAAAAAGCGCGAAAACAAGGAGCGAAGATTGTTGTAATTGATGTTCACAAGAACCAAACCGGCCGGATGGCAGATTGGTTCATTCCGCTTCGGCCAGGTACTGACAGTGCGCTTGCCCTTGGCATCATGCATGTCCTTTTTAAAGAGGAACGTACAAATGAAGCATTTTTAGAGACTTACACGGTCGGCCATAAAGAGCTGCGCGAGCATGTAAAGCAGTATGATCCAGACACAGTTGAGCGCATCACGGGTGTGCCTAAGGATGACATCATCACACTTGCGAGAATGTACGCTGAGACATCACCCTCTCTTATTCGCATTGGGAATGGTTTACAGCATCATGATAATGGCGGGATGAGTATTAGAACCATTTCCTGCCTCCCTGCCCTGACTGGTCAATGGCTGCACAAGGGCGGCGGAGCGATGAAATCAAACTCTTCTTTTCTCAGCTATAATGAAACAGCTCTTCAGCGGCCGGATTTATTAAAAGAACGCACGCCTAGATCATTTAATATGAATCAGCTGGGCAGCGTGCTGACAAGCGCAGAGCCTTCCGTTGATTCTCTCTTTATCTATTCGTGCAACCCAGCGGTTGTAACACCAGAAGCGAATAAAGTAAGAGAAGGCTTGCTGAGAGAGGATTTATTTACAGTGGTTCATGATTTATTCCTGACAGAAACAGCGGCGTATGCAGACATTGTCCTGCCGGCGACATCAGCCTTTGAAAACGAGGATTTCTATACGTCATACTGGCATCATTATATTCAAATTCAGGAGCCCGTAATTGAACGCTACGGAGAAAGCAAATCCAATACTGAAGTATTCCGCCTGTTAGCCCATGCGATGGGCTTTGAAGATGAAGCCTTCCGCGAGACAGATGCTGAACTGATGGAACAAGCCCTTCATCATCCAGAAAATCAGCATTATGAGGACATTTCATACGAGGCATTAAAAGAAAAGAAATGGATCAAAGCGAAACGTGGATCTTTCGAGGAATTAAAGCTTCAAACCCCAAGCGGGAAAATTGAGCTTTATTCTGAACAAATGAAGAAAGACGGGTATCCAGCACTTCCAACCTATGTGCCCCTTTATCAGGAAAGCGATTATCCGCTTACCTTTATACCGGGACCGAACCATAACTTTCTGAATTCTACCTTCTCACTTCATGAAAAGCATCAAAAGCTTGAGAAATTTCCGAAGCTTCACATGAATGAAGAAGATGCAAAGGAAAGAAAGATTGAAGATGGTGACATGGTGCGTGTGCTGAACGATCGAGGAGAGTGTGAGCTTGTCGTGTCAGTCGGTCAAAATGTATTATCTGGTGTTGTGGTCAGTCAAGGATTATGGGCAGATCAAAAAGGCAAAAAGCATTTAGTGAATGGGTTAACGCCTGATCGATTGGCAGATATGGGCGGCGGCGCGACGTTCTTTTCTGGCAGAGTGGAAGTTGAAAAATTATCATAGAAAAAGTAAAAGCCAGCAAAAAACTGCTGGCTTTTTTATAAGCTTTTATCGTCCAATAAACAGCTGATTGGTCATCACATTCGCACTTCCGCTGCTCTGGTAGCCTTCTACAGTAAATGCCGTTTCATACATTTTACCCATTGGCATGCCTAAGCTTTCCCATTTATTAAAATGCGCACTGACGGAGACCGTTCCGCTTGTACGCTTTGTTTGCCGTACACTCCAGTATTGCTTGAAGGTCGCGATCCCGATAATGGAAGGCTGATTGACGCGGGTCGTTTCATAAATGTCATATGTGCCTCCATCAGCATAAAATGATCCTTTATACGCTCCTGTTGGACGATACGTGCCCCATGAATCAACAATGTAGTATTCTGCTAGTGGAGATTGTGTCCAGCCATAGACACATAAGTAGGAATTCCCACCTGGGTTAAAGGCTGCGTTGTAATTGATGGAGATGTTGCCAAGCTGATGATGAGTTTTAGTGGAATCAAACTTCTTTCCTTTCCGAAATAAAGCATTTCCGATATTGTTCCAGCCTGCACTAAATGCGCCGCCGTTATTGAGTGTCATCGAGGTGTTTCCGTGATCCTTCCATAATTCATAATCGTACCCGCTATGTGTACCCATTTCATTATTATAAATCGTTCTTGCATGAGCTGGCACAGCAGTCAATATCATCACAAATCCAATACACATCACAAACAACAGCCTCAATCTTTTCAAATTCATTTTCCATCCCTCTCCTTTTTTCATCCATATTGTTCTGTCATCCCTAAGGTGAAAAACCCATCACCTCCTTTCATGCAGACCTTTCTGCTAGATGGAACGATACTGCTTTAACCCGGCATGGATGTCTCTTGTTTGTGTATAAATCCTTTGATACAAATGAAATAGATCGGCATATACTTCCGCATGCTGCTGCTCTGGCTCATAAACAGCAGCTTGATGAATCAACTGATTAGCACATGCTTCAAGTGACGGATACCATCCGCAGCCAACCGCGGCAAGCATAGCTGCACCTAAAGCAGGCCCTTGTTCGTTGTCTAACTGGATGACTTCAGCCTGAAAAATGTCTGCTTGCATTTGAAGCCATGTCCGGCTTCTCGCACCGCCGCCAATAGACACAATAGAATCTATGTTTTTTCCTGCCTGCCGGAATAATGCGATAGATTCATTCAGCGAAAAGGTAATTCCCTCTAACACAGCCCTGACAACATGTGCCCTTTCATGCCTGCTGTCTAATCCAATCAAACTGCCGCGAATGGTCGAATCCGCATGAGGTGTTCTTTCCCCGACTAAATAGGGTGTAAAGAGCAATCCTTTCGCTCCTGGCGCTACATGAGCTGCACCTTCTAAAAGTGATTGAAACGATTCCTCAGGAGCCAGTAAGTGTTTTGCCCAGTTAAGACTATATCCTGCTGAAAGGGTGACACCCATTGTGTAAAAAGCGTCTTTTTTTGCATGATGAAACAAATGCAAATTCCCTTGAAGCTCCCTTTCATGATTCTCTTCGTAGGAGAGAATCACCCCAGATGTGCCGATACTGCATAACGTGCGGTCAGACGATAAAATGCCAGCACCAATTGCTCCGCAGGCATTATCTGCCCCGCCGGCAAAAACCTTCGCGTCTTCTTTCATCCCAACTTCACGTGCAATGTGCGGCAAAAGTGTACCAACCTCCGCCTCTGATGTGACAAGCGGCGGGCAAATATGAAGAGGAATATCAAATGCCTGACAAATCTCCTCACTCCACGTCTGTTCACCGATATTTAACAGCAAGGTGCCGGCCGCATCAGAATAATCGATATGGACAGCGCCTGTTAAACGAAATCTGACATAATCTTTTGGAAGTAAAAACATGTCGATTTGCTGATCAATATGTGGTTCATGTTCCTTTACCCATAATAATTTAGGCAGTGTGAATCCTTCTAACGCCTGGTTTTTTGTGATCTTTTGCAGCCGGTCTCCCAGCTTTTTTGTGATATGCGTACATTGTGCTGTCGTTCGTGTATCATTCCATAAAATTGCAGGGCGGAGCACTTCGCGAGATTCATTTAATAGAACTAAACCATGCATCTGTCCGGAAAAACTGATGCCTTCGACTTGTCTTGAATGGACAGGCTGCTTTGCCAACAGTTCTTTCATCACAGCGATTGTCTGCTCTACCCAATCCTCCGGGTGCTGCTCACAATACCCTGGTTTTTCTTGAATGAGGCGGTAAGGCATAGAGGCTTCGCAGCACACCTTTCCGCTCTCATCGACTAATATCGCTTTAACCCCGCTCGTTCCAAGATCAATTCCCATTACATACTTCATGTTTTCACTCCTTCAAAACAGGGCCGCCCCTTCAATTAATCTTCTAACAAGTATTGATTTAAACGAGCTTTCAGCTGTTCCTCTCTTCCCGATTCGTTTCTGATCAAAGGATGTTTCATCGCATATTCTTCTAATGTATGAAAGTTTGCCTTCCCTTCTGAAATGTCACGTCCAATTCCTTCAGAAAAGCTGCGATACCGGTTCTTTATAACATCCTCAAACACACGATCTTCTATGAGTCTATGAGCGACCCGCAGTCCTTTTGCGAATGCATCCATCCCAGCAATATGGGCATATAAAATATCTTCAAGTTCAAAGGAAGCTCTTCTCACTTTTGCATCAAAATTGAGACCGCCAGCCCCTAGCCCGCCATTTTGCAAAATTTCATACATGGCGAGAGTTGTGGCATACAGATCGGTTGGAAATTCGTCTGTATCCCACCCAAGAAGCGAATTTCCTTGGTTCGCATCAACAGAACCTAGCAGACCATGAATTCTTGCGACACGTAATTCATGCTCAAACGTATGACCAGCCAGCGTCGCATGATTGGCTTCGATATTTAATTTGAAATGTGAATCTAATCCGTATTGCTTTAAAAAGGCGATGGATGTCGCTGCATCTGTGTCGTATTGATGAGTTGTTGGCTCCTTTGGCTTTGGCTCGATTAAAAATTGGCCAGTGTACCCAATTTCTTTTGCATAATCAACAGCCATATGCAAGAAAGACGCCATGTGATCAAGCTCCCTTTTCATATCTGTATTAAGCAGCGTATCGTACCCTTCTCGTCCACCCCAGAAGACATAATTTTCTGCACCGAGTTCTTTGGCGGTTTCGATGCCTTTTTTAACCTGTGCGGCCGCATAGGCAAAGACATCTGCATGACAAGATGTCGCAGCGCCGTGTACAAATCTAGGGTGCTTGAACATATTGGCCGTGTTCCACAGCAGCTTTACTCCGCTTTGCTTCATGTATTCTTTCATTCTTTCTAAAATGATGTCTAATTGTTGATTGGTCTCTTGAAGCGTCTCCCCCTCTGGCGCGATGTCACGGTCATGGAATGAAAAATACGGAACATCCAATAGGTCAAAAAGCTGAAAAGCGACTTCCAATCTCGCTTTTGCTAAATCCATTCCGCTATAGGAGTCCCATGCTCTTTGCATCGTCCCAGTTCCAAACATGTCTGTTCCATCAGCAGTCAATGTATGCCAATAAGCAACTGAAAAGCGCAGGTGGTCTTTCATTGTTTTTCCGCCAATCACTTCGCTTGCATTATAGTATTGAAAAGCGAGTGGATTTTTTGATTGTTTCCCTTCATATTGAATTTTGCCGATTCCTTCTAGACTGTATAATGTTTTCATATTTGATTTAGCCATTCTTCATTCCTCCTGAGTACACTTTGTAAGTTGATACAACAAACTAATGATCAATCTATGAAAAAAACACTTTGAATTTTCCATATTTTTTAGTTTTTTAGAAATATTTTCGTTATAATAAAGTTAAAATCATCTTTCTTATCGAATACATGCGAAAAAAAGCAGCTCTTCTCAACTTAATCTAAAGACGAAACAAATGGAGTGGATAACGTGGATATCGCTGATCAGAACTTTGTCAAAAAAATAAATCAAAAACTTTTATTAAAAGAAATTCTCCAGCATGCGCCTATTTCGAGAGCAAAATTATCTGAACGCACTGGATTAAATAAATCGACTGTTTCTTCTCAAGTAAGTACGTTAATGAAAGAACATCTCGTCTATGAGATCGGTCAAGGTGAGTCTAGCGGCGGAAGAAGACCGGTTTTATTAATGTTTAATAAACGTGCTGGCTGCTCTATTGGGATTGATGTCGGCGTTGATTATGTCAATGGCATATTAACAGACCTTGAAGGGTCCATTCTTTACGAAGAACAGATCATGCTCCCATCCAGCTCTCCTGATGTGACGATACGTAAATTAATTGAATTAATACAGCAGCTCATCACACAAATGCCCTCTTCACCATACGGGCTCGTTGGCATTGGCCTATGCATACATGGGTTAGTGGATGCAGATGAACAAATCGTGTTTACACCCCATTCCAAATGGAAAAATGTTGATCTGAAAAAGACGCTCCAAGACACGTTCCAAGTACCGATTTTCATTGAAAATGAAGCAAATGCCGGTGCATATGGTGAAAAAATCTTTGGTGCCGCTAAACATTATGACCATTTGATCTATGCAAGCATTGGCACTGGCATCGGGATCGGAATCATCATCAATCATCATTTATACAGAGGGGCGTACGGCTTTTCTGGTGAAATGGGACATATGACGATCGATTTTAATGGCCCAACATGCAGCTGCGGAAACCGCGGATGCTGGGAATTGTATGCTTCTGAAAAAGCTTTGTTTCAGTCTCTTCAAACAGATGATCAGCATATCTCCCATCAAGATCTGGAACAGCTGGCCAAGTTAAATGATATGAAAACGCTCAATGCCCTGCGCAACTTTGGTTTTTACCTTGGCGTTGGTCTCACAAACGTCCTCCATACCTTTAATCCGCAAGCCATTATTTTAAGAAACAAAGTGATCGAATCACATCAATCGGTTCTACGCGTGATTGAGGAGGAAGTATCCTCGCGAATGGATACGCAATTCAGCTCACATGTAGAGCTGCTCCCTTCATCATTAGGACACAATGCACCAGTATTGGGGATGACATCTCTTGTCATAGAAGCTTTTCTGCAAGATGCCACTCTCACAACATGATCTATAGAATTTTCAAAAAGAGGCAGCCCATAGCGAGTTGTCTTTTTTATTCGTCTGTTTCTTCATAGCGAAAATAGTGAAAATCAGCAGGAAGACGCTCGCCGCTTGTATCTTGGCACTGCATACCGACAAATGCCCCTGTAAAAAACCCCCCACCTCGAATGAAATCATCGGATAAATGGATGGATTCAAGCGGTACATCAATTTCCTTCCACTCTTTTTGATCAAAAGAATAAGAATATTTATATGTCTCTTTCCGAACGGTCACTTTTAAATAGACATAAGTGACCTCGTCAGGAATGATGATTTTATGTGCCAATGGCTGAGAAAAGGCAAGGTTTTTACAGACAGATAGTTCAAGCGTGCGGCCAAGTTCCTCATCATATGTCACCTGGAGTGCTGTCCAGTTTTCCGTATTATAATAATTCACAAGACCTGCGGCTTGCTGAAAGTTTTCTGGGAAGAACGAAACAGCAGTCTCTGCCTCAAAATAAAAGCTTTGCCAGCGCCTTGCAACGAAAGCTTGGGTGAATTTAGACGTTAAGGATTCGTGACCGAATAACCTTAAATGCTGTGGTTTCTCCGTTAACGAACCAATCTGATCGGTAAACGGAATTCTTAATGTTTGAAAGTGTCTATTTAGTGTTGATTCTTTAAATTCATCGACTGTATGATAAGTTGGTGCAAAAACCTTTTCGTCGATCTCTGGCGCTTCAACCTCAAGTGTCCCCTCTTTTCCGCCTACAACATAAGGCCAGCCATCCTTCCATTCAAGCTTTTGAATCGCTGTTTCTCTTCCTAAAGGACACCACCCTCTCTGTTGAAAAATAGATTCCTTGCTTGATTGAATCGGGCGGCCAGTGAGATGAGCGAGATACCATTCATTTGTATGCGTTTGAACGATTGAAGCATGCCCGCATTTTTGAAGCGGATGTTCAGGCGTATGGAAGGCACTTAAAATCGGGTTATCAGGATGAACCTCATAAGGCCCTTCAATATGCGGGGACCGGGCGATTGTTGCTGCATGCTCATACCTAGTACCTCCTTCTGCCGTTAATAAGTAGTAGTAGTCACCGATATGATACAGATGCGGCGCTTCTGTCAGTTTAATCGGTGTGCCTTTAAAAATAACCTTCCGTTGACCGATGAGCTTCTTTTCAGCCACACTATATTCCTGCAAGGCAATACCTGCAAAGGAATGATGCTTTTCCCTATGATCCCACAGCATATTTAAGACGTATTTCTTCCCGCTGTGATCATGGAATAAAGATGGATCAAAGCCGGAGCTGTTGAGCCGGATCGGTTCACTCCAATCGCCGTCCACTTCGCTTGCCGTGACCAAATAATTATGACCGTCTTTAAATGGACCTTCCACGACTTTGATATCTGAATAAATAAGCCAAAACTGCCCATCCGCATAGCTTAAACACGGCGCCCATACTCCGCCAGAATCAGGATTTCCCTTCATATCCAGCTGCGACGTTTTTTGCAAAGGACGCGCAGCAAGTCGCCAATGGACGAGATCCTTTGAATGGTAAATTTGCACCCCTGGAAACCATTCAAATGTAGAGACGGCCATATAATAATCTTCTCCTACACGGCAAATACTTGGGTCGGGGTTAAACCCTTTGAGCACTGGATTGGTAATCTTCATTGAACTTCCTCCTCTTTCAGAGACCTACATTTTAAAATCGTCCATATGATCGATATATACCTTGTCTCTATTCTCAAGCTCCCGTACGACTTTTTTATGTTTTTCTTCATCTAGGTTATAAAAATTAATATCAATCATCGCTAAAATCAGTAAGCATACAGGAATCACCGTTGTCGTGATTAAAATGCCCAGTAATGCTTCTGGTGTTTGCATTTGATTCGCAATGTAGCCAAAGCGATCGAGTACAAGCCCTGGCACAATCCCGCCTAATGCCATCCCAAATTTAAAGAAGAATCCGATGATGGCATAGATGAGTCCGCCCATCCTTTTCCCTGTTTTATATTCGCCATATTCAACGGTTTCAGGAATGAGTGCCCACATGTAAGCACCGGCTGTAATACTCCCTGCAGCTGCGACGAGCCTGAAAACAAGTATTAAAGTGATTTGACTCGGCGGTATCACAAGTAATGCAAGAAGACCTACAATATTCAGCAATAATGAATAATTAAGCAGCTTTTTCTTTCCTAACAGCTTGTGCAGTTTTGGAATAAACGGCAGCACCATTAAAGCTGGCAGACTGCCAATGAGCCCGTACCATTTCACTAAATCTTCTCTGCCAAGGTTATACGTCACATAATAAATCCCGACAGAGTTACTGATCGAGTTCACGCCAAAAATAATAATAAAGAAAATGCTTAATACAACAAGCGGACGATTGACACGTAACTGGACAAAGATATCACTGAACTTAATTTTTTCCTCCGGCTTTTGAAGCGTGACACGTTCATTTGTGCTTTTAAAACAGAAAATAAGTAAAGCACCGCCAAGAACGCCGAGTAAAGCCATCGTCATCTGCCAGCCGAGTGCTGTATTTCCTGTTGTATCACTCAAAAAAGTCGCAAGAAAAGGAACAAAAAAAGCAACAACTAGACCTCCAAGATTAGCAAAAAGCATACGAACCGACGTAATACTGACAACCTCTTGGTTATTTCTTGTCATTGCGGAAGTTAAAGCACCATAAGGAACATTGATAAATGTGTATGTAAGCGATAAACCAACATACGTGATGTAGGCATAAACGAGTTTACCCATTTCAGAAAAATCAGGTGTTGTAAAGCAAAGGATGGCGAGTACCACAAAAGGAAATGCACCGAATAGCAAGTAAGGTCTGAACCTGCCAAAACGGCTGTTCGTTCGATCCACCATTGCACCAATAAACGGATCTGCAAGCGCATCAATGGCGCGAACAACTAAAAACATCGTCCCTGCTGCCGCCGCTGATAAACCATACACATCTGTATAAAAAAATAATAGATACGTAGAGACAGTTGCATAAATCAAATTACATGCGAAATCTCCTGAAGCATATCCCACTTTTTCAGACATACGAATCTTTTTTAAATTCTCACTTACCATGAGCTTTCTCCCTTCTTCTCTTAGCCTCTTCTAACGAACAGATGATGGAGGGCAGCAGCAGTCAATGCAAAGAATATAAAGCGCTTTCAATTTGTTGTAAAAATGAAGCTGAATATCTAATCTTTTCAGCTTAGCCCACATACGCAGCAAATGATTTGAATGACAGAATCATCCCCTTTAATGGTCGGATCATCACTTGGAAACCATCTTAGTTTATCGACTAAACAAACTAAGATGAATTCATTTTATAAAATCTGATCTGACTTTTCAATATTTTTTGAAAAAATAATCCAAATAATTGATTTCTTGTCATTTTTCCGGCTGAAATGACGTGAAAAACTGAAGTGAATCATTTAATGGTTGCAATTCAGCTCACCCCATGCTATATTTATCAAGCGATGAGCTGAATTGTGTAAGTCGGGTAACATGTCTCCTTGAGACACACACGAATGTGGCGTGTGGTTATTCCGCCTCAATACGCAAAAGACATCTTCTCAGGAAGATGTCTTTTTTCTTATCCTATTTTTGTCCCATTTTCAACCGGCTCATCTGTGGCTAGTAAAACCACGTCTTCTTTTGACGGCATGCCCCCTAAGACAAGCACTTCTGATTTGAACCCTGCAATTCTTCTAGGCGGAAAATTGACGACTGCTACGATTTGTCTGCCAGTGAGACTCTCAGCCGTATAACGTTTTGTGAGCTGGGCACTGGATTGCTTTAGACCAATCTCTTCACCAAAATCAATCTTGAGTTTTAATGCAGGTACTCTTGCCTCTGCAAAAAATTCTGCTTCTATAATCGTCCCAACACGTATATCTAACGCCAAAAACTGTTCAATATCTGCCATCTGATTCTCTCCTCTTCTTTCAAGGGTAAGTTCATTTACTAGAGTCATCTATTGTTTTTTCATTGTAGCACATTCATCTCGTAAAAAAGTGAGTCAAAAAGCCGATTCATTGCAAAATCTTTTTAGTTTACATAATAATTTTATCGTCATGTATTAAATGTTTGCATCCTGAAAATGAATTCAGTAAAATGGCAAATAATCCTACTGCTTCCTCCCAAATATATCAGGGAGGGGTTAACACTTGTTTACATTATCGGATATGTGGACGTTTTGCTGGTCGTTTTTCGTCATTCTTCCTATCGTTGCCATCCTGCATCAGCTTGGCCATATTATGGTCGCATGGATGTTTGGCGCAAAGGTTTCTTTTGCTCTTGGCAGAGGCAAAAAAGTATTGAAAGTAGGCGTTGTTGAAATTAGACGAATCTATTTTCTAGATGCATTTTGCCACTATGAAGAAATGAGGAAAAATAACCGGTTCTCGCACATTCTTGTCTACCTAGGCGGATCATTATGCAACCTGCTCAGTGTTCTCATACTGAATACAATGATCGCCAATGATATCCTGCCAGAACATCAATTTTTCTATCAGTTTGCTTACTTCTCAGTCTACTATGTATTTTTTGCACTGCTGCCAGTCCAGTATGCAGATCATCATCCGAGTGATGGGCAAGCGATTGTGAACATCATTCGGCACGGTGAACCATGTGACATCATTGACTAACAGGGTGACTTTCACTGTCAATTTGATAACGAATTGTTAAAAAGAGAATACCGAATAGCTTCATTTGATGAACGGCTGTGAGACTTTTATCTGTCTCCGGCTTCATATGAAAGCTTTCTTCCATTGGCAGTTTCATGGTGATAAAAGGCGTATGCAAATACAATCCTTCGTCACCGGTACTGCCTTTTGGACATGCACTTTTTAATAGAAAGTCCTCCTTTTCATTAAAAGGTTTTAAAAGAGCGGTCATCTGAGAATATGGCAGCGGCAGCGCAATATTCATATAGCCCGCAGCTGCATCGTGATGATGAGCATAAAGTGCAAAAAAGACCTGCTCCCCTTTTTCGTTGTGACGAATCCACGCCCTGACATTCTTTCGCTCTTCTTTCGGATGTTGAAATGTAGTCAGACGTCCCTTCATTTCATACGGCATACGAGATGTTCCCAAATAGAGCTGCCCTATTTTCTTAAAAATTGGCTGAAGTAAAAAAACAAACGGCCTCACCCACCAATGAAAACAGACTGCTGCTTTTAACGTAAATGCAGTCGGATTTTCATAAAACCTTCGAATCACAGGTGACACCCTTTCAGCTGAAAACGTCGTTCCATTTAAATCATCAAGTGAATCGACTAAACCGAGCTTCTCTTGATCATACATTCTTTCCTTTTGAAAAGAGATCAAATGAAAACGGCCATGCACTCTTGATATCGGAAAATCCTTCTGCTTCAATTGATCCTTTGGCCCTTCGATCAGCCATCCAATCAGACCTGGTAAAATAACAAAAAAGGCATTGATACTGCCATGAAACCAAATCATCTGATCAATGCTGATGTAGGTCACGCGCAAGAGCATGCCAGCGGAATAAAGAAGAGATAGCACGATCGTCCCCATTAACACGCAGCTAGAAAACACAATCAGCACTTTTGCCACTTTCGTTCGAAACCTTGTTTTCATACAAAGAATACCGTACAAATAGAGGGCAATGACATATAGCGTGACGCTGAACGTATCAAACAGACGGGAGAAGCTAATCCCAACAGCAATCATCAAAGGCGACAGCAAAATCACCCAGCCTGCCGCTTTGTATAAAGCTGTCTCTTTTTCTCTCTGTCTCCCTAAAAATCCATAGAAAAGCGGGATAAAAAAAGCAGAGTAATGAAAATGAATAGCGGTCAAAAGCACGATGATTGGTGAAAAGGTCATTACCTGTATATCTGCTGTGTACAGCCAAAACCAAAGCCCTCCTAAAGCGATATACATCCATGCACCATCGATCATCAATTCATGAAGCGGAAAGATTCCCCTTTTCAGCAAACGAGTAAAACCGTATAACGCCAAAATGATCGTATACAAAAACCAGCCAGATGCAAACAAGGCGGAATGATAGATGAATGCAGCCGTTGCACAAAAAGCAGCTAATGGAAAGGCTTTCATTAAAATGCCGATCAGTACTCCCGGCTTTCTCTCCCGCTCTTCCTTCGCAAAAAAGAATAAAACTGCAGGAAGGAAAAACAGAATCGCTATCAGTACAAACAACTCTGCTACCTGACCTGTCATTAAACGGGTGGCGATAAACCAGCACATGAAGAGGAGGCTTGATATCAAATGCCATTTATTCATCAAAAGACACCACCCTTTCAGTAAACCGGCCTTTATATGTAAAAAGGGTCCCAAACAGTCGATTTTTCACATGCACATGAATGGTATACTCACCTGTATGCTCCTCGTAGCCTTCTACGACATCTGACACACCATAAAGCCATGAAGGCAGCGGCCATTCACGTCCTAACATGAGCAGCTTCTGCCGGCCGGATTGAATGTGAAGGAACCCATGCTTTGTTACTGTAAAATGAAGCTCTGACATAAGAAGTCTAGGCTTTCCAAAATAATCTAGTACTTTATGACTCTTCTGATCAATGATCATATCTGCATCAAAGTGCCGTTCCTTCTTTGGGAAATAAAACGTACGAAACCAGTGCATACCCTCCTCTCCCTTATTGGTCATAAAGGGTTTATTGACAATTCGAAAGGGAATGTTTTTTCCTCTCTCAGGGAAAAAACAGCGAAACAGTGGACCAATTTTGAATAAAAATCGAATGAGCCAGGTCCCGCCGCCTATTTCCTCCATGGTGCCTTCAGCGGTAAACGCACGGTTGTATCTCTCTTTTAATTTTGGGTGCAGCTTATCGTAATCCTTTACTTGATGATGATGAACGACCATGTCTACCTCCCCTTTTTCGTTTGATCGAAAATACATCTAGACAATCTTTTAAATTAATCATCCCTGCAATAGATAGAATCAAAAATGCACTCATCACAAGCGGCTCATGAAGTGTGGTTTGTGGGGATAAGATCCCGATACAAAGCATCATCAGCAGAAACACGCTTTGAAGAATGAACAGATATTTCTTTGATAGCTTAGGTATGAGCCATGATACGCCTATAAGGGCATAAAACAATCGGAATCCGGTGCTATGATCAAAAGCAGAATGTGAAAAAGGGATGATCGCTTGGCATAACCAGACGATGGCAAACAGCAAACAAATTCCATAATGGGCAAGTGTTCTCTCCAGTAACAACCGAGGGTGCGTACCCTTTTCAAGCCACGTCTTTAGTGCGCCAAAACTAAAGGCTGTCATAAACCCTATCATCGGGCGAAAAAGAAATCGATCTGCCCACGCCCATCCTTTTCCTTCTTTCGGTTCATAATCAAATTGCGTTTGAAACACAATATGATCGTTCGTTTTCACATATTTCCAATAGCCGCCGCCTTCTTTGATAAAAGACAACGGGTGTGACGATTTGAATTTTAGCGAGGATGCCCGTTCATTCCGTTCATCCATCATTCTAGTTCGATATGCTCCTGTCCCTGTGACACTTACACCAAATCCAAGATGCTTTTCATACAAAAAAGTTTGGGGCTGTTTATCTTGAGGTCCATTTAATGAAATGGTTGAAAAACGCAAATCCCACTGTTCATGAAGCTTTGGATTTTGCGTATATTCCCATACTTTCTCTAAAGGTGCATGAATGGTTGTTTCCACATAAACAGGCTTTCTTTTCATCTGCCTCTACTCCTCTATGTGAATTATTTCACATAATAAGCATACCATGTTTCACAAAACTGTCAAATCTTTATTCGTTTTCTCTCAAAAAAATTATTCCAGAAGGATGCTTCTCTATGATATCGGTTCGCTGTAAAAAAAAGACCTGTCAAATAGACAGATCTTCTTTTTGCAATACTCCCGTGATATAGAGCCGGACCGCATAGCTCACACTTTCTTCAAGCTGTTCTTTTCGTTGAAATCCCTTTTTATTAGAAATATCACCGAAGCCGTGCAGTAAGCTTCTCAGTCCTCTGACGACATGCGTCATTTCCTCTTCTTTTACACCAAAGCGTGACATAATGGATTGAACAAACTGAACAAGGCGCTCTGCTGCAATACGTACTTCTTTTTCATTCATATGTGAAAAGGCAGCTTCATAAAGACCGGGGTGTGTTCGGACAAATTGCACATATTGTCTGGCAAAGGCCAAAACAGCTTCTTCTTTTTCTAGCCCCTCTGTGACTTGCATCCCTTCCTCACAAAGGATGGAGAGCCCCTTTACTGCAAGTGCTGCCTGAATCTCATGAAGGCCGGATACGTGATTATAAAGAGAAGGCGGCCTGATATTCAGCCTTTTAGACAATGTAGCAATGGTCAAAGCGGAGAAGCCCTCTTCATCAACAAATGCAGCCGCTGTATCCATAATTTTTTCTTGTGTAATTCCCATTCTTGGAGACACGGTTTACTGCACCCCTTTCATTAGCTGGCGCTGTCTTTTTCTAACGGCTGCTTGCAGCTTTTCATGTGGCTCTATGATAAGGTCACCATGTCCTGCAGCAAGACAGGATATGCGCAGCGCTAGTAATTTTTCAGCGCTTTTTAATGCGGTTTCCGCATCCCATGTGGCAAATGCCGGGAACGGGAAGCTCCACCGAAACTCACCCGTAACCGATAAGCCGCCTTTTGTCACAAGTGCATCCCCTGCAATGACAACTCCTGATCTTTCATCGTATAAAGAAATGCTGCCAGGTGTATGCCCTGGTGTTGCAATCACTTTGAGCGGCCCAATCTCATCTCCTTCTTCGACAAGCACATCTGGTTTTGTATGAATATTTTTTATAAAACTGCCTTTAATTTTTTGCTGAGGTTCATCAGGGAGCAAGGAAAAGTCACCTTCAAAAAGACGTGCATCACGTTTTGATAAATAGACGACTGCCTCTGGAAAAGCCTTCTTCACCTCATCTAATGCGCCGATATGATCCATATGACTATGAGTGAGAATAATCTTATGAATTGGTTTGTTCTTTTTACGGGCAAATTCGATGATCGAGTTCGCCGCCATTTTTAAAGCAGCATCAATTAAGATGAGTTCTTCTTCTTCCTCAAATACATAGCAATTTACCGGAAATAATCGCGGCATCAATGTAAGCTGGTGCAGACGGTCAAAAGTTGTCATTCTCATGATTGTCCTCCTAAAACTAATGTCGTTAGTTTTATATTAACTAATACCATTAGTTTTAGCAATCATTTTTTCATCAACCGCAATATAAATGTCAATTTGCGCTTCTTTTGGATCAATAGATCTTTCATCATACCATTCAAAATCACCTGTATAAGTGCGGTATTGACGCTGATCCCACGTCCAAATCTTGTGCCATGTTTCAAGCACGACCTCTTCAATCGGTCCCTTTCTCGTTCGAAATCTTGCATAGGTAGACGCAGGAATCTCTTTTACATGTTCGATCTGCTGATCCGCGAACTGCCCTGCTGTAAATAAATAAGAACCATGTTCATCTTTTTCATAATCTGAATACAGCCCTATGACTGGGGCTTGTCCTCCATGAAGCTGCTGCGCAAAAAATTCCTGCCAGAGCGGTGCAATCTTCCGCTCTTTTGTTTGCTCTATTTCGTTTGTTGTTCGAACAGACAACCCTTTGATCCATTGTTTCTTTAATAACACGATATCGTACATACATTCTCATCTCCTTTTTTCCCATCATATAAAAAGAAACCTGACAACTGTGTGTCAAGTTCCTAATCGCTTCATAAATTGTTTTAATTGGAGATTAAATGCTTCCTTGATATGCTTCGGTGAAAGAATGTCAACATCCGGTCCTAAATGAAATAGGAAACTATGCAGCCAATCGTCTTGCGGCACGGTCATTGCTGCAAGATACGTTCCATCTGAACAGACAATCAATTCGTTCTCATCCACCCATTCCTTCACTTTACCAACTGATGCTTCCGTTAACCTAAGCGTGAGTGTTGTGACTGATGGTTCTTCATGCCAAGAATCATTCCAGGGCTTCTCTTCATTTTTAATTTTTTTCGGCCTGAAATATCCCGAAATGGTGATGAGGTCTGTCATTCTTGTCAGCTTGAACAGACGAAAAGCTTTTTTCACACAACAAAACGCATATAAATACCAATGCCTTCCTTTTAAGACTAGCGTATAAGGCTCCACTTTCCGTGGAAGTGTTTCACCTTTCGCATTGCGATAAGTGAACTGAATGAATTGATGCGCGGAGGCAGCTGTATGGATCAGCTGAAGCTTCTTTTCTGCCTGGCTGTCTTTCCCCCATGAGCTTAAATCAATAAAGACATGGTGCTGTTTCTCGCTTTCATCGCTTTGTGGCGGAATGAGAGATTTGATTTTTTTCAGTACATGTTCACTTTCTTTAAAGGAGTATGCACTTGTCATGCTTTCTAGGGCTGTCAAAATAAGCTCTATGTCATCATCGGTAAATAATTTTTTCTCTAAACGATAGTCGTCAACAAGTGAAATGCCCCCGCCTGCTCCTTGTGTTGTCACAACAGGAATCCCGGCTTGATTGATGGTCTCAATATCGCGATAAATCGTCCTCACACTCACTTCGTGAAGTTCAGCGAGGTCCTTCGCTTGCACTTGCTTCTTGCTAATGAGCAGCATCACAATAGACAAAATACGATCGATTTTCATGCCTTTTCCTCTTTTTCATAAATGTAGGTTTTGATTTGATAAAAAAAGAAAGAATGGTAAAGATAAGGAACAGCCAGCATCGTTTACATCCCTGCACATGCAGGAGGAGGTTGCATCATGACACATCACGTGTGGCAGTTATTCATAATTGGGAGCATTATGCTGATCTGCATTATCTTTCGAATGAATCGAATGAGACGCTATCAGCGTGTACGCCCGATCAGTCTTTTGATGAGAATGTATGTATTTGGACTCACTGCCCTTATTCTTCTATCAGAAGGCTGGCAAAACCACAGTATTTTCATCTATGCCGCTATTGGTATGCTCTTTGGAAGCAGTCTGGCCGTTCATGCCTATGAGACGATCCGTATGAAAGAAGAAAATGGCCGTCTTTATGTGAAAACGAGTAAATGGATTGAAAGCTTCATTTTATGCTTATTTTTATCTAGACTTAGTTTTAAGCTGAGTGAGCTGACGAACCATTCGCTCACAAAAATTGGTGTCGTTGAACTGTATCAGCATATTGTGAGTGATGATGCCCTGACCATGCTCAGCTTTTTTCTGTTAGCTGCTTACTATGTTGTTTTTTCTTATCAAATGATGAAAGCAGGTAAAAGATCAGCACATATGCATCATGCGTAAAAACCTTCCTATATGAGTAGGAAGGTTTTTATTAGTCATGCTGCGCATGATGAATCATTTGTTCAAGTACTTCCATCACATGCTGATCTTCAGGGCTGTAAAAAATCGATGTCCCTGCTCGTCTAGATTTCACGAGACGAAGGTTTTTTAAAAAACGCAGCTGATGAGAAACTGTTGATTGCATAAGATTCAGCGTTTCTGCGATATCATTTACCGAGTATTCACCTTGAGACAGCAGGTGCAGAATACGAATACGTGTCGGATCAGATAAGGCTTTAAAAGTTTGGGAGACAAGAAATAAACTTTCTTCATCCAGCTCCATCCGTTCCTGTTCTTGATTTGTATTCAGTTCTTCCTTCATTTCGCTTCACCTTTCTTGTTAGTCAAATCACGACTTATTCTATGTATCATCATATACTAAAACGTGCGGCGTGCAAAGCGGGCACACTTTAGAAAAAAGATTTATTCAAATAGCATTGACACTTGGTAGCATTCTTTTTAAAATGAGCATTATTTATTCATTTTTTTAGAGGAGCTGATAGGCAAATTGACTGAAGAGCCAAGACTAAAACGCAGCCTGACTGTCTTTCCACTTGTTGTGATCGGGCTTGCTTATATGGATCCACTTGTCGTATTTGATTCATACGGCATTGTTGCTCAGCTGACGAAAGGACACGTAGCTGCAGCTTATATATTTACGCTGCTTGCATTACTATTGACAGCGCTTAGCTATGGGAATATGGTGAAGGCTTTTCCAAAAGCAGGATCTGCTTATACATATGCGCAAAAAAGTATTCATCCTCATGTCGGCTTCCTTGTGGGCTGGACACTTTTACTGGATTATTTATTTCTGCCTATGGTGAATTTTGCGATCGGAAGTGCTTATTTAACCGCAGCCTTTCCTGATGTACCTCATTACATTTGGATCATCATACTTGCTATCGCCATAACGACTGTCAATGTAATCGGTATTCGGCTTACAGCCAACATTACGGCGCTATTTGTGACGTTTCAGGTCATTGTCGCCGTCACCTTTGTTGGGTTTGTTATTTATGGACTCACGCAAAACGCTGGCAGTGGAGAGTTATTGTCAGCCCGGCCTTTTTATTCAGCGAGTTTAGATCCAGCGCTTATTTTTTCAGGAGCGACCATTTTATGTTTCTCCTTTCTAGGATTTGATGCGATTTCGACGATGTCTGAGGAAACCATTAAACCCAAAAAGACGATCCCGCTTGCCATTTTCTTAACAGTTGCGATTGGAGGCGTACTGTTTACTTTGACGTCTTATTTTTTGCAGCAGGTGTTTCCAAATTTTCAGCAGTTCAAACATCCTGATGCAGCCTCACTTGAAATTGCAGAATTTGTGGGCGGCGCATTTCTCCACTCATTCTTTTTAGCTGGCACAATGGTCGCTGTCATTTCTTCCTCCTTATCGTCACATGCGAGTGCAGCAAGGCTCCTATATGCAATGGGAAGAGATCAATCGTTACCGAAGCATTTCTTCGGGTATATTCATCCGAGATTAAAAACCCCTGTTTTTAATATTTTATTAATCGGAGCTTTCTCCTTAACCGCAGTCGTTGGCGAACTTGAAGTCATTTATTCCTTTATCAGCTTCGGCGCGTTAATTGGATTTACCTTTGTGAATTTGTCTGTTTTTGCATACTTTTTCGTCAGACAAAAACAAAGAGGTGTATTGAATACATTGAGATATGCAGTGATCCCTCTATGCGGGATGGCGTTTTGTATTTGGCTGTTAACAAGCATTAGTACAAATGCATTAATCATTGGCGTGATTTGGCTGATTATCGGTTTTGTTTATTTCTGCTTCAGGCTGAAAACACGACCTGAATTTACGTTTGGGTATGATAGATTATAAGGTTTTCACTTGGTATCCTGCACAGGATATGGCATAATAAAAAGGCTGTACTTCCCTTTTAAAAGCGGGGCAAAACAGGGGTGAACTGACCTTGAAAAAGAAAAAAACAGGATGTTTTGCCATTTCAGGCTGTTTCACGATTTTTCTCTTTGTTTTCGTATTAGCAGCCATTGCCATCTCCTTTAATCAAAAGGAGTTAAAAAAGCTGCCGATTGATACGGAATCAATTGTTTTGTCGAGATTGGATGATTACAAACCGCTTGTAGAAACAGAGTTAAGAGATCAAGATTTAGATCAGTATACCGCGTTAATCCTCGGTATGATGTATCAAGAATCAAAAGGCAGAGGCGGAGATCCAATGCAGTCCTCTGAATCTCTTGGTTTGAAACGAAATGAAATCAATGACCCTCAGAAAAGCATTAAACAAGGAGTCCATCATTTTTCGACTATGTACAAGCATGGAAAGAAAAAAGGCGTTGATTTGGAAACCATTATTCAAAGCTATAACATGGGAATCGGCTATATTGATTTTGTTGCAAAAAACGGGGGAAAACATTCCGAGAAATTGGCAAAGCAATACTCCAAAAAGCAAGTGAAACGAAACCCCAAGGTCTATACGTGCGGTGGCAACAAAGATAACTTCCGCTATCCGTATTGCTTCGGTGATTTCACTTACGCTGAAAAAGTAAAAGAAAAAACGAAAACAGTTGAAGAAAAGATGAAATTGGCTTCATCATCCTCACCATCATCGTAAAAAAAGCACTTCCGTAAAGGAAGTGCTTTTCATTTTATCGCTGTTCTTTCCCAATTTCCGGGAGGATCGTTTTTGCTAAATGCTGGTCCATTTCCTCATATTCATCATAATGAATCGTTTCATAGAGCTCTTTTCTCGTTTGCATATCCCCAAGTATCCCCTGCTGCGTTCCCTTTTCCATGATTTCTGTAAATAAACGCTCATACGCTTTTGCAGCAACTCTAAGTGATGACACAGGGTAAATGACCATTTGAAAGCCAAATACAGAAAATTCGTCTGCATGATAATAAGGCGTCTTGCCAAACTCCGTCATGTTTGCAAGGAGCGGACCTTTAATATAGTTTGACGCATGCGTGAAGTCCTCTGCTGTGATGAGTGCCTCAGGAAAAATAGCATCAGCTCCTGCTTCTACGTAAAGATTGGCCCGGCGGATGACATCCTCCATTCCATTTACGGACTTTGCATCGGTTCTTGCAATCACCAAAAGTGTTGGTGCCGCTTGTTTGATGGCTTTGATTTTTGCGACCATTTCTTCTACTGGAACGAGTGATTTCCCGTTTAAATGCCCGCATTTTTTTGGCATTTGCTGATCTTCAATTTGAACAGCTGCCACTTTGCTTTCAACCATTTCTTTTGCCGCTCTTGCTGCATTTAAAACACCGCCATAACCTGTGTCCATATCGACCAAAAGCGGCAGCTGGGAAGCTCGAATAATCTCCTTCGCTTTTTCAGCCATTTCTGTTGAATGGATCATGCCGAGGTCTGGCAGTCCTTTGCTGGCACAAAAAGCGGCACCTGATAAATAGAGCCCTTGAAAGCCCATTTTTTTCGCATAGAGCGCAGACATTCCATCGTGAACGCCTGGAATTTGAAATAAAGCTGATTTGTTCATTTGTTCTTTAAAGGCTGCGGCTAAATCAGCCTGACTTCTTTCTTCATTCACGATCCACACGCTAGCTCCCCCTTATATAACGAATAAGTCCATAAATGCTGGTACTGTTGTTGTTTTTAATTGATTTGGATTTTGGCAGAGTGACACAATTTGATCCACTTGCTTTTGCGGAAATCTTGTTTTCAAATGATAGACCCATTTCTTTTCAAGCAGCGGAATGCCTTCCTGTCTTCTTCTGCGATGACCAAGCGGGTATTCAATCTCAATTCGGTCTGTCATCGTCCCATCTTTAAAGAAAATTTGTACACAGTTTGCAATCGATCTCTTTTTCGGATCTAAATAATCCTCTGTATAACGTTTATCCTCTTTCACAACCATTCGATCACGAAGACGATCAATGGCCGGATTTTGCGCCGTTTCTTCTTCATAATGGTCCGCTGTCAGTTCACCATAAATCAGTCCTATGGCTGTAATATACTGCAAGCAATGATCACGGTCTGCCGGATTATAAAGGGGCCCTTTCTTATCAATAATCCGAATCGCTGACTCATGTGTCGTAATCTCTACCCGGTCAATGTCATCTAAACGATCTTTTACAGCATCATGCAGCATCACAGCCGCCTCTGCAGCTGTCTGCGCATGAAACTCAGCAGGGTAAGCAATTTTGAAAAGAACATTTTCTATGACGTATGATCCAAGGGGCTGAGCAAGCGTAAGCGATTTTCCTTTCATGAGAACATCTTCAAATCCCCACTTCTCTGCACTAAGCGGCGTTTGATAGCCCATTTCTCCTTTACGAGTCATCATTGCCAGTCTCACTCCGCGGCTTGTTGCATCCCCTGCTGCCCATGATTTCCTCGACCCTGTGTTTGGGGCGTGGCGATACGTCCTAAGCGGGGAATTATCAACAAACGCTTGTGATAAAACATGCTGGACTTCTTCCTTTGTTCCGCCAAGCATTGCACATACAACTGCACTTGTTGCCACTTTGACAAATAACACATGATCCAATCCATTTCGATTCAGACAATTTTCTAAAGCGAGCACACCTTGAATTTCATGTGCCTTGACGATTGCATGCAGTACGTCATTCATCGTTAGCGGCTCTTCTCCGTTTGCAAGGCGTGTTCTGCTGATATAATCACTTACAGCTAATATTCCGCCTAAGTTATCTGACGGGTGCCCCCACTCCTGTGCAAGCCACGTGTCATTATAATCTAACCAGCGGATCATACAGCCAATATCAAAAGCCGCTTGAACAGGATCTAGCACAAACGAAGTACCGGGAACTCTTGCTCCGTTTGGCACGACTGTTCCAGGTACGATGGGTCCAAGGTGCTTCGTACATTCTGGAAAATTGAGCGCCAGCATTCCGCACCCAAGTGTGTCTATGAGCACATACCGCGCCGTTTCAATGGCTTCTTTACTCGTAATTTCTCCGTCTACTGCATAGGCTGCGATTTCTTCTAATAGCTGATCTGTTTGATTGGCGACTGCTGTTTTGTTCATGTTCATTCCCCCGTTTTTCCATCATCATTTGAAACCTTTAATCCTCTTGGCCCTAAATACCGGACTCTCGGTCTAAAAATGCGATTATGCAAATGCTGTTCAATAACATGTGCGGCTAATCCGCTAGCTCTTGCAGCAAAGAAAATGGGTGTATAAAGTGAAATAGGAATTCCGAGCACGTAATAAATCGGTGCGGCGTAATAATCAAGATTCGGATAGAGGTTTTTCTGCTCTTTCATGTATGCCTCTCCTGCTACACACATGTCATATAGTGTTGTATCGCCTTTTGATTCCGTAAGCGTTTTCAATGAACGTTTTAAAAGAGCCGCTCGCGGGTCCATTTTTCTCATGTATACCCTATGTCCAAAGCCCATCATCTTTTCTTTTGCGGCTAATTTTCGTTCAATGAGCGCAAGAAATCCTTTTGTTGTTTTTCCTTCTAGAAGCATGTGCATGACAGCTTCATTCGCTCCTCCGTGCAGGTCACCTTTTAATGAAGAGATCGCTCCAGTAAAAGCACCATACATGTCAGAATGCGTGGATGCAATGACTCTAGCCGCAAACGTTGAATTCGGCAGCTCATGTTCACTATATAATGTAAGTGTTTGGTCAAAAGCGGTGATTTCGTCTTGTGTCGGGGTGCGTCCAGTTAGCATGGATAAAAAGTTTTCAGTGTAGGATTTGGTCTGATCTGGAGAAATAGCGGCGTCTTTTGTGAGAATATAATAGCTCCCAGCAACAATGGCCGGCAGCTGGCCTAGTAATCGAACTGCACGCCTCTTTTGGCACGCTTCAGATCGATCATGTAATGCGTCATCATACCCTGCAAGAGCAGATAAGCACGTTCTCATTGCATCCATAGGGTGAGTGGATTTTGGCAGCTTGGTTAAAATGGTTTGAATGGTTGGATGTAAGCTGGTTTGTGAGGATATATCTTGCTGAAATTGATGATATTCCATCTTATCTGGTAATCTTCCATAAATAAGCAGATAGGCTGTTTCTAAATATGTCTTGTTTTGTGCCAGCTCAATGAGGTCGTACCCGCGAATCACAATTTCCTCTTGCTCCACATCTAAGTATGATATGGACGTTTCGCTTGCCACAATGTCTTCAAGCCCCGGTTTATACTGCAATTGTTCAGTCATCATATAACCCCCGTTTCGTCCAATTGTTGATCTCCAAACGAGCAAACGGCCAGAAATGATGCGAATCTATAGATGGGAAGATACCGTGCAAGTCGGATACCCAATTCCCATTTTATCCAAAGCACTTCATCTTGTAAATAAAAGAACGTATGTCCAGTTGGACATACGTTAGCTGTAATATGGAGAAATCATGATATATACAATGACACCAGTGAGACTAACATAGAGCCAAAGCGGCATCGTCCAGCGGGCAATTTTACGGTGACGCTCGACCTGCATCTGTGCGCCTCTAAATAGTGTAATCAGTGCAAGCGGTACAATAATAGCTGAGAGCACAATATGTGTAATCAAAATAAAGAAGTAAATTGGACGGATGATCCCTTCTCCTCCGAAGTGTGTATCAGCTGCCATTGAATGATACGTCACATACGAAATTAAAAAGACAAGTGTTGTTGAAAATGCAGCAAAGATAAATCGTCTATGCGCTTTAATGTTCTTTTGTTTAATCATAATGAGTGCTGAAAGTAAGAAGATAAACGTAAAGCTGTTCATCACGGCATTCAGTAACGGCAGAAATGTAATATCCAGATGACTAAATTTATCTGTTTTTGGCATTAAAAATAATAAAGCGATTAATCCGTTTATGGCAATTGTTAAAATGACAACAATGCCGGTGAAATTTTTCGGTTTTTGATTCTGTTCGTTCATGTTTGAAAACCTCTCTTTATTAGTTCCGACTAAGAGTATGTTATTTAACTTTCTCTATAAAGTCAATGAATTCGCTGTCTTCGTCGAATTTTAGACAAACTTGCCGAAGATCGGCATTCTAACGGCTTGAAAGATCCATCCACTTCCTTTAAAATTGGAATTTATGTGATTTTTATCATTTCTTATATGAAAGGAGTAATGGACTTGTCAATCTTACAGGAAACACCCAAAGATGTGAAGACGTTAGAGCAAGAATTACAGCAATTGCAGTTCCAAATGTATCGAATGCAAGAAAATATGAAAGATATTTCGAAAAAGGCAAAGATCATTGGCATTGATCAGGCGAAAGAAGATGAATGGATGATTGTCTCTGCCATTGAAAATGCTGATACATGTAAAATCATGCTGACCGATTGTGAAAAAGCTTTTCGCGGACAATCTGATTTTTCCTTAATTGCTGAATATCCTGAAGAAGGAAAGATTCATATTGCTGATATTAAAGGCCCTCCCGATAATGGATACGGCTCAATCTGTATGAAGCATTTAAAAGAAATCGCAAGAGAGCAGAACATTCCAGTTATTACAGGTGATCTCGTCAAAAGAGATTGGAATCACGTGGACCGCTTGATTCACTTTTATGAAAAGCACCAATTTGATGTCCAAATTAATTGGAAAGAACAAAGCGGAGAAATTTATTGGGTGGACAGCTAACGACAAAAAACCAGCGTGTATGACGGAATATACGCTGGTTTATGTCGAAAATGCAAATTTTTCTGAAAAATATGTGTTTTTTTGACCAAAAAAAGGGTACAATAAAAGCATCAGGCCGCCACCTGATGCTTTCTTCCAAAAAACAATAAGTTACTAGTTAAGTACTTTCACTTTGACTGATTTTACGCCCCAATTTTTTGCTTGGGATTTGCTTGGTACATGTACATCAATTTTGTTACCTTTAATTGCGCCGCCAGTATCTGCTGCGATGGCTTCACCGTAGCCTTCAACATAAACCTTACTTCCTAATGGAATGACACTTGGATCTACTGCAATTACTTTTGCATTTGGGTTTTTGTTTAAGTTTACCCCTGTTGCAGTGATACCTGAGATGCCACCATCATTTGCTGTATAAGCCGTAGCCGTTACAGTCATTTCTTTTTGTACACTTTGACTAGCAGAAGATGATTCTGCTTTAGCTGTTTCCTTTTTAGGAGCAACTTTTTTCGTTGTTTCCTTTTTAGGAGCAGCTTTTTGTGTTGTTTGCTCTTTTTGGACAGGCTCCTGTTTTTGTACAGGCTCTGAGCTTACCGGAGCTGAGCTTTGACCAGCAACACTTAGTGTTGAACCAATCATAATTATATCTGAGTTTAAGTTATTCCAAGACTTAATATCGCTAATTGACACATTGAATTTTTGAGCGATTTTCCAGAGGCTGTCCCCCTTCTGGACTTTATACTGCTCCTGAGTTTTCTCTTTTGAAGAGATTGTCAATTTATCACCTACATAAATCATGTCAGTAGATAAATTGTTCCAACCCTTTAGGTCCTTTAGAGACACATCATTTTTTTGAGAGATTCCCCAAAGTGTATCACCTTTCTTCACAGTGATTTCCTTTGCAGAAGCTTGCTGTGCTCCAAATGCTGTTGTTGAGATTGCTGCAACAGCAACCAAGGACATAATAGTCTTCTTCATAAAGTAAATCCTCCCTTGTTAGCTTTTTATGGCGGCTAACGAGTGCTATCGTAACATATGTAAATGTCAATTCAATAACAAAACGATATGTTTTAGATTACAGTTCCTTTACATGAAACATCTCTCTCCATTGGTAAATCAGACCACAAAACAGCTCAATTACCCGCCATATCAAGGTTTTGAAAGGATCAGAAATGTCCTGATGAAAACGTGTCCAAACGCAGCGAAAAAAATTTATTTTTCTTCTTCAATCTCTTTATTTTTCTCTTTTTCTATAAATAAATGGATTTCTTCTAAAAAAACATCCCCGTATTTCTCTCTTTTTTGAGCGCCTATTCCCTTAATATGGAGAAGTTCTTCTTCTGTTTTAGGCTGAACGGCTGACATTTCCTTCAAGGTTTGATCAGAAAATACAACAAATGGCGGAACGCCCTGCTCTCTCGCCAGCTTCATTCTCACCGCTCTCAGCTGCTCAAATAATGCATCGTTTTCTTGAATCGCCTCTCTTTTAACTGCCTGCTTTTTATACACAGCCTCTTGTCCGACTAACACTTTCTTCCCTTTATATGTCACTTTTAATGTTGGATAAGCCCCTTCAGACATGTGCAAATACTCTTCTGTAATTAAAAATTCGATGAAATCACTGATTTGCTGGGCTGATTGCTGCTTCATTAAAGCATATGTAGGAAGACGGTTGAAACCGAGGTCAAGCACTTTTTTATTTTTAGAGCCTGCCAGTACTTGTGCAATCATCATTTTTCCAAATCGCTCGTTCATTCTAACCGTACACGATAAAACCATTTGTGCTTCTCGAGTAACCTCTTCACGCTCTCTCTCATCAAGGCAATTGCTGCATTTTTGGCAAGGGGTACTTGCTGTTTGATCAAAGTAGTCCATCACAAATTGCTGCAGGCATTGCTCAGTGTGACAGTAATCGACCATTTGTCTAAGTTTAAGCAGTTCATGCTGATAACGCACTTCATCCTCTGTTGACTGTTCAATGAGGAAGCGCTGCATTCGTACGCCCTGCGGCGAAAACAGTAAAATGCATTCACTTTGGAGCCCGTCTCTGCCGGCGCGTCCAGCTTCTTGATAGTAGCTTTCAATATCCCTCGGTATTTGATGATGAATCACAAAACGGACATTTGACTTATTAATTCCCATGCCAAATGCAGATGTAGCGACCATGACCTGGATGTCATCATTTAAAAACAGGTTTTGCTGCTCTTCTCTCACATCATCATCTAACCCGCCATGATAAATGCCCGCTTTGATCTTTTGTTTCTTGAGCCGATTATAAATATTTTCAGCTTCTTTTCTTGTAGCAGTATAAATAATGCCGGACTCAAGCTTATTTTTCTTCATATAATGTGTGATAAAGCGGTCACTATTTTCTCCTTTGACCACCTGAAAAGATAAATTCTCTCTAGCAAACCCAGTAAAAATGGTTTCTTCTTCGTTCATGCCAAGCTGTTCACATATATCCCGGTGGACCTTTTTCGTGGCTGTAGCCGTTAATGCGACAATCACTGGCCTTTTTGTCAGCTGATTTAAGCATTCTTGAATAAAGCGATAGCTTGGCCTAAAATCATGCCCCCACTCAGATATACAGTGTGCTTCATCAATTGCAATTAAAGGGATCGTTAACCGATCAAGCAGCTGAAAAAAGCGTTCATTTTGTAAACGTTCAGGTGTAATATAAAGCAGCTGATATTCCCCATTTTCACATTTTTTCAGCCTTTTATTCATTTCAGCTGCTGAAAGTGTGCTGTTTAAGAAGGACGATCGTATGCCCATCTCATTTAGCGCATCGACTTGATCTTTCATTAGAGAAATTAGCGGGGATACTACGATTGTTGTTCCTTCCATCATCAAGGCAGGAATCTGGTAGCAAACCGATTTCCCTCCGCCTGTCGGCATAATGCAGACGGTATCCTTCTGTTTGTTTACAATCGATTCAATGGCTTGCTTCTGTCCCTCTCTAAAGGCGTCAAAGCCAAAGTATTGTTTCAGGAGTGCTTCTGCTTGTTCTAACATCCAATTCCCTCTCCGTCTTTTGTTTTGTCTATTTTAACATACATTCATGCCTCTTCCGGCTGTCTATTCAATTTCGTTTTTTCACAAAATAAAAAGCCATTTTCCGAAATGGAAAATGGCTTGAATGATCATAGGAAAAGCTGCGGATGCCGTAATCTAAGTAAGAAAGTTTTAAACCACCACTCCTCAAAGTGGGTGTTTGCAGAAACGTTCCTGTCTTCCTCGCTAAGGAGGCATGACATTCCGGCTTCAATATAAAACTCCCTATTACAGCTTAAAGGTTAAAACTTAATTAACATTACGCACATCGCAGCCTTTAAACTATATTACACGAAAGTTTATTAAATTTCAAGAGATCTTTTTTCTACGAAAGACTCATGTATACAAGTTATTTGTTTATGTGTACATAAGAAAAAATTATTCTGAAAAAATTTAACCTTCACTTATGATCCTATTTTTCCTCATCTACATCCACATCTTGCTCTTCCTCTAATCTTTCATACGTATCTGAATGCATCTGATCCATTGTTTCTCTATTCGTTAAATCGCGCATTTGATCGGAGAATGAACGGTCAAACTCGTTTGGATCTTGAGTGTTTTCTTCATTTTTCTTTGCATCGATTGAATAACGTGTATATGGAACTGCTTTTAAACGCTCGTATGGGATCTCTTTCCCTGTTTTCTCACATATCCCATATGTTCCGTCTTCCATTCGTTTCAATGCTGCATCGATTTCACCTTCAAGCTGATCATCAACTTGATCCAGCGTTTGTTCTGTCATGCGGTCTAAATAGATGCTCCCATGATCAGCGATATGATTCCCAACACCATTTGAAATCTCACTCGATTCAACGAGCATCGATTCTTCTTTCTTTTTTGATCCCTTCACATCTTCTTTTAACTGAATCAATCTTTCGTATAAATCAGCTTGTTGTTCTTTAGTTAAGCCCACGGTCAATCACTCCTTTCTCATTACCTTCCCGCTGAATGGGAAAAGAAAACATCAAAAAAGCCGCCGCCTATTTGGCAGCAGCTTTCTTCTCTTACAGATGGCGAAGTGCTTCTTCTACTGATTTATCGCCTTTCATCAAGTCAAAGGACTTATTTTTCACATTGGATTCTGTTAAGCTTTCCACAAGAACAATGGCTACGTCCTCTCTTGAAATCTCAATGTTTTGATCATCTGGAATATGTTCGGCAGCTTCAATCTTTCCTGTCTTCCCCTCATGCAGCAAGGCACCTGGACGGACAATCGTATAGGAAAGACCAGACTGTTTTAAGTGCTCGTCTGCTTTTCTTTTCGCTTCATAATAAGTTTCCATACTTCCTTGCCCTTTTCCTTGGTTCGGATCATCAGCATTATAAGCACTAAGCATAACAAAATGCTGGATGTTTTCTTTTTTCGCTGTATCAACGAGGCGTTTTGCACCTTCTTGATCCACCGCAATGGTCTTATCTGCGCCTGTTTTTGATCCTGAACCAGCTGCAAAGATGACAGCGTCTGCTTGTTTCACAGCATCGGTCACATCGTTTTCAAGATCACCGATGACAGGTGCTGCACCAAGTTCTTTTAGCGCATCAGCTTGTTTTTCATCTCGAATGAGAGCAAGCGGCTCATGTCCTTTTTCTTTTAAATAACGAATGACAAGTCTACCTGTATGTCCATTTGCTCCTGCAACCAACACTTTCATTGTTCATTCTCCTTTCTATATCTGTTTCATCTTTATCCTTTTTTTCTATCATTCAAACACTTAAGCAGAAAAAAGCCCTTCCCATCAGATGGGAAAGGCTTAGCAATGTGCGGTCTATAAAAATAAGAACGAAGAATGAGAAAAGTGCATATGATCTATGTAATCGCAAGATTGATCAGCAAAGATGTTTTGTCAAAATGGCTTGCACATCACTCAAATCCGTCTCTTTAGAAAAGTCGAGTTCAAATACTTTTGAGCTTGTGACAATCAGCATACCTGTGTCCTGATCAAACACGCCAGCTTCTTGTATGGCAAAACTTTCAATTGATCGATACGGCAAGGAGACCCTGACTTTCTTCTTAGAAAATACGCGGTTATCGCCAAAGATCAGTCGTTTATTAGTAAAGCAAATTTGGTCGTGACGCAGTCTGTAAACAGCCTCAATTCTTTCCCCTTCAATCAATAAGGATTCGAATTTCTTATCATTTTGTTTACTGACAGAAAAAATACCCACGTAAACCCCCTCTTCCTGCATCAAATTCCTTTATGACAAAACGGCCACACGGCTCTGTGGGTACGTTTTATTCTCACTTATAGAATACGCTATAAATGGTTGTTATTCCATTACGAATAGATTAAATTTCATTTAACTTTTACTTTTTGATCCGATGCTCTTTCCTCTACTTATTTAGACAGTTAAACCAGGAAAAAAGTTTCAGTTCTTTTCGAGAAAAATGCTGAATCATTCCAATAAAAAAACAGTGATTATGCCAAATCACTGTTTTTCAAATGACTATTCGTCTTTTGGTGTATCAATCGTTCCCTCGGCATACACATCGGAAATCTGTTCAAGCGTAATCGCCATATCAGCGTCCTCGTGTTCATGCCATGCATTTTGATTTTTCTGCTCGTCATTTTGCTGCTTTTTCATCATCATCACCCTTTACTGTTTTTCTTAGTATGAGTGATGACCCTCAAAATCATTCAGCCGAAATATCTTCGAAATACTCCTTGTAATACCCGCCTACTTTACCCGTATTGTCCACGACAAACAGGAATTCCTCTGTTTCATTTTTCACTTCATATGTGCTTCCAACCGTTAATGCCCGGTCAACCATATATTTTTTCGCGTTAGTATGTACACATTTTACTTGTTTTAACGTTTGAGCCGTTTGCCAGTTTTGATGGATCATGATTTAAAAACTCCTTTTTTCATCTATACATTTATTGTAGCCAAATTTTTGCGAAATGCAATGAGTGTTATGGATTGCTTTCAAACATGTCGTGTAATATGATAATTGTATACGTTTACATCTGTGTGCGTATACAAATTCGTTGCATGTCCGCTTTCCCACCTAGAACTCGCAGAAAACAATCCATATCTTTAAGGAGGTTTGTTTATTTATGAGCTCTACAACACTTCAAATTAGTTCAAAACTCGAATCTTTTCTCCAAGGGACGAAAAAACTCTACATTAATGGTCAGTTTGTCACAAGTCACGATAACAAAACCTTTTCTACTCCTAACCCAGCCACAGGTGAAACCCTTATTGATGTATATGAAGCAGGTGCAAAAGATATTGATGAGGCCGTAAAAGCAGCAAAAAAAGCCTTTCATGGTCCTTGGCGCTCAATGTCTGCCGCTGAACGCGCCCGCCTCATGTTCAAGCTTGCTGATTTAATGGAAGAAAATCAAGAAGAGCTTGCACAGCTAGAAACTTTAGATAACGGAAAACCAATTAATGAAACAACAAATGCAGATATCCCCCTCGCTATTGAGCACATGCGCTATTATGCGGGCTGGACGACAAAAATGAATGGACAAACCATTCCTGTCAGTCAAGGATATTTTAATTATACCCGCCATGAACCGGTTGGGGTTGTAGGACAAATCATCCCATGGAACTTCCCGCTGCTTATGGCCATGTGGAAAATGGGCGCCGCACTTGCAACAGGATGTACCATCGTTTTAAAGCCAGCAGAACAAACGCCGCTCTCTGCTCTTTATTTAGCAGAATTAGTGGACAAGGCCGGCTTCCCAGAAGGCGTGATTAACATCGTTCCTGGATTTGGTGAAACAGCCGGAGATGCCTTAACTGATCATCCTGACGTGAATAAGCTTGCCTTCACAGGGTCAACAAGTGTTGGAAAATTAATTATGGAGAAAGCGGCTAAAACCATTAAGAGAGTCACATTAGAGCTTGGCGGAAAATCACCGAATATTATTTTGCCAGATGCAGATTTAAAGAAAGCCATTCCAGGTGCTTTAAATGGTGTCATGTTTAACCAAGGCCAAGTATGCTGCGCAGGCTCCAGAGTCTTTGTTCACCGGAGCCAATATGATGAAGTGGTCGATCAAATGGCCAAATATGCAGGATCACTCAGACAAGGCGCTGGTCTTCATCAAGATACGCAAATTGGACCTCTTGTAAGTAAAGAACAGCACGAACGCGTGTTAGGCTATATTGAAAAAGGTAAATCCGAAGGGGCAACAGCCGTTGTCGGTGGCGATTGCCCTTATGAGGCTGGTTATTTTGTCTCCCCTACTATTTTTAAAGATGTAGAAGATGAAATGACCATTGCCAAAGAAGAAATCTTCGGACCTGTCTTATCTGCAATTCCTTACGATTCCATTGATGAAGTGGTTGAACGAGCCAACCAGTCTGAATATGGATTAGCAGCAGGACTTTGGACAGAAAACTTAAAGCATGCCCATGATATCGCTGCACGTCTTGAAGCAGGAACGATTTGGGTCAACTGCTATAATGTTTTTGATGCCGCCTCCCCGTTTGGAGGATATAAGCAATCAGGTCTTGGCAGAGAAATGGGATCATATGCCCTTAACAACTATACAGAAGTCAAAAGTGTATGGATTAATCTCCAAGACTAATGACGTTAAGAAAGTCGGTGACCCTGTCATCGGCTTTTTTGTGTTTGCATGTGACAGGCCGGCTCCTGAATATAGTATGAAAGGAAAGGAGCATGGCCGCTTATGCAAGATTTTCATACAAAAGTAAACGAATTTATCGAAGAATTGCACATGCAAATGCAGCGTAGACAACGAGAAGATGGCGCCTTTGTTTTCTGCTTTGAAGGTCCAATGATGACAAATGCTTTTTTGATTATGCTGTTAAAGGCTGTTGGTGATACGGATCAGGCTTTGGTTGATCAATTAGCAGAAGCAATACGCGAAAAGCAAAATGAGGATGGGTCTTTTTCTTTGTATCATGATCAAACGGGCCATGTAACTGCCACTGTGCAAGGCTATTGCGGAATGCTTGTTTCAGGCAGGTTTCAACAAGATGAGCCGCATATGGAAAAAGCAGCGCAATATATTCGATCAAAAGGTGGATTAAAGAACGTTCACTTTATGACAAAGTGGATGCTCGCCGTCAACGGCATGCACCCTTGGCCGTACTTCTATGCACCACTTTCATTTTTACTCGTCCCTACATACTTTCCGCTGCACTTCTATCACCTTAGTGCATATGCAAGAATTCACTTTGTGCCAATGATGATTGCACTCAACAAACGATATACCTCTCATGAGAAATTCCCAAGCCTAGCACACCTTGATGCAAACATGACTAAAAATCCATTTGACTGGTTTATGGCAACAGAAGAACGTTCCACTCATCACTTTCTGTCTTACATGCGATCGTATACAGCACTTGACAGCCGGCTGGACTTTTTCGGATATGAAGCAGCAAAGCGATATATGTTTGACCGCCTTGAAAAAGATGGCACGCTGTACAGCTATTTAAGTGCAAGTATTTTTATGGTCTATGCACTGATGAGCCTTGGCTACTCACCGGGACATCATCTCATTTTAAAAGCAGTCAAAGGCATGAAAAAGCTAGTCACAAACTGTCAGGGCAGAATGTATGCAGAAAATTCCACATCCACAGTTTGGGATACAGCACTTGTCAGTTATGCTTCTCAAAAAGCTGGCAAAAAACAAGAAGACCCAGTCATCACAAAGTCTTTCTCATACTTACTGAATCGGCAGCAAATGAAGAAAGCAGATTGGGCGATCCATAACCGGCATGCTGCTCCGGGAGGCTTTGGTTTTTCAGATATCAACACGAATAATCCTGATTGTGATGATACACAAATTGTCTTAAAAGCCATTCCTCGAACGTACGCACCAATTCAGTGGCAACGAGGATTTCATTGGCTTCTTTCCATGCAAAACCGTGATGGCGGGTTCTCTGCTTTTGAAAAAAATCAAGATCACTTCCTGCTTCGACATCTGCCGCTTGAATCTGCGGAGGATGCAGCGATCGATCCATCGACTCCCGATATTACAGGCCGTGTGCTTCATCTCATTGGTCTTGAAGAGAAAAACATGTCACTACCTATTCACAGCCAAAAAGATCAATGTGTTAAGTGGCTCCTAGATCATCAAGAGAAAAATGGATCATGGTTTGGCAGATGGGGTGTTTGCTATATTTATGGAACGTGGGCAGCATTAACAGGACTAAAAGCTGCCGGCATCCCCTCCACCCATCCTGCTGTTCAAAAAGCGTGCCGATTTTTAAAGCAGATTCAACGAGAAGATGGCAGCTTCGGAGAATCGTGTAAAAGTGCAGAGGTAAAAACGTACGTCCCTCTCCCGTTTGGCACAGTGGTTCAGACCGCTTGGGCAGCAGAGGCACTTTTACAATATGAGAAGCCTGATGACAAAACGATTTTAAAAGCCATCTCATTTTTGATCCATCATCAGCACACGAGTGAAGCCTTGTACTATCCAGTAGGCATTGGCCTGCCAAAGCAATTTTACATCACCTATCATAGCTACCCTTTTGTTTTTCCCATGATGGCTTGTTCTACATTTTTAGAAGAAATGAGGCGTAAGAATGAATAAGGAAGAGTATCGAATGCAGCTCAAAGAGTGGCTTAGCTCCATTCAACCCGCTATTCAAGATGACAACATCCGTCAGAAAGTAGACCATTTATGGTTCTCAATGGATGATGAACATTCCAGTGAACAAGAGTGGTACGAACTGGCAGAACGTATTGCTGAGAATATGAAACCACAAGAAGACATGCGAGAGGTAGCAGCTGGAAGTCACAAGTTACCTCCTCTCCCTTACCGGTATGATGCACTAGAACCGTTTATTTCAAAAGAAATTATGTATTTGCATCATCAGAAGCATCATCAATCATATGTAGATGGTTTGAACCAAGCTGAGCTTGCATTAAAAAATGCAAGAAGAACCAATGATTTTAAAATGATCAAACATTGGGAACGGGAGCTTGCTTTCAATGGTGCGGGGCACTATTTACATTGTATTTTTTGGTTTTCCATGAGTCCTTCAGGAAAACGAAAGCCCACTGGACAAATGCTTCGTCTCATTGAACAATCGTTTGACAGCTATGATGCATTTAAATCTCAATTTTCAGCAGCGGCCAAACAAGTAGAGGGTGTTGGCTGGGCTATTCTCGTATGGGCGCCAAGATCCCAGCGATTAGAGATTTTACAAGCAGAACGCCATCAATTTTTGTCACAATGGGACGTAATCCCCCTCCTAGCGCTTGATGTATGGGAGCACGCCTACTATCTTCAATATCTGAATGAAAAACCGAAATACGTAGATCGTTGGTGGAATGTAGTCAACTGGCATGAGCCAGAAGCAAGGCTTAAGCAAGCACAGCAAGTGAAATGGACCCCTTTTTAAGACGATGCTCCATATAGGCAAATGCTTATATGGGGTATTTTTAGTTTACATAATTTTATTATTAACACCTTTATAAAGAATGGGTTGTTTTTTCAGAAAATTCGTTTAAAATAGGAAAGATATGTGAGGAAAGTGAGATGAAGCAATGAATGAACATTCTTTTAACCATTAGTCAATTTGCAGGAAGAACCTTTGCAATCTGGGTCATTATCTTTGCATGTCTTGGATTTGCTTTTCCTGACGTATTTTCTCAGATTGGACCGTATATCCCTTTTTTACTAGGCGTCATTATGTTTGGGATGGGGCTTACGTTATCCGGTGAAGATTTTAAGGAACTTTTTCGTAAACCTCTCTATGTGCTCATCGGGGTTTTGGCGCAGTACACACTCATGCCGCTGATCGCCTTTCTATTAGCTTACGGATTACGGCTGCCGTCTGAAATTGCAGTAGGCGTTATTCTTGTGGGCTGCTGCCCAGGTGGTACAGCATCCAATGTCATGACTTTCTTGGCAAAAGGCAATATGGCATTATCCGTAGCGGTCACAACTATATCGACCCTTCTTGCTCCCTTTTTAACGCCTCTCTTTATCTATATTTTTGCAAGATCATGGTTACCTGTATCACCGGAGGCATTATTTTTGTCGATTGTCCAAGTTGTGCTAATTCCTATTATCTTAGGTGTTATCGTTAAGGTGTTTTTCAAAAAACAAGTAAACTATGCGGTTCAAGCATTGCCGCTTGTATCTGTTGCTGGAATTGTGTTGATCATTGCAGCGGTTGTCAGTGCAAATAAAGAGCAGATTCTTCAATCTGGATTGCTGATATTTGCCGTTGTTATATTACATAATGCACTTGGTCTCTTATTTGGTTACCTGATCGCAAAGTGGTGCAAAATGGATATCCCTTCTCGTAGAGCGATCTCGATCGAAGTAGGCATGCAAAACTCCGGGCTCGGTGCAGCCCTTGCGACAGCACACTTCTCACCGCTCTCAGCCGTACCAAGTGCGATTTTTAGTGTATGGCATAACTTATCTGGTTCCTGGCTTGCGACGTATTGGTCAAAACGAGGACAACATGACAGCGAAAAGAAAAAAAGCTAGTACCTTAATAGGTGCTAGCTTTTTATAATTGAAGATTATCCTTCAAGTAATAACTGCTCAGGATCTTCAAGCAGATTTTTAATCGTAACGAGGAATCCAACTGCTTCTTTACCATCGACAATACGGTGGTCATAAGAAAGAGCTAAATACATCATTGGACGGTTCTCAAAACGTTCTTCATCAATTGCCACCGGACGAAGCTGAATTTTATGCATACCTAAAATTCCAACTTGCGGGCTGTTTAAAATCGGAGTTGAAAGCAGAGAACCAAATGTTCCGCCGTTTGTGATCGTGAATGATCCACCTTGTAACTCATTAAGAGACAATTTGTTATCTCTTGCTTTTTTCGCAAGATGACCAATTTCTTTTTCAATCCCCGCAAATGACAATCTGTCTGCATCACGGACAACCGGTACGACAAGTCCTTCGTTTGCAGCAACAGCGATGCCGATGTCATAGAACTTCTTCAAGACAAGCTCATCACCTTGAATTTCTGCATTAAGCAGCGGATATTTCTTCAGTGCTGCTACAACTGCTTTTGTAAAGAAGGACATGAAGCCAAGCTTGACATCATTTTGTTCTAGGAAGGCATCTTTACGACGCTTTCTTAAATCCATCACAGCTGTCATATCGACTTCATTAAATGTCGTCAGCATCGCTGCCGTTTGTTGAACTTCAACTAAACGTTTTGCAATTGTTTGTCTGCGGCGTGACATTCTTTCACGTTCAACTGGCTTTCCTGGTTGTTCAGTTTGCACCGCAGCATTTGCTTTTGGCGCGGCTTTCGGTGCACTTGCAGGTGCTTCATTCTTTTGATAAGAAGCGACATCCTGCTTTCGTACCCTGCCCAGCGGATCTACGGTTGGAATCTCAGATAAGTCTAATCCCTTCTCTCTCGCTAGTTTTCTAGCTGCAGGAGAAGCGATGGTTCTGCCATTACCAGCTTTCGGCTCTTCTTTCACTGCTTCTTCTTTTTGAGCAGCTGCCGGTTCTTCTTTCGAAGCTGGTGCAGAAGCTTGTTCAGGTGCTGGAGCTGCGGACTCGCTTCCGCCAGCTTCACCTGCTGCAATCGTTCCGATGACCTCTCCAACTTGTACTGTGTCACCAGAATCTTTCAGCACTTCTTTTAGTACACCAGATTCTTCAGCAGTCAGTTCGACATTGACTTTATCTGTTTCAAGTTCTAGCAGGTACTCCCCCTGCTCCACATAATCGCCCGGCTGCTTTAGCCATTGAGCAATCGTTCCTTCCGAGATTGATTCCGCTAATTCAGGTACTTTAATTTCCGCCATTTTTCATTTCCCCCTTAGTTTTTGCGAGTCAAGCTATCAGATACAATTCGTTCTTGTTCTTTTTTATGCACAGTTGGATCACCCTCAGCCGTACTTGAACGTCTTCTTCGGCCGATGTAACGTACTTTTACTTTTTCAGGCGCAATTTCACGTAAATATGGCTCAATGTATCCCCAAGCTCCCATATTTTGTGGTTCTTCTTGCACCCATACGATTTCTTCTAAGTTTGTCAGCTTTGTTAAAATTCCTTTAATATCTTTGGCTGGGAACGGATATAGCTGTTCCACTCTTGCAACGTGAAGCCAATCTTTCGGCTCTTCCATTTGAGTAAAACGATCACTAATATCAATGGATACCTTCCCGCTAGATAGCACGAGACGCGATACTTTTTCGTGATCATGTACAAGACCTGGCTGTTCAAGAACTGGACAGAACTGTCCATCCGTTAATTCTTGGACTTCAGACAATGTGTTCGGGTTACGAAGCAGACTCTTCGGTGTCATAATGACAAGCGGACGAATCTCTTCACGAAGCAGCATTTTCGCCTGTCTTCTAAGAATATGGAAATATTGCGCTGCACTTGTCAGGTTCGCAACTGTCCAGTTATTCTCAGCAGCTGATTGCAGGAAGCGCTCTGTTCTTCCACTTGAATGCTCAGGACCTTGTCCTTCATATCCATGCGGCAGCAGCATGACTAAACCTGATTTTTGTCCCCATTTTGCACGGCCTGCTGAGATAAATTGATCGAAATACACTTGAGCCGCATTTGCGAAGTCTCCGAATTGAGCTTCCCAAATCACTAACGTTTCAGGAGAATAGACATTATAACCATATTCAAACCCGATGACTGAGCCTTCTGACAGTGGACTATTATGAACAGTAAACGATGCATTTGCATCACTCAGTTCATGAAGAGCAATAAATTCATCACCCGTTTGACTGTCGTGAAGAACAAGGTTTCTTTGAGCAAAAGTACCACGCTCTGAATCCTGTCCGGTCATTCGAATTGGCGTACCGTCTTTTAATATTGATGCAAATGCGAGTGCTTCCCCAAGTGACCATTCTACTTTACGGTCATCTGTAAACACTTTTGCACGTTTTTCAAGGATCCGCTTCAGCTTTCCAAATACTTGGAAATCATTCGGCCAGCTGATCAATTCTTCATTCAGCTTTCGCAATACATCAAATTCTACTGATGTATCCACTGCTGGGAAGCCGTTTGATACAGGTTCTGGCAGTTCGATTTCTTGAATCGTATGCTCTTTCTTCGAAGGCACCTTTTTATAGGCTTCTTCTATTTTAGACGTCACAGCCTGCTCGATTTCTTCACGCTGTTCTTTTGTCAAAAGACCTTCTTCGACAAGTTTATCTGCAAAGATATTCTTGACCGTTTTGTGCTTTCTGACCGCATCGTACAGCATTGGCTGAGTTGTAGAAGGTTCATCCATTTCGTTATGACCGTATCTGCGGTAGCCGATCAAGTCAATAAGGAAATCCTTCTTGAAACGTTTGCGGTATTCTACAGCTAGCTGAACAGCCGCTAAACACGCTTCTGGATCATCTGCATTGACGTGAACAATAGGAATCTCAAACCCTTTTGCAAGGTCACTTGCATATTTCGTCGAGCGAGATTCATTGCTTTCCGTTGTAAACCCGATCATATTGTTGGCAATAATATGGATGGTTCCGCCTACTTGATAGCCTACAAGCTGGCTTAAATTTAATGTTTCTGCCACAATTCCTTCACCAGGGAATGCTGCATCCCCATGAATTAAGATGGCTAACGCTTTTTCAACGTCTTGAACTGGATAGCCTTTTTGAGTACGTGATTCCTGAGCGGCACGCGTGCTTCCTTCAATGATTGGATCAATGAATTCCAAGTGACTTGGGTTATTAGCAAGCGTGACTCTAGCACTCTTTGTATCTTCGTCTTTGATTTGACGGTCAGCTCCAAGATGGTACTTAACATCCCCTGTCCATCCGTAGCTGATGCCAATAGAGCCTTCTGATGGAACGAGCTCTTTATTTGGCGCATGCTGGAATTCTGAGAAAATGATCTCATATGGCTTTCCTAGCACATGTGCTAATACATTTAAACGGCCTCTGTGTGCCATTCCAATGTTAATATTTGAAGTCCCTTGTGTAACAGACTCTGAAATAATCTCATCAAGTACTGGAACAAGTGCGTCTAAACCTTCTATAGAAAAGCGCTTTTGCCCAACAAATGTTTTATGAAGAAACTGCTCGAACTGCTCAACTTCTGTTAATCTCTTGAATACAGAAACTAATTTATCTGCTGGTTTTTTCTTAAATAGTTCACCAGACTCGATCGATTTTGAGAGCCAGTTTCGCTCTTCGAAGTCATGCACGTGATCAAACTCAAATGAAATGGTACGCTTATACGTATTTCTCAAATGGTTAATGGCTTCTATGCCGTTTGAAATGTGTTTTGGTGCATCCGGACTAATAATAGAAATCGGAATATTCTTGACATCTTCTTCTGTTAAACCGTACTCCTTTAAAGGAAACAGCTCTTGTAGTTCCTTTTCTTTGCGAAGAGGATTGACGGAAGCATTTAAATGGCCATACGTTCTGATGTCTTCTGCCAGTTTAACGACTGATGCTATCTTTTGGATTTGTTCAGAAGTAACTACGCTATTTTCTTTTTTCCCAATTTCCTCCTTCATTTCACTCGGTGGTGCACCAAGTTCATCAAATATGCCTCTTAGATCTTCATCAACACTAGTAGGATCCTGGACATACTGATCGTAGAGCTCGAGCACATAGCCGAGGTTCGGACCATGAAATTCTTCCCAACTCAACGGTTGTTTCACATCATTTTGAAACATTTTGAACACTACCCCCAACTTTGATCATCAAGTGATTGAACACTATCTCGATATAACTTCCAGAACACAATGACCAAATTTATGTAATAAAACGCTTCCAATAATATTCTACCACTGTTTTGGATTACTTTCTACATTCTTTGTTCAATTAAAGATAAAAAATTCACAGAAAAACAAAAAATTTAAATCATTCCGAAAAATAATTTGAAGAAAGGGGCAAAACCTTATGCCCCAATGCTTTTATGCAGCAGTTTCTTCAGTAATGGATATAAAACATCTGGCAATGTATCGACATCTGGTACAAAAATGCTGAACTTGCCATACATATCTTGAATGGTTTTCATCTGCGATTCTTCTATCGGCGAATTGGATAAAAACACATTGATTACCTCAATGCCCTTTTTCCTCGCCTCAAGAACTGCTTCATGCGTATCGACAATCCCATTTTGTTCGTAGCTGAACGCAGCTGGCTCTCCGTCTGAAAAGACAATCAGAAACTTTTGCTCTTCTCTTCGTTTTAAAATCATCTTAGTCATTTGGCGGATCGCATAGCCATCCCGGTTATCCTCTTCTGGCTCAAGAGACATAATGGAAGGACCTGCATCAAATAGAGAATCTTTGAACGACACGACTGTGTTGAAGTAGTTTGGCTGACTTGTCTCAGTCACGTCGTTTGTATCTTCCCAAAACCCAACAATTTGATGTGGAACTTGCACGGATTTTAACGCTTCATGAAATAGAACAATGCCCTTTTTCGTCTCATCCATCTTGTCAAACATGCTCGCTGAACAGTCAACTAATAAGGTGAAAACAGCATCAATCTGCGAAGATGGTGCCTGTTTTTTATAGAAAAGACGCGGATTAGATTCTGTAAAATAGCGAATCAGCTTTTTGCTGAGACGTCCTGCATGAAGGTCTGTTTTAGGCCATGATTTTTTATGTTCAAGAGTTTTTTGGATCATTTGTTTTAAGCGTTTCTGGTAAGGCTCAATTTCCTTCGCATGCTGCTTGTATACATCGATTTGTTCTGGCCTAGGAGGATCTGGTGAAATCATGACTGGAAACGCATATTTGTTCTCTTTTCCATTTTCATGACCGTCTGCTCCGCTTTCTTCACCTTCAGCCTCTTCCAGCGCCTCAAGCTTTGAATAATCTTTTCGGTGTGTTTGCTTTGCAGAGCCTTGGACAGTTCCGAGTGCCTGATCTCCGTCATCACCTTCTCTTGCTGCATCCTTACCAAGATCACTTTTACCGCCGTGCTCTAAATCAAATTGAAGGAAGCTTTTGGATGGCGCTTCGGTTTCTCGATGCCACACTTCCATATACTCTTGGTGAATGTCTTCATCGCCTTCTTTTTCTCTGTCGACTTTGATGTCCTCACTTAATTTAGGTTTTCTTTTTAAGTCATGGAACAGCGGTTCTTTTGCCGCTTGTTCATAGTCCAATTCAGGGAAGAAAAAGTACGTATTCAGCATGTCCTTTTCAAGAAGCTCATCGAAGCCTTCCATTAATTCTTTTACAATAACTGCGATGTCTGCTGTTGAACCCGCATCATATACACGTTCAAGACTTGACTCAATAAACGGAATCATCGGGTTGATCTCCTCATGAAGAGGCGGGATCTCTTCGAGCGGAGAATCAGCTGTCAGCTTCACATAAATCGCACAAAAGAGTGCATCCGTTAAAATGCTTCGTTCTTGGTTAATTGTTAATTGCGTCTTAAAGTGACGCCGGTATAACTCTCTTCTTCGTTTAAATACCTTTTTTGTTCCAGGGCGGCTTCGTTTAATCCGCTCTTCAATTCGGATATCTTCAAACAGCATAAACAATTGTTTACATACATCAGGAATGGATAATGTATGGGCATAGCGAATGATCTCCTGAAATACAGTAAGATCGCTATAAACCGTCCCTACTGCACGAAGGAACACATCGCTTTTCAGCCCTGCTATCATATCTTCTTGTTTACGATCATCCCAAAAATGACTGATGAAAATTTTCTTTTCAAACGGTTCATAGTAGGACTGCACACCGTATTCAAGCTCGACATCATCACTTTTTGCTAACGTTTTGGCTAAATCCGTTAATTCCATAAATAGAAATGAATCGATTCTGCTGTCATTAAATTTGATGAATTTCAAAAGTCAGAACCTCACTCGAATAATGTTTGGGCGATATTTCTTACCGCTGCTTTTTCCCGGTCATCTTCCAGCTTTTCAACAATCCCTCGTTCAACGGCACGAAGCGGCGGGATGTATTGCGCAAGATCACAAGTATCTAAGAGCGCACGGATGGATGCTGCTTCTTCACTCACCTGTCCGTTATGAGCTTGTGTAATCAGGTCTGATGAGAGCTGTACGAATTGATCGATTAACCGCTCATCTTTTAAAACAGATTGAGATTGCAGTACATCTTTCAGGATACCGCCGCCGATATATGGAACGTCAATGACAACAAAACGATTTTTTAACGCTTCATTTAGAGGCACTGTGCCGACATATCCTTCATTGATTGCTGCAATGACGCCAAAGCCTTCTTCTGCTTTAACTACCTCACCTGTAAATGGGTTTGTCATCATTTTTCTGTAGTCGAGTACACCGTTTAAAATAGGCAATGTTTCTGGCTTTGCCATGTTGATTTCATCAATATATAAAAGATGGCCTTTTTTCATTGCTTTCGTCACAGGTCCTTCAATAAATTCAATCGAAGCCACCTGACCATCATTGTGGATGGTTTTATAGCCAATCAAGCTTTCAGCATCAAGATCTACCGAGCAGTTCACACTGTGCATCGGCTGCTGAAAGAAAGCGGATAATGTTTCTGCTAGTTTTGTTTTACCTGAGCCGGTCGGTCCCTTTAAAAGAACGTTTTTTCCTAGTGCTAATGCAATCATGGCATCTTGAATGATAGAAGTATCCTGTGATTCATAGCCGCCTGTTCCAATAAGGGGACGAAATTCTTCTTCCAGCATTTTTGCTTTTGCTTCAATCATTGCTTGAATTTCTTCTGGGAGTGATTGTTCGTTAAACATGTATGATTAATTCCTCTCTTCGATCATTTTCCTCACCAAGTATACTAAAAAAACCTTTATGCACTCAATACATAAAGGTTAGACTTCTGTTATTTTACCATTTCTTTTGTGATCGCTCCGCAAGCGATCCGTTTCCCTGAGTTCCCAGAAGGGTTACTTAAGTAATCATCTGCTTCTGCATGAATGATAAAACTTCGCCCATTTTGATCGATTAATTGATTTGGGCCTCCCTTTAACGTCACATCTGGTACATTCACGACAACATCAATTTGTCCATCTGCCCCTACCTCTAAATTAGGCATATCTCCAGCATGGTGCCCCTTTGGATTGTCAAAACCATGCTCTCTATGGGTTGGATTAAAGTGAGCCCCTGCCGTTTCAAAATCTGGCGCTTCACATATTCCTGTTTCATGAATATGAAAACCGTGAGGACCTGGCGGCAGTCCTTTCGCTTTCACATGCAGATCCAGCCCATTTTCTGAGGACTCTCTTATTTCAATGCTTCCTATTTTTTGTCCGCTTTCGTTTATGAGTGACGTCGTGACTGGTGCTTGTTTAGGTGCGGCAACTTCGCTTGTTTCTTCTGTCGTTTCTTTTTTCGGCGGTGCATGACATGCTGATGTGGTAAAGATCAAACATATCATGATCATCCACACTGACTTTTTCATTTGTGACTGCCCCCTTTTGTTATCAGTATGGACAATCACAGCAGCGGGCAAACAAAAAAAGCCGAAAATCGGCTTTTTTTAGAAGAAACGTTTTGCACCTAAGTAGGCTTTTTTCCAATATGGGTTGCTTAAGTTCGAGATTCCTACTCCATTGTCACTTGCATGAAGGAAATCTCCCCCTCCAAGGTATAGTCCCATATGAGAAGGGCCCGCTTTGTACGTTGTAAAATAAACAAAATCTCCAACTTGAGGTGTGCTTACAGAAGTCATCATATTCCAGTAGCCTGCTGTGCTTAATCTGGATACAGATGAAACCTTGTTAATGAGATAGTAAACAAAGCCGCTGCAGTCAAATCCTGCGGGTGTATTACCGCCCCATCTGTAAGGAACGCCTGTCAGCTTTTTCCCTTCTTGGATCATTGTCGTGATCTTTGCATTCATTGGTACATCATTTTTGTTATTGTCGACTGGCTTTGTTGAACCGTTAGACGTAGAGCCATTCGTTCCAGTTGAACCGGAAGCTGCACCATTGATTTTTAATACTTGTCCAATTCTAAGCACATCACTTTTCAAGCTGTTGGCTGTACGGATCGATTGAACCTGTACTTTGAATTGATTCGCAATTTTCCATAAGGAATCGCCTGATTTTACAGTATAAGATGTTGTTTTCCCGCTAGAAGACTGGTTACTGTTTGAATTGTTTGGTTTAGTAGGTTTCGGCTGACTTGGTTTTGATGCAGCCGTCCCTTTTACTTTCAATACTTGATTCGGATAAATCATATCAGATTTTAATCCGTTCAATGTTTTGATTTCACCAATCGACATATTTAGCGAATTCGCAATTTTCCAAAGTGAATCCCCTAATTTGACCTTGTATGTACTTGATGATGATGAACTATTTGAGTTCGTAGGCTTATTGCTTGAGCTGGAATTTGAAGATGAGTTTGAATTTGATGACTGGCTTCCACTCGTCTTCGTGCTTCCAGATACCTTTAGCTTTTGACCTGGTCGAATCAGGTCGCTGTTTAAGCTGTTTAGGCTTTTTAAGCTCGCAACTGACATTTTATGATTTTTTGCAATCAGCCATAAAGAATCTCCAAGTTTCACAGTATAGCTGGAAGTCGTAGAAGCACTTGACTTCGTTGCTTTTGATCCTGTTGATGAACTGGATTTCTTGCTTTTTTCGCCAGGAATTTTCAAGCTTTGTCCTGCAAAAATCATTGTCGTTTTTAATTGATTAAGAGATTGAAGCTCCGAAATACTTGTATTGTACTGTTCGGCAATCTTCCAAAGTGAGTCCCCGCTTTTCACCTTGATCGTCTGTGCTTCTGCCGGTGCTGCGAACACAGCTGAGCCAGCGATCGCTGAAACTGTGAGGCCGGTTACTACTTTTTTCTTCATAGAGGAATCTCCGCCTTTCATGATTTTGTCCAATAAGACTTATGTACTAGTTTTGAGTTTAGCATTTAATGGTTCTGCTTCTCTTGCACTATTTTATCTTTATTTCTATTATATTACTCGACATGAAGACGTTGGGCAATAACAAATAGGCTAAAGCAGCCAACTCAAAATGCTAAAACAAAGCCATATCGTTTCTATCGGCTGTTTGTTTTATTTATAAACATTTTTCAAGGAATTTTTAAGTTGACGTTTAGAAATTTGTCAAAACAAGCACGCTGCTAGTTTCATAGTTTTATTCTACATGACAAATTTTTCTGTATCAAATGACTTTTTACTTAATTGGCTGTTTTTTCTCCGCAAAAAAAAAGCATCCTTCGGAATGAAGAATGCAGCGTTCGTTTTTATTTTCTTATTTCCGGATCTTTTACGGTAAGCGGATAAAGCACGCCTTCTTTCGCAAACGACATTTTCCCCGTTTCTTCTGACACGACAAGAACAAGTGCATCAGTCATACCAGAGAGACCGATCGCTGCCCTATGCCTTGTACCGAGCGAAGGGCTCACTTTTTTTGATGTGAGCGGCAGCACATTTGCAGCAGAAACAAGTGTATTTTCTTTGACTAAAAGAGCACCATCATGCAGTGGATTTCCCGGGTAGAAAATGCTTTCTATTAAGGAAGCACTAATTTTCGCATGAAGGTTTGTCCCTTTTTGAATAAAATCCTCAACCTCATCCCGTCTTTGAATCACAATGAGTGCGCCATGCTTTTGTTTTGATAAATTCTCAATGGCTAAAGAAAATTGAGCAAATCCTGGTGTGAATTCTTCCATATACGCTTGTAAATAAAACGACGAAGCCTCTGCATGCATTTCATTAAACTGATCATGCAATGATTCGAGATCACAAAGTAAGCACTGCTCTGTCTCATCAAGAGAATCAATGATGTCACTTGCATCTTTCATAATGTTCATCAAATGTGTTCTCATTCCTGCTTTAAAGATCACTTCTTCGTTCGTCCGATGGATCATCTGACCTTTTCCCTCCTTCTTTCGCTTGTTGTTATAAAATAGCAAATTGTGCACATTCTATTTGTATGGAGGTGAACTTAATATGACCATTCAGAAAATCATCCAATATGCTTGCAGCATTTTAGGTGTTGTCAGTCTTTCTTTTATTTATGCCCAAATGTTTAAAAAAACGAAGCCATCTAAGAAAAATAATCCGACGGAGAATTGATTTTTTTACATAGCATGATATAATTCCTCTCGTTATTTCTGTTCAGAGAGGAACTTATGATGAGAGAAACGAATAGTATTCGAGCAAAGCTGACACTATTTTTAACCATTTTGATTCCGATTTTAATTACCCAAGCAGGTCTTTCGCTTATTACCTTTTTAGATACGGTGATGTCTGGAAAAGTGAGTGCAGAAGACCTTGCGGGTGTTGCGATCGGTTCTAGTATTTGGACACCTGTTTATACCGGACTTGCCGGTATATTGATGGCTGTTACTCCGATTGTGGCTCAGCTGATGGGGGCTGGGCATAAAGAAGATGTTCCCCGAGCTGTCTTTCAGGCGATCTATTTGTCCTTTCTTTTAAGTATCGCTGTGATTGTTATTGGTACGATCAGCGTTCCTTACATACTCGGAGGACTTGGACTCGAGCACTCCGTAGAGGATATTGCCCGGCATTTTCTCAGCTTTCTTGCTTTTGGCATCATCCCGCTGTTTGGTTATTCGGTGCTGAGGTCATTTATTGATGCATTGGGGAAAACACGTGTGACGATGTTCATCACTCTCACAGCACTTCCAATTAACTTTGTGTTAAATTATGTATTAATTTTTGGAAATTTTGGTTTTCCAAAGCTTGGCGGTGCGGGTGCCGGCCTTGCATCTGCAATGACGTATTGGGCGATTTTCATCATGAGTATTTGTATTGTTTTCAAAGCAGAACCATTTGCCTCATTTCGTTTGTTTCAAAAACTGCCTCGATTGAATATCTCCCGTATAGGGCAAATTCTGAAAATTGGTCTTCCTATCGGGTTTGCAATCTTTTTTGAAACGAGTATCTTTGCAGCAGTGACCCTATTAATGGGGCACTTTGATACCATTACTATCGCCAGTCACCAAGCAGCGATGAACTTTGCTTCTATCCTCTATATTTTACCGCTTAGTATTTCAATGGCGTTAACAATCGTTGTTGGCTTTGAAGCGGGGGCAAAGAGGTATAAAGACGCGCAAAGCTACAGCTATATCGGCATTGGAACGGCGGTTTTATTCTCGTTATGTACGGCCGCACTCATCTTGTTATTCAGACCAGAGATCGCTGGTTTATATACAACTGAATCAGCTGTTTTACAAATGACACAGCACTTTTTGATTTACGCGATCTTTTTCCAGCTGTCAGATGCGATTGCTGCACCCATTCAAGGTGCTCTGCGCGGCTATAAAGATGTGAATTATACGCTGATTGCTGCTTTTGTCTCTTACTGGGTGATCGGTCTTCCTGCCGGTTATCTGATTGGCACATATACCTCATTTGGGGCGTTTGGTTATTGGATCGGACTGATTGCCGGGCTTGCCGCCGGTGCCATCGTCCTCTTTATCCGTCTCAAGTTGATTGAAAGACGATATTCATTCTCAAATACATAATCAACCGAATCCTTCTCGGTTGATTTTTTATTTGATACACTACTCATCAAATGTTCATCATTAGATAACTTAATTGCTTATTTTTTTACTGCCCGGAAGCAGGAGGCATGAAAAGGTCATTGTTATTTTAATTTACGGACTTTTTTACTTTTAAATAGAATGTGATGAAAAGAGAGACAATGACGATCAGAAATAACATAACATAGCCGACATTTGATTTTCCTGCTGGTACCACTGTGATCGTTAAAATACCGATAAGCGAAATCTGACCTAATAACTTAAACGCATTGATTAAAGAGTTGACACGTCCCATAAACGCATTATCAACATAATGAAACAGATAGCTTTTTCTAAAAATTCTAATTGATGCATTTGCGTTTCCCAAAAGAAAACTTGCTGCAATAAATGTGAATGAATGAGGAATTATGAAAATAGCCATTATTGAGGTGGCAAAAAGAATCATAAACAAGATAATTCCCGGAATATCCTCGACTTTCTTCGACATTTGATACGTGATGAAGCCGGCGCTAATTGCTCCGATTGCGTAAAAAATATTTGCGATACCAATCACTGAAGGCCCCTCATTCAAGAAATGATAAACAAAAATCGGATCCAAATAATTTGCCACAATAATGACAATGCTAGGCACAAAAGTTGTTAATAAAAGAACAAACACAACTTTACGATGAAAAAGATATTGAAGTGATGATGTGAAATTCGCCCAATATGATACACTTTTTGTAGAATGGGATTGTTCCTTAATTGAACTGCTAGATTGATAAGGCAATTTATAAATGAGGATTGATGCGATAACGTATGTGATCACATTCATAATCAATATAAGGGTTATCGATATTTGTCCGATCAAACAAGCGGCTAAACCAGAGCTAATCATTAATGCTGCTTGACCTTGAACTTCTAAACTGCTATTCACTTTGCTATATTCACTTTGATTAAACATTTCCTGAGTTAGAGCTGATAAAGTTGGATATTTTATTGAGTCATATGTCGTATTGTACAAGGTCAATAAAACAACAAGTATCATATTAAGAAGTTTTGAAATATCAAAGAGAATGAGAAAAATAAACAGTGTGACTGCACCAATGATCTCTAATTTAAGAAATATGCTTTTTCGAGAGTGTCTATCAACCAAGCTGCCTAAAAAGGGCGAGGAAAAGAACACAAAAGCCATCGTAACCATAGTTAAAATACCATATAATACTGACTGATTTAATTGGTCTACTAACAACCAAATAATTAAATAAGAAGTAACTCCTGTACCCACAGTAGAAATAAGATTTGCCGCTAATAACAATCTTAGCTTGCCCATTATGATATCTCCCTTTTTGAATAAAATGTTCCTTCTACTGAATTTCAAATGATTAATATTCAGATAAATAGGTGTATAGGTAGAAATAATAGCAAATTTCATAACAAAATTCGCTTTTCAATAGGTGAAATTTACCATATCATATATTTTCAGTCAATACATAAAAAGGATGAGAAATATATTTCTAATAAAGAATTTGTTTCAATGATAGCTGTTAGATAAAAAAGAGAAAGAGGCTGTCAAAAACATATCGACAGCCTCTTTCTTATTTAATCATTCCATTGGTACGTCCAGAAAATTTCTTCATCGAACCATTTTTGGACGACTGGTTCTTTGTTTTTCAGCTTTTGTTCAAGCTCTCTCAGCATGCCTTCTGTTTGCGTTCTATGCGCTCTCAGTGCATTTAATTTGATATCTGCAACATCTGTAATATCAATCACAATATCGGCATTTCCAAGTACTTCTTCTCTATTTTTCGTAATGGCCATGCAGTATGTGACAGGACGGTCTTCTTTTTTCTTGCGGTATAGAGCACGAATCACAGCTTCGCCTGTCGCATCATGATCAGGATGGACACCGTGTCCTGGATAAAACGTCACAATGAGTGTCGGTTTGACTTCATCAATAATGGTTTCCATCACATCTGCCAAATACTCGTCGTCTTCAAATTCCAATGTTTTATCACGCAAGCCAAGCATACGTAAGTCTGTGATATCCATTTCTTTGCAGGCATTGATTAATTCCTGTTTTCTTAATTCAGGAAGTGTTTCACGGTTAGCATATGTTGGGCTGCCCATATTTCTGCCCATTTCCCCAAGTGTCCCGCATGCATACGTGACGGGAATTCCGCGTTTTCTGCTTTGTGCAATGAGACCTGCAACCCCAAAGGATTCATCATCGGGGTGAGGCAGCATCACTAGTACATGTTCGTTCATGACTTGTCACCCTTTCTTCTACACCTGAAATGGTGTTTCACTAATTTGTAATGAGATCGCTAGTTTCCCGTCTGGCAAGTGCCCAGCTAAAAGCAGTCGGCCTTTGTCATCAAACACATAATCGGTTAATCCTTCTGCGTAAATCCAGCCATCTTCTGTTTTCATTCCAACACGGTATGGACCTTGTCCTTTTATTTTCGCCTGTGAATAGACGACTTTCGCGTTGCGGATATACGCCACAACCGTCATATTTTGTTCATTTACATGAGCTGAATAAGAACCAGTTGTCGTTTCAAGATGAACGAAGACTGGACGATTTAAAAACGATTCGAGATGTGCTGTGACATCTTCCGTTTGAATTGGTTTCATGAGTGGTTCCTTCCTTCATTTTGAATTAATTCTCGCAGCTTTTTCGTATGTAAGCTGATCAGCTGCAGCTGATGATCATGCTTAAGCTCACTATCTAAAATTCTTTCCACAGCAAGCACATACTTTTGGTGCAATGATTTTCTCGCCCGTGGGTGTGTTCGTGCATCCAGTAAATCATCACAGATTGCCTCGTGTAAAGAAGACATATCATCAACATCAAGCTGACGATTTTTCCATAAAGATTGATAGGCGGCTGCAAGCTCATGAGCTGACGACATATGATCACCTCTACAGTTTTGGTAACAACTTATTATGACATGATCCGCCTGCAAAAAAAAGCAAACTGCTCGTTTAGCTTAATGAGAATTCGCTGTTTTTTTCATGCGTAATTGAGAGGTGGTAAACAGTAAAATCGCCACCCAAATACAAAGAAACGTCACAATTTTAGCTGCGGATAAGTGTTCGTGATAGACAAACAGCCCTAAAAACAGCGTAATCGTCGGTGCAATGTATTGCAGAATGCCCACTTGATAAAGTGGAATTCTTTTTGCGCCTTCTGAGAATAAAAGAAGCGGCACGGCTGTAAAAACGCCTGCAAAAAATAAGAGACCGAGCGACCCGAAGCTGTTAGGATTCATAGTCACCACAGGTTCTTTTAAGAAAAATAATAAGTACACAAGTGCAGCCGGTGCGAGAAGCAGCGTTTCAATCGTCAAACCAATCGCGCTCGTGAAGCTCATCCTTTTTTTAATCAAACCATAAAAACCGAAGCTAAGGGCCAATAAGAAAGCAACGACAGGAAATGACCCGTATTGAACTGTTGAAAGGATCACCCCAAATGCAGCAATGAAGATGGCAATGGTTTGCAATTTATTTAGTCGTTCTTTTAAGAAAATAATACCTAATAGAACGGATACAAGCGGATTAATATAGTACCCTAAACTTGCTTCTAGCATAAGACCATGATTGACTGCCCAAATGTATACATACCAGTTAACTGAAATTAAAATAGCAGATAAAAGTAATGAAAAAAATGCTTTACCATCCAGTAGGAGACCCTTTACTGTCTGCATCGCTGGGCGGACTTGTTTTAAATACAAAAGAATACCGCACATAAACACAAATGACCATAAAATTCTGTGCGCTAAAATTTCGCCTGACGAAATATGCTCCATCAGCTTCCAATATAATGGGAATAAACCCCAGAGTGTAAAAGATGCTGCCGTGTAGAGAACACCTTTTGATTGCTGTTCGTTCAATGTAACCATCCCTTTCTAAATCTAACGTATATTATAGCACGCACGCAGGTGAATGGGCATATACTAATTCAGGGCATTTAGAAAGGATGATTCGCATGTTCGACTGGAACCGATTATTCCCTTTTCAAAAGCAGTTCTCAAAGGAAGCCTTAAAGAATTCAGACCCTAAAGACGTTGAGCAGTATGTCAATCAAGTCATGGAAAGTGTATTCGGCTCGAATTATCCTGCTCAGTTCCCATTTCAGGACCCCCTTTCTCAAAATCAAAAAACGAGAGAAACTGACGTCCAAAAAGAAAAAGAGCCAGAAGTCGAAGTGTTCGAGACGACTGATCATGTGTTTGTCAAAATAGAACTTGCTCGTCCGAACACAGAAAAAGTCAAAATCAAACATACAGCCAATCTGCTGTTTATTGATCATTTTCCTGAAGAAGGGGCGCAAAAAAAAGTCGTCCTCCCTGCTGCTGTGAAACGAAAAGGAACGAAGGCATCGTATCAAGACGGCATTTTGGAAATAATGTTTTTAAAGCATGATGATCCAGGAATTTCTGAAATTGATATTCCATTATAAAAAGCCTGCTTTGGAATGGAAGCAGGCTTACTCTTTTTTCTTAATAATATGGTGGATATCCGCCGCCATATGGTGGTGGAGCAGGTGGTGGCGGTGGCGGGTAATAAGGACGGGGATAATTAAAAATCGCACTTCCTAGAAATCCGCCAAGCAGTCCGCCGACTAAAGGAGCTCCAAAACCAAAAAACAAAGGGACTCTGGATTCATATGGCGGAATGCCAGGGGCGCCGCCTCGAAAATACGGAGTATGAGGGTACATGCATTTCTCCTCCTTTGTCATGTGCCTAACATCAGCATATTCATCAGGAGTCAAAACGTTTGGGCAAACCTGAAACTAGGCTTGCTCCTTTTTCTCGTGAGGTCCCGTATACTCCCCTGCCCACCTAGATACCTCATGAAACACATCATGTAACGCATTCCCTTTTTCAGTTAAACTGTAAATGACTTTGACAGGCGTCTCAGGCAGGACAGTCCGCTCTATAATTCCTTCTTGCTCAAGCTCTTTTAAACGCTCTGCGAGCATTTTTTGACTGATAGATGGGATCGTGTCTGTGAGGTCTTTAAAGCGCTTTGGACCATCAAGCAATACATGAATAATGAGCCCATTCCACCTTTTGCCTAGGAGTAAAAAAGCTTGCTGAATGTGTGGACATAATTGGAATTCCATAAATTTCAGCCTTTCTTTTCATGATTGTTTGACAAACTAACGGTGTACAATTTAAAATATCTCTAGTTACAATAAGTAAGTTTCTCACTTTTTAGTTATTGTACCATACTATTTGTAAAAACGGGAGGAAATATCCATATGGCGACCGATCAAAAAACGATTGACATCTTAAAACAAAGAGCTTCAGTAAAAGAGTATGATACTACTCATGAAATGACAAAAGAAGAGTTAACAGAGCTTCTTGAAATCACAACGAAAGCACCATCTGCTTGGAACCTTCAGCATTGGCATTTCACTGTTTTCCATAGTGCTGAAGCAAAAGCGAAGTTACTTCCAATCGCGTACAACCAAAAGCAAGTATCACAAGCATCAGCTGTTATTGCAGTTCTAGGTGACCTTGAAGCTAACCAAAATGGCGAAAAAATCTACAGTGAGCTGGCTGAACAAGGCTTTATTACTGAAGACATTAAAGAAACATTGATGACTCAAATCAATGGCGCATACCAAAGCGAGCAATATGCACGTGAAGCAGCGTATTCAAATGCTTCATTAGCTGCTATGCAATTAATGATTGCGGCAAAAGCAATGGGCTATGATACGTGTGCAATGGGTGGCTTCAGTAAAGAAGCGTACATTAAAGAATTCAATGTGAGCGGCCGTTACGAGCCAGTTATGCTGATTTCAGTTGGTAAAGCAGCGAAAGAAGCTCATAAAAGCAATCGTTTCGACATCGAAGAAGTATCTGATTTCCTTTAAAAATTGGCATGGCCTCAGCTTTTATGCTGGGGCTTTTTATTTACATTAAATATTATTTCTCCATACTTTCTTTCATCTTCCCCCTCTTTTCATCATCACTCTTTCTCCTTTTTCAAGAATGAAAGCGTTATATTAGTATGATATTCATCAAAATGATTGTTTTTTCTGAAAATGGTCTTGTGATCTAATCTGACAACTGCTATTATTATGAAATTACAAAATATTCAGGAGGAAATCATGAGTAAAAAATTGATGCTGGCACTACTTATCGCGATTCCATTCATCGGACAGCTCGCATTGCTGCCTTTTGCGAATCGCATACATCCATTTGTCATCGGGCTGCCCTTTTTCCACTTCTGGCTCTTACTATGGATTGTACTCACGCCAATTTGCACATTTATCATTTACAGGATGCAACATTCAAATGGAGGAACTGACTAATGCAAGGAAATTTAACAGCTTTATTGATTACTGCAAGTATTATTTTCATCGTTGTGGTCATCGGATTTGCCGCTGGTCGTGACAAATCATCAAGACAGTCAGTTGAAGAATGGTCTGTCGGCGGGAGAAAATTTGGCGGACTGCTCGTCTGGTTCCTCGTTGGTGCAGACTTATATACAGCTTATACCTTCTTAGGTCTTACAAGTACAGCTTATACAGCTGGAAGCGTCGCTTTTTTTGCTATTCCCTATTCAGTTCTAGCTTATTTTATTGCTTATTTCTTTTTACCGAAATTATGGACGGTTGCGAAAAATCACAAGCTCACCACCCTTGCCGATTATGCACGTGAGCGGTTTGACAGCAAGCTGTTATCCAGTTTGATTGCGATTGTTGGAGTACTTATGCTGATTCCTTATATTTGTCTTCAGCTGAGCGGGATTCAAGATACGTTAACTGTCGCTGGAACTAGTTATATTAATGTGAATGCAGTTGTTATTATTTCATTTATTTTAGTCGCACTTTATACATTTTTTAGTGGTATTAAAGGTCCTACATATACAGCCATTATTAAAGATATTCTTGTTTGGGTGATCATGCTGTTTATGGTCGTTTCACTGCCAATCATTCACTTTAACGGCTGGACACCGATGATGAATACGTTAGCCAAAGAGGCGCCTCAGCTTCTAACGATCCCTGAAGGCGGACCTAAAGGCATTTTATGGTTCATTACTGCTTCAGGCGTTTCTGCCCTTGCTTTGTTTATGTGGGCACACGCGGCAACTGGGGTTTTTACAGCCAAAAGCGCAGATGCCATCCGTAAAAACAGCATGTTTTTGCCTCTTTATAATATTGTATTGATTTTGGTCATCTTCCTTGGATTTATTGCCTTTTTAGTCTTACCAGAAGATACAAATCCAAGATTTGCTCTTCTTCATTTAATTCAAACGTCATATGGCGGCGTGATGCAGGGACTCGCTTATTCAACGATTGCACTGGCTTCCCTCATTCCATGCTCCATCATGGCCATTGGCGCATCGAATTTATTTGCTAATAATTTATACCGTGACTTAATTCATCCGAATGTGTCACCTAAAAGATTGACCATCATAACACGTTCGATGGTGTTTATCGTCATCGGGCTCGCTCTTTTATTCGGGATGCTGTTCCCAACTGCACTTGTCACACTTCAGCTCATTGGTGTTTCAGGAATGGTTCAAATCTTCCCAGCTATTGCTATCAGCTTATTCTGGAAAAAACAATCGAGAGAAGCAACGATTACCGGGTTAGTCGTTGGAATCATTGTCACCTTTACAGCGAATATCTCACAAGTCACGTTTGGTCTTTATGAAGGTTTTCTTGGATTACTAGCAAACGTCGTGGTCATCTTGATTTTGAATCCATTCTTCCAAAAGAAGGTCACCTCCAATTCTGTCATGAATGATCTATTCGAAAAGGATGATAAAAAAACAGAAGCGATCACAAGATAAGAAAAAGCAGTCCCCTATGAGGACTGCTTTCATCTTGTAGACAAAGTCTACAAGATTTTTTGTATAACACAATTCAAAATGTACATGCTCGAGTTTTATTTTTTTACGGCATGAATATAATGAATCGTCTCAAAAGCCGATAGGTAATCTTCTCTATTGTTAAAATACAGTTCATTAATTTTATCAGGTGATAAATGTTCGTAAATGAGTAAATCTGCTTTCTCTAATACCTTTTCGATTTCAAAGTACGAAAAACATGATTTCATCGGTTCTCCGCTTATTGAAGCCATTTTCACCATATTTTCAACTCTATTAGAGGTTCCTTTTTCTTCGAATAGTTTTTCATCTGCATAATCAAAAACGATTGAACTCCCTGATGGAACCTTGGTGAATAAATAATCTATTAAGCTTGAAACTTCCTTTTTCGTTAAATAGTATGAAACTCCCAAAAGACTAAAGAACGTCTTTTTGTTATCAAATCCTTTACCTATTAGGTTTTGATAAGACAAATTTTTGGTGAAGTCCATAGAAACAAAATGAAGATTATTTGGGATTTTTAATTTAGCCTCGTCCAATCTTTGCTTTTTAAATTCTTGTGTAGTGGGATGATCAATTTCGAATATTTCTAAGCTACTTTCCAATTCTGGATGTCGGAAACTAAAAGTATCTAATCCAGCACCAAGTATGACATATTGGTTTAATCCTAACTCTACCTCATGAAGCAATACTTTTTCGCAATACGCAGCACGTGATAAGGTTATTGGAGATAGTTGGATTTGTGTAATCCATTTTAATATTTCTTCTGTATTTCCCTCGAATTTTTGTGCAATATCTTTGTTGAAGAAGTGTATGCCTTGAACCATATTCTCTTTGATGTCATTGAATTCTTTTTCAGAAATTAAGTCTTTAGCTATATAATCATCAAAGATTTTAGGGGTATCAAATTGACTATGATAGGATCTGCCAAAAGCCGATATTAACGAAGTTACACTTGACTCATCTTTCTTCATACAAACACACTCCTTCATTTTAGAACAAAAAAATAGGATTCCCCTGGCCAGGAGAACCCTATTATATATTTTAAAAATATAAAAGTAAATTATAGCACAATTAAATTTTTTTGTCAATTAAAAAATCATTTATGACAGCTTTTTTCGTACAAATATTTACACCTAGCAAACTAGACTTGGAAAGAATCGAGTCCAGCGTAAACACTTTATATTTTTATCAAAAAAACACAAAACCCCATCTTTACTTCAAGTAAGATGGGGTTTGTCTAAAGCAGTCCCCTTATGAGGACTGCTTTTTCTTTATTTCATTTCTTTTTTCAAGACTTCAATGGCTTTTTTCATTTGTGTATCGTTGTTCTTTAGCTTATCTTGGATCTTTGTCATCAGTACGGTCGTTGTATCTCCTGTCAGAATACCGTCTGCCTTCAGATCATTGTCTGTTTGGAAGCTTTTGACGATAGACTGGAATGCTTGATCGTACTCACCGTTTGCTTTTGCTTTGTAGCCAAGCGCTTGGAACATTTTTTGAGCCGCTTTGACTTCATCTCCATTGTCATTTAGCTCATACGTTTTTTTCGGGCTTAAGTAAGGCAGCTTTGCATAGCTTGGGAGAGCTGCTTTGACCTGTGGTTCAATTCCTTTTTTGTGAATCCAAGAACCGTCTGGTGTCAGCCATTTTGCAATGGTTAACTTGACACTAGAACCATCATTATAGTTTTGCGCATTTTGAACAGTTCCTTTGCCGAACGTCTTTTCACCCACAATTTGAATGCCTGAAGATTGATGCAGAGCCGCCGCCATGATTTCAGCAGCGCTGGCCGAGCCGCCATTTACAAGGACAACTGCCGGCTGATGGACTTTACGTTCTTTTTCAGCCTTGTACACTTGTTTTTTCCCTTTTTCTTCAACCTGCATAATGACTTTCCCTTTATCGATAAAGTCATTACTCATTTCAATGGCTTCTGTCATGATGCCGCCTGGATTATCTCTCAGGTCAATGACAAAACCTTTCGCCCCTTTTTTCTCGAGGTCATCAATTGCTTTATCCAGCTCTTTCGATGTGGTTTCAGCAAAGGACGTAATTTGGATTTCTCCTATTTTGTCTTTTGTGAGTTTTGCATAAACCGTTTCAAGCGGAATCGTGTCTCTTGTGATGGTCACATCTACATTGCCAACCCCTTGACGGTTGAGGTGCAGCTTAACATCCGTTCCTTTTTTTCCTCTGATGAGAGAGACTGCTTTATTGACCGACATTCCTTTGGTGCTTTTTCCATCCACTTTTAAAATATGATCATGCGGTTTCAAACCAGCTTTTTCAGCAGGAGAGCCTTTAATCGGCGCGACAATTAAAATTTGTCCATCCTTCTCTTCTACTTGTGCACCAATTCCTTCAAATGAAGAAGATATGGTATTGTTAAATCCTTCGGCTTCCTCCTGATCCATATATGTAGAGTATGGATCATCAAGTGATGCAATCATTCCTTGGATCGCACCATCTACTAGTTTTTGATCATCCGTTTTTTCGTAATACTCATCTTTTACCTTCGTATACGCAGCCATGAGTTTACTAAACTTCTCGTCTCCTGAGACGCTGACAGCACCTTGTTTTGTGATCACAAATGTAATCGCTGAGGACAGTGCAGCAGTCAACAGAATGGCTACCACGAACTTAACTTGTTTTTTCAAAAAAACACCACCTTTATCTCCTTTCATTATTATCAAGGACGATGCTTCATCCGTCAACCAAAGGATCAACTTCTATTTGAAAAGATAAGCCATTTGCCCTTCTATTGCATAATCTTTAGAGAGGAACAGATAAGGAAAGAAGGGATTTTATGAGTGACTATGTAGAAATGCTTGCCTATTTTGGCGTATCAAGTGCCCATCCTGGCGGAATAGAGTTAACAAAAACGATGATTGAGCATATAAAACTGCCGCCTCATGCACGTATACTGGACGCCGGATGCGGTACAGGACAGACGGCCGCCTATTTAGGAAATGTAGGTTATCAGGTGGAAGCCATTGATACGCATCCATTGATGATTGAAAAGGCGAACCTGCGATTCAAGCGGGAAGAACTGCCGATACGCGCTTTAGAGGCATCCATTGAGCAGCTGCCCTTTCCAGATCAATCGTTCTCTCTACTCATCAGTGAATCTGTTTTGAGCTTTACCAAGCTGCGTGATGCACTAGCTGAGATCAAGCGCGTCCTTGCTCCTGGAAGCCAATTGATTGCAAATGAAGCTGTGTTAAAAGCCCCTCTTACGCCTGAAGAGATGGCAGTTGTTCGAGATTTTTACGGCTTTCACTCGCTCTTGTCGCTTGAAGAATGGAAGGAGCAGTTAACCGAAGCGGGCTTTCGTGACATTCAGATTCTCTCATTCGATGAACATATGGGGCAGGAGGAACCAACAGAAATGGAATTATCTGAACACATACCGCCTTCTCTTTACGAGACACTGCAAACACATTACGATCTCATTCAAGCACACCGAAAGCAGTTAAGTCACATTCTATTTGAATGCACCGTATAAAATGAGCGAATCTCCTATATGTTTTGTCCAAACTCTATGAAGTCTCTCGCATAGGATAAGAGTGAATAGAGTTTTGTCATAAGGAGGAAAAACATGGAGCGCTACTACAAGCTTTGTCAGCAGCACATGGGGAAAGTCGCTAGAATCACTGATCGTAATGGCAGAGTACATGTCGGACGCATTGAGCGTGTGACAAACCGCAAAGTTTATATTCGTCCAGTCGGCGGGTCTCGCGGGGGCTATGGTTATGGCTATTGGGGCGGATATTACGGCTGGGGTGCAGCGTATGGCATCGGCCTCGGTTTCATTACCGGCTTCGCATTAGCAGGATTGTTCTTTTTTTAAAAGAAGAATAAGAGAAGGCCTCCCGAATAGCTGGGAGGCCTTTTACTTGTTTAGATTTTCTTTACTTTGTTCATGTATTCTTCAAATGTTAAATCGTGATCATGCATCGCTTTTGCAGCTTCTTTTCCAACATAGCGCAAATGCCACGGCTCATATTCGTATTTCGTAATGTCTTCTTTTCCTTTTGGATAACGGATGATAAAGCCATATTTATAGGCGTTTTTAGCCACCCATTTGCCGTCTGGTGTTTCACCAAACTTTTCAGAGATCTCAAATCCGGCACTTTTTGAGGAAATGTCCATGGCTAAACCTGTTTGATGTTCACTTTCGCCTGGTAGAGCGACTGCTTCTTGTGCTTTTTCTTTGCCTTTTAATTTGACCTCACTATCAAAAATGACTTTTTGACGGTCATAGGAGCGATAGCCAGATACTGCAGCAAGCTCGAAGTTTTCTTTTTTTGCACCTTTGAATAACTTCTCAAGCGCTTCCGCTGCTTCTTTGCGGATATATCGTTTTTCGATATCCTCCGAAAAAGAGAATTCTACTTTTGGTACAACGAGATCAGAAGGTTTATAGGTTCCTGGTAATGCATAATCTTTGTTGACAAGTGCTAGCACGTTTTCAGGATTTTGAATGGTTTTCAGACCGCTCACAACCTTGATGTCATTGAAATATTCACTCTTTAACGTCAGCTCTTGATTCGATGAATCTGCCGTATCGTTTGAGTTGTGCTGGGGAGATGAACTTGCTGCGTTTTTTTGTTCGTTTGTTTTGTTTGATTCAGATGTACCGCTTTTTTGATCCAGCAACTGGCAGCCTGATAGCGCGGCTGTCAAACCAAGAATCGATGCGATTGAGAGTATTTTGTAGCTTTTCTTCATGACATACCTTCCTTTTGCTCTTCTAAAAAAATAAAGATGCGCTACGTTGTAGCACACCCACTATACTATTATAAAACGGAGTCTAGCGCAATTAAGATCATTTCATCAAACGTTGTTTGACGTTCTTCAGCCGTTGTTTCTTCTCCTGTTAGAACATGATCACTCACAGTCAAAATTGATAACGCTTTTCGGTCAAATTTTGCTGCAAGAGAATAAAGAGCGGTTGTCTCCATTTCGATCGCTAGGATACCATATTGAGCCATAAGCTCAAGTGGTTTTTCATTGTAAAATTGGTCTGCTGTAAATACATTTCCGACTCGTACAGCGACATTTTTTGCTTCTGCCGTGTCGTAGGCTTTCTTGAGCAGGCCAAAATCAGCGCATGGCGCATAATCAATCGGTCCAAAAGCGACACGGTTCATTTGTGAATCTGTTGATGATGTCTGGGCTAAAATGACGTCACGTACATTGACATCCCTTTTGATGGCGCCGCAAGATCCAACACGAATTAAGTTTTGAACATCATAGCTTTGAATGAGTTCATTCACATAAATCGAAATAGATGGTACGCCCATTCCAGTGCCCTGTACAGAAACACGTTTTCCTTTATAGGTTCCAGTATAGCCATACATTCCGCGCACTTCGTTATAGCACTCAACATCTTCTAAATATGTATCTGCAATATATTTCGCACGAAGCGGATCGCCCGGCAGCAATACCGTTTCTGCAATTTGTCCTTTTTCTGCTCCAATATGTACACTCATTTTTTAGCCTCCACTTACGTTTACTATGTATTTTATCCTATTTATTATAAACGATCGAGCTTAAAAAAGAAAATACCAGCTGAAGCTCAAGCTGGCATCATCACTCATTTATTTAACTTATCGTCATCATTCGTTCACTGCGTTTCCATCCTGCCGGAGAGAGCTGATAATAGCACTTCCCCTTTTTCCTATCATCAATCACAACTATATCACCTGTTGTGATAAACCGCGCATTGTAATCATTAGGGACTGTATCATGTACATTAAATGTCGAGAATGCTTTTTCCAGTACATCAAGGTGTGTTCTGCCGCCAATCTTTGTCCGGTACACAGGCTGATGCCCGCTTGCAGCGCCATATTCAGGTGTCTGATAAATGGTTAAGTGAAATGCTGAAGGTTTCTTTTGAAAAAATCTCAACGTCAATTGCATTCAAATCCCTCCCCTTTCATATAAAATTGGCTGGGATCTGTCAATTTCCTTCTTCTATTTTTGTCGAATGACAGACAATCTTTCGTCAATCTTTTTACAAATAAGAAATAAAGCAAGTCCTATCGCAAAGCCTCCAGCGACATCTGTCAAATAATGCACGCCGATATACATCCGGCTGATGCCAATGACCAGAACACCCAGCCCCGTGATCAAATAGACGATTTTTTGTCTTTCTTTCAGCCATGGGATCATTTCAACTAATAGATAAGCGATAAAAGGATAGATGGTGGCTGCATTCATCGAATGTCCGCTCGGAAAGCTGTAATACGTTTCACCTACAAGGTGATTAAATGCCGGACGCTCTCTAGCAAACAGCCCCTTTAATTCATGATTGACTGTCTTTTCTGTGAAATATAATAAAAAAAGCAACATGATAGAGTAATAACGCTTATACATAAACAAGACCACACTAAAAATGAGCATGATGGGAACGAGCAGCGCGCTGATGCCAAAGTCCGTCAAAGCCAGCATGACATCATTTAAAAAAGGGAGTCTGATGCTTTCAAACCATAAGATGATCTGGTTGTCCAAATCTTGACAAACCCCAGATACCATGAGTGCAGCAATGGCGCCAAATAAAATAAAAAGAAATAGGATATACACGCGAAAGATTCCCCTCCCTCTCTCTTCAGAATCTCTTCAAAGTATAGTGCCTACCACGCCTCTTCTTCAACTATCATTGCTTTTTTCAGCATATATTCAAATGTAATGTCAGCCAGCTCAAACGTTTCAAGCTCAGCAGGTATGTACCCTCTTTTGATCAGCTCCATGTAGAAGAACTCCGCAATTTCCTCTGTATCAATCACCAAATCTGCTTCTTTCATTGCATTCCGCCTCCTTTTTTATGATGTATGAACGCCGGCTGTTTTTTATTACAGTTTGTCATAATGGCTCATTCCATACATATAAATGCAGTAAACAAAAAGAAAAGGGGCTTGAGGCAATGAAATGGTTAAGCATATTAGATGGAGAAACATTTGATCAGGTGATGGGCCGTATCTTGAGGGGATGGTTTTATGTGATTGCATTTTTTTGTGTGCCTTATTTTTTATTCGTGTTAGGACAAGTCTTTCTTTAACCAAAATGTTCGTGTAAACTTTCCAAAATAAAATCCATCATATCCTTATATTCTGGATCTTTGAAAAATTCGTAGAGAATTTTATAATCATTATAGATATCAAGAAGCTCATCCACTATAGATACAGCGAGAAATTCAAGTGAAGCTTCGCTTTCTTGTTTCTCTTCTAGCTGCAATAGAGCTGTTTGAACCATATCTTCTTCTAACTCTTTAGAGGTTTCGCCGACGTAATGCACAAAAAGAAGCTGATGAACAAACTGGTCCATCTCATATTTCCTTAGGACAAGCGTTAAATCTTCCTCTTCTGTTTCCAGCCACTCTCCGTCTTTTAGCCTCGTGAGTTCATAAATGACATCTTCCCAGCCATCTTCAAGGTAGCGCCATATTTCAGTCCGATGACCGATGATTTTAAATAGCTCTTTTCCGTAATCTTTTACATATACAACATCGCCAATGAGGAACTCATATTCAATGTCCAGCTTTTCTGTATCGACAATCACCCCGCTATACTCATCGTAAAGCTGAAGTGATGTTTCAAAATAAAGCACCTCATTATGATTGACCTCATATAAATAGTGCTGGTCAATTTGATGGACTTTTGTAATCGTTCCGACTGTGCCGTACATGACAACGACGACAATATCCCCTACTTGATATTTTGGTGCTTTCGCCTTCATTCTGTCTCCCCCTTGCCCGACTTTTGGTCTTAACGTATCGTATGCCGGCGCAAGGAATTCTGCATGGGCAACCACACCATGCAAAACGCCATTTTATTTCTCATGAAAAAACCGCCTCTCCATTCGGATAAGCGGTTGTGTGTTATTTTTTTTTGACTTCTACTTCGTATTGCTCAAATGCTTCGTCAAATGTCGTCATTGAGCTTAAATAATCACCATTTAATTCTAAATAGGCACACAGCTCATGATAATCTGTGGAAGCTTTAGGAAAGCTGTGATCCTCATATGCAGCATTTGCAAAATGGCTGATTTCATCTTTCGGTTTTGGATGTCTGAACTTCATTAAATAATGGTAAAACGACTTCACCTGTTTTTCCCTCCGCGACTCTCTATTTTGTTGTTATATTATACAGCAATTTGATGACTTGTATAGGCGGAGGTACAACTTATGATGAAAAGTCAAAGTAATTTCGCTTTAATAACCGCTCCATGCTCATTAATTCTTCATAGGAGATTTTTTCTGGAAGTTTTGTCTGATCCACTAAAATTAATTGATCTTCAATCTCTTTGACCGTCTCATCCTTTTGATAGGTCATCCCGCAATGCGTGCAGGAAATGGACGGCGTTTCGATGATTTCAATTGATTGTGTGCCCGTGATCAGTTCCCAATAGACTGTTGTCTGCTCTGCCTTTGCTTTGTTTTCCTCACACCAATCACATGTCAGCAAGGCTATTTCTCCTCCTTCACGGTTTGTTCTTTTTTGAGCTGCGCTTGATATTTCTTTTCTTTTAATTCATCTCGTTTTTCACGTTTGTTTTTGAGTGTGTCGTGCTCAGGATTTGTCTCATATGCTTCTCTACGTTTCATTCGGCTTAAATTCTCAGGCGTAAACGATCTCGCTTCATCCTCAAATAATGCTGTAACACCAATTGCCGGTTCTTGTTTCTCTTCGTAAATTTCATTGAAATACGCATCTGCCTGACCTGCGACGTAATGCTCTGGTTCTGGATATGAGGTGATGACACCTTCAAAGTTACGAAGGACGACTTTGTCAGGGCTTTGCGATAATAAATAATTTGGCTGTAAGGCAATTTTCCCTCCGCCTCCTGGCGCATCTACAACAAAGCTTGGTACTGCATATCCGCTCGTGTGTCCTCTTAAGCCTTCAATGATTTCAAGCCCTTTTGATACTGGTGTTCTAAAGTGGCCAATACCCTCAGATAAGTCACATTGATAAATATAATATGGTCTGACCCGAATCTTTACGAGGTCGTGCATCAGCTTCTTCATAATCGGCACACTGTCGTTAATACCTGCAAGGATCACGGCCTGATTCCCAACAGGGACGCCGGCATTCACAAGACGTTCGCACGCTTCTTTTGCTTCTTTTGTAATTTCAATACTTGTGTTGAAATGAGTGTTCAGCCAAACTGGGTGATATTTTTTCAAAATCTCGCACAGCTCATCTGTAATACGCTGCGGAAAAACAACCGGCGCGCGGGTTCCGATCCGAATGATCTCAACGTGCGGAATGTCTCGTAAGTTTTTCAAAATGTATTCAAGCACTTGATCATTGATTAACAGCCCATCTCCGCCAGAAATTAACACGTCCCGCACCTCAGGTGTTTCTCTAATATATCCAATTGCAGCATCTAACTGCTTTTTCGGCACTCCCATACCAATCTGGCCGGAAAAACGTCTTCTCGTACAATAGCGGCAGTACATGGAGCACTGATTTGTCACAAGAAACAGCACACGATCTGGATACCGGTGCGTGAGCCCCGGGACAGGTGAGTCCTCATCTTCATGCAGCGGATCTTCCAAATCATATTTTGTTTTATGAAGCTCTTCTGCAATTGGCACAGATTGCATACGTATTGGACATCTTGGATCGTCTGGATTCATCAGTGAGGCATAGTAGGGTGTAATGTTGAGTGGAATGGTTTTGGTGGAAATCTTCACCCCTTCTCGTTCCTCTTCTGTTAAGTTGACGATTTTTTCTAAATCCTCAAGCGTTTTCACGGTATGCGTCAGCTGCCAAATCCAGTCGTTCCACTTTTCTTCAGGTACATCCTTCCAAAGCTCTATGTCCTTCCAGTGACGCGCCGGTTCATACAATTTCTGATTCATATCCATTCCCCCTATCAGCATTCACTTTATACTATGCAAGTTATGTGCCAACATGGGAAAATGCCCCTATTCTTTACAAAAGGAGCTTTACCCGTCATATTCAATTGAATGTTGTGCCTACAATTCGGCACCTGCATATTTCTTCAGTTTATATTGCAGTGTTTGTCGAGGGATTTTTAAGGCGGCGGCGGTTTTTTTAATATTTCCATTATGCTGATGTAAAGCTTCTTGAATCAATGTTTGTTCAAATGAAGACACTTGATTTTTTAAAGAGGATTCAGATGTTTCTTTTTCCAGCTTTTGCTCACGTAAATGCGCCGGAAGGTATAGAGGGGTGATCTCTTCCGCTTCCTTTGGCATCATCAACACGGCATGTTCTATTGTATGTTTTAATTCTCTGACATTCCCAGGCCAGTGGTGAGCCATAAACAATCGTTCCGTTTCTTCAGAAAGACGTGTGACGTTTTTTGAAAACTGCTGATGATAGGTTTGAATGAAGTGGCGGGATAGCAGCGTGATATCTTGCTTTCTCTCACGAAGCGGCGGGATATGAAAAGATGACACATGCAGTCTATAAAATAAATCTTCTCTTAAAATTTGCTTTTTCACTGCTTCAAATGGGTCCATATTGAGCGCCGTAATGAGCCGAACATCCACTTGAATGGACTTTGCATCACCGATGCGGCGTACAACGCCATCCTCTAACACACGTAATAATTTCGTCTGAAGCGTGAGCGGCATCGCTTGCAGCTCATCAAGAAAAAGCGTGCCTCCATCAGCTAATTCGAAAAGTCCCTTGCGATCAATTGCACCCGTATAGCTTCCTTTGACAGATCCGAACAATAGACTTTCCAGTAATGATTCTGGGAGTGCTGCACAGTTTTGCGGAATGAACACTTGGTTTTTTCGGTCAGATTCATGGACAATGGCTTGAACGAGCACTTCTTTTCCTGTCCCTGTTTCACCGTAGACAACTACTGATGACGGATAAGCAGCTGCTTTTTTTGCCCTTTCAAGCATTTCTTTTAAAAGCGGATCATTTGTTAAAAATGAAGCAAAATCATGCATTTTTTCTACCCCAGCCACGTCATGTGTCCGCTTTTTTTGGCCTAAACGATTTGAAAGAGCCGACAGCTTCGATACATCTTTTGCCACTTCGACCGCACCTATTAACTCATTGTCTTCAATAATAGGCAATGTCGTGTTCACTGTTTCAATTCTTTCTCCGTTTTTATTCAAATAAGTTTGCAGCGAATGATAAATGGGCTTTCCTGTTCTCAAAACATGCATGAGCGTACTTGTTTTTTCAGTTAAAGAGGGATACACATCAAGGATGTACTTGCCAATCACCTCTTTTTTTTGTAAACAGTCAAACTTAGCGGCATTATGATTGTAAAAAATTGTCACCCCTCGATTATCTACAACGTGGATGGCTTCATCAATGGCTTCTAAAATTAATTCAAACCAATCTGCTCTTTCGACAACCTTCCCCATTCTTTCCCCCTCACTTTCAGTGCTAAAAAACCGGCATCAATTGCCGAGTTTTCAGCGGCTTGATCATCTCTAAATGGTTCCCTGTCCTTTTCATGTTTCGCTTTTTCCTTTCTACTTCCTGCAATAATTGTTAAAAAAGCACCCCTCTTATGAGGAGTGCTTTCGTCCGGATGTTTGATAAAGAGACATATCGAATTCTTGCAGCGATTCCCTATACAGCGGCACAATCGGCTTTCCTTCTAGAAATAACGTAAATTGGGATGGGTACAGCTTTATCGGCTGATGATAAAAAGCAAATCGTTTCACGACCTCAGGATCAATTCGGCAAAAGGTATGATGCACTAGTAAATAAACATCTTGTTTCCATTTAAACAGCCGCCTGTTTGGCGGACTGAAAACAGGAGAAGCTTGAATGATGCTGCCATCCTCAAATGCCTGAAGCTGATCATTTGAAATCGTATAGATCTCTTTTGGGTGAAACTGAAAATATTGCACGTCACGTTTTGAAGCAAACCGTCTTTTTTTCTGATCTTCAATATAAAAGAACGTTTTCCCATAATCTGCGGTAACGACTGTATAATTGGGTACTGCCAGCTTCTCTTTCATTTCATATTTCATCTCACATAACAGCGGAACACGGATCGCACGCCTGTTCTTTTCATTTATCCAGCGTTTTTCAATTCCATGAAATTTCCCGTCTGCGATTTGATAATATTCCCCTTCTTTTTCAATGACCGTTCCGTCAATTAAATCATACGGCATACTCGAAAATAGATGATGAAAGGAATGGGGCGTTTTATACGTTGTATCCAGTACATCTTTTAATGGAAAAAACGCAGCGAAATGATTCAGTCTCATCCAAAATACAGAATCTGCATGATGCCAGTGCTTTGGCTCATCGTCCCAATATTGTCCGTATTTTTCATGAATGAGTGGAAGCAAGCAGCTTCTGTGCATGACCGAACAATGGTCCACTTGAAAGGATGCATGCTCTAAGATTTGACCTGCTTCTCGAACATAGCTCGTTGTTTCCACTAAATGCTGATCAACATGCACGACCCGCTGCGAGGAATATACAATATCTACATGAGGATTCGACCGAAAAACATCCACCATTTTAAGCAAACGATCTTTATGGTACACAGTATCATCGGTTAAATAACAAATGAGTTCACCCGTTATACGGGTTAATGCTTCATTAATAAGCGTCGCATATCGTGCGGTTAACAGCCGTTTTGCCGGATGAACTGTGTGCGAATACAGCTGAATGCGTTCATCACTTAAATAGGGCTGAATTTTTTGAATGGTGCCCTGTTCTGAGCCATCATCCATAATCAAAAGCTCCCAATTTGGATACGTTTGTTCTATCATACTCTTTAGCACACGATCAATGAAATCTGGTTTATTGTAGCTTGTTAAAATCACCGATACTTTCATGATCATTATCCTTTTTGATTAGATTAAAAAGCCCCCCAGCTGACAATGTTCACATAAGGAACACTCACTCTTAGCTGATTTGTCGCGTTTTTAAAGACCGCTACCGTATCAAACAATTGCACGACAACCACGTTTTGAAGTACATCTCCATTGACTAAATGAACACGCGGCACCGGAATGCCAAGCTCAAGCCATGGACGAAGTAATTCTTTGATGTCTGACACATTCTCTTCCTCACTTTCTTCTAAAAGACGAAGAAGAAGTAAAATCAAGATGACTTCAAGCACTCCTTCCGACTCTAGTAAATCTTCGTTCCAACCATCTAATAATTGTTCAAATTCCATTCATAATCCCTCTCTCTTCACATTTAATCTTTACTAGAGTATGAGCGTCGCTTCATTTAGCCTCAGCATTTGAAAACATTTTTAAAAATGTGTGAACTGATTAATTGAAAAAAAGAATCAGGAATCAGCGTTATGCTTATGCCAAAAAAAATGAACGGCATATACATAGGGGTGAGTTTGAATTGATGAAGAAAGGATGGGGAAAAAATGAACGACAAGCGTGCCGAATTAAAAAAAGAACTATTGAAAGTGTTTTTCAGACCACTAACTCGTGCATTAACAGTTAACCTTGAAGAAGGAGGAGTTCAAATGGAAGAGAAATTGAATGATTTATTAAGTGAAGTGGCAGCTGAGGCATCACCTTCAGATTCTGCTACAACACTCGATGTATCTCAGCCAGCAAGATGGATTTTTGCAAGACTTTCACCAGGAACTGTCATTAGCATTGTCACTGATTCAGGAGACTTAATCGGGCCAGTTCAATTCGTATCATTCGATGCGTCAACAGGTGTTGTCTTTGTTACACAAGAGAGCTCTGTCACACCTACAGGCTCAGCAACGACTCTATTAGATGTAGATAAAGTTGAAAGTGTTACGTTCACATCTTAATGTGAGAGGGCTATCATGAAGCTTCTTTATATTAGCTCTGGCTACAGCGGAATCTATCACATGTTTGATCAATGGGTAGAAGAGAGCTTCATTGATTCCCCCTTTTCATGTGTAAAGATTGAACGAGAATCTCTACCCGCTCACATGCACAAAATCCGGACATTTTCTCCGGATTTTGTTTTGATGATGATCGGTGATCATGTTCCGAGCGAAGTACTTCATCAATTCAAACAAGAAAAGATCCCGATTGTTCTATGGATGACAGAAGATCCCTTTTATACAGATGTATCGGCTGCTTGCGCACAAGATGCGCGGATCATCTTAACAATCGATGAAGGGGTTTTGCCATTTTACAAACAATTAGGCGCTGATCATGCGCACTACTTTCCCATTCCGACAAATACACGTATCTTTCACAAAAATGAATCACTAGAAGAGATGTGCACGTATGACATTGCACTCATTGGCTACCCTTATCCCAACCGCATCAAAGCCATCGATACACTCTTGCAGCAAAACAAATGGCGTATTCTCGTTGCAGGTAAGGAATGGCACCGTCATTTAAATAAATCACGGAGACATTATCGAGATTTCACACTGATGACCAATTGGCTGAGTCCTCAGCAAATGGCGGACATTTATCAGCAAACATCGATAGTCCTGAATCCGCATAGGCCGGCTCAATTTGTATATAACAAAAACAAAGCCATGATTCAAAATATGAGTCTCAATAACAGAGCGTTTGACATTGCTGCAACTGGAAGTTTTCAATTGACGGATCTACCTCCTCCGCATCTTTTTTCAAGCTTTGCTTTTTACAAAGATGAGGACGATTTGATAGAACAGATTGAATACTATGGATCAAATGCAGATGAAAGAAAGGCGATCGCACTTAACAACTACGAGCAAACCGTTCGCTGGAATACATTTGATACGATGCCACAAAGGCTTTATGAGATCGTAAAAAGCGCCCTATAACTGGGCGCTTTCAGATTGTTGACAAAGGGCTAAAATGTTCTTGATTTTAGCCCTTTGTCTTCTTTTCAGCGTGATAGAAAACCTTTGCAGTCTAGGAAGGGCGAGTACCGGAGCGGAGCGAATTTGACATTCGTGAGCACCGGAGCACAGACCTGACACCGAATGCGAGGGTTTGTCTACACGCTGAAAGCGCCCTATAACTGGGCGCTTTTTCTTGCTGAATGCCAGCTTACGCATGATCTTCCGCATCTCGGCGAACCAATAAGACGTTCTCGGCCTCTTTCCTGCCTGCCTCTTGTTTCACCACAAGCGACCGCGTGTGATCCATCATATATGCTCCGACAGATCCTTCTAAAAAGGAATGAATGCATTCTTTTGCATAATGAGCATGAAAAGCATATACCGCACCATTAAGACGACCATACGTATATGGCTGCTCATGCTTTGGCATGAAAAAGTAATGATTGTCCTTATATAAAGTGGCTTCATTGTTTTCATGCAGTGTCCAAGTTTCATTTGGGTTCTCTAACGCCTCTGTAAAAGATGCCGTGCAGTCATATCCCCCCTCCACTAAAAGCTGCAAGCACTTCTCGATATCTGCCGGCTGTCTTAGAGGAGACGATGGATGCAGATATATCACAATGTCAAAGGTTTTCCCCTCCCGCTCTAAATAAGCAAGCGCATGCTTCACAGCTAACAGCGACGGCGTTTGTTCTGTTACATGTGTGCTTGGCAGTTCAATCACATTTGCTCCGTAGTGAGATGAAATGATTTGCGTATTGACATCCTCTGAAGAGACAATGACTTCATCTAACTCAATCATTTGCAGTAACGGCTGAATGGTCCAATAGATAAGCGGCCGCTCTGCCAATATACGTATGTGTTCATCATGCTGGCCGTCGTGACTTCTAAATGCAGGTATCATAGCTAAAATACGATTTCCCCTATACATGTCTTCTCTTCTCCCCTCGCGCACAGCTCCCTTACCATTTTCTTCTCGAGCTGACCGCAGTACTGAAGTATTCAGGTCTCTCGTTTTTCTAGTTGATCTCTTATCTCTCCATATTCTATTAAGACGACTAGCAGATGGTTATAATTTGTTCACCTAATTTATGCATGAAGTGGTTCTTTTCCTCAAACGAATGCCGCTCTTTCACATATGATGCAAAGTAGAGAAATGAGAGTTGGGGGATTAGATATGTCCAAACAGATAGAAACGTCTTTGAAGACCTTTTTTCGTGACAAAACGATATTAGTTACAGGCGGTACGGGGTCCATCGGCCGGCAAATCGTAAATAAATTAACAAGTTGCTCTCCAAAGAAGATAATCGTCTTCAGTAAAGATGACAGCAAACAATACATGATGAAAAATGAGTACGCAGATCATCCAGAGGTCGTATTCGCTTTAGGAGATGTCCGGGATGCAAGCCGCGTGAGACAGCTCGTCAAAGGTGTGGATATCATTTTTCATGCAGCGGCCTTAAAACAAGTACCCACTTGTGAAGATAATCCGTTCGAAGCCGTTCAAACGAATATCATCGGCGGGCAGCACGTCATTGAAGCCGCAATTGAACATGAAGTGAGTCATGTCGTCAACATTTCAACTGACAAAGCGGTTTCTCCAACTAATGCCATGGGTGCAACAAAATTGATTTCAGAAAAACTATTTTTCCAAGCAAACGAAAGTATTCCAAATCAAAAAACCAAGTTTTGCTCTGTACGTTTTGGCAATGTACTTGGATCTAGAGGTTCCGTCATTCCGATCATGCTCCAGCAGCTATTAAATGAAAAACCTTTGACCGTGACTGATCCTCATATGACACGTTTTTTTATGTCCATTGAAGAGGCTGTTTCCCTCACACTTCAAGCAGCAATCATGATGAAAGGCGGCGAAACCTTCATTCTCAAGATGGAGTCCTTACAGCTTGCCGATCTCTTAAAAGCGTTTCACGAATATGCCGCTCAAATCAATGCTAAATCTCCGGATATTCTTGTAGTCGGAAAAAGACCTGGCGAAAAGCTTCACGAGGAGCTCACATTCCCGCACGAAGCAGATGCACTGTTTGAACATGAACAATTTTATGCCATTTTACCAAGACCACATCTGCACCCTGCCTTTCAAAAAGTTGAATTAACGAATTACACCTCAAAAGAAGCACCGCTCATTACAAAAGAAAAGCTATTCAACATCATCGAACAATTACATCATACACATCATAAAAAATAAAAAATCGTCACACGGAAGCAGATGCTTTCCATGTGACGATTTTTAAATGGATCAATCAAATAGATGTTTCAAATCCCCGTAGCCTTCTTTTTCAAGATCATCCTTTGGGATAAACTTTAAAGCGGCTGAATTAATACAATACCGAAGACCGTTTGGCCCTGGTCCATCAGGAAAAACATGACCTAGATGAGAATCAGCTGTTTTACTGCGAACCTCTGTCCGCACCATTCCATGACTCGTATCAACCTTCTCTGCTACTTCTTCGTCTTCAAGCGGTTTTGTAAAACTTGGCCAGCCGCAGTGGGCATCAAACTTATCTAAAGAAGAAAAAAGCGGCTTTCCAGAAATGATATCTACATAGATCCCTTCTTCTTTATGATCCCAAAATTCATTTTGAAATGGCGGCTCTGTGCCATTATTTTGCGTGACTTCGTACTGCATGCGGTTTAATTCTTTTATACGCTTTTCTTTTTCATTTGCCATTACTTATCACTCCAATGGGACTCAATAAAACCGGCTCTGCCCGAACCGACATGATATCGTTCGTAGTGCATTTTGTTTTTCTTATAATAATGCTGATGATATTCCTCTGCTGGATAAAAAGGACCTGCGTCTAAAATTTCTGTAACGATTGGCTTTTGGAAAATCCCGCTTTGGCTCAGCTGCTCTTTCGATGCTTCTGCAAGCTTTCGCTGCTCGTCATGATGAACATAAATACCTGTACGGTAAGATTCCCCTCTATCGCCAAATTGCCCGCCATCGTCTGTTGGGTCTATTTGCTGCCAATATAGTTCTAGCAGCTTCTCATACGGGAACAAGTCAGGATCAAACGTGATTTGAACCGCTTCTCTATGTCCCGTTGTATTTGTACATACTTCCTCATAGGTCGGATTCACTGTATGTCCGCCAGTATACCCTGATTCAACTTTGATAATGCCCGGCTGTTCATCAAAAGGTTTAACCATACACCAGAAGCAGCCTCCTGCAAATGTGGCTAATTCTTGTTTTTCAGACATATTAGTGCCCCCTTCATTTAAAAAATGGTATCATCATATTATAACATGATAAAAAATAATGAAAATGATACGACTTGTATACCTAAAATAAAAGAAAGCATTCTGTCGTATCTTTAAAATATAATGGGGGTTTAATGATTGGAACAAAGAAAACAAATGATGTACGAAATGGACACTTTACTGAGAACCGTATTTAAGCAGATCCGTTATGAAATTAACAGCCTGCTCGAAAACGAATTATCTCGGAATGAATTTCTTATTTTAAATCTGCTCCGTGAGCAAGGTGCAAAAAAAGTAACGGAATTCGCTTCCATTCTTGGAGTGTCAGCAAGTCATATTACCGCTGTGACTGACACACTCGTAGAAAAAGGCTGGATCACCCGTATCCGTTCAAAAGAGGATCGCCGCATCATCAAAATCCACTTAACCGATAAGGGTAAGGAAATTACTGAGCATTTTGAGAAAAAGAAAACGGAATACTTTATGGAGCGATTTGAATCATTTGATGACGAAGAACTAAAAACCATGATCAAATTATTTAAAAAGCTGGATAAAAGTCAAAAGGATTAAGCATAGATTTTAGCGCTCAGGACATGCTACGGATAAAAAGAGGTGGAATGAACCATGACAAGCCCTTATCTTTGTCCAAACTGTAAAACAAACAGAACGCGCTTTAATCTCATTGAGCAGCTTTCAGAACCTGTAAAGCTAGATCCATCGACGGGAGCAGTTGTCGAAAGATACGAAGGAGAGCAGCTGTCTCCTTTTCACTTGAGTTATCAAGGTCCTCAAATGAAAGTCCAGTGCGGCGTTTGTGGTTTAATTGAGGAAGAAAAAACGTTCATTAAACTAGCTGAATATCATCAATATTCTTCTCCTTCTTAACATGCCGGCCTGACGGAATACGTCAGGCTTTTTTCTATGCTTCTTTTGCCTATACAGATCGCCTTTTTCATGCATACGCTACAAAAAACACCATTGTATGAGAAAGAAAGGATTGATGACATGCAGCAGCTCTTTTATCATGACTTTCCATATCGGCCATTCGCTGACATCTACGAGCATCTTCAAAGCAGCCCTTCATCAAAAGCCTTTATTCGATTATTTCACGCTGCGCCAGATCTAAGTGAGCTCGCTGTTTATGTGAACCGGAAGCAGGTAATGAAACCAATGCCTTACAGCCATTTGACGGCTTATATGGAGTGGGACGAAGGAATGTATGAAATAGAAGTGGTCAAATTGGCTACAAATGAGAGAATTCTTCATTCCCGCATTCGATTTAAGAGCGGCGAGGTCTACACATTATGTATCACAGGTGCACGTGCAGGCTTTGCACTGCTGACTGAGCAGCAGACTACTTTGATCAAACAAGAAGACCTGTCAGCACTTACGTTTGTACAGTTGTCTCCGGATCTTCCTTCTATAGATATATATGAACGAGACCAAGGGATCATATCGAAAGAACTTAATTATGTAAACAGCACCCACATTCATCATTTCTCTCCAAATAAATATCATTTTGAATTGAAAGCCGCTGGCACTCAAAGTGTACTGCTTGATATCCCAAAAGTTCATCTGCAAACAAAGCGTGCATACCTGATTCTGCTTCATGGTTTTGCTAACGGAGATCCTGAACTTATGGCAAAGGTGGTTTTGTCTCGGCAATTATAATAAAGAGCCTTTCCTAAGTGGAAAAGGCTCCTTAAGAGACATCTTCAGCTTTTTCTTGCTTTTGAAAATCAAAAGCAAGAATCATCGTGCCTAGAAATAATGCACAGTAGGCAATATTTAAGTAAAACTGATCGATATTTTCTGCTTTTAAAGCATTGGCAGCTGTTATGCCAAAGTACGCAGCAAATAAAAACGACAGTAAACTAAAATATTGATAGACTCGCTTCATGATTTCACTCCTGACTCACACGTTCTATTGCTTTGGATGATAATATGAAAATTCAATCTCATCGTTCTGTAGATCAATTTTGTTTGCTTTCACATACATATCATTCGTCAGCGGCATTTCTGAAAGACGCACTTCAACCGTTTTTTGATCCGGTTTTACATGAACAAATTCTGGCAGCTCATAGAACTGACCCATGTAGCTTAAAACAAAACTAATCGGAATGCTCAATTGTCCAATTGAAAAGTCATCCACTTTCAAAAGCACATCACCATTATCTTCAACAGTTGGCGTAAATGAGACGTTGGCATCAATCGTTGAAGAGAAAGCTTTAATCGCGCCTGTTACTTTCACATCTTGATCAATCGCTACATGAAAGTCTGGCATATCATTTGATCCTTGATTTTTCAAATAATCATTCACAAAGCTGGTAAGTGATTCCTTTGAGCTGGATATATTAAAAGCATATTCGCTTTTCACTTCTTTGGTTGAAGCGGATTGACCGCCTGGCAGCATGATCAAAATACCGCAGCCAATCACAATCAATAGATTGATTGCAAGTAAAATAAAAAATAAGCTTTTCCATTTTTTCATCTATTTCACCCTATTCCTTCGGCAGTCCTTCTTTTTTCACTTTGGAGAATAAACGATTTGCCATAAGAGAGTACCCCTTTTGGTTTGGGTGGAAATCATCATCTGCCAGTAATTTTTCATCAGAACCTTCTTCAAATAAATCTGCTACATTGATCATATCCGCATTGCCGTCTTTTTTGAGTTCCTTTTTGGCAGCGGCATTCCAGTCTTGAACGACTTCATCAATATCTCGCAGCTCAGACAAACTGAATTTAAAAGGATTGTACATGCTGACATACATGATTTTCGCATGGTCATTCTGTTCTCTCAGTTGAGCAAGAATGGTTTTAAAGCGCTCCTCAAAAGGACCTTGCTCTTTTTGAAAAGGAGCAAACGTCAAATTAAGCACATTTTGACGAACAACATGCATGAGATCATTCCCGCCGATCGTAAAGAAAATATAGTCAGCGTCTTTCAGTCCGTCCTGCACCTTTTTTTCTTTTAATCTTTTTAGTAAATCTACTGTTCTACTGCCTTTAATGGCATAGTTTTTTAATGTGACAGATTGCACGCCGTCCACAGCTTCTATCTTGTCACGAGTTATGCCTGCATAGCCTTTTTTATCTTGATCTCCGATCCCTTCTGTTAAGGAATCTCCAACCGCTGCGATGGTAATATGTTCTTTTACGTTTTGTGTGTCTTCTAGTTTATCCTTTATGCCAGCCTCTTGCGCGGAACATGCAGAAAGAACAAAAGCTAGAGACATCACAATCAAAATCAAACGAGCCTTCAAACGATGATGTCCCTCCTTTTTCTGATTAAAAAAGTGTATCATGTTTTCGCTCATTTGAACATCCTTATGCTAGCTTCGGCTAAGCGTTTTGATATCCTTGATGATGTCATCATATGGTGTGTTTTGCACGCCATCATAATTTTTCATCACTTTCCCTTCTTGATCGACAAGGAAAAACAGGGACTGATGAATCACTTGGTCTTCATCTTCAGGTTTTTTTACAATGGTTTTAAAGCTTTTCATTGCGAATTTTTCAATTTCTGACTGTGAATACCCAGTGAGAAAATCCCAATTTTTAAAGGACAATGGATATGCTTTTGCAAAATCTTTTAGCTTTTTCGGTGAATCGACCTCAGGGTCCACGCTAAAGGAAATGATATGCGCATCCAATTTTTCTTCTTTTAACCGTTTTTGCAGCTCTGTCATATGAGCGGTCATCGGCGGACAGATCGTTTCACAGCTTGTGAAAATAAAATCTGCTACCCATATTTTCCCCTTCAAATCATCCAATGACACCTTTTGACCATTTTGGTTTTCAAACTCAAACGGCTCTATTTGATAATTTAACGCATCCTTGATTTGTCCATTTGAACATGAGACTAAAAGAAGCACGCTTATCATCATAAGCGCACCAAGCAAGGCTCCCCTTTTTCTATCCATGATATGTCCATCCCCTTTTTCCATCAATCGGTATAAAAAGTAAAGCCTATAGCGCCCTTTCCGGTATGACACGAAATAATCGGTGTTGTGTAGGCAATATCAATCAGTGCTTCAGGTGTGTGATCAAGCAGCGCGTTTTTTAGCTTTTCGGCGAGTTCTAATGCATCTGCATGCGCTATGCCAATGGCTTGAACTGTTTTTCCTTTTACCGCCTGTACATACTGTTTTGTCAAATGGCGGACAAGCGCAGAGTAGCTTCTCACATTTGCTTCTGGCGTGTATACCCCGTCTGTTAAGCTGGCAATTGGTTTGATGTGAAGAAGTGAGCCGATCAGCGCCTTTCCTCTTCCAATTCTGCCACCTTTGACGAGATTTTCTAATGTATCGATTGTGACATATAGCTTGGTTTGAAGACGGATTTTATCTAATTCAGTGATGATGTCTTCACGGCTTGCACCCTTTTTGGCAAGTTCTGCTGCTTTGATGACTTGAAATCCTAATCCATAGGAAATAAAATTCGAATCAATCACCGTGATGTTTCCATCTACCATCTTCGAAGCGCTTTCAGCAGTTTGAACAGTACCACTCATTCCACCAGTTAAATGGATACTGATCACTTCACTTCCATCTGCCGTCAGTTTTTCATATAATTCGACGAATTGACCGATCGCAGGCTGAGACGTTTTCGGCAGTTCCTCAGCGGCCTCCATTTTTTCAATAAATTCATCTGGCTGTATATTCACTCGGTCAATATAATCAACTCCAGAAATGGAGATATTGAGCGGAATCACGTGAATGGAAAGATCATTGATTTTCTCTTGCGGAAGGTCCACAGTTGAATCTGTTACAATTTTAATTTGTTTCACTATCGTCTCATCCTTGCTGTCTTAGTCTTTACTTATGATATTACCTTATTTCCTGCATACTTGAAAACAACTCACCTAACGTTTTTGAAATTGTCACATTTTCTTCTTGTCACGAAAAAAATCCTTGCCAAACTGAGCAACGGCCACTTCAAAATGGCTGCTTCCCCCTTTTGACAAAGATTCCTGCTTACGCATTGTGTTTCAGTGTAGGCTCTTGATAGATCTGTTCATATGTGCTCCACTTGACGTTACGTTTCACATCCTCTCTGAAAGAGTACACAGCTCTCTTTCCTTTAGATACATAGACTTTTTTCAAGAAAGCTTCAAGTCTAAAGGTGAGCATGAAACGATACGTCTCATCTCCCTTTAGAACAGGGACTTCTGTTACCTTGATCTGAGCTCCATCCATCCGTCTAAAACATATTGTTTTGAGCAGCACAAACGATCAATCCTCTTTTCCAATTATCTGTTAAGCCTAAATAAATAGGTGGAATAAATCTTGATCTTTATTCACTTCAACATAGTGGAAGCCTTTTTTATCCATCCGATCAATCAGCGCGGCATAGTCATCTCTTTCTTTCAATTCGATGCCGACTAGCGCAGGGCCTTTGCTTCGGTTATTCTTTTTCGTATATTCAAAGCGTGAGATATCGTCATTTGGCCCTAACACTTCATCTAAAAATTCACGAAGTGCTCCTGCTCTTTGCGGGAAATTGACAATGAAGTAATGTTGAAGCCCTTCATAGATCATTGAGCGTTCTTTGATTTCTTGCATTCTGCCGATGTCATTATTTCCTCCACTGACAATACAGACAACATTTTTGCCTTTAATTTCCTCGCGATGGGCATCTAATGCTGCGATCGGCAATGCGCCAGCCGGTTCTGCTACAATCGCACATTGATTATACAGCTCTAAAATCGTTGTACATACTTTCCCTTCTGGTACAAGACTGATTTTATCAACAACAGATTGAAGCGATGTAAACGTCTTTTCACCAATCCGTTGAACCGCTGCTCCGTCTACAAACTTATCGATCGAATCAAGTGTCACAACCTCGCCCTTCTCATGTGAAGCATGCAGTGAAGCTGCGCCAAGCGGTTCGACTGCAATAATTTCGGTTTCTGGTGAGATATTTTTGATATATGTACCAACACCAGATAACAGACCTCCACCTCCGACACTTGCAAATAAAAAGTGAGGCTCCTCTTCGATATCATTTAATATTTCTACAGCAGTCGTTCCTTGTCCTGCCATCACATCCAAATCATCAAACGGATGGATAAATTCGCGCTTCTCTTCATCTCCGCATTTTACAGCTTCATGATACGAATCATCAAACGTATCTCCGGTTAAAATAATTTCAACATATTCTTTTCCGAACAGCTCCACTTGTGATACTTTTTGCCTTGGCGTCGTAGCAGGCATAAAGATTTTCCCGTGGATGCCTAAATATTTGCAAGAATAGGCAACACCCTGCGCGTGATTTCCAGCACTTGCACAAACAATGCCATTTTCTAGTTTATTTTTTGGAAGCTGGCTCATTTTATTAAAAGCGCCTCTTAATTTAAAGGAACGAACTACTTGAAGATCCTCTCTTTTTAAGTAGACATTACATTCATATCGTTCAGAAAGTCGCTCATTTTTTTGAAGTGGTGTATGAATGACTACATCCTTCAAATTTTGATGGGCTTTTAAGATGTCTTTCACTTGAATTAGCGTATTTTCTTTGAGCAACGGTTTCATGTACAAGATCCTTTCTCTTTAACCTTATTTAATTTGTCATTATAACATGAATATTCAAAAAATAAACCAATAGATCACGGATCAATCATAAATTTTATAAACTTTTTCGTTTTCCTGTACATTTGTTTTAATTGGGTGTTACAATTGAACCAATTAGAACCACAAAGAAAGGAATCACCCTATGGCTACACATTCGTTCACTTCTATATATGGAGATCATCAAGACATCAAGCATGCTATTCATCTGGCAAAACAATTCTCAGGAAACGACCAGCCTGTCTTGATAACAGGAGACATCGGCACAGGCAAAACGCTATTCGCCCAAGAAATGGCGAACGCATCACTGACACACATGTATTGCCCCACCTTGAATGAAGAAACCTTACAGAAAGCCTTCACAGAAAAAAACAATCAAATTCTTTATTTAGATGAAATCGGCGCATTAAGTATTTCTATGCAGCACCAGGTCATTCACTTTCTAGAAACGTCACCTGCAACAAAAGTAATCGCTTCTTCGTCTTTATCAATAGAGGCACTCAGGGTTTCTTCTACCTTTTTACCCGAGTTGTTTTATCGTCTGAATGTTCTTCATTTGGCCCTTCCGGCTTTAGCCGAACGAAAAACAGACATTCCTGTGTTAACAAATGCTTTCTTTCAAGAGCTGAACATGGCACCTGATATTGATCCAAGTGTTTGGGAAGCCTTGCAGCAGTATCCATTTGAAGGAAATGTGCAAGAGCTCAAAAATATCGTTCATTACGCTGCGGCCATACTCGAAGGCCACACAGTATTTTTACATCATTTACCGCCCTTTGTGTTAGCACCTCTTCCCTCAGCCGTAAAAGGAAAAAAGGAAGAACACCAGCTCACACTAATGGAAAAACAAGAATTTGTTTTCTTGCTGGAAGCCATTAAATCTCTCAATGAAAAAGGAGAAGCAGCCAGCAGGCGCATCTTGTCTGAATTAAGCAAACAAGGAGACATCCCGCTGACCCCTCAGCAGGTGAGAAACCGCTTAGATGATCTTGAGAAAAAAGCATACGTGACGAAAGGAAAAGGCAGGGCCGGAACAAAGATTACACTTGAAGGTCTTTCATTCCTGAAGTCGCTTGATGGTTATATACCGGTTCAATAAAAGGAGGAGATCCATTGTTTACTGTAAAAGAAGAAATTGCAAACGCCATTACACATGGCATTGGTGTTATTTTATCCATCCCAGCCATTGTGTTTCTCGTCTTATTCGCTGTTCAATACGGCACCGTCACAGATATTATCAGCTTTTCAATATTTGGTGCATCCATGCTGCTGCTCTATTTAAGCTCAACCCTGCTTCATAGCATTCGGCACAAAAAAACAAAAGATATTTTTGAAATACTCGACCACTCGGCTATTTATGTATTGATTGCTGGTACATATACACCCTTTTTACTTGGACCACTAAAAGGAGCACTCGGCTATACGCTCCTTGCGATTGTATGGGCCCTTGCTGCTGGTGGGATTGTCTTTAAAATCTTTTTCGTCAAACGTTTTATTATCGTATCCACCCTCGTCTATTTATTAATGGGCTGGATGATTATCATTGCCATCAAACCGCTTTACATCCAATTAACAGGTGTAGGATTTGGTCTCTTACTGTTAGGCGGCATTTTATATTCAGTCGGAACCATCTTTTATATTTGGCGGAAAATCCCCTATCATCATGCGATTTGGCACAGCTTTGTTCTCGGCGGCAGCGCGTCGATGTTCTTCTGTATTTTATTCTATTGCGTAAACGTTCCTGCTGCATGAAAAAAACCAGCATCCACTATTCGGATGCTGGTTTTTTCTTATGCACGCTTTTGTGCGAAATCACTGATCAAGACAGGTGCTTTAATATGAATATCGACATTAACAGGTCGCATTCTTTTCACGATCTTCCCCGTTAAAAGACGATCCGTTCCGCTTGTGTCAATTGGTACAAGCGGACAAGCGGATTCTTCAGCAAGCGCCTCTGCAATGTGACGATATGCTTCTGAAAGCAATATACTCTGCCCAGACATGATTCTTTCTTTTGCTTCTTCTAACAAGACCTCATCCGTTTGATTCTGATGGATAACCGCCATTTTATTCAGCCATTGTTTTAAAATCGGATATCGAAAGAGCTTCGGCTTTGCCATGAAAGCAAATGGCTTCTCAAGGTGGCCAATCAATAATGTCGTCGTAACTGGATTCAGCTCTTTTGTGACATAAATAACCGGGCCATCTGGCAGCTTCTTTTGCTGATGAATGGTCATGACTGATCCTGATTGATCAATACATCCCCGGGCAAACCTTTTTGCATGCTCATGAATGAGATGCATTCGTTTCGTATAGGAAATGCGTGGATCTGTTAATTCATGATCGTACAAATGCCTCATACTTTTTAAAAAGGATACAACAACATAAATCGTTAAAAACCAATAACGAAACAACCGTACTCCTCCTACTCACTTATCCTTTTTTGTCATATACGACAAATTCATAATTGTAGGGGTTCATTTCGTCACGATGGCCTTTTTCGCGTGATACAATCGTCCATTCGTCTTCATTGTAATACGGGAAATAGCGGTCTCCTTCAAACGCATAGTGAATGTGCGTGATATATAACCGATCCGCATATGGCATCATTTCTTCATACAGCTTAGACCCGCCAATGATAAATAACTCTGTCTCGCTTTCCCCAATTGCCAAAATATCAGCAATTGAATGAACAACCTCGCATCCTTCTGCTTTAAAAGAAGAACTTGTGGTGAGCACAATGTTTCGGCGGTTAGGCAGCGCTCGTCCAATAGATTCAAAGGTTTTTCTGCCCATGACAATCGTATGACCGCCTGTGACTTTTTTAAAATACGCTAGATCTGCTGGTAAATGCCAAGGCATTTGATTATCTTGACCAATGACTCTGTCTTCTCCTGTCGCCACAATCATGGAAATCATACACTGACTTCTCCTTTAATATGCGGATGCGGATCATAGTTCTCAAGCACAAAATCATCAAAGGTAAAATCAAAAATGCTCTTTACATCCCTTGTGATACGAAGCGTAGGAAGCGTGCGCTCCTCGCGCTCTAGCTGCATTTTCACCTGCGGAAGATGATTTTGGTAAATATGAGCATCTCCTAGTGTATGAATAAACTCACCTGGCTCAAGATTTGTGACTTTGGCAATCATCATCGTTAGAAGAGCATATGAAGCGATATTAAATGGCACGCCTAAAAAGATATCTGCTGATCTTTGATATAGCTGGCAAGAAAGCTTTCCGTTTGATACGTAAAATTGAAACAGACAATGACAAGGAGGAAGCGCCATTTGATCAATTTCCCCCGGGTTCCAAGCACTGACTATCAGTCGTCTTGAATTCGGGTTGTGTTCAATATCATGGATCAGCTTTGTGATCTGATCCACTGTCTCGCCGTCTCCGCTCGCCCACGATCTCCACTGCGCCCCGTATACACGGCCCAGCTCTCCATTTTCATCTGCCCATTCGTTCCAAATCCGGACACCATTTTCTTGAAGATATTTGACATTTGTATCACCTTTTAAAAACCAAAGCAACTCATGAATGATCGATTTCAGGTGTAATTTCTTGGTGGTTAAGAGAGGAAATCCTTCCTGTAAATCAAATCTCATCTGGTAACCGAACGTACTGATTGTACCTGTACCCGTTCTGTCACCTTTTTCATCCCCGTGCTGTAATACATGACGGCATAACTCTTTGTATTGTTTCATTTTTTTTCATCCTTTATTTATGTTCTTGTTGTAGTTTACCTTATTTCAGCTTTTGTTGAAACCAAAAAAACATGCCTGCATGATGGAGCAGACATGTTTTTCTTTTTATGCTTGATTCACTCGTTCCTGCTCTTCATCCTTAATATCTTGGTGTGAGTGAGCAATGCGGCTTGCAGCTGCTGCGGCAAGTGCAGCGACTAGGTCATCAAGGAAAGTATGCACTTCGCCTGGACGGCCCTCATCTAATTCTCGAATAATACCAAATTTCTCTTTATCTAAATAACCGAAGTTGGTCAAACCGATTGATCCATATACATTGACAATGGAAAGCGGAATAATCTCATCAATTCCATATAGCGGCTCATCTGTTTCAACTAAGTGCTGTAAAGGTTCTGGTAAAAGCTTTTTTTCTGCCAGCTGATCAAGGGCAAGTCCTGTTAAAACTGCATGGACAATTTCTCTTTTATTCAGCACTTTTTCAACATTTTCAATACAGACACTAAGTGGAAGGTTTGGATGATATTTTTCCTGGAGCTTCAGCACAATGTGTGCGATATCTTCAATTTTCACTCCGCGTTCGTTTAACATTTGTTTTGTAATCTGCACCATTTCGTTCATTGTATATTTTTTCAATTGGCATGACATCTCCTTCTAGTGGCTCATCCAGCTCGGCGGGGTGTTTTTATCCCAGTAAATATTACCGAGTTCATGATGCGTCTGGAATCCATCTTCTGCTGTATGGTAATGAAAGTTAAACCAATATCCGCTGTGAGGCGGCTGATCTCTTCTGACATGAAAACGGAGCAAATCTTCTCCGGTCTTGCGATTGTAAATGTGGAAGATTTTTTCGCCATTTCCGCTTGAAGGCTGATCAGTTAAAACAACATCTTGAAATTTTTCGTCATCTTTGAAATTTGTTAAATAGTCGGTTAACACTTGTTCAATCTTCGGCTGAATCTCTTCTCTGTACTCGTCCTCAATGACAGGTGTGATTTTACGGCCAAATTTGAGAAAGGATTGATTTTCTGCACTTGACAGCACCTCTTGCTTATATTGCTCAAAGGGGTCTATCTGCTCTTTGCTTTCCTCTTGCGTTAGTTCCCAGCTGCGCAATTCATCTGATGTATCATAAACAGCTGTATAAGGCGTTTTATCAGATGAAGAAAGTTCAGAGGGCTTGTCTGTCATCAAAGCCGATGGAGGAGAGACTAAACCAAAAGTTGCAATCGTAAAGAGCACAACAAGCGTTTTTCTCATCCACATCTTCATGATATCTAATTCCTTCCATAAGTTATCATACTGCTATTCTAGCATATAATGAATTTTCAGTCATTCAATTTGGCCGCCGATTTGAGACTTTCTTTTTCATAATAAAACGTTTACAATAGCAGTAAGGGCGACTAAAATTTGGGAGGAATGGGTATGCTTGAAGGGTTTTTTATTACGGCTTCCTTGCTGACATTATTTTATTTTGTCTATATGGAGATTACAGATTAAAAGCCCTAAATAAGGGCTTTTTTAGATGATTGACAAGGAATTGAAGGAGTTGTCTGCACACCTGAGCCTTTAGTGAGGGCTTTTTTCTTTCTCAATATATCCATAATGAAATTGGGCTGTTTTTCGTTTTAAAACGTGAAATTGATAGGAGTCTGCTAGAAATCGTGTGCTTTTCCAATGATCTTTTAAAACCACTCTTTTTCTCGCCACTCTCAGTGCTTCTTGGACGGCTGTTTCGTGGTCAAAGTCGTGCTCTGCTGCATGACGTAGCGGGGCGATACTTGCAGATTCTTGAATCGTCTCCTCAAACATCGGGTCAAAATAGACGACATCAAATGATTCATCAGAGAGCTTTTTTAGCTGCTCGATACTGTCTCCACTTACAACAGATATCCGTTTCATCGCTTCATCTGCCTCTCTTACCCCCGTCTCCCATGTGTTTAGTCCTTCTCGTACTAATAATGCTGTCATCGGATTCTTTTCGATACCGATGACCCTTCCATTCGTACCTACTCGCATGCTTGCTGTAATGGCATCTGACCCTAAGCCAAGCGTACAATCTAAAAAGGAATCGCCCGGCTGAAGCTGCGTGGCTTCGATTAAAGGATCCTTTTCTCCGCGCAGGAGCCTCTTCACTCTGAACATCGCTGAGCTTGGGTGGAAGAAGAATTTTTCACCATTTGGCTGATACCATTCGAATCTTTCATTCCCCACAACAAGGACGTCTCCTCGTTTCATCGCAAGCTGCTTGACGGATTGTTTGCGCCTGTCTACATACTCACCGTGTAAATCCTCTGCAAGGGCTTTTGCTGTTTCAATTGTTTCTTCATTTGCTCTAAAGCTTGTTGTGATAAGCATGCGGTTCCTCCATCATGATCAAGAAAAAATGCCCTGATTCGATCACAGGACATTTCAACATTTGTATTAGCAATGTTTTTCGAATGCAGATAAGACGTTGTTCATGATGTCTTCCATTTCATGACCTTCAATTTCTTCACGCGGGATAAAATGAACGAGTTCATTTCCTTTTAGAAGTGCCATAGATGGAGACGATGGCTCTTCGCCTGTGAAGTATTCTCTCATTTTTGCCGTTGCTTCCCTGTCCTGACCAGCAAAAACTGTTACAATTCGATCTGGAGTTTTTTCTGCCTTCATCACAGCTTGTGTAGCAGCTGGGCGTGCTAAGCCTGCAGCGCACCCGCATACAGAATTGACTACCACAAATGTCGTTCCTTCTTTTTCTTGCATCGTTTGTTCTACTTCTTCTTCCGTTGTTAGTTCTTGAAATCCTGCACTTGTCAGCTCTTGACGCATCGGTACAACGAGCTGGCGCATGTATTCTTCATATGCCATTGACATAAAAAAGCCCCCTCTATATAATCCTTATGTTGTGAATAAAGGATACTATAGAGAGAGCCAATTTTCAAATGTTCGATATTAGATTAAATTTTCATGATTCCGCCTGTATTGGCTGATGTCACAAGTTTTGAATATCTAGCAAGATAACCCGTTTTCACTTTTGGCTCAAAGCCTTTCCAGTTTGCTTTTCTTCTTTCCCATTCTTCCTCTGGAACATCTACGCTTAAAATGCGCTGCTCGATATCAACAACGACATGGTCACCATTTTCAACAAAGGCAAGCGGGCCGCCCTCAGCTGCCTCTGGAGAGACGTGTCCAATAGACAATCCGCGAGAAGCGCCAGAAAAACGTCCGTCTGTAATTAAAGCAACCTTTGGTCCAAGTCCCATGCCGACGATTTGTGAAGTAGGTGCAAGCATTTCAGGCATGCCAGGTCCGCCTTTAGGTCCTTCGTAGCGAATAATGACAACATGTCCTGCTTCTACTTTTCTATTAATGATGCCTTCAAGGGCTTCTTCTTGGGATTCAAATACGATCGCAGGTCCCTCGTGGCGTGTGATCCCGTCTTGTACCCCGCCCGTTTTAATGATGGCTCCATCTGGCGCAAGGTTTCCAAATAAAACGGCTAAGCCGCCTTTTTCAGTAAATGGTTTGTCAATTGGATAAATGACGTTATAATCTTTTACCTCATGCCCGGCAATGTTCTCACCAAGCGTTTTCGCAGTGACGGTCATTGTATCTAAATGAAGAGCTCCTTCTTTTTTAGACAATTCATTTAGTGCCGCTGTAACGCCGCCTGCTTCATGTAAATCCTCAATATAAACATCTGAAGCTGGAGCAAGTTTCGATAAATGAGGCACACGTTCTGCTACTTCATTGATGCGTTCAAGTGAATATTCAACACCTGCTTCATTTGCAATCGCCAATGTATGAAGAACGGTATTGGTTGAACCACCAAGTGCCATATCTAATGCAAATGCATTATCAATTGCTTTTTCAGTGACAATATCCCGCGGTTTAATGTCTTTTTTGATGAGCTCCATGAGTTGTTTTGCAGACTTTTTCGCAAATTCTCTTCGCTCTGGTGATGTCGCCAAAATCGTTCCATTGCCAGGAAGAGCAATCCCGAGTGCTTCCGCTAAACAGTTCATTGAGTTAGCTGTAAACATACCTGAACAAGATCCACAGGTTGGACAGCCAAACTGCTCTAATTCATTTAATTCCTCTTCATTGATTTTACCTGACTGGTATGCACCAACGCCTTCAAATACAGAAGAAAGAGAAATTTTTCTGCCATCACTTGTTCTACCCGCTTCCATCGGTCCGCCGCTCACAAAAACAGTCGGGATATTCACGCGCATCGCTGCCATCATCATTCCTGGTGTGATTTTATCGCAGTTAGGAATACAAACCATTCCATCAAACCAATGAGCAGATACAACGGTTTCTACAGAGTCAGCAATGATTTCACGGCTTGGCAATGAATATCTCATCCCGATATGACCCATGGCAATTCCATCATCGACGCCAATCGTATTGAATTCAAATGGCACCCCGCCAGCTTCACGAATGGCTTCTTTCACAATCTTCCCGAATTCCTGAAGATGGACATGTCCTGGGACAATATCAATATAGGAATTACATACGGCAATAAATGGCTTGCCGAAATCCTCATCCTTTACCCCCGCCGCTCTTAGTAAGCTTCGGTGAGGTGCTCTGTCGATTCCTTGTTTAATCATATTACTGCGTAGTTCTGCCATCTGTTTAAAAAGCCTCCTATACTACAAGTCTTGTTGACTGCATGATTTTGAGTTGATTTTATTTTACAAATTTTCTGTTTATTTAGCCACCTATGAATGACTGATGACTAACATGGCTGCTGAAGCAAGCGCTCAGCAAGGTTCGTGTCATAAAATCTGACCTCCAATATTCTATATTGGTACTACTATATAGAGTTTTTTCGCATATTTCAACAATATTCAAAATAATTTTTCTAAAAAAATTTTTCTGTCTATCATTTTTAGAAAAACAAGCTGCTTTTCATTGGCAGCTTGTTCATCTTTCTCATCATTCGGATGCATTCTTTCTACTTTCTGTCATTTGCTTCCATACAGAGCCTTTCGCTTCTTCTCCATGCTCAATGCGCTCAATCGCCATTTTCACTTGAAGACTGACTTCAAACTCAGGGTCTTGCTCTGCTTCTTTTAATGCTTCAAGTGCCGTTTCGTCTCCTTCTTCATAAAGGAACATAGCAGCACGCCAGCGGACAAGCTTACTCGGGTCCTTTAATGCTGCGATCATGGCTGCTATAGCACTAGGGTCACCAAGGTCAGAAATACAGTCGCCAGCCGTTCTGCGGACCGTCACTGTTTTGTCTTCGAGCCCCTTATATAAAATAGGCAGAATGGCAGGATCTTCAATCATGCCAGCATTCACAACGGCTTGTCTGCGAATAGACGTTTTTGGATCCTCCATTGCTTTCATTAAAACAGGTATATCCTTTTGCTCTGGCTGCATTTGCTCTAAATGGGCAAAACGTTTTTTCCAATCTTCCTCTTGCAGCATGTCTTCTGTTACATCATACGCCTTTCGGTTCACCTGTCTATCTACAGCTTCCTGTCCCTCTTTAACTGCCTCTGTTAATCGGGCTAAACGCTCATCATCATAGGCTGCTTGCAGCTCCTCTGTGACTTCCTGACCGATATCAGCAAATTCCCCAAAACGAACGCCGTGTTCTTTCCACACACGCTCAAACACGACATTGTCTGAGCTGCTTCTAAGCTTTAAAATGGCTGCTTGAAAACGTTCAGGCATGCCAAACCGTTCTTCTCTTTCACCATCTGACAGTTTGACCTGCATTGGAATACCATTAAACATTTGGACAAACACTTTCACTTCGCCAAATGTGTCATCACCTGACTGCGATCCTTCCTGAAGACCTTCTGTTTCTTGTCCAAAGGCTTCTCTGACCTGTTGTAAAATACCCTGCCAGTCAAACTTTGCATTTCGCTCGACCGCTAAGAAGTCTGCGACATGATAAACCCCTTTTACACCTTCAATGCTTAAAATACGCTTGATCATTTCTGGCGCTTCGTCTTTTTGATCCTTTTTGTAGTTGTTGCTTTTACCGCCTGCAAGTGCTTCTGTCAAAATAACCTTCATGGTATTCGGACTTGGCGTTGGTTCTATTGCTGTTATTTTCATTGATATATCCTCCTTACACACATAAAGACCCTACTCATCTGTAAGGCCGCATTCTTCTTTCCACTTCTTGATAAATAAACTCATCAATTCATGCCGCTCATCGGCAAGCTGCTTTCCTGCATGAGTGTTCATCAAGTCTTTTAATTTGAGCAGTTTTTCTTCCATATGCTTTAGCACAGAGCCCTGCTGCGTGTCCTTTGTATAATGGGGCTCACCTGTTGCGCCAGCATACGTAAACACTCTAGCGATGCCGCTTGCTCCTATCGCATCCAGCCTATCCGCATCTTGAACAATAGCCCCTTCTAACGTCATTGGCCTAAACTGCTTATGCCGATGACGAAAAGACATCGTTGTAATGATGTCCATAATATAGCGGATATCCCGCGTGCCCACTTCCCACAAAAGGAGCTGGCGCTCAAGCTGCTCCTTCGTAATCTTCCATTCACTTGACAGCTTTTCATCAATGACATCATGTACAATTGCCGCCATTTCGATGATAAAAAGAGAGCCGCCTTCCTGATTTGCAATACGAACGGCAAGCTGGCGCACACGAGCAACATGAGCCGCATCGTGTCCAGTCGGTTCATCCTTCAGCCTATCTGAAACAAAGGAGGCAGCTGCCTCCAATTGTTTTTGCTGCATGATCGTCAGCACCTTATTTGTCCAACAGAGCGATGATTGAGCTTTCCAATTCTTTTGGAGGTGTTTTCGGAGAGAATCGTTCAGTGACTTCTCCGTTTTGGTCCACGATAAATTTTGTGAAATTCCATTTCACTGTTTTTGTCCCAAGCACACCTTTCGCTTCACTTGTTAAATGCTTAAACAGCGGGTGCGCCTCTTCGCCATTGACATCTACTTTCGCAAACATTGGGAAGGTCACTCCATAATTCAAAGAACAGAATTCTTGAATGGCTTCTTCTCCTTCTGGCTCTTGGTTCATAAATTGGTTACACGGAAATCCTAAAATTTCAAGGCCCTTTTCATGATATTGATCATATAGCTCTTGTAATTGTTTAAATTGAGGAGTCAGTCCACATTTGCTTGCTGTGTTTACAATAATGAGCACTTTTCCTTTGTAGTCTGCCATCGATTTTTCCTCACCGTTAATGGTCTTGACCTGAATATCATAAATTGACATCTCATAGCCTCCTAGGATTCACTTTTTCTTATCGTAACATGCTTCTTTTAGAAAATCGCTTTTTATGCTCCCGTTTAAAAGAGTCCTGTCACACTGCCGTCTTCTAATAAATCCATTTCAAGAGCCGCAGGTTTTTTAGGTAATCCAGGCATTGTCAAAATGCTTCCAGTTAAGGCCACAATAAACCCTGCTCCTACAGATGGCTTTAACTCTCGAATCGTAATGGTAAAGCCTTTAGGTCTGCCGATTAAAGCTGGATCATCCGAAAGAGAATATTGTGTTTTTGCCATACAAACCGGTAAATGAGCCCAGCCGTTTTCCTCAATGGCTGCCAGCTGCTTTCTTGCTTTGGATGTGAGCGTGACCCCTTCTGCCCCGTATACCACTTTGGCTACTTTAGATAACTTTTCTTCAATGGAATCATTCTCTTCATACAAATAGGTAAAGTTGTTCTTTTTCTTTTCAATGAGTGCCGCTAGTTCCTCGGCAAGAGCTGTCCCGCCTTCTCCTCCTTCTTCCCATACATTCACGGCTTTGACTGGATGGCCATGTTTGCCGCACCAATCTTCTATCGCTTGAATCTCTTCTTTTGTATCCGTAATAAACCGGTTTACCGCGACGATATATGGAAGACCAAAAGCTTGTACGGTTTCAATATGCTTTTCTAAATTATGTATACCTTCTAATACGGCGTGTGCATTCTCTTCTTTCAGTTCGGTTTTCTTCATTCCGCCATGCATCTTTAATGCTCTAACTGTTGCCACAATAACAACTGCACCAGGTTTGAAATCACCAGTTCTTGTTTTAATGTGAAGGAACTTTTCTGCTCCAAGATCTGCTCCAAATCCAGCTTCTGTTACGACATAATCAGCTAATTTTGCTGCCATCTTGGTTGCAATTAAACTATTGCATCCATGTGCAATATTGGCAAAAGGACCGCCATGGACAAGGGCTGGAGTTCCTTCAATCGTTTGAACAAGGTTCGGTTTGAGTGCGTCTTTTAAAAGTAACGTCAGAACACCTTCATATCCAAGTGCTCCAACTGTGACTGGCTCGCCCTCTTGATTATAGGCAACAACAATAGAAGAAAGACGTTTTTTTAAGTCGTTTAAGTCGTCTGCTAAACAGAGGATCGCCATCATTTCAGAAGCCACTGTAATGTCAAATCCGTCTTCTCTAGGATACCCATTTAACTGACCGCCAAGTCCGACAACGACCTGTCTTAATGCACGATCGTTTAAATCAAGAACCCGCTTCCACACAATACGGCGCGTGTCGATGCCGAGTTCATTTCCGTGATGGATATGGTTATCAATAAATGCAGATAAGGCGTTATGTGCAGATGTAATGGCATGAAAATCTCCAGTGAAGTGAAGATTGATTTCTTCCATTGGCAGCACCTGTGAATATCCTCCGCCCGCTGCACCACCTTTAATTCCCATTGTAGGACCTAATGATGGCTCACGCATCGCAATGATCGCTTTTTTGCCAATTTTTTCGAAGGCTTGACCAAGGCCGACAGTTACAGTGGATTTCCCCTCACCTGCTGGCGTAGGATTGATCGAAGTGACAAGAATCACGTGCCCTTCTTTTTGTTCCTTTAAACGGTCAAAAATAGTCAAAGATATTTTCGCTTTTGTGAAACCATAGCTTTCTAATTCTTCGTCATGTATTTGCAGCTTTGCTGCGATGTCTTGAATCGGTCTCAGTGTAGCCTTTTGGGCAATGTCAATATCTGATAAATGCTTTGTGATCATAACAAAATGGCCTCCTTTTTTTACAGAAACAGCATTCTTTTTTGCTCTATTTTTCATTGTAACATAATTGAAACATTGAAATATCGCCAGAAAGTTCCTATAATGAAGTGAAATTAGCTTTGGTTCAGGGGGTGGCGAGTTGCCTATTAACATACCAGTTCATCTGCCGGCAAAACAAATACTAGAGAGCGAAAATATTTTCGTCATGGATGAGACAAGGGCATTCAAGCAAGATATCCGTCCTTTGAATATCGTGATCTTAAATTTAATGCCAAAAAAAATACAAACTGAAACGCAGCTGCTGAGAATGCTCGGAAATTCTCCTTTGCAAGTGTACTTCACGTTTTTGATTCCAAGTACACATACACCGAAGAATACGTCGAGAGAGCATCTAGATGAATTTTATACGACCTTTGAATCGATCCGCCATAAAAAATTTGATGGAATGATCATCACTGGCGCACCAATTGAGCACTTACCTTTTGAAGAAGTTTCTTATTGGAAAGAGCTGCAGGACATTTTAGACTGGAGTAAAACCAATGTGACATCTACCCTTCATATTTGCTGGGGTGCACAGGCAGGTTTATATCATCATTACGGGATTGAAAAAATCAAGCTTCCTGAGAAAAAATTTGGTGTATTTGAGCATCTTGTGAAAGAGAAAAAAGAAAGATTAGTCAGAGGTTTCGATGAAGTATACTATGTCCCACATTCTAGGCATACAGATATTAATACAGAACAATTAAAAAACACGCCGAATTTGAAGGTTTTGAGTATGTCTGAAGAAGCGGGTGTTTGTTTAATTGTTTCAGATGATGATAAACAAGTATTTTTAACTGGACATCCTGAATATGATACAGACACATTGATGCAGGAATATGAAAGAGATTTGTTGAAACATGATACAGTCCAAAAACCTGTCCACTATTTTATAGAAGATGGTGACACATTAGTCCCAGTAAATCGCTGGAAAGCCCATGCCACCTTATTGTTTATGAATTGGCTTAATTATTATGTTTATCAAGAGACACCATACGTTTGGGAATAAATAGACTGTCGTCTGATGATAAATCGACAAAATGTGTTAAAATACAAATGGCTCTGTCTTCCATTATCAATTGAATCTGTTTGTTTTTTAAAATTAGTTTAATTCTTTCGTAACGAATGATATGCTCTAACTGTTTATATGTTATCTTTATGTATATGTAGACCTATGAGATTAATAGTTTTCGTACGAAGTTTTGTTGTTGTTGATTACATTTGAGGTGAATATTCTTGAATACCAATAAAAAAATATTAATCTTGACCGCAAATTATGGAAATGGACATATGCAGGTAGCAAAAACACTGTATGATGAATGCAAATCCCAAGGGTTTGAACATGTTTTAGTTTCTAATTTGTATCAAGAATCGAATCCCATTGTGTCAGAAGTGACTCAATATTTATACTTGAAGAGCTTTTCCATTGGGAAACAATTTTATCGCTTGTTTTATTACGGTGTAGATAAAATTTACAATAAACGCAAATTTAACATTTATTTAAAGATGGGAAATAAGCGTCTCGATGAATTAATTCAGTTACACAATCCGGATATCATCATTATTACATTCCCGATGATTGTTGTACCAGAATACCGAAACAAAACAGGTAAAGTAATTCCAACTTTTAACGTCATGACAGATTTTTGTCTCCATAAGATTTGGGTACATGAAAACATCGACCGATACTATGTTGCAACCGATTATGTGAAACAAAAATTAGTGGAAATCGGCACACATCCAAGCGATGTCAAGGTGACAGGCATTCCTATTAGACCACAATTTGAAGCAGACGTGCCAAAATCGATGATCTATAAGAAATATGGATTATCATCAGACAAAAAAGTTCTTCTCATCATGGCTGGTGCTCACGGTGTGTTAAAAAATGTGAAGGAATTATGTGAGGCGCTTCTTCTCGACAGCGAAGTACAAATTGTTGTTGTATGCGGAAAAAACGCAGCGCTGAAACAATCGCTTAGCGAACTTGAAAAAGCACACCCAGACCAATTGAAGGCGCTTGGATATGTGGAACAAATTGATGAATTGTTCAGAGTAACAGATTGTATGATTACCAAACCAGGCGGCATTACTTTAACAGAAGCAACTGCAATCGGTGTCCCGGTCATTCTTTACAAGCCTGTCCCTGGACAAGAAAAGGAAAATGCTCTTTTCTTTGAGGATTATGGCGCTGCCATTGTCATTAACAGACATGAAGACATTTTAGAATCTGTGACCAACTTGCTGCAGGATGAAGAAAAATTAGAAACAATGAAACAAAACATGAAAAAACTGCATTTAAAACAATCTTCTCAAACCATTTTGGAAGATATCGTCGAGCAGTCAGATATCATCATGAATAACAAAACGTATGCTCGCGCATTATCATAAAAAGGTGTCCGTCATTGACGGACACCTTTTCTTTACCCTTGATTTCCATTTGTTGTGTATACTTCCTCAAACGGCTGAACGACAACAAAGCCGCTTCCGCTAAACTTCATTTGAATTGACTCTCCGCTTCCCCTGCCGATAAAGGTTTTAAATGAAACATCTGTCACAAATTCAGTTTTTAAATCCCCAGACCAAGCAACTGTCGCATTCGGATCTGTAAAAACTGAGTCACCCGGCTGAACAATGAGCGTCAGCGGCTCATAATGACTCGTAACCGCAACTAAGCCCGGCCCTTCTAATTTGACATTAAATAATCCGCCTGCAAGCATGCCAGACACTTTTTTCATCAATTTGATATCCCAGCGGACAGACGGTTCAAAAGCGAGCAGGTCGTTTCCATTAACAAAAACGGATTCCCCTTGAGCCAAACGAAGAATCGAGATTTTTTTGCCTTGATCTGCCACATATAATTTTCCATCACCTGTCGCCTTCATCAGTGAGGTGCCTTCTCCTGAGAGCATTTTTTTGAACATCTTTGAGACGCCGTGTTCAAAAACACCCTCACGTTCAAATTTGATTTTCCCTCGATAGGAAACCATGGAACCTGTTTTTGCCCAAATGGTGTCAGTCAAATTAATTTCTAAAAGCCTTGGTGTTTCAAGTTCGAAGACCCCTTCTCCTTTATCTTCTTGCTGCGTATTCTGAACAAATTCTTCAAGTGTATAACGATTCATGATTGCACCTCTTTCTGTATTTTTTTATATACGGACAAGCTGCATGTTAGGTTTCGAATAGAACGTTTTATATTTCATTGTTATTCACCAAAAAAACAAAAAAATCAAACATTCTGCTCAAAATTTGGCTCGATAGCTTGACGCTTTACTTTTGATGGTGTATAGTGGAACCATCATTTAACAACTGCAAAGTCGTTAGGTGATGAAAATTTTTTTTAGTACGCCAAAAGGTGTGCTACAGTACTAGGAGGAAAAAGCAATATGCAAAACGGTAAAGTAAAATGGTTCAATAATGAAAAAGGTTTCGGCTTCATTGAAGTTGAAGGCGGAGACGATGTATTCGTTCACTTCACAGCTATCGAAGGAGACGGTTACAAGTCTTTAGAAGAAGGACAAGAAGTTTCTTTTGAAATCGTTGAAGGTAATCGTGGACCTCAAGCTGCAAACGTAACAAAAATCTAATCAACTAAATCAATGATGAAACGACAAAATAAAGAGAGGCATATGCCTCTCTTATTTGATTTTCAGCTGAATTTCAATTGCTAAAATATTTTGCTTCAGTCGTTGTTCAATTTCAGAAATATCTTTTTCGAGAAAAGGTCTTCCCTTCTTTGCTACATCTACTAGTTGCTCTAGATCGCTGTACACCTCTTGAAATGTTCGATGTAATACCGTTTCGAAATCCTTATTATTCATGCCGGCCTTCCCCTTTTCCTCTATTATCCGTCACTTAGTCAAAAAGTAACTCAACCAAAACTTTCTATAGTTATATCGGCTCATTTTTCAGAATATGTTCTTTTTTTACACATTCTCTTCGTGTTTTTTTCATGAGCGGATGTTTGAGCAGGGAAAACCGTGTCACAGTGCTTACTTTTTAAGCAGTGTCTGTCCGTATTCTTTTATTTTCTCTCCTACTGTGCATTGCTGGATACAAAAGGAGTGAGCGTATTTTTTGCCATATTCTTTTCGAAAATGCTTCTTAATCAAACAATCTGAACAATACGTGTCTTGGAGATCCGTCAATTCTTGTACTGCTGTTTTTTTATCCACATTATTCAGCTCCGTCTGCTTCTAATTTCAATTTACTTTCGATTGGGACGTCTGCAAGCATTTGCCTTGCAAGCTGATCCGCTTCTGCATTTTGTTTACGATCGATGACTTCATAGGTTGGCGTGAGCTTCAGCTCCTTTAAAGCCGCTTCAATCCGGTCCAGCCATTTGTTATGTACATCATCATAACAAGGCCATTCTCCTTTTAATTGATTCATGACAACAAGTGAATCGCCCCTAATCGTGACAGAATTTCTGCTTGCCCCAAGGTCTTTTAACGCTTTTACTGCCTCAAATAAAGCCGCATACTCTGCTTCATTATTGGTGATTCCTTGGAAGGGATGATTTTTTCTCAAACGATAAGCATCTTCTCCAAGCTTATAGTACACGACAACGCCAAGGCCAGAGTCACCTGTTTCTTTGTGAAAACTTGCATCAAAATAGACCTGAAGCTGATTAGGTTCAAGCTTTAGTTCTTCATTTAGCTTTTCAAGTTCTTTAATAGACCACATCGCCCCTTTTTCATCTTCAAATGATAGGAGTGACTGTGGTTCTTTTTTGTCGATATGTTTTGCTAAAATCAAGGCCTCTTTTAACTCCATCCAATCTTCTTGGAAAAAAGCAATGGACCCAATCGATTTCACTTTCATTGTATAGTGCGCTCTTAATTTCATTGATCACATCGCCTTCCCGTGCTTTTAAGGTAAACGTTCGTTATGCTATAATCAAAAAGTTACATTTTACAATGAGAAAGGAAGTTCATGTCACTTGTTTAATGAAGGTATTTGGATCTTATTTGCGATCATTAATTTTATCATTGTTCTTCTATTTTATAAAGGATTTGGCAAAATGGGCCTTTTCGTCTGGATTGGCTTTGCGACGGTTGCTGCAAATTTACAAGTGGTCAAAACCGTTGAATTGTTTGGCTTAACAGCAACACTTGGAAACATTTTATATGGCAGTGTGTTTTTTGCAACGGACGTATTGAATGAAAAATATGGACAAAATGAAGCGAGAAAAGCTGTCTGGATTGGTTTTGCCACTCTTTTAACGCTTACCGTTGTCATGCAGGAGGCTTTGCTATTCCATCCCGCTCCATCTGATATCTCGCAATCATCGCTGGAAACGATATTTGGCTTTATGCCAAGGGTCGCACTTGGCAGTCTTGCTGCTTATATCATCAGTCAAATGTTAGATGTTTATGTATATTCGTTTATTCGCCGGATATTTCCTTCCGATGGTGCGCTCTGGGTGCGTAACGCTGGAAGTACGATGATTAGCCAGCTGCTTGATACACTGATCTTCACAACCATTGCCTTTCTTGGCACCTATCCATTTCATGTATGGATTGAAATCTTCATCACGACTTATGTGATTAAATTTATCGTCGCCGCGATTGCGACACCATATGCATATGCAGCGAAAAAAATGGTTCCGCTTGATGAAAGGGTGAAATAAATTGCCAGCTGAAATATACATTGATGGTGCTAGCGCAGGTAATCCAGGTCCTTCTGGCATCGGCATTTTCATTAAATATGATGGAAAGGCAGAATCTTTCTCGATTCCTCTCGGATCCATGAGCAATCACGAAGCAGAATTTACCGCTCTTATTGAAGGGATGAAAATCTGCGTAGAAAAAGGACTGCGTTCCGTTTCGTTTCGAACAGATTCACAGGTAGTTGACCGTGCGGCCAATGCAGGATTTGCTAAAAATCCAGCCTTTCAGCATTTTATAAAAGAGATGATCGAGCTTCAAAGCCAGTTTGATTTATTTTTCATTAAGTGGATTCCAAGCAAGGAAAATCAAGCAGCTGATCAGCTCGCTAGAAAAGCGATTCACCTTTCTAAAGGATGAATCGCTTTTTTTCGGTTATGCTAATGTATGAGGTGATACTGATTGGATAAAGAGAATAAAGGTCGTGTCACAAATGGGACAACCCCTCAAGGTGATGCGCAAACAAAAGATAAACAGCCACTATCTCAGCTCGAAAATAGAGCAAAGAAAAGCAATACAAAAAGATGACCTTAGAGATCAGCTTAGCTGATCTCTAACAAAGGGCTAAAATGATTTTTATTTTAGCCCTTTGTCTTCTTTTCAGCGTGATAGAAAACCTTTGCAGTCTAGGAAGGGCGAGTACCGGAGCGGAGCGAATTTGACATTCGTGAGCACCGGAGCGCAGACCTGCGGGCGAATGCGAGGGTTTGTCTATACGCTGAGAGATCGGCTTAGCTGATCTCTATTTTACTTAATCGATTCACCATCGGTTCAATCCCTTTGATTTGATGGTATCGCAGCATGGAAGCAGCTCGTTCTTGATTGATGTTCATTTTCGTCTCATCAATTGGACAGCTCAGCGGGACATCACATTTGATCTCTGCCAATAGACGGGAGAGCTTCAAATCTTCTAATCCTGCTTGCATTTTCTTTTGCTGTGCCGCCGTTAGTTCATGAACATTTTCTAATAACCCATCAATGGTTTGATATGTTTGAATAAATTTTAATGCTGTTTTTTCTCCGATTCCTTTGACGCCTGGGTAATTATCACTTGAATCCCCCATAAGTGCTTTCATATCGATCAGCGCCTTTGGAGAGATGCCCATTTCCTCTTCAAATAGGGCTTTTGTATAATGCTTATAGTTCCCAATTCCTTTTTGCATTAGAGCAACAGTCACTTGCTCATTCAAAATCTGAAGCAAATCTTTGTCTCCAGTTAGAACTGTCACACGTGCTTCATTCTGATAGAGTGCCGCCAGCGTGCCGATACAATCATCTGCCTCAAAGCCCTTTAAACCAACGTTTACAATTCCTAATTCTTCTGTCGCTTCCTTTGCTAAATCGAATTGCGGAATGAGCTCGACAGGCGCCTCTCCTCGATTTGCTTTATAATCTTGAAACAATTCATTTCGGTATGTTTGGCTTCCCATATCCCAGCAGCAAACAATATGAGTTGGCTCAAATGTCTGTACAGCGGTTAATAAATGCTTCAAATAGCCATTCACTCCATTTGTCGGGACACCGTGATCATTTATCATAAAATTGCGATGGACAGCCGTTGCATAGAACGATCTGAACAGAAGCGCCATGCCATCAACAAGCAGTACGTGTTTATTCATTCTTATAAACTCCCTTTTTCAAAACAATACTCCTATTCTATCACAGAACATAGAATTCGACATAAAAAAGGCGCCTTCTTCTTTTGGAAAAGAAGTGGCACCTTTGGATTACTTTTGACCGTATTGCATTTTTTTCGATTCTGCTTCTGCGTAGGACGGCATCTCTTTTTGTTTAGGATTACGCTCATCCTGCTTTTTTGCATGCTTCTTTTTTTCCATCATCATTCCCCTTTCTCGGTTCACTTGTTAAGATGACCAAAAAAGAGAAAGTTACTCTTTACTTCTGTTTTCGTTCGACATACTCCTTAACCATATCAATCGTGACATGCTTACGCAGCGGAACAATTCCGCCTCGTGCAAGCTCATTCATCTTTGAGGTAATCGCATTGATCTCGTCAGTTGTAAATGGTTCGTTTTGCTCACACTTGAAAACAGCAGTCTCTATTGCCTGCTCTCTTTTCTGCTCAAGCGCAAGAAACGACTTGATATGAGCATTCTGTTTTTGTGAATGTGCGGAAATCTCTTCGTGTACGCTCGTCATTTTTTATCAACTGCTTTCTTTTTTATATAGTCTATCATGGATTAAATGGTTTTCAACTGATTCTTCCATTCATTTGTTTGCTTGTATACTTGTTCTATCATCGCCTGCTCTTTCGCATCTGTCGTCAAGCTCATGATAAATGTTTGTTTTTGTTCACTCAGCTGCTTGAGCGCTTCTGTTTCATATCTTTCAGTAAAGGTCTTCACCATCATATCGTATCTGCTCTGTAATTCTTCTTTTTCTTTATCTGCCCATTTCGTCGTTAACTGGAAAAGGACATCTCGAATCGCTTCAATAAACGCTGCCTTCCCGTTCTGTTCAAAGAAAGCTTTCGCTGATTTTTGCTTCTTTAAGAGCGGTTCAAACGGCGTCAGGTCCGCTTCCACTTCAATTTGTTTCAGCTCTGCATTTTTCTCATCTGGCGGCGACAAACGGAGAGAAAAGTAAGGATCTTCTGCACACGCAGCCTGTAATCCTTTCTCCCACTCCTCTTTGAAATATTGAGTGATAAACGATTCCATTCGAATATCAAGCGCCTTTAGCTCCTGTACAAATTCAAATTCATAATCCTTTAGCGCCTGTTCAAGCGCTTTTTTCAACTCCTGCCTGAAGTCCCCTTGAGATATTCCAGGATAAAAGGCTGTCTTTAACAGATCATTTGCATAAAGTGACAAGCGCTGAACAATGTGGTAAAGCTGTTCGTGCAAGTCCTTTTTCACACTTTCTGTCACTAGCTTAGAACGTTTAATATGGCTCATTTGATCAACGATCGCTTCATAGGATGTGTCTATCTTTTTCTTTTCCGCTTGCTTTTCATCTTCCGACTGGTGCAGCGTCTCATGCAGCCTCTCAACTGTTCTACATAATGTACTAGCTTCAAAATACAGAAGCTCAATCGCATCTTTCGTTAATTCTTCTTCAATAAAATAGTCAAGCTGTGTTCTAAGCTGTGCATACTGGTTATAAGGCGATTGGCCCTTGCCTTCAATCTCTTCCTTACTCGATACATGATGAAGATTTGGATGCCTGATGCCTTCTTTTGTGAGCTCATTTTTCACATAGTCAAAGACGGTTTCAAGCTCTGCTTGATCCTTTGCGAGGTCAGCTGCATTGATAATAAAAAACATCTTATCCATGCTAAATGAATCTTTTACAAGCCCGAGTTTGCGTAAAAATGACCGGTCTGCTTTTGAGAAAGAATGCTGGTAGTAAGTTAAATAAAGAAGGGCATCAGCATCCTTCATATATTGAAAGGCAATCTCTGTATGGCGTTTATTCATACTGCTGGCGCCTGGTGTATCAACAATTGTCAGTCCTTTATCGGTTAAAGGTGTACTTAAATACACCGTCACTTCCTTTACCACACAAGAAACAGCCTCTTCAGCCACATATGGCTTTAATTCTTGAAGGGTGACATTAAGCGGCGTTTGTTTTTGAATGTAATCACGGAACTTGTCATGAGCATTTAAAAAATGCTCAACAATGATGCGGTGATCCTGTTCAAGCTCTCTTTTTTTCAGCGTTCGCTCTAGTTTCGCTTGAAACGTATCTCCCTTTTCTTCTGTTATAGAAAAACCGAGAATTTGATCGAGCTCCTCTAATATTTCCTGCTCGGTTTTGAAAACCACTTTCACACTTTCATGCGGATGGTCTTCTGTCGGCCTCGTCAGCTTATTGATCGTGGCCGTCGTTGGTGTAGGAGATGATGGCAGCACCTTTCTCCCAACTAGGGCATTGGCAAACGAAGATTTCCCCGAACTAAAAGCACCGAATAAGGCAAGTGTAAATTCCTTCGCTTGCAGCCGCTTTGTTCGTTTTTCAAAGGACTTTCTTTGAGATTGAAGCGCGTTTAATGGCATTAAAATTTGAGAGAGCTGCTCAAACTGGTCAATCGACTGCGCTGTCGTGATGTGCTGTGATTGACGCATTTGATCAAGCTCTGTATGCTGCTGATGTTCTTTCTCGCTTTCTTCCGCATGAGTTGACGTTTGATTCTGCTTTAGCTCGTCATGCTGCACCCGATGTTTTTTCGCATAAAACCAATCTTCTTCGACCTGCTCATTTGTTCCGTTTTGCCATATATCCCATATATGTTCAATATCTCTTCTGATTTGATCATTTTTTTCCATGCTTTGCTCCAGCGATTGGAGCTCCTGAGCTGCCTGGGCCCATTTTTCTTGCTGCTTTCCCTCTTCATTCATGAGCTGGGTTTTCAGCCTCTCGGTCATTTGTTCAATCAATGGTATTGCTTTCTGTTTGGTCTGTCTTTTCAGTGCTTCACCAGCATCTTTCGCATATTGTAAAACGTATTCATTAGAAAATGTTGCACCATGATGAATCACGTTTTCAAGCAGTGATTCTTCTACAGGTGTTTCAAATGCCATCACTTGATTTAATAGCTCTTCACCAAGCTGATGCTTCTTGACTTCTTTTTTGAGCAGCTCAGCAATATGCCAGTCCACTTCTGCTTTCATTCTTGCTTTGACATCTGCTAAGAAATCATTCGCACGCTTTTCTTTTTCCTGCTCGGTTTTATTTTTAGCGAACAGCAGTCCTACCTTAAAGCCAGGTGCTTTCGATTCAATATAGTCACTTGCGAGCTCTCTCATTTTAAATGGGGTTAGGTTTGCATTTTTTAAAATGTTCTCGACTTCAGAAGACACTTCATCTTCTAACTGTTTTGCTCCATTCTCAATGAAGCTTCTTTTCGCTTCAAGTTCCTTAACTTCCTTTCTTTTTTCTTGAAGCTGTAAATCAAGATCCTCTTCCTGCAGCTCTTCTTTTAGCGAGCCAATATGTTCTTTTAAAACATGCTCTATTTTCTGCTCGGTATAGGCGCGAAGCGATGCTTTCGGCAATGTTTGTAATTCTTGCAGTTTCTCGATTAAACGAATCATTTCGTTTCTTGGATGCGACTCATCAGTTACAGATGTAAAGTATAGATGTTCTTCTTCAATGCCTTCTTTTTGAAGCATATCAACTATTTGATTTTTGTAGTCTTCAAATGCTGTCTCATGCTCATCATGCCGGTCGACTTGGTTTACGATGAAATAAAGATTTGGCACTTTCTCTTTAATGGAGCGAATGAAACGAATGTTTTCCTCCGAATGAACATGGTTGTAGTGAACGACATAAAAAAGAGCATCTGCTTGATGAAGAATTGACGCAGCAGATAAAAAGTGGGCATGATCCGTTGAATCAATTCCGGGCGTATCAATCAGTGCCACCTTTTCTTCCAGTCCTCGATAGTCACCGCTAATTTCCACCATTTCAATCTGTTCTCCATCCTTACAAAAACGCTGAACTGCTTCTTTGTCATAAGAACCGCTCATTTTTGCAAAACGGCCATCTGAAGTGTGAAGCTTTACTTCACTCTCCCCTTTTCTCACGACGACCAAGTTTGCACTTGTTGGGATTGGGCTCGTTGGCAGGATATGATCATGAAGCAGATGATTCACAAGTGACGACTTTCCAGCAGAATAGTGGCCGGTAAATGCGATGTACACTTCTTCTTCTGCTTCCTTTTTGATAATCGATGCTAGTTTGGCTGCGCGTTCATGATCATCCCTTTTGAGAAGGCTTTGATATAAAGCACCTGTAGTTTGAACGAGCGAATCTCGAATAGACAAGTCTTTCATGACGATAAACCCCTTTGTTTTTAGAAAAGTCAGTTATGTATGTGATACCATTTTACACAAAATGAAGAGATTTTTCTTCTGATCTGAGGAAATAAAAAAAATCTGCTGCCCGATCAGTCACAATTGACTGCGATCAGGAAGCAGATTTTTTAGAAACACCTTTTAATACGAAGCCAATTAATAGGCTGTATACACAGACCGTACCGAGTAAGAAAACCATTGTCATGTGATCACCGTCCATCCTTCGTGATTGAGAATGCTTATCATTAATGAAAGTGTATCACAATTGATAATGATTTTCAATATTAATTTAATAAATACTGATTGAGCGCTTTCTCTTCTGTTTGAATTCTCACGGCCATCATCCATGCATTTAAACATGTGAACAAAATGGCGGTAAAATAGGCATTAAACAAAAGCGGGATCAGCATCAGCTCAATTGCCACCACTACATAGTTAGGATGCTTTAACCAGCGATAAGGTCCTTTTTTAACAATCATCGCATTTGGTACAACTAAAATCTTTGTATTCCAATACGTCCCAAGAGAACATAATGCCCAGTATCGAATCACCTGTGTGGCCAGCAGAAAAACGAGCAGCACAAGAAAATAGCGCGACGGCGGCCTGTTTAACCCCCATACCTCAACCATGAGTGAGAGAAAAAAGCCCGCATGCATAGCGACCATATAAGGATAATGACTAGCACCAAATTCAATGGCACCGATCGCTTTCACTTTCTTTTCATTTCTTTTGGCCACAAGCATTTCAATAAGCCGCTGACAAACGAAGAAACCAATGATCAGCCAAACGATCATGACATGACCTCCTCCCATTTCATGAGCAGAAGTTCTGAGGAAAAGCCAGGGCCAAGCGCTCCGCAAAGACCCAAATCCCCCGCTTCAGCGGATTGATGTTTAAGATAATGCTTGATGACATACATAACTGTGGCAGAGGACATATTCCCGTGTTGTTTAAGTACTTCTTTTGATGAAAAAAGCTGATCCTCTTGTAAGGATAGACTATCAATATAGGCATCAATCACTTTTTTTCCTCCAGGATGGGCAAGAAAAACCGATAGATCTTCTGCCGAATACCCTTGCTGCTCTAAAAATTGATCGACTTGCTCCTTTAACCAGCCTGAAATAATGGAAGGGATGTCACGGGAGAAAATAACCCGAAAGCCGTCACTTGTAAATTCCCAGCCCATCACATCCTCAGACTGTTTCATTGTGACGGATTGTGTACCAAGCACTCTAGGAACTGTTTTTAGATCGGCGTATTCAGATACACCTTTTTCTCCAGTTAAGAGTACCGCTGCTGTCCCGTCTCCGAACAAAGATGTACCGATTAAATTGCTTTTTGATTGATCTTGCGGCTGAAAGGTTAAACTGCACAGTTCACAGGCAACAACTAGTACCTTTGCTTCTGGAAATGCCCTTATGTATTCGTAAGCCCGGGACAATCCTGCCGCCCCGCCTCCGCACCCTAATCCCCAAATCGGCACTCGTTTCGTATAAGGCGAAAAAGGAAGAACGTTCATCAGTTTTGCATCAAGACTTGGTGTCGAAAGTCCGGTGCTTGAAATAAAAAACAATGCATCGATCTCTTCAAACGGAATCGGCTTTTTCAGGAACGCCTTCTCATGAAGACAATGTATGACCGCTTCTTTTGCATGAGCCAATGCTTTTTCCAAATAGAGATTGTTTTTCTCCTCAAAAGAGTGGTGCGTCTGATACCATTCAATTGGCTGCACAAACTGTCTGCTCTCGATTTCTCCGTTTTGAAAAGCTCTCAGCAGCCGGTCGATATCTTTAAACGATCGTTTAAATTGAGATCTTGCAAAATCAGCCGCCATTTTCTGATCCACATGATGTTTTGGAAGACTCGTTCCAACAGAAAGAATGTACGCCATCGGCTTCACCCCTTTTTTCGATTAATATCCCCTATCGAAAAAAGGATATACATGCCAAAACGTCACAATTCAGTCAAAATATTTTCCTCCGGCTAACTTTTTGTCTTGACGACAATTGATAAATATTGGATAATATAGGTGAAAACATGATGTAGTTTTCCTCCTTCACAGGTTCGTTCTAAGCCAAGCGAACCTGCTTTTTTTATGCAAAAAAACACTTCTAAAAGAGAAGTGTTCAGACCGTAGACCCACCCCTTTACTTTAAATGAAATTTCGATCATTATTTAGAATGATTTTATTTAAACATGAATGGATCACCTTTTTTTGCTGATCAACTCAAAGTAACAACCATAAATTTCTAATTTATTTGAATTTTCTATATTAAAAGGATTTTTCCCACTATATACTTAATCAATATGAGTACCAAGAAAAACAGTGAAAAAAGAAAGGATCTACAACATGGTTCAGCTCAAAATTTAATTGACTGGAGTGATTGTAATGAAAAAGGTTTCCAAAAAAAAGACACCCTACAACACGACACTTCTCTCAAAGGTAATTGGTTTAGTGCTTCTTACACTGTTTCTCTTTTTTATCTGGGATATGTCTAAACCCCATTTGCAGGCGACAAATGGGCAAGCAAAAAATGTTGCCAGCAGTGACTTCCGTGACACAAGCATCAGTCTGAAAGCAAAAGATCAGTCTACAAGAACATTGGATACACATTTTAAGACCAATCCAAACCAACAGGCAACGAATAAAACGGTCTATTTAACATTTGATGATGGTCCTTCTGCTACATCAATTCAGCTGTTAAATGTATTAAAAGCACATCACGTGAAGGCGACCTTCTTCATGCTTGGACCGCAAATCCAAGCACACCAATCAGCTGTGAAAAGACTTTATCAAGAAGGACATCAATTAGGTCTTCATGGCATGACGCATGATATAAACCTCTTTTATCAGAACAGCGAGTCTCCTGCAAATGAAATGAGAGAAGCTCAGCGTATTCTTGCCTCTGTTACAGGCGTCTACAGCCGTCTTGTAAGAACCCCCTATGGCAGTGTTCCAAATTTAACATATCATCAAAAAGTACGTTTAAACCAAAATGGCTTTATTTACTGGGACTGGACGATTGATAGCCTTGACTGGAGATATAAAAACTCACAATATGTTCCAGAGGTATTGAATCAATTGCAAATGTTTGAGAAAAATAAACCATGGAAACCAAAAGTTATCTTAATGCATGATCAACCCTCTACCACAAACTATTTAGATAGCCTGATTATACAGCTAAAAGCAAGGGGCTATACATTTGCAGTCATTAACGAAACAATGCCGCCGGTACAACATTAATAGTGCTAATCACAAAAAGCCCGTATCCAAAAGATGCGGGCTTTCAGCTTGTAGACAAACCCTCACACGCTCCTTCCTAGGATCCTAGGACTTCAAAGGTTTTTTATCAAGCTAAAAAGAAGACAAAGAGCTAAAATAAAAGGTCATTTTAGCTCTTTGTCCATAATCTGAACCCCTCTCCAAGAGAGGGGTTTACATAACAGATTGCTTAGGTTCTTCTACCAGGTCATGCCCGGCTTCTTTTTTAAAAGGAATCATGTGATAAATAATATGAAGCAAAATAGCGGTAAAGCTACCGGCCACGATGCCATTACTTGTTAATAATTTGATTGATTCTGGCAGATGCTCAAACATTTGCGGCACAACGGTGACACCTAAGCCGATCCCCACTGAGCATGCAACAATGAGCAGGTTTTCCTGTTTGGCAAAATCCACACGCGAGAGCATTTTAATACCGTAGGCAATGACCATCCCAAACATCGCAACCATTGCGCCGCCAAGAACGGACTTTGGAATAATCGTCGTAAATGCAGCAATTTTAGGAAAAAGTCCAAATAACATGAGCAATGCACCTGTCACAACGATAACTTGGTTTTTCTTGACGCCTGTTAACTGGATCAATCCAACGTTTTGCGAGTAGGCTGTGTACGGAAAAGCATTGAATATTCCGCCTAATAGCACAGCAATCCCCTCTGCCCGATAGCCTTTAGCCAAATCCTTCTCTTTTAATGAACGGTTTGTTAAATCACCTAGTGCGAAATAAACGCCTGTTGATTCAACTAATGACACAATCGCAACTAACGTCATGGTCATGATCGGTGCAAATTCAAAGGTCGGCATGCCAAAATAAAATGGCTCAATCATGCGGAAAACCTGGGCGTTTGCCACCTCAGCTGTTTCCACTTTCCCCATGAATGCAGCAACGGCTGTCCCAAGGAGAATACCGATTAATATGGCGATCGCCTTCATAAAGCCAGTTGTGAATCGATAGAGCAGTACAATGATAAACAGCACAAGGAAAGCAAGGCCTAGATTTTCAAAAGAACCATAATAAGCACTTCCTTCTCCTCCTGCCATATTGTTCATCGCTACTGGAATAAGGGTTATCCCAATAATGGTGACGACAGACCCTGTCACGACAGGTGGGAAAAATTTCACAAGCTTCCCAAAGAAAAAGGAAAGCAGAATGATGATACACCCCGAAGCAATAATACTTCCATAGATAGACGATATTCCATACTTAGAGCCAATCGCAATCATAGGAGAAACTGCAGTAAATGTACATCCCAATACAACAGGCAGACCGATCCCAAAGAAGCGGTTTTTCCATACTTGAAGCAATGTGGCAGCCCCGCACATGAAAATATCTGCAGAGATTAAGTAAGTCAGCTGTGCAGGCGTGAGCCCGAGCGCATCTCCAACAATGAGCGGCACAAGAACAGCACCGGCATACATCGCCAGCACATGCTGAATGCCAAGCGAGAGCGTTTTGACTTTTTTAGCGGCACTCATGATTGTACCTCCCGTACAAACGTGACTTTCCCTTCCTCAAGTGATTCAATACGTGCGAGGGACTCAACGCGGTAGCCCATTTGCACAAGCGCATTTCTTCCGGGCTGGAATGACTTTTCAATGACAATGCCAAATCCAGCTACTTTCGCCTTCGCTTGCTTTGCAATCGCAGCAAGCCCTTTCGCAGCTTCACCATTAGCTAAAAAGTCATCGATGATTAACACACAATCATTTTCACTCAAATGTGTATTTGAAATAGCAATCGTGCTTTCTACTTTTTTGGTAAAAGAGTACACACTGGCTGTTAACAGGTTATCCGTTAATGTGAGTGATTGACGTTTTCTTGCAAACACAACAGGTACTTGAAGAGCAAGCCCAGCCATCACAGCAGGCGCGATGCCTGAAGATTCGATTGTGATGATTTTTGTAATGCCATCATGCTTAAATAATCTAGCAAACTCTTGCCCAATCTCATGCATTAACACAGGATCAATTTGATGATTTAAAAAAGCATCCACCTTTAACACTTGATTTGACAGAACGATTCCTTCGTTCTCAATTTTTTGACGTAACAATTCCATCATTCTTCCCCCTAGCATATTGGCAAACATTCAATTTTTTGCATAAAAAAAGCATTGCTGTCCATGAGGAGCAAGCAATGCGAAAACGATCCACGGATCATCAGCTCAAACAAGAGCTGTTTCATTTTGCTCACTCATAGTCGGACCGTATCGGTGTCCGGTAGAAACTTGCGTGCCATCATCACGCGATTATATGAGTGTTATAGTGTTCAAATTATAACAAGATTTCATACGCTTGGAAAGCACTTTTCTAGAAAAATACCGAACTTAAATAATAGATCAGCACCAAATGTTCGTTTTTAGAATATTCAAGCATCAGAAAAGCACCCTTCTCATGAAAGGGTGCCCTTCTTTTATGATAAATACAGTTTCGTATATTTATCCGTTAAGTAGTCGATTAAATATTGAACATTTAATTCTTCGCCTGTTGCATCTTGAATGATTTCAGATGGCTTTTTCCGTTTTCCATGCTGGTGAACATGTTCCGTCAGCCATTCTTTTATCGGTGCAAAAGACCCAGTTTGAATGAGCTCATCAAAATTTGGTAAATCTTTGATCATTTGCTGCTTTAATTGCGCCGCATACATATAACCAAGGGCATATGAAGGGAAATATCCAAAGCTTCCATCAGACCAGTGAACATCCTGCAAAATACCGAGTGCATCGTTAGGAGGCGTAATGCCAAGATACGCTTGATATTTTTCATTCCAAAGTGCAGGCAGATCCTCAACCGCTACTTCTTCATTGAAAATTGCTTTCTCAATTTCATAGCGGATGATAATGTGAAGCGGATACGTCAGTTCATCGGCTTCAATTCGAATGTAAGTCGGCTTCGATTCATTCACTGCATGCACAAAGTCTTCTAATGAAACATCTTTAAATTGCTCAGGAGAGGCTTCTTGCAGTTTTTGATAATACGTTTTCCAGAAATCTTCGTGTCTGCCGATAAAGTTCTCAAAGAAAAGAGACTGTGATTCATGGATACCCATCGAAGTGCCATCACATAAAAGCGTTCCGCTCAGTGCTTCATCAATGTTTTGCTCATAGATCGCATGACCACATTCATGAATCGTGCCAAAGATCGCCATTCGAAAATCATGTTCATCATAACGGGTCGTTACACGTACATCGCCTCTGCTTAAAGTCACTGCAAATGGATGAACCGTTGTATCAAGGCGGCCTGCGTCAAAGTCATATCCTAATTCTTTTAAGAAAAAGAGGCTCAATTCCTTTTGTTTATCGATTGGAAAGCTTTTCGATAAAAATGAAGTATCCGGCTTATTAGGAGAGGCTTCAATTTTTTTCACGAGAGGAACGATGGCGTCACGAAGTGCACCAAATTTTTGATCAAGCTGTTCAACCGTCATATCTGGCTCATAGTTATTGAGCAGCACATCATAAGGCGTTTTTTTCACGCCCCAATATTGGATGAAACGCTTGTTAAAGTCAATGAGCTGTTTTAAGTATGGTGCAAAGAGTGAAAAGTCTGATTTCTCCCTTGCTTCTACCCAAACATGCTCTGCTTTTGACTGTAAAATCGAGTATTCTTTAAATTCTTCTTTCGGAATTTTGCTATTTTCATCATACTCTTTTTGTGATAATTCGAGCGCCTTCTGTGTATCTTTTGACAGCTCATCTCGATGTTTGTTTAATGCGAGAAGAATATCTCTCATTTCATCAGAAGTCTTCATATTAAAAATATCACTTGATAATTGACCGATCGTTTCAGCTCTAAAATCTGCACTTTTTTTAGGTGCTTGTGTTCTAGAGTCCCAATAAAGTAAATGGAGCGCCTCTGTATAATGGGCGATTTTCCCTAGTAATTGATAAAACGCTTTCTCAGTTGCTTCTAGACTCATGCGTTTGTTCCCCCAATCAATAAAATATGTATGTACGTTTCAAGGCTACTTCAATGAATGTTCTTTTGTCAATGAAAAAGGAGGATACACAGTGGTATCCTCCTCATTTGCAAGTTTTCACCTATTTAAGATGTGATGATGGGCTTCACTGGCAGGACGGATTCAATTTTACTTTGAAGCTCAGTATCTTCCTGACGGTCAAAGTAAATATGAATGCTTCCTGCGTCTTGGCTTGTCCGGATCAGTCTTCCGATACCTTGGCGTAAGCGAAGCAGCATATACGGAAGGTCAACTTCAGCATGTGCATCCTTTGCTTCATTCCGTTTCGCTTCAAATACCGGATCATGCGGCGGATAAGGAAGTCCCCAGATGATCACATTCGTTAATGATTGACCTGGAATATCAAGCCCTTCCCACAGATGAACAGAGCATAACACGGATGTCTCATCTGCTTGGAACTTTTGAACAATCGAGCTGATTTCCTCGTCTCCCTCAAAATATACGTCAAACGGCAGTGATTCATTTGCTGCTTCAAGCTGCTTTCTAAAGAAATGGAGTTCGTCAAATGAAGGGAATAATATCAGAGATCGTCCTCCATTTTCTTTCAGCTGTGTGATCACTTGCTGTGCTTTTTCCTCTTGTTCAGCGAGCTGCTGAATTCCGTGGAAATAAATCTTCATTTGTTCATCGTAATCATACGGTGAAGCGACACTCATTGATAAGTAATCTTTAATCCCAAGACTTTCAGCTAAATAATCAAAGGATTGATTCTCAGACAATGTAGCGGAAGAGAAAATATATGGTCTTTTTTGCGAGAATACTTTTTCGCCAAGCACCTCTGCAACCGTCTTCGGCATCACAACAAATGTTGTATCTAATTCCTGTTTTTCCAGCCAGCTAATGGCATTTTTTTGATAAAGCGATAAAGAATACGCCATTTGTTCAATGTATTCTTCCACAACAGATAATTCGTATTGATCGATCGTATACATCTCAGATTCAAACACGAGCGCTTCTCCGATTTTTTCAAGCAAGTCACACAATTCACTTGCAGAACGCTTTACCTCATCCACACGCCCAATTTCAAGCCGGTGCGAGCCTTTGACTTCTTTGGCATGTGTTTTTAAAAGATAAAAGAACTCATCGTTTGTTGCAAGTGCATCTTCAACAAGCTCTGCAAATTCTTCACGTATATCGTTTTGTAAAAGACGCTCCAAAAATGTTTCGAGCGTTGATTGCTTCACTCGGTAAGTCAACGCTTTTTGTGCGGCAAACTCGAGAAGGTGTCCTTCATCAAAGACAACGGAGCTATGCTCAGGAAGCAGCGGAAGCTGGCCCTCACGTTTTCGGGATTCTTTCGTCCACACATGCTCCATGTAAAAATCATGTGAACAAATGATGAGGTCTGTCGCTTTCCGGTAATGATCTCTTGATAAATTCAGACCGCAGCGATGACGCATATCGCACGTCAGGCAGTCCTGAAATGAGTCATAGCCAATTCGTGACCATTCATCATTTGATAATTCTGGATACTCTTTTCGATCGCCATACGGATAAAAGGTTTGCATGCCATGAGATTCATGAACAAATGAAGGCAGTGCTTCATAAATATCAAGCCACTTTTCATCATCTTCACGCTGCATCGTTTTTTCTAGTTTTTTTAAGCATAAATATTGATCATGCGATTTACTTAATCTCGCATCTATTTGAATATCAAGGTGATTGGCAATTTTATAGATATCACCTTCTTGTTTAACGAGCTGTTCAATTAACGTTTCGTCCGCACATGCAATAATTGCAGGCTTCCCTGTATACCTTGCATATGTGACGGCAAATAAAAGATAGACGATGGTTTTGCCTGTGCCTACCCCAGCTTCGGCAAACATTACACTTTTTTCTTTAAAGGCTCTTTCTAGCTGAAAAGCCATAAATATTTGTTCATCTCGAAGATCAAAGCCCTTTTCTGGCAAAATGTCATAAAACACATCACCAATCCAGTTGCCCAGTTCTTCGTAAAAATTATGTTCTTTTGATAATGAAAAAGGCAAACGAGATGCTGTCACCTGCTTCAACCCCCAACTTTTGAATCATTCAGACATTCAATAGTACCATTTACGCTGGGGAAACACAATCTTTTTTTATGAGCGCAGGCGATGTTGATAGTTTTCCTTCATTAAAAAAGCATGCTCAGAACGTTCTATGTATGCCTGAGCCAGTGCTAAATCTTCGATGGCTGCCGTAAGCTGAGCAGATTGTCCACCTTCATGCCCTTCTATTTCTTGAGCAGTCGAAGTGAGTGCTTTTTGGATTAACTGAATTTGATCATAATGAATCATGAAGACACCTCTTTTTTTAAAATCAAGTTCAGTTTATTCCGCCATGCGAGGAGTTATACCTTTTCAGCACAAAAAAGCCGCACCTTTTTTTCGGTGCGGCTTTTTATTACGATTCGGTTGTTTGTTTTCTAGGCGGGCGTTTTCCCCAATATTGATAATAATCTGTTTTGATAAATCCGTTAAACAGTTTTCTCTTTTTAGTCGCTTTTCTTCCGAAGCACTCTTCGAATTTTTCGTGTGACGTTAAGATGTAAATGGACCAGGTGTCTAGGTTCTTAAACGCTTCACCCATTCCTTGATACATTTTTTCAACTGCTGGTTTATCACTCAGTCGTTCACCGTAAGGAGGATTTCCGACAATCACACCGTACTCTTCTTTTGTTTGAAAGTCTTTTACTTGCATTTGCTTAAACTCAATCAGTTCACTTAATCCTGCTTCTTCTGCATTCATTTTTGCAATGTCTACCATACGATGGTCGATATCACTAGCAATAATGCGGAGCGGCTGGTCATAGTTTGCTTTTTCTTCTACTTCCACACGCGCTTTGTTCCATACGTCTTCACCGATCCATTCCCATGATTCAGACGCAAATTCCCGGTTAAATCCTGGGGCAATATTTTGTCCTATCATGGCTGCTTCAATGGCGATTGTTCCTGATCCACAGAAAGGATCCACAAACGGACGGTCAGGTGTCCAGTTCGTTAATAAGACGAGCGCAGCAGCAAGCGTTTCTTTAATAGGTGCTCCGCCTTGATCTACGCGGTATCCGCGCTTATGAAGACCCACCCCAGATGTATCAAGAGTAAGCACAGCTTTATCTTTTAAAAGAGCGATCTCGATTTTATATTCAGGTCCTGTCTCTTCAAGCCAATCAGATTGAATGTTGTAGGAGGATTTGAGCTTTTGCGCGATGGCTTTTTTGACGATGCGCTGGCAGTCCGGCACACTGGCAAGCTGAGATTTTACAGATTTACCGATGACAGGAAACGTACTGTTTTTCGGTAAAAAAGCGGCCCAGTCAATCGCCTTTGTCCGTTCAAAAAGCTCATCAAATGTTTTTGCCGAAAATTCAGCAACTTGTACCTTGATCCGATCTGCTGTACGCAGCCAAAGGTTTGCACGGCAAATCGCCAGAGCATCTCCCTTAAAAATCACTTTTCCGTTGTCGACTGTGCACTCATAGCCAAGGTCTTTTACTTCTTTTGCAACAACTGCTTCGATTCCCATTGGCGCTGTTGCGATGAGTGTATAGGTTTTCATTGATTTATCACCTGTTTTCTCGTTCTTTTATGTATTCAAGATAAAAGCTCTCCATATGTTGAAATAGGAGAGCTTTGTTTTCATCATGTTTATTATAACGGATATAACGTTCTGTAAGCCATGTTTTGTTCCATCGTACTGCAAACGGCAAATGCCTCGTACTCAGGTGGTAATCATCTATCTACAGAATTCTCTGTCCTTCTCTCCGTTTGGTTCCTTTGAGAAAGTTCCCCTACCAAGTTTGGGTTTCTCGCTCGAGGGGTTTACCGCGTTCCACTCTCACCATTTCTAGTGAGACTTCGTCACTGTGGCACTTTCAAGGATACTTTGCCATATCCTAAAAGGACGTAGGCATTTTTCCTGCCGTCAGCCTTTCCCAGGCTGCCCTGGCTTATTTTTTCGCCAGGCACGAACACTACGGGCATCTCAGCACCGTGCGAGCATGGACTTTCCTCTGCAATGCCCTAAATAGCATTACAGCGATTACCCGAACGTTAATCAACAAGCGTTATTATAAACGACAATGACATCTGGCACAAGCTTTTTCAGCAAGACTCAATCATAAAGTTTGCTGCCGAAAACGTGTTTCTCAAGGTTCGATAGTCTTTTTAAAATATCAAAGTTCGTTGTATTAGACTGTGCAGGCTGTCTTTTCCCTTGTTCAACAGCTTCTTCTAGCTGTTTTGACAAGTGAAGGTTTTCTTGTTGAAGTTTTTCGATTTCTTGGTTGAAGGTCTCATAGTCTTTAATGACCATATCTAAAAATTTATCGACTTCTTCTTGTTTGTACCCTCTGACACCTGTTTTAAATTCTTTTTCTAAAATTTCTTTCGCAGAAAGCTTTACTTTATCAGCAAGCATCTTTTTCACCTCATATCGTGAATTCATAGTATATTTTTTCAGAAATACGTGACGTTGTCAAATTTTCTCTTGCTTTTAATCAAAAAACGGATCTTCCGCCTCAACCTGCGCTCTTAGATCATCCATCGTGATGTACATAATGGGGTAATCGGTATAGGCTTCCGCTTCTCTTATCATATACTTCGGTGATCCCTCATGCTCGGGATCATATAAGACGAGTAGACCATCTGTTTTTTCAATAAAAAAGCGGTTCTTTTGTTTAAATTGTGCCGGACTTTCATACGGTCTATGCGTGACACTTTCTACAAAATCGGCCTGTGCAACAATTCCTTCATACAACTCTTTGTTTTGTTCATTCCAGCGCTCTTCCTGTTCGTAAAATGGCGTAATGACTGCAAGTTTTAACGCTGGATATTCCTCCTGAAGCTCAAACACCACTTCGGCTGTCCAAATTTCTGCCCCAAGCTGGCCTGATATGAGAACCCATTCCAGACCTTCTTCGATAAGGGCTGTCAGCCTTTTTTGAAGCTCCGCTTTTATGTATTGAAGTGCAGGCTCGTCTTGTTTGAATATCCCAAGCTCAAACGGCTTGTACCCTGTGACAGCAATAATTTTCATTTTTTCACCTGCTTTTAAAAAATGGGACTTATAAAAGTCCCATTCACTTTATCTGTTACAGCAAGGTCCACCGCAGTTAAAGTGTTGATGTGTTGCCGGGTCCACCTGAGAAAACGTATGCGGGAAGTAGTGAACATGTTGGAAATTTTGATGGTGAACATTTGTCACATGCTGCGGGTGGATATGCGGCACAATTGTTGTTGACTCGCTGTGTGTACAGCAATGATTCGTCGGATGAACAATTGGCTGTGTAACATTCGGATGGCAATGATGATGATGGTACATGTAGCATTCCCCTCTCCTTTATTTTCTTACATTAACAATGTATGAATCAAGAGGTGTACATGTACTAATGCATTAACCTATTTTAAAAGTTGGCAAGAAAAATATCTTTATAGTTTGAAAACACAAAAGCGACCAAAATGACCACAAGAAAAAACAAGTAGAAAAGACCCTTATACATGCTATACGCTCCTCATCCAATATCTAACGTTATTTTACAGGATTCGCGGCTTTTCTACAATAAAAGTGCTAAACAATTTTTATTTTCGGCCGAGAGCCGAACGTTGTCATTTTTTGCGCTTTCCCGGGTAATAATATTTCATTGCCCAGCTTTTCTCAATAGCCGTTTTTTTCGCTTCTCAAGCTCTTCCGTGTCTCGCTCGCTTAACGATGAGAAAGATAATAAAGATTCTGTGATGGAAAGAGCTGACCTTGCATCTTTTTGGCGATGCTCTTTAAACTTCGCAAGCTCTATACCCGCTTTTAATGCTAAATGGACATCACTTGATTCAAATAATGTTTCCCATATTCTAATCGCTTCATCCCATTCGTTTAGCCGTTTATATTGTAAGGAGAGATCATAAGCTGCCTGATTGGCATGCTCAAAATCAGCACCTGTTAATTCCCGCAAATGCTTCGTGGCTTCCTGTACATCACGATGCGCAAGGTGCCACCTAGCCAGTGCATATTTCTCATCGTGCTCCTTTACCGCATCCATAGAAAGAATTTTTTTGGATAGATGAATGTAGAGGCTGATTAATGATAGGACGTCTAATTCATTATGAGTCAAAATCCCTTCAATGAGCTTAGGATTTTGTTCCTTTAAAAAATGAAAATAGATCATCGGTGCCAAAAAACCCGGTGTGTCGCCTTCCCGGTGGACGTGCAGCTCTTCTTTTTCAACCACGGACAACGCCATTCGTTCATATTTATGCTTCCACAATCGTCTTGACCCGTGCAAAAGATCAAAATGGCCAAACTCTGGAAGTGCAGGGATTTGATCTCGTAATAAGGTATGTCTCGTTTTCACTTGCGGCCAATCGAATGATTTTCCATTATATGTTACTAGAGATTCTACGTTCACTTCATCGAGAAAGCTTTTATAAAGAGCCGCTTCATTTCCCGGATTCGTGAGCAGGTGCTGTTTCACGACTACTTTGTCAGCAAAAACCCGTGCATGTCCTAGCAAGAAGATCATATTTCCCGTCCCGCCAGATAATCCTGTTGTTTCTGTATCAAAGAAAAACAGTTCATGCGGCTTGTAACCTTTAGCCGATAGAGAATGCTGGATGCCGCTTTTGTTCCATGCCTCGATGATCTTTGGCAGTTCCGCAAACGAGTAGAGTCCATGCTTATCATTTAATGAATAGGTGACTTCTCGAATGAGACAAAAGGAATCCTCAAAGTGATATGGAGCTGCACCCAATTGCTCCCATTCCTTTAAAAATGGGATGTTTTCGGCCGTCACAGGCTGATGTTGTCCTTCCACTGCTTTTTGCCGTTTTTCATTTGGCTGGTTGTGCGACAGGTGCTTCTTCATTCGATTTAATTTTCCTTTTAAAGACATAAGTAGGTGCCTTCCTCCTTTCCCTTAAAATACAGACATCAATTCAACAATGCTGCTTTTTCCATTGACCTCTTTCATTTCCATGCCAATGCATGATGGACAGCCGTTCTCACAGCGGCACCGCTCTATCAGCTGAATGGCTGCACCTGCTATTTCATCGAAACGAGCTTGGACTTCTTTGCTTAAGCCGATTCCGCCAGGGTAGTGGTCATATAAAAAGACTGTCGGTTTACCGGTATGTGCCGCTTTAATTTGTGAAACAACATGAATATCTGAGCGATCGCACATCACAAAAGCAGGTACAATGTGCTGAAGAACATTTGCGATGCCAAGCAGCAGCTGTTCAAGTGTTTTCTCTTCAAATCTCCGCTCTGCTTCATGTAATTCAAACCAGGCCGCACTTGTATGAATTTCTTCTTCAGGTAAGTGAATCGGACCAGAACCGATATTTTCACCGGTGCTGAGCCGGATTTTTTTGAAAATGGTCGGCATTGCGTTGACGGTCACATCACCGTAGTGAACAGATACCGCTTCTTTCTCTGTCGTCTGATCAATTTCAAGCACCTTGAGCTGAACAGCTAAATTAGCATCTGTATAGTATTCTACATCCACCTGTTTCACATAAGCCTTCAAATGCTCGTAATCTAGCTTTTCTACTTGATACTGAACCCCTTCATGTAAATAAATCGCTTCATCATGAAGCAATGTCATTGCACTGAATCGATCCATCTCTCCAATAATCCGAACATTCGCTACGTCGGATTGATCCACAATCACCACATTTTCCTGGCTTGCAGACCGCAGGCTGATCCCATGCGCTGGGAACGATTGATCTGACCAATAATACCGGTTCCCGCTAAAATGAAGAACCCCTTCCTCATGTAAGTATTGCAAAATGTCTTCTACTTCCATGTCGCCAAACTGTTCATCCGTCCGAAATGGCAGCTCGTAAGAAGCACATTTTAGATGATCCACTAAAATAATGAGGTTTTCAGGATTGATTCTGGCTGCTTCAGGCGGTCTATTAAAGAAATATTCAGGGTGTCTGACAATATATTGATCAAGGGGTGAGGAACTCGCCACCATGATAATGAGCGCCTCCTCATGACGTCTTCCAGCACGTCCTGCCTGCTGCCATGTACTCGCTACACTGCCAGGATACCCCGTCATAATGCACACCTTTAGCTGACCTATATCTACCCCTAATTCTAGTGCGTTCGTGCTGACGACTCCTAAAATGTCCCCTTCTCTTAATCCCTTTTCAATCACGCGCCGCTCCTTTGGCAAATAGCCACCCCGATACCCGCGAATCGATTTTGGACCGATTTCTTTTTTCACAAGCTCTTGAATATGACTTAAAATCACTTCTACCCGTACTCTGCTTCTAGCAAATACGATCGTTTGGATTTTTTCTTTTAAAAATGTTTTAGCCAATTGATTGACGACAGTTGCAGCGCTTTGTCTAATATTTAATGGCTTATTCACCACTGGCGGGTTATAAAACACAAAATTCTTTTTACCGCTAGGCGCTCCGTTTCGTTCAATAAGATGCACTTTGCTCCCTGTGAGCTGCTGCGCCAGCTCTTTTGGATTCGCAATCGTTGCGGAAGTACAAATAAACACCGGATCACTTCCGTAAAATGCACAAATTCGCTTTAACCTGCGAATCACATTGGCCACATGACTGCCAAACACACCTCGATATGTATGAAGCTCATCAATGACAATATACTTCAAATTCTCAAACAAGCTGACCCATTTCGTATGATGAGGCAAAATAGCTGAATGCAGCATATCTGGGTTAGTGATGACAATATGTCCTGCTTGTCTGACTCGCTGCCGAATGGCTGGGGAGGTGTCCCCATCATATGTTTCACTATGAATCGGAACATCCATCTCGTGGATAATCTCGTTAAGTTCACTCTTTTGATCCTGTGCGAGCGCTTTTGTTGGGAATAAATAAAGAGAGCGGTTTGTCTGGTCTTCTGCAATCGACTGAAGAACAGGCAGATTGTAGCAAAGCGTTTTACCTGAAGCAGTTGGTGTAACAGTCACTACATGCTCACCATTCATTACACGTTCAAAGGCTTCTTTTTGATGAATGTACAATTCTTTCACGCCTCGTTTTTCAAGTGCCTTTTTTAGCCTGTCATCCACTCTTTCCGGAACGGGAGAGGTCTGTGCAGGCTTTGCTTCAATTTCATGCCAATGCTCTACCTGTTCGTCTTTCTTTAATTCTTCTATCAGTTCGTTCATTGTTTTCTTTTTCATATTGCGTCCACCTCTCATTCTAGTGTACCGAATATTTGTTTGCATGACTAGGCGGCAATTTTTTGATGCTGAGCTTATGAGCAAATACTTTGAACTGATGTAACAGTATCGATTACACTTCTATAGTGAAATGATTTTATCAAGGAAGAAGATGATCAGATTGAAAAACGAATTTAAGCCTTTATTTGAACCATTTACGTTTCCTGGAGGCGCCTCTATTGATGGCCGGTTAGTGGTTGCTCCAATGACACACTTTGGTTCTCATGACGATGGCACCATTTCAAAAGACGAAATTGACTTCATTACAGCTAGATCAAGTGAAATGGGCATGGTAATTACAGCATGTGCGAACGTGACTCCAGATGGAAAAGCATTTGAAGGACAGCCTTCTATCGCAAGAGATGAAGATATCCCTGGCCTGAAAAAATTGGCTTCAGCTATTCAGGCAAAAGGAACAAAAGCCATCATTCAAATTCATCACGGCGGCTCTCAGGCTCTCCCTCATTTAGTTCCAAACGGTGATGTGGTTGCGCCAAGTGATGTGTTTAAAGATGGAAAACAAATTGCACGCGCTTTAAAAGAAGAGGAAATTACTCATATTATCGACTCCTTTAAAGAAGCGGCAAGACGAGCGGTTCAAGCAGGGTTTGACGGCGTGGAAATTCACGGGGCGAACGGTTATTTATTACAGCAATTTTACTCACCGCATAGCAATCAGCGTACAGATCAATGGGGAGGAAATGAAGAAAAACGTCTAGCTTTCCCTATTGCTGTTGTAGATGCAGTCAAAGAGGCGATCAAAGAGCATGCGGCTAAACCGTTTATCTTTGGATACCGGTTATCTCCTGAAGAACCAGAAACACCTGGTTTAACAATGACAGAGACGTTTACATTAGTGGATGTTCTCAAAACAAAAAACCTCGATTATTTGCATATCTCTTTAATGGAGATTGGCTCTAAAGCAAGACGAGGCGCAGATTCTAATAAGACACGTATGGAACTGCTAAAAGAACGCTGCGGCGATACTCTTCCGCTTATTGGAGTAGGCAGCGTCATTACAGCTGAAGATGCACTCCATGCTTACAATCAAGGGATTCCTCTCATCGCTGTCGCACGAGAGCTGATCGTCGACCCAGATTGGGCAAAGAAAATTAAAGAAGGCAGAGAACAAGAGATTGAAACCGTCATTAAACGCAGCCAAAAAGACAAGTATCTCATTCCAGAAGGATTGTGGTCTGTCATGGAAGCGAGTCAAGGCTGGGTTCCAATGGAGGATTAATGTCCTCACCTCAATAAAAAAACTACCCTATCAATGGGTAGTTTTTTCTATTCATGGATTACTTCATTTTCACTGTAAAGAGCTTGGACGTCTGCTTTTCAACAGAGCCTTTTGGTTCTTTATCAAGTCGTTCGACCAGGTCACCATTCATAATCACAATCGGTGTCACTGTACTTGATGCTTTCTCTTCAATCAATTCTAAATCACACGTAATAAGAGGATCACCGATTTTCACTTTATCCCCTTCTTTAATGTGTGCTTCAAATCCTTCACCATTTAATCCAACTGTTTCAAGTCCGATATGAATTAGAAGCTCAAGCCCCGAGAGTGTTCGAATGCCAATTGCATGTTTTGTATGGAAGAGCTGAATGATTTCACCCTCTACTGGTGACACAATCGTCCCACTTTTTGGTTTTACTGCTACGCCGTCTCCCATCATCTTTTGAGAAAAGACGGGATCTGGTACATCAGTCATATCCATTAACTCTCCATCAACTGGAGAATAAATGACTTCTTCCTTTACATCATCTTGGTTTTTTCCGAAACCGAATAATTTTTTCAGCAATGTCTATTTGCTCCCTTCAAGCTTTGCTTCCTAGATCTATTCAGTGTATGAAACTTTGCACCCATACACCTTGCTTCATTAACACTATTTAATCATAATTTTTTCCTCTCATCAATTGATAACCGCCTGAGCCCTTTCTGCATAGGCTGTAGATGAGAGGTGATTCAGATGAAACATGAAGGCGAAAAGAAACATGAAATGCTGGCAAATGAAGATATGCTATATGAAGCGATTGAACACTTTTTTGCATCCTCCCCGTTTCACGAGATATTAAATAGTGCGGAGGCACTCATGACCACATCGCACTCACTTGCATCAATTACGACCGATGTGACTGAGGATGAACAAAATGTGTATATCGAGATTCAATTTCCAGACCATTTTGTCGAAGGAGACATTGCGCTAGAAGTAAAAGCCCAATATTTACACTTATCAGTGCAGGAAAAAATCAAAACAGATACGACTTCTTCGTATTCCAGCTTTACCAAAACCATTTTAATGCCGGCAAAAATAGATGAAACGAAAATGAAGAGTTTGTGGAAAGATCAATCGCTTCATGTGTCTGCGCCAAAGCAAACAACCCAATAGATCGATCTATTGGGTTTTAACTATGCTTTAAAAATGCTTGTAAATCCTTTCGCCAATGAGCCTACTTGATTCATTGTACTCATCATTTGGCCAGCTGTATCAAACATTTTGTTAAAATCGTATTGCCCATTAGTCTTTTTGAATTGTGACAGCACACTTTTAAATTGAGATGGCTGCTGTTTTTGCGGTCTTGGCAAAGGATAAGGATTCATCGGCGGCTGCATAGGCATCATGCCTGGCGGCTGCATTTGGGGTGGATTCATCGCTTCGGGCGGCTGTAAAGGCGGCACGTTTTCTTGGTATCCATAAGGCGGCTGATAAACAGTAGATGGTGCCTGGTTCATTCCACCTCCACCTTGATATGGCGGCATGAAATAGTCTGGAGGCTGCGGAGGCTGCTGCTGCATCTCTGAATACGGAAAAGGCCTTTGCTTGAATTGATTGAATTCATAAGGCTGCTGGTTTGAATAAGGGATCATCTATCTCGCTCCTCTCGCTCTCAACACATATTGATGTCACTCATATATTATGACCAAGAACAGAAGATGTGCCTAAAGAAGCCATAAGAAAAACGCAGCATATGTCTTCAGCTGCGCTTTTTGATTTCTTCTATTAAAAGGTTCAGTGTGTAAACCACTGACTCAACTAAATTTTTCACACGGGGTGCGTGCTGTTTACCAAAATAAGATTGCAGGACAACCTCTTTACCATTTTCTTTTACAGCTTCAAGCTGTTCTTGGTGTAAATATCTAGGTTTGGCCTGCTCAATAAACGAGATCGCAGCGGTGAGCCACTCTTCCATTTTCTGATCAAATGTAATAACGGCCGGCTGAATATCCGTATAAAAATCATAAGATGGGTACTCCTCTTCAGCCTTTCCCTTTTGGTACTGCTCATACGCTTCTTCGATCCATATTCTAAGCTCTTGTGTATGTTCAAGCAATGTTTGATTATCCAAAGTGTTCACCTCTATGAACCATCCTATCAAACGTTTACCTATTGCTCAAATAGAAAAGCTATCCGGCGTGATATGCCGGTCTTGCCGTCAGTTTATACTCGGCTGCATGAAGCTTCACTTCACAGTCCTTTACTTCTGATTCAAGCCTGTCAATCATTTGTTCTTGCTCTTCTATCGCTGCACGTTTTGTCTGCTTCACAGCAAGAGACAGCTCTTCCTCCACCGCATCAATTTTTCGCTCGATTTCCTCTAACAACTGCATAATGGATTCTTTTGATACAAATTCGCTCATCATCAGATTCCTCCTTTATCGTCTCTCGTTACATTCTCTTTTCTTTCTCCCCCTCCTTCACACATGACAAAACTAGAAGCAAATCGCCAATCTAAGTGTAGATGAGCGCTATTTCTTCCTTTTCGACAGATGCTTGTCCTTCTTTGTATGATTGCGTCCGATTGTGTAAATTCTAAGGACAAAAGGAGGTAGATTTCATGAAAAAGCAGCCAGCACCAAAAGAGCAAAAGCCAAAAGGGAAAGAAAACAGTACAGATCAGCTTGATAAAAAGCTCGGCGGTCCTAATCGTCCATCAACGTAAAAAAAGCAGGCACCCCCTGCTTTTTATTTATGCAAAAAATAGTGCTCTAATGAGAAAAGAAAACGAAGCTGTCTTTTTTTATGAAAATACCAGTCGGTCAGCTCAATTTGTTTTGGCAGCGGCTCTGCCTCAAATAAAGATGGACTCAATTTCTTTTGAAACCAATCTTCCCTTTGATCGTCTAATGAATGTGTCATCACCGGATAAACCGTTCGAAGAAAAGGTGTTGACCTTCTAGCGATCCCTAAAAAAGGCTCAAAATCAAACCGAGACCCAGTATGCGGAACGGTATGCAAAAAATGATAAAAATCCGAAAACAAATCGGCTCGAAATAATAGTTTCGCTAGTTTTTTTCCTAATGTAATTCGCTCCTTTACATTGGAAAACTTCCGTATGGTTAATCCGTACAAATGTCCGTCCACCGTTGGAAAAACAACGGTTTGGAAATGTCCCCACTCGCTGAAAAGATATTGAATCGAGTGAAAAACATTCTTTTTCAGAAGAGGATTTTGTATAATAGGAGATTGTATAGTATATTGTTCATTTATGATGAGTGCATAAAGCAGACGCTCTCTGTCACGCTTTAGCCAGAAACGTTCCCACTCAGCACTCATAAAACGAGACACAGAGAAATAAGGCAGCAGATGAAACAAAGGTTTATTGCACCTTTTAGACCATTCATACAAAAGAAGCTGCGGGTAAGCATCTGAAAAGATCAGCCAATTCGCTCTTTCATATGCTGTGAAAAAAAGGTGCCCCTGCTGATCCGTTAAACCTGGATGGAAGAGCTCGCCCTTTAAATCTGTCATGGACCACCCAGCATTTCTCGAGACAAAGGAAGCGAGCAGCGACCATTTCATCTCTGGATGCCGGTCATAAAAGCGCTTGTAAGCATTTGTCCTCGTGAGGTTGTCTTTATTTTTCGCTTTTGTTTCACGCAAAATTTGCTGAGTGATGATGTGCTCTTCTTGGGACAACATGGTGATCTCTCCAATACAAAATGCATTAAAAGGAGGCTGAAACTTGATGATTCGGTATCCAAACGGAAAATCGTATCAGCCCATTCAACAAATTGGGACAAAAAAAAGAATCAGCGGCGAATCCTCTTATAGTAACCGCGGGATGACGCTTGAGGCTGATTTAAATGAAACGAACCAATACTATTTGGTCAACGGGATCGCAGTCATTCATAAAAAGCCTACCCCAGTTCAAATTGTGAATGTGGATTATCCAAAAAGAAGTGCTGCTGTCATTAAAGAAGCCTATTTTAAACAATCATCCACAACGGACTATAACGGGGTGTACAAAGGTCGCTATATCGATTTTGAAGCAAAGGAAACCAAAAGCACTACCTCGTTTCCGCTCAAAAATTTCCACGACCATCAAATTGAGCATATGAAACAGGTTGAAAAGCAAGGCGGTATTTGTTTCGTTATTATATCCGCTTTTGGCTCCGTTTATTATTTGCCCGCTTCAGATCTCTTTTTCTTCTGGGAGCGGCAGCAGCAAAACGGCCGTAAATCCATTAGCAAAGACGAATTAATGGAAGCAGGTCACATAATGACACTTGGATATTCGCCAAGAATTGATTATATTAAAGTAGTGGAGACACTTCATTTTTCGGATGAAAGCAAGCAGCAATTACGTTCGAAAAAGGTTTAACACGAAAGGTTGAGATGTGATGTCTGATCAATTTACAAGTCGTGAACAGCGACGTAAAGCAAGTCAAGAAAACAATAAGAAGCAAAAGAACAAAAAAGGCAAAAAGAAAGCAGGTCTATTTAAAAAAATATTTTTATCTTTACTCGTGATCGGTCTACTTTGTTTAGTTGCCGGAATCACAACTTTTGCCGTTTTTGCATCAAGCGCTCCTTCTATTGATGATAGTAAGCTTAAAACACCATACTCTTCAAAACTTTATGATAAAGACAAGAAAGTGTTTGCAGAAGTTGGTGCAGAAAAAAGAACGTATGTCTCGATAAAAGATATACCCGATGTGGTAAAAGACGCGTTTATTGCGACTGAAGATGCACGTTTTTATAAGCACCACGGGATTGATCCAATCCGTATTGGCGGTGCCCTTGTCGCAAACGTTGAGGACGGCTTTGGGGCTGAAGGCGGAAGTACAATTACGCAGCAGGTTGTGAAAAACTCCCTCCTGAGCAATCAAAAGACGTTAAAACGGAAAGTACAGGAAGTATGGCTCTCGATTCAGCTTGAGCAAAAATACTCTAAAGATGAAATTTTAGAAATGTATTTAAACCGTATTTTCTTCTCTCCTTATGCTTATGGTGTTGGGAAAGCAGCTGAACAATTTTTCGGAGTGACAGATTTAAATAAATTAACTGTTGCACAGGCTGCCACACTTGCAGGGATGCCGCAGAGTCCTTCTGCCTATAACCCAGTGAAACATCCCGAGGCAGCGGAAAAACGCCGTAATATCGTTTTAAGCCTTATGAAAAAACAAGGCTACATTTCAGAAAAAGACTATGACGTTGCAAAAGCAACCCCTGTCAATAAGACAGTTGTCTCAGCTAGTAAATATAAGAGCCAAAACTCAAGTAAGTACTCTGCTTACATTGAAGAAGTAATGGAAGAAGTACAGAAAAAAGCCAAAGTTGATGCGTCAACTGATGGATTGAAAATCTATACTTCCCTTGATCGAAATGCACAGGATCATCTAAATGATATCATCAATGGAGATTCAGTTGGATTTACGAAAGGGATGCAGGCGGGTGTGACCCTGCTTGATACGAAAAATGGTGAAATTCGCGCCATTGGCGGTGGACGTGATGTACCAGCCGGCGGCTTTAACTATGCGACGGATGCAAAACGCCAGCCAGGGTCCACAATCAAACCGATCTTAGATTACGGCCCAGTCATTGAAAACAAAAAATGGTCAACATATCAGCAAATTAATGATGCACCATATACGTACTCAAACGGTACGCCGATTAATAACTTTGACAGAAGACACTTAGGGAAAATGTCGATGAGAAGTGCTTTGGCACAATCACGTAACATTCCTGCCCTAAAAGCTTTCCAAGAAGCTGGCATGGACAATGCCGTTCAATTCGCTAATAACTTAGGTATGGACTTACCTTCTGACATTCCAGAGTCCTACTCAATCGGTGGATTTGACGATGGTGTCTCCTCCCTGAAGATGGCTGGAGCATTTAGTGCATTCGGTAATAACGGATACTATAACGAACCGCATGCTGTCACGTCTGTTGAATTTAATGACGGTACAAAACTTGACCTTACGCCGGACTCAAAAGCAGCAATGAGTGATTATACAGCATTTATGATCACAGATATGCTGAAAACTGCTGTCCAATCTGGAACTGGTACACTTGCACAAGTACCGAACGTTCAAGTAGCTGGTAAAACAGGTACAACGAACTTTATAGAAAAAGATATTAAGACACACAATATCCCTTCTGGCGGTGCAAAAGATTCGTGGTTTGTCGGTTATACGCCGCAATACACAGCAGCCGTTTGGACTGGAATCGGTAATTCAAAAGATGCAGACGGCAAAGTATGGCTGAATGAAAACGAGCAGCGTGTTGCCAAAATTGTCTTCCAGCGATTAATTTCTCAAATTGATGATGGAAGCGGCTCATTTGAAAAACCAGACAGTGTCGTTGAAGCTACGGTTGAAAAAGGATCCGACCCTGCAAAATTAGCCGGACCGAATACACCAAGTGACAAGAAGACAACAGAATACTTTGTTAAAGGAACGGTACCAACAAAAGTCTCTGACACATACGAGAAAAAAGAAGCCGATAAGCCTTCTGATTTAAAAGCGGTGTATGATGAAGAGAAAAAATCCATCACACTGACATGGGGCTATTCTGACGACGCTGATGCTACATTTAATGTCAAGCAAGCAGTTGATAATGGCGGCTATAAAGATATTCAAAACAGCTCTGCTAAAGAAGCAGTCATCTCTGATGTGAAGCCTGGCTCCACATATAAATTCCAAGTGACAGCCACTGTAGATGATGTCACAAGTAAAGCGGCTTCTACCTTCCTCACCATTAAGGATGACGCAGATGAGGAAGAAAAAGCGGATGATGAGAATAAAGAAGAAGAAGAACCACAGAAGCCTGACGACGAGCAGACAGACCAAACAGACGATAACAAAAATCAGCCCCCTGGCACTGACGAGCAAAAGCCTGATGATAAAAAAGATCAAGATCAAGGCGGAAATACAGAAAACGGAAATAATGGTTCTTCTGGTGATGGCTCAGACAGTACAAATGGGAACAGCGGCAACTCACAAACAGACAATAAAGATAAAAAGAAAGATGATGAGAAAGCCAACTCTCAAAGTTCCAATTCGCAATCAAATTCTCCTTCTCGAAAAGAAGATGAATAATGAAAAAGCACTTGCCGTAGAAGGCAAGTGCTTTTTTTTAACGCTGCTGTCTGATTTTTTTAAGTGCTTCATATTTTCCATATTGCTTTTTTAATTCCGTGTATAGCTCGTCCAATTGAATAAAGCAGTGATATTGAGTTGGTTTTAGCAAAATGAACTCTAAACGTTCCGTCCAATTAATTGGAGCAACTGGAAATGTCTCTTGCTTGATATGTTCCCATTCAAACGTTTGGATACTCTCCCCTTTGATCCAGTAAAGCATCGCGATCATACTGACGATTCCTTGCAGCATATCATCTTCTTCACAGCGGGATTTTCTTGTTTGGAAACGAGGAAGCATTTTTTCTTTTAATTCGTTCCACAGCTCAAACATCACAGGAACAAATTCTTCTGTTTTCTGCCATGGAAGCTCGTCTGTTAAAGGTTCTGAAGATAGATCATATGCAAGTGGATTGGCTCTCAGTATATCTACTCGCTCACCTTTAATCTCTACCTTTTTTTCTTTTAGCTTTTCAACATATGTGGTGAAAACAGCTGCTCCGCTCATGCCAGCTTCACCAGTCCTTTTTTCAGCCTCTTCTGCCCTTCTCTGCACATATCAAGAAGCGGACACGATTCACACTGCGGCCGCTGCGCCTTACAATGATATCTCCCAAAAAAGATCAGGCGGTGATGCGTCACAGACCAATCTTCTTTTGGCACCTTTTTCATCAAGGTTTGCTCTACTTCAAGCACAGAATCCTTCCAGCGGCAGATGCCTAGACGCTTGCTGACTCGTTCTACATGTGTATCTACTGCTATTGCCGGTACCCCAAAAGCGACCGAAACGACGACATTTGCTGTTTTCCGGCCAACCCCAGGAAGCTTGACAAGCTCATCCCGGTCCTTTGGTACTTCACCGCCATAATCTTCAATCAGCATTTTGCTCAACTTTTGAATATTTTTTGCCTTATTCCGATAAAGACCAATCGAGCGAATATCTTGCTGCAGTTCTTCAAGCGGTACACTTAAATAGTCTTCTGGTGATTTATATTTTTGAAATAGCGTTTTGGTGACCTTGTTGACAAGCACGTCTGTACACTGAGCAGAGAGTGCAACAGCAATCACAAGCTCAAATGGATTGTCATGAACAAGCTCACACTCAGCCTCTGGAAACATATCTCCTATAATATCTAAACACTCATTGATTTGTTTTTTGGTTAACATGCCTTCTCCTTTATTGGTTATTGTTCCAGCCAATTATAAAAAGGAACTTGTCGTTTGTAAGTGGACGTCTCTTCTTTTGAAGGTGGCGTTTTCTGCTGAGAACGGAAATGCTGGCTATGCTCTTTTGCCTCTTCCGCCGTTTTCAGCCCTTTCTTTTTCCACTCAAATAAAATTCGATCAATATAACGGAAATTTAATTTCCCCGACAAAACGGCTTCTCTTAGTGCCAGACGAATCATCTCAGCATCATGATGGTCTTGATCCATCCAGATCGAAAGTGTTTCTCCTTCAAGAGGAGACAGCGGTCTGCCGAATTCATCTTCAAATAAAACATATAAAGATTTTTCAGCCTGCACATGATGTTTTTGCGCTTCTTTCGCCTGTTTTGCTTCTAAAAAGTCATACAGCACGCCCCATAAAGGTTCTACTGAGTAACGGTCATGCTGAATACCAGACCTGTCTTCAAATGGCTGAATCGAGATAAATCCTTTTTGAATGAGATGCTGAACCATATACGCACACTCTTCCGCTGAAATGGTCATACCATGAGAAAGCTCTTCAAATGTTTGGAAGAAAACGCCTTGTTCTTCATTCATTTTAATTTTAAGCATCACCATCATCTGTGATTCATTCAGTCCTAACTGCTCATAATGAGCAATCAGCAAATTGGGCAAACTTGTCGACCCCATTTGCTGCATATTAATAAATTGCTGCCTATTCATCGGATACACCTCTTCATTTTAAGTATATCACGTTTTATTTCACGTGCCCCTCTAAAAAGACGTTTGAAAAAGCCTCCATTTGTTGGAGGCTTTCATGTCTTAAGGGTATAAACGGTTTAATAATCTTGGGAAAGGAATGGTTTCACGCACATGCGGCGCTCCACTAATCCAAGCAACTGTACGTTCAAGTCCAAGACCAAAACCTGAATGCGGTACAGAACCGTATTGTCTTAATTCTGTATACCATTTGTAAGTTTCCTGATCAAGCCCATGTTCTTTCAATCTTGCTTCAAGAAGCTCTAAATCATGTACACGCTCAGAACCGCCAATAATTTCTCCGTAGCCTTCTGGTGCAATCAAGTCTGCACAAAGGACAACATCTTCACGATCCGGTGCTGGCTGCATATAAAACGGTTTTAATGATGTTGGGTAATGAGTGATAAACACTGGTTTATCATAGCTTTCGGCGATCGCAGTTTCATGAGGCGCTCCGAAGTCATCTCCCCATTCGATATCATCAAAGCCTTTTTCTTGCAAGAATTTAATCGCTTCATCGTAAGTGATGCGCGGGAATGGTGCTTTGATGTTTTCTAATTTCGCTGTATCACGGCCTAGTGTATGCAGCTCAACTTTACAGTTTTCAAGTACACTTTGAACAACATGAGACACATAATTTTCTTGATACTCAAGGTTTTCATTGAATTCGACAAAAGCCATCTCAGGCTCAATCATCCAAAACTCAATTAAATGACGTTTTGTTTTAGATTTTTCAGCTCTAAATGTTGGACCAAATGAGAATACTTTTCCGAGTGCCATTGCCGCAGCTTCCATGTAAAGCTGACCACTTTGAGAAAGGTATGCATCTTCATCAAAATATTTCGTAGCAAACAGTTCCGTTGTGCCTTCAGGTGCACTTCCAGTTAGAATTGGCGGATCTACTTTTACGAAACCTTCTTGATGGAAGTATTCATATGTAGCACGAATAATTTCGTTACGGATTTTCATAATGGCATGCTGTTTTTTAGAACGAAGCCACAAATGACGGTGATCCATTAAGAATTCTGTTCCATGCTCTTTAGGTGTAATTGGATAATCTGTCGCTTCATGAATCACTTCAATGGATTTCACTTGCAATTCAAAACCTAATGGTGAACGCTCGTCTTTTGTCACTTGACCTGTCACATAGACAGATGTTTCTTGTGTAACTGATTTCGCAAGCTTAAAGACTTCCTCTTCCACTTCTGCTTTTACTACGACTCCTTGAATAAAGCCTGTCCCGTCACGCAGCTGCAAAAATGCAATTTTTCCGCTTGAACGTTTATTGGCAATCCATGCGCCGATGGTTACTTCTTGATCGACGTGTTTAAACACTTGATTAATCGTTGTTTTCAACATAATTCCCTCCAAAGCCAGAAAGAAACTCACCTATTTGGCAGGTGTGAATCTTTAATTCATACATTTTATTATAACCGTTCTAAATCAGCATGGTCAACGCAAGACAGGAGAAACTACGGTGTTAAATTTTTTTCCACGTGTCCTGTCGAGAAGTCGACATAGCTGAAGCTATATTGATTGTTCTCATTTAAGTACGTCACTTCCCAAAGGAGTACGTCACCTTCTCTCGCTAATTTGACTTCTTTTAGCTTAGAGACCGTGTTCTCCTTTTGAACGGCTTGTACTGCTTGATTCGAGGTAATGCCTTCTTTTGCTTTTTTTGCGATCACTTTTTCCTTTTTGCTGGCAGGAACCCAAACGTAGATCGTTTCATTCTGTTTGTTTTTCCCTTCAACAATAAATTGTTTTTCTTTCCCGACAAAGGTTTCCACTTGCTCCACTTGTACGATGTTTGCTTGTTTTTTTGCTCGTTCGATCGCTGCGTCATGCCCTTGTTCTCTTTGTCCCATGGCAATTTGATAAATCCACGTAAAGCTGATGATGCCAATAAGCAGAACGAGAGCCACTACAGATGAAATAATCCAGACTATTTTTTTCATGTCAAGCTTCCCCTATGTGCGATATATCGTAAATACCGCTTGATTTTGGTCTTCTTGATCTAATGCTAATCCAAACATGAGATCTTCTCTTTTAAGCGTTCTGTTCAATAAGTCAACGATTTTGTATAGGTCTTCTGAATGCTTAATTTGAACAGTTGAAAGTACCTCTATTTTACTTTCCACTTCTAATTCCTCCTCGGTACGTAAATATTGTTAGTCATACTTTTCTGGACGGGAACCGATACTATTTTTACAACGGAACACAAAAAGCCGTTACGATAAATTAACTCCAAACCCACACCAGCTAAAGGCCGCTTATGACAGCGGCTTTTCGTTGTTAATGTCTTCTATATACGCTTCAAGTGACTCTTTTGACATCTCGTGAACTGGTGCATGAGGGAGTGATTCTAAAAATAGTTTTCCATATGAAGCGGTTTTCACTCGGCGGTCTAAAATCAGCAATGTGCCTATGTCTTTTTCTGAGCGCAATAAGCGTCCAGCTCCTTGCTTAAAGGTTAGCACAGCTTCTGGTAAAGCGACGGCTTTAAACGGGTTTTTTCCTTGTTTTTTAGCTGCATCACATTTTGCTTCAATGAGCGGTGAATCAGGCGGCCGGAACGGAAGACGTGCCATGATGACCGTTGTCAGCTCTGAGCCTGGAAAATCAACACCTTCCCAAAAACTACCCGTACCAAGTAAAATGGCTTGTTTTGCTAATTTGAACATTTTCGTTAATTTTACAGGGCTTCCGCCTGTCAAACCTTGAGCAAAAAGGGCGGACTGCATCCCTTCTGTTTTTAGCTCTTCATAGACTGCTTTTAACATCTCATGTGAATTAAACAAAACCAATATTTTTGCATGCTGCTGCTTTTCCATGATCTTAATATATCGTGCGGCTTGTTTCACATAATCTCGTTCATCACGGTTCGTAATCGGCGGCATGTCTGCTGGAACAATGACCTTAAGCTGTTTTTCAAGTTCAAAAGGTGAATCAATTTGCACAAGATGAGGGTAAAAATCTTGCAGGCCAAACCGTTCCAAGCAATAATCAAAGCGGTGATTGATGGTGAGTGTCCCCGATGTGAGGACAACACTCTTTTTATTCATAAAGAAGCGATCAGCCAAAAGTTCCCCAGTATCTAACGGCTGTGCATGCATAAAGACTGCGTTTTTCGCACCTTTTGCATCAATTTCAATCCAAACCGTTTCATCGTTTTTCGGTTCAAAGATAAACCGGTAAAGCGTACTGCAAAAAGTATGCATAAACGACATGACTTGGTCGTATTCCTCTGCTTCAAAGGCAAAGTGTTCTGTCAGCTGATCACTTTTTTGAAGAAGCTCATTTTTTTGTTGTTCATACAGCTTTTCACAAGCAATTAACAAGGAACAAAGCTTACTTGCCGTTTCTTTAATCCGTTTCCACTGAGCATGCTTTGAATGATGACGTACTCTATGAATGAGACGATTGATGTCGGCTTTTGGTTTTGTCCTTTTCACAAATGAATGGACGGTGCTAAAGAAAGCGTCACTTTCCATTTGAAGCTGATTGAGATACTCATCCATTTCGATAAAGGTGTCCGTCTGTAACCCTGCATGATGAAATCTCTTTTTCAGTTTCTTTAACAGTCCGCCTTGTAAGGAGCCAAGCTGCGTTAATTTCGCATGAAGCTGAATATAAGATGCACTATCCCCTAGTGTTTCATTGGCTGTTTTCTCGAATTGATGGGCTTCATCTATCACATATACGTCAGCATGCTGAAAGATAGACGATGCCTCCGATTGTGATAAGAGCAGACGATGATTCGTTAAAATTAAATCAGCTGTTTTTGCCCTTCTTTTCGCGCGCTCATAAAAGCAATACTCTTTAAAGCGGCGCTTTTTCGATGTAAACGGCATATGCACACAGGAAATGCGGTCTTTTATATTGGCAGCTCCTGACGGTAAATTCAGTTCAGATAAATCACCTGTTTCTGTTACAAGGAGCCACATTAAAATTTGCGCTTTCGTTAAGACGACATCATAGTTATCATCTTCCTCATGAAGCACATGCTCAAACTTATCTAAACAAATATAATGCGCCCGTCCTTTAAATACACAGGCAGCCGGCTCAAACGGGAGCAGTTGATTCAACATCGGCACATCGCGCTGAAGCATTTGCTGCTGCAAAAGAATGGAATATGTACTTATAATGACAGGTTTTCCTGATTTCTTCGCTTCTAGAGCAGCTGGGATGAGATAAGCCAGCGTCTTCCCAATGCCCGGTGCCGCTTCAATTAATGCATAGGCTCTTTCATGAAACACGTCTCTCACTTTATTCATCATCGTGAGCTGGCCTTCTCTTACTTCATAGCCTTCTATCGTTTGCGGGAGCTTTTTTTTGATTTCTTCAAACAGCTGTTCATCATCTTCACCTACTGTATGTGTCGTCTCAGTGATAGGATTGGTGACATCTTTTACAGAAAAAGAGCCGACTTCCACCAAAGAATCTTCCCGGCTTGCATGGCTCGTTTCAAGCTGCTTAATTAAAAGTCCTATATCACTTAAGAGATAAGAGGATAATCTGCGCAGCTGTTTCAGCACATTTGGCGGTGTATGTTTTAATTGATGCAATAATGTTAAAAATAACATGGCAGTAACTTCCGCATCACTATCCGCCCTGTGCGGGTGGTCATGTGGAAGCATGAGCTCTTCACTTAATTCAGTGAGCTTATAACCTTCAAGCTCAGGATAAAGAATTCTAGAAATCTCAACTGTATCAATTGCTAGCACATCCAGCTCATTTTTCCCGCATGCTTTTAGTTCATCATTTAAAAAATTCAAGTCAAAATGAACATTGTGCGCAACAAAATAAGCACCCTGTATGAGATCATACACCTCTTGGGCAATATCCTCAAAAAACACCGCATCATCAACCATATGCTGCTGAATGCCTGTCAGCTGTTCAATAAATCCAGGGATTGCTTTTCCCGGGTTCACATATTTTGAATACCGTTCGACAATTTGTCCATTTTCAATGACCACCGCAGCTATTTGAATGATTTTATCACCCTTTTTAGGTGAATTTCCGGTGGTTTCAATATCAACGACAACAAACCTTTGATCGGTCATAAAATGGACACCTCAATTCCTCGTTTCACCCTGAAGTGAAACACGCTCTGGACAAAATAGATGAAACAGAACAGCTTCTTTTCATAAAACTGTTCTGTTTCCATGGAGCTTGCGTTATAAAATCGTTCTCGCAGGCTCTTGCCCAATCATTTGTTCAATTTGATTTTGTTTATTTAACACGACCACTTTTGGTGTATGTGTCTTTGCTTCTTCTTCTGACAGCATCCCATAAGCGATAATAATGACTTCATCCCCTGGCTGAACGAGTCTCGCTGCCGCACCATTTAGACAAATGACACCGCTCTTTCTTTCGCCGGGAATAATATATGTTTCAAGTCTCGCGCCATTATGATTATTGACAATTTGTACTTTCTCATTTGCCATCATACCTGCCGCATCAAGTAAATCTTCATCAATTGTAATACTTCCTACATAATGTAAGTTTGCTTCTGTTACCGTCGCTTTATGAAGCTTAGATGTCATAAAGGTTCTATACATGTTTTTCACCGCTTTCAGGAACATGGAAAATCACATTATCAATTAGTCTTGCCCGTGAGAATTTCACCGCAATCGCCATAATGACTTGACCTGCTAACTGCTGAAGCGGCTCAAGTTCTGGATAAGAATAGATCTCAATATAATCAATTTCTCCGCCCGTGTGCACAAGTTCCTCTTCAATCAGCTGATACACACGACTGACATCACGTTCACCTTTTTCAACAGCTGACCGGCCTTTTTTTAATGCGCGGTATAAAGCAGGTGCTTCTTGTCTTTCTTTTTCTGACAAGTACACATTCCTTGAGCTTTTCGCTAAACCGTCTTCTTCTCTGACTGTCGGTACAGATACAAGGTGAAGATCAAAGAAGAAATCCTTGATCATCGCATCGATCACAGCGACTTGCTGTGCATCCTTTAGTCCAAAGTAGACATTTGTTGGTGACACAAGATGAAACAGCTTTGTGAGCACAGTGACAACACCGTCAAAATGTCCAGGACGTTTTTTTCCGCATAAGACATCCGTCCGCTTTTGAACCGTCATCGTAATAGATGGTTCATTTTGATACATTTCCTTCACATCAGGTGTAAATAAAATATCCACCCCTGCTCCTTCTGCAAGACGCTTGTCTCTTTCCATATCCCTTGGATAGGATTCAAAGTCTTCATTTGGTCCAAATTGCAAAGGATTGACAAAAATACTCATCACGACAATGTCATTTTGACCTCTTGCCTCTTTCGCCAGAGTCAGATGTCCTTCATGAAGAAAGCCCATCGTCGGAACAAAGCCGATGGAATGCTGCTTTTCTTGATGCTGCTTGATCAATTCTTTTAGCTCGTGAATATGGGTGACAACGTTCATTTTTTGATTCCCCCATATAAGCCATCAAGGACTTCTTCTTTGATATGAAACGTATGCATGTCCTCTGGAAATGTGCGTGCTTTTACTTCTTTTGTATATTGAATGAGCGCTTCTTCTAAAACAGTATCAATTTGCGCGTATTGTTTCACAAACTTAGGTGTTCTAGACACCCCGTATCCTACCACATCATGGTAAACGAGAACTTGTCCGTCTGCCTCAGCTCCTGCACCAATTCCGATCACAGGAATCTTCAGCATGTCGGTAATTCGTTTTGTCAGTTCGCCAGGTACGCATTCCAGCACAAGCGCGATTGCACCAGCTTCCTCACATTTCAAGCTGTCTTCAATCAATTTTTGAGCACTTTCGTGGTCTTTTCCTTGCACTTTATACCCGCCAAGTACACCAACTGATTGAGGTGTGAGGCCTAAATGACTGACGACAGGAATTCCGCCTCTTGTTAGAGCTTGAATGGATTCAAACACTCCATCTCCGCCTTCTAGCTTTAAGGCATCGGCACCGCTTTCTTGCATGATGCGAGCTGCATTTTTCATTGTTTCTTCTAAAGAATAATGGTAAGACATAAATGGCATATCAGTCACAACAAATGTGTCTTTTGCGCCTCTTTTCACTGCTTTTGTGTGATGGATCATGTCATCCATCGTGACTTGAACGGTAGAATCTAGTCCAAGTACAACCATCCCAAGTGAATCACCAACTAAAATCATGTCGACTTCCGCTTTTTCCGCTTGCTTTGCAGCTGGATAGTCGTATGCGGTCAGCATCACGATAGGTTCGTTTTGTTCTTTCATTTTGAAAAAATCTAGCTTTGTCTTCATTTGTTCCTCCTCATTCTGGAGAGGAGATGGCTTGCCTCACATCACATGCTTTGATTTCTCATGTGCGGCGAATCATCCCTCTGTCCAAGTCCCTTAGGATCAAGGCAGAAATTTATCAAATTTTTCTTCCTAACAGGTACAGTTCTTTGCAGATACTGCCCACACGAAGTATATCAAAAATGTGCCGGGTGTTCCACTCAAGTCGACTTAATCTCAATGTCTGCGGAGTAGATTTTTTGGATACCGTCCTCCGTTTCAAGCAATAAAACACCTTCTTCATTGATTCCAAGCGCCTGCCCCGTATATTGCCCATTGACGGTGCGGGCAACAATATGTTGACCGATCGTCATCGCAAACGATTCCCATAATTGTTTAATCGGCGCAAATCCTTGCTTCATATAATCATCATATCTTTTTTCAAAAGTGGACATGATCTGTTGTATGAGTGCAGCACGATCCACTTTTTCATTCAGTTCCATCCGCAGACTTGTAGCAACATCCTTTAGGTCATCCGGGAAGTCATCAGCTGTTTGGTTCACATTTATGCCCGGTCCAATAATGACCGCATGAACCTGGTCAGCTTCTGCTTTTAATTCAGTCAAAATGCCAACGACCTTTTTTCCATTCAACAAAATATCGTTTGGCCATTTAATAGTTGGATTGAGTCCTGTTTGCTGCGCAATAGCTTCTGCGATGGCTACAGATGCCAAAAGCGTCATTTGCGGCGCTTTATGCAGCGGAATTTCAGGCCGCAGAATGAGGCTCATCCAAATGCCTGTCCCATCTGGTGAATGCCACGTTCTTTGAAGACGCCCTTTTCCATTCGTCTGATGATCGCTGACAACGATCGTGCCGTGGGGCGCACCTTCATTTACAAGATCATGGGCAATCAGCTGAGTTGAAGCGACTTCTTTCTGAAAGTAAATATGCCTGCCGAAACTCTCTGTTTCCAGACCAAACAAAATTTCGTCCTCACTAATTTTGTCCGGTTTACGAAGCAGACGGTACCCTTTTCTTCTAACTGCTTCTACCTCATACCCCTCTTTTCGCAAATCCTCCATATGCTTCCATACAGCTGTTCGGGAGCAGCCAAGCTCATCACAAATTTGCTGACTTGAGACAAAGTCCTGGCTGGATGCTGTAAATAGTTCTATTAATCGTTTTCTAATTGCTGATCGCATGCTGTAAGCCACTCCTCTATGGCTTCTTTTCGGTTTTCCAAACGGTTTTGCAAAACGGCTTTTTTTATAAAATTAAGCTCCTCTGCAATCCATTTCCCAGACGACTTTTGCCGAAATGCCATTAAATCTTTTCCTGAAACAGCGAGGTCTTGGAGCTTTTTAATCGGCAGTGCATCATAAGAACGCTTCGCTGCCTCCAGCTCATCAAAGAAAATGCGGCGCTCATGTTTTAGCTGCGTGATCTTCAAACTAGATAAGAGCACGTGTTCACCAGCTTCAAACATGTTTTCCGCATCCCAGTCACAATCTACGTATTGACTAATAGCTACTGCGTCTTTCAAGAGCTTCGTTGACAGCTTCCATTCTTTTAAGAAGACCGCAGCCTCCGCTTCATCTAAACCTAGCAAATGGATGAAAGCCCCCCATACCTCTTCTAGTCCATCCAGTAAGTAATACGGAAAGGATTGGAAGGATTCATGAAGACGATCCTCTTTGAGACCTGGCAACTCTTCATATAACTTGGTAGAAATGAGCACTTGAATGGCCTGCTCACAATGACGGCCTTTTAAAAGCTTTTCCATTTCAATCTTTTTGCGCTCAACCGATATATTGGCAAGCAGATGCTTATCTTTTTTCATTGCTTCAGCCGTCTCATCAGCGAGCTCAAAGCCAAGCTGGCTTAAAAAACGGACAGCTCTCATCATGCGAAGCGCATCTTCTTGAAAGCGGCACGCAGGATCTCCTACGGTTTGAATTCGTTTCCGCTTAATATCCTGTTTACCGCCTACATGGTCAATGATTTCTCCATTTATATCCATGGCCATCGCATTAATCGTTAAATCTCTTCTTAAAAGATCTTCCTTCAGCGACGTGATAAACGCCACTTCTTTCGGTCTGCGAAAATCTTCATATTCTGATTCCGTTCGAAACGTCGTGACCTCATAGCTGACACCATCATGCAACACAATGACAGTGCCATGCTCCTTACCGACATCTACTGTTTTTTCAAATAAAGACTCAACCTTATCAGGTGTTGCATCTGTCGCAATATCGATATCACCGATTTCCCGTCCTAATAGAACATCTCTCACCGCTCCGCCGACAAAGTAAGCCTGATGCCCATGTTCGTGCAGTGTATGTAATATAGGGATCGCATGTGTGAATGGTTCATTCATCTTCATCATCACCTTCGATCAATTCTAGGTAAAGCTTTTCATATTCACTCACAATCTTATCAGAGGAGAAATGAGCTTGAACACTAGACTGAGCTGCCGCTGACACTTTTTCATGAAGCGCTTCGTCTTTCAGCAGTGACACTGCGTGATTTGCTGCTCCGTCTATATCGCCGAGCGGGACAAGAAACCCTGTTTCTCCATGTGTAATGACCTCTGGAATACCGCCGACATCTGTCCCAATACAAGGGACACCGCACGCCATTGCTTCAAGAAGCACAAGCCCAAAGCTCTCCTTCTCCGAAAGAAGCAGCTTCAAATCACTTATTGAATAAAGCTCCTCAACCTTCTCTTGCTTGCCTAAAAACAACACGCGGACTGTCAGTCCTAGTTTTTTCACAAGCTCGCATACAACCGATTTTTCAGGACCATCACCAATGAGCAGCAGCTTTGCCTGCACCTGTTCAGAAATCTTTTGAAACACATGAATCACATCATGCACCCGTTTCACCTTTCGAAAGTTTGATACATGGATGATGACCTTTTCGTTCGGTAAAAGACCATAATGTGTCTTTAGCAAATCGTGATCTTCCCGCAAATACACCCGTTCATCAACAAAATTATGAATCGTATCAATCTTTTTATCTGGTTTGATGAGATCGTACGTCTGCGCAGCTAATGAATGTGACACCGCCGTCACGCCATCCGATGATTCGATGGCGAACCGGATTACTTCCTTTAATGATGGATCATAGCCTAAAACCGTAATATCCGTTCCATGAAGCGTCGTAACGACTTTCACAGAGTGTCCAGTCATTTGTTTGGCTAAGAACGCACAGACGGCATGCGGGACCGCATAATGCGCGTGAATAATATCAAGCTTTTCTCGTTTTGCGACTTCTGCCAATTTACTTGCCAGCGCAAGGTCATAAGGCGGATATTGAAAAACAGCATATTGATTCACATCCACCTCATGAAAATAAATATTCGGATATACTTTATTAAGCCTAAACGGAATGCTAGAGGTAATGAAATGAACATCGTGCCCTTTTTCAGCTAAACGTTTTCCAAGCTCTGTGGCTATAATGCCTGAGCCGCCGACACTTGGATAACAAGTAATTCCGACCTTCAGTTTTTTCATAATTACCCCCCAAGTAAGTCATCGTCCATCAACAGTGGTTTCTTTGTGATAAACCCTTCTGCATAAGCTTTGTTGACTTCTCTTCCATACATAGACTCTCTCATTTTGACAAAATCAATATAACCGTTCACAAGAGGTGTCTCTACTGAATTTGCCGATTTAACAAATTGGCTTTTATACGCATGCAAGCTATCAATTTTTTGGTGCATCTCTTCAGAAATATCAATCACAAAATCTGGACGATGGTGCCCATTAATCATGTAATAATACATTTGGCTTATTTTATGCGCTGGCTGCTTGTATGAATCTTCAAATTTATGTATACCTGCAGAAAAAGCGGCCTCTTCTACAAGTGAGCCCGCATGGCCATGATCAGGATGGCGATCTTGGTGGTGCGGAGCGAAAATCAGTTTCGGTTTGTATGTTCGAATCACGCCCGCAATTTCCTTCATCGCTTCATCATTTAGATACAGCCCTCTATCTGGCAGTGTGAGCTGGATTCTCGCTCTGACACCTAAAATAGCGGCGGCGGCTTTTGCTTCTTCTTTGCGGCTCTCTACCGTTCCATTTGAAGATAATTCGGCCTGAGTTAAGTCGCAAATCCCGACGCGCGCCCCTTTTTTTACGTATTTTGCAATCGTTCCGCCCATGCCGATCTCTACATCATCGCTATGGGCACCGAATGCAAGGATATCAAGTTGTTTCATTTGTTCCTCCGTTTTTTGCTACATCTCGAAAATCAAACGTACCTTTATTTAAATTCCTGACTAAAATTTCAGCTGTTCCCATATTAGTGGCTAATGGTATGGTATACACATCGCAAAGCCGGATGAGTGCAGATACATCCGGTTCATGCGGCTGCGCAGTTAGCGGGTCTCTAAAAAAGAGCACAAGATCCATTGCATTATCAGCAATTAAAGCACCGATCTGCTGATCTCCCCCAAGTGGTCCTGACTGGAAACGATGAATGGGAAGCCCCGTCGCTTCTCTCACTCTTAAACCTGTTGTCCCTGTTGCGTAAAGTGTATGATCTGCCAAAATATCACGGTACGCGGTGGCAAATTGAATCATGTCACTTTTTTTCTTATCGTGAGCGATTAAAGCAATGTTCATCAGGAATCCACTCCTTATTAGTCGATGATATTTTCTAAACCATAGACGAGCTGATCAATATGCATGACCTGTTCCACTGAAAGCTTCACGCCTGACATAAAGGATGCACGGTTATAAGAATCATGACGAATGGTGAGCGTCTGTCCGTCCATTCCAAACAGTACTTCTTGATGTGCAATCATACCAGGAAGTCTCACGCTGTGCAGACGGATACCATCATAATCTGCTCCTCGTGCACCTTCAATTAATTCTTTCTCTTCTGGATGTCCCTGTTTCTTGCTTTCTCTTACTTCTGCAATCATTTCAGCCGTTTTTAAGCCCGTACCGCTTGGGGCATCTAGTTTTTTATCATGGTGAAGCTCAATGATTTCAACGTCAGGAAAATAATTCGCTGCCATTTTGGCAAATTTCATCATTAAGACCGCACCGACAGCAAAGTTTGGTGCAATAATACAGCCTATGCCCTTTTCTTCTGTTAATTGCTGAAGCTCTTTTAGGTCATCTTCTGAAAATCCAGTTGTTCCTACGACTGGACGCACGCCATGTTCAAGTGCTTTTTTTGTATGTACTTTCCCGATTTCTGGTGTTGTCAGATCAATTAATACATCTGGTGCTGTTTCTGAAAGACACACATCAATATCCGTATAAATTGGCGCATTAGATGTCGTATGAATCACATCAGATAATTTTTTTCCTTCATGCGCGTGATCAAGTGCGGCCACCAGCTCAAAATGGCCTGTTTCTTCCGCCAGCTTCACAGCCTCTATCCCCATTCTTCCTCTTGCTCCAGCGATTACTACTTTGATGGTTTCGTTCGTCATCGTCTCTACTTCCCTTCTTTTTTCGTCCAGCGGTCTTTATCTCTTGTATTGAATTTATGCATCACACGATCATGTGCTTCTTCTAGTGAAATATCAAGTGAATTAGCGAGGCATGTTAACACAAACAAAACATCGCCAATTTCTTCTTCCATGCTTTTTTCTGTTTCCGTTGTTTTTTTCGGCTTTTCTCCATAGTAATGGTTAACCTCTCTTGCCAGCTCCCCTAATTCTTCTGTCAGACGGGCCATCATCGCAAGCGGGCTGAAATAGCCTTCTTTAAATTGTCCTATGTAATCATCTACTTCTTGCTGCACGTGACGCAGCGTTTTTTCTTTCGTCATGAAGCTCATCCTCCTATCCATCTCTTACATGTTAGCGAAATCATAAATATTTGACAAATGTTTAAGACTCAGTTTGCTTGTTTCTCTCCCATACCATATAATATTATCGCTGTCTAAGCAAAAAAAGGAGTGGTCTCTTGCTAAAAGAAATTCGTCTTAAAAATATCGTCTTTATTTTAATAGGATCTGCGATTTTTTCTTTCGGTCTTGTTCATTTTAATATGCAGAACAATTTGGCGGAAGGCGGATTTACAGGTATTACACTGCTTTTATATTTTCTATTTCACATTGACCCATCTATTTCAAACCTTGTCTTAAACATTCCGATCTTTTTTATTGGCTGGAAAATGCTCGGCAGAACGATGTTTACTTATACAATAGTAGGAACAGTCAGTCTTTCTGTCTTTCTTGCTATCTTCCAGCGCTTTCAAATACATATGCCTCTCCAGCACGATTTAGCCTTAGCCGCCCTCTTTGCAGGTGTGTTTATCGGAACAGGCCTTGGGATCATCTTTAAATTCGGCGGTACAACAGGCGGTGTGGACATCATTGCAAGACTGATCAATAAGCATTATCAAGTGGCCATGGGACGAACAATGTTCATCTTCGACGCATGCGTCATTACCATCTCTCTTACCTACTTAAATTATAAAGAAGCAATGTATACACTAGTCGCAGTGTTTGTTGCTGCGAAGGTCATTGACTTCATGCAAGAAGGCGCTTACGCTGCCAAAGGCGCCATGATTATCTCTGAAAAAGACGACATCATTCAAAAGAAAATCACAGATGAAATGGAGCGCGGTGTCACCATCTTAAAAGGAGTCGGTTCCTATACGAAACAGGAGCGCAACGTTCTTTATTGCGTCGTTCCGAAAAACGAGCTTGTCCACCTCAAAAGCGTCGTGACTTCAGTCGATCCTCATGCGTTCGTATCTGTCAGTGACGTGCATGATGTACTCGGTGAAGGCTTTACATTAGATGAACACAAAAAGCCGCTCAATCCGCATTAAAAAAGAAGCACCAGTTTTGGGCTTCTTTTTTTATGATTTAGGATAATCAGCCTGACGTTTTTGCTTCTTTTCTTTTTCAGCACGATATTTCCGAAATCCAACATACGTTAACGTTAATAAAATGATACTCCCGGTTGTTAAGATGACCCATAAAAGTGATGGATCAGCTTCATCTTCATCGACGTGAGCAAACACACTCGATAAATCCTCTTCCAGCTTCGTGAGACGTTCAAGCTTTGTCCCACTTGATGCTTTTAAAAATTCACCTTGCTCAATCACTTCCATGTGCTGCTTAATCGTTTGGAGCTTTTCAGGCGAAATATCAATGGTTAAACTCGGATAGATCATATCGTATAAAGAAACCAGCTCATTCCAAGTTTCATAAAATGTCGTCGATTCTGGATCTTTCACTTCTTTTTTCAAAGTAGGAAAAGACCCCATAATGGGCTTCTCGAGCGAACCCCAAAGAGGCTCAGAATCCGACTGGATCGCATCGAGCAGCATTCTAAATTGAGAAGCATAACGAAGCTTTTCGCGCTCATTCAATTCTTCCTGCGGCAGCCCTTTGATCATATCTTGATAGCCAAGTGTAATTTGCCGAATCTGCGTATTCGTCAAAGTTCCACGCCAATTCTCAGCTTTAAATGTCTTTTCTACATACAATGCGACTTGTAATGCCTCATCATATTTAGCTTGTCTCGTTAATTGAAAGATGGAATCTGATAGTTCCGTTAATTCTTGCAGCGTGTTAGCAGCTGTTCCCTCACCCTTGACAACAGCTGGCTGTAATACGAGAAAAAATAATAGAATCATCGCGATTGGCTTTCGTTTCATGCAAGTCCCTCCTAGCCCTTCTCCTTACAGCGTATGAAGAAAAGGACAAGGTTAGACCAACATTGTTAAGGGAGTTCCAGCTTGACCGATTTTTTCGATAGAACGAGATAATACGAAACAAGAAGAACCGCGATACTTAACCAAAACGTCGCGTAGCCGATCTCATTTGAATAGGCAGACAACATAGAATAACGCGGCATCATACCAAATACATAATCAATCACATCGTTATGTAAAATCCAAATGCCAGCTACCACGAGATGTCGCATTTGAAAACGATAATACGGCGCAAACAATACGGCCTGAACCGCCATCGCAAAGTGAGACCCAATCAGCATGTATCCTTCCCACGGAAAATCATCAACAGATAAAAGCACAAAGATATTCATTCCTACCGCCCATAGCCCATATTTAATCAAGGTTACAAGAGCAAGTGCTTCAAAATAAGGAGCGTTTCGTTTCATTAAAAACGCAAGTAATACAAATAAAAAGAAAAAGCTGGCCGTTGGACTATCTGGTACAAAAGCTAAAAAGACAGCCGGCGTCTCTACGAGCTGCGGAATATACCAATAGTATCCATACACAGTGCCAAGGAAATTGATAATAAGCACCAGCACAAGCATGTAGCGCGTCGCTAGCAAATATTGAATCCATCTCATATGTCTCTTCACTCACGATCTGTTAAAATCAGAAAAAAGCTGACAGCGCCAGCTTTTTCTCTTTTGAGTATATCCTTGTACTTGCATTTAAACAACTGAATTATTTTGATTTGACCTCAGATAAATATTTAGAGAGCTTTTCGAGTTCTTCATCACTGCCTTTAAAGACACCCTTAGGCATGTTGCCTTTTCCTTCTACAGCGATTTTAGCGATCTCCTCAGGCGAAAGACCGTTGTCAACAAGTGACGGTCCGGCTGCTCCGCCCTGCATGTTATCCCCGTGGCAGGAGATACATGTCTGCTCTTGATAAATTTTATACTCCTCAGCTGAAGTATCAATTTCCGCTTCTTTCTTAATCTCACCTTGTTTTGCCGCTGCTTCCCAATCATGAGTTGCAACAGACTCCCACGTTAAATATGTTGCTGCGCCGACTGCAAGGATCATCATCCCGACTGCAATTGGTCTTCTATACGGTCTGCGTTCTGGACCTGAGTCAAGAAATGGTGCGAGCAAAAGTGCACCAAACGCAATTCCAGGCATAATCATCGCGCCAACGACAGTGAATTTTCCTGCAGCAAATTCATATTTTAATAACTGGTACAAAAATAGGAAATACCAGTCTGGCAGCGGAATATAGCCAGTATCTGTTGGATCAGCCATCCGCTCAAGCGGAGGCGCATGAACAACAGTTAGGACAAGAAATCCAATTAAAAAAACGGCACCTACAAGCCATTCCTTTAAAAGAAAGTTCGGCCAAAAGGCTTCTGTTTTTCCCGGATATTCGGAATAGTCTTTAGGTATGTTAGGTTTTCTTTCTGCCGGTATTCTGGAATCTCCGACAAACTTCATCCCTTTTCCCCTATGCAAAGTCATCCCCTCCTCATTGAACATTCATCAAACGCAACATTTTATAGCGGTCCAGAAATTCCTTGCTTACGAATCATAATAAAGTGGGCAGCCATCAGCCCAAATAATGCCGCTGGCAAGAAAAAGACATGGATAGCGAAAAATCTCGTCAGCGTTTGTGCCCCTACAATGTCCGGATGACCTGCAAGCAGCGTTTTGATCTCTTTACCAATGAAAGGTGTTGCTTCTGCAATTTGAAGACCAACCTTCGTCGCAAACAGCGCCTTCATATCCCATGGTAAAAGATAACCTGTAAAACCAAGTCCAAGCATCACAAAGAAAATGAGCACACCAACAATCCAGTTCAGCTCTCTAGGCTTTTTATACGCCCCTTGGAAAAAGACCCTTAGCGTATGTAAAAACATCATCACAATGACTAAACTCGCACCCCAGTGGTGCATCCCTCTGACAATCTGGCCAAATGCCACTTCATTTTGCAAATAATAGACAGATTCCCAGGCATTTTTAATATCCGGCACGTAATACATCGTTAAAAACATGCCCGAAAGGACTTGAATGACTGTCACAAAAAACGTTAAACCACCAAAACAATACACAAAAGCGGAGAAATGATGTGCTGGATTGACGTGCTCTGGCACCTCGTGATCCGCGATATCTCTCCATATCGGTGTAATGTCCAGCCGCTCATCTACCCAATCGTAAATCTTGTTAAGCATCGTTACCCTTCCCCTTTCGGCACAGCTTTTCCAAGATAGAGGTATCCGTCCTTCACTTGCTGCTTATAATGGTCAAGCGGTGCAAGCGGTGGAGTTCCGGGTACGTTTGTACCATCCTTGTCGTACAGCCCGTAGTGGCACGGGCAGAAAAATTTGTTTGGATTTTTCGGATCACTGTTCCAGTTCACTGTACATCCTAAATGTTTACAGATTGGCGATAAAGCGACAATTTCATCCCCTTCTTTGTACACCCATGCTGACCTAGATTCCTTTGACTCGTACCATGCATCTACTTGATCAATTTTAAAGTCAAAGCGCTTCGGTTCCTTTGTCAGTTCATCTACACTGACAACTTGAACCATATCCTGATCCTCTGTTCCTTTTAGCACAGGGTCAAGCGCAAAGCGAACCATAGGCATGAGCATTCCAGCGGCCATAAATCCCCCCACGCCGGTCAACGTGTAATTCAAAAATTGACGCCTGGACACTCCATGTCTCTTCTCGCTCATTTTTTTCTCCCCCCCTCAGGTCGTCAGCTACTTTATAACTGAATTAGAAAAAATTTCATAAAACTAGGACACCCTCATAATATATCAATCTATTCACAAGGTCAACATCCTAAAAAGCTATGTACAATGCAAATGTAAGGGTTTTTATGAAGGGTTCCATTTTTGTAACAAAAAGTTCAAAATTTGTTCTACACTGTCTTGAATGACTTTTTGCTTTAATTCAACCTTCAAATGCTCCAGCGGAACAGGCTTGAGCAAAAATAGCGATTCACTGATCTCAGCATGCTCTTTCCACTTGTGATCAGATGTGATCAATATGACATGCTGAAAATGATCTTTGAGCGACTGCTTCATTGTGAGTATGTCTTCTTGTCTCCGGTCACTCACTTCCAAATATGTATGTGGCGGAAAAAGAAAAACCCGTCCTTTTAACTGTCTTTCAAGTTCATCTGCTACAAGAATAGTAAATTCTCCCAAAGACACGGTTTGTTTCATTTGATCCGCATCAATCCCAACTAATGGAATGATAGCGGTATCAATGTAATCTTTAGATTGCAAAAAGCGATCCGCGTCCTCTGATTGAAACCTCATCAAATTCCCCTCTTTCATGACATAAGCCCTGCCTGTATAGGGCAAGGCTTATTCGTTCAGTTTATGACAATAGGCTTAATTCTTTTGCCAGCTTATTAAATGTTTCTTGATCATGACGGTCAAGTGCTTCATCTATCTCTTTCATAAGCCGTTCTTTTTGGAAAGTTGCGATTGAGTGCTCAAGCACTTTCTCAGCAAGATCCTTATCTTTTTCGTTCTCATAAAGATCCTTTGGAATATGAGGATTTGTTTCAAGAACCGCTGCATATTCCGGCGAACGATATGCAGAACGGAAATTCAATTGAATAAACAAATCCTGCTGTTTATTCAAACGAATATCATGAAATGACTTTTCAGCATCTGTCGTCATGATGTTTTCTTTATAAAATCTAAAGGGAACTTCATCCACACAATGTGTCGACATGATGATTCCCCTTGGGCAAAATTCTGCTTGCTCTACAAAATGAACCTTTTCCATCAAAGAGTCGTGACTCATTAAATAATTTAATATCCAAACACACTCTCTTCGCTTTAGCTGATAATGGTTTAAGAACCACCGGATAAATTCCTTCTTTTCATTGACAGAAACAGGGGTCTGCATGTTATTCCCTCCTCTATCGTAAATTAAATTGCTATACATGAATTATTCAACAAACCAGTTCTTCATTCCTGCAAACTATAAGGAAATTTCGTCTTCAATTCTTAAAATCGTTTCTTCAATTTCTTCATTCGTGCCATCTTTCTCAAGAACTTTGCGTAATAACGGCAATGCCTCTTTTTGTCTGCCCTCTTCTAAAAGGAACGAAGCGTATTCATATAAAAAGTCACGTTCCTCATCAAAATCAGGCAGGGCAAGCTTGAAATACTCGGCAGCTTCTTTGTATTCTTCTCGTCCGACAGAAGCAGATGCAGCATACCAATTCCATTTAGGATCATCTTCCCCAAAGCTTTTAACCTCTTTAATAACATCTAGAATTTCATCAAACAGCTCTTCATTTAAATAGATCGCCAGCAATGTTTGAACTGCTTCAATATAACCCGGATCGAGAGCAAGTGCTTCTTGAAGCAGTTTTTTCGCATCTTCTGAATCTCCATTTTTCAAATCAATCTTGGCACCATATAAATATAATTCTTTGTTATACTCATCAACTTTAATACCCTCTTTTACTACCTCTAAAGCCTCGTGATATAGTCCTTCTTCCTCATAACTTTTCGCTAAAGGCATATAAAGTGACGAATAGGACGGATCAATATCTTTCAATTCTGTCAGCTGCTGAATGGCTGTTTTCGTTCTGCCAGCCCTCATTGCTGTAAATCCGTAGCCAAAAAGAGTATTCGGGTCTGCTTGATCTTTTACTGCCTTTTCGTACCATTCAAGTGCATCCTCAAATTCTCCAGCTGTGCTGAGTGATTCAGCGAGCCGCTGATACACATTGACACCGCCAACCTCATGCTGTTGATCTGCCACTTTGTAGAAATAATCGGCCGCTTTCTTTGAAAGACCTTGAGAAAAATACAACTCACCTAATGCAAAATCGATGATGGCTTCATTCGGAAGTAGTTCTTTCGCTTTTAAAAGCTTTTGTTCACTGACTTCAAATAGTCCTTGCATTTGATACAAATCTGCCATTAACAATAAACTCTCTGGGTACGCATCATCATGTTCAGGAATCGTTTCTAATACTGCAATCGCCTTCTCTTCCTCATCAGAGTCAATCAACAGCTCTGCATAAAAACACGTTAAACCTGTTTCCTCTGGATATAAATCATGTAAATCACTGATGAGATTCCGTGCTTTATCGATATCTCCCCAATCATAATATAATTGAGCCGCCTGCGCCTTTTCTTCATCATGCAAATGCTTCTCTGCTTGAGCAAGTGTTTGGAGTCCTTTTTCAGTCTCACCTGCCTCAACTAATTTTATGGCTTCTTGTAATGAACTATTCAAATCAAACCGTTCCTTTCTGTTTCCAAAAACCTAAACTATTGTTACTTCATATCATAATCGACAGGTACGCATCCAGCAAATATGTTGCTCTTTTAAATTGAACCCATTTTTGTGTTTTAAAGACTGTTTTTCATTTCATCCTTTACGAAACTGATGATTTGTAAACTGCAAGCACTGTTTTTATCGAACAAAATGATTTTTTTCAAGGTTTCACCTTGAGACAAGCTATGCTATATTTCTGACAAATATGCAAAAGGAAAGAAAAAGCCTGAGGACATCCTCAGACTGTTTTCGTTAAGTATTCAATGTGTTCAAAGAAATTCGGGTATGAGACACGAACAGCATCTGTATCTTCAATCTCAATTGCTTGCTTTGTCACACATGCGGCAATTCCCAGCATCATACCGATACGGTGATCTCCGTAGCTTGAGACGACTGCGCCGCCTTGAAGCGTAGTTTTACCATGAATCTTCATACCATCATCTGTTGCTTCAATATCAGCACCGAGTTTTTTTAGTTCTGATACGACTGTATCAATTCGATTGGTTTCTTTTACCTTTAACTCAGCAGCATCTTTAATGATCGTTGTTCCTTCTGCTTGGGTCGCAAGAAGCGCAATAATCGGAATTTCATCGATGAGTCTTGAAATCATGTCACCAGAAATTTCAATCCCTTTTAATGATGAAGTAGATATCGTTAAATCACCATACGGTTCTCCGCCTTTGGCATCTACTTCATTGATCTCAAGGTTTGCACCCATAAGTTTCAGCACATCAATAATACCGGTTCTTGTTTTGTTTAGCCCGACATTTTTTAAAACGATTCGGCTATTAGGAACGATTGATCCAGCTACAAGGAAAAATGCAGCTGAAGAGATGTCTCCAGGAACAAATATATCTGTTGCTGTTAATGTCTGGCCGCCTTCAATGGAAACACTTTGTTCATCTTCAGCTAGTTTTACACCAAACATAGAGAGCATTCTTTCTGTATGATCTCTTGATTTATGTGGTTCAATTAATGTCGTTGTTCCCTCTGCTTGAAGCCCAGCTAAAAGGACAGCCGACTTAATTTGTGCACTTGCCACCGGAGATTCATAAGAGATTCCTTTTAAATGCCCGCCGCGAATAGAAAGTGGTGTATACTCGCCATTTGCTCTGCCGTCTATTTTGGCTCCTAGTTGTTTAAGCGGACCCGTCACTCGTTTCATTGGTCTTTTGGCAATACTCTCATCACCGATTAGTGTACTGTGAAACTCACAACCAGCTAATATTCCCATCATTAATCGAATGGTTGTACCAGAATTGCCCACATCAAGAATGTCAGACGGCTCCTTGAGCTCTTTCAGTCCCTTACCATGAATGACAACATCTGTCCCTTTTTGTTCAATTTCAACGCCCATCTTTCTAAAGCAATCAATCGTACTTAAACAATCCGCTCCAGGAAGAAAGTTTTTCACTACTGTGGTCCCATCAGCAATTGCACCAAACATCACTGATCGATGTGAAATAGATTTATCACCTGGGATATGAATTTCTCCATTCATAGGAGCATTTTTATGAATTTTCATGTTTGTCACCTCAGTCAGCATAAAATGTATCGTAATTCGCTCTATTTTTTATACAGATTTCTGCACGCTTTCGGTCGTCATCTGTTTGAAAACTAATGCGTAAAATCCCATTAATGTCTTCCCGTGTCTCAATAATACGGATATTTGTAATACTAATGTTTTCACTTGCTAGATGACCTGTGATCTCTGAAATAACCCCAGGGTGATCCGGAACATCGACATACAGATCATAAAAAGCAGGAATGGCTCCTTTTTTCCTTAGAGGAAGTCCATCGCGATATTCCTTTGCATCTTGAAAATAAGAGAACAATCCTTCAGCATCTTCTTGCTGTACGAAGGTTTCAATGCGGTTGATCTCTTTTTTCCATTCATGAAAACGGTCTAAAATCTTGTGTTTATTGTGCAGCAGGATATCCCGCCACATTGCAGGATTGCTTGAAGCAATTCGTGTGATATCACGAAAGCCTCCAGCAGCAAACCGTTTAACAAGTGGGAATTGTTCTTCAAAATGATGTGCTTGATGCACAAGGCTGGCTGCAACAATATGAGGGAAATGGCTAATAACACTTGTCACAGCATCATGTTCTTCTGGTGTCATCTCGATGAAATGAGCATTTGTCCCCTTTAACAAATCCATCAACTGATCAACAGCTTGACGGTTTGTTTCCTTTGCAGGCGTTAATATGTAGAACGCATTTTCAAATAAAAAGTCTTTCGCTGCAATAACACCTGACTTATGAGAGCCTGCCATTGGATGTCCACCAATAAATTGGTAATGCTTAGGCAATGCTCTTTCAGCAAAATGGACGACCTTTTGCTTTGTGCTGCCGACATCAGTGATTGTGAGTTCTCTATCAATTCCAGAGTCTGCAATATCGCTAAGCATCTTCACTGTTTGCTGGACAGGTGTTGCCAAAATAATGGTCGAAGCTTCTTCTAAGCCCGCCATAAACGAATCAGCGGCTAAATCAATGATACCCAGCTTTGTTGCAGCAACCATTTGCTCTTTGGAAACATCAAATCCTACAATTTTTTTATGAGGATACTCTTTTTTAATTGAGAGTGCAATGGACCCTCCAATTAAACCGAGTCCAGCGATTAATATTGTTTCGTTTGCATCATTCATATTCATCACCTGATTTTTCGCGAAAATTAAACAACCTATTTCAACAGCTTATATGTATTGAGGTTGGTACAATGAAAGTCATATCCCGCCTTAGGATATGACTTTCAGGTTATGCTACGCACGAATGCCTTGCATTAAATCGGCAAGTGTACTTAAAATTTCTTCATTTTGCTCTTTTGTTCCGACGGTAATACGTAAAGAAGTCGGAAAACCAAGTGCTTTCCCGGAACGAACAATGTAGCCTTTTTTCAATAATGCATTGAACAATTCATCGGCATCTCTTTTAAAATCAATCAGCACAAAGTTTGTTTGAGATGGATAGATATATAGTCCAAAACGGTCAGCAAAATCTTGATATTGCTTAAGGCCTGCTTCATTTTTCTGTCTGCATGCTTGAATGAAGTCTTGATCTTTTATCGCTGCACGCGCAGCTGCCTGAGCGATACGACTAGTATTAAACGGTTCTCTCGCTGGTTCAATGGCAGTAATCAGCTCTTCTGATGCAATTCCGTAGCCTACTCGAAGCGCTGCAAGTCCATACGCTTTAGAAAACGTTCGAAGTACAATGACATTTTGATAAGTTTTTAATAAAGATAAACTGTTTGGAAAATCTTCCGCACGAACGTATTCAAAATACGCTTCATCTAGTACAACAAGCGCGTGAGCTGGCACTTCGTCTAAAAACTCCACAATCTCAGATTCTGACAAATGATTTCCTGTCGGGTTATTTGGATTACATACCCAGACAACCTTCGTGTTTTCATCGATCGCATCCAGCATACCCTTCAGATCGTGAGCTCCTCCGTCTAAAAGAGGCACTTCTCGAATTTCAGCATGTTCAATCACTGCATTGTGACGGTATTGCGGAAAAGATGGTGATGGGATGACGGTATTTGTATGTTGGTCAAGGAATGCTCTCGCAATAATTTGCACAAGTTCATCTGAGCCATTCCCGAAAATTAATTGTTTTTCACTTACTTGAAGAAACTCAGCAAGCTCCGTTCTTAAACTTGCGCTGTATCCATCAGGATAAATCGCTAAATGTTCGAGCTCAGCTTGTATTGCCTCTCTTGCATGTACAGAACATCCAAAAGGGTTTTCATTTGAAGCCAATTTCACAATTTTGTCTAATTGATATTCTTTTTTGACCTCTTCAATTGGTTTCCCAGGTTGATACGGTTTTAGCTGTTTTAATTGATCTTTGATTTGCAAAATGTTTCACCTCATTTGAATGAATAGAGGGGACTAAATGTTTTTGCATATGTTTCAAATTCTCTTAAAGCCTCTTGGCGTGTATCACTTGCTAGCAATTGCTCTTGAAGCTCTTCAATTTTTTTCACAAGTGCACTTCCGACAACAACACCGTCACTCAGTTTATTCATTGAGTCTACCTGCTCTCTTGTTGAGATGCCAAAACCGACCGCAACCGGTATGTGACTCAGCTGTTTCACTTGTTGAATAAAATCTGTAATTGACGCGTCAAAGGATTGTCTGACACCTGTTACACCAAGAGATGAAACACAATACACAAAACCTTCTGCCTGCTCCACAATGTTTACTAATCGTTCCTTGCTTGTTGGTGCAACGAGTGAAATATATGAAATGTCATGTGTTTGACAGTTCTTTTGCAGCTCGCTGCTCTCTTCAAACGGCAAGTCGGGTGTTAAGAGTCCCGAAATATGATTTTTGCGCAGTAAAGCGAAAAAGTATTCTGTGTCTAATTGTAACACAGGATTATAATACGTAAATAGAATTACAGGAATTTTTACACCGTTTTTTTTCATCTTTCCTGCTAATTCTATCGCTTTTACGATATTCATGCCATGATTTAGAGCTCTTTTGGAGGCTCTTTGGATGACAGGACCGTCCGCTAGTGGATCGGAATAAGGAACACCTAGTTCAATCGCATGTGCACCGGCTGCTTGAAGGGAGATAGCTAAATCAATCGTGATGTCTTCTGACGGATCTCCCGCTGTGATAAATGGGATAAATAATTTCTCGCCTTGCTCTAATTGAAATGTGATCATTTTGCTTTCCCCTCACTTTCAAGCACGTTCATTAATGTATGCACATCCTTATCGCCTCTTCCTGACAGGCAGACAAGGACGATTTCATCTTCATTCATCGTCTTGCTTACCTCAAACGCCTTGGCTAGTGCATGTGCAGATTCAATTGCTGGCAGAATTCCTTCTTTTTCAGTCAGCAGCTTTAGGGCATCTAGTGCTTCTTGATCTGTCGCACTTACATATTGAACCCGTCCGCTCGCATGTAAATATGCGTGCTCTGGTCCAATTCCCGGATAATCTAAACCAGCGGAAATAGAATATGGCTCAATAATTTGGCCAAATTCGTCTTGGATTAAATAGGTCAAAGATCCGTGAATCACTCCTTTTGTTCCTTTCGTGATGGTTGCAGCATGGAGCTGAGTATCGATTCCTTTTCCAGCGGCCTCTACACCAATGATATCTATCTCTTCATCTAAAAACGCCCGGTACATTCCAATGGCATTACTCCCGCCGCCGACACAGGCAATGACTTTATGAGGAAGCCTGCCCTCTTTTTCAAGCAGCTGCTCTTTTGCTTCATCACCAATCATCCGCTGGAACTCGCTGACGATTTGAGGATACGGATGAGGGCCTACAACAGAGCCGATCATATAAAAATGATCACTGCAGTGCTGAACCCAATAGCGGATGGCCTCGTTGGTCGCGTCTTTTAATGTGCCATTCCCGCTTGTGACAGGTATGACTTCAGCGCCAAGCAGTTTCATTCGGAAAACATTGAGTGATTGTCTTTCCACATCTTCTTTTCCCATAAATACCGTGCAGGATAGCCCGAACTTTGCGGCCACCGTTGCAGCAGCTACTCCGTGCTGACCTGCGCCTGTTTCCGCGATGATGTTTGATTTCCCCATTTTTTTCGCAAGCAGGGCCTGCCCTAGCGCATTGTTAATTTTATGAGCACCTGTGTGATTTAAATCTTCTCTTTTCAAATAGATTTTTGCGCCGCCGAGGTATGCTGATAATTGGTCAGCATATGTAAGCGCAGTAGGTCTGCCTGAATAGTTTCGAAGTAGTGATACATATTCTGCTTGAAAAGCAGGGTCTTCTTTTAATTCACGAAATGCTTGTTCGATTTCTGCAAGTGGCTGCATGAGTGTTTCCGGGACAAATTTCCCTCCGAATTCTCCGTATCTGCCAATCTCATTTGGATATGCGTACATCATTTAACATCCTTTCTTCGAGCGCTTCGATCTTAGCGCTGCTTTTCTTCCCGTTTTCTTCTATTCCGCTTGAAAGATCGATCGCTTCTGGACCATAGACAAGGAGCTCTGCTACCGTTTTTGGTGTGATGCCGCCTGCAATTATGCAAGTCTTCCCTAGCCGTTTTGCATGTTTAACGTATAGAGGCACTGCCTCCCAAGCAAAAGCTGTTCCAGAGCCGCCTCTCATCCCTTTTACTTTCGAATCAATGAGGAAGCCATCGACAACAGGCGCAAATGCCGTCATTTTTTCAAGCGTTCTTGTTACATCGGACTCGTGGTGGAACACTTTCCAAACGACAGCCCCTGTTTGTTGTTTGATTTCTTTTGCGTCATCCTGCGTTTCATCTCCATGAAGCTGTACGATATCTAAAGGAATATATTTAGTGATGTCACACACTTTTTGTATCTCTTCATTTACAAATACACCGGCGATCTTTTTCTTACACTTTGTTTGGATGAGCCATTGTTTCACTTGATCTGGCTGGACTTGTCTTTTACTTGGAGCAAAAATAAATCCGATGGCATCTGCGTGAGATTGCGCAATGCATTCCACATCTTCTTGAGATACTGCTCCGCAATATTTTAAATAAGGCTTCATCGTATTCATTCTCCAAACAATGTCTGAACGGCTTTTTCTTGTGATTGTTCTCTCATTAATGATTCACCTACAAGGACTGCACCAGCTCCATGTTTCTTCACAAAGGTTAGATCATCGAATGTTTGAATACCGCTCTCACTCACTAGTAAGGCATCGTTTGGAACGAGTGGTGCGATCTCTTTTGTTTGTTCGACTGTTGTTGTAAATGTATTTAAATTCCGGTTGTTCACTCCAATGATTTCCGGAGTGAACAACTTTAAAATATTTTCCAGTGTATCTGCTGCATGTACTTCGACAAGGACATCAAGGTATTTCTCTTTCGCTTCAGCATAGAGCTCGTGCAGCTTTTGCGGCTCAAGTACTTCTCCAATTAATAAAATGGCATCTGCTCCGATACGTCTTGACTCTTCTACCTGTATGGAGTCAATGATGAAATCTTTTCTTAAAATCGGACGATCGATTTGTTTTTTAATTAGGGACAGATATTCGTTTTTTCCTTGAAAGAACGGTTCATCCGTTAAAACAGATAAGCAATCAGCGTTTGATTTTTCGTAAGCTTTTGCTGTTTGTAAAGGATCAAAATTCGGTTGAATGATTCCTTTGGAAGGAGACGCTTTTTTCACCTCAGCAATTAGACCAATTGAGCGATGAGGATTCATGAGTGCTTCTTTAAATGATCGTCTTTCAAAGTGTCCATCCTCTGGTAAATGCAATGTTTGGATATGTTCTTTTTTGCGGGCAATGATTTGATTAAGCATAAATCTCTTCCTCCTTCGTTTTTTGTTTTAAACGAGCCAATTGTTCTTTGGCTGCACCATTTTTAATTGTTTCAAACGCTTTTAATGTTCCTGCCATGAGGCTTTCTGACTTCCCTGCGACATATAAAGCCGCTCCAGCATTCAGGGCTGTAATATGAAGCGGCGCTCCTTCTGTTTGATGATTCAATATATTCTGAATCAATTTGGCACTCTCTTCCGGTGATTGGACCTGAATATCTGATAAATATCCTTTTTGCAGCCCAAAGTCTTCGGGGTTTAGTGTATATTCTGTCATGACATCTTTTTTGAGTTCAATCACATATGAATTTGCAGTAATCGTTAATTCATCCAGTCCATCTTCTCCGCAGACAAACAGCACATGTTCTGGCTCTAACGGCGCAAGGGCTTTCGCCATTAATTTCGCCTTTTCCTTTGAGTAAACGCCAATGATTTGCTTTTTCGCTTGCATTGGGTGGCAAAGCGGGCCTAATAGATTAAATACCGTCCGGAAGCCGAGCTGCTTGCGGACTGCGGCTACTTGTTTCATAGATGAATGATACAAGGGGGCAAATAAAAAGCCCATGTTTTTCTCCTGTATTTGTCTTCTTGTTTCTTCTGGTGTGGATTGAATGTGAATCCCAAGACACTCTAGTACATCAGCACTCCCGCTTTTAGAAGAAACTGATCGATTTCCGTGTTTGGCGATTTTAGCTCCAGCAGCGGAAGCGACAATGGCGGCAGCAGTTGATATATTAAAGGTGGAGAGTCCATCGCCTCCTGTGCCGCAAGTATCAACAACATCAAGCGATCGTTCCATTGGTTCTGCATTTTGCCGCATGGCTTTCACGAAGCCTGTCATTTCTTCAGCGGTTTCTCCTCTATGCGCTAAAATCGAGAGACTTGCAGCGACTTCCGCATCTGTTAAAGTGCCGCTCATCATATCATGCATGAGTTTATTTGCTTCATTTTCTGATAGAAAGCCTCCATTAACAAGAGCTGATAGTCGGTGATTCATCCTGCACACTCTCCTTTTCTGAGAAAATAAGTTCCGCAAGCTGAATGGCTTTCAGAAGTGCTCCTGCCTTGTTACAAGTTTCTTCCCATTCATTTTCCGGGACAGAATCAGCCACAATGCCGGCGCCTGCTTGTATAGAAGCGGTCTGATTTTTGACGCTCATCGTACGAATGGTAATACAGGAGTCAATATTGCCGTCGAATCCAATATAGGCAATACAGCCGCCATACGTTTCCCTTGGCTCAGGCTCCATTTCATTTAGTAATTGCATCGCTCTTATTTTGGGTGCACCTGTTAATGTACCTGCAGGGAAAGCGGACATGAGCGCATCAACTGGATGTGTATCCCGCTTTAACTTTCCTGTCACAATAGAGATAATGTGCATGACATGTGAAAAATTCACTACTTTTGTAAAGGTCGGTACGGACACACTGCCGTATTCTGCCACACGGCCTACATCATTTCTGGCAAGATCCACTAACATGTAATGCTCCGCTTTTTCCTTTTCATCTTCAAGCAGCTCTCTTGCTAGCTCAGCATCCTCTTCTCTTGTTCTTCCTCGTTTTCTTGTGCCTGCAATAGGATGAATTTCTAGATGCCCATTTTTAGCATGAATTAATCGTTCTGGCGAGCTTCCGACTAAATCACGATCTTTTAATTTCATAAAATACATATATGGAGATGGATTTACAATCCGAAGCACGCGGTATAACTCAAATGAACTCACTGACACAGGGATATCAAATCGCTGTGAGAGTACGCCTTGGAAAATATCACCCGCTCGAATGTAGTCTTTGATTTTTTCTACGTCTTTTAAAAATTGCGCTTTTTCATAGGTTGACGTCACATGTTCAAAGGACGGCGGCTCATTCATATTCCCTGATAAAATCAGTTCTTTCATATCAACCTTTGAATGGAGCTTGTGAATCATCTGTTCAAGCTGCTTTTGATTTTCTTTGTAAGCGCGTATTTTTTCGTCTTCTGTTTCATGTCCGGTTAGCTCGGTGTACTGGATAAAATGAACATGATTTGTTTCATGATCAAAGGCAATCATTGTTTGGCAGACAAATAATGTGCAATTTTCTGCCAGCGATGCGCTTCGGTGAGGCCTGACAGAAGGTTCAATGTTTGGGATCAGATCGTAGCTTAAGTACCCAACAGCCCCGCCTGTAAATGGGATATCAATATCTGGCGTTTTGATTTGATATTGCTCTTTCATCCAATCTAGCAGTTCTTTCAGCTCTTGCTTTTGCATGAATTCCTGCCCCGCAGCGTCACGTGCAATGTATTTGTTTTGGTCATCGTGTAAGGTTAAAAACGGGTGCAATCCAATGAAGGAATATCTCGACCAGCTGGAAGACTCATCTTTGCTTTCTAGCAAATACACAATATCTTGTTTGAGTTTTTCAACAATTTGAATCGGTGAGAGCGTATCGACTGTAATGGTTTCAACAATTGGGATCGTTTTGTAGGACTCACTGTCCTTTAAAAATTGGGTCAGGTTTGATTGGGAATTCATAAGCACACTCCTTAAATGGGATTAAGGAGAATGAGGGGACATATAGAGGGTTTGTATGAGTATACGAAATAAGCCTAAAAGAGGGTTACTCTTTTAGGCAGTATGATTAAATAGAAGTATCGTATCTCTGCTCAACTCTACTCATCTCAACTACCCTAGTCTCATTCTCATCTTCTCTAAGCTTGCAATGCCGTTTACACCTGTGTGTAAACTTCGGCTGTTCATATCGTATTATAATTCCTTGTTTTTTGTCAACTGTAAATCAGGGCGAAGCGTCACTGCTTCTTCCAAGTACACATGCTGTATGTCTTCCTGCTTTGTATCTGTCTGGACAGTCATTAAGACACGAATACATTGCTTTAAACCGCCATCAATGTCCAGTTCCTGCATACATGTAACAGGTACATATGTCCATCCTTCAATCTGACGAAGTGCTTTTGCCGGAAAAACGGAGTGAATATCTTGTGTAGCTGAAATCAAGATCTGCACGACACGTTCTGGATCTACTTGGTTTCTTGAAATGATCGCTTCTAGCAGCTGTTTCGTTTTGTTTAACACTTCTGTTTCTGTATCTTCTATCACAGTTGTAGCCCCACGTATCCCGCGAAACATCATAGACATCCCTCCTCCCGTTTCCATTCTTCGAGCCAGTAGTGCAGCTCATCTTTTGTGAAAGACTGTAAGGTGACGTCTCCAACCTGTTTTAATAAAACAAATTGAACACTGCCGCCTCTTGCTTTTTTATCACCAATCATCCGGTCAACAAATGTTTTCGTGGAAATATCTTGTGTGACTTGCACCGGGAACCCGAGCTCTTTCATCCACTCTTTTAGTTCCGTACGATTGAAACTGAGTCCCAGCTGCTTTTCGCTCACATACAGCGCAAACTGCATGCCGATTGCAATGGCATCTCCGTGCGTGATGGCGCCGTATCCGTACTCTGCTTCAATGGCATGCCCGAGTGTATGGCCTAAATTCAGAAATGCACGCACGCCTTGTTCTTTTTCATCTTCTTGAACAATTGACGCTTTGACTTGAATGCCTTGATACAGCATATGTGCCAGATCGCTCTTTGATATATCCGTCAGAGAACGAATGGACATCAGTTCTGATAAAAATTCTTCACTTGAAATCAGTGCATGTTTGATGACTTCTGCAAAGCCTGATCTTCGTTCAATTTGAGATAGAGTCTCAAGCATACTCGTATCATAGATCACAGCTTTCGGCTGATGAAACGCACCGATTAAATTTTTACCGAGCGGATGGTTGATCCCTGTTTTCCCGCCAACTGCACTGTCATGTGCCAGCAGCGTCGTCGGAACTTGGATAAAGTCAATGCCTCTCATATAAGTAGCAGCTGCAAAGCCAGCCAAATCTCCAATCACGCCGCCTCCCAGCGCAATGATGCAGGAAGAACGATCAAGCTGAAATTGAATGGCTTTCGTATGAATATGCTCAAATTCGGCAAAGGATTTTGACTGCTCTCCGCTTGGCACAACCACTTTGTTCACAGGCCACTTCTGCTGAAGTAAGCGAACCATCTCATCACCATAAATGGCATCAACAGCTGCATCTGTGACGATTAAGAGCTTCGTATAGGAATGCCCAGTGGAAGTTATCAAGTCAACGATATTGCGTTTAATCCCATCACCGATAAATACAGGATAAGTGGCTGAAGACGTCTTAACTTCCAGTGTTTTCATTAAAATTCCCTCTGAAGCTGGCGCATTTTTTCAACATTTTCTTTAATGCGGTCGATTTGGTCAAGGCCAAACTGCTCTACAACTGCATTGGCAATTTCCCATGCCACGACTGCTTCTGCGACAACACTTGCAGCAGGAACGGCACAGCTGTCAGAGCGTTCAATACTTGCAGAGAAAGGTTCTTTTGTTTCAATGTCAACGCTTTGAAGCGGCTTATAAAGCGTAGGGATTGGCTTCATCACTCCTCTTACGACAATTGGCATACCCGTTGACATTCCGCCTTCAAGACCACCGAGGCGATTTGTTTTTCTCGTATAGCCCTTTTCTTCATCCCAGATGATTTCATCATGGACCTCACTGCCATTTTTAGAGGCTGCCTCGAACCCAATACCGAATTCAACCCCTTTAAAAGCGTTGATACTAAGTACGGCGCCAGCAAGCTTGCTGTCTAATTTACGGTCATAATGAACATAGCTGCCAACCCCAACCGGCATTCCTTCAACGATGACTTCAACAATTCCGCCAATTGAATCACCATTTTTCTTCGCTTCATCAATCGCATCCATCATTTTCTGACCTGCTTCACTGTCATAGCAGCGAACAGGTGATTCTTCTGTTACCTTTTGCAAATCTTCAATAGACTCATATGCTGTATGAGCTGCCTTCACTCCGCCAATTTCGAGAACATGTCCAGCTACTTTAATCCCTAGATGCGCCAAGATTTGTTTGGCAACTGCGCCTGCTGCTACGCGAACAGTTGTCTCGCGGGCTGATGAGCGCTCTAATACGTTTCTCATATCACGGTGTCCATATTTGATCGCACCATTTAAATCCGCATGTCCTGGTCTTGGACGGGAGATTTGACGCTTCATTTCACTTTCTTCTTCTTCTGTGATCGGCTCTGCCCCCATCACCTTTGTCCAGTGCTTCCAATCGTTATTTTCAACAACAAGTGCGATTGGAGAACCCAATGTTCTCCCGTGGCGAACACCACTTAACACTTTTGCCTGGTCTTTTTCAATCTGCATTCTTCTTCCGCGGCCATGACCTTTTTGTCTTCTAGCCAATTCATAATTGATGTCATCCTGCTCTATGTAAAGTCCCGCTGGAACTCCTTCAATGATTGTGGTCAGTTGTGGACCATGTGATTCACCTGCTGTTAAGTACCTCATGACTCAATCTCCCTTCATCGCATTAACGCTTTTAAGTAAAAATATAATAACATACTTGCTACTAAAAAGTCAGCTACATACCCTTCTTTTGATAAAAGAAAGTATCAGCAGATGTCAGTCCAAACTTTTCTGGGTGAAAAATTTGCTCTGTAGAACCAACAAATAATACGCCATTTTGTTTTAAACTGCTGCTCATTTTCAAGTAAATTTCTTCTTTTGCCTCTTCAGTAAAGTAAATCAGTACATTTCGGCAGACGATGAGGTCAAGCTGTTTTTCATATGGATCTGCCAAAAGGTTGTGCTTCTTAAATTGAATATGCTTTCGAACCTCATCCTTCACAGTGTAAAAGGAAGAATCTTCTTTTGTGAAATATTTTTGCTTGATATGATCTGGTACCTCTTGCAGAGAGCGTTCATGATATCTGCCTTTTTGAGCTGACTGCAGAACTTTATCATCAATGTCAGTTGCAATAATTTGGAAGTCTTTCACAAGAGGATGACTTGACAGCAGCATGGAAAGTGTATATGGCTCTTCTCCTGTCGAACATGCTGCACTCCAAATCTTTAATGTACCGCCATTTTTCGAAAGCAGCGGCAGGATTTTTTGATCAAGTACTTCCCAGCGCTGATAGTTTCGGTAAAATTCTGACACATTAATCGTCATGCGGTCCATCGTCTCATCTAATAGTGCTCTGTCCTTTTCAAGCGCGGCCGCGAATGCTTCAAAATCTCTATATCCTTTTTTATCATAAAGTGATGTTAATCTTCGTTTCATTTGTGCTTCTTTATATAAATTCAGATCAACCCCGGTTAGTTTTTTCCATTTTCCCACAAATACTTGATATTGATCCATCAATGTCCTCTCCTGTCTCATCTATCTTTGTCCTAGTATAGCTGTTTTTGTCGAAAATTTATATCTTCTCATGCGAAATTTCGTGTAGAAAGTGTAATATAAAAAAAGCCAAAGTGCTCATTGGATGAACACCTTGGCTTGAACCTTAATAAATCCAGCTTGAGATGGTTTGATCCCAGCTTGTGAGTTCTTCTTGTTTGAAGAATAAGTTAATTTCTCTTTCAGCACTTTCTGGTGAGTCTGACCCATGAATAATGTTTTTCCCAACAGTCAATCCATAGTCTCCTCTTATTGTGCCCGGAAGCGCTTCCTTAGGATTTGTTTTACCGATAATCTGTCTTGTTACGTCTACTACCTGTTCGCCTTGCCATACCATTGCAAATACAGGTCCTGACGTAATAAAGTCAACCAATTCCCCGAAAAACGGTTTTTCTTTATGCTCTCCGTAATGTGTTTCTGCTACTTCCTTTGGAATACTCATTAGTTTTGCACCAACAAGCTGAAGCCCCTTTTTTTCGAATCTTGACACAATGTCACCGATTAATTGTCTTTCCACACCATCAGGTTTGATCATAAGAAATGTTTTGTCCATATACGTTCTCCACCCCGTCGTTATGTATGTATAGGCTTACATTGTTACAAAGTGATAGTATCATTTTTTATTATAATAATCAATTTTTGACAAAAAATTTCACAAAAAAACCAATCAACGTAACGTTGATTAGAATTTTCGTTTCCCAATATATTTTGCAATGGAGGCGAGTGACGTTCTCGCTCTTCCTCGAGGAAGTTTGTCGAGCTGTTCAAAAGCTTTTTTCAAATACATTTCACTCACTCGAATCGAGCGGTCAATCGCATCTGTTTGTTTGAGGCTTTCAATGACAGGCTTCAGCTGCTTCTCCGTCGTTTCACTATTGATCAGCTTCAATTGACCTTCTAGTGTCGGATTCTTCAGTGCATATAAGACTGGGAGTGTGACATTCCCTTGCAAAAGGTCTCCTCCAACAGGCTTGCCCAGCTCTTCTTCAGTTGATGTGAAATCAAGGACATCATCAATGATCTGATAAGACATGCCGACATAGTATCCAAACCAATAGAGGGCTTTATGTGTTTTTTCATCTGTACCTGCTGCAATGGCGCCTAATTGACAGCTGCCTGCAATAAGCAAGGCTGTTTTTCGTTTGATTCTTCTTAAATATGTACGCAGGTTCTGTTCCATATTATATTTATCTTTCACTTGCTCTATTTCCCCAAGACAGAGCTCAACGACCATTTTTGACAAAATTTCATGTGCCATTGGGTGGTTGATTTTTGTCATGTATTCAAGTGATCTTGCAAACATATAATCCCCTGTGTACATGGCAATTCTGTTATCCCATTTTGCCTTAATCGTTGGTTTTCCTCTTCTCAGCTCTGCATCATCAATGACATCATCGTGAACGAGTGATGCCATATGAATCAGCTCGAGGGCAACGGCAACATATTTAATTTTATTAATGTCATAGTCACCAAACATGCCTGAAAGGAGAACAAAAACGGGGCGGATTCGTTTTCCGCCCGCTTGCAGCAAATGAAGACCTGCTTCACTTAATAATGCATAATCAGAGCGAACTGTTTGTTCAAGCTCTTTTTCAATTATATCGATATCTTGATTTAAAAAAGAGATCATTGCTTTTAGTTTCATTATCTTCACCCAAATATCGTTTATTCAAAGCTTCTTTCCGATATGTGTTGCTGCTACACCGCCTGTAAATGGATGATACGAGACATCAGACAACCCGGCCTCTTCGAACAGAGCGGCGAGCTCTTTCATGCCAGGGAACGTTTTGGCTGATTCTTGAAGCCATGAATACTCCTGATAGCTTTTGGCAAACAGTTTACCAAAGAGCGGCATAATGTATTTGAAATAGATATAGTAGCCTTGCTTAAAGCCGATCATCTCAGGCTGTGAAGTCTCAAGACAGACAACCATTCCACCAGGCTTCACTACTCTTGTCATTTCCTTTAGCACCGTTAAATAATCAGGGACGTTTCTAAGTCCAAAACCGATGGTGACATAATCAAATGAGTTATCTTCAAAAGGGAGCTCCATCGCATTGCCATGAAGCAATTCAATCTGTTTGTAGCCCCCAGTTTTCACCTTCGTTTCTCCAACACTCAGCATGTTTTTACTGAAATCAAGGCCTTTGACTTCGCCTTTCTCTCCAACAGCATCTGCGAGCGCAATTGTCCAATCGGCTGTTCCGCAACATACATCTAATGCTTTAGAGCCTTTTTGCACATTCATGAGTTTCATTGTTTTATCGCGCCATTTTTTATGCTGTTTAAAGCTGATGACAGAGTTCATTTGATCATAGTTTTTATAAATTTTTTCAAATACACCGTGTACTCGCTGTTCTTTTGATTGCTGCATGACTTACCCTTCTTCCACTTTCTGATGGTACGCAGGCTCATTTTTCATATGATCCAAGCGATTTAATAGCTCTTTTTGAACGACCGGAGATGAAACAAGATGCTCCTTGATCGGCCGTTTGGCCTTTTCATAGCCTTCATTCTCAAAGTTGTCAAAGCACGAATAGGCGTCCGTATAACTATCGTTCAAAAAAAGTTTTAAATGTTTATCATCTTCTGCCTGTTTCATGAAACGCTTATAAACAAGGAAACGACTTGCAATCTCATTCCAATGCGTCAATTGAAAATGCTCAGAAATCCTTTGGAATAGTGCAGATTCAACTGTAGCTACACTTTTGTAAAAGTGCGCTGCATCTTGAATGGACCGGTCATACAGTCTAATTTTATGTTCATTGATCTCTTTGATCGCCGTAGCGAGCGTCCGGATCATATAGATGTCTTTCATGTCAGAGAGAAGAGAATAATAGAGACCGCTGAAATAGTCTCCTGCTAGGATGGTCAGCTGACGATTTTTGAATTCGTCTTGCTTGATGGCTGCAGCAGTTGTGACTTCGTCATGGGTATCAAGGGCAATTTGCACAAGCATCGCCGTTAAAATATAATTTTCTTTTTTCTCTGCATCAATTTGAGCTTCATCAAACATTGCATGAAAAAGAAGGAGCTTGTCTTCATCGATGAGTGGAGCGCGTAAATGCTTCGCCAAATAAGGATGAGAAAGCTTTTTATTTAATTTTATATTTAGATTAGATAAAATTCCGTAGATGTCTTGCAAAGATATCACCCTTGTCCCAAAAATTACAGTTTCATATGTAGCCCTGCACATTGTATAGAGATTTATTATACCATATCAGCTCTCACTTTTATGCTATCAAGTGCATACAAGTTCTTTATTTCTTTGCTTCGCTTTGAATTTCGCCGAAGCTTGTTTGAATGACAGCATCGCCTCTTACTTTGATCGCTGACGTATGCTCAGTAAATTGTGCAATGATTACTTCACCTTTATCGAGCTTCTCGGAATGGTGAAATCTTGTATCAGAGCCTCTTGTTAGGCCGATGACATTTACACCATTATCAATGGCTTTAATCACCACAAAATCAGATGCTTTATTTTCACTCATTTTGTTCACCTTCCATCTATTGAATTAGTCGTTTTTAATAAAGGAAAGCACTTCTGCTCTTGCGGCTGCATCATTTGCAAATGTGCCGCGGACTGCTGAGGTTACTGTTTTAGCGCCTGGCTTTTTCACTCCGCGCATCGTCATGCACATATGCTCTGCTTCAACGACAATCATCACACCATGCGGATTAAGTGTTTCCACCATACTATCTGCAATGGTTGATGTAATGCGTTCCTGAAGCTGCGGGCGTTTTGCCACGGCTTCGACAGCTCTTGCCAGCTTACTAAGTCCTGTTACTTTTCCGCCGCGCGGAATATAAGCGACATGGGCTTTCCCGTAGAAAGGCACGAGGTGGTGTTCACACATTGAATGGAAAGCAATATCTTTTACAAGGACGAGTTCTTCGTGGTCTTCGCCAAAAATGGTTTTAAAATGTTCTTTTGGATCTTCATTTAATCCCGAGAACACTTCTTCATACATTTTTGCTACTCGTTTTGGGGTATCAAGAAGTCCTTCACGGTCCGGATCTTCTCCGATTGCTTTTAATATATCGCGTACCGCGTGTTCGATTAATTCTTTATTTATTTCACTCATGTATTATATCCTCCAAAGGCGATTACATTTCATTCAGATTCTAGCACACTTCAGATCCTAAAAGCAAAGGAGAGCGTTCTAAACGAACCTTTTGATTCAAAAGGAAAAGCCCCTTATGAAAGGGGCTTTTCTAGACCAGTGTGAAACTGTATATGTATAACTCCTTCAACAGGATCATTACACATAACGATTATTTACCTGCCACCGCGTCTTTAAGTGCTTTACCTGGTTTGAAAGCAGGTACTTTGCTTGCAGGGATTTCGATCTCTGCACCAGTTTGTGGGTTACGTCCTTTACGAGCTGAACGCTCACGTACTTCAAAGTTACCAAAACCAATAAGTTGGATTTTGTCACCATTTTTAAGTGCATCTAAAATTGTATCAAAAACAGAATCAACTGCTTTTGTCGCGTCTTTTTTAGATAACTCGCTTGCTTCAGCAACCGCGTTAATAAGTTCTGTCTTGTTCATGCCTTTCACCTCCTCCCAAAAATATGCATTCAGTAGATTGTTATCATTTCTTCACAATTCATCTTCTTTCTATACCCTTTTTCAGAAAAAAAGAGCGTCTAGAAAGCGTTATACATGGCTTTTCATTAGAAAACAACTCTTTGAAGGAATGTTTGTCCAACAAAGTGAAGATTTTCTGTAAGTAGATTAACACATATGAAATACCATATCAAGCATTTTAAAGGGAAGAATCCTTATTCGTCAAGGATTAAGGGCACTTTTGCGAACGAATATTCCTAATTTCAACCTGAATCTGACTAATCTTTATACAATTGTCTTTTTATGACTCATTCTATACACAAAAAAAGACCCCATCAATGAGAGGTCTCAATTGCTATAAAATAATCGCGATCAAACCGCCTGATCCTTCGTTGATGATTCTTTCAAGTGTTTCCTTCAGCTTATATCTTGCGTTTTCCGGCATGAGAGACAGCTTTGCTTGAATGCCTTCTCTAACAAGGGAGCTGAGGGAGCGGCCAAATATATCTGAATTCCAGATGGAAAGCGGATCATCTTCAAAGTCTTGCATTAAGTAGCGGACGAGCTCTTCACTTTGTTTTTCTGTTCCGATAATCGGTGCAAATTCGCTCTCTACATCTACTTTGATCATGTGAATAGATGGAGCTACCGCTTTTAATCTGACGCCGAATCTTGATCCCTGCCTGATGATTTCTGGCTCATCTAAACTCATATCTGACAATGCTGGTGCTGCAATCCCGTAACCAGTCTGCTTCACCATTTTTAATGCGTCTGATACTTGATCATATTCTGTCTTAGCATGAGCAAAATCTTGCATGAGCTCTAGTAGATGGTCTTTTCCCCTAATTTCTACACCAACGACTTCTTTTAAAATATGGTCATATAGATCATCTGGCGCATACAGGTCAATCTCCGCAATCCCCTGACCCATTTCAATTCCTGCTAAACCCGCTCTTTCGATAAAATCAAATTCACTGAATTGACCAACGACACGGTCGACATCTCTTAATCTTTTAATATCCTTTACGGTTTCCTTCACTGAATCCTGATAGCTTTCTCTCAGCCAGTGATCTTCTTTCAGCACCATCACCCAGCTTGGCAGGTTCACATTCACCTCTAGAACTGGGAATTCATATAATGCTTCACGAAGAACACTGAGTACGTCTTGTTCTCTCATACTTTCTACGCTCATGGCGAGTACTGGAATATCATACTTTTGGCTAAGTTCCTGCCGCAGCGCTTCTGTTTCAGGATGATATGGCCTCACAGAGTTGATGACCATAATAAACGGCTTTCCAACCTCTTTGAGTTCATCAATCACACGTTCTTCAGATTCAATATAATCATGTCTTGGGATTTCTCCAATAGATCCATCTGTTGTAATCACAACACCTATTGTTGAATGCTCTTGAATGACCTTGCGTGTACCAATTTCCGCTGCTTCATGGAACGGAATTGGCTCTTCATACCACGGCGTATTGATCATTCTAGGGCCATTTTCATCTTCATACCCGCGCGCACCAGGGACAGTGTATCCCACACAATCGACAAGCCTGATGTTGACATCAAGACCGTCACTCACGTGAATAGATGCTGCTTGATTCGGTACAAATTTTGGCTCTGTGGTCATAATGGTTTTTCCTGCTGCGCTTTGCGGCAATTCATCCTGTGCTCTTGCACGATCTGCCTCATTATTGATATTCGGGAGCACCACGAGCTCCATAAACTTTTTAATAAACGTAGATTTCCCTGTACGAACAGCGCCAACGACTCCTAAATATATATCGCCTCCTGTTCGTTCAGCGATATCCTTGAAAATATCGACTTTTTCCAAGTGATCCCCTCCCGGACTTGCTATCCTCGTTTTCAAATTAAATACTCTATACTTCAATCAAACTGTGCTTGAAAGGTGTCTGGACAATATATGTGTATGACGTTGTCCTATTTGAATATGACACCTTTTTGTTTTGAGAGTAAGTTTAGCCATAAAAAAACCTTTCTCCTCATTTATATGCAGAGGAAAAAGGTTCATTCTTGTTTATGACGTCTTTTTTTCTAAAAAGGCAGGCTCACCTTTTTTGTTGATGGTATATGGGACAGAAAACGCGGGTACAAACGGGGTTTCCTGCCAATATACATCTTGAATGTTTTCATCTGGTTTCAGCTTTTGCTTCGTATTCTTCAAAATATGAGCAAAATCACTGCGGTAGTCTACATAGATTTCGCCGTTTGATGAAATCAGTAATGGGAGGGAATTCCCTGTCACAGGACTCATGACCGCAGGCGGCGATTTTAATCCTAGTTTTTTTTCATTTAACGTATATAAATTGGCTGATACTACTTTGCCGTATGGCGGATATGTATGTTCATCTTGATACACCTTAATCCTAAGCCGTAATTCATTGATGGTCTGCGTCATTTTGACATCAAGCAGTTTCACAGTTGGTTTTTTTTCGACGTCTGTGAGGACATATATATATTCGCCCCCGCCTTCATAAGATGTAGACGGTACATCGTGTAAATATCTTGGTGACAAGCGCTTAAAGTCGATGACATATTTCTGATAAACCGGCGTGTCTGCTTCTTTCGTTTCTATAGGCAGAAGACCATTTGTTGCTTTTTGAAATTCCTCAATCGCTGTCTGTACACTTTGCAGCTGCTCTTCGTATGGCACCCGGTTTTCAGCTTTGCGATTCTCTGGATACAGACATCCTGTTAATAAAATAAGTGCTAACAGCGTGACACTGACTTTTGCTTTGATCATCACATTCTTCCTTTTTCTTTATTCATTGACCGGTCCGCTAAAGACAACTAAAAACACAATGATACCTGATATAAGCATCAAGCTGTAGGCGACGGTTGAGGCTGTTATTTTAAGAAATTTACTTTTCAGCTTAAACCTGCTGAAATAAATGGTTACTACGGCTAAAAACATGAGCCCCATTGAACCAAGTGCAAACCACATCTTGATTAAAGCAAAACTCATCGTGCCTGTCCCCCTTCAAAACGAACGAATTGTAAGCGTTTATATTTCATTCTAAACCAAAAATAAGGTAAATATCAATCATTTTTCCAATCATTCAGAAAAAAGTGCATAAAAAAACTGAAGCAAAGAGGGGGACTCTGCTTCAGTCATTGGATCGACTATATTCCTCATTCTGTAGAGGCAAAGCTCTATTCAAACTTCATTGCTATGTTATGCAAGTCTTCCCCTTCTTGCATCCTCTACATGCCTAAGTTCAGTCTTTCCTTTTATTTTGTTTGGTTTTCAAACATGTTCACAAGGTCTTCCATTTCATGTGTTTTCACACGTGCCATCAATGATTCTACAGCATCGTCAACCTTTTTCCCTTCAAACAGGACGCCGTAAAGAGCCTCTGTAATCGGCATGCTGACCTTGTATTCTTTGGAGAGCTGATAAGCGCCTTTTGTCGTGCGGACGCCTTCGACAACCATCCCCATTTTTTCAAGCACTTCTTCGAGCTTATATCCTTTACCAAGTAAATTCCCGCAGCGCCAGTTACGCGAATGAACACTTGTACATGTCACGATCAAATCGCCAACGCCTGTTAATCCGGCAAATGTAAGGGGATTCCCTCCCATTTTTGTGCCTAGACGTGCGATTTCAGCGAGTCCTCTAGTGATAAGCGCCGCTTTTGCATTGTCTCCATATCCAAGTCCGTCTGTGATCCCAGCCGCTAGAGCAATGATATTTTTCAATGCGCCGCCAATTTCCACCCCAATCACATCAGGGTTTGTGTATACTCTAAAATGATTGTTCATGAACAAATCTTGAACAAATTGAGCTGCTTCAATATTTTCTGATGAGACAGTGACAGTTGTCGGATGACGCAGACCTACTTCTTCTGCATGACTCGGCCCTGATAGGACAACGACAGCCTCTCTTTTCTCAGATGGGACTTCTTGTTCAATCATTTGAGAAATTCGAAGAAGTGTATCTGGTTCAATTCCCTTACTGACATGAACAAACGGCACCTTCGATGAGATCAGCTCATTTGCCTGCTTTAATACCTCACGAATGGCCTTTGTTGGCACAGCAACAATAATCGCCTCTGCCCCTTCTAAAGCCTGCTTCATATCAGTTGTCGCCTGAATAGACGCTGGCAGTTCGACATTTGGCAAATAATCATGATTTTCATGCTTCTCATTGATTTGATCAATAAGCTCTTGTCTATGTCCCCACATGTGTACATCATGATGATTATCAGCTAATACAAGCGCAAGAGCTGTTCCCCAGCTGCCTGCTCCAAGTACTGAAATTTTCTTCATCCTGCTCACCCTTTTTATTTTCTCGCTCTCGCAAATATTTTAATCGGTGTTCCTTCAAAACCAAATGCATCTCGAATACGGTTTTCTAGGAAACGCTCATAAGAAAAGTGCATAAGCTCTGGATCGTTTACAAACACAACGAAGGACGGAGGCTTAATGGCCACCTGTGTTGCATAGTAAATTTTCAAGCGCTGTCCGTTATGAGTCGGCGTTGGATTCATCGCCACCGCATCCATGATGATATCATTTAAAATATTGGTTTGAACGCGCATTGCATGGTTTTCACTCGCTGTGATAATGGACGGCATTAATGTATGAATTCTCTTCTTCGTAAGAGCTGACATAAACAAGACAGGTGCATAGTCAAGAAATTGAAAATGCTCGCGGATGTTTTGTTCAAACTCCTTCATCGTACGCTCATCTTTTTCAACAGCATCCCATTTGTTCACAATGATCACAACAGCTTTTCCTGCTTCGTGTGCATAGCCTGCAATACGTTTATCCTGCTCAATAATGCCCTCTTCACCATCAAGTACAACAGCGACAACATCAGAACGATCAATGGCTTTTAATGCACGAAGCACACTGTATTTCTCTGTTGTTTCATATACTTTTCCTTTTTTCCTCATACCTGCTGTATCAACAATAACAAAGTCACGCTGATTGTACGTAAACATCGTATCGACAGCATCTCTTGTTGTACCAGCGATATTGCTGACAATGACGCGGTCTTCTCCGAGCATAGCATTCACTAAAGAGGATTTCCCAACGTTCGGGCGGCCAATTAAGCAGAACTGGACAACTTCTTCAGCATATTGCGTATCCGGTAAATTCTTAAAATGTTCTGCCACTGCATCAAGCAGATCACCAAGACCTAATCCGTGTGTTCCAGAAATCGGATACGGCTCGCCAAATCCGAGTGCATAAAAGTCATACACGTCGCTTCTCATTTCAGGGTTGTCCAGTTTATTGACAGCAAGTACAACTGGCTTTTTCGTGCGATATAAAATTTTTGCGACTTCTTCATCCGCAGATGTCACGCCATCTCGGCCATTCACCATAAAGATAATGACATCCGCTTCGTCCATTGCGATTTCTGCCTGATGGCGAATTTGCGCCAAGAATGGCTCATCTCCAATATCAATTCCACCAGTATCTATTAAATTAAAGTCATAATTTAACCATTCAGCAGAGCTATAGATTCGATCTCTTGTTACACCAGGTGTGTCTTCTACAATCGATATTCTTTCGCCTGCGATTCGATTAAAAATTGTAGATTTTCCAACGTTGGGCCTTCCAACAATGGCTACGACAGGTTTACCCATAGTACCCTTCCTTTCAATCCAGCCGCGATTCAATATGTTCATCATCATGTTTCAACCGGGATTTAAAATTTTCATTCAGTTTTATGAAATAAACCCTTCAAACATGAAGGGTTCAACTTATATATTATATCAATTTTTAATCAGACCACAATGAATAACTTAAAAATGTTTGACAATCAAGTAAAGATCTTCTCCAATGCCGTGTGCAATTCCGTCTAAAATGGCCTCTAAATTCATGGCATACATGTCGAGCTCTTCTTTATTTTCACAGAAAAAAACCGCTGTTCCGCCAATAACCCGCTCTTTATTTGTTGTTGCCACAGCCAATATAAATTGTTCAATGGTGTTCGCCATGCCTTATTACCTCACTTTCTTTTTAATGAAATCTGTCGGCATTCTAATGGCATTTTCTAAAATAGGCACCTCTTCTAATACACGGACAGCTAAATCTTCACGCTGCCATTGCGGTAAAATGAACACGCCAAGTGTGCCGTTATTCAGATCACGTTTTGCGAGCGGACAGAGCGATGGTTCACCAGAATCGCGGTACACGCCAAGCACGTTTGATAAATCAAATAAAATTGCTTGCCGCTGTCCAAGGTTGGCAATCGTTGTAGCAGAATTGAAATTTTTCGGCGTCAAAATAAAGCCCATCCCATGTTCTAAAATGAGTTTTTGCTTTTCGGGCAGCCCGATATTCATAATGTATATATCATTCACATAAAGCCCTGCCCCATCAAAGCGAAGCTCGCCTTTTTGAATGCTGACGATATCCTTTAATTGACTGCCTGACATTAATAGCTTTGCCATGAAAAAACAAAGAATACCGACCACTGTTCCAACAACAAGTGAGAAGAAAATACAGGCTGTCGTTGTAATAAGTGCAGTGAGAATCGCAATATAATTTCGACTTTCAAAGGCAATGGCAATGCCTTCTATATATGTACTGCCTCGTGAAACAAGCTCATACGAATCCATTTGGGTTAACGTATTTCTTTCCATATTTCTGACATCTCGAAATTGCGTGGCTGCCAAAGTGAGAAAAGTAATCGCCGTAAATTCCTCCTGAATCAGTGCAGGCATAATGATCGCACCTAAGCCTGACGCAATAAAACCAAGCGCAATGTGAATCACTTGTCCATGAATATACGTAGGATATTGCCGGTAATCCGTTCTTAACATGTAAAGTCTGGCTGCCATCCCAAAGATGACACCAATAATCACAGGAAACGTATAGTCTGTCATGTTGATTTTGCAGCCCCTTTTACTGATTTTCTTGATGAACGGGCGTTCAAGAGCTTTTCAAGCTGATCGACACCTAATAGGAAGACCGCTCCTTGAACAACGAAGGAAAGAAAAGAGAGGTCCCCTATAACAATTGATGATGTGAGGCGGTGAACCGTCAGCGCATAAAGGGCTTCGCCGAGACATACTGACATCATCCATAGGGTGATTCGTTCCGCTAACGGCTGTCCATATGTCATACACATTAAGATCAGCAGGGAAAATACAACCCAATCCACCTTTATTATCGTGAACCAAACGGGGTCATATAATGCAAACATCATAAAAAAGGCATACGCACTCACCATTGAGCCCAATTGCATGATTCTCATGATTCGATAACTAGACTTGAATATGACGAAAGCAACACATGCATATAAAAAAGTCATCAAAAATCCCGCATTGATGCTTATATCTAAAACGGATATCATGACATGACTGAATATAATATGGACAAGTACACAAATGCCCAGCACGCTGCGCCACAAACTTTTTTCCATGATAAATGTCACCATAATCCAAACGAACCATATAGACCAATAATAGTACAATGCCTCCAACGCCTCATCACCTCAATTACATTATGGGAAAATCTCCAATTTTTAAACATGCAGATCATTACCCGCTTTGCATGAAATAAACAAGAGGTGACACCCTAATGATTGAGGAGGGATGCATGATGGGAAAAGATAGACAGGAAAAACGTTTAAAGGCGTCAAAAAGAGTGGAATCTGACCGTGATCAATCCATTCATCATAAGGGTGCAACAACATTAGAAGGTCCAGAAAGCGCTCGAAAAAGAAATCAATAAAAAAAGGCATGTGATGATCACATGCCTTAGATTTGTTGACAAAGGGCTAAAATGTTCTTTATTTTGGACCTTTGTCTTCTTTTCAGCGTGATAGAAAACCTTTGCAGCCCTAGGAAGGACGAGTACCGGAGCAGAGCGAATTTGACATTCGTGAGCACCGGCACGCAGGACTGACACCGAATGCGAGGGTTTGTCTACGCGCTGAGGCATGTGATATCACATGCCTCTCTTACTATAGTACGTTGTGTCGACGCCTCTTTCTTTGAGCCAATGACTTGTTTCCCCTGAAATCACAACCTGAGCTTGTCTCAGTTCTTCAATCGTCTTCACGCCAAGCACTGTCATCATCATCTTGATATCTTCTTGAAGATCCATGATATCAGCGATGAGGCCGCTTTCTCCTCCACTTGTCAGTGATTTTAAGAAAAATCCAGCAAGACCAGCAGCAGATGCGCCAAGAGCGATTGATTTGGTTACATCAAGAGCATCTTGAATACCTCCGGAGGCTAAAATCGTTTGATTCTGAAAGGCTGTATGTACTTCAGCAAGACTCGCTGCAGTTGGAATCCCCCATTGATCAAAATAACGAAGTGCTTTTTGGCGGCGGAGATTTTCAATTTTAGAAAAGTTCGTTCCACCAAATCCGCCTACATCAACTGCTGCAACCCCAGCATGAAATAACTTTCTTGCCGTTTCCTTGCTCATGCCAAATCCGACTTCTTTCACGACAACAGGCACACCAACTGATTCAGCGATAGCTGCAATCCGCTCAAGTGCTCCCCTAAAATCGCGATCCCCTTCAGGCATGACAATCTCTTGGATGACATTCAGGTGAATCTGGAGCATATTTGCCTCGAGCATGTCGACTGCTTCCTGAGCTTGCTTCATTGTCGCTTCACTGCCTAAATTTGCAAATACAATTCCATCCGGATTAACTTTACGAACGACTTCATATGTTCGTCTTTCTTCTTTATCTTTCAGTGCAGCCATTTGTGATCCAACTGCTACTGGGATATTGGTCTCCTTCGCTGCGATCGATAAAGAGCGGTTGATCTCATAGGTGGATTCTCCGCCCCCGCCAGTCATTGCATTGATAAAAATTGGCGAACCGAAAGTCAGTCCGCCAATTGTCGTATGTGTATCAATTTGTGATGTCGCAAGATCTGGTAAACTGGCGTGAACGAAGGAAACATCATCTAAACCTGTTGCTGCATGCTGGCCAGTGGACAACGCATGCTCAATATGCTGCTTCTTTCTTTCTGCTCGCGTCAATTTTGATCACCAAATTATTTTAGTTTATTGAGTTTATCGCCGATCAGGTCACCAAGCTGGAATCCGCTTGTGTTTTCTTCTTTCGCCTGATATTGACGATAATCCTCTTCGATTTGTTTTTCAGGATTTTCTTCTAAATCACGAATGCTTAATGAAATGCGCTCTTCGTCTTCATTCACATCAAGCACTTTCACTTTCACAGTCTGCCCTTCTTCAAGGACTTCTTGCGGCGTGCCGATATGTTTATGAGAGATTTGGGAAATATGCACAAGCCCTTCTACACCTGGCAGAATTTCAACAAATGCACCAAAGCTCACAAGACGCTGAACAGTTCCTTCAAGCACATCACCTTGTTTTACCTTTTCACCAATTTGGCTCCAAGGTCCTGGTAATGTTTCTTTAATAGATAGTGAGATACGTTCGTTATCACGATCAACAGCAAGTACTTTAACTTGGACTTCCTGTCCTTCTTCTACTACGTCAGATGGCTTTTCAACATGCGCATGGGATAGTTGAGAAATGTGAACTAATCCATCAATGCCGCCAATGTCAACAAATGCACCAAAATCAGTAAGCCGCTGCACTTTACCATCAATCACACTGCCTACTTCAAGCTTTTGCAGGAAGTCTTGCTTTTTGTCTAATTGCTCTTGCTCAACGACTGCACGGTGCGAGAGAATCACGCGATTTTTTTCGCGGTCAAGTTCTACCACGACAAGTGAGAGTGTTTTCCCTTTGTAATCTGTGAAGTCTTCTACATAGTGTGCTTCTACAAGAGATGCAGGAATAAACCCACGCACACCAATGTCAACGACAAGACCACCTTTTACAACGTCTTTTACTTCAGCTTCAAATACTTCTTTTGTTTCAAACTTTTTCTCTAGGTCTTCCCAAGCGCGGTCTGCATCAACAGCACGTTTCGATAAAATCAAAGCATCGTCTTCGACCTTTGTTACTTTAAGCTCTAACTCGTCGCCATCTTTCACGACATCTGATGCTTTTTCAACGTGAAGACTTGATAATTCACTGATTGGGATGATACCAGGTTGTTTCACATTGACGATATCTACATTGACATGCTTGTCCTCAACTTTAGAAACAATCCCTTTCACTACATCTCCAACCTCTGGTACCTGAACATCGATTTGATTCATTTCCTCTGTCATTTCGATAACCTCCTTGGTCCAAACCTACACAGCTTAGTTAAAACGACTGGGCGAATATGTGTCTTAAGCATGATGATTGCCAGCCGAATATGTATTATAGAAACATTCAAATCAATATAATTGCTTGAATGATCAATAAAAATAGTATTAGTATAAACTTCTAATAAAAGACCTTGTTTGTCAAGAGATAAACCTCTAACTTATAAAAGTTTTCTAAAATTTCTTACTGTTTCTCCACGCGGTCTGCTGCATCTAAAATTTTCCCTGCCACCTCTTCAATAGAAAGAGAAGTTGTGTCAATTTCAATGGCGTCATCCGCTTTCTTCAAAGGTGAAACTTCGCGCTCAGAATCAAGCTTATCGCGTCTTGCAATCTCTTCGATCAGCTGATCGTAATTGACATCGTAGCCTTTTTTCTGATTTTCTTCAAAGCGGCGTTTTGCTCTTTCTTCTACTGATGCAAGCAAGAAAATTTTCACTTCGGCATCTGGAAGTACGTGAGTGCCTATGTCTCTTCCATCCATAACGACGCCGCCTCGTTTGCCAAGCTCTTGCTGCCTTCGGACCATTTCTTCCCGAACAGCTCTATGCTTTGCAACAACCGATACTTGGTTGCTTACGCGGTCTGTGCGAATATCCTCTGTGACATCCGTATTGTCTAGATGGACTTTTTGACCCTCGCCTGTTGTTACGAGTTCAATGACCGTTTTTTTCAGTAATGAATCAAGTGCCTGTCCGTCTTCAAGATCTACACCTTGATTGAGTGCCGCAAGTGTAATCGCGCGGTACATAGCGCCTGTATCAATATAAATATATGATTTTTTTGCTGCGACAATTTTTGCCACAGTGCTTTTTCCTGCTGCTGCAGGACCATCAATTGCAATAGATAATTTCTTTTTCATAATACCTCTCCTTGATTGAATCTCCCTTATGAATTGTAACACGATCACCGCTCAAACGGGGGAATTTTCTATCAATCCTTCTGCTTAAACGTCTCAATCCATTCTTCAATGCTCATGTTATTTACACCCTCATACTGCACGACTTTTGACAAAAAGAGTTCTCCTTTCGTCAAATGAAGTGTGATCTGAACGGTTAGCAATAAAACAAGCTGAATGAGTACCACTTTCAATAACCATCTTTCCATTGTCTTCATACAAAAAGCCTCCACGCTAGATTCTTTCCTCTCTAGTATGGAAGCTTTTTACACCCTTTATTCTTATGCTTTTTTTACACGTGTTAAAAGCTGCTGCTGGAAGCAGTATTTCATGATGTGCTGCTGGTGGTCATTTGTGATCTCAGAAAACTCCATGATCGCTCTTGTTTTGCCAGACTGTTCATCTTGATATACTCGACTCATCTCTGCAACCGCTTTTATTTTCACGGGCTCTTTCAAAGGAAGTTCAAATTCTGTGACCACTTCTCCATATTCTTTCAATGACACGCCTTCAGGAACAGCAATCGCCACGCCGCCAGCACTCATATTCACAATAAACGTTTCAAAGGCCTCTTCATCCGTTTGCATGATGGTGGCTTTGACCATCGTATCCACTCTCAAGTATGCTCTTCGCTGAAGCCGGATCATTTCTTCTTTTGGCGGAATGGAAATAACAATCATCGGGATATCTTCTTTTCTTTTTCCGATGACTTCGCTTGTACATTTGTATGGAATTTGACTTTCGTCAAAAAAGAACACGGTGATTTCTGTTTGCTGGTTTAAGTAGATGGTGCGTCCCGTTTCTTTATCAGCTGGATAATTAATGCAAATATCATCGTTATTATTTTCCAAAACCTTCGATTTTGCTGTTTTCACTTCTTTATTCTCATTGACATATTCAATTGTGATTGCATCCCCTATTTGTAACATTCCTCATCACTCTTTTCATCTGTGAAATCGTATCCTCTCCTATATTAAACCATGTCTAAAACAAAAGGAAAAGACTTATTAGCCTTTTCCTTGCTTCCTTTTCTACAGGTCTTTATATATAGGTTCTGCGTTCTTTAGTTTATCTACCCGTTCTTCTTTTCCAGTATCTGCATTAATGAACATGCGGTACGTATCGTTTTTTATCGTTCCAAGGAACTCATAGCATAGAACTTCCTCTGACATATCATTTTGCACAATCGCTAAATGAGTATCTTCGATCTTTACATGCTGATTCAATGTTTTCTTCGCTTCTTTTTGTGAGATTTTAGGCGCTTTGATGTCTCGTGTTTTATGATTCATCAAGTAGTCTTTCGCTGAAAACCCAACAACCTCGCCATCATCCAATGCGACTTTCATGCGTATACTATCTGGATAAAGCAGGACATTTTTTTGAAGAGGCACATAGGTAAATACGCCGATATTATCAAATTGTGCACTTTCATCTAAATGGAACGATTCTGTGTTAAACCCTTGCTTTTTTAAGAAGCTGAGTGCTTTTTCTGATGCATCATTTAAACTGATTTTCTGTTTTTTCACGTCACGATTCTGAAGGAGGTAGACTGGGTGTCCTCCTTTTTCAGTCAAGTCTAAGTAAAAGTTTGCATGACTGTCTGGATCAGACATCGATAAGCTGTAAACGTCACGATTGGTTTTGCTGCCGCTTTTTCTCACTTTAAAATGCTGGTTGTGGTCGGGTGTGAATTGCTGTGCAATGCGGATCGCTTCTTTTTTTGAAATCTTATCGCCTTTTAAATGATTGTAGCCTTGTGTTTCTTTTTCTGTCGACACATTTGTAGGCCCAAGATCAACATCTGCAAATGCATCTGCATTTCTCTCGACTGTTTTCAACCCGTCAATGATGGTGTTGTCGTTCTTTCGATCACCGTCAGCGAGCGCCATCTCAACATCCATCCATTTTAAGTTTTTATTAAGAACGAGGTGCTGCACTTGTCTAAGTTCGTTTTGGATATCTGACGCTTGATCATATAGTGCTGTAATGGTTTTGTGTGTATCTTTATTTAATGGTTCATCTGATAAAGATTTGACTGATGATTTGTAGCTGAAGTCTCCGACATTCGCCAGGAATTCTTCCGTTTTATTAAACGGCATCAATGTAAGCGGGAGTTGACTGACATTGTTATGCGCTTCCGATGACATTCTCCATACATCTGCAAGTGCTGGTGAGATCGATGTTTGACTGTTCATCGCAAGTGTTGCACCCAGTTTGTCATGCAGCTGATCCACCTGATACGTTAAATCGTGGAAAGCTCTTTGGTAGTTATTCTCAGCATGAAGCAGTACGGCGTCTTTTTCTTGATGTTCTTTATAGCCCCAGTAACCTGTTGAGATGACAGCAATTCCTAAAATAGCAATCAATATTCCTCTGATCATTTATTTACACCTCTTTTTATTCGCAGAATATATGTTTCCCGATTCGTTTAATTTGTGGTCTTCCCCAAATCCATGGACTTGTTGCTGTATCAGGATTAAAGTAATAGATCGCACTCTCAGACGGGTCCCAGCCATTGATTGCATCAAACACAGCCTTTTTGGCCGTTTCATCTGGCGACATATAAAATTGACCATCTGCTACAGCAGTAAACGCAAGCGGTTCAAAAATGACCCCTGCAATCGTATTTGGAAAGGTCGGATTGTTCAAACGGTTTAAGATGACGGCAGCGATGGCCACCTGTCCTTCATACGGCTCACCTCTTGCTTCACTGTAAACAGCTTGCGACAAGAGCTGAATGTCATTACTAGAAAAACCACCAGGCATGTTGGCTGCTGTTTGTTTCGGTGTTTGATTCCCCTGCTGGCCGCCTGACTGATTGCCAGACTTCCCAGATGATCCACTTTGACTTTTTTGATTTTCTTTTGTACCTTGAGCTGTCTTTTTTTGCGAGCTTCTTTGCGCAGGAGCCTTTGTTTGCTGATCAAGAGGCTTTCCGCCATAATGGGTAAACTGGTTCCCTTGCTGCAGCTGCTTTTGCACAAACTCTTTGTAGTATTTCGTCTTTTGAACTAATAAGTTTTTTGTTTTCTGACCTACAAGTCCATCGACCTTCTTCATGCCAAATTGGTTTTGAAAGTTGCGAACGGCCCAATACGTCCCCCAGCCATAGACGCCATCGATTTTGCCATTGTAAAAACCATTGTATTGGAGCCGCGCTTGCAGCTCGACTACATCTTCTCCTGTTGCCCCGCGCTGGATGACTTGGCTGGTGAAAGCTTCACTTTTACTCGCTGTCAAAAGTGAAGACGCAAGAAGAACGATTGAGAAGATAAGAACGATTTGTTTCATGAAACGAGCTTTATCCATATTTGATCCTCCTGTACTTTTGATGTTTGAATATATGTTTCTTCCGATCCCTATTTTTATACATTCAACACAGGAGAGAATTGGATGGAAAAGACAAAAAAACGCCCTATAAACAAAAAGGACGTTTTCCAAATTAAATTTGCACCATTTTTACCGCACGGGCTTTTTTTGCTTTCCTTAAACCAAACCACCATAAAAAAATCATAAACGGCACCATGATATATCCCCAGTTTTTCATCCCTAATAGAATGAAATCATACAGGCCGTGAAACAGCACAGGGAGCGTTAAAGAAAGGAACAGCCATTTGCGCTGCTCTTTTTTATCAGAGAAACGGGCTTTTCCGATATAAAAACCCATCACAACACCAAATAATGCGTGACTTGATACAGGTAGTAAAGCACGGGTAAATGCATATTCGACCCCATGACCGACTAAATAAAGAATATTTTCAAGTGTTGCAAAACCAAGTGAGACACTCGTTCCATACACAATCCCGTCATAGTGTTCGTCAAACTGGGCATGCGCATAAACGCTGACCATTAAAATGAACCATTTTAACGATTCCTCTAAAAAGCCCGACGTCACAAATGAAATTAAGATAGGGTTTGTTGCGATATTTTCCTCTTGAAGGACATATTGAATAAACATGGTTGGAAACACAAGTATGACACCTAGCATAAAAGATCTGATGACCATGTGAACCGGCTCATTGTCGTACTGATCTTTTAAATAAAAATAACTTAAAAGTGCGATGCCGGGAGCTAAACCTGCTGAGATGATTGCGATCATAACCAGACCTCTTTCCCTACATTATCCTTCATTATCGTACCATGATTTACCCTTTTTTTATATGACTCGGGCCCATTTTTCTAAAAATATCTTTCTATATAATCCCAATTTATATAAAAAGAACCGAACCCCTTTGAAGGATTCAGTTCATTTTTTATCCGTTGATTCTTTTGTTGATTTCTTCTGCAATGAGTCCGCCATGAAATCTTCCATTTTCGATAAAAATTTCATTGGCATTATTTCCAGCTGCAATGACTCCTGCAATGAAAATGCCTTCAACATTCGTTTCCATCGTCTGTTCATCAAATGCTGGGCGGCCTGATTCTTGGTCAATCGTGACACCCATTTTTTCTAAGAAAGAATGATCTGGATGATAGCCAGTCATGGCAAATACATAGTCACTTTTCACTCGATCCGTTTGATCTTGCTGATTTGTAAAAATCACATCTTTTTCTGTGATTTCTTTCACCTGCGCGCCAAACTCCATTCGAATTGTTCCATTACGGACAAGCGCTTCAAACTCTGGTAAAATCCAAGGTTTGATGCTGGATGAATATTCAGTTCCTCTATACAGCACAGTGACTCTGCTTCCACATTTCACAAGTTCTAGCGCAGCATCCACACTGGAGTTTTTCCCGCCGATCACCGTCACATCTTTATCAAAATATGGATGTCCTTCTTTAAAATAGTGATACACGTGAGGAAGGTCTTCTCCTTTGACGTTCATATAGTTTGGATGATCATAGTAGCCAGTCGCAATGACGACGTAATCACATGAATAGTTGTCTTTTGATGTACTCACCGTAAAACGGCCATCTTGTTTTGTCACGGCGTTTACTTTTTCAAAAGCATGCACACGCAGGTTTTTTCGTCTGACGACCTCTCGGTAATAGGAAAGTGCCTGAATACGAACGGGCTTACGGTTTTCAGTAATAAAAGCGACATCACCGATTTCAAGCTTTTCACTTGTACTAAAAAAGGTTTGATGTGTTGGGTAATGATAAATACTGTTCACGACATTCCCCTTTTCAATCACAAGTGCATCAATCCCAATTTGCTTGAATGCGATGGCAGCTGATAACCCGCATGGGCCGCCTCCTATTATGATCGCTTTTTCTTGTTTCATTTGTTCCACTCCTGTCAATTCACTGCAATAACAATTGCTGGGCTGTTTGATTCTTTGTTCCATTCCATAAAAAAATCTCCTATTTAAGGATAGGAGATTTTAAGGCGCGATGCAAATAAGCCGCTTAAATCCAGCCTCTGAATCGAGAAGCTTCAGCCATTTTACGTACACCGACCATATATGCAGCAAGACGCATATCGATTCGGCGGTTTTGCGCCATTTCATAAATATTATTAAATGATTTCACCATCATATCTTCTAAACGAGTTTCAACTTCTTCTTCAGTCCAGTAGAACCCTTGGTTATTCTGAACCCATTCAAAGTAAGAAACAGTTACACCACCCGCACTCGCAAGTACGTCTGGAACAAGCAGTACACCACGATCTGAAAGAATTTTGGTTCCTTCCAGTGTCGTTGGACCATTTGCTGCTTCTACGACAATTTTGGCTTTAATGTTTGCCGCATTATCTTCTGTGATTTGGTTTTCAATGGCTGCAGGTACTAAGATATCACAATCCAGCTCAAGCAGCTCTTGGTTTGTAATTGTATCGTTAAATAGTTTAGTGACGGTTCCAAAGCTGTCACGTCGGTCAAGCAAGTAGTCAATGTCTAGACCATCTTCATCGTATAATCCGCCGTATGCATCTGAAATCCCTACGATTTTTGCTCCAGCATCATACATGAATTTAGCTAAGTAGCTTCCTGCATTTCCGAATCCCTGTACGACAACACGAGCTCCGTTAATGTCAATTCCTTTTTTCTTCGCCGCTTCTTTGATGCAGATCGTCACACCTTTTGCTGTTGCAGTATCACGTCCGTGTGATCCCCCAAGAACAATTGGTTTTCCTGTAATAAATCCTGGCGAGTTAAATTCATCAATTCTAGAATATTCATCCATCATCCATGCCATAATTTGAGAGTTCGTAAACACGTCTGGTGCTGGAACATCTTTTGTTGGTCCAACGATTTGACTGATGGCGCGAACATAGCCGCGGCTTAATTTTTCAAGCTCTCTGAATGACATTTCTCTTGGATCACAGATAATACCGCCTTTTCCTCCGCCATAAGGAAGATCCACAATTCCACATTTTAAACTCATCCAAATTGAAAGCGCTTTTACTTCTTTTTCCGTAACGTTCGGGTGGAAACGAATTCCGCCTTTTGTTGGACCGACAGCATCATTGTGCTGTGCGCGGTAACCAGTGAAAATTTTCACCGATCCATCATCCATACGTACTGGAATTTTGACCGTTAATAGACGAATTGGCTCCTTCAGCAATTCATACACTTCCTGCGGATACCCTAATTTGTCTAGCGCTTTATGTATGACGGTTTGAGTTGACTTTAAAACATCTAGCTTATCTTCTGCGTTATGAGCGGCGTTTTGATCGGCTGCCATTAAAATAAACCCCCTAGAAATCTTTCATGATCTACTGCTCCCTTTCAAGCAATAGTATACACCTTCGTACTGGTAAAGCAAAGGTAAAAAGCGTTTTTTATCAAAATAAAATATCAGCGTTTATAAATATAAAAAAGGATATAAAAAAATACTGTTGTTTCATCACAACAGTATTAAATATAATAGATAAAAGTGATTAAAAATACATTTGAATCGTTTTCACAGCATCTTCTTGCATGATCACTTTTCCATATTCTTTTAGCCGGTGAATGGTGAGTGTCGTAGGTGAACCAAACTCTGCTAAAATCGAAATGACTGTATCAGCAGATAATTCTCCAACATCATCCAGGCTGAGATAATATTGACCTTCATAATGGTAAACTGTACCCCCTAAAAGTCCAATACGACTTAAACTATGGGACAGTTGAATCACATCTTCAAACGAGGCAAATTGATAGAGCACGTGCTTGCTCTCGTCGAGCTTGACTTGCATCTCAATGTAATCTTCATCAAACTCATCATCAGCATCTTCCTGCTGACTCTTTGTGACAATGACGACCATCCCCTGCGCCTGAAGAGAAAATACTTCAACAGCAATCGGTCCATTCGCTTCAAAACCGAGCTCCTGATTCGCCTCGTTCATCATGTCTTTAAACAGCTGATGGACTTTGAACGAATCTTTCCAAAGGTCTTCTTTCGTAAGACCTCGGTCTGTCAGGTCATCTAGTGTGAGAAAAATTTTGATTTTATTATAATTCAGACGCTCCAGTCGCATAACGTTCCCTCCTGCCTCTTCTAAACACACATCATACTGTAGTATATGAGATGATGAGTCATAGGTTCTTAATTTTGTATTCAGTTTACACTGTGTCAAGACGGAAGACAAGCATGAAGCTATGCTTACGGTGACTTTTATGGAAAATATTGAGGGTGCCGCAAGTTAACGCGTTTTTAGAGGCATTAAATAGATCAGATGCGTTTCTGGTTCTGCTCCTAGACGCATTGGAATCTTTGTGGTCCCGTAGCCATTACTAATGAGAAAGAACGCACCTTTTACCTGGCCTGTTCTTCCTTTTTCATACGGACCAAATTTCCCAATCCGGATCTGTCCCCCATGCGTATGACCGCTCAGGACAAGATCGATTCCCTCTTCTTCACTCATCAAATGATGCACATCTGGATTGTGTGATAAGAGAATATTGACATCATCTTTCACAAACTCAGGCCGTATCGCTTCATAATCTGCTTTTTCAAGCCGAATATCATCAATTCCCCCGATTTTAATTCGCTGGCCTTCGAAATTCCATACAGCCGTTTCATTTTGCAAAGTCGTGACATCATATGCATGAAGAATCTCTTTAAACTTTTGCTGGTGCAGCTCATGATCATTATTTCCCCAAACAAAATAAACCGGCGCAATTCTTGATAAACGTTTCACATTTTCTTCAATCCTTGCATAGGGTACACCTTTTTCTGCTAAATCTCCGCCAATCATAATCACATCTGGCTCTTCCTGTCTGATTTCTGCTAATAAAGTGTCACTGATGAGACGTCTGTGTGTATCAGAAATAAAGAAAATGACAGCAGGCCGGTCTGATTGAAGTGCTTCTATTGTAAAGTAATGCTTTTTGATGTTGTTTTGTTTTGCCGTTTTCACCATTTTTGCCGTTACACACACACCTGTTGTAACAGCCGCAATGGCGGCAGTAAATCCGATGGCATATTTCATCACAAATGGCTCCCTTACATATCTTTCTTTCATAAGACGCTTGAATGAAAAAAGACGTTTCAACTGTTAAACGTCTTTTTTTCTCATTTATTTACTTTCATAATAGAGATTAATGTCATATTGCTTCTGCATATAGTGAAAAACCGTCTCGCGCTCTTTCCACTGATTTGACTGCGGCCATAAATCTGTGCTTTTTTGTATAATTTCACATCGAAGCCGATGATATTCATCCTCAGCCTTTTCTTCTTTTTTCTTATAGTAATAAGATGCGTAAAAAGCAAAGACCTCAGCCATGATCCAAAACAGAAAAACTTCATGACCAAGCAGTGTTGCAATCATGGCTTCTGGCTGAAGCGAGCCGCCTCCTGCATTTGCCGTGATCACAAAATAAAACAAAAGAATGGCCAGCGATAGAAGGGCTGTCCATTGCCATCTTTTGCACTGCTTGGCAAAACCCTCATATTTATGCTTTCTTTTGATCAATGTTTCCATCATTTTCTGTGTCGGCTGATCCATATATCGGCTGATTGCGTGCAATGTCATCACATACACCCTGTCCCTTTTTTCTACATATGTATGTGCGTACTTCTTCAATCATGTCAGGTGATTAGTTTTCTAGTGGAATATTCAGCACTTGACCACTGTACACGCTGTTACCTTTCAAATGATTATAGGCTCTAATTTTCTCTTCACCCGAACGGTTTTTGTAATACTTCATTGAAATTCGATACAGGTTTTCCTCTGGACCAACAGTGTGCTGCACGACACGAACTGGCTTTTCTTCCTGCTGCTTTTTCTCTTCGGCTTCTTTTCGTTTTTTCTCCTCCTGCTGCTTTTGCAGGGCTAGCTGCTGCTGTTCACGCTTTTTGGCAGCTTCGGCTCTCGCGCGTTCTTTTTCTTTTGCTGCTTGTTCACGCTCTTCTTTCTCTTTAGCAGCTTTTTCTTTTTTCTTCTGTTCAGCTTTTTCTTTCAATCGCTGTTTTTCTTTTTCTTCATCTTTCTTTTGCTTCTCATCATCAGACGCATCCGCTTTATCAGCATTAGAATCATTTTTCGTTTCGACAAGTGCTGACGGGACTGGGTCTGTGTCAGCACTTGATGTAGAATCAATATTATATACATCTTGATTATTATTATGGTTGATTTCCTTTGACGTGTAGTAGATCAAAAGGAAGAACACCGTGACGACGATAATAGGAAAGATAATAGCCAGTGTTGTAAACAATGGATTGCGTACCTTTTTCGTGCGCTGCTTTTTATATTCATGAAAATCTTCTCGTGTAGGAAAGTGAGAGTCATCTGAAGGCTGTACTTCTTCTTCAAAAATTTTCTCTGCATCATCGTCATGGATGTTTGTCAGCTGCTCCTTCTTTCTCTTCATTCTCGACATTTCTTCCATGTTCATCCCTCCCCCTATATTTCAAACGAATTTGACAAGCAAAGACTAAGTCAATGACAAAATGGGTCATGACAGGAACAAATAAATTCCCCGTCCACTCGTATAAAAGTCCTAAAAAAATACTAATAGAAACCACAAGGATAAACAAGAGTATTTTTGATAAGTAGCGAAAGTGAAGGAGCGCAAACACAATACTGGCAATTTCCAATCCAAATTGCTGCTGGACGATCCCTCGGAATAGAATTTCCTCTGAAAAGGCGATGAGCAGTGTTAACCAAACAATATGCGGGATGCTGCGGTTTTTGAACATTTTTTCATTTAATCCGCCATCATCATACATATGAGCAGGAAACACCTTCATGACAATCGCATCCACAATGATCACAAGCACAGCGCCGCCAATTCCATAAGTTAGTATCCGCGCATCTTGAATCTTCCAAAGGGATGTGAAATCTGTCCAATGACCGAACATAAATATACCTAGTAAAAAAGAAATGACCAGCATCAGCAGCTGCGTGAAATACAGCTGTTCTACCACTTGTCGATCGGTTAATTTTTCGATGATTCGGCGATGTTGTTCAATCAATGCTGCGCCTCTTTTGTCAAATAAAACATACGATGCAGCACGGTCTTCCAGTGTGTCATTTCATTCAGCTCCAATGGTTGATCTTTTTTTTCATAATCAGACAGGTCAAGTCCGCAAGAAGAGCAGCAGCTGCCAGAGGATGCACTCTCCGTTTGATCAAGCTGTTCGTAAAAGTATGATAACAGAGATTGTCTAAAGCAGCTATGATCTGTGATCCGCTCCTTAAATTGCCACACTTTTCTCAGTTTTTCAGTTTGTCTGTCCTGCAATTTCTCTTTCAGTTTCATCAGGAGCACACGAGGCTCGTCAGACTGATACATCCTGTAATAATGGATCAGCATTCTTGCACGTGTCTCCTGAAGCCCTGATTCCATCAATTGTTCACGTAATTTCTTTTCATCATTTGTCTGCATTTGTGTCAGCCTGGCTAAGAAGTAATCAATTTCTGGATCATCAAAGCCTTCTGCTTGTATTAAATGCTGTTGAATATCTGCATCCTCTTCTGTATATAAAAGAATGCTCACACTATTTTCCCCGTCCCGCCCTGCTCTTCCAATTTCCTGCATAAATGCTTCAATTGACTGCGGCGGGCTCATATGAATAACAAATCGTATATCTGCTTTATCAATTCCCATTCCAAAAGCACTTGTACAACAAATGAGATCAAGCTGTCCGCTGATAAATTGCTGCTGAATAAGCATGCGGTCTCCTGCATCCATCCCGCCATGGTAATACTCTACACGCTGATGGGTTTTTTGTTTCATAAAAAGCGCCATATCTTCTGTCATTTGCCGGGTTGGGCAATAAATCAGGCCGGGGCCTTGCAGGAATTCAACCAGCTCAATAGCCCGTTTCTCTTTTGCTTCTTTCGTTTCGTGCGCTTCTTTGACCAATGCGATGTTTGGCCGGTTGACAGAATGAATATGAAAGTCTGGATGCTGCAATCTTAACGTTTGCACGGTATCTTTAAGTGTTTGTTTCGTTGCAGTTGCCGTCAGCGCTAAAGCGACAGGTTGACCTAACGCTTCTCTCCATTCTCCCAGCTTGGAATATTCCGGACGGAAATCATGCCCCCACTCAGATATACAATGGGCTTCATCGACGACGAACAGACCAATATGCATTGATTTGAGCTGTTCTAGCAGCACCTCTGACATTAATGCCTCAGGGGCGACGAATAAAAATTTATATGATGGCAAATGCCGAATGATATGTCGTCTCTCCTGAAAAGACAATGTGCTGTTCAGTGCCGCCACTCGTTTTTCTCCACGCATTTTCATTCGTTCGACTTGGTCCTCCATAAGCGATAACAGCGGCGAAATAATGAGAACTAATCCATCTGTCATATAGCCGGGAATTTGATAGCAGATGGATTTCCCGCCGCCAGTGGGTAGCATGGCAACCGTATCTTTTTGATTCAGTACACTTTGAATAATGTCCTCTTGACCTGCTTTAAATGAGTCGTAACCAAAATATCGCATGAGCGTCTGATGAAGCTTATCCATTTGCTTTCACCATCCTTGTCAGAGCCAATCTTATTTGAAAATAAGTAAATGGATGTTCGAGTTTTTCTTTAATCAGCTTCATTTTATTTGTTTGAAGCTCCCTGGCTACTGCATGAATGGCCTGCTGCTCTTCTTCGCTCACATACGCCTCTATTGAGAAGCTCGGTTCATGTATGGACAACTCGACAATATGGTCTTCGATCGTTGCCTTTTTTAATGAACGAATGTGAGCAATCTGATCAATGTCAAAGCCTTTTTGCACAAGCTCGAGCGTTTTATGGGTAGAGGTTGTTAGCACACGTTTGAATTCAAGGTCACCTACGAGCTGCTGCATGACCTGCGCCTCACCTTTTTGGGCAGCATGAATAAAATAATGGAGGACATTCCAAAAAAGCAGGTACACATACCACACATCTTCTTTTAGCCACTCTGCCATTTGCTGATACGTACGCCCAATTCTTTCATTTGACGTCAATGAATAAACAAAAATCAGCGCCTCTTGATCACTTATATGGGTAAGGAGCTTGTCTAGTTCATGATGCAGCTCTTCTGAAAGCTTATTCTTCTCGTGATGCTGTTTTAAGAAGGACTTCGTCCAGCTTTGTACAGATACATCTCTTTGTATTGGGACATATTGATGTGATCCAGCCAGATGGTGAGAAAGCACTTGTACAAGTAACGAGAGCCTCATCCATAGCACCTTTGCTTTAGCATGATATTTGGCACCATGAAAATAAGCGGGCATCGGTTTTTCTGAAAAATACTGGTTTAGCATATGCTGTCCTGCATCTGTAACAGTGAATGTCTCCCCTGTTTTTTTGATGTAGTGCTTTTCGTCAAGCTTTATAACAGAGCGATTCAGCTGATCCCTCGTAAACCCCGGGTAACAGCCGAAGTACTTTGAAAGCTGAAACAAACTGGCGTCCTGTATAGTTTGTGATGATTTTTTTCCTTTAAAAAGATGGTAGACAGCACTTATGGAGCGTTCGCCGTTCAATTTATGTACGCTGTCCATTAACATGACATCCAAGTAATGAAGAGTCATTCGCCAAAGCACCTGTCTTCCTGACAAAATTCGAATATTTTCTCCCTTTATTTTAACAGATTTCATAGAAGAAGAAATGTTTAAACTCAATTTGTGGGGGAAAGTTATGAACAAACCCTTATGTGATAAGCATTCTCAATCACTTTACAGTTGAAATGTGAAATTAAAATCATTACAATAAGGTTTGAGGAAATTGTTTTTTATCGGTGAAACTAAAAAGGTTAGACCATTTGTTCCATCGAACAATCTGGGAGGTATTTTTTTAACATGGCAAAATATACAATTGTAGACAAAGACACATGTATTGCTTGCGGCGCATGCGGTGCAGCTGCTCCAGACATTTATGATTATGATGATGAAGGCATTGCATTTGTTACGCTTGATGACAACCAAGGGACTGTAGAAGTTCCAGAAGTACTTGAAGAAGATATGCTTGATGCATTTGAAGGATGTCCAACGGATTCAATCAAAGTTGCGGACGAATCTTTTGAGGGTGACCCGCTTAAGCATGAATAGTATAAAAGCCCCTTATGCAGGGGCTTTTTTTATATTAACTATTTTGAAGTCGGCGTTTATTTTCAAACCATGGACGCATTTTCACAAAAATGAGGCTAAACACGATGGTAATGATGATGCCTTTTATAAAGTTAAATGGTAAGATCCCTGCTGTAATGGTCGTCTTGAGCGCATGATCGGATAGTTCCGGCGCGTTTAAGAACCATGTGTAAGCTGGCAGGAATAAGAAATAATTTAAAATACTCATCATCACAGTCATAAGCAATGTACCCACGATCATAGACCATGCCATCCCTTTTGCTGATTTGATTTTTTTGAACATAAAGGCGACTGGTAAGATAAATAGTGTGCCTGCAATGAAGTTTGCGACTTGCCCAACTGGAACGCCGGACATACTGCCTTGAATGAGGTAATGCAGTACATTTTTTAATGCCTCAACAGCAATCCCTGCACCCGGTCCATAAATTAAAATGGCAATAATCGCCGGGATATCACTGAAATCAATTTTCAAATACGCTGGAAGACCCGGGAAAGGAAAATCCAATAAAATTAATACAAACGAAATACTGCTGAGCATACTGGTAACGACTAAACGCTTTACTTTACTTTGATTCAATATTCTCTCTCCTTTTCGATCAAATCTTTCGAAAAGAGGATTGTTCCATTTTAGCCACAAAAAAACCGCCCATAAAAATAGGAGCGGGGAAATTGGGCTAGACAAATAAACGTGTGAACATGAATGTTTTCAACGTTTACGAACCTCCATCTTCTCCCATCCAGACTATACTGTCGGCTTCGGAATCACACCGAATCCTGCCAAAAAGGCTCGCGGGCTTAGAGACTATGCTCATCACCGCCGGTAGGGAATTACACCCTGCCCCGAAGATTGATCATTATTCAATTCGACATCATTATATATGATATATGAGCATTTGTACAGATAAAAATCCTGAGCAAATTCATCAGTTTTAATAAATCGTAAAAAACACAAAAATTCTAATGACAAATGCGCAAAAATTGGTTATCTTTTGTTTAAAGGTGTTCATTCTTTATAAAGACACAAAGAAATGTTCGTGTTTCCTTTTTCACTTTACTGCTTTAATTTGATTGACACAGTGAAAAGGAATATGGTAAATTATCAGATATTTATGACGTTTATTTTAGGAGGAAATCTAACGATGTTTCGAGTATTAGTCTCAGATAAGATGAGCAATGATGGTCTTCTACCACTTTTAGAATCAGATTTTGTTGAAATTGTCCAAAAAAATGTAGCAGAAGCAGAAGATGAATTACACACGTTTGATGCCTTACTTGTCAGAAGTGCCACAAAAGTAACGAAAGAGCTTTATGAAAAAATGACTTCATTAAAAATTGTCGGCCGTGCCGGTGTGGGAGTAGACAATATTGACATTGATGAAGCGACAAAACACGGTGTCATTGTGATCAATGCACCAAACGGTAATACGATCTCAACAGCTGAGCATACGTTCGCCATGATTTCATCACTTATGCGTCATATTCCGCAAGCCAATATTTCTGTCAAATCAAAAGAATGGAACAGAGGCGCATATGTTGGTGCTGAGCTTTACGGAAAATCTCTAGGGATTGTCGGCTTAGGAAGAATCGGAAGTGAGATCGCCCAGCGTGCAAGAGCCTTTGGCATGACAGTTAACGTGTTTGACCCATTTCTCACAAAGGAACGTGCAGAAAAAATTGGTGTCAATGCGAAATCACTTGATGAAGTACTCGAAGTATCAGATATCATTACTGTACATACGCCATTAACAAAAGAAACACGAGGACTTCTCAATAAAGAAACGATTGCAAAAACGAAAAAAGGTGTTCGCCTTGTAAACTGCGCACGCGGCGGTATTATTGACGAAGCTGACCTTCTTGAAGCTCTTGAAAGCGGTCATGTTGCAGGAGCTGCACTTGATGTATTCGAGGTAGAACCTCCAACTGATAATCCGCTAGTGGATCATCCACACGTCATTGCAACTCCGCATCTTGGTGCCTCTACAAAAGAAGCACAATTAAATGTGGCAGCGCAAGTATCTGAAGAAGTCCTTCAATTTGCAAAAGGTCTTCCTGTCATGTCATCTATTAATCTACCAGCGATGACAAAAGACGAGTTCAAAAAGATCCAGCCTTATCATCAGTTTGCAGGAAAACTTGGACGTCTTGTCTCTCAATCAATGAGAGAACCTGTAAAAGAAGTAGGCATTTCTTATGAAGGCTCTATTTCAAAACTCGAAACATCCTTTATCACCAAAAGTCTCCTCTCAGGCTTTTTAAAAGAGCGTGTTGATTCGACTGTGAATGAAGTAAATGCTGGAATGGTGGCAAAAGAACGCGGCATTAGCTTTAGTGAGAAAATTTCTTCCAGCGAATCTGGTTACGAAAACAGTATTTCTATTGAAGTCAAAGGTGATCTTTCAACCTTTACTCTAAAAGCGACTTACATTCCGCATCTAGGGGAACGCGTTGTTTCTATTAATGGATTTAATATTGATTTTTATCCAGATGGACACCTAGTCTATATCCAGCATACAGATGCACCTGGTGTGATTGGAAAGGTTGGACAGATTTTAGGCGACCATGATGTCAACATTGCAACAATGCAGGTAGGACGTAAAGAAAAAGGCGGCGAAGCCATTATGATGCTTTCTTTCGACAAGCATCTTGAGGACGAAATTGTGAAAAAATTAACTGAAGTGCAGGATATTCTATCTGTCCGCCTGATTGATCTATAAAAAACAGTAATAAACCTCATGCTTTGCATGAGGTTTATTTAGTTGAAACCATTAAACGGTCTCCTGTTCGAATGAGATGAGTCGTCAGCTCATTGATCTTTTTCAATTGTTCCACAGTCATTTCGTGCGCCTTTGCTATCGACCACAGGGTATCCCCTTTTTGAATGACATATGTATTTTTTTCATGTCCATTTACATGAAGAGCCGGCTCTTTGAAACGTTCCACTGCAATCATTTTGAGCGGATCTATCGCATCCTCTTTGCTGACTGACCAATTTCCACGATGTACCTCAAAATGTAAATGAGTGCCTCTAGAAGCTCCTGTGTTGCCAATGATGCCAATCGGCTCTCCCGCTTGTACTTGGTCACCCTTTTTCACAAAACGCTCGTGTAAATGAGCATAGACGGTTTCGTATCCATTTGGATGCTGAATAAATACAACTTCTCCATATGTAGCAGATACATACGAACGCGCGACCACACCTTTACTTGCAGCAAAAATGGATTCTCCTTCTGGCGCAGCTATATCTAATCCCTTATGCGAGCCGCCTCTTGTCCCAAACAAGTCAGTGACTTCTCCTTTCACTGGTTCCACCCATTCGTTTGTCTTCTGCGCATGGGCAAATGGCGCTAAGATCAAGAACAAAAAACAGCTGGCACCTATGAAACAATACCTTTTCATCAGTGACTCCCCTTCTTTGAGGTTCTTTTCATGACAGCTTAGTATACAGCAAGAAGGCCGTTTTCTATACATAAAAAAAAGAACGCAATGACTTGCTTGCGTCCTTTAACGATCTTTGATGACAACAGGATTCGGCAGAGCCGGCACCTCTATTGGTTCGTTCATTTCATATGGTCCTACTTGATCTGTTCCTGCATATTGAATGGTGACATCTGTAAAACCAAAATCTTTCGCTGTAAGCAGCAGACCTTCAATGAGTAGAGTATGATCAATTGAGTCCGTTAATTGTGCTGATGCTCCAAACGTGATGGTCACATGCTTACCTTTTGATGTCACTTCTTTAATTGGTTCTTCTTCTTTAATTAATGGTTCAAGCCCAGAATCACTCGTGCGTTTCATGGCCTCTACCGCATCTTCATAAGAAGAATAATGCGTTTTTGAGGGCACCAAAAAAGTCCCGCTCTTATTTTCTAACACGTAATAAGCTTTCTTCGTTTGTTTATCAATTGATATCGTGCCAATACTGCTAGCCCCTAATTGAAGATGAGAACCTTTGTCTGATTTGACTTCCACTTGTTTATACCTGCTCCATTTGAGCGTTTCTTTTACCATATCTTTAAATCGATTGGCTTCCTTTATCGTATCAAGGGACAAATCATTTTTTAACTGAAAAACAAGTGTATTCCCCTTTTCACGAAGGTCCACCATCTCAAGATAAGATCGAAGAGGCTTTGTCATTTCAGGCAGCTGCACCTGTTCATATGTGCTCATCATTTCCTGCAAATGGTCCTGTTCATTTTCTTTTTCAATACTAATGGGAACCACTTGAGATGTTGATTCATCTATGTATGCAACCGTCATATACTTTTGCTTATCTTCATGAGAAACAACATGCGCGGTACCATTTGTCTGTTTCACAGGCTCTACTGTGGCATTCACCTGTCCTTTGTCAGCACTTGAGTCCATTTTCATCTGTTGATGATGTTCTTGAGCAGCCGGCTGAAATAAATGAGGAGAAATTAAAAACGCCATAAATAAAACCACAACGGTTGCCACCGCTGGACCGATCCATTTGACACTTTTCTTTTTCTTCCCGCTTGCCATCAGCATCTGCTGGTATATCTGCTTAGATGAACGGTTGTCCTCCACCTTTGGAAGCTGACTTAGTAACACCTTGATTCGTTCTTCGCTCCAATCGGACCTGTTCGTTTTCATTCACTAGCTCCTCCTTCAAAAGCTCCATATGTTTTCGGAGCACTTTCAGGCCTCGGTGCTGCGTTGTTTTGACTTTGCTTTCCGAGAACTTTAGCGCCTTTGCCGTCTCCATGATTGAGTAGCCCTGGATAAACCTTAAAATGATGACAGCTCTTTGATCAATCGTACAGTGATCAAGTGCGGCATAAATTTCTTTTGTATTTTCATCCTGTACAGCCAGTTCGTCTGGGAGCAAGTCTGGGTCTTTTACATCCTGCTTATCCCAATCAAACGTGCCAAGCACCCGTTGTCTAATGGTTTGCTGTTTGCGAAACCAGTCAATCGCTACATGCCTTGCAATTGAAAACAGCCATGTTTTCTCGCTGCTTCTTCCTTCAAAAGTTTTATATGAGTGAAGTACCCGAATGTAAACCTCCTGCACGAGATCCTCTGCCTGATTTTTATCTTTAACCATATAAAATAAAAACTGGTACAAATCTTGATGGTACGAATCATATATTTTTTGAAAGGTTTCATGCATAGGAAACCCCTCCGTTCACTTATTTTTGTCGAGTGACACTTACAAAACGTTACATTACAACTTTATGACAAATATATTACAAGTTCGACAGTTTGGAAAGGGCTTTTTGTTTAACTTATCCTTAAAAATTTGAAAATAGAAAAAACACTTCATTTTCTTTCGAAAAGAAGTGTTTCTCATGTAACAAGATTCTTCGTCAAGATTAGACGAGTTCCTGCTTTTTTCTCGGAATATAGAAGGTAAAGTGAGTACCTGCCCCCGCTTTGCTGTGAGCATGTATGGAGCCTTGATGCGCCTCTACGATGTTCTTCACAATCGCAAGGCCAAGTCCAGTACCAGATCGTCCTCTTGTCCTTGCTTTATCGGCTTTATAGAAACGTTCGAAAATAAAGGGCAGATCCTCTTCGGGAATTCCGCTCCCCGAATCTTTCACATCCATTTTCAGCCCGTTCTCCACCGATTGAACCGAAAAGTGAACCTCTCCGCCCTCTGGTGTATGACGAATGGCATTATCAATGAGATTCGTAAACACTTGCTCAATCTTATCTGGATCGAATACAAAGTACGGTTCATCCACTTGAATATCATACGTAAGGTCGATTTGTTTTTCTTTCGCAATGCCGAGAAACTTACGGTAGATCTTCTCAGTCAGCTCTTCTGTATCTGTTGATTCAAGATTCAGTGTAATGTGACCTGCTTCCATTCTCGCTAGATCTAGAAGATCATTCACAAGTCGTCCCATTCGCAGTGATTCATCATAGATAATTTGCGCAATCTCTTTCTTTTCCTCTTCTGAGCCTGCGATATCATCTACAATCGCCTCACTGTACCCTTGCAGCATGGCAATTGGCGTACGAAGCTCATGACTGACATTGGCAATGAAGTCTTTTCTCAGCTTGTCAAGTCTTCGTTCCTCCGTCATATCACGAAGGACCGCAACTGCTCCCCTGACATCCTGCTGATTATAAAGCGGAGACATGAGAAGAACCCAAGTACGCCCTTGCAGTGTGACTTCGATCATTTGCTCTTTTTCTGTGCTGACAGCTGTATGAAATAGCTCGCGCGCTTCCGGCGGCAGTTCATCTCCATCTTTGATCTTCATATTTTGCTCGTAATACCATGCCTGCAAAAATCGTTCTGCAGGAGGATTCGTCATTAAGATCGTTCCATCAATATTGATGGTGATAACGCCATCTGCCATACTGCTTAAAATATTAGACAAATGTTCTTTTTCTTGATTTAAGGCTGTGATATGGAATTTAAGCTGCTTCCCCATTTGATTAAAGGCGATAGCCAGTTCTCCAATTTCATCTTGCGTTAAAATAGGAATCTTTGTATCAAATTTCCCTTTCGCCAAATCTTGAGCACCCTCTCTCATCTTTCTGAGAGGATAGGTGACACGTGTTGACAAGAAGAAAGCGAATATAGTGGTCAGTACAATGGCAATTCCGGCTGCTAAGAAGATGTAGCGCGTTGTGTGTTTCGTTGTTTGTTCTACAGCGAGGAGTGACTGAGAAAGAAAGACCATGCCTTTTTTTCCGTTCGCCTCAAATGGAACACCGACTACAATCCGTTCATCTTTTTGATTGCCTGCATCAGGTTCTGCACGTTTACTGATTTTTTTACGATCTTTCAGTGCTTGATTTAAATCGCTGTCCGCTTCAATTTGTTTCTTTGTAATTGCAGGAAGCTTCCCGTCTTTTTCAGACGAATACCACTCTAGCCCGTCCTCTTGGATGATCGCAATACTCGTCAATTTGTCAGCAAGTTCTGATGTAATTGACCTTGCAAGCGATTGATCCTCATGGCTTTCCAAAATGACCGCTACTTTGTTTGCCATTTGTGTTAAATCAGACTTTGCTTCTTCTACATGATAATTCTCAATGAACTCTAAAAGAAGCACAGTTAAAATAGATAAAACGATCAGGACGAGGAAAAGAATGGTTAACCATAGCTTTCCTACAACACTTTTCCACAGTTTCATTCAGCGCCGACCTCAAATTTGTACCCGACGCCCCATACAGTTACGATTTTTTTCGCTGCTTCTGGTGACACTTTATTCAGTTTTTCACGAAGTCGTTTGACGTGGGTATCGACTGTTCGTAAGTCTCCAAAGAACTCATATTGCCATACTTCTTTTAACAGCTTTTCTCTGTCATAAACCTTATCTGGTGTTTTTGCAAGGAAATATAAAAGCTCATATTCCTTCGGCGTGAGGCTGACTTCTTTGCCATCAGCGGTCACCCTATGGGCATCATGGTCAATAGAAAGATGAGAAAACACAAGAACATCCTTTGTTGTTGTCCCAGTATTAAGATAAGACGTTTGAGACGATCTTCTGAGCAATGCCTTTACACGTAAAACAACTTCACGCGGGCTGAAAGGTTTGACGATGTAGTCATCCGTTCCTGCCTCAAATCCTTGAACGCGGTTGGCTTCTTCTCCTTTTGCCGTCAGCATAATGATTGGAGTCGCTTTTTTGTCTCGAATTTGATTACACACCTCGATTCCATCTGTACCAGGCATCATTAAATCGAGCAAAATGAGGTCGTAATCGGTTTGAAGCCCTTTTTGAATCGCCTCATCTCCATTTTCCGCTTCATCGATTTCATAATTTTCACGTTCTAAATACATTTTTAAAAGGCGGCGAATTCTTGCCTCATCATCTACGACTAATATTTTCGTTTGAGTTGTGTGTTCCATTAGACAGTCCTCCTGCTTTCTCCGTTGTTACATTCATTTTAACAAAAAGCCGAATTGAATCATAAAAGTTGGCTTTTCCTTGTGTTTATGCGTAAGAATGAAGCCCTGCAATAACAAGGTTGACAAAGATGAGATTAAACATAATAATGGCGAAGCCGATCACAGCAAGCCAAGCCGACTTTTCGCCATGCCAGCCTCGCGACAAGCGAAGATGAAGATAGGCTGCATAAAAAAGAAACGTAATCAATGCCCATACTTCCTTCGGGTCCCAGCCCCAAAACCTAGTCCATGCAATTTGCGCCCAGATCATGGCAAAGATCAGCCCGCCTAGCGCAAATACAGGGAAACCAATCGAAACAGCTCTATACCCAATTTCATCGACTAAATCTAGGTTCACCTGTTTTACTAGCGGTTGAAGCAGTGCGCTCAGTCGTTTGCGAATGATCAATCGAATGAGTCCGTATATAATCAGACCCACGCCAAATGACCATAACACTGTATTGACCTTTCTACCTGAAAAAACAGGCGGCAGCTCAACAAACGGCTCCAAACGATCTTCCGTCACAAGCTCCCCTTTATGAGGTCCGACAAGAGCTGGCAGCTCATAGACCATCTCACTTTTTTCTTTGTTTTTATCGATCCAATTAAATGTTGCTTCATATCCTGTCATTCTAAAGATAGACGTGACAGCGATAAATGCAAGTGTGACGACAATCATAAACATGACAAGCTCTAAACCAAACGTCTTCTTCCCTGGCTTTGTTTGATCCACATGCTTTAATAAAAAGATGACACCTGCCACAAAGCTGATGGCTAAAATGGCTTGGCCAAGTGCTGCTGTTGTCACGTGAATATAAAGCCAATTACTTTGAAGTGAAGGAATCAGCGGTGAAATGTCTGATGGAAACATACTTGCATAGGCAATAATCAATAAAGCGATTGGAAGTGTGAATAAACCAAGTACAGACACTTGATACACAAAATATAAAATGATGAATGCAAGCACCAGCATCATGCCAAAAGCGGTTGTGAACTCAAATAAATTACTGACTGGTGCATGACCAGACGCGATCCATCTTGAAATAAAATAGCCCAACTGGCTCAAAAAACCGATGATGGTAAGCGTAATGCCAATGAGTGCCGCCTTATTCCTGCGCGGTCCATCTTCTTTCTTTTTTCCTTTAATGGCACCACCAAAAAAAGGAACTGCCGCTAAATAAAATAGAAAAGCTGCAAATAACAGATTTTCACTGACTGCCGCCATCTAATCCTTCCCCCTTGCTTTTGCTGATACTTGTTGTATCAGGCAGTTCTTTTTGATCTACTGGCTGTTTGATGCCACTTCCGCTCAGTAACACGTTAAGATCGGACTTTAAGCCGAACCAGTTTTTGTTTGTATGTCCTGCCACAAATACTTTTCCATCCTTTGCCGACAGCCAGATTCTTCTATGCTGCCAATACATCCCCTGCACGACACCAATCATGAAGATGATTCCGCCTACAATGAGCACCCCAAGTGTTAAATCCTTTCTAACAGTTAACCCTGTGACGTTTTTCGTTTCAACCCGATCAAACTTCATTTTATATAGATTGTTATCTGAACCCTCTACTGTCTCTTGAATGGCCACAAAGCTTTTTTCACCTTTAGGTTTTTCAGGAGAAATCATTTCAAACACGAAAGCAGGATTATTCGGATTCCTTGTTTTCGTACTCGGCGTTCCATCATCGTCAAAATAAAAATCAGGCAGATAGCTCATCACTTTGACTTTGTAACCGCTACCAAGATCATATTCTGACTTAGGCTCCAGCAGATTAATCTTCACTGTACCGAAAGATTTTTCTGTATCTTTACGAATCAGCTGAAAGACCATTTGATCGAGTTCATTTTGTTTAAAATCCACTTGATATAATGAGAAATTGTCAAACTTGAGCGGTTCATTCACTTTGATATCGTGTTCTGTGACCTGCTTCAGCTTGGGCTTTTCACCCAATACAACTTCTCCTTCACGTTTGTATAAGACGGCATCCGTTTTATAGCTTTTCACCACTTGACCGTCGCCAGCTTTTTCAATAGCATTCTCAAACACTTCTTTTTCATTCCCAGATTGATAGCGATCAATTGAAAACGCATTATTTTTCAAGAAGTATTGACCATCCGTGCCTGGAATCGGTGCGGTTTCACCTTCTCTGACCCACAGCGTTTCATCCACGTACATGCCCGGGACAAACCGGAGCATCGATCCAATGAGAAAGATGATTAACCCAATGTGATTGACGTAAGGTCCCCAGCGTGAAAAACGTCCTTTTTCGGCTAAAATATGCCCATTTTCTTCTCGCACGCGGTAACGCTTTTGTTTCATTGCTCTTATGATGCCTTCATATGTATGCTGATCTAATGTTTTGTCTGTCTCGCTGAACAGACGCTGTCTTCTCATAAAGCCTTCTTTTTTAATAACCCCTTGGTTTTTGAGTGCTCGATAAAGAGGAATAACGCGGTCGAGACTACAAATGACAAGGGAGATTCCAATTGATGCGACAAGAGTTAAAAACCACCAAGAATTATAAAGATCATGGAATCCAAGTGTGTAATACAGCTTGCCAAACGATCCATATTGCTCTTCATAATACGTGGAAGCAGATGCACCCGGCGGAATAAATCGCTCCTGCGGAAAAATCGTTCCAAGCGAAGAAGCGAGCAGTGTAATGACAATCAGCCACACACCCACTTTAACGGAAGAAAAAAAGTTCCATACTTTATCAACAATCGTTTTGTTGTATGTTTGCGAGCGCCTTGCACTGCCGTCATATCTCATATCAAGCAGCTTTGAAGAGTTTTTCTCTTTAGCCGCAATGGGATTCCCGCATGATTCACATAGAACAGTACCGATTGGATTAATATGTCCACACTCGCACTTTACCTCTTTCATTCTATGACCCCTTTGGTTTAATCAAATTCATATACTCATAGATTTGACGTTCTGTCATTGTTCCCTTTATGACTTTGATTACGTTGCCTTCAGGATTAAGCAAAAGCGTAGTTGGCAGCTGCCCAATATCATATGCCTCTGTCACTTGACGATCTTTGTCCATGGCAACAGGAAAATTCACGCCATAGGATTCCATAAAATTTTTCACGGCAATCTTGGATTCCGCAACATTGACTGCAACAATTTCCACACCGCGATCCTTGAACACTTCATATTGATTCGCCATATAAGGAAATTCTTGTTTACACGGACCACACCATGTACCCCAAAAATTAAGAAAGACACCTTTGCCTTTTAAGTCCTTTAACTCAATCCGATCCCCATCCACAGATTGAAGGACAAAGTTTGGCGCAATAGATCCTTCTTTGACTCGATCCTGTTTGGCAAATACTGAGTTATACATTGTATAACATAGTGCAGCAAGCATCACGAGGAGAATGCCCGTCCGCATGAAAAACCGTCTTTTTTTCATCTGAAGTACCCCTTCCCCATAGACATTCAGGTAAATTATAGCATTCTCCTTCTTTTGATGCTTCTTCATTTTTTGAAGTTTATGTGAAAATTAAAAAGCGCTTTTCCCATGATCCGCAATTGCTCGCAGGCGCTTTACTTCATGCGGAGACAATTCTCTGCGGTCTCCTGGTCTCATACCTTCAATATGAAGGAACGAATATTGCTCTCTTTTTAGCTTTAACACATCATGTCCAATCGCTTCAAACATGCGGCGCACCTGTCTGTTTCTGCCTTCATGAATGGTTAATTGAACAATACAAGTTTGCTTTCGTTTATCAATAGAAAGCATTTTCGCACGAGCAGGTGCTGTTTTTTTATGATCTAACATGATCCCTTTTTCCAGCTTTCTAAGCAGTTCCTTTGATGGAATGCCTTTTAGCTTCGCTGCATACGTCTTATCAATTTCGTATTTCGGGTGCATGAGCTTATGGGCAAATTCCCCGTCATTTGTAATCAAAATCAAACCGCTCGTATCATAATCTAACCGGCCGATTGGATAAAGGCGCTGCGGGACATCATCAAAGAAATCTGTGACGACCTTACGTCCTTTATCATCCTCGGCAGCAGAAATGACGCCGCGCGGTTTATAAAGCATAAAGTAAACCGGTTCTTCCCTTTCAAGCTTTAATCCATTGACTTCAATTTTATCTGAAGAGCCCACCTTCACTCCGAGCTCTGTCACTGTTTGACCATTAACGGTAACTCGTCCTTCTTTAATTAATTCTTCAGCCTTTCGTCTTGAAGCGACGCCGGCATGTGCAATTACTTTCTGTAAACGTTCCATTTGTCTTTCACCTCATGTACTATCTTACTTGCTTGACTTAAAACAAACAAGCATTCGTGGAAAAATAAGCGTTTCGTCTGTCTAATTTCAGCTAAAAAACGATTTTCCATCCATGAAATACAAAAAAGCGCCTGATTAGGCGCCGCTAAATAACAAACTGACGATAATCACAGATGCAATGACACCAATGAGATCTGCTAGCAAACCTACTTTCAGCGCATCTCCCATTTTTTTAATACCGACTGCTCCAAAATAGACCGTTAAAATGTAAAGGGTGGTGTCTGTTGACCCTTGCATGACAGCTGCGAGCTGGCCAATAAAAGAATCTGGGCCATAGGTCGCTATCAAGTCAGACGTCATTCCGAGTGCAGCCGTTCCTGATATCGGGCGAATAAATGCAAGCGGCACGACTTCTGCCGGGAAACCAATCGCTGTAAAGACTGGTTTTAACAGTCCCATGACAAAATCAAGCGCACCTGACGCACGGAATATCGTAATGGCCACAAGCATACCGACTAAATAGGGAATGATTGAAAAGGCAATTTGAATGCCCTCTTTTCCTCCCTCTACAAATGTTTCATAGGTTGGTACCTTTTTAATGGTTCCCGCAATCAAAATCCCTGCGATGATCAGTGGAATCAAAGCAAGTGACAGCCAGTTAATAAATGCCACAAGATCACCCCCGCCTGCTTCTGCGATAGTGGAAATATCGATCGATGAGAATTGCACCGATTCCTGAAATGAGTGTTGCTAAAATGGTTGGTCCTACAATGTCTGTTGGCTGATCTGCCCCATACGTCATTCTTATGGCAATGACGGTGGTTGGCACAAGTGTGATAGAGGATGTGTTGACCGCTAAAAATGTAATCATAGACCGGCTTGCCTCGTTTTTTCCGCCGTTTAATACTTTCATCTGCTCCATCGCCTTAATCCCAAGCGGTGTAGCAGCATTCCCGAGACCAAAGAAATTCGCCATGAGATTGGACAAAATATACCCCATTGCAGGATGATGAGGCGGAATATCCGGGAATAGCTTTGAAATAAAGGGCCGGCACAATTTACTAAAGAAATTTAACAGCCCTGCCTCTTCGGCAATCTTCATGAGCCCGAGCCAAAAAACGAGAACACTAATCAAACCAATCGAAATGGTGACCGCTTCTTTTGAGCCCTTAAATACAGCCTCGTTCACTTCCTGCATCGTTCCATTAAACATCGCATAGACAAGACCGATGACAGTGAGAAATACCCAAATTAGATTGACCATGAAGATCCGCCTATAGATGTCTGAAAGACAGACTTAAACATTTCTTGGAAGCTTTTTTGAGGCATGCGGTTTCGTTTATTTTCATAAAAAATCGGTAATTGCTCGATCACCTGTCCATCTAATAAAATCGTCATTTTTCCAACAACATCTGGGATGGCTTCAGCGTTTTTTTTCCATTTCTTTTTAGGGGTGAGCATTTCCGTTTCAATTTTGACAAGTTTTTTCTCATCTTCATTTAAAAAATAGTCCACATCACGCTTGATAAACGCTTTTTTTTCGTAAAAGGTCCCTTTTAATGAAGCGAGCCTTCCTTTTTCAGCAAGCACATACGTTTTGTAGTGATCAAATGCATATTCAAACATAGAGATATGATCCTTCCAGTCGTCCGGCGCATTAATGGTCACAGCGATCAGCTCAGCATCCCCTTTTGCAGCGGTTGAGACGAGTGTGCGTTTTGCAAGCTTTGTATATCCCGTTTTCCCTCCAGTTGAATATTGGTATAAGCCGGTGAGCAGCTTGTTTTTATTTTTCCAATAGCCTTCCATTGTCTTCGCTTTATAGAAAGTCGTACCGGCAATTTTTTGATATTGTTTATGCTTCATCGCGTATTTTGTTAGGATTGCCATGTCATAGGCTGATGAATAATGATTTTTATGATCATCGAGTCCGTGCGGATTTTGAAAATTCGTATTCTCCATTCCTAATTCAGCCGCCTTTTGATTCATCATAAAAATAAATCCTTCTAAGCTGCCGCCAACATGCTCTGCAATGGCAACAGCTGCATCATTTCCAGAACGCAGCATGAGCCCGTACGTCAAATCTTCTAAGCTCACCTTCTGCCCTTCCTTTAAATAAATGGATGAGCCCTCCGCTTGAATCGCACGTTTTGATACTTTAACGGTATCTTTCATTTTTCCTGATTCAATGGCTAATACAGCCGTCATAATTTTTGTAATACTGGCGATTCTTCTTTTTTCGTGCTCGTCTTTTCCAAATAGGACTCTGCCTGACTGTCCATCTATTAAAATGGCGCTTCTTGCACTCACTGATAATGAAATGTCTGCTTTGGCATGTGAGGAAAAAGGCAGTAAGAGTGTAAATAGAAGAAGGACTGCTGTTCCAATTTTTAAATAGGGCATGTTCATTCACGTCCTTGTCCGTTTTGTACAAGTGTATGCTCAGCTGAAAAAGTTATGATGCCTCGTCCATAAAAAAAAGCGCCTCTACATATAGAGGCGCTTCTTCCAGTTGCTTATACCATTTTCACTTGCTGATGAGAAGTCGTATATTCCAGCTCTTCTCTCATCGCTAAAAAGTCTTTTTCTAATAAAGAAAATAATTTTTTCATATCAGCGGATACTTCATGGTGAAAAACAATGCTGCTTTTTCCTGTATAAGCCGAACGGCTGTCTTCATACCATGTATCCTTTTTTGGCGTAAAAAATTCTTCAATACATTGATGATAAATACGGTGGAGCATCTGCTGTGCGGCTTGCTGCGGGAATGTCTGCTGCTGGCCAATTTTCCTGCAAACTGCTGCTGCATCCTCACTATACACTGCAAGCTTCCGTAATGTACTCAATATGTCACAATAATAGGCTTCCGCTTCGGGGTTTAATCGTTTCAAGCTTGATAAGGTGGTTTCGTTCAAAAAACCATTCATTTCAATTGCAACCTTTGATAAAAAGACGCCTGCTTGATCAACTTGAGCCTTTACATTCATATGTGCCATTTGTTTCGTGTTTACCTTCCCCTCATGGCTTTGTCACCATTTTATCTGTCATCAAAAGATTTTAGACCTAAAATCTTTTTTATATTTTACCATACATTTTTCCTTCTTTTGAACTATTTTATGTCTTCAAATGTTTGATTGAAGTTTTCAAAAAATAGATCGGCCTCTTCTTGTACTCCGTCTGCTTCCACATTCTCTGGAAGCGGTGGTAATTCGTCTAAGGCTTTTAAACCAAATTGCTCTAAAAAAGTAGGGGTTGTCCCATAAAGAATCGCTCGCCCCGGACCATCGGCACGTCCTACTTCACAGAGCAGTGCTTTGGCTACTAAGCTATGAAGTACCCGCTCTGATTTGACTCCTCTAATCTCCTCTACCTCACTGCGTGTAATGGGCTGTTTATAAGAAACAATTGCAAGCACCTCAAGCGCTGCCTGCGACAAACCTTTGGATGGTGTTTCGACCAATTTTTTTAAATAAATACTGTATTCCTTTTTCGTCAGCAGCATATATGAATCTGCATATTCAATGAGCTCGATCCCTCGTTCTTGTTTTTGGTATTCTTCTTTTACAGCAGACATAATGTCGAGTAATACCGACTCATCTACTTCAAGAACAGACATGAGCTGTTTTCTTGTTAAGCCTTCGTCACCTGCTGCATACAGCAGCGCTTCTAAGATGGCTTTCCAATTCACGATATCAAGCGTCATGAATCGTTTCACTCCCTATGATATAAATGTCTTCAAAGTTCCCTTCCTGCTCTAGCATAATTTGATGACTTTTCATCAATTCGAGAACAGCAAGAAACGTCACGACAAGGTGTTCCTTTTGATCATGTTGAAATAGAGTCATGAAATTGGTCCGCTTTTTTGTTTTTCTTAAATGGTTCATAATCTCATTCATTTTGTCTTCAATCGGGATTTCTTGTCTTGTAATCTTTGATGGTGCTGGTTTCGTTATTTTCTTTCGATTTAATACCTTTTGGAACGCACCTAACATATCATACACCGTTACGTGTAAATTTGTGTCCTTCGCTTCTGATTCTTTTGCAAATTCGCTTAAATCACTCGGTGGTTTTGTAAAGGCATTTTGCCTTTCTTCTTCGCGTTCCTTTAATTCTTGTGCTGCATTTTTATACTTGCGGTATTCAATTAATTTGCCAATCAGCTCTTCGCGAGGGTCTTCTTCCTCTTCGAGCAGGTCTTCATCAAACAGCTCTTCCTCTTGTTTCGGAAGAAGCATTCTGCTTTTAATACTCAGGAGGGTTGCAGCCATGACCAAATATTCGCTCGCAACATCGAGCTCAAGCTCCCTCATCGTGTGGACATATAATAAATACTGCTCCGTAATTTTAGCGACGGGAATATCATAAATATCAATTTCCAACCGGTTGATTAAATGTAAAAGCAAGTCCAAAGGACCTTCGAACGAATCTATTTTCACCTGATATTCCAGCATCATTTTCTCACCATTTCTACTGTCTTCTAAGTACCGTTTCACCGGCTAACCTTTAGTATAAGACAGGATAAAGCTCTCGTCCAATATAATTTCGGCCATGATGCCTTAGGCAAATCGAGAAAAACTGTGGATCCGCCCATACCAATAAGGGCATTTATACATAGAATACCATTGTAATCAGAACTGATGAAAAAGGAGGCCGTATCATTATGGGAGATGGCTATAACTTCGGCGGAGGATTCGCGCTAATTGTCGTGCTTTTCATCTTGCTGATCATCGTTGGCGCGGCTTGGGTTTATTAAAGAAACAGAGCGTCCTTTTCACTAAAGGGACGCTCTTTCTTCTTTTCTTTTCGATATGTTAGACTGAGAGTGGAAAAGGAGATGACCGCTGTGTATCCTGAAGCGTACGTGGCTTTTTTACACGAATTTCATACGACAAGAGATTATTTTGAGTGTCATGAAATTCTAGAGGAATATTGGAAAGAAGATCCCCCTGAGCAGCGCAAAGAATATTGGGTCGGGCTCATTCAGCTCGCAGTTGCCTTGTATCATCAAAGACGGGGAAATGGAAAAGGAGCAAAACGGCTCATTTCTAACAGTCTTCACTTGTTAGAAGCAAATCGTTCAGTTTTATCGAATCTCGGTCTGGATGATGAGGCATTTCTGCTGCTTCTGCGAACGCTGAAAAAGAAGATGGATGAAGACATGCCCTATGAGAGTGTGATGCTGCCGATCAAAGATGAAGCACTTCTGTCTTTATGCCAAGAAATGGCCCAAAAAGAAGGACTGCTCTTTGGACAGGAAAGCAACTTATCCGATACATTTTTAATCGAAAAACATAGACTCCGTGACCGGACAGATGTATTGCTGGAACGACAAAAACAGATCGAACGTAAAAAAAGCAGAGGACTGTAGCCTCTGCTTTTACATGTGTGATATTTAATTTGTTTCACTGTGACACTTATGAAAGAAGCCTTGCGTTAATTCATTTGGAATGAGAGTTTTGGTTTTAAATATCTCTTCCACGGCTAAAACCATTTCCTTGCCGATTCCTTGATCACGATGGGATGGATTCACACTAATATGCTCGATTTGTACTTGGTCGTCTGTTTTCAGCACACCAATAGCACCTACGATATCCTCGCCATCTTTCCATAGGAACAGCTGCCGATCTTCATCCATTTCATATGACTTCATCGTCTGCTGAAGCTGTTTGACGTCTTTCTCACCCGGCATAAAGGACAGGAGTCCCATGGCAATTTTTTCAAAAGACCTCTTGTAACGAATTAACATATATACCCCTCAATATTCAAATTATCCTAATTTCCAGCAAATGGCTTATGAATCATTTGCTCATCACACATTATAAACATTTTTATACCGTTTTTAAACTCTTTTTCACTAAATTAAGAAAACGTTCGATTTAGATTCGCCATTTCAATAGCAGCTGCAGCCGATTCGCTGCCTTTATTTCCAGCTTTTGTACCAGCTCTTTCAATGGCTTGTTCAATCGATTCTGTTGTCAGTACACCAAAGATAATCGGAACCCCTGTTGACATAGCACTTTGGGCAATTCCTTTAGCCGCTTCATTACAAACGTAATCATAGTGAGTCGTTGCGCCTCGGATCACGGTTCCAAGTGTAATGACTGCATCATATTTTTTGGTTTCAGCTAATTTTTTTGCCATGTACGGAATTTCAAAAGCGCCTGGTACCCACACAACATCGATATCATCACCGTTTGCGCCGTGTCTGAGTAATGTATCTTCTGCTCCATCTAGCAGTTTACTTGTAATAAAATCATTGAATCTTGCTACGACAATTGCAAATTTTAGTCCTTCTGCTACTACATGACCTTGTATTGTATTCATATGTTGATCATCCTTTTTTGTGATTTTTATTTTGTTTCAATAGTGGCTGTTCGATGATTGTTTAAATATGTCTGTAATGCTTCTATTGTCAGCATCTTTAAATCATGCTGTTTTTGGATCTCATTTAGTTCAGGGACGCGCGCCATTGATCCATCTGCATTCATAATTTCACATATGACACCCGCTGGCTCTGAACCTGCCAGTTTAGCAAGATCAACCGCTGCCTCTGTATGACCTGGTCTTTCTAGTACACCGCCCTCTTTTGCAATGAGCGGAAAAACATGACCTGGTCGGGCAAACTCTTCTGGTTTTGCGTCTTTATTTAACATGGAAAGCATGGTCGTGGAGCGCTCAAAAGCACTAATACCAGTCGTCGTTGTCACATGGTCGATGCTTACTGTAAATGCTGTATGGTGTGCATCCGTATTATGTTCAACCATCGGATGCAGATTCAGGTGTTTGGCGATCGACGCATCGACTGGCGTACAAATGAGGCCTCTTCCATGTAATGCCATGAAGTTAATCACTTCAGGCGTGGCATGCTCAGCAAGTGCCACAAAGTCTCCTTCATTTTCTCTGTCTTCATCATCTACTACGATAATGATTTCTCCTTGTTTAAGGGCATTTACTGCCTCATCAACTGAATGATACATACAATCGCCTCCTAGAATCCGTGCTCTTTTAGAAATGATGGGGTCAATCGAGATGGCTGTTTTTCGCCTTGCTCTTTTGTTAAAAAGCGATAAATGTATTTACCGATCATGTCACACTCTATATTCACGATATCCCCCATAGATTTAGTCGGGAAAATAGTTCCTTCAAGCGTGTGAGGAATAATAGAGACTGTGACATATGAATCTCGCAAATCGAAAATGGTCAAGCTGACACCATCTATTGCGATCGAACCCTTTTGGGTGAGCATATCTGTGAGGGTCTTGTTCATCTTTAAATCATAGTAAATGGCATTACTCTTCTTTTCTATCCGGGTAATGACAGCCGTTCCATCAACATGGCCTGAGACAAAGTGGCCGCCAAATCGTCCATTTGAGGACATGGCTCGCTCTAAATTCACTGGACTGCCTTTTGTCAGCTGATCCAGTGATGTTGCTTTGACCGTCTCTGGCATCACATCTGCCGCGAACTGTTCTTTTGTGAAGCTTGTGACCGTGAGACATACTCCATTAATGGCGATACTGTCTCCGAGATGAACATCTTCCAGCACACGGCTGCATGTTATGACAATTTCCATGGCATCTGCTGATTTTTTACTTAATGACTGGACGGTGCCGACTTCTTCAATTATCCCCGTAAACATGTGATCCTCCCTTTCTTTTCATTTGTATTTCTCACTTTTTAAAAAAGCGATGTTAGGGACATGTGATCGATTGAGCACCTTCGTCGCTTTTTATGGTCCATACAAGGTAAATGAGGGATCACCTAATAAACACTGCATGCAGTCTACTAACGACAAAAACATACAGAAAGCCCCGGAAAAAATTCCGGGGCTGTGGCTTTTTTGCATCAGAAATAAAACTATGATCAACAAATATTTTTCGTTCATAGCTTTCTTTATCCTTCTCCCATCCAGACTTTCACTGTCGGCTTCAGCTTTTCACTGAATCAACCGTTAATAAATTAACGGGTCACGGGCTGTAAAGCATTTGCTTTATTACCGTCGGTCGGGATTTTCACCCTGCCCCGAAGGATACAATCGATATTTAGCTGTCCTTATGGGCTATTATAGCGATCCTTGTTGTTAAATGCAACAATCATGATTTCTTCACAAAAAAAGCCTCCTTATAGGAAAGGAGACATGTTAATTAACGACTTTTACTACTTTTATCAGTCCATCTATTCTTTTTTCATTACTAAAGTAGGCTTTAATACGATCGCCTTTTTTCAGATCGGCCACATCATCTTCAAATTTCTTTCCATTAAAAATAATTTTTGTGCCATTCTTTGCTTGACCGTAATATTCATCTCCATCAATTTTCGTAATGGTATATTCATAGATGGTGTAATCTTTATCATTATTTGTTAAGCTCTCGCCAATAGCTGTTGGCACATCTTCAATTTTCATGCCATTCATGTATAAATAACCTGCGCCTAAACAAAGCAGTAAAACAAATAAGATCGCAATTTTTAATTTAATTTTCCCCATATTTAGAACCTCCATCATCTGCACTTCGCCTATTTGTATGTTTTATTCCTTCTTTTTTTGAAATAAAACCAAAAAAGCTGATTTTCATTAATGGTTACTTATATAACGATTCAGATGGCCCTTTGGTTCCACCTCTTAATCATTACATATGATACGAATATGCGTTCTTTATTAAGGGGGTCTTTTTCCTATTTATCAGTTCGTAACACACCATACTGCAGCTTTTCGACTAGATTCTTTTTTCGAGTGCGAATAAGTCTTCCTCTAACAATTGGGACCGCTGGACAGCGATGCTGCGGCTGTCACGAACCCCTTGATTATAATAGTAGCTTCCAAGGTTTTTTGTGATAAATTCTAGTATATTGATGGCTGCTAATTCACCAATCTCTTCTTCTCGTTCTTCGGCAAAGTAACGCTGAATGGTCGTCACCATTTGATTTTTTTCTTCTTTTGTGAGTGGTTTCAAAGTCTCCCCTTCTTTCTTTTCGTTTTCTTCATTTGCATCTGGATGTGCTGGCATCCCACAAATACGAATGTTTGTTCTCTTATCATATCATAAAAACAGCTTCTGTGCATGACTGCCCTATAAGAAAAAGCGTAATTTGATGTATTGGATCAAATACGCTTTCACTATGCTGTATGATTTTTTCACGGAAGCTGTCATAGCGTGTTGTCCATTTTATTTTAAAATGGATAAGATCGTCGCTACAGAATGATCTACAAATGAACGCTCTGGGCGTGACTTCATGAGTACGGTAAGCCCGATGAAAGAAACGACCAGTGTCTGTGCTAAGGCTTTCGCATTCAAGCCGCTTTCGAGCTCACCCGAGCGAATACCTTGCACAATCTTTTCTTCAAATATGACCGAAAGATACATCTGATGTTCTCTTGTCAGAATTTCAAATTTCTCTTCGTGTGGAGCAAGTTCCACTATTGTATTAATGCAAAAACAGCCTTTACTCGGGCCATCTCTATATTCTTCTTCCACTACATCTGCAAATAATGTATGAAATGCTTCCTTTACAGATGGATTGTTTTGAAGTTTTGTTCGAATACGGGCTGCATGCTGCTTTGTATATTTGCGTAATGCAGCCTCAAATAATTCCTCTTTATCTCCAAAGGCTGAGTATAAGCTTGGCCGCTGTATTCCCATTTTTGCAGTCAAATCGCTTAACGTTGTAGCTCTATACCCCTTTTCCCAAAAAAGCCCCATTGCATCATCCAACGCTTTTTCCTCATCAAACTCACGCTGTCGAACCATCATCAATTCCTCTTTTCAATAATAAAATCATTTCACCAAGACAATTATTCATTTTTATTTGTAAGGATATCATTTTCTTATTCATTACCAATTAGTACATTATAATTTTATTTTATTCATGTAAACATGTCAAACTGCCTTTCTTCTTTCAAGAAGAACACAAAATAACCGGATTAAACTCTTGACTTTAAAACATTTTGTTGGTTATCCTTAACAGGAATCATTTTATACCGATCAGTATATTATACTTTTGAGTATAAAAAGGAGAGGATGCAATGAATGGTTAAAGATAAAATGACTCCAAGAGATCATCCTGATATGAGAACTGCTCATTTACGATCAAAGATGACTCACTATATGGCACTACTTTTTGCAGCAGCGTGCGGGATGGCTGTTGCAAACATATACTTCGCACAACCGTTACTAGATTCACTGGCAGACGAGTTCGGTATCACGTATTCATCCATCGGTATTGTCATTACGATTACTCAGCTTTGTTATGCGGCGGGGCTGCTACTGATAGTACCACTTGGTGATCTGCTGAATCGACGCCGGCTCATCATAGGTCAGATGCTTTTATCTGTGCTTGCCCTCATTCTAGTCGGCATCGCTCCTATCGTCACCGTCCTATTTCTAGGATTAGCAGTGGTTGGACTGCTCGCTGTAGTCACTCAGGTACTCGTTGCGTTTGCAGCAAGTTGGGCTGCTCCAGAAGAGCGCGGCCGTATAGTCGGCTTGGTGCAAAGTGGAATCGTAATCGGCATTCTTCTCGCCCGAACCTTTGCTGGTGTATTAACCGATTTTGCTGGCTGGAGGTCTGTTTATCTTGTTTCTGCCGTCATCATGCTTATCCTAACTGGCGTATTGTTTCGAGTGCTCCCGGGTGATGACAGCAAAAGAGAGTCATTATCATATGTTCATCTGCTTCGTTCAATGTTTATATTGTTTATACAAGAACGAATCCTGCGCATCCGCGGGATTTTGGCTCTTCTGATTTTTACCGTCTTTGGTACGTTATGGACTTCACTCGTGCTGCCTCTCAGTACCGCACCATACTCTCTTTCACATACTGCCATTGGCGCATTTGGTCTTGCTGGAGCAGCCGGAGCGTTAGGGGCTACTCGGGCAGGCATCCTTGCTGATCGAGGTTTTGGACAGTACACAACCGGTATAGCCCTTTTCCTATTATTCATTTCATGGTTTTTCATCGGTTTGACTGAACATTCACTTATTGCATTAGTTATTGGCATTATCATTCTTGACCTATCTGTGCAGGCAGTACACGTGACCAATCAGAGTATGATTTTCACAGTACGGCCTGAGGCGAGAAGCCGGCTTACTGCCGCTTACATGATTTTTTACTCCATCGGCAGTGCGACCGGTTCAATTGTTTCAACCAGTATATACGCGACCTATGGCTGGAGCGGAGTATGTCTTTTTGGTGCCTCTATCAGCGCTTTAGCCATTTTGTATTGGATCATCACCTACCGCCTAACGGAAGAACTCACAGTAGTCTCAGAAACAAAATAAAAAAACACCGCGATTAAGCGGTGTTTTAGATTAAGCATCTACAACTTCGACTTTTTCCATGCCTTGACCTTGCTCCATATCAAGTACAGCCTCGATACCAGATGTTACCTTGCCAAAAACAGTGTGAACACCGTTTAAGTGCGGCTGCGGGTCATGTACGATAAAGAATTGGCTGCCGCCTGTGTCTTTACCAGCATGCGCCATTGATAATGAACCTCTTTCGTGCTGATGTGGATTTCCTTCTGTTTCACATTTAATTGTGTAACCAGGACCACCCGTTCCATTACCGTTTGGGTCGCCGCCTTGGCTGACGAAACCAGGGATCACGCGGTGGAATTTCAATCCATCGTAGAAGCCTTCATTCGCTAATTTTTCAAAGTTTGCTACTGTACCTGGAGCAGCCTCTGGGTAAAGTTCAAACTCAATTTTCTTTCCATTCGTTAATTGTATGTATCCTTTTTTCGCCATTTTTCACATTCTCCTTTCAGGTTAAACAACGCTCATTATAGCACATTTTTGGTGATGTTAAACATCCCCTGCTCTTCGATTGTCATTTACCTCTTAACTGATGATTGATAAAATAGGGTTGCTTCATTCTTTTTTCCTAATAAAATGATATCTGACTAAATGATATGTTTTCATTTATTGGAAAAGGGACACATCTTAAAAAGAAAATTGAAACGTCGAGCCAATTTGTTACGTCTATATGATGGAGTGCACTACTTTACGTGTACTCAAAAGATGAGTTTCTCTTGAAAGAGGAACGCTTTCGACTTGAAGGAGGTCAACATGTTTAAAAAAATGATGCTTGGTATGATGGCAGCGCTCCTTTTCCTTATTGGTGCGCCAAAAGTCAGCTTAGCGGATGCAGCTGTCGGCGATGTCATCGTCACACTCGGGCAAGACTTAACTCCGGCTGATCGCCAGAAGGTGCTTGACGAGTTGAATCCACCTGAAAATGCGACAAAAATTGAAGTAACCAATAAAGAAGAGCACGAATATTTAGGAAAATACATCCCTCGTTCTTCTATCGGGACGAGAGCATTATCATCTTCATCGATCACCATTGAAAAATCAGGTACTGGTCTGACTGTGGACACACACAATATCAAGACTATTACAGATGAGATGTATTTAAATGCTTTAATGACAGCAGGTGTCAAGGATGCCAAGGTTGTCGTGACTGCGCCATTTGAAGTATCTGGTACAGCCGCACTGACAGGCTTACTAAAAGCGTATGAGGTGTCAAGTGACAAAGCCATTCCAGAAGATGTGAAGCAGGTAGCAAACGAAGAGCTTGTGACAACTTCTAAATTGGGTGACTCTATCGGGAAAGACAACGCTTCTGCCCTTATTGCAAAAATCAAAGATGACATTGCAAAAAACGGTGTCCCTAAAACCACGAAAGAAGTAGAAGAAAAAGTGGATCAGGCTGCTTCTGATTTAAACTTAAATCTGACGCAGGATCAAAAAGATCAGCTTGTCTCGCTCTTCGATAAAATGAAAAACATCAATATCGATTGGAACCAAGTAGGATCTCAAATTGATAAAGCAAAAGACAAGATTACTAAATTCATAGAATCAGATGAAGGGAAAAACCTCCTTCAAAAGATTTGGGATTTCTTTGTCTCCATTTGGAACGCGATCGTCTCTGTATTCACTGGAGGAAAATAATTCATGAAAAAAAGCTGCCTGTACACCAGGCGGCTTTTTTAAGTAGATGATTTCACTTTTGATTGATACGGTAAATCAAGTTTGACAATGTCCTCATATGTTTCACGCTCAACCACAAGCTGCGCTTCCCCGTCCTCTACAAACACAACAGCTGGGCGCGGGATGCGGTTATAGTTGTTTGACATACTATAGCCGTAAGCTCCGGTACAAAAGACAGCTAATAAATCCCCTTGTGATAACTCTGGCAGATCGATATCCCAAATAAGCATATCTCCGCTTTCACAGCATTTACCGGCAATTGAAACCGTTTGATCATGCGTTTGGCTCATTTTGTTGGCACTTGCCGCTTCATATTTCGCTTGATATAAAGCTGGACGAATGTTATCACTCATTCCGCCGTCTATCGCAACATAATCGCGGATTCCAGGTACATGTTTTGATGATCCGATCGTATAAAGAGTCGTCCCAGCATCTCCAACAAGAGAACGGCCTGGTTCTATCCAAATCTCCGGCATATCAAACTCATAGCGGGCCACGTTCTCTTTCACAGCTTGGATAATTTTCTCGACATATTCTGTCGCAGGAAGTGGTTCATCCTCTTCTGTATAACGAATCCCAAAGCCGCCGCCTAAGTTTAACACTGTAGAAATAAAACCAAATGATTCTCTCCATTCATCCAGCTTCAAAAAGATTTTATCTGCTGCAAGGACAAAACCAGCCGTATCAAAAATTTGTGAACCGATATGACAATGGACTCCTAAAAGCTCGATGACTTCTGATTCAAGCACTTGTTTCACCGCTTCATCTGCTTGTCCATTGTGAAGATCAAAGCCAAATTTTGAATCCTCTTGACCTGTCGTAATGTAATCATGCGTATGCGCCTCGACACCAGGCGTGATGCGGAGCAATACTTTCACTTTTTTTGACAGCTCTTGACCAAGCTGTTCAATGAGCTTCATTTCATAGAAATTATCCACAACAATACAGCCGATCCCATGCTCTAGGGCCATTTTTAATTCTTCTCTGCTTTTATTATTGCCATGGAAATGAATTTTTTCTACTGGAAATCCAGCGCAAATGGCTGTGTGAAGCTCACCTCCTGATACGACATCAAGAGATAATCCTTCTTCTTTGGCAAGCTGAAACATAGCGATGGAGGAAAATGCTTTACTCGCATATGCTACCTGCGCCGTTAGTTCTTCTTCTATAAATGCTTTTTGAAAGCTTTTTGCGCGCTCCCGTATTAAAGCCACATCATATACATAAAGTGGTGTCCCATACGTTTCAGCTAAAGAAACGGCATCAACACCACCAATTTCTAAATGACCGAGTTCATTTTGTCTGCAAGTGCCGTGTAAATACAATGTCATTCCCTCTTTCTCCGCTTCGGCTGAAAAAAGGCAGCTGCGTGAGCTGCCTTTTGCCGTGTCTCAAAGTTAAAAATACAATATCACAATCTTCAGCCACTTTCAATGAGCGTTAAGAATTTGGCGGAATTTTTGATCTGTTTTGAGGGTGAACGATGCTCGGCCTTACTTTTGAGCCAGGAACAGACGTCCGAATCAGCACTTGCCACAAAGCCTTCCCATTGAAAGGAAGGAACGGCCACATATAAGGCGTCTGCAATGAACGAATGGATGTTAAATAAATGATTAACAACGTAAAACCAATGATAAGTCCATTCAGCTTAAAGATTGCCACTAGTGCTAGGATGATGAGCCTTACAATCTTATTGGCGACACTCAGCTCATAGCTTGGCGTTGTAAAGGTACCGATCGCAGCCAGCGAGACGTATAAGATGACCTCTGGTGTAAACAAACCGACATCAATGGCGATTTGTCCAATTAAAACAGCCGCGATCAGCCCCATGGCGGTCGACAATGCGGTTGGCGTATGAATCGCTGCCATCCTTAAAAATTCCACCCCGAAATCAGCAAGGAATACTTGAAGAATGACAGGGATATGAGAAGGTTTATTAAACCCGATATAGCTTAAATTGTCAGGCAGGAGATTTGGTTCGAGGATAAAAAGAAACCAAATCGGCAAAAGAAAGGTAGAACATAAAATACCTAAAAAGCGTACCCATCTTAGGAATGTACCAACGGCCGGTGCCTGGCGGTATTCTTCTGCATGCTGAACGTGGTGAAAAATAGTGGTTGGTGTAATGATGACACTAGGGGATGTATCTGTAATGATGATGACATGCCCTTCTAATATGTGGTTAGCAGCGACATCCGGACGCTCGGTGTAACGCACTAGCGGAAAGGGATTATATCCTTGCTTAATAATAAATTCTTCAATCGTTTTATCAGACATCGTCAGCCCATCGACTTTGATTCCTGATACTTCTTTTTCTATAATATCGACAAGATCTGGATCTGCAATATCTTCAATATAGCAAACACAGACATCCGCTTTTGAACGTTCGCCTACTTTGAGCATTTTGTATCGCAGCTTTTCATCCCGTACTCTTCTTCGAATAAGCGCTGTATTCACAATAATGTTTTCAACAAAGCCGTCCCGTGCTCCCCGGACAACCTTTTCTGTATCCGGCTCCTCAGGCATTCTGCCAGGATAGCTTCTAACATCAATGATAAATGCGTAGTTTTCACCTTCTACAACGACTGCTACAAGCCCAGACAGCACTTGATCTACTGCTTCATCCAGCGTTTCTACCTTGGAAACCTGCTGATTGACAAGGCGGTTCTCGACTACATGTGCAAGATCATCTGATTCAGGTTCGTTATCATTGATTTCGATTAGTTCTTTTAATAAGTAGATGATATACTGCGTATCACACAATCCGTTTACATAGTAAAGCTGGACTTCCTGATCGTGTATATAAATTTTCCGAACACCAAGGTCAAAGCTGAGACCCATTCCGACATTTTCCTTGAAGTAATCTTCATTTTTCTTCGGATCTCGGTACACGTTTACCTTGTCTTTCTTCATAGTAACCACTCCTTTCTAATATTAATTCCACTGCTTTCATCGTGATTGGAGATCCCTTGCTCAGATCATCTTTCCGTCCCATCTTGCCAATATCTCCAATCCCGACAACGAACGGAAGGTTGAGGGAGTCAAGGCAATACACTGTATCCCCGCTCATTTTATGGGGCTCCATTTCGGGAAGACCGTGTTTGTCGACACCATATTCTGTCAGTTCACCTTCCCGGTCAATGGAGACATGGACCTTTGTCCATTCTGCTTGATGTGTCTTGGATGCAACTGCGATCGCACCAATGACTTCAATTTCAGGATGGCGCGCCACATGTTTCATTGCCGTCTCCCCTGTTCCTTCACCTGTCAGGCCAGAATCATCAAACATCACAAAGACTGGATCATACGGCGTTTTTAAAATCATCTGGACAAGTTCAGGTCCTGTCCGCTTGCTTGGATTTCCTTTTGAGCTGGAAATACATCGCCCGCCGACGTTTTTAGCAGCAAGCTCAATGGTTTTGGCAGCATATATATCTCCGTCTGTCACTAAAATGACTTTCCGTCTTTGCCCCATATTTGGTTATCCTTTCGGTTTAAAGATAAGTGCGACAATAAATGAGAATAAAATCGCAGCTGATATTCCAGCAGAGGTTAATTCAAAAATACCGATACCGATGCCGATGAATCCATGTACATCTGCCTGATGCATTGCCCCATGAAGCAAGCTATGACCAAAGCTGACGATTGGTACGGTGGCGCCTGCACCTGCAAATTCAATAAATTTATCATAAATACCGAATCCATCTAAAATGGTACCCGCTACAACAAAAGTAGTCATGACATGTGCAGGCGTGAGTTTGAGTACATCTAGCAAAAGCTGGCCAATGACGCAAATAAGTCCGCCTGCCACAAAAGCGATAAGGTAATCCATTAGCTCTCTCCTCCTGCACGCTCAAATACGACACCGTGCGCAATGGTTGGGATGGTCTCTTTTTGCTGAACCATCATCGGGCTGAGTAACGCCCCGGTTGCCACGACGAGTACTCTTTGCAAATTCCCTGCTTTCATTTCTTGAAAGATATGACTAAATGTCACAATAGCTGAACAAGCACAGCCGCTGCCTCCAGCGAATACGTTTTGATCGGGCGTATAGATGATTAAACCGCAATCATCGTGCTTTCGCCCAAGCTGAATACCGTCTTCTTTCAGAAGATCCTTTAAGATCGGCGAACCAATGCCTGATAAATCTCCAGTCAAAATCAGATCGTAATCATCTACTGTTCTTCCTAAGTCTTCTAAATGCTGCTTGATGGTGTCTGCCGCTGCCGGTGCCATGGCCGATCCCATATCAAATGGATCTGTAATGCCAAGATCCATGACCCTGCCTACCGTTGCGCTCGTAATTTGAATGTCAGAGGCTTCTTGGCTGATAATAACGGCTCCGCTTCCTGTCACTGTACTTGTTGCTGTATCTGGCTTTTGTCCGCCGTATTCTGTCGGATTACGAAATTGGCGTTCTGCGGTCGCATTATGGCTGCTTGTCGCAGCGATGGCTCTATTTGCAAAGCCGCCATCAATGAGTGCTGACGCAATGGCAACCGATTCCATTGAGGTGGAGCATGCCCCAAACAAACAAAGGAAAGGGATCTTCAGTTCTCTTGCCACATAGTTTGCAGTGACGTTCTGATTGAGTAAATCCCCAGCCAGCAAAAGGTCAATATCGCTTTTTTGCAAATTTGCTTTTGATAAAGCACTTGATATCGCATCATCCATGAGCTTTCTTTCAGCCATTTCCCAGTTCTTTTGATCACAGTGCATTTCATCGTACGTTTTATCAATTAAATGACCAATCGGGCCTTCTTTTTCTTTCGGTCCTGCAGCGGTTCCTTCTGCATTGACATAAAGCTTGTTCTCAAATACCCAAGATTGTTTACCTGTTAGTTTCACCTTTCATTCCTCCTACGAAAACATCTTTTCCAAGACGTATCGAATGATCCCTACGACATATGCCGAAACGACACCAAATACAATGACGTTCCCAGCGAGCTTAAACATATTTGTGGCAACACCTAAAACAAGCCCTTCACTTCTATGCTCAAGGGCAGCACTTGTCATGCTGTTTGCAAAACCTGTCACTGGTACAGCCGATCCTGCTCCAGCAAACTGTCCAATTTTATCGTAAATACCAATTCCAGTTAATATAGAAGAAATTAAAATGAGGGTTGCCACCGTCGGGTTCCCTGCTGTCTTTTCGTTAAAATCAAAAAAGTGGATATAGAAATTTTGCAGCCCCTCACCTATCAGACAGATTAAGCCGCCAACTAAAAACGCCTTGATGCAGTTGAGGACATAAGGAGGTTTGGGCTGATATGTTTTCACCTTAGATGGATAGTTTTCTTTTAAACTCGACACGTGTTGTTCCCTCCAATTTCTTAAATATAAATAAGCCAATGAAATAGTGAACCAAATACCTTTCCTAAGACGATGGCCATGAGCAGCAAAACAATTTTCCCGTCCATTCCAATTCTTTTCGTTAATATAGGAAGTACATTTAATACTTCAGTAAGTGCAGCTGCAAGCATACCGACGAAGATGCCTGATAAAAGACCAACCGGCAGCGCCAGCCATTTGGTTAAATGCAGATGCATTTGACTTAAGGTGGCCCATCCGCCAACGACCGCCCCGCTAATGACAGCCGCCTCGTATCCTTGAATAAAGCGCTGCGTTTTGGTTAATTGCATTAAGCGGGGAATGATGCCAAGCACTGTAAGAAATGCCACAAATCCTGCTCCGACCGTTAAACCGCCGCCAAGTCCAACGAGGACGACAAAAAGCCATTTACCGATCATGGATATCTTTCAATGTTTCTTTATTTTCGTTGAGTGCGACATAATGATCGAGATCGAGCTGATATTTAAACATTTCCACTTCGAGCGGACTTGGTTCTTCATTTAAACGCTTTTTAAATACATGATTGAAAAACAAAATCATGCCAAAACCGAGTCCAAAGCTATATGGAATTTGTAATAAATACGGATGCTCAACCGTTTTTCCAGTGATCATTTCATATAGACGGATATGAACGAGCCGCATACTGACATCCTCGTGGAAATTCATAATGGCAAGCGCCGCTCCGACAAATAATAGGAGCCATACAAACACAAATAAAACGGGAGAAAGCTGGCGTTTGCCTGTATCAATTTCAACAATGGCTTCAGAGCCGCCAACGGTTTGAATGTCGATATCTGGCCACGTTTTTTTGATTGTTTTGACGACATGCATGATATCAAGAACGACGATGTGACGATCCTTTTTGCTGACATGATACACCGGCATTTTGCTAAGCTTTTGCACAGCAAACTCATCACCAGTGATTTGGGCGATATCCTCTAAATAAATGAGCTGATCAATACCAGTCTTGATTCGATGGCGCAGCCGAATAAAGATTTGTCCGTCCATCCAAGTCACTTCCTATACGATGGGTTAAAAATAGTATGTGGTGAAAAATGGTTCTCATACCGACAGAACTTCATTTACCGGTAATTACCACACAAAAAAAAGCCAGCCGAATTGGCTAGCTGTCTTTTTGATCCATTTGCATTTGAATTTGTTTTAGAATTTTCTTTTCAAGCCGTGAGACTTGAACTTGTGAAATGCCTAGTCTTTCTGCAACCTCAGATTGTGTCTGGTCTTTATAATACCTTAAATACACAATGAGTTTTTCCCGTTCTTCTAATTCCTTGATCGCTTCTTTCAGTGCGATTTTGTCAAACCATCTTTCTTCAGAATGATCGGCAATTTGATCAAGCAATGTAATCGGATCCCCATCATTTTCATACACCGTTTCATGAATGGATGATGGGGAACGCACCGCTTCTTGGGCAAGGACAACATCCTCTGGTGTGATATCAAGGTATTCGGCAATTTCCTGAACGGTCGGCATTCTTCCATGAGACTTAGACAATTCATCCCTTGCCCGCCGAATTTTATTTCCGAGTTCCTTTAGTGACCGGCTGACTTTGACCGTTCCATCATCCCGAATGAATCGCTGAATCTCACCAATGATCATTGGAACAGCGTACGTCGAAAACTTTACATCATATGACAAATCAAATTTATCAACAGATTTCAGCAGTCCTATACAGCCAATCTGAAACAGATCATCTGGTTCATATCCCCTATTTAAAAAGCGTTGAACAACGGACCAAACAAGACGCATGTTTTTTTCTACGAGGAGGTCTCTTGCTTGCTGATCACCGTCTTGGCTTTTTTTGATGAGCTCTTTGACTTCATCATTTGACAGCTGGGCTTTTTTTGCTTGCTTTTTTACCTCCACATCCATATGAGCAGCTCCTTTAATTACAAAGCGCTTTGCTTTTTGATAGATGCTTTGTTAAACGGATGGTCGTGCCCATTTCTGGAGATGAGTCCACCATGACATCATCCATAAAATTCTCCATGATAGTAAAGCCCATTCCAGAGCGCTCTAAGTCTGGTTTTGTGGTGAAAAGCGGCTGTCTTGCTTCCTCAAGATCTGTAATACCCATCCCTTCGTCACGGATGGTGAGGTAAACGACATGATCATCTAATGTGACATGGATATGCACCTTGCCATCTGGATTCCCATCATAGCCATGGATGATGGAGTTTGTCACTGCCTCAGATACAACGGTTTTGATCTCTGTTAATTCATCTAAAGTCGGATCAAGCTGGGCGATAAATGCCGCGACTGTTACCCTCGCAAACGATTCATTTTGGCTTAAGGCCGAAAAAGTCAGGTTCATTTCATTTCTCATGATGCCACCCCCAATGTTTGCAAAGCCGTTTGCTCTGAAGGCTCCATACGAATGATTTTAAACAAGCCAGACATATCAAATAACCGGTTCACCGCTGGCGAGATGGCACAGACGACCATTTCCCCGCCAAGCTGCTTAATTTCTTTATATCTTCCTAAAATCACTCCGAGTCCAGAGCTGTCCATAAACGATAAATCAGCCAGATTCAGCACAATGTGGCGAATATCCTCTGTTTCCAAATAATTCGTCACCTTTTGTCTCAATGTTTCTGCGGAGTGATGATCGAGCTCTCCTGTTAACCGAATGCAAAGTACGCTCTCTTTTACTTGAAAATCAATACCAAGGCTCATTTTTTATTCCTCCTTGCTCTAATTTCGGATAAAGAGTGTTTCTCTTTTATATGAAGTAAATCCTTCACCATGACAAAACTAGTGACCATTCGTCACATTTAGATGTTCTTTTCTTTTTCCTCATAGCAAAAAGACTGCCAATTACAGCAGCCTTTCTCCTTTTATTTCCATTTCACAAAATCAGCCATTGCTCGTTTGAAGAAAGTCCAAACGCCCGCTTTTTCCATTCCTTCTTTTGCTTCTACAGGGCTTTCATGCAGCACTTTTCCGTCTTTTTTCAAGACGATCGTACCAAGTTCCGTTCCTTTTGAAAATGGAGCCTTGACATCATGAGACAATTTGATTTCTTTTTTGATCTGATCCACATTTTCGCCTTTTTTCGTTAAAAGGGAGATCGGTTCAGAAGTAACGAGCTGAATGTTTTTCTTTTTCCCTTTGCTCACTTTGACCTCCGCCACATCTTGCCCTCGTTTGTAAAGCGGGTGAGTCGTATATTGACTAAATGCGTAGTCTAACATTTTGACTACCTGAGCGTTTCTGTCTTTCGGAGTGCTTGCGCCGAAGACAACGGCAATGACGCGCATGTTGCCTTTTTTAGCAGATGCAGTTAAACAATATTTCGCTTCGCCTGTAAAACCGGTTTTCACCCCATCGACACCCGGATAAAATTTAATCAGACGGTTTGTGTTGACAAGCCAGAATTTTTTATCTGTGTTTTGCCGGAGATAGTCTTCGTAGACACCTGTGAATTTGGTGATTTGTTCATATTTCAACAGCTCTTTTGCCATTATTGCCATATCGTGAGCTGTGCTGTAATGGTCTTTTTCAGGAAGTCCTGTTGGGTTTTGAAAGACTGTTGAGTTGAGGCCAAGCTCTTTCGCCCTTTTGTTCATCTGCTCTACGAACTGTTCTTCAGATCCTGCAATATGCTCTGCCATGGCAACTGAAGCATCATTTCCTGACGCAATCGCAATGCCTTTCAGCATTTCTTTCACGGTCATTTCTTCTCCTGGTTCAAGGAAGATTTGTGAGCCTCCCATGGACGCTGCATAGTCGCTCGTTCTGACCTTGTCTGTCATTTTCAGTTTTCCCTGATCAATGGCTTCCATGATGAGAAGCATCGTCATGATTTTGGTCATACTTGCGGGTGCAAGCTTTTCATCGCTGTTTTTGTTGTAAAGTATCTTTCCTGTGTCACGTTCTATTAAGATCGCTGATTTGGCTTCGTGTGCCAATTCTGATGTTTGTTTTTCTCCTGGTTTTTCAATTTTTTCTTTTGCTGTCGCTGATGGTGAAACCATTGAGATAAGGATCATTAAAATAAACAATGCACATATATGACGTTTCAAGTGGCAGACCTCCATTATCGTAATCCTTTCTATTTTTTCCTCATACAGGCTGTTTTATTCAGAGATCGTATGATTGCAAATAAAAAAGCCTTCTGCTTGGGTAGCAGAAGGCTTCTGGACACATGCTATGAAAGTTGTTTGACGATGTCTTTTACTAAATCAAGAAAACTTGCTTTCACTTTTTCCGTTACTTCGATCACTTCATCATGAGACAGCGGCTGATCCAAAATACCAGATGCCGCATTGGAAATGCATGAAATGCCAAGCACTTTGATTCCTGCATGACGCGCAACAATGACTTCTGGAACAGTCGACATTCCTACCGCATCTGCTCCAAGTGTTCTTAGGAAACGAACTTCAGCAGGTGTTTCATATGAAGGGCCTGTCATCCCTGCATAAACCCCTTGCTGTACAGATATACCTAAACGCTGGGCTGTTTCTTCTGCAAGTGCCAGCAATTCTTTATCGTACGGTGCAGACATATCAGGGAAACGAACGCCTTGACTGTCATTTGGGCCAATTAATGGATTGGTTCCCATCATATTGATATGATCTGTGATCAGCATGAGATCTCCTGGACGGAATGACGTATTCACACCGCCAGCTGCATTTGTGACAATGCATGTTTCAATGCCAATTTCTTTCATCACACGGACAGGAAACGTCACTTGCTTCATATCATATCCTTCATAGAAATGAAAACGTCCTTGCATCGCGCAAACGACAGTGCCTTTAAGCGTTCCGATCACGAGCTGCCCTGCATGTCCCTCTACTGTTGAAACAGGAAATCCAGGAATATCTTCATATTTTATTTTGATTGGATTTTCAATCTCATCTGCTAAAATGCCAAGCCCTGATCCTAAAATCAATCCAACTGTTGGTACATATGTCGATGCTTGTTTAATGTATGCCGCCGCTTCTGAAAACTGTGCTCCCACGAGATTTCCCCCTATTTGAGTTTAGATAAAAAGCTTGTTCCGTATTTTGGCATCGCTATCTTGAAATTATCTGCAACGGTTGCCCCAAGATCAGCAAACGTTTTTGCTGTTGGCAGTTCATTTGCTTCCTGATGCTTTTTACTGTAAGCAATGAGCGGAACGTATTCTCTTGTATGGTCTGTTCCGTGATGAACCGGGTCATTTCCATGATCTGCTGTGATCACAAGAAGATCATCCTCTTTCATCAGGTCAAACACTTCAGGAAGACGTGCGTCAAATTCCTCTAGTGCTTTTCCATAACCCTCTGGATCTCTTCTATGTCCGTAAAGAGCGTCAAAATCAACAAGGTTTAAAAAGCTGAGTCCTGTAAAGTCTGTTTTAAGTGTATCGACCAGCTTGTCCATTCCATCCATGTTCGATTTTGTTCTGAGAGATGATGTGATTCCTTCGCCGTCATAAATATCAGAGATTTTTCCGATCGCAATGACATCGAGCCCATCATCTTTCAATTCATTCATGACTGTACGGTCAAATGGTTTTAACGCATAGTCATGACGGTTTGGCGTTCTAACAAATGCGCCAGGCTCTCCGACAAACGGACGAGCGATAATCCGTCCAACCATATATTTTTCATCTAATGTAAGTTCACGGGCAATTTCACAAATACGGTAAAGCTCATCTAATGGCACAACTTCTTCGTGCGCAGCAATTTGCAGCACAGAATCCGCAGATGTATAAACGATTAAATCGCCTGTTTTCATGTGCTCTTCGCCAAGCTCATCTAAAATTTCCGTACCGGACGCGGGTTTATTTCCAATAATGCCTCGGCCAGTTTTTGCTTTTAGTTCATTTAATAGTTCATCTGGGAATCCGTCTGGAAAGACTTTGAATGGTGTGTCTATGTAAAGACCCATGATTTCCCAGTGTCCCGTCATTGTGTCTTTACCGTTTGATGCTTCTTGCATTTTTCCATAATACGCAAGCGGTTTTTCATCCGCTGGAATTCCTTTGATTTCTTTAATATGACTCAGCCCAAGCTTCGCCATATTCGGCATATGAAGCCCGTTCATTTTTTCAGCAATATGTCCAAGTGTATCTGCACCTACATCATTAAAATCAGCAGCATCTGGTGCTTCCCCAATCCCTACTGAATCCATTACGACGAGGAAAATGCGTTTATACTGATAATCAGGCATTAAAAAGCGCCTCCTTCAATATTCTTGTCTTTTGACCTTTCAAACAGAGAGAGGTCAGACATCTCAAGTATAAACCGTTTACAAGCCAGTTGACAACCATAAACGGTGTAAACAAAAAAAAGCATGACACCCGTTCACCGTGTCATGCTTTACTTATGCCCTTGGATGGAATTTGTGATACACATCTTTCAGTCTTGTTTTCGTCACATGTGTATAAATTTGTGTTGTTGAGATATCGGCATGTCCGAGCATCTCCTGTACGGCTCTTAAGTCCGCACCGTTTTCAAGCAGGTGTGTAGCAAATGAATGTCTGAGCGTATGAGGCGTCAGTTCCTTTTGAATCCCTGCTTCGATGGCTCGTTTTTTTAAGTTCTTCCAGAAACCTTGCCGCGACATTTTTTTTCCGTGATGATTGAGAAATAGGGCATCTGACGGCTGTTTTTTTAACAGCTTGCTTCTTCCCTTTTCGATATATTCTTCAATCGCGCTTGCAGCAGCTTCACCAATTGGCACAATTCGCTCTTTTCTTCCTTTTCCAAAACAGCGGATAAAACCCATTGTGAGGTGAACATCCGCAAGGGTCAGATCCAGCATTTCACTGACGCGAATGCCAGTTGCATATAAGAGCTCAAGCATTGCTTTGTCTCGGTAGTCAAAGGGCGTGTGCTGATTTGGTGTATCAAGCAGCTTTTCGACCTCTCCTAATGATAGAACTTTCGGTAAAGTCCGCTCTGTTTTTTGCGTTTCAATGTTCCATGACGGGTCATCCGTTGTCACTTTTTCCCGAAGCAGAAATTGATGAAAGGAACGAATCGATGATAGATGCCGTACAGACGTTTTACTCGATTTTCCTTCCTCTTTTAGCTTCTTTAAATAATGAATAATATGCAGGCGCGTGACATCGCCAATATCCGTCAGCTGTTCATGTGTCATTAAAAAAGACAAGTAGTTCTGTAAATCTCTTTTATAAGAAACAATGGTATTTTCAGAGAGTCCTCTCTCTACTGTCATAAAATGAATAAAGTCGGATAATTGATCGTTCAATGATTTCTACTCCCCGTTTTGATAAAAATAAATCAATCGGTCTTGCCAGTTGTCTTGATTCGGCTGATCCATTTCCATCACTTTAATTGCTGCACCCTCTGGTTTATCATAACGATGGTAGCTTTCATATTCTGAATTTATCCATATCATAGCATAATAGAACAGGACGGTAAAACCAGTGAACAAGATAAATACTTTCATCACTTCACCTGTTGTTTTGAGCCATTTTCGCATGATCTTCATGTCCTTTCTCACCTTCTCATTACTTCAGCATATGCCAGGTAGGACAAGGAATATACAGCGAAAATGCAAAAAACCTCTTCATCTTAAATGAAAAGGTTCCAATTCGGATTATTTGCCGGATTCATCATCATGACACCGGTGGCAGATACCATGGAATGTCAATCTATGATCCTTAATTTTAAATTTCCAGTCACGTTCAATAATCTCTTCGACATCTTCTAATAAATCATCTTCTATCTCATCGACTGTTCCACATTCCATGCAGACAAGATGATGATGGAAGTGAGCGGCTCCTTCTTTGCGAAGATCATATCGCGAAACGCCGTCTCCAAAGTTAATTTTATCAACAACTTTCAGTTCAGTGAGCAATTCTAACGTCCGATAAACAGTAGCAAGACCAATTTCAGGAGACTTCTCTTTTACGAGGAGGTATACATCTTCTGCACTTAAATGGTCTTCTTCATTCTCAAGCAGTACTCTTACTGTTGCTTCACGCTGTGGCGTGAGCTTGTAGCTGGAAGAATGAAGCTGTTTCTTAATTCGATCAATCCTATTTTCCATTGACTTTCCCTCCTACGCCACATTACTTGATCATTATATCAAATGATGTGCTGAGAGCCAACTATAATCATTTTAAATTGATAAATAAATTGATTATTAATTAATAACTATTATAAAATAATGCCTGCCAGCTTTTTCATCAGCATGAATGATACGTACGATTCAAAAAAGGACGAAAGGGCAGCAAGCGCTAAAATCATCAGCAGAACAGATGCATATCGGCCAAACCACTGGACGGGTGCTTGACTGATGGTTTTTTTCATGAAAAGCTGTCCAATGAGACGGATGGAAAATGCAATCGCACAGGTGCCAATCACTAAATAAGCTGGAATGAGCAAAATGTTTTGCGGAAGCACCGATACGAACGAGAGAAAAAATCCACTCAGCCCCATTTGATTCACGAGAAAACCAACAGTAAACCCAACAACAATTCCTTTTAAAAAGATCATGAGAAAGATGAGCGGCAGACCAACGATGGATATTCCCAGTATCCACATAAGACCTAAATATTTCATATGATGCAGAAAGCTTTGTATAAACATTTCTTTTGATTCTGCTGCTTTCTCATTTGTCAGCTGACTAAAAAATTGATTTAAATAATAGAATAAATCCTCTTTCTGACTGAATGTCATGCTATTGACAATGATGGCCCCGAAGATCACACCCATTAAAAAGAGTACAGAGACAAATAAATAAATCGAGAGATGATCTTTTACGTGCTGAAGAAGATGTTCCTTCCAAGACTTTTTCCGCATGTGTCTTCCTCCCAAATAGTAAGGTTACTAGATTCTATGAGAGAGATTACGAAACATGACAGTTTTATCGAAAGAAAAAAGAGAAAGCAGTCTGCTCACTGCTTTCTCTTTTTCAGTTATCGCGCGGCTTTTTGTACGTTCACAAGCCCTGCACCATAATAAAAAGGTTCTCCAAGTTTTGTTGCCGTTTTTGACAGTCTCTCACGCACTTCATCGTTTGTCAGATTCGGATGTTTTGATAGAATGACAGCCGCAGCCCCCGCTACATGCGGTGACGCCATTGACGTTCCGCTCATGTAGCCATATTCGTTATGAGGAATGGTGCTCAGCGTTGAAACGCCTGGTGCTGAGACTTCCACTTCCTCGCCAACAGATGAATCAAAGGCTCTTTGCTTTCTTTGGTCTACTGAAGCAACTGCCATCACTGAGCTGTATTTAGCCGGATAGTCAATCGTATTGAGAGATCCATAACTTCCTTCATTCCCTGCAGAAGCCACAATGAGAATCCCTTTATCATACGCTCGATCTACCGCTTCTTTCAGCGCCTCAGATTCACTTGCGCCCCCCATACTAATATTGATGACATCCATGTCATTCTCAATGGCCCATTCAATCCCTTTAATGATCCAGCTATAGTAGCCGTCACCATTTTCATCTGCCACCTTGACAGCATAGATAGAAGCCTTTGGCGCAACACCCACGACACCTACCTTATTATCTAATGCGGCAATTGTGCCTGCCACATGCGTTCCATGTTTATGCGGGTCAACAAGCGGATCAGACTCTGCCGGAACAAAGCTCACCCCGCCGGTGACATGTAAATCCTCATGTTTGCCGTCGATGCCGCTGTCAAGGACTGCTACTTTGACATTCTGTCCAGCGTATCCTTGTTTATGTACCTTTTTTGCTTTGATGCTTTTAATGCCATATGGAATAGTTTGACTGCTTGTTTTTGCTTTTTGGTCTTCCTCAATGAAGGCCACTTCTTTTGCTTCATTCAGTTTCTTTTTCGATGCCTCATTCAACGACACTTTCATCATATCTATTTTCTCTATTGATTCTTTCACATGCCCGCCAGCTTCTTCTACAAGCTGTTTTTGTGTTTTGTCTTGAACGGAAGAAGAAAAGCCGATCATGTACTCTTTTTTTGCTTGCTCCTTTGCTGAAATATCTGACGCGCCAAACATGACCGATGCCACAAGCACACTTGCCATACAAAGCCCTGCTCCAAATGACTTGACGTTCACGATACTCACTCTCCCTTTCGTTTCTTTTTGTCATTTAACTACATTTTTAGACAAAAAGAAACGACCGTTTGTCCTATTTTTTAAAATTTTTCCATTTATTTGATCTAGTTGTCATAAAAAAGCAAAATAAAAATGCTTATGATCCTCTTGATAGTGATCATAAGCATTTCGTCCTTTATGTTTCTTCATCATGTGCTGCAAGGTTTCTTGTTTTGTTTTTGTCTTTCTTTCGTGTGTGCTAAAATGCGGAATGTCTCCTCTCGACAGTTCTGGATTTCGGCTCTGCTGCCTTTGGATATGCTCTCGTTTTTTCTTTGCTTTGCTTTTTCCCATTTGGCAAAACTCCTTTCGTTGACGTTATGATACACGATGTTGCATAAAAAAGATAGACGTATACACGCCTATCTTTCTGTTTTCACCATATCAAGATGCGGAATCCCATCTTCATCATAAACATGTGAGACGGCCTTGAAACCAAATGATTCGTAAAATGACTTCAGGTAGGCTTGCGCCTGTATTTTGACACTTGTTTCACCTAGTTCACTAAGCTTTTCCAAAGCCTTGATGAGCAGCATCTTTCCATACCCTTTTTTCCGGCCGGCCTGCGTCACAAGAATGCGGCCGATGGACGCCTCCTTGTACATGATCCCGTTTTGGAAAATTCGGCAATAAGCCACAATCGTGCCGCTCTCTTTTGCGATGAGATGAAGCGCTTCTTGGTCCCGGTGATCAATTTCAGGATAAGGGCATGTTTGTTCTACAACAAACACGTTGACTCTTTCCATGAGAATCAAGTAAAGATCCTCTTTTGACAATTGTTCAAACGTTTGACATGTCCATTTAATGTGACTCATGATTGATATCCACCTTACCGTATACTCCGCCTCCACCAGCGATCAGTCCCACTTCACCCTTCCTTGCTTTGATGATGTAGCCCGCTGTCTTTTCTGGCAGAACGGCTTTTAGTTCTTGTTCTGTTGCTTGATGTAGAATATTCATCTCTGTGTGAAACACGGCTTTTAGCTTCTCCAGCGTTTTGGGTCCCACACCCGGAATAAACTGAAGCGGGAGCTGATGAACATAAGGAGGTCTCGTTCCTTTTTCACTTTCTTGGTCAGCAAGCTCCTTTAAACGCTCACTCACTCCTTTTGTCATCCGGGTATGTCCGCATACGTGGCACTCTTCTTGATCTGGTGCGTGAGGTCTTACCCCGCATTTCTCGCAGGTCGTATGATAGTACTTCCCAAGCCGCGGAGCAAGTCCATAATTTCCAGTAACGGCTCTGCCATCTTTTTCTTCTAGGGCTAGCTTGAATTCTTCAAAAGAGGCATGATCCATTTTGATTTTTGTATATTCACGCGCGATTTTTCCTAAAGAATGAGCATCTGAATTCGTTAAAAAGGGATAACGGTTCAGCTCACTCAGCTGGGACGCCATTGACGTATCGCAGCTAAGACCAAGCTCAACAGCATCAATAAGATCAGGATCAAATACTTCTGTTAAAGAAGTGTTGACGCCTTTGCCGTATAGACTTTTATGCGGCGTGAAAATATGAGCAGGAATAAACAATCCTCCCAGCTCCTTAACCTTGCGTTGAAGTGTTTTCCCATCAACATAGAGGCGCTGTGAACTCAAATGCACATTTTTCATATGAAGCGAAAGCCATGCGGAAAACTCAGACATTTTGTGTAGTGTGGGCATAAATGCAAGCACATGAATCGGACCCTTTGAATGGTCATCATTGATTTCTAATTCACTGCCTAAAAGCAGCACTGTCTGTCCAAATGATAAACCGCCGTCATTTAGTTCAGTGTACCTGCCTTCCTCTACACCTTCTATTAATTCTTCTAGGACTTCTGGAGATTGTGCATCAATCACACCAATCATCCCCATCCCTTTACTTTCTGCAGCTTCAATAAGAATTTGATCAATTGTCAGTGACCTTGCACCTGTAATTTTGACAGCTCTGCCTGTTCTTGTTCTGCCAATATGAATATGGATGTCTGCAAAAAATTCCTTCATTTTGTTGACTCAAGTACCTCTTGCAGTTGTAAGTACTGAATGGCATAGGCTGTTTTTGCATCATAAATATGCTGCTCTTCAATGAGGTGCAAGGCTTCTTCTAATGAAACTTCCATTACTTCGACAAATTCATCTTCATCCAGCTCTCTTTTTTCTTCAAGCGGAACTAGCTGATCCGCTAGATAGATGTGGACAATTTCATCTGCAAAACCAGGTGATGTATAAAAGGCCGTCAGCTTTTGAAGCTGCTGAGTTGTATATCCTGTTTCTTCTTCCAATTCTCTTAATGCTGTATGTTCCGGCTCTTCCCCTTTTTCTAGTTTTCCGGCCGGGATTTCAACAATGGATCTCTCTAGTGCTTTACGGTATTGTTTGACCAAGATGATTTTATTTTCGTCTGTACGTGCAATGACGGCTACTGCACCAGGATGTTTAATGATTTCGCGTTTGCCCTGTTTTCCATTAGGCAATTCTACATCTTCAAGAACCAAATCAATAATTTTTCCGTTGTATAATTCTTTAGACGATAATGTTTTTTCTTCAAAGTCCTTCAATTTTGTCAGCTCCTCGTTCTACTTTCACTTTTTACTTCATTTATTTTAACATAGATGATTTAAGAGAAGCGAAAAGCAAAACGCTTGCTTCAATGCGCCATTTGAAATCACCTAGCTTGAATTCCTTATTTTTTTCACTTAATGTGAAAGGATAGGAGTGTGATGGAATTGAAAAAAAGACGAATAGGCACCTCAGATCTCTTAGTGAGCGAAGCGGCACTAGGATGCATGTCTCTTGGGACTGAAAAAGAAAAAGCGCTCTCTTTATTAGATGAGGCCATTGATCTCGGAATTAACTATTTGGATACAGCCGATTTATATGATTTTGGGACAAATGAGGAAATTGTCGGAGAAGCCATTAAAAACAGACGGCAGGATTTGATTTTGGCGACAAAAGGCGGCAACCGCTTTGAAAAAGGCAAATCAGGCTGGGACTGGGATCCTTCAAAAGCGTACATAAAGGAAGCAGTAAAACAAAGCCTCAAGCGGCTTCAAACAGATTATATTGATTTATATCAATTACACGGAGGCACGATTGATGACCCCATTGATGAAACGATTGAAGCTTTTGAAGAATTAGTAGAAGAAGGGGTTATTCGTTATTATGGCATTTCATCTATCCGTCCAAATGTCATAAAAGAATATGCCAAAAAGTCGAATATCGTAAGCGTGATGATGCAATATAGTTTACTCGACCGCCGCCCAGAAGAATGGTTCTCTCTTCTTGAAGAACAAAGTATTAGTGTCGTCGCAAGAGGTCCTTTAGCGAAAGGATTATTAACTGAAAAGCCACTTTCTCAAGCAAGTGCAGCGATTCAAAAAAATGGCTATCTTCAATATTCATTTGAAGAGCTCCAGCAGATCATTCCTTCTTTAAAGAAAGTCGCTTATGACCTATCACTCACTGAACTGTCCATTCAGTACATACTGAAACATTCTGCGGTCAGTTCCGTTGTATTTGGCGCAAGCTCGGTGGATCAATTAAAAGAAAATATAACAGCAGCAAATGCACGTTCTTTAAGTGATCAAGAAATCAAAGCATTGACATATTATACAAAACCATCTGTGTATGAGGCGCACCGGTTCAAATAAGAAAAAAGATCACATCTGTGATCTCTGAGATTGTAGAAAAACTTATGTTTTTCTACAATTTTTTATTTTAGCGTATGTATGAGGCTCAACCGGCTGTGGAGAAGCCTCTATTGCACAGCTCCGTTTATGCACCTTTTTTCTGGAGCTAATTGTAGCTTATTTGATCAGTCCGAAAAAGTGGATTTTCTCTATTAAAAAAGAGAAGAGGGCAGAAGCGTTTTTCTTTTAAGCACTTATGTTTCTGCTGTGGATCTATCTCAATGATGATGAATTGAAAAAAGGAGCTTCATTGCTCCCCTTTTTTAGCTTTTATACTTTCTCCAGTCTAAATGGCTTTCATCTAGCAGTTCTGAAAAGCTTTTGTTTTTTTCTTTTTCTTTCTGCTGCCGAAGGAGGTCTTGTCGTTTTTGTTCTTCTCTTTTTTCTGTCTCGACGGCAAGGTTCTGCTTCATTTGAAGAAGCTGCTGTTTGACATCATCGTTTATGCCGTCCTTTAATTTCGCTTGATCTTGTTTGGTCTTTTTCATTGTGCCTCTCTCCTTTTGACTTAGTGTATCATCCGTTTTATTTTCTGAGCAAGAGGCACGCCAATCTACCAACATGTGGTATGATCATCATAGGAAAAACTTCGGAAAGGAGGAATCGGCTAGATGAAGAAATGGATCGCTATATGTGCCTTCATATTATGTCCACTCGCTGCAATCGGCATTTTTTTCACCAATAAAATGATGTATATTCGAAAATTAACGGATGAAGAGCTCATCAAACGAGAATCAGATGGAGGCCATTATCATCACGAGGAATTTCAACAGCTTAAAAAAGAGAAAGTGTGTATTCCTTCAGCATTTGGTTATGATCTCCATGGTTATTTTGTGCCGTCTTCTCAAACAACACGCACAATCGTCCTTTGCCACGGTGTTACCGTCAGTTTGATTAATTCCGTTAAGTATATGAAATTATTCCAAAAGCTCGGATGGAATGTGATGCTTTATGATCATAGAAGACATGGGATGAGCGGCGGAAAAACCACGAGTTATGGATATTACGAAAAAGAAGATCTAGCGAAGATCGTAAAGTGGCTCAGACAAAAGCTCGGAGAAAGTGCCATTATTGGGATACACGGAGAATCAATGGGTGCAGTCACGACCTTGTTATATGCCGCAAAGCCGGAAGCAAACGCCAATTTTTACATAGCAGACTGCCCTTTTGCTTCTTTTGAGGACCAGCTTCTGTATCGATTAAAAACAGATTTTCGCCTTTCTGGGCAATGGATTCTTCCACTAAGTGATCAAGTGTTGAAATGGCGGGATGGATACCGCATCCGGCAGGTTTCCCCTCTTGATGTGATTGATCAGGTGAAAGAACCGGTACTTTTTATTCATAGCCGCCATGACGACTATATCCCCTGTGAGCAAAGTCAGCAGTTATATGCACGAAAAAAGGGTGGCAAACAGTTATTTATTGCGCCACACGGTGCGCATGCAATGTCTTTTAGCGAAAATAAGGAAGCTTATGAGCAAGAAGTTCAAGCATTTCTTCAAAGATTTGAATTGAATGAAAATAAAAGAGGAGAATGAACAGCAGTTCGTCCCCTCTTTTTGAGCTAACTTATGCGATAGTCACCACTGTTGTATGGTGTCTGCCCGCAAGCTCCATATGGCTCTCTTCCGATTGCTGCTGACTCATGACCGATAATCCTGCAGTTGCTGCCAATAAAAGAACTATCAAACTCGTTTTCATATAAATGACCCCCATTTTGAATTTTTGATATAGCTTGAATTTTCCTTTCGTAAAACCGGGTAGATACTTCAAAGAGTCCAAGCTCATTGTAATAATGAGCCGCATCAAGTGCCAATTCCTCAATATCTGGGTATAAGCGCTTGTCCTCGAGCAGGTCTAATGTATCGTCTATGATTGTTATGTCTGCATCAACGTATAATGCTTTTAAGAACTGAAATTTGCAGATGTAAATTTCATCTTCTAATTCACAGGCCTTCATAATACCTTGTTGATAGAGGGTTAACGACTCTTCTATTTGTTTTTGTTTAAACAGGATTTGTGTCAGCATAAATAGTGGGTCTAGAGAGCGATTAAGATGGGTTAAATTCTCCTTTTCAAACACTTCAATAGAGTCTTTCAGATAACGGCTTGCTTCCGCAAGATCGTTCATTTGATAATAACAGTTACCTAAGTTGAAAAGGGCCGAACCTATGACTCGAGGGTTTCCAATTGAGCGTGCTCGCTTTAGAGCATTTTTAAAGTAGGGCAATGCATGTTCATAGCATTTCAAATCATCATAGTTTGCACCAATGACAAATTCACAGTGGATGATTCTCAGCGTGTACGTTCTGTAGGCAGAATACGTATCTAACGCTTGCAAGGCATAGTGCATCGAAAAGTGGGTTTGTTTCATGTGGTAGTAAATTTCTGCTAATTTAAAGTAAAATTCTGCTCTTTCTATATCATCTGATATGAGATTGAGCTTTTTTTCTGCTGAGCGGTAGTAAGCAATGGCACTTAAATAGTTTCTCTGTTCAAATTCAAACATTCCTGTGAAAAAATGAACATAATATTCAAGCATATCCGTTAATTTCGTTTGTGAATGTTCAATCGTTTCTAGCAAATTCTTAATCTCTTCATCATTCGAGGCTTTCTTTGCCGGTTCAAAATATTCAAGCATCACCTTATGGCGAAAATCCATCAGCTGGTAAAACAATAACAAGTTTTGATCCTGCTCCATCTCGAGGATTTCCTGCTCGATCTCCGCCTTCAGCTTCTCTGCTTTCATCACATGAAATCCGCAAATCTGCCTATACCATTCGTTTATTTTGATTCCAACCTGAGGCGATGACAGCTTGAGCTTCAATTCACTTTAGCACCTCCCTTCTCATATACGATACATGTTGTATTCTATCACATTTCCTCGAATGGAAGAAATATGAAAAGTCGTTTTTCGCAAAGTTTTCGGTATCCCGCAATAAACGCTGCAAATGCCTATTTTTCGGCATTTATAGCTACTATTTTTTTATTTCCAGCTTGCTCATTTTGTCGAATTGTTTGTTGAAAAACGGCTTTTTTTCGCTTCAAAAGATCATTTTTCAGATTAGACAACCGTGCTGTTTGATGAGATGATGAACGCACGAAAAAAACCCTTTCGAAAAAGGGCTTTTATAATACATCTGTTACTTGTTCCATATTTTCTTTGATCCAATTGACAGCTAATTCGAGCGTTGGAAATTCTTCTGTTTCAAATGTGACTTCATCTTGAAGAAGCCAAACGTCCTTTTTCACCGAATCCATTCCACCTATTGACCAGTGCAAAAGGCTATAGGGATGATTGTTATTTAAAAACGACACCCATGTTTTATTCTGTGCCGTATTTTGTATCACTTTTAGCTTTTGATCCACTACATTTCCACCTTACTTTACAAATATACCCATTCTTGGGCTGAGTATTTGTTGAGGACTTTTCAACATGAGTGTGTTGGCTTTTTCATTAAAATCAATCGTCATTTCCTCGTCAAAAAAGACCTTTTGTGCTGTGTGTATATACAGCTTAAAGAGCTGATTATGCTTGAGCTCTTCCCATTCACCTGTTCGTTCACCTGTGAGCCAAATCATTGGGACACCGCTTACCGCACAGCCGCACCCATCTGAATCATAGCGAAGAAGCAGTTCTTTTGTTTCATGCCCTGCTTGTTGTTTTGTAAGGAACGCTGCTGCTGGTTCTGTTATATGAATATACATGCCGAACATCCTTTTTTCGTTGATTGTTACATTGTAACATATCAGTCATCAATTAAACATGTTCACGCCCTGTCAGCTCTTATGTCTGATCTTTTTCTTTAACTGATCTGACCAATTGTACGCTTCTTGTTCAATTTCTTTAATGAGCCCATCTTTTCCTTTCATATAACTTGCCATATCTTCAGGATAGGCTTTTGCCAATTGACGCTTTTTATCTGCATAGGCTTTGGCACGATCAGGTGAAGCTTTTAAATAATCTCGGAACACCAAATGCCTTTTTACATCATCATGTCCAGCTTCATAGGCGTGAACGTGATGTGTTCGGTTCAAGCCGCCTTTTCTAAAAAAACGTCTTCCCTTGAGTCCATTTTCTCCGAGCGGTTCATATCCAAGCTGGCGAAACAGATGGTTACACTCATCTAAGCCGCTGATATGTTTTACCTCTAGCAAGATATCAATAATTGGCTTAGCGGCCATTCCTATGACTGACGTACTGCCAATATGGTGGCCATATATCCAGTTGTCTCCAACTATCTTTTTCAGCTTGTCATGCTCCTCTTGAAATTGTTCTGGCCAGCTCGATTGGTATTCAATCACTTCCACCTTTCGAAGCATCAAACGTTCCATTTTTGTTAACATCAGATTGTTTTCCACCTGCAAACGGTCCTTCTGTTTAAATCCTAGTTTTTCATAAAGCTTGATTGCTGGTATATTTGCTTCCGCTGTTGTGAGCTCGATTGTTTTTTGATGCTGGATAATGGATTGCATGAGCGCTGTCCCGATTCCTTGATTGACATGATGAGGGTGCACAGCTAACCGGCTGAGGATGATCCGATCGTCGTGCAATTCATATGAAGCGATCCCTATCAAATGCCCCTCTTTTTCAAATCCTATGAAAATCTCTTCTGTTTCCATTATGTCTTTAATCGTTTCTTTTAAGGGCGGTAAATCTTGATAGCCAATTTGTTCTGCCTCCCGCTGATATGCGGACAATTGGATATGTAAAATCTCTTTTGCTTGTTCTTTATTTTTTTGATTCAGTCTGATGATCATGCGTTCGCCTCCAGCTTTTTCACAAATAGCACCCGATCTTCATGAATGCCGTCGTAATCTGAAAAAACCGAAATGCCATCCACTGTTTTATCTCCCTTTTCTATCTGAAAACCGAGCTTTGTATGGTAAGCAATCGAGACTTTATTTACAGGAGCTGTAATGGCCTTAATCGTTGTTCTTCCTTCCTTTTCAGCCGCTTCATAAAACGCTTGATAGAGAATTTTGCCAATCTTTAATTTCCGGTGGTCTGGATGTACCCCAACAAAGTGAATATACGCTTCATCTGAATGCGATTGCGATAAAAAACCGACTAAGAAGCCGATCAGTTCACCTTTTTCAACAACGACAAAACTTGTTTGCTGAAAATGTTCGAAAAATAGCTTTGGCAATTTCGCGCGCAAATCTCTGCCTCCCCACCAGTTTTGAATGACGGATGTGACCGCGTAAAAATCTGACGGCTTCACTTGACGTAGCATGATGGCCTCGCCCCTTTTCATTTTTAGCTGCATCTCTCTTTTTTCACAAAAAATCAACTGTTTCAATAGTCTACCTGTCTGATCAATTGTTTGTAAAGGTGATGTATCAGCCTTTTTTCCTTTCAGCTTTGTTGGTTCTTCGTCCTTTCGCCGTCATCTCCTTTTAAATCTTCACACTTATTTCAAAAAGTTCACTTTTTGTGCGAAAGATTCATTCTTTTGTTATGTTAAAATTGTTCATATAAGAAATGTAACAAATGTTTATTGGAGATGATGATATTGGTTTGGATTGTTACTTCACTTGTTGTGTTTAGTCTTTTAAAGCTACTTGTCACTTCACTGCCTTCCGGTGTTGTTGAACGCCTTTTTAGTCGTTATGCAGTGCATGCAAAAGTAACAAGTGATCAAACAACGATGACGTTTCAAGGACGTCCACTCGATGATCAGCAAACATCTGAAATTATTCAACATTTTAATGATGCGATCTTTATTGAACGCTATTATATTTATCCTGGTGACGAAGAGCGTTTTCTTCATCCTCAGGAAGGGCCGGCACCGCTTACTATGCAAACAAAGCTTGGCAAGCATGATGTGACCCTTTATCTGTATCATTACGATGACCACGTGGATGTGGTGCGGCAGTTTACCCATAAGCCTAAGAAAAAGCTAACGGCCTATCGTTTGCGTTCTGAGCCGCTCCAAACATCAAATAACTTAGCACATGCTTAAAATAGCTCATTTTACACAGATGAGACGAAGTGGAGACACTTCGTCTTTTTTGTATGGATTTATACTCTTCCCTTTGAATGATTTACCAGTATCAATTTCACCTTCTGGCGGTTACAATAATACAGAACATACGTTCTAAGAGGTGAAAATCATGAATGAACGAGCCATTCTGCTTGTGGATATGCAGTCGTTTTATGCGTCAGTCGAAAAAGTGGAGGCTCCCCATTTGAAGGATGTGCCGCTCATCGTCTCAGGAGATCCCGAGCGGCGGAGCGGGGTCGTACTTGCGGCCTGCCCGCTCGCTAAAAAACGGGGCGTACAAAATGCATCAAGATTATGGGAAGCACAGGAGAAATGCCCTGAAGCCGTCGTCGTACGTCCACGTATGCAGCGCTACCTTGATGTTTCTGTCATGATGACAGAACTGCTTGAACAATACACGGATCTTGTCGAACCCTATTCAATTGATGAACAGTTTCTCGATATTACGGGAAGTGTGACACTACTCGGTTCGCCGCGCGAGATCGCTCAAAATATACAAACGACCATTATGAACCAGACAGGCATTTACGCACGTGTTGGCATTGGTCCTAATAAAGTGCTCGCTAAAATGGCCTGTGATCATTTTGCTAAAAAAAACAAATCTGGCATCTATGAACTTCGTGCAGACCGGGTTGCGGCTGATTTATGGCCGCTTCCGATTGGAAAATTATTTGGTGTCGGCAAACGGATGGAGCACCATTTAAAACGAATGGGCATCAGTACCATCGGGACGCTTGCTACTTATCCGTTAGACCGGCTAAAAAAACGCTGGGGAATCAACGGGGAGCTTCTGCAGCGAACAGCTTTAGGACACGATCCCTCCCCGGTCACTCTTCACACACATGATCAGCAAAAAGCGGTTGGGCATCATATGACCCTTCCCCATGATTATGCGTCTTTTGAGGACATCAAAGTCGCCATTCTTGAATTGAGTGAAGAAGTGGCAAGACGTGCGCGCTTTAAGCATTATGTTGGGCAAACGGTGTCTGTTGGCGTAAGAGGCGCTGATTTTTCTCATCCGACTGGATTTCATAGACAAATCAAGCTCCATTCACCCACACAGTACGGGACAGATATTGCAGATGCAGCCATTCAGCTATGCCAGCAGCACTGGGACGGCCAGCCCATTCGCAGTGTAGGCATTACTCTCTCGCAGCTGCAGCCTGACAGCCAATATCAGCTGAGTTTATTTGATCACCATTTAAAAAAAGACAGACTCAGCAAAGTATTTGATGCGATCCATATGAAGTATGGACCTGCTGCACTCTTGCACGCTTCGTCCCTAACAAATGCAGGGCAGGCGTATCACCGCGCCGAAAAAATTGGTGGACATTACAAATAACGGAGGCGAACAGCCATGAATCCCAATAAATTAACACCCGGATACAACATCATGTGGGAATCAAGCCGAATGATGCTCCCAGAGCACCGTGAACAGCTGCTTGCTCAAAAACGGAAGAAAAAAGAATACACGCCTCCTCCACTGAGCACTGATCAGTTAGAGGAAATGAATTTTTTGATCACACAGTCGATTACAGAGGACCAAGCGATTTGCGTGACATATGCTGCAGCAGGTATGAAACAGCAGTTTTGGGGCTGGGTGAAAGCCATTCATTATGAAACGCAGCGCATAAAAATCGTCAATGATGAAGATGTTCTCCACCTGTCCTTGCAGCAAATTGTCGCGATTGATCTTGATTAAATTGTCTTTAAGTGATCGTACGAATCAGCATATCTAAAAGACATAGAAGCACCGAGAGAAAAAAACAAGATTTCGAATTTGCGTAGCCATAAAAAGCTCCTCTGCCATATGGCGGATGTCTCCTCCATCAAATTGTGTATTTAATTTGCACAATTTTTCATGTATGATTGGAACATCTTAACACTCAGGGGAGAAACAGCATGAAAAATAACTTACGTACTTTACATCCACTTAGTTGGACAATCATCATCGGTACCATATTCGGCAGAATGGCGACGTCCATGAGCATTCCTTTTTTAGCCGTTTATTTGACACAAGTCAAAGGGGCCTCAGCTTCTTCAGCTGGGTTAATCATTGCCGTCAGCTCTCTTATTGGGATCGTTGCGAGTTTTTACGGCGGCTATGTTTCTGACCGAATCGGCAGAAAAAAAGTCATGCTTCTATCCATCTTCGGTTGGTCATTTGTCTTTGTTGGCTTTGCGTTTGCAGATGCCATTTGGGTCTTCTTTCTCATGAACGCTTTAAACGGACTGTGCCGGGCACTGTTTGAACCAACGTCTAAGGCGCTCTTATCTGATGTCACCCCATCAAGTATTCGGTTGTTTGTTTTTAATTTACGGTATACGGCCATTAACATTGGTGTAATCTTCGGCCCGCTGCTTGGCTTATATCTTGGGTCATCGAAAACAACGTTTCCTTTTCTCGTCGCTGCCTTCATTTATTTGTTATACGGATTAACGCTGGCTTGGCAATTTCAGAAGCATCCAGTTGCTGCTCCAGAAAACACGAAACAAATCAGCGTCAAAAAAGCCCTTTCCATTATCCAAAAAGATACGGTCTTTAGCATCATTCTCATCGGCGTTACCTTATGTTCGTTCGGATATTCACATTTAAGCTCAACACTGCCGCAATACTTATCAGCGTCACCTATGATTGAGGATGGTCCTAAACTGTTTGGATATCTTTTATCTTTAAATGCAGTTGTTGTCATTGTCATACAATACCCGCTCATCATGATTGCAAAGCGCTACTCCACCATTTTGTCGCTGACTACCGGGAATATTCTTCTTGCAGGCAGTTTGTTTGCCATTGCTTTTTCACAAAGTCTCGGCATGCTTGCTTTCATCATTGTCGTGTTTACAATTGGGGAAGTTCTGCTGTTTGCGATGATGGATCTTTTTGTAGACAATATTGCAAAGCCAGAAGTAAAGGGATCGTACTTTGGTGCGATGGGATTTTCTCAGCTCGGCAGCGTGGTCGGACCATTTGTCGGCGGACTGTGCATTGACTATTTTGGCGCAGCCCATCCCCTCTCCATTTTTACGGTCTTGTCGATCATCACCATCGCAGGCGTTCCGTTCTTACTCATTGGGTACTATCGTCTGAAAAAACGATCGGCAGCTGCCGTAGCTGTTAAAGTAAGTGGAGGTCATTAAAAAAAAACCGCTCTCTCGTTTGAGCGGTTTTTTCTTTATACGCGGCGGATGGCGATCTCTTCCACCTTGTGCTGATCACCTTTTTTCAAAATGAGGTCAGCTCGATATTTTGTCGGTAAAATATTTTGATATAAATTAGGGCGATTTACGGTATTCCAAATCGTGCTTGCCATTTGATCTGCCTCTTCATCCGTCAAATCTTTATATTGATGAAAAAAGGATTCAGGATCTTGGAAGGCTGTTTCTCTGAGCAAACGAAACCGTTCTTTATACCATGATTGAATTTGCGTTTCAGCGGCGTCTACATAAATCGAAAAATCAAAGAAATCTGATACAAACACACGCGGTTCATCCTTCAGATCATCCAGCGCTGGTGATTGGAGCACATTGATTCCTTCAATAATGACAATATCAGCATCCTCTACTGTTTCATACACCCCTTCCAGCCGGTCATAGGTCAAATGCGAATATACCGGGGCATGCACAGTTTGTTTACCTGATTTTAATTCATTTAAAAAAGACAGAAGAGCTTTGACATCATAGCTTTCCGGGAAGCCTTTCTTTTCCATCAGTCCTCGATCCTTTAATTCTTTTTGAGGATATAAAAAGCCATCTGTTGTCACAAGACTCACCTTCAGCCCATCTCCAAGCCTCGATAAAAGCGTTTCAATGATACGAGCCGTTGTGCTTTTCCCGACAGCTACACTTCCAGCAATTCCAATTAAAAAGGGGATTTTGGCATGATGCGGGTAGTTTAAAAAGGCATTCACATGCTGGTTTTTTTGTTTTTCTGCAAAGACATGTAATGTCAGAAAACGAATAAGCGGTATGTAAATATCTCGAACTTCTTCAAGCGATAAATAGTCATTTAACCCTTGCAGCGCTCTTGCTTCTTCTTCAGAAACAGATACCGGCATATATTCTCCAAGAGCTGCCCAAGCCTCTCTCGTATGGCGTGTATATAGCGTATTAAAATCTAGTCGCGTGTCACTCAAAGTCTTTCCCACCAATCTTCACTAAACTCGTAACCCAAAAAGACGATAATCCGATTGTAGCCTAAAATGAAGGCGCTGTCTTTATTTTTCAACTAAAGTTTGCTTGTTTTGCGAAAAAAAGCATTAAAATAAGGAATATGAGGGTAAATAAGAGTATTCAGTACGATAGATAGAAGGGAGCACACCAAATGAAATATGTGATGATTGGCGGAGATGCAGCAGGAATGAGCTGCGCTATGCAAATATATAGAGAGGATCCAGATGCACACATTGTTGCTTTTGAAAAAGGAGAGATTTTCTCATATGGACAGTGCGGACTCCCCTACTTGATCGGCGGTCTCGTTGATGATCACAGAAAGCTGATCGCACGCAGTGCTGAAACCTTTCGTGACAAATATGGAATTGACGCCAGATGCTTGCACGAAGTGACCTCCATTGACCCAGAGCAAAAAACAGTATCGGGTCATCATACGAAAACAAAAGAACCCTTTACAGAAAGCTATGACCGCCTCTTAATTGCGACAGGAGCAAGCCCTGTCACACTGGATTTAGACAGCCAGCCATTAGAAGGCGTACATGTATTAAAAACCATTCCACATGCGCTGTCCATTTTAGACCATTTAAAAAAGGACATCACACATGTCACGATCATTGGCGGTGGATATATTGGCCTTGAAATGGCTGAAAATTTAAAAGCGCTGGGAAAAAACGTACATATCATTCAGCGGGGAGCAACCCTCGGCCCGGGCTTTGACTCCGATATGGCAAAATACCTGAAAGAAGAGGCTGACGCCAAGGGCATTCACGTATCACTTGGAGAAACGGTACAGCAATTAGAAGGCAAGTCACATGTCACAGCTGTTATCACAGACAAACAAACCATTCAAACAGATATGGTCATCATGGCCATCGGCGTCACTCCTCAAACCTCCTTTTTACATAATACCGGAATTAAGCGGCTTCAAAATGGCGCTATTGCAGTGAACCAATACATGCAAACCAATATAAAAGACATTTATGCTGCCGGTGATTGCGCGGCGACCTATCACCGCATCAAAAAATCACTGGATTATATTCCACTCGGCACAACTGCGAATAAACAAGGGAGAATCGCAGGATTTCATATGACAGGGACAAACCGAGCGTTTCAAGGCGTGACTGGAACAGCTGTCATGAAATTTATGGACATGACAGCGGGACGAACAGGCTTATCAGAAAAAGAAGCCGAAGAAGCGGACATTCCTTTCTCCGTCATCACTATTGATAGTACAGATCGCGCAGGGTATTACCCAGAAGCGGAGAAAATGAAAGTGAAATTGATCTACCGAAGCGATGACCATACTTTGCTTGGTGCCCAAATCATCGGGAGAAGCGGTGTAGATAAACGGATCGATGTAGTAGCGGCTGCCCTTTACCAAGAGCTGACCGTAACAGATCTTGAAGATTTAGATATTAGCTATGCACCGCCTTTTAACAGTGTATGGGATCCGCTTCAGCAAGCGGCAAGACGGATATAGAAAGTGTCACAATGAAGCTTTACCTCAAAAAAAGAAACCAGTTAAAACCGGTTTCTTTTTTGTTACTTTTTCATCATCGCTTTGCGTGCTACTTTTTCAAATAAAAATGGAAACAGCTGATACAATTTGCTCCCAGCATTCATCCAGCCAGGCAGATTAATCTCTCTCTTTTTCGTCATCATGGCTGATACGACCTTCCCTGCCACCTTATCCGCACTCAGCATCATAAAATCAACGTTCTTCACATATTCACCGCTGCGGTCAGCGATGGTAAAGAAGTCTGTTGCAATCGGTCCTGGATTGACCGTTGTCACGTGAATGCCTGAGTCTGCCAGCTCCATTCTGAGGCTGTTTGAAAATCCAAGAACGGCATGCTTTGATGCGGAATAAACAGCTGATTTGGGTGTCGCAATCTTTCCTGCTTGGGATGCGATATTGATAATATGTCCCTGCCCTCTTTGCTTCATCTCAGGGATGACCTTTTTCGTGCAGGCGATTAAGCCAAACACATTCACCTCAAACATCGACACCATTTCCTCTATGGAGGCATCTTCTACGAGATCGAATACGCCAAAGCCGGCATTGTTGACCAAAATATCGACCGGCCCCACTTCTTCATACGCGCGATCAATGTCCTCAAGCTGGCTGACATCAAGCTGAGCAATGTGACACACCCCGCCAGCACTCATAATTTTCTCTTTCACACCAGTAAGCTTGTCCACTCGTCTTGCTGAAATAATGATTTCTGCGCCTTCTTCTGCTGCCAAGTACGCCATTTTTTCACCAATGCCCCCAGATGCGCCTGTAATCCAAATTCTTTTTCCTGTCAATCGTCCCATGCGTTTCACTCCTTAGTTTGCCCTGTAATAGACGATTCCGTCTTTTTGCACTTCTTCAATTTGCCCAGCCGCTAAGAGCACATCGAGCTGACCGACTGTCTCTGACATCGTTAAAAACAAGGCCTCTTCATACATCACAGGAAATAACTTACGGCAAAGATGAAAGGCCGTCATTTCTTTTTGTTTAAGCAGCTGATACATCGTATTTGCTCGTTTCTCTTGTTTCTTAAATCTTTCTTCAATCAATTCATGGTGGGATGTGATGAGCTGACCGTGTCCTGGATAAATCGTCTTGATTGGCAGACGCAATAACCGATTGAGTGATGCTTTATATTGAAGCAGTGATTTTTGACGTTCCTCGCCTTCATACGGTGCTTCCATTAACGGATTTGAAGAAATGGTCGTCAAAAGCAGGTCGCCTCCAATAAAATTCCCCGTTGTTTCATCTAGAAAGGAAAGATGAGACTGTGCGTGTCCGGGTGTTTCCATCACAAAGAAGTGTTCATGCCCGCTTAAACGATCACCTTCTTTTATGATCTCATCTACATGTGAAGTACAAGAATATGTATAAGATTGCTTCACTATTTTTTCACACTCATTTTGTCGAAGCGGGACACCTAACTGCTGAAAAAAAGGAATCATAAAATCCACTTGGCGCTGCTTAAACAGTGGATCCTGACTAATATATGGCTCATTTAGCTGGTGTCCGATCACACGGACATGAGGTTTCATCAAATTTAATAGACCGACATGATCTGCATGATGATGGGTCAGCACCACCTGATCAATATCGTCTATCGATAAACGATGTTCCTTTAATTGCGTGACAAAGGCATGCTCTGCCTCTTCTGTCATCGGCCCGCAATCTACTAAGGTTACGGCCTCTCCTTTTAATACATATGCATGCACATCCCCAACGGCAAACGGCGTCGGGATGGATAATTGAATGATCTCTTCTTTCACTTTTATACGTCATCTCCTGCTTTTTGACTCATGATTGTGGGACTCAGTCTTCTTACTTCATTGTATCTTGCAAAAGGCAGACTGTCATGCGGTTTAGATGGGCAATTTTTTAACTGCCCCTATTGACATAAACTTGTCCATCGTTGCATAATGAACAACAAATATATGATGCGCGATGACAAGGATTAGTAAGCAAAATAATGATGCAAGAGAGTGAGGTCCGCCGGCTGAAAGACTTCACCATCCTCTTATTTGCTGAACCTGCCCTTTGAGCTGTTAGGCAAACCTAAACGTTTCCCGCGTTAAGGGACTAGAGCTGAGTATGCATGTTTGCATACTAATTGAGGGTGGTACCGCGAAAAACCTTTCGTCCTTTTCAGGCGAGAGGTTTTTTTATTTTCTACAAGGAGGAGCAGCTTATGAGTAAAATTGGATTTATCGGTGCAGGCTCAATGGCAGAGTCTATGATCAAAGGTTTATTAAAAAGCGGCATGATGTCGAATGAAGATATCATTGTCACAAACAAAACGAATGAAAAACGATTAGAAGAATTACAGGTACGTTATGGGATCAAAACGGATTTCGCTCGGTCCTTTATTTATGAAGAAGCGGATATTCTCGTTTTTGCCTTAAAACCGAAGGATGCAGAAAGCGGAATTTCTGAAGTCCAGCCTCATTTACATGGACAGTTAATCATTTCTATTTTAGCGGGTATTTCCATTGAAACGATTCAACACTATGCTGGCGGAAAGACTGCAGTCGTTCGTGCGATGCCAAATACATCAGCGGCGATTCAGCAGTCAGCAACAGGTATTGCCGTAAGTCATGAAGTCACAGAGGAGCAAAAGAAAAAGGCCGTCGAGCTGTTTGAAACAATCGGGCATGTCACAGTATTAGATGAATCGCAGCTAAATGCTGTGACAGCCATCGCAGGCAGCGGCCCTGCCTTCATTTATCATTTGATTGAAGGAATGGAGCGAGGTGCTTCGGAACTTGGAATGGATCAAGCAACTGCGAAATTACTCATTTGCCAAATGATTGCGGGCGCCGCCAATATGCTTCAAGACAGCGGAAAAGAACCTGCCGAACTGCGCAAAGAAATTACAAGTGAAGGCGGAACAACAGAAGCCGGCCTGAACACATTGGCTGCCTATCAATTCGAAGAAGCCGTTGTCGATTGTGTCAAAACAGCCACAAAACGCGCAGCAGAATTAAATGAATTGTTTTCAGCAAGTACGTATAAATGAATTTGAAAGCACCTGTTTTGATGACAGGTGCTTGTTCATTACCTCTTTGACATGATGACTTTGATTTGGTCCAGATGATGTTGTTCATGTAAAGCGATGGTTTCAGCTAATCTTTGGACGGTCATCAATCCTTCTTCCGGATGCAGACCGAATTGTTCCCATATATCTTTTTCTAATAGCCGAAGCGTGTTGTTTCTTCTCTCTTTCATCCGTTTGATCAATGCTTTGATCTCCTCTGCGTTATACCATTCATACGCTCTTTCTCTCACATATATTTCAGGATCATACGATTGAAAAGGCGTGTGATCATCTGATATCGCCTGCTCTATCCGCTCTGACCAGACTTCTTCTGTGTCATACAAATGCCCGGCGAGCTGCTTGATTGACCATTTCCCCTCCCCTAAAGATTGATCCAGTGTGTTATCATCACAAGCCTCCACTAGCTTCTCTAGTTCACTCATACTTTCCTGAAGCGATGTGATGATGTCTGTTTTTGTTAATTTCCCAGTTTCCATTTAATTTTCTTATCCCCCTTCAAATAAATGTAATTCTTCTTAATATCATACTCTATTCAACCAAGTGGAAGAATCGTTTATTTATAAATAGAAGCCCTATCATCAAGATAGGGCTTTTCATCACATCTACTTACTTTTTCTCTAATAAAGCATGAATCGTTGATTCTAGTAGTTCTGGCAAAATGCCAAAAGAGAATGGGACGTGCAGCCGCTCTGTCCATTTGTGCGGGTCCTTTCCTAGTGGACCTACGTTGATGACTGGAACGTAAAGGGCTTCCTTTTCTCCTTGTGGTAAAGAATAGCCTTTTTGGTAAAGCGGCATATTGGTCGTGTAATGACCTACCTCCTGCTTTTCGAGCTGCAAGTAACTTAAATCAGACAATCCCGGGAAATATTTCACTTCCTCTACTTCAAGTCCATACAACTCTTTTGCCTCTTTTTGAATCTTCTTTAATGTCGTCTGAATATGCGGATCTTCTGTTGAGGACACAGAAGGGTAAAATGGCGGACTATAAAATAGCACAATCAGCGGCCCTTCTTCCTTACAGAGTGTCGTCAGCTCCGAGACAATTTTCGTTGAAAAATCACGATCTCCAAGCTCACCTCGGTTGGCGAATGCATAGTTGACAATGCGCTCGACTTCCTGTTCACCAGAGCGTTCTGCGGCTTTTTGATACAGCTCGTAATACGTGAGAACCGTAACCCTAGTGTCTATTGGTGTAAAGTGTTTAAAGCGCTGAAAGTCAGCTGTTTTCTGCTGAAGATTGGCCTCGATTTGGTCTGCTGCTTGCTTCGCAGTTTCATAGAGAAGACCGTGCAGTTCTTCACTTGAACGTTTCATCATGAGCACATTAAATAAAGATACAGCTGTGTGAGGTGTTTGAACAGAATAGGCTTCTTTTAAGTCTTTTTGCATTAAGTTCGTCGGGGGCGGTGTTACTTCACCATCTACTTCCTCACAATAATCACTATTGAGCTCTAACAGCCTGTTTAATTCAGATACCATAAAATTCGCATTTAAGCCTGAGAAAGGCTCTCCTACATGCGTTTCGATCCCTTTACAGAAAAATCCAGCTAATACCTTTCCTATGCTGCCTGTATACATATAATGATGTTCATCCCCTGGATACTTTTCAAACATGGGCTCACTGTTTAAACAAGCAGTATAGTCAAGATCATGCTTTTCTTTGAGCTCCTTTAGTTTCGGCACAGCCTCAAGCATTCCTTGTGAATTCACTTCTTCATCAGGAACTGTGACGAGCAGGACATTTCCATCAAATGTTTCTGTCATCGCTCTTTCCAGCATAGAAAGCTGCACGGTGAGACCTGCTTTCATATCCATGGCCCCTCTTCCAAACAACCAGTCTCCTGAAGTAAGGTCCTCTCTTGCCCTCTTTGGAAGAAGCGTACTTTTTTGCGAAAAGGAGGCCATTAACTCTTCAGGCTTGCATGCCATGTTTTGAAATTCGCCGTAATCTTCTGTATCGACTACATCAAAGTGGCTAAGAAGCAGCACGGTACGCTGGAGCGTACTGCGCTTCACAAGTGCCGTTAAATAATACCGGCCATCTTTCATCGGATGCAAAGCCAAATGATCAGGGTTCTGCTCAAAATAAGGCCGCTCCCTTAGCAAGTAATATAAATATTCCGCTAACGCGACTTCTCCTGTTGTACCTGATATGCTTTCATACTGCATAAGAGCTGTCAGGAGCTCCTTTAGTTCACTCTCTGTTTGCCATTTCATCCGTTCTCCCCCTTTGATGTCTCTATCTCTCCATTATACAAAAACGTGTATAAAAGCTATATTCTTTGAGCACCTTTTATGACGAAAGTTTGAATGGCTGTTATAATCGGCTATACAATTCCATGAGGAGGCGAAGATATTTGGAAACAAAACTCTTTTCACCTTGGACATTAAAAGGTGTTACACTGAAAAACCGCATCGTGATGTCCCCGATGTGTATGTATTCATCCTATGACCGTGATGGGAAATTACAGCCTTTCCACTTCACACATTATATTTCCCGTGCACAAGGTCAGGCTGGCCTCATCATGGTGGAAGCAAGTGCTGTTTCTCCCGAGGGAAGAATTAGTGATCAAGACCTCGGTATATGGAGCGATGAGCACATTGAAGGTTTCGCTTCATTAAACGAACAAATTAAAGCATATGGAACGAAGACAGCTATCCAGCTAGCCCATGCAGGACGTAAGGCTGAACTTGATGGAGACATTCTTGCACCGTCAAGCATCCCATTTGATGAAACATCTAAAACCCCTGTCGAGATGTCTATTGATCAAATCAAAGATACTGTTCAGGCGTTTCAGGATGCAGCTGTACGGGCAAAAAAAGCGGGCTTTGACATCATTGAAATTCATGGTGCACATGGCTATTTAATCAATGAATTTCTTTCACCGCTGGCGAACCATCGAACAGACGACTATGGCGGCTCACCAGAGAACCGTTATCGTTTCTTAAGAGAAGTCGTAGATGCAGTCAATGCCGTATGGGACGGACCTTTATTTGTCCGTGTGTCGGCTTCTGATTACACGACAAAAGGACTTGATATTGCAGATTATATTGGGATTGCCACTTGGCTCAAAGAGCAAGGTGTCGACTTAATTGATGTCAGCTCAGGTGCTGTCGTACAGGCAAAAATCAATACATTCCCCGGCTACCAAGTAACATTCGCAGAGAAAATAAAAGAAGGTGCCGGCATTCAAACAGCTGCTGTTGGTCTCATCACATCTGGTGTACAAGCAGAGGAGATTTTACGAAATCAGCGTGCGGATTTGATCTTTATTGGCAGAGAATTTTTACGGGATCCATACTTTCCAAAAACAGCTGCTCAAGAGCTCCGTACCTCCATCGAAAGCCCGCGTCAATATGATCGTGCTTGGTAAAAGCTCTTAGGAAAAAAGGTGTCTATTTTTCGAAATAGGCATCTTTTTTGTTTTTAAGAGAAACATATCTGCCTTTTGTGCCGTCTTTTAGCTAAAGAACCACTTAGAGGAGATGGAAGAATGAATTCGGCAATGATTGAAAAAATGTATCATATAGATGGACACCACTTTTATACAAAACATCGTCAAGGCAAAAGGCAAGCCACGATTATCTTTGAAGCAGGCTACGGGATTTCTAGTGATACGTGGTCGAATATGGCACGTGATATTGACCCAGAGCTTGGGGTTTTCTTATACGACCGTTTAGGAAATGGAAAGAGCAGTGAGAGCGGTGAAGGAAGAACCTTGCATGACCTCGCTGATGATTTAGATGCGCTGCTGAAAGAAGCCAATATTCAGCCGCCATTTCTTATTGTCGCTCACTCATTTGGCTCACTTGTCAGCCGGCTATGGGCAAGCCGCAGAGGAGATGATGTCATTGGCATGGTGCTGTTAGACCCAGCAAGTGAGGAGCAAGAGCAGGTGATCCTGCCGCTTTTATCAAAGGAAGAACGCACTTCATATATGGCGCAATTCACAGCAGAATGTACGCATGAGGATTTTCAGCAAATGCTAAGCACAATCAAAGAGGAGCAAACTCATTATGGGATGATGCCGCTTCTTGTCATTTCATCAGGTAAGAGCCGGTTGTTTCATCCCGCGCATGAAGCTTGGCTCAGACTTCATAAACGCATGCTGTCTTTGTCATCTCAAAGCGGATGGATTCAGGCGCAGAACAGCTCGCACTATATTCATCATGATGAACCGCATATTGTACAGCTGGCCATCTATGATGTATGGTGCGCAGCCAAACAACCTGTCTCCTATTATCAAACTGCCAATTAAAACAAGAAACTCCTTGACCCGTTATGAGTCAAGGAGTTTCTTTTATTTATGCCGTTGGAGCAGATTGACTTTTTTTAGAAAGCAGCTTTTCAATGCTGACAAGCTGAACACATAATGTAAAGATGTCGATCGCTTGCTCTAGTTCTTCAAGTGCCGGGAATGTTGGTGCAATGCGAATGTTACGATCAAGCGGATCTTTTCCATATGGATATGTTGCACCTGCACCTGTCATTGTGACACCTGCTTCTTTTGCTTTTTGCACAACAGCTTTTGCACAATGATCAAGTGTATTTAAACTAATGAAATATCCACCATTTGGCTTGTGCCACTCAGCGATGTCTTTCCCGCCAAGTTTTTCGTCAAGAATGGAAAGAACGAGGTCAAATTTCGGCTTAATGATCGCTGCATGCTTTTTCATATGTTCCTTCAAGCCTTCTGGATTCTTAAAGAAACGAAGATGTCTTAGTTGATTGATTTTGTCTGGTCCGATCGTTTGAATCGAAAGCTGCTTTTGAGTGAAGCTCACATTGTCCGGGCTAGACGCCATCAGTGCAACACCTGAGCCTGGGAATGTAATTTTAGATGTAGACGCAAACATAAACACACGGTTCGGGTATCCTGCCTCTTCTACTGCGTGAAAAATATCTTTTAACGTATCAGGTGTATCCGTTAGATGGTGGACTGCATATGCATCATCCCAAAAAATACGGAAGTCGTCTGCTTTTGTTTTCATTGAAGCTAGGCGGTCAACGACCTCATCTGAATACGTAATGCCGTCTGGGTTGCTATATTTCGGTACACACCAAATGCCTTTAATCGCTTCATCTTCTGCGACCAATTTTTCTACCTGATCCATATCAGGTCCATCAGCCTTCATATCAACCGTGATCATCTCTATGTTAAATAGCTCACAAATAGCAAAGTGACGGTCATACCCTGGGCTTGGTGCAAGGAACTTTACCTTTGGCAGCTCTCCCCAAGGTGTTGTGCTGTCACATACGCCGTGAGTCATCGCACGTGCAATGGTATCATGCATCATATTCAGGCTTGAGTTACCGCCGATGATGATTTGTTCTGGCTTTAAATTGAGTACTTCTGCAAAAAATTTCTTCGTTTCAGGAAGGCCTGTCAAGCCGCCATAGTTTCGGACATCTGTGCCATCTTCAGCTGTCATTGCATCCTTTGATGTCACAACATCGAGCATGCCCATAGACAAATCGAGCTGTTTTGGTGAAGGCTTCCCTCTAGACATGTCTAAGTGCAAGTTTTTACTTTTGTAAGTTTCATACTCATTTTGTAGTGCCACATATAAGTCATTCAATTCTGCTTCACTTAATGCTGTAAAACCGCTCATCTTTGATTGTGCCTCCCGTATTCTTCATAGTTTGATTCGTCATTTGTTTTTCTTCACCATTTTACCACTACCTGAAAAAGAGCGTCATCATAAATATCAAAAAAATCACACAACTTTTTTTGACGATTTATCCAATTTTTACAGGCTGCGTTCAATGGGGAATGAAGAGAAATCATGTGCAGCTTCTGTCAGCGGGAATATATCGCGGGCTTCTTTCAACAGTTGTTTCAGTGCTTCTTCTCCTTGGTAACGTGCACTTATATGGGTCAAAATGAGCCTTTTTGCGCCTGCTTCCAGTGCTGTTTTCGCTGCCTGTTCTGTTGTGCTGTGATAATAATTGTAGGCTAAATCTGCATCTTCTTTACCGAATGTTGCTTCATGGACTAACACATCCGCATTTTTGGCAAGCCTTGTTATATTCTCGCACAAACGGGTATCTCCTGAAAATGCAACGATTCTCCCTTTTTTAGGGGGTTCCAAATAATCGGTTCCATCGATGATTCTTCCATCTTCGAGTGTCACGGTTTCCCCATTTTTCAACTTCTGATACAAAGGTCCAGGTTTTACACCGATTTCTTTTAGGTCTTCGGCTTTTAGTGAACCAGGCATATCTTTTTCCACAATCCGATATCCGTAAGCTGGTATTCCGTGAGAGACTCTTCTTGCTTCTACTTGAAAGGTATCATCTTCAAACACGATCCCTTCATCTATTTCTATGATATGCAGTGGATATGTCAAATGCGTTTGCGAGGCTGAAAGTGCTGCGTTCACAAAGGCCTTGATGCCCTTTGGTCCATAGATTGTCAATTCATCCTCCCCGCCTTGAAAGGATCTGCTGCCAAGAAGTCCCGGTAGGCCATATACATGATCACCGTGCATATGTGTGATAAATATTTTCTCGATCTTTCTCGGTTTAATCGTTGTATGTAAGATTTGATGCTGCGTCGCTTCTCCGCAATCAAAAAGCCACACTGCATTTCTTTCTTCTAAAAGCTTTAGCGCTGTGCAAGTGACATTTCTTGTTTTTGCAGGTATGCCTGCACCTGTTCCTAAAAAGAGCAGTTCCATTTACTTTTCCTCCTAAAGCCGGTATACAATATCTTCATTCATATAGAATACATGAAGACAAGGTAAATGTGAATTCAGCGGAATTTTTGAAAAAAGTGAAATGAGAGCAGAAAAAGTCGAATCAAATGTTTGCTTTACGAACAATGAAGCTTTAAAATAAAGAAAATGTACATACATTCTCGGTTTTTACAACAATGCTACGAATAAAGTGAGGTACTTCTCGTGAATACAGAAACTAACAACCCTAAAGCAGTCATTGTCATTTTTGGCGCAACAGGAGACCTTGCCAAACGCAAGCTCTACCCTTCTATACATAGACTTTATCATAGCGGTAAGCTAGGTGATCAATTCGCTGTTGTCGGAGTTGGACGCCGCCCGTGGTCTCATGAGGACCTCAGAGCTGTGGTAAAGGAATCTGTTTCTTCTGATGATGCAGAAGCGAAAACAGAGGAATTCATTTCACATTTCTATTATCACGATTTTGACGTATCAAGCCCTGCTTCCTATCAAGCGCTTAACACGCTTTTAACAGGCCTTGAAGATACGTACAGTATCCCAAATAACCGCATGTTCTATTTAGCTATGGCACCTGAATTCTTCGGAACGATTGCGAAGTTCCTAAAGAGTGAGGGCGTATCAGAAACAACCGGCTGGTCACGACTTGTCATTGAAAAGCCATTTGGGCATGACCTGCCAAGTGCCAAAACATTAAATGAAGAAATTCGTGATGCATTCACAGAAGATCAAATTTATCGTATTGACCACTATCTTGGTAAACAAATGGTTCAAAACATTGAAGTCATCCGCTTTGCGAATGCTATCTTTGAACCACTTTGGACAAACCGCTATATCTCAAACATTCAAATTACATCCAGTGAATCCTTAGGGGTTGAAGACCGGGCTCGATATTACGAAAATTCTGGTGCACTAAGAGATATGGTCCAAAACCATATGCTTCAAATGGTTGCCCTTTTAGCAATGGAGCCGCCAATTAAACTCAATACAGAGGAAATCCGCAGCGAAAAACGGAAAGCATTGCGCGCTCTTCGTCCTTTTTCTAAAGATGAGGTCGATCAATTCTTTGTCCGCGGACAGTATGATGCTGGTACAATGGATGGCAATGTCGTTCCTTCTTATCTGGAAGAGCAAAATGTTGATCCGAACTCAAACACAGAAACGTTTGTGGCGGGGAAACTGCTGATTGATAACTTTAGATGGGCCGGGGTGCCATTTTACATTCGTACAGGAAAACGGTTAGAAAAGAAATCTACTCAAATCGTGGTTCAATTTAAAGACATTCCAATGAACCTGTACTATGGAAACGGGAATGCCATGCATCCAAACTTACTTGTCATTCACATTCAGCCAGATGAAGGCATCACCCTTCACCTGAATGCTCGAAAGCTCGATGGCGGCACGTATGCGAAACCGATTAAGCTCGATTACCAAACAAACTATAACGACATCATGAATACACCAGAAGCCTATGAAAAGCTGATTCATGACTGCTTGCTAGGCGATGCGACAAACTTTGCTCACTGGGACGAAGTGGCACTTTCTTGGAACTTCGTTGATCCGATTTCTGAGAAATGGGCAGAAAGCAAAACATTAAAACCAAACTATCCTGCTGGTTCTATGGGACCGAAAGAAGCTGATGAGCTTCTAGAAAAAGATGGATACCATTGGTGGAACATATAAAATCAAATGAAAAAAGAGCAGTCTCCCTTGGGGGTTCTGCTCTTTTTTTAACGTCCTGTTTTCGTGATTTCAACCGTTGAAAAGTCAAATTTATCATAGCGATGATGGCTAAATGAATATTCAAATGGCTGCCCTGCGTTTAAATAAGCAACCTGTTCGACTTCAAGCACAGGATCTGTTGGGTCACACCCTAAATACTGCTGATCCAGCTGATCTGATTTAGCCGCTCTAATTTTCTTGTGCGCTCCTGCTATTTTTAAATGAAGCTGATTTGAAATGTAGCCATAGATAGAACCCAGCAGAACTTCTTCATCTATGCCCTTAATGAGATTGACAGGCATAAACGTTTTTTCTAATACATAAGGCTCTTCATCCACAAGACGGAGCCGGATGATATCGTAAACAGGTGTGGTTGAGTCAATAGATAGATGGGCTGCCACCTCTTCGCTTGGAAAATGGACATCAAAATGAATGATTTGAGTCGTGACGTTTTTATCCGCCATGACTTTTGTGAACCCTTTATTTTCATGGCCTGATACATTGATTGCCCCTTGATTAAGCGCTGCCTTTACTATAAATGTACCGTGGCCTCTTTTTCTAAAGAGCAGACCTTCTGCAACGAGAAGATCGAGCGCACGTTTCATTGTCATTCTGCTGCATTGAAATTCGGCGGCAAGCGAGTTTTCATCTGGAATGGGTTGATCTTCTGGATAATATGCTGTTGCTATTCGTTTTCTGATTTCTTCTGAAATGAGTTCGTACTTCTTCATCTCACACCACCAACTGACTTGTTTTTTCATAGCGCTTTATTCTAGAAGGAAATATGGCGTTTTTTAGCCTTCCTCTCATTTTACACTAAGGGATGTGAGCTTAAAAGGTGCCAGCCATTTTTGTTTCATCCACTTACCGTCACATAAGAAAAATACTTGCTCTTTTCAAGGAAAGAGCAAGTATTTTGATTAAAAACCGTTATTCTCTGAAACTGATTGAAACCAGTATCCACTTTTCTTAATCGTTCGTTTCCCGTCTTCTTGAAGATCAACTGAGACAAATCCATAACGGTTTTTATATGCATTCGACCAGGACCAGTTGTCCATAAAGGTCCATAGATGATAGCCTTTCACATTGCTTCCTTCTTGAATGGCTTGATGCACCCATTTGAGATGCTCAGAAATAAAGTCAATGCGGTAATCGTCATGAATCATTCCTTCTTCATCCTTAAACCGCTCTTCTCCTTCGACGCCCATTCCATTTTCAGAAATAAAGCATTCAATATTATCATAGTCTGTTTGAACTTTTTTCAATATATCGTAAATGCCTTTTTCATAGATTTCCCAGCCTCGATACACATTCATTTTTCTCCCCGGCATCTCAAAAGAATCAAAATAATGATTCGGCATAAATGGTGCTTGAGGATGCGGCATATGCTCTTTCGCTTTCACTCTTCTTGGCTGATAATAATTGATGCCAAGAAGATCAATCGTATTCTCTCGAATGAGCTCAAGGTCCCCTTCTTCCATACTTGGCATAAAGCCTTCTTTCTTTAAGACTTCTACTAGCTTTTCCGGGAAATGACCCTTCACCGCAGGATCTAAGAAGGAACGGTTAAAGAAAGCATCAGCCATCTCTGCTGCTTCTACATCGCGCGGATTCTGGCTTCGCGGGTACGAAGGGGTCAGGTTTAGGATGATGCCAATCTTACCGCCTTGCTGCAACTCTTTATAAGCCGCAATCGCCTTAGCATTTGATAAAAGTTCATGAAAACCGACCTGTACAGCCTTTTGGAAGTCGACTTCGTTTGGATAATGAAAGCTATACATATATCCGCCCTCTACAGGAACAATCGGTTCGTTATGGGTAAACCATTTTTTCACCCGGTCGCCAAATAATTGGAAGCATAATGTCGCATAGCTGACATAATCGTCGACCACTTGTCTGTTCACCCAGCCGCCTTTCTCCTGCAGCGCCATTGGCATATCGAAATGGTACAGGTTTACAAACGGCTCGATATCATGTGCAATCAATTCATTGATCACATCATTGTAAAAAGATACTGCTTCTTCATTGACGGCACCTGTTCCTTCAGGTAAAAGGCGTGACCATGATATCGACAGCCGAAATGAATTGTGGCCAATTTCTTTCATGAGACGGATATCCTCTTTATATTTTCGATAAAATTGAGATGTCACGTTCGGCCCTACGCCATCAAAAAAACGAGTCGGCTCTTGTTCAAACCAATGATCCCAAATGTTCGGTCCCTTTCCATCTCCAGGGACGCTCCCTTCCGTTTGCGTTGCAGAAGCAGAAGATCCCCACCAGAAACCTTCTGGAAATGTATATGATTGTTTGTTAGTTTCCATCGACATGTATTGAGTCTCCTTCGCCTTTGATGTTTGTTTCCTTCGTTTTTTCTGTTGTCGTTATTTTTTCATTTTTCACATTCATACGGTCAATAAATTTCAGGAACGGGAACCAAATGACAAACACAATCATCAGGTTAAACAACTGAAGCAGACCGCCCGCTAGTGAATTTGTTGCCATCATTCCGCTAATAAAGATCGGCACTGTCCATGGGATATTCACACCTGTCGGGGGCGGTACAATGCCTGATGCCATCGCAAAATAAGTAATACATGTAATGACCATTGGCGCCAAAATCCACGGAATGAGAATAAGCGGGTTCATGACAATCGGTAAACCGAAGATAATCGGTTCATTGACGTTAAATAATCCTGGTCCTAAACCAAGCTTGGCTACTTGTTTTAATTGCTTACTTTTCAGGAAAATTAAAATCGTAAACACAACAGCAAGCGTCATACCGGTTCCACCCATTCCAACCGTATAGATTTCAATAAACTGCTTGCTGATAATATTAGGAACCTCACCTGTTTTTGTGTAGCTCTCTAGGTTTTGAATGGACAATGTATTCCAAATCGGATCCATGACAGAGTTGATAATAATTTGGCCATGGAGCCCAAAGAACCACAGAATTTGTATAAAGAAAACAGCGATCAACGTCGGAATGATACCGCTTCCAAGACCGACAAGCGGCGCCTGAATGGCATGATAAATCAAATCATGCATATTTGTTTTAAAACCTTGTGTAATGATGATATTAATGAGCAAAAACGTTGTAAGTGTCAAGGTAGCCGGGATCAGTGCAGCAAAAGACTTTGCAACAGCCGGCGGAACCCCTTGCGGCATATTGATCACAAATTTCTTTTGGACAAAATAACGATAAATTTCAGCAGACAAAAAGCCTGTGATCATTCCTAGGAACATCCCCTTTGCGCCTAAACGATCGACTGGAATAACGCCTGCAATCGTTGCACCACCTTCTTGTTCTAGTAAAAACGGAGTCAGAAGCAAGAAAGAGGCTAAAGCAATCACACCGCCAAAGACAGCTTCCACATCATAGCTTTTTGATAAATAATAGCCAATCCCAAATACAACAAACACACTCATAATGCTGATGGTCGCACTCGGTGCGATATTCAGTGCAGACTGGACTCCTTCCAGTGCTGTTTGACTCATGATTTTATCTAAAAATGGCAAATTCATCAGCACAACCATAATGGAACCAAAGATGGTGAGCGGGAACGCAAGCATAAAGGCATCCCGTAATACGCCTAAATAGCGGTTGTTGTTTAATCTCCCAGCAATCGGAACCAAAATGGCACTTATTTTATCAAACATTGGTTTCCCCCCTTGTTTACACCCTTTATTGTTTAAGCGATTGGAATATCGGCAGGAGCTCTCCCACAAGCTCCTTGATGGTAATGGTCGACATTAAGTGATCTTCAGCGTGCATGAGCAGTAAGGAAAAGGATGTTGTTTCTCCTCCTGCCTCTTTCTGTACGAGTTGAAAATGGATGTCATGTGCATGCCGTAAATCTTCTTCCGCTTCCTTCATAAGAGAAAATGCCTCTTCTTCTAGACCTTCTCGATATTGTTTAAGAGCCTGAAGCAATTTGCTGCGTGCATTCCCGCTGTGTAAGATCAATTGAAAGCTCACTTGTTCATCCGTGAGCCCTTCGAGTGTTTTCTTTTCCATCCTTTAAGATTCCCCCATCAATGTAAGTGCCTGTTCATACGCTTTTTGTCCATCGGCAAGTCCGTACGCCTGCATATCAATGACCTCTACCTCAATCCCGTATTTTGCTGCTTCTTTTTGAAGGTCTCCTTTTAAAAAGCTCATTTGCGGTCCGATTAACACAACATCCGCATTCGCCATTTCTTTTTTCGCTTGATCTTGCCCCACTGCCCAAATTTCTGCTTTGTCCCCAATTGAATCAGCGTGTGCTTTCATCTTTGTCACTAGTAAACTCGTAGACATTCCCGAACTGCATGCTAATAAAATACGTTTCATTTCTCTCACCCCATTGTTGTAATAAAAGCGCTTCCAATTAATATTATATATTTTTATTTTTAAATGTCTAGACATTTAATTTTATTTGTCTGTATTTAATATAAAAAAGAGCGTACAATACGCTCTTTTTCTTAATTATCTTATCCTTTTCCTGCCTGGAACCCAGGATACTTTGTCATGCCGCCGTCTACATATAACGTCAAGCCTGTGACATAGCTGGCTTCTTTTGATGCCAGCCAGACAGCGCATGCTGCCACTTCTTCTGGCTTTCCAATATAACCGATTGGAATCAGCTCAATCACGCCTTTTTTCAAAGCTGGATCATCGAATTTCTCCGCATTAATCGGGGTATCAATGGCGCCTGGTGCAATACTGTTTACACGGATTTTTTTAGGGGCATATTCAAGCGCCAATGTTTCTGTCAGAAGCTTGGCGCCTCCTTTACTGGCTGCATAATGCACAAAATGAGGCCAAGGAATTTGCTGATGAACCGACGACATATTAATGATCGAGCCTTCTATCCCATGATCCGTCATATACTTCAGTGCATCACGGCATCCTAGAAACATACCTGTTAAATTGGTAGACATCACTTTGTTCCAATTATCCAGCGTCATTTCGGTAGAAGGCACTTCATTTTCAATGCCTGCGTTATTGATCATGACATCAAGACTGCCAAATGTATCAACGGCTTTATCAATCATTGCCTGCATATCCTCTTCTTTTGATACATCTCCCTTGATTTTCACAGCCTGTCCACCATTTTTTTGAATATCTGCAATGGTTTCATCCGGATTTTCTTTATCGGAGAAGTAATTGATCACCACATTAGCTTTTTCTTGTCCAAATCGGCGGGCCATCGCTTGACCAATCCCTGTACCTGCGCCTGTAATCAGAACTGTTTTTCCTTCTAAATCTGGATACATTCGTGTAACCTCCTATTTTGTAAAGCCTAGCAGCACACCGCCTGCAATGATCATCAAGCAGCCTGCAATGACAAAGCTTTTTCTAGATGCTTTCTCTTTTAATAAGTAAATGCCGCCTAGTGTTGAGATGACAATCCCAGTTTGTGACATCGAAAAGCTGACGGCTACGCCAATTAATGGAATAGCCAAAAGCAGCCCAAGATTTCCTGTTGACCAAACAAGACCGGCAATGATATTTCTAAACGTATATTTGCTAAAGGGATCCTGCTTTAAACTAATCGCTAAGGATGAAAGCAGCATGCCGACGGATTGCGGGACAAGTGCAGACCAGCCATCAATATCAAACCATCTTAAAATGACGACATATCCGACGTAGCCAACGGTTGAGATAAGCAGAATAATGATTCCTTTTTTAAAATTCCCTCCATTCTCGCCGCCATTCTTTTTTTGACCGAGTGATGTCATGACAACACCTGCAATGATCAGTAAAATGGCGCAAGAACCAATGAGTATAACCGTCATCGTCTGCCATTCTTTGAAGACCATGACGCCAAATAGCGTTGTGCTCACAAGCTGCATGCCCGTTGATAAAGGAACCGCTTTAGACACACCGAGAAAAGCAACACTTGAAAGCTGATTCATTTGTCCAATACTCCAGAAGATGCCTGAAATGATGGAAACCGCGAAAATAAGCGGTGTCAGCTCTGGCATTTTGATGAAAAACGCTGCAATCGAAAATAAAAACGCACCGAGCGTAATGCCGAGGGTTTGCTGATACGCATTCCCGCCTAGTTTGACACTGATGAGAACAATACTTCCCCAAAATATCGCTGGGAGAAGTGCATATAAGATGCCCACTTCTATCCCTACTTTCTTGTCTTTTTTACATAGCATCCCTCTTTTTCGCATTTTTAGCCGAAAATATGCAAACAAAAAAACCTTACCAAAGGTAAGGTTTTTCAGTCGTTCTCTATTTATTTCATCCATTCAGTATGGAATACGCCTTCTTTATCTGTGCGCTCGTACGTATGTGCACCGAAATAGTCACGCTGTGCTTGAATTAAATTCGCTGGAAGGACAGCTGTGCGATAGCTATCAAAGTATGCAAGTGCACTTGAGAATGAAGGAACAGGAACTCCTTGTTCCACTGCAAGTGAAATGACTTTACGAAGTGATGATTGATAGTTTTGAGCAATATCCTTAAAGTATGGATCAAGCAATAGGTTTTTCAGTTCAGGATTACGGTCATATGCTTCTTTAATTTGTTGTAAGAAGGCTGCACGAATGATACATCCGCCGCGGAAGATCATCGCAATTTCACCGTATTTCAAATCCCAGTTATATTCATCAGACGCTGCTTTCATTTGCGCAAAGCCTTGTGCGTAAGAGCAGATTTTACTCATGAATAGGGCTTTTCTAACCGCTTCGATCAGCTCTTGTTTATTCTCAGCTGATTTTGCCGGCTCAGGACCTTCAATCAATTGACTTGCTTCCACACGCTCATCTTTCATTGCTGAAATGTAGCGCGCAAAAACAGACTCAGTAATGATTGGAAGCGGGACACCTAGATCAAGTGAGCTTTTGCTTGTCCATTTTCCAGTTCCTTTTTGACCAGCTTTATCTAAGATCACATCCACAAGCGGTTGGTTTGTTTCTTCATCCACTTTTGTGAAAATGTCAGCTGTAATTTCGATTAAATAGCTGTCAAGCTCGCCTTTATTCCACTCTGAGAATACTTCATGAAGCTCCCCTGCTGACAATCCAGCTACATGCTTCAAGATAAAGTATGATTCAGAGATCAATTGCATATCTCCGTACTCGATACCGTTATGAACCATTTTGACATAATGTCCTGCTCCATCTGGGCCGATATAAGTAGTACAAGGCTCGCCATCTACTTTCGCAGAGATCGCTTCTAAAATTGGTTTCACTAGCTCATGCGCTTCTTTTTGACCGCCTGGCATGATAGAAGGACCTTTTAGCGCGCCTTCTTCACCGCCGGAAACACCTGTGCCAATGAAGTGAATTCCACTTTCTGCAAGCTCTTGATTACGTCTTTGTGTATCCTTGTAATATGTATTTCCACCATCAATTAAAATGTCACCTTTCTCTAGGTGAGGAAGTAATGATTGAATGGTTGCATCTGTTGCTGCACCAGCTTTTACCATTAAAAGAATTTTACGCGGTGTTTCAAGCGACTGAACAAATTCTTCGATGCTGTATGTGCCAACAACGTTTTTTCCTTCTGCTTCTTGAAGAAACTCTTCTGTTTTGCTGCTAGATCTGTTATAAACGGATACGGAGAAACCGCGGCTTTCAATATTGAGGGCAAGGTTTTTCCCCATAACGGCTAGTCCAACCACACCGATTTGTTGTTTTGACATAATTCTGACGTCCCTTCTAACACACTATATTGATTACTGCTGAAATGATGTACCCTTTGAAATTACCACAACATCACCTCTTTTATCAAGTTTTCAGGCTAGTCATTTCCTCTTTCGTCCTGAAAAAAATCTTTATTAAAACTTGTCCCGCTTGTTTTGCTCTCTTTTTCCTTAATGGTGATCCCTCTTTGCACCAATGGTTTTCCATATTTTTCTTTCAGTCCATCTAAAATGGTTTGGAGAGGCTCTTCTTTTGCATCTTCTGTATATGAAAATAAATCAAGCTGTTTAACAGCTGCTTTTCGTTCGACAAGGTCTGTCCCTGTCACACCTAAGAGCCTCACTGGCTGGTCATTCCAATGTTTAAGGAATAACTGCTTTGCCGCTTCAAATATGTCTTCCTTTCGATCCGTTGGATTCGTAAGCATGACACTTCGCGTGATATTTTTCCAGCTTGCATACCGAATCATGATGAGCAGCCGATTCGCCATCACTTCTTTTCTCCTTAACCTTGCACTCACAGAGTGTGACAGCTTATCAATTAACGTGACAAGTTCATCTGAATCATCAGAATCATGAGGAAGAGTGGATGAATTGCCGACGGATTTAAATTCGTATATTCTTTCTGGATCCACGATGCCGTCATGTTCACCATTCGCCTTTTGCTTTAATCTCGGTCCATTAATGCCAAGCAATTCTTTTAGCGTATACTCATTCGCTTTCGCTAAGTCTTCAATGGTATGAATTCCGATTTTTTTTAATTTATCTGCCGTTTTTTGTCCAACCCCGTGCATGTCACCAGCCGGAAGCGGCCAGAGCATGTTCGGAACATCTCGTTTACGCAATATGGTGATGCCCATTGGCTTTTTCCAATTAGACGCCATTTTCGCTAAAAATTTATTCGGTGCAATGCCGATACTTGAAGGTAGCATCAGTTCCTCTACAAGCCTTGTTTGAATATCATGAGCCGTTTTTACCGCATGCTCGGCATATGGCGTATGCGTTAAATCAATATAGCCCTCGTCAATAGAGACAGGTTCGACTAAATCACTGTATTCTCTTAGTATTGTAAACATCTCTTGTGAGGAGCTGCGGTACCGGTCAAAGTTCGGGGTGCGGACAATGAGTCCCGGACATAGCCGCTTCGCCTCCCACAAGGGCATCGGGGGCTTCACACCTAGTGCTCTTGCCTCGTAGCTGCACGTCACAACAATCCCTTTACGCTCTTTTGCATTTCCGCTGATGGCTAAAGGTTTCCCTCGCAAAGAAGGATCATACGCCATTTCTACATTGGCATAAAAAGCATTCATGTCTATATGAAAAATAATATTTGACATTGGCATAACCCCATTTTCTTGTCTACCTGTATTTTGATCAGCTGTTTTCTAATATCCCTTTTATGCTCAATTATACATTGATTGATTTCATCTTTCCTCAAAAAAACCTTCTCTAAAAAAGAGAAGGTTCCCCGTCCGTTTAAACTTTTTCTTCAAGTATACCATGTTGATATTGAATGTCCTCATATGTGAATACTTCATTTTTTTGATGATTTAAATGTTTCACAACAGGAGTGGGCTGCTGATTAAAATTCATACTCAAACTTTGATTGGAGTAATGTCCAGCCGGATCAATATAATACTTGTAATCAATGACTCTTTCTACATCAATTTCAGCGTAAGCAATTCCCTCTGTTTCAGCTGGAACCATATCACTGATCGGTTCCCCGTCCGGCCCGTAAATGCACGTATGCCCGCTCTTAAATGTTTCAAAGTAATCTCTTTGCTCCTGCGTTAAACAAATCATCTCTTTCATTTCTTCCGTATATATAGATGATGTCATCAGCACAAATGTCTGTGTCGCGATAGCATAATATCTACTTGATATTTCATCATCAAAATAACCTGGCCAAGAGGCTACATGTACCTGCTCATTTTGGGCATTCATCGCCATAAGATCAAGTGGGACTTGATGCTCCCAGCACATCAATCCGCCAAGGTTTCCAATTTCAGTTTGAAACACCGGCATCATACTTCCACTTCCATCCCCCCAAATGAGTCTTTCTGCTACAGAAGCTCTCATTTTCCGATGTTTTCCTATTAAATCCCCATTAGGATTAAACCAAAGCTGAGCTAAATAGAGAGAACCGCCATCTTTTTCACTGCATGATATACAAACGTACGTTTCATTTCTCTTTGCTGCCTCACTGATTTTTTGAATGGCTAAGCTAGGGATTTCAACGGCATTTTTATATAATTCATGATAGAACTTTCTCGTATATTCTGGATGACCAATAAAAGCAAACCAAGGATAACCAGGTAAAAATGCTTCTGGGAATGCCACAAGCTTTGCACCATTTGAAGCTGCCTCGTCGATCAGTTCACATGATTTCTCAACGCTTGCTTCCAAATTTAAGTAGACAGGTGCTGCTTGCACGGCAGCTGCTCGAAACTTTGGGTAAATACTTGTCATATTCAAAACCTCCATTTCTTTTATCCCCCTCATTATAGGATAGGAAATATGAAGTTTGGATGACATTTACTATTTTATGAAAAATAAGGAATTTTATTTAATAGAGAAAACACGTGGTTCTGTTAGACATTTAACCATGTGTATAGTACACTGTGAGTAATGAAATGGATGTGATAATCATGATTATTGATACATTCAATGAAGTCTTTTTCCTTGTTGAATTCTTTACGATTATTCTTCCAGCGCTGACGGCCATCGGCATTGCGTTTTTACTAAAAGACTGCCGTATGAACGAACATCTTGGTGGACATCGTTTGGAAGAGTTGGACGCATCTTGCTTGAATCGAACAGACTTTCTGTTTATCATATATGATCGCATTACAACTTGGATTAGTAAAGTCATTCGAATGAAAAGATCATCTAATGATGATGAAGACCATTCGCTTCCTCTCACTAATTAAATTTTTTTAATCATGAGGAGGAAACGAATTGAAACGTTTATTGACTGTTTTTACGACTTTATGTTTGATGATGATTGCGTCACCTGCATTTGCAGCGAGTGCGCAAACGAATACGAGCTCTGATGGGTTTTTCCATCATTATTTTGTTCAGCCTTTTTCTGAGCTGATCATTTGGCTTGCGAACTTTTTCCATGATGATTATGGTTTATCTATTATGTTCGTCACCTTGATTGTCCGCCTGCTGATTTTCCCGCTTTTTGCGAACCAATTTAAGAAGCAAAGAGTCATGCAGGAAAAAATGGCACTGGTGAAACCACAGATTGACCAAATACAAAGCAAATTGAAGAAAACGAAAGAACCTGAAAAACAAAAAGAACTGCAAATGGAAATGATGAAAGTATATAAAGAGAACAATGTGAACCCGCTGGCAATGGGCTGTCTGCCTATGCTGATTCAAATTCCAATTGTTCTTGGCTTTTACTCAGCGATCCGCTCAACACCTGAGATCGCAACTCATACGTTCTTATGGTTTAACTTAGGACAAACCGATTTATTGGTGGCGGTCTTTGCAGGAGCTATGTATTTCTTGCAATTTTATGTCACTCAAAAATATGCGAAGCAATCAGGCACCCAGACAGAGGCTGCGCTGAAACAGGCGAAAGTGATGGGCATGATTTTCCCAATCATGATGCTGTTTCTTTCAATCAATGCACCCGCTGCTCTTCCTTTATACTGGATGACAAGCGGACTATTACTCACGATTCAAACGATTATTTTAAATGTCATGTACCAAAAATCAAAAACGAAAGCTGCGGCTAACGAACAAGCCAAACCAGCTGCTGAATAAAAATAAACCCCTTATCTAGAGATAAGGGGTTTTCAAATTGTTGACAAATGGCTAAAATGATTTTTATTTTAGCCATTTGTCTTCTTTCAGCGTGATAGAAAACCTTTGCAGCCCTAGGAAGGACGAGTACCGGAGCGGAGCGAATGTAATATTCGTGAGCACCGGCACGCATACCTGACACCGAATGCGAGGGTTTGCCTACACGCTAAAAGCCCTTATCATTAGATAAGGGGCTTTTCATTATGCCAATTCTTCTTTCAACCGGTCTGGCAATTGATCGAGGTCCTCAATTTTCCCAAGGAACTTATTTGGGTCCACTTGTAAAATCATTTTGTTTTCTCTCTCCACAACGCCGAAGAAATATTCAGAGGCCTTCGTGTTCATATGAAATGGCTTGATCTCGCTTTGCTCGATATCGATGATATCTTTTGCATCTGAGACAAGACAGCCAATCATTTGATCGTTTACTTCAAATAGCAGCACCTTGGACTGCTCGTTCACATCAAGAGGTTTTCCATGAAGCATCACACCTGTGTCACTGACAGGAATGACCTCTCCTCTTAATGACATCAGCCCTTTAATTTCTTTTGGAAGGTTCGATACTTCTTGTAAGTAAGGGACCTTTTCAATCGAACGAATATGCTCTACACTGATGCCAAAATCCTCTTGTCCCACCTGAAAAATAATAATCTTTTGCGTGCTCACAGAGTCTCCTGCCTTTACGATGGATTTGTCGTTTCTTCGATAATGGCGAGAACCATTTCAGCTGTTTTGACTAATTCTTCAATCGGCATTTTCTCATTTTTCGTATGAATATCTTCATATCCAACAGCTAGGTTGACAGTTGGGACGCCGTTGCCTGCAATGACGTTTGCATCACTGCCTCCGCCGCTCGTCTGCAGTTCTGAAGGACGGCCAATTTTTGCTGCCGCTTTTTTCGCCACTTCTACGACTTGATCGCCGTGTGAGAATTTGAAGCCTGGATACATGATGTCAATTTGTACATCGGCACTTCCGCCCATTTCTTTAGCGGTTTTTTCAAAGGCTTCTTTCATCTTCGCTACTTGAGCTTCCATTTTTGCTGGTTCTAAAGAGCGTGCTTCCGCCAAAATATCGACTTGATCGCACACAATATTCGTTTGTGTTCCGCCTTCAAAACGGCCGATATTCGCCGTTGTTTCTTCATCAATCCGGCCAAGCGGCATGCTGGCAATTGCTTTAGATGCAATGGTAATCGCAGACACACCTTTTTCAGGCGCGACACCTGCGTGAGCTGTTTTTCCGTAAATCGTTGCGCGAACTTTCGCCTGTGTTGGTGCAGCTACGATAATCGTACCGACCTTGCCATCTGAATCAAGGGCATAGCCGTATTTCGCTGTCATCAAATTCGGATCTAACGCTTTTGCTCCAACAAGACCTGATTCCTCGCCTGCTGTGATCACAAATTCAATTGTCCCATGCGGTAAATTTTTCTCTTTCAACACACGGACCGCTTCAAACATAGCAGCAAGTCCTGTTTTATCGTCAGCGCCAAGAATCGTTGTTCCATCTGTTTTCACATAGCCGTCCTCAATGACTGGTTTTACGCCATTCCCTGGTACAACTGTATCCATATGAGAAGTGAAATAAATCGTATCTGCCTCTTGATTTCCTTCTAATGTGCAGACAAGGTTGCCTGCGCCGTGGCCTGTTACCGCTTTTGAATCGTCTTCAACTACTTTTAGACCAAGCTGCGAGAATTTTTCTTTTAGGACTTCAACAATTTTCTCTTCGTGTTTTGTTTCTGAATCAATCTGAACTAATTCTAAAAATTCGTCTAGTAAGCGTTTTTCATTGATCATGATGATGCTCCTCCTCTTATAGCGGCATGTTGCCATGCTTTTTTAACGGTCTATCTTCTTCCTTACTGCGAAGCACATCAAATGAGCGGATCAATCGCTCTCTCGTTTCAGCTGGCATGAAAATATCGTCTATCAGACCTGCCTGAGCCGCTTTCCATACACTTGGTTTGTTCATAGACTCGCGCGAAGCAGGATGAACGATTTCGTCTGCGAACGTTTTCCCCATGACATCAATTTCGGCCTCTGGCCATGCATAAACAAAGTCAGCGCCTAAGCCCTTACTATTCATCGCGACATATGCACCGCCAAACGCCTTTCTTAAAATCACAGTGATTTTTGGAACAGTTGCTTCAGCGTACGCATATAAAAGCTTTGCACCGTGGCGGATAATTCCCGCATGCTCGGCTTTCTCCCCTGGTAAAAAACCAGGAACGTCCACAAGGGTTAAGATCGGAATATGAAACGCATCGCAAAATCGAATAAACCTGGCCGCTTTATCGGCAGCGTCGAGATCAAGGCTTCCTGCCAATACCTTTGGCTGATTGGCAACAATACCAATGGAGGCTCCTTGTAATCTGGCAAAACCTGTGACAATATTTTTTGAGAAACAAGGCTGCGTTTCAAAGAATGAGTCTGGATCGGTTATCGCTGTCACCACTTGTTTGACATCATAGGTGCGTGATGGATCCTTTGGCAGGATGCTGCCTGGATCGGCGGTATCATGCTTTCGTGCTTCAGTGTGCATGACAGCCTGCTGTTTCGTTTGTATGTACGTTAAAAGAGTTCGAACTGCTTTTAACACGTCCTTCTCATCTTTCCCAGTATAGTGCACATTCCCGCTTGTCTGATGCTGAACACTTGCACCGCCAAGACGGTCAGGACAGACCGTTTCTCCTGTTGCCTTTTCTATTACTTTCGGACCAGTTAAAAACATATGAGCTGTTTGCTCTGTCATGAAGACAAAATCAGTCAATGCAGGAGAATAGACTGCACCTCCAGCACATGAGCCTAAAATAACAGATATTTGCGGGATTCGACCAGAGTACAGCACATTCCGTTTAAAAATCTGTCCGTATCCTTCTAATGATACCACACCCTCTTGAATTCTCGCACCACCTGAGTCTTTTAGACCGATGACCGGCATCTGATTTTTAGCTGCCAGGTCCATTAAAGAAGCAATTTTTTTCGCATGCATTTCGCCTAAAGAGCCCCCATATACTGTTGCATCTTGAGCATATACACATACTGGCTTTCCATGAATGAGTCCCGTTCCAATGACGACACCGTCACCAACATGCTCTGACAGATCACCTGTTGCAAATGACTGAATTTCCATTAAGCTGCCCTCGTCAAGAAGTGTATGCAGCCGCTCTCGCACCGTCAGCTTTCCTTTACTTCTGTGAGCTGCTGCTCGTTTTTCGCCGCCGCCCATTAACGCTTTCTTCCGCCATTCAGACAAGTCATTGAACGATTCATTCATCGCTATATTTCTCTCCTTTCAAGGACTCGCACAATTCAAATAACACACCTGACGTTTCTTTAGGTGAAATAAATGCAATCTGCTTACCGCTGGCGCCCACCTGTGCTTTTTTTTGGAGAAGCTGCACGCCAAGATGATCGAGACGGATAAGATCACCCTGAATGTCACCTGATTTTAGCGCAATATGATGGAGCCCCTCTCCTCTTTTTGCTAAAAAGGTATGTAGTTTGCTGCGTGCTGATATCGGCTCAATTAATTCAATGTGCAGATCATGAAGTGAAGCGAAGGACGCTTTAATCTCCTGCTCAGGAATCTCTTGTATGTCTGAAAAATGCCAGTTAAATAGCTGATGAAGCGTTTGAGATGTTTCTTTAATAGAAAAGACGGCAATGGCAATATGATCGATTTGGTTCATCCGTTCACTTCCTTTGCTGATCACTTGTCGCATATGAAAAAACCAGATAAAATAAAGGCAAGTGCGGTTTTCGCAAAAATCTTCGGTAATAGGGGTGCGATATGTCTCAAAAATTCATGAAATTTATGGTATTGCTTATGATTAGCCTGCTGTTAGTTTCTTCACTTTTAGCAGGAGCAGCAGCCTTTTTATAAGGTTTGAATAAAAAGCAGACAAGCAGGTGATTCGTGATATCAACGAATGGCCTGTTTGTCTTTGGCAAGCGTTTCAAAGGAAGCACTTGATTTTGTAATCCATACCTTGGTGCCAATTGGCAGCTGATCAAACAAAAGCTCTACATCTTGATTATGAAGTCTCACACAGCCTGCCGTGATAAATTTCCCAATCGATGTTTCGTCACTCGTTCCATGAATTCCGTAGGTTCTGCCATCTGTTCCTCGTGCATCAAACCCAATCCATCTTCGCCCTAGAGGATTATTCTTCGCACCGCCTTCAATATTTTTTCTTCTGTAATAGGGATCTTTCGCTTTGATCATAATGGTAAATTCACCTTCTGGCGTTAAATCCTCTGTTTTTCCTGTTGAAGCCGGATATACTTTTTGAATTTTCCCTTGATCAATAAAGGCCAGTTCATTCGTTTGTTTATTAATAATGACAAACGGGTCACCTGGAAGCGGGTTTTGTCCAAGCGGCCAGATAGGTGAAAGGGACATGGTCAGTACGGTATAAAATAAAAGACGCATAGGCTCCTCCTTTTTCATTAGATTGACCAATGAAGGAGGAACTCATGCGTCTCTATTCTTTCATCCCTTTAAAATAGCTTTTCAGTACTAAATATTGTTCCATTTCACCGAGGAAATGAAAGAGTGCAGCTCTTGCCTCAAATTCTTCTCGTGTTTGCGGTAGCGGAAGTGCATCGAACTCTTCTTTCATATCAATGAGACGTCTTAAAAACTTATGCGCTGTGTTCCCTGGGTGAATATGTTCGCGTAAGTCTCTAATGTATTCTGCAATGATTTGTCCATGCTCCGTTGTGACGGAAATCGACGTAATTTTGGGCAGCACACGCTCAATGATTTCAAATTGCTTTTGTCTCATGTTGAAATAATGATAATACAGGTTTTCATGTCTTAATACATGGTTTTCAACATCACGGTATGCAAGAGCTTTCGCTTCTTTGATCAATTGATGTGTCTCTGGTATTTCTTTTCCTGTCCAGTCTTGTTTCCCTGTCATTAAATATTGCTCGATTTCCTCAAAGATTTTAGCAAAGTTGGCTTCAATCTGTTCGCTGTAGCGTTTGAGTTTTTTATCAACACTTGGCATATAGAGGTTCATAATGAGCGCTACCCCAACACCAATGGTAATCAGCAGCAGTTCATTCCAGATGAGATGCAGGGTAATCCCGCCAGACATGTATAAATGGAGGATGATGACTGAACTTGTGACAATCCCTTCTTTAATTCGAAGCAGAACCGTTGTCGGAATAAAGACAAGCAGCATCAAACCGATCACAAAAGGATGATACCCAATCAGATCGAAAAATAAATAAGAAAATAAAATAGCAAGACTGCATGCTGCAAAGCGGGCTCCCGATGCTAAGAGGGATCTTTTCTTTGTTACCTGAATACACAGGATCGTAATAATCCCGGCAGCTGAATAATTTTGCAAGCCAAGCAATTGTGCAATATAAATAGCGATCGCTGTTCCTAATGCTGTTTTCAGCGTTCGGTAGCCGATTTTAAACATGGTGTGATTCACTCTTTTCTGTCTTGTTTCCATTCACTTTTGTGAAATGATGAACTTTTTTTACTTTCCCCATTATAATCAAAAAAAGAAGGAGATGTTAAGTCTCCTTCTCTTATTTCTTTATAATATTTTTTGTAAGAAGTCTTGCGCACGCTGTGAAGACGGTGATTCAAAAAATTGTACAGGGTTTGCATCCTCTACTATTTTCCCATCATCCATAAAGATCACGCGGTCAGCCACTTCTTTTGCAAAGCCCATTTCATGTGTGACGATGACGAGTGTCATTCCAGATTGAGCCAGCTCTTTCATGACCTCTAATACTTCCTTGACCATTTCTGGATCTAGGGCAGACGTTGGTTCGTCAAACAGCATAATGTCTGGTGTCATCGCAAGCGCACGCGCAATCGCCACACGCTGCTTTTGACCGCCGGACAAACGGTTTGGGAAATCATCTTTTTTCTCTAAAAGCCCTACCTTTTTGAGCAGGTCTTCAGCTTGTTTGATGCTGTCTTCCTTCGATTGATTCTTCACATTCATTGGAGCATACGTGATATTTTCCAGCACAGTTTTATGCGGGAACAGATGGAAATGCTGAAACACCATTCCGATGTTCTCACGCACTTTTAGTGCATTCGTTTTTGGGTTGGTGATTTCGGTGTCCTTAATCGTAATGACACCAGAAGTCGGCTTTTCAAGTAAATTTATGCAGCGAAGGAACGTCGATTTTCCTGAACCAGATGGTCCAATGACCGCAACAACTTCCCCTTCTTTAATGGTGGTGTCGATCCCCTTTAAAACTTCGTTTTTACCAAAAGATTTTGTGAGTTTCTCTATTTTAATCATTTGATTTTAACTTCCTTTCCACCGATTTGCCGACAAAGGTGAGAACAAGCACGATGACATAATAGATAAGACCCGCAAAAATAAGCGGTTCAAGATAATTATACGTGACGGCCCCTGCTTGATAGGCTCGTCTCATGACATCGCCCAGTCCAATGACTGTTACAATCGCTGATTCTTTTGTCAGTGTAATCGTTTCATTCACAAGTGCAGGTGAAATATTTTTAAACGCCTGCGGAAGCAATAAGTCCTTCATCATTTTAGCATAAGGGATGCCTAAAGCAACGGCTGCTTCTTTTTGACCTTTATCAATGGCATTAATCCCCGCACGAATAATTTCAGATACGTATGCCGCCGAGTTGAGTGAAAATGCAGCTACAGCAGCCCAGTATTGGTCGATTTGAAACCCAAGAAGCTGAGGCAGACCAAAATAAATAATGAGCAATTGAAGCACAAGCGGTGTGCCTCGGAAAATTGACGTATAAAAATCTGCAAGCCAAATGAGCGGTTTAAACACACTAATTTTACAAAGCGTTAATAAAATTCCTAAGATAAATCCAAGAAAAAGGGATACCACTACTATAGAAAGCGTGACCTTAAGTCCTTCTAGAATAAAGGGCATCTGAGGTATTACATCTTTAAAATCCAACATGACATTCTCCTTTTATTTGCCTTCAGACGAAATCAAAAAATAAAACAGGAAAAAAGTTCAACACGAGTTGAACTTTTCAGCGCTTTCTATTTTCATGAATGACGCTGATCCTTTTCCTGACTTACTTTTCATCAGCAAACCATTTTTTAATTAACTTATCAAGTTCGCCATTATCTTTCATTTCTTTTAATGATTTATTAAATTTCGCTGTTAAGTCGCTGTTTTTCTTGAATGCAATGGCTGAACCTTCGTTCGAGCTGTTCAGTCCAAACGCTTGGAAATCTTTTTCCTTTTTCAAGTAACCAGCAGCTACTTTATCTTCAATAATTGCTGCATCAAAACGGCCTGCTTTGATCTCTTGAATGATATCAGAAATTTTATTGCGGTCTTCAACGGTTAGGTTATATTTCTTTTGCAGTCCATTTGCTTCATCCTGTTGAATAGAACCTAATTGAACGCCGACTGTTTTGTCTTTTAAATCTTTCTCTGCTTTTATACCGCTAGATTTCTTTGATACAACCAAGTTTTCAGCATTATAATAAACATCAGAGAAATCAACTTGCTTTTTACGTTTTTCTGTAGGTGTCATTCCTGCAAGGACAATATCAGCTTTGTTTGTTTTAAGTGCTGATACAAGACTTGCAAAGTCCATATCTTGAATTTCTAGCTTGTAGCCATTTTTTTTCGCTAGTGCAGTTGCAAGATCTACATCAAAACCGACAATTTTATCTCCGTCTTTTGATTCAAATGGCGGATAATCTGCTGATGTCGCCATAACGAGTGTCTTGTCATCTCCTGATGCGTTTGAATTATTAGAAGAAGTTCCACAAGCTGCGAGTGCAGCTGCAAGACCAGCTGTCATAAGTAATAATAACCACTTTTTCATATGATGATGCCTCCCAGTATTTAAAATCATGTGTTGATTTGAATATTTATTCACTATAATGTATTTTAAACACTTTCTTTTTAAGATGCAATAGTATTTTGCTAAAATTATTTTGATTCTATTGTCTTATATAAACAAAAAGCAGACCGATCTAAAGACCGGACTGCTTTATATTTATTCATTCAAAAGTCACATGTTAGATTTCTTCGCAATGCTCATCGAAAGCGGCTTGTAGTTTTGACACGACTTCCATTGGCTCATGCCCTTCAATTTCATGACGTTCAACCATTTTAATGATTTTTCCATCTTTTAATAAGGCAAAAGATGGTGAAGATGGCGGGAAGCCTTCAAAGTATTCACGGGCTCTTGCCGTTGCCTCTTTGTCCTGTCCAGCAAACACTGTCAGCAATTGATCTGGACGTTTATCGTAATGAACAGAATAGCCGGCAGCTGGTCTTGCAATACCGCCTGCACAGCCGCATACTGAATTCACCATGACAAGTGCCGTTCCTCTTTTAGTCAGTGCTTCGTCTACTTCTTCAGCTGACGTGAGCTCAGTGTAGCCTGCCTGCTTAATTTCTTCTCTCGCTTGTTTCACAATATCATTCATAAATAAATTAAAATCAATATTCATGTCCGTCCACTCCTTTTGCGTACCAAAACCATTTTAACTCCATCATATCAAGTAAAACGCCTGCGGGCAAATGTGTTGTCTTTTCCTTCGCCTCTTTTTCCGAACATCGTTTATGAGCTGTCAAATTGGGGAAAAGTGATGATAAAGAGATGAAAGGGAGAACTGCGTGATGGCACAATTCAAAAAAGCGATGCTCATTTATAATGGAAATGCTGGACAAAAAAACATGGAAAAAACACTCGGTCAAACAGTGCCTCTTCTTTCTCTACATATTGATGAACTCATTCTGAAACCAACAAAGCAGCCAAATGATGCTTATGATTTCTGCCGTCATATTGATGAGACGGTGGAATTGCTCATTATATTAGGCGGAGATGGAACCGTGCATGAATGCATGAACGGTATTGGCGGTTTAGAAAAAAGGCCCGCTGTAGCGATATTGCCAGGCGGGACATGCAATGATTTTTCTAGAACACTTGGTATTCCTCAACAAATGCAAAAAGCCGCTCAAATGATTGTAGACGGCAAAGAGAAAAAGGTCGACTTAATCAAAGCAGAAGATCGATACGTGTTAAACTTTTGGGGAATTGGGCTGATCGCAGACACGTCCAACAATATTAACGACAAGGAAAAAGCCGTACTCGGCAAAATCAGCTACTTCACTAGTGCCCTGCGCACCTTGCAGCAAACAGATCCTTTTCACGTACGTATTGAGACAGAAGAGGAAAGCTGGGAAGAGGAAGCCGTCATCGTTCTTGTCATGAATGGACATTTTATCGGTACAAATAAAATTGATTTGCCTCATGCAGCCATTGATGATGGAAAAGCAGAAATCTTAATTTGCAGAAATACGAGTTTCTCTGCTTTAAAAGAAATCTTCTCAATGAACCGGGAAGAGCTGGAGGATTTCACCGGCGATCTGTCTCTCATTCAAGCGTCCAGTATTCGTATCCACACAAAAGAGGAAATGGATGCTGATACGGATGGTGAGGTTTATATGAAGGCCCCCTCTTCTTTAGAAGTGTTAAAACAGCATTTGACCTTTATTGTTCCAGCAGAATAAAAAAATGCCCGACATCATTTTGATTCGGGCGTTTTTTTGATATAGCGTCTGTATAAATATTCAAGTGCATATCCGAGAAGTGTCCCAGCGAGAAGTGATATTCCTAAAAAGCTATTGGCTGCTCCTTTAAACCCGCCGACAATCAGCAGACAGTACACGATTTGAATGATTGAAACGATCGATATGATAAGCAGTAATCGTTCAGGATGATTGCGTGATTTAGAAATGTACCGCAGAAAAGCGAAGGCAATCGCTGTGATAAACATGAGACCAATCGTTAGAAAAGCAAAAAAATCTAGTCCAGACATATCATCGCTCCTTTCTCCTAGATGTGGAAATCCCCCTCTCATGCCGGGAGGGGGAAAATATTGTTTTAATAAACAGATGTCTGCTCGTCGATGCCTTCAAGGATTTGTTTAATTCGCTGAAGGAATCTGCCGCATACAAGACCATCTAGTACTCTGTGATCTAATGAAAGACAAAGATTGACCATGTCTCTTGCCGCAATCATTCCGTTTACTATCATTGGACGCTTCACGATCGATTCTACTTGTAAAATCGCCGCTTGCGGATAATTAATGATTCCCATTGATTGTATCGAACCAAAAGATCCCGTGTTGTTGACAGTGAAGGTACCGCCTTCCATATCACTTTGCTTGAGCGTCCCTTGTCTCACCTTAGACGCCAGCTCATGAATTTCTTTGGCGATGCCCTTAATGGTCTTTTCATCCGCATCCTTAATGACTGGAACAAAAAGCGCGTCATCTGTAGCGACAGCAATCGAAACATTGATCGCTTTCTTCTGCACAATTTTATCTCCTGCCCACATGCTGTTCATTTCAGGGAATTCCTTTAAGGCTTGAGCCACTGCTTTGACAAAGAACGCAAAGAACGTCAAGTTAAAGCCTTCTTTTGCTTTAAACTGATCCTTCAGCTGATTTCTTCTTGTCACTAGATTTGTCACATCGACTTCCATCATCGTCCATGCATGCGGAATTTCATGTTTGCTTCTCAGCATATTGGCCGCAATTGCCTGACGGATCGGCGTGACTGGCAGCTCAACATCACCAGGCATGGAAGGGACGGCAGGCGCCGCTTTTGCTTGAGATGACTGCGCAGGCTCCGGTTGAACGGCACGTTCATTGACAGGTGCTGTCTTCTCTTTGACGCCGCCGTTTTCAATGAGCTGGAGCAAATCTTTTCTAGTAATTCGGCCGCCTGCTCCCGTACCTTGAACAGCCGCTAAATCAATGCCATGCTCATCTGCTAAACGAAGAACGGCTGGAGAGTAACGTTTCTTTTGACTTTGATTCTCATTTGTTTGATCTGCTTCAGGCGCTTCGCTTTGCTCAGGTGCTTCTTCTTTTGCACTCTGCTGCTCGCTTCCTTCTACTTCAATTTCACAGAACACTTCTCCTACTTGCAGCGTCTCGCCTTCCTCAGCCGATAGCTTTGTAATCGTTCCTGTAAAAGATGACGGGACTTCTGCGTTCACTTTATCCGTCATGACTTCCGCAATCGGATCGTATTTATTCACATGATCGCCAGGTGAAACGAGCCATTTGCTAATAGTTCCTTCTGTTACACTTTCACCTAGCTGAGGCATTTTCATTTGTTCAATTGCCACTTTGAAACCCTCCTCTTTCTTAAAACGCCGCCAGCTCTCTCATTTCAGCTTCTACCTTATCCGGGTTGACCATGAAGAATTTCTCCATTGCCGGCGCATAAGGCATTGCCGGAATATCTGGTCCAGCAAGACGTTTGATTGGTGCGTCTAAATCAAATAAGCAATGCTCCGAAATGATCGCCGCAACCTCACTCATGATGCTGCCTTCTTTTGTATCTTCAGTTAACAGAAGCACTTTACCTGTTTTAGAAGCCGCTTCTATAATCGCTTCCTGATCAAGCGGGTACACTGTTCTCAAATCGAGAATATGAGCGGAAATGCCGTCTTTAGCAAGGCGGTCTGCTGCTTGCAGCGCAAAATGGACACAAAGGCCATATGTAATGACCGTGATATCATCGCCTTCACGTTTCACATCTGCTTTTCCAATCGGAAGAGTGTAATCCTCTTCAGGTACTTCTCCTTTAATCAGACGGTATGCACGTTTATGTTCAAAGAACAATACAGGATCTGGATCACGCACTGCAGCCTTTAAAAGACCTTTGACATCATAAGGTGTAGAAGGCATCACAATCTTCAAACCAGGCTGGTTAGCAAAAATGGCTTCGACCGATTGTGAATGATAAAGTGCCCCGTGTACTCCGCCCCCGTAAGGTGCGCGGATGACCATTGGACAGCTCCAATCATTATTTGAGCGGTATCTAATTTTTGCAGCCTCTGAAATGATTTGGTTGATTGCAGGCATAATGAAATCCGCAAATTGCATTTCTGCAATTGGGCGCATTCCATACATTGCTGCCCCAATACCTACACCAGCAATGGCTGATTCTGCAAGAGGTGTATCCATGACGCGCGCTTCTCCAAATTGCTCGTAAAGACCCGCTGTCGCTTTAAATACGCCGCCTTTTTTCCCGACATCCTCTCCGAGCACAAACACTTTCGGATCTCGCTCCATTTCTTCTTTCATCGCCAGTGTAATGGCGTCTATATATGACATAACAGGCATTTTTCTTCCCCCTTACTCCGCATACACGTAACGAAGTGCGCTTTCTGCATCAGCATAAGCTGCGTTTTCCGCTTCATCAGTAGCTTCGTTTACGATTTGCATGATTTCTTTTGTCATCTCTTCTTTCATTTCTGAAGTCATGACGTTTCCTTCGATTAAATACGTTTCATATTGGATGAGCGGATCTTTCTTTCTTGCTTCGAGCACTTCTTCTTTTTCTCGATAGCTTGAATCATCGTCATCACTTGAGTGCGCAGTTAAACGGTAAGAGATCGTTTCAATCAATGTCGGGCCTTCGCCTCTAGCCGCACGGTCTCTCGCTTCTTTGACAGCCGCATATACTTCAAGCGGATCATTTCCATCTACAGTGACGCCAGGCATACCATACCCAATCGCACGATCTGAAATGCGTTCACAGGCTACTTGTTTGTCATATGGCACGGAAATCGCATACTTATTGTTTTCACACATGAAAATAACAGGCAGTTTATGCACAGCAGCAAAGTTTGCGCCTTCGTGAAAATCTCCTTGGTTTGATGAGCCTTCACCGAACGTGACAAAGCTGACAAAGTTTTTCTGCTCTAATCGTCCAGCAAGGGCAATCCCCACCGCGTGAGGAACCTGCGTTGTTACAGGTGAAGAGCCGGTCACAATTCGATTTGCTTTTTGCCCAAAATGCCCTGGCATTTGTCTTCCGCCTGAGTTTGGATCGTCTTGTTTTGCGAAACCAGACATCATTAAATCTTTTGCTGTCATTCCAAAAGCAAGGACAACTCCCATATCACGATAGTAAGGTAAGACGTAATCTTCTTCTCTATTAAGAGCAAATGCAGCGCCTACTTGCTGCGCTTCCTGTCCTTGACAAGAAATGACGAATGGAATTTTCCCCGAACGGTTTAAAAGCCACATCCGTTCATCGATTTTTCTCGCTAAGAGCATTGTTCTATATATATCAATTGCTTGTTCATCTGATAATCCTAATTCCTGATGACGCATGTTACTCATCATGTTTCCCTCCTTGATTAAAAATGGATCGCCTTCCCGTCAACAGCAAGCGCTGCCTCACCAATCGCCTCTGATAAGGTCGGATGCGGGTGTATCGTCTGCCCCACTTCCCACGGGGTTGCATCAAGTACTTTGGCTAATCCAGCTTCAGATATCATATCTGTTACATGAGGACCAATCATATGAATTCCTAAAATATCATCTGTCTTTTGATCGGCAATGATTTTGACGAATCCATCAGACTCCCCGTACACAAGCGCTTTTCCAATCGCCATAAATGGAAATTTCCCTATTTTGACTTCAAAGCCCTGCTCTTTTGCCGCCTGTTCAGTGAGTCCAACACTTGCAGTTTCTGGGTGAGAGTAAACACATTTAGATACGAGCGTTTCATCGAGCGGCTTCGGATCTTTCCCAGCCATATGTTCTACAGCAATCATACCTTCGTGTGAAGCGACATGTGCCAGCTGAAGCCCGCCAATGACATCTCCTATTGCGTAAATATGCGATTCTTTCGTTTGATAATGTTCATTCACGACAATGCCTTGTTTTTCGGTTTGAATGTCCGTGTTTTCAAGACCTATGCCTTCGATATTAGGTACTCTGCCGACTGAAAGAAGAAGTTTTTCCGCTTCAAACGTCTGAATGTCTCCATCCTTTTCCGCTTGAATTGTCACGAGATTCTCCTGCTTTCCTACACTATCTGGCAGTACCTTCGCATTTGTCACAAAAGTGATGCCTTTTTTAGATAATAGTTTTTCCATTTCTTTAGAAATGTCATGATCCTCTGTTGGCAAAATGCGGTCTGCAAACTCAATCACAGTGACGTTCACACCAAAATCATTGAGCATAGACGCCCACTCGATTCCGATCACTCCGCCTCCGACAATCAGCATCGACTGTGGAAGCTCTGGCAGTTCAAGTGCATCATCTGATGTGAGGATGTGTGTTCCATCTGCTTCAAGCCCTGGCAGCACACGCGGTCTTGATCCTGTCGCGATGATGACCTGCTTTGGAATGAGCATTTCATTTTCCTCTCCATTTGCCATTTCTACGGAGATCGTTCCTGGCATTGGAGAAAAGATAGATGGGCCAAGAATACGGCCGATCCCTTCATATACATCAATTTTTCCTTGTTTCATTAAATGTTTGACGCCGCCTGCTAGTTTTTCGACGATCTCTGTTTTTCTTTTCTGCACATTGACAAATTGCAAGGCAACGCCGCCTGCCTCAACACCAAAATCAGCTGCGCGTTTGACGGTTTGATAAACTTCTGCACTTCTGAGCAGCGCTTTAGACGGAATGCAGCCTTTATGAAGACATGTTCCGCCAAGCTTTGATTTTTCTACAACTGCTGTTTTCAATCCAAGCTGTGAGGCACGGATGGCTGCCACATAGCCGCCTGTGCCTCCACCAAGAATGACGAGGTCATATTCAGTTGCCATGACTTGTCACACCTTTCTCGATCCGTTGATCATTTGGGTATTCTTTCGGTGATTCTTCTTCTTTTAAAATACGAAGCGCACCTTCTGCTAACGATTGCAGCTCATTTTCACCTGGATACACGACAACATCTGAAATCCAGTCAATATAGCCGCGAATACTTGATGTAATCTGTTTGCTGTACGCAAGGCCGCCTGTTAACACAATCACGTCAACTGCTCCTTTTAAGACAGCACTCGCTGCACCGATTTCCTTGGCAATTTGATAACTCATTGCTTCATAAATAAGCGCAGCCCGCTGATCACCTGCTTCAATCATGCGTTCCACTTTCACAGCGTCTGTCGTGCCAAGATAGCCCGCAAGTCCGCCTTCACCAATAATGCGTTTGAGCATTTCCTCTTGGGTATACTCACCCGAAAAACAAAGATTTACAAGATCACCTGTCGGCAAGGTTCCCGCACGCTCGGGGCTGAAAGGACCTTCGCCGTGCAGACCGTTATTGACATCGATGACTTTTCCTTTTTCATGAACACCAATGGTGATACCGCCGCCCATATGAGTAATAATCATGTTTAAATCTTCGTAACTTTTTCCAAAAGAAGCAGCTGTTTTTCTTGCGACCGCTTTTTGATTTAATGCATGAAAAATGCTTTTTCTTTCAATCGTTGGCAGCCCTGAAATACGAGCAATTGGTTTTAGTTCATCCACTACAACTGGATCGACAATAAAAGCTGGGATATTCAGGCCAAGTGCAATTTCTCTCGCGATGATTCCGCCGAGATTGGATGCGTGCTGGCCGGCATATCCTTCTTTTAGGTCTTCCACCATTTGCTCATTGACTTCATATGTGCCTCCTTCAATCGGACGAAGAAGACCGCCGCGCGCACAAACTGCATCAAACTTTGAGATGTTCATCCCCTGTTCATGCAGTGTTTTCAAAATGGTTTCTTTACGGAATGAAAATTGATCAATGATATGAGGAAACTGCTTTAATTCCTCATCTGTATGTCTAAGTGTCGTTTCAAAAATAGAACGTTCATTATGAAACACACCAATTTTTGTTGAAGTAGAGCCAGGATTAATCGTGAGAATACGCCATTCTTTTGTCAGCAAAAACAAAACCTCCGTTTCAACTCATTCTTCAAATTAGCGACGGCTTAAAATATGTTGACCATTTTGCAAGAATTGACTTCTTGATTTGCGCATTCTTTCAATTCTCTCTTCAGCCAATCGGTCTGCCGCTTTATATGTTGGAATGGCATCACGGTTTGAGATTTCAATCACTCGTTCAATATTTTGATAAATGCCTTCGACTTTTTTCATCGCACGATCTGCATTATAGCCATAAAGCTCATCAGCAACGTTAATCACACCGCCTGCATTGATCACATAATCAGGAGCATATACAATCCCCATCTCATGGATAAGGTCTCCGTGATGCGTTTCTCTCAGCTGGTTATTTGCAGCACCTGCAATCACCTTTGCTTTTAACTTAGGAATGGTCACATCGTTAATGGTTGCACCAAGTGCGCACGGTGCATAAATATCACATGCTTGATCGTAAATATCGTCAGGGTCGACTGCTTTTGCGCCGAAGTCTTCAACAGCTCGCTTGACAGAGTCTTTGTTGATATCTGTGACAATGAGCTGCGCGCCTTCTTCGTGCAGATGTTTACACAGGTTGTAAGCGACATTTCCAACACCTTGGACGGCAATTGTTTTTCCTTCTAATGAATCGGTCCCAAATGCTGCTTTGGCAGCGGCTTTCATCCCTTTGTATACACCGTAAGCAGTGACTGGAGACGGATTTCCGGATGAACCAAATGCAGGAGAGATCCCTGTGACAAAATCTGTTTCTTCATGAATGAGATCCATATCTTCTACCGTTGTACCAACATCTTCCGCTGTAATATAGCGGCCATTCAGCCCTTGAATGTAACGTCCAAATGCACGGAACATTTCTTCATTTTTGTCTTTTCTCGGGTCGCCGATGATGACCGTTTTTCCGCCGCCAAGATTAAGTCCTGCTGCCGCGTTTTTATAAGTCATTCCTCTTGCTAGACGCAGTGCATCTTCAATGGCTGCTTCTTCGTTTTCATACGTCCACATTCTCGTTCCGCCTAGTGCCGGCCCAAGTGTTGTATCATGAATCGCAATAATGGCTTTTAAGCCAGACTGCTCATCCTGACAAAATACAAGCTGTTCATAATCGTATCGTTCCATATATTTAAAAAGTTCCATCGTGTTATTCCTCCTATTACTTCCGCTTAATTTGATGTACAGATGGCAAGTGCAATTGAATAAAGCTTACTTTCGGCTGAATCCGACCGGCTTGTTAAAGCAATCGGCGCCTTCGCTCCTGCCACCACAGCTCCCACCTTTGCATGTGCAAAGTAGATGAGAGATTTATAAAGAATGTTTCCTGCCTCAATTGTTGGCACAAGCAATATATCTGCATGGCCGGCTACATCACTCGTAATATTTTTATGAGAAGCTGCCGTTTGAGAAATGGCATTATCTAAAGCGAGAGGCCCATCAATCAGGCATCCAGAAATCTGCCCCCGCCGGTTCATTTGCGCAAGACTTGCCGCAGTCAAAGTTGAATCCATTGCCGGATTCACGACCTCCACCGCAGAGAGCACTGCAACCTTTGGCATGTCGTTACCGACAGCTTGTGCTACTTGAACAGAATTGATCGTTATCTCCTTCAGCATATTTAAATCGGGCGCGATGTTCATCGCAGAATCCGTGACATAAATAAAGCGGTCAAAGCCCGGCACTTCGAATGCCGCAACATGTGATAGGACACTTGCTGTCCTGAGCCCATATTCTTTATTCAGTACCGCTTTTAAAAGAACGGCTGTCGGGACATGCCCCTTCATCAAAATATCTGCATGCTTCTCGCTCACTGCCTGCACGGCAATTTTGGCCGATTCTTCGGGAGAATCTGAATGAATAATATCTATCCAGTCCTCATTGATTTCATGCTGCTTCACTAGCTCCTTCAGGTTGCGTTTGTTCCCAACCAGGAGAAAGCGAGCGACCTTTCGTTCAATTGCCATCTTGATGGCATGAAGCACTTCTTCGTCTTCTGCATGAGCCACAGCCGCTGTTTTATTCTGCAGCCGGGCGGCTTTCATAATCAGATCGTCAAGCTTCATATATGCCCACCTTTCCTTGTGCTCGGTTCATGTTTTATATGCAAGTTCCGTGCCAGTTTGAAACGCAGTGAAATGAGGCAGTTCGCATGACATTCATGCAATCTTTTGCAGTTTACATGCATTTTATTGCATGCTATCTTTTGCAAGTTGATATTTATCCATTTTATAGTAAAGGTTCCGAATACTGATCCCTAACGTTTTCGCTGTTTTCGTGCGATTGAATTGATGCTTTTCAAGGGTTTGTTTAATGAGCTGCGCTTCAAATGCCTCAACAGCATCCGATAGCGTCTCTCCCTCAAATTGACTGACAGCCAGTTCCTGCTGCTCTTTTTCTTCCTGATCTTCTGACTCCATGAACGAAATATGCCCCTCATCAATCCATTCTTCTTGCGGGTTCAAAAAGATCATGGCTCGTCCAAGTACATTTTCAAGCTCTCTTACGTTCCCAGGCCACTTATATGACCGCAGTCTTTTGAGAGCCTGTTCCGTTAAGCCGCTCACGTTCCGTCCATAGTCTAAATTGATCTTTTGGATGAGACGTTTGCTTAACGACTCAATATCCTCAAGACGCTGCCTTAGAGGCGGGATGGAGATCGGATATCTGTTCATCCGATAATATAAGTCCTCTCTGAACTTCCCTTCCGCCATCGCTTTTTCGATATTGACATTCGTTGCCGTGATGACACGAACATCGACCGGTATAGCCTTTGTTCCGCCTACTCTTACAATTTCTTTCTCCTGCATGACGCGCAGCAGCTTCGCCTGTGTACTTGGCGTCATTTCACCAATTTCATCTAAAAAAATGCTGCCTTGGTTCGCCTCTTCAAACAGCCCTTTTTTCCCGCCGCGCCTTGCACCAGAAAACGCTCCTTCTTCATAGCCAAAAAGCTCTGACTCTAAAAGGGTCTCTGATAAGGCCGCACAGTTGACCCGTACAAAGCGATTATATTTTCGGTCACTTTCATTGTGAATGGCATGCGCAAACAGCTCTTTTCCAGTTCCTGATTCTCCCCGGAGTAATATCGTGGCTGGCGTTTTCGCGCCTAGCTTTGCCTGCTCAAGCGCCACAAGCATTTGCTCACTTTCCCCAATAATGTCTTCAAAAGTGTACTTTGCTTCAAGTGTTCGGATGAGCTGTCTTGCTTTATTTAATTCATTCGTGAGTGATTGAATTTCTGATACGTCATGAATGACACCGACACTGCCTTTTAAGATGCCATCAACGATGACTGGGGCTACGTTGACGATCACATCTTTTTTATTCGGCCCGACTTTCATTCTGACGCCTCGAACTGGTCTTCTTGTTTCAAGTACCTTCAGATGCATGCTTTCTCCTTCAGAAATATCTGCACCTGCTGGTTTCCCCACAACTTCTTTATCTGTTAATCCAGTCATTTTCGTGTAAGCTCGGTTGATTAAGATCCCTTTTCCCTGTTCATCAACAACTGATATGGCTTCATCCGACGATTGAATGATCGCCTCCAGCATCGTTCGCACTTCTTTAAGGTTTGTCACTTCCTCCGCAAGCTCAACGGCATCTGTAATATCTTTAAAGATGGATAAAGCGCCTAGCATTCTCCCCGCGTCATCAATAATTGGCAAACGCGTTGTGACAATTTGTATTTGCTGATTCAGAAACTGTTTTTGATTAAATTCTGGCTCTCTCGATCTTAAAATGTCGGGTAGCTTTGTGTTTGGGATTACTTCTCGTATGTGGCGGCCAATCGCATCTTTTTGCGAACATCCAACCATTTTGGCTGCTGATCGATTAAATAGGACGACTTCTTCATCCATGTTTATAAAAATCATCCCGTCGTTTGTTGCATTAAAAATGCGGTCATGCTTATAGGTTTGTTCCTTTAAAATTTGAATCAGCTGCTGTTTTTCTGACATTAATTCTGAGATCACGTAAGCCATCGAACTTGGAACAATGACAGCGTGCTCTGGCTTTTCTTCCATCAGTTCTTTCAGCACTGCTGAACTGCCTGTTGTTTCAATGATGATATCAATGTCATCTTTTATGTATTCTTTCCAATCCGTTGTCGTATCAATTCCATTCTTTTTCGCTTCTGCCATCCCCGGTGCCTCAAGATCAAGGTCGGCGATCGCAATGATTTGAATCGTATTTGTTTTCAGCAATGTTTCAAGCAATGCTGATCCACCCTGTCCTGCACCGACAATCAAGACTCTCTGCATCCCGTTACCCCTTTATATGAAAAAATTTGCACACCATATTTTTCCGTTGCAAAAAATTGCACAACTCTTATATTACCACGTTTTCCTTTCTTGACAAAATATTTTTTGAATTAGACAATGGAAGTAAATGACGTTTAAGGGGACATTTGATGGGGAGAATACTTGCACTAGTGATTATTTTAATACCTGGCGCGCTTGCAGCACTTGGGATTAAGCTGCTGCGTGATACTGTTTTCGGCATCATCATTGAGCCATTTCCATTTTTATGGCTGCAAGGAATTGCAGGGTTGGTATTTTTAGGGGTGGGACTTTATGTAGTGGCTGGCTTTATTTTATATAGAGACCGTAAACGAAATAAAGTAACTGCTCGCTTTAAGCAGAGATAAAACGTGAAAAAAAGACCCGCTGATAATAGCAGGTCTTTATTTCATCTCTTCTCTTATTTTCACGGCTCGATCAGGAAAATCAGTGAAAATGCCATCGACACCTAAGGAAAACATGTTTTTCATTTGCTTTTCACTATTTACTGTAAACGGCCTGATCACTTGCTGAGATGCATGGAGAACTGACACAACCTCTTTGGTCACACCTGCACCCTTGATATTCGGATGGTAGCCTCTTGCTGGTACTGTTTTTATATACATCTCCGGCTGATGAATCACATCCATTGTGAGAACAGCTAGTTCAACATGCGGCATCAGTTTGTGAAAAAGAGCTAAACTGCCGTGATGAAACGATGAAACAAGTACACGATCTTCTATTTGAAAATGCTCAATTTGCTTTTTTACTTTCTCCTCGATACCCGGATATCGATAAATGGAGTTTTTCAGTTCAATATTGATGATCAATGATGATTGCTGCGTCACTAGCTCTAATACTTCCTCTAAAAGCGGAATGGATACAGCACCGGTTTCTTCATAGAATGAATGACTCGCATCTCCTGCTTTTAATTCTTCATATGTATGGTCTTTTACTAAACCTTTCATATTCGTTGTTCTGTTTAGTTTCTCATCGTGAATGACAGCAAGTCTGCCGTCTTTTGTCAGCTGAACATCCAGCTCAATTCCGTCAGCTCCCGAATGGAGTGCATGCTCGAAGGCTATCATGGTGTTTTCAGGATAGATGCCTTTAAAGCCTCTGTGTGCAAAAATTTTCGTCATAGGTCACCTCTAAATATGATGCTTCCTTTCATTATGACGTGTCTTTTTTCATTTTTCCAGTTTGAGCACATAAAAAAACCTCTTCTGATTCGTACGAAGAGGTTGACAGATAAATTCGATCACGTAATCGCTCTGATGGCTTGCTCTGTCGTCTCTGCGTCAAGAGCAAAAAGGGAAGAAACAACTGCGACTGCTGTAACAACGGTTACACCTAACAACAACTTTTTCATAAGATAACCTCCACTTTCTTTTGAAGTATTTGTGCATCGAATTTCTTTTCAAGAAAACGAATGGCGTTTTGATAGTCATTTCGTTCTTTGAAGTATTTCGATATTTGTTCAGACAAATCCTCAAGTTCCACATATAATCTATTTTTTTCTATGTAGTCTAATTTTTCAGAGAATACGTCTGCTGCCCCACTATTCTCGCACATCAAATCCAAAATTTCAAATTTTACTATATATTCATTATTTTGGATATCGCAACTATACAGAATACCCTCTTTAATATATCCCCTCGCCTCTTGATCTCCTAGATGAACCAAGGCATTTGCCAGAACATATAAAGACTGGATGTAATAATGGCTATTATCACGGTGAATTTGAATGCCCATCCCTTTTTTGGCATAATGTGCGCTTTTTTCATAATCATGCTTTGCATAATAAAGAACCGCTAAATTGTGATAGCATTTCCCAATCAGCACTTCATTGTTAATGCGCTTACTTTTCTCAAGTGCTTCTTGATACTTTTCCTCTGCTTCATTGAATTGGAACAAATCAATACAATTACTTGCATGTAAAATCAAGCTGTCAATCGCCTGCGCTGTGTACTCTTCATGCGCTTTGAATGTATCAATGGCTTTTTTAATATGATTAATGGATATGAAATTTTGTTTCAGTTCGTAATAGACCGAAGCAACCTTATGGTGAAAAGTTCCTACTTCCAGATCTTCATTCACACGTTTTAGCCGCTGTTCTGCAATTTTGTAAAAACTGATGGCTTCATCATACTTTTTCACATATGCAGCATATTGGCCTTTGTAAAAATAAAAATAAAAATTAATAATGTCATCTGCCTTATCATCGAGCGTTCCGACACTTTTCATAATTTGATTGGCTTTTTCAATATTTCCAAGTAACATTTCATGTCTGCCGTCAACAAGCTGATAATAAAGGAGAACTTCACGGTCTTCATCTGTATTTTTTAGCAAATTCTGAATTTTCTCTTTATAGACAGCAGATTTTTCTAGGTCATTCTGAGAAATGACCCTCGTCCACTTGCTAATTTCGTTCGCTACCTCAGCAGAGTGGATTTTCAGCTTCCCCATAACCTCACCCTCTTCTTTTCATTATTATAGCATAGTAAAAGAATGTGAAAATTATTAAATTCGACAATGGGAATATTCAGTTCAAATGGCACAATCTCTAAGAAGCCAGTGACTTTAAAACGCCAATCAATCAGGTCAATAGAAATAGAACTTTCGATCTCGTTTGCTTTAATTACCAAATCCATAAGACCTTTTCCTCTCATCCTTTTTCTTACGAATGAGCGTTTTCTTCTTCTATTTTGAAAACTTAACGATCGATTGGCGCAGCTGATTACCACTACTTTATGTCATTTTTATTTTATTCATGCTTTATTTTTCATTTTATTCTGAAAATAAAGATACCCGTTTGTCCAATTTAAACATTAAGATGATTTTATCAAACCTAACCAATTTTTGACAACATCTTTCAAAATAAAAAAACGTCTCAATAAAGAAACGTTTTTTATGAAAAATATACTAGCTTGCTCTATGCTCTAAACGCAGACGATCGGCTACCATGGCAATAAATTCTGAATTGGTTGGTTTCGCTTTTGACATGCTGACAGTATAACCAAAGAGTGAGGAAATGGAATCAATGTTTCCTCTGCTCCAAGCCACTTCAATGGCATGACGAATCGCTCGTTCTACCCTGCTGGCAGTCGTGTTAAATTTCTTCGCAATGTCTGGGTACAACACTTTAGTGATGCTTCCGAGAAGCTCAATGTCATTGTACACCATAGAAATCGCTTCTCTTAAGTATAAATAGCCTTTAATATGAGCGGGCACGCCAATCTCATGAATGATGGTCGTAATGCTCGCATCTAAGTTTTTACGTTTCGGTTCAGGTTTGTTACGAAGAACACTGTTTTGGATAGATGAAGAGCGATGGGTAACTTGTGTGCCGTTTCCACTGACTTGACGAATATGACCTACTAGGTTTTCCATATCAAATGGCTTTAAAATGAAATAGGATGCGCCCAAATCAACTGCTTTTTTCGTGACATCTTCTTGTCCAAATGCCGTTAGCATAATCACACTTGGCTGTTTCGTCATTTCATTGTTTTCACGGAGGCGTTCCAGTACAGCAAGACCGTCTAAATGAGGCATGATAATATCTAAGAGGAGAACGTCGGGCTCTTTATCTTTAAATAATGTCAGGCATTCCTGACCATTATACGCCACGCCAAGTACTTCCATATCTTCCTGTCCCTCAATGTACTCTGTCAACAGGCCAACAAGCTCTCGATTGTCATCAGCTACACACACTTTAATTTTCTCCACGTTCTTTCCTCCCCAATGTCGATTCCTTTAGTCTTTTGCATTTCTCTTCTGAGTGTTCAATTCGACAAAACCATGCTATCCCCTTTAAAAAACTTTAATTTTCCGAATAATAGAGCATTATCTAGCTTTTTCTACGTTTTTCTTAACGAATCGACGATTATTGCAATTTGACAACATGCTTTTTTCCATTTTGTCGAAAAATCTCTTTTTCCTTATTTTATAACATGATGGAAGAGAAAGAAAGGGTAGAAAAAAACTGCCGGAAGATTCGCGGCAGTTTGATGATCAGCTTGCTTTTTTGTTTTTTTGATAAAGATCGATTCCTGCTTCTGACAGCATCCATTCAATGTGTACGCCGTACCCGCTAGTCGGATCATTGACGAATACGTGTGTGACTGCTCCAATGACTTTGCCATTTTGGATGATGGGGCTTCCGCTCATTCCTTGGACGATTCCGCCCGTTTTGCTTAAAAGACGCTCATCTGTTACCTTTAATACCATTCCTTTAGTTGCTGGGAATTTCTGAGGTGTTGTGCTGACGATTTTAATATCAAACTTCTCCACTTTATCATGATCCACAACAGTTAAAATTTCTGCTGGGCCTTCTTTTACTTCATTTGATAAAGCGACTGGAAGTGGTTTATCTGCTATATGATTTTCAAGCTTTTCGGTTAACGTACCAAAGATACCAAAAGGGCTGTTGCGGGAGATATCTCCTATTGTTTTTCTTTCGGAAGAGAATCTCGCCAATTTTTCTCCAGGATTACCTCCTGTGCCTTTTTCAATCGATGTCACGGTTGATCTGACAATTTCACCATTGTCGACAACAATTGGTTTTTTTGTATCCATGTCAGAAATCACATGCCCAAGGGCACCATATTTTTTAGATGAAGGTTCAAAAAAGGTCATCGTGCCGATTCCTGCTGCAGAATCACGAATGTAAAGACCAATTCGATAGATGCCTTCACTCGCATCTTTTGCGGGTGTTAATGTTGTTTGAAAGGTTTTATGATCTCTCTTTACGAGCAAACGAAGCGTTTCACCCGTTTTCCCGGCTTTCTGGATAAATGGGGTGAGGTCATTCATTTTCTCCATTTTTTGACCATTGATTTCAATGATCATATCCCCTGATTGAATGCCTGCGGCTTCACCTGGTGATTTTTTGCCGTCTGCTGTTGTGATTTGATGAAAACCTACAACGAGAACTCCTACAGAGTGGAGCTTGACGCCAATGGATTGCCCTCCAGGAATGACTTTTAATTCAGGGAGAACGTCAACTTTTGTTTTCTTAATAGGAAATCCTTTAAAATCATAAACAATTTCAGCTTTTCCCGCCTTTTGTCCTGTAATATCCAGCTGATTCTTTTTCTCTGAAAGGCTAAAGGCTGGCGAAGAAGCATTGGCTGACGCTTCAATCGATGTGTCAATCGAGTGCTTCTGTTTTTCAAATACAGCAACATTTGTTGGAATGCTGATGTACTCCTTCACTATGCTCATAAACCCTGTACTTATTAAAGAAACAAGGAGAATCACACCAATGGCTTTTCTCATCTTTTCGGGCATTCATTTTTCACTCTCCTCGCTCCTTACCCACACCAGAACACTCATGTTTTGGCTACATCTTTACTTTTGCCTTCTTCGAGAGGATTTATAACCGGCAGCTTTAGAAAATGATTGGATAAATTGATAAAAGAAAAAGACGATTTTTTGGGTATATACGCGGGTTTTTAGACAACATAAAAAAAGGCAGCCGATGATTCAGCTACCCTGTTGTTTTGACATCATTTGCTTGGTGCAATAGTTCTTTTGCGTGCTGTTTTGTCAGCTCTGTCACTTCCACACCGGCAATCATCCGGCCAATTTCACTCACTTTTTCTTCATGACTTAATGGTTTGACACTTGTCAGTGTTCTGCCCGCTTTCGAGCGTTTCGAAATGAAAAGATGTGTGTCGGCCATTGCTGCTACTTGAGGCAGATGTGTAATGCAGAGCACTTGTGACCCAGACGCTACTTTGTGAATTTTTTCGGCAATGGCCTGTGCGACTCTGCCGCTGACGCCTGTATCAACCTCATCAAAAATAATGGATGTGACGTCTTGTTTGGCTGAGAAAATACTCTTCACAGCGAGCATGACACGTGAGATTTCTCCTCCGGAGGCTACTTTCGATAAAGATTTCATCGGTTCGCCTGTATTTGTAGAAATGACAAATTGTGCTTGGTCGATTCCATTTTTTCCGAGCTGGACAGGTTTTCCGTCTAAAAGCGGACAATCTGTGCTGCCAAAAGGCGCATATCGAACAGAAAAAGCTGTGTCAAATGCTGACTTCTCCATATACAAATCCTTGAGCTCCGTTTGAATTTGCTTGGCTAGCTTTTTGGCCCATTTTTTTCGCAGCTCCGAAACATTAAGTGCTTCAAGCAGAGCATCACGACTCATCGCATCCAGTTTATTTTTGAGCGTCTGGAGGTGGCTGTCTCGATTTTGAATTTGATCTATTTCTTCTTCAATCTTCGCCGCATACTCCAAAATTTCCTCAACGGTTGTGCCGTATTTTCGTTTTAACTGCTTCATTTCATTCAGCCTGGATTCAATAAAATCAAGACGAGCCGGATCGAATTCTAATTGATCCAGCATGCTTCGCATTTGGAAGGTTGAATCCTCTAATAAGTAGTAGGAGTTCGACACTTGTTCGGATAGCTTCTTCAAATCATCGTTGATCTCAGACACCTGCTCAAGCTCGCTTGAGGACATGCCAACCCAATCAAGTCCTCCTTGTTCATTACGCAAGGCGTTATACGCGTTTTGAAGTGAGGAATAGATTTTTTCGTAGTTGCTGATTTGATGACGCTCTTCCTGAAGCCTCTCATCTTCTCCTGGCTCTAATTGCGCCGCCTCAATCTCCTCTAGCTGAAATTGCAGTAAATCTAACCGGTGCACCATTTCCTGCTCGTTCTCAGACAGCTGCCTTAGCTTTTGAGCCGTCTTCATATATTGATCATATGCTTCTTGATACTGCAAGAGAGCCGGTGCAATTTCTTCTGCCCCAAATTGATCAAGCAAATGCAGATGATTTTCATCTTCCATGAGCAGCTGGTTATCGTGCTGACCATGTATATCAAGCAAAAGCCGTCCTACTTCACGTAAAATTGAGATGGTGACAAGCTTTCCATTAATACGGCAAATGCTTTTCCCGCTGTTGTTAATATCACGGCGGAGGATCATCATTTCATCTGACGCATCAATTCCTTGCTCTTCGCAAAGAGCAAATACAGGATGATCGGCTGGTACAAGAAAAAGCCCTTCCAGCTCTGCCTTTTTTTCACCGTAGCGGACAAATTCAGAAGAACCTCTTCCTCCCACGAGAAGTGAGACAGCGTCAATCATGATGGATTTTCCGGCACCTGTTTCCCCCGTTAGGACCGTGAGTCCTTTTTCAAATGAAACCGTTAACTCTTCAATGATTGCAAAGTTTTTAATGGTTAGTTCTGCTAACACTCATTTGACACCTCTTTTAGTAAACCTGATTCTTTATAGAAGCTCTAAAATTTTGCTCGAAACTGTCTCTGTATCATCTGGGGTGCGGCAAATGATTAAAATGGTATCATCCCCGCAAATCGTTCCCATAATTTCTTCCCAATCTAAATTATCCATTAAAGCACCAATCGCCTGAGCATTACCCGGCATTGTTTTAAGAACAATCAAATGACTGGCAGCATCCATTTTAATAAATGCATCCATCAGGGAACGCTTCAGCTTTGACAGCGGGTTAAACCGCTGATCCGCAGGAAGACTGTATTTATATGTCCCATTGTTCGTCGGAACTTTCACTAAATGTAATTCTTTAATATCTCTAGAAACGGTCGCTTGTGTGATGTTATATCCATCGGCTTTCAAAATATCGACCAATTCATCTTGTGTTTCGATTTCTTGGCTTGCAATGATTTCTCTAATTTTAATATGCCTTTGACCTTTATTCATATATTAGACCCCCCTAGGCGTTTCATTCTCAGTTTGTCTTTACGTTCTATGTTATATGATGCACACTTCAAAAAACAAGCATTACGTGAGATACAGCCGATTCTCATCTTTTGACCATGTAAAAAGGAATAATAGCGAGCTATTATTCCTTTTGTTTCAACGAGTTCATGTGTCAGCCGGCTCAGGGCTGTTTTTCTTCTCTTTCAATACGGAGTGGGCTTCCTTGACGATCTTTTCAAGTTCTGAAACCGGAAGTGCCGCATTTTCTTCTTGATCAGGATGAAGCACTAAATGAAGCAGAAATTCAATATTTCCGTCTCCTCCAGTGATAGGCGAAAATGATACAGCTTTTACATCATAGCCTTCTTTAGCAGCAAATTGATTCATCTCTTCTAGTACACCCAGGTGGACAGACGGCTCACGCACGATGCCTTTTTTCCCAACAAGCTCTCTGCCCGCTTCAAATTGAGGCTTAACGAGTGCAATACAGTCACCACCGGGAACAAGAATATGCTTTAAAGCCGGCAGAATGAGTTTAAGTGAAATAAAAGATACATCAATTGATGCCACTTCTGGCAATCCTTCAGTAAAATCAGCTGGAACTGAATGGCGGAAATTGGTGCGCTCCATGACGATGACCCTGTCATCCTGCCTTAATTTCCACGCAAGCTGATTGTAGCCAACGTCTACAGCATATGATTTGACCGCTCCATTTTGAAGAGCACAATCTGTAAATCCGCCTGTTGATGAGCCAATATCAATCAGCAATTTCCCTTCAACTGTCAGGTCAAATTCTTTGAGCGCTTTTTCGAGCTTCAACCCGCCGCGGCTTACGTATTTGAGAGGATTCCCTTTCACTGTGAGCGGTGTATCACGAGCAATTTTCTCTCCTGGTTTATCCAAACGGTTTTCATTTGAGTAAACGATACCTGCCATGATGGCACGCTTTGCTTTCTCTCTTGTTTCCATTAGTCCTTGTTCGACTAATAAAACGTCAAGTCGTTCTTTCTTTGATGTCATGATCCAATTCCTTTTCTTGGTGCTGCAGGAAGCAGGTCACGTAAAGTCTCAGCAACCTGTGCTTTCGTCAGACCAATTTCTTCGAGCAGAGCATCAACACTTCCATGCTCAATAAATTCATCTGGGATACCCATGCGTTCTACTTTGATATGTGATGCTTTCTTGTCGTGTATATATTCTAATACGCTGCTGCCAAACCCGCCTTGGAGCACAGCTTCTTCAATCGTTAAAATCGGAATACCTTCAGAAAGAATATCATTTAGCATTGCTTCATCAAGCGGCTTAATAAACCGAGCGTTGACGACACGAATTGATTTCCCTTCTTTTTGAAGCTCCTCAGCTGCTTGCAGCGCCATTTTAATCGTCGTACCGAATGTTAAGATCACGGCATCCTTCCCTGGACGAAGAACCTCCCAAGACCCAATCGGAATGGTTTTCAGCTGTTCATCCATTTTCACGCCCAGCCCATTTCCGCGCGGGAAACGCATGGCAATAGGACCGTCATCGTACTGAATGGCTGTATTGACCATGTGCTGACCTTCATTTTCATCCTTCGGCATCATAAGTACCATATTCGGCATATGACGCATGAAGGCAATATCAAACACGCCTTGATGCGTTTCTCCATCTGCACCGACAAGACCCGCACGGTCAATCCCGATAAATACATTGAGGTTCTGGCGGCAAATATCATGCAGCACTTGATCATAAGCTCTCTGCAGGAATGTTGAATAAATCGCTAAAAATGGCTTCATATCCTGCGTTGCAAGCCCAGCTGCCATTGTGGCTGCATGCTGCTCAGCAATCCCTACATCAAACATTCGCTCAGGAAATTCCTTTGCGAAGCCTTCAAGTTTTGAGCCAACAGGCATCGCAGGCGTGATGGCCACAATTCGCTCATCTTTCCGCGCAAGCTTTCTGACTGTTTCACTGACAAGACCACTCCATGACGGTGCAGCAGCTGCTGGTTTTACAAAATCACCTGTATCAATTTTGTATGGACCTGTGCCGTGCCAAGTCCCAATTTTATCGGATTCTGCCGGCTGATAGCCTTTTCCTTTTTTCGTGATGACATGCAGCAGGACAGGACCTTTTGTTTTCTTTGCATATTCAAGGTTTTCAAAAAGATCTTCATAAGAATGTCCATCGACAGGACCTAAGTAAGTGAATCCCATTTCCTCAAAGAACATGCCAGACACAAGTAAATATTTGAGGCTGTCTTTAATACGCTCTGCTGTGGCAGCAAGCTTTCCGCCTACAGCTGGAATCCGCTTGAATAAATATTCGAGCTCGTCTTTTACCCATTGGTATTTGCCTGCTGTGCGCAGTCTGCCAAGCATTGTGTGAATCGCACCGACGTTTGGTGCAATACTCATTTCATTATCGTTTAAGATGACGATCATATCTTTCTTTTCATCACCGATATGATTCAGAGCTTCCAGCGCCATACCTCCGGTTAATGCACCATCTCCAATAATCGGAAGGATATATTCATCTGTCCCTTTAATATCCCGCGCAGCCGCCATCCCCATTGCGCCAGATAATGAGGTTGAGCTATGGCCTGTTTCCCAAACATCATGCTCACTTTCGTTTCGTTTAGGAAAACCGCAAAGTCCTTTATATTGACGAAGTGTATCAAACTCCGCTCCTCTTCCAGTTAACAGCTTGTGAACGTAAGACTGATGTCCAACATCCCAAAGGAATTTGTCTTTCGGGCTGTCAAATACTTTATGAAGGGCAACTGTGAGTTCAACGACACCCAGGTTCGGACCGATATGCCCGCCAGAGTTAGCTAAGGACTCAATTAAAAACATGCGAATGTCAGCACTAAGCTCCTCTAATTCTGCATTTGACATTCCTTTTAGAAACGTTGGATTTTTTATTGATAAAAGATCCAATCAGGATCAACTCGCTTTCAACAAAATTTCTATCTACATATATAATGCCTTATTCCTAGGAAAACCAAGCAGGAATAAGAGTTGTCTCATCATGATAAACTGTTTACAGTTTACCACAATTGCTCGAAGACCCTCAAATCTAGGCTGTTTTTAATGATCTCTTGAGGCGATCAGATCACATAACTCATGCAGCAATTGCTGCTCTAATTCAAGATTTGAGACGATTTCTTTTGCACGTGTGATGTGCTCGTGCAGCTTTTCTTTTGCTCCTGAAAGCGTTAATAAAGAAGGATATGTCGACTTTTCATTCGCTGTATCAGAGCCGACCCGTTTTCCTATTTTTTCTTCGCTTCCTTCGAGATCTAAAATGTCATCACGGATTTGAAAAGCAATCCCGATATGATAGCTGAATTCTCTTAGTTTTTCGATATCGTCATCTGATGCTCCTGCCAGCATTGCACCTGCTGTAACGCTGAATGTGAGTAGCTTTCCTGTTTTCCGGGCGTGAATGGATTCTAGTTCAGCAAGCGGCACTTGTTTTTGCTCTGCTTCCATGTCATCAAATTGACCGCCAACCATTCCTAGTGCACCTGCTGACTTCACAAGCTCATCGATGATTCTGAGCTTTTGGTCAGCAGAGACGCTGTTAGATAGCTGCGATGTAATCAGGTGGAAGCTTTCCGTTAAAAGAGCATCTCCAGCGAGGACCGCGGTTGCTTCCCCGTATACTTTATGGTTGGTCGGCTTTCCTCTGCGAAGGTCATCATCGTCCATGCAAGGAAGGTCGTCATGTATCAATGAATACGTATGAATCATTTCTACAGCACAGCCAACCGGTATGCCATCTTCTTCGTTTTTTCCGTAGGCATGTAATAAAGCAAGAACGAGAACTGGACGAAGTCTTTTCCCTCCAGCTTCAAGAGAGTAAAGCATCGAAGATTTTAGGTCTTCTGGAATCTTCAATTCCTGGACATATGTAAATAAATAATCTTCAATGGCCTGTTTTCGTGTTGTTAAAAAATCCTGCAAATTACTTGTCACCAGCATCTGCCTCCTTCACTGAGAAAGGAGCCAGCTCACCGTCCTCTTTTAAAATGAAATCCATTTGCTTTTCAACGTGCTGTAATTTTTCATGACAAAGCTTTGAAAGTGTCATGCCTTCTTGGAAATAATGAATGGCTTGCTCAAGTGGTACATCTCCTTCTTCGAGCTTCCCAACGATCTCCTCAAGACCTTTCATCGCTTCTTCAAATGTCATTTGTTCTTCTTTTTGTTTATTTGATTCTGTCATGATGATTGCCCCTCCTTCTCAATAACCTCACAAATCAGACGTCCATCCTTCATGGTGATAGCCAGCTGATCCTTCGTATCGACTTGATTCACACTTTTAATCAGTTCATCATCTTTATAGGCTAAACTATAGCCTCTTTCCATCACTTGAAGTGGATTTAATGCATTTAGTTTACCAAGAACAGATTGGAACTGCGAATGTATTGTTTTCATTTGCACATTCATGCTGCGAACGAGCTGTTCTGTTTCATTGGCGTGGCGTTTCTTCGCCTGAAGCAGCTGCTCTTTTGGATGGAGCGGCTTCAGCCTGTATGTTTGGCGGTCTAGTTGACTGCGTTTTTGTTCAATTTGTCTCGTCAGCTGTTTTTGAAAACGGTCAAATACCAAATCGAATTGCTGCTCTTTTTGCTCCTGCAATCGTTTTGGAAAACGAAAGGCATAAGAGGATTGCAGCGCCACAAGACGGTCTTTCGCTTGTGAAGTTCGATTTTTCACAGCCCTTGTGAGCCGAATGTCTATGGATTTGATTCGTTCTATTAAATCGGCTGTGCTTGGAACAGCGAGCTCAGCTGCTCCTGTTGGTGTGGGTGCTCTCATGTCTGCAGTGAAATCACTGATCGTAAAGTCCGTTTCATGCCCCACTGCAGAAATGATTGGAATGTCTGATGCGAAGATCGCTCTTGCGACAGCTTCTTCATTAAAGGCCCAAAGTTCTTCAATCGAACCGCCTCCTCTTCCGACAATCAAGACATCACAGAGCTGTTTGTCATTTGCTTCCTTGATCCGCTCTACGATTGAACGGGTGGCATTCTCACCTTGGACTAGCGCCGGAAGCACAATGATTTTCGCCTGCTGATAGCGCCGGTTAATCGTTGTAATGACATCTCGAACAGCCGCTCCTGTTGGGGATGTAATGACACCAACAACCTCTGGATATTCAGGAATTGGTTTTTTATAGCGCGCATCAAATAAGCCTTCACTTGCCAGCTTTTTCTTCAGCTCTTCATAAGCAAGATGAAGAGCACCAACACCATCAGGCTGCATTTCTTTTGCATATAATTGATAGTTGCCGCTTGGTTCATATACTTGAATCCCGCCGCGTACAAACACTTTCATTCCGCTCTTTGGTGAAAAAGGCAGCTTTGATGCGGAACGCTGGAACATGACAGCTTGCATGCGTGCGTTTTCGTCTTTTAAGGTGAAGTACACGTGACCTCTTGAATGTATCTTCACATTGGATAACTCACCTTTGATCCAAATATCTTCTAAATGCGGATCAACATCAAATTTTCTTTTTATGTATTTTGTAAGGGCTGTGACCGTCACAAAGGCTTTTTCACTCATGACGTATTCCTCCTCTTCAAAAACGCACATTCATCCACCGGCAGTATGCAGGTGGATGAATGGATAAAGCTTATGCTAATGTACGTTTTGCTGATTTAACCGTATTGTGTGCAAGCATCGTAATCGTCATTGGACCGACTCCGCCAGGGACTGGTGTGATGTAAGAAGCTTTTTCTTTTGCTTCTTCAAAATCAACATCCCCAACAAGTTTCCCAGTGTCCAAACGATTGACTCCTACATCGATGACAATTGCGCCTTCTTTGATTTGGTCAGCTTTAATAAAGTTTGCTCGACCGACGGCAACAACTAAAATGTCCGCTTTTAACGTATGTTCTGAAATATTCGCCGTTCTTGAATGGCAGTAAGTAACCGTTGCGTTTTCATTTAACAGCAATTGTCCAACTGGTTTGCCGACAATATTGCTGCGTCCAACAACGACTACTTCTTTTCCAGAAAGACTGACACCCGTTTTGTTCAGTAATTCAACAATGCCTGCTGGTGTACAAGGAAGGAATGTATCTTCCCCAAGCAGCATTTTCCCGATATTTAATGGATGGAAACCATCCACATCTTTCTCAGGTGAAATACGTTCAATGACGGCTTTTTCAGAAATGTGTTTAGGCAGTGGAAGTTGAACAAGAATCCCGTGGAATTGATCGTTCGCATTGTACTGATCAATCAGCTGAAGCAATTCTTCTTCTGTTAAAGAAGCATCTAAATGATCAAGCTGGAAATGCATGCCCATTGCTTCTGCTGCTTTTTTCTTCCCGCGTACGTAAGAAAGTGAAGCCGGATCATCACCGATTAGAATAACGGCAAGACCAGGTGTGACTCCTTTTTGTTTTAGCTCTTCTACTTCTTTTGCTAATTGTTCACGCTTTTCTTTTGCTGTTTCTTTCCCATCGATGATTGTTGCTGTCATGTCGAATCCTCCTATTGCTGCTTTAGGTCGTTTTTAATGTTTGAAAGTACACCATTTACAAATTTCGGTGCTTTATCATCGCCGAATAATTTGGCGAGTTCAATCGCTTCATTCATTGAGACACTAAGTGGGATGTCTTCTTGATACACCATCTCGTACACAGACAGCCTTAAAATGGCTCTGTCTACGTTTGCAATACGATCGAGTTTCCAATTCACTAGATGCTGAGAGATCATGTCATCAAGCTTGTCCTTTTGTTCAAGCACACCGAAAACCAGTTCCTCGAAGAAAGGATCTGATTCTTGTTCATCCAGCGCATGTGTAATGGCCTCTTTCGGATCAATATTGCTCACATCAATTTGAAATAATGTTTGTAGCGCCTTTTCTCTTGCAGTTCTTCTTTTCATTATTTACTCCTTTAACCACTTTATCCGCTTGTCGTTAAGCCATACAGAGATCATAACATATTTTGACCGTGGTCGCACCAAGATCCATGCGAGCTGTGACGAAAAACGAATCAATCAACGCGTGACGTTATCAATATTCGGAAATTACTCAAAAATGGGCTTTAAAAAACCAAAGAGGCAATGCCTCCTTGGTTTCACTTGAACCCTTCTTTACATTTCTTGATCTACTTCAGCCTCAGGTGCTTTTGTATCAAATTGAATGCCAACGACATGAATGTTAATTTCATTAATCGTTAAGGCAGTCATGTTCAAAAGGGTTTGACGGATATTTTCTTGTACAGCAGTGGATACCTTTGGAATGGATAGGCCAAATTCAACCACACAATACACATCGATTGTGATTCCTTCATCAGAGACATCTACTTTTACACCTTTACGGTGATTTTTCTTACCAAAGCGTTCTGCTACATCAGCAGCGAAATTGCCGCGCATTTCGGCAATGCCTTCGACTTCTGAAGCGGCGATCCCAGCAATGACTTCAATCACTTCTGGTGCAATTTGCACTTTTCCCAATTGATCTTCATCAAGGTTCATTTCAAGCAAATTGTTTTCTGACACGATCATTCACCTCCGAAAGCTGTGATTATTTCATGATTTGGTATGTTTCTAAAAACTTCGTATTAAAATTACCGCTCACAAATGTTTCATGCTCGAGCAATCTAAGGTGGAATGGAATCGTTGTATAGACTCCTTCAATGACGAATTCTTGAAGCGCACGTTTCATTTTTGCAATCGCTTCTTCTCTTGTCTTACCATATGTGATCACTTTTGCAATCATGCTGTCATAATATGGCGGAATCACATAGCCCGGATAAGCGGCAGAATCAACACGTACTCCTAAACCGCCTGGCGGAAGATACATTTTAATTTCACCAGCTGAAGGCATGAAGTTTTTCTCTGGGTTCTCTGCATTGATGCGGCATTCGATCGCCCAGCCTTCATATACGACATCCTCTTGTGTAAGAGAAAGCTTCTCACCTGATGCAACCTTGATCTGTTCTTTGATCAAGTCTACACCTGTGACCATTTCTGTCACAGGATGTTCTACTTGAATACGAGTATTCATTTCCATGAAGTAGAACTTCTCTTCATTATAATCATAAATGAATTCCACTGTTCCAGCACCAGTGTATTCAACAGCTTCTGCTGCTTTTACGGCTGCTTCACCCATTTGCTCACGGATGTCTGCATTCAGTGCTGGTGATGGCGTTTCTTCAAGAAGCTTTTGCATTCTTCTTTGGATCGAGCAATCACGCTCTCCTAAATGAATCGTATTGCCATGCTGATCTGCAAGCACTTGGATTTCCACATGTCTAAAGTCTTCAATGAACTTTTCTAAATAGACACCAGGGTTCCCAAAGTTTTGTGCCGCTTCCTGCTGCGTGATGGTCACTCCGTTAATAAGCTCTTCTTCTGTACGAGCCACACGGATTCCTTTACCGCCTCCGCCTGCAGTTGCTTTAATAATCACAGGATACCCAATACTAGCTGCTGTTGAAACAGCATCATCAAGATCTTTTACAATTCCTTGAGAACCAGGAACGATCGGGACGCCTGCACTCTTCATTGTTTCTCGCGCGACATCTTTCGTTCCCATTTTGGAAATCGCTGACGCAGTTGGGCCAACAAAGATCACATTACATTCCTCGCAAAGCTCTGCGAAGTCTGCATTTTCTGCTAAAAAGCCGTATCCTGGATGGATGGCATCTGTCCCTGTTAATTTTGCTACGCTGACAATATTCGTGACATTTAAATAACTATCTTTAGAAGCAGTCGGTCCGATGCAATATGCTTCATCAGCCATTTGTACATGCAGCGCATCGCGATCCGCTTCAGAAAATACCGCAACAGTTTCAATTCCAAGCTCCTTACAAGCGCGGATAATTCTAACTGCGATTTCTCCTCTGTTTGCAATTAATAGCTTTTTAATCATGATCGTACTCCTTACTCTGCTTTCACTAGAAAGAGGGGTTGTCCGAATTCTACAAGCTGACCGTTTTCAGCTAGTACTTCGACGATTTCACCTTTTACTTCTGCTTCGATTTCATTAAACAGTTTCATCGCTTCCACGATACATACAACTGAATTTTCCTTCACCTTAGAGCCTGTTGTCACGTATGGATCTGCTTCTGGTGAAGATGAAGCATAAAATGTGCCAACCATTGGGGATGTGATTTTATGCAGATTTTCAGACGCAGCTGCCTCTTGTGCAGGGGCTTCGGTCTGAGCTGGAGCTTGTGCTGTAGGAGCTTGTTGAGCTGGAGCTGCTTGGACTGGAGCCACTGGTGCTGGTGCCGCAACTTGCTGAACGACTTCTTTATTTTTTTTCAGTTTGATTTTTGCACCTTCGTTTTCGTACGTAAACTCATCGATTGTAGAGTCGTCAATTAATTTAATCAGTTCATGAATTTCTTCGATTTTTAACATGGATTTGCACCCCTATGTATGGATTTATCTTTTTATTATAGGCTAGTACTAAAAGTACATACTATAACCATCTTACAGGAGGATTTCAATGAATTCAACTACTATTGTGGTGAAGCGCCTCGCGTAAGCACCTTGGAGAGGGCGTCAAGCCGCATCAAAAAACGCCCTTTTCGGTAAAAGGGCGCCAGTTCTTTTTTATTGATTAGTCGGCTCAAAAGTGACAGCTACATTATCAAGACCTCTCATTTCTTTTGTGACCATATCAATAATATCCGCTGCTTGAGACTTTGATTTTTTATCAGAACGAACCGTGATGCTCACTTTGTCTCCTTCAGCACTTACGAGCGCATCTTTATAGCCTTTTGTTTTGATCAAGGTTTCGAGCTGACGCTCAGTTCCTTCTGCCTCACTAAGTGCGGTCATTTGATCGTATGCTTCACTTTTTTCTTGTGCCGTTGCATCGTCACTGGACACGATTTCGTTGAATTCTTCGCGCTGCTTGCTTCGTTTATCTTCAAGCTCTAGTCTGTATGTTGTAAAAAGCTCATCATCTGTTTGCTCTGACACAGCCTTTCCTTCTTCACCGCTTGTTTCGATATCCTCTTGTTTGCCGTTTGTTTCTTTGTCAGTGGATTTCTTATCTGCACCTTTATCCGTCCCTTTATCCGTCCCTTTATCCGTCCCTTTTTCTGTTTCAACCTTTTTCTCTTCAGTGCCTTTTGATTTCGTATCTTCTACTGTCACTGCATTTTCACCCTGTGGAGACATGATATAGTACACACTTAATACGACAACTAAACTTAGCATCGTTAATAGCCACACCGTTTGTTTTTTTAACATCATTCCGAATCCTCCTTGATTTTTTTAGGGGCAACAGCCACTCTATGGCTCGGTACATCAAGCACTCGTGTAACCGCTTCAATGATGGTTTTCTTTATTTGAACGTTGTCTACTCCTTGAGCAACAACGAGGACACCTCGAATTTCTGGCTTTTTCGTTTGAACAACAACTGGTGTTTCTTCATTACCATTTTTGATGATGACCACTTCTTCTTCTTTTGTTTGATCGGTGACACTTCGCACGCCGCCTTCTTTATCTGTTTCCTCGGTCGTTGTACTTTTATTGGATTTGTTTTTTTCAAACACTTTTAAAGAAGTTGCATCTACATTGACCACAATTGATACATCCTCAACGCCAATGATGGTCTCTAAAATTTCTTTCAGCTGATTTTCGTATTCCTGCTCTACGTCCTCAATTGAATTCTTTGGTTTACCTGAGGATGCCGGTTTGAATACCTCCTGCTCTTCTGAGGATGTTTTTTTAGATGCAGGAACCGCAGCTTGTTGTTTGCTTGATGGCGGTGACAAGATCTGACTGACTAACATGAAAGATACGCCGATAATGAATACAAGCAGCAAGTAATGGTGCTTCGTTAATTTGGGTTTTCCTTCACCTTTTTCAGGCGGCTGGAAGAATGATTTCAGCTTTTGTTTCCAGTCCTTGTTATTCATGATCTGCTGCGTCACCTCCCTCAATGTTCAGCGCGATATGCTCAGGACTCGTATTCCAAACATCAGCAAGTGTCTCTTTCACCCTCGTGATCTCTTTGCTAGAAGATCCAGCGCTTTCCTCCTTTTGCCTGGAGAGATCAATGTCCACCTTTGCCACCGTTTCTACAGCATCACCTGTGAGCGGGGAAAGAACTGCTTTGATGCGAAATTGATCCGCCTCCATATTCTGATCCAGATGCTCCTCATCAGCCAGCACTTCTACGTGTTTCATTTCATAGCTCTCCTTCTCCAGTGGCTCCTTTGCGCTTTTTTCTAGTTGGACAGCCATTTGCTTTAAAATATATGCACGCTGAGAGGCTTGTATTTCTTTTTTTTCTAAATTCATCTGATTTTTTATTTCTTCTGACTGCGCTTCTTCCTTCCCTTTCATCAATTCTGAAAAAATTTGGTCAGGATCTGCTCGAAATAAAGCAAAAATCGGATTGAGCATCACCACGATTAGCAGCAGGCTGACGACCATTTTTGCATACTTTTGCATGCTCGAATTGGGAAGCAGAAGATCAATAACAATCGCAAATAAGATAAAGAGAATAATGCTTGTGATCCATTCCGTGAGAAAGCTCAAAAGGTGTCCCCTCCTTACTTCATCATCATGGTCAGGTTACCCGCAGTAATGATGACGGTAATGCTTAAAAAGAACATGAGCGACACAACTGCAAGTGCGGCAAATATATACAGCACACTTTTTGAAATGACATCAAGACAGCTGATGATGGGTCCGCCCCCTAACGGCTGAAGGATGGCAGCCGCAAGCTTATAGATAAGGGCTAACGAAAGTACTTTAATTGCCGGGAAGGCGGCAATTGAAATCAAAATGGCGACCCCAACTAGTCCGACTGTATTTTTGAGCAAAACTGAGGCGCTGATCACAGTATCCGTCGCATCTGTAAACATTCTGCCTAGGACAGGGATGAAGTTTCCGGTAATGAATTTGGCTGTACGAAGGGCGATTCCATCAGTAACCGCCGCAGATGCACCCTGAACGGAAATGACGCCGAGAAAAACGGTTAAAAAAACGGCAAGCCCGCCAATTGCCACATTTCTTAACAGCTGAGCAAGCTGGGTGACCTTGTATTGTTCGGTCAGCGTACTAATAATGCTCAATATCGCTGATAAAAAGATGAGCGGGAGAACGACATACTGTATGAAAACACCGCTCGTGTTCATTAAAAATAAAATAACGGGATGAAAGAATCCGGCTGAGACAAGCCCGCCTGATGAAGCAATAAGCGCTAGTAAAAGAGGAATAAGAGCAAGAATAAAGCTGGTCATCGTTTGAATGGCCTCTGTTGCATAGGAAATCGCCACATGAAAGCTGTTGAGTGCAATAATGATCAGCACCATATAAACAAGAGCATATGCGACTTTGCTGACGGTGCTTTGTTCAAAGGCATTTTGCAAAAGCTGCAAAAGCGAACAAAAGATGGTGAGTAAAATGAGAGTACCTAGGAGCTTTCCGTTTGCAATGACCTCGTGAAATAGATAATGTACAAAGGCTTTCAGCCATGTTTTGGGAGACAACTCTTTATCGCCGTCAATCATTTCCTTCACTGTGCCCTTTTGGCTTTCTGGCAAAAAGCCGCCATACTCGTCCAATATGGTTTCCCAAAAGTCACTGATGGAATGAAGCTCAAGTGCATCAGCCTGTCCATTCGCCACTTCTTCTGCTGCTGGCTGTTCATTAGATAAAGGTTCTTTTTCTTCTGCACCTGCATGAGGAGCAATCAGCCAAAAGAAAAGCATCAATCCTATAACAGCAGTCACCCGTTTCATTATCATCACCTCTTTTCATTTACGTCATGGACGGGATCATTCCTAAGATCGTCTCAATGATGACTGTTAAAATCGGGACCGCCATAACCAAGATGAGGATCTTGCCGCCTAGCTCTATTTTTGATGCAATGGCGCCTTGTCCAGCATCCTTTGTCAGCTGAGCGCCAAATTCCGCAATATAGGCAATACCAATGATCTTCAATATGGTTTCAACATACTTCATATTGACGCCGGCACTTGCCGCAATTTTTTCAATCATCGAGATAATGGCATAGATTTGATCAATTAAATAAAGAAAAATCACACATCCGGTAAAAACCACAAGCATAAAGGCGAAGGTTGGCTTTTGTTCTTTGACGATTAATGCTAAAAAAGTAGCGATTAAACCAAGTCCAACAATTTGTATGATTTCGATTTGTAAGCCCTCCCCTATCCTTGAAATAGAAATACGGCTTTAATCTTTTTAAACAAATCGTCTACAATGGTTGCCACCATAAACAAAATGTAGATAAACCCAAGCAGCGTCACCCACTGAGCGTACTCTTTCTTCCCCATTTGGTCTAAAATCGTATGGAGAAAGGCCACGACGATGCCTACTCCGGCAATTTGAAAAATGACGTTTACATCAACGCCCATGCTCTCGACTCCCTTCCTCTCACATCAATAAAAGAATCAGTAGTAATCCGCTTAAAAACCCAAGGCTTCTGACCATTTTTTCATTTTTTGCTTGGGCGATTTCAGCTTCTTTCTCCTCTGATTCCAAATGGCCTAAAGCAAGCTTGATATACTTTTGCTGAGAAGTGACATCATGCTGGCCAAGTGTTTCTCCAAAGTGTTTCAATGCCTCATATTCGCCTTTTTTTAATACGGTTTTTTTCCAAACATCCTCAAGACTTTCGTTCCATGCATGACGTGCAGAAAAAGTCCCCAATTTCAGCTTTTCTGCAAATTGTTCAAACAGCTGATTCACAGGAGGACCTACCTGCGCTGCAATTTGCTCTGCCGCCCGCGCTAAAGGGGTTTGGCCATACATAATTTCAGCTTCAAGAGACTGGAGAGCAAACCGCAGCTGCCGAATTTGTTTAGGTCTGTCACTATATCGTTTGGCAAACTCGAATCCTCCCCAAGTCGTGGCCGCGACAATGAAAATAGCGCCAATGAGTTTTAACACACTCCCCGCCTCCATTTCATCTCTTGGCCGTCCCCGCCGTACATCCGCCCAATCGTGCCTGGTCCATTGTTTCGATTTAATTCAACATATCGTTCAAACACACGAAGCTCCCATAACGGCTTAAATGAGGGACGTTTATATACATCTTCAAGTGAATAGCCATGAGCTGAGACGATGATGTTGACTCCGGCATGAATCGCTTCTAAAAGTGCCTCGACATCCTCACTTTTTCCGATTTCATCGACAATCATGACCTCTGGGCTCATAGACCGAATCATCATCATCAACCCTTCAGCCTTTGGACACGCATCGAGTACATCAATCCGGTGGCCAAAATGGTGCTGCGGCACCCCTCTGATACATCCGGCGATTTCAGAACGCTCATCAATAATGCCTGTTTTTCTAGGAGGAATTGTCTTTGTACCTGTACTAGCAAGACGGGCTATATCCCGGAGTAATGTTGTTTTCCCCGTTTGCGGTGGACCGATGATGAGTGTATTGTGCCAGTGTTCTTCATATAAATAAGGAAGAAAAGGAAGCGCAATCCCGATTTTTTCTTTGGCAATGCGGATGTTAAATGAAGAGATATCTCTTAACCCTTTGACGAATCCATTTTCAACGATCACCTTTCCTGCAAGTCCCACCCGGTGTCCGCCAGATATGGTGATATAGCCCTGTTTTAGCTCTTCCTCAAGTGTGTACATGCTGTAATTGCTCAGCCTGCCTAAAAGCTGAGACGCATCTTCCCCTGTTGTGTGATAAGAAAGAAAACGTGGTTTTCCTCCTTGCATCAGTTCTATAGGACGATCCGTGCGAATGCGGATTTCTTCTATTTGCGCCCATTCTGCCTCTTTCAACAGTCTGAGTTCTTGTCCAATCGAGTTCGGGAGAATATCCAACAAACTCCGCAACGAATTCCCCTCCTTTTTTTCTTCTCTAAAATGTATGATGTGAGCCGTTAATTATGCCAAGCCGTTTCACTTATAGATCCCAACGAGAATAAACACGACACCAATGAAAATAAACACGAGCTTGGCATAGGATAGCTGCCCTGCAATTTGATAGATTCCAATCGTCATCGTGATAATAAAAATGAGCGGCCCGATAATCGCCAATATACTATTAATGACTACCGCTTTCCGTACATCATTTGTGATTAAAATGAGGATGGCTGCCGTCAGTTCAATAGCGGCAGATAAGAACCTCATACCTGCCATTGCAGCGACTGACGGGTGTAGACCTGGGAGAAATTGTTTCATATAGAACCTCCAGCTTTTTTTACACTATATGCTTGACTAGCTGGAAGTAGTCTTGTTTTTCAGGAAGAAAGAGAGATGAATGAGAGAATTGGGAGAGGGCTTTTCTTAAGGAGTCATTTTTCCAATAAAAAAAGACTGTAAACACGAGGTTTACAGTCTTTCTTCGTTCATTACGCTCTTGAGACGTATGAGCCGTCTGATGTATTAATCACTAGTTTATCTCCTTGGTTCACAAAGAATGGAACGTTGACGATTAAACCAGTTTCAGTTTTAGCAGGTTTCGAGCCGCCTGATGTTGTGTCACCTTTAATACCAGGCTCTGTTTCTACTACTTCTAGTTCTACTGTGTTTGGAAGTTCTACTCCAAGTGTTTCAGCACCGTACATCACGATTTGAACAGACATATTTTCAAGCAAATATTTCAGTTCATCTTTAATTTGTGCTTCACTTAGTTCAAGCTGCTCATAAGAACTTGTATCCATGAAAACATGCTGATCGCCATTTGCATACAAGTATTGCATTGTTTTTGTTTCGATTTGAGCTTTTGCTACTTTTTCGCCTGCGCGGAATGTTTTTTCTTGAATGGCACCAGTACGCAGGTTACGCAGTTTCGAACGAACAAACGCTGCGCCTTTCCCTGGTTTTACGTGCTGGAAATCCACTACTCGCCAAATACCGCCGTCCACTTCAATTGTCAGGCCAGTACGAAAATCGTTTACTGAAATCATTTTGTCATCCTCCTACATTTCACCATCATAATATGATAAGTTCTTTCGGTGAGTGGGTCAATCGTTTATTGCCGTCAGCTGTCAGGACAATATCATCCTCAATTCTCACGCCGCCGACATCTGGCAAGTAAATTCCCGGCTCAACTGTGACGACCATTCCCTCTTCTAAGACGACCTCTGATCGTGAGGAAAGGCCTGGTGCTTCATGTACTTCCATACCCAGCCCATGCCCAGTTGAATGCCCGAAGTATTGACCAAAGCCATACTTTTCAATGATGTCTCGTGTGATGCGATCAGCTTCTTTTCCTGTTAAGCCTGGCTTGATTCTATCCACACCAGCGTTTTCTGCTTCTAATACGATATGATAAATTTCCTTTAGCTTGTCGCTTGGTGTTCCAACAGCAATCGTTCTTGTCATATCAGAACAATAGCCTTTATAGTAAGCACCGAAATCGAGTGTCACTAAATCACCAGATTCTATGACCTTTTCACTCGCTCTTCCGTGCGGGAGGCTTGAACGAACACCTGAGGCAACAATCATATCGAATGAAGATCCTTCAGCACCTTCTTTTCTCATGAAAAATTCAAGCTCGTTCATGACAGCAATTTCCGTCAGGCCCGGCTTGATGTAAGTGAGAATATGATCAAAGGCGTGATCTGCAATCTTCGCAGCTTCCTCTAATATCTTAATCTCTTCACTAGACTTAATCAAGCGCAACTTTTCAACTGATTCAGAGACTGGAACAAGCTCTATACCGCCTGCTTTGGCTGCGTACTGCTGATACGTGGCAAATGTCATATGGTTTTGTTCGAACCCAAGGCGTTTCACTCCAAATTCCTTTGCCGTTTGGGCAGCCGTTTCCACAATGTTTCCTTTATGTTCAATGATGTCATAGCCTTTGACTTGATCCTTCGCTTGCTCTGTATAGCGGAAGTCTGTGATAAAAGCTGCCCGGTCCTTTGAAACGACAGCAAGACCGGCTGATCCGGTAAAGCTGGTCATATACTGTAAATTAAAACTGCTTGTAATGACAAGGCCATCGATCTCTAATTCACTTAAAAGTGCTCTTAGTTTTTCAAGTTTCATGATGCTACTCCCCCTTCACTGACTAAATAGCGAATCGCCAATTTATACCCTTCTAAGCCAAGCCCAACGATTTGTCCTTGGCATACTGGAGCAAGTACAGAATGATGGCGGAATTCCTCTCTCTTATGAACATTTGTGATATGTACTTCAATGACTGATAAAGAAATACTTGCAATGGCATCTCTCAGCGCATAGCTGTAGTGGGTAAATGCACCCGGGTTAAACACGACACCATCGTACTGATCTTCTGCTTCATGGAGCGCATCAATCAAATCCCCTTCGTGATTTGATTGGAAGAACGTTAATTGGATGTTTGCTCGTTCTGCGAACTGGAACAAATCCGTCTCTAAATCTGTCAGCGTCTTACTTCCATAAACAGCAGGCTCTCTTTTGCCAAGCCTATTTAAATTGGGTCCATTCAGCACAAGAAAATGAGGCATATGAACACTCCTTCACCCTAATTTAATCTATAGCGATATCTATTTCTTTTTCCTTAGAAACCTTTCGTTTCCAAAAATATTTTATCATATGAATAGGTGATTTACACTTTATTCTGTCTTTTTCCCGAGTGCCCTCGCAAGCTTCTGACTCGTCAATTCATTATATTCAAACGAAATGCTGTACCCGACAAACATGCCATATAAAATATATAGGCAAAATGTCGTGACAATGGTGCTTTGCTGCAACTCTTGTACTTGCTTTACATCTGGGAAAATGGGATTAAACACGTAAAAAACGAGCAGCCATAAAAGCCCGCCATATATCAAACCCATCCAAAAACCTTTGATCCTTTTTAAAAGCCCATAATAAATAAAGGCCGCTCCAATCGATAAAATTCCTAACAGCACAATACTGATAAAAGTGCCAAGTCCTCCCTTTTTCCAATCTCCAAGTACAAATGGCTGAAGCAGCATATTCGGACTCACCTCTGAAAAATGAAACACATGGGTCAGAAACCCGATAAAGCCCCAAAAAACCCCGCCGACAAAACCTGTAGCAGCTGCTCTTGCCACAAGTGATGTCGTTTGCACGGACTGATTTTTTTCTTCTTGGTTTTTCTTTTCATCACGTTTCAATTGTGAACACCTCCAGCAAGTAGTATGTCCAAAATGTCATGAAAAAAAGGATTTCCATGCGTGAGTGTAAAATTTTTATAACAGGGTATACTGGCTAAAAAGAGGTAGATAGAATTCTAGTAGATAATCGACCTGTGCGCTAGTGATTTCCCCTCATTTCCTGTACAATAAAGGTATAAGGAAATGCATGTAAATTACAGGAAACAGGCAGGTTGATGAAATATGTCCAATCAAACAAAACCTCCAGCATATGGAGGGCAGGCAGTTGTCGAAGGTGTCATGTTCGGAGGTAAAAAGAACTATGTGACAGCGATTCGGCGAAAGGACCAGTCCATTGAGTTTTTGAAGCTTCCCCGGACCTCCAATAAACGAACCGCCTTTCTCAAGAAAATCCCCTTTGTCAGGGGTGTTGCTGCACTTGTTGAAGCAAGCGCAAACGGCAGTAAGCACTTAAACTTCTCCAGTGAGCGATATGACTTAGATCCTTCTGAAGATCATACTCTTGAAAAAGAACAAAAAGGCTCGAAATTATCCATGATCTTCGGCATTGCTGTGATCGGAGTTCTCTCTCTACTCTTTAGTAAATTTGTCTTTACACTAGTACCTGTCTTTTTAGCAGAGCTTGTGCGCCCCATCTTTTCAGGGAATTTCGCACAAATCGCAGTGGAAACATTCTTCAAATTGGTCCTTTTATTAGGTTATATTTACTTTATTTCCATGACCCCTTTAATTAAAAGAGTATTTCAATATCATGGGGCAGAACATAAAGTCATAAACTGCTATGAACAGAACCTTGACATCACAGTGGAAAATGTCCAAAAGCAATCCCGTCTGCATTATCGATGCGGCAGCAGCTTTATTTTATTCACTGTCATTGTCGGGATGTTCGTCTATTTACTCGTACCGACAGATCCTTTATGGGTGAGAGTTCTGAACCGCTTGGCGCTCATTCCGGTTGTTCTGGGCATTTCATTTGAAGTGCTTCAGCTTACGAACAAACTCCGAGAAGTGCCTGTGCTTAAAGTGCTTGGCTATCCTGGCCTTTGGCTGCAATTGCTCACAACAAAAGAACCCTCTGACGTTCAAGTCGAGGTAGCCATTGCAAGTTTTAATGAACTTCTTCGTTTAGAGGAAGCGTCTCTGAAACAAGCGTCAGATTCTGCTCATCAAGTGATCTAGCTTATAAATCCGGTAAATTCCTTCGGAGGTGGACAGTTATGAATCGCCGAGTACATCCTGCTTTTACCATTATTTTCGCTTTAGGTGTTTTGGGATTTGTGTACTTACTCACAACGAACCCAGGCAGACTTTTTACCATGCTGCTATCTGTTGTGATCATTGGAGCGGCCCTATTTTTCCTATTTAGATGGCTGATGAATCGAAGAACTGGAACAGAAGGCAATCTTTATCGTAAAGCAGTCAAACAATCAAAACGTCGCTACCAGCAGCCTAAACCAAAAACGAAAAGCCAGATGAAAAATCGGGTCACTCATTTGCGAAGCGTGCCGACTGACCACAAGTCTAAGCCCGTCCTTCTCAAAAAGAAAAGCCAAACACATTTGACTGTGATTGAAGGCAAGAAAAACAAAAAGAAGAATCGCGCCTTATTTTAAAATGTCCAGCTTTTTAAAAATTGCTCGGCCTTCTGTCTGCCTAGATCGACGAGCGCCTTTTTCTTTTCTGTCATGAGTTGAAAATCAGTGGCAATGACGTGTTCTACAGGAATAAAAATAACATGACGTTCGTGTTTTGTGGCGATATGTCTTTCGTCATGAGCACCACGCATCGTTTCAAAAAGAGCGCCAAACAGTTCAAACGCATTGCGGATGGAGTGTTGAGGGCGTTCTTTTTCGTTTGGCGTTAATGTAACACCAACGAACGGTCTTTTTTTCTCTTCAGCAAACAGCCAAATTGGAAAATTGCTAAGCACTCCTCCATCTACAATGGTACAAATGCCTTTTGAAGACTTCAGTTTGACAGGTTCGAAAAAATACGGCAGGCTGCAGCTCATTCGAATGGCCCTCGCCACGGAAAACCGCTCTGGATTTAAGCCATATGAAGGAAGGTCGTCTGGCAAAACGAGGATTTTTCCATTCGTTAAATCGGACGCAACAATTTTCAGCGAATCTTTTTTGAGGTCTCCAAACACGGTGACCCCTTTTCGTTTTAGTACATCGGTCAGCCATTTTTCCAGCCGGTCTCCTTTATAAAGACCTAGACGCCAGTAAATGGATACCCACCTAAGCATTTTAAACGGGATGAATTGACATCGCCTATCAAGCAATTTGTGTTCATCCATTTCATCTAAAAGCGACCGAATTTCCTGGCTTGTAAAACCCGCTGCGATGAGTGAAGCAATGATTGCTCCAGCACTTGTACCAGCAAGACGGACAAATTGAAATCCTCTCGCTTCAAGCGCTTCATAGGCACCTGCAAGCGCTGCCCCCTTAATGCCTCCACCTGAGAACACACCATCTATCTTCATCAAGGAGCCCCCTTTGATTTCACGCTAATAATAGTGTAGGAGCATTTGCTTTCAATTAGAACTTTAATCAAAAAGGACACCCTTAGCACAGGTGTCCTTTTTGATTAAGATTCTTGATTTGTTTGTTCGTTTTTCTTTTGAATCGCTTTCAGCTGAACAGATCGCTCATCGTTTTCTTCAAAGAATTGAACAAGATCGCCGATGCGGTCAATGCTGTTCCAGCTGAGATGATGTTCAATGCCTTCTACATCATCATAAATTTTCTCTTCATCTACACCAATGATTCTTAAAAATTGCTCTAGCAGTTCATGTCTGTATACGAGACGTTTTCCAATTTTTTTGCCTTTCGGGGTTAAAATTAGACCACGATACTTCTCATAAATGAGGTATTCATCTTTATCTAGCTTCTGAACCATTTTTGTTACAGAGGAGGGATGGACAGCGAGTGCTTCTGCAATATCAGAGACTCTGGCATATCCTTTTTCTTCTATCAGCATATAAATTTGTTCAATGTAATCTTCCATACTAGGCGTAGTCATAAAACCCCTCCATAATGCACCTTTACTTAATAATCAACCCAATTCTACACCAACGTTCATTAAAAAACAAGGAGTGTCCATCGTCTTAACGCTTGTAATTCCAATCATCTGAGGCATATTTCGTTTTGGCGAGATGATGGACAAACGCTAATTCTTCATCTGTCAGCTCATAAGGCTCAAGCTCAATATTTAATCCTTTTTCAAACCCTTTTTTAAACGCAGCACGCGCATCGTCTATCGTACATGTTCGGTCTGAGATTTCATTGATGGCAACCGCTTTGTTTTTAAAGCTTCGCTGCATCCGCTCTCTCACCCGGTCGTTTGGATATAGGAACAAATCGAACAATTTGTCCTCATCAAGGTCAATTAAAATAGATCCATGCTGGAGGATGACACCTTTTTGTCTCGTCTGAGCACTGCCCGCTACCTTTCTGCCTTCTACAACAAGCTCGTACCATGAAGGGGCATCAAAGCATACAGATGATCTTGGGTTTTTTAAGCTTTCCTTTTCTTTATCTGTACGAGGAATGGCAAAATACGCATCGAGTCCCAGCTCTTTAAAGCCCTCTAAAATGCCTTCTGAAATAACGCGGTACGCCTCTGTCACCGTCGCTGGCATTTCTGGATGTTCCTCTGACACAATCACGCTGTAGGTCAGCTCCTGATCATGAAGTACTCCCCGTCCTCCGGTTGGTCTGCGGACAAATCCAAGACCATATCGCTTGACGGCTTCTAGGTTGATTTCTTTTTCAACGTTCTGAAAATACCCAACAGATAATGTCGCCGGATCCCATCCATAAAAGCGGATAACAGGCGGGATGAGCTTCTCACTATGCCAATAAAGCAAAGCTTCGTCCATTGCCATGTTAAAGGCAGGGTCTTGGTTTCCTGAATCAATGAAACACCATTTCTCTTTTTGCATATAAAATCCCTTCTCTTTTACGTAGTCAATGTTAGATGATGGTGGTGACCACCGGTTTTCTCTCTTCATCAGTCTATCAAATAGGGACGGAATTGAAAATAATTCTTACCATTTATGATGACAAGTTTCTTATGCTTTACTATAATAGTATTTGTCTAAAACGTACCATCAGACAGGCTACTGTGCTGATGCTCAAGAAGGAGTCGAGTTGTATTGTCAATATTCAACTATATCGTCCTCTCACTTTGTGGACTTTTCGTTCTTTATTCCATCGGCAGCTACATTTATCAGCAGCGCATTATGAAAACGCTGACGGAAGAAGAATTTATTAAAGGTTACCGCAAAGCCCAGCTCATTGATGTGAGAGAGCCAAATGAGTTTGAAGGCGGACATATTTTAGGGGCAAGAAATATACCCCTTTCCCAACTAAAGCAGCGCAAAAATGAAATACGTCCTGACAAGCCTGTTTATCTCTATTGTCAAAATAATTTCAGAAGCGGAAAAGCAGCCCAAACTTTACGTAAAAACGGCTGCCGTGAGATTTATAATTTAAAAGGCGGCTTTAAAAAATGGGGCGGCCGCATCAAAACGAAGAACTAACAAAAAAGACTCTGGGAGCATGATTTCCCCCTGAGTCTTTTTTCTTTATTTTCTTTCAAAAACGAGAACCGGGTTCCGTGCGGCCTTTGTTTCGTCCATACGTTTGACAACCGTTGTATGAGGCGCTTCCTGTACCACTTCAGGATTCTCTTCTGCTTCTTTCGCAATTTGAATCATTGCTTCGATGAATGCATCAAGTGTTTCTTTTGATTCTGTTTCAGTCGGTTCAATCATGATACATTCCTCTACATTAAGCGGGAAGTAAATCGTTGGCGGATGGTAGCCAAAATCAAGTAATCGTTTGGCAATATCCAGTGTCCGCACACCTAATTTTTTCTGACGTTTACCTGAAAGGACAAATTCATGCTTACAGTGACGATCAAACGGCAAATCGTAATGAGCACTTAAGCGGCGCATCATATAGTTCGCATTTAACACCGCATTATCGGTTACAGCCTTTAAGCCGTCTGGACCCATAGAGCGGATGTACGCATAAGCTCTGACGTTAATGCCAAAGTTGCCATAGAATGGCTTCACGCGTCCAATTGATTCAGGACGGTCATAATCAAAGTAAAAACGGCCTTCCTTCTTCACAAGCACTGGCTTTGGCAAGTACGGAATCAAATCCTTTTTGACGCCAACAGGACCTGAGCCAGGACCTCCGCCTCCGTGTGGGCCTGTAAAGGTTTTATGAAGATTTAAGTGGACAACATCAAATCCCATATCACCCGGTCTTGCTCTGCTTAAAACAGCGTTCAAATTAGCCCCGTCATAATAAAGCTTACCGCCCGCTCCGTGAACGATTTCAGCCATTTCTAAAATATTTTCTTCAAATAGGCCGAGTGTATTCGGGTTTGTAAGCATTAAAGCTGCTGTTTCTTCATTGACAACGCGGCGTAAATCTTCTAAATCAACAAGTCCGTTTTCATCAGATGCGACGGTAATGGTTTCAAATCCAGCCACTGTCGCAGATGCCGGATTCGTTCCATGAGCAGAATCAGGCACAATGACTTTTGTACGATGATGATCTCCTCTTGCTTCATGATACGCACGGATCATCATGAGTCCCGTCCATTCGCCATGTGCTCCTGCCGCAGGCTGTAATGTCACAGCGTCCATCCCCGTAATTTCTTCAAGATGGTCACCTAGATCGTATAGTAATTCTAATGCACCTTGCACAGTGTCTGCCTCTTGCAGTGGATGGACCTGTGAGAACCCTGCAAGGCGTGCAACCTTTTCATTAATTTTTGGATTATATTTCATCGTACAAGAGCCAAGAGGATAAAATCCGGAATCGACCCCATGATTGCGTCTTGATAATGCTGTATAATGACGCATAATATCAAGCTCAGATACTTCAGGAAGCTCAGCATCCTCATCACGGATGTACGTCTCATCAAATAAAGACGGGATCTCCTGTTCAGGTACATCTAAATCTGGCAGGCTGTATCCTATTCTTCCTTCTTTAGATAATTCAAAAATAAGCGGCTGATCTTGTTTATTCATGGCGATCCCCCAATTCCTTGATAAACGTATCAATTTCTTCTTTTGTTCTTAGCTCTGTCACGGCTACAAGCATGTGCTGCTGAAGCTCTGGGTAGTCTAGCCCTAAGTCGTAGCCGCCGATGATTCCTTTTTCCAGCAATCGTTTATTGGCTTCTTTCACAGGCTCCTGTAACTTGATCACAAATTCATTAAAATGAGCTCCTTCTACATCCGCCTGCAGTCCATATTTTTCTGCCTGCGTCTTGGCATAATGGGCTTTTTGCACGTTTTGATAAGCGATGTCTTTTATGCCTGTTTTCCCTAGTGCCGTCATGGCAACAGAAGCAGCTAATGCATTTAATGCTTGGTTTGAGCAAATATTTGACGTCGCTTTATCTCTTCGGATGTGCTGCTCACGTGCTTGAAGGGTAAGAACAAATCCACGAACACCATTTTCATCTTCTGTCTGCCCGACTAAACGACCTGGCACTTTTCGCATCAACTTTTTCGTCACAGCAAAATATCCGCAATGAGGTCCGCCAAATGCAGCTGGGATGCCGAACGGCTGCGCATCACCAACGACAATATCAGCCCCGAGTTTTCCAGACGGCGTCAACAGCCCGAGTGCGAGGGGATTACTAGAGACAATGAACAGGCTTTTTCCTTTATGTGCAATAGGTTCAATGTCTTTTAACGGCTCGACTACACCAAAAAAGTTTGGATATTGCACGAGAACTGCTGCTGTATCATCGCAAACGGCCTTTTCCAATGCAGCTAGATCTGTCTGCCCTTTTTTCGCAGGCACTTCAACGACTTCAATATGCTGTCCTTTGGCGTATGTTTTCAGCACCGCTCTTGATTCAGGGTGAACCGTTTCAGAAACAACCACTTTTTTCTTCTTTGTGTGTCCCGCAGCGAGCATCGCCGCTTCAGCTAGTGCCGTCCCGCCATCGTACATCGAGGAGTTGGCCAGATCCATACCAGTCAGCTCAGCAATCATTGTTTGAAATTCAAAGATGGCTTGCAATTCACCTTGCGAAATCTCCGGCTGATAAGGTGTATACGCTGTATAAAATTCAGAGCGTGAGATAACATGATCGACAATGACAGGCTGGTAATGATCATATACACCTGCACCAAGAAACGATGCATAGGAAACTGTATCCTTATTCTTTGCAGCTAGCCGGGATAATTCCCTTACAAGCGCTGTTTCAGATGCGGCTTCTTTGATGTTGTATGCTCCTTTGAATCGAACTTTCTCTGGGATATCTGAAAAAAGCTCATCAATCGACTGAACGCCGATGACATCCAGCATTTCTTTTTGATCTTGCTCTGTTTGCGGCAAATACCTGTGCTTCATCCTCTATTCCCCCTCGTTATTTGGCTCTTTTATAAAATGGTGTTGCGACGATTTTGGCTTTTAGACGTTTTTTGCGAACTTGTACTTCAACCTCTGTTCCAAGCTCCGCCTCTGAAGTTTCGATCAAAGCAAGCCCGACATTTTTCTTTAATGTTGGGGATTGGGTACCCGTTGTGACAATCCCAACCTGCTTTTCTCCTGAAAAGACTGGATAATCTGTACGCGGAATCCCTTTATCAATCATTTCAATGCCGACAAGCTTTCGCTTCAGTCCCTCTTCTTTTTGTTTTTTGAGTGCTGCTTTTCCGATAAAATCAGCTTCTTTATCCGTTTTGACAGCAAAACCAATGCCGCCTTCTAATGGAGAGATATCCTTTGTCAGCTCCTGGCCATAAAGCGGGAGCCTTGCTTCAAACCTCAAGGTGTCACGTGCACCGAGTCCGCATGGTATTAATCCTTTTGGCTGACCTGCTTCTAATAAAGCAGTCCAAATATGGACCGCATCTTCTGACTGGCAGTAGATTTCAAAGCCGTCCTCCCCTGTGTAGCCTGTTCTGGAAACAAGCACTTCTTTATTTGCGACCTCAGCTTTTGATAAAAACGTAAATGGTTTAAGCGATGTCACCTCTTCATCCGCCACCTCTTTGATGATGTCAGCGGCAAGAGGTCCTTGAAGCGCTAGCAAGGCGGTTTGATCAGAAATATTTTTGATCAATACGTCATCCTCCCCTTGGTGCTTCAAGAGCCAATCTACATCTTTTTCGATATTTGATGCATTGATGACAAGCAAATAGTGATTCTTTTCTTTTTGGTAGACGAGCAGGTCATCTACCGTTCCGCCATCTTCATAACACATGGCTGTATATAGTGCCTTACCGTCTGTCAGCTTAGACACATCATTGGTTAATAACCTTTGTAAAAAAGGAAGGGCATCTTGACCTTTGACGTCCACCTCACCCATGTGAGACACATCAAAAAGCCCTGCTTTTGTTCGAACAGCTTCATGTTCTTCTTTAATGGAAGAAAATTGGACAGGTAATTCCCAGCCCCCGAAGTCAATGGTTTTTGCGCCAAACGTTTCATACGCATGAAAAAGCGGTGTTCGTTTCAACATCAATCGTTTCCCCCTTTTTTCTTACAGTGCAAATGCAAGCTGAATTTTCAGAAAAAAATCACAGCAAAAAAGGACAGAGCGCTCCCTTTTATCAAAAAGAAGTCTCTGTCCTTGCACCTGAAAGTTTACAGCACAATATCATTGTGCGTTTTCCCCTTTGGTGGTTTGCTAAAACCCTTAAGCAAACACTCTCCAGAGTTGCGTCCGGTAAGAGTACTTTTGCCTGAGAGATTCACTGAATCATTCAGCTTGCTCCTTCGGCGCCTGCCAGTGCAAAATAACCGCCAAGTCTCTCCCCATACCATCATCCGCTCATATTTTTCACATCTATTGGACATACTATCAAAATGGGTGACTTATTTTCTAGATCACTTACCAACATCCTACCATTAGAAATGGATGAAGAGCAACAGAAAAATCATTAACATTTTTAAAATAACCATTCGATATCGTTCGCTTTTATTCATATATCTAGTCTTTTAAAGACCTCTTAAAAAATGAAGCGTTTAAAAACAGAACAATTTTATCAGACCCTACTAGAAAGAAAGGCAGGCGACCACAATGAATATTCAAACGATTTTTGATCAGGAATGGACAAATGAATTTCAACAGCGGCTTTCAGCAGACGGCCCCTGGGCGAACTGGGATATGTATCGTTTAGCGACGCAGGTTCAAAAAGTCACAGCCATTGATTCATTCGAGGGGCTGCAAGCTCCTGCGCACCTGCCTGCATTCACACCTTTAAAGCACCAGCTCGAAGTAGCCAGAAGAGTCGTAGAAGAAATGAATGGGAAAGCCATTCTAGCAGATGAAGTGGGACTTGGAAAAACCGTAGAAGCAGGACTCATTATCAAAGAATACATGATTCGTGGACTTGCCAAAAAGATTCTCATTCTCGTCCCCGCCTCTCTTGTATCTCAGTGGGTACAGGAGCTGCGGACGAAATTTTATATTGATGCTGTTGAACAAAAAAAGAGCTATGTGTGGGAGCAGTGTGACGTTGTGGTTTCTTCCATTGACACAGCCAAAAGACAGCCGCATCGAGACACGATTTTATCGATTGCCTACGATATGGTCATTATCGATGAAGCACACAAACTGAAAAACAATAAAACGAAAAACTATGAATTTGTGAGAAACCTGAATAAGAAGTTCTGCCTGCTGCTGACAGCGACACCTATTCAAAATCGGATCGGAGAAATATTTAATCTCGTTTCCCTTCTGAAGCCAGGCCACCTAGGAAATGAACATCAATTTAAAGATGTCTTTGCCAAAAAGGACTTGCAGCTTGAAGACCATGACCGATTAAAACAGCTCGTCAATAAAGTGATGATTCGAAACCGAAGACAAGACACAGGCATCGAGTGGACAAAACGGCATGTCAAAACGATTTCTATTGATTTCTCTCCGACAGAACAAGCCCTGTATGATGAAATCTGCAAGCTGAAAGAGAATCCGTCTTATACAAAGCATATGTTTTCCATTATGACCTTGGAACGAGAATGCTGTTCAAGCCGTGAGGCAGTTTATATGACGATTAAAAAAATGCAGGAAGAAGAAAAGCATATTCTCGGATCTTCTGCTATAGCGCAAATCATGGAGAAAATCAATCAAGTTGAGCAAAACTCAAAAGCGCTTGAAGTCGTCAAACTCATTCAGCAGTTAAATGAAAAGGTGATTATTTTCACCGAATACCGTGCGACACAAATTTATTTACAATGGTTTCTACAGCAAAATGGCATCAGCTCCGTTCCATTTCGGGGCGGCTTTAAGCGGGGCAAAAAAGATTGGATGAAAGATTTATTTAGAGAACGGGCGCAAGTGTTAATTGCTACAGAAGCTGGCGGCGAAGGGATCAACCTGCAGTTTTGTAACCAAATCATCAACTACGACCTCCCGTGGAACCCGATGCGTTTAGAACAGAGAATTGGACGTATTCACCGCCTTGGCCAAGAGCGAGATGTCCACATTTACAATATGTCAACGAACGGAACAGTTGAGGAGCACATTTTAAAGCTTTTATATGAAAAAATTCAGCTGTTTGAAAACGTCATAGGCGATTTAGATGATATTTTAACGAGAATTGATATTGAAGAAGTCGAAACAGAATTGCATCAAATTCTCTTCCAGCATGAACCAGGAGGAGACATGAAAAAGAAATTAACCCAGTTTGCTTCTTATTTATCTGAAGCACAAACACCACTTTTAGAAAAAAGACAGCAAGGCTCATAAAGGAGAGTTGATCAATGGAGCAGCGTGACATTCACACCTTTCTTCTCCGTTTTTTCAAGGCGAATCAATGCAGCATATTAGAAGAAAGTGCAGGACATATGACCGTCCAGCTGACAATCGAAATGGATAAACTGATTATGAACCGCCCTTTTTATTGGCACTGGCTTGAAAAAACTGGCGGTGTACCTGAACCGCGGCAATTGACTTTCATCACAGATCAAAAAAAAGCAGGTGATAAGATCGAGGGTGAATTTATCCATTTCGGCTCCCCTCGGTTATTTCAAATATTTGAGGCGGTCAAAGAGCAGGGCCGTTTTATCCGGCTTTATGAACGAGTGACCCCGCTTTCAAACAACCAGATCCCACTTGAGCCATGGCTTGGTCTCAATGTAAAAATTTCTTACCTTGCAGACCGGAAGAAAGATAAGCTTTTATCATTAGGCCTTCATCTCATACGCGGAGAAGTCATTGAACAATTTCAAGAAAAGCTGGAAGCCCGCGAGCTTTCGTCTCAAATTCCCGATTATTGCTTTACGATGAGCACAATGATTAAGCCAGAGAGCGGAGTCAAACGGCTCTACAGCCTTATGGAGCATTATGCCCATGAGGAGCCGGACGACTGGGCAGTGCGAGCCGTTCAAAAATGGAAGGAAGACTCCGAACTTTTAAACCAATTTTATGAAGGGACTTCAGACACATCTGTAGAATATGAAATAGAAAGACAAGCACTCAAAACTTTATACGAACCAAAAATCAGTCTTACGATTGAAAATGGCGGACTTTTTTACTTACAGCAAAAAAGAGGAGGTTGACTGATAGTCCCCCTCCCTTTTATGTGACATACAATTTTCGATCAGTCTAAAGCTAAGTTTGTCTGTTTGTATTGGGCGGAAACATGACGCAAGCAAACTATGAGGTCTTACCACCTAAGTCTTTCCATTTCATGCGTTAAGTGCCTGAAATACATGATTCAGTATTTTAGGAGGGTATTTGTATGGAAAAGAAAACGAACAAATTAGACAGTGAATGGGTTCAATTATTACGCGAAGCTCGTAATGCAGGACTAACAGTTGAAGACGTCCGTCATTTCCTCAAATCAAATGAAAAGTCCTCTAAGTCTCCCCCTCTGGTAAGAAGTCATTCTATCAAACCTTTCTGAATGTGCTATAATATCGAAAGGAAGGTGATGACATTGATTGGCCAGCGTATTAAACAATACCGCAATGAAAAAGGCTACTCACTATCAGAACTGGCCGAAAAGGCTGGGGTAGCGAAGTCTTATTTAAGCTCAATAGAAAGAAACTTGCAAACAAACCCCTCCATTCAATTTCTTGAAAAAGTCTCCGCTGTTCTGGACGTCTCGGTTCATACACTTTTAAACGAAAAAGATGAAACCGAATACGATGGTCAATTAGATAGTGAATGGGAAAAACTAGTTCGAGATGCAATGACATCAGGGGTTTCGAAAAAGCAATTTCGTGAATTTTTAGATTATCAAATCTGGAGAAAAAAGCAAGAAGAGGAGTAAAGCGCACGTTTTAGCGCATACTCCTCCAATTGCTATGCAGACCTTGATATCAGCCTAAAGACTGGCTTTATTTTTTATCTTCGCTGTGTGCTTTTTCGTTTTCTTTCACGTAGCCTTTTTCATCCGTATGCTTTTTTGGATTGATCGTTAAACCATTCCACTGAGTCGCTTCGAAGGAAAGATCAATTTGAATCGCATCGCCTTGGTATTTATTTTGGATATAGTGACCAGCTTTATCCTTCGTCTGGTCATTGATAAATTCAATGATCATTTCCATTTTATCGTAATCAAACGGATTCTTTGGAATGCCGTCATACTCTGGAGCCACTGTTCCATCAACAGTTGCTACATTAATTTTCCCACTTTCATGTAAAAACTTCTCATCGACGGCATGACGAAGCTTTTCAAATGCGGTCTGATCCTGTTTTGACGTTAATTGATGCAAGTCAAGCAGGTTTGCATGGTCTAAAATAATGTTTTTCGGATAACCATTTCCACCTTCGGCTCCAACCGTAAGAACACTCACCTGAAACTGGCTGAGAAACTCTTCAGCTGTATTTTTACCGCCATTCTTCGCGGAAGATCCATCTATAAACTGGCTGTAATCAAGACTCATCAGCACTTGGTTTATCGCTAGTGATCCCTTATTATCAAAATGAAATTCTTTCTTGATCCGATCACCAGGTTTTAAGTTCGAAAGGTTGATGGCGCCGGAGTTCTCTTTAGCAGATAAATCCAGCTCTCCTGTCGAGTAGACCGCGTTTGCCTTTTCAATATCATTAAACGCCGCCCATGTTCCCCCGCCAATTAATGCAAGACCTAAAGCCCCTGATAATACACCTAAACGAATTGATTTCTTCATTGCCATGAATAAACCCCCTAATATATTGTTTTATTGAAACCTGATTAGGTTACAAACGATTTAAGCTTGTTCCTCTGACATATGTACATCAGCCGTGTGTCTACGATGTTTCGCTGCGCCCACAAAATGAATGGTTGAATAAACGAGCAGCATGACACCTGGTATAATAAGGAGCAAAGCAGTTCCAGCTGATGTCCCTGCATACGAAAGAAGCTTTCCTGCATATGGGATGCTTATTCCCATATACTGCGCAGTTACCTGATCCGCTTTTACCAGCGTGCCGTCCTGATACATATTTTTGTCACCCTTCGTCTCAAACGCTTTATTTGCTCCCTTTCCCTTCTCCCCAACAATTCGATGGGTTACATAGGACTGATCCTGTTTCGTTTGAAACGTGATAATATCTCCTTTTTTGAGCTTCTCAGGTGAGGCAACTTGTTTTACGACAATCAGTGACCCAGCTGAAAATTCTGGTTCCATCGAACCTGATAATACTTGCTTCAATTGATAACCGAAGATCTGAGGTTCTCCTCCTGTTGTTCTTGATGACAACACGACAATAATAGAGGCTATCATCACCGTGAACACCATCACATAAAGAATACTCCCAGACATCTTCATCCATTTTTTCATAACCCCTTCTCCCCTTCGCCTATCTTTTTTTCACTTTAAAAGACATCTCCATTTAGGACGTCTTTTCTTGACACTTTGAGAGCACCATCGGTTTAGACCAAAAGTACGCCTGATCTGATGCGCCAAACCCTTTAGGATAATAGATTTTAAATGCATAGATTCCATTTGTTTTTGCTTTATCTGTCGTGACAGTCGCTGTTTCTTGCGACAATAGGGACTTTATGGAGCCCTTTTCAAGAATATGACCATCTTGCAATGGCTTCTGATCACTTCCCATTTTATGTAACTCCCACTTCCATTCAGAATACGCAATAGGCTGTCCACTATTTTTTAGTGTCATGCTCAGCTTTTGAGGTGCGCAGACTGTTCCTTCGATCATCGTTTGATCGATAAGCTCCAATTGACTTTGATCCCATTTTTTCGGCTGACAATGCTGATCTGTCTGTTCAAAATTTTCACATGTTTTCATGACAAAGTTTTTGTGCTCGACATCGTTAAAAGAAGCATTTGTTGGTGTCATGATGGAAGACGTCAAAATCAAACAAATGGCACAAAAGAGTACAAAGAGCGACTGTTTCATTAATCCCTTCAACTCCTTGAACAATTGTTCTTTAAAAAGAACGATTATATACAGTATAAGGAAATACCTATAAAAACCAAAACGTCAAATTAGTCCATTTTGTTCTTAAACAAGAACCATTACGAGAAAATTCTTCCATTTTCTCATTCTTTCGCCATATTCAATATTTTTTTGTGTGACATTTGTACTTCTTAAAACTTACATAAAAATGTAGGATTTGGTCAGGATAATAAGAGGTGAGGTGATGTTAAGTGAAATATGGAAAAATCATAATCATGCTCAGTTTACTGCTGAGTCCTATGATCCTAGACGTCAAACCTGTGAATGCGAGAGGTTTGACTGCGGCAGCAGATCAATGGGAAATGCGGGCAGTCAAAGAAGCAAAAAAAAGATACCCGCTAACGCAAGTCTTATTTAAACAAAAAGTATGGGACCGCCACCGCGATAAGGAATCTGTGAAACAGTATCATATTACGTTAAAAGACCATACAAAAGAATTTGGGGTGTTTGTCACCATTTCCTATAACCCTTACTCAAACAAGGTGAATAAAGTAATTGTTGTGGAGGAATACAGCTAAAACGGCATAAAAAAACCGCCTGCTGGCGGCTTTTTACTTTCGGCGGTGTCGCTGACGTTTTTTAAGCATCATTGAGAAACCGAACGGCAGAACCCCAAATAAACGCTGTGAAAACGGCGGTTTCGTTTCCATTTTTTCTTGTTTGTGTTCCTTCCGTTCGTCACGTGGTGTATTCATATATTTAATGATTTCCTGCGTCATATATTTTACATAGTCATTTGTTTTCAAGCACAATCACCTCTTCTTTCTTCAAGTGTTACCAGAAAGAGGATGATTTTATACACTGGCTAATCAGGGTTTGCCCATCTCATGATTTCACCGGTCTGCCCATCCAGCATTAGTTCCCGCTCATCGGATAAACCATCTTTTATTTTCACCTTCACCAAAACAAGGACAAGTTTTTTCTTTCGATCACATTTCATCTGCTTCAGTGTCACACGGCCTTCTTCAGTATCAATATGGGTTTTCTTTTTCTCACAAATACGTTCTACTGTGCTTGCAGCTTCACTCGTCCCCACCCTAAAAAGCTGCTGTTTTTTATAAAAAGAAATCGTCAGCTCTGCACTTCTCAGCTCTTTTTGAAACCCTATCGTTATCGCTCCTAGGATCAAGAGAAAAAATAGAATCGCCGAAAGTACATGCGGATAGATAAACCCTTCCTCTCTTTTCACGATTTAGGAACCACCCCTTTATATGTGAAAAAAACGGCTTCATACACCTTACCAGATTCATCTGTGACTTTCAGGGCAGCTCTATGCTGACTCGTTCTTACGTGAAATTGTTTCACCTTATGCAATAAAGGAAGGTGTCCAGCTTGATCCGTTCGTTTTCGAAGCATCTCTTGATATGGCTCAATCGTTACCACTCGCCCTTGATCGGAAATATACTCTAACACTTTTCCTCCTTTCACCGATTTCACAGCAGCTGCGCGACTTAACTCCTCATCTAATTGCAGGACAGTCTGTTTCCACTCCATTTGAGAAAATCGATTGATATCTTCAAAAGGACGAGCTTTCTCCGCTGCTGAAAAGATCAGCACACAGCCAAAAGAAAGAAACAGAAATAGCTGCAATTGCCACAAAGCTTGTAGAAGGGTAAAAGCTTGTTCATCGGCCCACTTGCCGAAAGCATATGGTCTGCTTTTTTTGTACTTTGTATGAAACACATCCTTTCTGTTTACGCCAATTGAAAACATATGTGATCTCGCCTCTCTTCTTTTTGATGGAAGATGTTGTCCCATTTATGAACGCTTCATTCATCTGTTCATGCAAAATCTGATAAGCTTCAAGTTTGGCTCTTACTTCCTTTTTCCCCATCATGAGTTTTTCGTAGACAGGCATGAGCACAAGTGCAGCAAATAGAAAGAGATGACAAGCAAACAGCGTCTCAAACGTACTAAATCCTCTATTGTTTTTGAACATGGATTCGCCCGCTTCCTAAATAGATCGTGAGTTTATACGATTGACTGCCAAATTCGACAATGAGAGATCCACCGCTGCTTGGATGTCCGTTTGCATTAAAATAGATATCTTGCGAGAATGTAGAAGTTTTGATGCTGCCTTTTTTATGCTGATAAGAAGCAATGACTTCGTTACTCTTTTGGTCTATTACCTGATAAGATACATGCGGCGGATGGATCTCAACATGAACACGTGTTTTTTTGATAAATGCAGTATATGATGCCAATTGAAGATCTTGTTTCATGATGTTTATTTGTCTTTTGGCTTCAGCGCTCTCTATTATATTTGGGATTTTCCCTCCCATGATCGACAATAAAATCGATAAAACAAGTAAAATCAACAGCTGTTCAATCAGGGTAAAACCCTTCTCATGTAAAATTAATTTATTCATGCTTCACGTTGCCGTTTTGAATGACAATCGCTTTTCCATTAGGACAAGTTAACCCCTTTTTGACATAACCTTCTTTTTCTAATTCAGCTAAAGATGGCGTCTTCCCATCATGCTCCAATTCATATGCCATCACTTGTGTACTGACCATTGATTTGAGCCCTTCACAGCCCTTTGCCTGAATAGCTTGGTGATGACGTGTGATATTCGGTATGGTAATGAGTAAAAGAATGGATATTACGAGCATGACAATTAACATTTCTAACAGGGTAAATCCTTTATCATTCATGTTTCTGTCCTCCTTCTTACACTTGCTCCATTAATTGATACATTGGTAAAAGAATAGATAAATACACGATGAGTATCAGAAGTGCTGTCACCCCATAAATAACCGGCTGCAGCCAAGAAATCCATTTTTCAATTTTCAGTTCTGCATTTTCTAATAGAAATTGGCTGTACGTGTACATTTCTCTTGCAAGCTTTCCGCTGGCTTCACCATGCTTGATGATGGCTGCAAAATGTTTTTCGAAAAAAGGACTCACGCTTACTTGATGTGCCATACTTTCTCCTTTTCTTAACTCATCCATCATTTGTTCACCTATTTCTTGAAGAAAAGGCAGGTAGCTTTGCTGTTTAAAAGCTTGCAAACCTTCGTACATCGATAATCCAGCCTGAAGCAGTCCGCTGAGCTGAAGAGAAAAAAGGTACGTATGCATCAGCTGCATCCCTTTATATAAAAAAGGCAGTTTACTCATCACCCTTAATTTTTCAAGGGTCGACTTTTTCCTAAAAAACACAGCATAATATCCGGTAAGACAGATACACATACAACTAGTGATGAGCAGAAAAGCATGAAGGAATTGAAACATTCCAAACATTCCTTGAATCAGCCAAGACATGCGAGTATCCATTGATGAGTACAAAACAGAAAATTGAGGAATGATCATATTCTGAACGAGTATCAGCACGACCAGAACCGTGAAGATGAGGAAGAGCGGGTAACGTAACATGCGCTTGAATGTGTCTACTTGCCTGATTTTTTTCTCTAAAAAACGGGCGCTTTGTTCAAGAGCTCTTGCCAGGCTGCCGTGCTTCTCTGAAAAACAAAGAATAGCGATGGCTTCCCGCTGAAAATGAAGTCGCTCAAGCACAACGTAAAAAGGCTCCCCTTCAAGCAGCCACTGAATACCTGGCGTTAATCGCTGCTGCTGTTTTTTTGATAACTGAATATTCACCATCGTTAATGCCTCAACCAATGTATATCCAGCTTGAATCAATTGAGCAAGTTTCGATAAGAATTCAGCTTGTTCTTTTTTAGACCAAGCTTTAGAGGCTCGCTTCTTCATAAACCCAGCGATGATATGTGCTTTTTGATAAATAACCGAGTGCCACTCCTTTCCGAATTAATCTTTGTAGTGTTTCGTATGACGAATGAGCGTATTCTCCTTTGGCCTCTTTGATACAATCACCAAGCTCCTTTCCATAAAGCAATTCAAATACATTTGTTCGTCTGTAAGGACGATTTAATTTACAGTAAAGCTGACATGTTTCCCCGCAAAAAGGGCATATAAGCTCAATTAATCGCTGGGCAGCAATCGCAACCATGGTTTGTTCGAGTTCATTCATCGTCACACCAAATTCAAGCATGCGGTAAAGGGCTCCTTTTGCATTTTTTGCATGAAGCGTACTCAATACTAAATGGCCTGTCAGTGCTGCCCTAATCGCCGTTCTAGCCGTTTCCGCATCTCTTATTTCTCCCAGCACAATCATATCTGGATCATGTCTTAAAATAGCGCGTAATCCAGCGGCATACGTGATGCCGGCTTTTTCATTCACTTGAACCTGTAACACTTCTTCATTCCTCGTTTCGACAGGGTCTTCAAGGGTAATAATATTTCGATTAAAATTCTTTTTTGCAAACTGGATTAATGAATATAGTGTTGTTGTTTTCCCTGAATTTGTTGGCCCAGTAAATAAAATGAGTCCATGCGAATGCTTCAAAAATGATAATAATCTAGTTGAGGCTTTCGGAAATAATGATAGATGTTTTATTTTCGGAACATGATCCTGCGGTAAAATTCTAATCACTAAGCTCTCATCATTCACTGTCGGCAAGGTAGACATCCGAATAAACACTTGTCCTTTTCTTAGCATCACAGCTAGTGAGCCATTTTGCGGTCTCCTTTTTTCCCCGATATCCATAGAAGATAAAAATTTAAAATGTGCAATAAGCCTCTCTCCGCTTTTTTTATCAATCGTTCGCTGCTGGATTAAATCTGAGTCAACACGGAAAGACACCGAAGCTTCCTTTTCTTTTGGCACAATATGCACATCAGAAGCCCTCATGCGGCATGCTTCTTCTAGCAGCTCTTGCCTTAAATATTCAATCCCATACAAGTGGATCACTCCTTTCTCTGACCACATTGTAGGATGGAGAAACCTGAATGACAAAAGAGCAATTTATGATTTTCATGACTAATCAAGCATGAAAACCCTCAACTCGTGATGCATCACATCATTTTTTAGAAAAGAGCATATAAAAAAACCTGACTTTTACAAGTACAGGTTTTTTGGTCATGATGTGGCTTCTTGCGGCTGCTCTTCAAAGATGCGAAATCCTCTTTTTTCTAACGCTTTTGCAAGGCTATGCTCAGTATTTACTTTTGAGAAATCAATGCCGAGTTTCACTACAGTTTGAGCGATCTCTGGGCGAATGCCTGAAATAATCGTCTCAATTCCTAGCAGCTTCGCACTATCGACCACTTTAAACAACTGATAAGCGACCATCGTATCAACAACGGGAACGCCAGATATATCAATAAATAAGTGCGTTAGACGAAGTCTAGATGCCTGTTCTAGTACGGATTCCAAAATGATTTTGGCCCGATACGTATCGATTTCTCCGATCAGTGGCAAAATCCCGATTTCCTTTGATACTGGAATAACAGGGGCACTCAGTTCTTGAATCATCTCTCTTTGTGCATTCAGCTGACTGAGTGTCACGCGGTCATATTCTTCTGATAAACGCTCAATCATATCATCAAATGTGGCGTGAAAGTGCTGATTCCACTGACACACATCTTGCAGCGTCACTTCAAGCTCTGTTTCTTGGGTGAATGTCTCAATTCTCGAACAGAAAATGTGGCGGAAGATCTTAAATTGTCCAATGATTTCATATAGCGGCACCTCGTGCACTGCTCGATCACGTGCAATATCAACAGACCACTTTTTCAAATGGTTTTCTACTTTGTCTGACAGTGTCACAAGTGTTGCTGCAATGGTTTGAATAAAAGCTGTGTTCTGTTCCTTCAGCTTCATTTCCGTTTCCTCTGAAGCATGTTTAGAATATAATGAGCCTTCTTCTGTTCTTGTTTTTAGCCATTCTTCGGTCATGACAGGGGCTTCTTTTAGGATAAATTCGTATAATTGCTTTGATTTTTCATTTTTCATTTATTTCTTTCGCTCCTTTTTCACTCGTGACATCAACTTTTATGTATAAATGACCGCAGATGGTGAACAATATCATTACACGTTTGATATTGGGCTATAGCCAAGTGGTAAGGCAATGGACTTTGACTCCGTGATCGTTGGTTCGAACCCAGCTAGCCCAGTTCAGCACAAAAACGAAGACGGCTGAAGCTTGTTTCAGCTGATCTTCGTTTTTTATTAGGAAACTGATTGATGAATCGCTTTCTTCTTTGATATTTTCATGAGTTCTCCTGGATTATAACCTACTACCAATTTATTTCCATCAATAATGATTGGTCTCCGTAGCAGTTTTGGTTTTTCAATGAGAAGCTGTAAGACCTCGTTTACTTTTAAGTCATTAATATTTAAATTTAAGCTTTTAAAAGCTTGACTTCGTGTGGCTAAAATTTCATCCATTCCTTCTGTTGTTAAAGAAAGGATCTTTTTTAATTCATCTAGAGTTGGCGTTTCTCTGAAAAGGTGACGCTCTTTAAAATCAATTTGATTCGCCTTTAACCAATGTTTTGTTTTGCGGCAAGACGTGCAGCTCGGGTATGAATAAAAAGTAATGTCACTCATTAGTCTTCCTCCTTAGGTCGTTAACCTTTTCTCTTATGGAGTAAGTACCCTCATGTATTTCGCCATAAACACTTTTTCTTCACTTTTTCAAAAAAATTTTTTCTACATTCAAATTAAATTGTTCACACGTTGTCAAAAATGTAAATGTTTACATAACAAGTGGTGATCAGCTATAATATGAATCAAAGGGGTTTTTAAGGGGAGGGAAAGAAATGAATCGCATGTTCCGCGTGCTTGGCTTTTGGACGGGTATTTTTGCTGTCATGTTCTATTTAGGACATATGAAAGATGCATCGCTGCTGTTCTTCGGTCAAACCGTTCTTTTTGTATTTTTATCCTACTTGAATTTATCCGAAAGAATGTATATTTACATTTTCGGAGCGTACTTGACGATTTTCTTTGCCGGATTTACATATTATTCGATTTTCATCATGGTTCCCGGTACCGGACATTAATTGAAAAAAGCATCTCTTTAAAAGAGATGCTTCAGATTGTTGACAAAGGGCTAAAATAATCTTGATTTTAGCCCTTTGTCTTCTTTTCAGCGTGATAGAAAACCTTTGCAGTCTAGGAAGGGTGAGCACCGGAGCGGAGCGAATTTGACATTCATGAGCATCGGAGCGCAGACCTGACACCGAATGCGAGGGTTTGTCTACACGCTGAGCATCTCTTTAAAAGAGATGCTTTTTTCATGCCTGCGATTAAAGAGAAAATCCATTAATAAATGGATTTTGCTCCTGCTCCGTCTGAACAGTGGTTTCCCCGCCATGTCCGCTTAAAACAAGAGTTGATTCTGGCAATGACAATAATTTATGATGGATTGATTGTAGCAGCACTTCCTGACTGCCGCCTACTAAATCTGTTCTCCCGATGCCGCCTTCAAATAGCGTGTCACCAGAAATAACAAAGCCCTCTTCCGCCGAATAGTAAGACACACTGCCAGGTGAATGCCCTGGTGTATGGAACATTTCTAATGTAAACGACCCAATTTGAAGGGTTCCTTCTGACGTAATCAATTTTTCAGCTTCTTTGACCGTAATTCCATTCCCAATCAAACGAGCTGAACCGTTTAATTCAGCGTTCGTGAGCCATTCTTTTTCATTTTCATGTACATATAGCGGCACTCCCCACTCTTCGCGTACCTCATCTGCCGCACCAATATGATCAAAATGAGCATGTGTCAATAAGACAGCAAGTGGTGTGAGCTGTTTTTCTTTTACATAGGAAATCAGCTTTTGCGCTTCACCGCCTGGATCAAAAATTAAGCATTCTCCCTGCTCGTTTTTCCAAATATATGCGTTCGCTTGTACATAGCCTAGTGGCATTCTTCTCCAATTCATTTTCATCACCTACTTTATTCATTCTTTTTTATTATGAAGGCTATTCAATAAAAATTCAAACAATCGTCAACTGGAATCTACTCGACAAGCTTTATGAAAACGGTTAAAATGAAAAGAAAGGAAATCAAGGGGATTGATGACAAAGGGGGACTTTCACATGATGCTCGTCATTATTTTTGGTCTAGTCACGATTTTAGCTGCGCTCGGCATCTATCGCTCACTAAAAAAAGTGAACGTACTTGCCATCGCTTTTGCTGGCGCTACATTTTTGGTTTTTGGATGGTTCACTGTCATGACCATCATCTATAGCGGTTATCCAACTGCACATTAAAAAGCCTGCATTTAGCAGGCTTCGGATTGTTGACAAAGGGCTAAAATGATCTTGATTTTAGCCCTTTGTCTTCTTTTCAGCGTGATAGAAAACCTTTGCAGTCTAGGAAGGACGAGCACCCGAGCGGAGCGAATTGAAACATTCGTGAGCACCGGAGCGCAGACCTGACAAAGAATGCGAGGGTTTGTCTACACGCTGAAAGCCTGCATTTAGCAGGCTTTTTTTATTGATGTAAGTGCTTATTCACGCTTTCTAATTTGCTTGTAAGCGTTGTGGTTTGATCCCGTCTGTCATCGATGCGAATATTGGTCGCTACTCGGTGCAATCCCTTTTCAAAAGGGGCTTCATGAATGCGCTGAATGACCTCAAATAAAACAGATAATTCGCCTTCAATTAACGTATTCATCGGTGTTAATTGATATTTGATTTTCCCTTCTTGTTGAAAGCCTTCTAAAATTCTTTGTACATCTGCTACATAAGCACTGACACTTGGTGTTTCAGTGCCTATCGGAATGATGGTGACGTCTGCTATAGCCATCGTTTTTCCCCTTTCAATTAAATTCTTATGTTTTCTCGTCCTCATTGTAACCTATCCTCATTCAATCATGCCATGCTCACGTTGCATTTAAGGCAGGTTTGTCTCGTTCTATTGTCAAATCCGCTCGCTCTACCTTCCCGATCTTTGTAAACAGAAGCAGGCATATACCAGAAACAGCTTCAATGATGCCGCCAGCCGCAATGACATACCCAGACCCAAATATTGTTGCCATATAGCCGCCAAGGAGGGCGCCTAACGGAATCATTAAGTAGGAAATCATGTTGATGATCGCATACACTTGCGGCTGATCCTCAGCCTTTACTGACAATTGAATCATCGTATGTTCGGGTACGTTAACTGCACTAATGGCTGCTCCTAAAGCAAAAGCTGATATAAACACAAGAGGCAACAATGCATTCATGCCTGTGATGAAAAAGGCGATTCCATCAACGATCCCAGCGCCTATAAACAGCAATCCATACCGATTCACTTTTATCTTTGTCAAAACAAATCCCATCAAAAATGCGCCTAGTGCGGTTGTGACTTTGATGAATGAATAGACGACTGGTCCACTATGTAAGTCTTCAGTTAAATAAATAACAGACAATGCTTCCCATGGTGCCGCAGCAAAGTTTGAACAAACACAAAAAATCGCTAAGGGAAACAAAATATGATGACTTCTAACAAGTGAAAAACCTCGAATTAATCTTTTGCCGTAAGATAATCCTTTTTTGGCTTTATCGATGATGACTTCTGTTTGATATGAAATCATTAGCACCAATAAAGCGGACAAGAGGTAAAGTGGAATGATCACAAGCATTGTATAACCTACTCCTACAAATGCAATCATGACACCACAAATCGTGACCGTCACAAGTCTTACTACATGACTTGCTGATTGGATCGTTGCATTTGCTTTTTGTATGAGGTCCTCATGGACAAGCTTTGGAATAATCGATACAGATGCCGGTTCATAGGAGCCTCCTGTCGCTGAATGCAGCAGCATACAGCTAATGATGAGGACTAATGGTGTGAAACCATAAAAATAACTGACCATGATCACAAGGATAATCGCTCCTCGTGTTAAATCAGCAAAGCACATCCAAAATTTCAACTGATGCGGCTTCATCATAGGCGTAATAAATGGCCCAACAATTGCTTGAGGAACAAAGCTGACTGCAATAAAAAAAGCTGTCCCGATGGCCCCTTTTCCTCCTAGTACCAATAGCCATAAGATGGTGTTGAAAGATAAACTATCAGCCGTAATTTTGCACATTTTAGAAACAAATAAATAAGTGAAATTTCTTTTCCACAGGCTTTGAGCACTCAATAGTCGACATCTCCCTAAATCATATCCTTTTTTTTACATCCATATCTTTCACAATAGCTTACAAGAAAGCCTTCGTCAATTACTTCAACATTGTTTTTATTGACCATAAGCAATTGATTGTTGCTCCAATATGAAAAAGCACCAGACAGGTGCTTTTAACACTTACACGCTTCCCATAAAAGCCGCTTTGTTTTTTCATAAATCGAATCAAATTGATCCATGGAAAGAGGATTTTTCCCTAGACCAAGCTCGACTGTATAGCCTTCACTATGAAATTGATAAATAAACCAATCGCGATAGCCTGCATAGCTGTCGAGATATTGGATCGGTTTGTAGCCGCTCACTTGTTCGAATCGTTTGACCGTTTCTTTTGAGATGGCTGGCTCATGGCCAAGAAAACCCCAATAGATCTCTTCTCCTTGTGTATGAAGGGCGATCAGCCGGTCAAATCGTTTTCGCAACGCAAGATTTGCCATCGCTTTCGCTTCTGGTTCTGTTAATGGCTCTCGCCCAGGATAATCACGGTAGGACGGTGCCTTCGACTGATGACGATAATACTCGATTTCCCAATAAGCAGGGAATTGATTGTTTAAATCTACACCTCGAATATTTGCTTTCCATTCCCGGTAATCAGAATATCCACCGTTTAGCAGTATGAATTCTTCACGATGAATACCTAGTGACTCCGGTCCATTACGAACCAAATCCACCCCATCTGGATTGACCATTGGCACGATGGATAAAGCGGTGGTCTGGAGGATATGAACCGCCTCATAATGTCTTGCCTGCACCGGGTCAGACGCTGCTAAGCAAAGCGATTTCAGCCATTTTAATAAAACAGATGTCGTGATCCATTCATTTGCATGAAATGAGGCATTGAGATGAATAGAATGTAAATGTTGAACAGGCTCTGTTCGGATTTCATAAATAGGTGTATCAAGCACTGATTGGCCAACGACACTGATATGAAGAAAAGGAAATACAGCTTTCAAGCGGCTCAGCTCTTCTTCTAATTGAGCGCTATCATATTCAAATGTTCCATTGATCCAATCATCGGATTGCTGCAGTCTATAAGGTGCGATAAATCTCTGTACATCACCTATCGAATCAAATACATGGACTCCTTCTGGAAGTCTATATCCCGGTAAAAGAAGCTCATCAGTGCTTGATTGATTAGATAAATGAAAAGCAGCTTTGCCAATGCCAAGCTGCTTTGCCACATCATCCTTCCCTGTTTCATGCAGCTGCCATTCAATTTTTCCAAACGACGTTGTCTTCATTTACATCCCTCCTCTCATACTATATGAGCCGTCAGGCAAAAAAAGAAAACCTCTGCTTCTAAAATAGCAAAGGTTTTCTCATCTGTTAGGACGCCTTTTTCAGCTCCGTTTCACCTTCTTTTTTGGATGGTGAATGGTCCGGGCTGTTTCGATCATAAAATCTAAGAAGATCCCCGTAAATGATTTGATCAGAGAATTGAAGCTCCTGCTTCGCTTTCTCTTCATAAGACTGACACACGTTTTTATCATCTGCTGGCTCGCCTGTTTCTTTATTGTAGCAAACACCATCTGTAAAAATGCTGTCCTTCGTAATAAAGCTTCCATCACGGAGTACTGTAAAGTCATTCGTATCTTTCGATAAAAGGTCATGACCAAATTGAATTTGTTTACTTGTATCAATTCCTAGAAGATTGAGTACAGTTGGGCGGATATCGACCTGACCGCCTACCGTATCAATTTCTTTTGGATGTTGATCTGTCACCCCTGGAATGTGTACAACAAACGGGACTTTTTGAAGCTGCACTTCTTCAAATGGCGTAATCTCTTTATTTAAGAATTGCCCCATAGCTTCGTTATGGTTTTCAGAAATTCCGTAGTGATCCCCATACAAAACAAAAATGGAATTATCGTATAAGCCAGCTTCCTTCATCTTTTTAAAGAAAAGCTTAAGGGCTTCATCTTGATAACGCACTGTAGGGAAATACTTGTTCAGCGTTTTACTCTTTGAATCATATTCATCAATGAGCTTATCTTCTTCATCTAAATCAAAAGGGAAATGGTTCGTTAATGTAATCAATCTCGTATAGAAAGGCTGCGGGATCGATTTCATTAATTCAGCGGACTGTTCAAAGAACGGACCATCTTTCAGTCCCCAGCCAACCGAATTTTCTTCATTCACATCAAATGATTTAATATCAAAGAACTTGTCGTAGCCAAAGCTATCGTAGATAAGGTCGCGGTTCCAGAAGCTTTTGTTATTCGCATGAATAACAGAAGAATGGTAGCCCTCATCCTTTAACAGCTCAGGTGTCGCTGTATACTCATTACTTGGATTTGTGAAGAACACAGCCCCTCTACCTAGTGGATAAAGAGAATTATCTACAATAAACTCTGAGTCAGATGTTTTCCCTTGACCTGTTTGGTGGTAAAAATTAGTGAAGTTATAGCTCTTCTTGATCAATTTGTTTAAAAACGGAGTAATTTCTTTCCCGTTTAATTTTTCATTGATTACGAAACTCTGTGTAGACTCAAGTGATACAAGAATGACATTTCGTCCTTTTGCTTGACCAAATGTCTTTTCATTACGGTCCGTTTGATTTGCGCTTACATAGTTTTCAATTTCAGTTAAGCTATTACTATCAGCAAGAGCTCGTTGGGCGGACTGCTTCGATTGCAATACCCCATCATAAATATGGAAGTTATATAAGCTGATATTTTTCACCAGCATCTCACGGTCAAATGAGCGAGTAAGCAGTTCTGGTCTTTCTGTTTCAGCTAAACCAAGGTTAAAGAAAAATGTAGCTGCCACAAATAAGTAATATGCCGCTCGTTCTTTTCGTGAAATTGTGACATCTGTTCTAAAGGAAGGCTGTTTTTTATAGAGCCAAATTAAAATGATGATATCAACGAACATCAGTAAATCGACTGGTTCAATTAAAGAGGTAATACTTGACCCGAGGTCACCCATATTGTTTGTTTGAAATAGGACGGGGATGGTTAGAAAATCACTATAGAATCGATAAAACACAATGTTGGCTAACAAAATGAATGTCAGGATAAAGCTTGTCACAATGATATATCGATTGCGATTTTTTTCTTTGAAAAATAAACCGATACCGAAGATAAACAAGAGAAAGCTAAGTGGATTAATAAACAGGATAAACTCCTGCATGAAATTTTCAATTTTAATATTGAAGCTAGATTTATAGATAACATAGGTTTTGACCCACATGAGCAATGTCGCAATCAGTAAAAATGAAATCGCCTTTAATCTTTTCTTTCGCATTGTAACCTCCTTATGCTAAGCACGCACCTAGGCTCTGGATATACCCTAATTATTGGTGCTTCTTGAAAAATAACTAAAGTATATCTTATCCTGTATATGATGGAAAATCAATGTCTTTTTCCTTATGACAAACTTATGAATATGCTAAACATTCAATTTCATGCCTATCTATCGCTTTTTTTAATAAAAATGACATCATTATGACTTTTTGTTCAAGACAGCCATTTGTTTTTTGCCATCCATGCACCGCCGATGACCCCTGCATCGTTTCCGAGTGATGCAATTACCACTTCGACATCGTCTGCGCAAGGCGGGAAAGCATGTTGTTTCACAATGCGCTCTACTTTACTGCGAAGAAGTTCACCTGCTTTTGAAACACCGCCGCCAATCACAATTTTTGTTGGGTTTAAAGCACTAGCAAGATTCGCTAGGACAAGTCCAAGATGTGTCGTCACTTCTTCTACGACACGCATTGCAAGATCATCTCCATTTTCTGCCGCTTCAAATACATTCTTTGCTGATAGCGAAGCGAGAGTGCCAAGTGAAGATGTGTGCTGCTCGGTTTCTAATTTATCCTTTGCAATCCGGACGATGCCAGTTGCAGATGCGATCGTTTCAATACAGCCTGTTCTTCCGCAGTTACACGGTGCTCCTTGGAATGGAACGGCACAAATATGGCCAATTTCTCCGCCAGCACCTGTCTCCCCTTGAACAACTTCACCGTTTACGATGATGCCGCCGCCAACCCCTGTTCCAAGTGTGACCATCAGGATATTTTTTGCGCCATCTCCTGCACCCTTCCACATTTCACCGAGTGCAGCAATATTCGCATCATTTTCAATGACAGATGGAAGCCCCGTCTCTGCCTCTAGATGATCTTTCAACGGATAGTTTGTCCAGCCCAGATTCGTTGTTTTATAGACGATTCCAGATACTTTATCAACAGGTCCAGGTGCACCCATTCCGATCCCAATAAGTGCTGATTTCGGCATACTGATCTCAACCAGTTTATGGTCAATTGATTTGGCAATATCGACTGTGATCGTCTGCCCAGATTTATCCGTAGGAATCTCCCACTTATGCTGTATTTCACCATATAGATTAATGAACGCAAGCTTAATTGTCGTACCGCCAAGATCAATACCTACAAACCAATCCCCTGTCATATGCCCTCCACCTTCACATTGTTTTTCGATTTAATTTGGCTAGTTCCATTTGAAGAATGGTCATTGCATTTGACCATTCGGCCCGGTCAATAACGCCCGATGTATACATTTCCTTCAATTCGTCTGCCATAAATTCTAATTCTACTTCACGATCTCCGAAATACACATAATTTCCAAATCTCATGAGCAGCTGCTGTACATCATATAACGTTTTCATTGTTTCCACCATTTCTTCTCATCAACAGATAGGATAAGCGTATTCATAAATGCGCTTTCAGTCAAGTCATTCAACGTGTTTGACTATTTTCGATATATTGTTTCAACTTTAAAAATTGATCATTTTGAGGATCTTGTTTTAACGCTTTCTCTAATAAATCCTCTGCTTTCGCTTTCTCTCCTTTTTCTACGAATAACAACGATAAATGATACAGTTTATTTGGATCATCTGGATCTTTTTCAAGCGACTTTTGCAAAAATTGAATAGCTTTATCAAGACGGCCCTGCTGCGCTTCCGATAGTGCATAGATATGAAGTGCCTCAGCTGATGCATCTTGATCGTGCACATATTCCTCTAGTCGTTCACTTGCTTCGCTATATTTTTTCTCATCAAATAAACTCGCTGCCTCACTTGCAGCCGCTGCTTCCTTTTGATCGTCAGAATGAAACCCTGTATACAACCCAAAACCGCTAATAAAGAGCAAGGCAGCACTCGCAAGAAGCATTTTGACAGGCTGCACCTGTTTAGGCAGACGGACGGCTAATGCCGTGAAAAAACCGCCAACCAGACCGCCAAGGTGCCCTGCATTATCAATACCTGATACAGTGAAGCCTATTCCAAGGTTGATGAGGATAATGACAATAATATTTGTACCCATCGTCCGAAAGAAAAGCTTCCGGTTGGAGATGGCTAAATATAACAGTGCACCTAAACAGCCAAAGATCGCCCCTGATGCGCCGGCTGCAATTGCCGTATTAAACACAAAGCTCGCTATAGAGCCAAAAATGCCGGAAATCAAATAGATGAGCAAAAATCTTCCCGACCCATAAATTCTCTCAACAGCCGCTCCAACGGACCAAAGAGCAAAAGTATTAAAGAGTAAATGCGTCAAGCCAATATGTAAAAACATTGGTGTAATCAGGCGCCACCATTCTCCATCTAAGATCAGCACATTATTTTTAGCACCAAATGCTGTTAAAGTTGCCGTATTGGTACTACCGCCAGACAGCTCAAGTAAAAGAAACATTACTACTTGAACAGCAATCAGCAAGTAGGTGAAAATGGGTCTGCCATTTTGAAAAACAGCCAATTCTCGTTCACGCTGCTTTTCCTGATCATCAAATGCTTGAAGCACGTTTATTTTAAGCTGCATTGCATCCTCAGCTGTGTCTCGCTTCGCTTCTTCTACATCTACTGCAAGCGATGTATTCAGCCATTTTTGCAGTTCGTTTACATCGTTTTGAAGCTTCTCTACATTGAGCAGCACAGGAGTAACTGTCACCTTATTCTCTTTTTGCGGCTGACCGTTTAGGTCTTCCCAATCATCTACTGGAACATCAGTTGTAAATTGCAGCTGCAAGAGATGAAGAGATCGTTTACGCATAGCTTCTCTCAGCTGATTGATCCGGTATGTTTGCTCCTCGATATCTCGAACGATCTCTTGCCTAAAATTCACATCTTTTCTATATAGACGGATAAGATCATAACCTGAGTTTCGTGGTGCTTCAAAAAAAATTTCATTTTCTGGGTACGGACTTTGAATCATCTCGTATCCTTTTTGTCTTAGTTCATCAACAACTCGCCAAAATAGACTATCTATGACATTCATACATTCGCGCTCCATTTTTTACATTATTATAGCAAGAATCGTTCTTATCCGCATTTCTAAACAAAAAAATCCCGGCTTTTGCGGGATTAGAATGCTTGGCGAATAAATTTCGTCCGAAAATATGGAATTTTCATCAGCCATTTAATTAAAAAGTGACGTACTTGATTTTGGCCTAAAATCAAATTCATGAGCCGATAACGATTTTGCACGAGAACGAATGCAAACAGTGTGAACACAATGCTCCAAATCATTTTATTCATCATATTCCCTCCTATGTTCGTATCGTGGCTTAAATAGGATTTGTTTATGCATGAACCATCGTTTTTATCGCTTAAAAGGTCCCTTTCATAAGCAGGCCTTCACAATCTAATCCCTTGTTCTTTTGATTGAATATAATAGACCTCTCCGCACTTTGATTGATCATAAGAAACTTCAAATCGATGAAGGTCGATTAAATCCTTGAACGTATGAGGCATCTTACAATTCGGCTCTAACTCCTCCACCTTGTGCGGGAAGTAACTGTCGTATGGATTTGGTGTATGTACATATACAGCGTCGCAACAAGGGTCATGTTCGTGAATACAAATCCAAGTTTGGTATGGCTTTTCAAAACATATCCCCCGTCAGCTAAAATGCCTTTTAATGAAGAATGTTGATCGCTATCGTTCATATGACTTTTATTCATAAGCAAGCACTTTCACTCAACACAAAAAGCCCGTTCATACGTATAAGCAGCGGACTTTATTTTGGATATAAGGTACCTTTCTCACTGACCATGATTGAGACCGGGATGTCGTGCGTTTCAGCCGGAATATGCTCAGTTTGCTGTACTGACAAACAAAGGGCAAGCGTTTCACCGTGATAGTCAGCTAAGTAGCGGTCATAATAGCCGCCCCCATATCCGATACGGTAGCCTTGTCGATCGAAGCACACACCAGGCACAATGATCAAATCGATTGAATCTTTATGTACAGCGGCCGACGTCAGTGGGTCTGGCTCTGATAGCCCAAAGTAGCGGGATAACATTTTCGTTTCCGGTGTATATTCATAAAACGTCATCTCTTTTGTTTCCGGAAAACAGGTGGGTACACATACTGTTTTCCCCTCCTGCCATGCTTTTTCAATTAGAGGCATTGTCGGTACCTCTTTTCCTCTAGACATGGTAAGTGCAATCGTATTCGCTTGTTTCCATGCTGGCAGTTGAAACAAATGCTCATGAAGTAAAGCGGTGCTTCGCTTGAATTCCTCGGCACTCATCTCGTCCAGCTTGGCTAATGTTTGAAGGCGAAGCTCTTTTTTCACACAGATCATCTCCCATCATAAAAAAACAGCAGGAAAATTCCCTGCTGCTTACTTTGTTTCACGATGTAAAGTTTGTTTTTTATCACGTGAGCAATACTTTTTGAATTCAACGCGATCTGGATTGTTTCGCTTATTCTTTTTAGTAATATAGTTACGCTCACCGCATTCAGTGCAAGCTAGAGTAATATTTACGCGCATGTTTTTCCCTCCAAACTAAAATCAATTCACATTCAGACCTAACTATAATACCACTTCTAGCTTAGGAATGCTAGAATGTTTTTTCACCAATTTCAATTTCAGTGCAATCCGTCCGCGTTCTGATCTATATCGCACGGTCATTTCATGAAAAATGGCCTGCTCCCCTATAAAACGTCAATCTTTGTCGTACTGTATACATGAGAAACCCTCTTTTATTTTGACAGCGAGCAAGGTTTTCATACTCGTTTTTCATATAAAAAGAAAAAAGATGAAAAAAAGGTGATTTTTTCAGCAATTCCTTTTGAAACTAGCTTTTTTATGGTATAAAAAAGAAGGGTCGAAAACTGTCTGAAACAATCATGAAAGCTTTTATGGCTTTCAGCATTAAAATATGAATAAAAGGTGATGAAACATGGAAATTGCAATTATCGGATTGCTTGTTGTCAGTATCGTACTGATCGCATTCTCATATTTTCAAAGAGAGCCGATTAAAGAAGTCGAGCAGGAACTTGAAACACTTCAACTATCTGCAATGCAAGAAATCTATAAACTGAAAAAGAAAATGAAGGTTCTTGAAGAAGAATTGCTTGAAACAAACATCGTCGTCCGCAAACATTCAGAAATTGATCCATCTATCGCAAGACAAATCATTTCAAAGCATCAAAATGGCATGTCTCCTGAAGCCATTGCGCGCGCTGAGCATGTATCTGTAGAAGAGGTCAACATGATCATTAAAGACAACGAGAAGGTGCTTGTATGACGAAAAAAAGCATCCAAACGTTTGCGGCAGGTATGATTCTTGCAACTGGTGTTCTGGCGATCGTTTTTTTCCTCACTGGAAAAGATGAAGCGGCTGCTGATACAACAACAAAAGAAACGCTCGCAGCGAAAGTAACAGACACTGACGTGAAAAACTATTTAGACTCTAAAAAAGAAGTCTCCGTCAGCCGTGAAACATATCAGCAGCTTCTTGATTATAAAGAAAAAGCACTGAAGGCAAATGAAGACGGCGATTCTAAGAATGATAAAGAAACATCTAACAAGCCTAAAGGCAAATCGATCAAATTCGTCATTAAAAATGGGATGAGCACAAGTGATGTTTCAGACATGCTTGAAAAGGACGGAATCATCAACTCGTCTAAAGATTTTAATGATTACGTGATTGACGCCGGCTACCATAAAGAAATTCGTGCAGGCAAGTTCAATTTAAAAACAGGGATGACGTTCAAACAAATCGTCAAAGCCTTAACAAAATAACAACAAAAACCCCCTGGCGGCGATGACCTCCAGGGGGTTTTTATTATCCAAATCGACCAGATATATAATCATTGGTTCTTTGATCATTTGGCTCAGAGAACATCACATTCGTATCATTGACCTCAACAAGCTCCCCCATTAAGAAGAAGGCTGTTCGGTCTGATACCCTAGCCGCTTGCTGCATGTTATGCGTCACAATGGCAATCGTGTATTTCTCTTTTAATTTCATAATCAATTCTTCAATCTTTAATGTTGAGACAGGATCAAGCGCTGATGTTGGTTCATCCATTAATAAGATGTCTGGACTTGTAGCAATGGCTCTTGCGATACAAAGACGCTGCTGCTGACCGCCAGAAAGACCTAATGCAGGCGCACTTAATCGATCCTTCACTTCATCCCAAAGGGCAACATCACGAAGCGCTTTTTCAGCAATTTCTTTCAATTGCTGTTTGCTCTTCACTCCGTGAATTCTTGGCCCGTAGACGACATTATCAAAGATAGACTGAGGGAATGGGTTCCCTTTTTGAAAGACCATCCCGACGTTTTTACGCAGTTCCACTAAATCGACACGGCCTTTTAAAATATTGTCACCGTTATACATCATATCCCCGGTAATTTTCACACCTGGCACTGTTTTGACCATGAGATTTAAGGTCTTTATAAATGTTGACTTTCCGCAGCCGGACGGACCGATAATCGCCGTGACTTCATGCTCTCTAATGTCTAAATCAATATGCTTCAGTGCGTGATGCTGTCCGTACCAAAGGTTCATATCATTCACACGAAACACTTCTTTTTTGGCTGTTTCAGTTGCTACTGCATTCATCAAAATCCACCCGCCTTATCCAAATCGACCATTGATATAGTCTTCTGTTTTTTGCTGCGCAGGACGTGTAAAAATACGTTCAGTGGCATCATATTCTACTAGATCACCGTTCAGGAAAAAGGCCGTATGATCAGATACACGTAACGCTTGCTGCATGTTGTGTGTCACAATGACGATCGAATAATCATTTTTCAACTCTGATAGTAACTCTTCAATTTTTGCATTTGAGATCGGATCTAGGGCAGATGCTGGTTCATCTAATAAAAGAACGCTGGGCTTCATCGCAAGTGTACGTGCAATACAAAGGCGCTGCTGCTGGCCGCCGGATAATGACAACGCCGAGCGGTGCAGACGATCTTTGACTTCATCCCAAAGCGCCGCTTTTGTTAAACTTTCCTCTACCGCATCATCAAGCACTGATTTTCTTTTTTCACCTGCATACTTTAACGCGTGGGTAATGTTATTGTAGATTGATTTAGGAAATGGGTTTGGTTTTTGGAAAACCATACCGATCTCTCTTCTCAAATTCACCACATTAATACGGTCATCCAAAATATTGAGCCCTTCGTACATGATCGCCCCTTCACTTCTCGCACCTGGGATCAAGTCGTTCATGCGGTTAATGCTGCGTAAAAAGGTTGATTTCCCGCAGCCGGATGGGCCAATTAATGCGGTAATTGCGTTTTTCTCTATTTCAAATGAAATGTGATTGACCGCTCTTTTTTCACCATAATAAATGCTTAAATCCTGCACCTGTAAAATCTGTTCCGCTTGAAGTGGAGCCTTTTTTGCTGCAATCTCTTTTTTTTCTGCTAGCATTTGAACCATATCCCCTTCACACCTCTCTCATATTATTTTGACGTAAGCTTCTTATGAATAAATGAACCAAGCCATCTAGCTCCTAAGTTGAATACTAAAACTGAAAGCACAAGTACGGCTGAGGCACCATTTGCAATGGCCTCTGCATCTGGAATAATTCCTTGTGTATTGACGCTCCATATATGAACGGCTAATGTTTCTGCCGGTCTAAAAATATTCAGCGGTGACGTATCAGAAAATGGACTCCAGTTTGTAAAATCAAGACGCGGTGTGGTGAGACCTGCTGTGAAAAGAAGCGCTGCTGCCTCGCCGAAGACTCTTCCAGATGCTAAAATCGCACCGGTAATAATAGAAGGAATCGCACCTGGAATCAGGACCGTCTTCACTGTATGCCATTTTGTCACACCAAGGGCAAGTGATGCTTCCTTTTGATCCTTCGGTACAGAGCGAAGTGCGTCTTCTGTCACCCTAACCATCACTGGCAGGTTAAACACCGTAAGCGCAAGAGCTCCTCCGATGATTGTATAGCCCCATCCTGTTAAATTGACAAACATAAGTAAACCAAACATACCAATGACAATGGAAGGAAGTGAAGACAACACTTCGATACACGTGCGAATAAAATCAGTGACTTTGTTTTGAGGCGCATATTCAGCCATGTACACTCCGCCCCCGACACCAAGCGGTACTGTGATCATCATTGTAATAAACAAAATGTAAAACGAGTTAAACAACTGATCCCTAATGCCGCCGCCAGAGCCAATTGCACTTGAGCGGGTTGTCAAAAAGTCAAAATTTAATTCTTTTGCACCGTTGAAAATGATATAAGAAAACAAACCAATTAGGATCGCCGTAATAATGGCGGCACATAATCCAAAAACAAACGTGGCAAAACGATCAGTCATTTTGCTATTCATTAAATCTTCCTCCTAGACGACAAGTATCTGATAATGAGAATGAACATAAACGATACAACTAGAAGGACAAGACCCATTGACCAAAGTGTATTGTTTTCAACACTTCCATACGTTGTGTGACCCATGTTTAACGTAATAATGGTTGTTAATGTACCAGCTGTATCCATAATGCTCTCTGGTAAATTACGCGTGTTTCCAATGACCATCTGAACGGCAAGGGCCTCACCAAATGCTCTTGCCATTCCAAGCACAACCGCTGTCATTAACGTCGGAAACGCTGCTGGCACAAGAACACGTCGGATCGTTTGCCATCTTGTTGCGCCTAATGCATATGATCCTTCGCGTAAACTTTTTGGAAGTGATGCCATTGCATCAGTTGCAATAGATGTAACGGTTGGCAAAATCATAATAGACAGAACGATCGTTCCTGCTAACAAACTGTGCCCTGAGCCGCTTGACTTGAATTGTCCAATAAACGGCACTAATACTGTAAGACCTATGAATCCGTAAACAACGGATGGAATCCCTACAAGCAATTCAATGACTGGCTGGAGAATTTTACGTCCCCATGCAGGTGCAATTTCTGTCATAAAGATCGCTCCTGCGATGCCTAGCGGCGCTGCAATAAGTGCCGATAGAAGCGTGACGGCAATTGATCCAAAGATAAAAGGAAATGCGCCGTACTCCGGGTTTTCTGCTGTTGGGTTCCAATTGATACTGGTTAAGAACTCAATTGGGCTTACACCATTTACGATGAAAGATTGTAAACCCTTAATGCCAAGGAAGATGGTGATGGCGATGGATACTGCAATCATTAAGAATGCGCAGAATCTCACCAAAATACTTCCTCTTACTTCATCCATTTGCCTATTTTTCTTCGAGCTGATCAGTCGATCGCTCGCTTCTGTATGTTCTATCTGCTTCATCTTTTTCTACACTCCTATGAATGTCATAAAAGGAAAAGTGAAATGCTCCACTTTTCCTTCATCAGCAATTCAAGACCTCTTACTTATCTGATTGTTTGCCTGCTGCGTCTCTTTCTACTTTCATATTAGAAACTGAGATGTAGCCTTGGTCTTTGACGATTTCTTTTTGTACTTCGTCACTCATAAGGTAATCTAAGAATTGTTTTGCTAGACCTTCCGGCTCACCTTTTGTATAAGAGTGCTCGTATGCCCAAATTGTATATTTACCGCTTTCTACATTGCTTTCTTCCGGTTTCACACCATCAATGCTAAGCGGTGTAATTTTATCTTCCTTTAAATAAGAAAATGCTAGGTATCCAATTGCACCTGGTGTTTCTGCAATGATTTTTTGCACATTATTTGAAGATTCTTCTGTAATACCTTCTGCAGGTGTTGCGCCATCAAGTGCATATTTCACAAACGTTGCACGAGTTCCTGAAGAATCAGGTCTGTTAACAAGCGTGATTTTTTGGTCTTTCCCACCAAGCTCTTTCCAGTTTTTGATTTTACCAGTGAAGATTTTTTTCAATTCGTCCTTTGTGATGTCTTTGACACCCACTTCAGGGTTTACAGCTGCGGCCATTCCAACAACTGCTACTTTGTGGTCTTTTAAAGCTTTTGCGTCGATTCCGTCTTTCTCTTCAGCGAATACATCTGAGTTACCAATTTGTACAGATCCTTCTGATACTTGAGAAAGGCCTGCTCCAGAACCGCCGGCTTGTACTTGAATATCGGCTTTTGGATGTTTATCCATGAATTTTTCTGCTGCCGCAAGAACTAAAGGCTGCATCGCAGATGATCCTGAGATGGTAATGGAACCTGATGCCTCATCTTTGTTTGAAGCATTTCCTTTACTGTCTTTTGAATCTCCGCTTGAGCTGCTGTTTCCGCATGCTGTGACGAATGCTAACAATGCGATAGTAAGGAAAGTAAGCAGCCATAATTTGTTCTTTTTCATTTCAAGAATACCCCCTGAATAATTTGTCCTACGAGTAATACATTAAAGGTTCTTTATTAATTTCGTTTAAATGGAATGTTAAGGTTTTGTAAATGTCGAAGTTTTGTAGAGAAATTGCGGCGTTTTTTATGAATTTTGTCAATTTATATCGGAGTTTTTGAAGAAAACGTAAAAAAACGCCCACAAAAAGTGAGCGTTTTTACCTATGAAAGGTCTAGTTATTTGTTTCTGCTTCATTTTCAATTTTGTTTTTGTTTTTCGCCTGTGTATCATTGCTTTCCTGTTTTGATTTCAGTTCAAAGTACTTGTCTAATACTTGTTCACCAATATCATTTGTAATTGGATATCGCTGGTTGTAGTCTTGATACACCCATGGCACGACAACAGAAATGGCCACTTCTGGATTATCAGCAGGCGCATACGCTACAAGAGTTGTGTTATACGTCGGTGTACCGCGCTTGCTTTTAATTGGACCGTCATAGAATGATTGAGCGGTTCCTGTTTTGCCTGCTGGATTATACTTTTTGTTGCCAAAGTTTGAATAGGCTGTCCCTCTTGGGTTCTGCATGACAAGCTTAAAGCCTTGCTGGACACGCTTGATTTCATCACTTGTCATGTCTAGCTTATTCAATACATCTGGTTTGACGGATTCCGTTACAGCTCCAATACCGCGCTGCGGATCTGGCTCTCTTACTTCTTTGACAAGCTGCGGACGTAAACGATACCCGCCATTTGCAATGGTTGAAACGTATTGCGCCATTTGCAGCGGTGTAAATGTATCATACTGTCCAATCGCATAGTCAAGTAAAAGGCCCGATTGTGTAGACGATCCTCTGTAGCCTGTTGCTTCGTTTGGCAGGTCAATACCTGTTTTAACTCCAAGGCCAAATTTACTAAAATTGTAGCGGAACGTATCAAATGCTTTCGGATCAATTGGGAGCGGCTGATTCTTACGATATTCGCTTTTCCCAATGGCGATTGCTGTTTTAAACATATACACGTTTGATGAACGCTCTAGTGCTGTTAAATCATTAATGAGTCCCATATTTTGATAGGATTTCTTTGGCGGTGACTGGGCGATATAGAGGGGTTCATCGTATTGGGTACTTCCAATATGAATAGCGCCTGTTTTATATCCAGTCAGTACCGTTGCCCCTTTTACGGCTGATCCCATCGCATATGAGGAAGTCATCGTTCCTAAAGAGTAGTCATCGAATTTGTATTTTCCGTTTTTGTTAGAAATCTGCTTACCCGCAACAGAAAGAACCTCTCCGTTTCTTGGGTCCATCATGACAACAAATGCGCGATCAAGAAGCTCAGTTCCCCCTCTTTGTTTCGCACTTCTCAAGTTCTTTTCAATAATTTTTTCAACCGCTTTTTGCAGCTGAATATCAATTGTAAGCACAAGGTCTTTCCCGCTCTTACCTTCTGTTAACACTTTAGAGCTTGTGACATTGCCCTGTTTATCCGTTGTACTTTGTTCTTTTTCCTTTTGGCCCTGCAGGACATCTTCATATTGATATTCAAGATAGCTTTTTCCTACACGGTCATTTCGGCTGTAGCCGAGTGATAGATAATGCTCAAGAAGTGACTGCGGAAGACCTTCATCACTCGAAGACACACTGCCGAGCATACTGCGGAGCAGTCCTTTATACGGATAGCTGCGTGACCAGTCTGTCGTCACATCAACACCTGGCAGCTCGTCCAAATGCTCAGAGACATAAGCAATTTCACTTGGCTTTACATCTTCATTTTTAATAAATTGAGGCGTCAGTGCATAACCTGCATCCATCTGCCTTTTAATGGCAAGCACTTGTAAATCTTTTTTCGTCAGTTGATTTAATTCCTTGTCTGTGATGCGTTTTAACTGAAGCTCATATAGTTTATCATCAGAGACCTTATCGTCACCCTTTAATTCTGATTCCTTTTGAACAAGCTTTTTCGATTCATTCGGATGCGTTAAGATCCAGAAATCTTTTTTGTCACGATCTGTGATTTTTTTCGTACTCACATGAATCATATCCGCTAATTTTGATGCCACTTTGAGCCGCTCTTCTTGTGAAGTCGTCGAGGTTCTCGTATATGTAATGGCATTTAGTGCTTTATTGCTGACAATCGTATTGTAGTTTCGGTCGTAAATTTTTCCGCGCGGAGCAGATGAGCTGACATTCACATCCTCTTGTTTTTCTGCCTGCTTTTTATAATCTTCTCCATTGACTATTTGCACAAACCCGAGTCTAACGACAACGCCGGTAAAAATAATAAACGCAGCTAAAAATAATAAATTCAGCCGGATCGGAAGTGTTTTGCGCCCTTCCTTCGCGTCTTTTTTGTTTTTCTTGTTTCTCATCACATCACCTTTTCTATCAAGAAAGAAATGGCACCCCTTTTTGTGTATAAAAGGTGCCATCATCATTTTAGCGGTTTTTCTATCATTTATCTAGAAATTTGATGTTCCATTGGTAAGAAATTTTACCTTTCTCCCTTAATAAGGTTCGTGTGAGAAACTGGCTTTTGACCGTCAGCCTCTTTCATATCAGCTGTTTTTTCTTTCAAATGAATATCTTTTACAAAATAATAAATGAGGGTATGTCCCGCTCCGAGCACAACAAGAGATGCAGGGATTCCGAGCTCATCACCTAGTAAGGTGACAGACAGCAGGAACAAAACAATTGAACAAATTCGGCCAGCATTTAAAAATAGCTCTCTGACCACAATATATTCAATTCGGGCCTTTCTGGCATACCTTGCATGGCCGATGACATCATATGTTAAGGATACATAAGGAACAAGCAGGAGCGGATATCCTATTGCAATGGCTACCGCATACATCAGAAGTGAAACATAGGACAAGTGGAAGACGATTAAAAACAAGGCGCCGTATAAAATCAGCCCGCCAAGCATGATAGCCTTCTTCCGCCACTTTTTCTTAATCAAACGTGTAGCGAAGAAATATGCAAAAAACGCAACACCTGAATTCACTAAACCAAACGTCCCGAGAGCAAGCTCACTGTTTGTTGCAATAAACACGAAGACACTGATTAAGAAGACAAAGACCCCTTCACGAAGCCCTTGAAAAAAATGAGCTGTTGTAATCTTACGCCAATTCTCGTCTGCATGGCGTTCTTTCCAAATTTGTTTGATGATAAATTTGCCTTTTGACTGCCTTCTTTTGAGGAAAAAGCTCATCACAACCGCTAGTGAAAACAAAAAAAGCGATAACGTGAAAATGACTGTGTAGCCTGTATCATCCGTTAACTGAGAAATGACAATCCCCGCAATGAGAGGACCAATCATGCCGGCAGTTGAAGTAAGCACTCCGAGAAATCCATTAAAGAAGTCTCTTGTTTCGGGCTCGGTGATTTCAAAGGTGAGTACGTTAAATGCAAGCCAGTAAAAACCATAACCGATCCCAAGGACACTTCCCAATAAAACAAGCCGTGCGGCCGCTTGTTCTCCTGCCATTAAAACAATTAAATAAAAAGCGGCTAAAAAAATGACACCGAAACGAAGGACAAACGCCCGGTCTATTTTTTTAGCGAGCCGGCCAGCGAATAAAAACGTAATGGGCTGAAGCACCACAATGGCCAAGTTATAAATCGCAAGATCCGTGAATTTCCCAGACTGTTTCCATAAGTACACATTTACAAACGTATTCGAAAGCGCAATGGCAAGTGCATATAACCCGCCAATCGTGAGGAGGAGCAATAAATCTCTTGTAACATCCATGTCCCCGAACATTTTTTTTAATCTGCTCATACAATTCATTCTCCTTTTCTACACAATAGTCTGTCTCATCAAAAGGCAGATATGTAAAAAAAGGAGGGAAAATATAAAAAGACCTGCTTCTCTTGAAAGCAGGTCTTTTCGAATCAAATCATTATTTTGCTTCGCTGTAAAGGCGAGCTACTTCATCCCAGTTCACAACATTCCAGAATGCTGAAATGTAATCAGGACGACGGTTTTGGTAGTTTAGGTAGTAAGCATGCTCCCAAACGTCTAATCCTAGAATTGGCGTTTTTCCTTCAGTTAAAGGAGAATCTTGGTTTGGCGTGCTTGTGATTTCAAGTTTTCCGTTGTTCACAACAAGCCATGCCCAACCAGAACCAAAGCGTCCTGCAGCTGCTGCAGCGAAATCAGATTTGAATTTTTCAAATCCACCTAATTCTTTTTCGATTGCATCTGCAAGTTCACCAGTTGGTGCGCCGCCACCGTTTGGTGAAAGAAGCGTCCAGAATAATGAGTGGTTCACATGTCCTCCGCCATTGTTACGTACAGCTGTACGAATGTTTTCAGGCACTGAGTTTAAGTTAGCCACTAGCTCTTCAATTGATTGATCTTCAAGAGCTGATACACCTTCGATTGCTTTGTTTAAGTTTGTTACGTATGTGTTGTGGTGTTTTGTGTGGTGAATCGTCATTGTTTCCTTGTCGATATGTGGTTCTAATGCATCGTAAGCATATGGTAATTCTGGAAGTTTAAAAGCCATGGTTAAATTCCTCCTTAAAATGTATGTACTGAAATGCTTCCTTTTGTAAGTCAGCAATTCACCCTACTCAAAGAGTATCAAAAGAAACAGCTTGTTTCAACGTTATTGCTCATGTTCTGAAACATTTCAGTGTTTATTTTGTAATTAGCCCTTTTGAAAAAGTTTTAAACACCCTTTTTCAACTAGCGTAGGACATAAAATAAAAAGATGCCCAGCATCAGCGCTTGAATCAATCCTTTTGCAAAAACACCTGATACAAATCCAATTAATGAGCCTAATCCAACTTTTACACTCGTCTTCAGATCTTTTTGATGAACAAGGAGCTCTGCAATGACACTCCCGAGAAATGGACCAATAATAATTCCTGCAATGGGTATCACAAAAGGACCAGCTAATAACCCAATGGTGCTTCCCCAAATAGCTGCCTTGCTGCCACCAAAGCGCTTTACCCCAATAAGATTTGAGACATAATCTGCCGCAAATAAGACGGCAGTAAACATGGCTTGAATAAGCCAGAACGTCAGTGTTAGCGGCTCGAAGCTAAAAAAGAAACCATATAGAATAAATCCGAGAACCATAAAGACCACACTCGGGATAATTGGATAAACCAGTCCAACAAACGCAATGATAAATGCACAGCCAATCAGTATCCAATACAGAACGTCCAAGACCCTGCCGCCTCCTTTTTATTTGCTGTATACATTATGCCTCATTCCCTCTATCTTAACCAGTGATGAAGGCCATACTTGTACTTGATGGATAGACATTGATACAATATGAGAAATAGAAAAGAATGTAGGAAGTGAATGGGTATTGAACGTATTTAATCTATTGTTAAAAGGAATTTATTCACCAAAAGATATTGCTAAAGCACGGTTTACAGGGATCGGTAAAGCGATTTTATTCATTTTTATCCTCTCAATCATCGCAGCAGTTCCTCAGGGGTATCATATGAGCCAAGAAATCTCGAATGCGATGTCAGGATTTCAGCATGTGATCAAAAAAGATTTACCCGACTTTTCAATCGAAAAAGGAAAGCTTCAAGCAGATCAAAGTGAACCAATAGAAAAAGAAGAAAACGGCATCACGATCATCTTTGATCCTGCTGAAAAAATAAAAGCAAGTGAGCTTGAATCAAAGCAAACGGCTATCGCTTTATTAAAGGAAAAAGCAGTGATTGCCATTGATGGACAAACGACAGATATTCCATACCAGCTCCTTGGTGGAACACTGACAAAAGATGAACTCGCTAGCGTCACAAATCAGAACCAAGCGATTATCATCCCTGTCATCTGTGTACTGCTATATCTATCAACTGCGGCTCTCATGTTTATCAGCGCAACATTCCTTGCGATGCTTGGTACATTTATTAAACGAATGCAGCAAAAAGAGCTGTCCTTCCAAATGCTTTGGAAGCTCTCCGCTTATTCACTCACATTAACAACGGTCTTTTTCGCCATTATGAGTGCATTAAACACGCCTGTTGCAAACTCATTTTTATTAAATTGGGTCATTAACTTTATCTTTTTATATCTTGTTGTGAAAGAAATTCCTGCAAAAAAAAGCAAATGATCAATCCAACATGGATTTGTCTACACAATGAAAGCTCCCCCGGATCGGAGGAGCTTTTTATGTATGGTCATGCTAGGACTCATCAGGATGAATGATCGCAAACAAATAGTGATCCTCCCACACTCCATTAATCTTTACTTTTTTACGATTTAGTCCCTCATTTTCAAAACCTGTCTTTTCAAGTACACGAATGGAACCCTTATTACTCGGCTTTACTCCAGCCTCAATACGATGGAGATTCAACTCAAAAAAGGCATAGTCAATGATTAAACGAATGGCTTCTGTCATATATCCATTTCCGCCCTGCCTTTGATCGAGTACATACCCAAGCCATGCTCCTTCTATTGGACCTCTTACGACAGAACTTAATGAGATCGTCCCAATTAAAGCATCGGTTTCATTTAAGAAAATACCATGCATGTAAGATTCATCTTGTGCACTTCTTTGCACACCGCGCTGAATCCGTTCAATTTGACGAGGTAACGTGAAGAAATCATCTTTGACCAAAGGTGTAAATTCTTGAAAATATGAGCGATTCTCAAGCTCTAATGTTAACAGTGATTCGGCATCATTTTCTGTTAGTGTTCTCACATATATATGCTGACTAACCTTCTTCATAAAATCCCCCCCTTATTATTTTATCATAATGTCCATATGAGGTTGCTCTCCTATTTACTACACCAGCGGGCCAAGAAGTTTTTATTACAAGGCTTACTAGAACTAACTAGAACCATCCTTTCCAGCTTTTCTCCTCTTTTTGGTTCTATCATTTCAGGACATGCATAGACTGAAGTAAACTCTTAAAAGCGGTGAGTAAAATGCGGCGAATTCTTTTTTTACTAATCAGTTTGTTTGTCCTCTTTATTATCTTTTTTGATTTAAAAAATGGAACCATTCCTGTTGAAGAAAATCCAGCCGTTCCAGCAAGTGCCCTTCAAACAGCTGAGAAAAAGACATATAAGAACGTCACTGTAAAACAAGGTGAAACAGTCCTCTCCATCGTACATACAAGCAAGCCGCTTGATGACGTCATTAAAGATTTCGAGGAGCTGAATCAAGGTGTGAAAGCGAACGAAATCAGGGCCGGCAGCACATATAAGTTTCCTGTCTATAAGAGATAAAACGTTAATTCCTTGTCATTCATACAAAGAGACTGTTACAATATGAACTGTAAAACACGACGTACACGGCAAAGGATTGCTTGTACACTAAGGAGCGATTGACAAGTGAGTGAAGTCACACATCGTACTAAAACGCGTCCCGTCAAAGTGGGACCTTTAACTATAGGTGGAAATAATGAGGTTGTCATTCAAAGTATGGCAACAACCAAAACACATGATGTCGAAGCGACAGTCGCTGAAATTAAACGTTTAGAAGAGGCAGGCTGTCAAATCGTGCGTGTCGCATGTCCAGATGAGCGTGCAGCAAATGCAATTGCGGACATTAAAAAACAAATTAACATCCCGCTTGTTGTGGATATTCATTTTGACTACAAGCTTGCGCTGAAAGCGATTGAAGCAGGCGCAGACAAAATCCGAATCAATCCAGGAAACATCGGAAGAAGAGAAAAAGTAGAAGCGGTTGTCAAAGCAGCAAAAGAAAAAGGCATTCCAATTCGTATTGGCGTAAACGCTGGTTCATTAGAGAAAAAAATTCTTGATAAATACGGCTATCCAACAGCAGATGGTATGGTCGAAAGTGCACTGCATCACATTAAAATTCTAGAAGACCTAGACTTTCATGACATCATCGTCAGTATGAAAGCATCTGATGTAAACCTTGCAATTGAAGCATACGAAAAAGCGGCTAAAGCCTTTGATTATCCTCTTCACCTTGGGATTACAGAATCAGGTACGTTATTTGCAGGTACAGTCAAAAGTGCAGCTGGACTTGGCGCTATTTTGAATATGGGGATTGGGAACACACTCCGTATCTCATTAAGTGCTGACCCAGTTGAGGAAGTAAAAGTAGCACGTGAATTGTTGAAATCATTTGGTCTTGCATCAAATGCAGCAACACTGATCTCCTGCCCAACCTGTGGACGAATTGAAATTGACCTCATCAGCATTGCCAATGAAGTCGAAGAATATATTTCTAAAATCAAAGCACCGATTAAAGTAGCAGTTCTCGGCTGCGCTGTTAACGGTCCTGGTGAAGCACGTGAAGCGGACATCGGAATCGCAGGCGCTAGAGGCGAAGGCTTATTATTCCGTAAAGGTGAAATTGTTCGTAAAGTACCAGAAGAAACAATGGTCGAAGAACTGAAAAAAGAAATCGATAAAATCGCTGAAGAACATTATGCGAAAATGGAAGCTGAAAAAGAAAAACACGCGAATGCCTAACAAAAAACGCCTGACTGTGACGTCAGGCGTTTTTCTGTTCTTGTTAAAAGAACGGGGTGATAAATATGCCTAGGATGACGGAAACAATTCCGATCCCAATTGACCACGCGCCAAGCGCATGTGCTCCTTTTCTTCTTGCAATATAACCAACGACGATTGCCGCTACCCCTAATAGCACCGGCAAGACAAATAATGAGATAATCGCAATCGCGAGTGCTGTATAGCCTATCCCTTTACTGCCTGAATCGTCACCTGCATGGTCACGTCCTCGTCTATCTTCTCGATCTCTTGAAGCTTGATATGGCTCTGCAATTTCAGCAGCTGTTTCCTCTAAATAGCCATCATCATTACTAAAATGTGTGTCGATTTCACGATCATTTCTTCTGAAATCCTCGTCTCTTTCCATGATCAATTCCCCCTTTTGGTTAATAGAAAGGAGCTTTTTTAGTATGAGCAAAAATGTCTGTTTCATGTTTGCTAAAACTTGCTGGAATTGTGAATTGATTATGTTACACTTTAAGAGTATAAAAATGAGGAGTGTGGGCATGTTACGTTTAGGAATTGATATTGATGGTACAGTGACGGCACAGGACACCTTTGTTCCCTACTTAAATGAGTCGTTCCAATGTGCCATGACACTAGATGATATGACAGAGTATGATTTGACGAAGCTTTTAAAGATTTCTCAAGAAGAATTTTGGGGCTGGATGGATCAGCACGAGCCTCTTATTTATAAACAGGCAAAGCCTGCTGAGGATGCAAAAGAGATCCTCGACCAATTGAAGCAGCAGCACAAACTGATTTATATTACAGCAAGAAGGCAGCAGCATTCGGATATTACCTACAAGTGGTTTCAAGAACATGATGTGCACTATGATGCTATTGAGCTGGTTGGCGGTCATCATAAGCTGGAAGCCGTTCAAAAGCACAAGATTGATGTATTTTTTGAAGACCATCATGGCAATGCCACAATGATTGCAAAAGAAGCTGACATCCCGGTTATTCTTTTTAACTCCCCTTATAATCAAATGCCAATTGACGACAGAATTATTCGCGTGAACAACTGGCAGGAAGCGTCTCAATGGATCAAACAATACGAACAGCGTCTGCAAACTGCTTATTAATATAACTGAGTGAGCACCGAAGCGGAACAAACCCGAGGAATAGTCTACACGCTGAAGCCGATACATTTAATGTATCGGCTTTTTTGATGGAGCAAGCTGCCCTTCTTTCATTAGAAAATGGTACAGTGCCCCCTTCATGCCTGCCTGATTCAAGTAGTAGCAAGTTTCCAGCTTCACCTGAATATTCTTCCACGCATGCAGTGTATGTAAATGTTTTTCAATGTTTTGTAATAAATCTGGTCTTGCACTTACGCCTCCGCCAATGAGGATTTTCTCTGGGTTAAGAACAGTCGCTACATTGTAAATGCCAATGGCTATTCGCTTGTACCATTGATCCACCAGCTTCTCAATGGCCGGATCATGCTTCGTCTTTTCAAAAATTTCTTGGCCGTCTATTTGAGTACTTTGCGGAATTCCTTGCTTTTCTTTATAGCTCCGAATTAATCCTGCTGTTGAAGCGCTGCTGTTGAGAGTTGTAAACTGGCCATTTTCCGTTTCTGTCAGCATCATGCCAAATTCACCACCGCGGAAGGAAGCCCCGCGCACAAGCTGACCATCAGCAAAAATACCACCGCCAACACCCGTGCCAATCGTCATACAAATAAAGCTGTCACAATCTTTCGCATTGCCGCTATATTTTTCTGCGAGAGCTGCACAGTTCGCATCATTCTCCACTTCTACACGAAGAGAAGTTTTCTCTTCTAAAAGTGTTTTTACATTTTGACCATTCAAGGCGATGATGGCGCCTGCAAATTCTGTATAACCTGATTCACTGTCCACAAAGCCCGGAAGACTGATGGCGATACCGCTGACATCCTGCATCCTTTGATATTGCATGACCACATTCGCCATGGCTTCTAAAAACGGTTCAAGCTGCCGGCAGTTCGTTTCATAGTCACCGCTTGTGACCAGCTCCCCATCCTGATCCATTAATCCATGTTTTGTTCTCGTCCCGCCTACATCAAACACGACATAACACGCCACTTTTGACCCTCCCTTTACTCCAAAAGACACAAATTTCTTCAGTACCTTGTTCTCATTTTAATGAAACAGCCGCCCTTTGTAAAACGTTTTCAAAAAGACAAGAGAAATCGCAGATCTGCGGCTAACTGATTCGGTTTTGAAGTATCAATAGAACACCATTTAGCATGAAGTTTATTATCCATTACATTAACAATAGAAAAAGCAATGGAATTGATTTTCCATTGCTTTTTAAGTTAATTTATATACTTTTCTTGGTACGCTTTAAATTGTTCTTCGTATTTTTGCAACTTTTCCCCATCAACTTTTGAATTTAATTTCGGTTTTCGTTTTCCAATCACCATCACATCTTTATCAACAATAGGACTTGATAAAAAGATGTATGGTGCAAAACGATCACACTTCGTATTTGGGAGGGTTACGGATAACCTGGCATATTCTTCTGTCGGGAATTGGTTCGAAATTTCAAGTTGCTTGAGCCCCTCTAATTCCGATATCGGCTCTAAAGACTCGTCCTTCACTTTTATATTTGATAAGCACAGATATTTTAAATTCTTGAGGTATCTTAAAGGTTGAAGAGTATTTATATTTAATGTATTCCAAATCCCGCCTGACAATTGTAACAATTCTAAACCAGTGTTTTTTTGCAAAGGGGCTATGTCATTTAACTTTGAAAAATCTGTTATGGATAAAGATTTTAAAAAAGTGTTTTTTGATAAATCCCATAAACTTTGTGCCTTTGTATTCCATTCAAGTGCCAATACCTCAACATCTTTAAGAGAACTGATGATTGATAAATCTTCTACTCTTAGTTCATGCACAAAGAGCATTTTGGGATTAACTAAGCTCAAGATCGTATTGAAATCCTTTTGGTTCACTTTGTAAATCCACAATTTCGTCAGCTTAGAAAAAGATTTCAACCTTTCAATATTTTTTGTTTTTCCTGTGATTAACAACTCAGTGGAATTTTCATCTACATCGGCTAAATCATGAACAACTTCTGATCGTGCATCATTACGAAAAATATATTCAGGGTGTTCTTTTAGCATTCTTTTACCTCCACATCTACTAATGACGGATTATCTAAATTAATTTTATCAGAATTTTGGAGTCAAAACATGATCATCGTTAGCTCCTCCCGATATTTCTAACAAGGGAAGTTAGTAAAATGCCTATATAAAAACAAATAAAAGAACTCCAATTCAAATACGAATTGGAGTTCTAATCAGCTGACTGATTTATTTTTTCCACTTTAAAACCGAACCTGTTACTCTGCGGCTGGCTGTTTTATGAATGAACTTCCTTCGGTTCGCAGGAAGGACACGTTCCGTATATTTCAAATTTATGTCCGCTAATATGATAATCCTCTAGATCGGCGTCCAGTTTGTCCATAGGGCAGGCATCGATCTCCTTTGTTTTCCCGCATTCAAGACAAATAAAGTGATGGTGATGATGGGAAAATGAACATTTAAAACGGAATAGTTTCTCTCCTGACAATTCCGTTGTTTCTAATATTCCAAGGTCTTCATATAGTGACAAGTTTCGATAAATTGTATCAAAGCTAAGACCAGGGTAGTCTTCACTTAGTGCCGTCAGCACATTTTTAGCGGTCAAGTATTTATCAGAATCAGAAAACAATTGAAGCATGTCTTCACGTTTGCTTGTATATTTGTAGCCTTTTTCCTTTAATAAATCAAGCGCTTCTTGTACGTTCATGTTGATTCCCCCTTTTGAATTTCCCAATAAAAATACATCCGATTAAAATCAAAATGGACAGCATCACAATGGTTCCGCCTGGCGCTAAATCTAGATAATAGCTTAAGATCAACCCTGCCAATACAGACAATTCACCGAACAAGATCGAAAGGAAGATCGCCTGTTTGAAGCCTTTGGCAATGCGGATACTTGCCGCAACAGGAAGTGTCATGAGCGCAGAGACAAGCAGTGTACCGACGATACGCATCGATGCCGCAATGACAAGTGCAACAACTAAGATAAAAATGAAATGAATCCATTTCGCTGAAATACCAGAAGCCTTTGCATGCTCTTCATCAAAAGAAAGTAAAAATAATTCTTTATATAAAAGCACCACAACTAACACCACAATGAGTGAGATCCCAACAACAATCCAAAGATCTAATCTTGACACCGCACTGACACTTCCGAATAAATAACTAAACAAATCTGTATTAAAACCATTTGCTAGTGAAATGAAGATAACGGAAATCCCAATACCGCCTGATAAAATAATGGGGATCGCCAGCTCCTGATAATGCTTATACACGGAACGCAGTCGCTCAATGAACAATGACCCTGCAACAGAAAAAGCCATTCCTAAGTAGAGCGGGCTTACCCCTGTCAAAAGCCCAAACTTTTTATCAAGGAATAGACTTGCGGCAATACCGGCAAGTGATACGTGACTAAGGGCATCTGCAATAAGCGAGAGCCTTCTTACGACAATAAATACACCAAGTAAGGGCGCAATAAAACCGATCAGTAACCCTGCGATAAACGCATTTTGTAAAAATTCATAATGAAAAAATGGAAATAGCATTATTCATGTCCCCCATGATGGTGATGATCGTGATGAATCACTTGAATGTCATGCCCGTAAAATTGGGATAGCGCCTGATCATCCATTGAATCAAACGCTTCCGCATCCCCATGGAAATGCAGTGTCTGATTTAAGCAAGCCACATGGGTGACTTTATCAGAAACGGTGCCAACGTCGTGTGTGACGAGAATTAAAGACATTCTTTTTTCTTTGTTCAATGTTTCGAGCAGCTGATAAAAGCCTTCTACTGTCCGCTGATCGACCCCAACCGTGGGCTCATCCAAAATGAGCAGCTTCGGCTGACTGACAAGCGCACGGGCAATAAATGCACGCTGCTGCTGCCCGCCAGAAAGCTCACCGATGTTTTGATGCTTTAAATCCTGTATGCCAACTGAGCGAATGGCCTCTTCCACTTGCCATTTATCCTGTTTGCTCATTCGTTTAAACAAACCAATTTTCGCGGTCAGTCCGCTTGCGACGACCTCATATACAGAAGCAGGGAAACCCGTATTAAAGCTATTCGCCTTTTGAGAAACAAATCCAATTTGATCCCAGTCTCTAAATTTTGAAACAGGCGTGCCAAATAGCTTTAATTCACCTTGCTGCGGTTTTATGAGCCCAAGCAGGCATTTTAATAAGGTTGTTTTACCAGATCCATTCGGTCCAACAAGTGCTAGAAAGTTTCCTTCCTCTACTGTTAAATGAATGTGATCTATGACATTTCGCTGTCCATACGAGTACGAAATGTCCTTCATTTCAATAATTGGCTTTGCCATGGATCTTTCCACCTTCAATCAATATAAAAAGAATGATTACGATTTATACAACAAAAAGAAAATGGCTTTTGCCATTTTCTCTGTTCATACATACATTTCATTATATAAAAGAAAGATAAAAAAGTAAAATAAAAGCTAATGAATGGCTGTTTTGAACTTACCGCCTTTTGTTTCATGCGTATCCATAATCGTAATAAATGCTTGGCCATCAATTTCAAATACAATGGATTTCAGCTTTGTAATTTCAAGCCTTGTGACAACGGCGTAGATGACATCTTTTTCTTCATCTGTATAGCCGCCTTTTCCTTTCAGCTTTGTCGTTCCCCTGCCAAGTCGATGCAGAATCGCATCTGAAATTTCATCATAATAATCTGATACGATAATAACAGCTTTTGTTTCATCAAGCCCTTGAATAACAGCATCAATTGTTTTCATTGCCAAATAATATGTCATCACAGAATACATAGCCTGCTCTGGTCCGAAGACAAAGCCCGCCCAAATAAAAATGAACACATTGACGATCATGACAAACTCACCGACGGAGAAAGGAATTTTTTTCGTCAGAAGAATTCCTAAAATCTCTGTTCCATCCATTGAGCCTCCATTACGGATGACAAGTCCAACACCAAATCCAAGTAATAGCCCGCCAAATACAGTGGCTAAGATCGGCTGTGTTGTAAATGCCTCTACGTGATGAAGTGAAGATTCAATCACGGCTAAGCTGACAATCCCAATCACAGTGGAAATCAGAAAGGTTTTCCCAATATGTTTGTATCCTGATATCATAAATGGAATATTTAAAATGACAACAATCGTCGCAAAATTAATAAACGGGTTATCTGTAAAGAGATAATCCAAAATAAGCGAAATACCGATGATGCCTCCATCAATAATATTGTTTGGCACTAAAAATAATTCAATGCTGACTGCTGCACATGCAGCACCTACTAGAATCAGAAAAATTCTCAAAATAAAATGAGGCACTGATTCCTTTTTATGCTGTTTACTATTTGCCATACGTTCTCCCTTCTACACATGTTAAATTTTCAATGAACATTTTATTCACTTTACTATTTTATCATTTCACAGAATAAAATAAAATTTTTTGCACATTTTCCGTTTTCGCCCATACATTGTTACAGAGGGGAGGAATGGAATTGATTTTAATTCAAAAAATTGTCCTGCAGCGGCTCAATCAGATCACAGCAAATGATTTGTTAAGGTATGCGAAACAGTATGGCGTCAGTTTAACGTCTAATCAAGCTGCTGAGGTTGCCAAACTCATGAACGGGAAAAACATCAATATTTTTAATGATTCAGAGCGCAACCGGCTTCTTAAGCAAGTGGAAGCGATTACTTCTAAACAGACAGCACAGACTGTGAATGATCTGTTTAACCAATTTACAAGTTAGGCAAAAAAAGGGCCGCATTTAGCGGCACCTCATCATGTTGCATCCTTTTTTATTGACCCGTAATTTTATCTAGTAAGCCTTCATCAAATTGCTTTTCTTTCAGCATCGCAATTTCGAATTTGTAAGGTGGTTTTTTGTTCTTTTTATCTTCACCTACATAAGGCGTTTCTAGAATTTTCGGCACATCTTGAAGCTGGGGATGATGCACAATATAGCTCAGTGCATCGAAACCAATTTCACCAAAACCGATATTTTCATGTCGGTCTTTTCTTGCGCCTTGTACGTTTTTACTGTCATTAATATGAAGAACTTTGATTCGGTCAATGCCGACAATTCGGTCAAATTCTTCTAACACACCATCAAAGTCGCTCACAATCGGGTAACCAGCATCGTGCGTGTGACACGTATCAAAGCAGACAGAAAGAGCTTCGTTATGTGTCACTCCATCAATAATTTGGGCAAGCTCTTCAAAGCTTCTTCCGCACTCTGAGCCTTTTCCTGCCATTGTTTCAAGTGCAATTTGAACCTCTTGACCTTTCACAATGACTTCGTTTAAACCTTCAATGATTTTTTGAATCCCTGCTTCTGCCCCTGCTCCGACATGCGCACCCGGGTGGAGAACAATTTGTCTTGCTCCCAGCGCTTCCGTACGCTCAATCTCAGAGCGAAGGAAGTCTACACCAAGCTCAAATGTCGCTGGATTCACCGTATTTCCAATATTGATAATATACGGAGCATGCACAACGATATCCGTCATGCCATGCTCTTTCATATGCGCTTGTCCAGCTTCAATATTCAGGTCTTCAATTTTTTTGCGGCGCGTATTTTGCGGTGCACCTGTATAAATCATAAACGTATTCGAACCATAAGAGGCAGCTTCTTGACTCGCTGCAAGAAGCATATGTTTTCCGCTCATGGATACATGTGAACCAATCTTCAACAATGTTTCCCCCTACTTTCCATTACGCTTTGACTTTCTACGTTCCTGTCTTTTGATTTTATCCATCTCACGTGTCATTTTCTTTTTATATCCAGGTTTGACGGCTTTCGGTTTTCTCACAAGACGTTTTGCTTTTTCTTCAATTTCATTTGGTGCTTTTTTACGTCTTTGACGCTTCAGACGGTCATCTGCATCTCGCCATTCGCCATGAACAATGGTTTTGTTTTCAAACACAACGCCCATTTTCTCAATTTGAATGAGTGCATCCTCATCAGCCAGTTCATAAATGGTCATAGCAATTCCAGATGAACCAGCACGAGCTGTTCTTCCAACGCGGTGCACATAAAAATCAAGATCAGATGGAAGTTCATAGTTAATCACGTGGCTGACGCCTTTAATGTCAATTCCGCGTGCTGCAAGATCAGATGCCACAATATAAGTGAACTCCAAATCTTCAATTTGTTTCATGACTTTTTTACGTTCACGCGGCGTTAATCCGCCATGGAGCACACCGATTTTCATTCCTTTTTCTTGTAAGAATGCGGCGATTTCATCAACAGTTGTTTTTGTATTGGCAAAAATGATTCCTAAATAAGGCTGTACATTCGTCACCATTTCATGAAGCAATTTTAATTTATCACGCTGTTTAGACGGAACTAAAATATGCTGAATATTTTCTGCTGTAATCCGTTTTGGTTCAACATGCGCATACTTTGGATTGTCCATATATTTTTTCAGGAAAGGCTTTAGTTTTTCCGGGATGGTTGCAGAGAACACAAGCATTTGCAGCTGTTCTGGCATTTGTGCACCAATACGGTCCACATCTTCTAAAAATCCCATATCCAGCATTAAATCCGCTTCATCAATGACAAGAGAGGTCGCTTTGTAAACATTGAGCGCCTGCTCATGAATGAGGTCAGCAATACGTCCAGGTGTGCCGACAACCAAATGCGGCTGGTTTTTTAGCTTTTGAATTGATTTCTGCTTGTCCGTTCCGCCAATATAAAGTTTTGCTTTGATCTCTTCTTCTGGAGAAGCATTCTTTAAAATCGTTTGAGCTTCTTTGAAAATTTGATTGGCTAATTCTCTTGTAGGTGCAGTAATCACCACTTGTACCTGCTCTTTGCTTGGATCAATTGAATGAATCAGCGGCAGTAAGTACGCATGAGTTTTTCCTGTTCCTGTTTGTGACTGGCCAATCACGCTTTCTCCTTTTAAAACAGCAGGGATGATTCTTTTTTGAATATCAGTCGGCTCATAAAAGCCTAGTTCATGAATAGCATCTATAATAAAAGGCTTTAATTCATATGTCGTAAATTTCGTTTCTTTCATGTTTTCACTCCTTAAGGCAATGCCTTTTTGCTCATCTCCTCATTATAGCTGATTTTCAGTAAAAAAACCATGTCCGCTTTTCCTACAGGAAACCAATTGATGCTTCCTTGCATAACCTATGAAGAGAAAGAGAATGCAGTAAGGGAGGTACAAGTATGTTAGGGCAAAGGCCTATGGGCGATTTTCAGCCGCGCCGTCCCTCACGCCGGCACCTTGGAAATGGCGGACAGCCCGGAATTTTTCAAAGAGGGCAGCAGCCTCCTATCCAACAGCCTTTTCAAGGGCAAGGCAATCCATTTCAGCAAATGATGCCTCGCTCCCCGTCTGTACAGGGAGGCGGTTTACGAGGGATGGGCGGAATTCCAGGAGGTGAGAGCCGTGCACTAGGCGGCGGTGCAGGAATTAAAGGCATGCTCGCTAAATTTCTTCCTGGCGCAGGAGGAGCTGGAGTCTCTGGAGGTGGTGCGGGATTACAAGGAATCCAGAGCTTCACAAATCCTGCGACCCTCTCAAGCATGTTAGGAAATGTTCAAAAAGTGCTCGGAATGGCGCAGCAATTTACGCCAATGATTCAGCAATACGGTCCTTTAGTGAGAAATTTGCCTGCGATGATTAAACTGTACAGCCAGCTTGGCAGTGCGGATGATGAAGAAGAAAGTGCAAATGATGCTGATGCAGAATCAACAGAGACCAGCACGGAAACAGAAGTGACCGATGAAGAAGCACAGACTGATGAAATAGAAGAAAATGAAGAATCAGAAGACATCCTAGTCAAAAAAGCAGCACCGCACACATCATCTGCTCCTAAAGCAAAACCGAAAAAAAGATCTGGCAGCTCTGTTCCAAAACTATATGTCTAGTGATCTTTTAACGGCGAATTGTTCACTGCGTATAACAATCTTTGATATATACGCTTACTTTGGCTATAATGGAAGCAAGAGAATGATAAAAAGCCGTTTTTTACGGCTTTTTATATTGTTCTTCTCTAGCAGCACTTCCCTACAGGAGGACGAATAAATGAATGTAATTAAAATATCGCCGCGTGGCTATTGCTATGGCGTTGTCGATGCAATGGTCATTGCTAAAAATGCCGCACTTGATAAAAACTTGCCACGCCCAATTTATATATTAGGTATGATTGTGCACAACAAACATGTCACTGATGCCTTCGAGGAAGATGGAATTTACACACTGGACGGACCAAACCGCTTAGACATTTTAAAGCAGGTTGAAAGCGGAACAGTCATTTTCACGGCTCACGGCGTTTCTCCTGAGGTTCGTCAAATCGCAGAAGAAAAAGGCCTTGTCGCCATTGATGCGACCTGTCCCGATGTAACGAAAACACACGAACTCATTTCAGAGAAAACAGCCGATGGCTATGAGATTATTTATATTGGGAAAAAGGGTCATCCTGAGCCAGAAGGAGCTGTCGGAGTAGCCCCTGATAAGGTACACCTTGTCGAAACTGAAGCCGACATTGAGGCGCTCGATTTAACATCAGAAAAACTGCTCATCACGAACCAAACGACGATGTCTCAATGGGATGTCCACGACCTGATGGAGCTGATTAAAGAGAAATACCCTCACGTTGAGTATCATCAAGAAATTTGCCTGGCGACACAGGTACGTCAAGAAGCTGTATCGCAGCAAGCTGGCCAAGCCGATTTAACCATTGTTGTCGGCGATCCAAAAAGTAATAACTCTAACCGTCTCGCACAAGTGTCAATGGAGATTGCTGGAACGCAGGCTTACCGTATTGGCGACTTAAGTGAACTCAAGCTGGAATGGCTGCAGGGCGTCAAAACCGTTGCCGTTACTGCTGGTGCTTCAACACCAACACCTATTACAAAGGAAGTCATTCGTTTCTTAGAAAACTATGAACCAGATGATGAAACGACTTGGAAGATTGAACGAACAGTTCCTCTTTCTAAAATTTTACCTCGCGTCAAAACAAAGAAATAAGAAAACGTCAGAGCGGAAATGCTCTGACGTTTTTTGTTTACATAAATTGAAATGGGTTTGTGTTTGATTCAGAAACAAAGAGCTGTACGTCATATTTTTTATCCGCACATAGCGAGTGAAGCTTCGCCTTTACCCCTTCTTTCATGATCTTTTCAGCATAATGGCCTGGGTCCACAACGTTCAGCCCTAGCATCATAGCATCGTGCGCAACATGGAAATAAAGGTCTCCTGTCACATACACATCTGCACCCATTCTTTTCGCTTGATGGATGTATTTATTTCCGTCTCCGCCAAGCACCGCCACTTTTTTCACAACAGCGTCTTGGTCTCCTACAAAACGAGCACCATTCACATCTAGCTTCGTTTTCACAAATTGCGTGAAATCTCTAAGTGTCATTGGCTCATTTAGCTCTCCAATACGTCCAAGACCTTTTTGAATAGGAGGAAGGTCTGTCGTGTGTACACTATAGGCGACTTCTTCATAAGGATGTGCTTTGATCATTTCGCGAATCACTTGTTTTTCTATACTTGCTGGGAAAATGGTTTCAATTCGCACTTCTTTCACAAATTCTAATTGACCCGACTCACCAATAAACGGCTCAGCTTCTTCTGATGGCAGAAAGCTGCCTGTCCCTTCATTTGAAAACGCACAATGGCTGTAGTTGCCAATATGGCCGGCACCCGCATTTCCTAAAGCTGTCCGGATGGCCTCTTCAAATTCCTCTGGGACATACAGAGCAAGCTGTTTGATTGGATCTTCGTATGTCGGCACTAACACTCTTGTTTCTTCAAGCTCTAAGGCCTCAGCAAGCAGGTCATTGACTCCGCCATCAGCTACGTCTAAATTCGTATGTGCCACATATACCGCAATATCATGTTTGATGCATTTTTCAATGATACGTCCAGCCGGCTGATCCGTCGCTACATGTTTTAATGGACGAAAAATCGGCGGATGGTGAGCAATAATGAGATCCACTTTTCGCTCGATCGCCTCATCTACTACATTCTCTAATACATCCAAGGTGATCATCACATTGGTTACTTTTTTATTTAATGTCCCAATCTGAAGACCAATTTTATCCCCTTCCATGGCGTATGCCTTTGGCGAAAACTGTTCAAACAATTGGATGATTTCATGCCCGTTTACTGTTTTAGCCAACAGTCAAAACCTCCTTTAGCATCTTTATTTTCGCATTCAGCTCTTCAAGGCGCTCTTTGTTTTCTTCTGTCCGCGCTGCCTGCTGAATTTGACTTTCTATCTTCTCCATATGCTGAAGCTCTTGCATCCACTTGCGCCGGAAGACGTCATTTTGCTCTTTCGCAAGAAACGGGCCAACCAGCATACCTGCTTCAAGTGACATCCCTTCATAGGCTTTATTTTTGTCGCCTTTTTCTGCGATGATGATTTCGTATATTTTGCCGTCCTCTTCTAAGATGACTTCATCTAACAAATCATACCCCTCTTGATAAAGCCATAAACGAATATGATAGGCATGGATATTCGGCTGAAGAATGAGCCTCTCATGGCCTGCGAGCTTATGCTTGCCTTCATTTAGAATGCTTGCGATGAGTGCCCCGCCCATACCTGCAATCGTCACTGCATTCACTTCGCCTTTTTCAATGACTTCAAGGCCATTTCCTTTTCTAACAGATATCTGTTCATCTAATTCAAGTCTATGTACTTGCTGCTGCGCCGATTGAAGCGGTCCATCGGTAATTTCACCAGCAATGGCTTTCACTGCTTTTTGATGCAGGATCGCATAGCATGGCAAATAGGCATGGTCTGAGCCGATATCAGCGAAGACTGCCTCATCTGGTAAAAAGTCTGCGACTTTTTTTAATCGTTTCGATAAATTCATTTCATTCATACGTATCACTACTTTTCTTTAATGTTCATACTTGTCTATCTTATATAAATTATGGACTTTTTAAAAGTCGTTTTCAAATGAAAAAAGCTCTTCTTTTGAAAAAGAGCTTTTTGTGTAAGATTATTTAATTTTAGACACCCATTCCGCCATTTCATCGAGCTTTTCATTTGGAATCAGCCCGCCTGGCATCCCGTTGCCGCCTTCTTGAATTTTCTTCTTGATGTCAGCTACTTCAAGCTTGTCTCCAACACCTTTTAATGCAGGACCTGCGCCGCCTTCATAGTTTTCCCCATGACAGCTTAGACAGTTCTGTTTATACAATTCTTCCGGCGTCGCATTTGCTGTCTCTTCTTGCTTTTCCTCTTTGCCCCCAGAGGCAATTTTTTCTTCATCTTTCAGCCCCTTCATTGATAAGAAAAAAGTGAGTCCAATACCTAAAATGGCAATCAATAAAAATGGTATAAGTGGATTCCGTTTCATTTCTTTCATCCTCCCCTTTGTGAAAACCCCTTTGAGACTATGCAAACAATTCTAATTCTACTTTAATTTTACAAAAAGTAAACGAATTATGATACAAAACTTTGGTCAAGTTCACAGATTAGACAAAAATGATTCTAGATGAGAAATGAAGCCTTCAGCACATTTAGATGTATTTTTTATACATCTTTTCTCTAAGAACGTTGCAAATTCATTTGTTATTCAGTAAAATATAATCAGATTGAAAAAAGCGTTTTCATTTTTGATAAGAAAGAACGGATCTCTTTCAAGATCCGTCCGGTTTCTACTCTAAGAAGTCTTTTAATCGTTTACTTCTGCTTGGGTGTCTTAATTTACGAAGAGCTTTCGCTTCAATTTGTCGGATACGCTCTCTTGTTACGCCGAACACCTTTCCAACCTCTTCTAACGTGCGTGTTCTTCCGTCGTCTAGTCCGAAACGCAGTCTCAGCACATTTTCTTCACGGTCAGTCAGCGTGTCTAATACATCTTCAAGCTGCTCTTTTAAGAGTTCATATGCAGCGTGGTCAGATGGAGATGTCGCCTCTTGGTCTTCGATAAAATCGCCAAGATGCGAGTCATCTTCTTCACCAATAGGTGTTTCTAAAGATACAGGCTCTTGCGCAATTTTAAGAATCTCTCTTACCTTTTCTGGAGTTAAATCCATGTCTTCAGCAATTTCCTCAGGCGTTGGTTCTCTGCCTAGGTCTTGCAGAAGCTGTCTTTGAACACGGATCAATTTATTAATGGTTTCCACCATATGAACCGGGATCCGGATTGTTCTCGCCTGATCGGCAATCGCACGTGTGATCGCCTGTCTAATCCACCAAGTCGCATATGTTGAGAATTTATAACCTTTGCGGTAATCAAACTTCTCAACCGCCTTCATCAGACCCATGTTTCCTTCTTGAATCAAGTCAAGGAACAGCATACCACGACCGACATAGCGTTTCGCAATGCTGACAACAAGACGAAGGTTCGCTTCCGCTAATCTTCTTTTTGATTCCTCATCGCCCTCTTCGATCTTTTGAGCATACGTAATTTCTTCTTTAGCAGATAACAAATTGACGCGTCCGATTTCTTTTAAATACATACGAACAGGATCATTGATTTTGACACCTGGTGGTACGCTTAAATCATTCAGGTCAAATTCTTCTTCTGCTTTAGCCAGCTGCTGAACATTTGGGTCTTCTGTCTCTTCGTTTTCACTAATGAGCTCTACACCCTGTTCGCCTAAGTATTCATAGTATTCATCCATTTGGTCTGATTCAATTTCAAAGCTAGACATACGCTCTGCAATTTCTTCGTATGTTAAAACGCCCCGTTTTTTACCCGTTTCAGTGAGCTTATCTCTCACCTGTTCAAAGGTTAATTCAGTTTCGGTTTCGTGGGCTTGTTTATCAGCCATTATGGATCCCTCCTTCCAAAGCTTGCAACGAATTCTAAAGTAACTTGCGATTTGCTTATGCCCTGCTTTTCTCTCTCTATCAAACAGATGACGAAGCAAATAGGAATAAAATAAATAATGATGAAGGCAAGATGCTTGCGGTCTTATGCTCCTCCCGTAAAGGATTCATTGCCAGCCGTAAGTCCTGTCATTAATAATAGACGTATTACTTCAGCGAACGGTTCAACTGAATAATTTCTTTTGCAAGTGTTGCCGCTTTGAAGAAATCTTTTTGCCTCTCCGCTTCTGCACGTTCTAGTTCTTTTTCCTTTATCATTGACAAATTCCGATGATTCAACACTTTTTTTACATAATCACTTAATTCAGCTTCACTTAGTTCGTCTCCGACTTGAATCATCAATATATCTGTCAACAGCTGGTTCATGACATCATCTTCTATCCGGTTCATCAGGTGCTGCGGTGTTGGTTCTTTACCTTCTTCATACAAGGCATAAATGTACGTTGCCAGCGCCCTGTGCGAATCTATATTAAATTCAATCCCGACCCTGTCAAGTACTTTGCGGATCACGTCATCGCTTTTTAACATATGAGCAAGCAGCATTCGCTCCGCATTTTCATATGCCGGCCGCAGACGCTTTCTTCTCACTTGTGTTGACAGATGTGCACGCCGTTTTTCAAGCCCGTTTTCTTCCTGCGTGCTTTTGGCTTCTTGCCGCTGCTGTTTTTCAAACAGCTCCAGTTGTTCTTTTAATGAATCAAGTGAGATCGAAAACTCCCCAGCAAGCTGTTTCATGTAAATCTCTTGCTCCAAAGAGCCGTTTAACCGGCTGATTTCTCGGAGAACCTGCTTCATATAAGTAAGACGGTCTCCTTCGTCTGATAAGTTTTTTCCTCTTCGGAAAAAATTCATCTTAAACGTCATTAATGTCACACTTGCATCTATGATGTCATTCCTAAATTTCTCGCCGCCATATTTACGAATGTAATCATCTGGATCAAGTCCATCTGGTATCATGGCAACGCGAACTTTACATCCTCTTTTTCCAAGCAATTCTGACGCTTTCATGGTTGCTTCGTATCCGGCAGTATCAGAGTCATAGCAAAGGATGATCTCTTCTACGTTCCGCCTGAGAAGCTTTACGTGCTCTTCTGTAAGAGACGTACCCATTGTTGCAACACTTTCACCGACACCTGATGTAACAGCTGAGATGACGTCTGCAAATCCTTCAAAAAGAACTGCCCGTTCGCGTTTGCGAATATGCATACGTGCGTCATGAAAGTGATAAAGCAGCTTACTTTTATGGAAAAGCGGCGTTTCAGGACTATTCATATATTTAGGCTGCTGATCACCAAGCGATCTTCCGGAAAAAGCGATGACCGTTCCATGATGATCATGAATGGGAAACATGACACGATCTCTAAAGCGGTCAAAAAAGCCTGTGCCGTTTTCACGTTGAATCAAAAGACCAGCCTTCTCCATCATCACAGGATCAAACCCTCGTTTTTCTAAAAACTTGGTCACGAAATCCCAAGAATCAAGAGCATACCCGATCTCAAACTTGGCAATTGTTTCATCCGTAAAGCCTCTGGACCGTAAATAATCGAGTGCGTTTTGACCTTCCTTTGTATTTACCAGCAAATGGTGGTAAAATTTCTTAAGAAGCTCATGGGCCTCAATCATTTTATGATCTGCAGTGTCCTCTTGCTGAGAGGAGCTAATCTGAGCATTTGCCACCTGATCAGGCAGATCAATATGGTACTTATCAGCCACATGTGAAACGGCTTCAATAAATGAGTAGCCTTCCATTTGTCTGAGGAACGAGAACACATTACCTCCTGCACCACAGCCAAAACAATGGAAGATTTGCTTATCTGCTGAAACAGAGAATGAAGGAGTATTTTCACCATGGAATGGACAAAGACCGAAGTAATTTCGACCTTGCTTTCTAAGCTGTACGTATTCTCCAATCACTTCGACAATGTCTGCGTTTTTTTGGATCTGCTCCAAAAGTTCATCTGGTATACGTTTGCTCATCCTAATAACACTCCGTCGTACATTATTCGCCTTTTAATTTAAAAATCCTTCATGATTCGACAGGATTTTTTGTAGTTGCGCCATAAATCGCTTCTTATCCTCTTCTAAAAGCTTTTTGGGACCTTTTCCGTATACACCTTTTCTTCGCTGTTTGCTAGAAACATGCCTGCGCTCCAAATCAAAATCAATTGTTTCGTTTGTGTACATTCGTCCTCTTTCAGACAGAACAATGACCTGTCTCGGAAGCAGTAAGGAGGCAAGACCAATATCTTGGGTGACGACAATATCATGTGCGGCAGCTGAGTTTGCAATGACTAAGTCCGCTGCTTCCTTATGTGTATCTACAAACCGCCAATCTTCAAGTGGAGATCTTTTGGTTTGAAAATGCTCATATGAAGCAATGAACGTCACTGGTACTTGAAATTGAGATGCGACAGAAAGGATTTCGTCTTTTACAGGACAAGCATCTGCATCGACATAAATCGTCCTCTCTTTTTTACGTTCATTCAGGTGACTAATTCTCCATCCCTCCACCTTATTCCTGCTTTAGAGAAGCAAAAAGACCATACTTTTCCCCCATAAAGCAATCAACAGTAAAACTCATTTTGTCGAAAAGTTATGTTCAGAATCACTTGACTTCTGCCAATATTAGTTTATTCGTTCTTGACTTAACTTAAACCTAAAATCAATCATTTTATCACAATTTTTTATTATAATACAAATGCAGCAAATATGCCATTGTTTTTGTTTACCCGTTTCCTACCATAGGAAAAACCCAGGAGGAGCATCCTGAGTTTATTCGGAACCTCTTTTGGTCAGCATTTGATGAATGACATTTGCCGTTTCCTCAACTGCTTTATTCGATACATCAACGACTTGGCAGTTAATACGGTCAACCACTTTTTCAAAATACTCTAGTTCCTCTTTAATCCGCTCAATGTTCGCATAAATAGCGCGATCATTTAAACCAAGAGATTTTAAACGCTCTTTGCGAATATGATTTAGTTTGTCTGGACTAATTTTCAAACCGATACATTTCTTCGGATCAACTGAAAATAACTCTTCTGGCGGATCAACTTCAGGTACAATTGGGACGTTCGCTACCTTCAGCCGTTTATGCGCCAAGTATTGAGATAATGGTGTCTTGGACGTGCGTGATACACCAATGAGTACAATATCAGCCTTTAGAATGCCTCTTGGGTCTCTGCCGTCATCGTATTTCACAGCGAACTCGATGGCTTCAACCTTTTTAAAATAGTCTTCATCTAATTGACGTACACGACCCGGCTCATGTTTCGCTTCATTTCCATATGCCGTCTCCATTTTATCAATGAGTGGACCAATGATGTCATAATAAACGACACCGTTTGCTTCTGCTTCTTCGATTAAAAATTGGCGCATTTCTGGCACAACAAGAGTAAAGCAGACGATCCCATTATCTGCTTTCGCCAATGAAATGACTTCTTTAATCGTACCAACATCCTCTACATACGGGATTCTTCTAATATTTGAATGGTCTGATGAGCCGCCATCAAATTGGCTAAGTGCCGCTTTGACCACGAGCTCTGCCGTTTCACCTACTGAATCTGATACCACAAAAATTACGCGATTACTCATAACATCCCCTCGCAGTCTTCTGTCATTAGATTATTTCGTTCTCTGATAAGCTGACAAGTATTTTCGTCATGTTTGTTTTCGTAATTCTTCCGACCACTTCAAAGCCTTTATCCGTATCTTTTATCACAGGAAGTGCATCTATTTGCTTTTCAATCAAGTGCTTCGCCACATCCATAATGAAATCTTCCTTGCGGCAAACGGTAATGTTCGGCATTCTTGTCATAATAATATGGACAGGTATAGATGGAAGCTCCTGTTTCCCTATACTTGCGCGAAGGAGGTCTTTTCTTGATAACACGCCTGTTAAAATAGAGTGATCGTCCACAACGAATAATGTGCCCACATCCTCTAAAAACATCGTACAAATCGCATCATAAACCGAAACATTCTCATGTATCACCACTGGAATGGATTGAAAGTCTTTCACTTGAAGTTTTTTCAGCTTATCTGCGAGAAGCTGCGTGCCTGTTTTTCCTGTGAAAAAGTAGCCGACCCTTGGTCTTGCTTCTAAAAAGCCTGACATTGTTAAAATGGCTAAATCCGGTCTGAGGGTCGCCCTTGTTAAGTTCAGCCGATCGGCGATATGCTCTCCAGTGATCGGACCATTCTCTTTGACAATCTGTAAAATCTGCTCTTGCCGTTTATTTAACTCGATTGTACTCACCACCTTTAAATAGAGAGAGCGAAATCTTTACTTTATGTATATCATTTTCATAACTCATCATATTATAGCGCATCTTTGTCCGAATGAAACAAAAATCCACTCAAAAACCGTGAATTAAATGAGTAAAAAACGATTGCCCTTCGGAAAAGGCAACCGTTCTTAGGTATTTATTTTACAATTAAATTGTTCATATTCGCAAATGATTGAATCACTTTGGCTAGTTTAACCATTTGTGCCAAACGATTTCGCTTCAGTTTTTCATCATCCGCATGAACCATTGTGTGATCGAAATAATGAACGATCGGTGTTTTTAACGTATCCAGCGCCTCAAGTGCCAAGCTGTATTGTCCTGCTGCTACATGTTCCCTTACAGCTTTCACTACTTGCTGATACGCCTCAAACAGCTTTTGCTCATGTTCATTTTCAAACAGTTCAGGCTGAATCTCTGCGTCTTCCCCTTTTTTACTAATTGAAATGACGCGTCCCAATGCTTCAGCCGTTTCTTTGAAGCTTTCTTGTTTCACACTCTCTTCAAGAACAGCTGCTTTTTTGACGACTGCATATGGCTCAATATTTTCAACATCCAGCACTGCATCAACAACATCATGGCGAATATGCTCTGCTTGAAGAACATATTTTAAACGATGCGTTAAAAATTCAATCAGAGCAGCTTCATGTTCTGCCTTTACTTGAGCAAGTGATAACAGCTCTTTAAATGAAATATTCCAATGACGGTCGAGGAGGATTTGAACGATACCGCTCGCTTGTCTTCTAAGTCCATAAGGGTCTTGAGAACCCGTTGGGATCACATCAATTGAGAAGAATGAACAAATAGAATCGAGCTTATCTGCTACTGCCACAATCGCACCAATCAAAGTGGACGGCGCATCGTCACCAGCAAAGCGCGGCATATAGTGCTCGTTGATGCTTCTTGCCACTTCTTCATGTTCACCAAGAGCTCGTGCATATTTCTCACCCATGATTCCTTGTAATTCTGGGAATTCATAGACCATTTGAGTCACAAGGTCAAACTTCGAAATACTTGCTGCTCTAGCCACACGTTTAGTTGTTTCGTCATCTGCTCCGACATGCGCCGCTAGACGGGTTGCAATGTCTGTCACTCTTTTCAGCTTGTCGCCGATTGTTCCAAGTTTCTCATGGAATACCACTTTATCAAGCTTTTTAATATTGTCTTCAATCACTAGTTTTTCGTCTTCTTTATAGAAGAATGCAGCATCTGATAAACGCGCACGAAGTACTTTTTCATTTCCTCTTGCGACATTTTCCAGCGCCTCACTGTTTCCATTTCTGACTGTAATAAAGTGCGGCAATAATTCTCCTTGCTCATTTTTCACAGGGAAGTAGCGCTGATGCTCTTTCATTGTCGTCACCAATACTTCTTCCGGCAATGCAAGAAACTCTTCTTCAAAGGAACCAGACAGCACAGTTGGATATTCTACAAGATCGTTCACTTCTTCTAGAAGTTCAGGATCAACAGGAATGACCCAGCCTTTTTCAGTAGATAGCGTATCCAGCTGTTCAGTAATTAATTGTTTTCTTTTATCTGAGTCTGCAATCACAAATTGATCGCGCAATGTTTGTTCATAGGAAGCAGGTGAGTCAATGCTGGCTGTTGTACCAAGGAAACGGTGTCCTCTTGTCTCACGGCCGCTTTTCACCCCAGCAATTTCAACAGGTACAATCTCTTCTCCAAATAAACAAACAATCCATTTAATCGGACGGATATAGCGTAAATCCTCGCTTCCCCATCTCATGTTCTTTGGAAAACTTAATGAAGCGGCGATCTCACCTAACGCTGGCAGAAGATCTTTCACTTGCTTTCCTTCTTGAAACTTTTGAACATGGACATAATCCACTCCTTTGATCTCTTTGAAATAGAGATCATCTGTTGAAGCACCTTGTCCTCTGGCAAAACCTTCAGCTGCTTTTGTCCAATTTCCTTCAGCATCTTGGGCAATCTTTTTAGCTGGGCCTTTTGCTTCTTCTTTGATGTCTTCTTGTTTTTCTGCGACACCTTTCACAAGTACAGCAAGACGTCTTGGTGAGTTGAATAAAGCAGTCTCTTCGAATGAAATATTTTGCGTTTCAAACCATGCTTTTACTTTTTCACCTAGCTGCTTTGTGCTTTCTGGCATGAAACGAGCCGGCATCTCTTCTAAGCCGATTTCTAGTAATACATCTTGTTTATTCATGAGAAGCCGCCCCCTCTTTTAGCATAGGGAATCCCAGTTTTTCGCGTTCTTCATAATAGGTTTTGGCTACTTTTCTTGCTAACTGACGCACTCTTCCGATATAACCAGTTCGCTCAGTCACAGAAATAGCGCCCTTTGCATCAAGCAGGTTAAACGTATGAGAGCATTTGAGGACATAATCGTATGCTGGGTGAACAAGCCCTTTGTCCATTTGGCTATGTGCTTCTTTCTCATAGGTTGTAAATAGCTCGAACAGCATGTCAGTATTAGATGTTTCAAATGTATAAACAGAGTGCTCATATTCAGCCATTAAGAATAAATCTCTGACCGTAAATCCGTCTGTCCATTCAAGGTCGAAAACATTTTCTTTGTCCTGGATGTAAGAAGCAAGACGTTCAATACCGTATGTGATTTCAACAGAAACGGGCTTACATTCTAAGCCGCCGACTTGTTGGAAATACGTGAACTGCGTAATTTCCATCCCATCAAGCCATACTTCCCAGCCAAGTCCTGCACAGCCAAGAGATGGATTTTCCCAGTTGTCTTCTACAAAACGAATGTCATGTTTCAGCGGGTCAATGCCAAGTGCCTTCAATGATTCAAGATATAGTTCTTGAATATTGTCAGGTGATGGCTTAATGATCACTTGAAATTGATGATGCTGATACAACCTATTTGGGTTTTCTCCATATCTGCCATCAGCCGGGCGTCTTGAAGGCTCTACATATGCTACCTTCCATGGCTCAGGGCCGATGCTTCTGAGGAACGTGTATGGACTCATCGTTCCCGCACCTTTTTCTGTGTCATACGCCTGCATTAATACGCAGCCTTCATTTGACCAATGCTTTTGCAGCGTCAAAATCATGTCTTGAATATTCAATGATCGCACCTCCGTCTTTTCTACACCAACCGCTATGTATGGCGGGTGGGATTAGAACCTTGTAAGAGAACACAAAAACTCCCGTCTCTATGCTCGCAAGGTTCTTGCAAACATAGGGACGAGAGTTTTTCCCGCGGTTCCACCCTATTTGCTGGTGTCGTAGCATCCAGCCGCTTTGTTTTACGTTGCTCAAGAATGCCTTTCGTTACGCCTCCATCCTTAGCTCACACCGCCCTAAGGTCGCTTTTATGGATTTTACGTAAGTACTTCTTTCTGTCAATGCAACATATTTTATCTTAGATGATCTTACAAAAAGTCATGGGAGATGTCAACTTTTGTTTTCGTCACCCATTAGCTTTTTCATGGATTCCATCTGATTCATGAATTTTTTTGATTTTAAATAGAGGCCGGAATATTCGTCATAGTAGTGATCAAGCACTTGACGAATTTCTTGTTTCGTCTGCGGCTTCACATCGACCTGACCAAGCCTTGATAAATCAAAATAATGAAACAAACGGAGCAGCCTTGCAGCTGCAGGGGATAAGGGCAGTTTATATGGATCTTTCGAAAAACAATTTTGGCAAATGAATCCGTTATCTCTTATCGAGAAATGGAACTGCCCTTCTTTTTGACCACAGTGGACACATTGATCCAGTTCAGGCTTCATCCCCATCACTGATAACATTTTGACCTCTACGATAAATAAAATAATATCAGCATCTGTGCCTTCATTGAGATGACGCAGAGATTGAAGCAGAAGCTCAAACAAATAAGGGTTTGGCTTTTTTTCTTCTGTCCCTTTATCAAGTAATTCCGTCATATATGCAGCATAAGCGGTCAGAAATAAGTCTTCCCGAATGGTCCGCATACTTTCAATCATTTCGCCTTGCTGGAGCGTTCCAAGTCCTGTTGATGATTGGATGAGAAATGTACCGTATAAAAACGGCTGGCTTATAGCTGACAGGCGGCTGTTTGATTTTTTAGCGCCTCTTGCCATCACGCCAATTTTTCCATGTTCTCTAGTGAGCAGCGTGACAATTTTGTTTGTTTCGCCATAATCTGTTGTTCTAAGGACGATTCCTTCACTTTTAATGAGCATTTGTCTACACTCCGAGCTCTGGAGGGGGTCAAGAATTATAAGATTGGAAAATCAAATCGTGCTATTTCTTCTTCAAGTACATCGGGTCTTTCCAGGTTCTCCTTTTCTAACTCTTTGAAAAGCAGATACGTGTCAACGCTTCCTGTTTGTGAAAATACGTTCCATGTAAAATTCAACATAAAAACCCCACCTTTCTTTATTAGAAGCAGCAACGCTACATCCAACATATTAATTTTATCTTGACCAGGCTACCTCCATTTCATGATAAACAATTTTTACTAATCGAACCGCACCATTGTCAGATTTGCTGACAAATGCAGCGATTTTTTAATATTCGTCTTCTCTAAATCCGAAATCACGCAGGTGAGTGGATTTATTACGCCAGTCCTTCTGAACTTTGACCCAAAGTTCTAAATACACTTTTGAGCCTAGAAGTGCTTCAATATCTCTGCGCGCTTTTTGTCCCACTTCTTTTAATAAGCTGCCTCGTTTACCAATGACGATCCCTTTTTGCGAATCACGTTCTACGACAATGGTTGCCGCAACATGGATCTTACCATTTTCATCTGGCTTAATCGATTCAATCGCAACCGCAATACTGTGCGGAATCTCTTCTCTCGTTAAATGCAGCACTTTTTCACGAATTAATTCAGAAATAATGAACCGCTCTGGATGATCTGTTACTTGATCTGCCGGATAAAATTGAGGGCCCTCTGGAAGATAACCTTCAATCTGCTGAAGAAGCGTATCGATATTGTTTCCTTCAAGAGCTGAAATTGGCACAATTTCCTTGAATGGATAACGCGTGCGGTATTCATCAATTAAAAGGAACAGTTCATCTGGATGAATTTGGTCAATTTTATTCACGACAAGGAACACCGGTGTAGATGTTTGCTTTAGTCGTTCAATGATGAATTCATCACCTTTGCCATAGCCTTCCTGTGCGTTGATCATAAACAAGATCAGGTCGACTTCCTTCAGTGTATTTTGAGCCACCCTCATCATAAAATCACCAAGCTTATGCTTAGGTTTATGAATCCCCGGTGTATCGATAAAGATCGTTTGTGATGTGTTTGTTGTCAGTACACCTTGCACTTTGTTTCGCGTCGTTTGGGGCTTATCACTCATAATGGCGATTTTTTGTCCAATGACACGATTAAGAAAGGTTGATTTTCCTACATTTGGTCTTCCAATAATTGATACAAATCCTGATTTGAAGCTTTCGTTAGTCATTTAAATCCTCCGGTGAAAATGCGCCTGGCAATAGTTCGTTTACTGTTGTTTCGTATATATGTCCTTTTAAGTTCGTTAGAATCACTGGCATATCAGGTGCACATAGCTCTGAAATGACCTGTCTGCATGCGCCGCACGGCGAAACAGGCCGGTCTGTATCAGCCACCACTGCTAACATTTGAAAAGATGTAATGCCTTCTGAATAGGCTTTAAAAAGTGCTGTTCTTTCCGCACAATTACACATACCATATGCTGCATTTTCAATGTTGCAGCCGCCATACACTTTTCCATCATTCGACAGTAATGCTGCACCGACTTTGAATTTAGAATAGGGTACATATGCAAAATCTCTTGCTTTGATTGCTTCTGAAATCAACTCTTGTTTGTTCATTCCTAGTTCCCACTTTCAGAAGAAATGGTACCACTGTCACATTTATATTTTACATAATTCACGTGACATTTTCACGCCCATTTCTAAAAATGTTAATAAATAGTAATATTGTTCTATTGCATGATCTTCGGTAAGAAGATGATCAATCCAATCATAACCGAAATCGCGGCGTAAACGCAAACAGCGCCTGCCGCAGCGTCCTTCGCTCTCTCTGCAAGCGGGTGCCTTTCTTCTGTCATCAGATCCACTGTATGTTCAATGGCTGTATTGACAAGTTCAAGCGCAAACATCCCCCCGCATAGAAGAAGAACGATCAGCCATTCAAATGGGTCAATGCGGAACCAAAAGCCGCAGATCACCACGATGATGGCTGCGACTGTGTGAAATCGAAAATTCCGTTCATTTAAGAAAGTTCGCCATATTCCTCTAAATGCATAGTAAAAACTCCGAAAAAAACGGGCGAGCGGCCTTCTTTTCTTACGATGATCTCGAAAGGCCATAATCATCCAAGATTTTTGTCTGTTTGGCGAACATTTCTTTTTCATCTTCTTCTGTCATATGATCAAACCCAAGCAAATGAAGGAAGCCATGAATCGTTAAGAATCCAAGCTCTCTCATAAAGGAATGTCCATATTCCTCTGCCTGCTCTTTCGTTCGATCCACACTAATAATAATGTCACCAAGTACAGGCGGGATATCATCCGCTCCAATGATTTCAATCTCCCCTTCTCCTTCTTCCTCAAGTGCAAAGGAGATTACATCTGTTGGCGCGTCTTTTCCGCGGTATTCTTTATTGATTTGATGAATCTCTTCATTCGAAACAATCGTCACTGATACTTCCGCTTGATCCTTGACCTCAAGGGCGTCTGCAGCAAACTGAAGAAGCTTTTCCACTTCTTCAAGCTGCTCTTTTGTTACTTGTCCTGTTTCATCTATTAAATCGATTAACAATGTCATTTACTTCACCTTCTGCTTCGGGGCATCTGGATATTCAATCCGAGAATGGAAAATCCCCTTTAATGTTGTACAAATCGTTTGGCTGATAATATTTAATTCTTTAAATGTCAGGTCACATTCACTAAATTGCCCGTCCTGCATTTTATCTGAAATAATGCCTTTGACAAGCTTTTCAATCCGCTCTGGATTTGGATTATGCATCGAACGAACCGCCGCTTCAACGCTGTCAGCCACCGAAATAATCGCTGCTTCTTTTGATTGCGGCTTTGGACCAGGGTAACGGAACTCTTCTTCTGTCACCTGGTCATCACGCTCTTTTGCCTTATAGTAAAAGAACTTTAAAAGTGACTTCCCGTGATGCTGTTCTGCAATGTCGACAAGCTCTTCAGGAAACTTCTTTTCTCTCAGCATATCAGCGCCATCTGTCGTATGGGCAATAATAATATTTTTACTCAGCTGAGGAGAAAGCTTGTCATGCGGATTATCAATGTTCATTTGGTTTTCAATAAAGTATTGCGGCCTTTTCGTTTTCCCAATGTCATGATAATAAGCGCCGACCCTTGCTAAAAGACCATTTGCACCGACTGCTTCACATGCGGCATCCGCTAAATTCGCCACCATGACACTATGATGATATGTACCTGGTGTCTCGGTTAAAATCTTTTTGAGCAGCGGATGATTTGGATTGGATAATTCAATCAGTTTCATTGTGGAAAGAATACCAAACATGCTCTCAAAAACAGGCATTAACCCAATGACCAAGATAGATGATGCAAACCCTGACACAATCGCCATCATGAGGTTCACACCGATTTCAAGCCCTGATGGTGAAGAGTTTTGGATCAGTGTAATGGATAAAACCACAAGTACATTCACCAAAGCCACCAAAAGTCCGGCTTGCAATATTTTTGATCTTGCATTATGTTTTCTTAAAAATAAAATACCAGCCATCCCGCTCACAAGATAATAAGCGCAGATCACATAGTTAAAGACGCCGGTTACTCCTTGATTAAACATCATACTGCCGCAAAGAGCAAATACAAGACCGGAGAAGATCGCTAACCGCTCATTAATAAGTAGCTTGATCAGCATCGTGCCAAGTGCCACTGGTACGACATAGCCTATCGTCGTATACTTCGTTTCCTGGAAGAGGCTGAACACTTCCATGATAATTAATATAATCGTGAAAATAAGCGAGTAGAGCAGTAAAGACTTATTCTTATGGACAAGCGATTTTTTCCTCGATTCAAGGGAATGAATAATCGCTGCTAAGAAAAGGCCAATTAATATGAGAAGACCACTGACAGGCTTAAATAAATTTGAGCTGTTTAACAGACCCGTGAGTTCTAATTTGCGATAAACTTCCCGGTCGATGAGCTCTCCTTCTTCAACTAAGATTTGTCCTTGCTTAATTTGCACAGGCTGAATATTGTCAGCCGCTTCCTGTCTTTTCTTCTCTGTTGCCACTGGGTCAAATACATAGTTTGGAATGATCGCAAATTCACCGATTTCTTTCGCTGCATTTAAGTATTTTGATGGAATTGAATTGTTTTTAAGCTCTGTTTTGACTTGTTTTTTCTCATCTTGTAATTTCGCTGCTGTGATTTCTTTACTCATCAGTGAATTCACCACTGTGATGATGGAATCCTTAGTAAATGAGAGATTTTCATCACTTGCCTGGAGCAATGCTTTGATGGATTGATCCGAAACAGCCTCCTGCATATCTGTTGTGAGCTTTTCTTTGACACGCTTGACCATTTCTTGATCTGATGGCGCGTTCTCTTTATCATCAGCTGCTTTCTTCTCTTCTTTAATGGCTTCAAAGAGGGATGAGATGAGGTCTACGCGATTATCAGAATACGCTTTTTTGAGCGTATATTGATCTTCTACCTGATCTGTTGCTTCTTGTTTCTTTTCTTCTGTCGCTTCTTGATCATCAACGGTTGACGGAGAATAGATGGTCTGTTCGCTCACTGAAAATAAATCTAAATCGAGCGATTCAGGCTTTACATGGAAGAAGAGCACCACGAATAAAATGGCTGCTAAACCAGCGTACAGCAAAACATTTAAATAACGTGAGCGCTCCATTTTCTGAGGTTCTTTTTTAGACAGCAGTCTTTTGCGCTTACTGCCTTTTTGATTCTTTCTCAAGGAAAGTACCTCCTTTTTTACTTTAAACCACGATCGAAACAAAATGACCCGATGAAGACGATCGGGTCACTCAGTTCATTTTTGCTTTTCGTATGCGCCAATGATCTTCGCCACAAGCGGGTGTCTGACCACATCTGTCTGGTCTAATTCAATAAATGAGATGCCCTTGATCTCTGCAAGCATGTCCTTTGCAGCCGCAAGACCTGACTGCATGCCTTTTGGCAGATCAATTTGTGTAATATCTCCTGTAATGACCATTTTAGAGCCAAACCCAAGTCTCGTCAAAAACATTTTCATTTGAGCAGGCGTTGTATTCTGCGCTTCATCTAAAATAACAAATGCATCATCAAGCGTCCGGCCTCTCATATAGGCAAGGGGCGCTATTTCAATCACGCCGCGCTCGATTAATCGTTCCGTATGATCACTGCCAAGCACATCATGCAAGGCATCATATAGTGGTCTTAAATAAGGATCTACTTTTTCCTTTAGATCGCCTGGCAAAAAGCCAAGACTCTCTCCTGCTTCAACAGCTGGTCTTGTCAGGATAATCCGTTTTACATGTCCATTTTTCAGTGAATGGACCGCATTGACGACTGCCAAATACGTCTTTCCTGTACCAGCAGGTCCAATTCCAAAGACTAAGTCATCTTTTTTCATCGCCGCAGCATATTCCCGCTGGCCGATTGTTTTCACCCTGATCGACTTTCCTTTGGCATTTTTCGTAATTTCATCTTCATACATATTTTCAAAATAATTCAGCTTGTTCTTTTGCGCCATTTTAATGGCATAGACGACATCCCGTTCAGATATCTCAATTCCTTTACGGATGAGATGTAAAAGAGATGTGATCAAACGGCTTACTGTTTCTCTAGATGCTTCCTCACCAGAAACATACACTTTTTCTCCACGCGTAATAATGGAGACGTTCAGCTCGTTTTCCATTAGTTTCAGATAAGCATCTTGATTGCCAAATAAAGCAATCGCTTCATTTGGGCTATCCAATTTTTGTTGAATCTCAAGTAAATGTTCTGTCATTCTCTAGTCTCCCTGAACAATAGGTGTTGGTTGAACAATATCTTCTATTACTTGGTAAAGGATGATTAACTTAACTTTACCATTCCCTGTTGTCTCGTGCAAAACTTTTTCACTTTTCACCTCTCCTGTTTGACCTAGCTTCTCTTCTAATTCTTTTTTACCCATTTTAATCCCTGCTTGAACCGCTTCTTTATTTGTGTATTCTCGATTTATTTTCTCACTTTCACGTGTGATTTCCTTTTCATAAGAGAATGGGAGCTGCATGTTTAAGAAATGAAGCGGATGAATTTCTGTTTCTGTTTTTGGCTGCTTAAAATCATCCTTTTTAAAAGAAAAGCCCCAAAATGGCAGTGAGCCTCCAAATGCGGAGAGCTTGTGCTTTGTCTTCATTTTACCCGTAAAGACGTCAAAAGATGTTCGAAGAGGGACAGAAACTTCAGATCGATACCACGTTTCACCATATATTTTCGCTTTGGCTCCTACCGTTTTTTGCTGATCTTCGCTGCCAATGAGTCCAGAGACAAGCATCTGCCCTTTTTTTACGTGTTCATCAACCGCGGCGAGCGGCTCCCCTTTTTCTACATACATTCTCGTGATAACAGCCTTTTTCTTGGCGACAATATGCTGTGGACTCGTGTATTTTTCTTTTTCAGGTTCATTCTTTTCCACAACTTTCATTTGAAATGTTGTGCCGTTTAGTTCAACGCCGACCCATGTGATGCTTTGAATATTGGTTGTGAGGGATTTTTGAATTTTTTCAGGTGTTCCCATTAGAAACTGAAAACGGCCTTTTTGCACCCCAATGTCGTCTAAATGCTTTCTCATTTGATGTTCAGTTTCAGGGTTGGCTCCTTTAATATCAATTTTCCATACCATGTTTGAAAGCGCCAATATCGTTACTAGAAAGCATACAATCCCAAGCGTAAATCCGATATTCTTCCTTGACCAAAGGAGTAGAAACGGAAAGCCCTTCTTTTGATGAAATGAACATGTCACGTCATGATGTCTGCGTGCTTTTCTGAAGGCATGTACATCTGATAAGCGAATAAATAAGCGCACGCTGTCTTGACGGCGGCTCACTTGAAACATTGTGATCCCCTGCCTCGTGCACTCATTGATAAGCCGCTCAATGCCGTTTCCTTTGATCTCCACTTCCACTCTGCCAATAAAATAGGCGAACCATTTATTCTTCACGCTTCTCCCCTCCGTCAGTTAAGAATCAATATAACGGACCTCATCGATTTTCCCTTCTAATAAAATCTCTTCTGGCAAAATCGTTTTAATCACAAAATCTTTCCCTGAAATAATGCATTGTCCCTGTTTGAGCATCAGCCTTACCTCTTGATCACTGAAAAGCAAAAGCCCTTTATGGTTCTCTATGTAAATGTGGAGTCTGCCAACCATCGTAATACGGGGAAGATCCATCATCACGTCTGGAGGGATTTCAAGTGTTCTTGTCAGCCATGCTTTAAGTCGATTTTTTCTTTTTCCCATTCAATAAGAACCCCTTCCCACCTCATGTGTATGAGATCAAACTGAAAGATGGTGAGACTGATGAGAAAGCCTCTATATCATCCTATTCCTCAGGGGGTCATATCATGCTAATGAATCCCGTAAAACAGCCGTTTCAGCATTTTCTTTATGAAAAATCGTCATCAAGCAAAAAAAAGCCCCCTTTTTTGAAGGGGACTTTCTACTTTATCTTTTATATGGCCGTTTCATTGTTCTGTGCGGCTTTTTCGCGCGCGGCTCTCCAAATACTTCTCCAAGGATCATTCCTTGAACAATTGTATCTTGGTTGAGTTTCTCAATGATTTTTGGCCTCACTTCAGCAGATGCAGCCTTTGGCCTTGTCAGCTCTCTTTCAAGCGATTGGAACTCTTTATTCAGCTCGTTTTTTCTTTCTTCCATTTCGGCAAGTGTAGCCGTATAGCGATCTTGTAAGGACTGAGAAGTTTTTTTCTTCATCCCGCCATGATCATGTACATCGCCGAAATCGTCCAGCTGATCCGTCACGACTGGATCTGGCCTCGTTTGCTTTGTTTGCTTTTGGGGCACCGGCTTACGCTGAGGAGCGGGCTTCTTTTGCTGATTCTGCTCTTCGTTCTCCTCTTGTTTGCCGATTTTCCCAAAGACGGCAGAGATGATACCGATGATAATCGCAATTAGTAGCGGATTTTCAAATAGAATGTCCAATGGGCTCCCTCCTTAAAGCGTGAGAGGATGCTTATTTGTTTTCATTATCAGATGGACCTTTTGTCATTTTACCAAATGAATCTCTCATATCCGTATCAGCATCGATATTCTTAATGTTCATGTAGTCCATGACACCAATATTGCCTTCACGTAATGCTTCAGCCATTGCAAGTGGTACTTCAGCCTCTGCTTCAACGACTTTCGCACGCATTTCTTCAACTTTCGCACGCATCTCTTGTTCTTGTGCAACAGCCATTGCGCGGCGTTCTTCCGCTTTCGCCTGTGCGATGTTTTTGTCTGCTTCTGCTTGGTCTGTTTGAAGAATTGCCCCGATGTTCTTACCGATATCAACATCTGCGATATCAATCGAGAGAATTTCAAATGCAGTACCTGAATCTAATCCTTTACCAAGAACCGTTTGAGAAATCATATCAGGATTCTCAAGAACCTTTTTATGATTATCGGATGAACCGATTGTAGAGACAATCCCTTCACCTACACGGGCAATAATCGTTTCTTCCCCTGCACCACCGACAAGTCGGTCGATGTTTGCACGAACTGTAATACGTGCTTTTGCTTTGACTTCAATCCCGTCCATCGCAACACCAGAGATAAATGGTGTTTCAATGACTTTAGGGTTTACACTCATTTGAACTGCTTCAAGTACGTCACGGCCTGCTAGGTCGATGGCTGCACAGCGGGCAAAGTTCAATTCGATATTCGCGCGTTGAGCTGCAATTAATGCGTTCACAACTCGGTCCACGTTACCACCTGCAAGATAGTGGCTCTCCAGCTGGTTAATCGTCACATCAAGACCTGCTTTATGTGCTTTGATGAGCGGGTTGACCACTCGGTTTGGAATCACTCGGCGCAGTCTCATTCCTACAAGTGTAAAAATGCTCACTTTTACGCCAGCCGCTAGGGCAGAAATCCACAGCATCACCGGTACAAAGGTGAAAAAGATCGATAGAACAATCAAACCTGCTGCGATAATCACAAATAATAGTAAAGTAGATGGATCCATTTTATTCCTCCTCTAAAATCAGTATATCTATACTTTCCTCACGACAATGCGTGAGCCTTCCGCTTTCACAATTTTTACTTGTTCATCCTTGTCGATAAATGCACCTTCTGACACAACATCAATGCGCTCATCTCCGAGTACAATCGTACCAGATGGACGAAGTGCAGTGGCTGTAACTGCGATTTGTCCAACAAGATCCTCTCTTGTTTCATTTGAGACATAACCGCTTTCTTTATTGGTTGAATCGGTTAAAATGAACTTTTTAAAGAATTTCATACGTTTCCCCAACACCTTTGTCAATAAAATAACTGCTATGATTGAAACAGCAGTGGCAATCAAGATGGAAATCGCCATTTCTGTAAAGCTTCCAGCTGCTAAAAATAAGCTGACAACGACACAGATCAGTCCAATGACACCTACGATTCCCCCTGGCAAAAACAATTCCAGAATGATGAGTGCAATCCCTGCTAAAAACAGGAACAACGTCTCATATCCTGCAAAACCTGCCACGAGATGACCATAAAAGAATAGAAGAAGCGCTGTCACTCCCATGGTGCCCGGGACCCCAAAGCCAGGAGAATAAAGCTCAACAATTAACCCTAAGCTTGCAATGGATAAAAGGATTGGAATGACAATTGGGTGCGTAAGAAAACGCGCAACCTTTTCAGCAAAGCTCACTTCATCGTATTGAACAGAAGCGTCTTGTAATTTCAGCTTCTGAAGCAAGTCATCCATATTTTTTGCTTCCCCTTCTGCATACCCGAATTGAAGCGCCCGGTCTGTATTGAAGGTGAGCAATTCTCCTTTTGGTGCACCAGCTTCTTTTGCGTCTATATCTACATCCGCCATGGCAAGAGCATACTTTGGATCACGCCCTTGCTTTTCGGCAGCATCACTCATTTCAGCAAGCCATAGAGATTCTGATTTTTGATCGGCAGCATTGCCTTCTCCATCAATGATCGCAGCAGCCCCCATTTTTCCATTCGGGGTCATATAAATTTGATCGGCATTTAGCGCGATGAAGGCTCCGGCTGAAAGCGCTCTATGATTGACAAACGCTGTCACTGGGATATCGGAAGCACGGATAGTATCTGCGATTTCAAGCGCTGCATCGACAGCACCACCCGGTGTATTGATGTCGAGAATAATATGCTTCGCCCGCTCCGACTTTGCCTGCTCAAACGATCGTTCAATGAATTTAGAAAGTCCTTTTTCTACTGTTTCTTCAATTGGGATAACATGAACTTTCTGATCTGCTGATTTCGCGGTCAATTGAACCCCTAATAACAAGCATATTATAAAACAACTGAAGAGAGCAATAGAAATTTTTATTTTTTTCATCTATTTGGTGATCCCTCCTCTCTTTCTTCCATTTTACTGTTCCTTTACATACGTTACAAATGTATCATAGGTTTCATTTTTATATGACAGAATCATGAGGGCATAAAAAAAGTACCCTTCTAACAATAGAAGGATACTTTTTTATTGAGACAGCTGCTCGCTGACAAGTCTGTTAATGACAGCTCCATCAGCTTTACCTTTTACTTTTGGCATAATAGCGCTCATGACTTTACCCATGTCAGCCTTCGAGGAAGCACCTGTTTCAGCGATCGTTTCTTTCACGATCGTTTGCAGCTCTTCTTCAGAAAGCTGTTCAGGTAAATAAACGTCTAATATGTCAATCTCTTTTTGAACTTTATCTACTAAATCTAAGCGATTAGCTTTCGAAAATTCATGGAGGGAGTCTTTACGTTGCTTAATCTCGCGGGAAAGGACGGTTAGTTCCTCATCGCCGGTCAAACTGTCTTTCTTAAGCTTAATTGCTTCATTTTGCAGCGAAGCCTTTACCATACGAATGACAACAAGCTTGTCTTTCTCACGGTTTTTCATCATAAGCTTCATATCAGAATTTAATTGCTCAAGAAGACTCATAAAATCCACCCTCTTTAGAATTTACGTTTTCTAGCAGCTTCAGACTTTTTCTTGCGCTTTACGCTAGGCTTTTCATAAAATTCACGCTTTCTTGCTTCTTGCAATGTTCCAGTTTTGGATACACTGCGTTTAAAGCGACGAAGAGCATCTTCAAGCGATTCGTTTTTTCTAACGACCGTTTTTGACATTCTCTTTCCCTCCCTCCGAATACACCAATCGACTGCATTAAAAAAAGATATACATGCAAAACATGTACCTAGACATTATAATATAAGCCTAGTGTGAGGTCAACTAAGTGATTTGGAAATATATTTTCGTCATGAGCAGGTAGACAAGTCCATATATTCATTGGTAAGAGGAGGACTTTTCTATGATGGCGATCATTTATTTTTGTGCACTTATTTTCATTTTTCTATGGTCAATGGGTTTGCTGAGGAAAGGATTAATGGCGCTTGCGTCGTCTCGTATTGAGAAATCACTTCTTCTCTTTACAGATCACCCGGTAAAAGCATTCTTGGTCAGCATTGTGTTTACAGGGGTTCTACAAAGCAGTTCTGCTTTTATGGTTATCGTCATTGGCTTTGTCAGTACTGGCATTCTCTCTTTTAAAAAATCGATCCCAATGATTCTTGGAACCAATATCGGCTCAACGTTTACGACTGAATTTATCGCCATTAAAATGGACGTGTTTATGTGGGTTTTGATCATAGCCGGTCTTGTATTTATCCTTTTTGGCAGGACATCTATTAGATATGCAGGTAAAAGTTTATTTGGACTCGGGATGATCTTTTTTTGCATACAAGGCTTCTCAAAAATTGCAGGGATGATGACAAGCCAGCCTGAGACATTGCGTTTTCTTGAAATGATGCAACATTCAGACTGGACAGCGCTGCTTTCGGGTACCATTTTCACAGCAATAGTTCATTCGAGCTCAGTCTGTATCGGTATTTTAATGGGATTTATGAATGAGGGAACTGTGGCACTTCAGGAAGGCATCAGCTTTGTGTTAGGGTCCAATATTGGGACATGTATTACGGCTGTGATGGCTGCGATATCCGGCGGCTACGCAGCACGTCAAACGGCTTATGCACACGTCGTATTTAATGTACTCGGGGTTCTTTTATGCCTCCCGTTTCTCGCCCTAATCACAGAGGTTGTCGCCCTTCTCGCAAGCTCTCCTGCCCAGCAGATAGCGCATTTCAGCCTGCTGTTTAATGTGGCAAGCTCTCTCCTCTTCTTCCCATTCATACGCCCTTTTCACGCATTGATCTTGTGTCTCATGCCGAATCAGACAAAATAAAAGAAACCGGCTTGCCCTTTTGGGTGCCGGTTTCTTTTATCTATTATGAGGTCATTCTCACTTTGTCTGGCTGCACATCATCGCTGATGCGAACGAATTGTCCTTCGTTATAAGGATAGCCCGCTTTCGTAATTTTCACTTTGACCAGACGTCCGATCATGTCCTCTGTTCCTTCGAAAACAACCTTCATATAGTTATCGGTATAACCAACATAAAGATTGTGGTTTCCTTCTTGTTCTTTGAAGGATTCTTCCGGAATAATCTCTAGCACATCACCCTCATATGCTGATGCATACTCTTTCGCAAGCTGGTCAGATAGAGCGATCAAACGGTGGACACGTTCGTTTTTCACATTTTCATCCACTTGATCTTCCATTCTTGCAGCTGGCGTGCCTGTACGTTTGCTGTAAGGGAATACGTGCAGCTCAGAGAATTGATGGTCTTTGACAAAATTGTACGTTTCCAAGAACTCTTCTTCTGTTTCCCCAGGGAATCCAACGATCACATCAGAGGTGACAGCAAGTCCAGGCAATGCTTTTTTCAGCTTTGTTAAACGCTCTGCAAAGAATTCCATCGTATATTTACGGCGCATTCTTTTTAGCACAGTATTTGAACCAGATTGAAGCGGAATGTGTAAGTGTCTGACAATTTTATCTGACTGATCAAGCACTTCAATCACTTCATCTGTAATTTGACTTGCTTCAATAGATGAAATACGGATTCGTTTTAAGCCAATGACACGTTTGTCTAATTCTTTTAGAAGCTTTGCAAAGTTATAATCCTTTAAGTCTTCTCCGTATCCGCCTGTGTGAATACCTGTGAGCACAATTTCTTTATAGCCCGCATCAACAAGCTGCTGCGCTTGATTGATGACCTCTTCTGGATCACGAGAACGAAGAAGGCCGCGCGCCCAAGGAATAATGCAGAATGTACAGAAATTGTTACAGCCTTCTTGGATTTTTAATGAAGCGCGCGTTCTGTCTGTGAAGGCAGGAACATCAAGTTCTTCAAACACACGGGCTTTCATGATATTACCAACACCGTTGATCGGCTGTCTTTCTCTGCGGTATTCTTCAATATAACCTAGTAATTTATGTCGGTCCTGTGTTCCAACCACAATATCAACACCAGGAATCGCCATGATTTCTGCTGGTGATGTTTGCGCATAGCAGCCTGTTACACAAATGACACCATCCGGGTTATGACGAATGGCTCTTCTAATGACTTGGCGGCTTTTCTTATCGCCTGTATTCGTGACCGTACATGTATTAATGACATATACGTCTGCTTTTGATTCATACTCTTTTCTTTCATAGCCAGCTTCTTTAAACAGCTGCCAGATCGCCTCAGTTTCATAGTGATTGACCTTACAGCCAAGTGTATGGAACGCTACTGTTCCCATCATGATTCACCTCTTAATAACTCTGTTTGATAAGATATAGCAGAAAGCGCATATAAAGGAGCAGTTTCCGTTCTTAAAATGCGTGGTCCAAGCCCGCAAATGACTGCACCAAGCGTTTCAAGTTCTTCAATCTCCTTTTCTGCCAAACCGCCTTCAGGCCCAAAAACCACTAGCAAGGTTTGTCCGCCTTTCATCTGTTGAAGCACAGTTTGAAAGCTGCTTTGCTCTCCTTCTTTCGATGATTCTTCGTATGCAACGACACATTTATCGAATTCACCAGCTAATTGCGTCAGCTCTTTAAACGTTGATACTGAATAAACACGCGGAATGATATTCCGGTAGGACTGCTCGGCTGCTTCTTTCGCAATTTTCTCCCAGCGCTCTCGTTTTTTATGTGACTTTTTTTGGTCAAGCTTTGTAATAGAACGAGCCGCTTGAAACGGAATAAAAGCACTTGCGCCAAGCTCTGTGCCTTTTTGGATAATGAGCTCAAGCTTATCTCCTTTTGGAAGACCGCTTGCAATCGTCACCCTAATCGGAAGTTCTCTGTCCTGATTTGTCCAGCTTTCAAGGTGACAAATCACTTCTTCCTTTGTTATTGTATCAATTTTACTGAGCGCTTCAAAGCCGTCTGTCGTTAAACAAAGGATTTCCTGCCCTGCTTTCATCCGCATGACATTGGAAAGATGATGTACATCTTCACCTTTTATAACGATGGCTCCCTTTGTGGTCACTTCTTCTTTCGTGAGGTCGATAAAATATCGTTGCATACGTGTCCTGACACCTACTCGCTTTATTTTTTCGCTATAATGCTGACCCAATCTTCCATTGACAGCACTTCAACAATATCAAAACCTGCTTCTTCTAATGCTGTTTTGACTTGTAATTTCTTTTGTCCAATGATGCCTGATGTAATGAAATAGCCATCTTTCTTCAATAGGTCATAGGCTTGATCTGTAAAGCGCAAAATCACTTCTGCCAAAATGTTGGCGACAATCACATCACGCTCACCTGAAATCCCATCAAGCAAGTTGTTTTGTTTGACCGTCACTTGTTCACTTACACCATTTAATTCGATGTTTTGCTTCGCACTTTCTACCGCAACGGTGTCGAGATCAAAGGCTTGAATATCCTTTGCACCAAGCATTGCTGCTGCCACACTTAAAATTCCAGAGCCTGTTCCAACATCAATCACCGTATCGTTTTCCTTCACATAGCGCTCAAGCGCCTGAATGCAGAGGACGGTTGTTGGATGCGTACCTGTTCCAAATGCCATTCCAGGGTCCATTTCAATAATCAGTTCATCAGAATGAACCGGTGTATATTCTTCCCACGTTGGAACGATGGTGAATTTTTCAGAGATTTTCACAGGATGATAGTATTTCTTCCATGCGGTGGCCCATTCTTCCTCATTTACTTCACAAATTGACAGTGTATTGCGTCCAAGGTCAATATCGTATAGAAGAAGGTTGTTGATGGCTTCTTTGATCTCATCTACCGTTTCCATCAAAAAGCTGTTCATTGGAAGATAGGCTTTGACAATGACACCTTCCTCCGGATAGTCATTCGGATCGAGCTGGTAGATCTCACCGTATACATTTTCACGTTCCTTGACTAAATCAAGCGGATCCTCAATCACGACACCACTTGCACCTGCTTCATGCAAAATATTGGTGATTGGTTCCACCGCTTCATTTGTTGTATGGACGCTAATTTCTGACCACTTCAATACTACCAACTCCTTATCCGTCTTACTCGCCTTTAAATGCGCGTTTTACCTTATCGAAGAAGCTCATTTCTTGTTCGTCCGGTTTATTTCCGCTCACTTCAGCAAATTTTCTAATGATATCTTTTTGATTGTCTGTTAAATTTGTCGGTGTGACGACTCGTACAACGATATGCTGATCGCCTTGGCCGTAGCCGCGTACATTTTTTACACCTTTACCTTTGAGTCTAAACTTCGTGCCAGTTTGGGTGCCAGCAGGAACTTTTAATTTTACTTTTCCGTGTAATGTCGGCACTTCAATTTCGTCACCTAATGCAGCTTGGGCAAAGGTGAGCGGCATCTCGCAGTAAATGTCATCTCCATCACGTTCGAAGAATTCATGCGCACGCACATGGAACACAACGAATAGATCGCCTGGAGGGCCTCCATTTACACCTGGTTCTCCTTGACCAGACACTCTGAGCTGCTGGCCATCATCAACACCTGCAGGGATCGTCACGTTAATTTTCTTACGCTTACGCACTTTGCCAGAACCGCCGCATGTTGAACATTTATGATCAATTTGTTTCCCTGTTCCGCTGCAGTAGTTACATACTCTGCGGTTGACCACTTTACCAAATGGGGTTGACTGCTCAACGTTTAATTGACCAGAACCGCCGCAATGTGAACAGGTTTTCGCCTGCGTCCCAGGCTTCGCACCTGATCCATGACATGTTTCACACGATTCTTCACGAGGGATTTCAATCGTTGCTTCTTTTCCAAATGCCGCTTCTTCAAACGAAAGCGTCATTGTATATTGCAGATCCGCTCCTTGGCGCGGTGCATTTGGATCTCTTCTTCTGGCCCCGCCGCCAAAAATACTAGAGAAGATGTCATCAAAGCCGCCGAAGCCGCCAAAGTCTCCTCCTCCGCCAAAACCGCCGCCGCCAAAGCCTTGGTTTGGATCGGTATGACCGAACTGGTCATAATGCGAACGTTTTTGATCATCAGAAAGGGTTTCATAGGCTTCTTTTACTTCTTTGAATTTCTCATCTGAGCCAGCTTCTTTATTAATATCAGGGTGATACTTTTTTGAAAGCTTGCGGTATGCCTTTTTGATTTCGTCCTTTGAGGCGCTCTTACTTACGCCAAGCACTTCATAGTAATCACGCTTACTCATCTCTTCACACTCCCGATTTTCTCACATAAATACGATTGTATCATTTTGATTTAACCTTTTTCAATTCCTTTCATCGTTGAAAAGAAAAAAAGTCAAAGCCAAGAGATCCTGACTTTGACTTTCTGACGAGTACGTTTCAGCAGTCTTTTTCAAAAGTAAAGGTGATTATTTTTTCTCTTGATCGTCGTTTACTTCTTCGTATTCTGCATCCACTACATTGTCATCTGCTTTTTGAGCACCTTCAGCGCCTTCTTGCTGAGCTTGTGCTTGTTTTGCAGCTTCTTCATAGAGCTTTGTCGTTAATTCTTGAACGATTGTTTGCAACTCATCTTTTTTCGCTTTGATGTCTTCAAACTCGCCTTTTTCGATCGCAGCTTTTAGCGCATCTTTCGCGTCATTTGCTTTTTTCACTTGCTCTTCATCGATTTTGCCTTCTAGATCTTTTAATGTTTTTTCAGTTGTAAACACTAATTGATCTGCTTCGTTGCGCACTTCGATTTCTTCTTTTTTCTTCGCATCTGCTTCAGCATTTTCTTCAGCTTCTTTGACCATTTTTTCGATCTCATCATCAGAAAGACCTGAAGAAGATTTGATTGTGATGTTTTGCTCTTTGCCTGTACCCATATCTTTCGCACGTACGTTGACAATACCATTTTTATCGATATCAAAAGATACTTCAATTTGCGGTACGCCGCGTGGTGCTGGCGGGATATCAGTCAATTGGAAGCGGCCTAATGTTTTGTTATCTGCAGCCATCGGGCGCTCACCTTGTAAGACATGGATGTCTACAGCTGTTTGGTTGTCAGCAGCCGTTGAGAATACTTGAGATTTACTTGTTGGAATTGTTGTATTGCGTTCAATCAGCTTCGTGAATACGCCGCCCATTGTTTCAATTCCTAAAGAAAGTGGTGTTACGTCAAGAAGAACAACGTCTTTGACATCCCCTGTGATGACTCCACCTTGGATCGCTGCACCAAGTGCAACTACTTCATCCGGGTTTACACCTTTATGAGGCTCTTTGCCTGTTTCTTTTTTGATTGCTTCTTGTACTGCAGGAATACGAGTTGATCCACCTACAAGGATGACTTTATCAATCTCGCTAGCAGATAAACCAGCATCTTTTAGTGATTGACGTACAGGTGTCATTGTGCGCTCTACAAGATCTGCAGAAAGCTCTTCGAATTTAGCACGCGTTAACGTTAATTCAAGGTGAAGAGGTCCTGCTTCTCCAGCTGTGATAAATGGCAGTGAGATTTGTGTAGAAGATACACCAGAAAGATCTTTTTTCGCTTTTTCAGCAGCATCTTTTAAACGCTGAAGCGCCATTTTATCTTTAGAAAGATCAATGCCATTTTCTTTTTTGAATTCAGCCACTAGGTGATCAATGATGACTTGGTCAAAATCGTCTCCACCTAGACGGTTGTCCCCAGCAGTTGAGCGCACTTCAAAGACGCCGTCTCCAAGTTCAAGAACTGATACGTCAAATGTACCGCCGCCAAGGTCGTATACAAGAATTGTTTGATCTTCATCTGTTTTATCTAAACCATATGCAAGTGCAGCTGCTGTTGGTTCGTTGATGATACGTTCTACTTCAAGACCAGCAATTTTACCAGCATCTTTCGTAGCTTGACGTTCTGCATCGTTGAAGTAAGCAGGAACTGTGATAACAGCTTTTGTTACTTCTTCGCCAAGATAGCCTTCAGCGTAAGATTTAAGGTGCTGAAGAATAATCGCAGAGATTTCCTGCGGTGTATAGTTCTTGCCTTCAACTTCTACTTTATAATCTGTACCCATATGTCTTTTAACAGACATGATCGTGTTCGGGTTTGTAATTGATTGACGTTTTGCTACTTCACCCACTTGGCGCTCTCCGTTTTTAAAAGCGACAACAGATGGTGTTGTACGTGCTCCTTCAGCGTTTGCAATGACTTTTGGCTCGCCGCCTTCAAGTACTGCAACACATGAGTTTGTTGTTCCTAAGTCAATCCCAATGATTTTACTCATATTCGATGACCTCCCATTATGTAGTTATTGATTTACTTTTACCATTGATGGACGAATAACTCGGTCTTTGAGTTTATAGCCCTTTTGCAATTCTTCTACAACGATATTTGAATCGTAGTTTTCATCTTCAACTTGCATGACGGCTTGATGAAGGTTTGGATCGAACTCTTTGCCGACAGCTTCAATTGGTTCTACGCCTTCATTTTTCAACGCATCTACCAGCTGGCGGTAAACCATTTGCATTCCTTCTAACAAACTTTTCGTCTGCTCATTGTCTGGATCAATTCCAAGCGCTCTTTCAAAGTTATCAAGAGCTGGGAGAAGATCACTGACAACATGTTGAGAACGATATTTTTGCACGGTCTCCACTTCAGTTCGAGCACGGCGTTTATAGTTTTCAAAATCTGCTTGAACACGCAGAATTTTGTTTTCTTTTTCATCTAGAAGCTGCTGCAATTCATCGATTTTTTCTTGGAAGGCAGACTGTTCATCATGTGTTACTTCCTCAGTATCTGCTTGAACTGCTTCTTCTTGTGCTTCAACCTCTGCTTCATGCTCAGGTGTCTGTTTTTCTTCTGACATTGTGTTCACCTCCCTCAAAAGATTCAAAAATACGAAGGGGCTGTGCCCCTATCTTTTATCACCCTACTCATCATACAAATTGGAAAGTGCGTTTGACAAGTCTTTTGATACATGATGCAAGAGACTGACAACCCTGCCATAATCCATACGGGTTGGACCGATGACGGCAATGGAGCCGAGTGATTTTTGATCAATCGAATAAGTAGCTGTGATTAAGCTGCAGTTCTCCATCGCTTCCAAATTGTTTTCTGAACCGATTTTAATGGTGATTCCTTGCTGATTTGGATGAAACAGCTGCATGACATCATTCTTTTGCTCAATAAGCATCATAAGTGAACGGATGCGGTCAATGTCATGAAACTCCGGCTGATTCAACATATTAATCTTCCCGCCAAAGAAAAGTTTTGATTCATTTTGAGTCGATGTAAATGTATTGCCGAGCGCATCTAAAATATGATCATAATCTTTTAAATGCGTACGAAGAAGCATGACAACTTCTTTATACATTCTGTCCTTCAGCTGATCCATAGGAACTCCGGCTAGGCGGCTGTTTAAAATATTCATCAGCTTCTCAATATCGGAGACATCGAGGTGCTCAGAGAAGGTAATGGTTTTGTTTTCAACATGTCCGCTGTCTGTAATCATGATCGCCACTGCTTTGTTTGGCTGAACAGGGACAAGCTGAATTTGCTTTAATCGATTTTCACTTAGCTTTGGACCAAGCACAATCGATGTATAATTTGTGAGATCTGATAAAATTTCCGCCGATTTTTGAACTGTCTTTTCCAGCTCAAAAATTTTCTCCTGAAAGGCCGACTGGATGAGCACAAGCTCTTTAGACGACAGTTTTCGCGGAGAGAGCAAATGATCTACATAATAACGATATCCTTTTTCGGAAGGAATTCTTCCTGATGAAGAATGGGTCTTTTCAATAAAACCAAGTTCCTCCAAATCAGCCATTTCGTTTCTAATCGTTGCAGAGCTGAATGTAATGTCTTCTTTTTTAGAAAGAGTCCTTGATCCAACTGGCTGCGCCGAACGAATAAAGTCATTAATGATGACTTGCAGAATCAAAAGCTGACGATTTGTTAACATCATCATCACCCCTGTTAGCACTCTCTTTCAACGAGTGCTAATTGTATAAACAAAATTACCAAACTCAAATTAAAATGTCAATTATAACTCACCGAGAAACGCTTGAAATACTTCATTTCCTAACAATTTTCCTTTTCTTGTTAAACGAATCCCATTGTCATCTTTTACAATGAGGCCTTTTTCTTCTAAATCTTCAAGAACAGTGGAAAAAAGTGCTTCTGGCGCAGCACCATATTTCGCTTGGAAATCGGCACTTTTCACCCCTTCAATCTTTCGAAGGCCTAAAAACATTTCTTCTTCTATCTGCTCTTCTTTTGTGACCTGGTGTGTTTCCTTATACGGGAACCCTGTTTGGTCAATCAGCTCCAAATAATGTTTCACCGGCCCTGCGTTCACATTTCGGATGCCATCTACATACCCGTGTGCACCTGCACCAAAACCGAAGTAATCTTCATTGCTCCAATAGGTTAGGTTATGCTGGCTCTCAAAGCCAGGTTTGGCGTAATTACTAATCTCGTACTGCTTTAATCCATGGCTCTCCATTTCATCCATCACAAGCTCATACATTTCAGCCTCACGTTCTTGCGGCGGTAAATGAAGTTTTCCTTTTTGCATTAAGTTGTAAAAAACGGTTTTCGGCTCGACGATGAGTGAGTAAACCGAATAATGCTCTGCCCCCAGCGAGAATGCCGTCTCAAGTGAATTCATCACATGATGCTTTTCTTGATGCGGCAAGCCAAACATGAGATCGAGGCTAATATTGTCAAATCCAACCGCTCTAGCTCGCTCAAAGGACGTAAGGACATCCTTCTTTTGATGAACTCGTCCGATTTTTTTGAGTAAATCGTCTTCAAAGGTTTGAACGCCAAAGCTCAGCCTATTCACACCGGCTGCCTTTAGCACTTGCAGTTTCTCAAGAGATAATTCGTCTGGATTTGCTTCTACTGCAAATTCAATCAGGTTTTTTGTCGGTTTTAATACGCGGTGAATGCTGTTCATGAGCTTGTCTAACTGGCTGACAGTCAGTGATGTCGGGGTTCCCCCGCCAATAAAAATCGTCTTTAGTTCCTGCTCGCCTTTTTGCTCGATCGTGTGCTGCATCTCTTTTTCAAGAGCCGCTAAGTATTCATCGACTGGCTGCGTTTTAATGAAAAATTTATTGAAATCACAATAGTGGCAAATGTGCTCACAAAATGGAATGTGAATGTATGCTGCTTTCATTTGATGACACCTTCTTTACAGGTAAAGAGCCGCAGTTTATCGCTGCGGCGCCTTTGTTTGTTTTCGACTATAAACGTCAAGGCGGACATTGTAAAGCAGGTTGCCTTGAGGATGTTATTTTTTCGGTGTGCTGTCGTCCATCTTCAGCACGGCCATAAATGCTTCTTGCGGGACTTCAACAGAGCCCACTTGCTTCATGCGCTTTTTCCCTTCTTTTTGCTTCTCAAGAAGCTTTCTTTTCCGGGAAATATCTCCGCCATAACATTTAGCAAGTACATTTTTACGCATCGCTTTAATGGTGGAACGAGCAACGATTTTTTGACCGATTGCTGCTTGAATCGGTACTTCAAAGTGCTGGCGAGGAATCAGTTCTTTTAGCTTTTCTACGATGATCTTGCCTCGTTCATATGCGTAATCGCGGTGAACGATAAAGGAAAGGGCATCGATTTTTTCGCCATTCAGCATGATATCCATCTTCACCAGCGTAGATGGACGGTAGCCAATCAGCTCATAATCAAAGGACGCATAGCCTTTTGTGCTGGACTTTAGCTGATCAAAGAATTCGTATACGATCTCTGCCAAAGGAATTTCGTACACAATGCTCACGCGGTTCGCATCAAGATACTGCATATCAATGAAATGTCCGCGCTTTCCTTGGCAAAGCTCCATCACAGAGCCTACATAATCATTCGGCACCATCATTGTTGCTTTTACGTAAGGTTCTTCAATTCGCTCAATCTTTTGCGGATCAGGCAGATTGGACGGGTTATCTACGACGATTTTTTCTCCATCTGTCATATACACATCGTAAATAACACTTGGTGCTGTCGTAATCAGATCAATTTTAAATTCACGTTCAATCCGTTCTTGGATGATTTCCATATGAAGCATTCCAAGGAACCCGCAACGGAAACCGAAGCCAAGTGCTTGGGATGTCTCTGCCTCATATTGAAGTGAAGAATCATTAAGTTCAAGCTTTTCTAATGCTTCACGTAAATCGTTGTATTTCGCTGTATCAATTGGATAAAGTCCGCAGTACACCATTGGGTTTAGCTTTCTGTATCCTGGCAGTGCTTCTTTCGCAGGGTTCTCCGCACTAGTGATCGTATCCCCCACACGTGTATCACCGACATTTTTAATCGCAGCGGTTAGGTAGCCAACATCTCCAACGGTGAGTTCGTCTGTTGGCATGGCTTTTGGTGTGAAAACGCCGACTTCAAGCACTTCAAATTCTTTACCCGTCGCCATCATTTTAATTTTCTGACCAGGTTTGACGGTTCCTTCAACAATTCGTATGTACGCAATAACGCCGCGATACGCATCGTAGAGAGAATCAAAAATAAGGGCTTGAAGTGGTGCTTCTGGATCTCCAGCGGGAGCTGGCACCTTTTCAACGATTTGTTCTAAAATATCCTCGATTCCAATACCCGCCTTAGCAGAGGTGAGAACAGCTTCAGACGCATCCAACCCGATGACATCTTCAATTTCTTCTCTTACACGCTCAGGCTCTGCACTTGGCAGATCGATTTTATTGATAATCGGAAGAATTTCTAAGTTGTTATCAAGAGCTAAATAAACGTTCGCAAGTGTCTGTGCTTCAATTCCTTGTGCTGCATCTACTACGAGAATCGCACCCTCACAGGCAGCTAGGCTTCGAGATACCTCATAGGTGAAGTCGACATGCCCTGGTGTATCAATCAGGTGCATGATATATTCTTCTCCATCCTTCGCCTTATACTTCAGCTGGACAGAGTTTAATTTAATCGTTATGCCGCGTTCACGCTCTAAATCCATGGAATCAAGCAATTGTTCTTTCATTTCCCGTTGAGTAATCGCCGCTGTTTTTTCCAAAATACGGTCCGCCAATGTGGATTTCCCATGGTCAATATGGGCGATAATGGAGAAATTTCGAATTCTTGATTGCCGTTCTAATCGTTTTTCTTTATCTGTCACAATCTATCACTCCTACTATAAAACGCGGGTTGCGCTAGGTTAGATTATATCAATAGGGCTGTAAAGATTCAATCGAAATCAAGAAAAGCCGCTCATCGGTCAGCGGCTTTGATCAAAAGAGTGATATCTCATGAAATTCGTTTATTTCCCATTTACCCAATCATAAAGAGAACGGGCTGCATGTGTCATGCCATCAGACAGGGCTTTTCCTGCCTTGGAAAAGGCATTAAAGCCCTCTATTTCCTCGAGCTGCTTCTGTTTTTCGGCAAGATCCTTTTCTGTAACAGCCGTTCCTAAGATAGAAGCTTCCTTTTCTTCATCGTCGTTCATTTGAATGGAGAAAGCCCCTTTTAATTGCGGATCATGGTAACCCTTCATTTGCAGCATGCCATTATTCGCTTGCTGCATTCCTAAAAAGACACCAAACAGCAAGACCAATCCTAAAATAATGGTTTTTCCAATAAATGAGCCCATATCCGTCACCACCTTAAGAGCGTTTTTTCTCATCCTTTGCTTTGCCATCCACCTTTTCCGCGTCCCAGAAAATGTCGCTGAACACATCAGCTGCTGCATTGGATGCATTTCTTAATTCTTCCATATTATTGTCCACTCCGCCAAATTCTAAAAGAAGGGCTTTGTCGGATAAATCTTGATTATAGATTCCATTATCGCCAATTTCTCCTTTGGCAAACACACCGACACTAAGACCTTTATATTTTTTCTCCATCAAATGGTGGAACTCTGTCGCAAGCTTCAAGTTTTTCTCATAGCTTTGGTTCTTCTTCCCAACAACAAACGCAATTCTCGCATATTTCTTCCCTTTGATTTCGACAGTCGTATCTTTCTTTCTTCTAGAGTCCCGGTGAATATCAATTAAATAATCGAGGTCATCATTTTTCGCTATGGCTTCTTTCACGACCAATCTTGATTCATTGTAAGACTGCGGATACTTTAATCCTTTTTTCACCAGCCTTTTTTCAATTTCGGTTTTGTCGACTGTATTGCCGATTCCTTGCTGATCAAGTGCTTTTCCAAACATGTCACCGACAAGGGTGACATTCACTTTTGAGTGCCGTGCATTATTTGGATTCGTTTCTCCTTTTAAAAATGGTAAATATGATTCCGTGTTATGTGTGTGATAAATGTACACAGCTTTTCGTTTTCCTGTTGACCGGTCCGGTTCTTTGGCAGGCTTTTTCGGTGTATCATCATCGAGCTTGTCCAGCTCAGCCAAATTTGCTTCTTTTTCATCTTGGATCACTTCACTAGGCGGCGGCGATTCCATTGGCATATTGGTATAGTCTGTTCCTTCACCAGCTAAGATGATTTTTGTATCAAAATGTTCAAAGCCTGGGAGTTCTCTTCCTAGGAAACTGCGCGGGTCTTCTAAATTAATACTGGTTGCAAGCTTCAGTGACAGCCCAGAGAAATGAAATCCTTTTTGATCTTTTGGGACTGCTGAGGCGAAATATTGGTTTTCCATGCCCATTAATGTGGCAAAAAATGCGCCAGAGAGCTCATCTGCTACACCATATAACGAGGCTTGCGGCCTCAACTCGGGTTTTAAAGAGGTCAAAGCCCCTGATATCACAAACACCACAACAAGAGAGGCAATAAATAAGAAAATGCTTTTTACTACTTTCGTTCCATTAATCGCAACGACCAACTGTCGAGGACGGCGGGGTCTTTTTTTCATGATTTACTCCCTCCAGCACGCTTTCTAGTAATTACACTATGAGCGAGCTAGAGAAAGTAGAACCGATTAATGATTATATGAACCCATGTTATCTTGCGTGATTTTTTGATGAAGCGCTGTGTTTAATCCGTTGGCAAGTACGTTTGCCATATCATCAATGAATGTATCTACTTCCTTAGGCGTGACCATTAAATTTTGCCCCAGCGGCGCAAGCACTTCGTGGATCAGCTGCCTTTTCTCTTCTTCAGGAAGGGTTCCTACGATGCCTAAGAATGATTGACGCGTTTCCTCATCTGGCAAGTCTTCTTCGTTTAGCACTTTTTTCTTCCCGAATGTCAAACCAGCCGGCACAAGAGAGCGGGATGGTCTATCATCTTTCAGTTCTCTACCAAAATGCTTTAAGACATAATCAATTGTGTCACTTGCAATGGTTACTGCATCCACCACTGTCGGAACGCCAATCGCAATCACTGGAATTCCCAATGTTTCTTTGCTTAATTCTTTTCGCTTATTCCCTACACCAGAACCGGGATGGATTCCTGTATCAGAAATTTGAATGGTTGTATTCACTCGTTCCACCGCACGAGCAGCAAGGGCATCGACCGCAATGACAAAATCAGGCTTAGACCGCTCAATCACGCCTTGGATAATGTCACTTGTTTCAATACCGGTCAGTCCCATCACCCCTGGAGACAAAGAGGATACCGGGCGATAGCCTTCCTGAACATTTTCCGGCTGCAATTCAAAGAGATGGCGAGTCACAAGCAGGTTTTCAACTGTGAGAGGGCCTAATGCATCTGGCGTGACATTCCAGTTTCCCAGTCCTACTACAAGACAGCTTGCATCAGCCTGAATGCCTCTGTCTTTTAGAAACTGAGCAAAATGATGGGCAAAGACTTCAACGACTTTTTCTTGCATCTCAGAATCTTTCTCCCGAATGCCTTGTGCCTCAAACGTCAAGTATGTCCCTGCCTTTTTGCCGGTCAGCTCCTCCCCTTCTTTCGTGATTTCCACAGTACGTATGCGGATGCCTTGCTCTTCTTTTTCCTTTTCGACAATCCCTTGGATCCCGTCCTTTTTGACGACATTCGGATCGTTCTCTTGTTCTAGTATCTCTTTTGTTTCAACAGCGAGGTCTGTCCGGATTTGATAAACGCTTAAATCAAGTTTTTGTTTCTCCATAAAAAGACTCCTTCCACCAAGTAATTAACAGTAGTCTTTCCATCTCTTTAAAGAAACATTCGAGCACGTCATCAATGAAAAATACTTTACATTTATATTGCATTCTAAAGGTGTGTTTGATAGAATACAATTTGTTCTATTGTGAAGATTTAACCTTAAGACAATTGTGTTTAGGTTGTATCTTAGGAGGTGAAACACATGCCAAATATTAAATCAGCGATCAAACGTACAAAAACGAATAACGAACGCCGTGCACATAACGTAACTATCAAGTCTGCGATGCGTACTGCGATTAAACAAGTTGAAGTTTCTGTAGCTAACAACGATGCTGAGCAAGCAAAAGCTGCTCTTGCTTCTGCTGCAAAACGCATTGACAAAGCCGTTAAAACTGGTCTTGTACACAAAAACGCAGCTGCGCGTTACAAATCAAGACTTGCTAAACAAGTAAACGGACTTTCTGCATAATGTTTGCAACGCCTCAGTGATGAGGCACCTGTTTAACTGTACGTCCGTCCTGACCGGCCCTGCCATAAGGACAGACTGGCAATTATACATTTAACAAAAACGACCCTCTTTTTAGAAGGTCGTTTTTTTATGTTCAAGCGCCTAACAATCGAAGCAGAAACAATTCTAACAGCAGCTGCTTGTCCTTTTTACCCGTCTTCATTTCATAATCAATCGTTGAAAGCTCTTTGACGATCTGCTTGAGCTCTTCTTCTGAAAACAATCTTGCCTGATCCATCGCAAGTTTGACCCTGAATGGGTGGACTTTTAGATTTGAAGCAATTTGTTTTTGTCCATATCCTTGCTGAGCGAAGTACTTCGTCTGCAAAATCAACCGAAATTGAGTTGAAATGAGTGCTAATATTTTAATGGGTTCCTCATTTTGCTTTAGCAGGTCATAAAACATCTGCATGGCCTCAGAGCGGCGTCTGTTTACAATTTGATTAATCAGCTCGAAAATATTTTGCTCTAAGCTTCTGGCAACGAGCTGATTGACATCCGCTAACTCAATTTCCTCCCGCTCTCCAATATATGTACTAAGCTTACGAATCTCTTGGAATAAAGAGGATAGACTCCCGCCGCATAGCATCACAAGCTGCTCAGCCGCTTCAGATGTTATCATCTTTCCTTCTGTCTTCACCAGTGTGATGGTGAAATCAGTTGTTTCTTTCGGGTTTAACTCTTTCGCCTCAACGACAGCAGCTTTCTTTTTTAGCAATTTGGTGATTTTTTTACGCTCGTCCAGCTTTTCATATGGTGCTAATAACACGAGAATGGTATAGGGCGCTGGCTTTTCTAAATATGCTTCTAACACAGAAAGCTCATGCTCGATCTTTTCCTTTTTCTTTTCAGCTGTAAGAAAATAAGGATTCTTGATCACGACGAGACGTCGTTCTCCCATAAAAGGAAATGTTTCTGCATCCGTCACAGCCTGTTCAAGCGGCACCTCTTCCATATCGAAGATGGAGTAATTAAAGTCCTTCGTTTCTTCGTCTACAACAGCTTGTCTCAATTTAGCAGCGGTTTCTTGCAGTAAATATGTTTCTTTCCCATATAAGCAATAAACGGGATGGATATCCCCTCGTTTTAAATTGTTCCATACATCAAAGACCATCAATTGAATCCCTCTCTTTCACTTCCTCCTCTATCCTAAAGTGTGTGAAGACATTAGTAAAGAGGAAGCTGAAAGTGCCGCCTCCTCATTTATAGTAAACGTCCGGCGCAAGCTCCCGGGTCAGCCTGCTGTCAGACGATATTCATAAAATGATCATGAAAATGGAAAACGGTTACTTTACCTTCTAGCAATTCCAAATGAGTTCAAGTATACTAAAATTAGCCAGGAGGGATGAAAATGAATGAATTTGAAAAAAATGTTCAAAGCAAGCGGAATGATGTGACCGACTCAGCTGTTGGTTTTATCGTCACATTCGGATTTTTCGCCTCAATGTTTATTTTGGCAACCATTATACACCTCGTTGGATCTTAACTTCATGAAGGTTACATGACTGCCATTTTGGCAGTTTTTTTATTGATTTTGTAAGATATCATATGGAGGATGAGTGTAAAACGTTCCTTGCTTATCAAGAAATTCATACGTCACGCTCCCATCGATATCTGTACGATACACCTTCATTTGCTGGTCCTTTAATTTTTTCAAGACTTCCTGATGCGGATGCTGATAACGATTGCGTTCACCTGCTGAAATGAGTGCATGTGAGGGCTTGAGATGCTGAAGCCATTCTTCGCTTGTTGACCCTTTACCCCCGTGATGTCCAACCTTTAAGACATCTGCCCGCAGATCAGGATAGGCTTCTATAATGTCTCGCTCTCCTTCTTGTTCAAGATCTCCAGTGAGCATAAACCGCTTCCCGCCTAGGGTAAATGTCAAAACGAGTGAATCATTATTCTTACTTGTCACTCGATCACGCGACGGATGAAGAACTTCAAATATTTGCTCTCCAATCTGAAGCTGATCTCCTCTCTCTAATTCATCAATCATAATCCCTTGATCAGCTGCTTCTTTTAACAGCTCCGCATCCTCTGGACTACGGGCAAAGCCTTTTGGTATCGCCAGCCGCTTTACTTTATTTCGCTTGATTAAACGAACCGCTTCTCCCATATGGTCTTGATCCGCATGCGTAAGAATCAGGACATCAAGTTTTGCTATACCTTTAGAATGCAGAAACGGGATCAGCGTTTGATCACCGATCGAAGATACTTTACGCCTTTTTTTCCACGGTTCTTCTTCAAAAGAAAGTCTGCCTCCTGTATCTACAAGCAGGTGCCCCTTTCGATAAGGCAGCTGAATAAACAAACTATCCCCCTGCCCTACATCCAGCATCGTAACTTCCCCTTTTTCGAAAAAATTCGGGGTGAAATAGTGTGCACTCAAAACACCAATGAGAAAAAGGATCGGCACAGCATAGGATTTCACAGAAGTTTTGCACTCCATCACAAATAACAGAACAATTAAGGCGCTCACCTCAAGAAGAATATGCCACCAAGCAGACTTCATAAAAATCAAGTTGAATCCATCAAAAACAGCCATATAGGCTGACAATTGATGACTAAGCTGAATCACCGAATCAAGCAGCTGAAACAATGTTTGTCCAAGCGGAAGATAAACGATAGTGAAAAGAAAAAAGAGTAAGGATAGTGGCATGACTACCGTCGTATAAAAAGGAACAAATATCATGTTCAAAGGAACGCTAAGCAAAGAAAATTGATGAAAATGATATAAAAGAACAGGGAGCGAAGCAAGCTGTGCAATGAAGGAAATAAGGAATAATTGCATGACTGAACTTTTTGATTTCGATAAAATCCTAGTCGATAACAAAATAAAAAACGTCACCACGAATGAAAGCTGAAATCCAATATCGAATAAATAAAGAGGATGAATTGCTAATAAGAATAAAAACGTAACGCTTAATACCACAGCTGAAGGCTGTTTCATTTCTTTTGGCAGACTAGTCATCACTAAATAGATTCCTGCCATCAGGCAAGCTCTTAAAACAGATGGTGCAGCACCTGTCAAACAAGCATAAACAGGAAGAAAGCATAATAAGAGAATACGTGCAGTCTCTCTTGTCACGCCCGCACGAAGGAGACACCAAAATAAACACGCAAGAAGCGTTTGCACATGCAATCCTGAGATCGCTAGTAAATGAATAATGCCGAGCATTTGATAATCTCTTAATGTCTCAGGGTCTATCAAATCGCGTTCTCCAAAAATAAGAGCCTGTACAATGCCCACAGAGTGTTCTGGTACATGGTCCTCTAAAAATGTCAAACCTTTTTGCCGCATCGCTTGAAGGTAATAGGAAGAACCGTCTATTTTTGTACAGTTTTTGATCGACTGTGGCAGGAAAATGGCGTCAATGCTTTTTGATTTTAAAAATTGATCGTATTGAAACCCGTTAGGAATGGTTGCTTGTTTTGCTGGACGAACATCACCTGTCATGTGACAGCTCATACCAGGTTCTACATCTTTTAATGCCTCCTTTTCACGCTCAGTTTGAATTGTATAAAAAGTGGCTAGCCGTTCATGATCTGTTGATACAGTCGCTGAAAAACGATTGCCATCTGTTTTCGGAATGCTTTCAATCACAACGGAACCGGATAGACGTTTTTCTTGTGCAGGTTGATTCGTTTCAAGAGACTCATGAACCATAAAAATGAGTGTATAGACAGCCCCGCATAGGCTGACCATTAAAAAGAGCTGAGGGACTTTTTTCAGTAGGCTGAGAAGTAATATGACGAGAAGAAAGAGAAGGAAATACATATGAAGATGATATGCAGCCAGAGCAATTCCAACAGCTGCTGAAATTGCCCCAAACGGCAAATATTTAAACATAGGAAGTAAATAGTTGATTCGCCTTCTCATGCATATCGCGAATTTCTGTTTCGCTAAGTCCTGATTCACTCAGCTTCCCAATTAAATCTGCAACAAAGGCCAATTTTTCTTGATTTTTTAAGTCGATGATCATCTCATCTAATTCAACTTGCTCTGTTTGAACACCCGCCTGCTCGAATAAATCAACGGCATATGGGTGATTTTTATAATCCTTTGCATAGTACACTGTTCGTATGCCCGCTTGAATGATGGCTTTACAGCACTGTAAACAAGGGAAATGCGTGACATATATTTCAGCATCAGCTGTAGGTGCACCAAATTTAGCACATTGTAAAATAGCGTTCATTTCTGCATGGATGGTGCGAACACAGTGATGATCAATGACATAGCATCCTACATCTGCACAATGAACGTCTCCGGCAATGGAGCCATTGTACCCCCCTGCAATAATGCGCTTGTCCCTTACGATGGTCGCCCCAACAGCTAACCGCTCACAGGTGCTTCGTAAAGCAAGCAAATGGCTTTGTGCCATAAAATATTGATTCCATGAAATTCTTTCCACGAGCTGATCCCTCCAGAATGATGGTTGATATTAAGTGTACATGCCTTTCTTCTATACCGTCAATTCTACTTCACGGTCAATTGACTTTTCAGCCGTTCAATCGTCTTTTCCCCAAAACCTGAAATGTTCCGCAAGTCTTCAATTTGTTGAAATTCTCCGTGTTCCTCTCTATACGAAATGATGGCTTCTGCTTTAGCTGGTCCTATGCCGTTAATGGTTTGCAATTCGGCTGCATCGGCCTGATTGACATTGACACCCTGACTCTTTTCAACGCCCGTTGATGCGTCAGCCGATACTGTTTGCGTCTCTCTTTCCGCTTCCCCCTGCTTCCGAACATAAATCATCATACTATCCTCTAATTTTGCTGCTTGATTGATTTCAATCGTGTCTGCTTTGCTGGTAAAGCCTCCTGCCCTTTGAATCGCTTCTTCTACCCGAGCATCAGATTGAAACGTATAAACCCCTGGCTTTCTTACAGCTCCTTTGACCTCTACAAAAATCGTTGATGGCTCTTTTTCTGTCTTTTCTTGTTTTTCTTCTAATGTGACTTGTATGTCTTTATTTCCCTTCAATACACTTGGTTCTCTGCTGTCCTCCCCTTTTCCAGTGAAAAAGAAGAAACTGATGATAATCACAACCATGAGCCCAGCTGCAATATAAAGACTGTATTTTTTCAATGGAATGAGTCGCTTCACTTACTCACGCTTCTTTCAATCATATTTTTCTACTGCTCAACATACTGTTTAGAAGATAACAGATCCTACGCGTCTAAGGAGGGAGAACGTTTGAATATAGGGTTAATCGGTACAGGAAACATGGGTACCATACTTACTGAGGCATTTATTGAATCAAAAGCAGTTAATCCCTCATCGATCACCATTACAAACCGAACCATTGAAAAAGCGTTCAATATAAAAAAGAACCATCCAGAACTTGAAGTAACGAAACAGCTTTCAGGTGCTGTCACGAATAAAGATTTCATTTTTGTTTGTGTCAAACCACTTGATATTTATCCACTTTTAAAAGAGCTGAGCCCTCTTTTAACGGAGCAGCAAACCATTGTCATCATTACAAGTCCGGTGCATCCTGAACAGCTCCAGGATATCGTTCCTTGTCAAACAGCCAGGCTGATTCCAAGCATTACAAACCGCGCTTTATCAGGTGCATCTCTTTTAACTTTTGGTTCATCATGCAATGCCGCGACAAAAACAGCTTTAAGACAGTTAGCTTCGTGCATTTCAACACCAATTGAGATCCATCATTCGATTACAAGAGCGGCTTCCGATATTGTCAGCTGCGGACCTGCTTTTATCAGTTTTCTCGTTCAGAAAATGATTGAAGCGGCCGTAGAAGAAACAGATATTTCTAAAGAAGAAGCCACCACCTTATCAGAGGATATGCTTGTTGGACTTGGCCGTTTGATTGAAAAAAGAGTCTATACCCTTCCAACACTGCAAGACAAAGTATGTGTGAAAGGCGGCGTCACTGGTGAAGGCATTAAAGCACTTGAAGCAGGTGTGCAAGATATGTTTCACCGGCTCTTTCAAAATACCCATGAAAAATTCGATGAAGATTTAGAAGCGGTTGCACATCAATATCCACCAAGTGTGTTCACTGATGATCGCAGAAATTAATCATCTTTGCAATAAGCGAAAAAAGGGTTTTAAAAAACCATCGTTCTATTAAACGATGGTTTTTGGTTTCTTAGCTGAGATGAAATATCTTTCGGCGAATTCACCGGGGGCTTCATTTGTAAAATCAGCGGTCACTTCTATCTGTTCAAAGCCAGCGGACTCAAGGAAAGCTGCATATGTTTCAAATGAAAATGTGCGCTGTTCATGTGTCTCATCATAACGCTGATACATGTCTCCGTCCTTTACAAAAAAGCTTAAATCATGAATGACCGAATACATGTCATCCCCTTTATCGCTCTGCCAAATATAGCTGATCTCTTCATCTTGATCTGCATAAGTTGAACCTGGGAATACCTCTTCCATTTTATAAGGCGTATGAACATCAAAAAGTAAAACCCCATCTGCCTCTAAAAGCTGAAACATGTTTTTAAAGGTTTTTTTGACGTCATTTTCGTTTTTTAAGTAATTCAAGGAATCACAGCAAATAACGGCTGCCTGGAAGGCTTGTTCAAAGCCTGTAACCTCTCTCATATCTTGATGCAAAAATTGAATCGACTGATTTTTCGTTTGCGCTTTTTGCTGCGCGAAGGCCAGCATTTCTTCACTAAGGTCAATTCCTGTAACCTTGTGGCCCTTTTCAGCTAACCGAAGAGAAATCTCTCCAGTTCCACAGCCTACATCGATGATGGCAGCATTCGGTTTAATATACTGCTGGATCCACTGAACCCATTCATCATAAGGTGCATGTGTCATGAGCTCATCATACACACCTGCAAACCCTTGATAAATCATGAGTTAATGCCAAGTGAAAGCGTTTCTCTCGGCGCATCTCCCCATAGCTTTTCTAGATTGTAGTATCCTCTTTCTTCTTTGTGGAACACATGGGCAATGACATCACCTAGGTCAATCAATACCCATCTTGCTTCATCAAAGCCTTCCATCTTTTTCACTTCGATTCCGCTTTCCTCTGCAAGATGTTTTACTTCTCTTGCAATGGCTTGCACTTGTTTATCAGAATTCCCGTGACAAATAAGAAAATAATCTGCAACAAGTGAGATTCCTTGCATATTAAGGGCAATAATATCCTCAGCCCGTTTATCATCGCATGCTCCTGCTGCGACGTTTAAAATTGATGATGAATCCATCCAAAATTCCTCCTTAGTTGTTCTTATGCACAAGCGAGTTGTAAGTAGCAAGCGTATCTGGAAAGACTGGCTGATTCTTTTTCATTAGAAAACTGATGGTGTTTTTTAATGATTGGATCAGTGCACGATCTAGATCATGCTCTGCTAACTCCCTTACTTCTTCGACACCAGGGAAATGACGTCCTGGTTCTATATAATCTGCGACATAAATGACTTTTTCAAGTAAAGTCATGTCTGGTCTGCCGGAAGTATGAAATTCAATGGCTGTTAACACATCGTGATCGTCAATTCCAGCTTCTTTTTTGACCAAATAGGCACCAACCGGGGCGTGCCAAAGCTCAGGCGAATATTCAAGCAATAAAGGGTTCATCTGCTCTTGCTCGATAATCCCCTTCATTTCTTCCTTTGGCCTAAATTTCGCATAATCATGAAAAATAGCGGCGATCTCTGCTTTTTTCACATCTGCACCGAACCGTTCCGCTAATGAAATGGCTGTCTCCATGACTCCAAGTGTATGTGTATATCTATGCTCTGTTAACTGTTCTTTGACACAGTTCAATGCTTCTTCACGATTCATATAAATGATGCTCCTTTATATAACGCTCAACAGCTTTCGGAATCAAATAATCAACAGGTATTCCCTGCTCTATTCGCTGCCTAATCAATGTCGATGATACATCAAAAGCTGGAACATCTGCAAATAAAAGCGGATATGCCGTATTTCCAACGTAACCCGGTCTTTTCATCCCAATAAAGGTGATCATTTGAAGCAAATCGTCGATCCGATGCCATTTTGGCAAATACTCGACCATGTCCGCTCCTATCATAAAAAAGAACTGATCTTCTGGATGACGCTTCTTTAACAGATCCACTGTATCTACCGTATAAGACGGACCCTCCCGCTCCATTTCAATGAGCTCGAGCCGAAAATACGGATTTGACTGAATCGCTGCCTCCACCATTTTTATCCGGTGATGACTATCTGCTCGTTTCCGTCCTGCTTTATGAGGAGGCATATGGTTTGGGATAAACCAAATTTCATCCAGCCCCACTTGAGTCCGCACCTCACTTGCCATCAGCAAATGCCCGTTATGGGGAGGATCAAACGTACCGCCGAACAACCCTATTTTTTTCATATCGTATCCACCTTTACGGCAGCTTAATTTGTTTATTTTCCTTAGATTCTTTGTAAAGGACAATCACATTTCCGATCGTTTGAACGAGTTCTGCCTTTGCACCTTTTACAAGTGCTTTCGCAACTTCTGTTTTGTCCTCGTCGCAATTTTGCAATACGCTGACTTTTAATAGTTCTCTTGCTTCAAGCGCCTCGGAAATTTGCTTGACCATATTGTCATTTACCCCGCCTTTTCCAACTTGAAAAATAGGTGATAAATGATGTGCTTGTGCACGTAAAAAACGTTTTTGCTTACCTTTTAACATGGTGTTCCTCCTAATTTCTCTATGACAATTGACTTCATTTTTCCGGCATCAGGCGTGATACCTGTCCACAGTTCAAAGGCTCTTACTGCTTGTCCAACAAACATGCCAACCCCATCTACTGTTTTCAAGCCTAACCTTGCTGCTTCACTGAGCAGTTTTGTTTCTATTGGATTATACACAATATCACAAACGACCGCTGTTTTTTTTGCGTTCGCTAAAGAAATCGGGGTTTCTTCAACATTCGGATACATGCCAATCGAGGTCGTATGGATGATGACATCATATTCCCCAAGCCGCTCTTCTGCTGTATTTAATGTGATTGCATGAGAGGTGATTTTCCCCTCTGCGCTTTCAATTAAAGCTTCAGCTTTTTCAATGGTGCGGTTCGTAATATCAAAGCTCTTCGGTGCATACTGAGCAATTGTCGTATAAATCGCTCTTGCCGCTCCGCCAGCACCAATCAGAAGAAATGACAGCTCTGATAACGGCTGATCCAAGGCTTCAAGCAATGAATGAAGAAACCCTTCTCCATCTGTATTGTACCCAACGAGCTGATCCCCTTCGAGCCGCACCGTATTGACGGCACCGAGGCGTTCAGCTGTCACATCAATTTTGTCAAGGTACTGCATGATTTCTACCTTGTGCGGAACAGTGACGTTAATGCCGCTGATTCCTAACGCTTTCATGCCGCTAACAGCCTCTTTCAGGGCATCATTTTCTACTTGAAAGCCATGATAGTGTCCATCAATTCCAGCATCCTTTAGTGCTGCATTATGAATATCCGGAGACATTGAGTGGCCAACAGGGTTTCCGATTACTCCGTATAAAGGTTTCAAGGTCTCTCCCCCTTTGAACATTTAAATTAACGAACGTCTCATAAACACATGAACGCCTTTTGGCGCATAAACTTTGATTTGCTTACCCGCATCATTTGCAGTGACCCAGCCTAAACCTGAAAAGACGATGTCCATTTTTGGCTGATCAATGGTAAAGGTATGCGGAACGAGCGGCGGGAAATCTTCCATTCCCTCTTTTGATGGCGGTGACAGCAGTTCCCCTGCATGTTTTTCATATAAATCATCTGCGTTCTCCAGCTTTGTACGGTGAATGTTCAGCTCATTTGGCATATAGCAGACAAATGATGTTCTGCCGCCTTTTACGTAATCAAATCGAGCGAGTCCGCCAAAATAAAGCGTTTGTGCTTCATTTAATTGGAACGTTCTCGGTTTCAATTCTTTTTTCGGCGTTAAAATCTTCAGGTCATTTTTGCTGACATAGTGCGCCATTTGATGGCGATTGATGATGCCCGGCGTATCGAATAAAGCAGACCCGTCATCAAGCGGAATTTCAATGGCATCAAGTGTAGTACCTGGATATTGGGATGTAGTAATGACGTTCTCTTCGCCAGATACTTCTTTGATGATTCGATTGATAAATGTTGATTTTCCAACATTTGTACAGCCGACGACATAGACATTTCTTCCATCGCGGTAATGATCGATCGCTTCCATCACCTCAGGTACGCCCTGGCCTCTGCTTGCACTAATTAAGAAAACATCGATAGGGTTTAATCCGTTTTCCTTTGCTTCCCGTTTCATCCAATGAATCAGACGATCTTTTTTCACGGATTTCGGTAAAATATCCACTTTGTTGCCGACAAGTAAAATCGGATTACCACCGACAATACGGCTCAGTCCATTGATCCAGCTTCCGTTAAAGTCAAAAATATCAACGACCTTCACAATGAGAGAATCTGTCTCTCCAATGCTGTGCAATATATTTAAAAAGTCGTCTTCTGTTAAAGAAACATCTTGAATCTCATTGTAGTTCTTTAACCTAAAACAGCGCTGACAGATCACATCTTCTTTCAATAGAGATGCTGCCGGCGCATATCCTAATTGATCTTTATCTTCCGTCTGAATGGCTACACCGCAGCCAATACAAACAACCTTTTCCATTATTACTCTTCCTCCCACTGAATGTGGCCCTTACGCTTTAAGGCTCCTAAAATTCTGCGTTCAATCTGCCTGTTAAACTTTGTGAAAAATCCGTCCGAGGCAGCAACAGGAACGACCAAAATCGTATGGAAGCCATGACGATTCCCGCCAAGAACATCTGTCATGAGCTGATCCCCAATGACAACCACATCTTCTTTTTTCAACTGCATATCAGCGACTGCCTTATTAAAGGCTCTTCCCATAGGCTTTCTCGCTTTATAAATAAACGGGATATGAACCGGTTCAGAAAAAAGCTTGACCCTTTTTTCATTATTGTTCGATACAATCGTCACTTGTATCCCGTGATCTTTCATTTCTTGAAACCATTCAATTAAGCGCGGTGTCGCACTTGGACGGTCCCATTCTACTAGTGTGTTATCTAGATCGGTAATAATTCCTTTTACATTTCGTTCTTTTAATTTTTGCGGTGAAATGTGGAAAATACTTTTCACAAATTCATCCGGTAAGAAATACTTCTTTAGCACAATTTGCACCCTTTCTTCCATTGGTTTTCAGCGATTGTGTCGAATCAAATCACAATTTGTCTGTCTATCGAATACAATGAAAAAGTTTTCGACATATGATGAGGACCTTCAACAGGTGTGGATAATTTTACACACATTATCCACCTATATTTCATCACGCTTTCATTCAATTATAAACACTCTACCCACAAGTTATCCACTTAACCATGTGGATAACAGAACGATTGTTCTTGTTTCCCATTCATGGTAGATTAAAGGTACTTCAAAGACAGTCGATCAACCTATGATGATATGTCTTTTCCTCAAATTTTATGCCAACTTTTTCAGGGGAGGTGTTTTTCCCATCATATGGGTTTCTAGTATGAAAAAGCTGTCAGATGATTTACTTATAGAATCGTATTATAAAGCAAATGAAATGAACTTAAATCGCGACTTCATTGAATTAATTGAGACAGAAATGAAAAGACGTTCGCTCGGGCATATGCTCTCTGTTTCCTCTTAATTCCATATCACAGGAACCATGCCTCCCGAGCACTCTCCTTTTTTAAACTCAGGTGACTGATATTATATCACTTGCGCTATAGGCTTACTACTATTTTCCGTAAAAAACACCCCTTCTGATGAAAGAAGAGGTGTCTTAATTGCAAGGCTGTTCATTCCAAAACCATAACCCTCCGCCTACGACTAAAATGACCACAAGGAACACAACAAGAAAAGCGTAACCGATTCCTGCTCCTTGTGCTGGATAAGGCGAACACGCAGGGTAAGGATAAGGACATCCCCACATATCAGTTACCTCCTTCTAGGAAGATATACTGTTAGACTATGCTGGATGAATGGTCTTGTTTAGGCGGATGGCCATCATTTAAAAATGTTTGATGACTTCACGCTCTTTGATTTCGTTATAAATAATTCTCGCCCCTTTTGGTGTCATATGATTGCCAGAAGGGTCGATCAAACCTGACTGAATCAGAGCTCGATCACTGTCTTCACCAGCTTCTCGGATGAAAGCTTTCCAATTGTCGACAAGCGGCACCTGCTCATCCTTCGCTACTTCTCTCGTGATATCATTATAAGAGTTTTGCCAAGCTCTTGCCCCGCCTCTCCCGGCAAAATAAGATGACTTATATCTAGAGTAATAATACAAGCCCTTTTTCCCGCCTTCTACAACAGGCACACAGGTCATGAGAATCGGGGTAATGCCTTCTTTTCTACTTTCAGAAATAAAGTAGGATAAATTTTCTTTAAACCGTTTTTTCGTCACTCGGGGATGTTTCCCGTCTAAAATCGCCGCATCATTCGTACCGAACATGATGAGGACGTAAGTTGGTTTCTGTTTTAAAATATCCTGCTCAAAGCGCAGTTTCGCGTCTTCAGTCGTCTGCCCGCCAATGCCTGCATTCTTCACTTGAATTTGGCCGCGCTCGACGTTTTTCATGAGATTCACCCATTTTTCAGATGTTGGATAATCTCGAAAGTCCCAGTTTGATCCTCTTGTATTGCTGTCACCAAATGCAATGACGCTTTCTTGAGCTGGCTTAGAGCACCCAGCGGCAACACATAATAGGATGAAAAGGAAAACATATTTCTTCACAACATTCACCTCCAAAAGCCCTCTTCATATAGTAAACGACAAGACTTTTGGTTTCAATGAATGACTGTTTTTGACGAATGCTTCCTATTGCAGTTGAACGGGCATATATGCTTTGTCATGTTGCAGCAGCTCACTTACTTTTACAAATTCATAGCCTCTCTTCTTTAATTCAGGAATCACTTGTTTCAATGCTTCTACCGTTTGCTTTCGATTTCCCCCGCCATCATGTAAAAGGATGATATCGCCGCCCTGAATATGATCAATAATTCGGCTTGCAATTTTATGTGCACCTGGTCTTGACCAGTCCTTCGGATCTTGTGTAAAGGACCACATGACCACATCATATCCTTGCTTTGACAGAATGCGGAATGATTTCATGGTTAAGCGTCCACCAGGAGGGCGAAATAATAAGGGACCGCCAGGCTGGAGTGAAGCGATATGAGCCGCTGATTCTTTTAATTCCCGCTTGATCTCCTTTGACGACAAAAGGTCAAAATACGTATGATTCATTGTATGATTGCCGAGTTCATTCCCTTCGTCCACAATCCGTTCTGCGATCATTGGATATGCATGGATTCGGTTCCCTATCACAAAAAAGCTCGCATTCACTTGATGCTCCTTCAGCACATCCAATATTTGATTCGTATACACTGGATGAGGTCCATCATCAAAGGTGATCGCAATCTTTTTCCGTTCCGCTCTCATGTCCCAAAAGGCACGCCCCGTTTTTTCAAGATCGACTCGTTTTAATGTACGTGCCTCTACTTCATTAGGAACAAAAGCACATAGCAGCCATATACACATCAAGATATGCAGCCCTCTCATTCGACCGCCTCCTCCACCGAACATCATTACCGATAAATTGCCCGCTTTCTCATCAATTCATACAAGCTTCATGGTGATATCTGCTTCTTTTTCAAATAAAAAAAGCCGGCCATATTGGCCCGCTCTTTGTTTCACGTTTGGTTTCTCTCTTCAACTGTCGAACGTTGCTTAGAATTCATACAGACACTCTCCTTCTTGGATTTGATTTTGAGCCCATAATAATTTCTGATAATACTGGTTGGACTTTTTGTATTGTTGAGAGGCTTCTAAGGCTGTCGCAATTTCTAGTGAGATATCCTCTATATAAGAGTATAGGCTAAGTTTTTCCAAATAATCAATGGTTTTTTGCAGTTGGTCTTCATTGATTTCCTGAACATATAAAGCATCCAGATACTCAAACATATGACAGAACAGCTGGTCTTCATGCTTCTTTGCAGCTAATTTCCCATCTTCTAATATGCGCAGAGCATCCGCCTGTTCATTCTGTCTAAAAAGCAGCTTCGCCAGCGTATAGAGCGTATGCGGAAGCGTTGGGAGCAGCTCTTTGCGGGCAAGATCAGCAGATTCCGTTAAGTATCGTTCCGCTTCCTCTCTATAGCCCAGCTCGCCATAACATTTTCCTAAATTATAGAGTGCTGAACTGTATATGCGCGGGTGATCAATTTGAGATGCTAGCTGTTTTGCCTTTTTCAAATGAGGCAGTGCCCGGTCTTTTCGTTTTAAATCTTGATAGTTTCCCGAAATGACAAAGAGACATTGAATGATGCGAATCGTATACGCATCATGCTGATCGTATATTTCCAGCGCCTTTAAAATATGGTGCATGGAGACATGTGTTTGTTTCATGATATAGTAGGCTTCTGCCACTTTAAAATGAAACTCTGCCTGCTCAATATCATCGAATACCATGGACAGCTGCTTTTCTGCCACTCGATAATATTTGACGGCTTCTAAATATTCTTTTTGACTAAATTCATGCATGCCACGAAAAAATGCATGGTAATAATGCAGCATATCAGATAACTCATGATTGGAGTTTTCGATTTTATCGACTAGATTAGATACTGAGAAAGGTTTATATTTTGAAGGGTGTATATAGTCAAGCATGATTTGGTGCCGAAAACACATGAGCTGATAATAAATCAGTAAATGCTGGTCCTCTTCCATCTGTTCAATTTCCGCTTCAACTTCCGCTTTCAAGATTTCCGCATCTGGAACACTGAACTGCCGTATCATTCGATACCATTCATTAATTTTCATACCTACATGTGAAGATAGAACCTTCCCCATGTTCCGAAAAAACCCCTTCCTTTTCGGTCTAATATTACATATTTTAGCACGCTTCTTGACCGCCAAGCACCGCAAAGAAACCGCAAACATATGAGAGGGGCTGTAAAAAGAGACGAACATTTTTCGAAAAACATGATTTTTTCATCGTACAGACACAGACAATCCCTCCTTCACATACATTTGAGGATATAGGCAGCGGCCTAAACATGGTGGAGGTGAAAATCGTGGCAGGAGTATTTACAGCGATGGGATTGATGGTCAAAGAATTGGTGTTTTTAGTGTCCTATGTCAAAAACAATGCCTTTCCACAGCCCCTTTCGGGAGATGATGAAAAAAAATACTTAGCCCTCATGGCACAGGGCGATGAACATGCAAGAAACATGCTGATTGAACATAACCTTCGGCTCGTCGCCCATATCGTAAAGAAATTTGAAAATACCGGGGAAGACGCTGAAGACCTCATCTCCATCGGGACGATCGGACTCATTAAAGCCATCGAAAGCTATTCCTCTGGAAAAGGAACAAAGCTTGCAACGTATGCAGCGCGGTGTATTGAAAACGAAATTCTCATGCACTTACGCGCGCTCAAAAAAACAAAAAAAGACGTCTCCTTACATGACCCAATCGGTCAGGATAAAGAAGGCAACGAAATTTCATTAATTGATGTCTTAAAATCTGAAAATGAAGATGTAATTGATACCATTCAGCTCAACATGGAGCTTGAAAAAGTAAAGGAGTATATCGACATCCTCGACGGCCGAGAAAAAGAAGTGATCGTCGGCAGGTTCGGACTTGATTTAAAGAAAGAAAAAACGCAGCGGGAAATAGCCAAAGAGCTTGGGATATCGCGGAGCTATGTGTCACGGATTGAGAAGCGTGCGCTGATGAAAATGTTTCATGAGTTTTACCGGGCGGAGAAGGAAAAACGGAAACGGGAGAAGGGGAAGTAAAAATGAATTTCCTAACTTCTAACAAAAACAGACCTCATGAGGTCTGTTTTTTATTTTGGCACTAAGCTACTGTCTCTTGACTGCGATGTCCTCTTTGCTAATTAAATATAGTTTGTTATTATCTTGATCTTTGCTAGGATAATGATCAACTAAATATTTTCTCAAGATATTTAATTCAGCCATATCAATCATTTTTGACTCAATTGCATTTTCCCACATTACAATTAATGTTTCATCGTCTATTACCTCTAGCACTTGAGGAACAAATTTTTTATTTTCTCGTCTATACGCTTGATACGCTGTGTAAGAAACTGCATCTAGTACTGAATACCAGCCATATTGTTTTTGTTCATCTTTTTCTTTATTAGCGTACTCAGCTACATCCATATAATCTTCACTATCTATATAATTACATAAATCATCTGCCCTTAACTCTTTGCCAGAAAGCCATTTCCAACAATCATCTAAAGCTTTTTCTCCTATGTGGTAACCATCATCTTCTTTATCTATGAATGTATAGATTTTTTCAACTATTGCTAAGCCTAGGGCAACTTTAGCTTCTTCACTAAGGTCATTTATAAAATCCATTCTATAGCCTCTTTCCTATTTTTTCATTTTAACTACATTTTTCTGTAACACCATTTTTAACATCAGCAGCCGACATTATAACGGAACTAAAATCATTGATAATCCTTCTTATAATAATTTCACAAATGAAATAGCAGCACTTTTTAATGTTACATATAAATTCACTATCGAACGATTCGTGACTTTAAACCTATGCTATAAGTCATGAATTATTTTGTCTAATTTTGTCGAAAATCACCATTTTAATATTTTCTATATTATAATGTTTCCTGTATTACTAAAATGTGTATTTAGAAGGGTGCAGACTAATGAAAAAAGCTAAACTAATTTTATTCTTATGCTTTATGGCAGTTCTAACTGCTTGTGGTAACACTAACAGCTCAACTGAGCCGGCAAAAAAAGAAGAAACGAGCAAAGAGGCTTCAAAAGAATCAGCACAAAAAGAGAATAAACCAACGTCAGGACGCTTATCAAAGATTGGGGAGTGGAAGAAAGATAAAAATGGTTCTACACTGACTTTGAAAAAGATAAACGACAAACAAAAAGAAATAGATTTAAGTCCTATTAAGATGAAAATACAAGATGTTAAAGTTTTTGAATACAGTAATTTAGGTGAAGACGATAAAGAGCTTCTTTCTGATAATCAATATGAAAAAGATAAATATCATAGAATACAAATTACTTATACGACTGAAAACACTTCCGATAAAGATGTTTTGTTTTCTGGTGTTGATGTTATTACCACTAATACAAAAAAACAAATCCAAGTCAATACGGCTAATTTGTATACGGATAAAGGTGTTGGTTCTTTTTATGGTAAAGTCGAAAATGAAGGTATGGTTGTAGTTCCTTTACTGGTAGATGATGTTTCGGATTTGAGTTCAATCACACTTCACTTAAGTGATGTTTATCTAAATGACAAACCTGAATTATTGCATGATGGGGCAAAAGTTAAATTCGATTTTTAAATTCTGCACCCCCCTTTTGACATTAATAATTAAATTCTCATGCACTTACGCGCGCTCAAAAAAACAAAAAAAGACGTCTCCTTACATGACCCAATCGGTCAGGATAAAGAAGGCAACGAAATTTCATTAATTGATGTCTTAAAATCTGAAAATGAAGATGTAATTGATACCATTCAGCTCAACATGGAGCTTGAAAAAGTAAAGGAGTATATCGACATCCTCGACGGCCGAGAAAAAGAAGTGATCGTCGGCAGGTTCGGACTTGATTTAAAGAAACAAAAAACGCAGCGGGAAATAGCCAAAGAGCTTGGGATATCGCGGAGCTATGTGTCACGGATTGAGAAGCGTGCGCTGATGAAAATGTTTCATGAGTTTTACCGGGCGGAGAAGGAAAAACGGAAACGGGAGAAAGGGAAATGAAAATAAACTTCCTAACTTCTAACAAAAACAGACCTTATGAGGTCTGTTTTTTATTTCGGCAATAAGCTACTGTCTCGCTGCATTTCTTTTGATAATAGCTGGCACCTTAGCCCTCAAGAACAATGGCAAGATTTTGATCATGTTCATGAACTAAGACATGAAGGAAATCAATTCATCATGCCCCACTATTTAGAGAGCTGCAGGAAATGATGGCAAAGCGATTTGCATATCAGTATTGTATTCTGCATTTATGCTTAAAAAATGTAAATACGAAAAATAAAATATAATGCTTCGTGTATTCTTGCTAATCAATTTTAAATGTTGTTATTTGATACCTGTCAGAAAGCTTAGTATAATCAATACAAGAACAAACATTCGGGATATTAGAAGCAAGACGTTTAGTAATTGTAGATAAACTACCAAACTACCGCTTCCCCAAAAGAACAACTTGCTGCAAGAGACCCTATAAACCGTAACAGTTTCAAAGGTCCATGTTACGAAAACAAGGTTGATATTATGATTGGTTCTAAACTGACACCAGGCCATGTACATTGTGTCGTTTAATTCAACAAGAATATCTTTCAGAGATAGCAGTAATTAAACAAACAATTTAACTTTGGAGTGATCATAATGAATAGGTTTTTTGAGTACAACTGGCAGGTTAGAGACGAATGGATTAACTGGTGTAATCAACTAACAACAGAAGAGTTGTTACAAGACCGCATAGGTGGAGTAGGGAGTATTTTATACACTCTTTTTCACATTATCGATGTTGAATATAGTTGGATTCGAGGTATTCAGGGTAAAAAAGACGTGGTATTGGATTTTGATGATTACAAGACTCTGGCGAAAGTAAAAACACTCTCAATGACTTTACGACATGAAATAGTTGAATTTTTAAAATCTCATTTAGATGAAAAACAAGATCGAATGGTAACAGTTCCTTGGGATGAAGATGAATACACTAAAGATGAAATATTACATCATATAATTGCCCACGAAATTCACCATATCGGTCAACTTTCTGTTTGGGCAAGAGAAAAAGAATTAACACCTGTATCTGCTAATTTTATCGGTAGAAAGTTAAAATCAGTACATCCTTATGAAAAGTAAGGTCAGTTAAAGATCCATTCATTTATCCCACTATGTTGTTTTCTTTTAAAAAATGCTCAAATAATTGCTGACCTTTCTCTTCGATTTGAGCATCTTCAATTGAATATTCCCCAATGAATAAGCCTAAATGATCGTATTCCTCATAACTCTTTAAGAGATTCAACCCGTAACTTTTTTGATCAAAAAACAATAACCATCTTCCTGTTTCTAAACTCTTATCTTTCATTTGTACACACTTTCACCTTACTCCCCTAAGTTTTCACATCATGCTGAAAATCAATATTCCTCAACTCGACCCATTCAACAGAGTCCGGTACCTTTTTTGTCGTCAAAAAATGTTGAACGATTTGATACGCCTGATTGCGATCGACATAGCTGCACGATGGTACATACAATGGTGATCCAGCGACCAAATGCTCGATCGTTTCAATCTTTTCTACCTTTTGAAAAGGGACTAAAAAATCTGGATATCTGATGATAAAGAACCCATGCGGTTCAGTATAAAAGAAAACTAGACTTTCAGATTCCCAATCTTCCTCTATCTCAATGGAAGATTCCCCGTTACCTTGTTTCCAATACTCTTCCCCCTCCTGAAAGAAGATTCTTTTCATGAATTCTTCTCCGGGATTTTCTATCGGAGCTCCTGTAGGCCCATAGTATAAAAACATCAATATCGCTCCTTCATGCCTATATCAATTTGGATTTAACCAATTGTTCTATTCCCCTCAAAATCATGAAAAGCTTGTGTTTGTTGGTTTAATTTTAGCATGTGATATAGCTTTGGGTTTAGCTTTTGAAAGGTTTGAGTGCTGACCCATTTTACTTCTTCAATATCCTGATCCGGATCTAGAATGTTCATCTCTCCCCCGATCATTTCCGCAAAGAACGTAATGATAAGCGCATGATGTTTTTTATCTTGAAAGAATGCTTCTCGAACCGAATGAAGTTCCTTTACTTTGATCACATACCCTGTCTCTTCTTTCACTTCGCGGATGACAGCCTGCTGCAGGTGTTCACCTTTTTCCACAGCACCGCCTGGAAGTTCCCAATATCCCTTTACATTCTTGACTGTTAATAGATTTTCTTCCTCGTCATAAATAATAGCTGAAACCACGTCTACTCGTTTCAAATGAATCCCCCTCAACATTCTCCATTCACATCAATTGCCAAATATATGACACGAACTGTTCGTTTTAGACATTCTAATTATACTGTATCCTTGATATATGATAATGGAGGTCATAGCATGTGGATGATCATCATTTTACTTATTGTACTCATAGGATTTACAGGAAATATCGTTTCTCTTTTGAGACGTCAAACGAGACAATCAACCAGCTGTTAAAACATCAAATACCGAAAAAAACACCTCGTGCAACTAGCAGGAGGTTTTTCAATAGGAGAAATCTTATCGTTTTTCATCAAACAACATATATCTAATTCGCCGAATATAATGGAGTGCAATATGACCGAGACATAAAATGAGCCCAATCATCGCAAGAATATAGATGGGCAGCATCAAACCAGGTACATAGTTTATGACAAATGCCAAACTAAACGCTGTCAGCATATATATGCTGATCAACCTCATCAACACCATTCGAAGCCCTCCCTTTCTACAATCACTTTAACATATTTTCCCTTTATTTTCATAATTAACTTTAAAAAAGATGCGAATCCACTAAGACTCGCATCTTTTTTACGTATTCAATTCACCTTTTTCGCCCGTGCTTCCTTCCACTGCTCAAGCTCCGATACTGTTAGTAATTGATATCCTTGTTTGGTCAATTCCTTGATGATCGTGACAGCCGCGTTTGCAGAGGTGTCATAGATGTCGTGCATTAAGACGGTTTCTCCGCTAGACGCATGTGTGAGAATGTAGTTGGCGACGTATTGGCTGTTGCGATATTTCCAGTCTTCAGGATCTACATCCCAAAGTGTGACTTTCATGTTGACAGCCGCGTTGATCTGCCCGTTTGTTCCACCATATGGCGGTCTAAAGTGAATCGGTGTGAACCCGCCTGCTTTTTCAATGATTTGCTGCGTATCTTCTACTTGTTTGATAGCTTGTTTTATCGGGAGTCTTGTGAGTAAAGGGTGGTTATAAGTATGATTTCCGATTTCATTTCCACCTTTTCTGATCTCACCTAGCATATCGGGATAATATTGAACCCTGCTTCCTAATACAAAAAATGTCGCATGTCCTTTGTTTTCTTTTAAAGCTGTTAAGATTTTTGAAGTCGTTGATGGATTTGGTCCATCATCAAATGTAAGGGCAATGGCTTTTTGATTTGGGTTGAATACTCCCTGTTTTGGAAGTTTTACGATCTTTCTTTTTGCGATCGGTTCTTTTTTCTCGTTTTTGTTCTTTTCTTTATTGATGTATTCTGGCTTTAACATTCCTTTAAGCAGTGTTTTCTTAATCGCCAGCACTTGAGGGCCCTTATTGTCTGGTGCAATTTGCCCTGCTGGAAAATAGAATTCAATAAAACGATCTTTGATGGCAAAATACTGATAATGCTCTGCCTTAGGAGACGTTCCTTGTTTGAGCAAATGCTCGTTTTCAGCAAGAGAGCGATCTTTTTTCAACTCCTCAAATGTCATTTGAGACAGTTTTTGCAGACTTTCTTTTTTTGATAAAAATAGATCATCTATCGATAAAAACTGCTGTTTCTTGAAATCAAAATTGAAAATCTTCGTTTCATGTGCGCCTTTTACTCCGCCTTTCAATTCATATGTATTGAATTTGATCGCAGCGGTTTGTTTGGCATAATGAGTAATCACGTAATCTATGTTTAATTCGTATCGATGATCTTCATCGACATCGCTTGCTTCACTAAATGATGTTTTGAATTTGTCCAGCGCTGTTTCTGCAAATCTTTTCATCTCTTGATCTAGCTTTTTTTGATGAAACACAGGATAGTTCACAGCATATCTCAAGTATCTCCCGTCATTCACGAGGGTCACAATTTCAACTTCTTTATAGCTCGCATCCGGTTCTACCTTCTTTTTCTCTGTCCCGCTTGCCTGCTGATTATGATAAAACGCAGCGATTCCGATAATCATCGCAAGTCCGCATAGGACGAGACTGACTTTCCATTTAATTGACACAATGATTCTCCTCTCGTGATGCCGTCATGCCTGAATGACGTGTGTTTGTAGGATAGACTTTGCATGCCCCCTTTTTAGTTTGCAAATCACACAATTGTCACATTTTAGACACATTTTTAGAGAGGAATAAAAAAAGGACTTGATTTCTCAGTCCTTTGATTACTTTTGCATATATAGTTGAAATAATTTCGTTTCTTCATCAATGGAACGCGCTCGATCAAATGCTGCTCTGACCGTCTTTGTATTGTTCATGAGCTCGTACAGCATGGTCAGCACAAAGATAAATGCTGCATTCCCATCGATGTAATCGTCCGGTGCCGTATAAGATGTAGCTCCTGCATTTAAGAAAGCATCTGCTAGATTTTTCTCTCCTAGTGTGCAGCCTGTAGAGATGACATGAATTCCTTTTAAAAAGGCATACTGCTTGATTTCATCCGCTCCAAAAGCAGTATCTCTAGGCTCCTCATCTTCGTATACATCTTCCCCTAATTCAGGCATGATAAATGCTCCTTCTTCACCGTGAAACGATAAAAGAAGGTAATCTATTTCTCCTCTATTTCTACCAGATAACAAATGAATCAGGTCATTTGGTCTTCCAATCCAATGCATATCGACTTTCGCGCCGAAGTTTTCAAGTGCTGCACGCAGTGCAAAAGATTCCAGCTCACTATTAGGTCCTGCTGCTAATGTGATGCGCATGGCTTGTTGATCCACTTCTATCTCCTCCAGACTATGATAAAAATAAAACCATTTTTTCCTCATCTGCATATGTATCAGTCCATTTTAGCGCTTTTTCTTCGACAGCGTACGACTCAAATCCAACAGAGCGATAGAGGCGTTTGGCTGAGTGATTAGTTGTCACCACCGATAAATATATTTGCTCGATATCCTGCCGTTCTCGCGCAAAGGAAAGAACTTTTGTCATCAAGGCCTGGCCTGTTCCTTCTCCGCGTGCACTAGGTGTTACATACATCGCTGTCAGATTCGCTCGGTGCTTTAACTTCTGCAAGGATTCTTGGATGAGCGTGACTGCCCCCACAAGCTGTTCATGATGAAAGGCGCCAAATGTCCACATAGAATTCGCCGAAGCAAAACGCGCTTTATATTTATCCGCTATATTGATTGGCTCTTCCTCATAGCTCATTGCAAAGCCCTCTGGATTTAATCGCAGTGCTTCTAGTCTGAGTGCTGCATATTCTTCAGTATCATCTGGTGTTAACAATCGAATATTCAGAAAATCGCCTCCAAAAGAATGATGGATACTTCTAATTTTATCTTGAAAGGAGATTTTGATCAAAAGATATTGGCCCCTCTGCACATATCTCTTTATCTATATGCAAATTAGACTCGCTTCCCCACCTGTAAAAACAAGGTATTTCCGATCATGTTTACGTGTTTTATTCTAGCAAAAACGATTCTTTTCTCACTTATCTTTTCACTTTATTTATATTAATCTATAACTAATTCATGAAAAAAATGAAAAAAAAGGATTGCGGTGAACTAAAAGATATCTTAAGATATCATAGTAATAAAAATACAAAAAAGGGAGGAATTTGATATGACAGAAACAAAAAACGAAATCAAACTACATGTTCTTTTTGGTGCTTTAGCAGTAGGATTCCTTATGCTAGCTCTTTTTTCCTTCTCGCTACAAATGCTGCCCGTTGCTGATCTAGCAAAAGAATTTGGTATTCCAGGCAGTGTTGCAGCAGTTGTTCTGAACGTGGTTGAAGCGGGCGGGGCTGTTACAACAATTATCTCCATTTTAACTGCTGTAGGATCAGGTGGTCTTTCTCTCATTGCAGCGGCTGGTAAAGAGACAATTCGCCAGTACCTTAAAAACGAAATTAAGAAAAAAGGCCGTAAAGCTGTTATTGCTTGGTAATTCAATTTTATGACCCAATAGAAGGAGACTTTGTTCTCCTTCTATTTAAATTTTTATGCAGGTGAGAAGATGTTATATCCATTATTATCACTACTTCTATCAATTAGAATGAAACAACAATATTCAAATCTAGCTCAGTTTATAATACGCAGGGTTCCATTTTTCAAATCGTTTTCTTCTAAACAATACATATTATTTTCTTGCATCCTTGATATTTTATTCGGATGCCTGATTGTATTCGTTATTTCTTCATATCTTTACTCCCCGGTCTATCAAATAGAATGGGAAAGTGCTTTTGTGATATTTTTGTTCCTTTTCTCTATTGTCAAAGGAATTGAATCTTATAGAAGAACACATATTCTTCCTTTTGAAGAGTTGATACAGCTTGCACCTATTTCCGCGAGACACCTTTTTCAAACGCTTTTGTTTTCTGAGTTGGTATGGCTACTATTTACGAGCTTGAGTACTTATTTGATCTATTTTCTCTTTCAATATTTCATTGCTCAAACACATGACTGGATATTCTGGTTGAAGCATCTCAATGTTATATTGACAGGCTTCTTACTTTTTATGGTCAGCAATAAGATATTTGGTGCTTACATCTATAACATTGTCGTAAAAAAAATTGGGATCATTCGTGTTATTTTTTTCGCAAGCATCTCTTTACTTTTCTTCTTATTTGGAAGGGTTCTAATATCGAACATTATTTTCCCTTTTTATCACACCTTCCGACAACTTTTTCAATCAATTTCTTCGCTTGCAGAAGATGCGTTTTGGATTACACTTTCAAACAACTTGATGTCTTTATATCAGAATAATCTTCAACAAATCCATCATGCTTTATTTTCACAGGATTCGGTATTTCTACAATTTCTAGCGCTTTTTACTTCACCTGTCACATTTCTCGTGGTGATATTAGTGGCAACACTCGTCATGAAGACCCCTGTTCGCTGGATTCCGACTGGAAAAGAGCATGATCAAAGCTCAAAACATTTTAGAGATTTATTTTATTGGTACTTTCAAGCACTTGATAAAATTCAGAGCTCGCTGTTTCAAAAGAATATGCTGATTCAAAAAGACCTTAAGGTGCTAAAAGAAAAAAGGTGGCTGCTGTCTAAAGAGTTTTTTAATTATATGTTCATGTCGTATGAAGCCTTCTTCTATGTCGGGGTTATGACCGGTTTGATCTCGCTTATTGATCATCAAGCCTTGCAAATTCAGCTATTATTCACATTAAATGTGATGATTTTAGCTAATCAAACATATGAAATGAGAATGCTGACCCCTTCTATATTTTCTTTGAGTGCTGAAAAAAAGAATATTTGGCTCTATGAGCTTTCTCAAACATCTCTTATGCAATTTTTCTTATCAAAAATCCAGTTATTTTATTGTTTATTTTCCATACCGTCACTCTTTCTACTGTTCATTAATCTATCAATCATGAGTGTATATCACCTTTTTGATGTTCAGATACTCATTCAATTGGTGGCATTGGGGATTGGCTTTTTCATTTTTCCATTGATTCAGTTGTATTTGTTTCCATTCACAACGAAATTCAATTTTATTCACGAGCATGAAATAGGGACAACCAATGAAGAAATAGAAGTTATCGATAAAGGACAAGCCTTTGCAAGGAATTTTCTCGTGTTGCCTTTCATGTACTATATGATCTTGACCTCTTTTCTACCTATTTTGCAGCATTCTACAAGTCTCATAAGCGTTCTGTTTGCTTTATATTTTGTGATCGTTTCAGTAATTTGCTGGGTGTTATGCCGCAAGACCATCTATAAAGGGATTGAATATGTTGAAAAAAATAAGATGTTTTATATCGGAGAATAGACTGATTCTACGCCTCGGTTACCTCTACGCTGCTATCTTTATTGCAGCTGTGCTAATCGGAAGCCTTCTTCCTTATGATCAGATTCCTTATCTTAAAAAAGATGAAGAGATGTTTTTTCTATCTATTTTCTTAAACAATTTACAAGTAGGAATGGCGATATTGGGCATTGGAGCTTTTACAGGCGGCATCATGTCTGCAGGCATTCTTTTTTACAACGGCTACATTATCGGCAAACTCGTTCAGTATTTGATTGTCAATCACGAAACGCAGCAGCTATTCACAGGACTACTGCCTCATGCTTTCATAGAAGTTCTTGGATTAATTCTGTTTTCAATCGTCAGCTCTTATCCTTTTATTTATCTTTATCGATTTATAAAAGGAGAAACAATTGAATTAAAAAAACTGATCCTAACTGTGCTTCAACTGATTTTTGCAGCAGCCGTTCTCTTATTCATAGCATCTCTTTTAGAGCAATACGTTAGCCATGTACATCTACCATAGAAGAAAGGAGAATGTGGTTCCATGGAGCTACTTCTACGACCTAAGCAATTTTTCAATCAGAATCAATCGATTAAAACCATTGTAGGCCTTGTCTTACTATCATTATTTGTGTCGACTGTTTTTTTAACATTTTTTATTATTGATTTGTTAGTAGATGAACCTTTATCCACTGGGAAACAACTTGCCAGCATTGTTTTTATCTTTTTGCTGACAATCCCGCTTTATTTCATTTTAAATTTTCTCAGTACTGTCCTAACTTCTATTTATATGTATTTTTTTCATAAAGCTTTTATTTTACGCAAAATGTATCTTGTTATTTTGGTTTATAATGCATTTCTTTTATTAGTGAATAGTGCAGCGATCTATTGTGTGATGGTGTTACAATTAGATCACTATTTTCTCTTGATTCAAATAGTTTCCTTCTTATTCAACTTATATCTTTTACGCATCCTTTATGATGGAATTATTTACTATGCTGAAGGATCAAAAAAAGCTGCCTTAGCAACTGTGATCTTGTATATGCTGGTGACTACTGCGTTTGTTATTGGAGGATTCATCAATGGCTAAACTTCAAGTGTCTCAGCTATCTTTTCGCTATGAAACAACAGAAGAGACTTCTCCCCTTCTCGATCATGTGTCATTTGATCTGAAAGAAAATGATCGAGCTTGTATTATTGGAAAGAACGGCAGCGGTAAATCGACACTCTTAAAGATCATCGCAGGTCTGCTTCCTTCAGCATCAGAATCGATTTTACTTAACGAGCAGCATCACCCTGGAACCGCTCAATATAAAAGTCTGGTAGCGTACATTCCAGATAAACCTTTAGTTTATGATGCGCTCACTGGTTTCGAGCATATGGAGCTTATCCAGTCTTTATGGAAAATGAAAAAGTCGGAAAAGGTTTTATATAAAGAGACCTTTCTATCGCTTTGTGATGCATTTGATTTAACTCATGCCCTAAAAATGCCTGTCAAACAATATTCATTGGGCATGAGATATAAACTTTTCTTTAATTGTATGGTGGCAAGATCTCCAGAGCTGATCATTCTTGACGAGCCTTTTACCTCTCTTGATGAAGCCTCTCAAATACAATCGATTTCTTTATTAAAAAAAGAGTTCTCACATCGATGTGTTTTATTTACAAGCCATCAGCGCTACCTTTATTCAGAATTAGGAAATCGTTTCTTCCAGCTGGATCAGGGACAATTAAATGAAATGGAACGTTAGACTTACAAAAGGCATCCCATAAAAGGATGCCCCCTTCATTACCACTTACAGCGCTTCACCGGACGGCAGCAAGGGTTTTTGATATCACTGCCGCAATCGTATTCTTCTACAATATACTCGTTGTGAGTCGATTCAGTGACAGGATAGTAGTTTTCTATTCTTTTAATGTTTTTATTGACGTTTGTGATATGCGTTGGATGAATTTTTCTGATCGTTTGTTCATTCGTTCTTGTTTTGACAATTTGACGCGTGGGGAAAACAACCGTTTCTTCTCTGCGAGGTCCAAAGAAGAAATCATCTAATCGATTTCGGCTCATCTCAACACCCCTTCAAGTTGTCTTTCACTTACACTCTATCGTATGTCAGAGGCATCTTTCGTGATTAGATGCTTGTCTATTTTTTAAAAAATCCACTATCGACCTCGTTTTCTCTTTCTTTACAAAAGGGCAATTTTAACATATTATACAAATGATATATTGAGAAGAAAGAACGTCCATGAAAACAAAACATAAGCTCTTTTTATTCACTGCATTTTTTCTACTCATCATCAAATAAGAGGTGAACGATATGATCAACACGACACAGCCATTCGAACGAAACAAGCTAGACATTGCACTTGAACTAACTCAATTGCATCTGAATCAATATCAAACAAATCATCCTGATCAACTGAGTGAAATTTACGCGAAATATTACGCGCTGCTTGAAGTGCTGGATTTGTCTTCCTATGATCAATTGATTGATTTACTGCCAAATGAGCTCAAACAGACGCTTGAGTAAAAAAACCATCTACCCGCATGGGATAGATGGTTTTCTTTGATTTATACACGTGCAGCCATATCGGTTTCGATTTGCTCTAAGCTTCTTCCCTTTGTCTCGACTAGCACAAATCGGGTGAATAACAGCCCGATTAAGCAGATGACACCAAATGAGGAGAAAATGACCCCGAAGCTGAATTTGTCTGCCAGGATAGGGAACACGAGTCCAACGGCTAACGATCCCGTCCAGTTAAAGGCAGATGAAATACCTGCGCCGATACCTCTGACAGATAGCGGGAAAATTTCGCCGATGATGATCCACGTGATCGGTGCCCACGAGAAGGCGTAGCACAAAATAAAGCAGCAAAGTGAAATCAATGTCACCCAGTTTAAAATTCCTTCACTGACGCCAAGTGCACCTAATGCGGCGGGAGCAAAGAAAGAAAGAGCCATGCCCGATCCCCCTACAGTGAGAATCGTTCGGCGGTCGAAGCGGTCAACAAATTGTAAAAAGATCACGGTCGTGACGACAAAAATGACACCGACGATGACTGTAAAACCTGCGGCGACCTGTGGCGCAAGACCAACATTCCGAGCGATACTCGTTGCATAATAGACAATGGAGTTCGCGCCTTGAATTTGCTGAAGTGTCGCCATCCCAACCCCGATAAAAAGAGCCATTCTGAATTTCTTTTGAAACAATTCACGAATACCCGAGCGTTCTTCTTTGGCCACTTCTAAAATCTCCTGCATTTCTGATTCGATTTCTTCACGGGAAGAACGCAGTGATCCTAATACTTCCCGTGCTTTATGAGCCATGCCGTGTTTAATCAAATATCTCGGAGATTCAGGAAGCTTCAGCATGCCAATATAAAGCACGATCGCAAATAAAGCGGCACTTCCCAGCATCCAGCGCCAGCTGTCCGGAATGGGTTCAAACACAAATGCGACAATATAACTGAGCAATAGACCAGTTACAATCATGAGCTGATTGAGTCCAGATAATTTCCCACGGATTTTAGCAGGAGCGATTTCAGACATATAAGCCGGAACCAATGATGAGGCTGTTCCTACTGCTGTCCCTAAAAAGATACGTGCAATGGTTAATGAAATCTCTTCTGGTGCGATAGCAGATCCGATCGCTCCGACAAAAAAGATAACGGATGAGACCAAAATGAGCTTTCTACGACCAAATTTATCCCCTAACAGACCGCTTAAAATGGAGCCGATAATCGCCCCACCCATTAATGAAGAGACAACGATTCCAAGCCATAATGGGCTGAGCTGGAATTCTTCCTGAATATGTCCTTCTGCCCCTGCAATAATACCAATATCATATCCGAACAAGATGCCCGCAAAGGACCCGAAAAAGAAGATAAATTTACTTGACACTTTTTTCTCCAAGTGGATGACCCCCTCACTTAATAAACCGCTTTCATTTCACCCAGTGCTTCCACTGTAACCAGCAGAAGACCTTTCCCCCTTCTATAAAACCACATATTCTGCATCGACAAGCTTTGCAAAATGAACAATTTGATCAACCGTTAAATTGAGAGACACGACTGTATGATGGCCCCCGCCTTCTTTAATCCATGCTTTGACGCCATCCTGAAAATTCGGTTTGATTTTCCACAATACACGTGCAACTGGTAAATGAGGTGCTGCTTCCTCTGGCTCAAAGGCTTCGACTTCTTGTATAAGCCATTTGAAATGTGTTCCAAAATCAGCAATGGAAACAACAACACCTTCGCCTGCTTTTCCATCAAATACAAGACGTGCCGGATCTTCCCGGTTTCCGATTCCAAGTGGAGACACGACAATGACGGGTTTTGTATGGGCGAGCGCTGGATCTACTTCGAGCATATGAGATTGCAGCACTGCTTCCTGCCCAGACGTCATTTCATATGTGTAGTCCTCCATAAAACCAGTGGATTGATGATGGCTCATCACTTTTAATAAGCGGTCCAGTGCGGCCGTTTTCCAATCACCTTCCCCAGCAAAGCCGTATCCCTTTGCCATCAGCCGCTGTACCGCAAGTCCAGGCAGCTGCTTCATCCCATGTAAATCTTCAAAGTTTGTTGTAAAGGCATTATAGCCGCCTTCATCTAAGAAACGTTTGATGGCGATCTCATATCGCGCCTGCACCTTGACACTTCTTTCCCACTCTTCAACGGAATACGTTCCATAATTTACATCATATTGCGTTAAATACTCAGCAAATAATGCATCTACCTCTTCTTCCTCTACTGCATTTACATATTCGACGAGATCGCCTATTCCAAAGTAATCAACGGTCCATCCTAATTGAATCTGCGCTTCGATTTTATCGCCTTCTGTCACAGCCACATGCCGCATGTTGTCGCCAAACCGGGCTACTTTGATGTGAAAGCTCTCATGATAGGCAGCCGCAACATCCATCCAATCAGCAATTTGCTGCTGCACTTCAGGCTTTGACCAATGACCGGTCACAATCTGGTTTTGTTTATTTAAACGTGCATTGATATAGCCATATTCTCTGTCTCCATGTGCGGATTGATGGAGATTCATATAGTCCATGTCGATCGTGTCCCACGGAATCTTTTCATAATATTGTGTGACAAGGTGCAAAAGAGGCTTTTGCAAAAGGCTGGTGCCGCGTATCCACATTTTTGCTGGAGAAAATGTATGCATCCACGTCATCACGCCGACAACTTCATCGCGATAATTGACCTCTTTCATAAGCTTTGTAATTTGATCGGCACTGACAGCCAGGTCCTGCAAGATCACTGGATAAGGAAGTAAACCGCTCTCATTTAAAGCATCCGTCATCTTTTGTGCATCTGCTTTTACTTTTTGCAGTGCTTCATCACCATATAAATGCTGTGACCCAACGATAAACCAAAATTCTTTTTTCTGACTTGTTAACATAGATATCCCTCTTTTCTTTATCTTGAAGGTTTTTGTCCGTAATACGCATGCTTTCCATGTTTTCTTAAGTAATGTTTATCTAAAATTCGCTGCGGCAATGGCTCCGCAAATTCGTTCAATTGCTTGGCAAAAAGGTTCATTTTGGCGACTTCATCTAAAATTACACTGTTTGTGACCGCGCTTTTTGCATCTTTCCCCCACGTAAATGGACCATGCCCTTGAAGCAATACACCCGGCACCGCCATCACATCTAGGTTTCTTTTCTGAAATGTTTCGATGATCAGATTGCCCGTTTCTACCTCATAACCGCGATTGACTTCTTCTTCTGTTAGAAATCGAGCGCACGGAACGGCGCCGTAAAATGTATCGGCATGTGTTGTGCCCATTGCTGGTAAATCAAGACCTGCCTGCGCCCAAACGGTTGCCCACATGGAATGGCTATGTGAAATGCCGCCAATTTCCTCAAAGTGTTTGTAAAGAACTGCATGTGTTGCTGTATCTGACGAAGGACTGAATTCTCCTTCCACCACTTCACCATCAAAGTTCACCACGACCATATCTTTTGCTGATAGTTGGTCATACGCTATGCCGCTCGGCTTAATCACAAACAAACCACTGTCACGATCACATGCACTGACATTGCCCCATGTAAATTTCACAAGTCCGTATTTTGGCAAATCTAAATTCGCTTGATACACTTCTTCTTTTAAACGATCTAGCATACCGTCGTCACTCCTTTCTTTGGCATGAGATGCGCTACCGCCGCTTCTTCAATTGCAAGCCCCTTTTGATAGCGCTTTAAAAATTCATCAAAGCCTTTGACATCGAGTGGATCAGGTTCCATGAGCTCTTCTGATGTATGGGCAAATACGCGATGGGTGAGAAATTCAGCCAATGTTTGCTGCTGATGATGGACCATATATGAAGCAAGGACAGCCATCCCAAACGCACCGCCTTCTCCGGCTGTGGAAACGACTGATACAGGTGTATTCAGCGCTGCGGCAACCATTTTTTGTCCAACGAGCGGTGTTTTAAATAATCCTCCATGTCCTAGTAAGCGGTCAATTACTACATGTTCCTGTTCCTTTAACCGGTCCATGCCTATTTTCATTGCACCAAAAGCGGAGAACAAATGGGTTCGCATGAAATTAGCGAGGTTAAAGCGGCTTTCAGGAGACCTGACAAAAAGAGGTCTTCCTTCTGGCAGTCTCGTAATATTTTCACCAGAGTAATAGCCATAGCTTAAGAGTCCGCCGCCATCTCGATCTGCTTCTAAAGCTTGCTGCAATAACGATTCGTATAACCTTTCTGACTCCACTTGCATGCCTAGTGCTTCAAATGCCTCTCTGAATATATTCATCCAAGCGTTTAGGTCACTTGTACAGTTATTCGCATGAACCATTGCAACTGGCAGTCCATCCGGCGTCGTAACCATATCCACTTCTGGATACACACCTTTTAGATCCTGATCCAGCACAATCATGGCAAAAACCGACGTCCCAACAGAAATATTCCCCGTCCGTCTTTCTACACTGTTTGTCGCCACCATTCCCGTTCCAGCGTCACCTTCCGGCGGGCAAAATGGAATGCCTGGCTGCAAATGTTTTCCTTGATCCAAAATGGCTGCCCCTGCTGCCGTTAATACACCAGCTTCTTCGCCTGCTAAATAGACACGCGGCAGGAGGTGGCGAAGCTTCCACGGATAGCCTTTTTCTGCAATCAATGCTTCAAATTGCTGGAGCATTTCTTCATTGTAGTCCTTCGTTTGTTCATCAATTGGAAACATCCCGGACGCATCGCCAATACCAATGGCCTGCTTTCCGGTTAACAGCCAGTGAATATATCCTGACAAAGTGGTCATATACTCTAATCGGGGTAGATGTTTTTCATCTTCTAATACCGCTTGATACAAATGGGCAATACTCCATCTTTCTGGAATATGAAATTGAAATACGTCAGTCAGCTTTTGACTCGCCTCGATGGTCGTTGCATTCCGCCATGTTCGGAACGGAACGAGAACCTCTCCTGTATGATCACATGCTACATAGCCATGCATCATCGCTGATACCCCGATTGAGCCAATCGTTTGAATGGTCACACCATACTTTTGCTCGGCCTGCTCTTTCATCTCTCGATACGCCACTTGCAGACCTGTAATGATATCAATTAAGTTGTACGTCCATATTCCATCCTCAAGAAAACTTTCCCATTCATATGCACCTTGTGCAATTGGCTGAAATTCCTCATCTATTAAAATTGCTTTAATTCGTGTTGAACCAAATTCAATGCCTAAAGATGTCCGTCCTTCTTTCAAGGCTTTGGCCGTCTCTTTGTGATTCAATCTGCGTTCACCCCCATTTTGATAGCGGTTTCAATTTTCATTTTCTAGATTCATTGATTCTCTGGTACAATCACAATATAATATTTGTACGTACATATGTCAATAATAAATATAGTTGTACATACATAATGTGACAAAAACCTTCATTTTTTCTGAAGGGATCATGATAGAAAAGGAAAGCGCCTGTTTTTGATTCGACAACCATGTTAAAATATGTCCATACAATTTCTTCTCAATCCGAGTAGATGATCAACTGAGAAAGAAGTGAAACAATGAAAAAGAAGTACCAGATCATTATTGATGATATAAAAAGCAAAATACTCACAGGGGATTACCGGATCGGGGAGCGTATTCCAACCGAATCAAGCCTGCAAGACATGTATCAAGTAAGCAGACATACAGTTCGAAAAGCCATCTTAGAATTGTCCAGCGAAGGATTTTTGCGCAGCGAAAAAGGTTCAGGCACATTTGTGACCAATCAATATCAAACAAAGCCTGCGGGACATGCACATATGAAAACGATTGGGGTCATTACGACATACATATCCGATTACATTTTCCCTTCTATCATTCGAGGCATTGAAAGCCGATTAAACGAAGAGAACTATTCCTTGTTACTGGCAAGCACAAATAACGATGTTGAACAGGAGAAAAAAGCGCTGGAAATGATGCTGTCGTTTGGTGTGGATGGACTTATTGTCGAACCGACGAAAAGCAATTTATATAACCCAAACATCTCGTACTATTTATCCTTTAAAGAACAGGATGTACCGCTCATTATGATCAATGCCTATTATGAGCAGTTAGAGGTTCCTTTTCTCTGTTTGGATGATGTAAAATCCAGCTATTTAGCCACAAAAGAGCTGATCACCTCTGGCCATCAGCAAATTGGGCTTATTTCAAAAACAGATGATTTACAGGGAAAATATCGGATGAAGGGCTATATTCAAGCGCTAGGTGAAGCTAAGCTTAATTTCCTGCCTGAGCATGTGCTCTTTTTCGATACAGAATCGAAGCAGCATTTGGGGGAGCAAATTAGCACATTCCTGATGGCGCACAGACATGAGCTGACTGCCCTTGTTTGCTATAACGATGAGGTGGGATTAGAAGTTGCAAATGTATGCAGCGAAATCGGGCTGTCCATTCCAGATGATCTCTCGATTATTGGACAGGATAATTCGTATATTGCCCAGAAAAATGCCCATGTGAAGCTGACAACACTCACCCATCCTCAGGAGCAAATGGGCCGGGATGCAGCTGACTGGATGATTAAAAAAGTTCAAGGGAAAAAGAATCTCCCTGATCAAACGTTTTACGAGCCGGAATTGGTTCCAGGTGAAACGATTAAACAAATGAATGCAAGAAAAAAATGAGCCCTTCCCGCAGGAGGCTCATTTTATTTTAGATCAGCATATCCATCAGATCATACGCGATACGATCGGGAGAGTCTTGCGTGATTCGATTACGGTAGTTGGATAAAACAACCACGCCTGCTTTTGAATGCGGGCGGAAGCCCATGAAGCTTGAGAATCCCGACGTCGCCCCATTATGGCAAATGAGTCCTGTGTCATCGATGACCCAGCCGAGTCCCGTTGACATGTTCCTGCCCATATCCCGTCTTGGTTCATGCGTGATTTTCCAAAAAGAATCCGCATCTGCGTGTAGATGAGCCGAGAGAAATGACAATAAATCTGTGATGGTCGAGCGAATAGCGCCAGCTCCTTGATAGTCAAGCATATGAAGCGGCGGAACCTCTTTCCCATTTTCCCGATGCCCTAAGATCATCTTTGCTTCTACATTATCCTTGATCGTAATAAAGGTACTTGATAGATGAAGCTCATCCACGATATATTCCATCAATAGCTGTTCATATGTTTTGTGACGAGACCAGCCCATGATTAAACCAAGCAGCCCCATACCCACATTGGAATAACGAGATGGAAAGCTTTTTGGCTGATTCCACTTTTTCGAGTTTAACAGTTTCATTAATTCATCGAGTGAATATTGACAGAACATATCTCTTCTCACTTTAGGAAGGAAGCATAGCTGCAAATCTCTAAGAAGACGATGCGGAGGAAGACCAGACGTATGGGTTGCCAGCTGCTCTATTTGAATGGGGTGATTCTTTCGAATGTGAGGACAATACAGAGAAATCGAATCATCGAGTTTCATCTGCCCTTTTTGCATCATGCTTGCCAATATACTTGTCGTAAAGACTTTTGAAATCGAGCCAATCTCAAAAATGACATCCTCTGGCTGCACGCGCTTTTTTATAGGGTGATCCCCGAAATGAAAGACATGCGTTTCCCCTTGATGAATCAGTCCGATGACAAGCAGTGCGTCCTTCTTTTTCTCTGTATAAGAGGAAGCGATTCTCTGTACTTCTTGTTTGAGCGTCATTCATTCTCATCCTTTCTCTTCGTTTTGATGTGGGATCAATTGATCAAGCTTTTCATAAATCGATGTCAATGTGTTGATCTCATCAAAGGTTAATGCTGAATAATATTTTTCAATAATCGCAAGCTCTACCTTTCGCATATTCTCAAGGTACGTTTTTGCTTTCTCAGAAAGTTCAACATGCAATTCCCTCCGGTTATTCGGGTTAATGCTGCGGCGAATCCATTCTTTTTTTTCAAGCGTGTTTAACAATTGACTCACTGCACTTTGAGTAATCCCTAATTGCTGGGCAATTTGAATAGGGGAACTTCCCCCTTTCTGCTCAATAAAATTCAGTACAATATGCTGCTTATCGGTTAACTCATCTACAAATAATTCTTCAAACTCTAATCGGAGCTTTTGATGGATGCGCGCTTCGATATTGTTTAGCTCTTGGATCATAGCTGTTTTGGATATCACTTTTATCACCTTCATAATTAAGATACCTTAAGTATAAAGTAACCTTTATATTAAAACAAGAAAAAATCCCCATCTTTTAGAAAGATAGGGACCTTGCCTATTACGCTTCTTCTTTAGGGGTAGGTACTGCGCATACGCCATCTGCACATGCTGCTTCAAATGAATTGGCAGCCGCTTTTTCAGCCTGTGCTGCTTCCTCTGTCCAAGCCGTTTCAAGTGCACGCAGGAACGTATCGGCTGGCTGTGCACCTGCAACTGAATACTTGTCATTGATCAAGAAAAACGGAACAGCATTGATACCAAGCTGTCTCGCTTCTTGTTCGTCTTTTCGGACATGATCGGCAAATGCTTCGCCGCCCAAAACTTGCTGCACTTCCTTCACATCAAGACCTGCTTTTTCTGCAATGTCTAAAAGGGTTTGACGGTCCCCAACATGCTTTCCATCTGTAAAATATGCTTGAAACAGCTCTCCCATAACGAAATCGCCTTTCCCCATTTGACCAGCATATTGCGCCAATCGATGAGCATCAAAGGTGTTTGTCAACACGAGCGGATCAAATTGAAAATCGATTCCTTTCTCTTTGCCGGCCTGCTTCACCTGCTCATTCATCGCCATTGCCTGGCTGCGGCTCATGCCATATTTTTTGACAAGCATATCATGGACATCATAATCGACCTGAGCAGGTGCATGTGGATCAAGCTCGAAGCTTTTAAACTCGATTTCTACCTGTTCCTTCTCTGGGAATTGTTCAAGTGCTGTTTCCAGCTGTTTTTTTCCTATATAACAAAAAGGACAGGCAATATCTGACCAGATTTGTACTTTCATCTTCATCTTCCTTCCGTGTTTACGCTTTTTCTTCAACGATGTAACAATTATAGTTACATCAAATAGAAGATGTCAAGATTCTGATCTTGGTTGAAATGAAAAAGCCTCTCCTTCTAAGAAAGGAAAGGCTTTGAAAATGACTATTCTAAATTTGCATGGTGACCGTACATTGTATGTGTATCGAGCTCTTTCATTTCCATTAACCGCAAAATGACCGCATCGTATGTCAGAAGAAGCGACTGCTCAAATAGTGAGCCCATTGGCTGAATGGTATGATGACTTCCTTCCTGTTGATCCTTCGGGGCACCTGACAGTAAGATGACTTCATCTGCTAGATCAGCTATAGGTGATTCAGTTGAAAGCGTGAAAGCTGCCACTTTTCCGCCAATTGCTTTTGCCTTTTTTGCAAGGACAAGCAAAGACTCTGTACGGCCAGATCCGCTCCCCACAATCAAAAGATCCTCTTCTGTAAAGGAAGGCGTATTCGTTTCACCAATGACATAAGCCTTGACGCCAATATGCGTAAGTCTCATCGCAAACGATTTTCCCATCAAGCCAGACCTGCCTGCACCTGCCACAAAGACTTTTTGTGCAGATAAAATACTTGTGACCAGGCGCTCTGCTTGTTCGTCTTGAATGGCTGACGAATGCTCAGAAAGTTCATTTAAAATGACTTTCACATAGTCGCTGGTCTTCATGATTGTGCGATCAGCTGTTTCATTTGTGCAGCCACTTCTGCTTTATTGTCCTGGCTTGCGATACCGCCGCCGACAATGATTAAATCAGGGTTTAATTTCACGACTTCAGGTAACGTATCAAGCTTAATTCCGCCTGCAATCGCTGTTTTCGCCTGCTTGACAACTTGTTTAATCGTCATAAGATCAGCAAATGAGTTTTGACCAACCGCTTGCAGGTCATAGCCTGTATGCACACAAATATAATCGACTCCAAGCGCATCCAGCTCTTTTGCACGGCCTGCGATATCTTTGATGCCAATCATATCAACTAAAATTTGTTTCCCTCTTGCTTTCGCTTCTTTCACCGCTCCTTGAATGGACATATCTTCTGCCGCTGCAAGAATGGTGACGATATCTGCTCCAGCTTCGGATGCCTGCTGCACTTCATAGCCGGCAGCATCCATAATTTTCAGATCAGCGAGTACACGTAAATTCGGAAAAGCCTGCTTGACTTCTTTTACAGCACGAAGCCCTTCGTTAATCACAACAGGTGTCCCAATTTCGACCACATCAATGGATGCTTCTACTTCTTTAATTAGCTCAATCGCTTCTGGTATATTCACTAAATCTAATGCTAATTGTAATTTCATCAACTTTCACTCCCGTTTTTCATCTCATCTTCAAGAGCTCCGCGGATGATGCATCTTGAACGATGAAATGAGTATAACAACAGGAATGACGCAATGTAAGTACGCACTTTTTTTTTACATACTATACTTTTCCGCATATGGTTACAAAAAAGATACTGTCTTTTGGGCAGTATCTCAACGTGATTGAAAAGAAGAAAAGGGCTAAAATAAAGTAATTTTAGCCCTTTGTCTACAATCGGTAATATGACTATTTATCGTCCTTTAAGAAATTGCTGTCGAGATATTGTTTTCCCCAATCATACATCGCCTCTAAAATCGGCATTAAGCTTTCTCCTAATTCTGTGAGAGAATACTCAACCTTTGGCGGAACGACAGGATAAACCTCCCGGTGCACAATGTGATCTTCCTCTAATTCTCTTAGCTGATTGACAAGCATTCTTTGCGTAATCCCAGGCATTAACGACTTTAACTCACCAAAACGTTTTGTCCCTTCTCTGCCAAGGTGCCATAAAATCAGCATTTTCCACTTACCGCCGATAATATTCAGCGTCAGCTCTTTTTCGCAATTGAACACTTTATTTTCCATTCGTGATGACAACGACATACACTCCTTTAATAACAAACCACTTAGATTTCATCATAACTGCAACAAAATGGATTGTCGAACATATGGTCTTCGTTATTGATTTTGTTTTTTAACAAAAGCCATCACAGCCTCTGTCATTTTTTGTGCTTCTTTTGGCGCTCTGTCTGATCCAAACCATTTGTTCAGATCACTATGGCTTAACGTATGAACCCGAAAAACAAACCGAGAGCCTTTATCATGATTTAGTTTTTCTGCAAATCGGTACACCTCAGGATTATCCCAGCCTGTAACCAAATAGACGGGAGGTACATTCTTTTGATTCATATAAGTGACAGGTGATGCCTTTGTCCAATTCTCCTCTTGTTTGCCAAAGACTTTTTTGTACGATGGGATGGCTTGTATAAATTGATTGAGGTTTAACGGCCCGTCTAGAACAACAATGGAATTGATCGTTTTTGGCGACAGCCCCACACGTTTTAAGTAGGTCGAATCTGTGGCAACCAGCGCCGTCAAATGACCGCCTGCTGAGTGACCCATGACATTGATTTTTGATGAATCGATTTGATATTCATCCGCATGATCCTTCACCCATTTAATGGCGTTTGCCGTATCATCTGCCATCTGCTCGTAGTTGGCATCAGGGTGAAGCCTGTAATTCATTGAAACAAACACATACCCTTTACCTGTAAAATAATCAGCCTTTGAAGCGACTCTATTCTTATCGCCGCCTGTCCAGCCGCCGCCATGGAGATAGATCATCACTGGATGCTTCTTCTTTTTGTCTTCATCTTTGCCCTTCGGCATGTACATATCGAGTGTTTGCTGTTTATTTTGTGTGTCTGCATAATGGATATTGGTTGTCGGCTTAGGCTGGTTGAAACGGAACACAAAGAATGCGCATACCAATAATCCAGCGATGACAACCGCAAATAAGAGCCATTTCATGATTCGATTCAATGTCATTGCACCTTTCTGTGTTGGGATGGGGGAGCACGATTAGCAGATATGTAGATAAACTAGCACGATTCATTCGATACTAGATTCATATAGGAAGTGTAAAGCAATACAATTGATCAAGTCGTAATATTCATTATACCCCTTAAAGTGGTGAAATTCATTGATTTGATTTAGTTGGTTGACACTGAAATCAGGAATTTGATACTGGATTTTATATTTAATAACCTTTTACCACCCATTATAAGACTCACCACTTTCTTAAATCGTACTTTATGCTGAGAAACTTTTTTTATCTTAAGTATTAACTCTTTTCAGAACAAGTTAAATGTGAAATCGTAGCCAGAGTGAATTATTTATAAAATAAGAAATCCTCTTCTCATTAATAAAGAAGAGGATTTATGTTAGAAACAAGGGAAGAAAGGTCTAAATGAAACTAACAACTTAATTAACATTTTAATTAATCATTATTGGAGTAATTCTGAATTAGTTCATTTTTAAAATTAGAAGGAAGCTTTTGGTTTGGAAATACAACTGAAATCCAATCTAATACGACCTCATCCAAAGTTCTCCATGTTTTAAAAATTTGATTATTCTTGAGCTCTATTTCACTCGTTCCTAATACTCCTATTTCATAACCCCTTTCCCCATAAATCATCCATTTCGCAGATGGGGAAACCCATATCACTCGTGAAGCAATATTCATAATACTATCATTAACATTATTTTTTGGGAAATCCGTTAAAATATCAAGATAATTATTTGATGAGATGTTTAAGGGTAATTTCACCCAATAATAATAACCAAAATCACGATAAAAATTATCTATACTTTTCTGGTTATCTAATACAGCCATTAATATATATTCATCTTTATGATATATAGCTAGGTTTTTTAACATCTCCCAACTGTCATCCGATAATAACCAATGAAATTCTTCGAACAGAAAGTACTGTGGTAATGTTTTAAAAATTTGATCAGGAAATGTTTTGGAATCATTATAGATTCCATTAATAAAAGACTGATAATGCTTAAATTCCTTTGGATCTGTAATAAACAAATTTTCCACTATATCCTCCTCTAATGTTTTAATCTAATTTTATGGGTGAATTTCTTTTTCCCTCTAGGTGTGTATTCTGCGGTAGGGAAGGGCGTTGATTTAGCATGACTCCTCAACGAATATTTCCGTCCATCTTTGGTCATTGTAATGACATTTCCATTATGAACAGATTTTTTCCATCCTTGTCTTCTAAGATTTTTTTCAAAATCCCTCTTACTTACATTTGTAGAATAATTCTTAGTTCTTGAACCTTTTTTAGTAACATCTCTATAACTAGAATACGTTCTTTTTGCTTTAACTTTCTTCCTTGAAAGTTTATAGGACTTCTTCCCAGTACTAAATACTTTTTTCGCTCCCTTTAACTTTCCACCACCCAAAAATCCTGATGCGGCTGCTACCGCCACACCCTTCCAACCTTTTCCTGATTTATGTGCTTTGTATCCATCATATACCGCAAATCCTGCATTGACAACAAACCATACCCAATGGCCGTCTGGGTCTACATTCATGACTGGGTTGTTGTTTCCATAGGTATATCCGTTTTGATCTAGTGCATCTCCATCGCTTCCTGGGTCTGGGTCAAGTGATAGGAATACACCGTTTCTCGGTTCATAGTAGCGTGCAATTAAATAGTACAGTCCTGTTTCTTCGTCGAAGCGGTAACCAGCATAGCGATATGGGTTTCCTTTTACTTCTTCATCTTCTTTTACTTTAGTTGGAACGCCCCATGTATCATATTCGTACTCGGCGACGATTTTTCCTGCACTATTTGTGATGGCTATGACATCACCGTGTGCATTGTAGTGATAGAAATATTTGTTTCCATTTTGTGTGAATGCAAGGAGTTGTCCACTCTCACCGTATGTGTATGCTTTTGTGACTTCGTTGTCTCCATCTGTTTCGTATAAAACATTCAGGCTGTCGCCGTCATAAAAGTAATTGGTGACTTTTCCATTCACTGTTTTTTGAATTCTGTATCCACGCTCATCATATTTGTAAGTGACAAATGGCTTGTCTTCGCCTTTTTTCTTGATGGCCGTTATGTTATCTTCTGCATCCCATTCATAAAGGAATTGTCCGTCAGACGTTCGGTTGCCATTTTTGTCATAAGTTAAAGTCTCATCATTTACCTTTGTCAGTTGGTTCATGATGTTGAATGATGCGTTGATTGTTTTTTTAGTGCCATTTTTTTCAGTCGTAACTGTTTTTCTGTTTCCAAACCCATCATATGTGTACTCAATGACCGTGCCATCTGGATGAGTTTCTTTGATCAATTGATCTAATTTTCCATATTCATAACGAATCTTCCCGTTGGTGCCTTTTTCAATCGTTATTCTGTTTCCACTTTGATCATATTCGTAAGCTTCGTTTAAGATCGTTGCCCCTTGGCTTGTTCCAATGTGCAAATCATTAATTAAATTGCGCTCATCATAAGCAAAGCTAGCACCACTGCCGTTACCTGTAATAAAGGACTGAACATTTCCATTTTCATCATAATCAAACGAATACGTAGAACTCGAATCCTTCATCTGCGTCATTTGATCAAGCTTATTGTAACTGAATTGGTTCGTTCCTTTTTGATTTCCGTGTGTCCACTCAAAGGATTTTAGTTTATCTGAATCGGCTGGATACGTCCAAGTTTGGCTGCTGCCACGCTCTGTTAACTTTGTGATGCGGTTTTGTTGGTCGAACGTTCTGTTTTTGGTTGTGTTTTGTTCTTTGTTAACAACCGTTGTTTCGTTTCCGTTTTTATCATAGTTAAAGTTATATTTTTCTGTCCCATTGTATGACTTGGATTTCACTCGGTCTGTTCCATCATACGTGAGAGACACTTCATGTCCATTTGCAGAAATGGTTTTGATTAAGTTGCTATTCGCATCATATTCACTTTTCAACACATTTCCTAATGGATCAATGGTTTTTGTCAATTTGCCCATTAGATCGTATTCGAATTGATACGTCTGATCTGACTCTGCACGAATGGTTTTCGACTGTTCATTGCCCTCTTTATCATACGTTCTCACAATGGATGTCCCATTAGATAAAGTGATTTTCTTCAGCTGATCAGCCTGGTCATATTCGAATGTTGTTTTTTCGCCTTTCGCATCTGTTTCAGAAAGCTTATTGCCTGTTTCGTCGTAGGCAGATTGAGATGAGTAACCAAGCTCATCCTCTTCTTTAACTGCATAGTTCCCTTTTCCGTCGTAAGTCGTTCTCGTTAAAAGACTACCTTCTACTAGACGAATATCGTCAAACCAAACCGTTCCAGTCGCGCTTTTTTGGAAAACAATCTGTACGTCGACTTTTTTCAATGGTTTTGTTTTTGGTATGACAACCGCTGCTCGGTTCCACTCCTGTGTACCGGTTGGGAATTTCGCATTAAACGTTCCTGTTGTGCCATCTGTATACGTAACGGACGCTTGAAGTGAGTAGTCATTTTCATTTGAGGCTTTGACATTTTCAGCCTTAGACATCCCAGTCAAGGTGACATAAACAGATTGATCATTCGCACTTTGTTCAATTGGTACAGATTGTTTATAGATGGCATTTGCTTGAGTTGAAGAGGTTCTGGTCATTTTTAACGAAACGTCATCATTAAAGCCTTCTTCATTATCTAATGAACCACCTGACCCGCTCCAGCTTGTTGTTTTATCCGTAAAGGAATTATTTTTGACTGGATTATAACTTGATGAAACTTCGCCTTTTTCCAGCTGAATTTCATCGAACCAGGCTTTTCCTTTTCCAGCCTTATCTCGATGATCCACTTCCATATAGATCACAGCTTTGCCTGCATGGGATGGCGTCGTAAACGTGACTTGGCGTTTTGTCCAATCGTTTTTGCCTGATAGTGTGCTGTAGCCGTTGCTGATCCATTGAATTCGTTTATTGTTTGTATCTCTTAAATCAATGTTAAAAAATGCTCTTGCTTTCGTTAGTTCTGTCTTTATTTTCCCACTCAGTGTATACGTCGTATTTGGCTCTAGTGTTACTTCTTGTGTAGCCGAAGAATAGCCAAGTTCTGTTCCTTCAGTTGTCGACTGTGAACTGACCTCTAATACTCGGCCTCCCGATAACGCACCACTTTTCCCAGCTATTTGCGCTAATTTCCCGTCATCCTTAGATGCTGTAAGCTTCCAGCCAGTTAGCGTATCTTCAAAACTGCCATTTTTTAATATACTCGCGCCTGCAGCAAGTTCTTTACTCGTTTGTATCAAATTCCCGTACGAGTCATAAATACTTACTGAAGACATATTTCCACTTTGATCCGTTTCAGATACAGCATCTAATCCATCGTAGGCGATATCTGTAATATCTCCTTCTGTATCTTTCACTTTAGTGACATCATTGTTTTTGTTATACTCGTAGGTTTCTGTCCCGTAAGCATCTTTCGCCTGAATGACGTTGCCATTTTTGTCATACGAATAGCTTTCTGTAGCTTTTCCTTTCTCTACATCATTTGGGTCAGTTTCTTCTACGATTTGGTTGCCTTCATATTTGGTTTTAGTGGTAATCTTAAGCCCTTCCGCATCATCTACAACTTGAATTGGATTGGCTGCTTCGTTATACGTATACTGTATTTTTCGCCCGTTTGGCTGCGTTAGCATGAGTGTCTTTTTAGATAAATCATATGCATACTCAAAGGTTTCTTTTTTTGCATTGATTGCCTTGACTAAACGATGATTTTCATATTGGTATTCTGTAAAAACAGGCTGATCTTTTGTACTGTTTTGAGAGAATTGTTTAATCAATCTGCCTTCTTTATCGTATTCATATGAGATACTTGTTCCATCTGAATCTATGACTTTCGTTAGTAAACCTGCATCATACTCATATGAAAGCTTTTTCCCTTTTGGTCCTTGAACCGACATGATATGACCATCTTCATCATAATCCATTGTTATTTTTCGGCCAGAAGCATCTTCCATTGAAGTGAGCTGATTGTTTTCGTTATATTTGTATGTCGTTGTATTTTTATGTCCATCTACAACCTTGGTGATTTTCCCACCATTTTTACTAAAGTGTGCAAAGGTTTGATCCTTCGTTTTTAACATGTATTCATCTTTTGATTCCGTTAGTTCAAGGAAAATACCTGTTGGTGGTTGATACGTTCCATCTGCTTTTTTTGTAAAAACATGAGTTGTGGCATCTTCATCAAGATAGATGACACCTTCTTTTGTTGGCGTGATACTCGTTTCTACATCTGCGTACCACCCTTGACCAAACAGGTGGTCAGCTGCATCTAAACTATTGTACGTTCGACCCATTCCAAGTCCTGGTCCTCTTCCATCAATCGACATTTCTTCTTCACTGACAATCACATTCCCAGTTGCACCATTAAGCTGGCCGTCTGGTATATCAATAATCGACCAGTAATCCTCTGATCCAAGGAATTCGGCCCCTTCATGGAATGTCGGGTTAAAGGCTGGTGTCGGAATGGTTTCTCCATTTGCATCGTAGGCGGAAAGGGTAAAGGAGTAGTTCTTGCGTCCTTTATAATTTCCATTTGCATTTTCATATACTGGTGATGGGTCTAGCGCTAATTCTCCGCCCTTTCCATCTGTATGAAGCACATATTTCCCACTTTTAATTTCAGCAGGAGTTGGCCAAATATTCTTGTTTTGTGTTGTCCAATGATCGACATCACCAACATCAAATGATTGATATGCCTTACCATTATAGATGTTAATTTTATATCCTTTTGCATTTTTCACTTTGTCCCAATGTAAATTGAAATAACCTGTTTGGCTCTCTTTAGTATTTGTATAAGCATATCCAGATAAAGCTTTCGGTCTAGATAAATCAGGTAAAGTTGGTCCAGCTGGCGGTGAAGCAATGGCTTCTCCATCTTTATTATAGGCAATCACTCTGAAGGAATAATGTTTTTGAGCCGCATCTCCTCCAGCATTTTTGTAAGTCGCACCAGGATGAATTGGAAGCTCTGCCCCTTTTCCATCTTGGAGGTGCAATGCATATTTACCTGCTTTAATCTCAGCAGCTGTCGGCCATACTTTTTTCCCTTTTGTTGACCATGAAGTTTGATTCCCAAGATCCAATGTCTCATAGCTTTTCCCATTAAACATTTGTATTTTATAACCGGTCGCACCGGAAACTGAATTCCATGAAAGATCAAAGTAACCTGTTGCATTATTATTATTGAATCCTTTTGTACTAGGTGCTTTCACTCTAGCCACATTCGGCACGACAGGTTTTACTTTTGCCGACATTGCGCCTTCACCTTGGTCAAAAATCGCACTTACAGCTACCCAATAATTTTTACTTGTCGCATAATTGCCACCTGAGTTTTTGTAAACTGGGGAAGGATCAACTGCTAATTCAGTTCCACCTTTTCCGTCTAAATGAAGTTTATATTTTTTAGCAGCAATCTCGCTTGCTGTTGGCCATATATTCTTTCCTTTTGTACTCCATGATGCCACATTTCCAACTGAAATGGCTTCATACTCTTTTCCGTTGTATAACCACACTTTGTAGCCTTTTGCACCAGCTACCTTTTTCCAACTTAAATTGAAGTAGCCTGTACCATTTCCATTACTAAAACCTTTTACAGTTGGTGCATTTGCTTGTGGAATGGTATACGTTACTTCAATGACTGGTTTATTGGTAGAGTTTGTTGATGAGATTATTTTTTTCCAATGGTCTTGCCCATTTCCATTTGCATGTAATTTAAAACCATAGTTAGCTGTTCCGCTATTCCAAGCTTTGATGGTTGATGTCACATCATAGCTCGCCCATTGTCCTTTATATACATTGGCTTTGCCGATGTTTTTAGAGCTTGGTTTATTGTTCCACGTTAGTTTTGTATGATCATAGTTGGCATTCACTGTATCCAGCCAAAGGCCAGTTGCTTTCGTCCCGTAATATGAATGAGCAACATATGTTTTGAGCGTCGCTTTTGTTACATTCATATTTTGAATCGGCTTGAATGAATTAAACTTCATGAAAGCGTAGTTTGTACCAGTTGTTTTATCATAATAACCGGTTTTCAGTACATAACTTTTCAGATTAGCATCCCATTTTTGCGTAGAGGATGAATAGTTTGTTGTTGGGTATTTACTCATGATGAATGTGTCTGCTGACACAGATAAAGAAGTCGAAGGATCGATAGACACAGGATAAACTCGTTCAGGATCTTTGAGCCATTTTTCATCTGCTGTCACACGAAGTAAATAGCCATCGTCTTCTTTTTCTAGTTTAAAGCTCACATCTTCTGAGCGAGCCACTTCACCTGACTTTTCATCTAAATTAGAATCAGTCATAAATGGTTTTGGGACTTGAAAAATGTTCCGCTTTTTCTGATCATAAAATGTAATAGAACCGTCTTCCTCAATTTCCCCAGTTAGATCTGTTTTTATTTCAAATGTAAAAGAATTGTAGCCATCATATCGATTAAGTACAATATCTTCTTTGATGTTTTCATTAAAGGTAAATGATCGTAAATCTATATTTGGAAATACCTCTTCATATGTAAGCTCGTTGGTGTTCTCTTTAAATTGTGCTGAGGTATCCTTGGAATTGATTTCTGATTTATTTTTACCTGAAGCTTTTAAAATTGAAAATTCCATTTGATGCTTCTTGTGTTCAAATGTAGCATATAGTCCTTGCTTCATTTGCTTTTGAAAAGTCGATTCTAATCTCGCATTTTCTGTCTCTATTTCTTTTTGCGAGATCGTCTTTAATTCAGGAGAGATGTCCTCCCACTCAGCGTCTGAGGCCTCTTTTATATGAATAGGATCAGGATATACCTCTTGTGTAAATACACCCTCTCCTTCATAAAAAAGTTTGCTGTTTTCTGTTCTTTCTGAAAGAACTTCTCCGTCTTTTCCAATTTCATCTTCGTCAACGCCTGCCCATTCCAGGGCTTTTGAATCATCAAACTCTTCTAAGCTGTTATGACTTGATTTTGTATTTTTGTCATGCTCTTCTGCAAAAATATCAGAAGGTAACATTGATAAAAGCATCACAAAGGCTAGTAGTGCCGCGATATTCCTTTTCCATTTTACTTTTCTTTTTAGGTTCATATTAATCTCCTTATCATATATTTGTAACATTTGTAACATTACGCCATATATAATAATACATTTGAAATGATACTTCAATATATTTCTATAAATATATCATTCTTTCAAACTAATCCATATATCATCAGCTTATCTATATATCCCCTTTTTCACACATAAAAAAGCATCCTAAACGGATGCTTCAATCAAATGATATTTTTTCAAAATACGATAGGTAATTTCTTTTGCTTCTAGTCCGGTGCCTTCGATATTTGTGGCGAAGATGTAGGTTTTGTTTTCATGTTTGATGAAGCCTGCGTACCAGCCGATGCCTGAGCCGGAGCCTGTTTTTCCGTATAGGATGGCATGTTTCTCTTCTTCTTGGATCATCATTCGTTTGACCTTTCTCATGACAGACAGGTCAAATGGGAGACTTTCTTCATATAGCTGTTTAAGAAAATGGACTTGTTCTACTGGAGAAATTTGTAACGTACTGCTTAACCAAAATTGATCGATTCCGCCAGATATGTCTTCATTTCCATAATGAATGGCTTTCACCCAATGGCTCATGCGTTCTTCTCCGATGTCACGCGCCATGGCTTGATAGTACCAGACGACTGAATCTCTCATGCCAGAACCCAGTGTATGATCCTTATTCCAGTTATCAATCTCTCTTTTTACTCCGTCCCAATATTTGATGTCATATTCATCTCTCACTGCGCCTGTTTGGAGCCCGATGAGGGCATTTGCCACTTTAAATGTTGATTGTGGGGCAAAGCGCTCGTTCGCTCTTTTTTTGTTATATACCCATGGCGATTTTTCTTTTACTTCTTGGATGACAAATGTGCCTTCCCTGTCTTTCATGAATTCATCTACTGACCACGCTGGTGATGTTCCCTCACTTGATGAAGGAAGGCCGATACAAAGTGCCATCAGCATGAAGCCTGAAAACAGCCATTTCATATGCTTTTTCTTCAAAAAAATCGCTCCTTTTCCTATGATTTCTATTGATTGTAGCATGCCTGAGCGATGAGACATAAGGGACGCTTGTCCTCTTTTCTGCCAAATAAAAAAAGCCGGTTTCATCCGGCTTTCTGATCAGATTAGCTTTCTTTTTTCTCTTCTATGGCCTGCTTCGCGATTTTTGAAATCGTCATATCATCCATTGGCGGGTTATGGAGCCCGGCACGAATATCTCGATAGTAACGCTGCAGCGGACAGCCAAGGCTTAAGCTTTTTGCACCGACTAAACGCATGGCTTTATCAACCACTTGCAGACTATGATTGACGACTGTATGCTTCACAGCTCCGAATTCATTGAGTAACAGCTCTCTTTTTTCTGGCTGTTCATACAATGTTGTCGTTGAATAGATGACGTGGCGTGCTTGCTTTAGTAGTAAATCAATTTCGCCAATCAGTGTTTGGACATTCGGCAGGTCACTTATCGTTCCGCTGATACTGTTCGGTGAATGGGTGATGGCATACTGAACAGCATAGTCTCTTGCCGCTTGTGCAATTCCTAAATAGCAGGAAGGAATATGTGCGATCCAAGGGTTTAACGTACCGCCCCGAGGTCCTTTTTGCACTTCAACAAGCATATCATCTGAGACCACAACCTGATCTAAGATTAAATCATGGCTTTCTGTTCCTCTCATGCCGACAACATCCCATGTTTCTTCTATAGAAACACCTTTTGTATCACGGTGAATTAAGAAGAATCCCATCGCTTCTTTTTCTTCGATCCATACGCCGACTAAAAAGTATGTGAGAGCTGGTGACATCGTTGTGAAAATTTTACGTCCATTGATCACCCAGCGATCACCTGATTTAATCGCTGTTGTCCCAGGCTTACCGCCTCTTGTTGGGCTGCCGGTCTGCGCCTCACTCACAGCGCGGTTGACAAGGGCGCCCTTCTTCACTTCTTCCGCAAAGAATTGCAGCTGTTTCTCATTCCATAGTTTCTTTTCATAAATTTCACCAACAACCCCTTGGTGCCAGCCGATCGATAAGGCAGTCGCTCCGTCCATGCTGCCAAGCGTTTCTTGAAATAGAACCATATCCGTTACAGATTGACCCCCGCCTCCATATTCAGCGGGAAGAGACAGGGCTGTATATCCCATGTTTACTAATGATTCGATATTCTGTTTAGGAAAATAAGCCCCTTCATCATGTTTTTTTGCGTTTTGTTCGATCGTTTCGCGAAGAGATTCCAGCTGATTGAGCCATGTTTTTTGAAAATCGGTATCGACAAATAATGCTTTAGACAAAACGTATCCAACTCCTCTGTTTCTCACAATCTATGATATCTCATTTTTCCAATCGGAATAAATAAAACATACTTTACTTATAGGATTTAATGTGTTAAATTTTATCAATATTAAGTACATCTGTCAAAGGAACGTGATGCTTTTATGATCTCAGCTACTAATCTACATAAATCTTATGGGCAGACCCATGTGTTAAAAGGCATTGATTTCACTGTACAAGAAGGTGAAGTGGTCGCAATTATTGGACCGAGCGGATCAGGAAAAACAACACTTCTCCGCAGTTTAAACAGCCTCGACATTCCAGACAAAGGAGAGCTGACTGTTGGAGAAGCCACGATTCAATTTGAACGATATCATAAAAAAGATCTATTAAAACTAAGACAGCAATCTTCCATGGTATTTCAGCATTATCACTTGTTTCAAAATAAACGAGCACTTGAAAATATTACAGAGGGATTGATTGTGTCCCAAAACATGTCTAAAAAAGAAGCAGAAAAGGTTGGAGAGCAATTTTTAGCGCGGATTGGACTGCTTCATAAAAAGGATGCATTTCCAAGTGAATTATCCGGCGGCCAACAGCAGCGGATTGGAATTGCCCGTGCTCTTGCGATGAATCCTGCGGTGCTTTTGTTTGATGAACCAACGTCCGCACTGGACCCCGAGATGGTCGGAGAAATCCTTGAAATGATCAAAGATATTGCGAGCCAAGGGATGACGATGGTCATTGTGACGCATGAAATTTCGTTTGCAAAGGATGTAGCGGATACGGTGATCTTTATGGCAGATGGAGAAATCGTTGAAAAAGGCTCACCAGAAGACGTCCTCATGAAGCCTCAGCATGAACGAACAAAACAATTTTTATCCAGGATTCATCGCGGAATGTGGCAAGGATCGGAGGAAGACATATGAAGAAAAAGACAGCATTCATGACGGCTGGTGTCCTTCTGTTTCTCCTCTCTCTGATTGGCTGCAGCAGTGTGAAAACAACAACAGATGATGGAAAACAAATTGTGAAAGTCGCTCTGAGTGCAGAGGTCAATCCACCCTTTTTAGCCACAAATGACCGAAACGAACCGATTGGCTATAACATTGATTATTTAAATGAAGTGGAAAAAAGACTTCCGCACATACATTTTGATTACATATTTGGCGAGGAAGAATCCAATTTAATTGGTGTTGGCGCGGGGAAGTTTGAAATGGCAGCTAATTGGTTTTTCAGTAACCCTGAACGCGAAAAACGGTTTCTTTACCCTAAAGTTCCGTACGGCTATTCGATGACAGGTTTAATTGTGAATGAATCAAACCGGGATATTCAATCGCTTGACGATATGACATCAAAAAAGCTCGCTCCTGTCAGTCCCAGCGGCGGATTGCGTTCCATATTAAATCAATATAATGAAGAACATGATCCAGATATTCCGCTGACAACCATTGAAAGCCCTTCAAATGAACTCAACTTAAAGCGTGTTGAAAGCGGACGATCCGATGCGGCTTTTATGAATATATCGACCTTCGATACCATTCAAAAGCATCTGAACCTAAAGGTCAAAGTGGGCGGCATTGTGTCAAAGGAGCCGATCTATCTTGTCTTACAGCCAAGTGAGAAGCAGCTTGCAGCAGATTTGGACCGAGTCACACAAGAGATGATCGATGATGGAACACTGCCTAAGCTTGCGAAAAAGTGGTTTGGGGTTGATTTCTTTCAAGATATTGACTACATCTCAGAGCAAGGCTATCAATATGAAGAAAGGAAGGAAGCATCATGACGTTTACAGCTGGAGATTGGCTGCGAATCTTTTTACAGGTGCTTGAACGCCTGCCACTCACTTTTCTCATTATTGCAGTGTCTTTGTTTTTCGCCATCATAATAGGGCTCTTATTTGCATGCATTCGTATAAAACAAATCCCAGTGCTGAAGCAATTGGCTGTTATCTATTTATCTTTTACACGAAGTACGCCATTAATTGTTCAGTTGTTCTTGATTTATTTTGGACTGCCCCAGCTTTTACTTGTGGCAGGGATTCAAATCAATCATTGGGATCGTGTGCTATTTGTGATGATGACATTCTCTTTACATACTGGCGCTTATTTATCTGAAGTCTTTCGCAGTGCGTATTCATCAGTTGGGAAAGATCAGCTGGAAGCCGCCTACATTGTTGGGATGACAGATACGCAGGCTTTGATCAGGATCATTATCCCGCAGGCCTTTCTCATTGCCCTGCCAAACCTCGGAAATTACACCATTGATCTCGTGAAAGACACGGCGATTGCCTTTACGATCGGGCTCATCGATATTATGGGACAGGTGAAGATTATCTTAGGGAACAACTACGGAATCGGCATGTTTGAAGTGTATGTAATCATTGCGATTGTGTACTGGCTCATTTGTATGAGCATTGAATTAGTCACCATGCTGCTTGAAAAGAAATTTGTAAAAGGCCGCACCAGTCTGTCACGTTAAGGAGGCGATTAGATGCAAACCATTGATATTCCATTTGCGATTGACCAAGTACCACATATTCTAAAAGGTGTTCCTTTCACCTTATTAATTGCACTTGTTTCCATGGCTGTGAGTCTTGTGATTGGATCTGTTTTTGCTTTCATTCGTCTCTTTCGCATCCCTGTACTCAGACAGCTCGTTACGCTCTACGTCTCCTTTTTTAGAGGAACGCCGCTTATTGTTCAACTGTTCGCTTTTTTTTATGGGCTTCCTTTTGTTCTAACTAGTATAAGCGGCACATTCGGGCTGACCCTTCACCCGGATATGGTCTCCCCATTAGCTGTGGCCCTTATTACCTTCAGTCTGCATTCAGCCGCTCATTTAACAGAGGTGGTCCGGAGTGCACTTCTCGCAGTAGACAAAGGGCAGCTTGAAGCGGCAAAAATTGTAGGTATGACAACTAGGCAAGCGATGCTGCGTATTATTTTGCCGCAGGCATTTGTTGTGGCCTTACCGAACCTAGGCAATCAGCTCGTTCAGTTATTAAAAGCGACATCTCTTTCGTTTACAATTGGGGTACTCGAAATCATGGGTATTTCCCGGATCATTGCAAATGACGGCTATCAGTTTTTAGAAACTTATCTCGTCTCTGCTTTGATCTATTGGATGCTGAGCATTTTCTTTGAATTAGCTTTTGCATTATTAGAGAAACGTGTCAGCGTATACGGAAGAACTCTCGGACGTTAAAAAGTCGATCAGGCACAAAAACCTGATCGACTTTTTTATTCACCCTTTTTTGGTGTGTTAAACAGTTCTTTTGGTGCGGGTTTGAGCTTTGGTGCTGAGCCAAATACGACAGGTGCAGAAATATATCTGAACTCTCCTTTTCCATCCATGCTGCGGCCATGTGCCCATCTGCCTTCCTTGCTTTCTTCCCCTCTTGAGAAGTTAAACAGGTCATAGGATACTTGCTGTTTTTCTAATGAACGAGGGAAGGTGGTTGGTACGACGATATCCCCTTCTCGCTCTTCTAATTCCTTAATTGCGGCAAGCCACATATTTTGATGATAAGTATCACGAGCTATAAGGAAAGAGAGCATATCTTTCACACCTCGATCATCGGTCATTTCGTAGAGCCTTGTGACCTGAAGTCTCCCTTGTGATTCTGCATTTAAATTGGCTCTAAAATCAGCCATTAAATTTCCGCTTGCAATGATATACTTAGCATTCCACGGATACCCTTGACTATCCGCTGCCATTGCCCCTAAACCGGCAACAATTGCATGCTGCGGGTTCATTCCGCCCATAACAGCCGCAAGTGCTGGATCGCTTTGATACGCCTGTTCCTGTTCTTTTACCGGTGCTTTATCAAGCAGACGTGCGATCATCGTCGCCAGCATTTCGACATGGCCAATTTCCTCTGTACCAATATCAAATAATAAATCCCTATATTTTTGGTCTGCCCGGCAATTAAAGCCTTGAAATAAATATTGCATCATCACACTGATTTCTCCATACTGTCCGCCTAATACTTCTTGCAGCTTTTTCGCGTAAAGCGGATCAGGCTTTGAGGGCTTTGCTTCATATTGCAATTCTTTGATGTGATAAAACATGATGTCATCTCCCTTATCATGAAACATCTTTTCAATTATCACTATTCAACCGCAGCTCTCATTATGAAAATACCTGATCACATAAAAAAAGAGAATGGCTTATGCCATTCCCTTTGTCATCTTACTTATTCAGCACTGACTAAAATTTTCACTTGATCTTTTTCATTGATTAAAGCATGGAAGCCATCCTCGATCACATCGTCCAGCTTGATTTTTTTCGTGACGAGTGTGTCTGCAGAGAAATAGCCTTTTCTCATTAAGTTTAATACAGATGGGAATACGTCTCTGTAGCCGATAATTCCTTTTACTGTACGTTCTTTGATGACGATATCATTCGGCATAATTTCTGCGCCTTTTTCCCAAATACTCACAATGACTGTTTCACCTGAAATTCTAGTTGATTGGATTGCTTGCTTCAATACAACAGGTACACCTGTCACTTCAAAAGATACATCGACGCCACCGTTTGTACGGCTAGCAATTTCTTGAACAACATCTTCATATTGAGAAGGATCAACAATGATCGCTCCAAGCTCTTTTGCTTTCTCTTGGCGTTCTTTTGATAATTCAACTGCATAAATATCAGTAGCACCAGCTGCTTTTAATGCTTCGATGACAAGTAAACCGATTGGTCCGCAGCCAAACACAGCCGCTGTATCCCCAGCTTGTACTTTACTAGAACGAACCGCATATAAAGCAACTGCAGAAGGCTCGACAAGCGCGCCTTGCTCATATGAGATTTCGTCTGGTAATAAATGAAGTAATTCTTCATCCACTGATACATATTCAGAGAATCCACCGCCGCCTCCGGCAAGTCCTAAAAAGCCCATGTTTTCATCTAAATTATAAGCACCTTGATGCCCGTGAGTTGCAAAAATAGGTTCAACAACCACTCGATCGCCTACTTTATAATTGCTCACGCCTTCTCCTACTTCAACAACTTCGCCAGAGAACTCGTGTCCGAGCGTAATGGGTGCTTTTTCTTTTGTAAGTGGATGAGGTTCATTCACAGGAATGAAGATCGGTCCGCCCAAATATTCATGTAAATCACTACCACAAATGCCGCACCATTTTACTTTAAGTTTCACTTTTCCTGGAGCAACTGTTGGTTCATCAATTTCCTCTAGTCGAATGTCTTTTTGATCGTGCCAGCGTAGTGCTTTCATTTGTAAGACTCCTTTTCTCATCAATTTAATTAACTTACTTAAATAATGATAACATAATTTTTTTAATTTTCTAAGTAGGATGCACTATTTTTTTGACAGTCAATGGACGAAAGATGACAAAACATAGCAATAGACAGATCAGAAGCATACATATACACCCAATAATGACGGAAATTCTGATCGATAAAATATGAGCGAGTCCACCGAATATTCCTGTCATGATCATCGTCAGAATGGCTTCAACCAACGCATAAAAGCTGGCTACCCTCCCCATCACCTCTACCGGAATATTCGTTTGATAGAACGTCATAAAGCCTGTGTTCGCAAATGCTAAAAAGAAGGCTAATATAAAAAATCCACCGGCGGCTGCAACTAGACTGCTGGAAAATGCATAAATAAGATAGCCAAACGCCACAAACAAACTGCCGGTTCCAAGCATCAGCGAAACTGACAGCCTTTCGACAATGACCGAATTAAGACTTGCCCCTGCGATGATACCCGCTCCAGCTATACTGACAAGAAGGCCGTATTCTGTATCAGTCAGCAATAATACTTCTTTTGCAAAGGCTGTTTCAAGTGAGTCAATGGCCGTAGGAAGGACCGATATCGCCGCACTAAATAATAAATATACCGCCATGATCTGGCGTGACGTCAGACTAAATTGCAGAACAAGCTTTGCATCCTCTTTTAACATTGAAAGGGAAAACCCCTTTTGTCCAGAATCTGTTTTGAGCAAATTCGGTAAACACATCGTTAACAAAGCAGATATCAACAGGCAGATGGCATTTACATAAATTGAAAGAACAGGAGTCCCGATTAGAAAGAGCAGACCAGCGGCGGCGGGCCCAAGTAAAAATCCACCGGATTGTAATAAAGAGCGAATGGCATTAAACCGTTTTCGGTTATCGGCTGGGATTAGTCCTGTCATATACACCATCGACGCTGGATGAAACATCGCTTGTGCCATCTGTATGAAAAACACCATGACATACAGAATGAGCAGATGTCCTGAGAATAAGGCAAAAGGGATGCATGCAATGAGCAGAGCGCGGGTAATATCTAAACTGATCATCACATTCCGCTGATTCAGCCTGTCAATCAAACTGCCAGACCAGCTATTGGTCAAAAGAGCAGCCGCAGGTCTTAGCAAATAAACTGCTGTTACAGCAAGTACAGAGCCCGTTTCTTGAAAAATAAGCAGATGGAGGGCAATCATATAAATCCATTCTCCTATGTTTGCGATCCCGATGGCTCCAAGCAAAATACTCATATCCCGCCAATGTTTTTTCATCATGGTCCCCCCTATTTGTCATAAAAAAAATCCCGCCCCCAAGACATTTCTGTCTTGAGGACGGGATTTACTCCGCGTTGCCACCTCAGTTCATTCATCTGTTGCCAGATGAACCTTAGCGGGTGATCATTCACCCTTCTCTGTAACGGGAGAAGTTCGCTGCACCACCATCTGAGGGAATCCGGTGCAGAGCTAAGAGGCTTGGTTCCATCATGCTTCCCAGCTCCTTCTCAGCTTCACGGAGTTCTCTGTGTGGGGCAGCTATGATGTACTCTTCTCTATTTGCGCTGTGTCTTTTTTTCATCACGATCTTCAGCTGAATTGTTACATATTGTACTGCGCCTCGATCAAAGCGTCAATGTTTTTCATGTTAATCCGCATAAATCATTTTTCTAGTCATGCCTCCATCAACGACCAAATCTGTGCCGGTCACAAATTGATTGTCTTCATCAGTTAAATAAAAACAGGCTTTCACAATATCCTTTGGCGTACCGACTCGATTGGAAAGATGCTGCTGATGGTCAATTTCTCGAAGACTTTTCTCATCCTTCGTTTCAATCCATCCAGGGGAAATGCTATTCACCGTAATGTGATCCTGACTAAAAGAAACTGCCAACGCATGAGTAAGCGCTGAAATGCCGCCTTTTGAGGCAGCGTATGCTTCTGTATGAGGCTCTGACATGGTAGCGCGGGTAGATGAAATGTTCACAATAGACCCGCCTTTTGGATTTTCTTTTATATAACGTGCTGCTTCTCTTGCACATAAAAAAGTCCCTCTTAGGTTCGTTTGTAACACACGATCCCACTCATCGACCGTTACTTCATAAGGCGATACAGTACACATGACACCAGCATTATTAATGAGAATATCAATCGTTTTAAAGCGCTCTGCCGCAAACGACATTAAGCGCTGAATATCCTTCTCCTGTTTCACATCCGTTTTGATGAAATAAACTTCATAGGACTCTTTTCTCAGCTGCTCCTCCAAACGCTTTCCCTTTTCTTCATCTATATCAGCAAGCACCACTCGCGCTCCTTCTTTTGCATAGCCCCAAGCGATCATTTCACCAATTCCATTGGCTGCACCTGTGATGACGACCGTTTTATTGCGAAAGTTCATCGTTTATCCAATCCTTTCTCCATCAGATGTTGTCATCATACCATTCTTATATAGACGATACATAGTCACATGAAACATAAAAGAACACCCTCCAAGTGATCGTGTCATAGGAGGATGTTTCTTTGGAATTCATTGATCAAAAGCAGCTTTTAAAATGTCTAAGTAGTCGGCTTTCGTAACGGTACGAACATTGCTTGATGTAGAGCCGTTTTGTTCTGCTAATTCAGCCATTTTTTCAAAATCTTCTTCTTTTACATAAGATAAATCTTTTAGTGCTGGAATACCTAAATTTTTTGTAAAAGTATACATGCCATCAATTAATTTTTGAATCGCCACATCATCTGAATCCGTTTTATCTGCAAAGCTCATTATTTTGGCAAGCTCTGCGTGTAACACCTTGTTTTCAGCTGCATTGAATTGCATGACATAAGGCAAAAATACCGCGTTTGCGATACCATGAGGTGTATCATAAAGACTGCCAAGAGCTTCTGCTAAGCAATGAACGGCCGCGACATCAGCTGAACCGAAGCATAAGCCGGCTAGTAAACTACCTTCTTGCATTTTGTATCTTGCTTCTAGATCAGAGCCATCTTCATATGCTGCTGGTAAGTATTTTACAATGGTCTCCATTGCACTTGCACCCATTGCTTTTGAAATAGGATTTGTTACTTTACAAGAATAGCCTTCAATAGCATGTACCAATGCATCAACGCCTGTTGCGGCTGTTATGCTTTTTGGCACCGTTAATGTAAGAGCTGGGTCTAAAATCGAAATGGTTGGCCGAAGCAAGGCATGTTTTAATGTGATTTTTTTATGTGAAGCAGCTAACGTGATGACAGATGAACGTGTTACCTCAGAGCCAGTACCAGCCGTTGTTGGAATACAAATTAGTGGAGATAGATTAGCATATGCCTTCTTCCCTGATATATAATCTTCAGGAATGCCGCCATTTGGCCCTAATAAAGCAATTGCTTTCGCCGTATCCATTGGACTTCCGCCACCAATCGCAATAACCGCTGATGCTTGTTCTTTTCTAAAGAGCTCTGCACCAGCTAGACATTCATTATCTCTAGGGTTTGGAGATACTTGATCAAATACAAATACAGAATAACCTGCTTCCTGCAAATACGCTTCAATAGGCTGAATGAGCCCTGCGTTTCTCACACCAGAATCTGTCACAATCATCACTTTGGCACCTGGCAATAAAAGATCCTCCACTATAGATCCAATTTCTTTTGACTGATCAGTCCCCATCATTATGTTTGTTTGGCAATGATATTCAAAATTCCTCATGATTTTTCTACTCCTTCATTTAAGTTTGTTGAGTGAGCCGTTTGTTTTTCTGCTCCCCACCACTCTATTTCTTTTAAACCTGGTATGCTAGATGCATAAAAGACTGGATTTTTGCCTAACAGCCTTTGTTGAATATAATCATCTAAAGCGGCAAAAGCATATTTTCCTAGGATAGCAATTGCAATCAAATTGACGATTGCCATAATGGCCATCGACAAGTCGGCCAACGTCCAAACGATTTGTAAGTTGGCCACAGCTCCAAACATGATCATCAATAATACCATGATTCGATACGTCAATAACGCTGTTACACTATTATGGATAAAGCCGATATTGGCTTCACCATAATAGTAGCCTCCTACAATAGAACTAAAAGCAAAAGTAAATATAGCAAATGCTAAGAAAATACTAGCCCAAGATCCAAAATGCTGTGCCATTGCGGCTTGTGTAATTTCGATACCAGATAATTCACCTGCTGTTTCTACTGTCGATAGCATAATAATAAAGGCTGTACAGCTACAAACCACTAATGTGTCAAAAAATACACCTAACAATTGAACAAATCCTTGTTTTACTGGATGCGTAACATTGGCGGCAGCAGCAGCGTTTGGTGCACTACCCATTCCTGCTTCATTTGAAAAGAGCCCCCGTTTTACACCGTTCATTATCGCAGCACCAATGCCGCCTCCAACGATTTGTTCTAATCCAAATGCACTTTTCATAATACTTGCTAATGCTGCGGGTACAGCACCGATATTAGTGACAATCACATAAAGTGCTAAAATGATATAAAATGCCGACATAATTGGCACAATGATTTGTGTAAAATTAGCGATTCGCTTCACACCACCAAAAATAATGCAAGCTGTAAAAATTGTGACAAATAGCCCCATGGCAATCGGGCTGATCCCAAATGAATACTGAAAGGCATTTGTAATTGTATTCGTTTGTACAGCGTTAAAAATTAAGCCGAAACTAAGAATAACAGAAAAGGCAAAAATCCTACTTGGCCATTTCAATCCGAATTGCTTTTGAATATAGTAACCAGGGCCTCCTTTAAATCCGTCATTTGTTCTCACCTTATAAATTTGTGCCAGTGTACTTTCGACAAATGCAGAGGCTCCTCCTAAAACGGCTGCAAACCACATCCAGAAAATAGCTCCAGGACCACCAACAGTGATAGCAATCGCAACGCCTGCCATATTTCCAGTACCAATTCTTGTAGCAGCTCCAATAAAAAAAGCTTGCATAGATGAAATTTCATGACTTCCCTTTTTGGCTTTGGGTGCTTTTTCAAAAATAGAACGGAAAATCTCTTTTAGTAAGACAATTTGCATAAATTTCATTCTCACTGTAAAGTAGATTCCTATGCCTATTAACATGAATACTAAAATATATGTCCATAAAAAATCATTCACTGAATTAACAATCACTTCAAACAAAGCCATCTCCCCTTTGTAAATCTGAATATTTGAAATAACAAAAGATTGCAAGCGCTTACTTTTATGATAGTGAAAATGTTATGATCTATCTATAGAAGTTTTCTGATTGTATCAATCGGCTCATCCGATTTAGGGAGGTTTGAAGTTGGAAATCAAACAACTGATGATGTTCCAAACAGCATCAAAAATATTAAACTTTACAAAAACTGCACAAATGCTTGGTTATGCTCAATCTAGCATCACAGCAAATATTGTGGCATTGGAAGAAGAGCTAGGAACGCCTCTATTTGAAAGGCTTGGAAAAAGGGTGATCTTAACAGAAGCTGGCAGACAATTTCAACATTATACAGATGAAATTTTAGGCTTAACAGGGGAAGCATTAGAGGCTGTTGGTGGGATGAATGAGCCAAGCGGCATTTTGAGAATATGTGCATCTGAAACACAATGTACCTACCGGCTTCCTCATATTTTAACGGACTTTCAAACCAAGTATCCAAAAGTGGAACTGATCTTCCGCCCAGGAATAGCGGAAAAGGATGTCTTAACTCTATTACTTGAAGGACAAATTGATGTCGCCTTATTATCCATGAATCCTGTAGTATCCTCACATTTACTTGTAAAAGAATTAAAAGATGAACCGATGGCCATTGTATGCTGTCCAACAAATCCTTTGAGCAAAAAACAAAAAGTATATCCCATTGATTTAAACGAGCAACGATTGTTGTTAACTGAAGAATGTGATTATCGCTACGCCTTCGAACACTCATTAACACAGGCAGATGCAAAACCAAGAAGTAAACTAGAATTGGCAGATGTAGAAGCCATAAAAAAATGTGTAATGGCAGGCTTAGGAATCGCTGTACTTCCTGAAATTTCTGTAAAAAAAGAAATAACAGAAGGCAATATCATCAAAATCAACTGGATGGAACCCTGTTTCTCAACGAAGATTCAACTATTTTGGCATAAAAACAAATGGATGTCCCCTGCTTTAAAGGCATTTGTGGATTTAACAGAGGATTATATCCTTTTAAACGGGTAATATGAGCATTTTTCTATTCCTTTCATTGCCGCGCCTCCAGAAAATACTGAAGAGTTATTGTATACAAAATCCCTCTATAGCTATATAGAGGGATTTAGGCTTTTTAAAAGGTAAAAGTAATTTCTTAGAAAGAGATTAATAGGATCGGATATTTTTCAAACCAATCACCATAAAAACAATCGTAAAAGCAGCTAAAACTGTTATGTCTAATAATAAGATAGTGTGATTGACAGTACCGCTCATAATCTCACCAAAACCAGACATCATCCATGTTTGCGGTATAGCCAACGAGATCTTCTTCATCATGTCTGGAACGATATCTAATGGCCAATAAATACCGCCTAGCATGCAAGTTCCTACTATGATAATCGCACTAAATACTTCAGCTTGCTTTTTTGTATGAGATAAGGTTGCAATCATAAAACCTAAACTCACAACAAGACCAATAACGAATGATCCAAACACTAAAATGCGCATAAAGTTTCCTATGTATACATTGAAAAATATTGATAAGATGGTCAGAAGGATACCCAGTTGTATCCATCCAAGAAGAAAATAAGCTATGAAATATCCCAATAACACAGATATTTTATGAATGGGACTCGAAAGCAATCTTTGCCAAGTATAATCTTTATACTCTAAATGAATGGATGATGCAGAGCTTGAAATCGCAAACATCATAAACATAATAGTAAAGCCAAGCGGTATTAAATTCGGTTGCTGGCTTGCCTCACCATCTTGATTTTTTTCAACCAATGAAATGGAGCCAGATTCATTTAACTTGTTTAAAGCATTGGTGAGAGAAACACTTTTTTGCTCTTTCACACCCTGATTGATTTGATAAATGATGGCCGCTGTCTCTTTTAAATAGGGAGATAAGACAGCATATTCCTCAGTTTTCTTATAAACTGTCACATCAAAAATCTCTTTATCTTTCAGATGGGACTTTAACGGGTTTGCGACTTTCACAGACGCAATGACCTTTTCTTCAGATACTAAATCTTTCGCATCGCTTTCAGTCGCCTTTACCCAGAGAAATTTGGTGTTTTTTTCGAGAATTTGAAAAATTTCTTGATCCAGTTTACCTTGACTGGGCTCTAGAATAAAAGCAACTGTCGGTTTCTTTGTATCAGATGCGGTACTACCAAAGATAAAACTAAATACGATTGGCATCACAAATAAAAAAATGAGGATCAATGGGGACTTTAATGTTTCTTTTAACTTTAACGTTATAATGGCTAATATTTTATGCATAACGATGCTTCCTTTCAAAAGACATTCTTAATAAAGCAATGATGAAGAAAGCTAGTCCCATCCCACAGCTAAGTAATAATCCGCTTTGAATTTCACTAAAATCAGCACCTGCCATACTTTTCAAAAACATTTGAAGTGCAAGAGAATTAGGTAAAAAATAGCTGATATCAATCACCCATTGTGGGAATAAGTATAAGGGCACCATACTCCCACCTAAAGCCGCTAACACTTGAGTGCCTAAAATCCCCACACTGTTAAACGTTTTTTCTCTTTTGATAAAAGAACCAATCAGCACCCCGAACCCCGCAGCATTTAATATAAAACTACATCCGATCATCACAACAGTAAAAGGCTCTCCCCAGTTCACCATAAAGACCAAACTAGTAAATAAAATAATGACCGCAAGTTGAATCATACTCATCAAAACAATACCCAATAACTTCCCAACGATGTAACTCGTATTGCTTAATTTTGATACAATCAGCCTTTTATAAACATCTTCCTCTTTTTCCTCTATCATACTTCCAACTAGAAAAACAACAGTCATTAATAAAAAAAGCACACCCATCCCGCCGGCGTAGTATTGGAAGGATGTAATCGGCTGGCTGTTGATATGAATATTCCTCTCGTTCACAAGTTCTTTTTTCAGTTGATCAGACGCGATTTCCACTTCTTTACCTTGATTCAACGGCACCAGAATACGATTCATATGATAATTTTGAAAGAATTGCAAAACTACATTTCCCAGAACCATTTCCTGTAAATTCGAATTAGGCCCTTTCAAAATATTCAATTGCACATGATCATGATTCAATAGGCTTTTTTCAAAATTCGGCTTGATGATTATCCCTATTGTAATGTCTCTACTATTTAAATCTTTCTCCAGCTGATTTTTCGAGGTGCTCTTCACATCAAATATGTCACTTAGTTCACTCTTAGACAATGTTGAAAGAAACATTTTACTTGTAGCGGACTTATCTTGATCTGTTATTCCTACTCGAAATGAATTGATCCTGATTTCACTATCTTTCTTCATGTTATCTCCAAATGCTGCACCTAAAATAGCAATTAATATGATGGGCATAAAAAAAAGTGTAAAAAAGCTTTTCTTATCCCTAAAAAACAATAATAGATCTTTCAGTACAACCCAAATGCTCATATGCTCACCTCCAAACAGCCTAATCCCTCAATTTTTTACTAGTTAAATATAAAAATACATTTTCTAAGTTTGGTTCTACGATTTCTGCTGAAATAATTTGAACATTTAATGCAGTCACACCTTGAATGAGACGACTTAATAGCTGCTGAGGATGTTGATCAAATATTTTAATTTGATTTCCATGAATCACAATTTCCTTTAACGGATCTTCATCATTTATGTATTGGCACACACGATCTATTTCGCTTTGTCCATGTTCACGTTTAATAGTAAAAATAATTTCTCTTTGATTGCCAACAAGCTTACTTAATTCATGTTGATTCCCAATGGCAAGGATCGATCCGTGGTCCAAAATGGCCATTCTTTCACATAAATATTCGACTTCTTCCATGTAATGACTAGTATATATAATTGTCATCCCTTCACTATTTAACTTTTTTACTGTTTCTAATATGTGATTTCTTGATTGTGGATCTATGCCTACAGTTGGTTCATCCATAATTAATAGTTTCGGTTGATGCAAAATCGAGCATCCGATATTCACTCTTCTTTTCATTCCTCCAGAGAATACTTTCACTTGGTCATTTGCTCTATCTTCAAGACCAATTAACTGAAGTGTTTCTTGTACTCTGCTTTTTAACTTCTTTCCTTTGAGTCCGTACATTCTCCCCCAAAATATTAAATTTTCTTTTGCTGTCAAATGTAAATATAAAGCGATCTCTTGCGGGACAATACCAATCATTTGCTGTGCTTTTTTTGTTTCTTTGTTTAAATCTAAACCTTCAATCGTTACAGAACCGCTTGTTGCGCGGATAAGCCCTGTCAAGATACCAATTAATGTGGATTTCCCAGCACCATTCGGCCCCAATAGACCAAACGATTCTCCTTTTTTTAAGTGAAAGGTTACCCCTTTTAATACCTGTTGATCCTCATAATTTTTCTTAATGTCATGTACTTTTAGCAACCTATCTCTCTCCTCTATTCTGCCTTTCGTTCTCTCACATAAAATCCCTAAAAATATTTACCATCCAATCAAACCATAATATATGGTATAAAATTCTACTAAATATTAATATTTCCAATCTGTTCATTTTAACATGTTACGTAATGCAGGAGAATAGTACACGCTTTTATAAATGTTGAAAAAACGCAAAAAAACTTACAAGGGGTTCTTGTAAGTTTTTTAATCAATATGTGCGGATCAAATACTAATTTCAGTCATATTACAGCACAGGAGGGGGTCACCACTCACAAATGTTTGATCCTGCTTTTTCCAGCAAGTTTAATCGACATTTTTATTCTTTCCTGAAAAGTGCGATCCAGTCATCCACCTCTATTGATTCTATTTGATCCTCTGTCATGTTCAATCTATAATATTGCTTTATTTTCTCGTTAGCATCTAACAAGTATTTCGTAACGTTCTCTTCTTCCTTTAAAGTTTTCGTTGTTCGCTTGACCCATTCTTGAAAAGGGTAACGTTTTTTTCGCATCATTGATCTTACTTCTTTTATTCCCTCTTCTAAAAACAATTCCCGCCATTGTTCTGTAGATAGACAGGACACATGACTTGGGTCTCTCAATCGTTCCAGCTGATTGATAAATAGTGAAAGCTCTTCATCATTTGGCGAAACATTATCAATAAAGCAAAACAGACCATTTGACTTTAATACACGAGATGCCTCCTTGGCAAACTGTTCAGGGTGCGGGAAATGGTGTGCTGCAATTCGGCATGTGACCATATCAAATGTGCCATCTAAAAAAGGAAGGCTTTCTGCATCCGCTACTACATAAAAAATTTGTGGATACGCTTTTAAATGAAGTGATGTATTCAAAAGCATCGCTTTCGTTAAATCCGTCGCAAACACTTGATTCACATATGGAGCCAGTGCTTTTGCGGTATGCCCGCCACCAGTTGCTATATCGAGTACGACCCAGCTTTCTTCTGGGGCTGCCCATTCAACAATTAGATCCAGGTCTGCTCCCTTTGCGTGAGTTTGACTCGTCACATACTTTTCTGCATTTCTCCCAAATTGTTCTACTACTCTTCTTTTGGCCTGATCTGAATTCAACTGATTCCTCCCCTTTCAAATACATTGGATTTTCCACAATAAAGAGCCGTCCCATTTTATTGAGCGGCTCCTTTCATGTTAAAAATTTATCGAGAAAGCATCCCGTGCGGGTCAATGACAAATTTCTTCGCCACACCCGAATCAAAGTCACTATATCCTTTAGGGGCTTGATCAAGGTCAATGACGGTCGCATTGACGGCTTTGGCGATCTGTGCTCTTCCGCTTAAAATGGATTTCATTAGACTGCGATGATATTGCATAACAGGGGTTTGGCCTGTCACAAAGGTATGAGCCTTCGCCCAGCCAAGTCCAATTCGTACTTTCAGAGAACCGACTTTTGCATCAGCATCCACTGCTCCTGGATCTTCTGTGACGTAAAGCCCTGGAATTCCAAGTTTGCCGCCAACTTTGGTAATATCCATAATCGTATTTAAAACGGTCGCAGGTGCTTCTCCCTGATCTCCATGACCCGAAGCTTCAAAGCCGACACAATCGACGGCACAATCGACTTCTGGCTCCCCTAAAATCTGCGTGATTTGTTCGCCGATTCGATCGTGTTTTCGTAAATTGATCGTCTCGCAGCCAAAGCTTCTTGCCTGCTCCAGTCTTTGCTCATTCAGATCTCCAACAATCACAGCAGATGCGCCAAGCAGCTGAGCCGAATGTGCTGCTGCAAGACCTACTGGCCCAGCACCTGCAATATAAACGGTTGAACCAGGCTTTACTCCAGCCGTATAAGCACCATGAAAACCTGTCGGGAAAATATCGGAAAGCATTGTGAGATCAAGTATTTTTTCCAACGCTTGATCTTTGTCTGGAAATTTAAGCAGCTGAAAATCTGCATATGGAACCATGACGTACTCGGATTGGCCTCCAACCCATCCGCCCATATCTACATATCCATAGGCAGAGCCTGGACGGTCCGGGTTTACATTTAAGCACACATGGGTTTTTTGTTCTTTACACATTACGCAGCGTCCGCATGCAATATTAAACGGAACGGACACGAGATCCCCTTTTTGAATAAACTCTACATCTCGTCCAACTTCAACGACTTCACCTGTAATTTCATGACCAAGGACAAGCCCCTCAGGTGCAGTCGTACGCCCTCTCACCATGTGCTGATCACTTCCGCAAATATTCGTCGTCACTACTTTTAAAATGACGCCATGCTCACATTTGCGTCCCACATTGGCTTTAGGTACACCTGGGCCGTCTTTTAAGACCAAATCAGGGTATCCAATATCCTCCACTGCTACTTTTCCTGCTCCTTTATAAACAACACCTTTGTTTCCCGACATGATTTCATTCCTCCCTTTTGTTTAAAAATGAAGTCTCTACAATTTTCTCTATTTCTAAGGCAATTCCCTTCTTCAAACAGCACATTATGTGAAAAATAAGGAGGTACATGTCTATGGGAGAAAGAAAAATGTGTCTTCCAGTGAAATAAAAAAGAAAATATTGAAAAAAAAGCTAAACTTTTGCAGAACGATGTCGATATAAGAAATAAGCCAGACAGGTATCCTTAATCGACAAACAAATTCCTTATATATACTATCATTCCTTACACACCTGGCTGGCGCCTACATCACATACAAAAGGCTCTTCATCTGAAGAGTCTTTTTTATTTTTATATTCGATTGCAGGTAAAGAGGCTCCTCTGACGAAGAGCCTCTTTTTTGATTGCTTGTTCATTACCTGGGAAATATTTTCATCATTTTAAGGCTTTGATACAGATGTATGTATCATAGTGATAAACCGAGACTTCTCTAAAGTGATATGCTGAAAACAGGCGGCTGATCTCTTGTTCACTGTACGATGAAAAAGATGTTGACCGTTTTTGTTCCTTTATCAGCTCCTGCTTTTGGAAAGATAAAAATACTTCTCCATCCACTTGAAGAACGCGGTACACTTCCTTCATGACTTGCTCAATATCCTTCAAGTAATAGATCGTCTGCACCGTAAATAATTTATTGAATGATCTGTCTTCAAAAGGTAATTGCTCAGCCTTACCAAGCGTAATAACGGCTTTGTCCTGTTCTGCAAGTTTCTTATGTTTTCTTTTTGCATATTTAATCATTTGACGAGAGGCATCTACCCCATATACTTTTCCGCGGTCAAGTTTTTCTGCTACCTTTGATAAGGTGATGCCTCTTCCAGTCCCAATTTCTAAAATTCGGTCATTTTCTTGTATATTTAAGAGTTGAAGCGTCCATTCATTGATATTATGATGATTTTTTTCCATATAGCGGGCAACCCATTTTGAGAACAAGCCTTTTGGTTCCCTCATCTGTTTTCCAATCCAGCTTTGAATCAATGTTAACACCTGCTTTTCACCAGTAAATAAACTATTTACAAATTTTCTTACTTTTCATATCGGCTCTCACCTAACAAAAATTAAGACCTAGTCCTAATTTATTTGTCCTTTATAAGACGCTCCTTTTCAGAAAATGTTTCGCAGAAAGTGAAAATTTTTTAACCAAAATAGGCGTTTTCATTATTTGTGCTCATATTGATTTCGTTTTCTGCATGAGCTGCATAATTTATAAATGTATCTTGATTAGATAAAGGTGGTGCTAGATTATGGGCTTTGGCGGTTATTCTGGAGGCTACTGCGGTGGCTACGGTGGCGGTTTTGCAGGCGGATTCGCATTGCTTGTTGTACTGTTCATTTTGTTGATCATCATTGGTGCAAGCTGGATTTGCTAACGTAAAAGGAGCAGGAAACCATGACGTTTCCTGCTCCTTTTCTTTAATACCAATAAGTCCGGTACTGATACATATAACGTCTGAGCATTTCCTCTTGCTCTCTTTGCATGCGGTATGGATTACCGTACCCGTGCTTTAAGGAATGCGGAATAGATGCATATCCGTGCCCGACAGACGGAAACCTCATATATGGTGACATCGACATTCATTGATCACCTCACAATCTCCTTTTACGGTTATCATATGTGCAGGTGATCAATGTGGAGCGTGTCTAAACCTGGTCCTTCTCCATCGTATAACAATCAAGCATGGCAAGCATCATAAACATGTCAATCTCCCCCTTTTCACATTTTTCATTTCTTGTTTTAGTTCATATACTTTAGTTGTTTCTGTTTCATTTCTTCATAAATTGTTTCGACTTCTTGTTCGTAAAGAACGGTCTCAATATCCTTGTATTTACGCTTGATCGTCAAAGTAATAAAAAATAAATGGATTGTCATATACGCTCACCTCCCTTCAGTTCGCAGCATGCGAAATAGCCCGCAGATCTTCTTTATCAGTTGACCTGCGGGCACACAAAAATGCAGATCAAAAGACAGTGTCTTCTAACCTGCAATGGATGATACGTGTGAAATCCTCGTTTACTTAAACAGTTTTGAAGCGTGCACCGTATAAGGCAAAGGAAGGACACGAACTCTTCCACAGGCTGATGACATGATGAAATTGTTGGTTGAATTGATTACAAGTAGATACGAATAACATATTCTTCAGCCTCCTTTACGTTTTTTTTTAATTACTTTGTAAGTATATCCAGCAAGCACCATTTTGTAAACCTGTTTTTAGTAATATAGATGATTTTTGTGTTTTTGACTAAATTTCTACAGTTATTCTTGTCCGATTGTCCAATACAATGAAAAAAAGCCTCCTCAAGGCACATGAGGAGACTTTCGAATTAATCTTCATCTAATTCTTGCAGTTTCTTTTGAAAGAAAATCGCGCGTTTCACACAAACAAACGCTGCTAATAAGAAAACACAATCAATTCCCATCATCAGCATTTTTGGAGATGCTTCGATGTGCTGATTCGGTAAAATTGTACCAATATATAAAAAGGTGCTGACAGCAAGCAAAATAAAAGCGTACTGCTTGTAATCTGTCACTAAACCACTCCACTTTTTCTTCACTTGTTTCACCTTCCGTCATCAATGTCTATTCATAGCTTAACATAGTGAGAGAAAGCGAGGGGCATGTAAATCTATCCATTCGCCAGCGCGCTTAGTCCTTGCTTCAGATCATTCAGTAAATCATCGATATCTTCAATTCCGGCCGAAATACGAATTAAACCATCTGTAATGCCAAGCTCCTCCCGGCGGTCTTTTGGAATGGACGCATGGGTCATCCGGGCAGGGACAGAAATTAAGCTTTCAACCGCTCCAAGGCTCTCTGCGATCGTAAACAGCTTCAGCTGGCTTAAAAATACATCGACATGTTCTTCTTTTCCAATATCAAAAGAGATCATGCCGCCGAAGCCTGATGCTTGTGTTTTCGCAAGTTCATGGCCAGGATGAGTACCGAGACCTGGATAATAAACACGTGTGACGGCTGAATGTTGTTCTAAAAACTCAGCGATTTTCTGTGCATTTTGTTGATGTGCTTCCATTCTTAGTCCAAGCGTTTTGATCCCTCTCATGAGAAGCCATGAATCCTGAGGTCCAAGAATTCCGCCTGTCGAGTTTTGAACAAAGTGCAGTTCTTCTCCAAGCTCTTTCGTCGCTGTGACGACAAGCCCGCCTACAACATCACTATGGCCGCCTAAATATTTAGTCGCACTGTGCAGAACAATGTCCGCGCCATATTCAATCGGTTTTTGGAAATACGGTGTGAAAAATGTATTATCGACAATCATCAAGATGTTGGCATCCTTTGTCAATTCGCCGATGGCTTTTAAATCCGTCATTTTGAGTAAAGGATTGGTTGGTGATTCAATGTAAACGGCTTTTGTTTCAGGTAAAATGGCTTTTTTCACTGCTTCAGGATCACTTGTGTCAACAAAGGTTGCATGAATGCCAATGCGGTTTAGCACCTTTGTGATGACGCGGTAGGTTCCACCGTACACGTCATCTGTCAGGACAATATGATCTCCGCTGTTAAACAGCATCATCACAGCCGTAATGGCTGCCATCCCTGAACCAAATGCGTAGCCGCTTGCTCCTCCTTCAAGATCACGAATGACTGTTTCCAGTGCTGTTCTTGTTGGATTCGCTGTTCTAGAGTATTCATACCCCGTATGTTCGCCTGCTTTTGGCTGCTTATAAGTGCTCACTTGATAAATAGGAACAGACACGGCGCCTGTTCTTTCATCACCCGTTGTTCCGCTGTGAATCATCATTGTTTTTGGTTTCATGCTATTTTCCTCCCTCATAAATTCCTTTACTTAAATATCGCTCACTGCTGTCAGGAAAAATGGTGACAATGACTGTCCCAGGTGCTGCTTTCTTTGCTTCCTCTAAAGCGGCAAATAAAGCGGCACCAGAAGAGCTGCCGATGAGAACACCTTCTTTTTCAGCTGCTTCTTTCACCATTCGAAACGCATCATCATCACTGACAGTGTAAATCTCATCGAATAAAGCCTGCTCCATATAATCTGGGATAAATTCAAGGCCAATCCCTTCCGTTTTATGCGGGCCCGGATTCCCACCATTTAAAATGGACCCTTCAGGCTCCACAACTACTGTTTTTATCGCCTGATGCTGCTCTTTTAAATAGGCGGCACAACCTTGAAAAGTTCCTCCAGATCCTGCTCCGGCCACGAATACATCGATATTCCCTTTTAAGTCGGACCATAATTCGGGACCGAGCGTTCTGTAGTAAGTCAATGGATTTACTTGGTTTTTAAATTGTAAAACACAATAGGCATTGTCAAGGCTTGCCTCTAGTTCAAGGGCTCGATCAATCGCACCCTTCATGCCTTCTTTTCTCGGCGTATGAATAATCTCTGCACCGAGCGCCTTCATCACCTGTTGTTTTTCTTGACTAAAATGTTCTGGTACAAAAAAAATGGTCTGCAATTGATGCTTCCTTGCACTTAGGGCAAGCCCAATGCCTGTGTTTCCAGCGGTCGCTTCAATAATGGTTCCGCCTGGTCGCAGTTTGCCAGATGCTAATGCTTCTCTAATGAGCATGTCGCCTAAACGATCCTTAATACTTCCACCTGGATTCATCATCTCAAGCTTTGCATACACCTCAACACCTTCTGGGACGCCAATCCCTGACAGTTTTAAAAGCGGTGTGCGGCCAATTAATTCTGTAATATCCTTTATGACAGCCATATGATTCCCTTCCTTTGCATGGAAAAGAAGGGGGAAACCCCTTCTTTTATTGTGTTTGCTTTATCATACGCAAGACAAGATCGGTTGAGTGAATCGCTGCTTGCTCAAGGAATTGATCAAAGGAGATATTAGATTCTTTCCCTGCAATATCCGATAGCGCACGAACGACAACAAATGGCGTACCAAAGAGCTGGCAGACCTGTGCAACCGCTGCGGCTTCCATTTCCACCGCATATAGCTCTGGAAACTTCTCTCTCACAAACGCTACACGATCCGGATCATTCATAAACGAATCTCCTGTTGCAATCGTTCCTTTTGCGACTTGAATATGATCGATCTCTAAAGCAGATTCCTCTGCCAGCTTCACAAGCTTTTCATCTGCAATGAAAGCAGCTGGAAGTCCCGGCACTTGTCCATATTCGTAATCAAAGATGGTCACATCTACATCATGATGTCTCACATCAGTAGAGATGACAATATCACCTACATTTAATGAGTGATGGAAACCGCCAGCCGATCCTGTATTGATCACATAATCTGGCTGAAAGCGGTCAAGCAGTAATGTTGTGCTGACCGCTGCATTTACTTTTCCAATCCCTGATTTTAATAAAATCACTTCTTTATCTTCATAAACACCTGTTGTAAATTCACACCCAGCGATGTTTTCTTGTGTAGCATTTTTTAGTTGATCTCTTAAAATCGTCACTTCTTCTTCCATTGCACCTATGACTGCGATTTTCAAATCAAAAACATCCTTTCATTCCCTTTTCTTCGCTTCTACGATCCAAACAAAATCATTCATTTGATGAAAGGACGTGCTAAAACCTTCTTCTTCAAAGATTTGCTTTAGCACATCAATGGATGGATAATATTCCGTTTCTAAATCCTCTGCAAGCTGATCGAATCCTGAGGCTCTCGCTTTGTCGATCTCAGCTTGATGTGCTGCTTGATTTTGAAACATTGTATCAGCAAAGACTATTTTACCATCTGAGTGAAGGATGTTGCTATAGGTGTGAATAGCTTGTTTTTTTTCTTCGTCGGTTAAATGATGGAAAGCATATGAGCTGACGATCGTATCTGGCTCAAAAGGCGGCACTGGAAATGATAAAAAATCCCCATCATGAAATACATCTGGTACTCCTTTTTGAAGCGCCGCTTTCTTCATGGCATCTGATGGTTCAACACCAAACACGTTTTTTTCAGCTGCAAGGAGCAGCGCTGTTAGATTCCCCGTACCGCTTCCAAACTCAAGAACATTTTGGCCTGAGCGGCGGGCAATCTCTTTTAAAATAGCCGGATACCGGCGAAACACTTCTTTATACTGCTCGTCATGACCACTTACCGTGTCGTCATAAGAGTCAGCCCAATGATCAAATAAAGAAAGAAACTCACGTCCCATTTTCTTTCCCTCCACTTTATCTATTTATTCCTATGCGTATAGTATGTTTTATTCCGTCGAACAGTTCCTATCCTACCACAACTTCTGTTTCTTTCCTACTAAAAAATACTGGGAGAGACCGAAAAATATTTGCCCTTCTGAGGGAGAGAGATTAAGATGAATGAAGAGTATAGAGAGGTGAATCAAATGGATTTTCAGTTGGATTTTTTAAAGGACAAAATTGAATTTTTTGAAGCATCGTCTTTAAAAGAACTTGAACAAAAGATCCAGAAACAAATTGAGCATAATCAGGCGATCCTGCTGACCGTTCATTCTGTCAGTCATCAAACGACTGTGATCGATGAGCGGATTTTGTATACAGCAGTTGTTCATTTTAAAGCGAATGTCTAAACAAAAAAAGATAGCAGATCTGCTATCTTTTTTTCATGTTTATCTTAATTTTTCAACCTTCACAGGTTTCCAGCCTTTTTCATCTACCCACGTAATTTCCACGCGGTAGCGTTCACCTGTTGATTTATCACGGATGGTTCCTTTTGCATCTTGAGGACCTCCGTTATTTCCTAACCAAAGAACGGTCATTTGATCTTCTGAAATTCCTGTCGCATAAGACATGGCTTTGATCATTTCTTTCCAGTCTTTTGATTTGGAATCATAGGTTGCTGTATGTGAACCGGATTGCTCTGTTCCGACAGGCTCCCAGTCATCGTTTTCGTATGTTTTGTCTACGTCACTCGTTTTGCCGCCATCTGTTTCTTTGGCGTCTTTTAACGCATCTTTATTAGGCTTATCTTCATCATCTGTCTTCTTCGTATCGTCGTCTTGATCAGATGAATCATCTTTTTTTGCATCTGAATCATCGGATGTGTCTTTCTTTGGATCTTTCACATCTTCTTCTGAGTTTTGTTTATTTTCACTTGTTGCAGGTGCCGTTTTTGATGGTTCTTTCGCTACATCTGTATCTTTCGGCTTATTAAAAATTAACAAACTCGATGCGACAACCAAAATAAGCACCACAACGATACCAATTAATATGTTAAGCACCATATTTGCCTTTCTGCGCTTATCACGATGTTCAAATCGAGAATTTCTACTCAAAATCTCTGCACTCCTTTGCCTCTGTTCCCTAAGTCGTTACTATTCTAACATGTCATGAAGGGATGTTCTATGTCTGTTTCTTTTCAATTTCATTGACCTTTTTTACAATATCATAAAACGCATCATTTGTCTTAGCCCGGCCACTTGTCTCGTCAAGGTGAACAACGACAAGAGCGTATTTTGGTTTTTCTACCGGAAAGTATCCAGCAAACCACTTATGATAAAGCGGATTCCCCTTTTTGTCTTGACTGCCGGTTTGGGCAGTACCTGATTTTCCCGCCACATCGTATGGTAAATCTTGAAACCTTCTTCCGGTTCCCTTGTCAGAGGTCACCACCTGTCTTAAGTATTTTTGCAGCTTTTGAGCTGTATAGCGGTTGATGCTGCCCGCTTCAGGTCGTTTGTTTTGAAAGGACAGCATCGTTGTTCCATTTTGATACAGCACTTTTTCTGCGATTTTCACTTCTTTTCGTTCTCCTCCTCTTGCGATCGCAGCCATCATATTCGCGATTTGCAGAGGAGTCGTTTTGACATTTTTTTGTCCTATTGCGGTTTGTGCAATGGCTTTTTTGACATGCTTGTCTCTTTTATCTCCCCACACACTGCCTGTTTCTTCACGATCAAACTGTTTGAAGTGCTGCTTATGATAGACATCCCCTTCCCAGCCAGCTCGATCTATGAGTCCAAGCTTAGAAGCCGTCTTTTCGATGATTTGATCATCTGTTTGAATGAGCCTTTCAGCAAGTGTCGCAAAGGTATAATTGCAGCTCTGCGAGAAACTATCAGTCAGATTCAGCACTTTTTGTTTTCCTTCAGGCTCTCCATATAAATTCTTTCGACAGTCATACATGGTTTGTGGCTGGTCAAGATTTTTTTCGATTGCTGCGGCAAGTACAGCCGTTTTAAAGACAGAGCCTGGTGCAATGGCTGTCAGCATGTAATTTCTTGCCTCATGCCGGTTTTTACTTGTGACATTTGGGGTACTCGCCATCGCCAGCACACTACTTTTTTCAATGTCGAGCAGAACGGCACCGCCTTTTTCAACGCCTTGTTGTTTGAGCACCTTCTCCATTTCAGCCTGCATGTCTTCATCTATTGTTGTCTGTACCTGAAGTGGATAAAAGGAATGAGCTTCTGCTGTATATTTGACGTCCATACCGAACAAAGGGTTTCCCCTTCCGTCCACATGATATAACAATTTTGTGTCTTGCTCGGGTAATAGAAATTCGTCAAAGGTGCTTTCCAGCCCAAATGTGCCGATTTCAGTACGAATGGAAAGTTCTTTTTTGTCAGGATACCGCTTTCTCAATAGTTCTGGATTCTCGCTTGTGAAACCTAATGTGTGGAGGGCAAGTCTTTTTTTGTCCTTCTCTTTCATATATACGCCGTACACACCTGAATATTTCATATCATTGATGTCTTTCAGCTTTTTTTTCGTGATGTCATCTTTTAAAATGAGAGGTTTTTTCGTTTCTGTCAGCTGTTTTTTGAGTTCATCTTCTTCCATCTCAAGAATAGAGGCGGTTTGCTGAAGGTGTGGAAGATCATATTGCAGGAAAGGAAATAAGATAACCGCGGGCTGTTCTTTTGTAAGAAGCGCTTGGCCGTTTCGATCTAAAAACTCACCGCGCCCGTCTGAAATAACAACTTCTTCTGTCCGCTGTTTGACACTTTCTTGTATTAAATTGATATCAAGCTTTGAAAACGATTCTGTGAAGAACAGCTGAATTTCTGCCAGTCTAAACAGAAGACCGAGCAATAGTAAAAAAATAATCGCACCTGTCCATTGAATTCTTCTTTTTTTGCGCATAAAAACACCTCGTCCCTATTGTGGACGAGGTGTTTACCTGATAAACGTGATTATGAAATTTTTACAATTTGGACGAACATTTCCCCGCCAGGTGTTTGAACGGTTACTTTGTCGTCTACTTGTTTACCTAAAAGGCTTTTTGCAATAGGTGAATCGTTTGAAATCTTTCCTTCGAACGGATCAGCTTCTGCGCTTCCCACAATTGTGTAAGATTCTTCTTCGCCGTCTGGTAATTCAACGAATGTCACCGTTTTACCAAGTGAAACAACATTTGAATTTCCTTCATCTTCAATAATTTTGGCATTACGAATCATATTATCAAGCGTTGTAATACGGCCTTCTACAAACGCCTGCTCTTCTTTGGCAGAATCATATTCCGAGTTTTCAGAGAGGTCTCCAAAGCTTCTAGCGATTTTAATACGCTCTACAACCTCTTTACGTTTAACCGTTTTCAAATATTCAAGCTCTTCTTCTAATTTACGTTTTCCTTCTTCTGTCATTGGAAATACTTTTTCTTGTGCCATGAATCATTCACTCCTTCTATTAATCCTCATCATACAAATTTCTGCACGTGAGTGACGACTGAAATATACAAGAATGAGGACATGTTCAGGCCCTCATTCCTTCTGTCCCATATTCGTAAAAGTCCATCTTACATGGCGTCCCTTTTAGATGCAACTATTATGCCTTTTATTAGACAGGACCACTTGCAGCGGTCTAAAATCGCACAAACTGTGGAAAGGCACAGGAAGCTCCTGTACCTCGTTCGGCCATTTCGATCATATGTAGAAGAATAGCTTTCCCATTCTCCATCTTCCAATACATAATATGGTCAGTGTACGATATGTCTATGCTATATTATTACAAAATTGCTTTTTGATCAAGAATTGTTTGAAAATTTGTGATGATTTGTTTGTCGTTTTTTTAATATACTTTTTTAACTTCATTCTTTCGCTATGTTGTAGTGATTTCTCCATCTCTTCTTTTCTTCATTGTTTTATTATCATATCAAACCCTCAAGATTCTTTCTGAGAATGATGCTTTAATAAATGTTCACATATTATTAACAAATATTAACAAGGAAATATTTGGTTTTTGTTGAATTCTATCAATGCAAGACCAAATACATGCTAGGGAGTGTTTTAAATGAACATGAAGAAAACAATTGTTTCTGTTCTATCTATCTCTACCTTATCTTTTTCACTAATGGGCATGGCTTCGGCCAAAGAAACAGCAGATTTCACAGTCAATAGCAGCTCGTCTGGATTTCAAACTTTAGATGTGATTTCGATTCAAGATTACAGTGTATCTTTAAGAGTTGGTGAGCAATACTCGGTCTATAATTCTGCAGCTACACGTTATTGGACAGATAAACAGAGTGTAGCTTCTGTTAGCTCTAATGGAATAGTGACCGCAAATTCACCTGGCAAAGCCACGATCACTCTTTATAAAGGGACGTCTGTCTTAGGACAAGTTTCCGTTACTGTTTATTAATATGATGCTGAAAAGACCTTTACAGTGTAAAGGTCTTTTTCTTCTCCACCTATTACTCTGCTCGGTTTTGAAGAATCGTTTGAATTTTTGTGACCATTAAGTCGATGGCCACATGGTTTTGGCCGCCTTCTGGGATGATGATATCGGCGTATCGTTTTGTCGGTTCAATGAATTGATTATGCATCGGTCTGACAACAGATACATATTGTTCGATCACAGAGTCGATCGAACGGCCTCTTTCCTTCGTATCGCGTAAAATGCGGCGGATGATGCGAAGGTCTGCATCTGTATCAACATACAGTTTAATATCCATTAAGTCTCTCAAACGTTCGTCTTCAAGCGCAAAGATACCTTCAACGATAATGACATCCTTCGGCTCAACATGAACCGTCTCTTCTGAACGTGTGTTCAGCTTAAAATCATATATTGGTTTTTCAATGGATTCGTACCTTAAGAGCTGTTCCAAATGCTCAAACATCAGGTCATTGTCGAATGCAAGCGGATGATCATAGTTCGTGAGCAGGCGCTCTTCAAATGGCATATGACTTTGATTTTTGTAATATAAATCTTGCTGAAGCATGAGGATGGAATGTCCTTTAAATTTTTCATAAATCGAATTGGTGACGCTCGTTTTACCTGAACCCGAGCCGCCAGCAATACCAATGACAACTGGTTTACTCCTCATGTGGCTGTTATTTCCCCTTTCTCATCATGTTGCTAGGGTATACTTTTTGATCAAGCTTGAATTTGACGATTTGCAGCGGATGACGAGCGGCATCTAGTTCATTTCCTTTTTCATCCCAAATCGTCTCAATTTTGCATGTGAAATTCTCAATTTCTGGTCCGAAGAATTCGACTTCGTCGCCTTGCTTAAAGAAGTTACGCTGCTGCAATGTCACGATTTGTTCTTTTTCATCATAATGAAGAACAAGACCTGCGAAATCAAATGTCGTTTTCTTTCCATGAATGCCAAACATTTGTTCATCTGTTCCTGGTACGCCTTCGAAAAAGGCTGGCGCTGTGTCACGGTTTGCGCATTTATCTAATTCATCTAACCATTCCTGCTGAATGACAAAATTGTCTGGATCAGCACAATACGCATCGATGACTTTACGATACACACTTACAACAGTGGCAACATAATGAATGGATTTCATCCGTCCTTCGATTTTTAAGCTGTCAATTCCCATTTCGATCATTTGAGGAATGGATTCAACAAGCTTCAAATCTTTTGGACTCATCGCAAATGGTGCATCTTCTTCACCAAATAAGGGCGCTTCCTCAGAACCTTCTAGTTTATAAAGATCATAATCCCAGCGGCAGGACTGGCAGCAGCCTCCACGGTTAGAATCTCTTGCCGTCATATGGTTACTGAGCACGCAGCGGCCAGAGTATGCAATACACATTGCACCGTGAATGAATGTTTCGATTTCAATATCGACCTTTTCTTTCATTTCTCTAATTTCTAGCGCACTTGTTTCACGTGCGAGCACTACACGCTCAAGCCCTTCTTCCTTCCAAAACTGAACAGCTTTCCAATTTGAAAGAGATTGCTGTGTGCTTAAATGGACTTCAAGCTTCGGTGCAACCCGTTTACATGTTTCAATGATCAGTGGATCAGCTACGATAATGCCTGCTACTCCAGCGCCTTCGATCCCTTGAAGGTATTCCTCCAGCCCGTCCATGTTTTCATTGTGGGCAAAGATATTCGTTGTCACATAAATGCGTGCGCCATATTTGTTTGCAAATGCGACGCCTTCTGCCATTTCTTCAATTGAAAAGTTATCTGCATTTGAGCGAAGTCCAAATTCTTTCCCGCCAATAAAGACAGCGTCAGCTCCGTAATGTACGGCAATTTTCAGCTTTTCCAAGTTTCCTGCGGGTGCAAGCAGTTCTGGTTTTTTTGTAATGACACGTTTCCCATCAATCATTTCAGAAATACCATCTTTCAATAATGCCATTTCCTCTGCCTCCTCTTATATTAATAAACCGTTTCTTTAAAGAAGAATCCTGTATCAATCGAACGATTCACTGGCTGAATCTCTTCAATCCGGTTCACCCAGTCTTCTTTCTGATCTTCATACGCGTCTTTGTCAGTCGTCAGTAAATCAATTGCTTTTCTATAGAGTGATGTCACCTCTGTCATATAAGAAAGTGACTTTAAAATTCCGTCAATTTTAAATGAGTCAATGCCTGCGTCAACAAACTCTTCTAATTCGTCAATCATACACACATCATTTGGACTCATAATATGTGTCCCGTTTGCATCCTCGAAAATAGGGTATTTGTTTTGACGCTCTTGGTCATGCAGGAATAGCCCTTCCTCCATATTTCTGCCTTCGACGTCCATTTGTTTGCCCTGATATTCAAAGTAGTTGCCGATGAGCGTACGTTTCGATTGAAACATACATGTCATGCCATGAACTTGAATTTCAATCTCCACCTCAGCATTTTCTTTGATGTCGATCACACTGTCCATGTTCAGCTCTTTAGCAAGAACAGCACGCGATGCGCCTTTTCTGCCCCAGTAGTTACAAGTGTAATAGTTGGTTCCAGTCGTTTCTGTACTCCAGTGAAGATTCAGGTTCACCCCTGTTTCCTTTGCGGCCATGATCACGGCTGGGTCTCCAAAGACGACGCCGTCCACGTTTAATGAATCGAGAAAGGTTAAATAATCTCCAAGCAGCTGCACGCGGTCATTATGAAAAATCGCATTCATTGCCACATACACTTTTTTGTGATGGGCATGTGCAAGCTGAACCGTTTGTTTCACATCTTCTCTTGAAAACTCACCTGCAAGACGAATACCGTATGTTTGTTCGCCTATTAAGAATGCATCAGCTCCTGCCTCAATTAATGGCAGTACGTCTGACACGCTGCTTGGCGTCACAAGCAATTCTGGTTTCTTCATGATTGGTCACCTCTTTTTGTACTAATGGCGATCCCGTCCCCAACTGGAATAATGCACGTTTGGAAATCAGGGTTTGACATAAGCCATTGATTATATCGATCAATTTTTCCAATTAATTGTTTTTTTCGTTTATCTTCAATTTCTTCTTCATAATTTGTCGCCACTAAGCCTTTGAATAATACATTGTCTGTAATAATCATTCCGTCATGAGCGAGCATCGGTTCAAACAGTTCAAAAAAACGCTTGTACTGCCCTTTTGCAGCATCAATAAAAATCACGTCATAGGGCGCCATCGTTTGGACCGTTTTAGCCGATTCCATTGCATCACCAAAAAACACGTGTATTCTTTCTTTTAACTTTAATTCCTCAATGTTCCGTGTCGCTTCTTCATAGCGCTTTGCATTGCGCTCAATCGTATAAATCTCAGCATCTGGCAGAGCTGTTGCCATTCGAATGGCGGAATAGCCAATCGCTGTCCCGACCTCAAGAATTTTCTTCGGCTTTTTCATCGAAAGCAGCTGCAATAAAAGCTCGATGCTCACCTTTTCCATAATTGGCACATGATGCTCTTTTGCATATATCTCTAATTGAGCGATTGCATCAGGACTTGGGTGAATTAAATGTTCAATATAATCATTTATTCGATCATCTTCGATAGTCATTATCTGTCTAGCTCCTTCATGACCTGAAAAAGAAGAGTCCTGCCTATTGCAGCTCTCTTTCTCGTCAATCTTTCGTTCATCTAAGTAAAAACAACCCGATATATTTTACCACAAAGAAGTGGTAATTGCGAACCTATAAAATGGATATTCCAACGAAAAAAACTGCAGGCAATCTCATATTGTCTACAGTCTTTTTCGATTCACTTGTACGTTAATTGCTGCCTGTGATGTATTTCGCTTTTGCTTTATTATGCTCATTTAACGTTTTCGTAAATACGACTTCGCCATTTTTCTTCGCAAGGAAGTAAACGTAATCCGTTTTCTCTGGATGCAGAGCGGCTTTCCAAGAGGATTCACCAGCATTTGCAATAGGTCCAGGCGGCAGCCCTTTGTTGTTATACGTGTTATAAGGAGATTTCACTTTCAGGTCTTTGTAATAAACGCGGGATTTATGCTCACCTAGTGCATAAAGAACGGTTGGGTCAGTTTGAAGCGGCATGTCCTTTTTCAACCGGTTATAAAATACACTTGAGATTTTTGCCCGATCTGTCTTTTCTGTTGCTTCCATTTCAATCAGTGATGCCATCGTTAACACATCATGTATGGACATGTTTCTCTTTTTCATGTCTTTTTCATACGTTTTCACGTATTGATCTGTTTGTTTAATCATCGCTTCAATGATCGTTTCGAGTGACTCATCCTCACGATAAAATGGATACGTAGCAGGGAATAAATAACCTTCTAACGGATGTTTCACCTGTTTTCCATCCACCTGTGATGTCACGGTTTTCGGATACTTTTTCATTAACGTTTGAATAAAAGCAGGATCATCCAGCTTCGCTTCAACTTCCTTCGCTGAAAAATTCGTCTGGTTTGCAATAATGGCTGCAATATCAGACAGCTGTTTTCCCTCAGGAATCACTAGCTGAAAGGCGTAATCTGTCCCGCCAGATGTCAGCTTTTTAATCAGTGTGTCTGCGTCCATTGTTTGTTTTAAATGAAAATAGCCTGCTTTAAAGCCGGACGCTTTTTTGTATTTTGCATAATAAGTGAAAATCGTGTCATTCGAAATGAGCCCATTATCTTTTAAAATGCCTGCAATTTCGCGGACAGATGTCCCATTTGGAATATGAATATTGATGGTTTGTTTACTTTTTTGATCGACCGGTCCGAGTGCTGATTTAACATATAAAAAGCCTGATAATGCTGCAATGATGATGACAGCAAGGACAGATAACAGGACGATCCCCATTTTTCTTTTGAAGAATGGTCGTTTCTTTTGTTCTGAAAACATGCATGGCCCTCCTCACATCTAGCTTTTATAGTACATGATTCGACGGAGTTCGGCAATTACTTGCTTATGCATCTCATGACAGAACTTGACATAACACGGCTAAACCAATGCCGCCACCGCTTCCAATAGCAGCCATGACATAACTTCTATTCGGTAAGGCGTGCGCTTCATAAAATAATCTCACCATCATAGCAGCTCCTGACGCGCTGTAAGGGTGCCCAAGGCAAAGTGCACCGCCTCTTTTATTGATCCGGTCATATGGTATACCCAGCGTCCGGGCGATAAGTGCTGGTTTCAGCGCAAACGCTTCATTGATTTCAAATAACGCCACTTCTTCTGCTTTTATGTTCTCTTGATGCAAAAGTTTCTTGATCGCATCAATTGGTGAAGCAGCTGGAAAATGAGGATGTATCGCTGTCACAGCGCTTCCGACATACCGTAACATCTCCTTATATCCACTCGCTTCCGCTAGCGATCTTTCCATCACAGCGACAGCAGCTGCTCCGTCTGCTTCCTTACAGCTATTGGCGGCGGTCACAGTTCCTTTTCCCGGTAAAAATACAGGCTTTGCCCGTTTGATCAGCTTTGCCATCGGTCTTATTTTAGCAGCCGCTTCATCTATGCTCATCCCATCAATCGAAACGATTTCTTCTGAATATGTACCATGTGTGAATGCCGCTAAACTTCTTTCCCAGCTTAAAAGGGCATAGTCATCTTGTTCTTTTCTCGTGACAGAAAATGTCGACGCGGTCAGCTCTGCCGCTTCCCCCATATGCGGATCTCCTATCCACTCCGGTGAAAAGCGCGCTCTCTCTTTCATTGGTGATCTAGAAATGCTCTCAGTCCCGCCAGCAATATACTTTGAGCCCTCCCCCGATTGAACCATGACGCAAGCTGTTCTGATGGCTTCAAGTCCCGATGCACATTGCCTGTCAATCGTCATACCAGGAACATGTAAAGGAAGACCTGCTTCTAATGAGGACAGACGGGCCATATTTCCTCCGCCTCCGACGACATTGCCTAATATGACGTCATCTGGTGTCATGATCTGAGACAAATGCCGAATAAGGGGAGCGGCTAATTGCTCTGGGCGATAATCCTTCAGCATCCCATTTTTGTCACCGAAGGGTGTTCGTTTTGCTTGTACGATTACTGCTTGCATGACAATTGCTCCTCCGCCCACCTTTTCATGCTCGCGCGGGCTATTTTTCCGCCGGATGTTTCCATCATTTGATCAATTACAAGCCATTTTTTTGGTACCTTGTAGGCCGCAAGCTTTTCTTTGACAGCTTGTCGAACCGCCTTTATTTGCGGCACTTGCTCCAGTATGGCAACAGGGATTTCACCCCAATATGGGTCAGGAACGCCAACTACAATCGACCGTTTTATCTCTGGCTGTTCATTTAGCACGCGCTCGATTTCCTCAGGAAAAATATTCAGTCCCCCATAAACAATCATGCCATTTTCGCGGCCGCTCATATACAGATAACCGTCTTCATCCAGCCATCCCATGTCGTAAACTGTCAGCCACTCCTGCGGGGGTTTCTCCTCATGTAAGTAGCCTGAAAAAGTCATTGGGCTTTTCACATAAATCCTCCCTGTTTCATTTGGCTGACAGACAGAATGATCGGGGTGCCTTACTTCTACTTGAATGGAGGAGAAAGGCCGTCCAACAGAAGAAGGTTTTTGCAGAAAATCATTTGAAGACAAATAAGAGACAAAACTTAACTCTGATGTGCCATAAAAATCAAAAAAAGTGACATGTGGATGCTTGGTGACGAGCTGTTCTTTTGAAGAGATGCTCCAATCTGCTCCCGATGACATGACAAGAAGCGGATGGTCCCCTCTAAAAGCATCGATTTGCAGTAACGTTTCTGTCATTGTTGGGACAGTATACATAACGGTGATATCACCTGTCTTTAAGGCTTTCTTTGCTTTTCCTGGCACAAATTTTTCTAAAAGCGTCACTGTGCCGCCAAAGTATAATGTACTGATGGCACCATATAAAAAGTGTGAGGATAAAAGTGTACCTAATATGAGAACATGATCTTGATGAGTGATTCCAAATGAAGCGGTGGTCATTCGAAAGCTCTCGATCCATGACTGCTGACGCCTAATAAAGGCTTTCGGTGAGCCCGTTGATCCTGACGTAAAACCCATATAAAAGACTGGGTCCTTCTCGGTATCACTTTTGCTGAATGGACTGTCTGTGAGAAGGCTCATTCTTTCCTTCCATTCAGATAAAGAAATAATCGGTATGTCTACGCTGCTTTGTTCAAATCTTTTCATCAATCGATCCTCTATAATGGCGAGGCCTGCCTCACTTAACAAGAGCTTTTCTACACACTCCTCATGACTCCATCTCGGATCAAGCGGAACGGCTGTCCACCCAGCACAAGCAGCGCCCGCAAATATTTGCAAGAAAGAAGCACCATTTGATAATAAAAAAGCGATTCTTTTTTGCTGATATGCCGTTCCTTGTAACCACTTCGCTGATCTCTGTACTCGTTCGTACCAATCTTGATATGTAATGCTTTCTTGCTCATCGATGATGGCAATCTGATCTGGTTTCATTTCTGCATGCACTGCATAGCTTTCCGTTATTCTGATCAAACTGCACGCCTCCCTTTATGCAGATCCCTTTTTCGATATGACATGGCCTGAATGATTTTGATTGTAAAGACAGCACACATGCCCGCTTTGATGAAATCACCTGGAAGATAAATTAAACTAAGAAAAGCTGCCTGCGTGACCTTAATATGCATCATCATGGCTTGAAAAGGAATGCCGCATAAATATAAAATCCCAATACTGCAAACCGCATAGATCGCAAAAAGACGCAGTGCGGATACTTTTTTCAGCCGATTCACCCATAGGCTGATCATGAAGGCAGCAATTGGATAAGCAAGTAGAAAGCCACCGCTTGGCCCAAAAAAGACCCCAATTCCGCCTCTCCCTCCTGATAAAAGAGGTGCGCCTGCTGCCACAACCAAAAGAAAAAGACATAAACTGATCAGTGCTTGCTTTGGCTTTAACAGCCCCCCAGCAAGCAAAAGACCTGCGGTTTGCAATGTAATCGGTACAGGTGTAAATGTAAGTAAAATCGGCGGAATCAAGCCTAACATCCCGATGACTGCTGTCATTAATGCTATTTGCATCATATCTTGTATTTTCAATATCCATGCACCTCACTCAATTTATTGTTAAAAACAGAGTAAAAGGTGCAGCTCATTATGTCAACATAAAATGAAATTAAGTTAACATAATAGCCGTAAAAAAGACCTGTGAAGAAAGATCATGAAGATCTGTTCACAGGCCTTTTATTCGTTCTATTCTTCGTCTTCTTGATCTAAGAACGTATTTAACGTTTCTTCAATCATGTCCCACTCTTCATCCGTTTCAATCGGCTCTAGCTCGCCATCTTCACCGTCTTCATTCGGTGTGAAGCTTGATGCATGAATTTCAATTTCCTCATTGTCTTGCTCAGAAATTGGGTAGTAAAGAACATATGATTTGTTAAAATGGTCGCTTTCAAAAGTAAATAGTACTTCGCAAAGCTGTTCATTTCCATTATCATCAACGATTGTAATTTGCTTTTCTCCGTGTTCCATTTGATTCACCTCATTTTAATTTAAGCTGTCTAAATATCCTTGCAGGATCATGACAGCCGCCATTTTATCAATGACTTTTTTACGCTTTTGTCTGCTCACATCTGCAGAGATGAGCATTTTTTCCGCTGCCATTGTTGACAGACGCTCGTCCCAAAGCACAACAGGAACATTGTACGTGTTTTCTAGCACTTTCGCAAATGATTGGCTGGCTTCGCCTCTTGGACCGACCGTACCGTTCATATTCTTTGGAAAGCCAAGTACAATTTTATCTGCTCCGTATTCCGCTATGATCTCAGACAGGCGGCTGAGACCAAAGTCTCCGCCTGCTTCATCAATTTTAATTGTTTCAATCCCTTGCGCTGTCCATCCCATTTCATCACTGATCGCAACACCAAGGGTTTTCGTGCCTAAATCCAAGCCTAAAATTCTCATGTTTTACGCCTCTTTATGTGTCTCTAAGTACGATTTAACCAATTCCTCAATTAATTCGTCTCGTTCTAGTTTACGAATTAGGTTGCGTGCATCCTGATGTCTTGGAATATAAGCAGGGTCGCCTGACAGCAAGTATCCGACAATTTGATTGATCGGGTTGTATCCTTTTTCTTGGAGTGCGTCATGAACTGTAATGAGCACTTCATTCACATTGGTTTCAGCTGAATCATCAGAGAAGTTAAACTTCATTGTCTTATCAAATGAACTCACTGCTTCTTGCACCTCTCTTCCAACATTCTACTAGCAAGCTTTTTTCTAACCGCTCATCTAATACCATTATTCTACACTACATCGCCTGATTATAAAACGGATTTGACAGATTCTTCGACAGTTGCCAGTGCTTCTTCAAGCTTTTCTGGTTGTTTTCCGCCTGCTTGAGCCATATCTGGACGTCCGCCTCCGCCTCCGCCGCAGATTTCAGCTGCCTGCTTCACAAGCTTTCCTGCATGCAGACCTTTTTCAATCACGTCTTTAGTCACTCCTGCTGAAATGTTTACTTTTCCGTTTTGAACGGCTCCCAGCACGATGACAGCTGATCCTAATTTAGCTTTCAAGTCATCAACCATTGTTCTTAAATGGTTCATGTCTTTAGCGTTTACTTTTTCAGTTAATACTTTCACTCCGCCAACTTCTGTCACTTTCTCTAAAATAGAGCCTGCTTCTGCTTGGCTTAATTTCGCAAGGAGAGATTCGTTTTCTCTTTGAACCTCTTTTAAATCTGCCTGTAATGAAGCAATCCGTTTTGGTACATCCTTCGTATTTGACTTCAGCTCACTTGCTGCCTGCTCTAAAATCGCCAGCTGGTCATTTAATTCTTCATAAGCACCTTTACCAGTCACAGCTTCAATACGACGTGTTCCAGCACCAATACCCGACTCAGACGCAATTTTAAACAAACCGATTTCCGCAGTGTTTTGCACGTGACAGCCGCCGCATAGCTCAATGCTGTAATCGCCCACTTGGACAACACGCACGATATCGCCATACTTCTCGCCAAAGAGCGCCATTGCACCCATTTCTTTTGCTTCAGCAATTGGTTTCAGATCAATAGCAACAGAGATACCTTCCCATATCTTTTCGTTCACGATTTTTTCAATTTGAGACAATTCTTCTTTCGTCACTTGTCCAAAATGAGAGAAATCAAAGCGAAGTCTGTTTTCATTCACCAATGACCCTGCTTGGTTTACGTGGCTGCCTAATACATCTTTCAGCGCCTGATGCAGAAGGTGTGTCGCTGTATGGTTTTTCACAATGCCTTTTCGAAGAGCTGATTCCACTTCAGCAGTGACCTCGAGACCTTTTTGAGCCGTACCGCTTACAACGACTCCTTCATGGACATGCTGACCGTTTGGCGCTTTTTTCACATCTTTGATCTCAATGATGGCTTCTGCACTTTTTAGTGTTCCTTTATCCGCTACTTGTCCGCCGCTTTCCGCATAGAAAGGTGTTTCATCTAACAAGATTTGCACCGTGTCTCCTTCATGTGCTTCCGAGACAATTTCACCATTTTGAAGCAATTCGATAATGCGAGTATCCGCAGTTAAATTTTCGTAGCCAACAAATGTGCTTTCTACTTTAATATCGCCTAATGCGCCGCCTTGAACCTGCATACTGCCGACATCTTGTCTCGCATTTCTTGCCCGTTCACGCTGCTTCTCCATTTCCGCTTGGAAGCCTTCTCGATCAACTGTCATGTTCTCATCTTCTGCATATTCTTCTGTCAGCTCGACAGGGAATCCATACGTGTCATACAGTTTAAATACATCTTCACCTGAAATCTGTGTGCTGCCTTTGTCTCTTTCTTTTTTAATTACTTCTGACAAAATGGCTAACCCTTCGTTCAGTGTTTCATGGAAGCGTTCTTCTTCGTTTTTGATGACTTTCGCAATAAATTCTTCTTTTGCTTGTACATCTGGGTAGAAATCCTTCATGATCTCAGCAACAACTGGCACTAGATCATACATAAACGGACGGTGGATATGGATCGTTTTTGCATAACGCACAGCACGGCGCAGCAAACGTCTTAATACATATCCGCGGCCTTCATTGGAAGGAAGTGCTCCGTCACTTACAGCAAAGGCAACTGTCCGGATGTGGTCAGCAATGACTTTGAATGCTGTATCCTTTTCCTTTGTTTCGCCATAGCTTTCTCCAGAAATGGTCTCAACTGCACGAATAATTGGCATAAATAGGTCTGTATCGAAGTTCGTCGGCACATTTTGAATGACAGATACCATTCGTTCAAGACCCATCCCTGTATCAATGTTTTTCTTCGGAAGTGGTGTGTATGACCCATCTGGATTATGGTTGAATTCAGAGAACACAAGATTCCATACTTCTAGATAACGCTCGTTTTCCCCGCCAGGGTATAATTCTGGATCGTTCAAGTCGTGACCGTATGATTCGCCTCGGTCATAGAAAATTTCTGTATTCGGTCCGCTTGGGCCCTCGCCAATATCCCAGAAGTTTCCTTCAAGACGAATAATACGTTCTTCAGGCACACCAATTTTATCTCTCCAAAGGATATATGCTTCTTCGTCCTCTGGGTGGACTGTCACAGATAACAAATTCGGATCAAAGCCGATCCATTCGTCACTTGTGAGGAATTCCCACGCCCATTCAATGGCCTCTTCTTTAAAATAGTCACCAATAGAGAAGTTGCCAAGCATTTCAAAGAACGTGTGATGGCGTGCTGTCTTCCCTACATTTTCAATATCATTCGTACGAATCGATTTTTGCGCGTTGCAAATACGCGGATTGTCAGGTACGACGCGGCCATCAAAGTATTTTTTTAATGTTGCCACACCACTGTTGATCCATAAAAGTGTCGGATCATCATGCGGTACAAGTGACGCACTCGGTTCTACAGCATGTCCTTTTTCTTTAAAAAAGTCTAAAAACATTTGACGTACTTGAGCTGAAGTTAAAGTTTTCATTCAAAAATCCTCCCTTTTCATTCATCAATCTCCACACAAACACAAAAACATCCCGCCCTATGCAAGCACAAAACGACTTACACAGGGACGAGATGTTCTCGCGGTACCACCCTGATTATAGACAAATTCGTCTATCACCTTCACATCCGATAACGCCGGAAGAGAGCGGCAGTGTTTATCTGCACTCGGGACTAGCTTCCGTTAAAGGTCTGATAAGGCTTTTCTCAGCAAATAAAGCCTCTCTCTGCAACAGCTTTTTAACGTACTCGGGTCCGTCATTGAATTTCAATATGTATGAATCGAAATTATTATAGACAACTCGGCTCGTCTTGTCAATGAACGCTTCGCCTCATCAGGATATATTGCACAATGACCACCCTAATAATCGCAGCTGTTGGTACTGCTAAAATCATCCCAATTAAGCCAAACAGCTCCCCTCCTGCTAGCAAGACAAGCATAATCACAACAGGATGCATATGAAGACTTCGCCCTACAATGATTGGACTGAGGACATTACTCTCTAAAAATTGAAGCACCGCTACTGTGATCAGCACAATGATGACCGATTTCACCGAAATGGTAAACGCAATAAAGACGGCAGGAACTGCGCCAATAATCGGTCCAAAATACGGTATCACATTCGTTGCTCCTATCATCATACCAAGGACGAGCGGGTACGGGATATGAAAAAGCCAAAGCACAATCGCTGCTGCACCCCCGATTAAAGAACAGACAAGCAGCTGCCCTCGAATATAATCACCAAGCGATTCATCCACTGCTTTGACAAAAGCGTGCCCCCTCTTCCTAAATGATGGCGGCGTTAAATACCATGCCGCCCGCTTCATCATGTTCATGTCTTTTACCATATAAAAAACAAGAAAAGGAATGAGTGCTGCGACTAATGCGTAATCAAGTAAAACTTTACAGCTAAGAATCATCCGCTCAGCGCCGTTGGCTGCATATGTCTCCGATTGAACAATAAAGCGATCCAAGCGGTCGTGAAGTCCGTCAGGCCAGTGACTCGTATGACGATGAATATGTGATAATGCGCCATTATACGTTTCGGCAAGGACAGGAATCTGTTCTGACAGCTCATTTAACTGCGTGATCATAACAGGCGCTCCTTTATAAACCGCAAACCCAATCCCGCCAAAAAACAGGACATAGATCAATAGGAGGCTGACTGTTCTTGGCAGTCCTCTTGCATGCAGTCTTTCAACAATAGGATAAAGCAGATAAGAAATAAAAATGGCAATGAGAAGCGGAATCAGAACCGCCTTCAGCAATAAAAAAATAGGCATCCATAACTCGTCAAGCTGCAGTAAAATGAGCAAGGATGCAAGGACAAGCAGAACCCCTGCAGCATATATCAGAAATTGGATCGGACGTTTCTTCACCTTTTTCACCTCTCTTCTTATTGTTTAACCATCTTCTGCAATTATCCACGTAAATAAAATTTGTCCTAACTTTGTTAAAAATGAATACACATGAAACATACAGCTCCATCCAAAGTCACTGTTTGCTGTAAAATCTCGTCAGAAAATATTCCATCATTTACTTCTTTTTACACAAGTTGTGCTAGAATCCACTTTAGCTTTAGCCAATGATACACAAGAGGAGGTTCTTCATGATCACATTCGAAGAAGTCAACAAGCATTATGGCCAGTTCCATGTACTTAAGGACATTAACCTACATATTCAAAAAGGGGAGGTTGTTGTGATCATCGGTCCTTCAGGATCTGGAAAAAGCACGATGCTCAGATGTATCAATCGTCTTGAAAGCATTGATGAGGGAAAAGTTCTCGTCAACCAAGTGTCTGTTCAGCATCCGAAGACCAACATCAATCTTGTCAGGCAAAATATCGGCATGGTCTTTCAGCATTTTCACCTTTATCCGCATAAGACGGTACTTGAAAACATTATGCTTGCGCCGATGAAGGTCAAAAAAGTGAGCAAGGAAGAAGCAAAGGAAACAGCTGAATTTTATTTAAATAAAGTCGGCATTCCTGAAAAAGCAGACACCTATCCTTCAAGACTCTCTGGCGGACAGCAGCAGCGCGTTGCCATTGCAAGAGGGCTTGCGATGAAGCCAGAGGTCATGCTTTTCGACGAACCGACATCTGCACTTGATCCAGAGATGATCGGCGAGGTATTAGATGTGATGAAGCAGCTGGCCCGTGAAGGCATGACCATGGTTGTCGTCACGCATGAGATGGGCTTTGCCCGCGAAGTGGCCGACCGCATTGTTTTTATTGATGAAGGCAGAATTCTTGAAGAATCAACACCGGCTGCATTTTATGAAAAACCGCAAGAGAAACGTGCCCAATTATTTTTAAGCCGTATTTTAAATCACTAGGGGGAATGGTTTAATGAAAAAAATGAAACGCTTTGGCCTGCTGCTCTTTATGACTTGCTGCATCGCCGCTTTGACTGCTTGTGGATCTACTGAAAAAGGCTCAACTGATGCAAAACAAGGAAGCTCATTAGAAGCCATTAAGAAAGACAAAAAAATCATTTTCGGTGTAAAAAATGACACACGTTTATTCGGTCTAAAAAATCCGAGCAGCGGCGATATTGAAGGATTTGATATTGACATTGCAAAAGCCATCGCAAAGGAAATACTCGGCGATAAAGGAAAAGCAGAATTCAAAGAAGTCACATCTAAAACGAGAATTCCTTTGCTTCAAAAAGGAGATATTCATGCAATTGTTGCGACCATGACAATTACAGAAGAGCGTAAAAAAGAAGTCAATTTCTCAGATGTATACTTTGAAGCAGGACAATCACTGCTTGTGAAAAAAGGAAGCGACATTCAATCCATTGATGATCTTAAAAAAGGAACAAAGGTGCTGGCCGTGAAAGGCTCTACTTCTTCTCAAAATATCCGTGAGAAAGCACCTGAAGCATCCGTATTAGAATTTGAGAACTATCAGGAGGCTTTTACAGCCTTAAAATCAAATCAAGGGCAAGTGCTGACAACTGATAATGCGATCTTATTTGGTATGGCAGATGAGGATTCAAATTATGAAGTGGTCGGCGGCACCTTTACAGATGAGCCTTATGGTATTGCTGTGAAAAAAGGGGATCAAGAATTAACAGATGCGATCAATAAAGCATTAAAAACGTTAAAAGACAATGGAGAGTATGACAAGATTCTTAAAAAATGGATCAAAGAATAACGTTTGATTCGTCAAGATCGATGCCTCAGGTGAGCCGCTTATTGGCTCCCCTGTTGATCAGGAAGGAAGTGAACTGATTGCTGCGGTTTTCCATTCTCACTGAAAACTTTCATCTTTATTTAGAAGGTTTTAAATATACCATTGGTGCAAGTGTGATTGCTCTGATTGGAAGCTTTTTGATCGGTACACTCATTGCCGTTATGAGAATTGCGCCACTCAAGCCGCTCAACTGGTTAGGGACGGCTTACGTGGAATTTATTCGGAATATTCCGTTATTATTGATCACCTTTGTTTTCTTCTTTGGTTTACCCGTGCTGGGTATTGTAGCAGATGGCTTTACTGCTGGTACGATTGCTCTTGCCATTTATACCTCTGCCTTTATTGCTGAAGCCATTCGTGCAGGGATACAAGCTGTGCCGCTTGGACAAATGGAAGCAGCACGCGCTTCAGGCCTGTCATATGGCGGTACGATGCGGTATATCATTTTGCCGCAGGCGATTAAAATCGTCATTCCTCCTCTTGGGAATCAATTTATAAACCTTGTTAAAAACTCCTCGATTTTAGGTGTCATTGCAGGGTTTGATCTTATGTATCAAGGAGACCTTATTGCATCTAGAACATTTGTGACGTTTGATGTCTACATCTTTGTTGCGATGTTCTATTTGCTATTAACCATTCCGCTTAGTCTAGGTGTTGGTTATTTAGAAAGAAGATTAGCAAGAAGCCACTAGAAAGGAGGAAACATCATGGATTTTATAGGTGCCTACCAGCCTGATCATCTCGCCTTTTTACTTGAAGGATTTGCTGTCACCTTAAAAGTGGCTTTTATCTCCATCATTTTGAGCTTTATCATTGGATTAGTCGTTGGCACATTACGGTTCGCTCAAATACCGGTTTTATCGAAGGTGCTTGCGGTAGTTGTAGAGACCATTCGAAACCTGCCGCTTTTGCTGATCATCTTTTTCACGTATTTTGCATTGCCTGAGATCGGCATCAAGCTGAGTATCACAGCCTCTGCTATTGCGGCTTTAACCGTGTTTGAATCCGCGATGCTGTCAGAAATTATTCGGAGCGGCCTTAAATCAATTGATAAGGGTCAGATCGAAGCAGCCAGGTCTTCTGGTTTAACCTATATTCAAACATTAAAAATGATTATTATGCCGCAGGCACTGCGCCGAATGGTACCGCCAATTGTCAGTCAATTCATATCCCTTTTAAAAGATACGTCGCTTGCCGTAGTCATTGCGCTTCCAGAATTATTACATCACGCACAAATATTAAATGGTCAGAGCCAATCCTATTTACTGCCTATTTTCCTATTGGCGGCTATGATGTATTTTGTCGTCAATTTCAGCTTATCCATTCTTGCAAGACGATTAGAATACAGGCAGGCATAAAAAAGGACATCCGCTCATAGCGGATGCCTCAGTGAAAAAAACAAAGGGCTAAAATGAAAATCATTTTAGCCCATTTTGTTTACATCATTCTCATAACACGTTTTCTTAGCTTTTTCATATCCCGCTTTGATGGCATATCATATCGGCTTGCAAAGTGATATGCGAGTGCACCTGCACCAAGCGTTAATAGTGAAGAAGTCATTTTGCCCATTCGAAATTCCCCCTTAACACTTATAGTTGAATTGAACGTTCATCGTCACTAAACAGATCATCTAAGCTGCTTAGTGTCCCGTCTTCCTCCACTTGGTGTGTAGATATTTTGCCTTTTGACAGTGTCAATTCAATAAAACAGCCCCAGCAATAATATTGATTGACCCCAATTTTTCCGATGTCTTTACATTTGCAATTTGGGCAAATGAGCATAATCAGCACCTCTTTACGTTCGGTTTAGAACCAGTGCTTCCTTTTGAACGTTCATCAAGGTTCCGGCAGCCTGCAGCTGTTTCCGAATCCCTGATAGCTCTGTAAAGAAGCCGTCCGAGAGTTCATATGCTACGATTGTGCCCGAATTTGAGCAAAAGTATACATCTTCCAAAATGCCTAAATTTTCACCATCAGGCGACTGCATCATTTTCTTTTTTAATTTCGAAAATAACAAGGATGGAGCAGAGGAATCCATGCCTATTCCCTCCTGGCAGCTCACATATAAACCTTTGTCTGTCAGCTGATCAAAAGCAGAGAATGGAATGAGGGCACTGTCTTTCTTTTTCCCCTCTAACACATATCCTCCGCAGCTGCCTCCGGCTAAAAAGCAAATATCTTTTATGGAACCAAGTGATTGGGACAGCTCATCTGTATAGATCGTCATTCCTTCAAGTTCTCGGCATGTTCTCAAAATGTGCTCAACCACCTTTTGCGGAACAGTCTTATCGTGTGCGTTTGCTTCATGACTCATACGAAGAAATGGCTTCCATGAACGGAATGGGTGAAACTCTTTTCACGCTAAAAGGCTTCCATATGGAAGCCTTCTACTCATGCATAAAATCAAACGGAGTGATTCCCTCCATGCCAATATTTGCGTCATGTACGCTAAACGGAAGCTCTTTTTGGAGCGCTTCAAGTTCAGCATCCATGATTTGTTCGGTTTGCACGAGCCGCATCGTTAAGGACGTTTGTCTGAGGGAATCCTCATTGTTTTTCACGCCCCACTCCAGCGCTGATTCCTCGCCGCACAGTATTAAAAACTTTTTACTGCGTGTAATGGCTGTGTACAGCAGATTCCGCCGAAGCATTCGGTAGTAGCTTCTCACGACTGGCAGGACAACAATTGGGAATTCACTGCCTTGTGATTTGTGAATGGAGCAGCAATAGGCGTGTGTAAATTGATGAAAATCCTTTTTCGTAAAGGTGATTTCATTTCCATCAAAGGAGATGACGGCCATGTCTTCTTTTTCTGTATTTTCTTTTGCATAAAAAATCGAGACAATTTCGCCGATATCACCGTTAAAAATGTTGTTCTCCGGCTGATTCACAAGCTGAAGCACCTTATCACCTGTCCGGTACACCACATCACCAAACGGGATTTCTCTGCCTTTTGGTTTTTTAGGATTCAAAATGTGCTGCAGCATTTTGTTGAGCTCATTGATGCCTGCTTTTCCTTTATACATCGGTGCCAGCACTTGAATGTCCTTTGCTGAAAACCCTTTTTGAGCAGCATTGCTGACGACTTTCTCAATGACTTCTTTCATTTGATCAGCTGAACACTGAATGAAGGACCGATCCTTTGAGCGTGCAGTAATATCTTTTGGCAGCACACCATTTTTCATATCATGTGCAAGTTCAACAATGGTTGAGCCGTCTGCCTGCCGGTAAATATCTGTCAAGGTAACAGCCGGCACGGCTTTTGAGGCAAGCAAATCCCGTAAAACTTGGCCTGGTCCGACAGAAGGCAGCTGATGTTCATCCCCTACCATAATCACTTGAATATGATCAGGAATCGCTTTAAACAAATGATTCGCAAGCCAAATATCCAGCATACTTGATTCATCAATGATGACAAGCTTTCCTTCAATTGGCTGTTCCTCATCATGCGAGAAGCCCTCCGAACCGTTCCAGCCTAGCAGCCGGTGAATGGTGACAGCTGGAAGCCCTGTTGATTCTGTCATCCGTTTAGCCGCCCGTCCAGTTGGTGCCGCAAGTACAAATGGGAACGATTCATCTTTTTTATAATCACTCGGATCAAGAGATACACCGTGAAGATCACTGTAAAGCTCGACAATCCCTTTAATGACTGTTGTCTTCCCTGTTCCAGGCCCGCCTGTTAAAAGCAGCATCGGGGACATGAGTGCCTTTTGAATCGCTTCCTTTTGTGTCGGTGCATACTGAACGCCTAACCGCTCCTCCAGCTCCCCAAGTGCAAGCAGAAATTCTGATTCAGGAAATTGATCTGCATATTCTGTTTGGGAGACGATTTTTTGAATGCGTTTGGCGACACTTTGCTCCGCATAAAATAAGGATGGATGATAGCAGCGGTCGTCTTCAATGATCATTTCTTTTCCTTCGCCAAGTGCAATGATCTGATTGGCGACATCCATTTCAGTCACTTTGTAATCATTACCTGTTTGGTTGAGCAGTTTGCGGGTTTCGACGATCAAATCTTTTGTTTGTATGTACGTATGACCGTCCTGAAGACTAGCTGTCTCCACTGTATATAGCAAGGCGGCACGAATCCGCTCTGGGTCATTTCCTGAGATCCCTGTTCTAGCGCCAAGCTCATCCGCCTTAATAAATCCGATTCCTTCGACATCCTTAACGAGCTGATAGGGATTTTCCTCGATTTTCTGCAGCGTTTCACTTTCATACACTTGGTAAATCTTCATACTGAGCTGTGGACCAAAGCCATATTGATTCAGGCTGATCATAATTTGTTCCAGCCCTTGATGCTCCTGAAGCGCTGCGGCCAGCTTATCCGCCTTCTTTTTTGATAAGCGCGGAACATCATACAAAACAGCTGGGTCACGCATAATTTTATGGAGCGTCTGACTGCCAAGCTGCCCCACGATTTCTTCAGCCGTCTTTTTCCCTATCCCCTCAAATAAATCACTTGAGAGATAATGAATGATTCCTTGCTTCGTTGTCGGCACTTCCTTTTGAAAATGAGTGGCCTGAAACTGTTCACCAAATTTCGGGTGGCTTGTGACTTTGCCATAGAAGGTGTAGGTTTCCTCCTCATGAAGTGCTGGGAAGTAGCCTGTGACAGATGCTGTTTTTTCCTCTAAGTTTTCCGATGTTTCAATGACTTTCACCTTTAACACCGAGTATAAATTACTTTCATTATGGAAAATAACGGCTTGAATGGTCCCCTTTAAAAACGGTTCGTCCTCAAGCTTCATTTGATCTGGATGTTCCTGCACAGGTCTTCCCTCCTTCCATTTATTCTGCCTCTTGAATCAGCTTTTGCGCATGTAGTGCCAGCATATGGTCAGGCTGCACGTCAATGGCTTTACCCAGCATCTCAAGTGCTTCGTCTTTTTTCTCTAAGTACGCATACGCAACCCCTAAATTATAAAAGGCATCTGCATGCTGAGGATCACGCGTGATGACTTCGGTAAAAGTTGTCACCGCTTCTTCCAGCATGTGTTCATTGGCTAAGCACATGCCAAATTGAAATCTTGCTTCGTTATCTTCTTCGTTTAGTTCAACGGCACGCTGAAGATACGGCATCGCAAGCTTAGGCTGCTCTAATTTGATAAGCGTCTGCCCGAGCATATAAAACAAATCACTATTTTCCATGCCCGCTTTTAGTGCTTGTTCAAAGTAGTCTTTCGCTTTCATAAAGTCTTCTTTTAATGTATACACATTTCCTGCCCCGTAATAGGCTGCGGCTGCAGTGTGATCAAGTTCAATTGCCTTTTGAAAGAAGTTTAAAGCACGTTCAAATTCATTGATACTTGAAAGTAAGTTCGCAAAGTTAATATATGGAACCGGATCCTTCGGGCTTTCTTCGATCGCTTTTGTAAAAGCTTCAGCTGCTTTTTCGATATTCCCTTGATTCAAGGCTTCTATGCCGATTTCGTTATGATTCATTCGCTCTCTCATCCTTTCATTAAAAAACCTCAACAGCGACGTTGAGGTTTTGAAAACATGTTACACATACGACAGCTTTTGACCACCCTTGAAGACATCATCAATTGTACCGCCGCCAAGACATTCGTCGCCATCATAAAAAACAACCGCTTGTCCCGGAGTAACAGCACGAACAGGTTCATCAAAGATAACCATTGCTTCTTGCTCACCTGTCATTTTGACCTTCACATGGTGATCTTCTTGACGGTATCTGAATTTTGCTGTGCAAGTTAATTCACCGTTTTCCCCGACAATATGAGGACGAGTCCAGCTGATATTAACGGCTGAAATACTTTCAGAGTATAAAAGTGGATTGTGGAAGCCTTGTTCAACAAACAAGATGTTTTTCTCCAAGTCTTTCCCAACAACAAACCAAGGATCACCGCTGCCGCCAATGCCAAGTCCTTGGCGCTGACCGATCGTGTAATACATCAGTCCATCGTGCTCCCCTTTTACTTCTCCGTCCATTGTCTGCATCACACCAGGCTGTGCAGGCAAATATTGACTAAGGAACGTTTTAAAGTTTCTTTCCCCAATAAAGCAGATACCAGTTGAATCTTTTTTCGCTGCTGTTGCGAGCTCTGCTTCTTTTGCCAATTCACGAACCTTTTTTTTCTCTAGATCACCGATTGGGAACATGACTTTATCAAGTTGTTCCTGAGTCAGCTGATTTAAGAAATACGTTTGGTCTTTGTTTGCATCAAGACCTCGCAGCATTTTGACTTCATCGCCTGTTCTATCAACACGGGCATAGTGGCCTGTTGCCAAATAATCTGCACCAAGTGACAGTGCATGTTCAAGGAATGCCTTGAACTTAATTTCTTTGTTACACATGACATCTGGGTTTGGCGTTCTGCCCGCTTTATATTCATCAAGGAAATATTGAAACACTTTGTCCCAATATTGCTTCTCGAAATTCACTGCATAATAAGGGATTCCAATTTGGTTACATACGCGGATGACATCCTCATAGTCCTCCGTTGCTGTGCAAACACCATTTTCATCAGTGTCATCCCAGTTTTTCATAAATATGCCGATGACATCATAGCCTTGCTCCTTTAGCATAAGAGCGGCAACTGATGAATCGACTCCTCCAGACATACCGACCACAACTCGTGTATCTTCTGGTCTTTTTGTCATCTTCATCAACTCCAATTTCAATGAAACAACATGCGCGTTTCGTTCTTTAGGTGCTTCGCTGTTTCATTTTTCACACACGAACAAAAGGAAGCATTTATTTGGCTAGGCGTTTGACAACAGCCGCTATCTTACGTGCCGCCTGCTTCACATGATCCTCTTCATTCCCAAGACCGAAGCTTATTCTGACTGAGGACGTCAGCTCTTTTGCTTCTTCGCCATACATGGCGCTTAACACGTGCGAAGGAAGGACAGATCCAGCCGTACATGCCGATCCGCTTGAAACAGCAATCCCTTCCATATCTAAATTCACAAGCAGCGATTCAATGGAGACACCTGAGAAATGAACATTTAAAATGTGCGGTAATGTCTCTTTCGGATGTCCATTGATAGAGAAATTGAGTGATTCCTCTTCGAATACTTGCAGCATAGTTTCTTTGAGCTTACCATAATGCATCGCTTTTTCTCTTCTATTTTGCTTCGTTAATTGAACAGCTTCTGCAAGCCCAACAATTCCTGCCACATTTTCAGTGCCAGCACGGCGCTTTCTTTCTTGTTCGCCACCGAATATTTGCGGAGAAAGTTTCACGCCTTCGTTTACATATAAAAAGCCAGTTCCCATCGGACCATTCAGCTTATGGCCAGAAGCAGATAAAAGATCAATATGAAGGTCTGCTGAATCGATTGGCATTGTTCCAAACGCCTGCACGGCGTCTGTATGAAAATGAGCAGTGTGATCACGTAGAAGTTCGCCAATGGCTTTGATTGGCTGAATCACACCTGTTTCATTATTGCCGTACATGATGGTTACAAGAATCGTATCATCTCTCAATGCTTGTTTTAATTGCTCGAGATGAATCAATCCAGTTTCATCCACATCTAAATATGTCACTTCAAATCCTAGCTTCTCTAGGCGTTCACATGTATGCAGCACCGCATGATGCTCTGTTTTTACTGTGATGATATGTTTTCCTTCATGCTGTCTTGCCATGGCAACACCTGTGATCGCCAGGTTGTCCGCCTCGGTTCCACCGCTTGTGAGGATGATCTCCTGCGGTTTACAGTGTAATTCTCCTGCAATGACTTCTCTTGCTTCATCGAGCCACTTTCTTGCCTCGCGCCCATATGAATGAATACTAGAGGGATTGCCAAATATCTCTGTAAAGTACGGCATCATCTTATCCACAATACGCTGATCCATCGGCGTTGTGGCCGCATGATCTAAATAGATTCGTTCCATTTCCGGTACACCTCTGATCTAAATATAGAACATATACGAGTCTTGATCCCCGTCATCTGTGTAGCTTGCCAAGTCTTCAAGAGTTGTATTGTCTAGTACGTCTTTTACTGCATCACGAATACGAATCCATAGTTCACGCTTTGCTGGTTCTTCGTTTTCGATGACTTCAACAGGACTAATTGGTCCTTCTAATACACGAATAATATCACCTGCTGTGATCTCGTTTGGTTCATGTGCAAGAACATAGCCGCCATACGCACCGCGGATACTTTTTACAAGACGGGCATTGCGGAGTGGTGATACAAGCTGCTCTAAATAATGCTCAGACAAATCATTGTTTTGAGCGATTGATTTTAATGATGTAGGGCCTTCGCCATGTTTTTTGGCTAATTCGATCATGATCGTCAGACCATATCTGCCTTTAGTTGATATTTTCAAGTTAAACACCTCTGCGTTTTCTATTCTATGTCATCAATTATTATTCTGATTTCATATACGCTGATATATAGACCAAAAGCAATTATATCATACTTTCAGCCAACTTTCATTTACGGGTACTGAGCATAATAGGAGGACGCATCCCTTTTCTATTTGAAGAAATTTCGGTACTCTATACAAACAAGACATTGCTATAGGAGAGATAATTATGAAACCTTTAGCGTACCGGATGCGCCCGAGTCATATTGAAGACATTATTGGGCAGGAGCATCTTGTTGGAGAAGGTCAAATTATTAGACGAATGGTCGAGGCAAAACATTTATCCTCGATGATTTTATACGGACCGCCGGGTATCGGTAAAACTTCGATTGCAACCGCAATTGCTGGCAGTACAAGCATTGCTTTTCGTACGTTGAATGCGGTCATTCATAACAAAAAGGATATGGAAGCTGTCGCCGCTGAAGCAAAAATGAGCGGCCAGGTGATCCTTATTTTAGACGAAGTCCACCGGCTTGATAAAGGAAAGCAGGATTTTCTTCTTCCTTATTTAGAAAATGGCATGATCATTTTAATTGGCGCAACGACAGCTAATCCCTATCATGCGATCAATCCTGCCATCCGAAGCCGGACACAAATATTCGAGCTGAAGCCGCTTGAAACAGAGCAAATCAAAGCTGCGTTAACAAGGGCCTTACAGGATGAGCATCGCGGGCTTGGCGGTTATGAGGTGACAGTTGACGATCAAGCGATGAATCATTTTGCCAATGGATGCGGAGGAGACGTGCGTTCTGCTTTAAATGCACTAGAACTCGCTGTCTTATCGACAAAAGCTGATGAGACTGGGCATATCAAAATCACTCTTGCCGCAGCAGAAGAATGTTTACAAAAAAAGAGTTTCTCACATGACAAGAATGGTGATGCTCATTATGATGTCCTCTCGGCTTTTCAAAAATCCATTAGAGGATCTGATACAGATGCGGCGCTGCATTACCTTGCCAGACTAATCGAAGCAGGAGACCTTGAAAGCATTTCAAGAAGATTACTCGTGATGGCTTACGAGGACATTGGCTTAGCCAGTCCGCAGGCAGGCCCCCGCGTGTTAAGCGCAGTACAAACAGCAGAAAGAGTCGGCTTCCCAGAAGCACGGATTCCGCTGGCGAACGCAGTGATTGAGCTGTGTCTTTCTCCTAAGTCCAATTCGGCATATAAGGCGATTGATGCCGCACTTGGTGACATTCGGACAGGGAAAATTGGTGAAGTTCCAGTTCATTTAAAGGATGCTCACTACAAAGGCGCCACAGCACTCGGAAGAGGCGTCGATTACTTGTACCCACATGATTACGAAAACGGCTGGGTGAAGCAGCAATATTTACCTGATCCGCTGAAAAACAAGCAATACTATGTACCGAAGCAAACCGGGAAATTTGAAGGTGCATTGAAACAGGTCTATGAGAATTTAAAACGCCAAAAATAAAAAAAGCCCCCTGCATATTCGCAGGCGGGCTGTTTATTTATCCTTCACACGTGTAATCGGAATATCTTTTAAAAGCTTCATAATGACATGGCCACCCATGATCAGTCCGGCAACAGACGGAACGAATGCATTGGATGATGGCGGCATTTGCGCCTTGCGAATCTTCGCTTCATCATTTCCAACTTCTTTTCTGACATCTTCACGAATGACAATCGGACTTTCGTCAGAGAAAATGACTTCAATTCCTTTACGAATCCCTTCCTTACGCAGACGTGTTCTCACAACTTTTGCAATAGGATCGGTATGTGTTTTTGAAATATCATCAATTTTGAAGCGTGTCGGATCTGTTTTGTTCGCAGCTCCCATACTTGAAATGATATTCACACCTCGTTTCAGACACTCTTTCATTAAATGAATTTTATAGTGAATGGTATCTGAGGCGTCAATGACATAATCAAGCGGATACTCAAAAAATTGCTCGTATGTTTCCTCTGTATAAAACATCTTGAGCGCAACAACTTCACATTCTGGATTAATATCAGCGATTCTCGCCTGCATTAAGTCAACCTTTGGCTGGCCAACTGTCGATAGCAATGCTGGAAGCTGACGGTTCACATTTGTAATATCAATATCATCTTTATCAACAAGTACAATACGGCCAACGCCTGAACGAGCGAGTGCCTCTACTGCGAATGAACCAACGCCGCCCACACCAAGCACTGCAACTGTACTGTTTTTTAGTATATTTAAGCCTTCCTTGCCAATGGCAAGCTCGTTTCTTGAAAACTGATGTAACAAGTGCCTCACTCCACCTTTATTTAAAATGAATCGAAAGAATCATATCACATTCAGACTTCTCCGTCATCCTTCTCTAAAAGAAAAAAACACAAAAAAGTCCCGATGACGCCGCCAGCATTTCCTTCGTTTTGAACCCCGCACCATGCAGGTGGGTGCTTTCTTCCTGACTTTATAAGTCCTCTAAAGAGGCATTTATGCAGAAAGGAAAGGCAAGCTCCCGTATAAAAAAATGTTCGGTCAAAACTAAGTAACCACCGTACGTATCAGGACTTTATTTATTGATTGATGAAAGCATATCATAGGCATGTTGCTTTTTCAAGCGTTTACATCCCTATAAACATGCGCCTATTTTACTGTTTTACTTTTGCTTTAATCGCTAAACTCAGCTCATCAAGCTGCGCCTCGCTCACATGGCCAGGGGCATCTGTAAGAACGCAGCTCGCACTTGCCGTTTTCGGGAATGCAATCGTATCTCTTAAGTTAGAGCGGCCTGCAAGCAGCATCACTAAACGGTCAAGCCCAAGCGCGATTCCGCCATGCGGAGGAACACCATGCTCAAAAGCATCCAGCAGGAAGCCAAATTGTTCGTAAGCCTCTTCTTTTGAAAAACCAAGTAAGCCAAACATCTTTTCTTGAATGTCCTTTTCGAAAATACGAATAGAACCTCCGCCAAGCTCGTAGCCATTCAGCACAAGATCGTAAGCCTGTGCCTTCATGTCTTCTGGGCTTGTTTCAATTAATTCAAGATCATCGCGAACTGGCATTGTGAATGGATGGTGAGCAGCATAGAAGCGGCCTTCTTCTTCATCCTTTTCAAGCAGAGGCCAATCGACAACCCATAAGAAATTGAATACAGACTCATCGATCAATTCAAGCTCTTTACCAAGTTTTAAGCGAAGTGCACCTAGCGCATCATGGACAACAGACGTCTTATCTGCAACAAAGAGTAAAAGGTCGCCTTCTTCAACTTGAAGCTGTTCTTTTAATTCAGCTTGCTTTGCTTCATCAAAGAATTTAGCGATCGGACCTTTTAATTCAGTCCCTTCTGCTTTTAGCCAAGCTAGACCTTTTGCACCGTAGTTCGCTGCAAATGCACCAAGGGCATCAATGTCTTTTCTTGAGTAGTTCGCTGCAGCCCCTTTTACATTGATGGCTTTCACAGCTCCACCATTTTTCACAGCTCCGCTGAACACTTTGAAATCTGAGTCTTTTACCGTGTCTGAAATGTTCACTAGCTTCATCTCAAAGCGTGTATCCGGCTTATCAGATCCATAAGAATTCATTGCTTCATCGTATGTCATACGAGGTAATGGCAATGCAAGGTCTACACCTTTGACATCTTTCATCACCTTCGCCATCATCTCTTCAGCAAGCGTCATGATGTCCTCTTGACTCATAAAGGACATTTCAATATCGACTTGTGTAAATTCCGGCTGACGGTCAGCACGCAAGTCTTCATCTCTAAAACAGCGGGCAATTTGATAATAACGGTCCATCCCAGAAACCATCAGCAATTGTTTAAATAATTGCGGAGACTGAGGCAGTGCATAAAATTCTCCCTCGTGTACACGGCTTGGAACAAGATAGTCACGCGCACCTTCTGGGGTACTTTTCGTTAAAATTGGTGTTTCAATGTCTAAAAAGCCGTTGTCGTCTAAGAAATGGCGGAATGCTTTTGTGACTTCATGTCGCATTTTCATTGTTTCAAACATTGCAGGGCGGCGAAGATCCAGGTAACGATATTTTAAACGCACATCTTCTGATACCTCATCTGCTTGGTCTGAAATCACAAATGGAGGAGTCTTTGCTTCATTTAAAACGGTGACCGTTTCGACTTGAATTTCAATTTTGCCCGTTTTTAAATTTGGGTTGATCGTTGCTTCTTCTCTTGCGACAACCGTTCCTTTAATATCAAGAACGTATTCATTACGAATTGATTCTGCTGTCTCAAGCGCCTCTTTTGATAAGTCTGGATTGAAGACAACTTGTACAATCCCTGTACGGTCGCGCAAATCAATAAAGATTAATCCGCCTAGGTCACGCCTTTTTTGAACCCATCCTTTTAATACAACTGACTGACCAATTTGGTCTTCTGTTACTTCTCCACAATAAAAAGTTCTACCAAACACAAACATTCCACTCCTTCTTTACGCTTTCTGGTGAGCCTTCAACATTTGAATCAGCTCATCAAGCTTCACTTCAATTTGTTCACCCGTTGTCGTATCTTTCACATTCACAATTTGCTGTGCAAGCTCATCTTCACCAAGAACTGCAATAAACTTGGCTTTTAATCGATCAGCCGCTTTAAATTGTCCTTTTAGTTTCTTCCCTGTGTAGTCCATTTCACTTGAGATACCTTCTTTTCTCAGACGGTTTAATAATGAAACAGAATAATCCTTCGCTTCATCTCCGAGAGCAGCAATGTATAGATCAATACCATCTTGCAGAGGAAGCTCAATTCCTTCAGCATCGATCGCAGATAAGAAACGTTCAATACTCATCGCAAATCCGATCCCTGGTGATTCAGGACCGCCAATTCCTTCAACGAGCCCATCGTAACGGCCGCCGCCGGCTAATGTTGTAATCGCACCAAAGCCTTCTGCATTACTCATGATCTCAAATGCTGTGTGATTGTAGTAATCAAGACCGCGTACTAAATTTGGATCGACGACATACTCAATGCCTATATCCGACAAGTATTGTTTGACCTTTTCAAAATACGTCCGCGATTCCTCATTTAAGAAATCTTGAATGGATGGAGCAGTTGCCATCAGTTCGTGATCACGATCCTTTTTGCAATCAAGAATACGCAGCGGATTTTGATGTAAACGCGTTTGACAGTCATGACAGAATTCATCAATTCTTGGCTCAAAGTGTTCGACCAGTGCTTTGCGGTAGTCTGCACGGCTCTCTTTGTCACCAAGACTGTTAATGACGAGTTTTAAGTTAGAAAGACCTGCTTTCTCATACACACTCATCGCAAGCGAAATGACCTCTGCATCAATAGCAGGATCCTTGGAACCAATCGCTTCTATCCCAAATTGATAAAACTGACGATATCTTCCTGTTTGCGGACGTTCATAGCGGAACATTGGTCCAATGTAATACAGCTTTGTTGGCTGAGCCGGCTGTGCGAACAATTTATTTTCAACATAAGAGCGTACAGTTGAAGCTGTTCCCTCTGGACGAAGTGTGATGCTGCGTCCTTTTTTATCTTCAAATGTATACATCTCTTTTTGAACGATATCAGTTGATTCGCCTACTCCCCGTGCAAACAGCTCTGTATGCTCAAAAATCGGTGTGCGGATTTCTTTGTATTGAAAGGCTGCACATGTATCTCTCGCAATTTGTTCAACATACTGCCAGCGTTCTGACTCTCCAGGTAAAATATCCTGTGTGCCTCTTGGAATATTAAAACTCATTTTTCGTCCTCCTACGACCATCATTCATTTTTTATGTGGACATATAAAAAACCCCCGCCTCTACTATGTGTATAGTAGGGACGAGAGTTATACCCGTGGTGCCACCCTAGTTGGAACATAATCCAGCATGTTCCCGCTCAAATCCTTAACGCAGATTCACGTTCTCCGCCTATTGACTCATTTTTAGAGCGTTCAGCAGGAAACCTACAGAGTGTTCTTTCGTGATAAATGCCATGCGGATTCGCTTTCAGCCTAAGGCGATTCCTCTCTGCTCACGCAATTTACCCTACTATTCTCTATCATCAGTTCCACATTTTAAATTTTCAAGTGTGTTGATTTATATTATAATAAGGTCGGTGCTGCCACTCTGTCAACCCTTGCCGTGCCTCTTTTTCTTTTCCAGCTCTTCTTTTGACGTACATCCGTATTCAGATGCGGTTTCTTCAAGGAAACCTGGCTGATCCATTTCGTCGTGCTGCCAGCGGTCAATATCACGATGTCCATTATATTGCACTCGTCCTAATTTTCTGCTTAATCTCATGTTTGTACATCCTTTTATCACATTTTTATTTAGTATAAACAGATTGATTCATTTTTATTAGGGAAACTGCAAGGAATTCATCCACTACATAACGAATTAACATTCATCGGTTTTACAAGGGAGGGGAAAACACCGTTTTGAATCTGAAAAAACACAATCAAATGATGATGATGCTTACTTGTTTTGTTCTCATCGCCAGTTCTTTGCCTATGACGCATGCCACAGCACAAACAGATCAAGCTGTGGTCGCAACTGATGAAATCAATGTGAGAACGGGCCCTGGTTTAAGCTATGGAATCGCAGCTGTTGTGAAACGCGGCGAAAGTTATCCCATCCTCACTGAACAAGGAGAATGGGTGCAGATCCAATTATCAAACGGACAAAAAGGCTGGGTTGTCTCATGGCTGATCACCACATCATCCAGCGCTCAAAAATCCGCGAAGCCAAAGACGCAAGGTCAAAGCACAGCTGGAGGCAGTACAATTACATCGACAGCTTCCGACCTTCGCATCCGGACAGGCCCTGGGACTTCCTATCAAGTGATTGGTACTTTCCCGCAAGGCGCTTCCGCTAAAAAGCTCGAGACAAGCGGCGAATGGACGAAAATTTCGTATAAACAAGCAGAAGGCTGGGTTCACTCTGATTATGTTTCAGGGGGGCAGAAAACATCTCAATCAAGCTCCGGCGAGTCCTCTCGCTCTAACCAGACAGGCACAGTTGGCGTATCGAGCTTGAATGTGAGGCAATCGGCCGCACCAAATGCACAAGTCGTCGCTTCACTTGCCCGCAACACACAGATCACCATTTTGCGAGAGCAGAATGGCTGGTATGAAATTGAGGGGAAAGGCGTAAAAGGCTGGGTTGCAAGCTATTACATTGTCACAGGCAAAGGAGCAGGCTCTGCACCTGAAAAGAGTTCATCCTCTTCGGCTTCTGAGCAAAAAGCGTACATTGTCTATGACGGCACCAACATTCGAAAAAGCGCTTCTACCTCTGCTGGAATTGCAGAAAGAGCAACCAAAGGAGCTGCCTATCAAATTGTTCGGACGCAAGGTGACTGGTACGAGGTCACACTATCAAATGGCGGGACTGGCTATGTGGCGAGCTGGGTCGTTCAAACGAAGAAAAATAGCAGCGAAGCGCCAAGACCTCAGCAGGATTCATCGTCTGGAACTGGTTCTTTAAAAGGAAAAACGATTGTTCTTGATCCTGGTCATGGCGGAAAAGACAGCGGCACAATTGGCGCAGACGGTGCTTTTGAAAAGAACATCACCATCAAAACCGCCAATTTACTGGCAGGCAAATTAAGGGCTTCTGGTGCAAATGTTTATTTAACAAGAAGTGATGATACCTTTATCAGCCTTCAATCAAGGGTGGCAACATCTCATTACCGAAATGCAGATGCATTTATTAGTCTTCATTATGATAGTTTTATGGACCAAAGTGTTAGAGGAAGTACAGCGTATTATTATCAAACAGCAAAAGATCAGCAATTAGCGTCAAGCGTTCATTCCGAAGTCGCAAAACGCTCTCAAATCCCTGATAAGGGTGTCAAATTCGGAGATTACTTTGTTTTAAGAGAAAACAAACGCCCTTCCCTTTTATATGAACTCGGGTACTTAAGCAATCCTCAGGAGGAAGCGATCATTTATAGCGCCTCTTACCAAGAACGAGTCACAGAAGGAATGACTGAAGGATTAAAACAATATTTCCGTTAAAAAGAAAGAGGCCACTGCGCCTCTTTTTTGTTTATCCGCAAAAGAAAAAGACTCTAAACAAACTCCCGCATGAGTTCATCTACAGTCTAAAGAGAATCTATTCTTTGCTGTCCATCAAGATCGTGACCGGTCCTGAATTGGTCAATGACACGTCCATCATCGCGCCAAAACGGCCAGTTTCTACATGAATGCCTTTATCTCTAAGGGTTTTATTGAAACATTCATAAAGCGAGTTGGCCGCATCCGGCTTGGCGGCTTTCATAAAATTCGGCCGTCTGCCCTTTCTCGTATCACCATATAGGGTAAATTGTGATACAGACAGAACGCTTCCTTTTATGTCCAATAACGAACGATTCATTTTCCCATTTTCATCTTCAAAAATACGTAAATGTGCAAGCTTCTCAGCTAAGTAAAGCACATCTTCTTCTGTATCTTCGTGTGTGACACCAACAAGCACCATATATCCTTCGCTTATGGCACCTGTGATCTCTTCTTCTACCTTCACAGATGCATTTGTCACACGCTGCACTACAAGCCTCATAGACGATATACTTCCTTTCTAATTCATGAATCGGCGAACAGAGTAAATGTCTTTGATTTGTTTAATGCGTTCGACTACTTTGTGCAAATGGTTAATATTTTGGATAAAGATCGCCATATGGATCGTCGCCACTTTGTTACGATCAGACTTCCCAGAAACAGAGGAGATGTTCGTTTTGGTTTCGTTGACTGCTTGAAGCACCTCATTGAGTAAGCCGCGTCGATCATATCCTAATATTTCAATTTCCACATTGTATTCTTTACGGTTTTTAGCAGGCTGCTCATGCTCCCACTCAACCGGAATTAACCGCTCCTGTGCTTCTCCTGTCTTGACGTTCGGACAGTCCTCGCGGTGAACAGATACACCTCGGCCCTTCGTAATAAAACCGACAATGCTATCACCAGGAACAGGATTACAGCACTTAGATAAGCGGACAAGCAGGTTATCAATTCCTTTGACCCTTACGCCAGCTTCCCGTTTTTTCCCGTGATACGTCTTTGGTTCCACCGTTACTTCTTGAACAGTTTTCTCTTGCTCTTCTTGATCTCTTTGTTTTCTTTCTTTTTCCGTTAAACGATTGGCGACCTGTAGTGCAGTAATGCCGTTATATCCAACAGCTGCATACATGTCCTCTTCGTTTGAAAAATTAAATTTGTCAGCCACTTTTTGCAGGTTTTCAGCTGTCAGAATGTCTTTGACGTCAAACTCAAGGTTTTTAATTTCTTTTTCCACAAGCTCTCGGCCTTTTTCGACATTTTCTTCACGGCGCTGTTTTTTGAAAAACTGTCTGATCTTGTGCTTCGCTTGGGAGGTTTGGGCAAGCTTGACCCAATCCTGACTTGGCCCGTAGCTGTGCTTTGATGTCAGAATTTCAATAATGTCACCTGTTTTTAGTTTGTGATCGAGTGTGACCATTTTGCCATTGACCTTGGCACCGATCGTTTTATTCCCAATTTCCGAGTGAATCCGGTAAGAGAAATCAATCGGAACTGAGCCCGACGGCAGTTCAATGACGTCTCCTTTTGGTGTAAACACAAACACCATATCAGAGAAAAGATCAATCTTTAACGACTCCATAAATTCTTCTGCATCTGTGGACTCATTTTGGAACTCAAGAATTTCTCTAAACCAAGAGAGCTTCTTCTGGAAGACCGCTTCTTCCGTTGATTCTGCTGACTCTTTGCCTTCTTTATATGCCCAGTGTGCCGCAATCCCGTATTCTGCAATTTCATGCATTTCCACTGTACGGATCTGAACTTCAAGCGGATCGCCTTTTGGCCCAATCACCGTTGTATGAAGAGACTGGTACATGTTCGGCTTTGGCATCGCAATATAATCCTTAAACCTGCCTGGCATCGGCTTCCAGCACGTATGGATAATCCCGAGCACAGCATAACAATCTTTAATGCTGTCAACCAAAATACGAACGGCAAGCAGATCATAAATTTCATTAAACTGCTTATTTTGCAAGACCATTTTGCGATAAATGCTATAAATATGTTTTGGTCTGCCGGAAAATTCAGCCTTGATGTTCACCTCAGACACGCGGTCTTTCACTTCATTGACGACCTCGTCCAAGTATTCCTCACGTTCCGCTCGTTTGCGCTTCATCAGATTCACAATCCGGTAATATTGCTGCGGATTTAAATAGCGGAGTGCTGTATCTTCAAGCTCCCACTTAATCTTTGAAATCCCTAATCTGTGTGCAAGCGGTGCAAAGATTTCAAGTGTTTCATTTGAAATTCTCCGCTGCTTTTCCTGCGGAAGATGTTTGAGCGTTCTCATATTATGAAGGCGGTCTGCCAGCTTAATCAAGATCACGCGGATATCCTGCGCCATTGCAACAAACATTTTTCGATGGTTTTCGGCCTGCTGTTCTTCTTGTGATTTATATTTAATCTTCCCGAGCTTTGTGACACCATCAACAAGCATTGCAACTTCCTCGTTAAAATGCTCTTTTAAATCCTGTAATGTCACATCTGTATCCTCAACTACATCGTGCAGGAAACCGCCTGCAATGGTTGATGGGTCCATTTCAAGATCAACAAGAATGCCCGCCACTTGAATTGGATGGATAATATAGGGCTCACCAGATTTCCGGTATTGCTCCTTGTGTGCATTTTCAGCATATTCATATGCTCGCTCTATAAATTGAATATGTTCAGCGGACAGGTATTCTCTTGCCTTGTCAATGACCTGCTGCGCCGTTAAAACTTGTTCGTTCGCCATGGAATCACCTTTTTAAATGAAAACTGTATTGTAGTTTATTATCAAGAAAAATTCGATAGATGTAAAGAGAAGAAGTCCGCTAAAAGATTTTTGATAGGAAAAAAGCACCCTTCTTACCGAGTGCTTTTTACGAAAAACTCCATTAGTATTGCATTAACGTCATGATGTCGTAGCCGTCAAGCTTCTTTCTGCCGTCCAGATACGTCAGCTCAATCAAAAATGCAATCCCTGCCACAACGCCGCCTAATTCCTCTACAAGCTTGATGGACGCTTCAATTGTTCCACCAGTTGCCAATAAGTCATCAGTAATCAGGACACGCTGACCAGGACGAATCGCATCTTTATGAATCGTTAATACATCTTTACCATATTCCAAGCCGTAATCGACTTTAATGACTTCACGAGGAAGCTTTCCTTCTTTACGAACCGGTGCAAAACCTACACCAAGTGCGTATGCTACAGGGCAGCCAATAATGAATCCACGCGCTTCAGGTCCAACAATAAGATCAATGTCTCTTTCCTTCGCGTATTCAACGATTTGATCCGTTGCATAACGGTACACTTCGCCTTTATCCATCAACGTTGTAATATCTTTAAATTGTACACCTTCCTTTGGGTAGTCAGGTACAACTGTCACATATTGTTTTAAATCCATCTTTTCCTTTTCCTCCTCGTACGTCAAAGCACAGGTGAGACTTCGCTCATCATGCTATTCAGCCATTCCTTCAGCTCTTTAGCTGAGGAATATGTTAGTGTTTGATCGAGTTCCATCAATCGTTGTTTTGCTGTATAGGACGCTGATGCCGTTAAATCTTTTTTAGGGGCATCAAGTACTATTGACAGCACACCATTCTCTATTTTAACAAAACCGAGTTCAAAAAACACCTTTGTCATAAAAATGATTGTATCTTTTGTCCAGCCTCTATGTTTGGCAAGCTCCATTCCTTGTTCTTTGATAGGAAAACTTCCCCGTTTAAACAAGAACCCATAAAACCATTTGAATTGGTCACGGCTTGGGAAAGAGGACATAAAATGATCTTCTTTTCTTTGAAAAACCGTATATATTCTGGCAGGCTTTTGGTTTTCTAAAAGCTGCTTCAGCAATTGCTCATCTGCGGGAACATCCGCAAAGACCACATATTTTCCGTGTACATTAAACGATGATACATTTTCTGCATGAACATGATGAATAGGGATATCGACGTCCTGTTTTGTTGCTTCATCAAAACAGACAATCAAAGATTTTTCTGAATCAAGCGTCGAAACTTTTTTCTCCCAATCCTTTTTCCCACGCAGATCAAACAGCTGCCATTCATCAACTCGTGCATCTTTTAGCATGAGCTGGGGTTTTTTCCGGTTATTCCACTCATTGACGGACATTTCTCCAATCACGGAAATGCGGCTTCCTGGAACAATTTCTTCTTTTAATTTCCCTTGGTGAAAACCGACACAATCAAGCAGCTTGTCATCGTCTTTCAGAGACATTTTAATATGGTTGTGATTTGCCCCAATCGTTCGGATATCTTCAAGCTTCGCATCTTCAATCATAATGAACGGTTTTGGGTTTGACATACCGAATGGCGACAGCATCCCCGCTTCTTCAATCGCTTCAACCGTCAATTCGTCTACCTTACACACTGCATCGACCCGCTGGATTGGAATAAAATCTTCTTCCGTCAATGTTTCATTTGCATATTGATTTAATCTTTCCCTTAGTAAATCGACATCATCCGCTCGAAGTGTCATCCCTGCTGCCATCGGATGCCCGCCGAAATGCGGAAGGATGTCGCGGCATTTGCTTAGATGGAAAAATAGATCGAAGCCAGGAATACTCCGGGCTGATCCTTTTGCCATTTGCGTCTCTTCATCTATTCCAAGTACAATCGCCGGACGAGAGAAAGTATCCGTCAATTTAGAGGCAACAATTCCGACAACGCCTGGATTCCAGCCAGCTTTCGCTACAACGATCGCAGACTGGTCATCATCTGCCTCTTCCACCAATTGAATCGCTTCTTCTGTGATCGTACTGACAATCTTTTGTCGTTCTTTATTCAGTTCCTGTACAAAACGAGCGAGCTCTTCTGCTTCATCCTTATCCTCAGTCATAAGAAGATGAACGGCTGGATCTGCCTGTTCAATTCGCCCAACAGCATTCAGCCTTGGCGCAATTTGAAAGCCGACCGTTTCCTCATTGGCTTCTTCTAGAGTAGCTCCCGCTTCTTTCAATAACGCTTTCAGCCCCGGTCTATTCGTCTGTCGAAGCTGCACAAGACCTTTTTTGGCGAGCCACCTATTCTCATCATGAAGCGGTACAAGATCTGCGATTGTCCCGATTGCTGCAAGATCTAACAGCTGAACTGGCAGCTTCCCAAGAAGTGCATGCGCCACTTTAAACGCGACACCTACACCAGCAAGTTCTTTAAAGGGATACTCACAGCCCGGCTGCTTAGGATGGACAATGGCAAGTGCCTCAGGCAGCTCCTCACTTGGTTCATGGTGATCTGTAATGATTAGGTCTAACCCTATTTCTTTTGCAATACGTGCTTCATTGACAGCAGCAATGCCTGTATCGACCGTGATGACAAGCGATGCTCCTTGCTCCTTGATATATCGAAATGCCTGTTCATTAGGCCCATAGCCTTCTTTAAATCGATCTGGAATATAAAAGTCTACTATCGCAGACCGCTCTTTTAATGTATGTAAAAGTACAGACGTACTTGTCACACCATCTGCATCATAGTCTCCGAAGATCACAATCGATTCCTGCTCTTCGATCGCTTTGTTGATGCGCTCTACTGCTTCTTTCATTCCTTTTAATAGGAATGGATCATGAAATTCGGCTTTTTGATCAAATAAAAAAGACCTCGCCTCTTCTACTTCTTCAAGTCCTCTTTTTACGAGAAGCGATGCAGTCAGCGCTGAAATATTCAGATTTTCAGAGAGTGATTTCACTTTTTCTTCGCTTGGATGTTCATATTCCCAGCGCATTTTGGATAATAACATAAATTCACCCCTCAACCACACTATTATACTAGAGTGGCCTGAGGGGTTTCAATTTTTATTTTATGAAATTGTGCTGGAAGATTATTTTTCCTTCCGGTCAAATGTTGCTGGCTGTTCTTTTAAAGGTGTGACATGCGTTTTCTTTTGAAGATCTTTGTCTGCCTTTTTCGTCGAAGCAGCAGGTGCAGCGGCTGCACGCTCAGCTTTTAATGCTTTTAGTTCGCGTTTCAGTTTCACAATTTGGAAGATCCCTGCAAAAGCCACAATCAGTCCGCCCATTAAAACAGAACCGATAATGACAAGGATCAGCGGCCATTCAGCCGTTCCAAATAAGTAGTGTACCTCGACAGGCCGTACATTAATCACGGCAAATACTGAGACAATTAATACGAAAATAAATGCGAGTATGATGGTCCATTGTTGTTTGTTCATCTACAAATCCCCCAAGCTTTTTCTTTTATTCTTCCCTTTTCACTGCCTTTTTTAAACACAGAAAGAAAGCAGTGGAAGAAAACCTATCAGCATGGGCATGATCAGCTGCTGAGTTTTTCTTTAATCAGGTTCTTTAATTCTTTTCTTTCTCCAGAAATGACAAGGGTATCCCCTTCTTCGATGATGGTATCTGGTCCTGGATTTAAAATCTTCTCATGTGATTTTCTCACAATGGCGATGACTGTTACTTGATAGTTTTGGCGAACATTGAGGTCACCGATGCTTCTTTGAACAGCTGGTGCATTCTTTTCAATTTTAAACCATTCAATCACCAGTTCATCAATGGCTACCTCTACGGTTTCAAGCGCTTTCGGCTTATAGACCATGCCGCCTAAAATAGCTGCGATTTGTCTTGCTTCTTCATCGTTTAGCAGGATGCCAGAAATCGTTTCTTCGTGGTCGTCCTCCTGAAAATGATACATTTCTCTTCTGCCGTCATCATGCGTAATAATGGCAAGTTTCTCATTATTTCTTGTGATCATTTCGGCTTTATGACCGATACCTGGCAGTTCAGTTTCCCGAACCTTCATAACAGCCCCTCCAATGAATAAAGCCAAATGCCTAAACAGACACTTGCTTTCTATACTGGTCTAAACGTAAGTCATTATAGCAAAAGACCATTTCAAGATCAATGAAACCCAAAATGTTTTTTCAAATCTTCTTATTTTCAGAAAAACCGATAGAAAAAGACTGCCGAAAAGGCAGTCTTTCTAGATTAAATATCTTGATCTGTATCTATCTTAGCTGGTTTTTTCAGCTCACGGCCTTTCCACATCAGCCAAATTTGTGCCGCGATGTAAAGGGATGAATACACCCCTGTTAATAAGCCGACAAGTAAGGCGATGGAGAAGTTTGTAATCGACGCTGATCCGAAGATAAGCAGTGCGACAACAACGACAACTACAGTCAGTACCGTGTTGACAGATCGCGTAAAGGTTTGCTGTAAGCTTAAGTTCACAATGTACGATAGATCTTCAATGGTTTTCGGTTTACGTTTCTTCATTTGCTCACGAACCCTGTCGAAGGTAACGATCGTGTCGTTGATCGAGTACCCAATGACTGTGAGGATCGCGGCAATGAAGGTGACATCTACCTCTAAGCGCGTAATACTAAAGAAGGCGACAATAAAGAATGCGTCGTATAGCAATGAGGCAATCGCCGCAATCGCCATTTTATATTCAAAGCGGATGGATACATATATAATGATCCCAATTGAAGCAATAATAATGGCATATAATGCATTACGGGCAAGCTCTTTTCCGACAGTCGGAGACACTGTACTTACGTTTGGTTCAGTGCCGTATTTATCTTTGAAGTAATCTTTTACTTCAGCAATCTTTTCTTTGTTTGGCACGCCGACAAACCGTGCGGCTGCCTGGTTTTCTTTTTGACCCGATAACACGACACTGTCCGTCTCAAGACCAAGCTTTTTAAAGTCTTGCTCTACTTGTGCAGTTGTCAGCTTGTGATCGCTTTGAACATCAATTCTTGTTCCACTAGCAAAGTCAATACCAGCATTGAGCTTGAAGAGCGAAAGGACGATGATTCCCGCAATAGTAACAGCTATGGAGAAAATCATAAAGCCTTTACGTTTGCTAACAAAATCCCATTTATCAAATGGCGTTTTCGGTTCGGTATTTTCTGTTGTTTCATGAATATTCATGATGTCTTTTTTGCGGACACCAAACCAGCCCTTTTTGCGGTCGAGCGCGCGGCTCTCTACAAGCAGTCCAAGAAGGAATCTTGATAGGAATACAGCCGTGATAAAGCTTGTTAAAATCGAGAGGATGAGCATTGTTGCAAATCCTTTTACAGAGCTTGTCCCGAAGAAGAACAGCACTCCGCCGGCAATAATACTTGTTAAGTTTGCATCAAAGATGGTTGCAAATGATCTGCGGTTCCCTGACCTGAAAGCAGAACGGACAGATTTGCCGAGCTTCAGCTCTTCTTTGATCCGCTCATAAGTAATAATGTTGGCATCGACAGCCATCCCTACCCCTAGAATAAGTGCGGCAATTCCAGGCAGTGTCATGACCGCGCCCATCCAGTCAAACACTTGCAGCGTAATGTAGATATAAGCTGAGAGTGTGATGACAGCTATAAGACCAGGTAATCGGTAATAAAGCAGCATGAATAAGAAGATAAATGCGATTCCTACAATTCCTGCAAACACTGTTTCGTTCAGTGCTTGTTCACCAAACTGTGCACTCACAGATGTGGAATATTTTTCAGTTAATTTCACTGGCAATGCCCCGGCATTTAAAATACTTGCAAGGTCTTTTGCCTCTTGAACAGTAAATTTCCCTTCAATTTGTACGTCACTGCTGTTAATCTCTTGATTCACATTTGGTGCAGATACATACTTGTGGTTTGATTTTGAGACTTCTTTTTTGAAGGAATCTCCTTTGTGGTAATCAAGCCAAATGACAAGCTGATTATTTGGTGCCATCGCTGCTACTTTTCTTGTAACGTCACCAAATTTTTTCGCATCCTTTAGTTTAACTGTGACAATTGGCTCATTCGTTTGACTGAATGTTTGTTTTGCACTGTTTTCGACTAAGTCAGCCCCGTTTAGGAGCTCTTTATCATTCGTATCTCTGAAGGATAGCTGCGCTTCAGTGGAAAGAATTTCCCTTGCTCTGTTTTGATCTTTTACCCCTGCAAGCTGCACACGGATACGATTATTGCCTTCAATCGAGATGTTCGGCTCACTTACACCAAGAACGTTTGCTCTTCGGTTAAGTGCTTCCACTGTACTAACGAGAACACTATTTGTGATCTTGTCCTCTTTTTTCACTGGATGTACATCATACAGGACTTCAAATCCACCCTGTAAATCCAGCCCTAGCGTCATATCTTTCGCAACAGGCTTTGTTAGTAAGCCTACGCCAGTTCCGATTAACAGAACCACTAAGAAAAACGCAAGAATGCGCCCTTTTTTCATTATGTATTTCCTCCTTAAACACCTGAATCCATTAAGATGGCTTATTTCAACAGTTCATCAAGCATATTCTTGCCATCTTCACTGTCCAAAAAAGCAGACGTTTTAAACGACTGAACGGTTGCATAGTTCATAAATTCGCCTATTTTCACAGATAAAATATCTGCAACCATTTCATGAATCGGATACTCTTGTTTTTTCTTCCACTTCTTATTCTCTAAGTATGACCATAATTCCTCTAAATCTACATCTTTATAGCCCAAAACGATGAATTCTTCAAGCTTACTGAACAGAAAAGGCTTTAAATGGTCTTTGTATATAGCTGCTGGGTGTTGTGTCATTGCGTAGCTCCCCCTTTTCAGTTTTTTATCGAGAGACTTGTCATGCTTGGACGATATACACGCATATCTTATTGTATATGATTCTATGTCGTTTGAGAAGGCAGGTGATCTGTGATTTGACGAAGCAAACGTTTTTAAAGGGGACCATTATTTTAATTTTAGCAGGTTTTATTACGAGAATATTGGGTTTTGTCAATCGAATTGTCATTGCGAGGTTCATTGGCGAAGAAGGGGTCGGGCTTTATATGATGGCTGCACCCACCTTTTTTCTCGCCGTGACGCTCACGCAATTCGGACTGCCTGTCGCTATTAGTAAGCTCGTTGCAGAAGCAGAAGCCCGGGGTGACAAACAGAAAACAAAACGTATTCTGGTCATGTCCCTTGCGATAACGGGAACACTCAGCCTGATATTCACGCCGCTTTTTTTATGGTTTGCGCCCATCATGGCAGAAAATATGCTGACTGATCCTAGAACGGTCTATCCACTGATTGCTATAACCCCCGTCGTACCAGTCATCGCCATTTCCAGTGTGTTAAGAGGCTATTTCCAAGGCAGACAGCAGATGAGCCCGCTTGCGATGTCTCAAGTTCTGGAACAGGTCGCAAGAATTTCACTAGTGGCGGTATGTACAACGGCTTTCCTTCCTTACGGGATTGAATTTGCGGCAGCAGGTGCGATGATTTCATCTGTGATTGGAGAGATGATTTCACTTGCTTACTTACTGATTGCCTTTCGCTATAAAAAGACCATTCGTATTCGAAAACGATTTTTTAAGGCGATTCATGACGGGAAGGACACGTTTAAGCAGCTGATGAGCATTGCCCTGCCAACAACAGGCAGCCGTTTTATCGGGAATATTTCGTGGTTTTTAGAGCCGATTGTTGTCGCGCAAAGTCTTGCCATTGCTGGTTATGCGGCTGTAGAGGCGACAAGACAGTACGGGGAGTTGACCGGTCTTGCCCTGACCCTTTTGACACTGCCTAGTTTTATTACGTATTCACTCTCCACTGCACTAGTCCCGGCGATCAGTGAAGGAATGGAACAGAACAAACGTAAAACGGTCGAATACCGGCTGAAGCAGGCGATGCGCCTTTGTTTACTCAGCGGAGGCATTTCATGTATTATTCTTTTCGTTTACGCAGAAGATTTAACGCTCTTTATGTATGGTTCATCGCACGCGGCCATTTATGTGAAATTCATGGCACCATTTTTTCTTCTATATTATTTTCAAGGGCCCCTTCAAGCCGTGCTTCAAGCACTCAATTTAGCTGGTGCGGCGATGACCAACAGCCTGATTGGGGCTATTGTAAAAACAGGGATGATTTTTGTCCTTGCTTCACAGCCTGGCTTTGGCATTATGGGCGCAGCACTTGCGATATTAATCGGCATCATCCTTGTCACACTGCTCCATGCGGCAACTGTAGGAAAGGTGCTGCCTATTCATTTACCATTAAAGGAATATGGGCTCTGCGTCCTTGTGATTATCGGTACGGGGGCTGTCAGCCTTTGGCTGAAGTCTCAAGTAAATGGACTCTTTTCTGCTCCACTTGAACTTGTGACACTCATCTTTGTTACGGGCACGTTGTATGTCATTCTATTAATCTGCCTTGGCCTAGTGAAACGAGAAGAGCTGCGCCGCATCCCGTTCATCGGGAAGCTGTTTTAGCTCATCTCTTTTTAATCACTTCATCTTTCAAATCAATATAAAACGTTTTTTGATTAAAGCTGCAGTAAGAGATTTGATCGATATCATGATAACCTCTTTTAGCAAGCTCATCTTTCAGCCACTGTTCATTTTGATTGATTTGCTTCAGGTGGTCATGCTGCACTACACCGTCCGCAATAAGTGGAAGCTCAAGCGCTGCATGTTTGCGCTTGTTTTCTTTTTCGACAACAGCGAGCTTGCCAGACGGCTCTAAAATGGCATAAGAGACATCCTGAATGCTGTCGATGTTATTTTCTCTTAATTGAATGAGCAGGTCATCAAAATTGTATCGCTGTTTTCTCATCGCACCCTCGTCTATTTTCCCATTGATAATGAGCAAGGCCGGTTTGCCGTCAAGAAAGCGCCGGACACCTTGGAATTTCAATGAGAGGTAGGCAAGTGTGATTTGAATGAAGGTTAACAGCAGGATTGGCCATACCGTATGTAACATGTGATCCTCTACTTCTTCTATGGCGAGAACTGCAATTTCAGCGATCATCATAAAAATGACTAGATCTAAAATACTGAGCTCGCCAATTTCCCTTTTGCCCATTAAGCGAAAAATAAACCAGATAAGAAAATATAAAATGATGGTTCTCATGGAAATGATCAAGATGTCCTGCATGTGATGTAAACCCTCCTTCTCCAACATAGCTTGTGTCAAAACACTTTATTTATGTAGAAAAGAAACGTCTGAAACATGTCTATTTTTTCTTCACTGTGAATACATTTTAGTAAAAGACAAGCTTCGTTCAATTGGAGAGGAGACGAATTTACATGCAGGAAACGAAACAAATTGGAAAAGGTATTTTATCCGGCTTAATTGCCATTTTTGTCGTGATGGTTGTCACAAGTTTACTTGTGTCACTCATGCTTACATTCACAAGTATGCAGGAATCATCATTTAAATGGATGATTATGATTTTGTCCTTTGCTGCCCTTCTATTAGGAGGCATCATTTCTGGCGGGAAAGCAAAGGAGCGTGGCTGGCTAATTGGTGCGATCACGGCGATGATCTTTTCCCTCACTGTATTTTTATTTCAATATTTGGGGTTTGGAAAAACGTTTTCACCAGAGCAATTCATCTATCATGGGGCATTTTTAGGCATTTGTATGCTTGGGGGAATGATTGGCGTCAATCTTCGAGGCAAATAAAAAAAGAGCGAATCATATCGCTCTTTTTTTATGGCTATGTATCGGAGGATTAGCCTTTGTCAGCTAATTCTCTAATAGCACGACGATCGAAAGTTAAACGGTTGTTTTCGCTTGTTTTGATGACCACTTTTGATTCATCAATGTAGTCGATTTCACCGTGTAATCCACCGATTGTGACGATTTTATCGCCTTTTGATAAAGATTGCTGCATCTGACGCACAGCTTTCTGTTGCTTTTGCTGTGGACGGATTAACAAGAAGTAAAGCACAGCAAACATGACAACAATCATAATGATTGAACCCATACCACCATCCATTCTATTTCACCCCTTTCTAAAGCATTGTAAAGCCTTTCGTTTATGCGTTAAAAGTTTTTCGCATTCGGTTTGTTAAAGCCATAACGCTCAAAAAACTCTTCTTTAAAATCACCTAAACGATCCTCACGGATAGCTTCTCTCACTTGCTCCATTAATTTTAACAGAAAATGAAGATTATGATAAGTTGTTAATCGAATTCCGAACGTTTCATTTGTTCGGATGAGATGTCTAATATAGGCGCGTGTGTAGTTTTTACATGTATAGCAGTCACAGTTTTCATCGATTGGTCTAAAGTCACGCTCATATTTTGCATTTTTCACAACAAGACGGCCTTCACTTGTCATCAAGGTACCGTTTCTTGCAATTCGCGTTGGCAGTACGCAATCAAACATATCTACTCCGCGAATGGCGCCATCAATTAAGGAATCTGGCGAGCCGACACCCATTAGGTACCTCGGCTTGTCTGCCGGTAAAAATGGTGTTGTGAACTCTAGTACACGATTCATCACATCTTTTGGTTCCCCTACAGATAAGCCTCCGATGGCGTAGCCTGGGAAATCAAGTGAAACAAGGTCTTTTGCACTTTGTTTTCGAAGCTCTTCGTATTCTCCGCCTTGGACAATCCCAAACAGTCCTTGATCCTCTGGACGCTGGTGCGCTGTTAGACAGCGCTCTGCCCATCTGCTTGTCCGCTCCACAGAACGTTTCATGTAATCGTACTCTGCAGGATACGGCGGGCATTCATCAAATGCCATCATAATATCAGAGCCAAGTGCATTTTGGATGTCCATGGCTTTTTCAGGAGATAGGAACAGCTTGTCTCCGTTTAAATGATTACGGAAGTGAACGCCTTCTTCTTCAATTTTTCTAAATTCACTCAATGAAAAAACTTGGAACCCGCCTGAATCTGTTAGAATGGCTCGATCCCAGTTCATAAATTTGTGCAGACCGCCTGCTTCTTTTACGATATCGTGACCTGGACGGAGCCATAGGTGGTACGTATTGCTTAAGATGATGCCTGCATCCATTGCCTTTAATTCTTCAGGCGCCATTGTTTTGACTGTAGCCAGTGTCCCTACTGGCATAAATACAGGTGTTTCAAAGGAGCCGTGCGGTGTATGAACGCGGCCAAGACGTGCACCTGTTTGTTTGCATGATTTAATGAACTCATAACGTATCGGTAATTGCGACAAAAATGAGCCCTCCTGTCTTTGTTGTATGATGTTATTGAATCAGCATGGCATCGCCAAAGCTGAAGAATCGGTATTCCTCTTTCACAGCCTCATTGTACGCTTTTAGTACGTTCTCTCGTCCAGCTAATGCGCTGACAAGCATAATTAACGAGGATTTTGGCAGATGGAAATTCGTGATCATGCCATCAATTGCCTTGAATGTGTAGCCAGGGTAAATAAAGATCGACGTCCAGCCGCTTGAAGCTTTGAACTCACCATCATGTGCACTTGCAATGGTTTCAAGCGTTCTTGTCGATGTCGTGCCGACTGAAATAATCCGCCCGCCTTCCTTGCGAACGCGATTAAGCTCATCAGCTGTTTCTTCATTCATTTCATAAAACTCTGCGTGCATTTCGTGTTCTTCAATACGTTCTGCACTTACCGGACGAAACGTACCAAGCCCAACGTGCAGCGTAATGAAAGCAATGTGTACACCTTTCGCTTTCAGCGCATCCAACAGCTCGGTTGTAAAGTGGAGACCGGCAGTTGGCGCAGCAGCGGAGCCGACCTCTTTTGAATAAACGGTTTGATAGCGTTCACGATCGTCAAGCTGTTCTTTAATATAAGGAGGTAGCGGCATTTCCCCAAGGGATTCAAGGACTTCATAAAAAATGCCGGTATACTGAAACTCAACTTTTCTTCCGCCATGTTCTAATTCTTCTGTACATACCGCTTGAAGCCGTCCATCACCAAATGTGATCACTGTTCCTTTTTTCACTCGTTTGGCTGGTTTTACAAGTGTTTCCCATTTGTCTCCTTCCTCTTGTTTTAAGAGAAGAAGTTCAACTTTTGCACCTGTATCCTCTTTCATTCCAAACAACCGTGCCGGCAGAACGCGTGTATTATTTAAAACGAGGCAATCACCCGTTTGAAAATAATCGGTAATTTGTGAGAATGTATCGTGTGTCACTTCACCCGTTTGTTTGTTTAAGACCATCAGTCTTGATGCGTCACGTTTTTCAAGCGGTACTTGTGCAATTAATCTTTCTGGTAAATCAAAATCAAATAGTTCTAACTTCATTTCCTTCACCTATTCTGTAGTTAACTAGTTAACGTTATTTCATCCGTCCAAAGATATTCAGTAATATCGTGAGCACGATGCTAATGACAATGCAAGTGATCACAGGAAAAAAGAACGTCACATTTCCTTTTTTCACAAAAATATCACCTGGAAGCTTACCAACCAATTGAAATATTAATCCTGCGGCAAAAAGGACACCACCTAAAATCATCAATATTTTAGGGAATTCAGTCACGAATCGGAACCTCCATTTGAAAGTGTTCATACGCTTCTCTTGTGACGACTCGTCCTCTTGGTGTTCTTTGCAGGAAACCAATTTGCAGTAAATACGGTTCGTACACATCTTCAATCGTATGTGATTCTTCTCCAATTGTCGCTGAGATTGTATCAAGCCCAACAGGACCGCCTCTAAATTTTTCAATCATACTTAAAAGAAGCTTATGATCGATATGGTCGAGGCCCAGTCTGTCGACTTGAAGACGCTCAAGGGCATCTTCCGCAATGTCCTGCGTAATGGCATGATTCCCAAGCACCTGCGCAAAATCTCTTACTCTTCTGAGCAAACGATTGGCTACCCTCGGTGTTCCCCGGGAACGTCTCGCAATCTCTTCGGCTGAGCGAAGATCAATCCCAATCTCAAACAGTTCGGCTGTTCTTGCCACAATGTGAGCCAAATCTCTTTGCTCATAGTATTCCAATCTTGCATGTACCCCAAACCTATCACGAAGCGGCGCTGTTAACAGCCCGACACGGGTCGTTGCACCTACAAGCGTAAATGGCGGTAAATCAAGCCGTACAGAGCGTGCTGTATCTCCTTTTCCAATGACAATATCTAAACAAAAATCCTCCATTGCTGGGTACAGCACTTCTTCAATTGAGCGCTGCAAGCGGTGAATTTCATCAATAAACAATACATCACCTGGCTCAAGAGATGTTAAGATGGCCGCCAAATCACCAGGACGCTCAATCGCTGGTCCTGACGTTGTACGCAGCTGAACATTCATTTCATTGGCAATGATCGACGCAAGCGTTGTTTTCCCAAGTCCAGGAGGTCCATATAAAAGGACGTGATCAAGCGTTTCCTGCCTCATGCGGGCAGCTTCAATAAATACGCTGAGGTTATCCTTTACTTTTTGCTGACCGATATATTGGCTAAGTGTCTGTGGCCGCAGACTTTGCTCAATGGCTGATTCATGGTTGTCTGCTTCAGTTGAGACGAGCCGTTCATCCATGAGACATCACCCTATTTCAACATTTTTTGTAAAGCTTTTTTCACATATTGATCGGTTGTGAGATTCTTTTCTTCTTTTAATAATGGAAGAACCTTTTTGATTTCACGATCACCGTATCCAAGAACACTTAAGGCTTCAATCGCTTCATCTAATGCAGTTTGCTGCGTTTCAACCTGAATGTGATCCTCGTGATTAAATAAGTTGCCAATCATTTCTGGCACTACATCTGCAAGTTTTCCTTTTAGATCCAGAATGATTTGACGTGCTGTTTTTTTGCCCACTCCAGGGAATTTAATCAGGAACGCTTCATCTTCACGTTCTATTGCTGAAATGACAGCGCCAGGATCACCGGAAGCAAGGATGGCGAGTGCACCCTTTGGCCCAATTCCTGTGACATTTAACAGTTTTGTGAACAGCGCTTTTTCTTCTCGTGTTTGAAAACCGTATAACGAGAATGCGTCTTCCTTTATGTAATGATACGTATAAATCGTTTCTTGTTTATTTACTCGATAGATAAACGGGTTTGGGGTATAGACTTGATATCCCACTCCGCCGTTTTCAATGACAACATATTGCGGGCACACATAATCAATGGTCCCTTTTACAAACTCTATCACCGTTTTCACCTCTTTGACTGTTCTTCATTGTAACATAAATCGAAGAGAAAACCGCAATAAAAGTTAACATACGTTCGCTCAGTACATTTTTATGATGAAACCACGAAAAACAGCTTGCGGCCTTCACACCAGCAAGCTGTTACACGCTTTAAAACGATATTTCATTTCGGTAAGGCTTCATGACTTCAAGCACATGCTCAAATTCATCCTTCGTTCGAAAAGGAATACCTTGCTCAAGCTGCTTCTCCACATGACTTTCTAAACGGGACGTATCAATTTGAAAAAAGAGATGAATAGGCTCCGCCCAGCCGTCAGGCCTTCCATGAAACGTAGAAATCACACCGTCCTCTGATAATCCGATATATCCATTTGCTTTACTTAATGGAGAGATATCATCAATTTGCTTTCTAAAAAGGGCAAAATCCTCTTTTTGCTCTACCAGCGTCCAGCCTTTATACTGCGCCCAGAATGTGTCTTTGTCTTCTAATGATGCCCGGTGTCTTTCAATACTCACATCGCCATCAAGATAGACTTTTTCAAGCTGGACGGTGATAGAGTTTGACTGCTTTTGCAAGTGTTCTTTTCCTTCCATATCCGCAGCGAAAAAAAGCACACTTGTCATGATAAGTCCTGTAACGAAACATTTCATCTTCACTTTCACTATTTACACCTCTTTAGAACATGAGATCGATGCATGACATATGTAGTTTGACCCATTTTTCTAAACATTAACCAAATCGATCATTCAAATGTATGGTAAGAGTCTTTCGTTGTATCCTTCATTCGTAAATGTTATGTTTTATACAATCCATTGCTTTATCGAATGACACGGTTTTTTCATCATTCGTTTTTCAGCCGCATAAACTGAAACCAAAGAAGGTGAAGTCAATGTCAGATGTCAAAAGATTAGCCGAATCGATTCAGTATCATGAAGAGAAACGTTTTCATAAGCTTGCCTATAAACCGGCAGAGCTTGAACTGTGCGGCAAAGGAAGAAGTGCCTATGTCTTTTTATACAAAAAAGACGGCAAGAAAATGGCACTAAAAGTCTTTTTCCCTTCTTATCAGCATATTGCCCGCAAAGAGGCTGCCATTTACGAAAAACTTTCCGGTTCGTCTTACTACCCTGAGATTTATGAGTCTGGGGATCAGTATATTTTAATGGAATATATTAAAGGCTACACATTCTATGAATGCCTTACAAAAGGAATTCCTATTAAAAAACAAATGATTGAGCAAGTCGATGATGCGCTGGAGGAAGCGCGTGAGAAAGGATTGAATCCTTCTGACATCCATCTGCGCAATCTGATCTTAACAAAAGAAGGACGGATCAGAGTCATTGATGTTGCCAGATTCACGCAAACGAAAGCATGTCATCAATGGGATGATTTAAAAGCCGCTTATGCCTATTACCAAAAACCTTTTTTCCCTAAAAAAGCACCGCGTCTGTGGCTTGAAGTGATTGCTTATTTGTATAAAAAGAACTGGCTGTCCCGCGGGCAGCTTAATAATCGAAATGATTTTTCTGCATAATGAAAGCCGCTCAAAGAGAGCGGCTTTCTGCGCGTAGACAAACCCTCGCATTCGGTGTCAGTCCTGCGTGCCGGTGCTCACGAATGTCATATTCGCTCCGCTCCGGTACTCGTCCTTCCTAGACTGCAAAGGTTTTCTATCACGCTGAAAAGAAGACAAAGGGCTAAAATCTGAATCCGCTCTCTCCGAGCGGCTTTCTGTTGTTATTCTGTTTCTACATGGATACTATTGACGTTTAATAGGTTAATGATTTCATTATTCAGCTTAAACCAATGATTGGCTTCTTCAATTTTTTTATACACATCATAGGTAGCTGGGCGTTTTAGCTCGAAATCAAGCACTTCCCCATTGTTCATATGAAATGTTACCTTAAATACTTTCATCATAAGATCACCTTCCACTCTTCTTGTTCGCTGGTCAAAAAGATCAGCTCTTTTCATTCATTCTCTATTCAACTCGTTTCCCCTCCTTGTTTCCATTCAAACCCAAGAAGTTTAAATTTTGTTTAAATTCACACAACATATCTATCTCTCAGATCTGCAAAGAAGTATATTGGTTAAAAAGGAGGCTGCCCTTGATGAAGCAGAAAAAGAAACGAACATCTCCAGAAAAACAAACAGTCTTTTTTCATTTAACAGATGCTCTCATTCCGAGTGTGGACATGATGGCATATGCAGCAAAGGCATTTTTTCACCTTTTAAGAAAAGCCTTTTCAGCCGTTTGATAAAACCCCGCACAGCATCGTGCGAGGTTCTTTTTTAGGGCTGATAAATTTGACTTCCCTGGCTGACAAACTCCTTCGCCTTCTTTTCCATCTCTCTTTTCACTTCTTCAGATTGATTGCGGATATCATGGGAAATTTTCATACTGCAAAACTTCGGTCCGCACATCGAGCAAAAGTGAGCGGTCTTAGCGCCTTCAGCAGGCAATGTTTCATCATGGAACGCCAAGGCTCTTTCTGGATCCAGAGACAAGTGGAATTGGTCCCGCCATCTAAATTCAAATCTCGCTTTTGATAATGCATCATCACGCTTTTGAGCAGCAGGATGTCCTTTTGCTAGATCAGCGGCATGTGCGGCAATTTTATAGGCGATCACGCCTTCTCTCACATCTTCTTTGTTCGGCAGACCTAAATGCTCTTTTGGCGTTACATAGCACAGCATGGCTGTTCCGTACCAGCCGATCATGGCAGCGCCGATGGCGGATGTAATGTGATCATACCCCGGCGCGATATCTGTTGTAAGTGGCCCTAACGTATAAAATGGTGCTTCCTTGCAAATGTCCATTTGCTTGTCCACATTCTCTTTGATTTTATCCATTGGGACATGTCCGGGCCCTTCAATCATTACTTGCACATCATGTTTCCAAGCGATCTCTGTTAATTCACCTAACGTTTCAAGCTCTGCAAACTGCGCCTCATCATTGGCATCAGCAATCGAGCCTGGTCTAAGTCCATCTCCAAGAGAAAAGGCGATATCATACGTTTTCATAATTTCACAAATGTCTTCGAAGTGGGTGTAGAGGAAATTCTCTTGATGATGAGCAAGACACCATCTTGCCATAATCGCACCGCCTCTTGAAACAATTCCGGTCACCCGATCGACTGTCAGCGGAATATATCTTAATAGCACGCCCGCATGAATCGTGAAATAGTCTACACCTTGCTCTGCTTGTTCAATTAATGTGTCTCTATACACTTCCCACGTCAAATCTTCTGCGACTCCATTCACTTTTTCAAGGGCCTGATAGATAGGAACGGTTCCTACTGGGACTGGGCAATTCCGAATGATCCATTCTCTCGTTGTATGAATATCCTTTCCAGTAGACAGATCCATCATTGTGTCTGCCCCCCATCTGATCGCCCACGTCATCTTTTCTACCTCTTCATCAATGGATGATGTGACAGCTGAATTGCCAATATTCGCATTGATTTTGACATGAAAATTCCTTCCGATAATCATTGGTTCACTTTCAGGATGGTTAATGTTCGAAGGAATGACGGCTCTTCCGCTCGCTACTTCCTCTCTAACGAACTCAGGGCTTAGCTCTTCTCTTATTGCGATAAACTCCATTTCAGGCGTAATGATGCCTTTTTTGGCATAATGCATTTGCGTCACGCGCGCTCCTTGTTTCGCGCGGAGCGGTATATGATGAAAATCAGTCTGGATAGAATGGAAGGACTCCTTCTCCCTTGAACGATATCCGTTATCTTCCGGTTTTACATGACGCCCTTCATAGCTTTCTGTATCTCCTCTTTCTTCAATCCATGCTGCCCTAAGGCGCTTTAATCCCTTTGTGACGTCAATATGAACGTTCTCATCGGTGTACGGTCCACTTGTATCATATACGCGGACTGGTTCATTTTGAATGTCGCCCGCTTCTGTCACAGTATGTGAGAGCGTAATCTCTCTTTTTGGCACTAAGATATCGGGTCTTGACCCTTTCTCATACACCTTTTGGCTGCCGTCAAAGCTGGATAATAATGATTGGTTGGATGGGACACTTTTCTTTTCTTTCATTTGCTGTTCTCTCCTTTTCTTCTTGTCACCGGACAGGATGGAATCAGCACCAGCAAAAAACCAGGCTCTATTTAAAGAACCTGGTTTCGTCGTCAGAAATAAACATGCATATCATTGATATGATCCATGCATCATCTTCAACTTCCCCACGCTGGTACGAGCCAGATCAGGTCCAAAGGGTTAAGAAGCTTATGCTACTCTCTCAGCCCATTTACGGGCACCCCTAGTCACTTTTATTGATTTCCACATCAGTGTAGCATAGAGACATCGTGAAAAAAAGAGAATTCAGGAAAATAGTTCCTTTCCCCTACAAGCTTTATAGACCATGTTGATATACAGACTTCTATACATAATCTGTTCCTCTTATTTCAATTAAATTTGAAATAATCGTTGATCCTTTTCTCCTATTATGTATAATTAATCTAAACGGAGAATTTTTATACAATTCATTAATCAAAGGAAGTTCTAGTCGATTGCAAACATTTCTCACATTTATCGTCGTAGGATTCTCAATTGCTCTGCCTGTTGGAGCAATCACGGTTGAAATGACAAAACAGGGACTGAAAAACGGATTCTTTCATGGTTTAACTGTCGGAGCAGGCGGTATGACCATAGACTTATTACTCATCTTGGCTTTATATGCTGGATTTGCTCAGTTTTTATCTTTGCCGTTTGTTCAAATCCCGCTCTGGCTGATCGGAGCTGTATTCTTAATGATTCTCGCATACGATTCCATTAAAAATGCGGATCAAGATATCCATTTAGCAGGAGAAAAGGTCAATAAATCATTCGCGAAAACATATCGAAATGGCTTGCTCGTGGCGGTATCTCCTGGAAATCTTGTGTTCTGGGTTTCTGTTTTTGGTGCTGTACTTGCGGATGCTTATACAAAAACAGATTCATCTGAATTTATGCTGGCTGCCGGCGGTATTTTGGCAGGGATTCTCCTTCATGACATCGGTCTTCTCACACTTGTATCCTTAACAAGAAAAGTGATGAATCGGACGATGATCAAGTGGACATCCATTATTGCTGGTATTTTATTACTAGGGTTTGGCTGTTATTTCTTTTACGAATTTTATATAGGCATCAAGGTTTATTTTTAAGAAAAGGCTAAAGTTCGTGATGAACTTTAGCCTTTTCGATGTCAAACTACCGGGTCATGCCTGTTTGACCTGTTTCAAATTGCGTTCTTCTCATATCTCTAAAGCGTGTGAATGCACCTTCATCTTTTATGACTTGGACTGCTCTTCCATCCGCATAACGAGTCGCTGCTTCTTCTACTTGTGATACGCCTTCTGACGTCAGGCGGCCATCTGATTTAATGGCAATATACACATTCTCATCCGTCACCATAACTTGAGAGTCTGCCACGTGATTCATTTTGTTGACGCGGTTGGCAATTTTTCTTGAACGCTGGATGTTCTCTTGTTTATCGTAGCCTGAGAACGACATTTGGTTATGATAGTTCATATCTCCATGACTGTAGCGTCCATCTCCACCTGTGAGAGGCATTCGATCATCAGCTTGAGGACGTGTACGGTAATCAACATTCGTTGTATTTCTACCGTTCATTCCCTCCATGAGTTCAGAAACTGGTCCTTGATGATCTTGGTTGTTGTCTTCCGCTCGTTGATTCGAATGATAACCAACCGGCTGGCCTGATTGATTATGACGTGTATCGACACCTGCGTTATTATTTGCACCACATGCCGTTAAACCAATAGGAAGAAGCACTAATGCGATTGTTTTTTGCCATTTTTGCAAACGAAAAACCCCCTGTACAAATTCAAACTCATGAGCGCGAAACAGGCTCTGTTTTAGCATGTACAGTTAGGAGAAAAATCAAGCTGTCAGTTATAAACAAAAAAAGGAACGATTGAGATCGTTCCTTCTGATTGGTGACAAAGGGCTAAAATGTTCTTGATTTTAGCCCTTTGTCTTCTTTTCAGCGTAATAGAAAACCTTTGCAGCCCTAGGAAGGGCGAGTACCGGAACGGAGCGAATTTGACATTCGAGAGCACCGGCGCACAGACCTGACACCGAATGCGAGGGTTTGTCTACACGCCGAAAGGAACGATTGACATCGTTCCTTCTGTCATTAATCTTCTTCTTCTTCCTCCGGCCTTGCAAAAACGGATTGACCTGGATATGGCTGCATATAAGGCTGAGCTGGATAAGCCCCCATTTGGCCATAAGGAACAGGATTCGGATAATGTCCCGGCCAAGGCTGATGATGCTTCATGCCATCATCGCATCCGCAGTCTTCCTTGCCATATGCTGCATTTGAAACGTTGGGATAGAAGCCTTGATTTGCGTTGGCATTTGCGTTGGCGTTGGCGTTGGCGTTTGAATGCATATGGTGATGCCAGTGATGTCCGTCGTTTGCATGATGCTCAAGATTTTCTCCATAGTAAGCTGGCGCTTGATACGCAGGATAATACGAATGAGCCGGATATGGATATGGCATCATGTGATGGTGATAATATGGCTGGATAGGATAACATAGGCCTGATCCCGGTAAGATTGGCGATGCCGGCACCATTTGCTGCGGATATGGATACATTGCTGGCATGTAATGACCATAACCATAATAAGGATCATATGGTTCATGATGATGGTGCTGGTGATGATGCTCCTTATTTTCAGCTATTCCTCCTACCGCTGCCCCTCCCACATTTGGCATTTGCGGGAAGTTAGGAAGATTTGGGTAATTGCTGTGCTCCATATCTTTTCCCTCCTCCTTTTGATGCGGAATATGAATAAACGGATCATACCCCTTTGCCACTTCATCTTTTAGATGACCTTTATTTTCATGATGAAAATGGTCCTTGTGATCTTTATGTTCCTTATTTTCATGATGGACATGACCCTTGTTATCTTTATGGTCTTTATTTTCATGATGAAAATGATCTTTGTGATCCTTTTTGTCATGAACGTGATCTTTTTTCTCGTGATGATCTTTTTTGGGAGGAGGCGTGAATGGCTGGTAGAGATTGGTCTGATAATAGTTCACATCGACTTGCGGAAAAACTGGCTGTTCGATCTTTGGCACTGGCGGTACATAAGGTACCGGTTCATTTGGCTTTTCCTTCGGTTTCGTATCTTGCACTTGCACGACATCTTTTGGCTTTTCTTTCACATACGGATGTTCTTTCGTTTTTGGCATTTCTTTTACTTTGTGATGATCTGTTTTCACAGGAACACCACTAGATGGAATCTTAATCTTCATACCTGGCATGATCAAATCAGGATTACTGAGCTGTGAATTTAGTTTTTTCAATTCTTGAAAGTCGACTCCATATTTCTTTGAAATTTTCCAAAGGGAGTCTCCTTTTTGCACAATATGAATTTTCAACGTTTTCCCCTCCTATGCAAAACGTGAACGTAACGGTTATGTCAGAAGTACAATATGTTTCAACATAAATTTATGCCTATTTACAAGCCGATATGATAAAAACTTGTTTTCTGATAGGAGGGGCTGATTCATTATTTAATGGCGAGCATTTTCTCGAGTGCAAGCAAAGCGTCTTTCGTGATGTCTTCATTGACCTGTATCAACCCGGCCGGCTGACCCTTCTCAATGCTTTCAAGTGACCATAGCAAATGAGGCAGATCAATCCGGTTCATAGTCAAGCATGGACACATATCTGGGTTGAGGGATTCAATTTGTTTATCTGGGTGCTGCGCTATGATCCGTTTGACTAAATTCATCTCTGTTCCAATTGCCCATTTGCTTCCTGCTGGTGCCTGTTTAATCGTATCAATAATAAATTTCGTTGAACCTGCTAGGTCAGAAGCCCTTACGACCTCATGCGTGCATTCAGGGTGAACAAGAATTTGAATGTCACGGTCTTTTTTTCTCATTTCTTCTATATTTCGAACAGTAAATTTCTCATGTACGGAGCAATGGCCTTTCCATAAAATCATCTTAATACGGGAAAGCGGCTGATCGGTGATGAGCTTTTCTTCTATCTGATCCCACACAGCCATTTCCTCTAGATGAATACCTAAATCAAATGCTGTATTACGCCCTAGGTGCTGATCAGGGAGAAACAGAATCCGTTCTTTTTGTGTCAGCGCCCACTCGAGTACTTTTTTAGCGTTTGACGAAGTAACAGTCGCCCCGCCATGCTTGCCGACAAATGCTTTAATATCTGCTGTTGAATTGACATACGTAAGCGGAAGTATTGTATCCCCAAAGAGTTCAGTGAGCTGCTCCCATGCTCTGTCTGTTTGTTTCATATTTGCCATATCTGCCATTGAACAGCCTGCCCTCATATCTGGCAATACGACGCTTTGATTCTTGTTTGACAGCATATCTGCCGTTTCTGCCATAAAGTGAACACCGCAGAACACAATGTATTCAGCCTCGTGATTGTCAGCAGCGATTTGTGCCAGCTGCAATGAATCTCCTGTTGCATCTGCAAATTCGATGACCTCATCCTTTTGATAATGATGGCCCGGTATAAAAAGCTTTGAGCCAAAAGCCCGCTTAATGTCTAACACTCGCTGCTTCATCTCATCTTCAGAGCGGTGTTTATATTCATCTGGCATCATGACTGCATGTTGATTGGCTAATACATTAAGCATGGACATGAGTCGTTCCCCCTTTATGACTGAATTCCATATTCATACTGAAATCAAATGCTGTAGCAGAATGAGTCAGAAAACCAAGCGAAATAAGATCGACTCCTGTCCCCCTGTAGCTTGGCAATGTCTCTAGCGTGATGCCCCCTGAAGCCTCTGTCAGAATGGACTCTGGTGTCATTTGTTTAAAGCGTTTTACCTCGGCCGGAGAGCAGTTATCAAACATAATGACATCCACTTTTGCTTCAATGGCTTCCATTAGCTGCGTTTCTGATTCAATTTCCACTTCAATTTTCACCATATGACCGGCATATGCTCTTGCTTTCTCTACAGCTTCACGGATAGAACCGCATGCGGCAATATGATTATCTTTAATCATTACCCCATCCGATAAACCAAAGCGATGATTTTTTCCACCTCCTATCTTTACTGCGTATTTTTCTAACATACGCAAACCTGGTGTTGTTTTTCTCGTATCACAAATCGTGATAGACGGGTCACCTAATCGCTGCACCGCCTCATGTGTTAAGGTGGCGATACCTGTCATTCGCTGCAATAAATTTAAAATGACCCTCTCTCCCTTTAATAAGTCGTTGACTGGACCCTTTATTTTCGCCAGTACAGCACCAGAATGAATCAAATCACCTTCTTGAAAAAACAATTCAGTTTGAATCTGTTCATTCAACAGGCGGTACCCTAGATCAATCACTTGTGATCCTGCCAATACACCAGATTGTTTCGCAATGATAAAAGCTGTTCCCTTCTTGTCTCCAAAGATGGCATCAGCTGATACATCTCCAAAGCCAATATCTTCTGTGAAAAAATGAGTGAGCATTTGTTTTAACTGTAAACGTTCCATTTGGCACCGATCCTTTCATTTTTCATGATATGAACGTGACCTTTTTCATGAACAATCTGCCTGCCCTGCCATAACGTATCGCTTCGCTCTGGATAATCCATTCGATAATGGCCCCCTCTGCTTTCTGTACGGAGTAATGCAGATTTAGCAAGGCAAACCGCTAATGCCCATTGATTGCTTAATTCGATCTGTTCATTTGTGATATCCTTCACATTAATTTGCTGAAAATTGACATGCTGCAACGAATGAAGCAAAGTCTGTAAACCTTTTTCATCTCTCACAATGGCCGCATATGTTGTCATCCATTGTCTAAGCTGAGCTTTTGAAATCATTGGGACCTGCCATATTTCTCGGATAGAAACAGATGAGCTGGTTTCTTTCTGTTTAGGCAGCTGCTTCATTCTCTGTGCCGCTTTGCTGCCTAACACGAGACCTTCCAGAAGGGAATTACTCGCCAATCGATTCGCACCGTGTAAGCCGGTGCAGGCCGCTTCTCCAATGGCAAATAGCGCTGGAACAGTGGTTTCTCCATATTCATTGACGCTGATTCCGCCCATTAAAAAGTGCATACCGGGGGAAATTGGCAGCCTGCCGCTTGCCATATCGACGCCTGCACGCTGACACATCGCATCTATTGCTGGAAAACGAGCTGAAAAATGCGGAATTTCATGGATGTTAAGATACAATTGATGACCTAATTGCTGCTCATGAAAAATAGCTCTAGCGACCACATCTCTAGGTGCTAAATCAGCTTGTGGGTGAATACCTTTCATGATCCGCCTGCCTGTTTCATCTTCTAAATAAGCTCCCTCTCCCCGCACCGCCTCTGAAATGAGACCAACTGCTTTTCCAGCGATTGTTAAAAGAGTTGGATGGAATTGAACAAATTCGAGATCCACTAATTGCGCCCCGGCTCGATAGGCCATCATCAGCCCGTCTCCTGTTATAGAAGGATCATTTGTGTTTGTCTCATATAGGGAGCCGCAGCCGCCAGTTGATAAAACAACGGCATCTGCGGCCATTGTATGTACGTGTCCTGTCTCGTCTTTCCATACAACACCCGTACATGTCCCTTCATGAACCAATAGATCAATGACATGATGATATTCGTATAAATGAATATGTGAGCCGAGCTGGCTTTTTAGATACTGCACAAGGGTTTTGCCTGTTTGATCTCCTCCCGCATGCAAGATGCGATGAGTGCTGTGAGCTCCCTCTTTGCCTAATTGCGGCTCTCCCATCTCATCTTGATCAAATGGACAGCCTTCTGCTACGAGCTGGTCCACAAGGTGTTTTCCAAGTCTCACGATTTCTTGTACGGTTCTTTCATCATTGTGGTCACAGCCGGCAGCTAGTGTATCTTGCACATGCTGCTGAACTGAATCATGTGCTGAAAAGGCAGCAGCGATTCCTCCTTGTGCCAGCATGGAATTACTAGATGAAAATTGTTTTTTTGTCATCATGATGACCTGGCAGCTTTTCGAAATGGTTTTTGCAAAGGAAAGCGCTGCAATGCCTGATCCCACCACAATAACTTTTTTGATTGATGACACCATCGCCCCTCCTGTCATTTACACCTGTCTTGACACATATCATTACACAACACTAAAATAAATACAAGAAAAAAATTTTACACGGGAGATGGATGGGTTGGTTTATTTAGATTACGCAGCTTCTACACCTGTTTCAGAGGAAGCATTGCATGTTTTTGAGCAGCTAAGTAAAAATTTCTACGGAAATGCAAGCAGTCTTCATGATGCTGGGGGAAAAGCAAATGACATATTGACTTACAGCAGACAATCACTCGCTGCCATAATCGAGGGTGAACCAGATGGGGTCTACTTTACAAGCGGTGGAACTGAATCCAATCTCCTTGCGATTCAATCGATCATCAATGGGCTGTCAGCACATCAACAGCATGTCATCACAACTTCAGTTGAGCACCCTTCTGTTCATCATGCAGTTAGCAGCTTAGAGCAGCTTGGCGTAAAAGTCACGATCATTGAACCGAATCAGGATGGAATCATTACACAGGACATTCTCAAAGAAGCATTATTACCTGAAACAGGACTAGTATCTATTCAGCACGCCAATTCAGAAACAGGGATTATCCAGCCGCTTGCTGAATTAGCGCCTCTTTTAAAAGAAAGAAACATTCTTTTTCATACAGATGCTGTGCAAACATTTGGAAAGATTCGTGTGTCCATCAAAGAACTTGGAGTCGATGCCGTGTCCATCTCAAGTCATAAAGTGTATGCTCCTAAAGGTGCTGGTGCCGTTTATATGGGCGCACATGTTCCTTGGAAACCTTTATATAGAGGTGCAGTTCAGGAAAATGGCTTACGTCCAGGGACAGTGAACGTTCCGTGTATCGGTGCTTTTGCTGCCGCAAGTGAACAAACGATGCTTAGGCTGGATGAACAGCATAAATTAGATGAGCAGCTGCGTGATTATTTTCTTCAGCAGTTAAAAATAAGACAGCTGCCTGTTCGTACACTTCAGGACAATGTCAATCGCCGCACGCTGCCTCATATTATTGGTTGTTTTTTTGAAGGGTTTGAAGGACAATATGTAATGTTAGCATGTAACCGGCATGGGATTTGTCTATCAACTGGAAGCGCATGTGCTTCTGGTTATCATCATCCTTCCCCTGCTGTGAAGGCATTGCGTGTATCAGATCGTAATGCCCTACAATTTATTCGACTATCATTTGGATGGCAGTCATCAAAAGATGACATCGATCAGCTTTTGCATACTTTTGAGCATTTGCAAAAGGAGAAGAAGGGAGCTTAGGACGTGGAGCAAGAGAGGAAACTCATTGGCGAAGAAAGAAGAACCGCCATTTTAGAGTGGCTGAAAGAAACAGACACACCGCTTACCGGGAGCTTTTTAGCTAAAAAAGCGGCTGTCTCTCGACAAGTCATTGTACAAGATATTTCATTATTAAAAGCAAAAAACGAACCCATTATTGCCACAAGCCAAGGCTATGTGTATATGGCAGCGCAGCATGCGCCAGAAAGAGAAATTGAACAAATCATCGCCTGCAAGCATGATCCTGCTCGTACAGAAGAGGAACTGACCTTGATTGTAGACTTTGGAGTGACGGTGAAAGATGTGATCATTGAGCACCCTGTTTATGGTGAACTGACGGCCTCTATTCGCGTCAGCACACGGAAACAAGTCGCTGATTTTGTCCATCATATTTCTAACACTGGCGCGTCCTACTTGTCAGAACTAACAGACGGCGTGCACCTGCATACTCTCACTTCTTACAGCCAAAAGCAGCTTGACCAAGCCATTCAAGCGCTGGATAATGCTGGATTTTTAATAAAAGACTAAAAAAATAGTGTCCTCACGGGACACTATTTTTCATTCGTTAATTCATATGTTTGATAGCTGCCGAGCAGCTTGACCTCACAGCCGATCGCTTCTAATTCTTGAATCGCACCAGGGACTAGGACATCATCCATTTCTTTTTCAATATCAATAATAAATAAATAATGTCCAAGACCTGTTTTTGTCGGACGAGATTCAATTTTTGACAAGTTAAGATTCCGCCAAGAAAAAGCAGACAGCACGCGGTGCAATGCGCCTGATTGGTCATCCTTAGGCAGACTGACCACAATGGTCGTTTTTGGCTTTGATGAAAAACCAGAATTCATTGGGAACGATGCGTTAGGATCTTTATGTAAAATCACAAAGCGTGTATGGTTGTGCGGATAATCATGAATGTCTTTTTTCGCAATCGTCAAACCATACGTTTTTGCGGCAATTTCATTAGCAATAGCCCCAACAGCTTCATCTGGATGCTCACTGATGTATTTTGCTGCATATCCTGTTGATTCCACTGGCCGATGAGGAATATGAGGGTACTGCTTTTTTAGAAATTGATGACACTGGGCAATCGCGTGAGGATGCGACTGAATGACATCTAACGTCTCCCAGCTCTCCGCTCTTGATGGGTGGACAAGCAAATGCTGCCGAATTGGTGCTGTCATCTCCCCCACAATGGACAACGCTTCTTCATGAATTAAATAATCAATCGTTAAGTTCACAGATCCTTCGAGTGCATTTTCAAGTGGAACGACCGCCAAATCGACTTCGCCCTTTGACACAGCATCCATACATTGCGGAATCGTTGCATAGGCACGCTGCACCGCATCTTTTGGAAAACAAGAGCATACGGCCAAATGAGTAAATGTTGCCTCTGGTCCAAAATAACCTACAGTTAATTGCTTCATCTGCTATGATCTCTCCTTTTACGCCCCAGAACCTAGAATTTCGACTTTTTCGACAAATTCAAGCTTTCTTAATTGATTCATGACGGTGTTGATATCATCTGCCATACCAGCTGTACTAATTGATAAGGTGACATTCGCTCTTCCTTGCAGTGGAATCGTTTGGTGAATGGATAACACATTACAGCCAGAGTCAGCCACAATTTGAAGCAGTCTTGACAAAGCCCCAGACCGATCCTCAAGGTGGAAAAACAATGTGATGATCTGCTCTTTCACCATTGTATAAAATGGAAAAACAGCATCTCGGTATTTATAAAAAGCACTGCGGCTTAAATCCGCTTTTTGAACAGCATCGGCAACTGAATCCGCTTTTTTGCGATCGAGAAGCTTTTTGACTTCAAGCGTTTTTCGCATCGCATCTGGAAGTACATCCTCTCTTACTAAATAGAACGTTTCTTCTTTCACCTGTTTTCTCCCCTTTTAAAAACGGGAGAGTCCATGGTCTGGACCCTCCTGTTGATCAATCAATAAATTCGAATTCAAATTCAAGCAGACGAATGATGTCGCCATCTTTTGCACCGCGCTCACGCAACGCATCATCGACACCCATTCCGCGCAGCTGTCTAGAGAATCGTTTAACGGATTCATCTCTTGAGAAGTCTGTCATCTTAAACAGCCGCTCAAGTGCTTTACCCGTTAACACAAACGTGCCATCAGGATCTCTTGAGATCTCAAATGGTGCATCGCCCTCATCAAACCTGTACATCACGCGGTTATCCGACAGCTCCTCTTCATTATAGAGCGGGAATTCCGGTGTTGTTTCAAGCTGATTGGCGATTTCAAATAAGAGCTCACGAAGCCCTTCTCTTGTGATCGCGCTAATCGGGAACACTTTATAGTCATCCGTTAATTTTTCTTTAAATACCGCTAGATTGTCAGCTGCATCTGGCATGTCCATTTTGTTCGCAACAATGATTTGCGGACGCTCTGTCAATCTCATATTGTATTGCTCAAGCTCTTCATTAATCGTCACATAGTCTTCGTATGGGTCACGCCCTTCAAGTCCAGACATATCAATGACATGGACAATGACACGTGTACGCTCAATATGACGTAAAAATTGATGACCTAAGCCAACGCCTTCGTGCGCTCCTTCGATCAGTCCTGGCAGATCCGCCATAACAAAGCTTCGGTTATCGTCTGTTTCAACAACTCCGAGGTTCGGCACAAGCGTTGTAAAATGATAATCCGCAATTTTTGGTTTCGCAGAAGAGACAATCGAAAGCAGCGTTGACTTCCCGACACTTGGGAAACCAACAAGTCCAACATCTGCAAGTACTTTTAATTCTAAGATGACGTCACGTTCTTTACCTGGCTCACCGTTTTCAGACAGCTGTGGTGCAGGATTTGCTGGTGTTGCGAAGCGTGAATTTCCACGTCCGCCACGTCCGCCTTTGGCAATCACAGCCCGCTGCCCATGCTCTGTCAAGTCAGCTAGTACTTGTTCCGTCTCTGCATCTGTTACAACCGTACCCGGCGGAACTTTGACAATCATTTCTTCCGCATTTCGGCCATGCTGGTTTTTACTCATTCCGTGCTCGCCGCGGTCAGCCTTGAAATGACGCTTATAACGAAAGTCCATTAACGTTCTGAGTCCTTCGTCTACTTCGAATACAACATCTGCACCATTTCCGCCGTCGCCGCCTGCTGGGCCGCCCTTTGGTACATATTTTTCACGACGGAACGCCACCATACCGTTTCCGCCGTCACCGCCTTTAACATACACTTTAACCTGATCTACAAACATAACTTCCTCCGTTTCTCTGCATCACATATCTCGTTCTTGCCTCAAACAAAGCTCAATCATGGACTCATGAGGCGTCACATGAAATTGCGTTATACTCATACATGGATAGTTTGCGTCATGAAACGCATTTAACGCATCCAAACTTGTTAATTTTCCTTGGAAATCAAAATATAAGATCACATCATTTTCTTCATGATCTGTTTGGAAAGTGACCGTTAAATGATTTTCAGTTTTTTGACAAACTGATTGATCGAATATCGAAAACAACTCCTGTGATACCGTTAGCAGCTGCGATTCATATGCTGATAAGTCTCGGGTTTCACCAAGCACTTCATATTCTAAGGTGATAAAATGCGACTCCCAATTAAATGTTAGAAAGTAATAGGCCAATTGGGGAATTTTTAAATTTGAGAGTTTGGATTCATGCTGTGCTTCAATGACCATTTCTTCTATAATTTCAAACACGCGGTCATATTTTTCTAATGTCAAGTTGCCTTTGATCAGCTGTAATTTATTCATCCAGTCGTGTCTTGAACGACTGAGCAGATAGATCAATTCATTTGTTAATGCAACGTGAGTTAATTTTTCATTTTCTTTACTTGGTATCTCTTCCATTATCGCACTCCCAATCGTTTGGTCTCTCTTTTAGGAGTCTTATCATCAATATGTCTCCCTGAATTATAACAGAGAAGACAGCATAGAAAAACACTAGTTATGTGAGGAAAGGTTGTTTTTTCTGATCGTATAGGAGAAAATGAGGCAAAGTCAGCAAACGTTCTTTGATATTTATGGAGTGCATTTTCTTTTATCATCTTCAGGTACTGCTTGTAAAAAGTGAAAAAAACTCCAGTCAATGACCGGAGTTTTTAGCAATTATTGTGCCGCAGGATATACGCTCACTTTTTTACGGTCACGACCGAAACGTTCGAATTTAACCGTTCCGTCGATTTTAGCGAAAAGAGTGTCGTCGCCTCCGCGTCCAACGTTTTCACCTGGATAGATTTTCGTTCCACGTTGACGATAAAGGATAGAACCACCAGTTACGAATTGACCATCAGCACGTTTAGCGCCTAAACGTTTAGACTCAGAGTCACGTCCGTTCTTTGTAGAACCTACCCCTTTTTTAGATGCGAAAAATTGAAGATCTAATCTAAGCATGAAGTTCACCTCCTATTTTTTTGTTGATATTCTCACATAATCGTGATAATCTCGTTCAATTGTCTCTAAGGAAACGACCATGCCTTCTAAAAGCAGCTGGGCTTTTTCAAAGGATACTGGATCTGTATCAGCTGGCAGTTCAAAAGAGAAATAGCCGCCTTCTTCACCAATATCGAGCAGTGGGTCCAATCCTGTCAGTGCAATAATTGAATTGACTGAGCCGAAAACAACAGCAGATACACCTGCACAAACGAGATCCTGACCTTTTTCAGCAAACTCGGCATGTCCAGTCATCTGAAAAGACGTAATGCTTTCATCTGCTGAAGACCGAGTAATGGTTGCTTTGATCATATCACTCACACGCCTTAAGCGTTGATTTTTTCGATAACAACTTTAGTGTAAGGTTGACGATGACCTTGTTTCTTGTGGTTGTTTTTCTTCGGTTTGTACTTGAACACAGTAATTTTCTTACCGCGACCTTGTTTTTCAACTTTAGCCGTTACTGTTGCTCCAGCAACTGAAGGGTTACCCACTTTGACAGTGTCTCCGCCGACAAACAATACGTTTTCGAAAGTTACTGTTTCACCTGCTTCAGCAGCTAGTTTTTCAACATAAACAGTTTGACCTTCTTCAACTTTTACTTGTTTACCACCAGTTTCGATAATTGCGTACATCTCTGCACCTCCTAATAAACTCAGACTCGCCGAATACAGGGGGCCATAGGCTCTTTGCACCTGCTCCGCGCGGTTGTAGCACGGGTGCTACATATCCATAACATTAAAAAATATATCAAACTAGACGCAGAATGTCAATGTATTTTCACTATTAGTACGGTAAAAGAAGCTCTTCCATTGAGGAGGTAGTTCTGCGATCTGAAAAATACGCATGGAGCAGTTCATTTTCATCAAGCTGGCTCATCTTCACGCCATCTCTTTCAATAATAATTGGATGCTTACAGCCTCTTTGAAATCGTGCCATCACTTCGTATACTTTTTCCTCTGCACTTGCTCTCAGCGGAATCAGTTTTTCTACCTTTTGCTCTTTTTTACCGTAATACCGTTCTAGTAAGAAGCGAACCCTGACGTAATGCCGCTGCCTGTGCTCCATTACGAGTGAATAAGCTAAAAAAGTGAGCAGCACCCAGCCATTGAATTGCAGCGGTGCAAACAAAAGTAACCCTCCTGTCAATAGACCGAAAAAGACAAGTGAGCCTTTTATTGCTAGGGCATGTGCACGTTGGAAAGGGTAAAAAACAGATAAGAGCAAAAAGAATAATTTTCCGCCATCAAGCGGCCAAACGGGCAAAAGATTCACAAGGAAAATCGCCATATTATAAAAGGTAAACATCGTATAGACGTCGTGCGAGATAAGAGAAGCCTCCATGAAAAGCCATGCCATGAGCTGGAGCGGTACATGCTGAAGCGGCCCGCACAAAATGACCGCCAGCTCTTCTTTTAACGGACGGTTCCCATGTTCCTCTACTTCCACCGTTCCGCCAAATGGCAGTAAAAAAATCCGCCGAATGCGCCAATGATAATAGCAGGCAGCCGCTGCATGTCCAAGTTCATGGACACAGACGATCACGAGCAGACAAAGCAGCGGCTTGATTTGACCTGACAGAATCGCAAACGCCATCACAATCCACAGCAGCGGATGGATGTGAATTTTCGTCAGCATGAGCAGCCATCTATTCAAAGGTCATCACCTGAATGGGATCGATAAATTGTTCATTTTGCTTAATGGCAAAGTAATACGTACCCTTCCCTTGATCATCAAGCGAAATCTGGCCAATTTTTTCACCCTTATCGACAAAATCGTATAAGGCCACATCGGCTTTCTTTAATTGACCGTACCAGCTATAGCTGTTATCTGCATGCTGCACCACCACGGTAAGCCCTGTATCGCTTTGCTTTTTCACCTCGACCACGTAGCCTTCCTTCATACTATCAATCGCTTCAGCTGATGTCTCGACTTTGACCCCTGCTCCATTTTGCGTAAAGGATTCCTGCACTTTACCAGAGGCAGGAACAGCGAGTTCTTGATTCGCTTGGACATCCTTTTGACCATCTTTTTTCTCAGTTAAAAAGGCCAGAGGATGTCCAACTGTTTTTTCAAACCAGCGGTTGGCAGCAGCAAATTGAAAATCTTGCTCAAAGGTCTGAGTAATCAATGGCTTCAGCTGCTGAAACGGACCTGCCTGACCTTTAAATGAAATGGCTGTAATCAACACAAGGGACGCTGATAATAAGCATTTAAGCACAAAGGTATTAGGGTTAAATAAGGGATGACGGTATTTCTTTGTCTGGTGAGACGCCGGTTCATAGGAGGTCGAGCCAGAATGCTTCTCTTCCTCTGTCAGCATAACCCATGGCGGGATATCTTCTTTTTTCTTGAAAGCCGTCTTCTTAGGGGGAGCAGCTGGCTGCTTTGTTTTGCGGCGCTGCGCGATTTTCTTTCGGTACTCGTCCACTCTTTTCATGAGATCACCCTTTACATACAAACAGTTTGTACATTTTATGTAACAACCTCATCTGATATGCAACAAAAAGACCGATTCTCATCGAATCGGTCTCAGCGTGTAGACAAACGCTCGCATTCGGTATCAGGTCTGCGCTCCAGTGCTCACGAATGTCAAATTCGCTCCACAAAGGTAGCCGCCTTTCCTAGACTGCAAAGGTTTTCTATCACGCTTAAGTGATTATGCTCTTACACCAAAAAATGCTTTCAGTTTTGCAAACATTCCCTTGTTTTCTTCTTCAAATGATTGAAGCGGTACTGATTCGCCTAGTACCCGGCGGGCAATATTGCGATATGCAATCGATACTTTATTTTTGGCATCCATGACAATTGGTTCACCATTGTTTGAAGCCTTAATCACATCATCATCATCTGCTACGATGCCAAGTAGATCAATCGATAAGTGATGTACAACTTCATCCACATCCATTGAATCGCCATTTTTCGCCATGTGTGTACGAATACGGTTGACAATCAAACGAGGCGGTTCGATATCTTCTTGTTCTAACAAACCGATGATTCGGTCTGCATCTCTCACAGCTGAGATTTCAGGCGTCGTCACGACAATGGCCTTGTCTGCACCGGATACAGCATTTTTAAAGCCTTGCTCAATTCCAGCAGGGCAGTCAATGACAACATAATCAAAGTCTTGTTTCAATGATTGAATTAATTCTTTGATCTGTTCCGGCTCTACAGCCGTTTTATCGCTTGTTTGAGCAGCAGGTAAAAGATACAAAAGATCCTCGAAACGCTTATCTTTTACAAGCGCTTGGTGAATTTTGCATCTTCCTTCTACTACATCGACTAGATCATAAATAATGCGGTTTTCAAGCCCCATCACGACATCCAGATTCCGAAGACCGATGTCGGTATCAACTAGACACACTTTTTTCCCTTGAATTGCTAGTGCTGTGCCTAAGTTTGCAGATGTTGTTGTTTTGCCAACGCCGCCTTTTCCTGAGGTAATCACAATAGCCTCGCCCAATTTCACATTCCTCCCTCAAGCCTTGTCAGATTAGGTCTTATATGAGCCAATTGCTGCAGGCGTTCAATGATCATATTGCCATCTATATCTAAATAAGCACATTCCATTTCATTTCCATCTTCTTTTTGGTCTGGTGCACGGTTAAAAACTTGTGCGATGCGAAGCTGTGTTGGAATCATATGTGATGCCGCAATAACAGCCTGTTTGTTGCCATTACATCCAGCATGTGCCACACCTTTTAATGCACCAAGCACAAAAATATTTCCCCCTGCGCGAATCGTTCCGCCAGGATTGACATCTCCTATTAATAAAAGATCTCCTTCGACATATAGCACCTGTCCAGAGCGCACAATTTTTGCTACAGAAGTAATTTCAGCCTCTGCTTTTAATCGTCTCGCCTCTTCAGTTGACATGACGTCACTTTCAATTGAGTGGATAACGAGATGTTCATTTTCAGACACCGCTTCAGTCAAACGTGTCTCCTGATCCTCTGTTAAATAACGAAAACCAAGCTTAATATGCACATTGACCTTATGTCCTTCTCTTCCATCTGTATATTGCTCAAGTAATAGAACCTCTCGCAAGCCAGAAAGAAGGTCATCAAACGAACAGTCATCATTTAACTGTAACGTTAATCCGTTTTTTGTACCTTTTATCGTCACATATTGCTGTTTTTGAGTTTTCAAGATGCTCACCTCAACAACATACTCATTTCGCCGTAATTGGACAAACTCCTGCTTTTATTCGTCGATCAATCCTTGTTTCACATGGATGAAAAAGAGCCTAAACGGCACAACAAGTATGAGAGACGCAGCAGTATTTAAAAGAATCGTTGGAATAAAGCGTTCGATGACATACGTATTAAACGGCATAATCCCTGGTTGAATTGTCGCTTGAACGCCGTATACATAAAACTCCATCACGGAAACAGCAATAATCGACAGAAAGACGACGACTAACATATTCGTTTGCAGAACTTTAAAGGCTTTTGCTAGCAAATAGCAAAGCGCCCCAAAGCCAAACATATGAACACCAAGTATGCCTGTATATGAAATATCATATAAAAGTCCAAAGATAAATCCGTAAATCACACCATATTTTTGATTCACAAAAGCAGTCATAAATACAAGTGCGAGTAAAATGAAATGAGGAGCTAAAATTTGATTCTCTGAAACAAATGGGAGCTTCACTAAATCAACAAAAATGCTGTCAAATACGAAGATAAACAACATGACGAAAGCAAGAAGGACACGTTTCACGAGCCTTCCTCCTTCGTCAATTCAGATGCATCTGCCGTACTTGTGCTGCGATTCACCACAATCACGCGGTCTAAATTGTTGAGTTGAGCCGCTGGTTCTACGTAAATGATCTTTGTCAGGCCGTAATGGTCTGGCTCAATTTCACTCACCTTACCAATCGTCAAGCCTTGCGGGAATACGCCCCCTGCTCCAGATGTTTCAACAAGATCTCCTTTTTTGACATCCCCATCTGCATCGGATTTCAGAATATTCATAGTCAGCATTTTTTTCTTGCTGTCATAACCGTTAATGATTCCATTGAGTTCTTCTTTGCCCTTTTTCGCAAAAATTTTCGTTGAAATTCTATTATTTTGGTCAGTAGAGCTTAGCAACCTTACAGTCGAAGTAAAATTGTTGAGCTTATCACTTTCAATTTTCCCAATTAACGCACCACTCTCATTTGTGACCGCCATATCTTTGTCAACGCCTTGTTTTTTTCCTTTATCAATCATTACAAAGCTATCCCAAAGAGATGGGTTTCTTGCGATAACAGTTGAGAGAATTGGCGTGTAGTCACGAATAGAGTTCACATAGCCGAGCTGCTTGCGAAGCTTTTTGTTCTCATCTTCTAGTTCTTGAAGTTTCGCCTCATATTGGGTTTGTCCATCAAGTTTTTTTCGAAGACGCTCGTTTTCATCGTATGTGTTCTTTAAATCTTGTACGTTCCCATAAATACCGGCAATAAATTGTGATGGTTTATGAAAGACACCTTGAAAAAAGCCTGTCGTATCCCCCACTAATTTTTCCGGCCATGAAGCACCTCTGCCGCTTTTCACTGAAAAACCAATCATGGCCACCAGTACGATGACACAGACAAGGAGCAACATTAATCTTTTATTCATAAAAAACTGCGGCATGTCTTACACCTCTTTAATTACGCCCGATTATCGATTATCTTTTGATTTTCCTTTGAACAAATGAATATGTTCTAGTGCTTTCCCTGTTCCGATTGCCACACAGTCAAGCGGGTCTTCTGCAATAATGACTGGCATTTTCGTTTCATCACTAATGACTTTGTCAAGATTACGCAGTAATGCACCGCCTCCTGTTAAAACAATTCCGCGGTCCATAATATCTGCTGCCAGCTCAGGCGGGGTTTTTTCAAGAGTCATTTTCACTGCATCGACAATTGTTTCCACCGTATCGCGAAGCGCTTTTGCAATCTCTTCTGCTGTAATAGAGATTGTTTTTGGCAGACCTGTTAAAAGGTCACGTCCGCGAATGTCCATCTCATCATGTACATCAGGCTGCGCAGAACCGATTTCCATTTTAATCGCTTCTGACGTACGATCACCGATCATCAAGTTATACGTTTTACGGATGTAGCTGCTGATCGCATCATCCATTTCATCTCCTGCCACGCGGATTGATTGTGATGTCACGATGCCGCCAAGAGAAATAATCGCTACTTCTGTTGTACCGCCGCCAATATCCACGACCATACTTCCTGTTGGCTCCCATACAGGCAGGTTAGCACCGATTGCCGCAGCAAATGGCTCTTCAATCGGGTATGCGTCACGTGCACCAGCTTGTCTTGTTGCATCAATGACTGCACGCTCTTCTACAGCTGTAATACCAGATGGTACACATACCATAACGTAAGGTTTACGAGCAAAAAGCCCTTTGCCTTTTAATGCTTGATTAATGTAATATTTCATCATTGTTGCTGTCGTCTCGTAATCTGCAATGACTCCGTCTTTCATTGGGCGTAATGCCACAACATTACCAGGTGTACGGCCAATCATGTTTCTAGCATCATTTCCGACTGCCACTATAGACTTCGTATCAGTTTCCAAGGCTACGACCGAAGGTTCTCTCACAACAATGCCTTTTCCTTTAATAAAAACAAGCGTATTCGCTGTTCCAAGATCTATTCCAAGGTCTTTTGTACCAATTCCAAACATATGTATGTATCTTCCTTTCTTAAACCAAAATTCCCTTAGGGAAAAACTCATAAACTCTATTATATCGTAAAACATTGAAAAAAAAAGTGTTACAAATACCCTTTTTCCTTCAAACTCACAAATTTTTGATCACCTATGACAAGATGATCAAGCAGCTGTATTCCAATCAGCTTTCCACATTCAAAAAGTCGCTGTGTGACTTCAATATCTTCCCTGCTCGGCGTCGGATCTCCAGATGGATGGTTGTGCACACATATAAATGAAGCAGCGGACCGTTTAAAGGCCTCTTTGAAAATTTCTCGCGGATGAACGATGGATGAGTTCAAACTGCCAATAAACACAGTATGTTTATGAAGAACCTGATTCTTTGTATTGAGGTATAGACATACGAAATTCTCTTGTTGTAAAAACCTCATATCTTCCATCACATAGTTTGCCCCATCCTCTGGTGTGCGGATCACATAGCGGTTGTCCGTTGTTTGATGGTGTAATCTAGTGCCGAGTTCTAAAGCAGCTAATAGAGAGACCGCCTTCGCCTTTCCAACTCCTCGAATCTTCGACATTTCTTCTATTGAGGCTTCTCTTACAGAGCGAAGACCGCCAAATGTTTGCAGAAGTCTTGCGGAAATTTGAAGAACTGATTCCTTTTTTGTGCCTGTCCTTAAAAGAATCGCCACAAGTTCATGGTTTGACATACTGCCGGGACCATATTTCATAAATCGTTCTCTCGGCTTTTCATCTTTGGGAAAATGCTTTAGCAACATAGGGAAATCGTTCATGATGCCCACTCCTTTTAGATTCCTTCCTGTCATCAAAAAGGGGTGATTCCAAATGTTTCGAGCACTCTAACTGTTTTAGCAATAGGGAGACCTACAACGGAAAAATAATCACCATCTATTTTTTGAACAAACAGTGCGCCTTTTCCTTGAATGCCATAGCTCCCCGCTTTATCAAGCGGTTCTCCCGTTTCGATATAGCGGTCTATTTCATTTTGCGTAAGTGTCCAAAACGTCACTTCTGTCTGTTCATAAAATGTTTCTTTTCTATTCTCTGACTGAATCGTGACACCCGTCAAGACTTGATGTGTCTTTCCTGACAATAATTGAAGCATTGAGGCTGCTTCTTCCTTGTCTTTTGGTTTCCCAAGACATTTGCCGTCAATTGCAACAATTGTATCTGCACCAATGATCACAGCTTCGGGATATAATGTTTGAATATCACTTGCTTTTTGTTCTGCCAACCATTGGACGTTCTCTGCAGGAGAAAAGTTTCGATTTATTTCTTCTTTTAATTGACTTGCTTGAATGTCATAAGAAAACCCTGCTAGATCAAGCAATTCTTTTCTTCTAGGTGATTGAGATGCGAGAATCAATTGGTTCATGTTTGTTCATCCTTTCAGGGTTTAGCCTAAGAAGTAAGATACCCATTCATCCTATCAAATGTACATCTTACCGACAATTTACGAAAATTCATTTTTCATGTTCCTTCATCATTATGTTGGATGCAAAAGAAAAAAACTAGTCATTTTTTGACTAGTTTGGTTTCTTAAAATATGATTTTACGTATTTAATTGATCAAGCAGTGCCTGCTGAGATTTCCACCCGTTTTCAGCAGTAGGTTCATTTAACAGCTGCACCGCTTTCAGCAAACTGCTTTTAGCTGGTGCGTCCATTGTTTTGGCACTTTCAAGCTCAGAGATCAGCTGCGTAACATCCTTTTGATCCACATCATCCCCTGCAATGACCTTAGAGGATAAAACAGATGCCTTTTCTATTAAACTAGTCAGCTCCTCGGGTACTTGAAATGAGAGCTCCTTGCCTCCCCATGCCTCAAAGTGCTGATCAATCAGCTTTTTCCCTACAGCACTTGTCATGCCCTGTTCTGTCGCAAGCCCAGCAATGACATAATAGCCATCATCCATTGAGACCTTTTTCCCTGCATATCCAGCTTCTTTTAAACTGCCAACTAATTCATCTGCTCCTTTTTCAGAGGAAAACTTTCCAGCCTGTACGACATATGTTGAAAAACTGCCAGAAGCGCTTTTTTCATCTTTATTCTCTTTTGATTCATCAGCAGTATCTGCTGGCGGCGCATCCCCGCCCGCTTTCATTGGTGATTGATTTCCGGACCCTGAAACGCTGATATCTCCCCCTGATGGATTCTGAGTACCATCTTGGCTTAAGCTAAGTGCAAACACACCAAGGCCTGTCCCAAGAACCACTGCAAACACAATCGTTGTCATCACTCTCTTAAACGGACCGCGGTTTTTACCGAACTTCTGATCAAAGGAGCCTTTTTTCTTTTGATAAGGTGTGACGACCTTTGGGTCAGAATGATAAATATGATCAGCTGCATCATCCCAATGGAAATCTTCTTCTTTTGGTTTAGCCGGTTCTTCTTCGGAAGCAGCTGTCTCCTGTTCTGACTGCCTTTTTTCCTCCCAATTCGAAAACGTCACTTGATCATCCTCTTGCTGTTTTGGCGGCTGGTGGTCATCTTCATGAAGCATTTCTTCTTTGCCATTAATATTGACTTTTAACCCTTGTTTTTTTGCCTGCCTTTTTTTCACTGTCATTCCCCGCTTTCTGACATTGTTTGTAAGAAAGACCTTTTTGTCCAATGAATCAGCGCGAATGTAACCCGTCCTTCTTTCTGTTTCACACTTTAACATAGCGGATAAAAAAAAGAACAAGACTTTTGTCGGCAAGCAAAAAAAGTGTTCGCCAATTTTTTCAACCGATCGACCCGGTGAACGGGAGCATGACATGAGCTCCATAGAGATACAGCCAAAAAGAAAAAGAGATCGCAGGAACAAAAGGAAAAGGCTCATCTAATCGAAAAGAAAAAACCTTCGCATAGACGATGCCAGCGATACACGAGAGGAAAAGAATGAGAAGGAATGGCTTAAAGCCAAAGCAAAATGCAAGCACGCTGAACAGCTTCATATCTGCTCCGCCCATGCTATTTGGCTTGAAACGCTCTAAACTATAAAACAAGAGAAAGCAAAAAAGAAGCGAAGCCGCTCCTTCCCACCAAATAAGAAGAGGTTCAAGCGTGCGGTATATGACGAAAAGAGGGAAAAAGAAGAGAAACAGCTCGTTTGGCACCCTCATATAAAGAAGATCGCTCACGACAGCAATCACAAATAAACTACAAAGAATCACAAGAAAAAGACCTTCAAACGAAACACCAGCAATTCTATACATGAGCAAAAAAAGACTGCCTGACAGCAGCTCAACTATTGGATATAGCATAGACAGCCGAGTGCCGCAATGTTTACAAGTCCCCCTCAATAATGCATACGAAACTAGCGGGATCATCTCGCGCAAGGAAAGCGGCTGTTTACAGGCTGTGCAGTGAGAACGAGGAAAAAGAATCGACCGCTTCAGTGGCAGCCTTTCACCAACTAGATGAAAGAACGATCCCATGGTGATACCTATAAGAAACACAAAAATGCCAATCATATATCGTGGCCCCTTCCGAGAATAAGATAGACCGGATTTTACCATGACCGTATTCATTGAGCACATAGTAAAAATATGATTTTACTTCCCTTCTGCACATGAAAAGAAAAAAACGCAAAAGGCATTGAAGCCATTTGCGTTTTTTTGTTACCCGATCATACGATTTCGTATATCTGAAATAAAATAAAGAGAGCCTGTCACAAGAATCACTGCTGAAGGATCATCACTTTTTTTCTGAATGAACTCAAGCACTGTACGAGGGTCATCATCATACGATTTTGCATCTAACTGACTGCATACATAAAGCTTTTCAGCTGATTCGGCTCTTGGAAAATCAAATGAAACAAAATGGATAGAAGAACTTACAGCATCAAGCTTTTGAATCATTTGCTTGTACGGCTTATCTTTTAAAGCACTAAAACATATATGCACCTGTTTACTAGAAAAATGAGCTTGTACAGTTTCAATTAAACGGTCGATCCCTTCTTCATTATGAGCGCCGTCTAAATACACTGGGGGCTGATCTTTAATCTTTTCAAATCTCCCAGCCCAAACTGCCTGCCGAATGCCCTCATAAATTTGCTCTTTTGTCACAATAATATAGCCTTCTTCCTCCAGCCATTCAATGAGTAAAACAGCAAGAGAAGCATTTTGCCTTTGATGCGTTCCAATTAATCCAGTTTCAAGCTGCGGATACTGCCCTCTTGATGTGCGTAACGTGAAACGTTCCCCTGTTTCTGTCGGCTGCTGCTCATCAAAGATACAAGTATCATGTAATGAAATACATTCAGCATTCTTTTCTTTGGCTGTGTTTTGAATGACCGCAAGAGCTTCAGGCTGGTGAACTGCCGTGATCATCGGAATACCCTCTTTGATAATGCCCGCTTTTTCAGCTGCAACCTGTTCAATTGTGTCACCTAAAATGGCCATATGATCATGACCAATTGACGTAATCGCTGTTAAGATAGGCACAGCAATATTTGTAGAATCAAGCCTTCCGCCAAGCCCTGTTTCCAAGAGGACAAAGTCTACTTGGTGCACTTGAGCAAAATAAGCAAATGCACATGCTGTAATGATTTCAAATTCTGTTGCTGCGCCAAGCTCTGTTTGATCTAATTCATCAACAAGAGGCTTGATTTCATTCACCAAACTCAGCCATTCTTCATCCTCTATAGGCGCTCCGTTCACGCTGATTCTTTCATTGAACGTTAGTATAAATGGGGAGGTGAAAGTTCCGACTGAATAGCCGGCTGCCTGTAAAACAGAACGCGTAAACGCAATGGTTGATCCTTTACCATTTGTACCTGCAACATGTACTGCTTTTATGCTTTGTTCTGGATTTCCTAGTCTGTTCATCAGCCATTTCATTCGTTCAAGACCCGGTTTTACGCCAAAGGCCAGTCTGCTGTGAATCCACTCAATCGATTCATGATAGGTTGTAAACAATGTCATCTCTCATTTCATACGAAATTTTCAAAAAAGACGGCTCCATTTCATTAGGAGCCGTCTTTTTAACCTTATGCTTTCAGCTCTTCAATACGCTTTTGAACAGCTTCGCGTTTTGCGACATAATCACGTTCTTTCGCACGCTCTTCTTCTACGACACTTTCAGGCGCTTTTTTCATAAAGCCTTCATTGCCAAGCTTTTTCTGTACTCGTTCCACTTCTTTTGTCAGCTTATCAAGCTCTTTTTGCAGACGAGCAATTTCTTCGTCTAAGTTGATTAAGCCTTCAAGCGGCAGAATGAGTTCTGCTCCAGAAATGACAGCCGTCATCGCTTTATCACTAGCTGGGACATCTGTGCCAATTTCAAGAACACTTGGGTTCGTGAAGCGCTCAATATATGAACGATTTTTCTCTAAACGTTCCTGAACATCAGATGTAGATGCTTTAATGTAAAGCTCAACTTGTTTGCTCATTGGCGTGTTCACTTCACTGCGAATGTTACGAACAGAACGAATGAGTTCAACAAGCAGCTTCATATCAGCAGAAGCTTGTTCGTTGGAAAGCTCCGGCTTCACTTGAGGCCATGCCGCTACAGTAATAGACTCACCTTCATGCGGTAGATGCTGCCAGATTTCTTCTGTTAAGAACGGCATAAACGGATGTAAAAGTCTCATCGTTTGATCTAATACATACGCAAGGATCGAACGAGTCGTTTTCTTTGCTGCTTCATCTTCACCATAAAGCGGAAGTTTCGCCATTTCAATGTACCAATCACAGAAATCATCCCAAATGAAGTTGTATAAATGTCTGCCCACTTCACCGAATTCATACTTGTCAGCAAGCTGTGTGACACTTTCAATTGTTTCATTTAAGCGTGTTAAAATCCATTGATCAGCAACTGATTTTTCTCCTGATAAATCAAGCTCATCATACGTTAAACCATCCATATTCATTAAAGCAAAACGGGATGCGTTCCAAATTTTGTTCGCAAAGTTCCAAGTGGATTCTACCTTTTCAAAGCTAAAACGAAGATCCTGACCTGGTGAGCTTCCAGTAGCTAAGAAATATCTTAATGAATCCGCACCGTACTTGTCGATGACCTCCATTGGATCAATTCCGTTGCCGAGCGACTTACTCATTTTACGTCCTTGTTCGTCGCGGATGAGCCCATGAATGAGGACATCTTTGAACGGTTTTTCTCCTGTGAATTCAAGACCTTGGAAGATCATGCGGGAGACCCAGAAGAAAATGATGTCATAGCCTGTTACAAGCAGATTGGTTGGATAGTAGCGCTTGAAGTCTTCACTGTCTGCATCCGGCCAGCCCATTGTAGAAAACGGCCAAAGCGCTGAACTAAACCATGTATCAAGCACATCGTTATCCTGTTCCCAGTTCTCAATATCTTCTGGTGCTTCAAGTCCAACGTATACTTCTTTCGTTTCTTTATGATACCAAGCCGGAATGCGGTGGCCCCACCATAGCTGACGAGAAATACACCAGTCACGGATATTTTCCATCCAATGTAAATATGTCTTCTCAAATCGATCTGGAACAAATTGAACTTGGTCGTCTCCTTTTTGCAGATGAATGGCTTCGTCTGCCAGCGGCTGCATTTTCACAAACCATTGTGTCGATAAATACGGTTCAACGACAGCTCCACTGCGCTCACTATGACCAACTGAATGCATGTGGTCCTCAATTTTGAACAAAATGCCTTCCTCTTGTAAATCCTTCACAAGCTGTTTGCGGCATTCGAAGCGGTCCATTCCTTTGTATTGCAGGGCATTCGCATTCATTGTGCCATCTTCATTCATGACAAGAATACGCTCTAACCCATGGCGGTTTCCAAGCTCAAAGTCATTCGGGTCATGAGCTGGTGTAATTTTCACAGCACCTGAACCAAACTCCATATCGACATAGTCATCACCGACGATTGGGATTTCACGGCCTGTAATTGGTAAAATCACTGTTTTTCCAATCAAATGCTGATAGCGTTCGTCATCAGGGTGTACGGCTACAGCTGTATCCCCCAGCATAGTTTCAGGTCTTGTTGTCGCAATTTCAATTGAACCTGTTCCATCTGAAAGTGGATATCTCAAGTGATAAAACGCACCTTGAACATCCTTATAAATCACTTCAATATCAGAAAGTGCCGTTTTCGTTGCAGGATCCCAGTTAATGATGTACTCTCCGCGATAAATAAGCCCTTTTTCATATAATTGAACAAACACTTGGCGAACGGCTTTATTCAGACCTTCATCTAAAGTAAAACGTTCACGGGAGTAATCGAGACCAAGGCCCATTTTCGCCCACTGGCTGCGAATAAAATCTGCATATTCTTCTTTCCACTTCCACGTTTCTTCTACAAATTTCTCCCGGCCAAGGTCATACCGGCTGACGCCTTCTTCGCGAAGCTTTGCCTCGACTTTTGCTTGAGTCGCAATACCGGCATGGTCCATACCTGGAAGCCAAAGAACGTCATAGCCCTGCATCCGTTTCATACGTGTCACGATGTCTTGGAGTGTAGAATCCCATGCATGCCCAAGGTGCAGTTTACCTGTCACGTTTGGTGGAGGAATGACGACTGTATATGGATCTTTCGTTTTATCATTTTGTGCTTCGAAGAATTTCCCTTCAAGCCAGTACGTATAGCGGTCTTTTTCAATCGCATTTGGATCGTACTTTGTTGGCATTTCTTGATTATTTGTTCCCATTTGTGTAACCTCCACATTTTTTCGGCTGATGAAACATAAAAAAGCCTTTCCATCCTTATAAAAGGACGAAAAAGCTTTTTCGCGGTACCACCTTTTTTCACGAGACACATACACGTGTCCCATACACTCTAAAGGATAACGGGGTTCTCCCGAATTTCTCTACTTGTTCATTCAAGAAATTAAGCTCACAGGCGACCTTCCAAACAAGTACATCCTAGGAAACCTTTCAGCTCTTGGCTTCCCTCTCTTTAGGGTCTTGCTCGTACTCTTCCTGATCCACGCTTACGATATATCACGTTCATCAGCACATACTCATCTTTTATTAATATTACTAAATGCCTTTTGTTTTCGTCAATCATCTTTTCCGCTTTTCTTCTTCTTTATACAAATTGGGCAGGCACCCTTCGCCCTTTTGCCCATATGATAATAACAAAATGAAGAAGGAGGGCGTTTGATTTGAAGAAGATCAATCCTTACACACTTCCCCCCTGGCTAAGACAAATTCGGGCAGTTGCTTCCCAAGTCGTTCTCCCGATTGCTATATTTCAAGGATTTCGTACGATCATTTTCCCTACGACATTTGACGTCCTCATTCTAGGTATTCTTATTTTTCTCGCCTGTGCCTTTCATCTTGATTGGTTTTAAAAACTCATCATTATGTACCTGCCCATATAAAGCCAACGCAGTATAACCTCGTCATTCCGCCGATGACGAGGCACTTTGTTCTTCTTCAAGCCGTCTAGCCTGCTCAATCTCGTGAATCTTCATGACGGTCGGCTCTGAATTTTTCATCTGCCAATATGCTCTTAACAGCTGCTGACAGCTTTCCATTTCATCCTGCCCGCCAGCTTCATAGGCTTTTATCGTATCAAACAGACCTTGCGGATAAGCAAGGTAGCTCAGAAATAAATGCAATTCTTCCTCCCGAAGAGGGTTTCCTTTTTGGTACGTATAAAACAAGGAAGTACATTCAGGACAAGACGTGGGGTAGGTTTTGAAAGTCCGAAAGTAAAAGGTTAGAAGATCATAAATGGGGGCAGCTTTTTTAGACCGCTCAAAATTGGTGAAATGTCCTGTCCCTACATCATTATACAAAAAGTGATGGATCGATAGCTGCCCATGATTGAGCACAACACGTGTTGTCTCTTTGTCTTTCATTTCTTCATGCCAATCTTCTAAACGTTCAAGCGCAAATTCACTGGCAGACATCGCCTCTGAAAAATACATAGCAGCGGCCAGCTCAAATGGCGACATATACCACGTTTGTTCTGCCCGCTCTATGAATCGTTCATACATGTCTTTCTCTGTTTCCCATTTGGTCTTGATTTGGGTGTAATGCGCTTCGATCTCTTGCTCTGTGATATCCATCATGACTTCAGTCCGCTTATGAAGTCTCGCAATCTCTTGAAATAAATATTCATGCTTATCGTCTTGCTCTTCTCTCTTTTCATTCGTCAGCCACGGCATCAGATAGTATGCATACTGGCTTTCCCGATGACTTGAGAAAAAGGAACCGCTCTTCGTCCGATAAATCGGTACAAAGGAGCGATAGCCCTTTGATTCCAGTTCAAGCATTTGTTCTGTAAATTGTATATGCCGGCTGGCTTTTACTCGCTTTAGAGCAAATACACCCTGCTTTGTATAGACCTTGATGACAGCAGGACTGACAGGTTCAATATATTCAGCCTCAAGCCCGTATTCGTATAAGACAGATTGGATTTCATCCACGTTCACTCACCACATTTTCTCGGTCAGTCATCGTTTGCTATGCATTGCTTTTTTGATATTCAGGAATATAAAGAATCTGCCCTTCCTCAAGCTCCGCATCAATCGATAATGAGTTCGTGCGAAGAAGCTGCTGCACATTCAACTGATATCTCTCACAAATACGATCGACCGTATCTTCTTGCTGTACTATACATATTTTCATGCGAGAAAAATCTTCCTCCTCCTGCTTAGCGAACAGCTTTGTTAAATAAAGAGAGTTCTCACTGCCAGACGTTTCTCTCACGTCTTCTTCAAGCTCCTCTTCTTCTTGAGCTGACTCATATATTTTAGGTGCTTCCCGTTCATATAATCGCCCGAGCTGATATTCGTCATCGTGCGCTTCTTGCTCAGGTTCCACTTGATAAGCAGGTGATTCAAATGCCGGATACGACTGTACCGTTTCTTCCTGCTCTTCGGCAGCATCCGAATCCTTTCTCACTTCCACTTCAAAGAACGTATCTTCCCGCTCTTCTTCTTCTAAAAGCTTAGGCGGTTCAAAAAATGGCGGTTCCTGCACCTGAGCTTCAGGGATGGATCGATAGCCAGACGCCACGGCTTCTTCTTGGTTAATCGGCTGATCCGGCTCTTCATGTTCTTCTAATTCTTCCAGTTCTTCGGGTGCTTCCTCTACTTCCCTCACCAGCTCTATCTCAATTTCTTCTTCCTCTTCTTGTACTGCCTGTTCCTCTTGCTCGGCGCGCGTGTCATGTTGGAATACAGGCTCCGACTCTTCATTCTCACGTTCTTCGCCTTGCAGCTCTTCATATTCTTCTTGTTCCGGCTGCAACTGATAATCGTAGACCATATCGCCATAATCCACTTCAGAACGATGGACAAATTCATACGGCTCCTCTACAGGCGCCGGAGGCGTTTCCTCGTCTAATAAGCCCTCAATGGCTAAATCAGCCTGAATGGTAAGCAAACGATTCTCTGTCAGCTGGTAATCAAACGCATCAATAAACACAAACACATCATTTAAATGACTAATTTTGTTCTTCGGAATGGTGATATCGACTGGAAATTGATGCAGAAGCTCCGCCGTTCCGTCTTCTCTGACCTTTACCTCATCTGCTTCCCTGTATGTTGGAAAGGAACTCAATTCACCCAATAGCTCCTCTTGATTTATGTTGTATTCTCCTGTTAGCTCGAGTGAACCTCTAATAGAAACATAATCATTCACTTCTTGAACGAGAATGTCAGGGTCGAGAGAAATTGACAGCAGCTCACTGACTTCCTGTCCGCTTTTGAAATAAATGGATTCTTCTACCGAAAACTGTAATCGATTGTTTTGAGACAAGTCGGTGTCCTCCTTTCATCTAATCCTTAAAAAATAAAATTAGATGTCAATACAGTTGTATGTGGGAGGAAGTGAAAATATGATTGGTTTTCTCCAATGCAAAAAAGCCGATATGTCTCCATATCGGCTTTTGTTTTATCGACGTAATTTTTGAAAAACCTTTTCCACTGTCTCAATCGTATATTCGATGTCTTCATCTGTATGAGCTGTTGACAGGAATAGTCCTTCAAATTGAGAAGGCGGGAGGAAGATGCCGTGATCGGCCATTTCTTTGTAAAATTCAGCGAATAAAGCAAGATCAGCTGTTTTCGCTTTGTCATAATTGATCACTTCTTCATTTGTAAAGAAGAATCCGATCATGGAACCCGCACGGTTAAACGTTAATGGAATTCCGTATGCTTTCGCCGCTTTCGAAATGCCTTCTTCTAAACGGTCACCTTTTCGTTTAAACTCTTCATAAGACTCAGGTGTCAGCTGTTTTAGGGTTTCTAAGCCTGCTGTCATCGCAAGAGGGTTACCAGATAACGTTCCCGCTTGATAAATTGGACCACTTGGCGCGATTTGTCTCATAATATCCGCTCTTCCGCCATAAGCACCGACTGGAAGACCGCCTCCAATCACTTTACCAAGGCACGTCAGATCAGGTGTGATGCCGAAATAGCCTTGCGCGCAGTGATAATCCACACGGAAGCCTGTCATGACCTCATCAAAAATGAGTAATGATCCGTATTGCTCCGTGATGTCTCTTAGTCCTTGCAAGAAACCTTCTTGCGGAGGGACAACCCCCATATTTCCTGCAACTGGCTCTACAATGACACCCGCGATATCGTCTCCAAATTCTTGAAAAGCAACTTGAATGCTTTCTAAATCATTGTACGGCACTGTGATTGTGTTGCTTGCAGTCCCTTCAGGAACACCAGGACTATCTGGCAGTCCAAGCGTTGCCACTCCAGAACCCGCTTTAATGAGCAAAGAATCGCCGTGGCCATGATAGCAGCCTTCAAATTTCACAATTTTATTTCTGCCTGTAAAACCGCGAGCTAGACGAAGTGCACTCATCGTCGCCTCTGTACCAGAGCTGACCATACGAATGACTTCGATGGAAGGAACCCGTTCTGATACAAGTTTAGCTAATTCATTTTCAACTAACGTAGAAGCACCGAAGCTTGTCCCATGTTCTGCTACTCGCTGAATGCTTTCAACGACACGGTCATTCGTATGTCCTAAAATAAGCGGTCCCCATGATAAGACATAATCGATGTATTCATTTCCATCAATATCATAGATCTTGGAGCCTTTGCCTCGTTCCATAAAAATCGGGTCTGTGTTGACTGATTTAAATGCACGCACAGGGCTGTTGACACCACCAGGCATTAAATGCTGTGCTTCTTCAAATGCTTGCTTTGATTTTTCATAGCTACGTCCCATTTCAACGTCCTCCTGTCTATCCGTTCTTTATTCTGAGAGCCATTTTGCTGCATCTTTTGCATGATACGTGATAATGAGTTCTGCTCCTGCACGTTTCATGCTTGTCAGCATTTCAAGAACAAGCTCTTTTTCAGAAATCCAGCCATTTTGAGCAGCGGCTTTCACCATTGCATACTCTCCGCTCACATTGTAAGCAACAACAGGGAGTGTAAATTCATTTTTCACATCACGCATAATGTCTAAGTAAGAAAGGGATGGTTTGACAATTAAGAAGTCAGCTCCCTCTTCTACATCAGATTGCGCTTCTCTTAGTGCTTCTAAACGGTTTGCAGGGTCCATTTGATATGTTTTACGATCTCCAAACTGCGGTGTACTATGTGCCGCATCACGGAACGGACCGTAAAAAGCACTTGCATATTTCACCGCATATGACATGACAGGTACATGAATAAAGCCTGCTTCATCAAGTGCCTCACGAATGGCAACAACAAATCCGTCCATCATATTTGAAGGCGCGATGATATCTGCACCTGCACGCGCTTGGCTGACAGCAGTTTTCGCTAATAGCTGAAGAGATTCATCATTTAAAATTTCTCCATCTTCAACGATTCCGCAATGTCCGTGATCTGTATATTGGCATAAGCAAGTGTCTGCAATAACCACGAGCTCTGGGAAATGCTTTTTGATTTCAAGCGTTGCTCTTTGAACAATGCCATGATCGTGATACGCCTCACTGCCTACATGATCTTTATGATCTGGCACACCAAATACAATGATTGATTTAATGCCAAGGTCCACAAGCTCTTGGACTTCTTCTTTCACAAGGTCTACAGAAATGTGATATACACCTGGCATTGAAGAGACTTCTTTTCGGACATTTTCTCCCTCTACAAAAAAGATCGGGTAAATGAAATCAGATGGTCTTAAAAAGGTTTCTCTGACTAATTCTCTCATTCCTGCGCTTGTCCGCAATCTGCGGTGTCTGTTAAATTTCATCAATGGTTCAACTTCCTTTCAGATAAACGGCACATTAAATCAAGCATTCCGTCTATCGTATAAGTATCTGGGGTTTCAGATGAAATCCCGTATTGAAGCAGTGCCTCTTTTGTCAGAGGACCGATCGTCACAAAACAGGTGTCAGATGCAGCAAGCATCGCTGCGTCTGGTTCCATCACATGCATAAAAGAATGAACAGTGGATGAGCTCGTAAATGTAATAAAATCAAATGATTGCTTCGTCATTGCCGATTTAAGAGCAGCAATTCCTTCCTCATCCTTAACTGTTTCATATAAAATCCATTCTTTTACCTCTATGCCGAGCGGAATGAGGGTCTCTTTCACCACATCTCGTGACAGATGCCCTTTTGCTACAAACACACGCTCTCCCGGGCGTACATGGTCAAGTAATGCATCTGCCAGTTCTTCCGCTATAAATCGTTCTGGCACCACATCCACCTTTAAGCCGTGCTGCTCAAGATAGGCAGAGGTTTTCTCTCCTACAGCAGCCACTTTCAAATGGGTTAAGCTCTTATGTAAATGATGGTCTTTTATGTAATTCAGAAAAAAAGACGCACCATTCACACTCGTGAAAACAAGCCAGTGGCTATTTTCTAAGTCCTTTAAAAAGGCCTGCGCTTTTTCTTTTGTGAGCGTAGGCTCAAACCGAATAAGAGAGGTTAAAACCGCATGACCGTTCAGCGCTTCGATCTTTTGCTGAAACACGCCCGCTTGACGTTCATTTCGAGTGACAAGCACCGTCTGTCCGTGAAGCGATTTGCCTATGCTCATTGAGACAGATCCTTTTTCACCTTGTCGATCAAATCCTTTGCTCCCTTATCAACCATCTGCTTCGCACACGCTGTTCCAATTGCCTCAGGGTCAGTGCCTGTGACGGTTTCTCGAATAATCGTGTGCCCATCAGCAGATGCAACAAGACCTGTTAGTTCAATTTCATTATGCTCATTCATCGTTGCATAGCCAGCGATCGGCACCTGACAACTTCCATCCATTTGTTTGAGGAAAGCTCTTTCTGCAAGAACCGTTTTCTTCGTATATTCATTCGTAAATTGGGCGAGAAGCTTAAGCAGCTCTTCATCATCCCCGCGGCACTCAATCGACAGTGCGCCTTGTCCAACAGCAGGCAGACAAGTCTCAGGAGATAAAAATTCCGACACGACCTCTTTGCTCCAACCCATTCTAGACAGACCGGCAGCCGCTAGAATAATGGCATCATACTCTTCATTTTTCAGCTTTTCCAATCTCGTATCAATGTTTCCTCGAATCCATTTAATCTCAAGATCTGGTCTCTCCTGAAGAAGCTGGGCGCTGCGCCGTAAGCTGCTCGTTCCCACAATTGCGCCCTTAGGCAGTTCGCTGAGACTCAGATGATCCTTCGAAATAAGTGCATCCCGCACATCCTCACGCTCAGGAATACAGCCAATGACTAAACCTTCTGGAAGAGCAGCCGGCATATCCTTCATGCTGTGCACTGCCATATCGATGTCATGATTCAGCATCGCCTGCTCGATCTCTTTAACAAACAGTCCTTTTCCGCCAACCTTAGATAAGGTCACATCTAAAATTTGATCACCCTTTGTCACAATTTCTTTTATTTCAAAAGAATAAGAAGGGTTTAGTTCAGACAGCTTTTGAATGACCCATTTTGTTTGTGTAATTGCCAGCTTACTTCGTCTAGAACCTACTTTAATTGTACGCAATACGTCTTCCTCCCGACAATGCCTTTAAGACTCATCATTATTGAAACCAATGAAAGGTTGATAAGCTACCAAGCAGAAAATAATTAATCATCAGCACAAGAAATGAAGCGACATTCCAAAATGCCACGATTTTGCCCTGCATATTTCTCACCAATCTGATATATAAGTAAAAGCCATATAAAAACAGCATTATAAACGAACCAAGCACCTTTGCATCTGTCCAGTACAACGTATCATACGAAATATATGCCCAAATGATGCCAAGAATTAAACTAAGCAAGAGCATTGGCACACCAATAATGTTTAATACGTACGCCATATGATCGAGCTTTGATAAGTCTTCGATTCTCAGAAGCCATTTTCCCCATTTTTTCTTTTTCAGTAAACGATATTGAAAGAGATAAAGCAGTGAAAACGCAAATGAAAGAGAAAAGGCACCGTAGGATAAAATCGCCATCGTAATATGAATCACGAGCAGTTCACTCGTCAGCTTCCCCGTTAGTTCTGCTGAATGGAGGTCAGATGGTGTAAAGGTATGAATCGCCATCATGGAAAAACCAATCACATTTGTAAAAAAGACAATAAATTCAACACGCAATACCTTTGTGAGCACAAGAGAAAGTGTCACAAGCACCCACGTATAAAAATATAACCCCTCTGCTACATTCAACACAGGGAATCGGTCTGTTTCCATCATAATATAGAACATGTAGACTGTTTGCAGCAGCCAGACAATAGAAAGCAACCAGAAAGCCATTTTTCCAGCCTTCCGGTTGTGTTGAAGAAAATCTATGAAATAGAACAAGACACTTAGTGCATAGATTAAGATCGTCGCTTCATTGAGTCTCGCTACAATGGATTCCATCATCGCTTAATCACTCACTGGCAACTGTAGCAAAGCCTTGTGCCATATTTGGTTTGAACAGCTGAAATGATCCTTGCTCCACCTGCATCGGCTCGACCTTTTGCTCTTCATCTTCAACCTGTAAATCAAAGATTTCTTTAAAGAGTAAAAGCTTTTCCTCTGCATTCGGCTCCGCGGCAATTTCTTTTGCCTTTAAGATAGGATCTTTCAGCATTTGGTTGATGATGCTTTTCGTATGTTTATTTAACAGCTTCATTTCACGGTTTGTGAGGTTTGGAAGCTTCCGCTCAATACTCTGCATCGTATCGGCTTGAATTGTGAGTGCCTTTTCTCTAAGTGCAGAAATGACCGGAACAACACCTAACGTATTCAGCCATTGCTTAAATTCCACAATTTCTGCTTCAATCAGAAGCTCAACCTGCTCAGCCACTGCACGGCGCTCTTTTAAGTTGGCAGCCACGATGCCTTCAAGGTCATCAATGTCATACAAAAAAGCACCTTCTACTTCAGAAATGGCTGGATCTAAATCACGGGGTACAGCAATATCTACCATAAATAGAGGTCTGCCTTTCCGCTTTTTATTCGCACTTTCGACCATTTCTTTTGTAATGACAAATTGTTTCGCACCCGTTGAGCTGATTAAAATGTCCGCTTCAGATAATGTTTTTTCTAATTGGTTTAAGCTCTTAGGCTCTCCTGAAAAACGACCAGCCAATTCCTTTGCCTTCTCAAACGTTCGATTGATAACCGTTACTTGGCCAATTCCTTGACCTTGAAGGTTTTGAGCCGCCAATTCGCCCATTTTGCCCGCACCAAGAATCAGGACATGCTTATCAGAAAGACGTCCAAAGATTTTTTTGGCTAGCTCAACAGCTGCATAGCTGACAGACACGGCATTAGACGCAATATCTGTTTCCGCATGAGAGCGTTTTGCAACGGTGACCGCCTGTTTAAATAAATAATTGAAAACGGTACCAATGGTCTTCTCCTCTTGAGCTACTTTAAAGCTGGAACGTACTTGACCGAGTATTTGCGTTTCACCAATGACCATGGAATCAAGTCCACAAGCCACACGGAATAAATGCTCAACCGCTCCATCGTTTTCATAGAACTTCAAATATGGAGAGACATCTTCCTTTTCTAAACCGAACCAATCGGCTAAAAATCTTTTTATATAAAACCGTCCAGTATGAAGCTGATCTACTACTGCGTAGATCTCTGTTCGATTACATGTTGAGATGACGATATTCTCTAGAATGCTTTTTTCTTCTTTAAGCTTGGACATCGCTGTTCCGAGCTCACTCGGTTCAAAGCTCAGCTGTTCCCGTATCTCAACAGGGGCTGTTTTATAATCTAAACCCACAACAAGAATATGCATAACTTCAGCTTGCACCCCCAACGCCCTGTCTAATTTATAATAATTACAATATAGAATTTATTATTTATAATGATTATAACATATATTCATTTTTAACTGGATAAAAATTGTGAACAGATTTCAAAAATGTTGTGATATAGTAGAAAAATGTTCGACATCAATTATGCCATATCATCACTTCAAGCAATTTACCAGATTTGGCGCGTGCGGACAAATGATCTGCTTAAAAGAAGGTGACATCTTTGAAGAAGAAATCCATTTTGCTGCCGCTCACTTTACTGGCTGTAGCGCTATATGCCATTCTCTCAGGAGGTCAATTTGACATTTGGAAGGATCAAGAGAAATGGTATACACTTGTACTGCTTTTTGGTCTCGCGTTCTTATATCAAGGAAAAAAGGAGCAAGAAAGCGCTCATGTGTTTATCGGTATGCTCATGACAGGCCTTTCGCTACACTTTATTCTTCAGCCTAAATTGGACCACTGGCCAGACACATTTACAATGATTGTGTTCATCGTAGGACTTGCACTCTTTGTGAAATCATCTCAGAAAAAAGAATATCGTATTGAAAGTGTTGTGCTGATCGCACTCGGTCTGTTCCTTTATTTCTTTCAGCAAATTACAAAACAGCTAAGTTCCCTTTCGATCCCTACTTCCGGCTTTGAATTGTACTGGCCTTATGTACTGATTGCTGTCAGTCTCCTCTTATTATTTTTAAAAAGGAAATAACTTATACAATAAAAAAAGCATCTGCTCATGGCAGATGCCTTCAGCGTAAAGACAAACCCTCGCATTCGTTGTCAGTCCTGTGTGCTGGTGCTCACGAATAGCAAATTCGCTCCGCGCCAGTACTCGTCCTTTCTAGACTTCAAGGGTTTTCTTATCACGCTGAAAAGAAGATAAAGATAAAAAAGCATCTGCTCATCACAGATGCTTTTTTTAGCTGTTTACCTTCGCAAGGATCGCATTCCAGGCTTCATCTTTCCCCTTTTTTGTTTCAGAAGAGAATAAGATGAGTTCATCTGATGGGTCAATGTCGAGCGTCTGTTTGACGACTTTCGCATGTTTTTCCCATTTGCCTTTTGGAATTTTATCCGCTTTTGTTGCGATGACGATCACGGGAACTCCGTAATATTTAAGGAATTCATACATGTTCACATCATCTACTGATGGCTTATGGCGCAGATCCACAATTTGGACAACTGCTTTTAATTCTTCACGCATTGTAATATACGTTTCGATCATTCTACCCCAGGCTTCACGCTCTGTTTTTGATACTTTGGCAAAACCGTAGCCCGGAACGTCCACAAAATGGAGCATATCATTAATAATGTAGAAATTAAGCGTCTGTGTCTTACCTGGTTTAGAAGACGTACGCGCTAAATTTTTACGATTAATCAATGAGTTGATGAACGAGGACTTTCCAACATTTGATCGTCCAGCAAGCGCGATTTCAGGCAGTCCGCCGCTCGGGTACTGCTCTGGTTTCACCGCACTAATGACGATATCTGATTTTGTTACTTTCATCTTCCCTCTCCTACCAACGCTTTCTCAAGCACCTCATCTAAATGTGAGACCGGAATAAAGGTTAGTCCTTCTCTCACACTTTCAGGAATATCATCAATATCCTTCTCATTGTCCTTTGGAAGAATAATGGTTTTCAACCCTGCACGATGTGCGCCTAATGCTTTTTCTTTTAGTCCGCCAATCGGAAGCACTCTCCCTCTTAACGTTATCTCTCCTGTCATACCAACCTCTTTTGACACAGGACGTCCTGTGAGTGCTGATACAAGAGCCGTCGCAATGGTGATACCAGCTGATGGCCCGTCCTTTGGAACCGCACCCTCTGGAACATGGATATGAATATCGTGCTTTTCATTAAAATTAGGATCAATGTTCAGTTCATCTGCTTTGGAACGAATATAACTGAATGCCGCCTGTGCAGATTCTCTCATAACATCACCAAGCTTACCTGTTAACAAGAGCTTGCCTTTACCAGGAGAAAGTGATACCTCAATTGATAAGGTGTCTCCGCCAACGGTCGTATACGCAAGTCCTGTGACAACCCCGACTTGGTCTGTCGTTTCAGCCTGACCATAACGGTAAAGTCTTTTTCCGAGAAATTCAGATAAGTTCTTTTCCGTCACCGTGATACGTTTACGGTCTTCAGCCACAATCGCTCTTGCCGCTTTTCGGCAAATGGCCGCAAGCTGACGCTCTAATCCACGAACTCCTGCTTCTCTTGTGTAATAGCGAATCGTATCATAAATCGCTGCTTCACGAAGCTGCAAGTTCCCTTTCTTTAATCCGTGCTCCTTTAGCTGCTTCGGCAGTAGATGATCTTTCACAATCTCTGCTTTTTCAACCTCTGTATACCCTGCAATCGTGATAATCTCCATTCTATCACGAAGTGGACCTGGAATGGTTGCTAAATTGTTGGCAGTGGCAATAAATAACACCTGAGATAAATCAAATGTCTCTTCAATATAGTGATCGCTAAAGTTGTGATTTTGCTCAGGGTCCAGCACTTCAAGCATCGCAGAAGACGGATCACCTCTAAAATCAGAGGACATCTTATCGATTTCATCTAAAAGAAACACCGGATTCATAGTACCTGCCTTACTCATTCCGCGAATGATACGGCCTGGCATCGCCCCTACATACGTTCTTCTATGTCCGCGAATCTCAGATTCATCACGCACCCCGCCAAGTGAGACACGGATAAACTTTCGGTCAAGTGATTTAGCAATCGATTTGGCAAGTGACGTTTTCCCTACCCCAGGAGGTCCTGCTAAGCAAAGAATCGGTCCTTTTAATGAATTGGTCAGCTTCTGTACAGCAAGGTATTCAAGCACACGTTCTTTGACTTTTTCCAGCCCATGATGCTCATCATCTAAAATTTCACTTGCAAGCTTTAAATCTAGACGATCTTCTGTATAGATGCCCCATGGAAGATTGATCAGCCAATCAATATAATTTCGAATGACAGAGCTCTCCGCAGAGCTTGAAGGAATTTTTTCATAACGATTCAATTCTTTTAACGCCGTTTCACGAACAGACTCAGGCATGCTGGACTCTTCGATTTTAGACATTAATGAACTGACTTCGCCTGTTTTTCCTTCCTTGTCTCCAAGCTCTTTTTGAATGGCTTTCATTTGTTCACGCAAATAATATTCTTTTTGCGTTCGTTCCATTGAACGTTTGACGCGCTGGCCAATTTTCTTTTCAATTTCCAGCACTTCTTTTTCATTGTGAATTAAGCTGATGACACGATTCAGACGTTTTTTGACATCCACTGTTTCCAGCACTTCTTGTTTGTCCTTTAATTTGAGCGGCAGGTGAGAAGCGACGATATCTGCCATTCTCCCTGGTTCCTCAATATCCGTCACCGTTGCATATGTTTCAGCTGATATTTTTTTTGAAATTTTTATGTACTGATCAAAGTGATCTAACAAAGTGCGCATGAGTGCTTCTGCTTCTGCGTCCTTTAATTCTTCTTCTGTCAATTCTTTAATATCGACGGACGTATAGTCCTCAAGCTCCACGTATGATTCGATCTGCGCTCGATTTAAACCTTCAACGAGTACACGAATCGTTCCATTCGGCAGCTTCAGCATTTGTTTAATTTTTGTGTAGGTGCCGACTTTGAAAATTTCCTCTTCACCTGGTTCATCTATTGAAATTTCCCGCTGTGTTGCTAGAAAAATCATATGATCGTTCATCATCGCCTGTTCTAATGCTTGAACAGACTTCTCGCGTCCAACGTCCAAATGCAAGACCATTGTTGGATAAACAAGCAAGCCTCGCAATGGAAGGAGCGGAACATTCTTTTTGATTTCATCTGCCATGTTGATTGACACCTCCGTCACTAGTATGAATCATTATAATATACCTGTTTCAGTCTTGTACAATGTAAAAGACTTAAGAAATGATGATCTTACCGTAGTATACCCTTTCTTTTTATCTTGAAAAAGAAAAAAAGATCTATTTCACTAAAAAATCCCCATATGTGATGGGGATTAAACAGATTTTCTTTTCATTTCGTCTTCTAGTCCATCTTTCTTCTCGTCTGGCGGATTGACCAGACAGTGATCCAGCACCTCTTGGAAGTGCTTCACAGGCACAATGGTGACCCCTTCAATCTCCTTTAAGATCGACTGCTGATTGTCATAAGGAATAATGACGGTTGTGGCACCAGCCTGCTTCGCTGCCTTAATCTTCGGTATCACACCACCGATTGGCTTCACCTGGCCCTGCAATCCGATTTCACCTGTCATTGCTGTCAGATGATCAATCGGAATTTGATGTATGGCTGAGAAGATTGCGGTCGCCATGGCAATCCCAGCAGACGGTCCATCAATTGGGGCACCGCCTGGAAAATTAATATGGATGTCAAATTCATTTGTCCGAATACCTAAATTTCGAAGCACCGTTAATACATTTTCAACTGACCCTTTGGCCATACTTTTTCGTCGAATAGATTTCGACTGATTGCCAATGCTTTCTTCTTCTGCAATGCCTGTAATATTGATACTTCCCTTTTCAAGCGCCTTACAGATATTCACTTCAATCTCAAGCAGGGCACCGCTGTTTGGTCCATAAACAGCCAGTCCGTTGACGACCCCCACTTTTGGCTTTTCTGGTACTTTTTGTTCATATCTTGGTGTCAGCTGGCTTGAATGAATAACCCATTCTACATCTTCAATCGTGATGTCTTTTCGGTTTTCCGTCACCGCCATACCAGCGGCAATCTGCACCATGTTGACCGCTTCACGTCCATTTTTCACATAGGAGGTTAACAAGTTCAGCCCTTCATCACTTAATTCCTTTTGAATTTTTTGGACAGCCTTAGCAGCGACGATTTTCAGTTCATGCTGGTCAAGGTCTTTAAAGAAAATTTCTAAACATCTGGATCGAATCGCTGGCGGAATTTCTTCAGGTGTTCTTGTCGTCGCACCAATCAATCGAAAATCAGCCGGAAGCCCATTTTGAAAAATATCATGAATGTGATTCGGAATTTGAGTGTTTTCCTCACTGTAGTAAGCACTGTCTAAAAATACTTTCCGATCTTCAAGAACTTTCAGCATTTTGTTCATTTGGATCGGATGCAGTTCACCAATTTCATCGATAAACAGAACCCCGCCATGAGCATGCGTAACGGCTCCTTGTTTTGGCTGCGGAATGCCTGCCTGTCCCATCGCTCCCGCCCCTTGGTAAATCGGGTCATGCACGGAGCCAATGAGTGGGTCTGCAATGCCACGTTCATCGAATCTTGCGGTTGTGGCATCGAGCTCCACAAATACCGCATCTTTCTTAAACGGTGAATCAGCATGACGTTTCGCTTCTTCCATAACAAGACGGGCTGCGGCTGTTTTTCCCACCCCCGGTGGTCCGTAGACAATGACATGCTGAGGATTCGGTCCGCACAGCGCTGCTTTTAGAGCACGAATGCCATCTTCCTGCCCTACAATATCTTGAAATCCCTTTGGCCGGACTCTTTCTGATAAAGGCTCACTCAGCTTGATTGACCGCATCTTTCTGAGTGCTTCCATTTCTTTCTTTGATTCTTTGTCTATCGTCACCTTTTGTGTGCGCTGATTTCGCAGTAAGTTCCAAAAGTACAGCCCGATGACGATACCAAAGAACAGCTGTATGAATAATACGATTCCTGTCCAGCTCAATCGGTGCTCCCTCCTTCATCTATCTTATGTATTGGTTTCTGTCTGCTAGTATTTCCTAGAGCTGGACGGAATAAACACGTCTTCCACGATAAATAAAAAACTCCTGAATCTAAATGATTCAGGAGTGATAACTTCTCTTATGCAGATGTTTTTGTATCTTTATTAACGACTGTGCCATCTTTTAACACAAGACGCGGCGGCTCACCATCAGCAACCGTTGCACCAGTGATGACACATTTTTCAATATCATCACGAGATGGAAGGTCAAACATGACATCAAGCATGATGCCTTCAATGATTGAGCGAAGACCACGAGCTCCTGTTTTACGCTCAATTGCCTTTTTCGCAATTTCGCTAAGAGCATCTTCTTCAAATTCAAGCTCTACATCGTCAAGCTCAAGCATTTTTGTATATTGCTTAACAAGCGCATTTTTAGGCTTCGTCAAGATTTCTACAAGTGCTTTTTCATCTAACGGCTCTAGGCTTGCAATAACCGGTAGACGACCGATGAATTCTGGAATTAAACCGAAGCGAAGCAAGTCTTCTGGCAGTACCTTTGATAGAAGGACTTCTTTTTCAAGATCTTCGACTTTATTTTCCGCACCGAATCCAATGACTTTTTGACCTAAGCGGCGTTTGATGATTTGCTCAATCCCGTCAAAGGCTCCTCCACAAATGAAGAGGATGTTCGTCGTATCAATTTGAATGAATTCTTGATGTGGGTGCTTACGTCCACCTTGAGGCGGTACACTAGCGACTGTTCCTTCAAGAATTTTCAAAAGGGCTTGCTGGACGCCTTCCCCAGATACATCGCGAGTGATAGAAGGGTTTTCTGATTTTCTTGCTACTTTATCGATCTCATCGATGTAGATAATGCCTTTTTCCGCTTTTTCTACATCATAATCCGCTGCCTGGATCAGCTTTAGTAAAATATTCTCTACGTCTTCACCAACATAACCTGCTTCAGTTAATGATGTTGCATCTGCGATCGCAAATGGAACATTTAAAATACGAGCAAGTGTTTGAGCAAGTAATGTTTTACCGCTTCCTGTTGGTCCAATCATAGAAATATTACTTTTCGAAAGCTCAACATCATCAATCTTGCTGTTGGAATTAATCCGTTTGTAATGGTTATACACCGCTACAGCTAAGGATTTTTTCGCATTGTCTTGTCCGATGACATATTCATCAAGAATCTCCCGAATTTCATGAGGCTTCGGAACATCCTTGAATTCAACTTCTTCCTCAGTGCCGAGCTCTTCTTCAACTATTTCCGTGCAAAGCTCGATACATTCATCACATATATATACGCCAGGTCCTGCGACCAGTTTACGCACTTGATCTTGCGTTTTTCCGCAAAACGAGCATTTTAATTGACCTTTTTCCTCGTTGAATTTAAACATTCTTTCACCCCTTATTCTTCTTCACTTGCCTGTAGCTAACAGTCAGCTACCTTTCTGGGTCCAGTATGTATGCATTTTACCATACTTTCCTAAAAGACGGTAACGATGTGTTTCTAACACTGCACATTGAGATATGTATGACAGAAAGATGCGACTTACACTATCGTTTCCAAAAGAAGCGATGATAAGTCAAAAATTGTACAAAACAAGGCACGAGTCACTCGCGCCCTGTTTTATTATTATGCACCATATTAACGGTTTTCTACAAGAAAATCAATTGCTTTACGAACTTTTAGATCTTCTTTCATTGCTTCAGTAGATCCGATCGCTTGTTTGATGTTTTCAATTGGCATGTTGTATGCTTCAGCCATTTTTGAAAGTTCTTCTTCCACTTCTTCGTCAGACACTTGTAAGTTTTCTGCAGCAGCAATTGCTTCAAGTGTTAGGTTAGATTTAACGCGTTTAGCAGCATCTTCTTTCATTTGCTCTTTCAGCGCATTTTCATCTTGTCCAGAGAATTGGAAGTAAAGCTCAAGGTTCATTCCTTGCATTTGAAGACGTTGTTCGAATTCTTTCATCATGCGGTCTAGCTCTGTGTCAACCATCGCTTGTGGGATGTCAACTTCCGCATTTTCAGAAGCTTTCGCAACTAACTCTTCACGAAGTTTTCCTTCTGCTTCGTTTTCTTTTGCTTCTTCAAGACGTTTCTTCGTTTTTTCAGTTAATTCAGCAAGCGTTTCTACTTCTTCATCAACATCTTTAGCGAACTCATCGTCAAGTGCTGGAAGTTCTTTTGCTTTGATTTCATGAATTTTCACTTTGAATACAGCTGGTTTACCTGCAAGGTCTTCAGCATGATATTCTTCTGGGAATGTAACTTCTACGTCTTTTTCAGCGCCAGCTTCAAGACCAACTAATTGCTCTTCGAAACCAGGGATGAATGAACCAGAACCAACTTCAAGAGAGTAGTTCTCAGCTTTTCCGCCTTCGAATGCTTCTCCATCAACGAATCCTTCGAAATCAAGAACAACTGTATCGCCGTTTTCGATTGCGCCTTCTTCTTTGACAACAAGCTCAGCTTGACGGTTTTGCATGCCTTTTAGCTCTTCTTGTACATCTTCGTCAGTGACAGCTGTGTCGTCTTTTTCTACGTTAAGACCTTTGTAGTCACCAAGTTTTACTTCAGGCTTCACTGTTACTTTTGCAGTGAAGATTAAGCTTTCGCCTTTTTCGATTTTCTCAACATCGATTTCAGGGCGGTCAACTGGCTCGATACCAGCTTCGTCGATTGCTTTTGGATATTCAACTGGAAGAAGAATATCTAGTGCATCTTGATAAAGAGATTCTACACCAAAACGCTGCTCAAAAAGACCACGTGGTACTTTCCCTTTACGGAATCCAGGGATTGATACTTGCTTAACCACTTTCTTAAATGCATCATCAAGTGCTTTGTTAAATGTTTCAGCGTCAACTTCTACAGTTAGAACGCCTTCGTTACCTTCTTGTTTTTCCCATTTTACTGACATGTGTGTTTCCCTCCAAAAATCTATTCAGATTGTGCGTTGCTCCATTCTAAAGCATCATAAAGACTTCGTCCAATCAAAAACCACGCACTCCGCTAAGAAGCTTGCATTATGTATACAACATTTGACTTGATTATACATATCGTCTTTCAACCGTTGGAATCTGACAACTGCACTATATATGCACAAATACAACCATTATATTATAACATAACAAGTGCGTCTTTCAACTAAATCGACAAATTACAAATAAGAAATTTCTTCAATATCTTTCAGCATTGTGCAAGCTTCTCTCAGCTCTCGTTCGTTAAATTCATACAATAGATGCAATTCTTCGAGTTCAATCTCAATCCCATGCATTTCATAGCCGACTTTATGAAGTGCCGCTGCCCAAAGACTCGGATCTGTGTACTTAGGAAGAAATGGATACAGCACGAATAAGTGCCGGCGCCATAACTCTTCCACGCCTTGGTAAAGGGTTGGGTTCTCATTGCCGAGCGTGTCGTCGAGCATACGAAGGACTTGCTGAAGAAGCGGCATCTGCTCTGGCTTTACAGCCTCAGAAGGAATAAGTGTTAAAGAATCACCGAATTTTGTCACATGAACCGGCTTTGCCACATCATGATCTGCCAGAAGCTGCAGGATCATTGATTTGACCAAAGGGTTCCCATCAGGATTTTGTAAGATAGTATTTAATAGACCCATGTGCGGTGTAATATTCCGGTCTTTCAATGAATGGATGAACTGCACCTGTTCTTCCGGCCGCTCCAGCATGTCATCTATATTGACCTCACTTCCGGCGTCCTCATCATCATCTAAAATCTCTTCAGGTGAGTCGATCATTTTTCTACTAAATTCGAGCAGTTTGTAAAAATGCTCCGCGCTTTCTGCCGGAAGATGGTTTTCCTCGAGCACAGCCTCAATCGTCTGTTTGACTTCTTCATATTCTTTCAGCTGAATTAAGATCGTCATATACACTTGGAGCACAGTGAAATAGTGACCATATCCTTCATGCAGCATTTTTTCACAAACACGCTTTGCATCCTGCAGCTCACCCAGCTCCAGAAAACAAATGGCCATTCCGAGGTGAATATCGGATTCTTCATCGTCATCATACGATTTTGCTTCTGAAAACAAGTGAAGCGCCTCTTGATACTGTTTATCTTTTAATGCTGCCATTCCTTTTTCAATCAGTCTTTCTTTCAGACGAGGAAACAAAATGACATTGTCTTTCTTCTTGTCATGCTTCATGCTTACGTTCCTTTCGGGCGCATATTTTTTATCAGTTTACCAACGAAGATTAGTAAACACAAGTAACGAGAGGTTTTCATGCAAAAAAGAAGCCGTCACACCTCGGGCGGACAGCTTCTCGTTGCTTAGGCGCGCAGCCAGCTGCTGCGCTTTTCTTCAAATGCTTGAATGTCATCTTCTAGTAGTAATGTTAATGAAATCTCATCATAACCATTTAGGAGCATTTCTCTCCAGTGAGGGTCGACTTGAAAAGGGGTGATATTCCCTTCGTGATCTTCTATTTGCTGTTTTTCAAGATCAACCGTCATCTCATATCCTTTGTTCTCATATGACGCAGCGAAGGTTTTCCACACATCATAATCAAGGCGAATCGGAAGCATCCCATTTTTAAAGCAGTTTTGATGAAATATATCTGCAAATGATGGTGCGATGACAATTTTAAAGCCATAATCATCAAGCGCCCAAGGAGCATGTTCCCTAGATGATCCGCAGCCAAAGTTCTCCCCTGCGATCAAAATGGATGCTCCTTCATAAATCGGCTGATTTAGTTCGAAATCGGGATTTGGGCTGCCATCGGCTAAATAACGCCAGTCGAAAAAGGCAAAGCGGCCATATCCTGTTCGTTCGATTCTTTTTAAAAATTGCTTCGGAATAATTTGATCTGTATCTACATTGATTCGGTTAAGCACAGCGGCTTTTCCTTTATGAGTGACTAAAGGCTCCATCTATGACAACTCCTTACACGACTGTTTTCTCTTGATTAAACTTCCTGACATCGACAAATCGGCCATGTATCGCAGCCATTGCAGCCATTGCCGGGCTGACAAGATGCGTTCTCGCACCCTTCCCTTGACGCCCCTCAAAGTTACGGTTTGATGTGGACGCGCAGCGCTCGCCCTCCGGTACCACATCGTTATTCATACTAAGACACATACTGCAGCCAGATTCTCTCCATTCAAATCCTGCTTCAAGGAAGATTTCATGAAGACCTTCTTCTTCTGCTTGCAATTTGACACTTTGAGAGCCAGGCACCACAATCGCTCTGACATGATCTGCTACTTTTTGTCCTTCAATCATAGAAGCAGCTTGGCGTAAATCAGTCATTCTTGAGTTCGTACATGAGCCGATAAAGACATGCTCAATCGTAATATCTTCTATACGCTGATGCGGGTGGACACCCATGTATTCGTAAGCACGAATCGCTTCTTTTTGATCATCTTCTTGTGCAAAGTCCTCAGGTCCTGGGATTGATGCATCCACAGGGAGTACCATTCCTGGGTTAATTCCCCACGTAACCATTGGTGAAATCTTATTTCCATCTAACACAATGGTTTTATCATAGGTTGCACCTGGATCTGTTCTAAGTTCTTCCCATTCTTTAATAGCTGCTTCGAAGTCTTCGCCCTGCGGTGCATATTTGCGGCCGCGGCAATATTCGAAGGTGATTTCATCAGGTGCAATCAATCCTGCTCTTGCGCCTGCTTCAATTGACATATTACAAACGGTCATCCGCTCATCCATCGTCATGTTTCTGAATACTTCCCCCGTGTATTCAATGACATAACCTGAGCCGAACTTCACACCGTGCGCACCAATGACAGCTAAAATGACATCTTTGGCAGTTACCCCTTTTTGAAGCTTTCCGTCTACTCTAATTTCTAACGTTTTCGGACGCTGCTGCCAAAGTGTTTGTGTAGAAAGTACATGTTCAACCTCACTTGTACCGATTCCAAAGGCAAGTGCGCCAAACGCGCCGTGAGTTGATGTATGACTATCTCCACAAACGATTGTTTTCCCCGGAAGTGTCAATCCAAGCTCCGGTCCAACGACATGGACGATTCCTTGGTCAACACTATGAAGGTCAGCAAGACGAACGCCAAATTCCGCACAGTTGCGCTCTAAGGCACTCACTTGCTTTTTAGCAATCTCATCTTTGATCACAAATCGATTCACAGTTGGGATGTTGTGATCCATCGTCGCAAACGTGTTTTGAGGTCTTCTCACCTTGCGCCCTTTTTGTCTTAATCCTTCAAATGCTTGAGGTGATGTCACTTCATGCACCAAGTGCAGATCAATATATAAAAGGTCTGGTTTCCCCTCGCCGCTTTTGACTACATGCTGATCCCATATTTTTTCGATGATTGTTCGAGGCATAACCCTTTTCCTCCCTCTATCTAATTCCACAAGATTCTATTTATACAATGGTTTGTACGCGCTGCTTGAGTGCGTCTACAACCGCATTAGTAATTTCTTCAGTCGTTTGATATGTTCCCTCTTTTGCTGCTAAATCTTTTGTTCGTTTGCCAGAGGCAAGAACAGTTTCCACAGCTTCTTCTATTGCAGCCGCTTCTTCTTCTAATGCAAAGGATGTTCTAAGCAAGCTTGCTGCTGATAAAATGGTTGCCAGAGGGTTTGCAACGTTTTGCCCCGCAATATCGGGTGCTGAACCATGAATTGGCTCATATAAATGAAGGCCAGTGCTTGATAAACTAGCAGATGGCAGCATGCCGAGTGATCCAGTAATCATCGAAGCTTCATCGCTTAAAATGTCACCGAACATATTCTCTGTTACAATGACATCAAATTGAGCGGGCTTGTAAATCAGCTGCATGGCAGCATTATCGACGAGCATATGCTCAAATTCAACTTCTGGATATTGGGCAGCAACTTCTTCTACCGCATCCCGCCATAGTTTACTAGAAGCAAGGACATTCGCTTTATCCACAGACGTCACTTTTTTCCGTCTCGTTAAAGCCATGTCGAACGCTTCTTTTAATACGCGGACAATTTCTTCCTTTGTATAAAGGAGCGTATCAACGGCAGCTTCTTTTCCTTCATCATCCGTATAGCGTTCGCTTGGTTCACCAAAATAGAGACCGCCTGTTAATTCACGAACGATGACGAAATCGACTCCGTTAATGTGATCCTGTTTTAACGGAGATGCCTCGCTTAAACTATCGAACACCTTTACAGGGCGGATGTTTGCAAATAAGTCCAGCTGTTTACGAATGGCGAGTAAGCCTTTTTCTGGACGAAGCTCTGGCGGGTTTTGATCCCACTTTGGTCCGCCGACTGCTCCTAATAAAATCGCATCAGCGCTTTTGCATACATCTACTGTTTCCTTTGGTAGCGGGTTGTTTTTTTCATCTATTGCGATACCGCCAATGAGCGCAGTTTCGAATTCGAATTCATGCCTAAATTGCGCCGCTGTCTCTTGAAGGACAGCGACTGCAGATGTCACGACTTCCGGTCCGATTCCATCGCCGGGCAAAAGTGCAATTTTCTTTTTCATGAGAACCTTCCTCCTTTCCTATGAGATCGCGTGATGTTTCTCAATTTCAATCAGATTTGATTTGAAGATTAAATGCCTGTTCACTGCATTGACGTAAGCTTTCGCCGATGCTTCAAGCACATCTTGCGCTACTCCGCGTCCTGCTGTTTCTTTTCCTTCTATTGAAACAGTGACATATACTTCAGCTAGTGCATCTCTGCCTTTTCCATTTGATTGAATGCGGTAGTCCAGCAAATGAATTCTTTCCTCCATACAGCGCTCAAGCGTGTTGTACACAGCTTCTACACTGCCTGCACCTGTAGCTGCTTCTTGGATGACTTCCTGTGTTTCTTGATTTTTCAGAGAAACCGTTGCTGTTGGCATTTGTTCTGTTCCATAGTGCACTTGCAGACTTTCAAATTCGTAACCGATTTTTCGATCTGCTACTTTTTCTTCTAATATGATAGAGATCAAATCATCATCGGTAATTTCTTTCTTCTTCTCTGTCAAGTTCTTGAAAGTCTCAAAGAATTTATTGATTTCGTCTTCCGTTAGTTTAAAGCCTAGTGTTTTCATGCGGTCTTTAAACGCGTGTCTTCCGGAGTGTTTTCCAAGGACAAGCACATCTGTTGTCACACCGACAAGCTCTGGAGAAATAATTTCATAGGTTGTTTTTTCTTTGAGGAAACCATCTTGGTGAATACCTGATTCATGTGCAAAAGCGTTGTTTCCAACGACTGCTTTATTACGCGGCACAATCATTCCAGAGTATTTGCTCACTACATCACTTGTACGCTTAATTTCATTCAATTGAATCGTTGATTCGACCTGGTAAAAGTCTTTTCGAATATGAAGAGCTACTGCAATTTCTTCTAACGCGGCATTTCCAGCGCGCTCGCCAATTCCGTTGACAGCCGTTTCAATTTGATCTGCTCCATTTTCAATAGCAGCAAGTGAGTTTGCCACAGCCATTCCTAGATCATCGTGACAGTGAGCGGACAAGTTGACGCGGTCGATATTTGGAACGTGTTCCTTCATATATTTAAAGATATTTCCGTACTCTTTTGGCGCTAGGTATCCAACTGTATCTGGCAAGTTAATGACACTCGCCCCCGCATCAATGACCTTTTCTACAATTTCTGCTAAGAAAGCAAGATCTGTACGGCACGCATCTTCTGCTGACCATTGGACAACTGGAAAACGTTCTTTCGCATATTTCACCATTGCGACAGCCTGTTCTACAACTTCTTCACGTGTTTTCTTTAGTTTATGCTTCAGGTGAATGTCAGAAGTGGCAATAAAGACATGAAGCCTTGGCTCCACCCCATCTTTTAATGCTTCCCATGCAGCATCAATGTCACCTTTCACACATCGTGCAAGACCAGCAACAGAACAGTTTTTAATCGTTCTTGCTATTTCTTGTACGCCTAAGAAATCCCCTCGGGATGAAGCGGGAAAACCCGCTTCAATGATATTAACCCCAAGGCGCTCAAGCTGCTTTGCAATGATAAGCTTTTCTTGTGCATTTAAGTTCACTCCTGGTGATTGCTCTCCATCCCGAAGTGTTGTGTCAAAAAAATTAATTTTCCGCACCGACGCTCACCGCTTCCTTTTTCTTTCCTTGTTTAACGAAAGGCATCATTTCACGAAGCTTTCTACCAACGATTTCAATTTGGTGCTCATTTTCATTTGCATTGATCGCATTGAAACGTGGGCGATTCACTTGGTTTTCAACAATCCATTCTTTTGCAAATGTTCCGTTTTGGATATCAGTCAAAACAGCTTTCATCGATTCTTTTACTTTTGCATCCACAACACGTGGTCCTGATACGAAGTCACCCCATTGTGCTGTATCAGAGATTGAATATCTCATACCTTCTAATCCTTCTTCATACATAAGGTCAACGATCAATTTCAGTTCATGCAGACACTCGAAGTATGCAAGCTCTGGCTGATAACCAGCTTCTGTTAACGTTTCGAATCCTGCTTTTACTAGTGAAGTAAGACCTCCACAAAGAACTGCCTGCTCACCGAATAGATCCGTTTCTGTTTCTTCTTTAAATGTTGTTTCAAGAACGCCCGCTCTTGCTCCGCCGATCGCTTTTGCATAAGCAAGTGCTTTGTCTTTCGCTTGGCCAGATACATCTTGATAGATAGCAAATAGGGCAGGTACACCAGCGCCTTGCTCATATGTTCTTCTCACAAGATGTCCTGGACCTTTTGGAGCTACTAGATACACGTCTACGTCACTTGGAGGAACAATTTGATGGAAGTGAACGTTGAATCCGTGTGCGAATACAAGTGAGTTGCCAGCTTCTAATTGATCTTTGATTTCTTCATCATATACTTTCTTTTGCTGCTCATCTGGAAGTAGTACCATGACTACGTCTGCTTGTGCTGCTGCTTCTTTTACTGTGAATACTTGATGGCCGTCTTCTTGTGCTTTTGTATAAGATCCGCCTTTTCTCACGCCGACGATCACATCTACGCCGCTTTCTTTTAAGTTCAATGCATGTGCATGACCTTGTGATCCATAACCAATGATCGCTACCTTTTGACCATTTAATACGTTTTCTTGAATATCACCGTTATAATATACTTTTACCATTTGACTCTCTCCTTTTTGTTTAGACAATTGAAATTGTTTTATTTGTTTGCGGCTTTTGCTGATTATCTCTCGCAAAGGCCGTGGTGCCAGTTCTGGCGACTTCTTTAATGCCGTATGGCTTAAGTAATTCAATGAGTGCTTCAATTTTTGAAGACTCACCTGTCACCTGAATGACGACACTCTCTCTGCTCACATCTACAATAGAAGCTCTAAAAGGTTCAATGACCCCCGTGATCTCCATTCGAGATGCTGGTGCAGATACGACTTTTATCAAAGCCAGCTCTCGCTGAACGATTGATTGGTTTGTAATGTCTGTTACTTTCAGAACATCGATTTGTTTGTTCAGCTGTTTTGTCAGCTGTTCGATGTCTTTCTCCTGGTCTACATGGACGACGAACGTGATGCGTGATACATCTTGAATCTCAGAATGGCCGACCGTAATGCTTTCAATGTTGTAGTGTCTTTTGGTAAAGAGGCCTGTGATTCTGTTCAGTACGCCTGATCGATTTAATACAGTCAACACAATAATTCTTTTCAAGGTTTCACCCCCACCATCTCATGAAGTCCTTTCCCTGGTGCTACCATTGGGAATACTTTTTCATCTCTCGCTACATTGACATCGATGAAAACAGGCTCTCTAGAGGTTAAGGCTTCTTCAAGCTTTTCTTTCGCCTCTTCATCTGATGAGATTCTGATTCCTTTAATGCCATAAGCTTCAGATAATTTGACGAAGTCTGGCTGCTCTGAAAATTTAGAATGTGAGTAGCGCTCTTCGTAGAAAATTTCTTGCCATTGTCTTACCATTCCAAGGCAGTGATTATTGAGTACAATCACTTTGACTGGAAGGTTCAGCTCACGGATAACGGCAAGTTCTTGCAGGGTCATTTGGAAACCTCCGTCTCCTAAAATCGCTACAACGGTTGCCTCTTGATCAGCCAGCTGAGCGCCGATGGCTGCTGGTAATCCGAAGCCCATTGTGCCAAGGCCTCCAGATGTTACCCACTTATCTGCATTTTCAAATGGATAGAATTGTGCTGCCCACATTTGATGTTGTCCGACATCAGTTGCGACAATGGCTTCACCTTTAGTGAATTGATGAATGTATTCAATCAGCTTTTGAGGCTTAAAGCCTTCAGCTTCGTTTTCAACGTACCAGAGTGGATATTCTTCCTTCCACTGATCTAATTGGTTTTTCCATTCGTCAGCATCTGCTTGTTTCCCGTCTTGCTTGATCAGTTCTTCAAGGACTAGCTTACTGTCGCCAACAACTGGGATATGGGTATGAATGTTCTTGCCGATTTCCGCTGGGTCGATGTCAATATGAGCCACCTTCGCATGTTTCGCAAAATGATTGAGGTTTCCTGTTACCCTGTCATCAAATCTCGCTCCGATTGAAATGAGCAGGTCACATTGATGAAGAGCCATGTTCGCTGCATACGTGCCATGCATACCAGCCATCCCTAGGAAAAGAGGATGCTTTGCCGGGAATCCACCAAGTCCAAGCAGTGTATGAGCGACTGGGATTTGCTGCTGCTCTACATACTGTCTTAATTCTTCAGATGCTTTGCCATGAAGAACGCCAGCTCCTGCTAGAATAACTGGTTTCTTCGCTCTGCTGACAGCTTCTACTAATTTGCGAATTTGCAAATAGTTCGGCTCTACTTTTGGCTGATAACCAGGTAAATCAATTGGCTGATCATATTCAAACGTTCCTTCAATGCCTGCGACATCTTTTGGAATATCAATCAAAACTGGACCAGGTCTGCCTGTTGTTGCGATATGGAATGCCTCTTTAATGACACCCGGTAATTCCTCTGGATTTCTTACCTGGTAGCTGTGCTTAGTAATTGGCATTGTGATGCCGAGTACATCTGCTTCTTGGAAAGCATCCGATCCAATGACTGAGGTTGCCACCTGCCCTGTGAATACAACAAGGGGAAGTGAATCAATCATCGCATCTGCAATTCCTGTGACAAGGTTTGTCGCTCCAGGTCCTGATGTTGCAATGACAACTCCCGGTTTACCAGATACCCTTGCGTATCCTTCTGCTGCGTGAATCGCTCCCTGCTCATGTCTTGGAAGGACATGAAACAAACCAGAATTGTAAATTTTATCGTAGATCGGCAAAACCGCTCCACCTGGATATCCAAAAATGACTTCTACTTTTTCTCTTTTGAGTGCTTCAATTAACATGAGTGCACCGTTCATCGTTTGTGGTGCTTTTGATTTTTCCGTCTCCATTTGTACATTTGTCCCCATTTGATTTCCTCCTCTTTGTCTTGCTTCAGTCAAGTCCTTTCACCCTTTTCTATTCAAGATAGAGATATGAGACCATATAAAAAAGCCTTCTCACCCCACAATGACACTACTTTTCACTAGGTCAAAGGGGCGAAAAAGCTTTGTTTTTTCGCGGTACCACCCTTGTTCACGGCAAATCCTGCTGCCGTCTCATGGACATCTTTCGTCCATTTTGGTAACGAGTGAGCAATGTCACTCGGTCTGCCCTACTATCATTTCAAGCAGACACTCAGAGGTGAGTTCACTTTAGAAAGTAACACCGGTTTCCAGCTAGCACCGGCTCTCTGTAGATACTGACTCTAAAGCTACTAGTCCTCTTCAACGTTTATCGATATCTATTTAGCTTGCATGAATGTTTTCATCTGCAAAAACGACTTTTTCTCCTTCTTCAACTACTCGCTTGCGGAATTGTTCAAGAAGTTTGTTTGTGTGGAACCCAGGTTTCCCTTCACCGATTGTACGGCCGTCAACTTTTACAACGGCGATGACTTCGGCTGCAGTACCTGTTAGAAATACTTCTTCAGCTGTATACACATCGTGTCTTGTGAATGGTTCTTCTTTCACTTCGTAGCCTAAGTCTTCTGCAATCTCCATGATGGAATTTCTTGTAATGCCTTCAAGTGCGCCGATATAACCTGGCGGTGTATAAAGCTTGCCTTTTTTATAAATAAACACGTTGTCTGCAGAACCTTCCGCCACGTACCCTTGATCGTTCAGCATCAATGCTTCACTCACACCGGCCATATGGGCTTCGATTCGGACAAGAATGTTATTCAAATAGTTTAATGATTTCACTTTTGGGCTAAGGACATCTGGACGATTTCGTCTTGTTGGAACCGTTACAATATCAATACCCGTTTCATATAGGTGCTTTGGAAAAATGGCCAGCGGCTCTACAATGATCACTGTGTTGGCTCTCCCGCAGTTGTTAGGATCTAAACCAAGATCACCCGCTCCTCTTGAGACGACAAGGCGGATATAGGCATCCTTTAGGCCGTTCCTTTCAACTGTATGAATCATTTTCTCCGTGAGTTCCTCAAGTGAATATGGAATGTTCAGCATAATGGATCTGGCGGAATCATACAGGCGGTCTAAATGTTCTTTCATTCGAAAGATATTTCCGTTATACACGCGAATCCCTTCGAAAACACCGTCGCCATATAAGAAGCCATGATCGTAAACTGAAATTTTCGCATCCTCTTTTTTCACGAGTTCATCGTTTAAAAAGATCCATTGTTCCTTTTGGTCTTCCATTTTCAGTGAGCACCCTCTCTTTCAAACAAAAAGTAGTTGAATTTTCAGACACTTTATATTGAAGCGTCTCTCGCTTGCACTGCGTGTTTGTTTAGCTTTTGTTGAACCCATCTTACGCCGCTTTCCATACAGTGTCAACAGCATTTTTAAAATTATTAGACAATTTAGACTAATCAAAATTAAATGTATACGCTTACACCTTTGCTAGACAAGGAATGAAAAAACTTAAAATTTTTTGTATTTTTTCTTCAATTTATTTACTTTACATGAACGCTTTTCTTTTGAGAAAACTTTTGTGATATTTTTTCACATGATTTTTGATGAATATTGTGAGATTTCAATAACTTGGTTTTTTCTTTTGGCATGCCTTTCTAAAGCGTTTTCCTATGAATTTATGATAGAATGAGAGCATCTAATAGAAGGAGGGCAATACATGGCTAACATCAGAGGTTATATCGGTACGTATACAAAGGGAGACAGTAAAGGTGTTTATACATTTACATTAAATACGGACAAGCAGCAGATTGAGCAAGTAGAAGTTGCTGCTGAACTTGAAAATCCTACATATTTAACCGTGTCAGAGGATCAAAAGTTTGTTTATGCTGTTGTGAAAAAAGGATCACAGGGCGGCCTTGCTGCGTATCAAATTGATTCAACAACAGGCAGACTTCACTTCATCAACCAAGAGCTTGCCGATGGAGCTTCTCCTTGCCACGTCAGCGTGGACAGTCAAACGAAAACGGCGTATACAGCGAATTATCATAAAGGGTCAGCAGAGATGTATGAAATCGATGCTGAAAATGGCTCAGTGATCCGCACACTCTCACAGGCGCAGCATGAAGGAACTGGCCCTAACGAAGATCGTCAGGAAAAACCGCATACTCACTTTATGGGTCTCACGCCAGATGAACAATTTGCAGTGGCTGTTGACCTTGGAACAGATGGAATTTATACGTATAAGAAAGAAGACGGCAAACTTGAGCTTGCTCATACATTTGAAACAAAGCCAGGCAGCGGACCTCGTCATATCACATTCCACCCAACGAAACCTGTGGCATATGTAATGACAGAGCTAAGCTCCGAGGTCATTGTGCTTCGTTACTTTGAAGATGGTCATTTTGAAGAAATCCAAACAATCGCGACCATTCCAAGCGATTTTACAGAGAACAATCAAGGCAGTGCCATTCATGTCTCTTCAGACGGCCAATTTGTTTATGCAGGAAATCGCGGTCATGACAGCATTGCGATTTTTAAAGCAGACGCTGACGGCCAATTAAGTCTTGTCGAGATTGCTTCTTCTGAAGGAAACTGGCCTAGAGATTTTGTACTTGATCCAACAGAAGAATTCCTCGTCGGTTCAAACCAAGAATCTAGCAATCTTGTGTTATACAAACGCGACAAAGAAACAGGACGACTCACTGTCTTACAATCAGACATTACCGTCCCTCATCCAGTTTGCGTGAAATTTTTAGGATAAAGAAAAAAGCCTCTAATAACGGAGGCTTCAGATTGTTGACAAAGGGCTAAAATGATTTTGATTTTAGCCCTTTGTCTTCTTTTCAGCGTGATAGAAAACCTTTGCAGTCTAGGAAGGACGAGCACCGGAGCGGAGCGAATTGAAACATTCGTGAGCACTGGAGCGCAGACCTGACAACGAATGCGAGGGTTTGTCTACACGCTAAAGCCTCCAATAACGGAGGCTTTTTTTATGCAGACGGCATACCGCCATCCTCAAGCTTTTGATCAATCAAAGACGTATCGGTTTTTTCGCCGAACCATTTTGATAGCCTGTCTTTTGCTTTCCCTTTCACATCATCATCAATGTACATTGCTACTTGAAGCAGAGCAAATGTAATGGCTCCTAAATCATCTGTATAGCCGACACCAATCAATGTATCAGGAATGAGATCAAGTGGAAGGATAAAATATCCGAGTGCTCCAATAATCAAAGTCTTTGCTTTGACCGGCACTTCGGGTTTTTGCAATGTATAGTAAAGTAATAGCACAGCATAGACAAGAGAGACACCAGCTTTTTGTGCCGTCTTTTTTAACTTTTCCCAAAAGGCATGATCATTAAAATGCTTCTTCGAACGCTTTAATAGTTCTTTTTTCTCAGAACGATTCATCATATCGCCTCCATCTACAGCATAGCCCTTTTCCCTTAGTTATACAAGATATCCGCCGATTCGACAAACAAAAAGCAGCAGAAAGCTGCTGCATTCTACTGCTCTTTGTAAAACTTTTCAATTGCCTTATCGATGTACACCCATCCTTTATAAGACACATGAATCGTATCTTTAAAGAAATATGGATCGTACTCATGCTTAGTCAAATCTGCGACTTCATACCCATTATCTCGAATTTGACGATTGATTTTTTCATAATAACCTGTACGGCCTTCTTTCGGAAAACCGGTGTAATCATACCACTTTCCGTTGACAGGAATCGTCACAAACAAAGGCTTTGCCCCTGCCTGTTTTAAAATATCCAGCATGATCTGAAAATCTTTGTATTCTGGTGATTCCGCATAAGAATGACCTTCACGGGAATCCTTCATCTTTTTCATGATCGGTTTCAGCTTGCGGTCAAACAGTTTTTGGTTAATATAAAACGGGTTGTCCCCTGCTCTTTTCGCACCAAAAATGCTCGCCTCTTTTTCAAGCTCAGCCCATGTTTTTCCTTTGACTGAAGGAGACGGTTGAAGCTTGCGCTCAGGGCCCGATCCAATTGTATAGTACATGTCTTTCTTTTGAAGCATGCCATAATACATTTTCGCAATAGGAGAAATCGCGCCATAAGCGAACTTGTTCCCAGATAGCTCTGCTTTAAAAAGCTCTGTAATCACCATGTCGTTTTTGACTGCTTTAAACTTCATGATTCTTTTGATAAGCTCTTTTTTTACAGTTGGATCAATTTCTTTATTATAGGCGAGATTCAGCGCTTGAAGAGCTGAATAGTTCGGTGCAAAGTGATTCTCGTCAGATCCCCATTTCACAAACCATTGCGGGGACACGATAAATACAAGCTTCTTCCCTTTTAATTCATCCATATGCGCTGCAAAGTTCATCGCATGAATTAATGATTGCGATCCACCTTTTCCAATAAGATAAGGTGTAAACCCTTGAGGATTCTCATGAAAGAAATTCGAAGGGTGATATGGATCAAAACGTGATAGTTCAGAAGATCCATAGATCGGCAAATAAGTTGGATCTTTTAGCATTTCATCTTGTAAATAAAGCCCTTGAAACATCCCTGGATCTAATTCTGTGGCTGACTTTTGTAATTTGTCTTTTGGGATCAGGTGTGAGAGCCATGCATTTGGTACAAGAAGAACACCAATGAATAGAACAGCCGCTAAAATAAGCGGCCCAAAAAAACGCTTTTTCATTACTTCATCTCTGCCAGCTGCTCAGCAATATGATTCGGCGTATCCCACACATCACGATCGAATTCTGTAATCGGAACAGTGATTCCGAGTTGACTTTCAATTGCCATAAGCAGTTCTACTGTACCAAATGAATCAAGAAGACCTTCTTCAAAAATCGCAATCTCTGGATTTTCTTTCACAACGTCATCCTGACAAACCTCTGCAATAATACCGTATACTTGATTTTTAAATTCCATAATTTTCTACTCCCTTAATCATTAATGATGAAATGGTTTTCCTGAAAAAATATAAAATCCGAAACAAATCACATGGAATGTAATAATGATCGACACAACCATTGTGACCTTATTATCCGGCCACCACTTGTGCTTTTTATTCCATTTCTCAAATAAATTGTAACCGGACATGACAACTGCATGATATAGTCCGTAAATAATATATTGAAGGGCAAGACCATGCCAAGCACCCATCAATAGAAAGAGGATAAAGTACCCAATATTTGAAACAGCCATACGGTTCTTGATCCACTTCTTTTTGGTCATAAAGAACACAAATCTCATAAACACGTAGTCTCTGAACCAAAAGGACAGGGACATGTGCCAGCGATTCCAGAAGTCTTTAATGTTTCGGCTGATAAATGGTTTATTAAAGTTCTCTGGTGATTTAATGCCCATAATATAACTCACACCTACAGCAAATGCTGTATATCCAGCAAAGTCAAAGAACAAGTACATGCTGTAAGCATACATATACGTTAACTGCTGAACAAAGTGACTGCTGCTAATGTGATGAATATTCATCAGAATATATGTGTGAATCAGATAGCCTATAATGAACTTATATAAGAAGCCAATAAAAATTTTATGAATACCGGCATATAGAAGATCACTGTATGCTTCCTTTTCAGGCGGTGTATCCATATCCTTTTCAAATCGGCGGTAACGATCAATCGGACCTGATGAAATCGTCGGGAAAAAGACAATGAAATAGACCAAACGGTGAATCGGAATTTTCTTCTTAATCAAGCCGTCTCTTGTCTCAATAATTAACTGAACACCTTTAAATGTTAAGTACGAGATCCCCAAAAAGCTCAGCCAGTTCATTGGCGGCGGTTGATGCGGCTGATGAGTTAAAAAGAACGGTAAAATCTTTGACAGCACAAGCGGTAAAATAGATGCCACCACTGCTGTATAGAAAACGGATGCCTGATTCGCCTTTAACCGGTATGCAAGGTACAGGCGGATGATTAGGACTTGCCATACCGTGAACAAGAAGAGCAGCAGCGCGCCATGCGCATCCTTTGAGAAAATAAGCGCCAGCGCCACAACCGTTGCAAACATGTTGTAGCCCTGCATTCTTTTGCCGCGCAGACCAAGAATGATCGTCGGCAAAAGAAGAATACCAATTAGAATGAAGAAAAAGAATGAACTAAACGGAATCATAGAAGAACCTCTTTCGCGATTCTCTTACGGTCAACCTTCCCGTTTGGCGTCATGTACAGCTGCTCAAGATAGACAAACTTTCTTGGAATCATGTACGCTGGCAGTGAATCCGCCATTTCTTTCTTAATCGCACTTGTCAGCTGATATTCTTTTTCAAATGAATGAGCTGCTGGGACAATCGCTGCAATCAAGTACTCGACATGACCGTTTGGCTGGAATGGTACAATCACACAAGCATTGACATAGGTTGTCTCGCTTACATGATATTCAATTTCTTCAAGCTCCATCCGGTATCCATGAAGCTTAATTTGATAGTCGAGACGGCCATGGCACGTAATTAATCCATCATGCGCCACACCTGCGTCACCTGTACGGTAAGCAGGACGTCCTTCGTATTCAAAGAACACTTTATCTGTCAAGGCTTGTTCACCTAAGTAGCCTCTCGTGACGCTTGGCCCCACGATGACAATTTCCCCTTTTTCACCATCAGGAAGTGTCTTGCCTTCTTCATCTAAAATGACGATGTCTGTATCAGGTTTGGCATAGCCGACTGGTAAAGAATCGTGCTGATCAAGAATCTCCTGCGTCACTTCAATTGATGTGATCGCGACAGTTGCTTCAGTTGGACCATACGTATTAAAGACCTGCGCCTTTGGAAAACGCTCCAGAAGTGCACTTGCTACAGCTACAGGAAGCGCCTCACCGCAGAACAAGAAAACTTTCAGCTCTGGTAAAAGCTCCCCTGTAAAGGAAGGGTCCATTAAGCACATTTGCACAAAAGAAGGTGTTGATGTCCACACTTCAACGTCAGATTGACCAAGTGCTGCAAACATATCCTTTGGCTTATTGACGAGATCTTTTACTAAACAGTAAAGCGTGCCGCCTGATTGAAGCGCTGGATAGAGATCCATCACTGATAAGTCAAAAGAAAATGGTGCTTGATTTAAGAATGTACGTCCCTCACCAATTGGGAAGTCACGGCACATCCACTCTGTAAAGCTTTCTAAATTATTGGCTGTTACCTGAACGCCTTTCGGTTTTCCGGTACTGCCAGACGTATAAATAATGTAAAAAACATCATCTTGTTGAACCCACTGCGTGGATGGCGGTGCTTCTTTTTCAAGTGCTAAAAGCGATGCCGCACTCTTCACTTCAATGTGCTCTTCTACATCTAATACATTATGCTCATTTGCACAAATCAATAGACTGGCTTTTGAGCTTTCAATAATTGAGATGATGCGCTCGACAGGTATTGAGATATCGACCGGAATATACGGTCTGCCTGATTTCACACTTCCTAAGAAAGAAATCAGCATCTCTGGCTCCATATGACCGTATACAATGACAGGTTCACTGCCAGTTGCGATTGCATCGATCGCACCAGCCATTTGGTCTGATAAAAGCCAAAGCTCATCATATGTGATCGACGCATGTTGAGAAACAAATGCTGGCTGTGTTGGTTTCGTTTGCTGGTATTCATGAATCGTTTGTAATAGTTTCATAATCTAATCTCCAATTAAAAATCGTTGTAAATGAATGATCCCGTATTTGCTGTGTGGAATCCGTAAATAAAGAACAATAATAGCAAAATAAGTAAGTAAAAGCTTGTATATCCTATCCATTTTACAGACTTATTTTCTGATAGCTTTTTGAATAGCATATTGATAACCTCTTTTCTTTTGACACTTATAGAGACGCATGGATCATCAAAAGAGTTTCATATCAAACCATAAATTTTTTAAAAGATGCTAAAAAAATGTCGAACCTTGGAACGTCTCTTTTGAGCAAAGCTGTCTTATTGTAACAAAGATTTAATACATTTGAAATAAAATCCGAGCTTAAATTTGCCTTAAAATTGCTGAAAGCTGTCGAGAAGCAGCATATTCTTCTTTAGATTTATTCATTAACAGCTAAACAATGAAATAGAGTTCCATATTCATCTGAATTAAGTTACATTAAATCATATAATAATTAATCTTCTAAATGGAGGGCTCATCTATTGTCAAAAGGACTTATTCATCATATTGAACTAAATGTTTCGAATTTAAAGAATTCGATTATTTTTTGGGGGTGGTTTTTAGAGGAGTTAGGCTACGAGCCGTATCAAACCTGGGAAAGCGGTCGAAGTTGGAAATTGGGAGAAACTTATATCGTTTTCGTACAAACGGAGGGACGATTTATGGACATACCCTATCATAGACGCAGGGCAGGTCTAAACCACCTGGCTTTTCATGCCAGTTCCCGGCAGCAAGTAGATGATATGACTGAAAAGTTAAAAAGCATGGGGGTTAAAATTCTTTATGCCGATACACACCCCTTCGCAGGCGGCGATAAACATTACGCAGTTTATTTCGAAGATCCTGATAGAATGAAAGTTGAATTGGTGGCACCTTAATTTAGTTTGACTAGAGAAATAAAAAGAACCCATGATTTCATGGGTTTCTCGTCATTCCATGATAAGAAAATCCGTCACAAGGCAAGCGGGTTCTCCGTTTTGATCTTATACACCTTACTTTTTTTAGTTGGAGAAAGAATATTCTCTCTTTTGCATATTTACCGCTTTACAATGCCTTTTTCATTAGGGAGGTTAATTTAAAAATGCCCTTCCAATGGAGGGCGGTGCTATTAACTATTTTCTTTTGAGTATTTCTTAATCAATGCTTCGCTAATTCTGCTTACGATATAGATCGCAACCGCTAAAATCAGCATCAACGGAAACATGCTTAAACGATTATCTGCAACATATACAATGATCCCCACAATGATAGCCACTACGATTCCCGTTAAAAAATGCTTCACCGCCATCTCACCCCTTTGTATAAATCATATACATTTTATTACACAAAAGGTTTAATTGAAATGATTTCCATAAAATCAAAATCAGCAAGTTTCGTTTGTCCGCTCTTAAAGTAGATTGCTATCCCCCTTATGTTGTTCGCACAATTTCCATATGTTAAAATCAACTAAAATATCTATTTAATGGATCAATCAGGAGGTCATTAAGTGTCACAGCAAAGCACGCCATCCAAAATGTTATTAATTACTTTACCCGGCGCTATTATTGCCGTTGTGATGATCTTAGGGAAAATTGATACACCTGTAACAAATGTTTTATTTTATCTTGTGGCTTTAGTGTGATGGGTTTAGTTGTTTCAATCTTAGTAAAAGACTACAGAAAAAAGAAAAATTAACTCCTCATCTTGGGAGCTGTCGTTTATGCAGCTCCTTTCTTTATGTGGACGCTCTCAAAGTTCGAAATGAAAGCAAAAACATTTGGAATGAAAAAGAATTAGAAAATCAAAATAATAAAATACACTTCTCCTCCTTCGCCTTCATACATTTCTCAACTTCCGATAAATTGGTCTGCAATTTTTATTACTTCCCAACCTTGATTGCTGACGTAATACGTTGAATTACTTGTTTTTGAACATGTTCAATACCTTGAAATTCCAACCTACTTATGAAAGCTCTCTGAAACTCTTCAAATAACTCCTTCACAAGTTTATTCATTATTAATACTTGGATTAGCAGTAAACAACATAGATATTAAAAGGGAATAAGTACGTTTGGAGGGAATTAAATGACACAAGAGTCTGATGAGCGTAAGTTGCAACAAATAAAACAAATGCAACAGATGTTTCTAGAGAAAATGAAAACTCAACCTTATCCCATGTACCCTAATTACGGAAAAATCACACGCTATGAAGAAATCCCAATTAATTTACCTGAACAACGTCAACTTCGTCATCCTGGTGTAGAAGGTTTAATGGTACCACTTCCAATTATTGAAAATACAAATTACAAAGGGAGTGGTAAGTTAGCGGGAAAAGTTGCTCTTATTACAGGAGGGGATAGTGGTATTGGTGCAGCCGTAGCCATTGCTTTCGCAAAGGAAAGTGCTGACGTTGCGATTGCATACTTAGATGAACATGAAGATGCTAATAGAACAAAAGCAAGAATCGAAGAACTCGGGCAACGTTGTTTATTGATGCCAGGAGACTTGCGAGATAAAAGGCAATGTATCACCATTGTAGAGAAAACAGTAAAAACCTTCGGACGTCTAGATGTTCTATGTAACCACGTTGGTATCCAATTTCAACAACCAAGCCTTCTTGACATTACAGACGAACAATTCGATGACACCTTTAAAGTCAACATATACTCACATTTTTACACAACCAGAGCAGCGCTTCCTTACTTAAAACCAGGCAGTTCTATTATCGGCACTTCTTCAGTCGTAACGTATGTAGGTGAGCAACAAATGATTGATTATACAGCCACAAAAGGTGCAATTGTTGGTTGGACACGTGCTTTGGCTAAAAATGTTGTAAAACAAGGAATTCGTGTAAACGCTGTTGCTCCAGGTCGAATCTGGACGCCACTCATTGCAGCAAGCTTCTCGTCAGACCAAGTGGGTGTATATGGAGCATTTAACCCAATGGAACGAGTTGCCCATCCATTTGAACTCGCACCAACATTTGTTTATCTAGCTTCTGATGATTCACGTTTTGTTACAGGTCAAGTGCTGCATGTTGACGGTGGGGAATCCACACATTCCTAATATAAGGGGGTCATTGGATTGAGATATGAATTTAATCCAGAAGTAGAGTTATTACTTGTGAATCATTCAATGAAAAAAGTTACTATGGTTTATATGGAGCATTCATGGCTAATGTCTGAAATTGGACGTAGACCGCCTTATTATTGCTATCCAAATTATGAACTGAATTATCCAATCATTTAAATAAATCGCAGTTATTCAGGAACGTTTAGGGCATACAAAAATGGATACAACTATGTCAATTTACGCTCTTGTCATTGAAGAAGCTGATCAGAAATCAGCGCTACCCATTTTGATAGCTTCTTTGATACAAAAACAGGGAACGGAAATACTTAAAAATAAATGCGCTCCCAAAACCCTGTTTTGAAGCGGGTTACAAACTTATGTTCCAAAGAACAAAAAAGCCTGAAATCCTTGATAATAAAGGGTTTCAGGCTTTTTTCTTAGTACGTCCCAGGAGAGATTCGAACTCCCGACCGACGGCTTAGAAGGCCGTTGCTCTATCCTGCTGAGCTACTGGGACATGTTGTTATGTATTTTGCTTTGGCATATTACCTCAGCGACAAGATTTATTATATTACTATTGTTCTTTAAAGTCAACGGTTTTTCGAAAGTTTTTTCATAAGGGGCAAATGCTGCACCCTTATGAAATACCTTCCAATGTGACAGTGTTTTCGAGGTCTTTTATGACCTGACCTTCGTCCGTGAAAAACTGTACATTTGCTTCGCTTCCATCTAGTGTCAGTATAGCATAGCTGCGCTCTTTTCGCACTCTTGGCAGGTGCACACTGCCTGGGTTAATGAGGAGTTTTCCTCTTAGCAGTTCACTGCCTGGGATGTGCGAGTGGCCAAAGCAGATAATGTCTGCGCCTAGCTCTTCTGCACGGTAGTAGACTTGAAGTAAGGATTGTTTGATGCCATGCAGATGTCCGTGAGTGAGAAATAGTTTTCCGCCTCCATCAAGTGGGAGCAGGAGCTCTTCTTCAAAATCGCCCATAAAGTCACAATTTCCTTTGACGACTTTGTATCCTTCGAGTGCTGGGTGGTTCGTTTCGAGTTCTGAATCTCCGCAGTGAATCATCATGTCAACTTCAGCTGCATGCCGTTTGGCAATGGTTTGAAGTTCGTCTGTGAGTCCATGACTGTCACTAATGATGAGTATCTTCATGGCTTCATTCCCCCTTATTCATTTGCGTCTAGCAGTGATGAAAGCTTTTGAAGCGCGACCGCTCGATGGCTGATCTTGTTTTTCTCCTCTGGTGATAACTCGGCCATCGTCTGGTCTTTGTCTTTGACGATGAAAATTGGGTCGTATCCGAAGCCATTTTCGCCGATCGGCTCTTCTGCGATGAAGCCTTCTACTGATCCTTCTACCGTCTTTGTTTCTTTTCCCGGTATGCTGACAGCAAGGGCACATCTGAATCTGGCTGTACGGTCTTCTTTTTCAATGCCTTGAAGTTCGCTCAGCACTTTTTCCACATTCTCCGCATCGTCTTTATGCTCACCAGCGTATCTCGCTGAATACACGCCAGGTTTTCCGCCCAGATAATCAATGGACAGACCGGAATCGTCTGCAATGACCATTTCACCTGCTTTGGCTTGGATGGCCTCGGCTTTGATGATGGCATTTTCTTCGAAGGTTTGCCCTGTTTCTTCAATTTCTTCAGTAAAGCCAATGTCTGCTAGTGTTTTGACCGTGAATCCTTTTGGCTCAAGAATGGCTTTGAATTCTTTCGCTTTGCCCGCATTGTGCGTTGCAATGATGGCTGTTTTCATCCTGATCAAACCCTTCTCTTTATTCGATGACTTCTCCTGTTACTGCTTTTTGCTTTTCGATTAATTCTTTGATGCCCTTTTCGGCTAAATCAAGCAGTCCGTTTAGCTGTTCTCTTGAGAATGTCGCTTCTTCGCCTGTTCCTTGAAGTTCAACAAAGCGACCAGCGCCTGTCATGATGACATTCATATCTACTTCAGCAGAAGAATCTTCTTCATAGTTTAAATCTAACAGAAGACCTTGCTGAGAATCAATTCCGACGGATATCGCCGCTAAATAATCCGTAATCGGGTTTTCTTTGATGACTCCTTCAGCTCGTAGCTTTTGAATCGCGAGTGTCATGGCAACAAAAGCACCTGTGATGGACGCTGTGCGTGTGCCGCCGTCTGCTTGAATGACATCACAATCAATCCAAATGGTGCGTTCGCCAAGCTTTTCTAAGTCAACGACTGCGCGGAGTGCTCGTCCAATTAAACGTTGAATCTCCATAGTACGTCCTGTGACTTTTCCTTTAGATGATTCTCTTATCGTTCTTTGTGCAGTTGCTCTTGGAAGCATGCTATATTCTGCTGTGATCCAGCCTTTTCCTTCTCCTCTTAAAAAAGGAGGTACGCGGTCTTCGATCGATGCGTTACAGATCACCTTCGTATTTCCCGCTGAGATTAAGACAGAGCCTTCTGGGTGCGTGATGTAGCCTGCCTCTATTTCAATTTTTCTCAATTCGTCATATTGTCTTTCATCTAATCTCATGTTTTACCTCCGTTACGATATACATTCCTCGCGGGTGACAGCGGGGTTCTCCTACTAACTTTGACAACCTCAGCTCGTTCTAATCGCTTGGAATAAAAAAGAGGCAGCGAATATGCATGCCTCTTTTTCTCCATTATATCAATGTGTGACGTTAAAAACTACCTGTATTCACTTGTTCTGGTCGTGAAACCGGCTTTGTGAGCTCTGCTCCCTTTTCGTTCACAAGCTCAGCCTTGCCGTTCACCTTGACAGATACGCTTTTGACGTCCGGCAGCTCGGTTAATGTGAGCACAATGCTATCAAGAACTTTTTGTGAAATGACCTTTTTCTTTTCATCTGCACTGCCAAAAATCGATTCATTGAAATCAAGTGTCACATGGCCATCTTTTACTTTTGGTACATCATTCAGCTTCACATCTTGATCGAAGTCTGTAAGCAGATGGCTTTTTTTGCTTGGTCCAGAGACGAGCTCATCAATCGCTGCTGTAATCGGATCATCCTCGTCTTTTGGTGCTCTTGTGGTGACCGGAACGTAGTAGGTCTGTTCATCAGATTCAGCTAAATAGTATACCGTCACTGGCTTTGTCGATGTCATATCAGCGGCAGCCTCGTGCTGGATATTTATACCGTCCTCTCTGCTTAAATCATCTGAGATTGGCGTACCGTTCACAGGCATTTCTTTTAGTTCATGTCCATTCATCTTCAATTTGACTTTGGCTATGGAATCAAACTGGGTTAGCGTCCAAGTGACAGATTGCAGGATGCGCTGTTCGTCTTCTTTTTTATAGTTTTTAAATTCATTTGAAAAATCCACAACCGCCGTTCCGTCTTTAATATCGACAGATACACTCGTGTCCGCTGGCAAAACTGCTCTGAATCCATTCGGCATTAAGTTAGAAATAGGTCCCCCGTCCACGAGATATTCAAGGGTTTGTTTGGCACTTCCTTCATTTTTCGGCAGCGGAATGGATTGAGATACGACATACCCGTTTTTATCAATTAAATATAATTCTCTCATCACTGTATCAGCCTGCTTCTCTTCTTTTCCTTCTTTGGCTGTTTGTTTGTCTTCTTTATTTTCTTTCACATATGTGACGTTTTGTGGTGGATCAATCTCTGTTTTCGCTTGGTCTGTTTGAAACAATCCGCATCCTGACAAAAGCATGGCTGACGCGATACACGTAACAGCTGCTGTAGATCCTTTTTTCAGCATACTTCACCCTCCTCTAGTAGTTTGTACTACTATGTATACGAGCTCCCTCGGAGGATTAGACCCTTTTCATAAAAAAATAACCCACTTCAAATAGAAGCGGGTTATTGCTGGTAGATGTGTTCAAGTGACACGGTTTCGACCTTCCCTGGCAGGTAGCCAAACCAGTCACGAGCGATGTTTTGAAAATTTTGCTGCTGTCCTGTTGTGTAAAATGTATGGACAGGCGCTTCTTTAGAGGTATTTAACAGCCCTTTATATGAAAGAATCGTACTTGCTTCTCTCGCTGTCTCATCTCCTGATGAAATGATGCTGACATCACTGCCCATAAAGCGCTGAATCGGTTCTTTTAAAATTGGATAGTGTGTGCAGCCAAGAATAAGTGTATCAATTCCTGTTTCTTTCATCGGTTCAAGGGAATCTTTCACCACTGCCTCTGCTGTCTGATCTAAAAACGTACCGCTTTCCACAAATGGGACAAGGAGCGGACACGCCAGACTTTGAACTGTTAGGCCTGCTTTTAGTGACAGCAGTGCTTCTTTGTATGCCTCGCTTTTGATCGTATTGACTGTGCCAATAACGCCAATATGCTGGTTGTTTGTCACCTTGATCGCTGTGCGGGCACCGGGCTGAATGACGCCAATGACCGGAATATCAAGCGTTGCTTTGATTTCATCCAGTGCGATCGCCGTTGCTGTGTTGCATGCAATGACGAGCATTTTAATATGGTGGTGTTTTAATAAGTAGTGTGCCATTTCCCACGTATATTGAAGAACTTCTTCTTCTTTCCGCGGGCCATATGGACATCGTTTTGTATCGCCTACGTAAATGATTTTTTCTTTTGGCAGTTGTCTCATGATTTCCTTTGCAACGGTTAAACCGCCGACGCCGGAATCAATGACGCCGATTGGTTGATCCAACAAAATCGCCTCATTTTCTTTTCATTTGCTGCTGTAGTTTCGTTAAGGATTGGTTGAAAACGATGGCTTCTTCTTCTGAGAAAGCCCCTAGAAGTTCACTGACGTATTCTTGGCGTTTAGCAATCACTTCTTGAATGATCCTCTCGCCTTCAGGCAATAAATGAATGCGAACCACGCGGCGGTCAGATGGATCTTTCACCCGTTCGACAAGTTCACTTTTTTCCATTCTATCAATTAAATCAGTGGTTGTGCTGCAAGCCAAGTACATCTTTTGTGACAGCTCGCCTATTGTCATATCTCCGAATTCATAAAGCCACTGAAGCCCGATGAATTGTGGAGGCGTAATCGTATATTGATTCAGGATTTCTCTGCCTTTTTGCTTAATAATTGCGGCAATGTGGCGCAATGATTTTTCAATCTCTGCAACATGGCCTGACTCATTCGTTTCCATTTTATTGATACCTCACTATAGCATCTCACTTTGATTAAAACGTACATGTCTATTTTCCTCGTTTTTCAAAGAAAATGCAAGAAGAGACTCATGGAAACCATATAGAAATAACCGGTTCCTTCCCGATATGGAAGGAAAACCGGCTGACTTTAGAGCTCTAGCTCACCCATACGCAGAAGCTCGACTACAGCCTGTGAACGGCCTTTGACTCCTAGCTTTTGCATGGCATTCGAAATATGATTTCGAACAGTCTTTTCGCTAATAAAAAGCTCGCTTGCAATTTCTTTTGTTGTTTTATCTTGGACGAGCAATTCGAATACTTCTCTTTCTCTTTTGGTTAATAGCGGCTTGGATTGAAACTCTTTCTCCTTCAAGTATTGTAACCCTCCTTGCTAAGGTGAGAGCTCTAGTCTCTATAGAATGGGATTCTTTATAGTCGAGATATCATATGCCGAGTGCCTGAGGTAGGTGACGTTAAAATCAAGAAATCCCGCATATCAGCGTCCAATTTCTGCGCTTTCATCCACGCAAAAAAGGACGAGTCTCCTCCCGAGACATCGTCCTTTTTGTGTGGTATTTAAAAGATTGAAATGGCGCCTGTTAACAAGGCAATAAGTGTTGTAAAAAGGGCAGTTAACACGGTCCAAAGTAGTGCGTATTTTTGCAAATCGCCGATATCTTTATTCAGCATACCGACAAGCAGCATCGTTGAAGCCACAAGCGGGCTCAGTAAGTGGACAGGCTGTCCTATGATAGAAGCACGTGCAATCTCCACCGGATCAATCCCGTAAGCTGCGCCGGCTTCAGCCAAGATTGGCAGCACCCCGAAGTAGTAAGCATCATTTGAAAGAACAAATGTAAATGGCATACTCGTCAAAGCAACAATCAGCGGGAAAAATGAGCTGTAGGAATCTGGAATCATGTAAATGACCAAATTGGCAATGGCCTCAACCATTTTTGTTCCTGAAAAGATCCCTGTGAAAATCCCTGCTGCAAATACAAGTGTAATGACCGTTAATGCGTTTCCTGCATGCGATAAAATTCGCTCGCGCTGATCTTCAACCTTTGGATAGTTGATCATAAGAGCGATGACAAATCCAATTAAGAAGAGTACAGGAATTGGGATGATATCTAGAACTAGTGTGGCCATGACAGCAATTGTTAAGAAGAAGTTAATCCAAATCAGATTCGGTCTCTTAATATCGGCTACTCCATCTTCAATTGACGCAGCCAATTCAGGAGAAATGGACATCTCTTCTTTGTACTGAATCTCTGCAATCCCAATCCGTTTTCTTTCTTTTTTCCCAAGTACGTAAGCAGTAAAAAGTATAAAAAGACCGCCTCCAACCATCGTTGGGAGTAATGGAATGAAAAATTCGCCTGCATCTAATCCAAGCGCCGCGATTGCACGAGTAGCTGGACCGCCCCATGGCGTCATTCCGCTCATAATACCTAATGATAATAATGAAATTGTTCCTAAAATTAATGGGTTCATCCCAATTCTTAAGAAAAGTGGCAGCATAGCTGATACGGTAATCATGTACGTTGTGGTTCCATCACCATCTAATGCAACGAGCATAGACAAAATTGCTACCCCAAAAGCAATTTTGACAGGATCACCTTTCACAATACGTAGAATGAGTTTAATCAGAGGATCAAACAATCCAGCATCCAGCATGACTCCGAAGAATAAAATCGCAAATAACAATAAAGCAGCTGATGGTGCAACAGTTTTCAGTCCATCAAGCATCATGTCCCCTAATCCTTTGTTAAAGCCACCGATCAATGCAAATATGATAGGTACAACGGTTAGAGCCACCACCGGATGCATACGTTTTGTCATAATGAGAAATGTAAATGTCAAGACCATCAAGATCCCTAAAATAGCTAGCACTTTATATCCCTCCATCCTCTTCTTTACATGATCTGCAAGCGCCCCCTTGCACTTGCGATCTATATGTTAGCGCTTTCTATTTCAAGGATATAATAGCTTTTTTTATAATGAAAATATCGATTTTTTCGTCTATTCAATAAATTTCTTTTATAATCAACCTTGCTGATTTCTTAAAAACTCAATGAACGCTTTCACAACAGACAAATGAAGTGAATCTGGCTGGTACATGAGCCATGTATCTCTTAAAACAGGCTGTCCATCTTTATACGAAAGACCTTTTACAAATAACTCATCACTTGGTCTGAGGCAAATTTCCGGGACAATGGCATAGCCCAAACCATGCTTCACCATCTCTTTTGATGTATCCTGACGGTCTGTCTCCATCGTTACAAGCGGAGGCATTGTGAATGTTTCCTGCCACCATCTGTTAATCAGCCGTTTCAATGAACTGTCTGTATGATAGTCAATGAGCGGCAGATTCGGGAGATCCTTTAGCTGGATTTCTGATTTTGAAATGATGCAAAGACGCTCTTTATCGAGCAAAAAACGCTCTCCATTCCAGTCATAATCGCCTCTTAAAATCCCTAAATGCACACTTGATGTTCCTAATAAATCCATTACCTTTGTACTCCAGCCTGTGTTGACCATAAATTGAACATGTGGATACTGCTTAGAAAATTCTTTTAATATTTCTGGCAGTTTATACTGGGCAAAGTTACTTGAGACCCCCAACCGGATCGTTCCTTTGACCTTTTTTTGCATATTGAGCATGCCATCTTTTGTTTGCTGCAGCTGTTTGAGCATGTCATTTGCATATTTAGCCAAGTATTCTCCCTCTGATGTAAATTCAATTCCTCGTTTTCTTTTAAAGAAAAGCTTCATATCAAACTCCTCTTCAAGCTGTTTCAATCGATAGCTTAAGGCAGGCTGAGAGACAAATAATTTTTCTGCCGCTTTTGTAATGTTCTTTTCTTCATAAAGTACCTTTAAAAACCGCCAATCTTTTTCATCCATTGTATGCCCTCCTTTTTTACTAATTATAAAATATTTTTATTGATTTCTCTTAAAATAATGTATTTAACTTATTTCTTATTATACTTTACCATTTTGATTAGATAAACAGTTAATTAAAAATTGAGGGTGAGAGTCATGAGAAAAGTTCCAATCACAATCATGCGAGGCGGTACAAGCAAAGGAGTATTCATTCACGCAAACAATGCACCATATGAACACGATGAGCTCGAAGCATTTCTATTAGACATTATGGGCAGCCCTGACCGGCTGCAGGTCGATGGAATCGGCGGCGGTAATTCTTTAACAAGCAAAGTGGCCATTATCGATAAAGCCACACGCCCAGATGTGGATGTGAACTATACATTTGCACAAGTCAGTATTAATGAGAGATATGTCGACTTTAAAGGAAACTGCGGGAACATCTCATCAGCCGTTGGGCCGTATGCGATCATTAAAGGACTTGTTCAAGCGGTTGAGCCCATTACAACTGTACGTATCCTCAATACAAATACAAATAAAGTCATTACGGCAGAGGTCGAAGTTGAAAATGGAGAAGTGAAATTTGAAGGACAGGCAGAAATTCCAGGAGTAAAAGGAACTGGTTCTCCTATTTATTTATCCTTTGAGAAACCTGAAGGCGCTGTTACAGGTAAAACCTTTCCGACTGGAAACAAAGTTGATACGATTCAAACGAAGTTTGGGGAGATTCCAATCTCGATCGTTGACATTGCAAATCCAATTGCCTTTATTCGTGCCAAAGATATTCAATTAAAAGGAACTGAATTGCCTGAAGAGTTTACAGACGAATTACTGGATGATTTAGAAGAAATTCGTTCTCTCGCTGCTGAAATGTGTCATTTTGCACCAAAAGAAATGGCCACATTACAGTCTCCAGCCGTACCAAAGCTTGCGCTCATTAGCGAGCCTGCTGATTATGTAGATACAAATGGAATCTTGAGACGAGCAGAAGATATGGACATCATCGTTCGTATGCTATCGATGCAAAGACCGCACCAAGCACTTGCCATTACCGGCTCTGTCTGCGTGACGGCCAGCTGTTTCTTGGATGAAACGCTTCCTTCTCAGCTGTTTCAAGGACAAGGTGACACACTTCGTATTGGGCATCCTGCTGGTATAATGCAAACGGAAATTGACACCTCTCAAAACAGAGTCAAAGTCATTCGAACGGCAAGAGAAATTCTAGATGGAGTTGTTTTCACAAAACAAGACTATGTGATTCAGCCTCATATTAAAAGAGAAGCTTAAAGCAGACGATGTTCTCGTCTGCTTTTTTTAATGCTGGAGCGGTGCATCGATATCTCCGGCAGAATGAGCTTTTATCTGCCCTTTCTCATCTTTTAGCTGGAGATGACCGTAGCGGTTGACTCCGCAGCAAATGCCCTCTTCCCATGTTTGTTTTTCACGATCTAACGAAATCCGCAGCGGTTTATGAAGACGATATAATCGTTTGTTGTAGAGGGCAGTGAGTGCTTCAAACCCTTCATTCTTCCAGCGTGTATGATATTTTTCAAAAGCCGTGGCAAGTTCCTTCACAAGCTGATCGGCGTTTACCTCTGTAAGCTCTGATAGGCAAATGGTTTTGTACGGAACATGCTCCGGCTTTGTCTTCACATTGATGCCAATCCCGATATAAATGGCGTTACGGTCCGCTTCAATCAATGTGCCTGATATCTTTGCTTCATTAATAAGAATATCATTTGGCCATTTGATCGCCAGCTGATCCTCAGCCCTTATGAGAGGTTTGAGTACATCGTAGATCGCTAGTGCCGTCAGCGGAGCAATCGTTGACTGGGTGGAGAGTTCTTCTGGCGGCAAAACCGTCATGGTTAAAGCGACATTCCCTGCAGGCGTTTCCCACGGTCTGCCCAGCCTGCCTCTTCCTGCTGTCTGCTGATGTGCATAGACAGCAAATGAGGGTATTTCTCCTTTTTGCATAAGCCTTTTTGCTTCATTATTTGTACTATCAATGGTGTCATATTGAAAAATCTTCATGTGTTCTCCTTTTGTTTCTTCTTGATATGATCCTTTTATTATAACAAAATGAAGCTTACACGATGATGAGAGCTCTATGTTACTTATTTCGTTGAGCTTGAAATGTCTCTTTTTCTTCCTCTGTAAATGGAACAGAAGCGCCTGTTTCTTTATTAATTTGCACCATGGTGACTGAGCCTGTAAAGCATGGTTCCTGCTGCTCGTTTTCTCCTAAATAATGAAGGATAAGTGAGCTTGATCCGACTTTTTCCGGCTTTACATACACACGAAGCCTCTCCCCAATCTCCACCTGTTTGATGTAATCACATTGCAGATTTGCCACGACTGTAATCGTCTCTTTCACACGTTTCATTCGTTTATCAACAATTCCCGTTTTTTGAAAAAAGGCAATCCGTGCTTCTTCAAAATAGACAAAAGGGGTGACATTGTTCATATGGCCAAACATATCCGTTTCTGAAAAACGGACAGTCGTTTCAACATAAAATCGAAAGGATGCTCTCCATTCTTCAAATGGTTCCTCAATATATGATGGAAGTCTCACTTCATCATCTCCTTATTCATCAATAAACGCCTCTCCCATATTGGAAGAGGCGTTTATTTTGTGTTCCATCCAGCCTCTTGTAAACACTCATCATGATTGGCAAAGAGGACTGAATGTGATGTTATTCTGCGTGATCGCTTCCGAAGAAGTTACGGAAAGCTTGTAATGTTGTATCTCTGTTAAGTGCTGCAATTGACGTTGTCAGCGGGATTCCTTTCGGACAAGCCTGCACACAGTTTTGAGAGTTCCCGCAGTTCGCAAGACCGCCGTCACCCATAATTTCTTCTAGACGGTCTGACTTATTCATCGCACCTGTCGGATGTGCGTTAAATAGACGTACTTGCGAAAGCGGAGCAGGGCCCATAAAGGAAGACTTATCATTCACGTTTGGACAAGCTTCAAGGCAGACACCACATGTCATACATTTAGAAAGCTCATACGCCCATTGACGTTTTTTCTCAGGCATTCTTGGTCCAGGTCCAAGATCATATGTGCCATCGATCGGCACCCATGCTTTTACTTTTTTCAAGGAGTTAAACATACGGCTTCTATCAACCTGCAAGTCTCTCACGACCGGGAATGTCTTCATCGGCTGGAGACGAATCGGCTGATCTAACTTGTCAATCAAGGCTGTACATGACTGGCGCGGTTTTCCATTAATGACCATAGAACAAGCTCCGCACACCTCTTCAAGACAGTTCATATCCCAGTTGATCGCCGTTGTTTTTTCACCTTGTTTATTGACCGGGTTACGTCTAATTTCCATGAGTGCAGAAATGACGTTCATATTTGGGCGGTAAGGGATTTCGAATTCCTCATCATAAGGCTTTCCATCTGCGGTATCTTGACGTGTGATAATGAATTGAATTGTGTTTTTTTCACTCATCTTATTTCTCCACCTTTTTCTTCGAGTAATCTCGTTTACGAGGTGCAATTAACGATACATCGACGTCCTCATAGTGGAATGCAGGCTTTTGATTTTTCCCTTTGAACGTAGCCATCGTTGTTTTAAGGAATTCTTCATCGTTTCTCTCTGGGAATTCCGGTTTATAGTGTGCGCCTCGGCTTTCATTCCGGTTATATGCCCCGATCGTAATGACTCTTGCCAGCTGAAGCATGTTGTCAAGCTGACGCGTGAAGGCAGCGCCTTGGTTGCTCCATGATGCTGTATCGTTGATGTTGATCTTCTTGTAGCGCTCCATTAGTTCTTCAATCTTCTGATCTGTTTTTAAGAGTTTGTCATTGTAACGAACCACTGTAACGTTATCCGTCATCCATTCTCCAAGCTCTTTATGAAGCACGTACGCATTTTCTGTTCCGTCCATGCTGAGGATGTTGTCCCATTTCTCCTGCTCTTTCTTCACGGCACTGTCAAATGTTGCTGAAGAAAGGTCTTCCGCAGATTTCTCAAGACCGCTAATGTACTTCACTGCATTTGGTCCAGCGACCATTCCGCCGTAAATCGCAGAAAGAAGTGAGTTTGCACCAAGTCTGTTTCCGCCGTGCATTGAGTAATCACATTCTCCGGCAGCGAATAGACCTTTGATATTTGTCATTTGATCATAATCGACCCATAATCCGCCCATTGAGTAATGAACAGCTGGGAAGATTTTCATCGGCAGCTTGCGCGGGTCGTCACCCATGAATTTTTCATAGATTTCAATGATTCCGCCAAGCTTAATATCAAGCTCTTTTGGATCTTTGTGAGAAAGATCAAGATATACCATGTTCTCTCCGTTGATGCCAAGCTTTTGCTCGACACATACGTCAAAGATTTCACGCGTTGCGATGTCACGCGGTACAAGGTTCCCGTATGCTGGGTATTTTTCTTCAAGGAAGTACCAAGGCTTCCCGTCTTTATATGTCCAAACACGTCCGCCTTCACCACGAGCTGATTCACTCATGAGACGAAGCTTGTCATCTCCAGGGATCGCTGTCGGGTGAATTTGAATGAATTCTCCATTTGCATAATGCGCACCTTGCTGATAGACGATGGATGCAGCAGATCCAGTGTTAATCATGGAGTTCGTTGATTTACCGAACACGATTCCAGGACCGCCTGTTGCCATGATGACTGCATCTGAACGGAAGGATTCAATTTCCATTGTCGTCAAGTTCTGTGCGACAATCCCGCGGCACACTTCCTCATCATCTAAAACAGCGCCAAGGAATTCCCAGCCTTCATATTTCGTGACAAGTCCTGCTACTTCATAGCGGCGAACCTGCTCATCCAGTGCGTATAATAGCTGCTGGCCTGTTGTAGCTCCAGCAAACGCTGTACGGTGGTGCTGTGTTCCCCCGAAGCGGCGGAAGTCCAATAATCCCTCTGGTGTTCTATTAAACATAACACCCATACGGTCAAGTAAGTGGATAATGGACGGCGCTGCTTCACACATTGCCTTTACTGGCGGCTGGTTGGCTAAGAAATCTCCGCCGTATACCGTGTCATCAAAATGCTCATAAGGTGAATCCCCTTCACCTTTTGTATTGACCGCTCCGTTGATTCCGCCCTGTGCACATACAGAATGCGAACGTTTCACAGGTACGATTGAAAATAGTTGAACAGCTGTTCCCGCTTCTGCTGCTTTAATAGTTGCCATGAGACCAGCTAAGCCGCCTCCGACAACGATGATGCTAGAATTACTCATTGTAGCCCCTCTCCCTCTTCTACTAATCTATTTCCTCTTAAACAAAAGCGAAAATTGCTCTTAGCCCTACATATGAAAGCGCTATAAATATACCTAATGTCACATATGTTGAGATTCGTTGTGAGCGTGGTGAAACGGTAATTCCCCAGCTGACAGCAAATGACCACAAGCCATTAGCAAAGTGGAAAATAGTAGATAAAACGCCGACAATATAGAAGCCTAGCATAAATGGAGAGCTTAAAATATTCGCCATCATGTCATAGTTGACTTCAGCTCCAAGCTGAGCTTGAATTCGTGTTTCCCATACGTGCCAAGAGACAAAAATCAATGTGATAATACCTGAAATCCTTTGCAGTCTGAACAGCCAGTTTCTTAAGTAACTGAAGCGAGACGTGTTGTTTTGTGCCGTAAAGGCTATGTACACCCCATAAACAGCATGATAGATCAGTGGTAAGAAAATCACGAACAGCTCAAGCGCATACCTAAAAGGAAGCTGTTCCATAAAGTGTGCAGCTTTGTTAAACGCCTCTGGTCCATTCGTCGCAAAGTGGTTAACCACTAAGTGCTGTATTAAAAATAGACCGACCGGAATGACGCCAAGCAAAGAATGCAATCTCCGATAAAAAAATTCTTTGTTCCCCGACATTACTTTACCCCCTAGTAAAAAAAGTGCAATTGCTTGAAAATTGTCTTACCCCCGCTTCTTTCAATTGTAAGCACTTTATTCAAATTTATTGACAATTTCATTTTACTCCTATGTCAAAAAAGCGTCAAGAAACCGCGTACATAAATTAAAATTTTCCGAAATTTAAAAGTTTTAAATCAAAATTCGTTTTACTACAATAAGAATTTCTTAGACTTCAGAGAAAACTCTGTCATCATATGCCCACATAAGCTATAATAAATTGTTGAAAGAGGGGAGCCGTACAATGAATAAATTCGAATCTAACTTAGAACAGCTAAAAGAAATTGAAGTCAATGGATTTGCCTACGAGCTGATACGCGAAGTTCTGCTGCCAGATATTCTTGGTCAGGACCATTCATCTATGATGTATTTTGCGGGTAAACTGCTTGCTCGTAAATTTCCTCAAGAGTCATGGGAGAAGATCCCCGAATTTTTCCATGATGCCGGATGGGGGACTCTCACAATGGTCCATTCGAAAAAACAGGAAATTGAGTTTGAGCTCGAAGGTCCACTAGTATCCAATCGACTCACCTATCAAAAGGAGCCATGCTTTCAGATGGAAGCCGGTTTTATTGCTGAACAAATTCAGCTTCTAAATGAGCACGTGGCTGAATCCTATGAACAAGTGAAAAAGCGTGCTGAGAAAGTCATTTTAACCGTTAAATGGGATTTAAGAGACCCTAGCTAACAATGCTTATGAAAGGCGTGGACTTCGTGTCACGCCTTTTTTATATGTCTTCATCTATCATAGCATACTTAATGAATGGGTTTACGCACGTTTCAGCCGATTCCATATAGAAAAAGAGGCGATCCTCTTTCATGAGATCACCTCTTTACCTTTTTAAGAATGAGCAGCGGCGCTTACCTTTGATAAATCAAACGCATCATGCAGCGCTTCAACCGCTTTGACCATATCATCACGGCCGACCACTGTTGAGACTTTGATTTCAGACGTACTGACCATTTTCACTTGAATGTCTTTTTGTGCTAACACAGCGAACATTTCAGCTGCTACGCCTGGGTTTGAGACCATTCCAGATCCCACGATGGATACTTTCGCTAATTTGCTTTCTGTCTCAATCTGCTCGTAGCCAAGCGCCCCTTTATATTCTTCTAATACTTCAACTGTTTTGGACAAATCATCCGTTTTGACAGAGAAAGAGATCGACGTTTGATTGGTGCTTGTGACAGACTGAATGATGATATCAACATTGATATTCTGTTTCGCAAGCGTCGTAAAGATGGTCGATAATGTTGTTAAACCGCTTGAAAGCCCGCACACCGTCACACGTGTAATCTGATCTTCAAATGCGATGCCTCTGACGACTAAATTTTGTTCCATGGATGATTCCTCCTCAATTAACGTACCCGATTCATTTTCAATACTAGAACGGACTTCTAGCGGGACTTGATAATTTTTCGCAAATTCAACAGCTCTTGGATGCAGGACCCCAGCTCCTAAATTAGCCAGCTCAAGCATCTCATCGTATGAAATACCTGCAAGTTTCCGTGCAGATGATACATAACGCGGATCTGTTGTAAAAACTCCTGGTACATCTGTGTAAATATCACATTTATCAGCTTTTAGTGCGGCAGCCAGTGCCACAGCAGTCGTATCTGATCCGCCGCGTCCAAGTGTTGTGATATGTAAGTCATCTGCAATTCCTTGGAAGCCTGCCACAACAACGACTTTCCCCGCACTTAATTCATCTTTTATTCTTGATTCATCAATGTCCACAATTCTTGCGTTTCCGTGTACGTGCTCTGTTTTCATACCAGCCTGCCAGCCTGTAAAGGAAATGGCATCATAGCCTCTTCTTTGGAGCGCCATCGATAATAATGAAATGGTCACTTGCTCACCAGTTGCGAGTAGCATATCCATTTCTCTTTTGCTTGGATCGTCTGTGAGTTCTTTCGCTAGGTCTACTAGAACATCCGTTGATTTGCCCATCGCTGAGACAACCACAACCACATCATGTCCTGCCTCGCGTTCAGCGATCACTCTCTCTGCGGCATTGCGAATTTTTTCTGTCGACCCAACGGAAGTTCCGCCAAATTTTTGTACAATAAGTCCCATGTCTACCACCCTTTTTCAAAAGTTCACGTGTGAGAGAAGAGGCAGCTTTGGAGAATGCCCGCTCACCGCAAATAAAAAAACAATGAGAGAACAAATCTCCCATTGCTTTAAAATCATCATTAAACGATGCAAACAATGAGATAGCCCTCCAAGAAATCAATTCTTGACAGCCCTACATTTCTTCAATGTACAGCCAGCGAATAAAATGAGTGGATTTTATTCACTTCGGCGACGCTCCCCTTTCAGCCCTCTTCTTAGATCCCATCGATCTCCGAAGGCTTACTCTTGAAGTTCGCACCTCTATCTTCAACAAACAACACGTTCATTTATTAAATTAGTCACATCTTAACAGACTTTTGGAAAAAGTACAATCTATTTTTTTAATGCTTCCATTAAAAGTTCAGCCGTCTGTTTCGGAATGCCAGCCTCCTGAAAATCTTGGATAGAGGCTTCTTTCATCTTTTTCACAGAGCCAAAATGTTTGAGGAGCTGCTTTTTACGCTTTTCTCCGATACCTGGTACATCGTCTAAAATAGACTGAAATGCATTTTTTCCGCGCAGCTGCCGGTGAAAGCTAATGGCGAACCGGTGCACTTCATCTTGAATGCGCTGCAATAAGTAAAAAGCCTGACTATTCCGCTCCAACGCAACAATTTCGAGTGTATCTCCCATCATGAGATTTGAAGTCCGGTGTTTTTCATCTTTTACAAGACCTGCGACCGGGACAGACAGATTCAATTCATTTTCAAGCACATCGATGGCTGCGTTGATCTGTCCTTTTCCTCCGTCAATTAAAATTAAATCTGGCAGGGGCAGTTCATCCTTTAACACGCGGGTATATCGTCTTCTAATGACTTCACGCATGGATGCATAATCATCTGGTCCTGAGACGGTTTTAATTTTGTATTTTCGGTATTCCTTTTTATAGGGCTTCCCGTCCTGAAAGACGACCATGGCAGAAACCGGGTCTGCTCCTTGAATATTTGAGTTATCAAATGCCTCGATTCTGTATGGCATATAAATATTAAGCGCATCCCCGAGCTGCTTCACCGCACCAATTGTCCGCTCTTCATCACGCTCAATGAGCGAAAATTTTTCTTTTAAGGCGATCTTGGCATTTTGATGGGCAAGTAAAAGTAAATCCTTTTTCTTTCCTTTTTTCGGCTGGTGAACGTTCGTTTCAAGCAATTGCTCAATCATCTCTTGATCGACACTGTCCGGCACCAAAATTTCCTTCGGCAGAAAATGGTTGTTCTTTTCATAAAATTGCCCCATAAACGTGAGGAACTCTTCCTCAGGGTCCTGATACATAGGGAACAAGCTGACATCACGTTCAATCAATTTCCCCTGTCTTATAAAGAAAACTTGGACACACATCCAGCCTTTATCATAGGCATAGGCAAAGACATCTCGATCTGATAAATCACTCATCGTCATTTTCTGTTTTTCCATCGTTGAGTCGATATAAGCGATTTGGTCTCTTAGTTCTTTTGCCCGTTCAAACTCTAAATTCTCAGCAGCTTCCTGCATCTTTTCGGTGAGTTCTTTTTTGATTTGCTGATGTCCTCCGTTTAGAAACCTTGTGATTTCGTCCACGAGCTGCTTATTCGTTTCCTCAGAAATGTCATACACACATGGCGCAAGACATTGTCCAAGATGATAATAAAGACAGACGCGGTCAGGAAGGGTGGCGCATTTTCTCAGTGGATATAAGCGGTCGAGCAGCTTTTTCGTTTCTCGAGCTGCTTGTACGTTTGGGTATGGACCGAAATATTTTCCTTTGTCCTTTTTTACATTGCGGGTGACGATCAGCTTAGGATGGCGTTCATTCGTAATTTTTATAAAAGGATACGTCTTGTCATCCTTGAGCATGACATTGTATTTTGGGTCATATTTTTTGATTAAATTCAGCTCTAAAATGAGCGCCTCGATATTAGAAGAGGTGACAATGTATTCAAAATCTTCAATTTCACTGACAAGCCGCTGCGTTTTGGCATCATGTGATCCAGTGAAATAAGAGCGCACCCTGTTTTTTAAAACCTTTGCTTTTCCCACATAAATGATCGTATTTTGTCTATCTTTCATTAAATAACAGCCTGGTTGATCCGGCAGGACTGACAGCTTTTCTTTGATTAGTTTGTTCATATTTTCATCCGTCCTTGTTTTCCTCTTTCACTCCTTCTAGTGTATCACGAACATTTGTTTTATACCATATTGAAAGAAAAGCGGCTCTCGTCTTTACGAGAACCGCTTCAATGATTATGCCGCTTGGGCATGGATCGCTTTATAGATGTTTGTTGACAAGCTCAGCAAGTGCTTCTTTTGGTTTGAAACCAACAGAAGTTTCTACAACTTCACCGTCTTTTAAAACAAGAAGTGTTGGGATACTCATAACGCCGTATTTACCAGCAGTTTCTTGGTTATCGTCTACATCAATTTTTACAATTTTCATTTTGTCGCCCATTTCTTGATCAAGTTCTTCAAGAACTGGAGCAATCATTTTACAAGGTCCACACCATGGTGCCCAAAAGTCTGCAAGAACAACACCCTCTGCAGTTTCTTGTGAAAATGTTGCGTCAGTCGCTTTTACGATTGCCATTATTCATTCCTCCAATGTAAATTATGCTTTTTAGTATAGCATCTACCAATGTGACTTGCGAATGAAATGCTTACGAATCATTTTTTAGGAAATGAATTAAAAAACAAACCGTATAATCGCACCAATAACAACAATCGCACCGATGATCATTAGAATGGTTCTAAGCATATGACATGACACCCTTTCCGCTTCATTTACAATGTATGATGCCCCAACATTCTTCTCATCAAACATCGAAATATGCAATCAAGCGAGGTCGACAGTTATCATGACCACTGACATTGGCGGCAGCTCTACCGTTAATTCGCCGGACTTTACAGTCATTTGCTGAAAGTCTTTTGGCTGAACAGAATGAGGATCATCGAATGTATTATGCGCATTCATGCGATCTGCCGTCAGCACACGTCCAGTGACTTTCGTTTGTTCATCAATCCCTTCAATGGCAAGGGATATCTCTGTTTGTTTATGCGGATTCAGATGACAGCAGCTAATATGCATCTTACCTGATGAACGCGAGGCTGACACACTGACCTGAGGAATTTTTTCACCTCTTCGTTCATACGGCGGTGAAACGAACTCCACTTCAAGCGCTTCTTCCTCTTGATGCACTTGAAACATGTGAAATACATGATACGTAGGCGTCAGAAGCATCTTTTCGTCCTTTGTTAATACCATCGCTTGCAGCACATTGACTGTCTGAGCTATATTTGCCATGTGAATCCGCTCGCAATGGCGATGAAAAATATGAAAATGGAGGGCGGACACAAGGGCATCTCTTAATGTGTTTTGCTGGTACAAAAACCCAGGATTTGTACCAGGCTCTGGATCATACCATGTCCCCCATTCATCAATGATCATCCCGATTCGCTTGTCTGGGTCATAACGATCCATGATTTCTCCATGGTCTTTGACAAGCCGTTCCATTTCATAGGCTTTTTTCAGCGTGATAAACCATTCATCCTCATCGAATTCAGTCGCTGATCCTTTCTTTTCCCATGTACCAGGTACGGTGTAATAATGTAAACTGAGCCCATCCATCCACGGTGCGGCCCGCTCCATCAATACTTTCGTCCAATTCACGTCATTTGAGTTTGCGCCGCAGGCGATTTTGTAAATACGCTGCCCTGCAAACTCTCTTACGTACGTTTGATAGCGTTTATATAAATCTGCATAGTATTCTGGCGTCATATTCCCGCCGCAGCCCCAGCTTTCATTGCCTACACCAACATAGGTCAGCTTCCAAGGTTCTTGTTTTCCGTTTTTAATGCGCCAGTCTGACATAGGTGTCCCTTTTGGAAATGTCATGTATTCGACCCAATCGGCTAATTCTTGAACAGAACCGCTCCCCACATTGCCGCAAATGTATGGCTCACATTCAAGCAGCTCACACAATGCCATAAATTCATGCGTTCCAAATGCATTGGATTCAACCGTACCACCCCAATGGGTATTGACCATCGGCTTTCGTTCACTCAGATCACCTACACCATTTGCCCAGTGATACTCGTCTGCGAAGCAGCCCCCCGGCCACCTCAGCACCGGAATATGTAATGCTTGAAGGGCCTTCAGCACATCGGTACGAATCCCTTCAATATGATCAATCTCTGAGTCTTTCCCTACCCAAATCCCGTCATAAATCCCTCTCCCTAAATGCTCCTGAAAGTGCCCATAAATGTGTTTAGAAATGCGTCCGATCACGTCATTGACTTTTACTGTCCCCTTCACTTGTCAACCGCTCCTTTTCTGCTTGATCACATACAAAAAAACCCAGAATACCTAGGCATTCTGAGTGTATGAGCGTTACGAGTGGATATTCATCTTTTTTAACTCTTCATTCAAAAGCGGTACCACTTCAAACAAGTCACCGACGATTCCGTAATCGGCGATTTTGAAAATTTCAGCTTCTGGGTCTTTGTTAATTGCTACAATGACTTTACTGTTAGACATTCCCGCTAAATGCTGAATCGCTCCTGATATCCCGCATGCAATATAAAGATCAGGTGTGACGACTTTTCCCGTTTGACCAATTTGCAAGGCATAATCGCAATAGTCAGCGTCACAGGCGCCGCGGGAGGCTCCGACTGCTGCCCCCAGCGTCTCAGCGAGTTCATTCAGCGGTTCAAAGCCTTCCTTGCTCTTAACCCCGCGCCCTCCAGCAACAATGACCTTTGCTTCAGATAAATCTACACCTTCTGACGTTTTTTTAATGACTTCCTTCACGATCGTCCGAAGGTTCTGAATATCGACAGGAACCGGTGTGACTTCTCCGCCTCGTGACGCATCCCGTTCAAGTGGTGCCACGTTGTTTGGCCGGATGGTTGCTAGAAGCAGACGGTCTGTCGAAATGACTTTTTCAAAGGCTTTCCCAGAGTAAATCGGTCTAGTGAAAACAAGATGTTCTCCGGTAACGCTTACATCGATCGCATCTGAAATCAAGCCAGTCTGCAGACGTGCGGCTATTTTCGGCGACAAGTCTTTTCCGATCGACGTATGGCCAAAGAGCACAGCATCCGGATCAACCTGATCTAATATGGCTTGAAGCGCCTGCGCAAAACCATCTGACGTATAATATGAAAGGTGCGGATGCTCCACAATCATCACGTGATCCGCTCCATAGTAAAGCAGTTCATCTGCTTGGTCTTTGACGTCATCCCCTATTAACACGCCAATGACCTCACCGCCATCTGCCACTTTGTGAGCGGCAGCAATGGCTTCAAATGTCACATTTCTTAACTTACCGTCACGACTTTCTCCAAGTACAACAACTTTTTTACTCATCTTCAAGCTCCCCCTTTTTCTCGTGATATCGTAAAGTGGATGTTTAGATGACTTTTGCTTCATTTCTGAGTAGATCTGTCAGTTCTTTGACTTGATCCTGAAGCTCGCCGCTCAGCACCTTGCCACCCTCTTTTTTCTCCGGTAAGAAACGTTCAATTGTTTTGATTTTATATGGTACATCATCTTCATCTAGATCTAAATCATCAAGTTCCAATTCTTCTAAAGGCTTTTTCTTTGCCTTCATAATGCCTGGTAATGATGGATAGCGGGGCTCATTGAGTCCTTGCTGCGCTGTGACGACAAGCGGGAGTTCGGCAGAAATGACTTCCACATCACCCTCTGCATCTCGTTCAATCGACGCAGAGCTACCGTCAATTTGAATACTTGTTATTGTTGTTACATATGAAAAGCCAAGTAATTCAGCAAGACGCGGGGCTACCTGTCCAGAGCCGCCGTCAATTGCTACATTCCCTGCTAAGATTAAGGAAGCCTCTTTGTCTTTTAAATAGTGATAAAGAATGGTAGAAGCTGAATATTGGTCCCACTCTTCTAGGTCATCTTCGACGTTTAATAAGACGGCCCTGTCACAGCCCATAGCAAGTGCTGTTCTCAGCTGTTTCTCCGCATCCTCACCGCCAACTGTCACAACGGTCACTTCTCCCCCGTGCTCATCGCGAAGCTGAATGGCTTCTTCAATGGCATACTCGTCATAAGGATTAATAATGAACTCTGCTCCATCTTCTTGAATTGCACCAGACTGAATAGAAATTTTCTCTTCCGTGTCAAACGTACGCTTCATCAAAACAAATATATTCATTTATTTCTCCCCCTTGTGTCGTACTTATCCCTTATTCCCCTTTAAAGTTCGGTTTGCGTTTTTCGATAAAGGCCTGGATGCCTTCTTTGGCGTCATTTGATTGGAAAACCTCACCAAATTTTTTGGCTTCCAGCTTCATTCCTCCGTCATATGAATACAATTTTGTTGCGTTCAATAAATCAAGCACATATTCAAGTGATTTTGGGCTTTTCGCTGCAAATTTCCCTGCAAGTGTTTTAGCCGCTGCGAGCGCTTCTTCCTCTGTTTCTGCCAGCTTTGTAACAAGGCCGCACGTAAATGCTTCTTCACCTGTAATCGGTTCAGCTGTTCCCATCATTTCAAGCGCTTTAGCAGAACCAACGTAGCGCGGTAGGCGCTGCGTGCCGCCGAATCCTGGAATAATGCCAAGGTTTAGTTCTGGCAGTCCAAGCTTCGCATCTTTTGTTGCGATTCGGATATCACAAGACATGGCAAGCTCAAGGCCTCCACCTAATGCTGCTCCGTGAATCGAGGCAATGACTGGTTTTGGACATTGTTCAATCCGCTCAAAGACTTGCTGTCCTCTATCAGCGAGGCTTGCATAATCAGACTCTTCCTGTAAAGTCGTAAATTCTTTAATATCAGCACCTGCTGAGAAGAATCTGCCTTCTCCGTGGATCACAATCGCTCTTACTTCTTCATTCTGTTCGAGCTCATCGAACATGTCATTAAGCTCTGTGAGCAGCTGAGAGGATAAGGCATTTGCAGGTGGGTTCTGAATCGTGATGAGCGCTGTCTGTCCTTCATGATGTAAGCTGAGTATTTTTTCCATGTCAATCATCCTTTTTCACATTGTCTTTAGGATTGATGTATTCCGTTTAACAGTAGATCATGTACATTTTCTGCGAGTGCAGGCAGATCATACTTTTGATCATTCATGACCCATGTTGTTGCGGTTTCATCAATCGTCCCAAATACCATTTGTCTCGCTAAGCGGACATCTAAATTTTGTCTAAATTCTCCTGTTTTCTTTCCTTCTGTTAAAATCGACTCGAGCATATTTAAATACCCTTTTAGCACCTCATTGATTTTTTGCCGCAGCTCAAGGTTTGACTGCCTGAGTTCAAGCTGTGTCACAAGAGCCAAATGATGATTTTGCGCCAGCATGCGAAAATGCTCCTCAATCAACAGTAGAAGCTTTTCTTTTGCAGACGGCTTCTTTTGAATATCTGTCTCCATCCGTTCGATGAATTGTCCCATTTTTTCTTTGAACAATGAGATGAGAATATCCTCTTTGTTTTTGAAGTAGAGATAAATGGTTCCGTCTGCCACCCCTGCTTGTTTTGCAATCTTTGAAACTTGTGATTGATGATAGCCATTCTCTGCAATCACTACAACTGCTGCATCAATAATTTGCATGTACTTCGGTCTTTTCTGCTTCAATGTGCTTCGTCCCTTTCTAAATTGAATGAGCATTCATTCATAACTTAATGTTAAAAAGAAACGGGTGATTTGTCAAGAGCTCTTCTTCTTTCTTTTCAACCTTTATCATACCAGAGCAGACAGTCATCATTCAAATCATCCGGCCGCTTGACCGGATGATGAAGGTCGTTAGTTCTTCGATTGATCGACAGGTGTCTCAGATGATACGGCGTGCTTTCTTTTTTCTTCTTCAATTAATACTCGGCGCAAAATTTTTCCGACGGCCGTTTTAGGCAGTGATTCTTTAAATTCATACACGCGCGGTACTTTAAATGAAGCAATTCTCGTTCTCACAAAGCGATCGAGTTCATCCTCTGTTATATAAGCATCCTTTTTCGGCACAACAAACGCTTTTACTGTTTCTCCTCTATAAGGATCTGGTATGCCTGCGACAACGACTTCTTGTACAAGCTCATGCTCGTAAAGGGCTTCTTCGACCTCTCTTGGGTAAATATTATAACCGCTCGCAATAATGACATCTTTTTTCCGGTCAACGATATAGAAAAAACCGTCCTCATCCATATACCCAATATCTCCGGTGAAAAACCATCCATCTCTTAATACAGCTGCTGTCTCCTCTGGCTGATTCCAGTAGCCTTTCATGATCTGCGGCCCTTTGACGATAATTTCTCCGTGCTCATATGGTTCTTTGAGGCCACCGGTTTCCTCGCAATAAATGCCTGCATCTGTCCCAGGCCATGGACAGCCAATGCTGCCTGTTTTGTTCGCCCCCCATAAAAAGTTAGAATGAGTCACTGGTGAGGTTTCTGAAAGACCATACCCCTCCACTAAACGTCCTCCTGTTAATTTTTCAAAGCTCTGTTTGACTTCAACAGGAAGAGCCGCCGAGCCGCTTAAACATGCAGTGATGGACGACAGGTCATATTTTTCAATGTTCGGATGATGCAGCAAGGCAATATACATGGTTGGTGCACCTGGAAAGAGTGTCGGTTTCTGTTTTTCAATCGTTTTAAGGGTATCAGCTACGTCAAAGCGTGGAAGTAGAATCATTTGATGCCCTTCTTTGACAGCAAGATTTAATACGGTCGTCATTCCGTATACATGAAAAAACGGAATGATGCCAAGGATTCGTTCTTTTCCTCTTGTCGTTTTATACATCCAAGAAGCGCACATTTCAGTATTCGCAAAAATATTTGTATGCGTGAGCATGACCCCTTTTGGTAAACCGGTCGTTCCGCCTGTATATTGCAAAACAGCGACATCCTCTTTCGGTTCAAAGGCAATCGCCGGGATCTGTTCCCCTGATGAATCTCTCATAATTTGTGAGAAGTGATGAATGGTGTCACTTTTCTCTACTTGGATGACCATTTTATTTTTTCTTTTTTGGACGATAGGAAATAGAATGTTTTTCGGAAATGGTAAATAATCCTGTAGTTTGGTGATGATCAAGTGCTCCATACTTGTCAGCGCTTTCATTTTATAGGCCTTTGGATACAATAAATCCAATGTAATCAACACTTTTGAGCCGCTGTCCTCCATTTGATATGCCAATTCTTTCTCCGTATAAAGCGGGTTCGTTTGAACAACGATGCCGCCTGCAATTAATACAGCATAATAAGAAATGATCGATTGAGGACAGTTTGGCAGCATGATCGCTACTCTGTCACCTTTTTTCACGCCAATTTTCATCAGATGACCAGCTAGTTTCAATGCGTCTTCCTTGAGCTGTTCATAGGTGATGTTTTTTCCTAGAAAATGAATGGCTGTATGCTCAGGTGCAGCCTCTGCGGAGCTGAATAAGTAAGATTGTAACGTCTCATTTGGGATGGTGAGTTCGTGGGGAATTTGATTCGGGTAATGCAGAAGCCAACGTTTATCTGACTGCATAAAAACCCTCCTTCCTGAACTTTCGTACCATTTTATTATAGCAAACTTTTCCTTAAGGCAGTTTGCTTTTTTCAAATAGAGCTTGGTTCCAAGACATCTTTACTTCTTTACCGGTGTTTCGATTGATGCTCTTTTTCCTTCATGATGCCACTGTTCATATAATCCACCAATTGCACGAAATGACTCATTTACTCTCTCCACGATCTGTTGATGGATACTCGGATCATTCGGTAAATGCGTCTGAATGTTGTCGACTTGATACTGCCTCATCATGTCTATGTAGACCGTGAGAAAGATCGTGTCTTCTAAAATCCAGTAAATGACTTCATCCGCCGCTTTTGTTCTTTTATGCAGCATTTGAATTCCTCGTTCATATTGAATGAGAATATAGCCACTCGAATCGATTTGAACATAAGGGCTCAAATCATCAAAAAATCCATTCGTTTGAAATGGACGTGCTATATACGGTTCATATATGTCTCTTGGCAGGGAAGTCATTTGGAGACAAGTATCAATGCGCTTTATGAGTTCGTCTTTTTGCAGAATTTGCTTCATGTGATTCGCCGCCTTTGATGAGATAAAAGCTGCCAAGGGACCCCTGACAGCTTTCTAACTTTGTCTTCTTCATTTCACAGGAACATGTAAACGGCACCAATGACCGCAAAAGTGCAGGCAACTACGATTAATACTTTTGCTAGCTTTTCCATGTCGTCTCCTTAAATGCCGGCTGCTACTACATAAGACAGCCCAACTGAAATAATGAGTGAAATAAACCCGACCGCTCTATTATCATTCTCAATCTCTTTGTCTACTTTAAATCGTGGTGTTAAAAATTCAAAAATGAAATAGCTGACAAGCAGCATCACAAAGCCGTATACGCCCCATCCAATCATTTGCAGAAGGGAATTGTGCTGTGCAATAGAATGCTGAAACACATTCGCAATCCCAAAGATCTTTCCGCCTGTTGCCATGGCAACAGCTAAGTTCCCCCGCTGGATCTCTTCCCAGTTTTTATAGGAGGTAACGAGTTCAAAAATGGTTAGAAATAAGACAAGACATAGGACGGCCACGCTGTAATAGGCGGCAATTTCCACAAGTTCATTTTCCCAAAAGGCTTTCATGCGTTTTCTCCTTTTTACTTTAATTCGACGATGGTGACGCCTGATCCTCCCTCGCCTTGTTCCCCAAAACGAGCATTTTTCACACTTCGGTGCTGTTTCAATAATTCCTGAACCCCTTTTCTAAGGGCGCCAGTTCCTTTTCCATGAATGATCGACACACGCGGATAACCAGCTAAGACAGCATCATCTAAATATTTCTCGACTCTGCTTAAGGCATTTTCATAACGCTCTCCCCTTAAGTCGAGCTCAAGTGATACATGATAGTCTTTTCCTTTGACTGCTGTAATGGCTTTCTCCTGCTTAAATTCAGGTGCTGATTTGATAAATTCCATGTCTTTTTCTTTTACTTTCATTTTTAGAATGCCCATTTGGACACTCCATTCTTTGTCACCTGTTTGTTCAAGCAGCGTTCCTTTTTGCCCGAAGGTGAGCACTTTCACTTCGTCGCCTGATTTTAGCTGTCTTGCTGCTTTTTTCACCGGCTCTGGCTTTTTCTTCCGGTCAAACTCAGGGACTGCTTCTTCAAGACGTTTTCTCGCATCGATGAGTTCATGCTCTTTGAATGAGCGATGCTCATTTTTTATCGACCGAAGCTCTTGAATGATGCCTTCTGCTTCTTTTGAGGCTTGTTCAACTTTTTCTGCCGCTTTTTGTTCAGCTTCTTCAAGCAGTTTATCCTTTTGCTCATTCCATTCAAGAATTTGTCTCTGTAATTCTTTATGAAGTTTTTCTGCTTCTTTTCTATAGACTTCTGTCTCATGCAGCTCTTCTTCTGCTTGTTTCTTGCTGTCTTCTAATGAAGCAATCATTTGGTCTACTTCATTATGTTCAGCATGCATATCCGCTTTTGCCCGGTCAATGAGGTGATCCGGTAAACCAAGACGTTTAGAAATTTCAAATGCATTACTTCGTCCGGGCACACCGATGAGCAAGCGGTACGTTGGTGATAAGGTTTCAATGTCAAACTCCACGCTCGCATTTGTGACACCTTCTCGGTTATATCCGTATGCCTTCAGCTCAGGATAATGAGTCGTTGCGATGACGCGTGCATTTGTTTGATGCACCTCATCTAAGATACTCATAGCTAGTGCCGCACCTTCAGCAGGGTCTGTTCCTGCCCCTAATTCATCAAATAACACGAGTGAGTTAGATGTCAAATTCTTTAAGATATCTACAATATTGACCATATGAGATGAGAACGTACTCAAGCTTTGCTCAATGGACTGCTCGTCTCCAATATCAGCAAAGACTTGATCAAAAACAGCCACTTCCGAGCCTTCTTCAACTGGGATATGAAGCCCCGCCTGCGTCATCAGGGTAAGAAGACCAAGCGTTTTTAAGGTAACTGTCTTACCTCCTGTATTTGGTCCAGTAATGACGATGGTTGAAAAATCTTTGCCGAGTTCAATGTCATTTGCCACAACCTGATCCCTAGGCAATAGTGGATGTCTTGCCCGCTTTAAATAAATCTCCCCTTGATCGTTCACAGCAGGCTTTGTGGCTTTTTCTGCCTTTGCATATTTGGCTTTAGCAAAAATAAAATCTAACGTCTGGAGCTCCTTTACATTGTGAAGCAGTTCCTCAATATGTTCTGACACGCTCGCTGTCAGCATTTGAAGGATCTTTTCGACCTCTTGTTTTTCTTTTAAACGGGTTTGCTGCAAGGTGTTATTTAAATCCACGACCACTTGCGGCTCGATAAAAAGAGTTGCCCCAGATGATGACTGATCGTGAACAATTCCGCCGTAATTCGAGCGGTACTCCTGCTTTACTGGAATCACGAACCGATCATTACGAATGGTGACAATCGTGTCTGACAGCATTTTTGAAGCAGATTGTGAGCGAATCATGGATTCTAATTTATCTCGAACTTTTGATTCTAAAGAACGTAATTGCGTACGTATTGTTCGTAGCGCCGGAGTTGCATGATCAAGCACTTCTCCATTATCACCGATACAGCTTTCGATTTCTTTTCTGACTTCAGGCAGTAATATCAGCGTCTCTGCATATGTATGAAGGCGCGGTATGTCTACACCATCTTCATACAGGGACGTGAGAAAGTGCTTCATATTTTTCGCAGTGTATAACAGCGCTGCAATTTCCATGAGTTCAGACGGGCTTAATGTACTGCCGATTTCTGCCCGTTTGACCCCGCGTCTAATATCCGTCAGCCCGCCAAATGGCGCCGATCCCTTTAAACGGATAACATCCTGGGCTTCTGATACCTCTTCCAGCAAATGCTGAATGGTTTCTATATCCGTCAGCGGCGTTAAATCCTGCGCTCTTTCTTTTCCTAATGAGGATGCGGTATAGGACATGACTTTTTCTTTTACTTTATGAAATTCTAATGATGCTAACACTTTTTGTTGCAGCATGGTCCAGCCTCCTAACGACTACCTGTCACGCGTTAAAAACTTTTTGATCTCGTTTAGAGAAAAAGTATTCACGACATTTGCTTTTGGTGTCCAGCCTTTTCTTGCAGCTGTTACACCAACTTCCATATGATCCAGCATGGTGATATTGTGCGCATCTGTATTGATCATGATGTTCACACCTGCTTCGTTTGCTTTCATTAAATGCTCTGTTTTCAAATCAAGTCTTGACGGGTTGCTGTTCAGCTCTAGTGCAGTTCCCGTTTTCTTCGCAAGCTCTATAAGCTGATCTATATTTAAGGCATAGCCGTCCCGCCTGCCGATCAAACGGCCTGTTGGGTGTGCAATTAAATCCACATGATGATTCCGCAGAGCATTTTCAAGGCGCTCCATTATGACTTCCTCTTGCTGAGAAAAGCTCGAATGGATAGACGCAATCACAAAATCCATGTCTGCTAAAAAGTCATCATCATAATCTAATGATCCATCCGGGAGAATATCCATTTCGACCCCTTTGAAAATGTGAAAATGCTCGAATTCTTGATTCAGCTTGTCAATTTCTTTTGCTTGCAGACGTAAACGTTCTTTTGTTAAACCGTTTGCTACTTTTAAATATTGCGAGTGGTCTGTAATCGCCATGTATTCATAGCCTTTTGCGATACATGCCTCTGCCATTTCGCGAATAGAAAATGCGCCGTCACTCCAAGTCGAGTGCATATGAAGGTCGCCTTTAATATCTTTTAACTCTACAAATTGCATACTTTCTTTATACGTATCAATTTCCGCTCCGGTTTCACGAATTTCTGGCGGAATGAGCGGAAGTTGAAAATGCGCATAAAAAGCAGCCTCGTCTTCAAACGTTTTTACTTCTCCAGTTTCAATTGTTTCCACACCATATTCACTAATACGCTCTCCGCGTTCCTTTGCCAGTTGACGCATGCGAATATTGTGATCTTTTGAGCCAGTAAAATGGTGCAGCGTTGTTGCAAATTGGTCTGTTGTCACAAGCCGGAAGTCTACACTGATCTCAAAATCAAGGGCAAGAATGACAGATACCTTCGTATCACCGCTTGCGATGACGTCTTTGACATCATCAAGTGCAACGAGCTGCTCTCTGACTTGTTCAGGATTGTCAGTCGCGATGATATAATCTAAATCTTTGACAGTTTCCCGTGCACGTCTTAAACTGCCAGCTCTTGAAAAACGAAGAATACCCTTCATCTGTTCAAGCGCATGATCAATCCGCTCTGCCACATCTAATGCAAAGCCAATTGGCAGTCGTTCTGGCTGTTTTCCAGCCTCCTCAAGAGCAGCGAGAATCTTTTCTTCTGTTTTTTTACCGAAGCCTGCAAGCGCTTGTACTTTTTCCGCTTCGCATGCTTCCTTTAACGACTGTGCATCATGGACACCAAGCTCTTGGTAAAGCTTAGCAATCTTCTTCCCGCCAAGCCCTTGCAATTTTAAGAGCGGGACAAGTCCTTCAGGCACTTCTTTTTTTAATTGTTCGAGTGTTTCTGATTGTCCTTTTTCGATATACTCTGTGATCACAGCAAAGGTTCCTTTTCCAATGCCGGGTAATGCTAATAGATCATCTATTTGAGAAAGGCTGCGGTCGTCTTGTTCCAGTGCCGCTGCTGCTTTACGAAAGGCAGAAATTTTAAAAGGATTATCTCCTTTTAGTTCCATATATACTGCAATTGTTTCAAGAAGTTTGATAATATCTTTTTTATTCATCTCTCATCCTCCAGCCGCTTTGGCATCTTCCTATATAAATATACAAACTTTCCCTTCATCCTACAACTTTCTGTCATGGAATGAGAAAAAACTTCTCCAGGAAAGGAGAAGTTTTTAAACTCCATACGTCGACCATAGGTCTTTGACAAGACCGGACAGGTAAGGGGTGTTGTTTACGATCACATCTGCTAACATTGATTTGCTCATCATTGTTTGCAGCGCATCTAATGGAAGTAATGCAGCGACAAACAATAGAATAAACACAAATAAATAAGTTTCAAGAAATCCTAAAACACCGCCAAGCAATTTGTTCACCTGTTTAATCACAGGTATACTTGCAATGGTTGTGAGCAATCCGCCAATGATGGCGAGCAGGATTTTGGTCAAGATAAACAGAATGATAAACGCAATGGTATTATAATAAGCTGTTTCTAGATTCCCACTAAAGAAAGCGAGCTGCGGTTGACCGCCGCTAAAATTAGGTGCCGGAATCCACGTAAGCTGTGGTGCCAGTGACTGATAAAACATGGAAGCCACTAAGATAGAAACAACAAAGCTGATCAATTTAATAAATTGAAGAATAAACCCGCGTTTTAGACCGACAAGCGTTCCCATAAGAAGCAAAAACAAAATGATGATATCGATCACGGTAATTTCATTCCTTTTCTTTTAGCTGAATCTCTAATTTTTCGTATTGCTCTTTTAATTTCAAGTAGTCGTGGACGACATTGACTGCTGTCAGTACAGCTAATTTGTTTATATCAAGGTATGGATTTTTTTCATTTATTTCTCTCATTTTATCATCAACAATTGACGCAACATGTCGCATATGCATCTTCGTTTCTTGTCCGATGATCGTATAGGACTGTCCGTAAATCTCAACTGTTGTTTTCGTTTTACCGCCGTCAGACAACGTTTCTCCTCCATTCCACGAGAATCCTAGTCTCTATCATAACATGTTTAGACATTGAATGGAAAGACGAGCCCTTCCCTGTTATGGTACACTTTAGAAATCAATGATATCAAGGTAAAAAGGAGTTATCCACTGTGCCCCAATCCGTTTTAAAAGCAACATCAGAAGACCTCAAAAAGATGAAGAGCGCGTATGCGCACCATTTAACAGACACTTTGCCGCCAGGCGCCCTCTTTCAAGCAAAAGTCCCTGGCTGTACGATTACAGCCTATCGATCTGGGAAAGTGCTCTTTCAAGGACAAAAGGCAGAAGCTGAAGCCAGTCAATTCAGCCATTTACAAGCATCTGATACGAAAAGTCAAAAAGCACCTGCTGTCACAAAATACAGTCCCCCGCCCGGCATTGCTTCCATGTCGGTCATCGGTTCAGATGAAGTAGGTACAGGTGATTATTTCGGACCGATCACAGTCTGTGCGGCCTATGTTGATGCCAGCCAGCTTGCTTTAATGAAAGAGCTTGGCGTAAAAGACTCAAAAGGATTAAAGGACCCGCAAATTATCAACATTGCCAAGGATCTCATCAAAACCATTCCGTTCAGCCTTCTCGTTCTCCGAAATGAAAAGTACAATACCATGCAGGAAAAGGGCATGAGTCAAGGAAAAATGAAGGCACTGCTTCATAATCAAGTCATCACCTCTGTGCTAGAAAAACTGGGCGGACAGCAGCCTGAGGCCATTTTGATTGACCAATTTGCAGAACCAGGCATTTATTTCAAGCATCTTGCTGGAAAAAAAATCATTCGGGAGCGGACGTACTTTAGTACAAAAGCAGAGGGCATCCATTTGTCAGTCGCTGCGGCTTCCATTATCGCAAGGTACGCCTTTTTAATTGAAATGGACAAATTATCACAGGCTGCAGGCTTTGACATTCCAAAAGGAGCCGGTCCTCATGTAGACAAGGCAGCCGCCAAGCTCATCAAGCTGCATGGTGAAGATGCTTTACGTCAATTTACAAAGCTGCATTTTGCCAACACACAAAAAGCGAAAAAAATGTTATAAAAAAAGCTAGGGCCCATAAGGCCTTAGCTTTTTTCTTTAACCGCGTAAGACGGCTTGATACGTATCTTCTAGTGCTTTCAATACTTTTGTATGAACAGCTGTGACTTCTTCCTCGGTCAACGTTTGTTCAGGGTTTAAATATTGAAGAGAGAATGCAACAGATTTTTTGCCTTCTTCCATATGTTCCCCTTCGTACACATCAAATACAGATAGGTCTGTGAGCAGCTGGCCGCCTGCTTCATAGATCACACGCTCCAGCTGTCCGCTTGAGATATGCTGATCGACAACAAGTGCGATATCTCTTGTCACAGCAGGGAATCTCGGAATCGCTGTATATTTCATATCCTTCGTTTCAGATGTCATCACATCTGTTAAATCAAACTCGAAGACATACGTTTCTTTTAAATCCAATTCTTTTTCAACGACTGGATGCAGTGCGGCAACAAAGCCAATGACTTGACCATTTAAATGAACATCTGCTGTTCGCCCTGGGTGTAGACCCTCACGTTCTGCTTGAACATAAGTGATTTGGTCTGACACACCAAGCTTTTCGAACAATCCTTCAGCAATTCCTTTTGCTACATAAAAATCAACGGCTTTTTTCTCGCCCTGCCAAAGATTTTTATGCCATAAGCCTGTCAGCGCACCAGCGACATGTTCTTTTTCCACTGGTTTTGCTCCTTCAGCTTCTGCTAAGAACACAGAGCCTGTTTCATAAAATCCAAATGAATCAGCTTGTCTTGCCAAGTTATATGCTACAGAATCAAGTAAGTTTGGCAGAAGACTTTGTCTTAGCACACTGCGTTCCTCACTCATTGGCAGAGAAAGTCTCGTTTCATAAGCTGGATGCAGGGCAAAAGCTGTGGACTTATGCTGATTCGTCAATGAATACGTAATCGCTTGAGAAAGTCCTGCGCCCTCTAAGAAACGTCTTACCTTTCTGCGCTTCACTTGGTATGGCGTGAGACCGCCAACAGTGCCAGCTGTCGCAGGCAGTGTAGATGGAATATTATCGTAGCCGTATAATCTTGCGACTTCTTCAATGAGGTCTTCTTCAATCGTAATATCCATTCTGCGGGAAGGAACCGTTACGACAAGAACATCATTTGATTCGCCCACTGTGAAGCCTAGTTTGTTGAAAATCTGAATCATATCTTCTTTTGAAATGCTCATTCCAAGCACCTTGTTCACACGCTCAGTTGATACGTGAATGACATTCATACTTGCTTCAAGGTGATTTTCCTCAACTGTACCGCTTAGTACTTCACCGCCTGCATACAAGCTGATCAATTGAGCTGCTCTTTCTGCTGCCGGCTTCGTACGCTGCGGATCGAGTCCTTTTTCAAATCGTGTGCTTGATTCACTGCGAAGTCCAAGGTCTCTAGATGCTTGACGGACTGTTTGACCGTTGAAATATGCCGCTTCTAAAAGAATCGTTGTCGTCTCATCTCGTACCTCTGATTCAAAGCCGCCCATGACGCCTGCTACCGCGTGCGCTTTCGTTCCATTCGTGATGACAAGATGCTTTGATGACAATGTACGCTCTTGCTCATCGAGTGTTTGAATGATTTCGCTGTCAGACGCTTTACGAACGACCACCTGCTTTGAACCAAAGCGGTCATAATCAAAGGCATGAAGCGGCTGGCCATATTCAAGCAGTACAAAGTTTGTAATATCCACGACGTTGTTAATTGGACGGATGCCTGCATTCATCAATCTTGTTTGTATCCAAAGCGGTGCTGGTCCAACCTTTACATTTTTAATGATCTTCGCTGCATAAAGTGGATTCGCTTCTTGATCCTCAATTTTAACAGAAATATAGTCTGCTGCTTTTTCAGAAGAAGTGTCATGCGCCGTATCAGGAAGCTTGATGTCTCTTCCTAAAATGGCGGCAACCTCATAAGCGACACCCAGCATATTCAGGGCATCGGCACGGTTTGGTGTTAATCCAAGCTCAAGTACCGCATCATCTAATTGAAGTGCTTGAAGGGCATCATCCCCTGGTTTCACGTCATTCGGGAAAACAAAGATGCCTTCTGCATATTCTTTTGGTACGAGCTTGCTCTCTACGCCTAATTCTTGCAGAGAACAAATCATGCCATGAGACTCTTCACCGCGCAGTTTTGCTTTTTTAATTTTAAAATTGCCAGGAAGAACTGCGCCAACCGTTGCGACGGCCACATACTGTCCTTTATCCACATTCGGAGCCCCGCAAATAATTTGCACTGGTGCCTCTTCGCCGATATCAACAAGACATTTGTTTAATTTATCCGCATTCGGATGCTGTTCACGTTCAATGACGTGTCCAACGACAACTCCTTTGATGCCTTCACCTTTATATTCAACGGCTTCCACTTCAATTCCGCTTCTTGTGATTTTTTCTGCTAATTCATCCGGCTTGATGCCTTCTAAATCGACATAGTCTTCTAACCATTTATATGAAACAAACATGTTGATTTCCTCCTCTTAGTCCTGCTTGAATTGCTTTGTGAATCTAATGTCATTTGTGTAGAAATGGCGAATATCATCAATGCCGTATTTCAGCATCGCGATTCGTTCCACACCCATTCCAAAAGCAAAGCCTTGGTAAGTTTCTGGATCAAACCCGCTCATTTTCAGGACATTCGGATGAACCATTCCTGCACCTAAAATCTCAATCCAGCCTGTTCCTTTACATACAGAGCAGCCCTTCCCGCCGCATTTAAAGCAAGACACATCGACTTCGACAGATGGTTCTGTGAATGGGAAAAAGCTTGGACGCAGTCTAATTTCACGATCTTCACCAAACATTTTTCTTGCGACTGTCTCCAGCGTTCCTTTTAGATCACTCATGCTAATATTGTGATCGACGACAAGCCCTTCAATTTGCATAAATTGATGTGAATGAGTCGCGTCATCACTGTCACGTCTATATACTTTCCCAGGACAGATGATCTTCACAGGACCTTGTCCTTTATATTTCTCAAGTGTACGTGCTTGCACTGGTGATGTTTGTGTTCTCATTAATGTATCTTCAGTAATATAGAAGCTGTCCTGCATATCACGTGCCGGATGCTCCTTTGGAAGATTCAATGCTTCAAAGTTATAATAATCCGTTTCCACCTCAGGACCTTCCTCAACGGTATAGCCCATTCCAATAAATAAATCTTCAATATCTTCGACAACTATCGTTAATGGATGTCTTGCTCCCATTTTGATTGGACTTGCCGGCAATGTAACATCGATCGTTTGAGAGGCAAGTTTTTTCTTCACTTCTTCTGCTTCCAGCTGTTCATTTTTTTCAGCAATGGCACCAGCAATCTGCTCTCTTACTTCGTTTGCGAGTGCACCCATTTTCGGTCTTTCTTCTGCGGAGAGCTTGCCCATTCCGCGAAGTACTTCTGTAATCGGTCCTTTTTTCCCTAAGTATTGAACACGAATGTCATTGACCTCTTTGAGCGAGCTAGCTGCTTCAACCTTCGCTATCGCCTCTGTTTCAAGCTGTTTTAACGTTTCTTGCATGAGTGTAATCCTCCTTTTGATATACAAAACCGCTCGGATAAACGGCTGTTTGATCGTTTGAAGACAATAAAAAAACCCGTTCCTCCATAAAAGAAGGGACGAGTTGTGGTCGCGGTACCACCCTTGTTAAGCACAAATGCATGTGCGAATAAGCTTCATTGACATAACGGAATCAAACGAATCCGGTTCACCTTTACGCAAAACCTGCGGTCCCGGTGACAACTCCAGAGGTGAATTCCTGTTTCAGCATTCCTTAAATGCACTTTCAGTCTACGATGCATTCTCCCTATAAGGCCGCTTCTTGAAACAATCTTCCTCTATCATGGTTTTTAAAATATTAGTTTCATTATAGTGAAAATGAACGCATGTTGCAACATTATCCACGCAAATGATAGACAAGAACAGCGGCTGCAACAGCGACATTTAATGATTCTGCCTGCCCATACATTGGCACATATAAATTTTGGTCTGTCATTTGCAGAATCGCTGGATCAATACCTGCTCCTTCATTTCCAACAATTAATGCAAACGGACCTTCTGCCGTTACGCTTTTATACTCTTTCGCATCTTTTAAAGCACTTCCGTATACAGGTATGCCTCGTTCTTTCAGTTCGGTGATCGCCTGTTGAAGGGTTTGCTTTAAGATAGGCAGGTGAAAATGAGACCCTTGTGCCGAACGAAGCGTTTTTCCGTTAAATGCATCAACTGTTCCTTCTCCTAAGATCACAGCATCAAGACCAGCGGCATCTGCTGTCCGAATGAGTGTGCCTAAATTCCCCGGGTCCTGTACTGCGTCTAATAGAAGAAGCCGTTCAACCTTCTTTTCTTCAAAAACTGGAACTGCACAGACCGCGGCAATGTGCTGAGGCGTTTCCGTTTCTGTCATGGCAGAAAAGGCCTCTTCGCTCAGTTCATACAGCTCAATGTCAGGCTGGATATGAGAAGGAAGCATATCGGGAGAGGTGACCATTAATTCCTTCACGATCCCGCTCTTTAGTGCTTCTTCGACTAAGTGTATTCCCTCAACGAGGAACAGCCCCGTTTTTGTTCTTTCTTTTTTCGTATGGAGCTTTTTCCACTGTTTAATGTTTGTGTTTTTAGCTGATTCTATATATTTCAAGCGACGTTAACTCCTTTAATTATCATGAATTTATTATATCTCATGCACACTACATAATAAACCTGTCTTTGAGACAGAATAGGGCTATTACCATCAAAAAAGGAGTGTGGGCAATGGATTTTAATTTAAGAGGCGCAGTCATTCAAAACATTACTGGCCATAATCAAGAGCAGCTTGAACATACGATTTTAGATGCCATTCAAAGCGGCGAGGAAAAAATGCTGCCAGGCCTTGGCGTATTGTTCGAGGTGCTATGGCAAGAAGCATCAGAAAACGAAAAAAATGAGATCCTTGAAACATTAGAGCAAGGCTTAAAGCCTCAGCAGCAGCAATAAAAGAAGCCGGTTTGCTTATAAAAGCAAGCCGGGCTTTTTCATTTAGCCAGTGATAGGTGTTTCCATCCGCAGCGCTGGATCACGCCAGATTTCGACCCATTTTTTAATCGCAAACACAATAATCACAAAACCTAAGATCAACATGATGATTGAAAGCACCGCATTCAGTACGCTGTAGCCGGATGCTTCTGGATTGAGATATACATTCGCTACCATCCAATAGCCTGCATAATTCACCGTCACATATAAGTAAGCAAGCGGAATTAAACAAGTGAGCATATATCGCCTTTTATCTGCAATTTTTAATACAACGGTTGCCCCAATAATTAACCCAACCGAAGCCATTAACTGGTTTGAAACCCCAAACAGCGCCCAAATAGAGCCAATGTCCCCTGAGTAAAGTAAGTATCCCCACATAAAACAAGCAAGCGCACTTGCAAACACCGAACCAGGTACCCAGTCAGTTCGTTTAAGCGGTTTATATGCTTCACCTAAGAAGTCTTGAATCAAATAGCGAGCCACACGTGTCCCCGCATCAATAGCAGTTAAAATAAAGACAGCCTCAAACATAATGACGAACTGGAAGAAGTAAGAAGCCAAATGACTAAAGAACGGAATCCCCGTAAAGATATATGCCATCCCTACCGCTAATGTTACGGCACCACCCGTTCTTCCTTCTAAATCAAGGCCGATTTCCTTACTCAGCTGCGGAAGGTTTTCAACACTCATACCGAGTGTACGGAACACTTCTGGCGTACTGTTTATCGCAAAATAATCCCCTGGATGCAGAGCCGTAGCCGCAATTAAAGCCATAATCCCAACTAAGCATTCTACCAGCATTGCGCCAAACGCAACAGGCTTCATATCACTCCAGCGGTCCAGCATCTTAGGCGTTGTCCCTGAACCAACAAATGCGTGAAAACCAGAAATGGCTCCGCAAGCAATCGTAATCGAAATAAATGGCCAGACAGGACCAGCTAATACAGGTCCTCCTCCATTCACAAACTCTGTAAACGCCGGGAATTGAATGGACGGATTCACGACAAAGATTCCGGCAATCAGCGCAATGAATACACCAATTTTCATAAAACTACTTAAATAGTCCCTCGGTGCGAGCAGCAGCCAAACTGGCAGAGCCGCAGCAAAGAAGGCATAGATCGGCAGAGCAAGAGCAAGCGTTTTTGTATCAAGTGTTAAAAAATCACCAAGTACCGTTCCTTGAATATTTGGCCCAAGGAATACACCAAACATCAGCAAAATAAATCCGGCAGATGTCGCCAGCTTTAAATTGCCTGTTTTTTTATAATACAGACCAACCCCCATCGCAATCGGAATTGTGATTCCAACTGCAAATGTCCCCCAAGGGTTACGTTCTAAAGCATGAAGCACAACCATAGACAAACCTGCCATTGTGATCGTAATAATAAACAGCATCGCAAGCCCTGTACAAAACCCGGCAACAGGTCCCAGCTCTTCCTTCGCTACCTCTGATAATGATTTCCCCTTTTTTCGCATCGACGCAAATAAGACGACTAGATCATGTACAGCTCCGCCTATGACTGCACCAATTAAAAGCCAAAGGAGACCAGGTAAATATCCAAATTGAGCGGCTAAAATCGGACCCACTAACGGACCAGCAGCTGCAATCGCAGCAAAGTGATGCCCAAATGTGACCCATTTATTTGTCGGCACATAATCTTTCCCGTCCTCTAGCGTGTGAGCCGGTGTAGGATGATCATCTGTGACCTTTAATACCTTGACCATCATAAATGTGCCATAAAGACGATAGGCAATCGCTAAAATACACATAGATCCTATTACAATTGTAACCGCATTCATTTAACCATCCCCTTTGTATAAACAATTTGTTACAAATATAACATAAATTGATTGATTTTTCTTTCTTTTAAAACCAAGTTGACAAATAAGAATAATGTGTTTATTCTTAAGGTAGCTTCACCTACTTCCATAAACTCTCTTTTGACAGGGCATTCTATGGCTCTGTCCTTTTTATTGCTTTCATCTTACAAAAATAAACGCTCGATCACATGTGCCTTATTCACTAGGAAATGTTCTCTTCTTTTACCACAAACAGTTCTTTTGACGCATCTTAAAAAACACCGTTCATTTCCTGGGAAATTCAATAAAAAAAGCCTTTCCCCTATACTGAGGAAAGGCTTTATTACTTAAGAACCGTACGTAATCTGTTCAACAGTTTTTTGATCAAGTCTTTTGATCACTTCTGTTAAAAGCTTCACTGCATTTTCATAATCATCTCGGTGAATCATTGCGGCATGTGTATGAATATATCTACTCGGAATCCCGATAGATAGTGATGGAACACCATGACCTGTCAAATGAATACCGCCAGCATCTGTCCCACCGCCAGGCATTGAATCATATTGATAAGGAATGTTCAGTTCATCCGCTGTTTGGACAACAAAATCACGAAGTCCTTTATGAGAGACCATTGAAGCATCAAATACAACAATCGTTGGTCCTTTGCCAAGCTTGCTTGTTGCTTCTTTCTCAGTGATGCCTGGTGTATCTCCTGCAACACCTACATCAATGGCAAATCCAATATCAGGCTGAATCGAAGCCGCTGCTGTTTTAGCTCCACGCAGGCCTACTTCCTCTTGGACAGTTGCGACGCTGTAAGCAATATTCTCATGCTGAGCATTGTGTAAGTTTTTCATGACATCAATTGCCACTGCACAGCCAATGCGGTTGTCCCATGCTTTTGCAAGGAGCATTTTTTCATCATTCATGACTGTAAACTCAAAGTAAGGAACGATTTGATCTCCAGGCAGCACGCCCCACTCCATTGCCTGTTCTTTGCTTGACGCCCCAATATCAATAAACATATCCGTAATCTCAATTGACTTTTTGCGAGCTTCAGGTGACAAGACGTGTGGTGGTTTTGAACCAATCACACCTGTGATCTCTCCCTTTTTCGTCACAATGGTGACACGCTGGGCGAGCATGACCTGTGACCACCAGCCGCCGACTGTTTGAAAACGAATGTAGCCTTTGTCATCAATTTTTGTCACCATGAATCCTACTTCATCTAAGTGACCTGCGAGCATAATTTTAGGTCCGTTTGCGTTCCCTTCCTTTTTAGCGATCAAGCTGCCAAGGCGGTCTGTAGAGACTTCATCTGCATATGATTCTATGTATGTCTGCATGACTTTTTTGACATCACGTTCATTTCCTGGAATCCCTTTTGCATCCGTTAGGTCTTTCAGCATAGTTAATGTTTGATCTAGCTTTGTCATTCCATTTATCCTCCTTTATCTTCATGGTGCATTCTTATTATACAAAACCTCTTTCGTTCAATACGATCTTTTTATGAATATTTTTTCGTTTAACGAAATATTTTTTTAAAAAAAGTTGAAACCTTTTGGTGTTTTCATTCGTAGTACATCAGATAACGGTATTGGAGGTGCATCCTGTCATGTTTGTAATCCTCATGAGACTTGCTCTTGTTGCATTGCTTGTCTACATCTTCTACATGGCGGTAAAATTCTTCTCAAATCCGAGAAGAAAGCTGAAACAAGCACAATTAAAAGAAGGCTTTTATTTTATGGACGAACAGCAAAATGCGCGCAAAAATTTTAATTTCGTCTATAAAGGTGTCTTGTTTGAAGGGGAGAAGCATGTTCCTTCTAAGGATCATCCTCTGTTTGTCCACTCCATTTACGTTTGGACGGAGTCACCTGAGAAGCTAAGTGAATTTACATTAGAAGACTTTGAAAAACTAGAGGAAAACATTATCGAGCGTTATCCTCAAACAAAAATTGATTGGGATCAGCCCATTAAAAAAATCAAACAAAAAAAAGGAGCAGACACGCCATCCTGATGGCGTCTGCTCCTTTTTCAAATAACTTGGATATATCCTAATAGGATCAGCTGCAAAATAATTAATACAGGCATGCCGATTTGAAAGGCAGGATGCTTTGTTTTATGCCGGAAATACTGCATTCCTAGATACGATCCAGCAGCGCCAAAAAGCACCGCAGCACTCCATAAATGCGCCTCTGAAATTCTCCATTTATGTGCTTTGGCCCGGCGTTTATCCTCACCCATGAGAAAAAAGCCGTAGCCATTCACCAAAATAAGCAGCAGAATCAAAGCCATATTCATTCATTTCACCTCACATGATGAGAAAAAAAGATCACCCCTCGAAGGAATGATCTTTTATAAAACTTACTTGTCTAGTTGTGCTTTTGCAGCATCAGCAAGCTGATTGAATGCACTTAGGTCATTCACAGCAAGGTCAGCAAGCATTTTGCGGTTTACTTCGATACCAGAAAGCTTTAAGCCATGCATTAAACGGCTGTAAGAAAGACCGTTCATACGAGCTGCAGCATTGATACGAGTGATCCATAGTTTACGGAAGTCACGTTTTTTCTGACGACGGTCACGGAAAGCGTAGTTTCCAGATTTCATCACCTGTTGGTTTGCTACTTTGTATAATCTATGTTTTGAACCGAAATAACCTTTTGCTAATTTAAGAACCTTTTTACGACGCTGACGCGACACAGTTCCGCCTTTTACTCTTGGCATTGTAATTCCCTCCTATGAGTCCTATTCCAAATTACTTGATGTTTGCAAGTTGTTGTTTGATACGTTTGAAATCTCCAGCACTTACGATTGCGCTCTTACGCAATTTACGTTTTTGCTTTGTAGATTTGTTAGCGAACAAGTGACTTGTGTACGCATGAGAACGTTTAAGTTTACCAGAACCTGTTTTTTTGAAACGTTTAGCAGATCCACGGTGAGTTTTCATTTTTGGCATTGGATGTTTCCTCCCTCTGTTACTTTACTTTTCGACTTTTGGTGCAAGCATGAGGAACATGCTGCGTCCGTCCATCTTAGGTTTTGTTTCTACTGTTGCTACTTCAGCGCAAGCTTCAGAGAAACGGTCTAACACGCGCTGTCCGATTTCTTTATGCGTAATCGCACGGCCTTTAAAACGGATAGAAGCTTTCACTTTATCTCCCTTTTCAAGGAATTTGATTGCATTACGGAGCTTCGTGTTAAAATCATGTTCATCGATTGTCGGGCTCAACCGAACTTCTTTTAAGCTAATGATTTTTTGATTCTTACGTGCCTCTTTTTCCTTCTTCTGCTGTTCGAATCGGAACTTACCGTAGTCCATGATTCGGCAAACAGGTGGTTTTGCATTTGCAGCAACTAACACAAGGTCAAGATTGGCTTTCGTAGCAATTTCCAGAGCTTCCTGGCGGGTTTTAATTCCCAGCTGATCGCCATTTTGTCCGATCAAACGAACTTCACGCGCACGAATACCTTCATTAACTAATTGATCTTTGCTAATAGTGAGCCACCTCCATGAGATTTTGAATTGAGTTCACAATTCATTTTGACCATTTCGTTGTATGTTTTACAGGCAAACAAAAAGTGTGGGCATATAAAACACCCACACTGCGAACATTTGCATGAAAAAATAAATGTACGGTCAACCTGTCAACTACAAACATGTGTCAATCAGGTGAGAAGCGGGTGCTTCTGCTTGTGATATCTATTCAATTCGTTAATTATTTTACACAATTTTCATTAGTCCGTCAAGTACCCGAACTCTTGAAACAACTTTTTCAGTTTAACATGATGAGACGAATTGGGCAAGACTTTTCACACAATGACGCCATCAAAGAATCAACTGCATAAAGATTGGGATGACGATAACGGTCACAACTCCTACGACCACAACGGCGATACTCGCCATAGCTGCTTCTACTTCTCCCATCTCAATTCCAACCGAAACCCCAAGCGCATGTCCTGATGTACCAAGTGCAAGACCTTTTGCCACTGGGTTTTTAATGCGGAACAATTTTAAGAAGAAGGCACCTAGTGCATAGACAATGACTGCGTTAAATATGACCGCAAAGGCTGTAATATCCGCGATTCCGCCAATATCCTTTGCAATCGGAAGGGCAATCGCTGTTGTCGCTGCTTGTGGAAGCATGCTTTTCATCACAGCCGCATCTAAATGAATCCCTTTTGCTACGAGATATACGATCGTAATAGAACAAAGTGAACCTACAAAAATAGCGGATAAAATTTGCCACCAATATTTTTTAAGCAAGGCTCGCTGCTTATAAAGCGGGATAGCGAAAGCAATCGTGGCAGGCTCTAAGAAAAATTTGATAATCTTGCCGCCCTCATTATAATCTGCGTAGGAAAAACCGCCAACTTTCAAAAATAAAATGCCCAGTACCATCGCCACAAACAGCGGTGTGAACAAGAAGAAACCTTTTGATTTTTTAAATAAGAATGTCCCTATCCCAAAGGCGACTAATGAGACAACAATGCCAAAATAAGGACTCATTGTACTTGTACCCATTTTGCATCTCTCCTTTAATGCGTACTTGAAGCTGGTTTATTTGAATGAGAAGGAGCAGATTTACTCTCCTTTATCTCTTTACGTTTCTGCGGTCTTTCTGATAATTGCATGAGAAGCTGCGAAAACAGCCCTGTCGCTGCAAGTAGCATAATAGTTGCAATGATAATGACACCGACTACTTGCACACCTACTTCTTGCATGACACCTAGTGATTGAATAACTGAGATCCCAGAGGGAACAAATAGAAAGCTAATGAGTCCTGTCAATGATGTACCTAATTGCTCGACCTGCTCCAGTTTGACGATTTTCGTTGTTAACAAAACAAATAATAGAACCAAACCAATGACGGATGCGGGCATCGGTATCGGTAAATACATTGAAATGAGATTAGAAACGAACATTACGGTTGCAAAAATAAATGCTTGAGATAGAAATCCATATACTTTCGTGGCACTCATGCCCCTTCACCTCTTTCTTCGACTGCCCTCAGTATAAGGCATGAAATAAACGAATGAAGCGTTTACAATAAAACTCGCTGGATTCAATGACTGAAATGCAAAAAACGAGTATTGAAATACAAACAAAAAAAGCCCTCCTACTCTAGCAGGAGTGACTTCTTTAATTCTTTGGCATATGTGCGGCTGACAGGAATGATAGACCCGTCTGTCATATGCAGATTATACGTCGAATTAAACCACGGCTGTACTTCTTTCATATGAGAGGTATTCACGATATAGCTGCGATGGACTCTCATAAAGTAAGCCTCAGGAAGTTTCTTTTCAATGACCACAAGCGGTTCTGTGACCTCATACATGTGATCTTTTGTTTTCACGACCTTTTTCCCCTCGCTGAGTCCTACATACATGATCTCTTCAACTTGCAGGATCACAATTGAGTCATCGACTGAGATCGCTAATTTTTGCTGGTGAGGCGCTTTCTCATCTGACAGCTGATGCTCTTGCGTCTCAATGGATTTCCATTTTTTAAACTTCTGAATGGTCTGCAAAAGCCGCTCTTCATCAAATGGTTTTGTTAAGTAATCAAGGGCACTTACCTCAAACGCCTTCAGCGCATATTGATCAAAGGCTGTCGCAAATACAACCGCTGGTGGATCAGACATCCGGTTGAGCCTTTTGGCAATATCAAATCCGTTCTCACCAGATAAATCAATGTCTAAAAAGAGCAGATCCGGCTTATGATCGACCATCCGGTCAAACGCAGATTCTATATTTTCTGCTTCCTCTATTTGAACATCCTCTTTCGTTCTTCGTAATAAGTATTTTAATTCATCTCTTGCTAACACTTCATCATCTACGATTAATACCTTCATCAACGAGAATCATCCTTTTTTACATAGTCCATCGGAATGCGAAATGAGATGTCAGTGCCTTGGTCACTATGAATGGATAAAGCGGCTTGTCTGCCAAAAATCCCTCTTAACCGCTGATCTAAATTAAAAAGGGCTGTCCCTGTTCCTTCTAGTGATTCGACAGGCGCTTTCAATAGCTGAGCCATCTTATCATCTTCAATCCCCTGTCCATTATCTGTCACTTTCATATAAACATGCCCATCTTTCATCAAAGCGGATACGATGACTTCACAATTCGTTTGATGTTTAGGAAAGGCATGTCTCACTGCGTTTTCAACAAGCACCTGAAGCACAAAGGGCGGAATCAGCACCTGCTCCAGCTCCTTTTCAATTTGAAAGGTCACATGATATTTATTTGGAAACCTTGCTTGTTCAAGTGACAAATATGCCTCCACATGCTGAATCTCCTTCTGCATTGGAATCAGCAGCTGGCGGGCGCCTTGCATATTTGAACGGAAATAAATACTTAGCTGCAGCAGCAGCTTCCTTGCCATCTCCACATTGGTTCTGCATAAAACAGAGATGGTATTAATGGCGTTAAATAAAAAGTGCGGGTTCACTTGTGCTTGAAGTGCTTTGATCTCTGCATCTTTTAAGAGGCGGCTTTGGGTTTCTGCCTCCCCAAGCTCAAGCTGTGTGGAAAACAGCATCGCCAAACCTTCTGCAAGCTCCTCTTCCACCCTGCTTAATCCGACCGGAGAATTGAAATACATTTTTAACGTTCCGATCGTTTGACCGTTAGAAGTGAGCGGCAGCACGATTGCCGCTTCAAGAGGGCAATGGGCGACAGAACAATTAATTTCGCCCTTCGAATGTGCCTTCATAATCTTGCCGCTCATCAAGACTTGTTTCGACAGCCCCGTAATCAGGCTTTTAGATGGAATATGATGATCTGTTCCATCTCCAACATGCGCTAAAATCTTTTCTGTGTCTGTTAAGGAGACCGCATCTGTTTCAGTCAACCGATGAATGATCTCCGCCACACTTTTACAGGACTGTTCATTTAACCCTTGGCGGAAAAAAGGCAGTGTTTGATCGGCGATCGAAAATACACGATGTGTCTGCATCGCTTTTGCCTGCTCTTCTTGCCGAATGACTGACTGTAAAATAGATAAAAAGATAAAGCTGCCGATTCCATTTACAAAGATCATCGGCAGGGCAATGATACTGACAAGCCCCCATGCATCAGCAAAAGGCCTTGCAAACAGAAGGATAATGATCATCTGTAATGATTCCATCGCCACACCAAAAAGGGCTGCTTGGCGAGGAGTGACCATTCGATTCCTCCGCTTAAACCTACTACCGACATAGCCTGCAATGACACCCGCTAAAATGGAAGAAATCGCACAGCTGAGCGCAGTGCTTCCTCCTAGAGAATAGCGATGAATTCCAGCTAAAAGCCCTGCGCCAATCCCTACAAACGGCCCCCCGATCAAACCACCCATTTCGATCCCCATAATTCTCGTATTGGCGATAGAGCTGGACGAGCCAAGATGATAAGAAAACTCATGATTCATGACAATTTGCTGCTGGATTTCAATACCTGTGTAATTGCTGATAATACTAAAAGAAGCAAAAATGAAGACTAGGATTGCCTTTTTCCTAAATCCTTGATTATGTAGCAATAGATTGCGAAAGCCCTTCACATGGGCAAGCACAAATCCTAAAATAACGATGATCCCCACACGCTCGATCATCATGATAATTAAATGAAGCAAACCGGCCACCTCAAATGATGTATGTCATATCTATTGTCTTTCTATTCTATCATGTGCGGTCAATGATCAAATATCTCTCAAATCTTTTCTTTATTGCCCTCTTCTTCTATTGTAAAATGAACATGAGCCTGTCACTTGCAATTGAAGGTAACACATACATAACAAGGGAGAAGATCATGAAAGCCGTATTTTTCGATTTAGATGATACTTTGCTTTGGGATGAAAAAAGCATTCATACAACTTTTCAGGAAACTTGCCGCGAAGCGGAAAAGAAATATGGACTTGATCCAGAATCGTTTGAACAGATTGTACGTGAAGAAGCAAGAAAGCTGTACTCTTCCTATGAAACATATGATTATACTGTCATGATCGGCATTAATCCTTTCGAAGGACTGTGGTCGAATTTTAGTGAACCGATTAGCGAAGGCTTTCAAAAGCTGAACGCCCTTGCACCAGAGTATCGCAAAAACGCTTGGACCAACGGCTTAAAGACAGCGGGAATTGACGATGAGGCATTTGGTCAATATTTGGCTGATTTCTTTGCAGCTGAGCGCAGAAAACGCCCATATGTCTATGAAGAAACATACCCTGTTTTAAACCGCCTGAAAGGCAGCTACGAATTGCTCCTTTTAACAAACGGAGATCCTAGCCTTCAAAAGGAGAAACTAGCAGGTGTTCCTGAGCTTGCACCTTATTTTAACGAAATTGTGATTTCAGGAGATTACGGGAAAGGCAAACCGGATCCAGGTATCTTTGAGCACTGCCTTCAGCTGTTAAACTTAACAAAAGACGAAGTGATCATGGTTGGAGATAATCCGAAAACAGATATTCTCGGTGCATCTCGCGTTGGCATCCAAACCGTTTGGATCAATCGCCATGGCAAGAAAAACGAAACAGATGTGACGCCTGATTATGAAATCAAAGACTTACATGAATTGTTTGATATATTAAAATAGAACAAAAAACACCCTTCTCCTGACGAGATTGGGTGTTTTTTTATTTTTAGAGCTATATGATTGCCGCTAGATTTTGCGCTTGCCGGTCTAAGCCGCGTGCTGCTTCTCCTACAACAATGAATTCCTCGCTTGCCTGCTTTACAAGATTCCGGTTTGTAAACACGGTTGTCTTTGCCCGGCTTGTTCCGCTGCTGACCTTCTCTACTTCTGTATGGATCGCCTTCACATATTGATCTACCTTGACGATCGCTTCTTTTGAATTTGTTGCAAGCTTTCGAATTTCTGCTGCTACAACACTAAAGCCATTTCCATAGGAACCCGCATGTGCCGCTTCTATTGCCGCATTTAAGGCGAGCAGCTGGGTTTGTGAAGAAATACTGTTAATGGTTGCAGCAATGGAGCTGATGGACTCTACCTGCTCCGTTAATCCTTTTAGCAAGCTCATATTTTGATCGGTTTCGTTTGCTATATGATCAAAGGAGGCATTGACACTTTGACTATGCTGAATGCCAACTTCTGCTCGTTCCATTAATTTCGCAGACATCTCCTTTAAGCCTTCTACAACCTGTTTCATTGTGTGTTCTCTCTCCGTAATATCTGTTGCCACTTTCACAACACCCACTACAGTTCCTTCTTCATCTTGAACAGGTGAATATGTCGCTTCAAGCCATAAGGTGCTGCCGTTTTTTGTGATCCGCTGCACCTTTTCCTGAAAGACTTGACCTTCTCTCAAACGCTTCCAAAACATGTGATAGCTTGTGTGTTCTGTAATATGCGGAGGACAGAACTGTCTATGTTTAAGACCGATCATCTCTTCTTTAGAATATCCCATGGCTTTTGCAAAAATATCGTTCACCCATAGAACTTCACCTGTCACATTAAATTCAATCATTGCCAGCGAGTGCTCTAATGCACGAAGAACAGCTGATTGCTCCAATACATGTGACGATAAATTGTTTGTTGTTTGCATCATCGCTTTCATTCCCCCAATTTGTCTCAAACCAATAGTACATACTTACCCTTACTTTTGTACTATCTAAACGTCTCTTTTTAAGAATTGGATCACTAGTGGAGGAGGTTTTCCAAAAAGAAAAAAGCCAGTGATCTCAAGAGAATCACTGGCTGCTTATTATTTTTTTGCTTCTGCTACTGCATGTTTCACAAAGGCTTCAAGATCCATTGTTTCTGAATCTTGTTCCCCGTATTTTCTTACATTGACAGCGCCATTTTCTGCTTCTTGATCTCCGACGACAAGCATGTACGGAATCTTTTGCATTTGCGCTTCTCTAATTTTGTACCCAATTTTTTCATCGCGGCTGTCAAGCTCTACACGAAGACCTTCAAGCTGCAAACGTTCTTGCACTTTTTTCGCATAGTCTAAATGAACAGACGGTGAAACTGGAATGACTTGGAATTGTACAGGTGCCAGCCATGTTGGAAGGGCTCCTTTGTACTCTTCAATTAAGAAGGCAACAAAGCGTTCCATTGTAGAAACAACGCCTCTATGAATGACAACTGGGCGATGGTGCTTTCCATCTTCTCCGATGTATGTGAGATCGAAGCGTTCTGGAAGTAAGAAATCAAGCTGTACAGTGGATAATGTCTCTTCTTTTCCAAGAGCTGTCTTCACTTGTACATCAAGCTTCGGACCATAAAATGCCGCTTCGCCTTCTGCTTCATAGTAGTCGTGACCAAGCTCGTCCATTGCATCCTTCAGCATCGATTGTGCTTTATTCCACATCGCATCGTCATCGAAATACTTCTCAGTATCTTCTGGATCACGGTAAGATAAGCGGAATGTGTAGTCATTCAAGCCAAAGTCTTGATACACTTCTTCAATTAGGCGAACTGTACGGATGAACTCGTCTTTGATCTGATCTGGACGAACAAAGATGTGTGCATCGTTTAATGTCATACCGCGAACACGCTGAAGGCCGGATAAGGCACCTGACATTTCATAGCGGTGCATTGTACCAAGCTCCGCAATACGAATTGGCAATTCGCGATAGCTGTGCGGCTCGTTTTTGTAAATCATCATATGGTGCGGACAGTTCATCGGACGAAGAACAAGATCTTCGTTGTCCATTTCCATCACTGGGAACATGTCTTCTTGATAATGCGCCCAGTGTCCTGATGTTTTATACAATTCAACATTCGCAAGAACTGGTGTGTACACATGCTCATAGCCAAGACGCACTTCTTTATCGACAATGTAACGCTCGATGACGCGGCGGATCGTTGCGCCTTTTGGCAGCCAAAGCGGAAGTCCTTGACCAACCTTTTGAGAATTCGCAAACAGTTTCAGCTCTTTTCCAAGCTTACGGTGATCGCGTTCTTTCGCTTCTTCCAGCAGACGTAAGTGCTCATTTAAATCTTCTTTGCTGAAGAAAGCTGTTCCGTAAATACGCTGAAGCATTTGGTTGTTACTGTCACCTCTCCAGTATGCACCTGCAAGGCTTAACAGTTTAAACTCTTTGATTTTCCCTGTAGACGGCAAGTGAATCCCACGGCAGAGGTCAAAGAATTCACCCTGCTCATAAATCGTTACAGCTTCACCTTCTGGAATCGCCTCTAACAGTTCAAGCTTCAATTCATCACCAATCGCTTCAAAGCGCTGTTTCGCTTCTTCTCTTGATACTTCAATTCGCTCAATTGGCAGATTGCTGTTAATGATTTTTTTCATTTCTTTTTCAATCTTTGGTAAGTCTTCAGGTGTGATGGCAACATCGATGTCCACATCGTAGTAGAAACCATTTTCGATGACAGGACCTACGCCAAACTGAACGTGATGCTCTTTTCCATACAGGCGTTTGATTGCCTGTGCTAGCAAATGTGCTGTGCTGTGGCGCATAATGTCGAGTGCTTCTTCACTTTTATCTGTGATAATCTCGATTGTTCCACTTTCTAATAGCGGCGTACGCAGATCTATTTCTTTACCGTTCAATTTACCGGCAAGTGCTTTTTTCTTTAGGCCCGGGCTAATTGATGCCGCGATGTCTTCTGTTGTAGCTGTTTTGTCAAACTCCTTGACTGCTCCATCTGGAAATGTAAGTTGAATTTGTTCTGACATCTCTGGTCACTCCTTTTTTTGGCAATATAAAAACCCCGCCCCCTGGAAAGGGACGAGGTTGAATAAACGGAATCGTGGTTCCACCCTTTTTCCCGTATTTGCAGCTTACTTTTTCATAAGCAAATACGGCTTGTGTTTCGATAACGGGAATTCCCGTCAGCCATTACTAAAAAGTTCACAGCTGATGTTCAAAGGTGGTAAAGCAAATGGTCCTCTGCTAGGAAGCTTTCAGCCGCGGCTTCCCTCTCTTTAAGCGGGTGTTCATTTGTTCATGTCCTTATCAATACGGTCTCTGTATGAAGTTACACCGTATTATAAAACGTTTTTTCGTGAAAATCAAGAAAGCTTTTCACTTTTCTTGTTGAAATGAGCATGTACAAATTGAACATTCTGCTCTTGGAATGAATGAGACGGGAACACCTCGACCCTTTCTTGAAAAATATTTTGAATGGTTTGCACCATCGAGTGACCTGTATCATTTGTAAATAGGTCAATTTTTTGCGGTGCAATAGAGACGAGCGGTGCAATCAGCTGCGAATCAATATACATTGGATGCTCTCTTACAAACTGTCTGTCTATGTATTGTTTTTGATCACGCTCAGAAGCGTAGCGAAATTCCCAAATCACCAGGCGGTCCTGATGCACAACATGTACTTTTTCGAGCCTAGGCTCTCTTGCCATCACATAGTCTCGAAGTGATTGAATGAAATTTTGATACTCTTGTTCCATTTTGTATTCTTCAATGGACACTTCAACATAGTTCTTCAGCCTTCGGTCATACTCTGACAGCCTAAATGTCATAAATGAACCAATTGAAAAAACACCTTGCTGTAAAGAAATCGCCTCAAGCTCCTTTTTTAAAAGGGCTTCTCTAGGCGGGTCTTGATGAATGCCGGGAATATCATCTAAGTCCCCATTCATGATACTGTGAGCGATGGAAAGAATTTGGTGCTGCTCTTCAGGATCTTTAAATAAATAGGTGTTTTCAAGGATGCTGCGCATGCGCTCATTTTCTTTGCATTCCAAAAAAAAGTGAACCAATAATGGCCGCACAATGTGCTCAAGTGCTTCTTCTGATCCCTTCGCCTCTATGAGAAGCCGGTCTTTCCCTTGTTGAATTGACATGTGATGCCGACTGTCCAAGTGTTCAGCAAGATGTAAAAAAGCGGCGGTATCATATTCATCTTCAAAGATTATTTCAAGCATGTTTGTCCCCCCTAACGACATCTGTTACATATATATGGGGAGAACATAAAAAATAGACGCCTAAAATAAATCAGGCATCTTTCTTTTTAAAATGAGTGGTACGGAGATAAAGATCAAATAAATCAAACAAACAACCACTAAGGCCGCATAATTGCCGCTGACAAAGCTTGAGCCGAGAACATTTAACGCAATTGTCCCCGGTATTAAGCCTAAAAAGGTGGCTGCCACAAATGCACGATAATTTGCACGCGAAGCGGCTGCCGCATAGCTGACAAAATCAAAATGAATCGGTGCAATACGCAATAACAAAATATAAAGAAATCCATGCTCCTGAATACGGGACGTCACCGCTTTCAGCTTCCGGCTGTTTGAATCCGTTTCCTTCTTTTTTGCTCGAAAGGTTGAAGCAATCATGAAGGAGCCTGTTGCCCCGGCTGTAGCTCCAATGAGGGCATAAATCGTCCCAAGGACACTGCCGAATGCCAAACCTGCTGCCAAGGAAAAGACCGTAATCGGGACGAGAACAAACGGGCGGAAAAGAGATAAAAAAAGAAAAACAAAGGGAGCCAGCATCCCAAATTGAAGCACCCAATTCTTCACATCTTTTGGCGCAAGCTGAAGATGCTGTTTGTTCAGCCACCACAGTGCAGCAGCAAGAATGCCAATCACAAGAAAAAGCAGCCATTTTCTTTTGTTCATTTCATTTGCTCCTCCTTCAGGTGACATACGCTTTTATAAATGACGGCGGTTTTCTCCTTCAAGCAACACTGGCTCTGCTAAATAGAGAATCCGTTCCATTAAACGAGCGGCTTTGACCTCTTCTTTTTCCCCACGCTGTGAGTACGTAAAGTGATGCTTCAGCTCGTTTGGTGAGAAATTAGAAGAGAAAAATGTCGGCAGCTGCTCTGCCATACGGTATTGTAAAATCGTTCCGAGCAGCTCATCCCGCACCCAGCTTGTCATCGATTCTGCACCAATATCATCAAGCATTAAAATTGGGGTGGACTTGACCATATTCAGCTTTTCTTCTAGCGTATGATCAGCTAATGAATTTTTTAACTCTCTCACAAATTCAGGCACGTAAACAAGTAGGGATGGGTATTCTTTCTCCGCTAGCTGCTGTGCAATAGCTGCCAGTATATACGTTTTTCCTACTCCAAACTTTCCGTGTAAATACAAGCCTTTTCCTTTTCCAGTCTCATCATAGCTTTGGAGGAATTGACCTACTTTTTGGATTACCTCTTGTCTTCCCACAACGTTCAGATCAGCGAACGTCGCTTGAAGGACATTTTGCGGAATATACATGCTTTTCATCAGCTCTTGCTGTTTTTTCTGTCTATCGAGCCGCAGTTTGACTGGGCAAGGCGAATATTCAATATCAATACTCTGACCTTTGATCACAAGCTTCGGGTGATACCCATCTAAAATGGCATTGACGTTTTCGTCATCTAAGCAATAAGAGCAGCCCTTCGACTGCTGCACATATTCAAAGAGCCGGTTCAAGCTGCGATTGATCATGTCTTCATGTATCTCTTCTTGATGCTTCTGTAAAAAGGCCTTCACATCTTTATCAGATAACACACTTTCTTTAATCTGATTGTATCTCACGCGAAAATCTACTCGTCCTTTTAGCTGTTCAAATGAACGACCGATCGGTTTCATCCCATCTCACCTCACCTTAATGTGCATTGTACTTTTTCATATTTTTAAACTGATCTAACAGTTTTTCTTTTTCTCGTTCGAGGTCTTCTGTAGACAGACTGTCCGTTTGCTCTTTTGCCGGCTGTTCTTTTGTTTCGGTTTCTTTCATCCAGTCAGGCAGTTTCTCTTCCCTGACGACTTTTCCTGAACCATATGTGCTGCGCTGCTTTTTCTGCTGCGCCCACTCTGTCATTTGTCTGTTTTCTTCTTTGGCAATTTTCATGGCCGCTGCTACGGTTTTGATTTTCTTTCTCACCCAATGAGCGGCGATTTTTTGCATATATGTTTTTGACAGCTTCATATCTGTTTTGAGTAATGTATAGTAGATGAGAACATTCATGACACCTGGCTCTAGCTGCTGCTCGAGCATGATATCTTCGACAATTCTTAAGTCGGCATACGTTGGCTCAATGCCATCTGCCATGTCTTTTAGCAGCTCCCTAGGAGAAATATGATCCAGCTTTTCAATCAATTTTGCATCTGGAGTATCTGCCGCCGGCGTCTTTGAAGCATCTTGGCGCAAGTGTCTTGGCTGTTTTTGATCAATCAGTTTTGGCTGTTCGCCTCTGTATTCAATTTGGTACCAGTCTCTTGCTGCTTTTCTCAGCTCTTCTGTTGAGATCATTTGATCCGAACCGCATGCACCTGCTACAATATTTTGCATTTGAAGCGGGGTGATGCCGTATACAACAGCTAACTTCTTAATTGTTTCTTTTACCTGCTTTGTCAAAGCCTTTCTTGGAATCATCATGTCAGACATTCCCGCTAACAATAGATCAAAATCAAAGGATTCGTCTGAGAGCGGTGCCGGCTGACTCGATCCAACGGTCACATATTCATAGCCTTGATCAAGCGATGACGCCTGATGAATTTCTTCTGTCATCTTGCGTTCGCCTGGCTGCAATACGTGAAACACTTCTTCAAACGAACGTGAAATGTTCTTTGCTTCTGCAGGAACACCTGGATATGAGAAATAATCACGCAGCTGCATATATTTTGCTTTTTCTACACGATGGTACAGCAGGACATTCAGCATACCATCTTGGAAAAACTCATCCGGTCTTAGCGGCGGTACAAGCTCATATGTAAACAGTCTGCCTTCTTCCGTTTCCTGTTCATATGTGCGGAGTAAGCCGATCGCTTCAAGCTTTAAACGTTCCTCAAAAATATCATTTAAATTCGTCTGCAGCATGACCATGAGCTGCCGATGAGGTGCAGGTTTCCCCCACATACGATTTTGTTCCAGCTCACCCCAAAGCGTCATGTATAAGCTGAAAGCGGACATGCCAATAAGCGGCTGATATAAAAGAGTGATGAGCTGTCTATCGATGTCACCGAGCAATGAAGCGCTTTTGACGACATACGGATCGACGGCTAGCACTTCCTTCCAATGCTCTGTCATATGCTGATCCTCCCCATGAATTGCGATTGTTTCCATTGTACACTCTTTTTACGTTTTACGCTTTACGCAGGAAAAAGAGCATGAAGAATCTCCAGCTCTTTTAGCGTTCTTTCTTTAATAGATCTTTTAATTCATCAATAAAGACATTGATATCTTTAAACTGCCGGTAAACTGAGGCAAACCTGACGTAAGACACTTCATCAATTTTCGCCAGCTCGTCCATGACCATTTCACCTACAAGCTCGCTTTTCACTTCTGACATGCCTTGATTGCGCAGTTCTTTTTCGATATTAAAGCAGACATCCTCCAGCTGCTTTAAAGCGACAGGACGCTTTTCACACGCTTTGATGAGTCCTCTCAGCATTTTTTCCCGGCTGAATTCTTCTCGAATCCCTTCTTTTTTCACCACAATCAGCGGTAATTCTTCTAATTTCTCAAACGTCGTAAAGCGATATTGGCAGCTTTCGCACTCTCTTCTACGACGGATGGATTTCCCTTCATCTACTGGTCTTGAATCAAGCACCCTTGTGCCAAGGTGCTGACATGTGGGACATTTCATTTCATCAGCTCCGATCTATTCTTGGAAGTTGTTTGTCTAGTTCATCATAAAGGGACAGAACGGTTTTTTGACTATAGCCGAAATCTGTGGGCAGAGCCGTTTCTGTTGTCACATTAAAATCGACAGCTGTTTCAAAAGGACGAATTGAAATGACAGTCGCCACGAGAAAGGCTTTTTTCGGCAATCGTATGTTTGCGCTGATTTCACCTCGTTCTGCTGAAACAGATGTCACTTGATAGGAATCGCTTCGGGAAAGCATAGCTTCCACCGCTTGAAAAACTTGTGCATTCGTCGATTTGTAGTAATGGCTTTTCAGTTCTGATACTGGATGTTCGTCAGCTGTTTCTGTATGGTTTGACATGAATCGTTTAAACTTTTGTCCTAAAATCATACACGTATCCCCTTTGCCATAATGCCTCTTTCTTTATTTTATAAAAAAAACCTTTGTTTTCCTAGAACAAAAGTATAGACAAGCTGGGGAATGTTGGATTTTTTATCAAATAAATATAAAAAGGAGCATAACACAAAGGCATTCAATGCTTTTGGCCAGCTCCCATTGCAATCTTTTTTATGTTTACAGTGCTTTGGCTTGTGCCTGTTTCACTTGTACAGGTCCCATGCCTCGAGGAATTTCGATGTTTTCTCTTGTTTCAGCACCTAATTCATCTCCGATATGATCTGCTGCAATATTCGGATCTAGGTCGCCGCAAGTATAAACATCTATGCTCGCATAACCATGTTCAGGAAAGCTGTGAATTGTCAGATGAGATTCAGAAATAATGACAACTCCACTTACTCCTTGAGGTGCAAATTTGTGAAAAGCAACCTCTCTTACCTCAGCTCCTGATTTCAAAGCTGCATTTACAAACGTTTTTTCAATAAAATCCATGTCGTTCAGTTTATCACAGTCGCATCCCCATAGCTCGGAGATAACGTGACGTCCGATTGTTTCCATCATGGACCCCCCTTTAAACAAGAATGAAAGAGTGAAGTTCTAAGCAGCCGGACCGGACATATACCACGGGGGAAAGTTAGTCCTAAGAGGTCCTAACCCTTTAAGTATACCCGAATGAGTCTGCGAACAAGAAGTTCACGAAAAATAGTATACTTTGTTTAGACCCATTTTGCAAGCTGTGTTTTTAGTGGGATTTTCTCTCATTTCTTGAAAAAGGGACGTTCATCTTCTTCATTTCAAACAGCAGACAGCTCTTTCATCTGTGCCCCGACAAACTTCACAAGGTCAACCACTCGGCATGAATAACCCCATTCATTGTCATACCATGCAAGAACTTTCACTTTTCTCCCTTCCATTACCATCGTTGTCAGTCCATCAACGACTGCTGAATAAGGATTCGTGTTAAAGTCCGTAGAGACAAGCGGCTCATCTGTGTAATCTAAAATACCGGCAAGAGATGTTTTAGATGCATTCGAGAAGGCTGCATTGACTTCTTCTGCTGTGACATCTTTTTTCAAGTCAACAACAAGATCAACCATCGACACATTGGAAACTGGTACGCGAAGTGCAAGTCCGTGCAATTTCCCTTTCATGTGCGGAAGTACTAAAGAAAGCGCTTTAGCGGCACCCGTCGTAGTTGGAATAATGGACTGAGCACATGCTCTCGCCCGGCGCAGATCCTTATGCGGGTTATCGATATTTTTTTGATCATTTGTATAAGCATGTACCGTTGTCATTAAACCATTGTCGATGCCAAATTCATCATCTAACAGTTTCACAACTGGTGCTAAACAGTTTGTTGTACAAGATGCGTTTGAAATAATGACGTGTTTTTCAGGATCAAGATCATCCTCATTGACGCCCATCACAATCGTAATGTCTTCATTTTTACCTGGAGCTGTTAGAACGACTTTTTTCGCTCCGGCATCTATATGGCCCATCGCTTGATCTTTTGAATTAAATTTACCTGTTGCTTCGATCACGATATCAATCCCAAGCTCTCCCCATGGAAGCTGCTTTGGGTCTCTATTATTGAGCAAAAGCACTCTTTTGCCATTCACAATCAAGGCGTCATCTTCTGCTGTCACATCGCATTCGTAACGTCCATGATTTGTATCATATTTAATTAAATGTGCTAGCGTTTCGGCAGGATAGCTTGCGTTCACCGCTACAATTTGAATTTGATCATCAAGCATTGCTTTTCTGAAGACCATGCGTCCAATTCTGCCAAACCCATTGATCGCTGCTTTTACCTTCATGAACAGGTCACTCCTCTATTATGTGTTATACTCAATAAATTTATTTATGAAATTAGTATATCACATTAGAATGTAATTGCCAGTATATAAACGTATATTTTCTAAAAAGGGCTGTTCTTTTCAAAGGAAATCAGAATAAAGCATAAAAAAAGAAGAGTACGTGTATGTACTCTTACTTATCTGTATGTTCCCATTCATTTAATATGTTCTGCAATTGCCTTCTGATAAAAGCAAGGTCTTGTGTGTTCTCTATCACGCGGTCTGCTTTTTTACATTTCTCCTCAAGAGGCTGCTGAGAGTGAATACGATTCAGCGCTTCTTCCTCGCTGAGGTCATTTCGATTCATGAGCCGCGATAGCTGCAATTCAGGCGTTGTATACACCACAATGATGCGGTCGACGAGACTTTCCAGCTGACTTTCAAATAAAAGCGGGATATCGAGGACAACGAAGGTTTCCTTCTGACTAACCCCTTCATCTCTCTGTTTGAGCATTTCTTTTCTCACTTCAGGATGAACAATCGCATTCAGCTGCTTTCTTTTCTCTTCATCAGAAAAAATGATGGCTCCAAGCTGCTGCCGGTTCAGCTCCCCATTTGGCAGGAGAACATCCTCACCAAAGGTTTGAACGATTTGTTGAAGAGCTGGTGTTCCTTTGGCAACCGCTTCTTTTGCAATGACATCTGCGTCCACGACCCGGATGCCCTGCTCTTTTATCATCTGGGAGACGGTGCTTTTTCCACTAGCAATCCCGCCTGTTAATCCAATGACAAGCGTCAATTGATTTCCTCCTTTACAGCTTCCACACCCCAATTAAAATGAGCAGAAGCCCTGGTAAGCATGCAAGTTTATCGATCCAGCGCCAATTTGCCAAGTAATGACCGGCACGGAGCCCGATACACACAAAGAGTGAGCTCATCACGGCCACAGTGATACTCATGACAATTGGAGAAAAGCCTAGAATCGCAGCGCCAATCCCTGCGCCAAATGCATCAATGGATAAAGCAATCCCAAGAAGCACCGCTTCTATTCCATTGATCGTCCCAGAACGGTCAATATCTGCACTTGTCGGCTTTCGCAAAATTTGAATAACAAGACCAAGCGATTGCACTTCCACATTGAGCAATGTCTTTTCATGAAGAAGCAAATCACGCTCTTTCGCTGGTTTGTAAAATTGATAAAGGACCCAAAGTCCAATGGCGATTAAAATGCCTCCACCAAGTTTATCTGTCACTGAGACAGGGAGGAATGTCGTCAGCAGGCTGCCAATCAGCATGGAAATGAGCAGCACAATCCCTGAACAGCATGCAATAATGACAATCGCTTTAAATGGAATCTTCATTTTACGAAGGCCATACGTAAAGCCTACAGAAAAGCTGTCAATGCTGACTGCAATAGCTAAAAACAGGAGCGAAATCGAAATCATACCTGAACTCTTCCTTTCTGTTCATGCAACGATGATCAAGAGTCTCTAGGCGTCCTTAGACTCTTCTTCACTATATGAAGAGCAGGTGGGCTGTGTGTCAGTCTACACCTTGCTGAAAAATGAATGTTTTTTATCGTATGCACAGCAAAAAGGAAGCATGCTGATGGCTGATTTTTATTGAGGACGTTTTTGGCAGGTCACACAAAAATGAGTGCCGCGCCCTCCGACTACTGTTTTCTCAATGATGCTTCCGCATGTTTGACAAGGCTCTCCCCGCCGGTCATACACAAGAAGCTGCAGCTGAAATGTGCCAATATCACCTTGTGAATTGATATATGAGCGAATCGTGCTTCCTCCTGCATCTACCGCCACTTGAAGTGTATCGATAATATGCCTGTGAAGCACTTTACACGATTCAAGGCTGAGCTGATTCGCTTTTGTTTCTGGATGAATGCCTGCTTTAAACAAAACCTCATCTACATAAATATTACCTAGTCCCACGACAATCTTTTGATCAAGCAGCGCTGTTTTGACCACACGGGATGTTTTTTTCAATTGCTCCCATAAATATTCCGGAGTGAATTGATCATCAAAAGGCTCATATCCCAGCTGTGAGAGCGGGAGTTCCTTTTCTTCTTCACCCGGCTGAAATAAATGCATCGTGCCAAATTTACGTACATCATGGTACCGAAGCTCAGTACCGTCTGTAAACGTAAAGACGACGTGTACATGTTTATCGTATGGCTCATGCGCTTCATGTACACGGTATTTCCCTTCCATCCTTAAATGGGAGACCATTACGTAGTGGTCTAAATGAAAGAGCAGGAACTTTCCTCTTCTTTCAATGGTTTGTATCGTTTCTCCTACCATCCTTCTTGCGAACTCTTCCGGCTCCCCAGGACGTTTGATGATATTTGGCCATTTGATATCGACCGTTTCAATCGTTTTTCCTTCGACTAACCGCTTGAGTGTGCGCCGGACGGTTTCAACTTCTGGTAATTCCGGCATGCTCCTCGCTCCTTTTTCTCTCTCTATTATTTTGCGTCGTACCAAGATGGCCCTGAAGCAAAATCAACTTTTAGCGGCACATCTAGCTGAAGTGCATTTTCCATGACTTCAGGGACAATTTTTTCAAGTATGGCAATTTCTTCTTTCGGTGCTTCGAAGATCAGTTCATCGTGCACCTGTAATAAAAGATTTGCCTGCAAGTTTTCTTCTTTTAACTTTCGCGCCATATCAATCATGGCTTTTTTAATAATATCAGCCGCACTACCTTGGATCGGTGTGTTCATGGCTGTTCGTTCGGCAAAGCTTTTGATATTAAAATTACGGCTTGTAATATCCGGGATATACCGTCTGCGTTTGAGAAGCGTCGTGACATATCCTTTTTGTTTCGCTTCCTGCACGATCTCTTCCATATAGGTTTTCACGCCTTTAAAGCTTGTTAAATAGCGTTCGATAAAGGCGGCTGCTTCTTTTCTTGTGATCCCAAGATTTTGAGATAATCCATAGTCACTGATTCCATATACAATTCCGAAGTTGACAGCCTTGGCTTGTCTTCTCATAGAGGAAGTCACTTCTTCTTCTGAGACATGGAACACGTCCATCGCTGTCTTTGTGTGAATATCCATATCTTGCGTAAACGCTTCGATCAAATTCTCGTCCTGAGAAATATGAGCGAGTACACGCAGCTCAATTTGAGAATAGTCAGCAGCAAACATGAGCCAGCCTTCTTTTGATGGAACGAATGCTTGACGAATCTTCCGTCCTTCTTCTAAACGAATCGGGATGTTTTGAAGGTTTGGATCTGTTGAGCTTAATCTTCCTGTTTGTGTGAGTGCTTGATTAAATCTTGTATGCACTTTATGGGTATCCTTGCGCGTTACTTTCATTAAGCCTTCCACATAGGTCGATTGCAGCTTTCCAATTTGGCGGTAATGCAGAATGGACCGAATGATTTCGTGCTTATCTTCAAGTTTTTCGAGAACATCCGCAGATGTCGAGTAGCCCGTCTTTGTCTTTTTAATAATCGGCAGACCTAATTTTTCAAAAAGAATCACGCCAAGCTGTTTAGGAGAATTGATGTTAAACGTTTCTCCTGCTAAGCGGTGAATGGTTTCTTCATATTCTTTCAGCTTTTTCGTTAATTCTTCACCCATCTTTTCTAGGCGCTCAAAATCTACCTTTACGCCAAGGGATTCCATTTCACCTAAGATGAGGGCAAGCGGGAGCTCTAAGTCTTCATACAGTTCAAGCTGATCATTTTTTTCTAACGCTTCAAGTGTTAAATCATGCAGAGCAGAGATCGCCGCTGCTTTTCGTCCAAGATGTTCCTTCAGTTCATCTTCAGGTGGAATCGCCTGCTTTGCTCCTTTTCCGTACACTTTTTCATCAGAAAGAGCGATGTTGAGACCGTATTCCTTCGCCACACTTGCAACGTCCTCATACGATTTCTGAGGGTTGACGACATAGGAAGCGAGCAGGACATCGTTATCGACACCTTTTAGATCGACATCATGCCATCTGAGGGCGACAACTGCTCTTTTTGAATCAAAGACCCATTTCTTCTTCGTTTCATCCTGTACCCATTGTTTAAATGCGTCTGATTGAAGCGCATCTTCTTTCGTGATAAAAAACGCACCGTTTTCATTATGAATCGCAAAACCGATCAAATCCGCTTCATGATAATTATCTCCTAGCTGTTCTACCACAAGGGCGGCATGATCTGTCAGCATCTCATCCGTTACATCCGTCATTTTTTTCACTTCTAATGCTTCTACTTCGACCTGTTCACCTGTTTCTGGTGCTTCTCCTAGACGCTCTAGGAGCGTTTGAAAGCCTAGTTCTTTATAAAGAGAGATCACTTGATCCATATGAGGGCCTTCATATGCGAGATCCTTGCTTGATACATCAATTGGCGCTTCTACAAGAATCGTTGCGAGTTTTTTACTCATCACCGCTTGATCTTTATATTCTTCAAGCTTTTCTTTTAGCTTTTTCCCGCTCACTTCGTCAATATGTTCAAGCAGATTTTCAACCGTTTCAAACTGCTTTAATAATTTAATCGCTGTTTTTTCACCTACACCTGGCACCCCTGGAATATTATCTGAGGAATCTCCCATCAAGCCTTTCATATCGATGATTTGATCTGGGCGCAGTCCATATTTCTCTTCAATATGAGCCGGTGTGTAATATTCTACTTCTGTAATGCCTTTTTTCGTAATCGCCACCGTCGTATGGTCTGTTGAGAGCTGCGTTAAGTCCTTATCTCCTGAGAAAATTTTGACTTCAAAGCCGTCTTTTTCTGCCTCCACAGCCAATGTCCCGATAATATCGTCAGCCTCGTATTGAGGAAGCTCGTACCTTTTTACCTGATAGGCATCTAATAGTTCACGGATGAACGGCATTTGTTCTGATAGCTCTGGCGGCGTTTTTTGTCTTCCGCCTTTATATTCTTTAAATGTCTCGTGGCGGAACGTTGTTTTTCCCGCATCAAATGCAACGAGCATATGGGTTGGCTTCTCGTCCTCGAGCATCTTCATTAAAATCATTGCAAAGCCGTAAATGGCGTTTGTATGAACGCCTTTATCATTTGATAATAGCGGCAAAGCAAAAAAGGCTCGGTAAGCGAGACTGTTTCCATCCACTAGTACTAATTTCTTTTTGTCTGTCATGTTTTAATCCTCCATCGGCTGAGCCATTTCAGCCGTCTCTTTCACACATTGTATCATCATTTTATCAAAGTTTATTTTGAAAAGAAAATAGTCGAACCTGCATAAAAAAGGGACGAAAACAACAAGTGTTTTCGTCCTTACAAAATTGGCTCCTTGGATGAAGGGGTTCCTATTCATCCTACCAATGATTGTTTAACTAAACATGAATTCATTGTAAAGATCATGTAAATTTTAACGCAACTTTCCTTTTTTCACTATTTTGATTTCAGACTCACTGTAAAAGTCGTTCCTTTGCCTTGTTTGCTATGGACCGAAATCGTCCCTTCATGCGCCTCCACAAGGTGTTTGACAATCGCAAGACCAAGACCTGTACCGCCTGAATTTCTACTTCTATCTTTATCAATTCGATAAAATCTCTCAAATATTCTTGGAATCTCGCTTTTCTTCATGCCGATTCCTGTATCTGCTACATCAAATTCATAGGCGCCTTTCCGCGGTCTTGCTGAGATGGTGACACTCCCTCCCTCTGGTGTATAGGTAAGGGCATTGTTCACGAGATTGAGGAAGATTTGCTTTAATCTCAGCGGATCTGCCATCACATAGACAGGCTCTTTCGGGATACGCACTTGTAATTGAATGCCTTTTTCTGCGGCCTTTTGTTTTAAAAGGACTTCAATCTCTTGAATGATTTCTGTCGCATTGGCGTCTTGAATATTCAATTTGAAATGCTGCTGCTCGATTTTGGAAAGATCGAGTAAATCTTGAATGAGAGTTTCGAGACGGACACTCTCTTTTAGAATGATGGAAAGGAATTGTGTCAGCGCTTCTTTGTCATCAATCGCTCCATCAAGAAGAGTTTCGGAGAATCCTTTAATCGACGTAATCGGTGTCTTTAATTCGTGAGACACATTGGCGACAAAATCTTTTCGCATCTGCTCCAGCTGCTTTGTTTCTGTCACGTCATGAAACACAAGGACGATTCCTTTCCATTCATCGTCTGTACTTAAAATGGGAACACCATCCACCTGGAAGTAGCGCCGTTCGATGTCAACGGCTAGGCGTAAAAACTTTCGTACCTTCGTTTCTGTCATGAAAATTTCGTCAATCAGCTCAATAATTTCTTCATGTGTAAATGCTTCATGGTACAGCTTGTGCATGTAAATGTGCTTTTGTACTTTAAACTGCTTGCGGAAGGTTCGATTGACTAGGTTGATATACCCCATCTTATCAATCAAAATAATCCCTGCTCCGATGTTTTCAATGACTGTTTGCAGACGGTCTCGCTGCATCTCCCCCGTGCTTGTCATTTCTTGAAGACTTTCTGCCAGGCGCTTCATTGATGTATTAAGCTCACTTGTTTCAATGATCAGCTCTTCATAATGATTGGTATCATAGTTCCCGCGTTCCAGCTGTTTGGCTACCTTTGTGGCATAATCTATCGGTTTTACATATTTCATCGACATGCGGTATCCAAAGAAAACGATGATAATAATCGCCGAGCTAAGACAAACGGCTAATGCGAGCCAAAGCTGGCCGTCAATTTCATTTAAAGGCTGGAATGACGCGTGGAGAAATAAATAGCCTGCCGGTTCGTTTTGTTTCAGGATAGGGACTGCGTAATGAAACAGCGCATCCTTCTCATCCTCAATGACGACTCCTTTTGTTTGAAGTCGTTCATTGTTCAATGTGTTTTGAATGATGCCCCTTTGCTCCGCTTGACCTGTTGTATGTATGATATTCCCCTTCAGATCCACAATTGACGCATTCATATCGAGATGCTGCTTTGCCTGATTGAGGATTTCTTTGTTTTGCTTCGCCTGCAGATCATCACCATCCATGGAAGAAAGAAGAAAGCTCGATTCATTTTCCATACGTTCCGTTAATTTTGTTTCATAAAAAACATGGAACATGTGATCCAAAAAAAGGCCAAGTGCAACAAACACAATAAAAAGGAGAAAAATAAGTCCCGAAAACAGGCGGGTTCTAATTTTACTCATTTGGCTTTGGCTCCTCCAATTTGTAGCCTAAGCCGCGAATGGTTTTAATATATGTTGGTTTTTTCGTGTTCTTTTCAATTTTGTCCCGCAAGTGGCTGATATGCACATCCACAATACGAGTGTCACCTGCAAAGTCATAATTCCAAACGGCACTGAGCAGCAGATCACGTGTGAGGACACGTCCTTTATGCTTGGCCAAATAAAGCAGCAGTTCAAATTCCTTCGGCGTAAGCTCTAGGCGTTCTTCTTGGAAGTAGACTTCGTAGTGTTCTGGTAAAATGCGCAGTTCACCAATTTTGATTTGGTCTGCAATGACCTCTTCCTTCTCCTCTTGCGTGGGAACAGGCTGAGATTGCTGCGCTCTTCTCAAGATGGCTTTTACCCGCGCACCAACTTCTCTAGGACTGAATGGCTTTGTCATGTAATCATCGGCTCCAAGTTCAAGACCGAGCACCTTATCAAATTCATCGTCCTTTGCTGTCAGCATTAAAATAGGGAACATCATTTTTTGAATTCTCAGTTGTTTGCACACTTCAATGCCGTCCATCTTCGGAAGCATTAAATCTAATACAATGAGATCAGGCTGTTCACTTGCTGCTTTTTCAAGCGCTTCTTCGCCATCTCTTGCTGTGACGACATCATAGCCCGCCCTTTCAAGGTTATAGCTTAGAAGTGTTACAATCGATTCTTCATCATCCACAACTAATATTTTTTTATTCATGTTGTGCCTCCAATTAGTGATTTCCCCTGCATCCGTTTTTTTGTATCTTATGTGAAAAGCGAGAAGTCATGCTTTCTCTTTCATTTTAACGAAAGCTTAACAAGAGGACAATTTAAAATTTCGACAAGATTTGTTTTGTAAACAAAAAGAAGGCCCCTCATAAGAGAAGCCTTCTTTTTTTCATATTAAGACAATACTTTCATGACGTTCTTAACAGATTCAACCGAACGGTCAAGCTGACTTCTTTCTTCTTCTGTCAGCTCAAGCTCAATGATCTGCTCAAGGCCGTTTCCACCTACGATTGTTGGTACTCCAAGGTAAATGCCTTCGTAGCCATATTCACCTTCAAGGTATGCAATCGTTGGGATGACGCGGCGCTGATCTTTTAGAATCGCCTCAACCATTTCTACTAGTGAAGCAGCAGGTGCATAATAGGCACTACCGTTACCTAATAGGTTTACGATTTCACCGCCGCCTTTTCTTGTTCTTTCAACAATCGCATCAATTCGATCTTTTGGAATCAATGTTTCAAGCGGGATACCGCCTGCATAAGAGTAACGAACAAGCGGGACCATGTCGTCGCCATGTCCACCAAGGACAAAGCCCGTCACATCTTTGACAGATAGGTTTAATTCTTGAGCAACAAACGTACGGAAACGTGCTGTATCAAGAATGCCCGATTGTCCAATGACTTTTTCTTTTGGTAATCCTGATTCTTTATAAACGGCATATGTCATTGCATCAACAGGGTTTGTTAACACAACAATAATGGCTTCTGGAGAATATTTAACGATTTCGCGTGTCACGCTGCGCATGATTTTTTCGTTTGTTGACACGAGATCGTCACGGCTCATTCCCGGCTTTCTTGCAATTCCTGCCGTAATGACCACGACATCAGAACCGGCTGTATCTTCGTAGTTAGAAGTGCCTGTAATGTTCGCATCGAAGCCTTGAACAGGGCTTGCTTCCAGCATATCAAGAGCTTTCCCTTTTGTTGGGTTTTCAAGCTGCGGGATATCAACTAATACGACATCCGCTAATTCTTTTTGAGCTGTTAGAAATGCTGTAGTTGCTCCAGTAAAACCTGCTCCGATGACAGATACTTTTTTACGCTTGTTTGCCATTTCCTTTTTCCCCTTTAACTTTAAAGTTTAAGAATCAAGACAAGTTTTTGATGAGCTCGTCAGCAAACTCAGAACATTTTACTTCTGTTGCGCCATCCATTAATCTAGCAAAATCGTACGTGACGACTTTAGATGCAATTGTTTTTTCAACAGATTGAATCACTAGATCAGCTGCTTCCTGCCAGCCAAGGTGCTCAAGTAAAAGCACGCCTGATAGAAGAACAGAAGATGGATTCACTTTATCAAGACCAGCATATTTTGGTGCTGTTCCGTGAGTCGCTTCAAAAATAGCGTGTCCTGTTTCGTAGTTGATGTTCGCACCTGGCGCGATACCAATTCCACCAACTTGTGCTGCAAGTGCATCAGAGATGTAATCTCCATTTAAGTTCATTGTAGCCACAACATCGAACTCAGCTGGACGAGTTAGGATTTGTTGAAGGAAAATATCTGCAATGCTGTCTTTGACAATGATTTTGCCAGCAGCTTCTGCTTCACTTTGCGCTTTGTTTGCCGCATCTTTTCCATCTTGTTCTACAATACGATCATATTGTGCCCATGTAAAGACCTTGTCGCCAAACTCTTTTTCAGCCACTTCGTAGCCCCAGTTTTTGAAGGCACCTTCTGTAAATTTCATGATGTTTCCTTTGTGAACAAGCGTCACAGATTTACGGCCTTGGTCAATTGCATATTGGATAGCCGCTCTGACAAGACGGGATGTTCCCTCTTCAGAAACTGGCTTGATTCCGATACCTGACGTTTCTGGGAAACGGATTTTGTTCACACCTAATTCGTTTTTCAAGAAGTCAATTAACTTCTTCACTTCGTCTGAACCTTTTGCATACTCGATACCTGCATAGATATCTTCTGTGTTCTCACGGAAGATCACCATATCTGTGTCTTCTGGACGTTTCACAGGAGAAGGTACGCCTTTGAACCAGCGAACTGGACGTAAGCATGTGAATAAATCAAGCTCTTGTCTAAGTGCCACGTTTAATGAACGGATTCCTCCGCCAATTGGTGTTGTTAGTGGTCCTTTAATTGCAATTAAATATTCACGAATGTCTTCAAGCGTTTGCTCAGGAAGCCACTCTCCAGTTTTATTGTAAGCTTTCTCACCTGCATATACTTCTTTCCAAGTGATTTGCTTTTCACCTTTATAAGCTTTTTCTACAGCTGCTTCAAGTACTCTTGATGCTGCTTTCCAAATGTCAGGACCGATTCCGTCCCCTTCGATAAACGGGATAATTGGATTATTTGGTACATTCAATACGCCGCCAGTAACTGTAATTTTTTCGCCTTGTGACAATGATATTACCTCCCAGGTTATGTAGTGAATATTTGAAACTTCTTGGCTTGATGTCTGCAAGCAAAAAAGTTTTTCACGTGATTCGTTTTTTTGTTGATATAGAGGCTGATTGGCCTTTTGAAATCAGCCCCCGCTTATTCTATAAACATTAGTCTCTTTCACTGATCGGAACAAAGGTTTGAAGATCAGGTCCAATGTAGTCAGCTCTTGGACGGATGAGACGGTTGTTGTCATATTGCTCTAGAATGTGAGCAATCCATCCAGAGAATCGGCTGATCACGAAAATTGGTGTAAACAAGTCATGATCAATACCAAGACTGTGATATACAGATGCAGAATAAAAATCAACATTTGGCGGAAGATTTTTCTCTGATGTCACGATTTCCTCTGCGCGAACAGACATTTCATACCATTTCGGCTCGCCAGTGAGATTTGTTAAACGCTGGCTCATTTCTTTTAGATGCTTTGCACGCGGGTCACCTTGACGGTATACACGGTGGCCAAAGCCCATAATTTTTTCTTTCTTTTCTAGCTTACCATGAATATAGGAATCTACGTTTTCAACTTCGCCAATTTCTGAAAGCATCTTCATCACGCCTTCATTAGCGCCGCCATGAAGCGGTCCTTTCAGCGCACCGATAGCCGCTGTCACACCAGAGTAGATATCTGATAGTGTAGCAACACATACACGTGCTGTAAATGTCGATGCGTTTAATTCATGATCCGCATGTAGAATAAGTGCCTTATCAATGGCTTCAATTTCTACTGGTGACGGCTCTTCGCCATTTAGCATATACAAGAAGTTTGCAGCATAGCTGTATTCTTCTTTTGGCTGTACAGGCTCAAGTCCCTTGCGAATACGTGAAAACGCAGCGACTAGTCCAGAAATTTTCGCCTGTAAGCGAATCGCCTTTCTGTAATTCGCTTCTTTGTCCATAATCTCTGATTCGTCATCGAGTAAACCTAGTAAGGATACCGCTGTACGAATCGCAGACATTGGATGAACCCCATCGAGCGAATAAGATTTAAAATGCTCAATGATTTCTTGCGGAATCTGAGCATTTTCATTGAGCTGCTGTTTTAATTCACTCAGCTCCTGCTCATTCGGCAGCTTTAAGTGCCATAACAGGTAGACAATTTCTTCGAATGTAGCTTTTTCAGTTAAATCATCGATATTGTACCCTACATAAGTAAGAGTATCATCAATAATTGAGCTTACGGATGAAGTTGTTGCCACGATACCTTCAAGACCTCTTGTTGCTGTCATGTTCAATCTCCCCTTTTTAAAAAGATTCCCCTTCGTTGCAGAATTCTCACTTTTTGAAAGCGCTATCCAATCCGAATAAAATGGCAGATTCATAAAAGAAAATGCTTACATTTACCTATACGGTTAGAGCGCTTTTAGCCTCATATCTCTTGTGTGATCAATGAGTTCAAAATTAAGCCTATTCCCATTATAAACAATAATCAGACATTTGTTAAATGTTTAACTATAATTTTTTTTGATATTTTTTTTTCCAGTCTTCCATATCAGGCATGGAATAAAGGGATTTTGCTTCTTTTAATATATTTAATTATGTTTTTTTGCAAAAGCTCACGCAAGAAAAAATTTAAAAAAGAAAGTGGCGTGAACCACTCTCTTTTCACCCGCTGAAAAATTTCACAGCCTGCATCGCCAAATAAGCAATTCCTGCCCCGATAAGCGGTCCAACAGCCACACCTTTAAATAAGCTGACTGCCAAAATGGTACCAAACACAAGCGCTGCCGTAATATGCGGATCATTTTCGAGTAGCACAATGCCGTTTTTTGCAATTAATGCTACTAATATACCCGCTCCAAGAGCTATCCAAGCATAGGAAGATTTCATCGCTTCTCCAAGCTGCTTAAATCCAATGTCACCTGTTGCAATCGGGACCAGCACAGCAATAGTAATGACGGTGACTCCCCAATTAATGCCTTTAGATTGGAGAACCGGGAATATTTTTTGATCCAGGCCAATCAGCTTAATCGCAATCAGCACAGAGACCGCTAAAATTAACGAATTGTTTTTTGCAATAAGTGCAATAACGAGTAAAAGAACCAAAAACAAATTTGCTTGAGTAAACATACGCCGCTCCTTTCTTTCTTTTTATTGCGACCTTTTCATATTACTAATATTTTTGAATAAAATGAAGTATCGGACATGCTTGTTTTTTGGAGGGGATTGTGTGAATCACGCCTATGTAGCCATTTTTCTGCGAAGTTTGATGATGATCAGCATTGCTGTTTTTGCGGTTGTCTTTTTATATCAGTCTTTGCCGTTTTTATATCCTTTTTGGATCGCCCTTATCGTGTCTTGTTTAATTCATCCTGCCGTATGCAAAATCGAAGAGATCACCGGGATGCCGAGAGGACTTGTTGTGGTCATTGTGCTCTTGCTCTTTTTAGTCGCAGCCGCCGGCTTAATGACGCTTTTAGTTGCGGAAATCATTTCAGGAAGTGCTTATTTGGCAAAAGTGCTGCCTGGCCATCTTGATCAAATGATTGGTATTGTAGAGCAATTTTTCACAGACAAGATTCTGCCTTTATATCATGATATGACGGCCCAATTTAATACACTTCAAGCAGGTCAAAAGGAATCGATTTTGGGACAAATTCAAGCACTCGGTGATGAAGCTGCCGCAAAAATCGGGACTTTTCTTTCAAAAACACTCGAGCTTATTCCAGCGTTTTTAGGTCTTTTGCCTGATGCAGCAGCCACTCTGTTATTTTCTGCTCTCGCAACTTTTTTTATCACGAAAGATTGGTTTACGTTAAAATCATATGGCTCACGTATCTTTCCCGCAAAATGGATGCAGCATACACGCGCCATTTTATCTGAGATCAAAAAAGCTATTACCGGCTTTATGAAGGCACAGCTTCTGCTTGTCGCCATGACGATTGGTATTGTGTTGATTGGACTCATCATTTTAAAAGTCGAACATGCCCTTGTGATTGCTTTATGTATTGGGCTCGTCGATTTACTTCCATATATCGGGAGCGGCACTGTTTTTCTACCGTGGATCATTTATTCTGCTATGACAGGAAATCTTTCCCTCGCCATTGGACTCGGCATTTTGTATATTGTCGTCCTCATTCAAAGACAAATATCAGAGCCAAAAGTCTTAAGCAAATCCATCGGACTTAATCCTTTAGCAACGCTTGTGGCGCTATTTGTCGGGTTAAAATGGTTTGGTTTTCTAGGACTTGTGATTGGCCCTGCCTCCCTTGTCGTGTGGCAGGCATTCCGTAATGCAGGAGTTTTCAGAGATATTTATGAGTACATTCGGTATGGCATGCAAAAATAAAAGAGACCTTCAGCTGAAGGTCTCTTTAGCGAATGATCGTATAGCGGTTACGATTAGACATGTTTCTAAGCCAGCGTTCAAAGAGCGGCTTGATTCCCTTTCTCGTCACCGGAATGAGCAGCAAAGCCCCAATGATATCCGATAAGAAGCCTGGAATGAGCAGCAGCAGACCGCCAATGAGAATACAAAAACCATCGACAATCGCTCCCCCTGGCATCTTGCCATATTGCAAATCTCGCTGCACTTTTTGGAAGGCTTCTATTCCTTGTTTTCTTGCGAAATAAGCACCTAATGCACTTGTCAGCACGATGAGCAGCATCGTTGGCAAAATGCCAATGATTTTACTTGAGATTAAAAATAAACTAATTTCCACCGCAGGGAACAGAATTAATAATAGTAGAAAATATTTCTTCAACCATATCACCTCATGGGGTATCTTTCATCGAAAGCTGTTTACTTTTTTTAGTGTAACATAAAAAAAGAGAGGAGTCAGACAACTCCCCTCTAGTATGATTTAAAGGACGCTTGCACGGCCTTTGTAGATCGCTCCGCGTGCTGGATCTACTGTAATCTCTTCGCCTTCTTTTAATAGTGTTGTTGCGCTGTCAAGACCAACAATCACTGGAATGCCAAGGCTTAGTCCAACAACTGCTGCATGACTTGTTAAGCCGCCTTCTTCTGTGATAAGGGCAGATGCTTTTTCTAAAGCTCCCATCATATCACGATCTGTGCAGTTTGCGACTAGGATCGCACCATCGTACATTTTTTCTTCTGCTTCTTTTCCGCTTTGTGCAATGACAACCGGTCCAAATGCAGATTTACGGCCAATCCCTTGACCTTTCGCAATAATGTCACCAACAACATATACTTTCATTAAGTTCGTCGTACCTGTTTCACCAACCGGCACACCTGCTGTAATGACGATTAAATCACCGTGTCTTACATAGCCTGTTTCAATAGACTTCTCTACTGCATTCTCAAGCATTTCATCAGTAGACGTCGTTTTTGATCCGCTCTTTGCAAATACACCGAATACAAGAGATAGCTTTCTCGCAACTGATTCGTTTGCAGTAACTGCTACGATTGGTGCTTTTGGTCTATATTTTGAAATCATTCTTGCTGTATGTCCGCTTTCCGTAGGTGTCACAATGGCTGCTACATCAAGCTTCATTGCTGTATGTGCAACAGATTGACCGATCGCATCTGTAATGCTGACTTCTACTTCTTCGCTTCTGCGAGAAAGAATGGCTTTATAGTTTAGTGCTTCTTCTGAACGTGATGCAATGTTATGCATTGTTTGTACGGCTTCTACTGGATATGTTCCTGCTGCTGTTTCACCAGAAAGCATAATCGCATCTGTGCCGTCAAAAATAGCATTTGCCACGTCACTTGCTTCCGCGCGTGTTGGACGAGGGTTACGCTGCATGCTGTCCAGCATTTGAGTCGCTGTGATGACAGGCTTGCCTAAACGATTGCATTTTTTGATCAGCATTTTTTGAACAAGCGGTACTTCTTCTGCCGGGATCTCTACACCAAGATCTCCACGCGCAACCATTAAACCGTCAGATACCTCAAGGATCTCGTCGATGTTATCAACACCCTCTTGGTTTTCAATCTTAGGAATGATTTGAATATCAGCCGCATTGTTCTTTTCAAGAAGCTCACGAATTTCAAGAACATCAGAAGCTCGTCTCACAAAAGAAGCTGCGATGAAATCGACGCCTTGTTCAATTCCAAACAGAATATCATTGGCATCCTTTTCTGTAATACCAGGCAAGTTTACACTGACGCCAGGTATGTTGACGCCTTTTTTGTTTTTGAGTGTGCCTGTATTCATGACTTTTGTGACGATTTCTTTGCGGTCCATGTTAATTTCTTTTACTTCTAAACCAATCAGACCATCATCTAATAGAATCGTTGAGCCTACTTCTATATCATGAATTAAATCTTCGTACGTCACACTAATTTTTTCCGTATTTCCAACAATGTCTTCCATACTCACGATAAGATCAGCACCAGCGACTAGCTCAATTGAGCCGTTTTCAACTGTACGTGTACGGATCTCTGGACCTTTTGTATCTAGAAGGATCGCAATGTCCTTGCCTAATGTTTTACCTGCTTTACGTATGTTTTCAATGCGTGCACCATGCTCTTCAAAATCTCCATGGGAGAAGTTTAGTCTGGCTACATTCATTCCTGCTTCAATCAATTCAGTCAGCTTTTCAATGCTTTCACTTGCTGGACCGATTGTACAAACGATTTTTGTCTTTCTCATTACTGTTCCTCCTAAGGTCTTCTCGTTTTATATAGAGAGCTCTTGTGAAAGTCGGTACATATTTTTATCGACTGTATGTTTTTTATCTAAGATTTCTAAAATATCGTGATGGACAAGTTCATTGCTTTGAATGCCTACACAGCGTCCGCCTTTTCCTTCAAGAAGAAGCTCGACTGCATATGCTCCTAAACGGCTTGCCAGTACACGGTCAAACGCACTCGGAGAACCACCGCGCTGAATATGTCCTAAGACAGATACACGTGTTTCAAGGCTTGTCTCCTCTTCAATCCGCTTACCAAATTCAACACCGCTGCCTACGCCTTCTGCAACGATGATGATACTATGCTTCTTGCCTCGTTCGTGCCCTCTTCTTAACCTAGCAATAATTTCGTCCATGTCATAGTCTGCTTCAGGAATCAAAATAGATTCTGCTCCGCCCGCAAGACCTGACCAAAGAGCAATATCACCAGCATGTCTTCCCATTACTTCCACTACGTATGTACGTTCATGAGATGTGGCTGTATCACGAATTTTATCAATGGCATCAATGACAGTATTCAGTGCTGTATCAAAACCAATAGTGAAATCAGTACCTGGAATATCGTTGTCAATCGTGCCAGGGACACCTACACATGGAAAACCGAGCTCAGTTAATTTCTTTGCTCCCATAAATGACCCGTCTCCACCAATGACAACAAGTCCTTCAATACCGAATTTTTTTAAGTTTTCAATTCCTTTTTCACGACCTTCAACTGTCTTGAATTCAGGACATCTTGCCGTGTAAAGTTTTGTTCCTCCACGATGAATGATATCGCCTACTGAACCTATTTCGAGTTTCTCAATTTTACCGTTAATTAGACCTGAGTATCCATTATAAATACCGTAAACTTCAACATTATGGTAAATTGCTTTCCTTACAACTGCGCGCACAGCTGCATTCATTCCTGGGGAATCCCCACCGCTTGTTAAAACTCCTATACGCTTCATCTTTTTCACCTCAGAGACAATATGAATTAAACATACCATTTCCACTGCTTGAAAACAATCATGAGCAAATTTGGATGTTTTCAATACGAATTTCTAAAACCGTACTTATTATACAATTAAATAAACCGTTTTTAAACAAAAGTTAAGAACGTCATGAAAGCAAATCTCTCTGAAATCCGCAGAGACAAGTGCGATAAACCTTATCATATCAAGGTTTTCAGACGTTTCAAATTTTATGAAAACAAAAGAAAATTATTTTCAAATAGCGCTTACACGAGGTCGATTTTCATGAAAAAAAATAAACGCCAGCCAAAAAGGCTGTACGTTTATTTAGTTTACCCCAATATATTGATTTTCAATCGATACTTTCCCGATTGCTTTGTATTTTTCATATCTTTGTTCGACTAGTTCTTCAGGCGTTAGTTTGAGCAAAGATGTAAGTGATTGTTTTAATGTTTTTTCCATGTAAGCTGCTTGTTGTTTCACGTCTCGATGTGCTCCACCTTGCACTTCTTTAATAACATCATCAATAATATCTAATTCTTTTAGGTCAGGAGCGGTAATTTTCATTGATTCTGCAGCTTTTTTCGCAAGTGATGAGTCCTTCCAGAGCAGTGCTGCTGCACCTTCAGGTGAAATCACTGAATACGTTGAGTTTTCTAGCATAAATAGGTGGTTTCCTACGCCTAAGCCTAGTGCACCGCCACTTCCGCCTTCTCCAATGACAATACAGACAACTGGTACACGAAGTCCTGCCATTTCGAATAGGTTTTTCGCAATTGCTTCACTTTGTCCGCGCTCTTCAGCTGCTTTACCAGGATAAGCTCCTTTTGTATCAATAAAGCAAATGATCGGGCGATTAAATTTATCTGCTTGTTTCATCAAGCGCAGCGCTTTACGGTAGCCTTCTGGATGAGGCATTCCGAAATTACGGCGCAAATTTTCTTTTGTATCTTTACCGCGCTGATGGCCAATAACAGTGACAGGAAGCCCTTTAAACGTGGCAATTCCTCCAACGATCGCTTCATCATCACCATAAAAACGGTCACCGTGACATTCGAAAAAGTTGTCAAACAGCTCTTGAATGTAATCGAGAGTTGTTGGGCGCATCGCATGCCGAGCAATCTGCACTCTGTCCCACGGCTTTAAATTTGTATAAATGTCTGCTTCAAGCTTGCTCAGACGTGTTTCAAGGCGCTCAATTTCTGCACTTAAATCCATTTCTGAGTTTTGTGTGAACTTTTTCAGTTCATCAATTTTCGCTCGAAGTTCAATGACAGGTTTTTCAAATTCTAGTTCTCCAGCCACTCTCGTTCACCTCCTGTGCTGTGTAGCGCTAAGATTCGGCCTAGTGTTTCTTTCATTTCTGCACGATGGATCACAGCATCAAGCTGTCCATGCTTCATTAAAAATTCAGCCGTTTGGAAGTCCTCTGGCAGGTCTTCACGAATCGTTTGTTCAATGATTCTGCGGCCTGCAAAACCAATTAAAGCACCAGGTTCTGCAAAATTGTAATCACCGAGAGACGCAAAACTAGCTGATACACCGCCAGTTGTTGGGTTCGTCATCACAGAGATAATCAAACCTTGATCCTCGCTGAACAGTTTTAACGCTGAACTTGTTTTTGCCATCTGCATCAGACTGAGAATTCCCTCTTGCATTCTCGCTCCGCCAGATGCAGTAAAGATAATAAAAGGCACCTTGTCCGCTTTTGCTTTCTCGATTGCCAGTGTGATCTTTTCACCAACAACGGATCCCATGCTGCCCATACGGAACGTGGCATCCATGACAGCAATCACAGCACTTTGACCTTCAATTTCACCTTTACCTGTGACAATGGCTTCATTCAAAGATGTTTTTTCTCTGTCTTTCTCAAGCTTTTCTTCGTAGCCTGGGAAACCGAGCGGGTTTGCTGAAATGAGGTGCCCGTTAAATTCTTCAAATGTGCCTTCATCGACAAGGCTTTCAATACGCTGTTTTGCATTCATTTGCAAATGTCTGCCGCAATTCATACAAACACGTAAATTTTTATCTAGTTCTTTGGTGAGCATTATTTTTTTACATTGCGGACATTTGGTCATGATGCCTTCAGGCACATCTTGACTTGCCTGTTCAGAGGGTACAGATGCATATTTTTTCTTTTTACTGAAAATATTCTTGATTGACAAATGACTACCTCCCTTTTTGAAGGGTTTTTTCTTTACACGCACATCCACTATTATAGGACATGTCATAACTGTACCGAAACTATTGTACTTTTTTTGTCAAACGCTGTCATCCTTCATTCAATTTTTTCAGTGGGGAATTGATGAGAAATGAGTATGTGTTTGGGGCGCTGAGCGGTTGATATGTTTGAATTGTGAACGTCTACAAAAAAATCTCATTCCGGATGAAAAAATTTTCGCGTTAGAGAGGAAATGGTGCACGTTTTTCCTCCAATTTCAGAAAGAACGTGCACACTTTTCCAGTTGATTATTCGCCGATAATCGTTAATTTTCTTGTTTTTTCAGCGACAGCTTCTGGGTCGACTTTGATTCTTGCAACGCCAGTTTCCATTGCTGCTTTTGCTACCGCTTTTGCCACCGCTGGTGCAACGCGTGCATCAAATGGTGCAGGGATGACATATTCAGCTGACAATTCTTCCTCTGAAACAAGAGAAGCAATCGCTTCAACAGCTGCGATTTTCATTTCTTCGTTAATGTGAGTTGCACGTACATCTAATGCTCCGCGGAAAATTCCTGGGAATGCCAGTACGTTGTTCACTTGGTTCGGGAAGTCAGAACGGCCAGTTCCTACAACACTTGCACCTGCTTCATGTGCATCTTCTGGCATGATCTCTGGATTTGGATTAGCCATAGCAAAGATGACTGGGTCTTTTGCCATTTTTCCAACCATTTCTTTTGTTAAAGCGCCTGCTACTGAAACCCCGATAAAGACGTCTGCACCTTCAATGACTTCTTCTAATGAACCTTCTTTGCGGTCTTGGTTCGTGAATTTAGCCACTTCGTTTTTCACTGCATTCATACCGTTCGGACGGCCTTCATAAATTGCGCCTTTCGTATCACACATAATGATATCACGTACACCGAAATGATAAAGAAGCTTGATAATCGCAATTCCTGCTGCTCCGGCGCCGTTTGCCACTACTTTGATTGAAGACATAGATTTTCCAGAAAGCTTCAGTGCATTCACAAGTCCTGCTACTGTCACAATCGCTGTTCCGTGCTGATCATCGTGGAAAACTGGAATGTTTGTCTCTTTTTTCAAGCGCTCTTCGATGATAAAGCAGTTAGGAGCTGCAATATCTTCAAGGTTTACACCGCCAAAAGTCGGCTCAAGAAGCTTCACTGTTTCAACGATTTTGTCTACATCGTTCGTTGCAAGCGCGATTGGGAAGGCATCTACGCCTGCAAAGCTTTTGAATAATACAGCTTTCCCTTCCATTACTGGAAGAGATGCTTCTGCGCCAATATTTCCAAGCCCTAAAACAGCGCTTCCGTCTGTGACAACAGCGACCATATTGCCTTTCATTGTATAATCATACACTTTGCTTGTGTCGTCATAAATTTCTTTACATGGTTCTGCAACACCAGGTGAATAAGCCAAGCTCAAGTCTTTCGCATTTTTCACTTGTACTTTTGATTTTGATTCGAGTTTGCCTTGATTCTCTTTGTGCATATGTAATGCTTCTTCTCTTAATGACATGTGATGAACACTCCTTCAAGTGGAAAATGATTTAATGATTTGCTAAGTTGATAAGCACATACTGGCAGTTTTAAATACACAGAATCTTTAAAATGATAACACAATAGGTGAATTTGTAAAACATATTCAGGCGATTTGTCATCATTTAATCACAACGTTTTGTTCACCGAGCAGCTCTTTTAACTGGAAAATCACAGCATGATCTGCATGAACTTTGTATGCATCTGGAAGTCTCATCGTCTTTTTTTGCTTCTCATAATACAAATAGACATCTGCTTCTCCGCTGTGCATCGAGAGGACTCGTTTTACTTGCTCTAACAGCTCCTGCGAATGATTCTCTTCTTTCACCCGAATATAGACAGACTCTTTTCTCTTTGTGTCCATCTCTTCAAGCAAAGCAGCTTCTTGCACGATGATTTGGCTGCTGTCATTTCTGACATCTACTCTGCCTTCAACATAAAGCATGGTGCCCTCCTCAAGTAAAGGGGACAGCTTTCTAAATTGCTCTGGAAAGACGACGCCTTCCATTTCTCCCGTTTCATCCCCAAATGTAACAAATGCCATCGATTGTCCATTTTTTGTCCGAATCGATTTCACTTTTGTCAAAAGACCACCCATTGAGATTTTTCGCTTTATATAGGAAGAAAGTCTGATGATTTCCACTGCACCATTCTCTCTTAAGCGGTCTCGGTACGCTTGTACTGGGTGATTTGATAAATATAACCCGAGTGCCTCTTTTTCAAATTGCAGGAGGTCAACAAGCGGCATTTCTTCTATCTCCGCATATTTTGGCTTAATGGAGAAGGTTGTATCCCCAAGAAAGTCCAGCTGATCCTCTGGATTTAAAAATGACACGTGATCTAACGCAATATCTATCGATGCTAATAACGAAGCACGATTGGGATAAAATTCATCCATCGCCCCTGAAAAAATGAGCGCTTCAATCGTTTTTCGGTTGACACTCTTTGGTGATACTCTTGCACAAAAATCAAATAAATCTTCAAACGGCTTTTCCTGTCTTGCTCTGTATATATCCTTTACAGCTGACACTCCGACATTTTTAATCGCTCTTAAGCTGTAGCGGATCTCCCCTTTTTCAACCGTAAATGGAAATTCACTCTTATTAATAGAAGGCTTCAACACAGATATCCCTTTTTCCTTCGCCTCATAGAAATATTGAGCAATTTTGTCTTCATTTCCAATTACACTCGTTAAAAGACCGCACATAAAATATAACGGATAATGCGCTTTTAAATAAGCAAGCTGAAAGCCAATCATGCTATATGCAACAGCATGGCTTCTATTAAAACCATAGTTTGCAAATTTGACGATTAAGTCATAAACGTCATTTGCAATGTTAACAGGATACTCCTTTTTTAGGCATCCTTCAACAAAATGGCTTCGCTCTTCATCAAGGACCTTTTTATCCTTCTTCGAAACAGCTCTTCTTAATAGATCTGCCTCGCCCAGCTGAAATCCAGCCATCTTCGCTGCAATCAGCATGATCTGCTCCTGATAGACGATGACGCCATATGTATCCTTTAATATGTCATACAAATCAGGATGAGGATAAGAGACCTTGACTCTGCCATGCTTTCGGTCGATAAAAAGCGGGATATTTTCCATTGGACCTGGACGATAGAGGGCATTGACCGCCACGATATCTTCTAAACTAGACGGCTTCAGACGTCTCAGCACCTGACGCATCCCCTGTGATTCAAGCTGGAATATCCCAGTTGTATCTCCCGCAGATAACAATTCAAACGTTTTCTGATCTTCATATGAAATGTCACTAAAGTTAATGTGGACGTTTTCCTGTCTTTCAATCTGGTTTTTAATGGATTCAATTAATGTTAAGTTTCTGAGCCCTAAGAAATCCATCTTTAAAAGTCCGAGATCTTCTAAATAATTCATGGCATACTGCGTTAAATACACACCTTCATGGCCGTCTTGAATTGGAACGACCTCTGTCAGCGGCTCCTCGCTCAGCACAACGCCAGCTGCATGTGTCGAGGTGTGTCTTGGCAAGCCTTCTACCTTTAAAGCAGTTTGGAAGACCTTTCGAAGCTCTTCGGATTGCTGAAGCATCGTTTTTAATTCAGAAGATGCAGTCACCGCTTCTTTCAGCGTCGTTCCTGGCTTTGATGGAATCAGCTTGGCAAGACGGTCCGCTGCCTTTGAATCAATTCCCATCACACGTCCAACATCCCTTAAAGCAGCCTTTGCTGCAAGTGTTCCAAACGTGACAATTTGCGCTACATGCATGTCTCCGTATTTGTCTTTTACATAAGAAATGATTTCATCTCTTCTCGTGTCGGGGAAATCAATATCAATATCTGGCATGCTGATTCGCTCTGGATTTAAGAAGCGCTCAAATAAAAGACCGTGACGGATCGGATCGACATCGGTAATAAACAGAACATATGCAACAAGTGAACCCGCTGCTGATCCCCGTCCAGGGCCTGTGACAATTCCTTTGTCATGCGCATACTTCATAAAATCCCACACAATGAGAAAATAATCACTGAAATTCATTTTTTGGATAATGCTTAGCTCATATTCAAGCCTTTTGACATACATGTCATTTGAAGCAATCTTTCTTTGCTTCATCCCTTCTGCACACACTCTGCGTAAAAACTGATCTGCTGTTGATTGATCAGGAGTTGGATAGGATGGGAGTTTTGTCTGACCAAGTTTTAAATCGACTTCACAGCGGTCTGCAATCTCCACCGTTCTTGTCAGCAGCTCTCGATCATCTCTATACCATTCCAACATTTCTTCAAATGATCTGAAATGCTTTTCTCCTCGGTCTTCCTCTATCTCTGAAAGCTGTTCTCCCGCTTTAATGGCCTTTAAACACGTATAAGCCATTTTGTCTTCTCGATTGATATAGTGAACATCACCCGTCGCAACAAGAGGAATGTCTGCACTTTGTGAGACGTCCCGCAGTTTGCCAGTGAGCGATTCGTCCTGCTGAAATGGCTGAAGTGCGATATACACATGTCCCTCGCCGAATATATGCTTCAATTGTTTGGCGGCTTCACGTGCTTCTTCTACCTGATCATGCCGCAAAAGCGTTTCAATATACCCAGATGCGCCTGGTGTAATGGCAATGAGCCCGCGATGATAGCTTTTGAGCCATTTTTCTTTCAGTCCGGCTTTTGATTTTGATTTCAGCACACTGCTGATTTTGATCAGGTTTTGATAGCCTTCATTGTTTTTTGCAAGGAGTACCAAGGGATAAGCCTCTGTCTCTTGTTCATCTACGAAGACAGAAGCAGTTAAACCGATAACCGGCTTGATGCCATGTTTTTTACATTCCTTATAAAATTCAACCGTTCCATACATCACATGGTCATCGGTAAGAGCGAGCGCCTTGCAGCCAAGTTCTTTTGCTTTCAGCACAAGCTCCTTTACTTTAGCTGCACTGCTTAACAAACTGTATCCACTGTGGACCTGAAGATGAACATAAGACATGCTTAATCCACTCCTTTCGTCTAAAGTCATTCTTTCATTATAAAACGCGATGCGGTGAGAAACAAATGTTCTTTCTTTTCTCTCCGTTCATACTTGTCCAGCACACACCATATATTGAATAGAGTGAGGTGGACAAAATGGATGTGAAGGAAGCTTTTATTCCGAATTTTATCAGCTGTTATTTTATCGCCCTTGGGGTCATTTTGGGTGGTGCTATCATAGGCGGTGTTGGTGCGTATTTATCTGGTCAGCCGCCTTTATCCATTATTACTAGTCTTGCCAACCGTTTGAAAATTTGGGCGCTTGTCGCCGCTATCGGCGGAACATTTGATGCTGTTTATAGCTTTGAACGAGGCATTTTCGAAGGAAACACACGTGATATTTTCAAGCAGATTTTATTAATTATCTCTGCCATGGGCGGTGCACAAACGGGGTATCTCATTATTACGTGGCTCACCCAGGAGCATGTGTCATCATGAGGGTGCCGGAGCTGTATAAACGCCCAGGCTGGCAGCGTTTTTTTTGCGGGAATGATGTTTGGTGCGATTGTAAGCTGGCTTATTTTTCTCTTTACTTACGGAACCTTTCAGGAAAAGCAAGTCACACTGCTGAGAAGCCAGCAGCATCATATGGACAGTCTGAAAGAACAAATCACACTCTATCGGGAAGATTTGCATAAGTTAAATGAGGATAATAAGAAGCGGCTGCTGATCCAAAGCGTAGATGTTCATCTCGTGAATCGTGAGCAATATAAAATCCCAGAGCCAGATACGCTAAAGTTTGAAGATCAGGTCAAGGAGGATATCTCAGAAGTCATTACAAAGGATATTGAAAGTGTTTATAAAACAAAGGAATTACTAAAACGGACAGTAGAAAATAAAGAATATACCATTCGGGAAAAGGCATATCGCGCGAAAGTGACAGAGCTGACAATTTATACGAAGCTTTCGCTTGAAGTACGTATTTCATTTGCTGAATAAAGAGGTTGTGGAATTTTTATGAATTTCTGCCCTCAATGATCGCTTTTCACGCTTCATTTTTATACACTAAAAGTAGAACGAGATCTTAAATAGAAAGAGGTGAGGACAATGGAGGTTTACAGCTATCGTCAAATGGCACGAGACAAAGCAAGCCGAATCAAAGACGGCATGTGTGCTTATGCTGAGACAGAAATGATGGCTCATTTAATTAAAAAAGAATTAAAGCATCAAAATCTCCAAGCCTATGAAGATTCAACAGACATCGGCTGCTGGTTTATCCCTGTATGCAAGTAACCCTTTTCTCCATGACAAAAAAGAGAGAAGGGACTTACTATCCCTCCTCTCTTATGATGATGATTTACATACTTCTTCTAAATCACGCAAAATCTCATCTGCTACTGCCCAATCATAAATGGACGCACCGGCTGCAAGCGGGTGGCCGCCGCCATGATATTTTTTCGCAATCGTGTTAATGACGACACCTTTAGAGCGGAATCTCACACGAATCTGATCATTTTCTTCCACAAAAAAGACCCATGCCTTAATGCCTGCAATATTTCCTAGTGTCCCAACAAGCTGTGAGGCCTGCTGCGCTGTTGTTTGGAACGATTCCAAAATTTCACGCTTAATGAAAACAGATGCAACTCCGTTCTCTGACAAAGAAATATGTTGAAAAATATAGCCATTTAATTTCACGACATTCAAATCTGTCTCATACAATTGATTGAAAAGATCTGAAGATGAAAATGGATATTCGATGAGTTCCCCTGCATATTTGAGTGTCTTTTTCGTTGTGTTTGGGAAAAGGAAGCGGCCTGTATCTCCTACAATGCCGGCATAGATCAATTCAGCCGCCTTTGTATTCAACTGATATCCTTCTTCTTTCCCCTCTAAGTACAATTCATAAATCATCTCGCTCACAGAGCTTGCCTCTGTATCCACCCAAAGCAAATCACCATAAGGATCTTCATTCGGGTGATGATCGATTTTCATCAGCTTATCGCCCATTAAATAGCGCTGATCATCGATTCTTGCTTGATTGGCCGTATCACAGACAATGACAAGGGCTCCTTTATACACGTCGTCTGGTACCTCATCAAGTTCATATAAAAATGAAAGGGATGGCTCAGGCGTTCCTGTCGCATAAATATTTTTTTCTGGATAGGTGGCACGCAAGATTTCCGTAAGGCCGCACTGCGATCCATACGCGTCAGGATCTGGTCTTACATGTCTATGGATGATGATGGTGTCATATAATGATATGGTTCTAATCAGTTCTTTTTTCATAAAAACTCCTTCTCATGCGATACTCTTTTTATTATTAAATCATAATCTATCGTGACGGAAAAGTGAGGAATAGACAATTTATTCTAGTAAGCAAGCCTATTTACGTTTAAAATAGGGTTGTAACCACTTACAATGGAGGCTTGGCACATGCTTGTTTTGATTGTGTTTATTATTTGTTCTGCCATGTTTTATTTATACTACAAAGCAAAAAATGTCCGTACGAACCGGCCAGTCGAGAAAAAATTCTGGTCGGCGAAATCCAGTATGGCCCTTGGCTGCTTTGTCCTGCTCTTCGGTGTGAATCAATTATTTTTAAACCGCTCGTCACTCGCATTTGTCATCGGATTTATTTTTGTTGCTGTCGGTATCGGCAGTACGTGGGCCGGGTATAAAGCCTACAAGCATTATCTTCCGCTCTTTTTAAAGGAAGGCGAAAAGGATCACGCGTAATAAGGAAAGGGGCGACATGAGTTCGCCCTTTTTATCATTATCCCCTCTCCATCAGCTGCACCATTAGCATCGCTTTTCCTACGATATTCGATTGATGGTACACCTCGACTTCCAGCTTTCCAAACTTGCGTCCTACTTCTAAAATATTGGGCTTGATCTGGATTGTGGATTCCATTTGGACCGGTTTTAAAAAGTAGACAGAGAGACTCTCAACGATCAGTTCGCCCTTTTTATGAGATTTTAAGAAGCGGTTGGCTGATTCGATTAAAATTTGTGTGAACACCCCATATGAAATGTTTCCAAGCTGGTTCGTCATTTGCGGGGTGACCTCGTATTGATAAACCGCATCTGCTTTTGGTTTCTCTGTATCGGTTTCTTTAAACCCTCTTGAGACAACATCATCCAGCTTTTCTCCGACCTGTGGCTGCTTTTGAATCATTTGGAGTGCCTTGAGGACATCCTGACGGCTGATCATACCAATCAGCTTCGCATGATCATCCACAACTGGCAGCACCTCAATGCCTTCCCATACCATCATTTGTGCAGCTGAGGCGACAGATGTCTTGCCAATAACTGTCAGCGGATTTTTCGTCATCACTTTTTCAATCGGTGTGGAGCGGTCATGCCCCGCAATATCCTTTGAGGTGAGAATTCCGTGAATCTTCATTTGATCATCAGCGACCGGGAAACGGCCGTGGCCCGTTTCATAATTCTTTTCATACCATTTTTCAAGCTTATCCTCTGGTGATAAATACACGGTGCGTTCTATCGGTGTTAAAATATCTTCTACAAGCACAATCTCTTTTTTAATCAATTGGTCATAAATGGCTCTGTTTATGAGGGCCGCTACGGTGAATGTATCGTAGCTTGTCGATAAAATTGGCAGCTCTAGCTCATCTGCGAGCTGAATGATTTCATCATCTGTGGAGAATCCGCCTGTGACCAGCACAGCCGCCCCTGCCTCTAATGCCTGCCTGTGGGCATTGATCCGGTTTCCGACGATGAGCAGGTTGCCAGCAGCCGTATAGCGCATCATTGCGTCCAGCTCCATCGCTCCGATGACAAATTTGTTTAAAGTTTTATGTAAGCCGGCGCGTCCTCCAAGAACCTGTCCATCAATGACATTGACCACTTCAGCATATGTCAGTTTTTCAATATTTTCTTTTTTCTTTTGTTCAATTCGAATGGTGCCGACTCGTTCAATGGTACTGACGAATCCTTTATTTTCAGCATCTTTGATGGCCCGGTAAGCGGTGCCTTCACTCACTTTCATTTCTTTCGCTATGCGCCGGACAGAGATTTTCTCCCCGACATCTAATGAATCAATATACGATAAAATTTGCTCATGCTTTGTCGCCAATCCCGTTCACCCTTTTTGTTTTCAGCGTTTTCATCTATGTTTCATTATAAGGGCAGGAGGCTTTTAATAGCAATTTGTCTTTTCTTTCGACAGATGAAGGCAAACAAAAAAGCCGGCATTTGTGTGCCAGCTTTTTTCATATGAGGATTAAATCTCGATTGATTCCCCGCTGTTTAACACATGACCGACGCCGCCATGCAGGCTGTCTGCAAATGCATGCGGATCCTGTTCAATTGGCGGGAATGTGCTGTAGTGAATCGGAACGACCTGTTTTGCCCGCAGCCATTCTGCTGCGATTCTTGCATCCTCTGGTCCCATCGTGAAGTTATCCCCAATCGGAAGGAATGCGAGTTCAATATGATTCAGTTCACCAATCAGTTTCATATCTGAAAAGAGTGCAGTGTCTCCTGCATGATAAATTGTTTTGCCCTCTGCGGTAAATAAAATACCTGATGGCATCCCTGTATACGTAATCGTCTGTGCCTCTTCATCAATGACAGCTGAACCGTGGAACGCTTGCGTGAGCTTCACTTTACCAAATTCAAACTCACGTCCGCCTCCAATAGAAAGCGGGTGCGTTTTCACCCCTTGCCAGCCTAAATACGTGGCAAGTTCGAAAGGCGCGACAACAAGTGCATCATTGTTTTTAGCGATTTCAATGGTGTCGCCGATGTGATCTCCATGCCCATGTGTCAGTAAAATGACATCCGCTTTCACATCTTGCGGTTTGATATCTGTGTGCTTATTTCCATTTAAAAATGGATCAATCCAAATATGGTATCCGTTTGTTTCAATGTGTACAACTGAATGTCCATGATATGTAGCTTTCATGTAAGTATATCCACCTTTCAATTTTTGATCTCAAATCATTTATTCCCTCTATAAAAAGCTGAAAAACTTAATGCCTGTGAATGACGTTAAGACCACCTGTAGCTTCAATGACGGTCCCTGTAATAAGATCTGAACGGTCATCACATAGAAATGAGATGATACGTCCTATATCCTCTCCAGTGCCAGACCTGCCTATTGGCGTTTCATCGTCTTTGATTTGACGGGCTTCCTCTATTGTCGATTCTTTCATGTCTCCAACGATTTTGCCTGGACACACCATGTTGGCGGTGATGCCGTTTTCGGCTTCTTCAATCGCAATGGTTTTCGTCAATGATGCAAGACCCACTTTTGCCGCTCCAAAGGCTGATCTGTGCATCCAGCCTGGCGCATGGTCTGCACCTTGGAAGCCGTAAGTGATAATACGGCCAAAGCCTTGTTTTCTCATCATTGGAATGACCATTCGGAACAAATGGAATACTGCTGATAGGTTGCCTTCCATCATTTGATACCATTCATCTTCAGAGTAATCCGCCAGTTTTTTTCGTTCAAAAATATAAGGACCAGCATTGTTAATTAAGGCATCAATCCGCCCAAATCGCTCTGCTGCCAGCTCTACCATGTTTTTCAAATCTTCTTTTTTTGTCACATCACCTTGGACAAATTGAAGCTTATCTTCGTACTGCTGTAATTCTTCTTTCATCTGCCGGACAGCTTCATCATCACTTCGATAATTCACTGTCACAGAATACCCCATATTCAGTAAAGACTCGGTGACTTTCCGGCCAAGCCCTTTAGAACCCGCTGTTATTAATGCGTGTCGCACACAATCTCCTCCTAAAGCAAAGGTTGCAAGTTCACGTGTTTCTTTTGTTATCTTTACTTTACTATAAACCGGCATCTAGCGCACTTATGAACCCTTTATCGATATGAGTCAAACAGTATAGGGTGATTCATCCACTTTTTCAGATCCCATGAGCCATGGATATCGAGCAGCAGAGAAACAAAACGATAGCACTCTCTCACCTCATGAAGATCACGAGGAAGCGGGCAAATCTCTTCATAGCCCAATTGAACATTGCGGGCAGCTTCTTTTGTCAAAAGGTATTCCAATGCAATAAAATCAAACGCTGCTGGTCCAAATACGACATATTCCGTATCAACTAAGCTCGCTACTTGATCATCTTTTTCAATATATTGAGACGGATCTAAATCAATTAAAATGAGACTAGCTGAATCAGGAGTCCTTAGCTTTTCAATCTTTTGCTGCACAATTTCTGCATAACAGTGAAATTCAGGCTGATCCTCGTAATATCGGTCTATGAGTTTGGATACAGCCTTTTTTAACACAGCATGGAATTCTCTCAAATGCTTCTTTTCAGCTCCGTAGACTGCACCAAAAAAGTCAGTACGATATGAATGAAGATGTGCTAGTTTCCTCCCATAATCCTTATAAAAGTCTGATGAACGTCCCTCAAAAGATGTACAGGGTGTTCCTTCTACTTTTTCCATTACATAAAAATGTCTCCCTGCCTTCTTCACTTTACGAACAACTTCTGGAATATGAAAGGAATTCGTATGAGACAGCTTTTGATTGATTTGATCGATATTCTCTTGTACAGTACGGTCATCTACTCCATAGATCATCTTGATCCCAGACACAAATTCACTTTCTTCTCTTGCAGTTTTAGGAGATTTGACTACATATTCCGTTTTATCTTGTAAGGAGATCAGCCACACGTCATTAGCCCGTCCATCATATTGTTCTCCTAACGTTTTCACTGATACGATCGGTTGATGAAACAAAGCCTCAAGCGTTTTCTTCATGGTCTGCTGTCACTCCCTCTTCTGCTTGGCGACGGTATGCTTTCATTTTCTCCAATGATCATCAATCTCCTTTTTCCATGACAAAAAAACCATCCGTATAAACGAATGGTTTTTGAAATGTTATTACGCTAGGCAGGCTTTTGCTTTTTCTAGAGCGAGCTGAATTTGTTTGAATCCAGTTCCGCCTGCACTTGTTCTTTTTTCAACAGCAACATATGGATCAAGAACAGTGTAAATGTCTTGTTCAAAAAGATCGCTTGCTTCTTTGAATGTTTCAAAAGGAAGATCACTTAGATACATACCTTTTTGAATACATGTATACACAAGCTTACCAACGATTTCGTGTGCTTCACGGAATGGCATGCCTTTTTTCGCAAGGTAGTCAGCCACTTCTGTCGCATTTGAGAAATCTTCTTTTGTTGCCTTTTTCATGACATCTTCGTTCACTGTCATCGTTTGAATCATACCTGTGAAGATTTGCAGGCTCCCAGCGATGGTTTTCACTGTATCAAACATGCCTTCTTTATCTTCTTGCAGGTCTTTGTTATACGTAAGCGGCAAGCCTTTCATAATCGTAAGAAGACCCATCAGGTTGCCATACACACGGCCTGTTTTCCCGCGGATTAATTCAGCCATATCCGGGTTTTTCTTCTGCGGCATCATGCTGCTGCCTGTTGCATACGTATCATCGAGTTCAATGAATTTGAATTCTTGCGAGCACCATAAAATGATTTCCTCACAAAAACGTGAGAGGTGCATCATCACAAGGCTGCTATTAGACAAAAACTCTAAAATGAAGTCCCGGTCACTCACACCATCGAGGCTGTTTTCGTAAATGTGGTCAAAGCCAAGCTGCTCTGCTGTATATTCACGATCAATCGGGAATGTCGTTCCTGCTAACGCTCCGCATCCAAGTGGAGACACGTTAATTCGCTTCAATGAATCTTGAAAGCGCGCTTTGTCACGCTCAAGCATCCAGAAATAGGCGAGCATATGATGGGCAAACGAAATAGGCTGTGCACGCTGCAGGTGTGTATATCCTGGAAAAATTGTTTCAACGTGCTGTTCTGCCTTTTCTACAAGCACGGTTTGAAAGGAAGAGATCAGTTCAATAATATGCTCTACTTGGTTATTCAAATATAAGTGCATATCGGTTGCGACTTGATCATTCCGGCTTCTCGCTGTGTGCAATTTGCCGCCAAGCGGACCAATCTCATCAATGAGCATTTTTTCAAGGTTTAAATGAATGTCCTCATAATCCACTGAGAATTCCAGTTCATCCGCCTCTGCCTTTTTCATGAGCGTATTCAGTCCGTCTTTGATGGCAGCGGCTTCCTTATCATCGAGAATACCGCATTTATTCAGCATACTTGCATGAGCAAGGGAGCCGGTCAGATCTTCTTTGACTAATTGTTTGTCGAAATGAATGGACGCGCCAAACTCATCGACCCATTTTTCAGGTGTTTTTTGAAATCGGCCTCCCCAAAGCTTTTTCATGCTTTAACCTGCTCCTTTTTATTCACGATGCTGTTTACTTTTGTCGGTAAGCCCCAAAGGTTAATAAATCCTACAGCTGCATCATGATCGAATTCATCTGCTTTTGTATATGTTGCTAGATTTTCATCGTAAAGTGAATATGGTGATTTACGTCCCTCTACAATGGCATGGCCTTTAAATAGTTTCACACGTACAACACCTGTTACGTTCTGCTGTGTTTCTTGTAAGAATGCATCTAGTGCTTCTTTAAGTGGTGAGAACCATAAACCGTTGTATATTAATTCAGCCATTTTTTGTTCAACGATTGGTTTAAAGTGTGCGACTTCTTTGACAAGCGTTAAGTCTTCAAGCTCTTTATGTGCTTTAAGAAGTGTGACAGCACCTGGGCACTCGTACACTTCACGAGATTTGATACCAACAAGACGGTTTTCAACGTGATCGATTCTGCCAACACCATGCTGACCAGCAACTTCATTTAAATGAAGGATGAGGTCAGATAATGAATATTGGATACCGTCAATCGCTGTCGGTTTTCCCTTTTCAAATGTGATTTCAATGATTTCTGGTGTGTCAGGTGTTTTTTCAAGCGGATTTGTCAGATCGTATGCACCTTCTGGCGGCGCAGCCCAAGGATCTTCTAAAATGCCACATTCGTTACTTCTGCCCCAAAGGTTTTGGTCGATTGAATATGGGCTGTCTAAGTTAATCGGAATTGGAATACCGTGTTTTTGTGCATATTCGATTTCTTCATCACGAGACCATTTCCATTCACGCACTGGTGCAAGAACTTCTAGGTCTGGATTTAATGCTTTAATGGATACTTCAAAGCGAACTTGGTCGTTCCCTTTTCCAGTACATCCATGAGCGACTGCTACTGCATTTTCTTTTTCTGCCACTTCCACTAATTTTTTTGCAATAAGCGGACGGGATAGTGCAGATACTAGTGGATATTTTCCTTCATACATTGTGTGTGCTTGTAATGCAGTGAGTGCGAACTCTTCAGCAAATTCTTCTTTTGCGTCAATCATGTATGATTGAACTGCTCCAACTTGAAGTGCTTTTTGCTGAACGAATGCTAGGTCTTTTCCTTCACCTACGTCAAGGCAGCAAGCAACGACTTCGTATCCTTGCTCTTGTAACCATTTAACTGCAACAGAGGTATCAAGACCTCCGGAATATGCTAATACAACTTTTTTATTTTGTGACATGATTGAAAAGCTCCTCTCGCTTGTTTTGATTCTGTGAATGTTTTTTTGCATAAAAATAAGTTTTAATTTATAAACATGCATTTAGTATGTATACACTGTAACAAGGAAAAATTGTTTTTTCAACCCCTTTATGAAAAAAACTCTGCCAAATTTTCTTGGCAGAGTCATTTTGGGCTATGTTTGATCCTTTTCAAGCTCTCGTAAGACGTGAGGAAGCTCTGGAATCACAAGTTTTGTCATGGCTAAACGAACGGCTCCGGTAGATCCTGGTGTGGCAAAGACAGCTTTTTGATTGACGACTCCTGCTGTTGCCCTGGACAAAATAGCGGCTGAACCTATGTCTTCTGTATAACTGAGCATGCGGAAGATTTCGCCAAAGCCAGGGAGCTCTTTGGAGAAAAGAGGGGTGATGGCTTCAATGGTCACATCCCTTGCGGCAATTCCTGTCCCGCCATTTAACAAGACCGCATCTATTTTCGCTTCGCTTGTTCCTTCCAGCACAGCGTCTTGAATGGCTCCAATATTATCTTTTACGATATCGTATGCAAGAACAAGATGTCCCTGTTCTTTGAGCAAATCGATCATCAGACGGCCGCTTTTGTCTGTTTCTTTCGTTCTTGTATCACTGACTGTAACGACTTTTACATAAAGCCTCTCTTTCGCCTCACGTTTATGTTCTGTCACGCTCATCTTTCGCACCGCTCCCTTTTGCTTCGTATTGGACAACATTATAGCATGCTGCTTTTAACAGAAAAAAGCTCTTTTCCAATAAGGAAAAGAGCTTTTCTAACTTGATTACGCTAAACGCATAACGTCTCTTGCAATCATTACTTCTTCATTTGTTGGGATGACAATCACTTTTACAGGAGAGTGCGGGTAGCTGATGAATGCTTCTTCGCCTCTCATGTTGTTAAGGGAAGGATCCCAGTAAACGCCCATGAATTCTAGTCCACGAAGTACACGTGCTCTTACTTCTGAACTGTTTTCACCGATTCCAGCTGTGAAGATGATCGCATCTACGCCATTCATTCTTGCTGCATAAGAACCGATGTATTTATGAATACGGCTCGCAAAAATATCAAGAGCGACTTCTGCACGGTCGTTTCCTTCTTCTGTTGCTTCTTCGATATCACGAAGGTCACTTGACAGACCAGACACACCTAAAAGACCACTCTTCTTATTCAAAGTAGAAAGCACTTCTTCAGCAGTATGTCCTGTTTTTTCCATAATGAATGGAATAAGGGCAGGGTCAATGTTACCTGAACGTGTACCCATTGCAACACCAGCAAGTGGTGTGAAGCCCATAGATGTATCGATTGATTTTCCGCCTTCAACTGCTGCGATACTCGCACCATTTCCAAGGTGGCAAGAAATCAAACGAAGCTCTTCTAGAGGACGGCCTAATAGCTCTGCTGCACGCTCTGTTACGAACTTGTGGCTTGTCCCGTGGAATCCGTATTTACGAATACCAAAGTTTTTGTAGTAGTCGTACGGAAGGCTGTATAGGTAAGACTGCTCTGGCATTGTTTGGTGGAATGCTGTATCGAACACAGCAATCGCTGGTACGTCAGGCAGAATTTGTTTGAATGCTTTGATTCCTACAACGTTTGCAGGGTTGTGAAGTGGTGCAAGCTCTGAAAGCTGATCAATGTCATTGATGACCTCATCTGTTAAAACAACAGAATCGCTGAATTTCTCTCCGCCGTGAACGACGCGGTGTCCTACGCCATCAATTTCATTAAAGTCTTTGATGATGTTAAATTCAATTAGTTTTTCAAGCAGCATTTTAACCGCTACTGCGTGATCTGGAATATCTGTCACTTCTGTTTTCTTTTCTCCATCTACAGAAATCGTGAAGATACTGTTGTCCATTCCGATTCTTTCAACAAGCCCTTTTGTTAAAACGGTTTCTTCTGGCATGTCGAACAATTGGAATTTAAGAGATGAGCTTCCTGCGTTGATTGCAATAATTTTGGACATTACTGTCGCTCCTTTTACTCAGTTGTTATATAAGGTTTCACGTTTTTTCCGGTGCTATATTCAACCTGTTTGACGGGTCTTTTATAGTTTAACGATAAGTCCGAAAAATATCTGACTTTTTCATTTAAACATTGAAAACTTTGCATTTCAAGTGCGCCTTCAAACTGTTATCGCTTACATCAATAAGTCGTTATTTTCTGAATAGTAAAATATCCAGATTATTGACAAAGAGCTAAAATGATTTTTATTTTAGCTCTTTGTTTTCTTTTCAGCGTGATAGAAAACCTTTGCAGCTCTAGGAAGGGCGAGCACCGGAGCAGAGCGAATTTGGGATTCGTGAGCACCGGAGCGCAGAACTGCGGGCGAATGCGAGGGTTTGTCTACACGCTGAAATAGCCAGAAATAACTCTGGCTATTCTTTCGTTTCTTTTTCTTCTATAAACCACTGGTCTAATTTTCTCATCACACCGACCATTGCTTCCTTCTGTGAGAAAGACGGCAGATTGGCAAACAGCATCCGTTTTGGTGCTTCCAGCCCTTCTTTTTTCTTCTGCATCACAAATAAGCTTTTGGCGTGTTTTTTGTCCTTAAACATGGACACTGGCAGCTGAATTAAAGCATTCATATACGCATGGTCTTTGATGAAATCCTTTAATTGTACGCTCTCTTTCCCTTCAAACAAGTCGTTTGGAATGATGAAGAATAAGAAGCCGCCTTCTTTTGTGTATTGCAGGCTTTGTTCAATGAATAAATAATGGGCAAAGGCATGTCCTTCTTTTGCCTTTAATTCAAAGTCCGCTGCACGCTCATCATTTGGATAATAGCCGACTGGGAGGCTGCATACAGTGACATCCACTGGTGAGATCAGAAGCGGCTCAAGACTGTCCTGGTGGAAAAGCTCGACTTCTTTCTCTTCTAAATTCGCCTGAGCCCAAGCAATTTTAATGAGCACATCATCAATTTCAGACGCAAAACCGCGCTTTGTTTCTGCGGTGAGATTGTTTAAGACAGCAAGCAGTAAGTTTCCTGTTCCCGCTGCTGGATCAAAGACAACAAGTTCTTTTTGACCTTCTAAAAATTTATTCACCAAATAGCTGACAAACATTCCAATCGTATCTGGTGTCATCTGGCGATTTGGATGAGAAATATCCTTTTGACCTTTCAATACGGCGAGCTGAAACGCTTTACGAATCTGCTCATGATCATAAGAAGCAAAATCTGCTTTCTCTATTAAATCCTTTAATAAACCGTTTCGATCATTTGCTTGGAAAAAGGCTTCTCCTGCTTCAGCCAATGCTTCAATATAGGAAATGCTCTGTTCCTTTTTCAATCGAATAGAAGCTGTATCGAGCAGTTCAAAAATAGTACTTACTTGATCTTTCTGCAATGCTTTTCTCTCCTCGCTTTGTTAAAAGCTATATGTTCTCATTGAAAAGAGCCCCAGGTTGAAGCCGGAGCTCTTGTCGATGCTGCTTTTATAACAGTGATTTTGCAGCTTCAATGGCTTTTTCATAATTTGGGTGATTCGTTGCTTCACTTACGTATTCAGTGTAAACCACTTTTCCGTTAGGGTCTAATACGAAGACTGCGCGCGCCAATAAACGCAATTCTTTCATATACACTCCGAATGCTTCACCAAATGACATATCTCTGTGATCAGATAATGTTTCAACATTTTCAATTCCGTTTGCTCCGCACCAGCGTGCTTGTGCAAATGGAAGGTCTGCACTAATCGTATAAATATTGACCGGACCTAAACCGGCTGCCTCTTCATTGAAACGTCTTGTTTGTGCGTCACACACACCTGTATCAATAGAAGGAATCACTGAGATGATCGTCACTTTTCCTGCTAAATCAGAAAGTGAAACTTCTCCAAGTGAGTTCGTTAAAACCGTAAAATCAGGAGCCTGCTCGCCTACTTTTACTTCATTTCCTACAAGCGTGACAGAACTTCCTTTAAATGTGATCGATGCCAAAACAATTCCTCCCTTTTCAAATGTATGGTTCTATCATAGTAGAGAAAGCAAAAAACTGCAAAGCCTAATCGTCCATTTTGAAAAAAAAGTTAACTGCAGGGCAGCTAACTTTTTAAAGGTCTATGTCATCTAGTTTTCGTTCTTTGTGACGATGCTCCCGTTCATCCTTCTTAAACATGTGCTGAAGACGTTCAATTGCTTGAGGAGCAGAATCCAATATTTTATCGAGCAGATGTGTGTGTTCATCCAAATGAAGCATTCGTACGCCATTTGTTCCCACAATTAAAAAGGCGATTGGTGTAATCGATACTCCCCCACCGCTTCCGCCTCCAAATGGGAGTCTCGGTTCTTTTCGTTCTTGTTCATCAGAACGTTTTTCTTTCTTTTGGTTCCCGTTAAATTCACTGCCGCCGGCTGCAAATCCAAAACCAACCTTTGACACAGTGAGGATGACACTGCCGTCAGGGGTTTCGACTGGATCGCCGATGATTGTATTCACATCTATCATTTCTTTTAAGTTTTCCATCGCTGTCTTCATGAGACCTTGGATTGGATGATCTGCCATTTTCGGGTTCCTCCTTAAACAGATGATTCATTCTTCGTTGCTTGAAGAGAGGCACTTTTTCTCGCCTTTCTCCCTTTTAACCAATGGACAAGTAAACGAATGGCTGCAAGCATAGCATGTCCAATACGAAAATAAGCTATACATGTAAACTGAGTCTGTGACACGTTGTGCTGAAAGGCTGGAATGACTTCATATACCGGTTTATGCTTAAAGGTGAGATGCTCCTGCATAAAGGCAAGCAGTGCTCCTTTAACTGACCACACACCGCCGGCTGCTACACCTGTTAAAGCGGCGTCATGAAAGCCGATCCATGTCGACCAGTGAAACGAGACAACTCTTATGTGAATGAAAAACTTGCGCATGATCCGGTTTAAATCGACAACCTCTTTTGTGATGCGCTCCATTTGATGAATAATTTGCTTCATATCACGTTTTCCCACTTTTTTATGCATCGATTCTTTTTCGTGATCAGGCGTTTTAGCGCTCTCCATTTTCTTTTCACGAATATCAATCGTTTGATCTTCTGGATTGACCCTCACCATCGGAATCTCTTTTTTGAGCCTGACCAATCCATATAAGGTGATGACCTTCAGTGCAATGTGGTCATTGTCGTTTGTATGCGAATAGTCCAGCGAAATAGTTACTTTCATGAAAATCAACAAGATCACAAGAAACAAAAACACTGCGATCCAAACGTAAAGCACTGTGCTCACTTCCTCCATAACAAATGATGCTTCCCCTACGATTATGGCTCTCATTCTGGATTTTATACCCAATCAACAAAAAAGAGTTTGACCGGTACCCGGCCAAACTCCTCTGATTATACGTTTGATTCTGTTTTTTCATATAAATGTTCATGGACGACCGCCGTATCGGCAAAGTAGTCATGAACCCCTTGCTTTTTCGGTGAGAACCCAACGATAGCATAGAGAACAAAGATCGTATTAATGTAGCGTCCCACAATCTCTCTAAAGAAAATAACATCCCATGCCAGCTTCTTCTCAGGCTGTAGCGAGACCACTTTAATCCCAAACACCATCTTGCCAAGTGTTTGTTGAAAGATTTTCGTCATGATGGCGAAATAAAGGAGGAATACAATCGTCGTTGTGACGGAAAATGGAGAAAACCATCCCCCTCCTTTGGACCAGCCGAACAGACTAAAGATGGGAGAAACCGTCAAATGGTTTACACCCCAAACGACGAGCCAATCAAGAATAAACGCCCAAAATCTAATCCAAAAACCTGCAAACGCCTGTGCTTCAATTGAAGCGCGCTTCACAAAGGCCGGCTTCGATTCTTCCTCTTGGCTGCGGCTTTCGCTTACTTCATCGAATGTAGAATCCATCTATGATCCCTCCTTTATTTTGAATAGAGATACATCGGTTTAGACCCATTTGAGCCAGCCAGTGTTTCTTTTAAATTCAGAAAATCAATTTCGCTTTTAAAGAGCTTGCTTGCACTCATGTTGAAGAGAGAGTTCCAGCCAAAGCTTTGAGAATAGCTGATCACTGTTGCTCCTTTTAAGCCTTTTTCATTTTTCTTCATCGCTTTTAGTGCATCTTCATAATACCCAAGCTCATCGACTAATCCGTTCGATTTTGCCTGTGTTCCGTCATATACCCGGCCGTCAGCAATTTTCTTGACGTTCTGTTTTGACATGCCTCGTCCTTCAGAGATCACTTTGACAAATCCTTCATAAGAGTTATCGACCATGCTTTGCATGATGTTGCGCTCATCTTTTGTCATATCACGATTTGGAGACATGATGTCTTTGAATTTCCCGCTCTTAATCGTTTCATATTTAATGCCCAAATTATCTGCCAGCTTTGAATAATTCAAGCTTTGCATGATGACACCTAACGATCCTGTTAATGTTTCAGGTGAAGCAAAGATTTTCTTCGCTGGAGTTGACACGTAGTAACCGCCAGAAGCTGCCATTGAGCCCATAGATACGTAAATCGGCTTTTTCGCTTTTTTCACTTCTTCTAATTTTTTATGTATTTCAGCACTTTCATAGACACCGCCGCCAGGAGAGTTTACGCGCAGCAGTACACCTTTTACAGAAGCATCCTCTTTCGCTTTATCTAGTTCCTTGAGGAAGGCACGATGATCATAACCTTCTCCACCTAATAGGCTCGATGCGCCGCCATTATCTTGAATGGTTCCATTAATCTCAAGAACAGCAATCTTGCCTGCACCGCTGCCATTCTCTAGTACCTTCTCTTCTATTTCATCCCCAAATTGATAGCTCATTTTATTGTCATTGAAGCTATCGAACAAGGCCATCGTGACACTAATCACAATTGAAAATCCGAAAACACCAAGTGCAATAATTAACGCTACCCATCTTTTCGCATTCATCTTTTTCTCCTCCTTTTTGTCTCACTTCATTCATACGAATGCCCACATGAAATGTTTCACAGGAATTGTGGTTTTTTTACATTTCATGTAGGCATATGATAGCACCTCTCTTAAATAACGATCAACTTTACATCGTCTACTTAGACATACGCATGACGAAAAATTGGCTTTTTTATCCTCTCCCTGCACCTAATAGGCTAGATCTTCACCGCAACGAAACACCTAAACCATTCTTTCACGAGAAAACGGCTATTCAATTATGCTCAGGATCCAGCCATTTCAAATCACTCACATCGACTCATTTCTCAAAAAGCAAATTCGATCATGAGGCGTGTCTCTCTAATGTTTTTACTTTCATATGAAAAAAGTGTAAAATGTGAGCAAGGGTTTTCATGTAAGCCCTTTATTATTGGAAATTATTTTTGACAGCAAAGGGGAGAACGTCAATGACAGACAATCGTCGCAATGTATTTTTCTTTTACAAAAAAGATCATGAATTGGATGGACACATTTCTTCTCTCGAGAAGCTCGCTACCGACCAAGGCTTTCACGTCGTCAAGCGTGCAGAGGATGCCCACATTATTGCTTCAATTGGCGGGGATGGCACATTTCTTCAAGCAGTCCGCAAAACGAACTTTCGGGATGACTGCTTGTATGTAGGGGTATCAAAATCAGAAAATACGCACCTATACTGCGATTTCTCGTTAGAGCATTTTGATAAAATGATTGATGCCATGAACACTGAACAGCTTGAAGTGAGAAAATATCCGATCATCGATGTAAGCGTTGACAGCACAAACCAGTTCCATTGTTTAAATGAACTGTCGATCCGCTCCAGCATTATTAAAACATTTGTGATCGATGTGTATATAGATGATTTCCACTTTGAAACTTTTAGAGGCGACGGCATGATTATTTCCACTCCGACTGGCTCAACGGCCTACAATAAATCCGTGAGCGGCGCCGTGGTTGATCCAATGCTTCCTTGTATGCAAGTCACTGAGCTTGCATCGCTGAATAATAACTCGTACCGTACATTAGGCGCTCCTTTCATCTTAAGCAGTGACCGCAAGCTGACGCTTAAGGTAGTGCAGGATGGAAACGATCATCCAATTATCGGGCTTGATAACGAAGCGCTCGGCACAAAACACGTCAAACAAATTGACATTGGCCTTTCAGGAAAAGTGATTAAGACGGTCAAATTAAAAGACAACTCTTATTGGGAAAAAGTAAAACGCAGATTCCTTTAATCTGTCAGATTGTTGAGAATTTATCGTGCGCTGAAAGCTCCTTTATGGGGCTTTTTTTTATGTCTTTTCATTCACGGTCATGGTTATGGTATGATGTCACAAGTATGAATGTACGAAAAGGAGAACACGATGACATTACAACATTTTGATCAATATCCACTAAGTGATGAATTGAAACAAGCGCTTGAAGCGCTTCACTTCCATACACCAACACCTGTTCAGCACGAGACATTATCCGTTGCTTTTTCAAAGCAGGATTTAATCGTCAAATCTCAGACTGGGAGCGGCAAGACTGCAGCCTATGGTCTGCCGATTTGTGAAATGGTTGATTGGGCTGAAAATAAACCTCAAGCCCTCATCCTCGTTCCAACACGAGAGCTCGCCATGCAGGTCAAACAAGACCTCACAAGCCTCGGGCGATTCAAACGAATCAAAGCCGCAGCCATTTATGGAAAAGCCTCTTTTCAAGCCCAGAAAGTAGAGCTTTCACAGAAAAACCATATTGTGTGCGGGACACCAGGCCGCATTTTGGATCACCTTGAGAAAGGTACCCTTTCTTTAGAAAATCTCAAATTTTTCGTGTTAGATGAAGCAGATGAAATGCTGAACATGGGATTTATCGATCAAGTCTCTTCTATTATTCAGTATCTGCCGCCAAAGCGCATGTCGATGCTGTTTTCAGCGACAATGTCTGATGACATGAAGAAATTGAGCAAACAGTTTTTACAATCACCCAAAGTCATTGAGATCGCACGTGAAGAAACGTCTGTACAGCAAATCACCCACACCGTGATTGAAACAGAAGAAGAATCGAAATTCTCCCTTCTTCAGCGTACGATCGTCATTGAAAATCCAGATAGCTGCATTATTTTCTGTAATACACAAGACCGGGTGAATGAACTCACGATGAAGCTGGACGAATGGGATGTGCCCTGTGACAAAATTCATGGAGGCATGAGACAGGAAGACCGTTTTGATGTGATGGATGAATTTAAAAAAGGTGAATTCCGTTATCTGATCGCAACAGATATAGCAGCCCGCGGAATTGATGTCAGTGATATGACACATGTGATTCATTATGATCTTCCTTATGAAAAAGAGCGCTATATTCACCGAACTGGTAGAACAGGCAGAGCCGGAAAAAGCGGAAAAACAATTGCGTTTATGACAAAGAATGCAAAGCCGCTTATTGATGAATTAAAGCAGGATGCCGGCATAGATTTTCAAACTCAGCCTTATCCAACGAAAGAAGAAGCAGAGACGCATGTAGAAAGCTTTGAAGAAAAGATTGAAACGCCGATTCAAAAGGAAAATAAACAGGCAGGCGTTGAAAAGGATATTATGAAGCTTTATTTTAACGGCGGGAAGAAAAAGAAGCTGAGGGCTGTTGATTTCGTTGGGACCATTGCCAAAATAGAAGGCGTTGCCTTCGATGACATTGGGATTATTACGATTCAAGACACGAAAACATATGTAGATATTTTAAACGGCAAAGGCCCTCTTGTGCTGAATGCCATGCGTCACACAACCATTAAAGGCAAGCAGCTAAAAGTACATGAAGCACGTTCTTAAAAAGTGAAGGCCCAGCGCCTTTACTTTTTTATTTATGATGTAATAAGCGCACAAACCTTGATCCCATCAGCCTTTCCTGCGTCCAACATGACAAATGTCATATTGAATACATGATGGGTGCTACTATGAGCATGACACCTTTCCTTCTATACTTTGAAGTAGAAAGAAACGGAAAGGACTTGAACGTTCATGACGACTTCAACAAACACACAGCAGCAAGCCACTTTAAGAAAACAAGTAGGTCAATTCTCTGGTGCTGATTCGAAAAAAAGTATCATTCAACTCTTTAATACATTCATTCCATTTTTAGGGCTTTGGTTTCTTGCCTATTATAGCCTGAATATCTCCTACCTTTTAACCCTCTTCTTTGCGGTTATTGCAGCTGGGTTTTTAGTACGTGTCTTTATTATTTTTCACGACTGCTGCCATCAATCCTTTTTTAAACAGAAGCCGCTAAATCACCTGTTCGGTTTTTTAACGGGCGTACTCACCCTTTTCCCTTATCTTCAATGGCAACGAGATCATTCAATTCACCATGCCACAAGCAGTAATTTAGATAAACGAGGTACTGGCGACATTTGGCTCCTAACAGTCAAAGAATATCAAGAAGCATCAGCATGGACGAAATTTCGCTACAGATTTTATCGTAACCCTTTTGTGATGTTTATTTTGGGACCGATCTTTGTCTTTCTCTTAAAAAACCGTTTCAACGTCAAAAATGCTCGTAAAAAAGAGCGTTGGAACACGTATTTCACAAACGTGAGCATCATTGTGTTAGCAGCCGCAACATGTCTTCTTTTTGGCTGGCAGGAATTCCTGCTTGTTCAAGGTCCGATCTTCCTGATCTCAGGATCTATCGGCGTATGGTTGTTTTATGTACAGCATACGTTTGAGGACTCTTACTTTGAAGCAGATGAACATTGGAACTATGTGCAGGCAGCTGTAGAAGGCAGTTCTTTTTACAAATTGCCAAAACTACTTCAGTGGTTAACAGGCAATATCGGTTATCACCATGTCCATCATTTAAGTCCGAGGGTACCGAATTATCATTTGGAGCATGCACATGATCATAGTGAGCCGCTTCAAAATGTTCCAACCATCACTTTAAAAACAAGTATCGAGTCAATGAAATTTAGACTTTGGGATGAAGAAACGAAAGCATTCGTTACCTTTAAAGAAGCACGGCAATCTAAGAAGATACCGGCACCTGTCATTAAAGGAGACATTCTAAAGAAAAATGCATAATTGGTGCAAGCTCTTTCTTACACTAGAAGGAGCTTGTTGTCATTTACAGGATGCAACCATAAGTTGAATTTGATAAAGTAAAGAAAAAGAACGAAAACGAAAAAAGGTGGCACACGGATGAAAAAACAGTTTAAAATTCAAAAATTGCATGGGATTTCTCCCTATATATGGGCCATTTTTTTCATCCTGCCCTTCTATTTTATCCTTAAGACACCTTCGACTTTAGGTATTGTGATCGGCATTATTTTGAACGTCGTCTTTTTCGCTGTGTATCGTTTTGCCTTTGTCGCAAAAGGCTGGTCATTATATGTCTTTGGCCTTTTATTGATCGGTATTTCAACTGGTTATGTGATGCTCTACAGCTATATTTATTTCGCTTTTTGCATCGCCTATTTTAACGGACATATTAAACGAAAAGTCCCCTTTTATATCTTGTACTATATCCATCTGGCGAGTGCCGCCGTGGCAGTGAACTTTAGTTTGATCTTAAAAAAGGGCTGGTTTCTCACACAAATTCCTTTTGTGGTGATCACCCTGATTAGTGCCATTCTTCTTCCTCTCAGCGTTCGGAGCAGGAAGGAACGTGAACGGCTTGAGGAGAAATTAGAATATGCCAATGAACGGATTGCTGATCTTGTGAAGCTTGAAGAAAGACAGCGCATTGCACGCGACCTGCATGACACCCTTGGACAAAAGCTTTCTTTGATCGGTTTAAAAAGTGATCTTGCCCGTAAACTCGTGTATAAAGACCCTGAACAGGCTCGTGCCGAACTCAAAAGCGTCCAGCAAACCGCCAGAACGTCTCTCAATGAAGTGCGGAAGATTGTTTCCTCCATGAAAGGCATCCGAATTAAAGATGAAATGTCGAACATCGAGCAAATTCTCGAAGCAGCCGGAATTGAGTTGATCTATGATGAAAAGGAAGCACCGAAACACATCTCACTTCTGAACGAAAACATAGTGAGCATGTGCATCAAAGAGGCAGTGACAAATGTCGTCAAACATAGTGATGCGACTGTTTGTAAAATCACCATTCACCAAAAATCAAAGGAAGCCATCGTCACCGTTGAGGATGACGGAACATTTAAAGGCGACTATCCATCCTCTCAAACGAAGGGTCACGGCCTTTTAGGAATAAGAGAAAGATTAGAATTTGCAAATGGCCGCCTGCGCATTGAAACAAAAGACGGGACAAAGCTCATTATGAGCATTCCAAATGATTCAGCAGCAAAAGAAAAGGAGGGGATGAAATGATCAACATCTTTATCGCAGAAGATCAGCAAATGCTGCTTGGTGCACTCGGTTCACTTCTCGATTTAGAAGACGATATGACGGTTGTTGGGAAAGGTACGAATGGCCAAGATGCCATCGATTTTGCCAAAACACACCCTGTTGATATTTGCTTAATGGATATTGAAATGCCGGGAAAAACCGGACTTGATGCAGCGGAAGAGCTTAAAGGATCAGATGTGAAAATCATCATTTTAACGACCTTTGCCCGCTCTGGTTATTTCCAAAGAGCGCTAAAAGCTGGCGTCAGCGGCTACATGCTGAAAGACAGCCCAAGCGAGGAGCTGGCAAGTGCCATTCGCAGTGTGATGAAAGGGAAAAAGGTGTACGCACCTGAATTGATGGAAGACTTATATAGTGACGAAAACCCTTTAACGGAGCGAGAGAAATCGGTTCTTGAACTTGTCGCAGACGGTAAAAACACAAAAGAAATTGCAAAAGAACTGAGCATTAAAAGCGGCACTGTCCGGAACTACATTTCCATTATTTTAGATAAGCTAGAAGTGAAAAACCGCATCGAAGCCATTACACGATCAAAAGAAAAAGGCTGGTTTAAATAAGAAAAAAGATCAGGACACATGCTGCCTTGATCTTTTTTTTATCGAAAATTCCCCCTTTATTTTTTATCACCAGCTATCAAAATGTCATTGACAACAGACCACAGTCCTATGATATGATATCCAAGTGATAATAATTATCATTATCACTAATACAACCAAATATACGGCTATGTGCCGATTTCAAAGGAGTCTACATTCATGAAGAAAATATTGTTCCCTCTGATGCTCATCTTTGTACTTGCATTGAGCGCATGTGGCAATAGCAGCAGCTCTTCCTCAAATAAAGGAAATCAATCAACATCATCAGACAAAATTACATATCAATCTGAAAATGGGCCTGTGAAGCTTCCAGCACATCCAAAACGTGTTGTTGTTCTTGGTTCTTACACAGGTAATGTCATGTCACTTGGTGTGAACCTCGTCGGCGTTGACTCTTGGTCCAAAAAGAACCCTCGCTTCCAAAAGGAATTAAAAAATGTGGAAGAAGTATCGGATGCCAATGTAGAGAAAATCATGAAGCTAAAGCCTGATGTCATCATTGGCTTAAGTAATACTAAAAATGTAGAAAAGCTCAAAAAAATCGCACCAACCGTTTTGTTTACGTATAACAAAGTGGATTACCTTCAGCAGCAAATTGAAATCGGTAAAGTATTAAACAAAGAAAAAGAAGCAACAGCTTGGGTAAAAGATTTTAAAAAACGCTCAGCTGAAGCGGGAAAAGAAATCAAAGCAAAAATCGGTAAAGATGCAACAGTTTCTGTCTTTGAAAGTGGCACAAAAGACCTTTACGTCTTTGGAGATGCATGGGGCCGCGGAACAGAAATTCTCTATCAAGCAATGAAACTGAAAATGCCTGAGAAAGTGAAAGAAAAAGCATTAAAAGCCGGCTACTATGCGGTTTCACAGGAAGTCATCCCTGAGTTTGCTGGAGACTATATGATCATTAGTAAAAATAGCGAAATGGACAATTCCTATCAAAACAGTGAAATTTACAAGTCCATCCCAGCTGTCAAAAAACATCGTGTGTATGAAGCCAATGCAGAGGAATTCTATTTTAATGACCCACTCACACTTGAATTCCAACTATCATTCTTTAAAAAGCACTTTTTAGGTAAATAAGCTGAAGCAAGGGACCTCTTCCCTTGCTTTTTTCTTGTCTGCTTCTAGCGGCAGAGCCTTTTTTCCGCTACAATGACAACAAGCGAATACAAAAAGTGTGGTGCTGATTTTGTTTAAGATTCTACTGATTGAAGATGATACAACCCTCTTCCAAGAAATCAAAGAACGTCTAGTCAACTGGTCCTATGATGTCTATGGGATTCAAGATTTTCATCAGGTGCTGCAGGAATTCACGTCTGTCCAGCCTGATCTCGTCATTATTGATATTCAGCTGCCAAAATACGATGGCTTTCACTGGTGCCGGATGATTCGGCATCATTCAAATGTTCCAATCATCTTCCTTTCCTCAAGAGACCACCCTGCTGATATGGTCATGTCGATGCAGCTCGGTGCTGATGATTTCGTGCAAAAGCCCTTCCATTTTGACGTGCTCATTGCCAAAATTAGTGCTGTTCTTCGCCGCGTGCATAATTATAATGCAGAACCGGCCAGCCTAAAAATGTGGTGCGGCGCTGCGATTGACCTAGAAAAAAACACCGTAACAAATGATCACGGTGAGGTTGAATTAACGAAAAATGAGTTATTTATTCTCAAGGAATTGATTCAGCATAAAAATCATATCGTCAGCCGGGAATCACTCATTCAAGCATTGTGGGAGGATGAACGATTTGTCAGTGACAATACACTGACTGTAAACGTCAACCGGCTCAGAAAAAAACTAGACGAGATCTCCCTTGGCGCCTTCATTGAGACAAAAGTGGGTCAAGGCTATCTTGCAAAGGAAAAGGATGATCAATGATGCTGCAGGCATTTCTAAAAGAACGAAGAAGCTGGATTCTTTTCTTTCTTAGTTTGCAGCTCCTCATTCTATTTGTTGCTTATTTGGATACGACCATTCCCATCGCTTCTCTTTTTTATATTGTGCTATTGTCTACGTTTCTCATGATTGTCTTTCTCTTTTTTCGATACCGAAAAGAAACAGCTTATTATGAGAGGTTGAAAGAATGGGATGATGACATTGAACATCAAATGCGGCTAGCCCCCACTTCCCCATTTGAGCACCTTATCCATGATGCGACGTCAGAGCAAATTGCACGCTACCGGCGGATGGCAGCAGATCAGAAAATCGCTCTTGAAGAAGAAAAAGATGAATTACTTTCTTGGATACATGAGGTCAAAACACCGCTGACAGCGATGCGCTTAATGATTGACCGCTTAACAGATCAGCCGCTGAAATCAAATATGACGTATGAGTGGCTCAGAATCCATTTATTACTCGATGCCCAGCTGCACCAAAGCAGAGTACGTCATATCGAAAATGATTTATTCATTGAAAAGCTGGACCTGCAAAGCATCATAACAAAAGAAATCAAAGCGCTCCAATCATGGTGTATGCAAAAAGGAATCGGCTTTGAGCTGACGCTGGAGGAACGCACCGTATTAAGTGATATAAAATGGTTATCCTTTATGATCAGACAGGTACTCACAAATGCAGTCAAATACAGCCATTCTTCCGATATTGTCATTGAAAGCAAGCAAATAAATGACCAAGTCATGCTGACGATCACAGATCAAGGCAGAGGAATTGATCCAAGAGACATCTCTCGTATTTTTGAAAAAGGCTTTACCTCAACTAAACATCACAATGACACCGCCTCAACAGGAATGGGGCTCTATTTAACGAAAAAAGGAGCAGACGCTCTTCATATCACGATCGAGGTCAACTCCACGATAGATCAAGGTACAACCTTCACCTTCATCTTTCCGAAAAAGAATGATTTTGTTCATATTGCGAGCATGTGAAAAGCAATCACAATCTCTTCGCGGCTGTCAAAACTTGCGCGAAGAGATTGTGGTGGCTTACTTAGGAAATACTCCCCGCTTCTCTGCGAAAAACATCTCCCATCTTTCTCCGTCTATAAATACTTAAGATCAGCCCAACAGCCATCATTTCTAGAAGAATATGTGAACCTCCATAGCTCATGAAAGGCATAGACACTCCAGGTAAAGGCAGAAAGCCAAAGTTTGTGAAGATGCTTAAGAGACATTTTGCTGCAAAAACAGCGGCTAAACCTGTCATGACCATTTTGCCATAAGCCATTTTCACTCGTTTTGCTGTATGAAATACTCTGTGAATAAAAATGACAAACAACAGAATCGCAATGAGCCCTGCCAACCAGCCAAATGAATAAATGATATATGTAAACATCCAATCCGTGTGAACTTCAGACATAGCATAAGGTGTGATCTGAAGCCCGTTTGAGCTGAATTCATGAATTCTATAAAAGAAAGGGTGCCCATCTGCTTGAAAAAGAGAAAATAATTCAACCATCACATATAAAATGCCTGCTGCTGTCAGCATAATGATTTGCCATAAACTTGCGCTAGACACATACATCACGGTTAAGCACATGACCAGACAGATAACAGTCGCAGGAAGAAAACCAATCGTACTGATTAAAATAATCGGTAAAGCCATAACCCCTACTCCAAACCAAGCTTTGTACGCATTCTCCCAATTCCATTTGTGAAAGATACCTGCTAAAGAAATGGCTAGAAGAAAAGGAATAATCTCAGTCAAATTTATTGATACATCACGTATTCTTAAAAAAAGAATACCGTTCACTCTTTCCCCGAACATCATCGAAAAAATCAGCGTTCCGACTGTCCCAATGTATAAATGCCAAGAGTATTTCAATAAGCGCCGATAATCGAATGAAAACAAACCAAACATAAGCACTAAACCCACTAAATAAAAGACAAGGCTTTTATAAAAAATGTTCGTGTTTTGAAGATTTGTAAAATCTGAATGAAACTGCAAAAAGTACATCACAAACAGCCCGCAAAAACAAGTGGCTAACACTAGAAGAATTGTTTTAAAATCGATTTGGGTTTTATGTGTTTCATGGAGCTGCATTCCGAGAATTTCCGCATCACCAATTTGGTTCAACGCTTGATCTACCGCCTCTTTTTCAGGCACCCCAGCATTCATCGCTTCCTCTTTTAGTGTGTATAGATGATCCATCAGTTCAAGCTTTACACTCGAATGAACATCTTTATTTTTAATTTGTTTACATACACTTTTGACATACTTCTCGAACTTTTTATCTAATCCCATGCGATTTTCTCTCCGTTCAATACGCCATCGACTGCATGTTTGAAAACGTTCCATTCTTCTTTCTTTTCCTGTATCAGTGCTTTCCCTTGCTCATTGATTTTGTAATACTTTCTTTTCCGGTTGCCATTCCCTTCGCCCCAGTAAGAAATAATAAATTCTTTCCCCTCTAAATTGTGCAATATAGGATAGATTGTTCCTTCTTTAAAGCTGAAAATCCCTTCCGACTTCGCCTCCAATTCTTTAATCATTTCATATCCATACATCGGTCTTTCATTTAATAAGCTTAATATAAGGGTAGCTGTACTTCCCTTTAGAAGCTCTTTACTCACTTTCATTCTTAGTTACCTCCAATACATAGATTTACTATGCATACATTTAATATGCATATCATACATGAATAAAATAACCATGTAAAGCTTCAAAACGCCACCATGACATGAAAAATCATAGAAGATTGATACATAAGAGTGAAAAACCAGATAAAATAAATAGGTAAAGAAAACTCACCTTACATAAGAAACGGGTTTACATAAAATTTGTTTAAAAAACAAGCATGTGACAACAATGTCACATGCTCGTCTGTTTTGTTCGCCAAATCGAAGGACGTCTGGCAGGCTTCTTTTTATACTAGAGATATCAATTAAAAGAAAAAGGGGTTCAGCAAATGAACATTTTAGAAGCTCGCAAAATTTATAAAAGCTATGGAAATAAATTCAACAAACAAGAGGTGCTGAGCGGTATTGATTTAACCATTGAAGCCGGGGAATTTGTCAGTATCATGGGGCCATCAGGCTCGGGGAAAACAACCCTTCTGAACGTATTGTCGTCTATCGATCATGTGTCCAGCGGATCCATTCGTATTGCAGATGCTGAGATGACGCAAATGAAGGATCAGCAGCTTGCTGAATTTAGAAAAAAGCAGCTTGGCTTTGTTTTTCAGGATTATAACTTACTTGATACACTCACGGTCAAAGAGAACATCCTCTTACCATTATCTATCTCCAAAACGCCGAAGAAAGAAGCTTTCGAACGTTTTCAACAGCTTGCGGAGGACATGGGCATTTATGAACTAAGAGACAAATATCCGAATGAGCTCTCTGGTGGACAAAAACAGCGGACATCTGCGGTTCGTGCCTTCATTCATGAACCGAGTCTTATTTTCGCGGATGAACCTACCGGAGCGCTTGATTCCAAATCTGCCTCTGATTTACTCAATAAACTGCAAGATTTCAATCGCAAACGAAAAGCGACCATTGTCATGGTGACACATGATCCTGTCGCAGCCAGCTATTCAAGACGCGTCATTTTTATCAAGGATGGACAGATTTATACACAGTTGAATAAAGGTGCTTTAGAGAGAAAGATGTTTTTCGAGGATATTATGAAAACGCAAGGTGTTTTAGGTGGTGTGAAGCATGAACATTAATCAGCTCATCTTCCGTAACTTGAAGAAAAATTTGAAGAATTACTATTTATATGTGTTTGCTCTCGTGTTTAGTGTGGCGCTCTATTTTTCTTTTGTCACCTTGCAGTACTCACCTGCACTTGATGATGTAAAAGGCTCCATTAAAGGCGGCGCTTCAATTAAAGCCGCTTCAGTTCTGCTCATTGCTATCGTCGGTATTTTCCTGCTATATGCGAATAGCATTTTTATTAAGCGCAGAGGAAAAGAAATAGGTCTCTTACAGCTCATTGGTATGACGAAACAAAAAATTGCCAGACTGCTCAATGCAGAAAACTTTATCCTATACGTGACCGCCATGGTTATCGGCATCATTGCCGGCTTTATCGGTTCAAAGCTGATGCTGATGGTGTTATTTAAAGTGACCGGTGTTAACGCCATCGCCAATCTGCATTTTTCAGGCATGGCTCTTTTGCAGACACTCATCGTCTTTTTCATCATCTATGGATTGATTATGTTAAGAAATAGATGGTTTATTAATAGACAGACGATTTTATCTTTGTTTAGAACCACATCTTCGACAGAACAGCGTGTGAAAAAAATCTCTGTGTTTGAAATCATCATTGGGGTTTTCGGTATTGTCTTGATCAGCTCAGGCTATTATATTTCTTCTAAGCTTTTTACCGGCTCATATACGTCCATGCTTGAGTTACTTTTAGCCATGATTTATATTCTAGCCTCTGTCATCATCGGTACCTTTCTTTTTTACAAAGGCTCTGTTTCTTTCATTGCCAATATCGTACGTAAAAGAAAAAATGGCTATCTCGCCATTCATGAAGTGTTATCTTTGTCATCCATTATGTTCCGGCTAAAATCAAATGCACTGCTTTTAACGATTATTACAACCGTATCTGCACTTGCCATCGGTTTGCTGGCTCTTAGCTACATTTCCTATTACTCAGCAGAAAAAACCGCTGAACAACAGATCCCATCACATTTCGTCATGGGCTCAGAGAAAGAAGCCAACACCTTCACTCGTGCACTTTCTGACAAACAAATTGCGTATGATCTAAAGCAGGTCAAAGTGATTCGAGCAAAATTTGATGCAAAAAAACTCATGGATATGGATGCAGAGTTAAAAAATATGAATAATGAACCAGGCATATTGACACTGCCTGTAATTAGTGAGAAAAACGCACCAAATATCCATGTGGAGAACAACGAAGTGATTTTAAGCGGCTACAGTGATATGTTAAAGAAATTCATGCCGATTAAAAGCTCAGGCGATGTGAAGCTTCTCATCAAGAAACCGCTCGATTTGAAAGTTTTGGATTTGAAAAAAGATTATCTCATTTCTAACAACTTCACTTTTGGGGGTCTGCCTGTTGCCGTCGTGAGTCAAGATGTTTTTGAGCAGCTTGATCAACAGAAGGATCCTAAGCTACAGCTCGACCAACAAAAAGGTCTGCAGCTTGATAAAAGCCAATATATAGCAGTCAACATAAAAGATAATAAAAATCTTGAACAAGCAAATAGTGTGTTTACCTCTTTAAAACTAGGTGACAACAGCATGTCTCAATTGGCTTCAGCTCAACAGCAAAAGCAAACAATAGGACTGATGATGTTTGTCGTCGGATTTTTAGGTCTCAGCTTCCTTGTCACATCAGGCTGTATTTTATACTTTAAACAAATGAATGAAAGTGAAGAGGAACAAAGCTCTTACACGATCTTACGAAAACTTGGTTTTACAGAGAAAGATCTGTTAAAAGGTATTCGGCTTAAACAGCTATTTAACTTTGGGATTCCGCTCATTGTCGGGTTGCTGCACAGCTACTTTGCAGTACAGTCAGGCTGGTTTTTCTTCGGTGGTGAACTGTGGACACCAATGCTCATCGTCATGTCGATTTATACGGTGTTATATTCTATTTTCGGATTCCTATCTGTCCAATATTATAAAATGGTCATTAAAGAATCCTTGTAATCTCATCCCCATAGGCAGCTACCTATGGGGATTATTTGTTTATGATGGCGTTGATTCAAACTTGTGCGATAGAATATGATCTCTTGCCGCATAAGCTTTTCGTTTGACCTCTTCTAGGTTCACACCGACAAGCTTTCCGTTTTGTTTCACTGCTTTTCCAGCAACGTAAACAGAATCAACATTTGAAGGATGTGCCGTTTGGACAACCGCTCCAGCTGGATCTGACATCGGAAGAAGATTCATGCTTGTCCGATCGATCAGAATGAAATCAGCTTCTTTCCCAGGTGTAAGTGACCCAATTTTATGATCAAGCTGTAATGCACGTGCACCATTGATCGTCGCAGCCTCAAGCATTTGATAAGCAGACAGCCCAAGTTCAGGCCCCGGCATGATCCCATCCATTAACAACGATTGATTTTGGATCGCGCGCTCTGCTTGAAGCCCGAATTTCATTTGGGCAAACAAATCTCCCCCTGTCGCAGTCACTACATCTACACCGAGCGTTGGAAGAACACCTTGTTCAATTGCCAGTCCTGTGACAGGATAACCGTGACCCATCATCATTTCAATTTCAGGTGTAATGGATATGGAGCTTCCGCTGTCTGCCAGCATCTTCATTTGATCCGCATCGATGGCATTGATATGCACCATATTCAAATCCGGCCCGAGTAACCGTGCTTTGTGAAGCCGCTCAATCGATCGATCCTCCGCTCCCCAATTCCCAAAGCCAATGTGCATACTGCATAGAGTATCTAAAGACCGGGCTGTTTCAATTTCAAATACCGACGTCTCCCATGAAGAAAACTCTGGACCACGAATCGCAAGTCCCATTGTTAAAAGCTGATCTGATGATTGAAAATGCGCTTTTTTCACACGTGCTGCGTCCTCCATATTGGTGAGCGTACTTTCCCTATCCCAATATTCAGCATCTCCAGAGGAACCAAAAGCAAAAACAGCTCGTATGCCCGCATCTTTTAATCCTCCAATGAGCTCTTCTGTATGATCCATTGAATTGATCATCGTCCAGTCTAAAAACGTGGTCACACCTGCATCTAAAGCCTCTAATGCCCCTAAATAATTGGCAATTCGATCGTCGGATGGGCGTCTCATCGCTCCATAGTTGCCATAATAGATTTTGCTCAAATATGTCTGCAAAGACCAATCTGTCCCTATGCCCCGGATGACAGACTGCCACACATGCCGATGTGTATCTACAAGACCTGGCATGATGACCATATCAGATGCATCAACGATGTCAGCATCACTTACTTCAATTGAAGGTCCTACTTCTAAAATGTATTTCCCTTCAATTAATAAATCTCCCCTTTCAAGAAAACCTACAGATGGATCCAGTGTTAAGAGAGCTGCATCTTTAAACAATGTTTTCTTCATCCATATCCCCCTTTTCAAATGACGAGGATGAGTCCCTCGCCTCAATGTCATTTTAAAACAGAACAGGATCAAATTAGAAGAAAAGTGACTTATCAAAATATATTAAGAGCTGAAGTTTCTGAAATAGTTGTATGTGCGCTTTAATTTGATGTCATGCTTCCCTTTTGGACTTTCCATCATCCCAAACTCAAAGAACTTCACAGGTTTGATACCGACATATTGTAAGAGAGCTCGTTTCATTAACATCTTGTGCGCATTTTGTAAAAAGAACAAAGGGTAGTTTGTTGGTCCTTGCATTGTTGATACACAAACGGCGCTTTTCCCTTTTAATAATCCTTCTGGCAGCAGACCGCCTGTTTGGCGATAGGCGAAATTCGCAGCAAACATGCGGTCAATAAAGCCAAGGAGCATAGCTGGCGGCCGCCCCCACCAAATGGGATAAACGAACACGATCTTGTCCGCCCACTTGATCTTATCCTGATACACCTGAATATCAGGGTCCTTATGCATATCACGTCTTTTTTTCTCTTCATTAAAAACAAGCACAGGATTAAATTTGTCTTGATATAAATCGATGATTTTCACTTCTTGAACGATTGGATTTTCTTCGCTGCCTCTAACAATTTCTTTAAAAAAAGCACCATTTAAACTATTGTGATGAGGGTGAGTATAAATAATGAGTACATTCATCTTTTTCTCCTTTAGTTATCATTCGATAATAAAAGGATATACCTCAATCGATTAGTTGTCAAATGATAATTGTTTTTCGATAATAAATTTGATATGTTACATAGGAGGTGATCATCATGCAACATCCACATTTCTTCAAGGAATTCGTCGCATTTGCGTCTACTTTTTCAGAGTTAAAACATGACTTGATGAGCAAAGTCAAACCACCAGAATTAACACCCTTACAATATTTGATTTTAGAGCAGCTAGCGGTCAGCGAACCGCTTACCCCTAGTGAAATCGCAGACTGCCAGCATATGTCTCTTCCAAATGTCAGCAGAGAACTGAAAAAACTGCACGAAAAACAATTCATTGATAGAGAAGAAGACTGTAATGACAAACGAAAGCATGTCATTATGCTATCTGGCAAAGGCCGTGCCTGTATGAACGAAGCCTTCCAGCATATCGAAAGGATGCTAATAGACAGCCTATCTCCCTCAGACATAGAACAAATCGATGATATCGTACAAGCTCTCCGTCTATTAAATCAAACGATCTTCAAAAAATGACCCAATCCTGCATGAGCGCTGCGCTCATGCAGGATTGGGTTGCTGCACTTCCAACATGTACAAAAAAAGCGCTGGATCATTACGTCCAAACGCTTCTTTGTTTCATTCTCTATGTACCTTTACACAATCAATTGATACGCAATGTATAATGCAACCAGCCAGATCATGACCGCCGAAGCTTTATTGATACGGTTCATCCACTTGCCGTTTGTATCTAACTTTCCTAACATCTTCCCTAAAAGGGCGAGCCCAATAAACCATAACCAGGACACGATGATACAGGCAAGTGTAAACGCCAGCTTTTCTGTCCCGCTATATTGCAGCGAATTCGTACCAATGACACCTATCGTATCGAGAATCGCGTGGGGATTTAAGAGAGAAACTGAACAAGCAAATACAATTTGTTTTCTTGCAGGCATTAATTTCTGCTTCTCTTGATCACCTGATGATGAGCTTGTGTTCCATACAGACCATCCCATATACACTAAAAAGCAGAAACCAATGATATAAAGACCGATTTGCAGCACAGGAATGGTAAACACCACAACAGAAACCCCTATGACAGCTAAAGCAATTAAAAGTGTGTCACAAAGAGCAGCCGTGATGACGACAGGCAATGCTCGATAAAAACGAGGCTGCAGCGCTCCTTGTTGAAATACAAATACATTTTGTGCGCCCAAAGGTAAAATGAGACCAAAGGCAAGTACAATTCCATGAATGATCGCAATGGACATCTACTAACATTCTCCTTTTTCAGAAATTCCTACATATTTTAACACAAAGTATCCTGCCTGCTTTCAATGAATTTCATTTTCCATACAAAAAAAGCGCTGGATGTTTCCATCCAAACGCTTCTCACTTCTTTATTATTTACCTTTTCGTGCAAGCTCTCTTTCTCTCAGCTCTACACGGCGGATTTTCGCTGACGGAGTTTTTGGCAGTTCGTCAATGAATTCGATTTCTCTTGGGTATTTGTACGGTGCTGTTGTGTTTTTCACATGTGTTTGCAGCTCTTTGATCAATTCATCACTTTGCGCAGTTCCATCACGAAGGACGACGTATGCTTTGACGATTGATCCTCTGATTTCATCTGGGCTCGCCACAACTGCACATTCCTTCACTGCTGGATGCTTGATCAGTGCATCTTCTACTTCAAACGGTCCGATCGTATAGCCTGAGCTGACAATGATGTCATCTCTGCGGCTTTCAAACCAGAAGTACCCATCTTCGTCTTTTTTCGCGCGGTCACCCGTAATGAAGTAATTTCCTCGGCGCTGCGCCTTTGTACGCTCTTCGTCTTTATAGTATTCCTTAAATAAAGCCGGTGTTTCGAGATGGACCGCAATGTCTCCAATTTCTCCAGGTGCGCAGACGTTTCCGTCCTCATCAATGATATCTACTTCGTTGCCAGGGGTTGGTTTCCCCATACTGCCTGGCTTGATATCCATCCCTTTTAGCACCCCTACGAGCAGTGTGCTTTCTGTTTGGCCATAGCCGTCTCGTACTTCTATATCGAAATGCTTTTTGAATGTATCAATGACTTCACGGTTCAATGGCTCTCCCGCAGAAACAGCACTATGCAGCTTCGGCAGCGCGTACTGACTCAAATCATCTACTTTTGCCATAAAGCGATATTCTGTCGGTGTACAGCATAGGACATTGATTTCATTTTTTTGAAGCAGCTCTAAGTATGTATTTGGATTGAATTTTCCTCCATACACAAAGCCTTCTGCTCCACTTCCTAACACAGATAAGAGGGGACTCCACACCCATTTTTGCCAGCCTGGTCCTGCTGTCGCCCATACTTTATCTCCTTCATTAATGGAGAGCCATGCTTTGGCAGCTGTGCGTAAATGTGCATACGCCCATCCGTGTGTATGAACAACCCCTTTTGGGTTCCCTGTTGTACCTGATGTATAGGATAAAAACGCCATGTCTGTGCGCTTTGTATCAGCCAATTCAAGTTCGTTTGATTGCTCTTCCTTTTGCGCTAGAATGTTTGTCCAGCCATGATCGTTTTCACCGATTGAGAATGTTTTAAAATCGTTTGGCTTTTTGGTTCCGTCGAACGATTGAATGAATGAAGAGTAAACGATCGCTCCCTTTGCTTCTGCATGTTCAATTCGGTAATCTAAATCTTTCGCACGCAGCATTTCAGAACAAGGAATCACGACCATTCCTGTTTTTAAAATCGCTAAATAAATGCTGTATGCCTCGAGCATGCGCGGCACCATCACAATGATTTTATCGCCTTTTTTGAAGCCTGCATTTAATAAAACATGTCCAATTTTATTTGCTTCTTCCACTAATGCTGCATATGTCACATGCGCTTCGTGGCCATTGCCGTCCTGCCAGTGCAGGGCCATTTTCTCCTTGTCATGACTGAACGCTTCAATCTCACTGACTAAGTTATATTGTTCTGGTGCAATTAAGTCTTCTCTTTTCATGGTACAGCTCCTTTTAGCCTCTTTCTTATGAAACGAAACATGTTTCAATTTACCTATTCTAACACTCATAACTGAAAAATGCTTGAATTAGGACCTACTCCTAGTATTATGCCATAATTTTTTAAATCCGTCTCCTTTTTTAAAAATATTCTAACTATTTATATGTACAAAAAGAAAAGAGCGGGAATGATCCCGCTCATAAGCCATAGCTTTTTAATTGTGTGTCTTAGAAAGATCCGCCACCCATATGTTGTTGAGCGTAAGATACAAGACGCTTAGTGATTTCTCCACCAACTGATCCGTTAGCGCGAGATGTTGTTTCTGCACCAAGGTTTACACCAAATTCAGAAGCGATTTCGTACTTCATTTGGTCGATAGCTTGTGCAGCGCCTGGTACTAGTAATTGGTTAGAACTGCTTTGTCTGTTTTGTTGAGCCATGTGTTCTCACCTCCTTGTGAATATAGAATGTGTAGAAACACATGACTTCATGCGATTGATTTTATGGTAATTATTATGAAATTTTCGTTTTAGAATAAATCAGCGAATTCGTCTGCCGCTTTCTTTTCATTTGTCACAATAATCGTTTCAATTTGCTCTACTGCCTCGTCCAGCATCGGCTCAAAATCTGCAAAGCTTTCGTAGCGTTCTACCTTCTCAAGCTTTGGTTTTGTTTTAGGGGACGGCGGCGTAAAGATCGTACAGCAATCCTCAAAAGGCTGAATGCTTGTATCGTATGTGCCGATTCGTCTTGCTTCTTCAATAATGTCATTTTTATCGACAGCAATGAGCGGGCGGATGATTGGTGTATTGGTCACATGGTTAATGGCATACATGCTTTCAAGTGTCTGACTTGCCACTTGACCAAGGCTTTCACCGGTAATAATTGCAAGAGCATCACGCTTTTCTCTTATTTTGTCAGCTATTTTCAGCATCATTCTTCTTGTTGATGTCATCGTATAGTTTTCAGGTACTTGTTTGTGGATCAGTTCTTGAATTTTTGTAAATGGTACAATATGAAGCTTTACTTCGCCTCCATATGCTGCCAGGCATTCTGCAAGATCAATGACCTTTTGCTTGGCACGTTCACTTGTATACGGCGGACTAAAGAAATGCACAGCTTCAATTTGAATTCCGCGTTTCATCGCTTGATAGCCGGCAACAGGGCTGTCAAAGCCGCCTGAAAGCATGAGCATCGCTCTTCCACTAGAACCAACCGGCAGGCCGCCTGCACCTTTGACATCCTTAAATGTAATGTACGTCGCATGCTCTCTTATTTCAATGCGTAAATGCACATCCGGTTGTTTCACATTGACCGTTAAGTTTTCCGTATTCCTTAGAACATGTCCGCCAATTTCGCGGTTCATTTCATTTGAATCAAGTTCAAATTGTTTATAAGAGCGTTTTGTTGAGACTTTAAATGTATTTCCTTGTTCATATACTTCCTGTACAGCTGTTAGTGCCGCATTTTTAATCGCATCTAGATTCGTTTCACATTTAACCGCAAGACTAAAACTCTGAATGCCAAATACACTTTTGAGCTGTTCTGAAATCAGATCAGGGTCTTCTCCGTTCAGCATAATCGTGATACGGTCTCTATCAGATGCATACTTTAATGCTTCAAAATCCTTTAAGACGTACCGAATGTGCTGTCTTAGTTTTTCAATGAATTTCTTTCTATTCTTCCCTTTTGTTGAGATCTCACCAAAACGGACTAAAATATGATCATATTTCATGCTGTTATCTCATTCCTTTTAATTTTTTCACACTTTGTGCGATCGATGTGATGATTTGCGGCGTTAGCTCTGGCCCTTGTCCATACGTCAAGCTGATTCTCATACTGCTTTTGGCTACTTCTTCTGGTTTTCCCATTGCCAGCAGTACACGGCTCGGCTCTTTTTTCTTGGCTGAGCAGGCAGAGGTTGTAGAAACATATATGCCTTCTTTTTCAAGCATATGGAGGAGGACTTCGATTTGAATACCCGGCACTGAAAAATTCACAATGTGCGGCGCACTTTGCGCCTGCGGTGTGTTCATCACAATACCTTCTATGTCTCCAAGCTGTTTTTGCAGCTGCGTTTTTAAGTTCAGCATCTTATCATGATGCTTGTTCAGCTGTTCAAACGATTGTTTCATGGCTTTTGCTAGGCTGACAGCTCCAGCAGGATTTTCAGTGCCCGAACGAAGACCTAATTCCTGCTCTCCTCCAGTAATGAAAGGGGCGAGAAAGGTATCTTTCTTTAAAAAGAGCGCTCCTGTGCCTTTTAAGCCATGAATTTTGTGGCCTGACATCGTCAAAAGATCTACATCCAGCTGTTTATTGAGTGCTACTTTGCACATTCCCTGCACCCCGTCGACATGAAAAAGAGCGTTTTTGGCATGCTCACGAATGATGCCAGCAGCTTCTTCAATCGGCTGGATGGCACCCGTTTCGTTATTGACGTGCATCATGCTGACAAGCACTGTATCAGGACGAAGCACTTTTTTTAAATGCGTCATATCTGCATGGCCTTGCTCATTTACTTGAATATAGGAGATATCAAAACCAAATAAAGCCTTCAGCTGTTCAAACGATTCAATGACAGAAGGATGCTCAATTGCTGTCGTCACAATGTGCTTGCCACGATTCATTTTGGCGAGAGCTGCTCCCTTAATGGCGATGTTATTCGCTTCTGTTGCACCAGAAGTAAAAATAATCTCATATTGTTTCAAGCCTGTATAGTGAAGCATTTGTTTTCTCGTTTCATTTAACAGCCGGCTTGCATCTATTCCGAGCTGATGAAGCGAAGATGGATTTCCAAAATAACGCTCACTCACTTGCTGATATACTTGTAAAACCTCTGGATAAGGCTTCGTTGTTGCACTATTATCAAGATAGATCATAAATGTAACTCCTTACAAAAAGCTTAAAAAATAAATGCAATTATATGTTACCATAATGAAGTCAGACAGAGAATTTTCTGAAAATGGCAGTTGACAACTTTTCATTTTCACTATATCATCCTTAGTGCAATTGTCACATAAACATTTAAATTGTCAGAATATTTTAACTTGAGACACTACACTGATTGAGATTGAGGAGGGACTATTTTGAAAAATAGTTTAAGTATAAAAGAGACGATAGCTATTGGTCTAATGCTTTTTGCATTATTCTTTGGCGCAGGAAATATGATTTTCCCACCTGTTCTTGGACAATATGCAGGTGAGAATGTATGGCTCGCCATCGGTGGATTTTTACTCACAGGAGTAGGTCTTCCGCTTCTAGGGGTAATTGCAGTCGCACTGACAGGTACCGGTGCAAAAGGCCTTGCTGATAAAGCTCATCCTAAATTTGGAACCATTTTCACCGTCATTCTGTATTTGTCCATTGGACCATTTTTCGCTATTCCGAGAACAGGTACGGTTTCGTATGAGATAGGATTAGCTCCTTTCCTGTCAAGTGCCCAATCTACTTCATGGGTACCGCTATTCATCTTTACCGTTGTGTTTTTCGCCATTTCATATCTGCTCGCGTTAAATCCTTCAAAGCTGGTTGATCGAATTGGTAAAATTTTAACACCGATCTTATTAACGGTTATTGCCATTATTGTCATTAAAGCCATTGCTACGCCAATGGGAATGATCGGTGCTCCTGATGCAACATATAAAGCAAACCCGCTCTTCACTGGCTTTTTAGAAGGCTATAAAACAATGGATGCTCTTGCTTCTATCGTTTTTGGGATCGTCGTGGTAACAGCTGTTAAAGACAGAGGCATTACGGAGCGTAAATCTCTTGCAGCAGCTTGTATTAAAGCAGGAGTCGTGGCTGCTATTGGACTGGCACTCGTGTACATTTCACTTGCCTATGTGGGTGCTTCAAGTACCGATGCAACGGGAATGGTTGGAGCAAATGACGGCGGCAAACTTCTTTCACTTTCTGCCAACTTTTTATTCGGTTCTGCTGGTAACATTGTACTTGGCGCAGCCATTTTATTTGCTTGTTTAACGACGAGTGTTGGACTTATTTCATCTTGCGGGGAATATTTTTCAAAGCTTTTCCCTAGCTTTTCTTATCGGTCAGTCGTTCTAATTGTTTCTTTATTTAGTACACTGGTTGCAAACCTTGGATTGGCACAAATTATTTCTCTATCTGTTCCAGTACTTGTGACCATCTATCCATTGGCCATTGTCATTATTTTATTGTCATTCCTTGACCGCTGGATTAACGGTAGAAGACTCATTTATATCGTATCTCTCATCTTTACTGGTTTCTTTGCCATCATTGATGGATTATTAGCAGCCGAAGTCAATCTAGGGGGCTTGCCTAAGATCTTAGGTTCAATCGTTCCGTTTTACGATTTAGGGATTGGCTGGATCGTACCAGCTATTCTCGGAGCTGTGATTGGTTTACTTATTTCGATGTTTACCAATCCGCCGAAACAGCTCGCCTCCTAGTTATCGTGAACCAAAACATCCTCTTCTTCTGTGGAAGGGGATGTTTTTTATTGTTCTTCATATACTAAAATAGAAAAATTCATGACTTTTGTACGAAAACACATGTTGACATCAGGCGTACATCCTTTATAATTAGTGAATGTTAATGAAGAACCGTTTTAGCAGCTAATTAACAGAATATTTCAACATAATATTGGAGGCTTTATATTCAATGAAGGCAACATTGTCGACAAAAGATACGATTATTATAGGTTTTATGTTATTTGCTTTATTCTTCGGCGCCGGAAATATGATTTATCCACCAGAGCTTGGGCAATATGCCGGAACAAATGTATGGAAAGCAATGGGCGGATTTTTATTAACAGGTGTCGGTTTACCTCTACTCGGTATTATTGCGATTGCTTTGACAGGGCGTGATGCAAAAGGACTTGCAGATAAGGCTCACCCAGTGTTTGGAACAGCATTCACCGTCATTTTATATTTATCCATTGGGCCGCTTTTCGCTATTCCGCGTACAGGAACAGTTTCGTATGAGATTGGGGCATTACCATTTTTATCAAGTGTGCCAGCTTGGCTGTCCCTTCTTTTATTTACACTCGTCTTTTTCGGTATTACGTATTACCTTGCATTAAATCCAACAAAAATCGTGGATCGTGTAGGGAAAATATTAACACCGATTAAATTTACGATCATTTTGATTATCATTGTCAAAGCCATTTTGACACCGATGGGCGTCATTGGTACACCAGATGTATCTTATAGCAACGGATCGTTTTTCAAAGGGTTTTTAGAGGGCTATAAAACGATGGATGCTCTTGCTTCGATTGTATTTGGAATTGTGGTCATCAACGCGATTAAAGGACGCGGTGTGACAAGCAAAAAGGCACTGGCTTCTGCTTGTATCAAAGCGGGTTTGATTGCAGCTGCTGGATTAACCTTCGTTTACCTATCACTTGCGTATCTAGGTGCTTCTAGTACACATGCCATTGGATTCATTGGAGATGGAAGCAAAATCTTAGCTCAGTCTTCTCAGTTCCTTTTCGGCAGTCTAGGAAATATTGTGTTAGGTGCCGCCATCACAGTCGCTTGTTTAACAACAAGTATTGGTCTTGTTACATCATGTGGAGAGTATTTCTCGAATTTACTTCCTAAGCTTTCATATAAAATGGTCGTGACACTTGTTACATTATTTAGTTTCATCATTTCTAACTTTGGACTTGCTCATATTGTTGCTTTCTCTGTTCCAGTCTTAACAGCGATTTATCCGCTGGCGATTGTGATCATCGTTCTATCACTTGCTGATAAATGGCTTGGACATAGAAGACCAGTATATGTCCTCTCGTTAATTTTAACAGGGTGCATCAGCTTATTTGACGGCTTAGCAGCAGCAAAACTTCCAATCGGTCCAGTAAAAGACTTCTTCCAAACAGTGCTCCCTTTTTATGACCATGGCATTGGCTGGCTTGTCCCTGCGATACTTGGAGTCGCAATTGGGTTCGTGATCTCCCTTTTCACTTCTTCTGCTTCAGAAGAACGCCAGAAACAGGCGTCATAATACAAAAAAAGCTGAAGTCCTATCAATGGACTTCAGCTTTTTTATTGATGCTGATATTCTTTTTCTTGCTGAGCTAATAGCTTCTGAACGGCTCCAGGTGATGCTTTTTCCACAGCAGCTGCTGCTACATCAAATGAACCGCTATAATCATACGCATAAAATCTTCTCTCTGCCTCTTTTAATTGTTCTGAAAGAATATGATTTTGGCTTCTAAAACGATTGCCGTATTGAATGATTCGTTCAATTTGATCCACTTTAGTGAGCATTTCTTCCGTCTCATCCACAACATGTCTCACTGTGTCAGAGGCTTCTTTTAATTGCCCATTCACGGCTGGCATGTTGAGCGGCAGGTTCTCCAGCTGCTGCTGCACTTGCTGAATCATCTCCTGCGACTTTTCAGCCTGCTCTTTCATGTCAGCAGGTACACCTGGAATATTGCTTTTTTGCAGCTGACGCACTGTGTCTGTCAGCATCGTTTTAAGCTCAGCCAGTGTTTCTCTCGCTTGGAGCTCTTCTTTTCTTAATGATTGAAGATGATCTTTAAACGTGTCATGCAATGCTTTTGCTTCATCGATAAAGGTCTCAAGCTGATTGATTTCATCCATTAATAATGAATATGCTACGTGGTCACGATCAAGCTTCTCGCGAATTTGTTTCATGAGCTTTTCAATTTCTTCTAAGCGTTTTTCGAACGCCTTCTGTTGATCAAGCTCTCCGGCTGTCAGTTTATAGCTTTCTTTTACAAGAGCTGTTTCTGCCTTAGTTTGGGTGTGATCCTGCTCGAGCTTTTCAAATGCTTCCGTCAGCTCAGGCATTTTGCTTTTGATTTCCTGACCTGCTTCTACTTCCGCTTCCAGCTGATCATACAGCGTCTGAATGGCATCATCAATCATTTGCAGAATGCTTGATGCCTCATCCAAATTGAGTTCATCAATAAGCAGTTTTTCCGCACGGGTCAGTTGTTTGTTTAAGTTCTCAAGCTCTTTAGTGATCTGGATGTGCTCGAGCTTGTAGCCTTTGTCTGTCATTTCTTTATATCCGTCTTTCAGCTTCGTCAGCTGGCCTGGTACGGTTTGTTTGCAGTCTGCAATGAGCTTCGGTACATCATTGATATACAGTTGAAGCTGATCGAGTCTGCGGTCTTGCTCAAGCAAAATCTTTCTTGCTTTCATATAGTTGCCGTTTTCTGTCTCTTCCTCGTACTGCTTGATCCCTTCCCAGGCCTCGTCTAAGTCCTGCTCCATTTTGTCATAAAGGGTACCATATAAATGGCTGTACGCAAGCAGATTTTTTCGAACTGTTTGATATTGTTCTTTGACCTTTTCAATGTCCTTGCGATTTTGCTCCTCGCTTGTGACAAGGTCTGCAATCTCTTTTAAAATGTCTTCAATGTTCGAATCAGCAGCACTCAGCAAGTCCTCAATGTGCGTTAGAACCTGCTTGGCTTTGGAGAATCGATATTTATCAGAATACTCTTCTGCATCATATAATAGCTCCTCTACCTTTGGAAGATGGGCTGTGACGATATCGTCCCACTCTGCACGCCATCTTTCAAAAAATTGCTCTGTTTCTCCGGTCATTTTTAAATGTTTGATTTTTGAAATTTCTTCTACAATTGATCTGTTTAAAATTTCAATTTTCCATGCTTCCAATCGGTCAATTTCTTTATATATATTTTTTCGCAGAAAATAACCGACTGAAAACAAAGCAAGCAAAATGACAATTAAACCGATGATTAACTCCATAATGAGCCCCCTTGTTGTGATCTAAGTGATGTCAGGGTAAAAGTGTCCCGAGTAGACCTGAGAACCCTTTCGTGTCCGCTTTGCATTTGTTTTTTATAAGCAGGATCGTATGTTTTCCAATACCATCCATTCACGGTTTTATGTATGTTTTTTCAAGAAAGTATTTGTGCGCTTTCTATCATTTGATCACACGTATCAATGTGACCTGCTTTTATGTATGCGGAAGCTGTCGTTTTCATTGTTATTATGATACCATGTAACCAGCATTTTTGGTCATGATTTTTCATTATTTTCGCTGATAAACATCACGTTTTTCAAAATATCGACAAGAGGTGACGACATGCTGAAACAAGATGCACATCTACATACACCGTTTTGCCCGCACGGCTCGCTTGATCCTTTTCATTCTTATATTGAAAAAGCCATCAAAAAGGGATTTGATTCCATAACCTTTACCGAGCATGCCCCGCTGCCTCCATCGTTTCAAGATCCAACACCTGAGCAGGATAGTGCCATGAAGCTCCAAGACCTTGAAGCGTATATAACGAAACTGGCTCAGCTGAAACAAGAATACAAAGGGCAATTAATAGTAAAAACTGGACTTGAGGTTGACTATATCAAAGAGTATGAAGAGGAAACAAGAACCTTTTTAGACTGCTACGGTTCAGAACTAGACGACGCCATTTTATCTGTTCACTTTCTTCCTGCTGGCGATGATTATATTTGCCTTGATTTTGACGAGCATGCCTTCCAGCAGCTAATAAGCATCTATGGCAGCATCGAACAGGTCTACCAAAGCTACTATGACCAAATTCATTCTTCTATTCTATCATCTTTAGGCCAATATAAGCCAAAGAGAATCGGTCATATCACCCTTGTCCAGAAATTCAAACAGCTTTTTCCATATGAAATGTCACCTGAACTTTGTCAAAAGGTCACCCTTTGCCTTGAAGAAACGGCAAAAAAAGGCATGTCCTTAGATTTTAATACATCAGGTCTTCGTAAAACATATGCCAGAAGTATCTATTTAGATCCATGGATGATTGACCTTGCCAAAAAGAAAAAAATTCCGCTCATATTCGGCTCTGATGCCCATCAAGCGGAAGATCTCGGATATGCTTATGATCAATTCGAGGACATCATGAGGTTCAGATGAAAATCTAGTGACGGCTCTTTTGGTTCTAACAGATGATGAAGCGAGCGGCTCAGCTCCTTAAAGTACATTTGATAGAAATACGGCTCACTTGGGTTCAAATAAAGCACCTCTGTTAAATATTGCGGCTGTAAATATGGCATCATAAGAAGTGATTTTAGCTGAATCATAAAGGATGCAAGTGAAAGCTGCTCACAAATAACATGGGTGCTTTTTCCTTTTTCAATGATAAGCTGAAACAAATACTTTTCTTTTGTTAAATATGTCGACATGATTTCTCTGATGAGTGTCGAATCAATCGTCACCTCCCGATAAACGAAACGGGTTAATTGACGGTGCTTGTGCTGATAAGATAAAATATCAAAAACCACATGTAGTAAACATTCTTTTGCGTGACGGGTTTCCATGTGATGGAGATGTGATTCAATCATCTGAATATAACCTTCATAAAAATCGGATACGAGCTGCTCAAGCAGCCCTCCTTTTCCTTGAAAGTAATAAGAAATGTGGGCAACGTTGACATTCGCTTCCTTCGCAATCTCACGGACAGAGGTTCCAGAAAATCCTTTTTGGTTAAAAAGTCTGATGGCAGCATCCATAATACGGTCTTTTGTTTGCACGGTTGTTGATGTTTTCATCCGCTCACCCCTCTTCATGTGTACATACTTCAAGATGAAGGCGGAAGTTCCTTTTACAATTGCTCGACAAATCCCACATGCGAGACGCAAGTTATGTATTTTTAAGATAGAAAGTAGGAGATTTTCATGTTTCATGTCGAAAAACAGTCTGGCGATCCTTCAAAAGACTACCAATTGCTTGTCAAACAGGTAGAAGCCATTACAGATGGTGAACCTGATCTGATTGCCAACTTGGCAAATGCAGCTGCGTTACTCTATCACACACTTCCTGAAGTCAATTGGGCAGGGTTTTATTTAGCAAAGGACGGCGAGCTTGTGCTTGGACCGTTTAACGGACTGCCTGCATGTGTGCGTATCCCTTCTGGAAAAGGTGTTTGCGGTACAGCATTTGCGACTGGTGAAGTACAGCGTATCGCTGATGTCCATGCATTCCCTGGACATATTGCCTGTGATGCAGCATCGCAATCTGAAATAGTCATTCCGCTCAAGGTCAATGGACAGATCATTGGGGTGCTCGACATTGACAGCCCTGTGAAAGACCGCTTCAGTGAAGTAGATGAGACCTACCTTATTCAATTTACAGACATTCTCCAACAGGCGTTATCCGTCTCAACAGATGCGTAATCATGCAGAAAAAAGCAGGCACATTGTCTGCTTTTTTATTTTTCTTTATATAATGGGGAACGTCACCTTTACCTCTAAATAGGTTGACTTCTCCTATCCAGCGTCATATAATAGAGTTTGTGTGAAATATGGCAGCCTTTTTGTTCGGCTTTTTTGTATCATTTTGTTCCTTCTATATGAAGGTGCATCTTGTAACTCCCTGCTGCTGGAGCGAGGATGCATGAAAACATAATGACGAAAAAGAGGAAGAACAGACGGTTTTTATTTTTCACAAATAAAAACAATAAGGAGGAGTCACATTATGGCTCGCTATACAGGTCCAAGTTGGAAGATTTCCCGCCGTTTAGGCATTTCATTAAGCGGAACAGGTAAGGAACTTGAAAAACGCCCTTACGCTCCAGGCCCACATGGTCCAGGACAACGCAAAAAACTATCTGAATACGGTTTACAATTACAAGAGAAGCAAAAACTTCGTCACATGTACGGTGTCAACGAACGTCAATTCCGTACACTATATGACAGAGCTGCTAAACTTCCTGGTAAACAAGGTGAAAACTTCATGATCCTTCTTGAAACTCGCCTTGACAACCTAGTATACCGTCTTGGCCTTGCTCGTACTCGCCGCCAAGCTCGTCAGCTAGTAAACCATGGTCACATCCTTGTTGATGGAAGCCGTGTAGACATCCCATCTTTCTCTGTGAAACCAGGTCAAACGATTGCTCTTCGTGAGAAATCTCAAAACCTTGCAGTAGTGAAAGAATCAGTTGAAGTAAACAACTTCGTTCCTGAATACCTTTCTTTCGATGCTGAAAAGCTTGAAGGAACTTTCACTCGTCTTCCAGAGCGTTCTGAATTAGCGCCTGAAATCAGCGAACAACTAATCGTTGAGTTCTACTCTCGTTAATTTCATTACTTCTCTAAGAGAGAGCAAAAAAACCCTAGATCCCTTGATTGTTCAAGGATTTCTAGGGTTTTTTGTTTCGGGTCAAACATATAAAGTAAAAGCTAGTGTATGACAGTGTTTAACAGCATCCTTTTTATGTTATAATACAAATAGAATTAGCGTAAAATAAAAGAAGCCAGGATGCTGTCACATCCCGGCAATGCACAAATGCTTGGCTCAAAGTGAGCTGGCTAGAAGGTACGCAATAAATGGACCTACCCTACAAGTTGTCTAGGCTCAAAGGGTGGTCTATTTCTTTTTGTCTATATACGTCAACAAAGCAAGTATAAACATCCCAAATAAAAACATAAGGGACAATGCTTGAAAAGTTGACATAGGCGTCACCCCCTTTCAAGGGGATTTAGCCAAGACCACCTTTGAGTAAGCCGTACATTTGTACATTCTCTATTATACATGAGATCATTGGAAGAAACCTCCCATTTTCAAAAACCTCTTTTCCTCGACCGTTCCCTCCATTCTTACTTCAATCAAACCTGCCTCGATTTCCAAATACAAATATAGGAAACAATTCATTGAATTGCCTTTTTTCTATTGGTACAATAATGATGGATGACATATCAGTCGTATGGTCTTCTATAGTACTTAGATGGAGGAGTTCCATGTTTAATATCATAATCATTCTATTCTTACTTTTAATCTTATCAGTGATCACCTATTCTCTTTTAAGAAAAAAACAGGTTATCGATGAGCCGCCCAATAGACTTGCTGTATGTCTATTTATCTTTCTGCTCTTTTTTTCTCTCTGCTTCGCGATCGCGGTCCAATGTATATTACTATATATCGTCGTTTCAGGTGTGAATTTTCTTTTTGAGGATTACATCACGTATGAGTCGTTTTTTTCTTTGATCTCATTCTCTTTATTCGCAAGTGTCATCGCCGTTTTTTGGTCACCTTTTCTGTTATTTATAGGAAAAGGACTGGCTTATCTCCTTAAACTTCCTGTATGGCTCACTTATGCTTTGGAATGGGTGAGTTCTTGGATCGTTTTATATCTCTCTATCAACTATATCCTTCACATCAATCTAGTGAATGTATCAATAGGAGATTACGGTATATTGATCTTATCATTCTTTGTCAGTTTTATATTTATTGAGATTGATCTCGTTTACTCACGTATGAAACAACGTAAACAATCACTGAACACATAGACTTAGCATGAAAAAAGCCCCTAGATATCTTTCTAGGAGCTTTCAATCGTTCATTCTTGACCTGTCCATTTTGTGATGAGCTGCTCTGTTGTCATAACAGTCGCAAATTCATCATGCAGGGTTGCAAGTGAGAGCCGGTGGATCGTTTCTGGGTCAAAATATGTACCGTTTTGATCTGTTAGTCCAAAGGCGGCTGTTGCATCTGATATCAAGTACGTATCAAAGCCAAGATTTCCGCTCATTCTTGTGGTCGTTGATACGCAGTGAGGGGTTGTTAATCCTGCTATCACGACCGTGTCAATCTGGTTTGATCTTAGATGTTCCTCTAAGTTAGTGCCAATAAAGCTGCTGTTGACTTTCTTTTGTATCACTGTTTCTTCCTCTAGCGGGTTAGCAATATCTTTGAAAAGGTGCCCTTCATTTGCCGGATGAAATACAGAGTCCGGATTGTCGGATGTATGCTGAATATGAATCACTTTCCAGCCTTTCTCTCTCCAAAACGTCAATAGCCTGCTGATATTTTCCTCTGCCTCTAGGTTATTGCGTTCTCCCCATTTTTCATGCTCGAACGCTTTTTGTACATCTACAATGATGAAAGCCTTTTGATTCGTTTTCAAAAACGCCCACCTCCGAATATTCACATTCACTACATGTAGTGTAAGGAATAGCGGACGTTTTGTACATGTTTTTATTTGGCTATGTACGATGTTTTGTCTGTTTTTGCATCAAAAAGACAAACCACACACTGGCCATGATGTAATAGATACCAATGATCGATGTACAGTTCGACACTACCTCACCTATTTGAACCGATTTGATCATCTTCATCCAGATGAAATAGATGACCTTTATCAATATCTCTTACATCTAACAGCTGCCATATGCCAATTGACATTAAAAAAGACAGCATATACCGCTGTCTTTTTCGTTTCTTAATTCGTATTCTGTCCTCCGCCGTTCAGTCCTTCTTTAATATACCCTTTCACTTGGCTTGAAGTTAATAGACCGATATGTCCAACGCCGTGAATCAGGACGTTTCTTGCGCCAATTAAACGAGAGAGGCTGTTGACGACGATGAGATCAGCTGAGCTATAGACGGATGTGTAAAGAATTTTTTGATTTGGATCTGTGCCTGGTAATGCTCTGCTTGAAACAAGTCCGTTTGCTCCACCAATTGTGACAACGTTTTCAATTTTATCGCCGCCATCTAGATTCTTAATATAGTATAATGTGTTCGCCCCGCCCATACTATGAGCCACAATATCTACTTTTTTGGCACCCGTTTTGTCTAACACATCTTTGACGAATCTAGATAGACGCGGTCCATTGTTGCGGTTATTTCCTGTTTTGTCTATGAAATCGATAGCATATAATTGGTTTCGATCCCAGCCTTGTCCAACCAAGTAACTTTTAATAGAATAAAAGTTATAAGAGGCACCGCCAATGCCATGTACCATTACAACTGGATTATGCTCAGCCGCCTTCACCTCTTTCGGCTGGATAAAAGCCATTGAACCAATCACCAATGCAAGCGCAATGAGAATTTGCAAACTCCTTTTCTTAAATAGAATCACTTTCATTCCCCCTTATTCATCTTATACGACTCTATTTTATACAAGAAAAATATGTCAGAAAAGTGAACAAGGTAATGTTTATGAGATGATTTTACAAAAATATAAATAATCAAAAAGCACCTTGGACTTTTTTAAATTAAAACAAAAAGACTACGAGACCTTCTTTCTTTCATATATAATATCAATAGACAAAGGAGGTTCTACTAGATGCTATTTACTCAAACACCTGCACCACCCTATTATGCCGTGATTTTCACATCAAAACGAACAAATGTCGAACAGAAACAATACGATACGGCTGCTCAAAAAATGGAAGAATTAGCGAAGGATTTAGATGGATTTCTTGGAATAGAAAGTGTACGAGATGAACATGGTGTTGGAATCACTGTCTCTTACTGGGATTCATTAGCAGCCATTAAAGAATGGAAAGCACATACAGCACATCAGCGTGTTCAAAAAAAGGGGAAAAAAGATTGGTATGAATCCTATACAACCCGAATTTGTAAGGTAGAACATGCTTATACAAACAAAGATTCACTCCTTGAACAAGAAGAAAACGACCCTGTAAAATAAACAGCTAAATTCATCCTTCTAAAAAGAAAAGCACCTCAATGTATACGAACATTGGAGGTGCTTTTCAATGATGCTTACTGTTTCATACTTTATTTATACGTCACAAGGAAGTATTTCTTCTTCCCTCTTCTTAAAACGGTAAATTGGTTTTCAATTCGGTCTTCAGCTGAAAGAACATAGTCTTTATCTGTTTGTCTCTCTCCATTGATGGAGACAGCACCATTTGTGATATCTTCACGTGCTTGACGCTTTGATGGAGACAGCTTTGATTCCACAAGGATATCGACAAGTGTTAATTCTTCTGTGCCGCTTTTCTCCATTGATGGAACATCCTTAAAGCCTACTTTCACTTCTTCAGCTGTAAGAGATTTGATCTCACCTTTGAATAGCGCATTTGAGATGTTGACAGCCTGTTCTAGTGATTCACGGCCATGTACAAGTGTTGTCACTTCCTCAGCTAGACGGCGCTGTGCTTCACGCTTTTCAGGTGCTGTTTGCACTTTTTCTTCGTACGATGCGATCTCTTCTTTTGATAAGAACGTAAAGTATTTTAAGTATTTCACGACATCACGGTCATCTGTGTTGATCCAGAATTGGTAGAACTCATAAGGAGACGTTTTTTCTTTATCTAACCAGATGGCACCGCCTTCTGTTTTACCAAACTTTGTGCCGTCTGCTTTTGTGACAAGCGGCATTGTCAGACCGAATGCTTTTGCCCCTTCTGCTTCAGATTTACGGATCAGCTCAAGTCCAGATGTGATATTTCCCCACTGATCACTTCCGCCGATTTGCAGCTTACAATTTTCATTTCTGTAAAGGTTTAAGAAGTCTAAAGACTGCAGGATGACATAGCTGAACTCTGTGTAAGAAATCCCTGTTTCGATACGTGAGCTCACGATATCTTTTGCCAGCATGAAGTTTACACCGAAATTCTTTCCAATATCACGAAGGAACGTGATGACATTCATTTGGCTGATCCAGTCGTAGTTATTCACGATGACGGCTGGGTTCTCGCCTGCTTCAAAATCAAGAAATTGAGACAGCTGTCCTTTGATTTTTTCTGACCACTGTTCGACGATTTCTGCTGGGTTGAGTGAACGTTCTGCTTTTTTGAAGCTAGGATCACCAATGAGTCCAGTTGCGCCGCCAACAAGAGCAATCGGATGATGACCTGCCTCTTGGAATCTGCGTAATGTTAAAATTGGCAATAGATGACCAATGTGCAAGCTGTCAGCTGTCGGATCAAAGCCGGAGTATAGCTTGATTTTCTCTTCTGCTAATAATTTTGTTAAACCTTCTTCATCTGTTTGCTGCTGAATTAATCCTCTGAACGATAGCTCTTCCATCAATTGACTCATATCCAAATCTCCTTTTTTTAAAATGAAACATAAAAAACGCCCCTTCGAATGAACGAAGGGACGATATATATCGCGGTACCACCCTGCTTAAAAGACAAAAAATCTTGTCTTTTCACTTACACTGATAACGGATAGTTCCGTTCTTTCACTAATCAGGGTATGCTCCTTTTCGTAAAAGCGGTTCGTGAGGGTAATTCGAATATCTCTTTGTACTGACTCGCACCAGCCGTCAGCTCTCTTTAACAGGGAAAGATTATTCTACTGAATCTCAGTCAAAACCTTTTCATATTCAACTAATGTCATTTTTAACACACTTTTGATATCAAGTCAACTGATGAAAAAATCAATCTTCCATTGTCGAAAGGTCGCCAGCAGGTAAATTCAGCTCCCATGCCTTTAGCACACGTCTCATAATTTTTCCACTTCTCGTTTTTGGCAGTTTGTCTTTAAACTCAATTTCTCGCGGTGCCGCATGTGCTGCGAGTCCTTTTTTCACAAACGTACGAATCTCTTCTTTTAGCTCATCTGTCGGCTCATATCCGCTTCTGAGCGCTATAAACGCTTTAATAATTTCACCGCGGACCGGATCTGGCTTTCCAATGACACCAGCTTCTGCAATAGCTGGATGTTCAACCAGTTTACTTTCCACCTCAAATGGACCGACCCGCTCTCCTGACGTCATGATGACATCATCGACACGTCCCTGGAACCAAAAGTATCCGTCTTCGTCCATATAAGCTGAATCTCCTGAAACATACCAATCTCCCGGCATAAAGTAAGATTCATATTTTTCAGGATTGTTCCAGATCGTATGCATCATAGAAGGCCAGCCTTTTTTAATGGCAAGGTTGCCCATCCGGTATGGCGGAAGTTCATTTCCTGCATTATCCACAATCGCCGCTTCTACGCCTGGAATCGGTTTTCCCATCGAGCCTGGCTTGATGTCCATGCATGGATAATTACAAATCAGCTGTGCACCGGTTTCTGTCATCCACCAAGTGTCGTGAATTCGTTTGCCAAAAACAGCATCTCCCCAGCGGATGACTTCTGGATTAAGAGGCTCTCCCACACTTAAGACATGGCGGAGTGAGCTTAGGTCATATTTTTGAATGAGGTCATCCCCTGCCCCCATGAGCATTCTAAAGGCGGTCGGGGCACTGTACCAAACGGTTACACCAAGTGATTCAATGGTTTCATACCACGTATCAGGATTAAACCGGCCGCCTAAAATCACATTCGTTGCCCCATTTAACCACGGTGAAAAAATACCGTACACTGTGCCTGTAACCCAGCCTGGATCAGCTGTACACCAGTAAACGTCATCTTCTTTTAAGTCAAGCACCCATTTACCAGTTTGACCTTGCTGCACCATTGCACCATGGACATGAAGCACACCTTTTGGCGTACCGGTAGATCCTGATGTGTAATGAAGCAGGAAGCCGTCTTTTTCATCCATCCATTCAATTTCAAGCTCCTTTGCTGCCTCCTCAAACGCCTTTTCATAGTGAATTGTCCGGACGCCATCGACGTCTTCGTTTTCACCGCCGACAATGATGACAGATTCAAGCTTCGGAAGCTCTGCAAATGGAATTCGCTCAAGCAACTCCGGTGTTGTCACGATCACCTTAGCCTCACTATTTTCTAAACGGTCTTTGACGGCACCTTCCATAAATGCCTCAAATAATGGGCCAACGATCGCACCAATTTTAACTGCACCGAGCAGAAGAAAATAGAGCTCGGGTGATCTTGGCATAAAGATAAACACGCGATCCCCTTTTTCCACATGCGCATTTTCTCTGAATAGATTTCCCGCTTTGTTTGTGTGGATTTTCATATCCCTGAACGTATACTTTTCATCTCGCTGTGAATCTTTGTAGTGCAGCGCCACCTTATTCTGACGAAACGAGTCCGCATGTCTGTCAATCGCTTCATAGGCTGCATTTATTTTTCCTGTTTCATACCATGAGAAGTTTTTTCTTGCTTCCTCCCATGAAAAATCTTTGTATGCCTGCTCATAATCATTTAAATGATAATCCCCTTTTACTGATGGCAGCGTTTCCAATTTCATCAAACAGTCCCCCTTTGCATACGTTTACAATGACCATTATAGTATAGATGACTTTTTTTCTCAATTTTTAAAAAACTTCTGATGAAACCGTTTTAAATCTTGCAAGATTTAAGATAGAATAGAGACGACTCACTAGAATTAGGGGCGGTGGATACGTGGAGCATCCTAAAACTTATTATTCAAAAACCATTGAGCGAGAAACAGGTTCCATCCTAATTGAAGGACCGGTGCCTGCATCAGAGCTTGCGAACTATACGTTTCATGAAGGATTAACGGCATTTCGCACGCCTGAGGAACAGAAACAAGCACTTGTTGAAATAGCAGATCTTCCAGAAGGACGTATTATCATTGCAAGAGTGGATGAGCTTGTCGTAGGCTACGTCACGTATTTGTATCCTGATCCACTGGAGCGCTGGTCAGAGGGCAAAATGGACAATTTAATTGAGCTTGGCGCGATTGAGGTCGCTCCTCCATTTAGAGGGTGCTCACTTGGCAAGCATTTACTTGATGTGAGCATGATGGATGAGCAAATGGAGAATTACATCATCATTACAACTGAATATTACTGGCATTGGGATTTAAAGGGGACAAAGAAAAACGTTTGGGAGTACCGCAAAATGATGGAGAAAATGATGAACGCAGGCGGTCTTGTCTGGTTTGCAACAGACGAGCCAGAGATTAGCTCACATCCAGCCAATTGTTTAATGGCCAGAATTGGGAAACATGTGAGTCCTGATTCGATCGAGCGTTTCGATCGTCTTCGCTTCCATCAGCGTTTTATGTATTAACGTTCAATTCGTTTTTTGGCAAAGGGGATTGGTAAATAATGATGATTGAACAAATTATGGAGCGTGATGTGATCACGCTGCGAAAAACCGATACGATTGAAGAAGCCATTCAAAAAATGAGTGCACACCACATCCGGCATATCCCGATCGTATCTGATCAAGGATCTGTCATTGGGATGGTGACAGACCGGGATATTAAAAATGCCAGTCCAAGTATTTTTGAAACAGAGAAAAGGAAGCTCTTTATTCAGCGGCCAGTAGAAGAGATCATGGTATTAGAGACGATCACTGCTCACCCGCTTGATTTCGTTGAGGAGATATCAAGTGTCTTTTTTGAGCACGGAATTGGCTGTCTTCCTGTGGTGAGACGCGGAAAACTTGTAGGCATTATCACAAAGACAGATCTGCTTCGTACGTTTGTAAGACTGACAGGTGCAGATCAGCCTGGATCGCACTTAGAGGTTGAAGTGGAGCAGATGACAGAAGGTCTCGCAGATATTACAGCCATTTTAAAGGAGCAGCATATTCAAATGCTGAGTGTGCTTGTATACCCGCATGCCAATGAGGCATCTAAAGTGCTCGTATTCCGCCTTCAAACCATTCATGCAGATCATGTGACGAAGCTGATTCGCGCAAAAGGCTATAAGGTGCTCTGGCCTATGGAGCAGACGATCAAATGAAGGAAGCGACCTTTGTTTTTTCACCATCTTTTCAAACGTACCAATTTAACCAAGATCATCCCTTCAATCAGCTTCGTGTCTACTTAACTTATGATCTTCTTCAAAAAATGAAGGCGTTAACAGAGGATGAGATCGTCGCACCGCGTATGGCTACTCTGGAGGAATTAAAGCTCGTCCATACAGCAGATTATATCCAGGCTGTGCAGCGGGCAAGTGAAGGAAAGCTGTCTACTGCAGAGGGTGAACGCTACGGTCTTGGCACTGAGGATACACCAATGTTCGCAGGCATGCATGAGGCGGCTTCTCTCCTTGTTGGCGGAACATTAACAGCGGTTGATCAAGTGATGCTCGGTCATTCGCAGCATGCACTCAATCTTGGCGGCGGGCTTCACCATGGATTCAAAGGGCGTGCATCTGGCTTTTGTATTTATAATGACAGCTCTGTGGCGATCCAATATATTCAAAAGACATATGGCGCTAGAATTTTATATATTGATACGGATGCTCATCACGGCGATGGTGTCCAGTTCAGCTTTTATGACGACCCAGAAGTATGTACGGTGTCCATTCATGAAACGGGACGCTACTTGTTCCCTGGAACCGGACAAGTACAGGAAAGAGGTCACGATAAAGGCTATGGCTACGCTTATAATATTCCGCTAGATGCATTTACGGAAGATGAATCGTTTCTCGAAGCATACCGAACAGCAGTGACTGAAATTGCTGCTTTTTTTAAACCAGATGTGATTTTGACGCAAAACGGGGCAGATGCACATTACTATGATCCGTTAACTCATTTATCTGCCACCATGAAAATATATGAGGAAATTCCTAGACTTGCCCATGAGCTTGCGCATCAATATTGTGACGGTAAATGGATCGCTGTTGGCGGAGGGGGATATGATATTTGGCGCGTCGTTCCAAGAGCGTGGAGCCGCATTTGGCTTGAAATGAAAGGCATTACACCGCCTGCTGAGCTGCCTCAGGACTGGATTCAGGCATGGAATAAGCAATCGCCTGTTACCCTTCCACCCACGTGGAGAGACCCTGACGATTTATATCCACCGATCCCAAGAAAAGCAGAAATCACAGAAAAGAATGCTCAAACAGTAGAAAAAGCACTTATGCCTGTTAGAAGAGAAAAGAAAAAGGCATGAAAAAAGCAGGCTTTCCCTCATAAGGTAAGCCTGCTTTTTTAGTTTTATTTCGTTGATTGTCTTTCTTCAATTCTGTGCGGAAGCTCAACAATTTGATCGTCCACTTGTTCTTTGTTCATCAGCTTTGTAAGCAGTCTCATCGCAACAGCACCAATATCATATGTCGGCTGAACCACGGTTGTCAGCTGAGGACGCACCATGAGAGAAAGTCTTGTGTTATCAAAGCCAATCACTTCTAGATCTTCAGGAATGGATACCCCTCTGTCTTGTGCTCCGTGAATGACACCTAGAGCCATTTCATCTGTAGCTGCGATAACAGCAGTCGGCTTGTCAGACTGCTCAAGCAGATGAGCAAGTGCTTCAATTCCAGAATCATAAGAGTAATCACCTTCAGCGACGAGTACGTCGTCAAACGCTATGCCCGCTTCTTCAAGCGCACGCTTATAACCTGCAAGCTTTCTCACGGAATTAATTGGTTCTGACATTGGACCAGAAACAAATGCAATTCGTTTATGTCCTTTTTCAACTAGCAGCTGAACTGAATCATAAATGGCTTGCTCATAGTTGATGTTGACAGATGGTGTTTGAGCCTGCTCTTCAACAGATGCTGCAAGCACAATCGGTACAGGAGAGCGCTTAAATTCTTCCACATGCACATCTGTGATGTTTCCGCCCATAAAGACAATTCCGTCTACTTGTTTGCCAAGCATCGTATTTAACAAATGAAGCTCTTTATCAGTATTTTGATCTGAGTTGCTCAAAATGATGTTGTATTTATACATCGTAGCGATGTCTTCAATACCGCGTGCTAATTCTGAATAGAAGATACTAGAAATATCAGGGATGATGACCCCAACTGTCGTTGTTTTTTTACTTGCTAGGCCTCGAGCCACTGCATTCGGACGATAGCCAAGGCGATCAATCGCTTCAAGCACCTTTTTTCTTGTTGTTGGTTTTACGTTTGGATTACCATTTACTACGCGTGATACCGTTGCCATACTTACATTTGCTTCTCTTGCTACATCATATATTGTAACATTATTCACATAAATCACTCCTTCAAATACACTTCATATCTATAGCATTCACCAATTGGATAGAGACATGTCAGATACGAGGAAAATAATATCCTATTTGTCATTAAAACGATGAAAAGAGACACATAATTTTTCAATCTACATCAAAATGACATTCTTTTATGAAATTATACACGTTTTTTTGTCATATGAAAACGTTCCCTTTCTTTTTATAACTAAATTAAACAAACTTTAATCAGCTTGTTACCTGTAATTTGAATCATATTTCATAAAAAAACATCGAGAACGCCAGCTATGACAATGATCTTAGCAGATTCTATCGAATTTTAAAAATGAAAACATTGTGAACAAGCACTTTTTGGGCTTGCAATGTGCTTTCTTCCTTTCATTCCCAAACTTCATGGTATTTTCTCCATAAAAAAACCGCCGGGCAGTCATCCGGCGGCTATTTCTATCTATGATTATGCGTGAATGTTGACAAGTGGTCTTAACGCATCTAACCATTTTTCGAATTGTGGAATGTCCATTTGCTGTGCTGAATCAGATAGAGCAACAGATGGATCTGGATGTACTTCTGCCATGACACCGTCTGCTCCAATCGCAAGAGCTGCTTTCGCTGTTGGAAGGAGAAGATCCCTGCGTCCAGTTGAGTGCGTCACATCAACGAAGACTGGTAAATGTGTCTCTTGTTTCAAGATTGGCACTGCCGAGATATCTAGTGTATTTCTTGTTGCTGTTTCGTATGTGCGGATACCGCGCTCGCAAAGGATGATTTGATCGTTTCCTTGGGCGATGATGTATTCAGCTGCATTGATGAATTCTGAAATGGTCGCTGCAAGACCTCGTTTTAAAAGAACTGGTTTATTCACTGAACCGGCTTCTTTTAATAGTTCGAAGTTTTGCATGTTACGTGCCCCAATTTGGATGACATCGATATGCTCAATCGCTTCTTCAATATGAGCAGGATTAACAATTTCACTAATGACAGCAAGACCGTATTCATCCGCTACACGCTTTAGAATCTTTAGACCGTCTACACCAAGTCCTTGGAAGTCATATGGACTTGTGCGAGGTTTAAATGCGCCACCGCGAAGTAGTTTTAATCCTTGCTGTTTCGCTGCTGCCGCTACTTCTGCGACTTGCTCGTAGCTTTCAACCGCACATGGTCCAACGATGAAACGCTGCTTTCCATCACCAATCGCTTCCCCATTGATGTTCACGATTGTGTTTTCTGGTTTTTTCTTACGAGAAACAAGAAGTGCTTTGCTATGGTCATCTTCTTGAAGCTCTAGACCTGCTTTGAAAATCTCTTTGAAAATATGCTGAATCGTTGAGTTTTCAAATGGTCCATCATTTTCTTCAAGAATTTGGTTCAGCATTGTGCGCTCTCTGACAGGATCATAACGGTTGACACCTTGCGCTTCTTTCGCTTTTCCAATTTCTTTTACAATGTTTCCTCTTTCATTGATCAGTTTTAAGATTTGAAGATTTAGTTCATCTGCCTGCTGCCTCAATTTTTCTAGTTCATTGTTGCTCATTTTTGTCATCCTTTCCTCTGCCTGCTCTCGCTTTTTATTTTTTCATTCTTTCATGATAGGGTTTATTATAAACAAAGATTTCGGAATTGTCACGAAAATTTTCTTTATTACCCAAACGCTTTTAAGCGGTAAAGTATTGTATGTAAGATTATAGCATACTTTTCGTTCAAGTAAACCTTTTTTTATAAAAAAAACGTCAGCCGATGCTGACGTTTCTTTTACAGATTATGTTCAAGCGCTTCTTTTGTAATGCTTGAGTGAGAAGCATGCCATTTTACTTTTCCACCGCTAAAGATGAGTGCCTGCGGGCTTTCATGCTTTACTCCAGACTTTTCCGTCACATAGGATGAAAGCTCTCTCGTGTTTTGAATCTGCAAGAAATACGTTGGCACGTCTTCATGTGCAGACGCAAATGCTTCAAACTCTTGAAAAGCTGCTTGGCTGATCGGACATGTCAAACTGTGCTTAAAAAAGACAAAGGTCCCATCTTGATTCGTTAGTTGATCAAACTGTTCTTCTGTTTCAATGAGTTGTTTTGACATGATGTTCTCCTTCTTCACTTCGAGCAGTGAGCGTTAGCCTTTAGTAGATTGTTCTACTTTTTCTTTGACATCTTTGATGCCGTCTTCAATTTCTGACTTTGCTTCTTCTGCTCGTACTTTTGCTTCATCTGCTACATCAGATGCATCGCTTGCCAAATCCGCTACCGCATCTTCTGCTTCATTTTTCACGTGATTAGCTTTTCCGGCCGCACGCTCTTTTATGTCTTTCACTTTGTCTAAAATCTGGTTTGACTGCTCTGCTACAAGCTGAGACAATTCAGACGTTTTATCTTTCGCAATCGTCACATATTCAGTGCCTTTTTCTTTTGCATCTGTTGTGAGCCGGTCTGTTTTTTCTTTTAACGCATTCGCTTGGGTGTTCAAATCATCGCGAAGCTCTTTCCCTGACTTCGGTGCTAAAAATAATGCTGTTGTTGCACCCACAATTCCACCAATAAGTGTTCCGATCAAAAAGTCTTTGCTATTGATTCCGTCTTTGCTCATGATTATTCCTCCTATGCGAATATGGTTTATTTTTGGTGTTTACGCTGTTTCCATTTTTTATAAATTTCAAGTGCTGCGTTACTCCAGCTTACCACATCCGTCACTTTTTCTTGATTTCTTTCAACGGATGAAGAAACTGCACCAGCTGCCTGCTTTATGCTTGTATTAAATTGGTTGATCGAGCCGCCAATTCCCTGCACCGCATCCACAACTGTATTGAGTTTTGCTGATTTGTCTTGAATATCTTCAGCAAGCTGATTCGTCTTATGTAGCAACTGCGCTGTCTCTGTGGTGATGCCTTGCATCTGACCTTCAAGACCCTCTAAAGTTGATGCAACATTCTTTAATGTCAGCTGTAAGGATTTTAATGTTTTGGACAAATAGATGACAAGAATGAGGAAAGCAATTGCGATCAGTGCAACGCTTAGATATAGAATAATAATCATCTGATACCTCCTTTGCTGCGGGCATATTCAATTCATTACCCTCTCGTTGTATCATTCAAACATCGCCTAGAATGACCGATTGAATAATAATTCTACACTTATTCGCTAATTCCTGTCCACAGCGAACGAAAAAAAGCGGCACATGTTGACACAATTAGCCCATTTGTCACATTTTATTCAAAATAAAAAAAGTGCCGTTTCACACGGCACTTTAGATTATGGACAAAAGGCTAAAATGATCTTTATTTTAGCCCTTTGTCTTCTTTCAGCGTGATAGAAAACCTTTGCAGTCTAGGAAGGACGAGCACCGGAACGGAGCGAATTTGACATTCGTGAGTACCGGCGCAGAGGCCTGACAACGAATGCGAGGGTTTGTCTACACGCTGAAGTGCCGTTCTACACGGCACTTTTCGTTTAAGCATTTATACAGCGACTTTTTCATAAGCACGCAAATATTTTTGAATGTCTCCTGCTCCCATAAAGATCAGAATCGCATCTTCATGCGCTTTCAGCACAGATGTGTCTTCTTCTTCAATCAATTGGGCCTGCGGGATTTTTTCTCGTAAATCTTCAATGCTCAGCTTCCCAATGTTTTCACGGGCTGAACCGAAAATATCACAAAGGTAGACATAGTCGGCTTTCTTTAGACTGTCAGCAAATTCACTTAAGAATTGCTGTGTACGTGTGAACGTATGCGGCTGGAAGACAGCCACAATATCACGGTCCGGATATTTTTGGCGAGCTGCTTCAATCGTGACTTCAATTTCAGTTGGATGATGTGCATAATCGTCAATTAAGACCTGCTCACCGACCACTTTTTCATTAAATCGTCGTTTCACACCGCCAAATGTCGTTAATGCGCCTTTGATAAGCTCTACATCAATGGACTCATAGTGACATAATGCAATGACAGCTAACGAGTTGAGGACATTATGATTTCCGTAGGCAGGAATGTAGAAGGTATCATAAAACGTATTGCGTACAAATACATCAAATGTGGTACCTTCCGTATTTTTCACAACATTGCGTGCTTGGAAATCATTTTCTTCGTTGAAACCGTAGTACACAACAGGTACCTTCGCTTGAATCTTTGGCAGATGCTCGTCATCACCACAGGCAATAATGGCTTTTTTCACTTGAAGCGCCATGTTTTGAAACGCATCAAACACGTCATTAATATCTGAGAAATAATCAGGGTGATCAAAATCAATATTGGTCATGATCGCATAATCTGGATGATAGCTGAGGAAGTGTCTGCGGTATTCGCATGCTTCAAAGACAAAATACTCACTGTTTTCTTTCCCCATTCCAGATCCATCACCGATTAAGTACGAAGTAGGTTTTGCTGCCTGCATGACGTGAGCAAGCAGTCCTGTTGTTGATGTTTTGCCATGAGCACCAGTAATCGCAACGTTTGTGAATGAATCCATGTATTCTCCAAGGAATTTATGGTAACGAATGACAGGAATCCCTTCAGAAAGGGCACGTTCAATCTCAGGGTGTGTATCAGGGAATGCATTTCCTGCGATGACCGTCATCCCTGGCTGAATATTATCTGGGTCAAATGGTAGAATTTTAATATTTCGTTCTTCTAATGCTTTTTGTGTAAAGATATGTTTTTCGATATCCGATCCTTGGACAGTATACCCAGTATCATGAAGAATTTGGGCCAGTGGACTCATACCTGTCCCTTTTATTCCAACAAAATGATAAACAGTCATAATTGTACCTCCAACAAACGTCTATCTGACTTACAGTATATGACGCTCATTTCAATTTGCAACTTGTGATTTTTGCCTCTAGCTGATCACAGATCGCAGCTCCAAATAAAGATTTTTTCCGATCTTCCTATTCTAATCAATATTAACTATGATTAGTATCCGACAACTTTCCCATTTCTAACACCTATTTCCGCTTATTTTACATAAAAAAGCGTTCTGGCAGACATGCGAAAAGCGTCCAATTACAAAATTGCACCTATGTGCTATCATACCATGTTTATAAAAAAAATGAAGTGGTTTGTTTAGATCAACTGTTCTAAGTCACTCAGCGTCATGAGCACTTCTCTCGGCTTACTGCCTTTCGCACCAGAGATCATCCCCTCGCGCTCCATCATGTCAATCAGTCTGGCTGCACGATTGTAGCCAATTCTAAATCTTCGCTGCAAACTTGATGTACTAGCGCTATTCTGCTCGATGGCAAAACGGCAGGCATCCATAAACAATTCATCTTCGTCTGTAATCGCAGAGCCTTGGAGCATTAGTTCCTCCTGTTCAAAAAGGAACACTGGCTTGCGCTGCTTTCTCACATGTGCCACTACTTGATCAATCTCACGGTCTGATACAAAGTTCCCTTGCAGCCTTGTCGGCTTGCCGGAGCCATTTTCTAAGAAGAGCATGTCTCCTTTTCCGAGAAGCTTTTCTGCACCTGCCATGTCAATAATGGTTCTTGAATCAACCTGACTTGAAACAGAAAACGCAATTCTTGTTGGGATATTGGCTTTAATGAGACCTGTAATGACATCAACAGATGGTCTTTGTGTCGCAATCAATAAGTGAATGCCGCATGCTCTTGCTTTTTGTGCAATTCGGCAGATGCTTTCTTCGACTTCATTTGGGGCGACCATCATTAAATCAGCCAGCTCATCGATCACCACGACGAGATAAGGCAGTTTTTCACCCATTTGTTTTTCTTTCACAAGCTCATTAAATCGTTTAATTTCTCTCACGCCAGAGTGCGCAAATAGTTCATAGCGTCTTTCCATTTCATCCACTACCCATTTCAGAGCAGCAGTCGCTGTCTTGGCATCCGTAATAACAGGACTCACAAGATGCGGAATGTGATTATACGGCGCTAATTCAACCATTTTAGGGTCAATTAAGAGCATTTTCACTTCATCTGGTGATGCCTTAAACATTAGGCTCACTAAAATCGTATTAATGCAGACGCTTTTTCCTGAACCAGTTGCTCCGGCAATTAAGCCATGCGGCATTTTTTGCAGATCAACCACGACAGGCTGGCCTGAGATATCTAATCCGAGTGCTGCTGTTAAAGGAGATGGATTGTCTCTAAACGCACTGCTTCTGATCATTTCTCTTAAGAACACCATTTTACTGTGCAGGTTTGGCACTTCGATCCCGATCGTGTTCTTTCCTGGAATCGGTGCTTCAATTCGAATATCCTTTGCGGACAAACTAAGTTTAATATCATCTGACAGGTTCGTGATTTTGTTCACTTTGACACCTGGTTCTGGATGTACTTCAAACCTTGTCACAGAAGGACCCTGTGTGACATGAACGACACTTGCTCTTACGTTAAAATTTTTAAGCGTCGCATTGAGCAGCTCTGCCCGCTCTTTCACCCATGTGCCGTCCTCTTCTTTTTGAGCTGGCGGTACGTCTAAAAGGGCGAGACTTGGAAAAACATACCCTTGTGTATCGGCTGCTTTCTTTTGCCCTTGCACGCGCTGATCGCTTTTCAACATCATGACATTAAAAGGAACCGTGGAGGTTTGCCCGCTTGCGCGTTGTGGCTGCGGAGATGTCTGTTTTGGTTCTTCTTTCTTGGCTTCCTGCGTTTGTTCTTGCTGCTCTGTCTGCTCTATAACCGTTTCTGCCGGTTCAGATGCAGTTTGTTCCTCTATTACTTGTTCTACTGGCATCAACACTTGATCTTCTACAATTTCAGCTTCTTGAACCAGCTGATCTTCCTGCAGGTCATGTTTGACTGGCTCAGCTTCTTCAAATGCTGCCGCTGGCGCTTCTTCTTGTTTGTCTTCTATTGGATCAGCTTCTAGTTCTTCCACCGTTTCTTCTGAAATGTTTTCTGTTAACGCCGCTTCTTCTGATGGAATGTCTACTTCCATTTCAATAGCCGGCTGCGAAGGTTCCGGTGTTTCGAAGGTCAACATCTCTATTTCCTCAGTATGATCTTCAAACTGATTGACAGGCTCATCTTTTATTTCTTCGTCATTGCTTGAGGCAGCCTGTTCCGGCTCAGACTCAACCGGCTGCTTCTGATAGACTTCTGCTTGCTGCTTATGTAAATCAGCTTCATGATGATCTTCTGGCTCATTTTCTTCTGGCTGGATGAACGGCTCGTCAGTTAAACGTTCCATCGTCGATTGAACATGATCTTGATAAGCGAGTTCCTCTTGCAATACATGCGGGGTTACTGCTGGCTCTTTGTCCGTTCTCTCTTCTGCTGACGCTGAAGCCATTTCCTCGATACGTTTTTCTTTCTGTATAGACGGGATGTTCATTTGCTGTCTGACATTTCGTTCACGCTCTGCCTCTTCTGATAACAGTGTGACACGCTGCGCCGTTTCTTCTGCTGCTTTCCTTTGAACTGAAGCTGCTTCTTCTTTTGCATCTGCTCGTTTTGGACGCATATCCTGATGATAGCCATAGATCGGTGATGGAATTTGCTCTGGTTTGAATGGCTTTTTATTCATATCAGGCTGAAGCGTTTGTTTAGGCTGATAGGTTGTCTGCTTTGCCTTTGGCTGGCTTGGTTTCACGCGTCTTCTCTCCTGCTTCACTCCATCACGCTGAGGTTCATCTGGAACGAGCGGAAAGCGAAAGTTGCCTTTTGGATATTCATAATACACTTTCGTATCTTCGATTTTTTTATATTCTTTATGCTGTTCAAAAGCTGGCTGCTTTGGTGCAGCTAGATTTTCTTCAGGTCTTGCAGCTTTTTCTTCTTTCTTTTCTTCTCCTAAAAATACACTAAAAAATTTATCTAACCAACTCATCATTTATCACTCACTTTAACTCCCCTTACGTTTTCTTGGGCGATTTTTAGTATACCATTGCTTTTTCATGCAGAAAAGCGAGAAAAGTGCCGCTTTATGCTGTTCATGCTGTTATAGATGAAAAAAAGTCACTAAGTACGTACTTAGTGACTTTTGGTATAACACATTCTTCGCTCCTATGTGCCCGTTTATGGGAGGTTAAGCTTTAAAGGGTTCGCCAGCTTGATGGCTTCCTTCTAAAACAAGAATCCCTTTTTCAGCAGGTGCGTCTGGAAGATCTAACTCTTTCGCTGAACAGATCATGCCGCTTGATGGAACGCCTCTAAGCTCAGCATCTTTGATGACCATACCGCTTGGCATCACTGCACCGACCTTCGCAACCACGACATATTGGCCTTGGTCAACGTTTGGTGCACCGCACACGATTTGTAAGGTTTCATCGCCCACATCGACTTGGCAAATGTTTAATTTATCTGCATTCGGATGCTTTTCTTTTTCCTTCACATAGCCGACAACAAATTTTGGTGATAGATCCACAGTTAACGTTTCACTGACACCGTTTCGGTTTAAAATTTCATTGATATCTTGAACAATGGTTTCAGAAAGCGGGACAGATCCGTTTTCTTCAATTTTCATGTAAGTGGATGCATTGAAGATATTAAAGCCTGTTGTTTCTTTTGTTTCTTGATTGAAGATTCGTACAACATCTCCAAATGTCTCATGACCTACTTCTTCTCTCGTCACATCTTTCAATGAAATAAGGAGTGTGTCGCCTACACCTTCTGCATTATAAAAAACGTTCATTCTTCAAAATTCCCTTCTACTGCTGTTTTGGTCTGCTTTTTGCAAGTATAAAGATCGGTTCAAGCTTACCCTCATCATATAAAAATGACAATGCGGTAATTGGAACCGTGCCGCTGGCGAAGAAGCTCATCGACATCTGTCCTAAAATATCATAGCCTGAATCATTGCGAACGTCTGCAATGATGAATACATCTTGATGAGGAACAGAAATCGCCATCTGCCCTTCTATTTTTTGCGCGTATTCTTGTAATAACGATTCATTTAAAAGTCTGCTGGCGTCATACCCGTCATTTGCACGGAAGAAATAAAACCGGTTGCCTGCCACTTCATCCATTTTCACTACAGTTTTAAGCGAACGGACATTGAAGCTTGCAGTTTCTCTGATTCGCTCTTTTGTCCAGTTTTCCTTTTGAAGCATCTTTTCATCAATTAATCGGTAGGTGCTTCCAAGGTCAAGTGCATAGTAGATTCTCGTTTCTGCTGTATGCTCATCAAACACGAGCGGAATTCCATCACTTGATGCCTCAGGAAAGGAAGTAGAACGAATGACCGGATAGATCTGCTTTTCTTTTCCTGAGATGTGCTGCGCTTCGCCTTTCATAGCACTCAACGCTTCTTTCACATAATAAACGATCTCATCGATTGTTTCATCAGGCTTTACTTCCCACTTTGCAATAATTGGCGGGAGCTCTAGTGTGATGCCTTTGCCTGTTTGTTTATCTTCAATACGAAGCGTATCTTTTTCCCGGTCAAACTGGTGTGACCAGCTGTCGTTCGTCAGACGGCTTTTGAGTTCATTCGCAAGCTGTCTTGATGTCATTTTTGCCATCGTTTTAGACTCTCCTTTCGTTATTTAGAAAGAGAATCTGTTAAAAATGCTTCTATCTCTTCCTTTGTCTTACGATCTTTGCTGACAAAGCGGTTAATCTCTTGTCCGTTTTTAAAGACTAAAAAGCTTGGAATGCCGTAAATTTCCCACTCTGCACAAGTGTCAATGAACTTATCTCTATCGACATAGAAGTACTCAAATTCTGGGTAGTTTGCTTCAAGCTCTGGCAAGAATGGCTCAATAAATGTGCAGTCCGGGCACCAGTCAGCTGAAAATAGCAATACCGTTAAGTCTTCTTGAATCACTTTTTGTAATTCTTCGTTTGATTCAATTTTTTTCATGTTTCATTCCTCCAGTTTGTATGGTTAAATCTCCGAATTGTATATAGCCTTTCTTTCTCATCCATTCTGATACTACCAAACTAATCACTGCCGGGCCAACGATATGCAAGAGAGCTATCGCCAGAAATACAGATGGATGAAACCCCATGACGGTCAGGGTCATGAGCTGTCCAACAAGCCCGCTCGTTCCCATTCCCGCTCCTGCCGCATTATTAACCATCCCAAAGCCAATAATACCAATTGGCGCGAGAATCAAACCAGCAACCGTCGGCGGAATCAGGATGAGTGGGTTTTTCACAATGTTCGAAAGCTGCAACTTTGACGTTCCAATGCCGACAGCCGCAAGACCGCCAAAGCGATTTTCTCTAAAGCCTGCAGCGGCAAAGCCGACCATTTGAGCACAGCAGCCAATCGTTGCAGCACCAGCAGCGGTTCCGCTTAAGTCAAGCATAAGCGCAAGTGCAGCACTTGAGATCGGAGAACTGAGAGCAAGTCCAACAATGGTCGCTACCAGCATGCCCATGATCAGCGGGCTTTGGTCTGTCCCCCACATGATGAGTCTGCCGAGCCCTGTCATCATGGCTTCAATCCCAGGTCCGATTAGAGCAGCGGTGAAAAAGCCAGTGATAATGGTGACAAGCGGCGTTAAAATAATATCAATTCTTGTCTCACCACTGACCAGCTTGCCGAGTTCCACCCCAATTAGAGCAGCCGCGAAGCTTCCGGCTGGTCCCCCAAGCTCTGCTCCAGCGGCACCTGAGACAACACTTGCAAAAATGATTAATGGAGAAGCATTTAAGCGATAAGCAACTGCTACGCCAATTGCCGGTCCCATCAGACCCATAGCAAGCGTACCCATTTTCACAATGAGAGAAAGTGATAACAGACCGCCTGCTGTTTTTAAAATCAGACCTACCACTAATGTAGCAAATAGGCCCAAAGCCATATAAGAAAGTGCATCAATGAAATACACCTTTGGCGAAAGGGAGATCCCCTTTCTTTTCAAATAAGTCATCAACGTCGTCTTCCTGCTTTCTCATAGGAAAGACGAAGAGGCCTGTCCTTCCCATTATATGTAGTATTCTTACGGTGAAAAATAGTCTCTACCATGAATATCATAATCATATTTTTTTTGCTTTATCAAGCACTTCTTGTGTAACATGAAAAGAAACAGGACAAACCTTTACTAAGTTTGTACAAAAGGAGGAGATCGTTATGCAATTAACTGTCTATTTAGCTGGAGAAATTCATAGCCAGTGGCGTGATGAAATCAAGGAGAAAAGCCAATCTTTGAAGCTGCCAGTGACATTTGTCGGTCCAATGGAAAATCATGACCGCTCCGATAACATCGGTGAGGATATTTTAGGTGAGCAGCCAAATGCCATTTTTAAAGATGATGCTGCGTCTGATTTGAACAATTTTCGTACTGAAATTTTATTAAACAAAGCAGATGTCGTCATTGCGCGCTTTGGTGAGAAATATAAACAGTGGAACACAGCCATGGATGCATCTGCTGCGATTGCAAAAGGGAAACCTCTTATTTTGATCCGTCCAAAAGAGCTGCACCATCCGTTAAAGGAACTATCAAACAAAGCAAATATCACTGTTGAAACCGTCAACCAAGCGATCAAGGCGTTATCTTATGTGTTTGAACAGCAATAATAAAGAAGGCTGCTCTCATTAAAGAGGCAGCCTTTCAGATTGTTGACAAAGGGCTAAAATGATCTTGATTTTAGCCCTTTGTCTTCTATTCAGCGTGATAGAAAACCTTTGCAGTCTAGGAAGGACGAGCACCGGAGCGGAGCGAATGTGAGATTCGTGAGCACCGGCGCGCAGACCTGACACCGAATGCGAGGGTTTGTCTACACGCTGGAAGGCTGCTCTCATTGAAGAGGCAGCCTTTTTCTATCACATTTATACCTGTTGATAAATAGAATCCACTGTACTTTGATCACAATTTTTGACAAGGCGGACAATTAACTCTTTTGCCGCTGCGTAATCATCCACATGCAAAACAGAATGACTTGTATGAATGTAACGTGCGCAAACCCCGATCACAGCAGAAGGCACACCTTGGTTTGAAATATGAACACGTCCAGCGTCCGTACCACCCGGTGATACGAAATATTGATATGGAATGTTGTTTGTCTCAGCAGTATCAAGCACAAAGTCTCTCATTCCGCGGTGCGTAATCATTGTCCGATCAAAAATACGGAGAAGTGCACCTTTTCCAAGCTGGCCGAACTGTGTTTTATCACCTGTCACATCGTTTGCAGGACTCGCATCTAAAGCGAAGAAAAGATCTGGCTGAATCATATTCGCAGCTGCCTCAGCTCCTCTAAGTCCTACTTCCTCTTGAACAGTTGCTCCTGAATACAGCTGACATGAAAGTGATTCGTCTTTTAATTCTTTTAATAATTCAATCGCAAGGCCGCAGCCATAGCGGTTATCCCAAGCCTTCGCTAAAATCTTTTTTGGATTCGCCATTGGAGTAAAAACCGTTGCAGGAACGATTTGCTGTCCTGGACGAACGCCAAGCTCTTTTGCCTCTTCTTCACTGTCTGCACCAATATCAATAAGCATATCTGACGGCTTCACAGGTTTGCTTTTTTGTTCTGGCGTCAGAAGGTGAGGAGGTGTACTAGAGACGACACCAGGAATTGGCCCGTGATCTGTATGGACGTCCACACGCTGTGCCAGCATGACTTGACTCCACCAGCCGCCAAGTGTTTGAAAACGAATCATCCCGTTTTTTGTAATCGATGAGACCATGAATCCGACTTCATCCATATGACCCGCTACCATAATTTTCGGTGCGTTTTCCGGCCCCTTGCGTACGCCAAACACTCCGCCAAGACGGTCTTGAATGAGTTCATCAGAATATTTCTCAAGTTCCTTTTTCATAAAAGCACGCACATGGTGCTCATTTCCTGGAGTTCCCTGTAATTCTGTTAAATTTCGGAAAAGTGACAATGTTTCTTCGTTCATTCTACAGTTTACCTCGTTTCTATGTAATGACCATATATATTCCTATAAAAATAACACTCACTTTATACTATAAGAATTCTTTCGGTTTTCCAAGTATCTCTCCAGAAATTTTGAATATGCTTTCAAGTATTCGGATTCCTTAACATCAATGGACAAGTTTTGTATAATGGAAAAAACAGCAATACGGAGGTGCAGCACGTTGAAGTTAAAACATGTTCTGATTGGTGCGAGTATTGGCGTAGCCGCTGCAATTGTTGCAAAGAAAGTATTTTTCCCTACGTATATTTCATCTGAAAAAGCATTAAAAATTGTGAAATCTGCTTTTAAACAGCGCGGCCCGATTGATGGCTCATGGATTTATACTGTACCAGAACCGTATACCGTAAATGGTGAAACGATTGATGTGTACAAATCTGGCATTACCCGCTCTGCCTTTGGCGAGCTTGAACAGTATGAAGTGATGATTGATGCCAAAACTGGCATGATCGTTGATGTCATTGATTCTGTTGCTTGATCAAGAAAGCTTCGCAAAGACGTGTCCTTGCGAAGCTTTTTTTATATGGCTTTGATTTTTTTGTACACAGGATGCCACATAGCGTCCTGTACAGCCTGAATAAGATCATCAGGCGTTTCTTCTGCAATTCCTTCATCAATTGCTGCCTGCGCCACACGGACGGCCACTGTCGCTGAAACGGTTCGAAGCTGATCGACACTTGGCAGCATCGCTGCACCCGGCTTCCCAACATTGACCATGCTTGCAATGGCTTCAGCACTCGCAACAAACATACTGTCTGTCATCAACCTTGCTTTTGACACAATTGTGCCTAGACCAAGACCTGGGAAGACAAGAGCATTATTCGCTTGTCCAATTTCATATGTGACGCCGCCATATTCGACAGGATCGAATGGGCTTCCCGTTGTCACAAGAGCGCGTCCCTCAGTCCACTCGATCAGATCTTGCGGCTTTGCTTCTGATAGAGGTGTCGGATTCGACATCGGTAAAATCGCAGGGCGTTCCACATGTGACGCCATTTCTTTCACAATTTCCTCTGTAAATGCTCCTCCGACAGTCGAGGTGCCAATTAAGATCGTTGGTTTCGCCTGCTTGACGACCTCTAATAGATCAATCGAATGCTTTGGACCATTACGGGCATAATCCTTTACTTCGTCAGCACGCCTTGCATACGGCTTTTGAAATGGCTGAATGTCAGGTGAATCATCTGTGAGCAGCCCCGTTTTATCAATACACCAGAAATGATCGTAGGACTCCTCTTCTTTGACCCCGTCTCTGACGATTGCATCACGGATTTGCTCGGCTATGCCAATACCTGCCGTACCCGCTCCAAAAATGACGATACGGTGATCTTTCAGCGGAACTTTCGAAGCTTTTGCACATGCAAGAACTGCTGCAAGTGAAACGGCGCCAGTCCCTTGAATGTCATCGTTAAATGTACAAATACGGTCCTTATATTTTTCCAATATCGCACGGGCATTCTTTGTGCCAAAGTCTTCCCAGTGAAGGAGTGCATTTGGGAAAGTAGCACGGGCAAGCTCGACATATTGATCAATGAACTGATCATAGCGCTCTCCTCGCACGCGGGAGTGCTGATTTCCAACATAAAGCGGATCATTCAAGAGACTTTCCTGGTTCGTGCCGGCATCAAGCACTACTGCCAGCACGCGGCTAGGATCAATGCCTGCTGCAGCTGTATAAACAGCAAGTTTCCCAACTGAAATGGCAATCCCGCCAACGCCCCAGTCTCCAATGCCTAAAATACCTTCTGCATCAGTTGCAACGATTAAATCAATTGATTCATCGACACCATAAGAAGCAAAAATCTCTTCCATGCCTTCCAGATCATCAATCGATAAATAAAGCCCTCTCGGCTTTCGATACTCATGGCTATAACGCTGAATAGCTGTTCCTACAGTCGGCGTGTAGACAATCGGAAGCATTTCCGCCAAGTGTTCATTAAGTAATTTGTAAAAAAGCACTTCGTTTCTATCATGAAGTGATGTTAAATACACATTCTTCCCTAGCTCATCCGGCTGTGCCTTGAACTGCTCATATGCACGCTTTGCTTGATCCTCTAAGGTTAAGACCTTAGGCGGAAGAAATCCCTTTAACCCGAGCTCCTCCCGCTCTTCCTTTGTAAATGCAACCCCTTTGTTTAAATAAGGGACTGACATGACTTCCATCCCTCTTAATGGTGTTTCGATCACATCACCATGTACACGATAAAATTGGTTCACCTGCACTCTTCCTTTCACAAGTTCATTTTGTCGTTATTTTGTGTGAAAGGATAAAAAAACATACAGATGATCTTTTATCTTCCTGTTTCTCTTTTGATTTCGTGTGTAATCTGCCCATCTTCGTCCCATTTTACAGCACGATAAATGGCATCATGATAAAACAAGTACCATGCATTTTTTTCTTCAGCATATGCCTGCCACTTTTGCTTGGCTGGAATCGAAGTCATTGGGTAATCATCATATGCCAAAACCCAGAGTGGATTTTTATGAGCGTGTGTTGGCATGATATCAGCTAAATGAATCGCTGTTTCGCCCTCACTTGTGAGCGTTAAAATACTATGACCGTTGCTGTGGCCGCCTGTATGATGCAGCTCGATTCCTTCTGTCACTTCGATGCTTTCTTCAAATGTGACGACTTGATCTGCCACAGGCTCCCAGTTTTCTTTCCAATATGTATTTCTTGAGCGAATATTTGGCGCTCTCATTTCATCCCATTCGATTTTCGATGTGATGATTGTTGCCTGCTGAAAAACAGACACGAGCTTATCGCCCTCACGTTTTGTTAATCCGCTGACATGATCGAAGTGTAAATGTGTCATTAATACGTAATCAATATCTGATGGGCGCAGGCCAAGGGCTGCCAGAGATTCTTCCAATTTGGTTTCCTCTGTCACGCCGTAATTGCGTTTTTGTTTATCTGTCAGCTTCCCTGATCCGATGCCGGAATCCACTAACAGATGAAGTCCGTTCCACCGAATGAGAATTGGATCACATCGTAATTCAATTTGATTGCGGTCATTTACCGGGTATTTTTTTGACCATAATGGCTTTGGCACGACACCGAACATCGCACCGCCGTCCATGTGCGTATCTCCCCCGTTTAACCAGAACAGTTCCATTTCACCTATTTTCATTGTCTCCATTGCTGTCATCCCTCCTTTTTCTATCGTAGCAAATACAGCCAAAAATCGCATGCACCAATCTTTTCATAAAAAAAGCTGACTGCAATTTTTCTTTGCAGCCAGCTTGATATCACTTGTTATTCTGGGAATTTGACTTCTGAACGATAGATAGGTTGCCCCATAGACGAGAATTTCTCTTCATATTCAGTCATCACGTTTCCTTCTAAGCCGTCCTCATGTAAATCTAGGCTGACATACGTTAAAAGAAGACCATAAGCAGAAAAACTTTTTAAGGAATATTCAAATAACCCGCGGTTATCTGTTTTGAAATGTAATTCACCGCCTGGACGAAGAATATGTTCATATCGCTCTAAAAAAGTTTTAAACGTCAATCTGCGCTTTTCATGTCTTGCTTTTGGCCACGGATCAGAGAAATTCAAATACACCCGGTCAATCTCATTTTCCGCAAACACATCTGTCAGCGTCTCAGCATTGATATTCAAAAGCTTTACATTTTCAACATCTGTCTCTTTGATTTTATCTACTGCTGTCACAATGACACTTTTAAATAATTCAATGCCAATATAGTTGATATCAGGATGAAGCTTGCCCATTCCAGCAATAAAGCTCCCTTTCCCTGTCCCAACTTCGATATGGATTGGATGATCATTTCCAAACAGCTCATGCCATTTCCCTTTATATTGCTCGGGACTTGCTAAAGCAATATGAGCATTCTCAGCTAAGTAATCATCAGCCCATGGTTTATGTCGCATTCTCAATTTGATACACCTCTATTTTCTTTACATTTTATCAAGATACCATGAAACATAAAGACCCGCAAGACAGCATCTTTTATGTCCATATAAAAAAACCAGCCCTTCACTTGAGCTGGTCTGCCGCATGTATAAATTGGGCGCTGAATGCACAGTTTAACCTCATAAATGACACGCAGGAAAGGAGCATTCGTATGGGTTTAAACCGTCAACATCAGCTTCAATTAATCAAAGATATTTTAACCGATCACCAGCTGGATTGCTGCGGGACTGTTGCAGAATATGAACAGGTGGGACGCGTGATTCAATTAATGCTGGCAAAAGAATATCTGGATGCTGACATTCGTCAGCTGTTAACAGATATTTATGATTACAGCCAAAAGGGCACCTCTGTCAGTTCAATTGATGCACATATCGAGGAGCATCAATCACATCTGTCTGAGTGGGTCGAAAACATTCCACTGTCTTAATGGATGTTTAACCGTTTTAAAAGTGCATTTAGCTCCGCTTGCACTTCTTTTTGTGCCTTTTCATTTCCTTTTCTTTTATGCCAAACGACAAATGATACGGTTTCAGCGAGCACGTACCACGCCATGCGCTTTCGCAAATTGTCCGTCAGCGGGGCGCCGTACATAGAGAGCCAGCTTTCCCAGTTCTCTTCCTCCACATAATGGTATAAAAGCGGTCCAAGATCAATCGCTGGGTCTGCAATCATCGCCCCATCCCAATCGATCAAATAGAGCTGGTTTTCATCTGTCAGCAGCCAATTATTATGATTGAGATCACAATGACAGACGACCTTGTCCTCAAAATGGACAGCCTCCACATGCTTCTCTAAGTACTGGATGGCACGCGTAATGTCTTGTGAATCAATTTGCTCGTTTAATATGGACTGTTTCAGATGCATCAGAATGGATTCTGGGTCTAGAGAGTGCTTCTCTAATCGTTTCAGCATATCGAGCAATTCTTTTGATGTATGAATTTTTCTTAGCTGCTCTGCTACAGGACGATCATTCATGTCCTTTGGCTTCAGCTCTCTGCCGCTCAGCCAGTGCTGTGCAGTAATCACATCTCCATTTTCCATCCGTTTTGTCCAGACAAGCTTCGGCACAATGCCTTCAGCTGACAAAACCGCAAGAAACGGTGACGTATTGCGTTTTAAAAATAGCTTTTGGTCATTGTGTGTTGCGAAGTACGCATCTCCCGTAGCGCCTCCAGCAGGAGAGATGTGCCATTCGCTACCTAATATTTGTCCCAACCAGTTCATATCAATTTTCAACCCATCATTTCTTAAAATATTTTAAATCTTGCTTTTTTAGTCGACAAAATTCAGCCGATTGAGGATCAATTGGCTGTTTCTTTTTTTATTTATATGATCATAAAAACAAAAAGGACAGCTATTGAGAATGAGATGCTAAACAATAGCCGTCCTATAGATTTTATCGTTACCTTCTTATACTCGTCAAGCAAAACTAAAAAATCAGGACAAGAACCTTACGAAAAAGAAGGCTTTTTTCATGGTTCTTTGCCTGCGGATATACCGCAAGTTATTTAAGCACGTAATTTTAAGGATCGTTCACTTGCCTTTACAAAGACAGGCGTTACACCGATCACTTCTCCATCTGCGTGAAATAAGATTTTCTCATCTGCTTCTAAGTACGCTTCCTCATGCTGAAACAGGGTAACTCCATTCATTCCAAGGTGCTTTCGAAACACCATTGCACTTAGAAACAAGAGGACTTTGAATGGATTCAAATCTGTGACAACAATCGTTTGAAAACCTGGCTGCCTTGCACTCACTTCCGGCGCTGCCTCCAGCCCTCCCCCGTAATACGGGTGATTGCATACGATCACAAACCACACTTGGCGAAAGACTTTCTTCTCATTTTCAATAAATAGCGCAAGATCAAACGGCTTAAACGACCATAAAGAATGGAGAAATGACAGAGGATAGATGATAAAGCCAAGCCCCAGCCGTTTCAGCCACTTCTTCCCTCTAAAATGCACCGTTTTCCTCAGCACATGTGCGTCAAACCCCACACCGATATGATTGAGAAAGAGAACTGATTGCGGACTTTCAGCATGATCTTGAAAGGAGCCGAGAGAAAATGTTTTGGTGAGCATTCTCTTTTGCTTTTTCACTTCTTTTAGGACATCGTGACGTTGGATACCTAGACCCTTCGCAGCATCATTCCAATGACCAGCAGGGACAAAACTAAGCTGCACATGATCGATTTCCTTTAAGCCATTCAGTACTTCATGAATAGTGCCGTCACCACCAATGACAATTAAGCGCTTCAGCCTGTCATCCTGCATGGCACTGATTTGTCTTGCCAAAACTTCTGCATGGCCTTCATGCTGGGTGAGAAACGATCGATAAGAGACCTCCACCTTTTGTAATTCTTTCTCTATGCTCCTCCATGTGCGGAGTCCTTTTCCATGTCCTGCTTCTGGATTAACGATAAAGTACCATTCATTCATATATTAGCTCCACTCAGGTGTCATTTTTCGTGACCTTCCATCATTTCTTTAATCGAGCCATTCCTGCCTTCTTTTACTGTCTGATTCACCATAAGCAAGCAATGCTTTTGTCGCCTTAAACTGCTGATGCTTTGTCGGCGCCGTATTTTTCCGCTGCTTTTCAAACCACTCTTCCGCCTTCTTTTTATCGACAACCTCCATCCCGTATGGAACTTCAGGTAAATCAATATAAGAGGTTCGGCTGATGAGGATTTTTTTCACAGGAATATCTACACCACTTTGCTGTAATATCTTTGACACGACGGTGCCAGAGCGCAGAAGGCTTGCACAAGGATTCAAGACAGACTGTACAGCTTTCCCAGTCGCCCGTTTTTCCCAAAAACGTTCCTTCGTTCCGATATAGACGCTGTCTGGCTCGGCCTCTAAGAAGGATAAACAGATCACTTCGAGCGGCGTGATGAGGATCGGACATAGTTCCATCTCAGCTTTTTGAATGAGCAGCACCGGCTTGTACATCACAAAATAAGAATCCGGAAGCTGTCTTGCAAGCATCCGCAGCTTTTCATCATACCGAATATGATGGGAAACGGTTGAAATATGTGAAATCGTCGAACTCGCCCATTTTAATTGCACCTCAAAGAGATGATCCTTAAAAAAGTGAATCAGCTGCGTTTCATCGGTAGGGACGTTTCTGAAAACCCCTTGCTCTATATCTGTCGGCTCGTTAAAAAGACGCAGGTCCCGTTCCTTTTTCATATCGGCTTCTTTTTGCTTTCTCTTTAAGGAGAATTTCTTTCTCTTTTCTTCCTCTTGTTCAGGCGCTTGTTGAGGAATTTGGTCAGCCGGTTGCTGCGCCTCCTCTTTCGAAGCCTTTTTTAACTCGTCCCATCTTTGTTTTTTCAACCGATTGAATTGATTGATGTAGTGATGCGGGTCTTGTTCATATCGTGATATATAATCTTGGATTTTGATAATTTGCGCCATCTGCTGCTCACTCCAACTTCTAGAATCATTTATGTAGTGTAAATTGTTTAATTGCGTGATAACGAGGGGCTTCTTTTGGACGTATTTCAAATAAAGTGATACGAGAAACCTCCATCACATATGGCTCTTTGCGTAAAGGCGCTTGCTTTTCATAAGGGTCATCCGCATTCCATTTGCGCGCGATCGTCATATGCGGATGAAACGGTCTCTTTTCAACAGGGTGTCCTGCTGCCAAGACGGCTTCTTTCACCTTTTCTCTTAAGTGCATGAGCGGCTCACTTTCATGAGGCTTTGCAAAAAAGACTCTCGGGCGTTCCTTCGCACCAAACTGCCCTACCTCATTCAGCTCTAGTGGAAATGCAGACGCTTCATTTGAAAGGATGTCAAGCAGCTGAATGACCTTTTTTAAACGCTCTTCTGGAATGGCGCCTAAAAAGACAAGGGTCACATGATAATCATGTGGTGCTGTCCATTTTTGAAAGAACAGCCCGCTCCTTTGATCAATATCTTGTTTGATTTGATGCGCAAGTTGTTCAGGGATGTGAATCCCTATAAAATAATGACGGCTTTCTGACACAATATCACCTGTCCTTTTTTAACAAACTTTACGAATCCCCATTGATGATAGTATAACTAAAGAAATGCGGAATGAGAAGAAAGGGTGTCATCTGATGAAAGTTGCACAAAATATAGCGGAGCTGATTGGCGATACACCGCTTGTTAAATTACAGCGGCTTCAGCCAGAAAATGCGGCGGCTGTTTACTTAAAGCTAGAATCATTTAATCCGAGCGGAAGTGTAAAAGACCGCGCGGCTTACAATATGCTCGTCGAAGCAGAAAAACAAGGGAAGCTCACAAAAGGAGCAACCATTATTGAGCCTACGAGCGGGAATACAGGGATTGGTTTAGCCATGAATGCTGCCGCAAGAGGCTACAAAGCCATCCTTGTCATGCCTGATACGATGACAAAGGAAAGAATCAATATTTTGAAGGCATACGGGGCGCAGGTCGTCTTAACCCCAGGAGAAGAAAAAATGCCAGGCTGCATCCGAAAGGCTGAGGAACTGGCTGCTCAAATTCCTCATAGCTTTATTCCTATGCAATTTGACAACAGGGCGAACCCAGATGCACATAGAGGAACAACAGCAGTCGAAATCATGGAAGCTGTGAAACAACTTGGACAGCCTCTTGGAGCCTTTGTCGCAACAGCTGGGACTGGAGGTACTATTACTGGAACTGGAGAGGAATTAAAGAAGGCCTTTCCTCATTTGACCATCCGTGTGGCAGAGCCGAAGGGATCTCCTGTCTTATCTGGCGGGAAACCTGGGAAACATAAGCTCGTTGGCACAAGCCCAGGATTTATCCCCCATATTTTAAACGAGCACGTCTATGATGACATCGTGCAGGTAAGTGACGAAGACGCTTATCACATCACACGGCAGCTCGCTAAGCTTGAAGGAATTTTAGTAGGCCCATCCTCTGGGGCGGCTTGCTATGCAGCCATTGAAACAGCCAAGCAATTGCCAGCAGATCAAATCGTGATCTGTATGACAGCAGATACGGGCGAACGTTACTTATCAAGTGATGTTTTTCAAGATTAAAAAAGGAACAGGGCGATGAATCCCTGTTCCTTTTTCTTCGTTTCATGGTTAAGGTGCTTTGACAGATTGCACCTCAGCCTGCTCCCCTGTGACGAGTAAAGCCTGTTCATCAGTAAGCGGGCATAAATCAAGCGTCTGCTGATACTTCTCTATAATTAGCTGCGCAGCCTCGCCTAAATAGGTATTGTGCATATGCGGTACTGGATAGCGGCTTATTTCATTGAAACCTTGAAATGATGAAAGCTCCGGTGCCTTCTTTTGATCATCCATCAGAGAGATAAATTCAATGCTTGGCGCCATAATGATACTCCCCGCAGATTCTCCGATGTACAGCTTGCCGTTGTTGATTTCTTCTTTCAACACGTTATCGAGACGATGCTTTCTTAATTCCTGCAATAAATAAAAAGTGTTGCCTCCTGAAACGTAGATCACATCATTTTGTTTGATCATCTGCGCGATCTTTTCAGCGGACTGTTCATCTATCTGTACAGTCTCAAGCTGCATCCCTAATTGCTGAAAGGCTTCCTTCGCTGCCTCCACATAGTGCGTGACTTCTTCTACAGCACTTGCCGTTGGAAAGAAAGTCACGCACTTCCCTTTTAAAGATTCACCGGCAAAGTCAGATAAGAGAGAATAACTGTCTTTGAATGAAGAGCTTAAGAACATTTTTTTCACTGTGAATCCCCTCTTCTCTTTTACTATTTTGCTAATTCATACATGGCTTGTGCATATAGAGCGGCTGCTCTTAGTAAGTCATCGATTTCGATATATTCATCCTTCTGATGGGCGCAGTCAGGTCTGCCAGGAAATAGAGGTCCGAAGGCAACGCCAGCTTCTAAAGATCTCGCATACGTTCCTCCCCCAATGGCAATCAGATTAGCAGGGTCTCCCGTTTGTTCCTCATATACCCGCTGCAAGGTTTTCACAAGCGGATGATCTTTTGAGACGTGATGCGGAGGGCTGTCTTCGAATTTTAGAAGAGACGCTCCTTTTATGCTTTCAATTCCTTTTTTGACGTCCTTGCCGTCTGCTGTTACTGGATAGCGGACATTTAACCCTAACTTTGCTTCCTCATTTTGTTTATAGCGGATTGTCCCAACATTCAACGTCAAATCTCCACTAATATCATCTTTGCAAGCAATTCCCAGCTTTTGTCCTCTTGTATCTTGATCAAATAAAGCGTTGATTTGGGAAGTAAAGGCAAGTCCCTGCTCATCTAATTCGTGTCCGCATAAGAAATTTGCCATATGAATGCCCGCATTTGTCCCATGCGCCGGCTCCATGGCATGAACGGATACCCCTTTTAATGTAAAATGCAGTCCATCCGCTGCGCTTTTTACTTCGCCAGATAATTGATGATCAGCTAGATAGGCTTCGAAGGCTGTTTTTAATGGTTCAGCATCGTGCTCCTGTGCAGCAGTCACAGTAGCAGCTGCCTCATCTGGTACCATATTGAGCCTCATACCCGATGTAAATTGCTTCAGCGTATAGCGCGGATGATCCGCTGTTTGTTGATATGTAAATGACAGGGTGGCATCAATGATCCCTTTTTCCGCATGAATAATCGGAAAATCAGCATCTGGTGCAAATCCAATTTGCGGCATCGCCTCATGCTTGAAATAATGGTCCACACAGCGCCAATCACTTTCTTCATCTGTTCCAATGATCATTCGGATTTTTTTCGACAGCTGCAGACCAGAATCTTTTAAGATTTTCAGCGCATAGAATGCCGCCATGGTTGGGCCTTTATCATCAATAGCCCCGCGTGCAAAGATTTTATTTTCTCTGATGTCAGCTGAAAATGGCGGGGTTGTCCAGCCATCACCAGCAGGCACCACGTCCACATGGCACAGCACACCTACAATGTCTTCGCCTTCCCCATATTCAATATGACCCGCATAGCCATCGACATTCTTGACTGTGAAGCCTTCGTCTTCCCCTTTTTTCAGCACATACTGAAGGGCATCGTCGACTTTTTCACCAAATGGCTTTCCTTCTTTGCCGCCTTCTTCATCAAGGACACTTTCAATTTGTAAAAAAGATTGTGTGTCCTTGATCAAGTCGTCTTTTTTTCGTATCACTTCAGCTTCCCAATTCATTTTTTCCATTCCTCCTTGAAAAAAGGTTGCAATCCACCCTTAAAACGAATATTATATTAATTGTTTTGTAATAATGTTCGTAAATGGAGGATTTTATGTTTCAGTTAAAAGAAAATCAAACCAACATAAAGAAAGAAATCATCGCAGGTATGACGACATTTTTTACCATGGTGTATATTGTTGCCGTCAACCCGGGAATTCTTTCAAAAGCAGGCATTCCTTTTGACCAAGTCTTTACTGCAACAATCATCGCTGCTGTCGTCGGTACGCTCTGGATGGCACTATTTGCAAACTATCCGATTGCCATTGCACCAGGCATGGGGCTGAATGTCTATTTCACCTTTACCGTTGTCGGCGGTGGCGGCATCAGCTATCAAACAGCGTTTAGTGCGGTATTTGTTGCTGGTATACTCTTTATTATTTTATCGTTAACATCCCTTAGAAAACAACTGATTCAAGCCATTCCAGATAATTTAAAGTACGGTATTACAGCAGGAATCGGGCTTTTCATTGCGTTCATCGGCCTCCGTCAGTCTGGAATCATCGCTGCTGATCCAGAAAACCTTGTGAAGCTTGGCAATTTAAATTCGCCTGTTGTCATTTTAACGCTTGTCGGCTTAATGATTTCGGTTATTTTAATGGTTCTTCAAATAAATGGTGCACTGTTTATCGGCATGTTAGCGACCACATTGATTGCACTCGCAACAGGCCAGCTTCATTTCCCTAAAATGCTGATGGACATTCCTGCACTGCCTGAAGGCATGCTGATTACAAATCCAATTGCTGCGTTTGGTGACGTGTTCTCTCATCATTTGTATGCTGTCGTCTTCTCCTTCTTACTGGTGACGATTTTTGATACAACAGGCACTATGATTGGCGTTGCCGAACAAGCCGGATTAATGAAAAATGGCCAGCTGCCAAAAGTGCGCAGAGCCCTGCTCGCTGACTCTGCTGCAACAACGGTTGGTTCTATGTTTGGTACAAGCCCAACCACTGCTTATATTGAGTCATCATCAGGAGTTGCTGCTGGTGGAAGAACGGGGCTGACTTCTTTAACGGTCGCTGCACTGTTTATTGTGGCATTATTTTTTGGCCCGCTCGTTCAAGCGATTTCTTCTTTACCATCCATCACATCACCTGTTTTAATCATTGTTGGCTGCTTGATGATGAACTCAGTGTCACGCATTCGCTGGAACGAATTAGACGAAGCATTCCCTGCTTTTCTTGTCATTCTTTCGATGCCGCTGACTTCTAGTATCTCTACAGGGATTTCACTTGGATTTATTTCATATCCGCTTGTGAAATTGGCGAAAGGGAAATGGAGAGAAGTACATGTGCTTGTTCTCATCTTTGCGGTCTTATTTTTCATTCAGCTCTTTTTCTTAGAAGGATAACAGAAACAAAAAAGGCACATCCTAACATGGAATGTGTCTTTTTGCCTTTACTGAATTTTTTATTTTGTAAATTTTCTGTGTTTATTTTTGGACGTTTGGAATTGTTAGCTTCTTTCGTATCCCCTATGATAATTGGGTTGTAACCGGATTCAAATCATGATATATACCATATTTTATTTCATGAAGACAAGTTTAAAAACACGTAAAGTTGACTTTTTGGTGGAACTAGATGCATAATAACGTGTATAATAGAATAAAACATTAACAAACACGAACATTTACCATTGTTGCATGTCCTTATTTCGCAGTTTTAGTGTAGTAAGTTGTGGTTAGTCAAGTCCATCCGATCTTATTGATAGGGAGTGGTTTTTTGAAACCTTCAACAAACCGTATGATGACTCGAATCAAATCAGTCTATATGTTCATTCAAGAGAAAGGTCTTGTGACGACACAAGAGCTGGTTGATGAATTCGGGATCACACCTAGAACCATTCAAAGAGACTTAAACGTGCTTGCCTATAACGATCTTGTTCATAGTCCAAGCAGAGGCAAATGGGAAACAACAAGAAAAAAAGTAAAAATATCATCTTAAGCGTATAATGAATTGTCCATATAACAAAAAGAACCGGCGATATGCCGGTTCTTTTCTTTTGTTCTTATGTTATTCACGATTCATTAAGCTGTCTAATTCTTCATCCGTCAATTCACGGTACTCTCCAGGTGCTAGATCTTCATCTAATGAGACAGCCCCCATCGAGAGCCTTTTTAAAAAGATCACTTCATTTCCCACTGCTTGCGCCATCAGCTTCACTTGATGGTACTTCCCTTCAGTAATCGTCAAACGGATGCGTGTATCTTCGTCTTCATTCGCATCTACTTCAACCTTCGCCGGCTTCGTGTGATAATCATCTAAGATGACAACGCCCTCTTCAAGACGCTTGATGTCTTGATCGCCTAAAGGATACTTCAAATGAACTTCGTACGTTTTCGGCACATGCTTTTTTGGAGAAAGTAATTGATGAGCAAGCTGTCCATCATTTGTAAGGAGAAGGAGACCGACCGTATCCTTATCCAGTCTCCCCACAGGGAATGGCTCCCTTGCGATATCCTCCGGCTCAAGTAAATCGACAACCGTTTCATCCCGCAGATCTTCAGTTGCTGAGATCACCCCGTCAGGCTTATTCATCATTAAGTAAATGAATTCTTTATACTCTACACGCTCTCCATGTACGAGCACTTCATCATTTGATGGATCAACATGATCTTTCACCTGCTTCGCCACTTCTCCATTCACTGTGACAGCCCGGGCCTTGACAAGCTTTTTTACATCTTTTCTTGAACCAAAGCCGCTGTTAGCAAGCAATTTATCAAGCCTCATGAATATCTACCTCTTCTTAACTCTTTTTTCTTAAAAATTTCGGCATACGGCTGCCAAGTACACGCTCTAGTAATCCCACCTTATAAGACAAGAACATATACACACCGCCGCCAGTGATCATGGAAATCAAAATGACGATACCCGCTTGTACAATTCCACCTTCATAAGAAATCACTTGGCTCACAAGCTGACTTGTCATATATGCCACCACACCCATGATCGCCGTTAAAATACCAATCAGAATAAAACGTTTGAAAATTCTGCGGAACGAATAGCCGGCATGGCGTTTAATCATGATAAACATATACAAGATGGACGCACTGTAGCCTAATGCTGTTGCCAGTACAGAACCATTTCCTTGCAGCCAGCTGATCAGCGGGATGTTCAGAACCGTTTTAATAATGATCCCTAACAAAAGACTGACGATAGCAAATTTTTGTTTGTTGATCCCTTGCAGAATCGCTGCATTAATGGTGAATAATGAAAACAATAATGCAACAGGTGCATACCAGAACAAAATGGAGATCCCAATCTCAGGGTGAACCGATGGATAGAAAAACCAATAAACCGGTCCAGCTAGTGCTGAGATACCAAATGAAGCAGGCAGCACGAAAAATAAAATGATCTGCATCGTCTGATCAATTTGTCTATTGAGCAGCTTGTAATTACGTGCTGTAAATGATTCCGTTATTGTCGGAATCAAGGTTAAGCCAAACGCTGTTGCAAGTGACACAGGAATCATCACGAGCTTCGGTAAATATAACGTCACAATGGACAATACCGCTGTACTAATATCCTGATGTCCTGATGCAATCATGGCTCTATTAATTGTGTTTGTATCGATATAAGAATAAATTGGAATCGCAAGTCCAACAAATACATACGGCGCCGCATAGCTAAACAGCTCTGTAAACATTTGCTTATAAGATAAATCAGAGTGAGTGCCTGTATTCGGCTGCATGGATAAGAGCCGGTCCTTCCGCTTCAGCCAATATAAATAAAGCGTGAATAAACCGCCAAATGCACCGATCAGTGCGGCAAATGTTGCATACCCGACAGCAATAACAAGCCCGCCGTCAAGCACTTTTAAAATAATAAACGTCGCCGTTAATAGGAAGATGATTCTGACAAGTTGTTCAATCACTTGGGAAACAGCTGTTGGTCCCATCATGGAGTGTCCTTGGAAGAACCCGCGTACAAGACTCATGATCGGCACAACTAAAAGGCCTAAGCTGACCATTCGAATCACATATACTACTTGATCGACAGTCAAACCACCTGTTTCATTTGATCCGCCAAGCTGAATCTTGGCAAAAATCGGTGCGGACAAATATAAAATAGAAAAGGCGATAATCCCGGTGACAAGCATGACCGACATACCCGCCCTGAACATTTTTCTTGTTGTCTCATAATCGCCGATTGCATTATATTTGGAAACAAATTTTGATACCGCTGTTGGAAAACCAAGCGTAGCAATACTTAAAAAGATCGTATACTGATTGTATCCATATTGGAATAGCGCTCCACCAGTTGCTCCAACCATAGCGCTAAATGGAATTAAATAAATCATACCTAGAATACGAGAGAGATACGTCCCTATCGTTAAAACCAACGTACCACGAAGCAGTTTATTAGACATGCGCTTAACCACCATTTTTCTAATGAATATTCAACTTAACTATTTTACCACATCATTTCAACACACAGGTAACAAATCCAATACTGAAGTCACAAAACCAATCAATTCATATTTCAGCCTTCCCTAATCTTCGTTATAATAGAAAAATGACTGAAAGTAGAAAGAGGAATGTAACATGAAACATTATGATGTCATTGTCATTGGCGGCGGACCTTCTGGACTGATGGCCGCGATTGCATCAGCAGAGCACGGCGCGACTGTTCTGTTAATTGACAAAGGAAACAAACTTGGCAGAAAGCTGGCCATTTCTGGCGGCGGACGCTGTAACGTCACCAATCGCCTTCCAGTAGAAGAAATCATCAAACATATTCCCGGAAACGGCCGTTTTCTATATAGTGCATTTTCTGAGTTCAACAACGAGGATATTATTTCGTTTTTTGAAAACCTTGGCATTGAACTAAAAGAAGAAGACCATGGACGTATGTTCCCTGTCTCAAACAAAGCACAATCTGTTGTGGATGCCCTTCTAGACAGGCTCCGTGCCCTCAATGTCACCATTCGAACGAACGAAAAGATTAAAACGGTTCTGTATCAAGACGGACAAGCAGCTGGAATTGTTACAAATAATGATGAAAAAATTTCAAGTAAGGCTGTCGTCATCGCTGTAGGCGGGAAAAGTGTACCGCATACCGGCTCTACTGGTGACGGCTATGCATGGGCAGAAGCAGCCGGTCATACGATTACAGAGCTCTTCCCAACAGAAGTACCGGTCACATCAGATGAACGATTTATTAAAGAAAAAGTGCTTCAAGGTCTTTCTTTAAGAAGTGTGGCTGTCAGTGTTTTAAATAAAAAAGGGAAACCCGTCGTCACGCATGTCATGGATATGATCTTTACTCACTTTGGTTTATCAGGTCCAGCTGTTCTTAGATGCAGCGGATTTGTTGTAAAAGAATTAAAAAAGCAGCCGGCAGTCCGCCTGCAAATAGACTTATACCCGAAGCTGAATGACGAGGAGCTGTTCCAAAAGCTTCATCGAGACCTAAAAGATGAACCGAAAAAAGCCATTAAAAACGTCCTCAAGTCTTGGATGCAAGAACGCTATTTATTGTTTCTGTTAGAACGGAACGGTATTGATCCTCAAGACACATTTTCTGGTCTAGCCAAAGATAAACTGCGTGCATTTGCCCATGATTGCAAACATTTTATTGTTCATGCAAATGGGACGCTATCCTTGGACAAAGCGTTTGTGACAGGAGGCGGCGTTTCTGTGAAGGAAATTGAACCGAAGAAAATGGCGTCTAAAAAAATGCGCGGTCTTTATTTCTGCGGAGAAATTCTAGACATTCACGGCTACACAGGCGGATACAATATCACGTCAGCACTTGTGACAGGCAGACTTGCCGGCATGAATGCTGCACTAGAAGTAAAGGAGAGAGATCAATGATCAGACGCGCACTACCAATTGTTCTTGCGGTCGTTATCAGTTTAACAGCCGCTGTTTTCTTGAATCTGTCCATTACCCCGTTAAAAGTCGCCATTGTTTTGGCGTTTACTATTTTCGCTGTATGTTTAAAAGAATATGTCTACCGTCTTCGCAAACGAATTGAGGAAAAATCGTCTTCCCATATCGATAGTTGATAAATGGAAGCAAAACATGTTACGGTAAAGTAGAGGTCGAGTGAGAAGCTCGCCTCTTTTTGTTTGAAATAAGTTGAGTTAGGGGATATTAAGCAAAAGTCCTCTGCTTAAACGTGTAGAACAACAGGAGAGTGAGATGGTGTGAAAAACGTATCAAGTGTATTTTGGATTGTGATTGCGATCACATTTGTTGCCGTGATGTGGGGAGCGTTTTCTCCAGAGTCATTGCAAAATGTCACAGATCAAATTCAAACATACATTACAAATGACTTTGGCTGGTATTACTTGTTAGTGGTATCACTGCTTGTCGGCTTTTGTCTATTCTTTATCTTTAGCCCAATCGGTAAGATTACGCTAGGAAAACCGGGGGAAGAGCCTGAATTTGGTCTATTTTCTTGGTTTGCTATGCTATTTAGTGCCGGTATGGGAATTGGTCTTGTTTTTTACGGAGCAGCTGAACCGATCAGCCACTATGCTATTCAGTCACCAACAGGAGAGACTGAAACTGCGCAGGCCTTCCGCGATTCCCTTCGCTATACATTTTTCCACTGGGGGCTTCATGCATGGGCTATTTATGCCATTGTTGCACTTTGCATTGCTTACTTTAAATTTAGAAAAGATGCACCTGGCTTAATCAGTGCAACGCTGCAGCCCGTTTTAGGAAATAAAATTCACGGATGGATCGGTAAAACCATCGATTGTATTGCGGTATTTGCAACTGTGGTTGGTGTGGCAACAAGCCTAGGATTAGGCGCAGCACAAATAAATGGCGGATTGAATTATCTTTTTCATATTCCAATTGCCTTTAGCACACAATTGATCATTATCATCATTGTGACGGTGCTTTTCCTTGCATCTGCTTTAAGCGGGATTGGAAAAGGCATTAAATACTTAAGTAATATCAACATGGTATTAGCAGCTGTTCTGATGTTTTTCTTACTTTTGGCAGGTCCAACTGTTTTTATCTTAAATTCATTTACTGACTCGATTGGGCAATACTTATCCAATGTCGTTCAAATGAGCTTCCGTCTATCTCCAAATGATCCTGAAAAGAGAGAATGGATTAATGGATGGACGATCTTTTATTGGGCATGGTGGATTTCTTGGGCACCATTTGTCGGGATCTTTATCGCTAGAGTGTCACGCGGGCGAACAATTCGTGAATTTTTATTGGGTGTCTTAGTCGCTCCTTCCATCCTAGTCTTCCTATGGTTCTCGATTTTCGGTGTATCTGCGATGGATTTACAGCAAAAGAATATTGTCGATGTTGCAGGTCTTTCAACTGAAACGATGCTCTTCGGTGTACTGAATGAATATCCGCTGGCGATGATTACATCGATACTGGCGCTCATTTTAATTGCCGTATTCTTTATTACATCGGCTGATTCAGCTACATTTGTGCTTGGAATGCAGACAACCTACGGATCATTGAACCCTTCTGGCAGTGTCAAAGTCAGCTGGGGCATTATCCAATCGGCTGTTGCTGCTGTGCTTTTATTTTCAGGGGGACTTGAAGCCCTGCAAAATACAGCCAAGCTCGCAGCCTTGCCGTTCTCCGTTGTCATCATATTGATGATTGTCTCGCTGTATAAATCACTAAATGATGAACGAAGAGCTATTAAACAAGCCAATCAAGTCACTAAACCACGAAGTCCAAGAGTAAAAAAAGCATAATCGCAAGCGAGAAAAAGCCGTTCCTTATCCGAACGGCTTTTTTCTATATAAACAATTTAAGATTGTCTCGAGCTTGAGGATTCCTTTAAAATAGTGATGAATCATCACTTTCTACATAATGGAGGTTTATATGACGTTACCTACGTTCAAGTACAACCCAGATCCAGTTTCGTTAAACGTGATTAAAAAAGAGCATACAACATGTCCTGTTTGTGAGAAAGAAAGAGATTATGTGTACCAAGGCCCTTTTTATACTGTTGAAGATGTGGAGGGAATTTGTCCTTGGTGCATTAAAGATGGATCAGCGGCGAAAAAATACAATGGAACTTTTCAAGACGATGCGAGCTGTGATGACGTCGATCAAGAGGATTATATCGATGAGCTGATCTTCAGAACGCCAGGCTATCGCGGATGGCAGCAGGAATATTGGTTAAGTCATTGCGGAGATTTTTGCGCAATCGTCCAGTATGTCGGCTGGAAAGAGATTGAACATCTAGAGGAAGAACTCGCCGAGGATATCGAAGACATTTGCAGCGGAGAAGGATTAACAAAAGAGAACCTAAAGAAATGGCTCGTCAACGGAGGAGACTTACAAGGCTACCTCTTTCAATGTGTTCACTGCAACAAGCATCGTTTATATATTGACGCCAGCTAACCAAAGAAATAGGACCCTTCAAGCAGGTCCTTTTTTGATGCCGTCTATTTTTTATATAAAATGAGTGCAGAAAAACAGTAGAGCTGTTCCCCTCCCTGCTCACAGATCACCGCTACATTGTACTTGATGTCAATGATTTGGTCGTCATCCATTCCTTTTAAAAAATGATTGATTTCGCTCTGCAAATCTTTCTCATGTTCTTCATCAAATACAGCTACCTTTAGCACCTATGCCACTCTCCCTTCTCTCGCTACTCTATCTTTATGCACAGAGAGAGAGGCATATGAACAAAACCTTTCATCTTATCGATCGATGAAAGGTCTTCTATTTATAACTTCGGTTTTGTTTCTCCTGTCCAAGCAAGCATCCCGCCAACGACATTGGTCGCTTGGTAGCCTTGATCTTCTAGGTAATAGCAGACATTTTCACTACGTTTACCAGAGCGGCAAATAATATAATATTCCTGCGTTTGATCGAATGCATCCAGCTTCTCAGGGATATCACCCATTCGAATGTGGATTGCTTCCGGGATCATGCCTTCTGCTACCTCTTCATCCTCACGTACATCGACAAGCTGAATGGCGTCTTCCTGCTCTAGTTTTTGTTTTAATTCTTCTATTGAAATTTCTTTCACTGACACGACTCTCATCTCTCCTTTTCATCACGGTGACACCATTATAGCAAATGATTCACTTCACTGCGTATTCACCCGCTTCGATTGAAGGAAAGACGGCAGCCGCTTCTTCACTTCGGCTGTCTCGTGCTCACTTTCAAACTCTACCTTTTTAAAGACTTGATAGGCAAGCCACATATGACCGTAGGCGAGTATGCTCACGCTGAAAAACGGCACGATTCCTGGTAAATAAGCAAACAGAACAAACAGCACAGCCGAGAAAACAAGCATAGAGAGTGTATACTGCAAGTATGAGATACCAAGCAGAAGAGAGAATTTCAAATAGAGACGTTTTTTCCAATCGTAATGAGCAAGCAGCGGAAAAATATAAAATAAGCTCACAATAAACAGAAAACCGAAAATATATATAGCAAAGCGAAGCACATGTAAGAGCCAACTCGTCGGATAGATATAAGCAAGGTCGACATAAATAATCGTTCCAATGATGAATATTACCACTCCAATGATGTTAGAGCGTACAAACTCCTCTCGGTATATCTTCCAAAAAATGCGGAATACATTGACTTGCTCATGCCCTTGAATCCACTTTCTCATCACAGAAAATAACGCAGTGGTCGCAGGCATCAAGCCAAATACGCCAAGCCCCAGGATGGTGAACAAAAGCCATAACAAATTCGTATAGGCGAGTCTCATCACCCACTCACACATCCTCAGCATTCTGCTCATTGAACCATCATGATCCATCTCTTCCCCCTCCTCTCATTCTCTTTACACCGTCTCTTTATGAAACAATTCATCGATTTCAATTGGGCGCTTTTCTGTGACAGAGCGCCACATGCCTTCCCCAAGAGCAATCGAATAAGCCCCAGCCTCTGCTCCCGCTAAGATGTCATAGTGAATCAAGGGATCTTTTCCTATAAATAAATCAGCCAAAAGCAGAGGATCTCCTCCGCCATGTCCGCCTGGCTGCTTGACGACTTCAATCGTCTCCTTTGATCCAAACATCGGGTAATAAGAAATTGTTTGTTCTGGAAATTGAAATGGAATTCTTGATGGCACATGAAACTCATTTGTTTCAATACGCCCCTTCGTCCCATTAATAGCCAGACGATAGCCTTCATATGGGGCTGAGAATTGAATCGAATAGCTGAGCAAAGCCCCTTGGTCATAAGCAACTGACGCCACATATGTATCCTCAATATCAATTTCCTGATCAAAAATGCAGGCATCCGGGCGATAATTTGAGTACTGCTGCGTTTGCTCCTGACCGGATTCAATATGGTCGTCTTCCACCTTCGAGCGCTCAACCCGCGGGTTCCACCTTGCTTCATAATGACATATATCCTTCACATGACATGTTCCGCAAAATCTATTTTCCTCCCCCTGCAAGGGATTCCAAGGGCTTTCACTGCCGTAATAGTTCAGTGCCCCGTAGGCAAATACTTGCTTCGGTTTTTGATCAATCCACCAGTTGACCAGATCAAAATGATGCGTCGACTTATGAATGGACAGTCCGCCAGAAAATTGACGTGTGCGGTTCCACCTTTTGAAATAACTAGCACCATGATACGTATCAATGAGCCAGCTCAGTTCAACAGAAGTGACCCTTCCAATTTTCCCGTCTAAAATAAGTTCTTTTACCTTTCGATGGAAAGGGTTGTAGCGATAATTAAAAGTGACCGTGACCTTCCCTTTACTTTCCGCCTCTTTTTCCATCACTTTTTTGGCGTCTTTTGCTGTTGTCACCATCGGCTTTTCAGTGATGACATCAAGATCATGGTCAAGTGCCTGCATGATATATGTGACATGTGTGTCATCCCTGCCTGCCACAATGACGATATCTGGTTTTGCTTCTTTGACCATCTGATCAAATGCATCTTCATGAAAAAACGAAACGCCCCGGAGTGATGGAAAACGCTCCTGACAAAGTGTATACCGCTGATGATCTATATCTAGGAGCCCAGTAATCCGATAATGTTCATTGAAATCCTCTGTGAGCGGTTTAATAAACATATTAAATGCACGATGACTCAGCCCGCATACCACGACCCGTTTCACATTCCCCACCCCATTTTTTATTGGTTTTCACGAAGCTGTTTCATGAGAGACAGTGCCTCTTTCGACTTGTCAGCATACACGGGAATGAAAGCAACCATATCTCGGTGTAATTGAAAGGTATAGCCGTTGAGCTTTTTCGTTCCTTTATTGATTTGAATCGCATAATCGACCGTTTTCCCTGTCTTTTTGTCCTCGACCGTATATGGTCCTGCTGCTTGATCACTTATTTTCATCTCTTCCAGCAGCTGAAAGCTTTCAGGATCATCATACGTTCTAAACATTTCTTCTGGGACAAGCATCACGTCCCCCTCTTTTGAGGTAATTTCAACAAGAAGCTTTTCAGGAATCGCCGGAAAGATGTGGACGCTATAAGTCTCTTGTTTCGGCTGAAAAGCCTTCTCTACTAATTGATCCTTCATTCCCTTTGACATATCAGAAAAAATCAGAACATCGATCTCGTTTGTTTTCTCCTGACAGGCAGATAAACAAAGAGCAGCGATGAAACTGATGAGCCATAAGGCGGCTCTTTTTTGCCTCCTCATGCCTTTTGAAAAACAGACAGCTTTTCCAGCTCAGTTAACGCCATAATAAAAGCGCCTGCCCCGTGCAAGTCATTTGTGCTCCGCTCTCTTCCAACGTAATAATCATAAAATCCCGCAGATGTTCCAATACAAATATCATTGATGGTAAAATCACCATTCTCTTTCTCAGCCGTCTTATGCTGAATCAAGCCTTGATATGCTTTGACCACATGATCAACATAACGGAGGCTCACATACCCTTCATTCATGGCCTTTGCCATGGCATACATGAATAAACACGATCCCGAGCTTTCGAGCCAATTGTCACTGTGATTTCCTTTATCAATGATTTGATGCCAGAGACCTGTCTTTTGATCCTGATACTTTGCCACACTTTCCAGCATGTCTGTCAGCGTTTTCTTCCACACCTTCCGCCTTTCATGCTGCTCTGGCAGATCCTCGATCATATCTGCTAATGCAAGGACATACCAGCCAAACGATCTTGCCCAAAACTCGGGAGAACAGCCGGTCTTTTGATCAGCCCATGGCATCGTTTTTCGTTCATCCCACGCGTGATAATACAGACCTGTATGTTCATCTTTCGTATGCTTTCTCATGAGATGCTCTTGATGGATGACCATATCCACTAGTGACTCTTCACCTTTAAGCTGAGCATACTTTAAGGCAAAAGGACCGCCCATGTAGAGACCATCGAGCCACATTTGATAAGCATAATTGTCTTTATGCCAAAATCCGCCCTCAGACGTGCGATTTAGCGTACGATAAAGTCCGCGCAGCTTCTCGGCTGCCAGCACATACCGCTTCTCTCTCGTTCGTTCGTAAAGAGGGAATAAAATGAGTCCTGCTTGAATGGCATCAAGCTCATCCCTGCGAAATAACAGATTTCCGTACTCATCAATGAGGGAGTCCGCATAGTTTTTCACATAATCGAAATACGCCTCGTTCCCCGTTGCCTCATATAGCTTCATGACACCGCAAAGGAAAACGCCTTGATGATAATGCCACCTTCCAGCTGGCGGCAGCTCAATTGGTGTATACGCTTTCATAATAGTTTGTGCTAATTTCTCTGCATGCTCAAGTGGTGATCCCTTTTCAATCGATAATGTCATTTTTCCTCATCTCCCTTTTTAATAAATACCTTCTTCCCCGAATTTCTTCGCTAAACGGTTTGCCATCATGACCAAAATAAGCCCAACGGCTGCTTTAAATAAACCAACAGCGGTACTATAGCTGAATTGTCCCTGCTTAAGACCTGCTGTATAGACGTACGTATCAAAAATCTCCGCTACTTCCCGATTCGTTGCGTTCAGTAATAGATAGACATGCTCAAAGCCAAGCTCAAGCGTATCACCGATTTTTAAAATAAGCAGAACCACAATGACACTTTTAATGGCTGGAAGTGTGATGTGCCACATTTGTCTCAGTCTTCCGGCCCCATCCATTTTTGCTGCTTCATATAGCTGCGGATCTACCGCTGTAATCGCCGCGAGGTAAATGATCGTCGACCACCCTGCTTCCCGCCAAATCACTTGTAAAATGTACATCGGTCTAAACCATTCTTGACTTAGAAGGAAGTTAATCTTTTCTCCTCCAAAGAAAGCAATCAATTCATTAATTAAACCGCCATCTACTGTTAACAAAACAAAAGATAAGGACACGACAATCACCCATGACATGAAGTGAGGGATATAAATCATCGTCTGTACAAATTTCTTAAACAAGGCCAATCTCACTTCGTTTAAAAGAAGGGCTAATAAGATCGGAATTGGAAAGAAAATCACGACATTCATGGCAAATAAAATCAGCGTATTTTTTAATAAGATGAAAAATGTTGGTTCTGTAAACAATCGAATAAAGTGTTTGAAGCCAACCCACTCACTGCCAAGAATGCCAAGAAACGGCTGGTAATCTTGAAAGGCAATGATGAGCCCCCACATTGGCACATATTTAAAAACAATAAAATAAATGAGCCCCGGCAAAATCATTAAATACAAAAACTTTTGACTTAGCAATTGATTAAGTAAGCGCTTTCTTTTTTCACTTTTCAAATCTGCCGCAGGCACACCCTTGGCAGTCACATCCTCTGTTTTCATTGATAAAGCCTCCCCTCATGCTAATGCATGTGTTAACTGTATCTTAAGGATGAAAAATCCGTCTACAATCATATCAACAGATCATATTTTCATAGGTGGTGCTACTCAAAACGTTACATAAAACATAAGAAAATGATCCTAATCTCAGAAAATGATTATTGACAAACCTACCAGATTTTTGGATTAATAAATTAAGGGGAAAAGATTGTTTCGTTTGAAATGGGGGGTTTTATGAAAAGAAGGCAGTATAAATTTTATTACAAGCTAGTGACGTTTTTTTTCATACTTAGTACGATTCCTGTTATCATTGTTGGCATTTTTTCTTATCAGCATTCGCAAAAAACAGCGCTTGAAAATATCTCAAATGAAAAACTCGACAGCGTCAAACAAACGCAATCCAATATTGAGCATATTTTAAAAACTGTTGATCATTCTCTCACTCACTATGTCAGTTCGCCGCCTCTCCTTCAAACACTGGCAGAACCTTTAAATCCAGACCAATTCCAGCTTTATAATCAAGTACAGCAGGAACTGAATTACCTGCAAACCTTTGACACCGATCTTTCCAATATTACACTCGTCAGTAAAATGGAAGACTGGTACATGAACAATTCGGGGCTTTATCATGTCACAAGCGAAGACCAAGAAAAAGCGCTGACCTCTTACCTCAATATACCAAGTCACTCCAGCTGGGCACTTGAAGAGAATAATCCACTTGTTGCGACAAAAGAAGGAAAAGCATCCTTTTGTAAGTACAATGTGAATTTAATCAAACAACTGCCTATGAACAGCGTTCAAAAAAAGGGAATTGCTGTCGCCAGCATTCCAAGCTGCGTGATAGCTGATAACATGCCTGACTTCTCTCAATCGGATAGCATGTTTGTCATCGATACAAACGGAAAAGTGCTGCTACATAATCGCAAAGAACAAATTGGGGAATCGCTGAAACATCAAGATTTCGTCAAGCATGTGCTCTCACTTGAAAAACGATCAGGGCAATTTGATATGAAGATCGACGAACTCAACTATCAAATCACATTTCAAAAATCAGATTATAATGAATGGACGTACCTATCCTTTGTTTCTATTCCAGAACTTAAGCAGCAAACGAAATCAATTGGGTGGATTACTTTTATTATCTGCACTATTTTGTTAGCGCTTTCATTACTATTTTCATGGTTTGGTTCCAGACATTTTTATAAACCAATCCGCTTATTATACGAGTCATTTGCACGCAATGAATCATTTTTGCAAAAACAGCCCTTTCAAAATGAATTTGAGTTGATTGAATCGAGTATTAAACAAATGAAAGATCAAAACAATGATTTAGAGGAACGTATTGAGCAGCAAGTGACACACTTGCAGCAATACTTTATGGTACGGCTGCTGCTTGGAAAGCTGACAGATGAAGAAGTAAACAACCGGTTCCAAAGCTTAGGCTTTCCGCAAGGCTGGTCTCATTTGTCCATGCTTGTGACCCAAATCGATACATTAAAAGGAACACCTTATGAAAAAAAAGATGCTGACTTGCTTTTATTTGCGATCAATGGACTGATCGAGCAGATTATTCCGCAAGAGGAGCACCTTCAGCCAACCGTTGTCAATCAGCATCAAACAACGATTATCCTCAACCACTCAAAGTCAGATGAAGAGTTTACTGAATATTTAAACCAATTAGCAGAAACCATTCAACAGCGTATCGAGGAAGAGCTCGGTTTATCGATCAGCATCGGAATCAGCCGTCAGTTTAAGGAGCTTACAATGGCAAAACACGCTTACATTGAAGGGAAAGAAGCCTTAAAATACAGACTCAAAGCAGAGAAAAAGTCTATTATCTTATATGAGCATATTCAGCAAGGAAAGACGTTCAAAACCCATTTTCCAAAGCAGCTGCAGCATGATTTATTTGATGCGATGAAAGCTGGCGATCAAGGCAAAGCGGATCACTATTTGCATGTACTCCTGCAATCCATTTTCTCTAAAAATGCAGGACCGCACGAATACCATATCGCCCTCGCTCGTTTTTTAAACAATTTAATCGAGCTGATGCATTTGCTGGGCATTGAATTATTTGAGGTCGAAGATAACAAAATGCTCTATGATACGATTTTTGAATTTAAAACCTTTGAAGATACGGAAGCATGGCTGAAACATGAAATCATTCGGCCAATTATTGACCAGCTTGCTGCACGTGAAGACTCACAATACAAAAACATCTCAGAAAAAATCATCCATATCATTCATCAAGAATTCGACTCAGATCTCACATTGGATGAAATCGCCACACGCCTGCATTACAATCCAAATTATTTAAGCAGTATTTTCAGAAAGGAAATGGATATCTCCTTTAGTGAATATCTCTCTTCCTACAGACACCATGTCGCTAAAAATTGGCTTGTAGAAACCGATATGTCCGTCAAGGAAATTTCGGAAAAACTGAAATATAAAAACCCGCAAAATTTCATCCGATCCTTTAAAAAGCTGGAAGGTACAACTCCTGGGAAATACCGCGACCAGAAAAAAGGCTCGTAAGACAAAGAGTCCCGCTCTCACAAGAAAGCGGGACTCTTTTATTTAAACTGTTCATTTAAGATGCTGTCTTCCAGCACGGAAAGCGGCTCTCCATACACACGTTCAATATGAGCTGCTCCCCAATCGCATAGCGCATTGAGAATTCTTTCGAGCGACTGTCCGTATTCACTTAATTCATATTCCACTTTAGGCGGCACCTGTTCATACACAATCCGGTTAATGACCCCGTCACTTTCAAGCTCTCTCAGCTGCTGCGTGAGCATTTTTTGTGTGATGTTTGGCATGAGCCGCTTCAATTCACTCGTACGTTTTTTCCCATGTGTCAAATGACATAAAATCACACACTTCCACTTCCCGCCAATGACCTCAAGTGTTGCTTCCACAGAGATATTATATTTTTTCTTTTCCATCGAATGTTCACTCCTCTTTGTACTAACAGGCACTTTTTAGTACCTATATTACAAAAAAGTACGTACTTTTTTTTTCGTCATCTATGTTAGATAATAACTCTTGCCGATCGGCTTCGTCTATCAAAATGTCATCACAGAAGGATGTGAACTTACTTATGAAGAAAAAGCAAAACCATTTTGCTCTTCTCGCACTAGCGATTAGTGCTTTTGCTATAGGAACAACTGAGTTCATTAGTGTCGGTCTTTTGCCAATGATCTCAGAAGACTTTGGAGTGAGCGTCAGTCAGGCGGGCTGGACTGTCTCTTTATATGCACTTGGTGTGACATTTGGTGCGCCTATTTTGACTTCCCTTACTTCCACGATGAAAAGAAAGACATTGCTTTTGCTCATTATGCTCGTCTTTTTGATTGGTAATACACTTGCCACCATTGCCCCGACTTTTTCAGTGCTGTTAATCGGCCGGGTGATTTCAGCTTTATCCCATGGAATCTTCATGTCCATCGGTTCTACGATTGCTGCAAGCCTTGTCGTGAAAGAAAAACGGGCAAGCGCGATTGCCTTTATGTTCACTGGTTTAACAGTAGCGACTGTGACAGGTGTGCCATTCGGGACATTTCTTGGTCACGAGCTCGGCTGGCGGACATCATTTGGTGTGATTGTGATCATTGGTCTGATCGCACTGATATCCAACTATTTTCTTGTTCCGTCTCAATTAAAGCAAGGTGTGAAAACATCTTTTAAAGATCAAGCTGTCCTATTAAAAACAAAAAGAATCTTGCTTTTATTTGTCATTACAGCCACAGGGTATGGAGGAACCTTTGTCGTCTTCACGTATTTATCTCCTCTCTTGCAGCATGTGACAGGTCTTGCGCCTGGGGCTGTGGCCTTGATCCTTCTTTTATACGGAATCACGATCGCAGCCGGAAATGTCATTGGCGGAAAAGCTGCTAATGAACAGCCCATAAAAGCACTGATCTATATGTTTATCATCCAAAGCATCATCTTGTTTATCCTTAGCTTCACTGCAGGATTCACAGTGTTAGGCATTGGAACCGTCATGCTGATGGGACTGTTTGCATTCATGAATGTGCCTGGGCTGCAAGTAGCCGTCGTTGATTTTGCAGAAAGATACACACCTGGAGCGGTCGACGTCGCATCTGCTATGAATATTGCTGCCTTTAATGCCGGTATTGCCATTGGCTCATTTTTAGGCGGCATCGTGACAGATACACTTGGTCTTGTGCATACAGGCTGGGTCGGCGGCATCATGGTCCTCATCGCAGCCATTCTTACGATGATCAGTTATCAAATGGAACAAAAAGAACAAATACAAACCATTTAAAGGAGTTTTTATGATGGAACATTTACAAAGTACAAAAACATTAAACAATGGGGTCCGCATGCCAGGCTTTGGCCTTGGTGTATTCAAGGTGGAAGATGGAGCTGAATTAGTTGATGCTGTCAAAACCGCCATTCAATTAGGCTATCGCAGTATTGATACAGCAGCTATTTATGGAAATGAAGAAGGTGTTGGACGAGGCATACAGCTTGGTTTAGCAGAAACAGGACTGCGCCGCGAGGATATCTTTGTCACATCAAAAGTGTGGAATGCCGATTTAGGATATGAATCTACTCTAAATGCATACGAAGAAAGCTTAAAAAAGCTTCAGCTTGACTACCTTGATCTGTATTTAATCCATTGGCCGGTTGAAGGAAAATACAAAGAAGCTTGGCGTGCACTGGAAACCTTGTATCGTGAAGGAAAGGTCAGAGCCATCGGAGTGAGCAACTTCCAGCCGCATCACCTAGACGAGCTATTAAAAGATGCAGACATCAAACCAGCGATCAATCAAGTGGAGTTTCACCCAAAGCTTACGCAGGAAACACTCTATACGTATTTGAACTCTCATGGCATTCAAATGGAAGCTTGGTCACCGCTGATGCAGGGTGAACTGCTGCATCACCAGCTGATCACAGAGCTTGCAGACACATATGATAAAACACCTGCTCAAATTATTTTGCGCTGGGATGTACAAAAAGGTGTCATCACCATCCCAAAATCAACGAAAGCACATCGTTTAAAGGAAAACGCTGATATATTTGATTTTGTCTTATCTGATGAAGATATGAAACGTCTTTCTGACTTAAATGAAAACAAACGTATCGGTCCAGATCCAGACAACTTCGACTTTTAATGAAAACACCCCCGCTTTTTTGCTTTGCGGGGGTGTTCCTATTGATCATTTTGATTTTTTAAAGGAAGCTTCATATTCTTCTATGATTTTATTCCCACCATTTGATTTCCACTTCTCTACATCTTTCTTAAATTGATCTTCACTGATGTCTCCAAGAATGAACTTATACGTCGCATCATCGATGATTTTCTTCAGTTCGTTTCCACGCTCTGATGCTGTTTCTGAATACAGGCTTTCAGCAGGATTGGCAACGATGATGTTTTGATTGTCTTCTTCCAGCTCTTCATATTTAGAACGAACTGCATCCCCTTTATTTTTCAAGTAACGTTTATCAATGCCTACAAGACTGACAAGTGGCTGTACATCTGTCTGCCAGCCTTTCACTTGGCTTTCTTCTCTGACAAATGTATTCCCTTCTTCTTTCTTATAATGCTGGCCATCTATACCGTACGTCATGAGACCATATACATCTTCTTCGGCAATGCGATCAAAGAAGGCCAAAATCCGCTTTAATTCCGCCTCTGATTTCACACTTGTTTTAGGGAATGCGAAGATGCCATTATGACCACCAGATGCCCACACACGTTCTTTGCCATCTGGGCCTTTGATTCGGTTGATAATATCTACTTTCATGTTTTTATCTGTCGCATCATCTCTCAGGTTCACGGCATCTACCATATTTCCAACATAGATGCCTGCTTTTCCTTGTGAGAATAATTCCTGCTGCTGTGTTTTGCTTGTCACTGGGAAGTCTTTGTTGATATAGCCATTGTCGCGCAGCTTTTTCATGTATTTCATTGTATTCATGTACTCATTTGTCATAAAGTCCGGCGTGAATTTCCCGTTTTCTTCTTTCCAGTCTGTTGGCATTCCTTCATATGAACCAAGTGTCTTAAATGCACCATAAATTAAATCGTTACGATCCGTAAAACCAATTGTATCGGCTTTTCCGTTTTGATTCGGGTCTTTTTCAGTAAAGGCTTTGGCTACTTCATACAAATCATCCAATGTTTTTGGTGTATCCAAATTTAAATTTTCAAGCCAATCCTTTCGAATGACAATCCCTTGTCTTGAAAGTGGTCTTTCTCTATAGATCCCATAAAGCTTACCGTCTATAGAAGCGTTTTTATTAATCAGTTCGTTCATCTTACTTAAATTTGGATAATCCTTTAAATACGGACCGACTTCCCAGAACATACCTGATCTGAACGCATTAATCGCAGACGAATTTTTAATGTCTTGAATCGTCACAATTTGCGGCAAATTCCCTGCTGCAAGTGCGGAATTTAAACGGTCTTCCTTCACAGCATCAGGCACCCATGTAATATCAAGCTCTGTATTTGTGAGCTTCTCAATCTCTTTTAAAACGGAATCCTTCGGCGGCTGCTGATGATATAAAATCGCCATCCATGTCAGCTTTACCTTTTTGTCTAGATCAACCTTCTCATCTGATGAGTTTGCCCCTTTACTTGAACATGCTGACAGAATACCGCTTGCTGCAAATAACAGGACAAACGCAATCAGCCATAATTTCTTTCTCCCCATAAGATCCCTCCGTTGTTCCATCTTTTTAACCCTTTACAGAACCTAGTAATGCCCCTTTATTGAAATGCTTTTGAATAAATGGATAGACAAGCAGAACCGGAATGGTTGCCACAACAATGACAGCCATTTTAATCGTCTGGTCTGGCGGTGGTGTCGATGAGCCCATATCCGACATATCTCCCTGCATTCCGCTTGAGACAATGACAATCTGTCTCAGCAGCACCTGAATCGGCCACTTCACTGAATCATTTAAATACAGAATGGCAGTCATATACGTATTCCAATACGTCACGGCATAAAAGAGTGAAATGGTTGCAATGGCTGGCAAAGAAAGCGGGAGCACAATTTTAAAGAAAATCCCTAAATCGTTACAGCCGTCCATCTTCGCTGATTCCTCAAGGCTTGCCGGTATGTTTTGAAAGAAGTTCTTCAAAATGATTAAGTTGAACGCATTGATTGCAACCGGTAGAATAAGTGACCAATACGTATCAAGCAGACCAAGTGTTTTCACCACAATAAACGTCGGAATCATACCTCCGCTAAACAGCATCGTGAAAACAACGAGAAACATTAGTGTTCTCCGGCCTTTTAGCTCCTGACGAGACAGCCCGTATGCCATAAGCGAGGACAAAAACATGCTGACAGCTGTTCCAACGAGCGTCACAAGAATGGACACAATGAGGCTGCGATACACAATATCTGTAGAGAAAATGTATCGATATGCCTCTAGAGAAAACGTCGTCGGGAACAAGATAAATTTCTTCGTGATGACCTCTTCTACTGTTGCAAAAGAGGCGGCAATGACATGGATGAACGGAAGCACACATATTAATGCGAACATGAGTAGAAAAGAGTAATTAAATAAATTGAACAATCGGCCTTTAATAGAACGATCTATGTTCATCACACCCTTCCTTTGTAAGCGTTATCATTTCGTCTGTAACTAAGCTGCAGCCTGTGACGATATCGTGATTAAAATGTAACAAACAGGGGAAGAAAGCGTCTATAATCATCTTGACAGACCAACTGGATAGATCATGTCAGCCGTGCTTTTATGCTCATGAAACAAAAGAATAAGATCATTAGCTCATGACATGATTATGCCCTATGCCTGATCATTTTCTCCGAGGATTTCCGTCGTATTGACATCTGGTTTGTAGCCTAACTCCTGTTTCGTTTTCTCAGTAGACCACGGCTTTTCTTCATTCTCTGATACAGCATAATAGGTCCCAAAGGGAATATCCGATTCAATCGCTGCCTTTATCATACCTGTAAGATCCTCATGTGACAGTAGTGTTCTTTTTGTTCTTTGTTTTTTGTGTAATGTTTTCATCTCATCTGTTACAACTGTTCCAATCCTTAAATTGATAACAGACATACCCGTTTGATCGTGGAACAAATGCCCTAGCTGTTCGGAAGCAAATTTTAAAATGCCATAGACATTTTTAGTCGCAGGCACATCGTCAATTGTAATCTGCCGTCCAAGTAAGGAACGTCCATCCTCTTCATAACGATCCGTCACATGGTTGCTGCTTGCAAAAATGACTTTTCGTATGCCAAGCCGCGCGGCTGAACGAAACATATAATAGGTACTCCTCCAAAAAATATCAGTCATTTTTGCAAATTCTTCATGATCCATCACATCATGCGTCATGTCCATGTTTAGAAGATGCAAGATGACATCTGTATCCCGCGGAATCGCCTCATATACATTCTGTTCATTCGCTGCATCGGCTAAAATGACTTCTTCTACACAGCTCGTTTGATCAATGATCGTGACGCTGTACTCAGCAGAGAGTGCTTTTGTTAAAAGACGGCCAATCACACCGCATCCGCCAATGATGGTGATTTTTTTCATCTGTCTCCTCCTTTCTTCTGACGTAGTATGTCCAAGCGTTTCTTGATTACAGCCACTTTTTCAAAAATCGTGTCGCCTCGTGACGCATAGCGGCTGTTTCAAAATGACCTGCATGAAGACGGGCAAGCTGATATCGTTCTTTCAATGAAGCAGCGTCATAGGTTTGACTCAATACCTTTTGAATCCTTCCAACGCCTTCAGCAGGCGTGAGCTGATCAAGTTTTCCAACTAAGCTTAAATGCGGTCTTGGAAAAATCATTTCTTGAATGTCCGCTGCTGTAAAATGCTTCGCTAAGCTCGGTACATAGTAATAAAAGCCATGTCTGTCCAAATTGTTCGTTTCAATTAATGTATGATGATCCACCTGTGCGCAAAGATCAATACACACACTGACCCTCTCATCAAGCGCAGCCGTCCACCAGGAAAGGAGACCACCCATCGACATTCCAAAGACAGCTAACCGGTCCGCCAGCACATCAGATCGAGACAGCAAATAATCGATTGCACACATGCTTTCATACAGCATCATGCCCCACATCACTTTTCCTGTTAAAAGCATTTCCTTAAAAATTTCACTTTCTGTTCTTCCTCTTCTCTCACCAAACCCTGCATGATCAATGGCGAGTACACTATATCCTTTAGACGTAAACTCTTTTGCATATGAAGGCGTTTGCAAATAATGAGCACCTTTTAACAGCTCTTCCTTCCCATTCACATAATTCCCGCCATGAGAGTGCTGGAACAGTACTACGGGTCTTTTTTTCACTGTATCCTTCGGTTTCACAAAATAAGCAGGGACTTCCTCTACACCATTCATGGAGAGAATCAGTGTTTCCACTACATATGATTCACGTTCCTCCATTTTTAACGTATAAGCCTCCACGCGATGACGTTCTGGCATTTCTCCTAACAGACTGAGCAGTTGTTCACGTTTGCTTTTCTTTTCCATTGACGTCACTCCTCATTTTCTTGATCACCTGTTAAAATACGAGACCGATGCAGGAATCACCTTGTTTTCGACAAAATTATGTCCCGGGAAATAAAGAACACCCACCGGTTCATACCGATGGGTGTGATCATTAGTTCGCAACAATATTGACAAGCTTCCCAGGAACCGCAATTACTTTACGAATGGTCTTCCCTTCAAGCTGTTCTTTTACGCGTGCATCATTTTTCGCGAGTTCTTCTAACTGCTCCCTTGTTGCATCAGCAGGAACGGTTAATTTTGCTTTCACTTTACCGTTAAGCTGTACGACAATTTCTATTTCATCGTCGACAAGCTTTGACTCATCATATTGTGGCCATGCTTCATAAGAAATGGACCCTTCATGACCGAGTTTATTCCAAAGCTCTTCTGCTAAATGCGGTGCAATTGGAGAAAGAAGCTTCACAAAGCCTTCTGCATATTCTTTCGGCAGTGTATCAGCCTTATAGGCGTCGTTGATAAACACCATTAATTGTGAAATGCCTGTGTTGAAACGCAAGCCTTCATAATGATCCGTTACCTTCATGACTGTTTCATGATAGCTGCGTTCTAAAGCGCCGCCAGATTGCTCTGTCACTTTATCGCTGAGTGAGCCATCTTCATTTGTAAATAGTCGCCATACACGATCAAGGAAACGACGAGCGCCATCAAGTCCTGTTTCAGACCAAGCAATTGACGCATCTAAAGGTCCCATGAACATTTCATAAAGTCGTAATGTATCCGCACCATGAGATTCTACGATATCATCTGGGTTGACAACATTTCCTTTTGACTTACTCATTTTTTCATTATTTTCCCCAAGAATCATGCCTTGGTTGAACAATTTCATGAAAGGTTCTTTTGTTGGAACAACACCGATATCATAAAGGAACTTATGCCAGAAGCGTGCATATAAAAGATGCAGTACAGCATGTTCTGCTCCGCCGATATACACATCAACTGGAAGCCATTTCTTTAGCTTCTCAGGAGATGCAAGCTCTTCTGAGTTATGAGGATCAATATAACGTAAGAAATACCAGCAGCTGCCTGCCCATTGCGGCATTGTATTCGTTTCGCGGCGGCCTTTCTTACCTGTTACAGGATCTACAACCTCAACCCAGTCTTTAATATTGGCTAATGGTGATTCACCTGTTCCACTTGGCTTAATCTCAGTCGTCTTAGGCAAGATCAGTGGAAGCTCTTCTTCTGAAACAGCTGAAGATGTTCCGTCCTCCCAATGAATGATTGGAATCGGCTCACCCCAGTAGCGCTGACGGCTGAACAGCCAGTCTCTTAAACGATATGTGACTTTCTTTTCACCTTTTTGATGTTCTTCAAGCCATGCAATCGCTTTTTCAATCGCTTCTTCTTTTCCTAAGCCATTTAGGAAATCAGAGTTAATGTGCTTTCCATCACCTGTGTAGGCTTCTTTTTCGATGTCTCCGCCTTCTACAACTTCTTTGATTGGAAGATCAAAAGTTTTAGCGAATTCATAATCACGTTCATCATGAGCAGGAACCGCCATAATAGCTCCAGTCCCATAAGTAGCCAGCACGTAATCGGCAATCCAGATCGGCATCTTTTCACCATTTAAAGGATTGATGGCATACGCTCCTGTGAAAATACCCGTCTTCGTTTTAGCAAGATCTGTCCGCTCTAGGTCGCTCTTTGATTGAATCTCTTTGATATACGCTTCGACAGCTTCTTTTTGAGCAGCTGATGTGATTTTTTCAACAAGTGCATGTTCTGGTGCAAGCACCGCATATGTTGCGCCAAATAGTGTATCAGGACGCGTTGTAAAAACCGTAAACTGCTCGTCATGACCTTCTACTTCAAAATGAACGTGCGCACCTTCAGAACGTCCGATCCAGTTGCGCTGCATATCTTTGATGCTTTCAGGCCAATCAATGTCCTCTAAATCTTCTAACAGCCTGTCCGCATATGCCGTAATCTTTAGCATCCATTGCTTCATAGGACGTCTTTCAACAGGATGCCCTCCGCGTTCACTTTTTCCATCAATGACTTCTTCATTTGCAAGCACTGTGCCAAGCGCTGGGCACCAGTTCACTGGTACTTCATCGATATAGGCCAATCCTTTTTCATACAATTTTAAGAAAATCCATTGTGTCCATTTGTAGTAATTCGGATCTGTCGTGTTAATTTCTCGATCCCAATCATACGAGAACCCTAGTGATTGAATTTGGCGGCGGAAGTTATTGATGTTCTCTTCTGTAAAGGCCGCCGGATCATTTCCTGTATCAAGTGCATACTGTTCTGCTGGGAGACCAAATGCGTCCCATCCCATTGGATGAAGAACATCATATCCCTGCATGCGTTTCATGCGTGATAAAATATCCGTTGCTGTATAGCCCTCAGGGTGCCCGACATGAAGCCCTGCTCCTGATGGATATGGAAACATATCAAGTGCATAAAACTTCGGTTTATCTTCCGAGTCAGATGTGGCGAATGTTTTATGTGTCAGCCAATAATCCTGCCACTTCTTTTCAATTTCCCGATGCTGAAAACTCAATGTGAAAACCTCCTTTAATATGTACGGCTTTATCTGCTTAGATGACCACTGCAAGAATTCAGATTTTTCTAAAATCAACAAAAAACCCTCATCCCTGGAAAGGGACGAGAGATTTTTTGGTTCCCGCGGTACCACCCTTGTTAGCGTAACATGCTGTTCGTACGCTCACTTAATATCTTTAACGCAGACATGCGACAGAAGCTTTAACGCAACTGCAACTCTGAGGCGAGTTCAGAAGCAGATTTGATTGACTTTCACCAGCCGTCAATTCTCTAAAGACAAATACTGCTTTCCTACTACTCCTCTTCACTGTTCTTATCGTAACCGTCATCTAAGTAGTATTTTATAGAATTATGATCATAAGTGCAAGCAGGTTTGTATACAATGGGAATGTACCCTAGACTAGGGTAAAGTGAGGATATTATTCGTGTGGAGATCGGTTATGACGGTTGGAGCCTGCATCCTGTGAACGTTCTTCTCTCACAAAATCGAAGCTTCGCAGAACTGCTTCTCCTCCGTAACCTGAAATTATGGATAAGATGATCAAGTGCAGACTAGATTCGGGATTTGAGGATAAGACAAGCAGTGTAGCGGCAATCATCCCAACGAGCCAATCTTCAATAAACCCTAGATAAATAAACTTTTTTGTCATTCTGGGCTTCTCTAGCCTGCCTTTTTTCTTTACGTGACCGAGAATGCCCATGACCCCTCCAATGGCGCAAGCAATAATGACTTGTTGCAGCATTTTCATCACCTTCCTAAAGCCCTTAGAATAGTAAAGCGACTTCAGGCTGTCCAGCCCCCTGTAATGCCATTCTGCTGTTCCGTCATAATCCATGTAAAAGGTCTATTCTCTCTAACGAAGAAAAAAAGCTTGTTTCTTCCATTATATGTGAATGACCCAAGAACAATCTTGATGCATTGGAATCATTTTTACCTAATCCATATTAACTATTTTTGTCATTTTATGAATTATGAGCAATTGATTCCTTCTTTTTCTAATGAAAAGTCTCCTTACTTACTCTATTCTAATGGAGGACAAACTATGATGACAAATTTAACAAAGCGTTTGCAATCGTTGAAACAGAACATATGTTATGTTACGTTTATAAGGATTCATTTGGTTGAAAAGATAACCATTTGATATGTCTTATCGCAACAATAAAGGAGGGTAATATGGTCAGCTCGAACATCTTCGGCTTGCAAAAACAGCTTGAACTCATCAAAAAAGCGCTGGATCATGCGCGGATCGGTGTTGTCATTACAGACCCTTCCTTAGAGGATAACCCTATCGTTTATGTGAATCATGGTTTTACACAAATGACTGGATACAAACCAGATGAGATTCTTGGGCGTAATTGTCGATTCCTTCAAGGAAAAGACACAGATCAAAAGCAGCTTGCTTTAATTCGTCATGGAATTCAGAACAAAACACCTATTACCACACAGCTAAAAAATTATAAAAAAGACGGCACTTTTTTTTGGAATGAACTCAATATAGATCCTCTATACATTGAACAAGATGACAAAACATTTTTCATTGGTTTTCAAAAGGATATTACGAAACAGAAAGAATATGAACAGCTCCTAGAAGATTCCTTACAGGAAGTCACCTCTCTTTCGACGCCAATCGTCCCAATCAAAAATGGTGTATCTGCCCTTCCGCTTATCGGAAAATTATCTGAAGAACGCTTTGATGCCATTGTCGCTAAGTTAACTTGTATATTAGATGATTCAAAGGATGATTATTTAATTGTCGACCTTTCTGGTTTAATCGATGTCGATGATTCCGTTGCAGCACGTATTTTCAAACTGCATCATCTCCTCAATTTAACTGGAACCGAACTAATCATCACTGGGATCAAGCCGCAGCTTGCGATGAAAATGAAAGACCTGGATACAGATTTCCAGAATACGATCACTTATTTGACAGTAAAAGAAGCCATAAAAGGATTACCATTAGCTGAAAACCCTGTGTAAACAGGGTTTTTTTATTTGAACCGGTCCCCAAAATGGAAAAATGAGGTATGATAGGGTTAAATAGCGATTTAGGGGGGCTGCTAGATATGATGTTACTCATCATAGGGCTTTTATGTGTTTGTTTTGCCATCGGATATGCCGTCAATTTCTTCTTACTCAAACGCCAGAACGAGCTGATTTTTTCAAAGAAACTATTTTATCCTTTTTTGATCATTGGCCTTGTCTTTTCCATTATGTCATTACCGTTTGCAAGTGCAAATGCGCCAAAGGCACAAGCCGATCCATCTTCCGAACAGCTGTTAAAGGAGCAAAAGGAGCTCTCAGCTGACATTTCGAGCTTAAAAGCTGATAAAGAGTCGCTTACCTCCTCTTTAGAAGATGCAGAGAAGGAAAAAGAAAAGCTGGAAAAAAAGCTAGAAACCATCACCTCAGAAAAAGATACGGTCAAACAGCAAGAGAAGACCATTCAATCGCTTGAAGAGAAAATAGACAAGCTCACCTCCAGCAATGAAACACTCAAACAAGAAAACAAGAATAATAGCAGTGATACGAAGTCTTCCACCGTCCAGCGCTCTGCTCCTAAAGATGAAGGAAAAAGCACAGGCGGTCATGAATCTCAAAAGGAAACAAAAAAAGAATCAGCTGCCTGTAACATTAAAGGGAGTGTCAACGGCATTTATCACACACCGAGCAGCAGATACTACTCTAGAACAAAGAATGTAACAAAAATGTTCTGCTCTGTTGAAGAGGCAGAGCGTGCCGGATACAGGGCACCTAAGCAATAGCGATGTTTATTTAAGATAAAAAAGAACCTCCTGTGCGCCCGATCGGGTTTCCAGGAGGTTCTTTTTTAGATTTCTCTTCTTAAAGCTGCTAATACATTCGTTTTTGTTGCCTTACGTGCCGGGTTAAGCCCTGAGATGATCGCTACCCCTGCGCTGATCACTGTCGCTGTAATGACAAGGCTGAGAGGAATATAGGAAAAAGTAATCGAGAATTGATCGCTTGATCCTCCCTCAGACATGGACGACAAAATGGCTGGGATGATCAAATTAACGGCGAAACTAATCAAATATGAGATGATAATACCGATGATTGATCCGATTACTCCAATATAAGCACTTTCCATTAGGAACATTCGCTTGATAATGGATGGATTCGCGCCAATGGCTTTCATAATCCCAATCTCTTGTGTTCGCTCTGTTACCGCCATGGTCATCGTATTGAAAATTCCGATGGCAGAAATAATGACTGCAATACATCCGACAAAAATGAGTCCAATTTTGAAGACCGTAAAGAACATATCCATTCCTTCAAGCTGGTTCGTTACAGAGATGACTTGATAGCCCTCATCTGTCAGTTTATTCGTGAGCGTACCGACATTGTCGAATTTATCTGCATAAACAGAAGTCATTTTCTCGACATTTCCTGCTTCAGGAGACAGGTCGAGTATTTGACCAAATTCTTTTTCATAAGCATTCGGAATCAGAATTTTATGATCCTCCTGCCACTCCAAATTCGGCTTTTTCAAAACACCTACTACACGGAAATCAAATGTTTTTTCTTTAACGACTTCCCCTTCTTCATTTAGTTTTGGCACTTTGATTTGAATTACTTTATTTAAAATATCCTTCGTGTAGCCTTTTGGCTCCTTCGGTGTTTCTTCCCCATTTGACGTCTGGTTTAATTCTTTTTCATAGGCTTCGCGTTCTTTTTTTGTCCACAGTTGCTGCGCCATATGATACCCGACCACAATTTCGTTCGCTGATGTTGGAACTTTTCCTCGGTCTAGTTCAAGCCCTGCTTCTTTTTCCTCTTTCATATCAGTCAAAGCAGCCTGCGTTTCACTTGAACGGTCATCGAGCTCGACGTTAACCGATGGATTGATCGCCGTTCTTGAGACGACAGATTTCACATGATCATATTTCTTTAAATCATCAATCTTAACGTCTCCTTTTTCTTTTCCTAACACTTTAATTTCTGTGATGATTTGCTGCTTCATGATTTCATCTTGAGCTGATTTTTGCAGACCAAAACCGACAGACGCTAGAACGATTAAGAAAGAGCATGCCATTGTCGTCGCAAGAATGGTCATAAACACACGCAATCTATTTTTCTTCATATTTCTTCTTATGAATTTGACCTGATCTCTAAATTTCAATGGATTGTTCCCCTTTCTTTAATACACCATCGTGAAGCTGGAACGTTGTGTCTGCGATTGAAGCCACTTCATCGTCATGTGTAATGATGACAAATGTAATTCCTTTTTCACGATTGAGCTGCTGAATAAAGGCTAAAATTTCTCCTTCAGTTTCTGAATCCAGACTACCTGTTGGTTCATCCGCTAAAATAATAGATGGATTTAAAATCAAGGCTCTTGCAATACTCACACGCTGCTGCTGTCCGCCTGACAGCTCATTTGGGTAATGTCCTCCGTGATGTTCAAGTCCGACTCGTTTCAGCATTTCTTTTACTTTTGCTTTTCGTTCAGACGGCTTCACACCTTTTAAAGTGAGCGGAAGTTCAACATTCTCATACGTTGTTAAGCTCCCGATCAATTGAAAGCTTTGAAAGATAAAGCCAAAATGGTCTAAGCGAAAGTCTGCCCATTCTTTTTCGTTAAAGCCGGTCACATCGGTGCCATCAATGACAATTTGTCCGCTCGTTGGCGTAATATAGCCTGATATTAAGTTCAATAAGGTGGATTTCCCCGAACCACTTCTTCCCACAATACAAGCAATATCGCCTCTTTTGATGGACAGGTCAATCCCTTTCAGCACAGGAATTTCATTTTCCCTGCCTTTTTTACCAATTTTAAATACATGATCTAATGCTTGAATCTGAATCATCTCTACTCCCCTGCTCTCTGTTTATCTTTTTCGATAGATTAAGAAATAACTCGTTAGTGCGCCCACAGCTCCACCGATGAGCATGCCAGCGATATAACCAAATATGGAATTATCTGAAGCAAATCCAAACCACCCAAACCCTAGAACACCGAAGACAATGACCATAATCTGAATCGGTCTATCCATATTTGAGTAAAGGAAGAAGCGGCCATTTCTTTCAATTGGATGTTTTATAAAACTAATTAAGCCAATTAGATAGAACAGAACCATCATGACAATAGGTATAATGAATTCTTCACCCGTGAACCAATAAGGATAATCGGGTTGGAAAGGGTGCATTGTAATATAAGTAATTGGAGACATAGGCACTAACAAATACGTGAAGCTCTTATCTACCCAACTACCACTTGTCTTGATGATAATATCTAAATGAAGAAGCGGTAATCCGATCACTAAAAAGGGTAAAAAAGCTGTGCTGAACCCAACAATTGCTTGTGAAATGGAACTTCCAGTTAAAGTACCCGCTGCAAAAAATAAACTATAAAACATCAAGGAGGTTACAAGCGAAATGACATAACCGTTATGAAAACCAGATGTTTCCATTGGATTAAGTCCTAAAATAAGTAAATAAGTAAGAACAAAAGAAATGGCATGAACGACTGCAATGATTCCAGCACCTAAGAAAAACTTTGTGTGATAAATTGCACTTCTACTAAATGGTAAAGATAAGGTAAAGTCCATATGCCCTTTATTTCTCTCAAATCCAAGCTGAATGACAGCAAAGAAGAACCCCATTAACCAAGAAAGGGAGAGAAAAGCATCTGTATTAAAGAAATATGAAAAACGCGGTGAATTGACAATACACCCAGTATCGTTTAGACACGATTGAAAAGAAGAATAATCCATTAAAAATGCGAAGGGCGTCGCAAGCGCAGCAACAAGCATCACTAAAATGAATGTCAGCTCTGATTGCTTCCACTCCTTATATAATAATTGCCGCTTTACCATCTGCGTTTCCCTCCAAACTTCGCAATGAATACTTCTTCTAAATTTACAGGCAGTTCATGCCATACTTTTGGTTTCAGTGACTTCAAATACTCTTTAGCCTCTACGTCGGTTTTTAGAACAAGCGCTGTATAGAAAACGCCCGCTTGATCCAAAATCGCCACGCCATTTTTTCGAATACTTAAGTTCATATCTTCTTCAAAGGCCATTTGGATTTTGACATAGTCATTCTTTAATTCATCTAAATCCATGACACTTGTGAGCTGATTTCCTTCTAAAAATCCAATTCGATTACACATGCGCTCAATATCCTCTAAGCGGTGAGATGTAATTAAAATCGTTGTTTGTCGTTCTGCCACCTCGTCAATCATCAGCTGAAGAACGTCATTTCTTGTGACGGCATCAATTCCATCAGTCGGCTCATCTAATAAAATGACCGCTGGTTTAATGGCAAAGCTTAAAATTAATGACAGCTGTTTCTTTAACCCTGTCGACAATTCACGATACTTCACTTTTTCCGGAATTTCATAGCGGTTCACAAGCTCATTGGCATAGGTCACATCAAATTTTGGATAAATATGCTTTAACAGCTGGACAAGCTGTCCGTAATTGTATCTGTCAAAGTAAGGATTCACGACCGGCATGTATACAATATTTTGCTTTACTAAAGGGTGGTCTCTCACCAGTACGTCTTTAAAATAAATCTCTCCTTCATCTGGAAGAAGAATTTGCTGAATCAATCTGAGAAGTGTTGTTTTCCCAGAGCCATTACGGCCAAGCAGACCGAAGATCTCACCTTCGCCTATTTTGAAGGAAACGTCGCTGAGTACTTCGCGTCCATTTAATTTCTTCGATACATTTCTGACCTCAATCAACTTGTTTTCCTCCTTTTAGACTTGAGCCGATCTCTTCTAGCCATTCCTTGAGCTGATGAATATCAATACCAGCATGATGGGCTTCTATGATGAGTTGTCTTAACTGTTCTTTCATCTGGAGCACCTTCCCTTCATTCAGCTTTAACTGAGCACCTTCTGTTACATACGTACCGCGGCCCCGCAGAGTTTCAATAATCCCTTCCCGCTCTAGCTCTTTATACGCTTTACTGACGGTGTTTGGGTTGGCAATGATAATGGTGGCGAGCTCTCTAACAGAGGGCAGTTTGTCACCAGGCTTCATCACGCCTTTTAAACATAAAATTTTGAGCTGCTCAATGATTTGTTCATATATTGGCGCAGCGCTTCTTGGATCTATTTGAATCATGATGACTCCCTCTTTCCTCATTCATGCTTTTGCAGTCCTATCGCTTGTTCATGTCCTTGCATTAAAGGAACTGAATTGGGTATCAAATCTTTTTGAACTTCAAAACCAATGAAAACGAGAACGAAAAAAAATGTACATGCTAACGCAACAGCCAGCACCATCCACTTCAAATTAATTGGCTTTTTTTCTTTTTTCATGGTTGAACACCTTTCTTCACTTTTTAAGTGTCTATAGTGTATTAGTTGATGTAGTACACTTAATACAATATAGACACCCAACATAAAAGTCAATAACTTATTAAAAAAATAAAAAACAGACCCTTAAAAGAAGGATCTGTTCATCATTCATTATCGTAAGAAATCCCTAAAATCATTTGATTTTGCAAGCTCTGAATTTGAACACGCGCCCTGTCTAATCGTTCTCTTTGCTGGTCATTGGCGACATCTTTTAATTTTTCTAATTCGTTGACCGTATTCTCAAGCATGAGCTGTGCTTTAGAAAACTCTTCCTCATTATAATGTTCCTGACGTGAGCTTAAATCAAATTGTTCATTTGCAAACTCAAGGGTTTCAGTACTTTTTTGGATAAATTCATCGATCGACTGCCTTGTTGCCATCTTACATTCCCTCCATTTCATCATCGCTCCCGCCTATTTTGCCCATGTAAAGCTTTTTCACTAAAGAAAATGTTGGACAGATTCAATTGTCCTCCTTCATGATTTTTGTTAAACTTTAAGGATGCCTATTATTATGCAAGGAGGTTACTGACTTGGATCAGCATAACCCTTTTTTATATTCAAACAGCGAAAAACGTTATCACACATGGAATTATCATTTGCGTGAACACTTTGGTCATAAAGTATTTAAAGTAGCCTTAGACGGCGGCTTTGACTGTCCAAACCGTGATGGTACTGTAGCCCACGGCGGCTGTACATTTTGCAGTGCCGCTGGATCTGGTGATTTTGCAGGAAACCGGGCTGATGATCTTATCACTCAATTTAACGAAATCAAAGACCGGATGCATACAAAATGGAAAGACGGAAAATACATGGCGTATTTTCAGGCGTATACAAACACACACGCGCCGCTTCCTGTCCTAAAAGAAAAATATGAAACCGTCATGAATTTGGATGGCGTCGTAGGTCTATCCATTGCAACAAGACCTGACTGTCTGCCGGATGACGTAGTGGAGTACTTAGCCGAATTAAACGAGCGCACTTACCTGTGGGTAGAGCTTGGTCTTCAAACGGTACACGAACGGACAGCTATGCTCATTAACCGTGCTCATGATTATGAATGCTACGTTGAAGGTGTAGAAAAACTGCGAAAACACGGAATTCGTGTCTGCTCGCATATCATCAACGGATTGCCTCTTGAAAATCGGGACATGATGATGGAAACAGCAAAAGCTGTTGCGGATTTAGATGTGCAAGGAATTAAAATTCATTTGCTTCACCTTTTAAAAGGAACCCCAATGGTCAAGCAATATGAAAAAGGAAAGCTTGAGTTTTTAAGCCAAGAGGAATATGTTCAGCTTGTTTGTGATCAGCTGGAGATCCTGCCGCCAGAAATGATTATTCACCGTATTACAGGCGACGGCCCAATTGAATTAATGGTTGGTCCGATGTGGAGTGTAAACAAGTGGGAAGTGCTAAATGCCATTAATGCTGAGCTCGAAAGACGGAACAGCTACCAAGGGAAACGTTTCGTCAGATTGGAAGAAGCAGCCAAATGATTTTGAAACGCATGCTTCCTTTTAGTAAAGAGCTGTTAGAACGCGCGTGTCAAAAAGGTGACATCGTCATAGATGCAACAATGGGAAACGGCCACGATACACTCTATTTAGCTGACCTTGTAGGAACTGATGGACAAGTGTTTGCATTCGACGTGCAAGAGGAAGCCTTGCAGCAGACAAGCAAAAGGCTTGGCGATCAATATCCTTACGTTCACCTGATCCATGATGGACATGAAAAACTGGCGGATCATCTGCCGAAGGATGTTTATGGACATATATCTGGTGCAGTGTTTAACCTTGGGTATCTGCCCGGAGGCGATAAAGCCGTCACCACTCAGGCTCATACAACCATTGAAGCGATCAAACAACTCCTCGAATGGCTCAAACCTGGAGGTCTGATCGTCCTTGTGATCTACCACGGACATCCCGAAGGTAAAAGAGAAAAAGAAGTGCTTCTCGACTATTGCAGATCACTGCCTCATGAAGAGGTACAAGTTTTATCATATCAATACATGAATATTCAAAACGACCCGCCTTTTGTGGTCGCCATTGAAAAAAAGCTAAAATGATGTGCATTTTAGCTTTTTTTCTTCTTTTCAGCGTGATAGAAAACCTTTGCAGCCCTAGGAAGGGCAAGCACCGGAACGGAGCGAATTTGACATTCGTGAGTACCGGCGCGCAGACCTGACACCGAATGCGATGGTTTGTCTACACGCTGAAGCTCAAATCCTAATGGATTTGAGCTTTTTTATGATGATTTCATCCAAGGCATTTTCTGATAGGTCCGATAGGCTCTTCCGTTAATATAGAAAAAGAACGATGTTTTCCCGCTTGATTTGATCAGCCGTTTTGCCAGCTTGTTCATTTCTTTTTGGGCTGTCACTTTTTCATCGGACAAATAGACCGCCAGTAATCCTCTGTTAATCAATTTGTGAAAGTTTTCGTGCGGAATACCTTTCAGCTGCTCATCCGCTTTTTCGATAAAATGCTGAAGTCTATCCATCATCTCATGATGAGAATCATAGTATGAGCAAAAATTCAGATCTCCCCCAAGCCGGTCCTCTTCTTGGTCAATTAAATAATCGAGTAAAATGTGCAGACCTTGAATATAAGGGAAATAGCTTTCATAAATTTGCTTCGCCTGCTTTTCTGTAAAATCAGGCTGCAGCGCATACGCCACAAGACAGAATATCCCTAACGTTGATCCTGCACAAGCTGAAAACTCATACCATTCCATCTTCGGCAAATCCTTTTCATATTGGCGGAACCACGACTCTAGCCTTGGCACACGCTCATGAGGAACAACGTGCTTATGTACTTGCAGATCACTATAGTAATCACACAGCGTATGTAAATATGGCTGAATGATTGGATAATGCTCAAGGCGCGTAAGCACGTCTTGACATGTGCGGACAAGCGCATGTAAATATCCATGATCCTCTTGATCCTCACGGAATTGATAGTATGGCTTGAGCTCAGCATGAATATCAAGCGCATCTCTCATCGCTTGATGCAGCATATGAAAATCCTTTGGATCAAGCGACGTGCTGCGGTCACATAGATTATCTAAGTAATCACTGATAGTTTGATACGCCACAATAAATTCTATACACGTTTCTTTCTCTTCACCTGCTAGAAGAGATAAAATGCCTCCGCCTTCACAGTGAAACGTTTTACTCGATAAGCTCGCTAGTGCCTGCGTTCTCAGTTCTTCATTTTCAATCAATTCTGCATGAGCCCGCCACTTTTTCAGCTCCTGATGAACAAGCGGAAAAATATCTTTATACACTTTTGTCATCAGTGCAAAAGGACGCTCTGGTACTGACAAATCACTCCACCCCCAACTTAAAGCTCACAATCAAATATATTGATCTGTAAAGGCTCTTGCCGCCTTAAACACATCTTCTCTTTCTGGTTCATTAAAAATTTCGTGATACAGCTCTTCCCATTCACGGTATGATTTATTGGTTGATTCTATGCCATTGAACCATTTGATCACCCTCGTTTTATCGACGATCTTATCATCACCCGCCTGCATTAAAAGGAGCGGGATCGATTTAAAGACATTCGTCGGCTGCATCGCCGCATCGATATTTTTGATCAGCTCTCGATACCAGCGAACCGACACCTTTGTCACGTAAAGAGAATCATTTGAGTCTGCCTCAATGACCGCCTGATTTCGTGTGGCTAGTTCAATCGACAGACCTGACTCCACTTTAAAGGACGGTGCCAGCACATTTAGACCTTTTGACGCAAAATCCATCAGCTTCTTCGGTTTAAATTGCAGACCTAAACAAGGTGATGATAAAATAAGGCCATTCAACTTTGTATGGGTATACTGCTTCATCCACTCAATTGAAATGAGTCCACCCATACTGTGTCCAAGTAAAAAAGTAGGAAGTCTGAATGATTTCGCATGTTCGATCCATTCATCGACTGTATCAATGTATTCTTGAAACGAACGAATGTGGCCTCGCGCACGTGTCGATGTTCCTTGCCCAGGCAAGTCACCCATGACGACGTGATAGCCTGCATTCCGCCACATTTCAATCAGCCATTTATATCGGCCGTGATATTCACTCGCACCATGTACAATCACAATTGTACCAACTGGTCTTTCAGCATGCCAAGTCCACAAAGTAAACACCTCACAAATGTTGTATTAAGAAAGGAAGTCGAAAAAGTGATTTATCCATATCATCAGTTTACACCTGAGATTCATGAATCGGTCTTTGTCGCAGATAACGCCACCATTACCGGTGATGTCACAATTGGAGAATATTCGAGCGTGTGGTTCCAAACCGTCATTAGAGGCGATGTTGCACCTGTGAGAATTGGAAAGAACGTCAACATTCAAGATTTATCGTGCCTGCATCAAAGTCCTGGAAAAACACTTCTTATTGAAGATGGTGCTACCATTGGACACCAAGTCACATTACATAGCTCAATCATTCGAAAAAATGCCCTCATTGGCATGGGGTCTATCATTCTCGATGGTGCGGAGATTGGCGAAGGCGCCTTTATCGGTGCAGGAAGTCTTGTCCCTCAAGGAAAGGTCATCCCAAAAGGATCACTCGCTTTTGGCCGTCCAGCCAAGGTCGTTCGGCTGTTAACAGATGAAGATATCCAAGACATGGACCGAATCCGCAGAGAATATGTAGAAAAAGGACAATACTATCGTTCCCTTTTATCTCGTTAACATCATACGTGTATCTTCACTTTATCATGTTTTTTTCAGGATATTAAGCAATAACTATGAACCGCTTGTTATTTTACCCTTTTCCGCCACTTTCTATCATGACAAAAAAGGTTTTCAGCACAAAGCTGAAAACCTTTTTTCATTAACTAAAGATGACTTCTTTCGGTTGATGATTCAATTGCTCTGGATCAATACTGCGCTCTACGTAAATACTGTGCCAAATCATAAAGATGAGGACAGTCCAAATCTTACGGCTATGATCTGCTTTACCAGCACAATGTTCATTTAACAAATCAAGCACATACTCTTTGTTAATATATTCGTCTGTTTGACTGTTTTTAATGATGTCTTTCGCCCAAGCGTTCATCTCATTTTTCAGCCAATGACGAATTGGAACAGGGAAGCCAAGCTTCTTGCGGTTTAACACATGGTCAGGCACAATGCCTTCTGCTGCTTTACGCAATAAATATTTCGTTGTGCCATCTTTTGTTTTCAGCTCTTCTGGAATTTTAGAAGCCGCTTCAAATACGACCTTATCAAGGAATGGAACACGAAGCTCAAGAGAATTCGCCATTGTCATCTTATCTGCTTTCAGTAAGATGTCTCCGCGCATCCACGTATGGATATCAACATATTGCATTTTGTTAATATCACTGTAGCCTGCACTTTCCTCGAAGTATGTCTTCGTCACATCACGATACGTAATGTTCGGATCATACTGCTTTAAGAGGTTTTTCTTTACTGGCTCTTCAAAGATTTTCGCATTACCGATATAACGTTCCTCTAATGGTGTACAGCCGCGGACGATAAAGCTTTTTCCTTTCATTCCTTCTGGCATTAAGCGCGCCAGACGAAGAAGAAGCTTTTTCAGCATAGATGGAACAGATTCAAATGGTTTAAGAGAAAGCGGCTCACGGTAAATATTATAACCACCGAACAGCTCGTCTGCTCCCTCACCAGAAAGAACAACCGTCACTTGTTTCTTCGCTTCCTTTGCCACGAAATACAAAGGAATCGCCGCCGGATCAGCTAAAGGATCATCTAAATGCCAGACAATCTTCGGAAGCTCATTCATATATTCCTCAGGAGAAATCACAGCGCTGAAGTTTTGTAAGCCAAGCTTATCAGCCGTTTCCTTCGCCACATCTACTTCACTAAAACCGTCCTGCTGGAAGCCAACAGAGAACGTCTTCAGCTCAGGATGAAATTCCTTTGCAACAGATACGATGAAAGAAGAATCGATACCACCTGATAGGAATGAACCAACAGGAACATCACTTCTCATGTGAACTTTCACAGAATCATAGATTGCATCGCGTACTTCTTCAATCAGCTTCTGTTCTTGTGTTTGCTCAGGCTTAAATTGAACTTTCCAGTAAGTCTTAAATTCAATCTCCTGTCCTGGGCGTAAAGTAAACTGATGACCAGGCTCTACTTTGTGCACCTTTTGATCAAGTGTATTTGGCTCAGGTACGAACTGGAATGACATGTATTGCTGCAAGGATGTCTCATCAAATAAAATGTTCTCGCTTACTGCCATCAAGCTTTTGCGTTCAGACGCAAAGTACACTTGCTCATCCATTTGTGTAAAATAAAGCGGTTTGATGCCAAAAGGATCTCTTGCGCCATATAATAATTGCGCTTCTTTATCCCAAATTAAAAATGCAAACATGCCGCGAAGCTTAGAAGCCGCTTCTTCTTTATAATGACGGTATGTGGCAAGAAGTACTTCTGTATCAGAGTCTGTGCTGAACGTATAGCCCTTTTTCACAAGCTCTTCCTTCAGCTCCACATAGTTATAAATTTCACCGTTGAAAATAATCCAATACTTTTCATCTTCATAAGAAAGCGGCTGCTTTCCGTGCTCAACATCTATAATACTTAAACGTCTAAATCCAAATCCTACATGCTCATCATGAAAGTAACCCTCATCATCCGGACCGCGATGAACGATGAGACGATTCATTTGTTTAATTAGCTCTTCCTGTTCAGTAGTTTCGGACAATGGACGGTGATTAAATACACCAACAAACCCACACATATTATTGCCTCCACGTTATGTTATTTCTTAAAAGTAGACCTATAATTAGACAGTATTTTGTCCGATTTTGTTTCACATTTTTTCGCTTTTTGCAGATTTTTTTTTAATCAAAAGGAAAACCGCTTAAAATAAGCGGTTTTCTATGTTGTTATTGTCCCAATGCTTCTTTGCGAAGTGTATCGGCTTTATCCGTTTTTTCCCACGGAAGATCTAAGTCGTGACGGCCGAAATGTCCGTATGCAGCTGTTTGCTTGTAGATCGGACGACGCAGGTCAAGCATTTTAATAATGCCAGCTGGACGAAGATCAAAGTTTGCACGAACCACTTCAATTAATTTTTCTTCAGAAGCTTTTCCTGTTCCGAATGTATCAATTGAAATCGATACAGGCTGTGCTACACCAATTGCATAGGCAAGCTGTACTTCACAAGAATCTGCAAGGCCGGCAGCTACGATGTTTTTCGCTACGTAACGAGCAGCGTATGCCGCAGAACGATCAACCTTCGTTGCGTCCTTACCTGAGAAAGCTCCACCGCCATGACGAGCGTATCCGCCATACGTATCAACGATGATTTTACGTCCAGTTAAACCAGCATCCCCTTGAGGTCCACCGATGACGAAACGGCCAGTTGGGTTAATAAAGTATTTTGTCTGTTCATCAATCAGTTCACTTGGAACGACAGGGCTGATGACATGCTCTTTTAAGTCACTTTGAATTTGTTCAAGCGTCACTTCTGGTGCATGCTGCGTAGAAATAACCACTGTGTCAATACGAACTGGTTTGTTTTGCTCATCATATTCAACTGTGACTTGTGTTTTTCCGTCTGGACGAAGGTATGCAAGTGTTTGATCCTTGCGTACTTCTGTTAAACGGCGAGATAATTTATGCGCTAATGAAATCGGCAGCGGCATGAGTTCTTCGGTTTCGTTGTTAGCAAAACCAAACATCAAACCTTGGTCACCTGCACCAATCGCATCAATTTCTTCTTCAGTCATTGTTCCTTCACGTGCTTCAAGCGCTTTGTCTACACCTTGCGCAATATCAGCAGACTGTTCATCAATTGATGTAAGTACCGCACATGTTTCCGCATCAAAACCATATTTCGCACGCGTGTAGCCAATTTCCTTAATTGTGTCACGCACCGTCTTTGGAATATCGACATAAGTAGACGTTGTAATTTCACCGCTTACTAATACGAGACCGGTTGTAACAGAAGTTTCACAGGCAACACGTGCATTTGGATCTTTCTTTAAAATTTCATCCAAAATGCTGTCTGAAATTTGATCACAGATTTTATCCGGATGTCCTTCCGTCACTGATTCTGAAGTAAATAAACGACGATTTTGACTCATAATGGCTATTTCCTCCTGTACAAGACCACATCATCCCAAGATGAGGCCTCCAATATGATACGGAACTCGTTCCCTCTTATATTTAAAAACGTTTATATTAGAGATGTTATTGGCAATTTGTTCATATGATATCCCAAAAATAAAAAAACCATTTCCTTCATTGCGAGGAAAGGGTCTGAGATCGCATGCCTTTCACTCTTATCGCTCAAGGTGTTCTTGTACCTTGCATCAGGTTAGCACCTTGGTTTCTCAGCATTTTCATGCCTTTTTCATAAGAAACCGGTTGCTGGGCTTCATCGGGCCTGTCCCTCCACCAACTCGGGATAAGAGTATCCGTTCAATAAGATATCTTATCTTAAACACTTGCGTCATGTCAATGCTTCATAAGAATTATCTCCCTCTTTTTTCTCCTCACCATTAGCATCACCAAAAAGCATATTTTCATAGCAGAAATGAAAAAACACACACAAAAATTTTTAAATAGTATAGACTATTATTATTAATGTGTTATACTAATCGAAACAAACAAATTCAACGGTAAAGGAAGGGTTTTTTTATGAACTCAGTGGATTTAAAAGAAGATTTGCAGTCATTGCTCTCATTAGAAAATACGCACCAAAATTTATCTGTTCCGAAACTTGTTGAAAAGATTTTGGCACGTAATGAAGGCGTTTTAACATCAACAGGAGCTGTCCGCGCCACAACTGGAGCCTACACAGGACGTTCGCCTAAAGATAAATTTATCGTCAAAGAAGAAAGCTCTGAACATAAAATCGATTGGGGTCAAGTCAACCAGCCGATTTCCAAAGAAGCATTTGACCGTTTATATACAAAGGTTGTGTCATACTTAAAAGAACGTGATGAACTATTCGTTTTTGAAGGATTTGCCGGAGCTGATGAAAGATACCGTATGCCGATTACAGTTGTAAACGAATTCGCATGGCACAATCTTTTTGCCAAGCAGCTATTCATCCGACCTGACGGATCAACACCTTCTTCAAACGAAAAACCTTTCACCATCTTATCTGCACCGCACTTTAAAGCGGATCCTGCAACAGATGGCACAAACTCTGAAACGTTTATCATCGTTTCTTTTGAGAAACGCACGATTCTTATCGGTGGAACAGAATATGCAGGAGAGATGAAAAAGTCCATTTTCTCTGTGATGAACTACCTGCTTCCTGAGCAAGATATTTTATCCATGCACTGTTCAGCAAACGTAGGTCAAGAAGGCGATGTAGCCTTATTCTTCGGACTTTCAGGCACTGGGAAAACGACGCTTTCTGCAAGCGCAAGCCGCAAGCTGATCGGAGACGACGAACACGGCTGGTCTGGCACAGGTGTCTTCAATATCGAGGGCGGATGCTATGCGAAATGTGTGAACTTAAGTGAAGAAAAAGAACCACAGATCTACAAAGCGATCAGCTTCGGATCAGTTCTTGAAAACGTTGTGCTTGATGAAGAAACACGTGAAGCGGATTACGATGATACATTCTTTACTGAAAATACACGCGCTGCTTACCCAATCGAAATGATTGATAACATCGTGAAACCAAGTATCGCAGGACATCCATCTGCCATTGTCTTCTTAACAGCTGATGCGTTTGGCGTATTACCTCCAATCAGCCGTTTAACAAAAGAACAGGCAATGTACCATTTCTTGAGCGGGTACACAAGTAAATTAGCTGGAACTGAGCGCGGCGTCACATCACCAGAAACGACATTCTCTACTTGCTTCGGTTCACCATTCCTCCCGCTTCCAGCTCACGTCTATGCTGAAATGCTTGGCAAAAAGATTGATGAGCACGGCGCTAAAGTATTCCTTGTGAATACAGGCTGGACTGGCGGAGGCTATGGTACAGGCAAACGAATGAATCTCGCTCATACAAGAGCAATGGTCCAGGCAGCAATCGAAGGTGACCTTGACAATGCCGAGATGATCACTGATGACATCTTTGGATTACACATCCCGCTTCATATTCCTGGTGTACCAGATGAAGTGCTTCAACCTGCTAAAACATGGGGTGATCAAAAGGCTTATCAAGAAAAAGCACACTTCCTTGCCAATGAATTTAAAAAGAACTTCCAAAAATTCAGCCACGCGGCAAGTGATATTGAAGCCAAAGGCGGACCACTCGTCTAACCAAATGAAAAAAGCTGAGGAGATTCAATCCCTCAGCTTTTTTTTAGTTTGTTGAATGTAATGATACAAGACGGTACGTCACCTTCGTGACATTGTCTGTCAGCTCCAGCTTTTCAACATGTGCTGTCCCTGTTTTTTCTCCGTCTTTCGTTTTACGCACCTCAAGTGGAATATTTAGTGGATAAATGCGGTATCCATCCTTCATGAGTTCAAATACATTTTCTTCAATTCTTGTCTCTTTTCCCTTTGTGACAATCATTGTATTAAATTCAACAGGCATTCCCATAATGAAAATCCCCCTACTTTCTATATTTCGTTATACTGCTTATTTTACCACATTTCCGCTTTTTCGGCTGTGCATCCATGTGGTCAGCCTTCTCACAATTTCTCGATTATGCTGCGGCGGGAAGTAGTGGTTGTATCCGTGGAAATACCACGTCTCCACGGACTTCCCGTGCTGGCGCAGCGCATCTTCTAACAAATACGCATGCTCAATCGATACATTTTGATCTTCTTCTCCGTGGATGATGAGGACAGGTGCTTCAATTTGATCCACAACATTTAAAGGGGTTCTGTTCTCATATGCCTCTGGCACCTTATGCGGCGGGCCGCCAATCACACGCTTCATCATCCGTCTCATATCTACACGCTCTTCATAAGTCAGTTTCATGTCACTGACGCCTCCCCATGTGACAAAGGAAGCTGCCTCCTCTTTCATTTCAACAGCGGTCCAAATACCCATAATACCGCCTCGAGAAAAACCAAAGATATGAATGCGATCCTTCTTCACTTTTTTGTGCTGCTTTAACAGCTGAAAGGCAGCGAACGCATCTTTTCGGTCTTCTCCGGCAAAATCTTCGTTCCCTTCGCCTCCCTGATTTCCTCGGTAAAAGGGAGCAAAGACGACAAAGCCCTGCGCGGCAAATTGCACAATCCGGCCAGGTCTGACCATCCCTACATTTTTAATGCCGCCTCGTAAATACAAAAAGCCGTCGTAGAAACCTTCTCCTGCCGGTTCAGCGAGCAGCCCTTTCATCCGAAGTCCATCTGCCTCATAGGTCACAGTATATAAGTGAATATGCGGATGGGGCGACGGAAACCTTCTTTTTTCCACAATCACTCTATTTCTCTCCTTTTCATCTCTGATTATGTCCATTGCTTCAGCATCGCTTCTGCGACAAGCTGACCTGATTTTGTCACCATTGGCGTGCCCCCGCCAGGATGACTTGTCCCCCCAACAAACCACAGTCCTTCAATGTCCTTTGACTGATTATTGATGCGAAAGAACGCCTGTTTGAAAGAGTTTGAAGACATGCCATAAATGGCTCCACGATATGCACCCGTTTTCTGCTGCAGATCAAGCGGGGTTTGAACCGCTTCATATTCAATAAGCTCATCCAAATCAAAAAGACCTTTTTCTTTTAATTTGGTTTTCATATGCTGACGATATGTCTCCTTTAGCATGTCCCAATCTTGCTCTTTTGTCACATAAGGTGCATTAGCCAGTACAAACAGGTTGCTTCTTCCCGGTCCTCCGCTTAAAGCTGGTTCTGAATGACCTGAATAACATATGTAAAGCGTCGGGTCTTGAGGCAGTTGTTTTTTCTGAAAAATATCCTTGAATTCTTGCTCGTAATCCTCAGGGAAAAACACATTGTGATGGGTCAGCTGTTCATAGACTTTAGGTACACCTAATAAGAGAACAAAGCCCGATAACGACGGTTCAATGCCAGAAAGTTTTTGATTTAAAAAATGAGGACGGTCTTTTTCATCTATGAGATGACGGTATACAGTCAGCGCATCTGCTCCTGCAACGACTTGATCTGCCTCATACATCTGCTGATCCGTCTCCACTCCTTTGATCCGCCGATCCTTCACATGAATCTTGTTCACTTGTTCATTGAGGTGAATCTGAACGCCTAATTCTTTTGCCAGTGTCTCAAATGCCTCAACTAAACGATATGTACCGCCCTGTATTCCATAAATCCCTTTCTCCCCTTCTAAATACGCCATCATGTTAAAAATAGCCGGCGCCTCGTAGGGAGAAGAGCCGATATAAGTGGCATATCGTCCAAACATCGCCAATGTATGAGGATGACGGAAATATTGACGCAGCAGGCGCTGAACGGATGTGAACGGTTTGACAGCGAGAAGTGCTTTCATCAGCTTTACATCCGCCTTATCCTTCCAGCTCAATAACAAACGATTTAAAAACTGCTCCTCTGCCTTTTGAAAAAGCATCTTTGATTCCTGCAAAAATGCACGGTATTGCTTCGCATCTTCAGGGCTGAATGCAGCAATTTGTGATTCCATTTGCTCAATATTCGGCGTAAACTCGACCGTATGTCCATCTGAAAAAATATTTTTAGTAAGCGGAGAAATCGGATAAAAGGTCACATAATCCTCCATCCGTCTATGACAAGCTGTAAACACTTCTTCAAAATATGCCTTCATTGTAATGGTACTCGGTCCTAAATCAAAAGAGTAGCCTGCCCCATAATGACGCTGCAATTTCCCGCCTAAAGCCGCTTCTTTTTCTAAAATGGTGACCTGAACCCCGCGTGACTGTAGACGGATCGCTGCTGATAATCCGCCTAGTCCGCCGCCGATGATGATCACTTTTTTCATTCGTACCTTCTCCCTTTCCATTCATACCCTTCTTTTTTCAGACCGATTTTCATAGAAGCAAAGCCAATGGCGATCAGGCTTAAAATACTGACCGGCAATAAAAAAGCCATCGCAGATGTCCGCCCATTTTCAGTATCTATTGCCGCTTTAATCGACACACCCAGCCCATAGCAAAGAATGGCTAAGCATATGCTCAAAACATCCAGCTGAAACAATGCGATCATGAAACAAATGACAGGAACCAAATAAAGGAGGGTGTGTAAACAAAAGACACTGCTTAATAAAGCAATGCTTCGATTCACGCCCGGGAACAAATTTTTGCGGTAACCTTCCCAAACCTCTTGTCCACTCTCATACATTCTCATATACACAAATGGATGAATGCTTGCAAGGGTGAACGGAAAGCCTTTTTCCTTCACCCGTCTAGCCAAGGCCATATCATCAACTAGTGAATCCTTGATCGCTTCATGCCCGCCAATGTCGTAATAACAATTCTTTTCAATGGCAATAAAACCGCCATGTGCTGCGGCAAAAGCGGGATTCTTAGATTTTTTTACCCATTTTACTGGCAGATGACAGCCAATGGTAAACATCATCATAGGAACCACAAGATGCTCAAACAATGTGCCTGTTTTTTGTTCTGGAAAACCTGACAGCATGCCCGTTTTTTGCATACATAACTGCTTATATACTGATTCAACTGCCCCTCTTTTTAACCGGACATCCGCATCTAAAAATAACAGCCAGTCAGAAGCTGCTGCCTCAGCGAGCTGAGAGCAGGCATATGATTTACCAAGCCAGCCCCGCTTTAATGGCTGTCCTGACTGGACACGGATCCACGGATATGTTTCTGCGAAGCGCTCCACTATCGCTCTTGTCTGGTCTGTAGAATGGTCATCAAGGACGATAAGCTCTTTCGGGTAAAGATGTTGATCAACGATCGACTGAAGACAGGCTTCTATTCGTTTTTCCTCATTTCTCGCTGGAATCAGAATTGATAATGAAATAAGTTCATCAGGCGAAATGGATGCTGGCTTTAAAACAGGAAGCTGCTTCATATTCCATATGGTGAAAATAAACTGACAGAGCAAGAGTACACTGATTACGGTTAAGAAGACCGCCATGTTTTCACCCACTTTTTAAAGGAATCAAACGCATCACTTGTTGACTGACTTGTCCTCGTCATCTGTCTAAATTCTTGATTAGTTGTAAAATCAGGATCTGCGATGACCTGTGCTTGATGTGCGTTTAACTGCGTTTCAAGCAGATCCCTAAGCAGATGCGTCACTTCCTTGCTTCGAAGCTCTCCGCCACATACTAAGGTATCTTCACCAAACAAAGCAGATACTGTCGGCTTTTGAAATTGATTAAATGTATAATGCAAGGTCACAGGCTTCACCACGACTTGCTCAAATTGTCTCACTAAAAATGAAGCCCCGCCCTCCAATTCAAGCGGCCTCATATCCTGATGCATGATTTTCCCCTGTGGAAAAAGCCATACAGCCCCGCCAGCCTGCATGTTCTCTTTTGCCGTCATTAATGCTTGCTTCACACTTTTCAGATTCTCTTTATGAACCGGAAACGCACCAAGCTTTCGGAAAAAGGCATATTGCTTCAGCTGCTTCTCTTCCATCATCATATAGTGATCGAGCCCAGACGCTTTTTCTGTTAAAAGAAAGATGATCAGTCCATCCCACCACGAGCTATGATTGGCGAGATAAAGAACAGGCAGCTTCTCGTTTGGATCCACAGCGCCTTTCATCATCACGCAGCGGAAATGTTTATGAAGTAAATACCGCTCAAGATAAAGAGAAAATATACGTCTAAACGATCGGCTTTTGTCGCTTTCTTTCAAATTGAACCCTTCCTTCACACAAAATAACAATGATCAGTGCTAAATAAAAAATGACATCAAGCCCGCCCTTTAATGCCAGCACACCAAAAAAGAACACCATTGCCTGATAAATACGACTCGTCCAGCTGAGGGCCTTTTGACCAACCTGAACACGCGGGAAGAGAAAGGAAAGTCCTGCTCCAATCATACCCCAGCTCACAAAATTCTCAAAAGGAATACCATAAAATCCACCGCCGTCATACCACACCCAAAATTTCCGTTCAGCCGCTACTGGGTCTAATATGAGGTCAAGCAAGACAATCCATATCCCCGTTTCGACAGCTCGTTTCCATTTCGACTGCTGAGTGGATAAAAAAAGGCTGTTTAAAAACACACCAACCCATGCAAAAGCAATGGTTAAAGGCACCCCTGCCACTAGAAAACCTAACGTCGGATAATAGTCATAGGCTCCGAAAGGAAACCCGGTTGTAATCCCTACCCATTCAACCGTAAATGTCAGCACCCCGACAATGGCTGCCCTTTTGATCACAAACCCCCATGATCCATAAATATTTCGCCCAATCTCTATCACACAGCAGGCATACAGCACAAGAAAAATGCCATTTGCAAACTGAAGCCATGCTGGTACTCCAAAAGAGACCATTAATATGAGCCCTACTAAATACCATCCAAGAAATACCCAACTCACTCTATACACGAAACCGCTCCTTTATTTCTTCCAAATTCAAGAAAGTATTCATGCTTCTAGTATAGAAAAAAAGACACGTTCTATAAATAAACAATGCGCTTCTTATTTTCATCTAGGCACTCACCAAAAATCCCTTTTGACATACTTTAATTAGTGATCTAGAACAAAGGAGGCGAATTACTCTTGAATCGTTCCATCAAAGTCAGACTGGCATTCATCGTCGTTGTCCTGCTCTTTATTCCATTTGTCGCCTGTAAAAAAGAACAAGAGCAGACCGTACAAGTAGCCGAGGTGACCCATTCGGTTTTTTATGCTCCGCTATATGTTGCCTTAGCTGAGGATTTCTTCAAAGAAGAAGGGCTAGAGGTAGAATTAAAAACGACTTGGGGCGGCGATAAAACGATGACAGCTCTCTTATCCGGCGGCGCAGATATCGCCCTGACCGGATCTGAATCCTCTATCTATGTAGAGGCTCAAGACACAAAAGACTCTATCATCAACTTTGCACAGCTGACACAAACAGACGGTACATTTCTTGTTTCAAGGGAGAAAGTGAGCGAATTCTCTTGGGATCAATTAAAAGGAAAAGACTTTCTTGGGCAGCGGAAAGGCGGCATGCCGCAAATGGTCGGTGAATATGTCCTGAAAAAGGAAGGCATTGATGTAAAAAAGGATCTCCGCATGATTCAAAATATTGATTTTGCCAACATTTCAGGTGCTTTCTCCTCTGGAACTGGCGATTTTGTGCAGTTATTCGAACCGACAGCTTCCTTAATTGAAAAAGAAGGCAAAGGGTACATTACCGCCTCCTTTGGAGAAGCTTCCGGGAAAGTGCCATATACCACCTTCATGGCAAAGAAGAGTTACTTAGAGGAAAACAAAGAGACAGCAGAAGCCTTCACTCGTGCCATTTACAAAGCGCAGAAATGGGTAAAAGCCAAACAGCCGGAGGAGATCGCCAAAACCATTCAATCTCATTTTCCTGACACAGAACTTGATGTCTTATCAACTGCCATCAAACGTTACAAACAGCAGGACTCCTATGCAACAGATCCCCTTCTGAATGAAGAGGAATGGAACAAATTGCAGGAAATCATGAAGGAGAGCGATGAATTGCCGAAATTTATCCCGTACAAACAACTTGTCGATTCATCCATTGCAAAGAAGGTCACAGATCACAAATAGAATAGGAGGTAGCACATGTCTTTCCTTCAAATTGACCATGTGACCCACACGTACTTCTCTTTAAAAGAAAAAACAACGGCCATACAGCACATCAATATGGAGATAGACCAAGGAGAATTTATCTCATTTATTGGTCCCAGCGGCTGCGGAAAAACCACCCTTTTGTCTATCATTGCAGGAATCACGCCGCCCTCTGAAGGCCGCATTTTAATCGAAGGAAAAGAACCGAATCAAAAGGAGCATCAAATCGGCTACATGCTCCAGCAAGATTATTTGTTCCCTTGGAAAACCATCAAGGAAAATATCATTCTAGGGTTAAAAATTACCAAGCAAGATTCACATGAAGCCACCTCCGCTGCTCTTGGTTTACTGCCTAAGCTTGGCCTTCATGATGTGGAGGAAAAATACCCAAAGGAGCTGTCAGGCGGCATGAGGCAGCGTGCGGCTCTCGCCCGAACGCTTGCAGTGAATCCCGGTCTTCTATTACTAGATGAACCCTTTTCAGCTCTAGACTACCAAACCAAACTCACTTTAGAGGATCTCGTCTTTCATACACTCAAAAACTATCAAAAAACAGCGGTCCTTGTGACACATGACATCGGCGAAGCCATTGCGATGAGTGACCGCATTTTCTTATTCTCAAAGCATCCTGGCTCGATCCAGCGAATCTTTACCGTTCCAGATGATCTGAGGACTCTTTCTCCTTTTAAAGCAAGACAGACCCAGAGTTTCCAAGAGCTCTTTCAAACAATTTGGAAGGAGCTGAAAACAGTTGAAACACAGTGACCTTTTACATGAAGCCTATCGCAAAAAATACCGAATGGAAAAACGCATGACCCGAATCTATCAGTTCATTATTTTCGCCAGCTTCTTTTCGCTTTGGGAGCTTGCCAGTCATTTTCGTCTCATCGATCCACTGATATTTAGTTCACCATCTGCGGTCTGCCAATTGTTTGTACAAAAAATATCCGATGGGTCTTTAGTGAATCATATGAGTATTACATTATTTGAAACAGTGCTCGGATTTCTACTTGGTACCTTTTGCGGCATTTTGCTCGCTGCCGCCCTATGGTGGTCCACCCGCCTGGCAAACGTTCTCGATCCTTATTTAGTCATTTTAAATGCCATGCCAAAAGTTGCCCTCGCCCCGATTTTAATCGTTGCCCTTGGGCCTGGCATGATCAGCATCGTTGCCATGGGCGCAATCATTAGTGTGATCATTACGACGATCGTCATATATACAGCCTTTCAAGAGGTCGATGAGAATTATTTAAAGGTGATGAAAACCTTTGGTGCGAAAAAAAGCGTCGTCTTTCGCGAGGTCATTTTACCAGCTAGTATTCCAACGATGATTTCTGCTATCAAGGTCAATGTCGGCCTTTCTTGGGTTGGGGTCATTGTAGGAGAATTTCTTGTTTCTTCAAAAGGGCTCGGCTACATGATCATTTACGGCTTTCAAGTCTTCAACTTTACACTCGTGTTCTTAAGTCTTTTCATTATTGCCGTGTTTGCGACCATCATGTACCAGCTAGTGGAATGGCTCGAACGCCATTTTCTTCAAAAATAAAAAAGCACAGGGATTGTCTCCCTGCGCTTTTTTTAACGAATCAAACCGTTCTTTTCTAAATAAGCAAGACTTTGTCTTAACACATCATCTTTCATAATAAAACTGAAATTCTTATTTTTTGCGATGGATTTTGGCAAGTCTGCGAAAAGAACGGGTCCTTTCGTTTCAAAATACGTGTCTTGCTTCACTAGCCTTTCAATATCAGCGAAATAAATATTCTTGACAATGACCTTTTCTCTGCCCAGCACCTGATATTGACCAATATACGTTAATTCACGAACAACAGCACCCGTCTCTTCTTGAATCTCCCGTATAGCGGCTTGGTCTGCTTCTTCATTCGGCTCAACTTTCCCTCCTGGAAACTCATAGCCCCGATCCTCATGTTCAGTGAGCAGCCATTTCCCTTGGTAGCGGCAGATAGCCCAAACATGCTTAGGATGACTTGAAAAAGGCTTCTCCTCAAAAGAGAGCTTGACCGTATTATGATAATAGTCTTTAAATACATGCATGTGAAATCCCTCATATCCTGTCCTTGCTTCTTGTAAAACATCATACCACAGATCACATTTCTCTGAAGAATTTTTATCAAAAGTGAAACAAACGAGTGGTTCCAATTCGTCTGTATCTAAAATGAGGTATTGTTGCTAAAACCTTTTTATCATTTCCAACTTCACCCAATGTTAATCATGAAACCTTTTATCCCTATATGACGTAAATGAATCAGTGTTGATCCTATGACAACGAGGAGGAAATCAGCATGAGTATAAACAATGGGTCAAAACAAGACGTACCCCATGAGGTGCTCAAGAAACACCTTATGAAAGGGCAAAAGTTAGATTTAACAAAAGACAATCCAGCGATCGACCAAATTCATATCGGGCTTGGCTGGGACCTGGCTGGTCAGCCAATTGATTTAGATACGCAAGCGTTTCTTTTAAATGAAGAGGACAAGCTGTTGTCCCCTAAGCATTTGATCTATTATCACCAGCAGCAAAGCTTAGACGGAGCTGTTCGTCATCTTGGTGATCATCAATTTGGCGGAGGGTATCGAGACAATGAAATGATCATTATGCAATTAAGCAGAGTCTCACCTGACATTCACAAAATTGTCGTCACAGCCACGATACATGATGCTCACGAACGCCAGCATCATTTTGGACAAGTCACCAATGCCTACGTGCGCCTTACTGATCAAATCTCGCAGCAAGAGATTTGTACCTTTCAGTTAACAGAGGATTATTCGTATTGTACATCCATTATATGCGCTGAACTCACGAGAGATCAGGAGGAATGGAAAATCACCGCGACCGGGCAAGGGACTACTCTAGATTTAAATGATTTATGCCGCATCTATGGATTCACATCTTGATGCAGGAAAGGAGCTGGCACCTATGGGATTTCATTTCATCACAATAGAAGAACTTACCTTACAAGCAGAAGGCAGCGGAATCTTTTTTGCCAAAAAAGGCGCCATGATTGCCGATCAAGGAAGTTTCCAATACCGCAAGCGATTACTCGGAACGAATAAAGGAAATATGGTCAGTCAAGTATTTAACCACATCAGCAGAAAATTCACAGGTGAAAACCTTGAGATGATGGAAGTGAGTGGACAAGGTACTTGCTACTTGGCGGATGCAAGCGAGCACGTAACAGTGATTAATCTTGAGCCAAGTGGTCCTTGGCAGCATGTAAGTGTAGAAAGTGAAGATTTACTTGCCTTTACTGAGGAATGCCATTACGGCGTCACACCAGTAGGCGTTGGTATTTTATCGCAAAAAGGACTGTTTACATCAAAACTTTCCTATCAAGGTCACGGAGCGCAGGTCGCCATTAAAACGAATGGAAATCCGCTCATCTTAAAAGCCCCCTGCCGTGTAGACCCTGACGCGATTGTCGCTTGGACGGGCAAAGCACCGAAGGTCAAACTAGATGTAAACTGGAAAACTTTCATTGGACAAACATCTGGCGAATCCTACTTATTTGAGTTCCAGGAACAAGATCAAATCGTCATTATCCAGCCATCTGAGCGCACATCTGGCTTACGGGTTGGCTTAGACGATAATCGCTATAAGCCTCAGAGCCAGAGCTCCTCTCATGAATTCACCAATTCACAGCAAGAAAATAGAGGCGGCGGGATCAGTGATCTGATCGGAGGCATTTTACAACCGCGAAAATAAAGCATGTAGAGATTCCCTACATGCTTTTTCAATTCATCAAACCATTTGTCTCAATAAAGCTCCTTGTCTCTTCATTGCCGAGCTCATAAATCATTGTGTAAATCTCTTTTCTTTTTCTATCCATTTCATCATTTGGACTATCATAATGATATTCAAGAAACGGAACATGCGCCCTAAAGAAGCCTTTCCAATCTGTCATATATTGTTCATCGAAATAGTCTCTCAGCTGCAAGATTTGATCATCATCTGCTTCTATTTGAAATTGCCAAGCCGCCGCATCTCTATGCTGCGATATCGATCCATCTTGTACGGATACATAGTATGTGTGTCTCGCCATCTGAATCATCCTTTTTCCTTTAGTATGACCAGATATGAGGAAATTACGGCTTTTTGCGCAATTTATTTTTCAACATGTCCAACACATCAATAAACAACTGCGGAATGGGAATTCCAAGGGCTCTGGCTGTCAAGACGATTTGGTAAGATTCATAAATTATATAAAAGATGATCGCTAAATCCTTAATCGTCCCATTTGTCTTCAGCATGACATCGAAGAAATGTGCCATAGATATTAAGGAGACTGTCACAATCTTTCGAACAAGCCGCGTAAAAAACCGCTTCATTGTGAGCTGTCCAGTCAAAGATTCTCTTAGGCTTGAACAAATTAATTCAATAGCCATCAACGTCACTAAAATCATCAGTAAATATCCTGCTCCACCAAACAGAAAGCCCATCGCCGACAAACTCACTGTAACCAACGAAAAGATGCCTAAATCCTTGCTCACTTGGCATCAACATCCTTTCAGAGTGGAACTCCTTACCTCAATAGTATATGCCGGATGCTCGCAATAGCTTGGACGACAAAAAATAAAGGCGCTGTTATGTACTCAGGGAAACGAATGAAACCAAAAAAGCCGCCCCTTGAGGCGGCTTCTCTTTTTTAGACTCTGACATCAATAAATGAAGCATCTGAATCCTTTGGCTGAACAGCTTGAGGCTGCTGCTGCACTTGATCCAGCATCACCATGGCTTGTGCTGTATTTGTAGCAAGCTGTGAATTCAACAAACTGATATTGAGTGTCTTTTGAATGCTCGCTACTTGCTGACTCATCATTCCTGCAATAGAAGACATCTTCTTCCCTCCCTTCTCTTTTCTCTTCGGCTGAAAGCCCTATGATTTCAATGGGCTGTCTGTCCCGATTCCAATAAAAAAGAATGTCGATCTATTGATGACCGACATTCTTTTCACATACGTGTATTATCCTAAATATGCTTTAAGCATCCAGTTGTGTTTTTCAATGGATTGATGAATCGCAAGCAGCATATCACCTGTTGTTTCATCGCCAACCTCTGCAGCCAGCTCCATTCCTTTCTTTAATTCCTCAGCGATATTGGAGAAATCATTATATAGATTTTTCACCATTTGCTCCGCTGATTCTTTGCCTTCTGCTTCTTGAATGCTGGAAATTTCTAAGCACTCTTTCATTGTCGCAACAGGCTGTCCATTTAAAGCAAGCATACGCTCAGCCAAATCATCAATATATGTAGCTGTTTCTGTATATAGTTCCTCAAATTTCTCATGGAGTGTAAAGAAATCTTTCCCCTTTACATACCAATGATAGTTATGTAATTTCACGTAAAGCACAGTCCAATCAGCTACTTGTTTATTCACAACGTTTAATAAATTTTCAGACATGTTTATTCCTCCTTATGTAATTGCGTTTAGTATGAGAATACCCTTTTCTTATTATACTGAAACCTTCCATCAATTTCTTCTATTTTGACTGCATGAAATATATGTTAATATGGAAATAAGGAGGGAGTTAGATGCTGTTACTTGGGATTATCAGCTTTATCATTATCTCAATCGTTGTCTTTTTATCATTATGGACGACATCGAAGGCTTATGAATATAAGCATAAAGTCGATTCACCACAAGATGCTGAACCAAACCAACGTCCTAATCCAAAATAAAACTGTTTTTAATGATGTGAGGTTTCTTCTTCAGTAGATGAACTCTCTTTTTTCATCTCACCTACGTGGATGTTCGTTTTCGGCATATTATGCTGCTGTTTAGCTGTCACATGGACTTGTATGATATAAAGGCCATCTTTTTTGAAGGCTGTGTGTAATTCGTATACACCTTTGTTTTCTTTCTTTGGCTGAATCATCTTGCTGTTATCCTTGTCGCCATCTTTCCACACTTCAAATTGAACATCATCTGCATCATCAACAGGCGTATCACCGTATGTGACAGCTGCTTTTACTATAACGCTTTCATTTTTCTCCACTTGCTCAGGTCCTGTGAGTTTTACTTCTAATAGCTCAGGCACTTCCCCTTTGCCGCTATTTGCTGCAGAGTTTCCACATGCACTCAATAACGTGAGCATCAGAATCATTCCCAACATTTTTCGCATCCTGCGCTTCCCCCTTCTTTTACTGACATGTCCATTTTAACAAATATCCCCTATTTTGACATCTCTGATTGAATTCAAATAAAAAACCGGACATCTAATGTCCGGTTCGTCCTTCTATTAACCAAATACTTTTAAAAGCTCTTCTTGATCCTGAGAAAGCCAGAAACGCATTAAACGTTTTGCTCCTTCAAGATCATGAAGCTTCGCTTGGCCGCATTGCTCTTCGTTTGCAGCAGGAATTTCTGTTACTTCAACCGCATCCTTGAATGTTGCATCAAGAAGTTCAACGATCTCTTTTGGAGTTGGTGCACCACTGACAACTAAATAATATCCTGTCTGGCAGCCCATTGGAGAAATATCAATGATATCAAAATGGTCATATTTCTCTGAGTGTGTTCTAATATTAAATGCAAGCAAATGCTCTAATGTATGAATCGTATCAGGTTTCATCGCCTGCTTGTTTGGCTGACAAAAACGAATATCAAATTTATTTACTTCCCCATCTGATCCCACTTTATGAACGCCGCAATGACGAACATATGGCGCTTTTACAGCATTATGATCAAGTTCAAAGCTTTCAACTGAAGGCATAATCACCACTCCTATAATTGCAATTTCCTATATTATAACATATTTCTCCGACCAGTTTAGTTTATAAAACTTTCCTTCCTTGTCCTTTTTTCTTATACTGTGAAAGACAGACAAGGAGGAACCTCTATGAAGCAAATTTTTATCGGCATGATACGCTTTTATCAAAAATGTATTTCCCCTCTTACACCGCCAAGCTGCCGGTTTTATCCAACATGCTCAAACTATGGACTAGAAGCGATCAAAACGCATGGCGCGATTAAGGGCGGCTGGCTCACCATAAAACGGATTTTAAAATGTCATCCGCTTCACCCTGGCGGCATCGATCCTGTTCCGCCTAAAAAGGAAAAATAACTTACTTTTCTTCATATCCGTTGACAACTAAGTCAAGCTTCCCTGTTCCAGGGTCAATGACAAGCCCATGTACAGGTACATCTGATGGAAGAAGCGGGTGATTTTTCACTACGGACACACTGTCCTTCACGCTCTCTTCAACTGAACTAAAGCTTTTGAGCCACTGTTTAAAATCAATTCCTGAGTATTCCAGTACTTCAATACGTTTTTCTGGAATACCGCGCTCAACGGCTTTATTTAAAAGTGTCTGGCTGTCTATTTTGCTCATCCCGCAATCATGGTGCCCAATGACATATACCTCGTCAGCATTTAATTCATAAACAGCAACTAAAATGCTTCGCATAATACTTCCAAATGGATGAGAAACAAGCGCTCCAGCACTTTTGACAATCTTAATATCGCCATTTTTCATGTTCATGGCACGCGGAAGCAATTCAACAAGTCTTGTATCCATACACGATAGAATGACAGCTTTTTTCTGTGGAAACTTTGTTGTTGTAAATTCTTCGTATTTCTTTTCTTCAATAAATTGTTGATTATATTCGATGATTTCATCTAAAAGTTTCATACGTTTGTCCATTCCTTTATCTTTTTTTAAAAATAAATATAGCACAATGTAAGAAATTTCGTCACGTTTTGCTGCTTATTTTTTTTAGAGGAAACATCTGCTGATGAAAATTTTTTAATTTCCTCTTTTCAAATCGTAATTATTACGATACAATAACTCAGGACATTAAATCGTAATCATTTCTATCTATTAGAATGAGAGGAGACATTTTCTACATGAAAAAAATCTTTTTTATTTTAACAGCTGCTTTATTCGTGATCGGTCTTGCCGCTTGCTCAAGCAGTGCGGGCACTAATGCTTCAAAAGGAAAGGCAGACGGGAAACTAACCATTTACACCACGATCTTCCCAATTCAAGATTTCACTGAAAAAATTGGCGGCTCCCACGTTCATGCTCAAAGCGTGTATCCTGCCAATGCAGATGCACACAGCTTTGAACCAAGTTCTAAAACGATGGTTGAAATGGCTGAAGGTGATGCCTTTATCTACAGCGGTACCGGGGCTGAAGCATTCGCAGACAAAACTGCTGCCACATTAAAAAATCAAGGTGTGAAAACAGTCAAAGCAGCCGAAGGCATCAAATTGTTATCGACAAAAGAAGAACATGCACATGAAGAAGGCGAAGATCATGATCACGAAGGTGAAGATCACGACCATGATGGGCACGATCACGGAGATAAAGACCCTCATGCATGGTTAGATCCCGTTTATGCGCAGCAAATGGCGAAAAACATTAAAGACACACTCGTCTCATTAGATCCAGATCATAAAGACGAATACACAAAAAACTATGAACATCTAAAAAAAGATTTGCAATCATTAGACCAAGAATTCAAAACAACGTTATCTAAAGCGAAACATAAAGAAATCCTTGTTTCTCACGCAGCTTATGGTTATTGGGAAAAGCGTTATGGCATTGAGCAAATCAGTGTTTTAGGATTATCCGCTTCTGAAGAGCCATCACAAAAACAGCTCGAAAACATTGTACAAAAAGCGGAACAGCATCACATTCAATACGTTATTTTTGAAAACAACGTCAGCAGCAAAGTATCAGATACAATCCGCAGTGAAATTGGGGCAAAAAGCTTAACCCTTAAAAATCTAGAATCCATTACTGAAGATGATGCCAAAAATGGAGAAAGCTACGTCAGCTTAATGAAACAAAACTTAAAGACCTTAAAAACTGCATTAAATGATTAATGCTTTGAACCCCGGTTGATCAGCCGGGGTTTTTTGCTGTAAAAAAGCACACCTTATAAGGTGTGCTGCTATTTGATTACATTTGATATTTTTTCTTAAACAGCTCGGCTCTTCCGCCTTTTTCTCCGAATTTTTGGCGTCCTGTATAAAAAGGATGCGTATCAGAGCTTGTTTCTACTTTAATGACAGGATACGTTTTCCCATCTTCCCACTCTACTGTCTCATTTGATGTCTTTGTCGATCTACTCAAGAAGCGGTAACCGCTGTTTACGTCCATAAATACAACTTCATGTGAGGTTGGATGAATATCTCTTTTCAATGTCAAAACTCCTTTCATTATCAAAACGTAATGGTTACGTTTTATACTTATATTCTACTCCCTCTTATACAACTTGTCAAAAAACAAGCTTTCTTAGTCAGGAAGAATAATCTAAAAATGGTGGAGAATAATAAGCATTATGAAAAAGAGAAGCGATAAGAAAGGCGGAGAAAAAATTGACTGATCTCGTTTTAGCTAGAAGCCTGTTCGGCACAACTATGGGCTTTCATATTATTTATGCCTCGCTTGGCGTCGGCATCCCGCTAATGATTTTGTTAGCTGAACTCATCTTTCAAAAAACGAAGGACCCGCATTATGCCATCATGGCCAAGCGATGGACAAAAGCGCAGGCTGTTCTGTTAGGGGTCGCCATTCCAACAGGCACGATTGCTGGTACTCAGCTTGCCCTTTTGTGGCCAGGTTTTATGGAGGTCATTGGAAAGGTCATGTCACTGCCATTCCAGATTGAAATTTATGCCTTCTTTATAGAAGCATTATTTATGTCTATTTATGTGTATGCAGCGGATCGCCTATCAAATGCAATGCGCATCATTACCGTTATTTTTATCGTCATTGGTGCAGCTGCATCAGCGATTCTGATTACAAACGTACATGCTTTTGAAGGAACACCTGCTGGCTTTCAGATGGTGAATGGAGAAATCACAAATATCGAGCCTTGGAAGGCCTTTTTCAATCCAAGCTTTGCTGTGACTGCCACACATGTCGTGCTTTCTGCTTTTACAACAGGTGCTTTTGTGATTGCTTCAGTAGCAGCTTTTAAAATGCTCAAAACTAAAAAGAATGAAAAACTCTATACATTTCATCGAAAAGCCCTTTTTCTAGGACTCATTGTAGGAGGCCTTTTCTCCTTTCTAACAGCCTTAAATGGCCACGAGTCCGCTCAGCTTCTATATGAATATCAGCCTGAAAAGCTGGCTGGAGCTGAAGGTTTGTTTGAAACGCAATCACATGCGCCTCTTGCAATAGGTGGTTTTACGGATGCTGATTCGCAGGAAATTAAAGGTGCGATCGAAATTCCTTGGGCGCTTAGTTTTCTGGCAGGAAATAGCTTCGATACGGTGGTCAAAGGCTTAAATGATTTTCCCCGTGACGAGTGGCCGCCATTATTTATACACACATTATTTAACGGCATGGTCATTATTGGATCGGTGCTCATTCTATTTGCGGTATTAGCACTGCTTTACCGTAAAATTTTAAAACGTGAAAAATTTCCGAAGTTTCTTCTTTTTCTTTACTTATTCGGCGGGCCTCTTAGTCTTTTGGCTATTGAATTTGGCTGGATCTTTGCTTGTACAGGCCGTCAGCCATGGGTCATTTATCGAATGCTCAAAACCTCTGAGGTTGTCACATCATCTGGCTCGATCGGGACACTTTTTATCCTTTTTGCCATTGTCTATCTCATCTTAGGCATTGCAACCGTTATTGTGCTGACGTACTACTTTAGGAAACATACGATTGAAGAAGACTTACGGTTAACAGAATCTTAAAAAGGGAGCGATCTTGATGCAAATGGATGTTACAACTGATGCGCTCATTGCAATCACCATCTTATGGGGATTCGTTTTTATCTATGCAGTGATGGCATCAATGGATTTCGGCGCAGGATTTTGGTCGATGATTTATATGAATAGAGAACAAACAAAAGCCGCTAATATCGCAAATAAGTACCTTTCTCCAACATGGGAAGTGACAAACGTCTTTATTGTGGCCATCGTTGTCGCATTGTTCAGCCTGTTTCCAGGTGCGACCTTTGTACTTGGTACCGTTTTATTAATACCCGGCAGCATCATATTATTACTTCTTGCACTGCGAAGCGGGTTTCTCGTGTTTTCTCATTCACTGCCTAAGAAATACCGAAAAGCGGTGACTTACATTTCAGGGATCAGCGGCTTTATCATTCCGTCCATCCTGATCATGGTTCTCCCAATTACCCATGGTGGATTTATCTTTCAGGAGAACAACGTCTACTCACTAGATCTTGGACTGGTCTTTACAAGTGCAAATGTTTATTCTTTTGTCGGCTTTGCCATCTTCAGCACCCTTTTTCTTTCGTCCTTACTTTTAGCCGATTTCTCTAATGTAGCTAATGAAGATGAAGCTTACAGCATATATAGAAGAGGTGCGCTCATTACGGGTCCTCTTTCACTCATGATGGCCTTTTTTATCATGCTGACTTTACGAAGCGAGGCCAATTGGCTTTTCACAAAAATGATGCAGAACATCCCTATTCTTCTTGTATCTCTCCTAATGTTTCTGCTCGCAGGCCTGGCTCTATTTTTACCAAACAGCCGGTTTAAGAACCGGAAAGGAAGACCACGCCTTGCCGTCATTGCGATTACCATTCAATATTTCTTAGCAAGCTATGTGTACGGGCGTGCCCATTTGCCTTATATGGCCTATCCAGATATTACAATCATGTCTGGATTTACAGACCCTGTCACATTTAGGGCATTATTTATCACCTATATTGTAGGTTTTATCATCTTATTTCCTGGCTTCTATTTCTTCTGGAAATTATTTATGAAGGATAAGCGTTATATTCGCCAGGAAGATTAACATGAATGGGCGAGCTTCATTTCGGTTACATTATAGATGAAAGACATACTCAAAAGGAGGTCATCTGTATGAGTCAAAAAATCCTTTGTGAAGTCAATAACTGTTCCTATTGGAATGCTGGAAACCGCTGTGGTGCAGATGCAATCTATGTCGTCAGCCACACAGGAAATACGGCTGAGAAAAGTGAAGAAACGGATTGTAAAACGTTTAAACCACAAGATCTTTAAGTCTCATTAAAGGAGGCGCTTCAATTTGAAACACGATCGGCTGCTTCAAACGTTTTTTGACGAAATTCATGACGCGGATGAAGCCGCATTCCACCAAGCCGCTCACTCCTTTTTAAATCTTTGGGATTATGAATATGGACATGCATCAAACATGCCAAGTGAAATTCATCAGTATATCGGACAGCTTGCTTATGACAGCGAGCTGGTTGAAGAGTAAGAAAAAGAAAGAGTGGACCACCCGCTCTTTCTTTTTTTGTTCTGACAGGAAGGAAAAACTTTCTCTCACTATACCTAGATTCTATTGGGTATGCAAAAGGTCATTCCTTCGTTTTTATTTCACAAAATCATGTTTTGTAAACACGTCGATTTTATCTGAAAATGAACGGAGCGCTTGGTAATCAACTTCCACGCCCATTCCTGGGGAGCGGGGCACCTCAATAAACCCATTTTCAACTTTAATTTCAGGAAAAATGATATCCTGCTCCCAATATTTTGACGAAGCTGAAATATCACCGGGAATTGTAAATTGAGGAAGCGAAGCAAGTGCCACGTTCTGCGCTCGGGAAATACCTGTTTCAATCATTCCCCCGCACCATAACGGAATTTGATGCTCCTTACTGAACGTATGAATTTTAAGAGCCTCTGTCAGTCCGCCAACTCGTGAAGGCTTTACATTAATGATTTGACAGCTGCCAAGCTCTACAGCTTTTCTTACATCATCTAAAGAACAAATACTTTCATCTAAACAAATCGGCGTTTTTAAATGCTTTTGCAAATGGCGGTGGTCCACAATATCATCTGCAGCTAAAGGCTGTTCAATCATTAATAAACGAATATCGTCGAGCTGCTTGAGTTTGCTAATATCTTTTAATTCATAAGCAGAGTTTGCATCTGCCATTAATGGCAGCTCAGGAAAAGACTCTCTTATCTTTTGCAGCAGTCCAATATCTTGTCCCGGTTTAATTTTCACCTTCACCCGCTGATAGCCTTGGTCAACAAATTGCTGAATTTGCTGAAGCATATCGTCAATAGGGCCTAACCCCGCCACAACACCAGATGGTATTCTATCTTTTGTGCCGCCTAATACATCGCGTAAAGACTTATTCTCACGCTTCGCATAAATATCCCAAACAGCTGCTTCAATGCCTGCTTTCGCCATCCTATTGCCTTTAAATTGATACAGACTGTCAGGTATTTCTGAAGGATGTGTAAAGGTGCGCGTCAGCACGTTCGGAATAAAGAAAGCCCTCAGCATATGATAGCAAGTCTCAATTGTTTCTTCTGTATACCACGGAGAAGAAAAGGCAGATACCTCTCCCCATCCAGTCAATCCGGTTTGATCTTTTACTTCAACAATAATAAACTCACGCTCTGAAATGGTTCCAAGACTTGTTGTAAATGGCTGTTTAAGCTTCATCGTGACATGATATAAAATCACTCGTTCAATTTGAATCATCTAAAAACCCCTTTGATTTGAGTCTGTGCCTTTGCAATTTATTCGACGCATTTCTTGGCAGCTCGTCCACAAAGTGAAAAGCGGCGGGCCATTTATATTTGGCTAAATGCGACTCACATAAAACATAGAGCTCATTCTCCGGTATTTTATCATCTGTTACAAGAAAAGCAGCAGGCACCTCTCCCCATCTATCATCATACATACCCGTTACTCCGGCTTCCTTTACATGCGGATGTGTTAAAAGAACCGCTTCAATTTCCGCAGGATAAATATTTTCTCCGCCAGAAATAATTAAATCTGAACGACGGTCAAGCACAAATAAGAACCCGTCCTCATCCACATAGCCAATATCACCCGTTCTCAGCCAGCCCTCATCAAAGGCAGCCGCGGTCGCTTCTTCACGGTAAAGGTATCCTTTCATCACATTTGCACCCTTCACCATAATTTCGCCATGCTCAAAAGGGATGCAAATGCGATCACCATCTTGAATTTTCAGCTCACACCCAAAAAGAGGTTTTCCCGCTGAACCAAGTTTCTCTACACTAAATTCGGGGGCAAGGGTCACAATTTGTGAACAGGTTTCCGTCATACCGTACGATTGAAAGACAGGAAAGCCCTTCTCTTTGCTTTCTTGGAGCATCACATAAGGCGCAGGCCCTCCGCCTAATAAAAGACAGCGCAAAGAAGATGGACATTCTTCCAGTCTGCTTAATAAACGAGATAACATCGTCTGAACAACAGAAATCATCGTCACGCGATGCCGTTCAATAGAATCCTTTACTTCGTCGACATCAAACTTCTGATGAAGCACGACTGTCATCCCATATATCACAGACTTAAATAACGCGGATAAGCCGCTAATATGAAAAAGAGGCAGGGAAATGAGCCAGCGGTCATCCTCTCTGAGACCCAGATTCAGTGCAGAGGAAACTGCACTATGAAAATGATTGCCAAACGTTTGCTCTACCCCTTTTGGACGTCCTGTTGTCCCAGATGTATACATGATGGTCGCTGTTTCATTCAAATCAAATTCGCTCTCGATCTTCTTGTCATGGCCTTGCCCTGGTTCAGGTAAAGTTTCCATTGTATAAACGGGTAAATCTCCCTCATGGTCGCTTGCATAACTAGATTCTGTTAATAAAGCCGCTGCTTTTGCATCTTCTAGCTGATAGCGTCTTTCAGCCTTTGTCAGCTTGTTGTTCAATAGCACGATTTTTAACCCTAATAAAAAACAGGCATGAACAATCATCACCATGTGAGGATGATTGTTCATCAAAAGCGCAACCGTTTCCCCTTTTTTCAATGATGCCTGTGCAAGTCTATTTGAAAGCTCGTCCACTTCTTGAGCCAATTCGTGAAATGTCCACTCTTTCTCTTGGTATATGAGTGCGACTCGATCTGGCGTTAAATAGGCACGGTGCAGCAGCCAATTAGGTTGCTTCATCATGACACCTCCTTTTCGTAAAAGAAAACAGCTTAGTCTGATGCACTAAGCTGTTTTCATTGATATCATTGAATCAAGGGAAACGCGGGAACTGACCGAAGTCCGGCTTGCGTTTTTCCTTAAAGGAATCGCGTCCTTCTTTTGCTTCATCTGTTGTGTAATAAAGAAGAGTCGCATCTCCTGCAAATTGCTGAATTCCAGCTAATCCATCTGTATCTGCGTTAAATGCAGCCTTCAAGAATCGTAAAGCAGTCGGGCTCTTTTCTAGCATCTCCTCACACCACTTCACCGTTTCCTCTTCAAGCTGATCTAATGGTACTACTGTGTTAACAAGTCCCATATCAAGCGCTTCTTGTGCATTATATTGACGGCATAAGTACCAAATTTCTCTTGCTTTCTTATGACCAACTATACGTGCAAGATAGCCTGAACCATAACCAGCATCAAAGCTGCCTACTTTTGGACCTGTTTGTCCAAAAATCGCATTATCTGCTGCAATCGTCAGATCACACACAACGTGAAGAACGTGTCCTCCGCCAATCGCATAACCTGCCACCATTGCGATAACTGGTTTTGGTATGACACGAATCAAACGCTGTAAGTCTAATACATTTAGACGTGGAATTTGATCGTCACCTACATAACCGCCATGGCCGCGAACTTTTTGGTCTCCACCAGAACAGAATGCTTTTCCGCCAGCACCTGCAAGTACGATCACACCAACTTCTGAATTATCACGAGCTCGTGAAAATGCATCAATCAATTCACTAACAGTCTTTGGCGTAAACGCGTTATGTACGTGTGGACGATTAATCGTAATCTTTGCGATTCCATTGTACGTTTCATATAAAATTTCGTCATACTGACGCTCAGTTTGCCATTCAATAGCCATCAATATTTCCTCCTCTAATCTTGCGCTAAAATAAACTCACTTACTATTTTACCAAAAAAATGTGGTTGTTCCACATGAACTGTATGCCCAGCATGTTCAGCCAATATAAATTGACTTCCTTTCAGCTCTTGCTGCATACGTTTCCCGATATGGCAGAACTTTTCATCAAGCGTTCCGCAAATGAACAATACAGGCAAATGAATATGCTTTAATGCCTTCCAAACAGACGGCTGTGAACCTGTACCAATTCCTTCTAAGCTGCGAGCCAGCCCAAGAGGATTGGCCTTCAGTCTTCCCTCTCTCAGCTCAGTCTGCCTTTCGGCTGATAAAGTTTTCTGCGAAGCAAACAAAGGAATGCTTTCCCAAAAATCCACAAACTTCACTAAGCCCTCATGTCTGATTTTTTGAGCGAGCTGATGATCATGCTTCAGTCTTGCCATCCGCTCTTTAAAAGTGCGTAGCCCTGGAGACGTACTCTCAAGGATCAATTTATTGACACGATCTGGGTAACGAGCAGCAAATGATAAAGCAATACGTCCTCCCATAGAATATCCGAGAATATTCACTTTGTGAAGCTTTAATTGGTTTAAAATCTCTGCAAGATCTGCCAGCTGCTGAGACATTGCATATCTTCTCACACTTTCTGGCGAGTCCGTACGCCCATGTCCAAGCAAGCTGACCTGAATCAGTCTTGTATTCTCCAAATAAGCATTCAAGAACGTCCAAGACGCTGCACTTCCAGTGAAGCCGTGTAAGCATAGTGTGGCATTTGCTGCCGAAGGGTTCTGGTCCACCACTTCGTACGCTACCCCATCACGCATTCTTATAATGAGAGAAGGCATTCTTTTTTCACTTCTTCCAATATGTCATCCATCATTTGACGATGCTTGTCTACACGGGAATGACGATCAGTTTCAATTTCAATTAAATGAAGTCCAGGTTCATCGATATGTGCCATATACACATCATGTAACTCTTGTTTCGTTGCCGGTTTCGAATAGGTTCCCCCATATAACTTCGATGCATACTCAAAATTCAGTCCTGTCGGCGTACCGAAGAGCTTCTCATAATACGGTTCATCAGATGCCTGCGGAAGGAAAGAAAAGATACCTCCCCCATCATTGTTTATCAAAACAACTGTCAGCGGTATGTCCATCAGTTTAGCTGCAAGCAGACCGTTCATATCATGGTAAAATGATAAATCTCCAATGACTAAAGTAACTGGCTGCTTTACAGCTGCATATGTGCCAAGTGCTGTGGATACAACGCCGTCAATGCCATTTGCTCCGCGATTCGCCATCATTCGAAAAGGTTTGGACTGAGTTTCAAAAAATGTATCAACATCACGAATTGGCATACTATTTCCGATAAAAAGGACACTCTCCTTTGGCAAGAGGTGCTGAAGCTGACGGTACACATTCCCCTCGAAGGACAAATCCTCATCTGAATAGCGGGCTGCATGCGTTCTAAATGAAGAATTAGCATTCTGCCAGCGGTTTAAGAAACTTGTCTCCTCACGTTTTTCTGCTTGATTTAATGCCGCTTCTACAAAAGCAGAGACAGTACTTTCAATGACGTATGAAGCACTTAACCCAGGATCACGGAAGCCTCCGGCAGCATCTACAACAATCTGCTTCACTTCCGCATGTTTTTCCAGCCACTTGAATAAGGGCTTAGACACAGGCATCGGGCCAAAACGAATGATCATATCCGGCAATAGATGCTGCTGCAATGCTTCATCTTTCAATAAAGAATCATAAGCGTCGATAATTAGCTCTTTATTCTCATGCCCGTTGCGCAAAAGAGAAAGCGGGTCAGCTAAAATAGGTAAATGCAGGGCTTTTGAAAGGCGTAAAACCGCCTCTTTTTCTTCCTGTGTATGGAGTTCACCAGCCACAATCATTCCCTTTTTGGATTGGTTCAAGGCGGTCACGATTTCAGACATCACTCGATCATTTGGGAAAGCCTGACCTGATGCTAATACCTTTTTCGTGTCTATTTCTTCTCGCGCGAAAGGATCAATAGACAGATCAGGAAGCAATGGTTCTCTCAGAGGCACATTGACCTGAACAGGCCCCTTTGGCTCCTGCATCGACATGTGATTTGCTCTCGCAGCTGCCGTCTGAACATAACGAAGCATCATTTGACTTTCCTCTGGCAACGCTAAGTCTGTGAACCATTTAACAAACTTACCGAATAAGAATTGCTGATCAATCGCTTGAGGTGCCCCAACTTCTCTCAATTCGTGCGGCCGATCAGCAGTTAAAACAATAAGAGGTACACGAGAATAATGCGCCTCTACAATGGCTGGGTAAAAGTTAGCAGCTGCTGTACCTGATGTACAAATAAGCAGCACTGGCGATTGACTTGCTTTTGCAAGACCAAGCGCATAAAAAGCAGCAGACCGTTCGTCCACTAAAACATGGACATGGATGTCTTGATGAGCAAGAGCCAGCATCGCAAGCGGAGTTGAACGAGAACCAGGACAGACAACTGCCTCTTTCACACCACCTTGGACGAATTCATCCATCAATCTGCCTATATATGTTGTCATGATGTGATTATTCAATAGGATGACCTCCAAGAGCAGACAGCATTGGTCTTAACTTCACTTGTGTTTCCTCATACTCCTGCTTTGCAAGGGAATCCTCTACAATTCCGCAGCCAGCAAACAAACGAACACGGTCTTCCTCAATGAGACCTGACCGAATGGCTACAGCAAATTCTCCATTATCCTGAGAATCAATCCAGCCTACCGGCGCTGCATACCAGCCGCGCTTAAGCGGTTCGAGTTCACGAATCACTTCAACCGCCTTTTCCTTCGGATATCCGCCTAATGCCGGCGTCGGATGAAGCTGCTCAATTAATGAAAAGAGGGAACAGCTGCTTTTGATTTCTCCCACAATCGGTGTAAACAAATGCTGAATGTTTTTTGTTTTATAAAGACTTGGTTGATTTGGTTTATGCACATGAAGGCAATTCGCTTTAAATGCTTGTTCAATCATATTGACGACAATTTGATGTTCAATCAAATTCTTCTCATCATGCAGCAGTTCCTCGCCTAATGCGTGATCCTCCGCTTCATCTTTTCCGCGAACAATGGAACCTGCTAAACAGGATGAAAAGACCTCTCCGCCGCTTTTTTTCACTAAGCGTTCAGGCGTTGCTCCGACAAATGCTTGTCTTCCTTGTTCAACCGCAAATACATAACTCGTTGTTTGATGCTTTAATAATTCTGCTAATAGTGGAGCAAGTTCAATTTGATTTTTATAGTGAAGCAAGACTTCTCTTGCTAAAACAACCTTTTCATATTCGTTTGCACGAATGTGGTCTGTCGCTTCTTGGATCGCCTTCATCCATTCCTTCACATCGAGCTCTTCCATATGAACAAGTTCAGCTTGTCCACCAGTCCGTACTGGCAATGTCTCGAAACGAGAGGCCTTTTGTTCTAATTCTTGAATAAGCTGATGAACATTCCCGTCCACCTGCTTCCACTCATTGATCGTAAGAAAACTGCCTTCTTTTGAGACAGTCAACATGATCGATGGCACAAAAAAATGAGCCTCGCCAAATGCTTTCCAATGACGCGCCTTCTCTTCATACGGATCAAACGAGAATCCTCCAAATAAAAGCGGACCAACAGCCGCTTGCTTTAACTCCTTCTCATCATGAAAATGGAACATGTGCTGCTTTAGCTGTTCCCATTCTTGATGGACTATATCGAATCGTTCCTTGGCTTGCTCAGATGATTTAATGACGGCCGCTCTGCCAAGTCCAGAAAATATCATTTGGCTTTCTGGATCAGACCAAAAAAACCGCTCGCCTAAAAAATCCGCTTCACCGCTTTGGAAAAAGGCAAGAGGATCCAGATCGTCAACTCTTCTGGAGTAGCTTATCAAAACAGCATGGTTGACGTTATTCGCTTCTTCTAATGTCGCAAGCGCTTCCTGCCGGAAAGTACTTTGCACTGTTGTCACCATGATACATTCCTCCAAAATCCATGAAATAACATAAAAAAATAAAACCATAATGAAAAAATACATGAACATTCGAATATGTCGAATGACCTGCTTTTCTATTATAAACCTTAACAGATGAACTTAGTAAAGAAAACAGCTTTTAAAACCTCGAATCCTTATTATATCACGCTTTCAAGATTTTTTCGCTCCTGCTTATTGAAACGAGAACATCTAAGGTAAAATGGCAGAACCTGTTCTAAAATCAAGCTTTCCTTCGATATGGCAACGATTAGCAAACATCTTTTTCCCGTTTCATCGCATCAATATATTGACACCTTTTTGAACTTTGCTAAACTGGAATTTGGACGTGTACGTATTTTTTTATTTAAAGGAGTATATTTTATGCAGCATCAATCAGTATCAGATCAGCTTTCACCAATTAAGCCTGATAAAAACTGGCGAATTTGGTGGAATTTACTACGACCGCATACACTAACAGCGGCATTTATTCCCGTTACTTTAGGAACTGTTTTAGCACTTCCAAGTGGTCAAATACATGTTGGGCTATTTTTAGCCATGCTGTTTGCATCTATGTTTATCCAAATCGCAACAAACATGTTTAATGAGTACTTTGATTATGTTCGCGGGTTGGACAACGAGAAATCTGTCGGCATCGGCGGAGCCATTGTAAGAAACGGTGTGAAGCCAAAGACAGTCCTCAGCCTCGCTTATGCACTATTTGCGCTTTCTTTATTACTTGGGGTATATATTTGCATGATGTCTAGCTGGTGGATTGCACTAATAGGACTTATTTGTATGGCAGCAGGGTATTTCTATACTGGCGGCCCTGTACCAATTGCATACACACCGTTTGGAGAACTTGTTTCAGGTGCTTTTATGGGATTAGGAATCATCCTGATTAGTTTCTATATCCAAACAGGCACACTGACGTCTAAAGCTGTTCTCGTCTCACTACCAATTTCTATTTTAGTTGGTGCCATCTTACTGTCGAACAATATCCGTGATTTAGACGGGGATAAGGAAAATGGACGAAGAACACTTGCCATTCTTGCTGGACGTAAAGCTGCAGTGAACATTTTACTTTCCATGTTTTTGGTATCATATGTACTCATTTTTGTTTATATCTTCACAGATATCGTCGGTGCTTGGAGTCTTCTAGTTTTACTCAGTGTGCCAAAAGCCTATACAGCCATTAAAGAGTTTAAACAAAAAGAAAAACCGATTGAATTAATGAATGCCATGAAATCTACAGCTCAAACCAATACATTTTTTGGTTTTCTGCTGACGATCGCTTTAATCTTACAATACTATATCGCTTAACTAAGAACGCCTGCAGCCGCAGGCGTTTTTTTTAATAAGGAATTGCTTCAAATTGGAACTAGTCTTACATATAAAATTGCTCATACTAACAATAAGTTTGATATGAAAGGATGATCGCTTTGTTGTCTAAAGACGAATTACATCATTTGAAACAGCGCCTTCTCGACGAAAAGAAAGAACTAGAAGCCAAAAGCCATGACGATGAACAGAAAGTATCCTTTCCTTACGATTCGGTCGGTGAATTGTCTGCCTATGATAACCACCCGGGTGATCAAGGGACAGAGCTATTCGAGCGTGGGAAAGATAATGCTTTAAACAGTTTGGAACATGAACATATGTTAGACATCAATGAAGCACTTCAAGCCATTGCAGACGGCTCTTACGGTCTGTGCAAGGTCTGTAAAGCCCCTATTCCAAAGGAACGCTTAGAAGCCTTGCCCACTGCCGTCACATGCACAGAGCATTCAAAAGAACAGACCGTTTCACAAAACCGTCCAATTGAAGAGGATTTATTAAGTCCGCCAGCGGGACAATTTGAAAATGAAGAAAGTGCTGCGTACGATGGAGAGGATGCCTACCAAGACGTAGAACGCTATGGAAACTCTGATACCCCGTCTGATATGGAATTCCCTCCTCTGACATACGATGATGTGTATACACAATCAGAAGATGAAGATTATGTGGAGGACTACGAAGGATTCGCAGCTGCTGATATTGAAGGAAAAGCCAGCAAGGTGTATCCGAACAAAGCACACGAGGCCTATGAAGATGCATTAGACGAAGAAGGTGTCATGACGGTATTTGGTGACTTGAAACCGTACGAGGAAGAACCTTATACAGAAGAAAATCATTAGTCCCCTCATATTGGGGGCTTTATGTTTATATCATGTAATTATTGGGAAATCACTTTAAGAGTGAATTTGATTGGAGGAGATTCTTGATGGCTAGAAAAAGTATCATTTGGGCGATTGTCGTCTTCTTGATTACATACGCACTATTCTCTATTGCCGGATTCTTATTCCCCATTGACAGAGAATGGTATGACGCATTGATTAAACCAGAATGGACGCCTGGTGGCGGGGTGATTGGTGCTGTATGGGCTGTCTTATTTGCGCTCATCTCATTGTCCGCAGCGATCATTTATGGAAAGTATGGATTTCAAAAAATTACTTTACCATTTTGGATTCTTTTCCTTTTAAATTATGTATTCAATCAAGCCTTTAGCTTTTTTCAATTTACACAAAAGGATTTGTTTGTGGCTACGATCGACTGCCTGCTCGTCGCACTGACAGCACTCGCACTTGTCATCGTATCACGTAAACTAAGCAAAGTTGTTCCAATTTTACTGATTCCTTATGTCTTATGGGGCTTCTTTGCGACATACTTGTCTTATACGATCTATTCCATGAATATGTAAAAAAAGACCGCCATGATAGCGGTCTTTTGTTTTGAAGAAAATAAAAAAGAGATCTTTGACAAGATCTCTTTTAAAAATGACCCGTACGGGATTCGAACCCGTGTTACCGCCGTGAAAGGGCGGTGTCTTAACCGCTTGACCAACGGGCCAGAACAATGGCGGAGAAGGAGGGATTTGAACCCTCGCGCCGCTTGCGCGACCTACACCCTTAGCAGGGGCGCCTCTTCAGCCACTTGAGTACTTCTCCATTTGGCTCCGCAGGTAGGACTCGAACCTACGACCGATCGGTTAACAGCCGATAGCTCTACCACTGAGCTACTGCGGAAGATCATGGTGGGCCTGAGTGGACTCGAACCACCGACCTCACGCTTATCAGGCGTGCGCTCTAACCAGCTGAGCTACAGGCCCATGAACAGATATACAAATGGAGCGGGTGATGGGAATCGAACCCACGACATCAGCTTGGAAGGCTGAGGTTTTACCACTAAACTACACCCGCAAAAATATGTATGGGGCGATTGATGGGAATCGAACCCACGAGTGCCAGAGCCACAATCTGGTGCGTTAACCACTTCGCCACAACCGCCATACTATGAATATTTTTTTATAAAAGTGGCTCGGGACGGAATCGAACCGCCGACACACGGATTTTCAGTCCGTTGCTCTACCAACTGAGCTACCGAGCCAAGTATTCTTTTGAAAAATGGCGGTCCGGACGGGACTCGAACCCGCGACCTCCTGCGTGACAGGCAGGCATTCTAACCAACTGAACTACCGGACCATTTTGGTTGCGGGGGCAGGATTTGAACCTGCGACCTTCGGGTTATGAGCCCGACGAGCTACCGAACTGCTCCACCCCGCGATGATAAGGGTTTTAAAAAATATGGCGGAGGAAGAGGGATTCGAACCCCCGCGGGCTTTGACACCCCTGTCGGTTTTCAAGACCGATCCCTTCAGCCGGACTTGGGTATTCCTCCGTATAGATGGTGGACCTTGTAGGACTCGAACCTACGACCGGACGGTTATGAGCCGTCTGCTCTAACCAACTGAGCTAAAGGTCCTTTATAGCGGCGGAGGGGATCGAACCCCCGACCTCACGGGTATGAACCGTACGCTCTAGCCAGCTGAGCTACACCGCCATGATCATAATAAACTTTTATAAAGTGGAGCCTAGCGGGATCGAACCGCTGACCTCCTGCGTGCAAGGCAGGCGCTCTCCCAGCTGAGCTAAGGCCCCATAAAAGATGGTCGGGAAGACAGGATTCGAACCTGCGACCCCTTGGTCCCAAACCAAGTGCTCTACCAAGCTGAGCTACTTCCCGATCTTAATGGCGCGCCCGAGAGGAGTCGAACCCCTAACCTTTTGATCCGTAGTCAAACGCTCTATCCAATTGAGCTACGGGCGCTTATTTATAATGCCGAGGGCCGGACTTGAACCGGCACGGTAGTCACCTACCGCAGGATTTTAAGTCCTGTGTGTCTGCCAATTCCACCACCCCGGCGTGGATGGTATAAGCGGAAGACGGGATTCGAACCCGCGACCCCCACCTTGGCAAGGTGGTGTTCTACCACTGAACTACTTCCGCATTACAGGATTTCTTTATTTTATTTGGCAATGCGGGTGAAGGGACTTGAACCCCCACGTCATAAAGACACTAGATCCTAAGTCTAGCGCGTCTGCCAATTCCGCCACACCCGCATGAAACATGGTGAGCCATGAAGGACTCGAACCTTCGACCCTCTGATTAAAAGTCAGATGCTCTACCAACTGAGCTAATGGCTCGCTTTTAAAGCGACTTGTCTATCTTACCATATGAAAGTGGTGCCGGCAAGAGGACTTGAACCCCCAACCTACTGATTACAAGTCAGTTGCTCTACCAGTTGAGCTACACCGGCTTTATCTATCCTAACATTATGTAAGAATAAATATGGTGGAGGATGACGGGCTCGAACCGCCGACCCTCTGCTTGTAAGGCAGATGCTCTCCCAGCTGAGCTAATCCTCCACTATGTAGGAATCTCTCGATCCGACAAAGATTATTATATACAGGTTTTAATCATTTGTAAAGGCTATATTAAAAAAATTTTATTTCAATTTTCATTGCCTATTTCTTTTAACAAATGATCGCCATATCACCTATTCATACAGCTGCTTTTTCTACGTTCAGCAGCTGAACTCTCTTCTCTATATTCTCTTTAAAAACGTTCAATTCCTTCAGAAATATTAGCAGTCTCTCATTTTTATACTTTAATGATATAGGTATCTCTTTAGATGTAAAGAATTTATAGAAATCGAATAGGCTTACACCTCTTCGATTTAAATTAAAGATATATGGAGTGCCCCTATATAAGCTCATACTCTGTCTCTCTATTATTTTTTATTGATAAGGTTTTATGCGATTGGCGCTTTTTCTCTTAATGCCCAGTGTTTCACACGCTGCTTTTAGACATGAGATGATGTGCCGAACTGCTGTCTCAATACATTAGCGATAATTACGTCATGATTAAACGCTACTTGGAGATTGCAGAAGAGAAGTTCCCAGCTTACATCATAATGCTGTTAGAAGAAAAAACAAAAAAGACCAGTTCCAAATGGAACTGATCCTTATAGAAGCTTGGCGGCGTCCTACTCTCACAGGGGGAAACCCCCAACTACCATCGGCGCTGAAGAGCTTAACTTCCGTGTTCGGTATGGGAACGGGTGTGACCTCTTCGCTATCGCCACCAAACCTGATGGAGAGAATGTTCTCTCAAAACTAGATAACAATGTTCATGCTTCACATTAGAATATAGGTTAAGTCCTCGATCTATTAGTATCTGTCAGCTCCACGTGTCACCACGCTTCCACCTCAGACCTATCAACCTGATCATCTTTCAGGGATCTTACTTCCTTGCGGAATGGGAAATCTCATCTTGAGGGGGGCTTCATGCTTAGATGCTTTCAGCACTTATCCCGTCCGCACATAGCTACCCAGCGATGCCCTTGGCAGAACAACTGGTACACCAGCGGTGCGTCCATCCCGGTCCTCTCGTACTAAGGACAGCTCCTCTCAAATTTCCTGCGCCCGCGACGGATAGGGACCGAACTGTCTCACGACGTTCTGAACCCAGCTCGCGTACCGCTTTAATGGGCGAACAGCCCAACCCTTGGGACCGACTACAGCCCCAGGATGCGATGAGCCGACATCGAGGTGCCAAACCTCCCCGTCGATGTGGACTCTTGGGGGAGATAAGCCTGTTATCCCCGGGGTAGCTTTTATCCGTTGAGCGATGGCCCTTCCATGCGGAACCACCGGATCACTAAGCCCGACTTTCGTCCCTGCTCGACTTGTAGGTCTCGCAGTCAAGCTCCCTTGTGCCTTTACACTCTGCGAATGATTTCCAACCATTCTGAGGGAACCTTTGGGCGCCTCCGTTACATTTTAGGAGGCGACCGCCCCAGTCAAACTGCCCACCTGACACTGTCTCCCTGCCCGATAAGGGCAGCGGGTTAGAAGGTCAATACAGCCAGGGTAGTATCCCACCGATGCCTCCACCGAAGCTAGCGCTCCGGTTTCCAAGGCTCCTACCTATCCTGTACAAGCTGTACCAACATTCAATATCAGGCTGCAGTAAAGCTCCACGGGGTCTTTCCGTCCTGTCGCGGGTAACCTGCATCTTCACAGGTACTATAATTTCACCGAGTCTCTCGTTGAGACAGTGCCCAGATCGTTGCGCCTTTCGTGCGGGTCGGAACTTACCCGACAAGGAATTTCGCTACCTTAGGACCGTTATAGTTACGGCCGCCGTTTACTGGGGCTTCAATTCGCACCTTCGCTTACGCTAAGCGCTCCTCTTAACCTTCCAGCACCGGGCAGGCGTCAGCCCCTATACTTCGCCTTACGGCTTCGCAGAGACCTGTGTTTTTGCTAAACAGTCGCCTGGGCCTATTCACTGCGGCTTCTCGGGGCTTTAACACCCTAAGAAGCACCCCTTCTCCCGAAGTTACGGGGTCATTTTGCCGAGTTCCTTAACGAGAGTTCTCTCGATCACCTTAGGATTCTCTCCTCGCCTACCTGTGTCGGTTTGCGGTACGGGCACCTCTCACCTCGCTAGAGGCTTTTCTTGGCAGTGTGGAATCAGGAACTTCGCTACTAAATTTCGCTCGCCATCACAGCTCAGCCTTTACGGGAAACGGATTTGCCTATTTCCCAGCCTAACTGCTTGGACGCGGATATCCAATACCGCGCTTACCCTATCCTCCTGCGTCCCCCCATTGCTCAAATGGTGAGGAGGTGGTACAGGAATATCAACCTGTTGTCCATCGCCTACGCCTTTCGGCCTCGGCTTAGGTCCCGACTAACCCTGAGCGGACGAGCCTTCCTCAGGAAACCTTAGGCATTCGGTGGACGGGATTCTCACCCGTCTTTCGCTACTCATACCGGCATTCTCACTTCTAAGCGCTCCACCAGTCCTTCCGGTCTGGCTTCACAGCCCTTAGAACGCTCTCCTACCACTGTTCGTAAGAACAGTCCGCAGCTTCGGTGATACGTTTAGCCCCGGTACATTTTCGGCGCAGAGTCACTCGACCAGTGAGCTATTACGCACTCTTTAAATGGTGGCTGCTTCTAAGCCAACATCCTGGTTGTCTAAGCAACTCCACATCCTTTTCCACTTAACGTATACTTTGGGACCTTAGCTGGCGGTCTGGGCTGTTTCCCTTTCGACTACGGATCTTATCACTCGCAGTCTGACTCCCAAGGATAAGTCATCGGCATTCGGAGTTTGACTGAATTCGGTAACCCGGTAGGGGCCCCTAGTCCAATCAGTGCTCTACCTCCGAGACTCTTACCTTGAGGCTAGCCCTAAAGCTATTTCGGAGAGAACCAGCTATCTCCAGGTTCGATTGGCATTTCACCCCTACCCACACCTCATCCCCGCACTTTTCAACGTGCGTGGGTTCGGGCCTCCATTCAGTGTTACCTGAACTTCACCCTGGACATGGGTAGATCACCTGGTTTCGGGTCTACGACCACGTACTCATGCGCCCTATTCAGACTCGCTTTCGCTGCGGCTCCGCATCTTCTGCTTAACCTTGCACGGGATCGTAACTCGCCGGTTCATTCTACAAAAGGCACGCCATCACCCGTTAACGGGCTCTGACTACTTGTAGGCACACGGTTTCAGGATCTATTTCACTCCCCTTCCGGGGTGCTTTTCACCTTTCCCTCACGGTACTGGTTCACTATCGGTCACTAGGGAGTATTTAGCCTTGGGAGATGGTCCTCCCGGATTCCGACGGAATTTCACGTGTTCCGCCGTACTCAGGATCCACTCTGGAGAGAATAATATTTCAGTTACAGGGCTGTTACCTTCTTTGGCGGGCCTTTCCAGACCTCTTCGCTTATATCATTCCTTTGTAACTCCGTATAGAGTGTCCTACAACCCCAAGAGGCAAGCCTCTTGGTTTGGGCTGTTCCCGTTTCGCTCGCCGCTACTCAGGGAATCGCATTTGCTTTCTCTTCCTCCGGGTACTTAGATGTTTCAGTTCCCCGGGTATGCCTTCTCATACTCTATGTATTCAAGTATGGATACTACTCCATTACGAGCAGTGGGTTTCCCCATTCGGAAATCTCCGGATCAAAGCTTGCTTACAGCTCCCCGAAGCATATCGGTGTTCGTCCCGTCCTTCATCGGCTCCTAGTGCCAAGGCATCCACCGTGCGCCCTTTCTAACTTAACCATTTCTTACTTTAGAAAGAATCACTATGTGTGATGAACTTTGCATTGCATTCAATGTGAATGTATTACTTATTGTTATCTAGTTTTCAAAGAACAATCCTGTCTCGCTAGAGACATGTTTGAAGGAATGATCCTTCAAAACTAAACAAGACGAAAACGTACGCTGCTCCATATATCCTTAGAAAGGAGGTGATCCAGCCGCACCTTCCGATACGGCTACCTTGTTACGACTTCACCCCAATCATCTGCCCCACCTTCGGCGGCTGGCTCCATAAAGGTTACCTCACCGACTTCGGGTGTTGCAAACTCTCGTGGTGTGACGGGCGGTGTGTACAAGGCCCGGGAACGTATTCACCGCGGCATGCTGATCCGCGATTACTAGCGATTCCAGCTTCACGCAGTCGAGTTGCAGACTGCGATCCGAACTGAGAACAGATTTATGGGATTGGCTAAACCTTGCGGTCTTGCAGCCCTTTGTTCTGTCCATTGTAGCACGTGTGTAGCCCAGGTCATAAGGGGCATGATGATTTGACGTCATCCCCACCTTCCTCCGGTTTGTCACCGGCAGTCACCTTAGAGTGCCCAACTGAATGCTGGCAACTAAGATCAAGGGTTGCGCTCGTTGCGGGACTTAACCCAACATCTCACGACACGAGCTGACGACAACCATGCACCACCTGTCACTCTGTCCCCGAAGGGAAAGCCCTATCTCTAGGGTTGTCAGAGGATGTCAAGACCTGGTAAGGTTCTTCGCGTTGCTTCGAATTAAACCACATGCTCCACCGCTTGTGCGGGCCCCCGTCAATTCCTTTGAGTTTCAGTCTTGCGACCGTACTCCCCAGGCGGAGTGCTTAATGCGTTAGCTGCAGCACTAAGGGGCGGAAACCCCCTAACACTTAGCACTCATCGTTTACGGCGTGGACTACCAGGGTATCTAATCCTGTTCGCTCCCCACGCTTTCGCTCCTCAGCGTCAGTTACAGACCAGAGAGTCGCCTTCGCCACTGGTGTTCCTCCACATCTCTACGCATTTCACCGCTACACGTGGAATTCCACTCTCCTCTTCTGCACTCAAGTTTCCCAGTTTCCAATGACCCTCCCCGGTTGAGCCGGGGGCTTTCACATCAGACTTAAGAAACCGCCTGCGAGCCCTTTACGCCCAATAATTCCGGACAACGCTTGCCACCTACGTATTACCGCGGCTGCTGGCACGTAGTTAGCCGTGGCTTTCTGGTTAGGTACCGTCAAGGTGCGAGCAGTTACTCTCGCACTTGTTCTTCCCTAACAACAGAGCTTTACGATCCGAAAACCTTCATCACTCACGCGGCGTTGCTCCGTCAGACTTTCGTCCATTGCGGAAGATTCCCTACTGCTGCCTCCCGTAGGAGTCTGGGCCGTGTCTCAGTCCCAGTGTGGCCGATCACCCTCTCAGGTCGGCTACGCATCGTCGCCTTGGTGAGCCATTACCCCACCAACTAGCTAATGCGCCGCGGGTCCATCTGTAAGTGACAGCCGAAACCGTCTTTCATCCTTGAACCATGCGGTTCAAGGAACTATCCGGTATTAGCTCCGGTTTCCCGGAGTTATCCCAGTCTTACAGGCAGGTTACCCACGTGTTACTCACCCGTCCGCCGCTAACATCAGGGAGCAAGCTCCCTTCTGTCCGCTCGACTTGCATGTATTAGGCACGCCGCCAGCGTTCGTCCTGAGCCAGGATCAAACTCTCCGAGGTATGCAGGATGCATATCACACATGCGTTGCTACACGATGTAGCGAACTTAGCATGTGATCATTTCCTGCCTCGCCAGTTTGACTGACTACCTATGAAGTATCATAGGATTTTTTTATAAAAACTCGAATTAACAGGTACGTTTTGTCTTGTTTAGTTTTCAAAGATC